>OY730490.1:0-2015000 GCA_963422765.1 Dehalococcoidia bacterium
TGAAACAGGAAATCGTTGACTCGCCCGGCGCCCGTACCCTGCCCGCCGGCCAAGTCGCTGGGGAAATCTCCTTCGACTCGGTGCGGGTAAATTACGGGAAGGGAGCGGAAGATGAGCAGGAGCCGGAACGGGAAAGGGGAGACGAGGAACGGCAGTGGGCGCTGGACGGGGTGAGCCTGCGCATTCCGCCGGGCCAGATGGCGGCCTTCGTTGGCCCCAGCGGCGCCGGCAAGTCCACCATCGCCAACCTGGTGCCGCGCCTATACGACGTGACCGAGGGAGCGGTGTCCATTGACGGCATAGATGTGCGGGAGATACGGCTGGCCGACCTGTCGGAGATAATTGGTTATGTTACCCAGGAAAGCTATCTGTTCCACGCCAGTATGGAGAAGAACCTGCTCTACGCCCGCCCGGACGCCACCCGCGAAGAGATGGTCGAGGCGGCCAAGGCGGCCTTCATTCACGACCGCATCACGGAACTGCCCGACGGCTATGACACGATAGTCGGCGAGCGCGGGTTTCGGCTCTCCGGCGGCGAGCGGCAGCGGCTGTCCATCGCCCGGGTCATCCTGCACCAGCCGCGCATTCTGATACTGGACGAGGCGACCTCGGCGCTGGACACGGCCAGCGAGCGCTACGTGCAGGCGGCCTTGCAGCCGCTGATGCAGGAACGCACCACGCTGGTCATCGCCCACCGGCTTTCCACCATACTGTCCGCCGACGTGATATACGTGGTGGAGCGGGGGAAAATCATGGAGCACGGCTCCCACGAGGAGCTGCTGGCTAAGAACGGACTCTACGCCCGCCTCTACCGGGAGCAGTTCGGCGGCGGAAGCATCGAAGCTCACTGTCATGACGGAGTGGTGTACAGCGACGGCAGCGTTTACTATACCGGCGAGCTTGAACCGGGGCTGGAGCTGGCGGGCGTGTCCGACGCCCGCGAACCGGCCCGCCCCGCCGGCCGGGGCAGCGCAATGTTCTGGAACGGCGAAGGGATATAAGACGCTGCCGCAGGCCGGCCTCCAGCCCTTTGACAAAGACCGCTTGGTGGGCGGCTGGCAAAGTTTCCCAAGAGACGCTGCGCCGGGGCAGCGAAACCGGCATTGGATACTTCAGCCCCGGCCTTCCAAATTGAAACAGTTGATTGACAAGCGAATGCAAATTCCCGAAATGAAAGCCCCCCCCCCCCCCCCCCCCCCCCCCCCCGCCTTAGATTCTAATTTCCCGCAACGGCTGCGCGACGCTCTCTTTTCCGGCTCCCGCCTCCCTGCCGCAACGGTCAATTACCTGATTTTCCGCGCCCCGCACTGGGTTTGGGCCCTGGCAGTCTGTCTGCTCTTTTGGCGGTTGGCATTGCCGTTCTCGACGATTACGGCATTTCATGGATGAGCCCACTCAGCGCGCGCTCTCCATAGTGACCGCGAAATATATTTGGGGTTCGACGACACGTTATTGACCCACTGGGACCGGTTTTACGGCGTCGGCTTCGAGATGCCGCTTCTGCTGGCAGAATACCTGCTGGGGCTGGAAGACTCCCGCGACATCTACCTGATGCGGCATATTCTGTCGCACACATTCTTTGTGACCGGCGGATTCTTCTGTTACCTGCTGGCGTACCGGATGTTCAACAACCGTCTGGTGGCTCTTTTCGCACTGCTGTTGTTTCTGTTGCATCCCCGGATTTACGCTCATTCATTCTTTAACACCAAGGATCTGCCCTTCCTTAGCATGTTTATGATTGCGCTGTACTTCACCCACCGGGCATTCGGGAAAAACACTGTCCCGGCCTTTCTGCTTTGCGGCGTGGCCGTGGGAATTTTGACCAACATTCGCATTCTGGGGGTGATGCTTTTCGCCGCGATCCTGGTTATGCGGGCCTGCGACCTTTATTACGCTTCCGGGCGGGGAGCGCGGAAACGCATTCTGATAACCGGCGGGCTGTTCGCCGCGGCCGCCATGCTCTCCCTCTATGTCACCTGGCCCTGGCTGTGGGGCGACAACTTGGGGCGTTTACTGGAATCATTCACCCGAATGTCGGACTACCCAAATACCGTCGAAATGCTGTACCGGGGCGAGTACGTGCTTTCAACGGATGTCCCTTGGGACTACATACCTGTCTGGATTATCATTACTACTCCGCTGGTGACGCTGCTGCTGGGCGGGCTCGGGCTGGCGTCCCTTTGCTGTCGCGGCATAACCGGGCCCGGGACAGTTCTGCGCAACACTGCGACGCGCTTTGGCTTCCTGCTCACCGGCTGCTTGATTCTGCCTGTTCTGGCCTCAATTCTGCTGGGTTCCAACCTGTATGACGGTTGGCGGCAGATGTATTTTCTCTATGCGTTCCTCTGCCTGCTGGCGGTGGGCGGCTTGTGTTGGCCGCTCTCTCTTTTCCGGCGGAGGCCCCGGCTGCGGATTCCGCTGCGCGCCGGGGTTTATGGGCTGGCTGGAGCAGGTCTGCTGGCTACCGCCATTGCGATGATTCAGGTTCATCCTCATCAACAGATGTATTTCAACTCCTTGGTGGATCGGACAACCCCGGAGTATCTAAGCAGCCAGTACCCAATGGAATACTGGGGCGTTTCGGTGCGGGAAGGCCTGGAATACTTGATTGAGAGATACCCGGATTCTGTCTTATCTGTGAATGTGATTTATGATAAAGGGATGAATATACCAATCCTTTCCAAGCCACATAGAGAAAGGATATTATTGGCTGATATTGACAAGGCCGATTTCTATATTTACTTCTATCGAGGTTATAGACCAAGAGGTAAGAGAGATTTTGACTTCTTGGGCAGGATGCAAGAAATTTTTCCTGCTCCTATTTATACCCGCGAGGTATACAATAATACTATTATGATGGTCTTTGCCAAGAATCGGTCTCTGGCGGAGGCGGCTACTATAGACACCCGCCTACATAAATATCGTCCGGTTGAATTCAGCAGGGCAGAGATCGGCCCTAATTTCGAGATATATCTCGATGGAAAGAACCTAATCTACTTCAAGGAAACCTGCGTCCCAGCGGACACAAGGGCTAATTTCTTTCTGCACATTATACCGAATAAGCTCGATGATTTGCCGGGTTCCCGCCTTCCGCATGGTTATGATAACTACGGCTTTACTTTTGACAAGCCCGGCGTGAATTTCGGCGGCCAGTGCGCAGCGATTGTTCCGCTGCCGGATTATCCCGTAGACTACATCAGGACAGGGCAATGGAGCACCAACAGGTGGAAGTTCTGGGAAGATAATTCGCGGATTTGGGAAACCGAGCTTTACGTCGGCAGGTAGCCGCGGGCGCAGGCGGCGGCCTGCCCAAGTTACCGCGCCGGGAAGGTGCGCCCGATGACTGCCTGCGCTTCCTCCAGCGGGATGCCGCTGGCAACGGCGCAGGGGGCGGTTTCGGCCAGCACCGCGCCGGGGTCGCCCAGCAGGGTGTGCTTCTTGTACTGGTCTTCGTATTCGATGCCCAGGGCGCGGCCCATTAGCGTCAGATAATGCTCCACCCGCACCGGGTAGTCGGCCTCCAGACCGCACATATGGCGCTGGCAGCCGTGGTACAGCGTGGCATAGGTGCCGGCCCCAGCGTCTATGGCTTTCTGCGCCCACTGGCCGGACATTTCGTCCCACGCGTCCGGCCCCATCTGCTGGCGCACGGCCGGGGTGCAGTGGCGGCCAAAGCGCGGGTCGGCGCCGATATCGCGCACGGTGACGCCGGGAAGCTGACGGAGGAGGGTGAGCGCGCTCCGGGCCTCGGCGTCAGACTGCGGGCGGCCTGTGTGGTAGTGCAGCGACACAGTAGTTTCCGGCTGGGGCCGGAAGTTTAGCTTGTCGAGGTTTTGCACTAGGTACTCGGTGACGTGCTGGAAGGGGAAGTCCTCGCGCATATCCATAATATCGTCGTAGAAAAAGATGCACGAGGGACACCACATCACCACCTGCTCGGGCCGGAACTTGCGGAAGTTGGCTGCGGTGGTCTGGGCTACGGAGCGGGCTGAGGCCTCGTCACCACGCTGGTGGTGCTGGATGCCGCAGCAGTAGGAAGCGCCGCCCACGGCAGCAAAGTCCACGTCCAGCAGCTTGAAGACGTCCATCACCGTCCGCACCAGGTGGGTGGTTCGCAACACGTTGCAACCCAGGTACAGCACGATGTCGGACTGCTTGACATTGTCCTTGGGCGTGGTCAGCAGCCAGTCGCGCTCTTCCGGGGCGGATTGCAGCCCGTGCAGCACGTCAATCTCGCGGTAGTAGTTGCGGTAGAAGCTGCGGTCGTTCTTTCCGCCGGACATATTTGTCTCCTTCCATCATCCTGCAAACTTGTGAACATTAAAATAACTGTAGCGGGCCATCATATAGCGGACGCTGCACTATTTCAACACTGGCGGATTGCCCTCCCAACGTAGGCATCGGCTATTCCTCAGCATAGCCGCGAATTGCGCGCACAAACATGGCTGGGTCTTTCGCGGCTTAGCCGCGAATTGCGCGCACAAACATGGCTGGGTCTTTCGCGGCTTCTTCATCAGGGATACATCCAAATTCAGCCTTGGGCAGAGTTGGGCCGGGAGTATTGTCCAAGATGTCTTGAATATGACCAATGGAACGGGGAACGCCATTGGCGAAGTATCTAATTCGGCCTCGGACGATAACCCGTTTTTCCAAAAGCGTTTTTACGTGTTCTTTCCAGCCTGAGTTATCCGGCAAAGAACAGCGAACCGGAGTCCGGCTGACCCTGCCCCAAAGAGTAAAGCTCGGCTTGTTATGGAAATTGAGCGCTTCCAGACGGCCCTCTAGGGAGCCAAGCGCCTGATACCCGGAATTAAGTATTTTGCCGGCTTTATCGCCAATATCGCCGGTAAGGGCCACGGGTTCTTGGCCGTCGGCGGATACCAGTATCCGATCTGCCCCACCCCGGCCGCGGAAATGCCGGCGCATTTTCACCAAGCACTGCAAAACATCCTCGGTAAAATACTGCGGCGGACGGTCTGCCCCCTGAGTGATTTCGCCAATACCCGCCAGAATGGCGGCTACGGATTCCGCAGGGCCGGAATCCGGTTCGTGCCCATTTCTGGCAGGGGCTATAGTGAACGTGGGAGCGCTGGAATGCAGATCCGCGACCGCCCAGCGTTTGCCGGAGCGCTGGCAGTTGACGGCGTAATCCACCTCAATAATTAGCTTTCGGACATCTTCCAGCACCCGGACGAAGAGGTCCAGCGAGGCGGGTCCGCCGGCCGGGCATATCTGGAAAGTAAGGCCATCCGCCACAGCGGCCTCTCAAGGCAAGGAGATTTCAGGAAAACGTCCGGCCCTCTTGGCTACCAGCCCACTACTGCGCCGTCCTTGCGGGGTTCGGTGCCGCCTTGCAGCACGCCGGTTTGGTGGTCGCGCATGATGACTTGGGCGCCGCCGATGGATACCCGCGACTGGCCGGCCATCAGGCCCAGCTTGTGGCCGCGCGATTGCAACTCGCGGGCGATGTCGGGGTTGATGCCCTCTTCGAGCAAAACTTGGTCGTTGCCTACCATGAAACGCAACGCGTTGACGGCCTGTTGCGGGTCCATGCCGTGGTCAACCATATTGCTGATTAGCTGGAGGTGGCCCTGGGGTTGCATAAAGGCGCCCATCATGCCATAGCAGTACAGCAGTTCGCCGTCCTTCGTAGCCAGAGCGGGGATGATGGTGTGGTAGGGACGCTTGCCCGGAGCGAGGGCGTTGGGGTGAGTGGCGTCGAGCGAGAACAGCCCGGCGCGGTTGTGCAACACGATGCCGGTGCCGGGCGCGATCATGCCGGAGCCGAAATCAGAGAAGATGCTGTTGATAAGCGAGCAGGCGTTGCCCTGCCCGTCTACCGCGCTGACGTAGACCGTGTTGCCGCCGGGTATAGGCTGCCCGTAGGGGGCCGTGGCCATCGCCCGGCGGGGAGCTATCAGCTCGCGGCGCCGGGCCGCATATTCTTTGGATAGCAGTTGTTCCGTGGGAACGTCAACCACGCGCGGGTCGGCCACGTAGCGGTAGGCGTCGGAGAAGGCCAGGCGCATCGCCTCGATGAGGTGGTGGTAGGCGTCGGCGGACTGCGCCCCCATCGCGCCGATGTCGAACCCTTCGGCGATGTTCAGGGCCTCCAGCGCGGCGATGCCTTGGCCGTTGGGCGGGCATTCCCAGCAGGTTACGCCCCGGTAACCGGCGCTTATTGGCTCGTCCCAATCCGAAGTGTGGGCCGCCAGGTCGCCGGTGGTCAGCCAGCCGCCATGTTCCTGAACGAAGGACGCCATGCTTTCGGCGATGGGGCCGCGATAGAAGGCCTCGCATCCGCCCTCGGCGATGGCTCGCAGCGTGGCGGCCAGAGTGGGCAGCCGCACCAAGTCGCCCTTCTTCGGCGCGTTGCCGTTGAGCAGCATTTCGCGGCCCGAGGGGTAGGAGCGCAGTTTGGGCAAGTTGTTTTGCCACTGCCAGGCGATGACTTCGGAAACCGGGAAGCCGTCTTCGGCGTAGCGAATGGCCGGCTCCAGCAGGCGCGACAGGGGCATAGAGCCGCAGTGAGCCCGCAGGGTTTCCCAGCCGTGGACGGTTCCCGGCGCGGCCACCGAGTAGGGGCCTGCGCCGGGCATGGCGCGGTAGCCCTGGGAGGTGAGTTCTTCGATATTGGAGGCCGCCGGGGCGCGGCCGCTGCCGTTGATGGCCCGCACCGACTTTTCTTTTTCGCTCCAGACCAGCGCGAAGAGGTCGCCGCCCACTCCGGTGGAGTTGGGTTCGACCACGTTGAGCGCGGCGGCGGCGGTGATGGCGGCGTCCACGGCGTTTCCGCCTTCCATGAGGGCCTGCAATCCGGCCATGGCCGCCAGTGGCTGGCTGGTGGCCACCATGCCGTTGGCAGCGAGAACGGTGCTGCGTCGAGAATCGAAATACATATTCTTAGCCTACCCTGTAACCTTGAGGGCCGCTGCCCGGCGGCCCCGCGATTGTAGCACAGCCGGGGAATCCCCTCTTTCGAGCGGGAGAGCGCAGGTGATCGGGAGAGAGCGCAGGATTTCTGCTCGGGCGTACAGCCGTCACTGTCCTCGCAACCGCCGCAACTCCGCTTCCAGCGCCGCGGCCCGCGCTTCGGCGGTTTCGGCCCGCGCTTGGGTTGCATCCAATTCGGCCCGCAATTCTTCCGGCGTCGGCAGGAACTTTCCCGTTTCCGGGTTTCGGAGCCGCAGGCTGCCGTTATCCCAGCACAGGTCCAGCCCCAACAGCTCGCTGTGGCCCCAGATTAGGCCGTCGGGTTCCCGGTTGACGGGGAGCGGCGTGTACTCTTCTCCGGTAAGGACGTCGCCGGCCAGGGGAGCGTCGTGAAAGCGCCCGCCGGTGTGGTCGAACCGCCAGTATTCCCGCACTCCGTAGGCCGCATAGCCGTCCCGCTTCACGGTGTAGTCACGGCGTCCTGTGCTGCGGGACGCCACTTCCAGCACGAAGTCCGGGGGTTTGCCTACCTCGCTAATGAGGTATCCGTTGCGAGCCACTATGGCATCGGGGTTGACGCCGAAAGCCACCACACAGTCGGGGGCGAACTGCTCGCTTTCGTTAAAGGGGTCATGCCGGAGGTAGCCGGCGCCAGAAATCAGCACATCGCTGCGGTGGGCGAAGTGGGCCTCGAGCATGGCGTCGAATGCGGTCGTCGTCTGCCACTGTTCCATATCAGGCTCGCGCGGCGGGTCAGGCAGCGCCCAGTCGCCGGGTAGCTGGATCGCGTTCTCCTTGGCCGATGGGCTTCGGCTGGTCATGGTCAAACTCTCTGTCGGGAAAGCTGATGCTCCGGCATACCCAATTTACAAGTCTAATTTTGCCTTTTCCTCTCCTGCCCGGCTATGCCGCGTAGTTTACTCTTGGCCGACTATGCCGCGTAGTTTACCACAGGGTACGGCGAAGCCCCTCGCGGCCCGTTATGGTAAGATTAGGGCATCCCCAACCTTATTGGAGGAACAACAATGGCAGCCGATGTTGGACAGCCGGCCCCGGAACTTGGCCTTTATGATTTCGACCGGCAGGTTCGCAACCTAGCGGATCATCGCGGCCAGACTGTGGTCTTGGCCTTCTTCCCCGGCGCGTTTACCGGCGTCTGCACCACTGAGATGTGCAGCTTCCGGGATCGGGCCGACGCCTTTAACTCCATCAACGCTACCGTCTATGGCATCAGCGTTGACCCGCCTTTCGCCCAGAAGGCCTGGGCCGAGCAGAACAGCCTCAACTTCACGCTGCTCAGCGACTTCAACCGCACGGCAGTGAACGCCTACGATGTTGCGCTGCCCAATCTCGCCGGGATTGACGGCTATGTCGCGTCCCAGCGAGCCGTGTTCATCGTTGACGGCGAGGGCGTCGTTCGCTACAAGTGGGTGGGCGAGTCGCCGCTCAACGAGCCGGATTACGAGGAGGTGCAACAAGCGGCCGCGGCGCTGGGCTAGAGGAACCCGCGGCACAACCGTTCGGCAAACATTGCGGTCAGGGCGGCGGAGTCCACCTCCAGGCAGACTACGGCATTGGGTTCCGCCGCGTTCCAGTCCGCCACCGTTTGGCCTTGAGTAAGCTCGCTGTGCGTTTCGATTTCCACGAAAGCAGACCGGGCCGTGAACAGGCCGGGATTTACGGCGTATCCTACCGCTGGCATATCGTTGTAGCGCACTCCCTCACCGGCGCGGATACGGCCAGTGCGGATGTAGGCTTCCCGCAGGTAGCCGGTGGCCTCAGACAGCAATTGCGTGGCCGGAGATCCTGCCTTCGCAATCGCTTCCAACTGCGCCGGGCTGACTGTGACCCGATTGCATACGTCCAGCCCCACCTGGGTGATGGGCGCTCCTGAACGGTAGACGATGGCCGCCGCTTCCGGGTCTTCGTGCAGGTTGGCCGTCGCCACCCCGGAGACATTGCCGGGCACTGTTACCGCGCCGCCCATTACCACGACCTCCTGCACCGCATCCGCTATGTCCGGTTCCAACGAAAGCGCCAGGGCAACGTTGGTCATACGGCCAAGGGCCAGGATCGTCAGCTCTCCCGGCGCTTCCATAACCGCCCTGGCAATCGCCAGCGCCGCGTGCTTGCTCTCCGGTGATGGTTCGACAGGCTTACGGTCAGCGGATGGGTTGGAGCCGCCCAGACCGTCGCTGCCGTGGATGTGGGAGGCCCAGCCTTCGCTGGCCGGACGCAACAGGGGTTTGCCCGCGCCGATGAACACCGGGATGTCGTTGCGCCCCGCCGCCAGCAGAACGCGGCGGGCGTTGGCGGTGCAGGTCTCCACCGAGGCGTTGCCGTAGATGGTGGTGACGGCGACGACCTCCAGCTCCGGGCTGGCGAGGGCCAGCAGAATCGCCGCCGTGTCGTCTATGCCGGGGTCGGCGTCTATGATTACGCGCTTCATTTTACTTCCTCGCCATATTCCTGAACGCCATATTCCTGAACGCCATATTTTTAACATGGATGAACCGGATGTATAGGGTTTGAGCTTAGGCTAAAATCAAAATCCTGTACATACGGTTCATTCACGTCAATAATGGGGAAAGGCCAATAATAGGGAAAGCTATTTCCCGCAACGGAGGACTGACGTGGCGACGTTTGTACTGGTGCATGGGGCCTGGCATGGCGGCTGGTGCTGGAACAAGGTTGCGCCGATGCTCCGCAGGACTGGCGCCGCGGTGCATACGCCTACTCTGAGCGGCTTGGGCGAGCGGGCGCACCTGGCCGGGTTGCTGGAGCCTTCGCAGGTCAACCTTGACCTGCACATCGCGGACGTGGTGCGGCTGATGGAATACGAGGGTCTGGACGATGTGGCGCTGGTGGGCCACGCCTACGCCGGAATGGTGATAACCGGCGTGGCCGAGGTCTGCCCGGAGCGGCTTTCGCACTTGGTCTACGTCAACGGGGTGATTCCCGCCGACGGCGAGTCTATGGCCGACCAGCTCGTCCCGGTGCGCGGGCCGGAGTTCGCCGCCTGGGTGCGGGGACACATCGAACGCGGCGAGGGATACCTGCCGCCGCCGGCCAGTCCCGAGGAGTTAGGCCGCCGCTGGGGCATCCCCGGCGCCGCCGACCGGGAGTGGATGTTCTCGAAGGTGACGCCACAGCCCGCGGCCGCCATGGCCGGGACGGTGCGCATCGGCAATCCGGCCGCCCTGGACATACCCCGCAGCTTCATCGGAGGAGAGGAGGCCGGGTTCCAGACCGTGGCCGACCGGGCCCGGGAGTCTGGCTGGGGGATGTACCACCTCGATTCGGGCCACGACCCGATGGTCAGCCATCCCCGCGAACTGGCCGAAATTCTGTTGGGAATTGGCGCGGCGTTTTAGAATCAGGCAAGCAGGAGAATTAGTATGAACGAGATCAAGGCCCTGGTCTTCGACGTATTCGGCACGGTGGTGGACTGGCGCAGCTCGGTTGCGAAGCACGCCGCGGCCTTTGGCGCGGCCCACGGCATCGAAGCCGACTGGGCGGCCTTCGCCGACGGATGGCGCGGCAAGTACCAGCCTTATATGGGTAAGGTGCGTTCAGGGGAACTGCCTTGGACCAAGCTGGATGTTCTGCATCGAATGGGGCTGGTGGAGCTGCTGGGCGAGTTCGGCATCGAAGGCGTCAGCGAGGAAGCTATTGACGAACTCAACTTGGCTTGGCACCGCCTTGACCCGTGGCCCGATGCCCCGTCCGGGTTGTCGCGCCTCAAAGCGAAGCATATCATCGGCACGATGTCCAACGGCAACGTGGCGCTGATGACCAACATGGCGAAGTATGCTGGGTTGCCGTGGGACGTAATCTTGGGCGCAGAACTGGCCCAAGCCTACAAGCCCGATCCCAAGACGTACCTGACCGGGGCGGAGTTGCTGGGCCTGAGACCGGAGCAGGTGATGATGGTGGCGGCTCACCAGAACGACCTGCTGGCTGCCGGAGCGCAGGGCCTCAAGACTGCCTTTGTGCCCCGTCCGATGGAGTTCGGCCCAGACCGCAAGCCGGACCCGACCCCGGACCCGTCCTTCGACATAGCGGCCGCCGACTTCCGCGACCTGGCGTCGCAGATGGGGGTTTAGAGCAGCATTGACAGAGGTTAGGGAGATGGTTGGCCCTGATTCATCCCGTCTTTGAGGTTATTGACTCCAGGGCCTCGAAAGGCCAGCCGGGGGCAAGCGTTCCCTGATATGCCAGGGCCATTAAGCGGCGGGCGTAGTCGAGGGCGGCGGCGTCGGTCAGCCAGGGGCTGTTGTGGAAGCCGTCGTTGCCTTTCGGCTTGAGGGCGGCCCATCCCGAAGTCAAGTCCGGGTGATGTTTGCCAAGGAAGAACCGCTCAAAACCTTCGATTTCAACTCCAATGACATCGCCGTTTTCCGGGTCATAGCGAACAAGGACCCATCCTTCCATATCCAAGTCAGCGGAAGCGGCAGGCCGATTATTGGCGAAGAGAACCATCAGGCTGTCAATTTGCAGCCCGTCGAGTTCTCCGGTATACAAAAACTGAGTCTGCCGAATTTCAGGCCACTTTAAGGCGGGAACCTTCATCGGACTGTAATCCCTATTCAATTCGTAGTGTCCAAACTCGGCCATAATAGTGTGCCGTCCTTCTCTGAATGCGTCTTTCGATAAGCGGTGACCACACGAGCGACGGTTGGCATATTCGTTGAGTAGGAAACCACTACCATCAGATAGTCACGTTCATAGGGCCAGGGGAGGACTAACCTGCGGTAATGGAGTTTACGGTCTGGGTATTCACCACTCTGGTACACATATTCCGGTTCGGTCAAAGTGGCCGTAACCGCAGTTTGGTTGCCTTCCAACTCAGTGTGCCTAAATATAATATGCCTGCTCCATATGCGGTGAGAGCAAATGACCGGCACATCCTCGAAATCGAACGCTTCAAATCCGCAGGACATCCCGGCTATGCTACCATAACAGCAACACGATCAGTAACCCGCTGGGAGGACGGCACAACATGGCACGATATGGAGTGCGTTTCGAGAATGACCCTTCGCTTACCCCGCAGGACTTTCAGGAGCTGGGGAAGCTGGCTGAAGACTTGGGATACGAGACCGTGTGGGTTCCCGAGGGAGGAGGGCGCGACTCGCTGACCGCGTTGGCCGCCATCGCTTTGCAGACGGAGCGGGTGCGGCTGGGCACCGGCATTCTGCCCATCTACGCCCGCACCGCCACCAACACCGCCATGGGCGCGGCAGGCGTGGCCGCCGTGTCTGGCGACCGGTTTATCCTCGGCCTTGGCGTGGGCCATCGCCCCACCGTCGAGGGGCGCGACGGGGTTCCCTTCCAGCGCCCGATGGCCCGGCTGCGCGAGACCATCAACATCGTGCGCGGGCTGCTGTCGGGGGAGAACGTGTCCCATAAGGGAAGGCACTTCAACATAGCGTCGGCGTCGCTGGGCGGGGCCGCGCCCAAGGAGCGGGTGCCCATATACATCGCGGCGCTGGGGCCGCAGATGCTGGAGCTGGCCGGGGAGCTGGCCGACGGCGTGCTGATGAACTGGACTGCCGAGAGCTTCATCAGAGAGGCGGTGGAGCACGTGAAGCACGGCGCGGAGAGGGTGGGCCGCGATCCCTCGGACATAGACATCGCCGGTTATGTGCGCGTGGCCGCCGGGGGCGACGAGGACGCGGTGCGCGCTTCGTTGCGCGGGCAGGTTGCCCGCTACGCCAGCAATGCCTTCTACCGCAACTTCTTCGCGGAAACCGGCTTCGGCAATGAAATGACGGAAGCCGCCAACGCCTTGGCCGCCGGGGATGTGGCCCGCGCCTCGGAGGCTATTACCCAGGAAATGCAGGACCAGTTGGCCGTGGTCGGAACGCCCGAAGAATGCCGCGCCGCGCTGGAGCGCCGCCGCGCCGCCGGCCTGCAACTGCCAGTAGTCGCCCCCTTCGCCATAGGGGACAACAAGGAATCGCACCGGCAGACGATTACCGCCCTGGCGCCGGGGAGTCAGGAGTGACAAGTATGCCCGTAGGGGCGTGAGTGGAAGCCCAACCGTTCGTCCTGAGCTTGTCGAGAGACGGCCGGTTGGGTGGAGGACAGCCTGACGTTTACGAGCGAAACCCTTTCCCGTCCGCTCTCTGTGGGCGGCCTATTAAGCGGGGCACGTTCCAGTGACAGGCCCCGGGTTCGACGGGCGAGGGATGAACGGTTTTTTTGTAGAGCTTTGCGCGCGCCTCTAACGCCTCACTCCTCCCCCACATCGCTCAGATACCCGCAGGCATCCGCCACCAGTTCGTAGCTGCGCCGGCGGTCGGCGTAGTCGTGGCAGATGGTGACTATGCTAAGGTCGCTGGTCTGGTACATTTCTGCGATGTCGTCCAGGCCTTTCTTCACCTGTTGCGGGTCGCCGTCTATACAGACCTGGGCGTACTGTTGCACGAAGCGGTATTCATCGGGGGTGTATTGGTAGGCCAGCGACTCTTCCAGCGTGGGGATGCCTTTGGCCCGGCCCGTGATGTTTTGCAGGCGGGCCAGGTTGCGGGGGGCGGCCAGCCGCAGCGCTTCCTCTTCCGTCTCGGCGCAGATGACGTGGACGCCGACGTTCACCTTCGGCTCCGACAGGTATTGCGACGGCTTGAAGTTCTCGCGGTAGTTGGCGGCGATGGCCGGGCCTTCCTCCACCGCGATGCCGAAGAAGTGGGCATAGGCGAAGGGCAATCCCAACTGGGCGGCCATGTAGGCGCTTTCGTAGCGCGAACCCAGCAGCCAGATCTCTGGCGCGGTGACCGGTTCGCGTTCCGGCCCGGCCTGAATCTGCGAGAAGATATGCCCGTCTTCCATGTCGCCGCGCAGGTAGCCCAGCAAATCCACCACCTGGCGGGGGAAGTGACGTATCTCGTTGGGGTGCTTGGGGAAGGAGAGGGCCGCGGCGGTTATCTGATCGCTGCCGGGCGCGCGGCCGATACCGAGGTCTATGCGGCCGGGGTGAAGCGACTCCAGCATACGGAAGTTCTCGGCAACCTTGAAGGCGCTGTAGTGGGAGAGCATCACCCCGCCGCTGCCGACGCGGATTTTCTTGGTGCGGGCGGCGACGTGGCCGATCAGCACTTCTGGGCTGGTGCCAGCGAAGTTGGGCAGGCTGTGATGCTCGGCCAGCCAGTAGCGATGGTAGCCCAAGTCTTCCACTGCCGAGGCCAGTTCGATGGTCTCCCGCAGCGCCTCGCCGGCCGAGGCTCCGGAACGCACCGGCGACTGGTCTACGACGCTCAACAACAACTGCTGGCTCAACGGGCATCTCCATCCGCTCGAATGGCGGCGTTAAAATGGCGGGCCGACGCTTGCCTTCTAGTATACAGCTTTCCCGCGCTGGCTTCCCCCTATGGGAACGGCGGGGCATAAAGGCGGTTTGAGTCGCCTTGTATTTCCCTTGCGTTTCGTCGAAGGGCGCAGTTAAAATATGGGTCGTTATGGGAAAGGCGAAGTATTTTGCGTGCTCGCTCGCCGGACATTTGGCTCCGGGGGGCGATTTTTTTAGTAGTGTTCACAACCGCCCGTGGGCGGTTTTTATTCGTTTGGGCCGCAGTCAAATCCGATGTCCGAATAAGGCTCGACAGTGACTAGGGGAAATTCTTTGAACGGTTTCACCGGCAGACAAGCCGGACGGGAACTGCGGGCCAGTTGGCGAAAAATCCTTCCCGAAAGGCTTATCTCGATATTCCTGTTCCTCTGCGCCATGATGTCGGCGCTTACCACTGTCGGCATCATATTCGTCCTTCTGTTCCAGGCCCTCCAGTTTTTCGGCGAAGTCTCCTTCATTGAATTTATCACCGGCACCCGCTGGACGCCGCTGTTCCAATCCAAGCAATTCGGCGTCCTGGCATTGGTCAGCGCGACTTTCCTGACCGCTATCCTGTCTATGGTCGTTGCGCTGCCGCTGGGACTGCTGAGCGCCATTTTCCTGAGCGAGTACGCGCCGGAGACGTTGCGGCGGGTGATCAAGCCGGTGCTGGAGGTGCTGGCCGGCATCCCCACGGTGGTGTACGGCTACTTCGCCCTGCTGTTTGTAACCCCCATCCTGCAGGGGATCTCCGAAGACATTTTCGTCTTCAACGCTATGAGCGCTTCCATCGTGATGGGCGTAATGATACTGCCGATGGTAGCCAGCCTTTCGGAAGACGCTATGCGCGCCGTGCCGCGCTCTTTGCGGGAAGCAGCCTACGGTCTGGGCGCCACCAAGCTGGAGGTGTCCACCCAAGTGGTGGTCCCCGCGGCCCTTTCGGGAATAGTGTCGGCCTTCATCCTGGCCGTTTCCCGGGCCATTGGCGAGACGATGATTGTGACCATCGCCGCCGGACAGACGCCGAACTTCACTTTTAACCCCTTTGTTCCCATCGAGACCATGACCGCCTACATTGTGCAGGTGAGCCTGGGCGATACCCCCACCGGGACGCTGGAATACAAAACGATATTCGCCGTCGCGCTGTTGCTCTTCGCCATAACGCTGGTGATGAACCTGCTCAGCCAGTACGTGGTGCGCCGGTTCCGGGAGGAATACGAGTAGTGGCGGTGATATCTCAAAACGAGTTCGCCCGCCTAAAGCGGCGGCGCGTCTGGAAGGGGAGGGCTTTCTATGCCCTGTGTCTGCTGGCCGTGTGCATCTCTTTGGGAATGTTGGCAGTGTTGCTGGTATATCTTGGCTCCCAAGGCTACAGCCGGGTAAGCTGGGATTTTTTAACCTCATTTCCTTCGCGCTTTCCAGACAGGGCGGGCATCCACGCAGCGCTGCTGGGCAGCATCTACGTGGTGGGCATCGCCGGAATAGCGTCCTTTGCGCTGGGCGTGTCGGCGGCGGTATATTTGGAAGAGTATGCCCAGCGCAGCAAGTTCGCCCAGATAGCCCGCGTAAACATAGCCAACCTGGCGGGCGTGCCGTCTATCGTCTACGGCCTGCTGGGGCTGGAGATATTCGTGCGGGTGATGGAACTGGGCCGCAGCGTCCTGGCCGGCGGGCTGACCCTGGCGCTGCTGGTGTTGCCCATCATCATCGTGGCCTCCGGCGAGGCCATCCGCGCGGTGCCAAGCTCGCTGCGCGAGGGAGGCTTCGGACTGGGGGCGACGCGCTGGCAGGTGGTGCGCCACCTGGTGTTGCCGCAGGCCTTCCCCGGCATCCTAACCGGCGTTATTCTGGCGGTGAGCCGGGCCATCGGCGAGACTGCGCCGCTGATTGCCATGGGGGCGCTGACCTTCGTACCCTTCGCTCCCGACGGGCCATTGAGCCGTTTCACCGTCTTGCCCATCCAGATATTCAACTGGGTGTCGCGGCCCCAGGCGGGATTCCACGAAGCGGCGGCGGCGGGCATCATCGTGCTTCTGGTGGTCCTGCTGCTGATGAACGCGCTGGCAGTGCTTCTGAGAAACAAATTCCAAAACAAATTGTAAAAGCTCTTTCCTGTCTAATCTCCCGCCTACTCCGAAGGTGCTTCTGAGAAACAAATTCCAAAACAAATTGTAAAGGTAGCGTCGTGGAAGCAAGCAGCCCCATTATCCGGGCCGAAGAACTCAGTGTTTCCTACAGCGGCAAACTGGCGGTCAATGGGGTGACGATGGACGTCTCCAACCACAAGATAACCGCCATCATCGGCCCCTCCGGTTGCGGCAAGAGCACCCTACTGCGCAGCTTTAACCGGATGAACGACTTGGTGCCGGCGGCCTCGGTCACCGGCCGGGTAATCTTCGAGGGGCGCAACATATACGACCCGGGAGTAGATCCCACGGAGATACGGTATCTCATCGGCATGGTGTTCCAGCGCCCCAATCCCTTTCCCAAGTCCATCTATGACAACGTGGCCTTCGGGCCGCGCATCAACGGCTTTCGCGGCAATATGAATGAACTGGTGGAGCGGTCGCTGAAAGGGGCCGCGCTGTGGGACGAGGTAAAAGACCGGCTGAAGGAAAGCGCCCTGGCCCTTTCCGGAGGGCAGCAGCAGCGGCTGTGCATCGCGCGGGCGCTGGCCGTGGAGCCCAGCGTCATCCTGATGGACGAACCCTGCTCGGCTCTTGACCCCATCGCCACTCTGGCTATCGAGCAACTGATGCAGGAACTGTGCGAGGAGTACTCCATCATCATTGTCACCCACAATATGCAGCAGGCGGCCCGGGTGTCTCACAATACCGCCTTTATGCTGAGCGACGAGCGCAACATCGGCGGCTTCCTGGTGGAGTACGACGAAAGTGGCCGCATTTTCACCAACCCCAAGGACGAGCGCACCGAAGCCTACATCACCGGACGGTTCGGCTAAACGCGCCGGTTCATTCACAAGCCCAGGTCTTTGGGTTCTTTGCCGGAATCGGGATTTTCAGAAGGGAAAGATTCACCGGGTAGAAAATATCCTGAGAATCTTTAAATTAGGTAAATACTGATTCCTGTAGAATTTCGCAAATGTCTTACCGGTTCTCGCGGGCTTGCGCCATAGGGTAAAATAACCCCAACTGCCGCAATGGAAAATGACAATGACCAACCGCTACCAGAAAGAAATTGAAGAGATTCTGAAAAAGTCTGGTGAGTCTCCGTCGGAGCAGGAACCGTCCGGCCCCGGCGAGCCCTTGCCGGAGCGCGGCTCCGGGCGCGGCCGGTCGACGCGGAGGGCGCTCTCCGTTGGCCGTTTTATGTCATTCAGCTACAAGCGCCTGTTGCTGGCGGGCGTGGGAGCGCTGATAGTCAGCATATTTGTCGGCGGGCTGCCCCTGTTGCTCATCGGCGCCGGACTGCTGGCGGCGGGCTATGTCATGTATTACCGCGCCCCACGCGCAGGTGGTGGCAGGGGCGGCAACAGCGCAGGCGAGGGGGGAAGGCCGCCGAAGATGTGGCGCGGCCGGACGATAGACCCGGGCGACGACCCGCACTTCACTGAAGACCGCTGGGGACAGAGGCGGTAGGCGGGTGATCTGCCCCTAAACCAAACAAGGCCGGGCGCAAGAATACGTCCGGCCGTTGCAACTGAAACGGACATGAATTAGGCATTCTTTAAGAGTATGCTTCATTGCTGCCCTGAAACAAGCCTGCATAGCCTTCCGTGGTGGGCTTGCCCAAACGCTCTATTAGCAGCGTGCATATTGTCATTCCGTCTGATAGCTCAACTGTCCACTGTCCGATGTTGTATATTTCAAGAGTTATCCGGTTGCGAAATCCCGGGTCTATCTTTGGGGCGGTGATATGCACGCCAATACCCAGCCGCGCTAGACGGCTCCGCCCTTCAACACGGCCAGCTAGATCATAGGGCAATCCAATGATTTCCAAAGTCTTCCCGATGACGAACTTTCCGGGAGCGAATCTCCATTTCCGTGATCCCGATATATCTTCCCTATCAGAATAGTTGAACAGGTGATTTGATATATTCAACTCTTCCGGATCAAGGGTCATGCCCTGGACGGGAGTGCTGGGCTGCACCAACAACTCAGGATACAGCCGCAGATCTATTGAGGCGGCTTGAAGATTTTTGGCGGAGAATGGGTCAATGAGCAAATGACCTGATTCCACCGCTTCCCGAATTTCCCCATCAGATAACAGCATAACCTACACCATGTAGCCGCATCCTGGTCATGCGTCCGGCTACTTGACCAAAACGACGTCGAGTTCGTTCTCAGGGATAAGCCATTTTGTTGTGCCGTCGTTGCCTACGGGCAGGACTATGACCAGCTTATTGCCAATGCGTCCTACTTTCTGCGCGGGGACATAGCTGTGGTCTTCGGGAAGCGATATGGTCGGAACCATGGCTTCATATTTGGTATCGGCGATGTCCACGGAAATGACCGTCTCGTGGGGCCAGATGGGGGCTTGGACTTTGACCTGAGCCGGATCCAGCCTAATTTTGAGGTAGGCGCGTTCTTCCAGCACAAACCGGAGTTGCTCCATTCCTATGCCTCCTCCATAGATGTGCCTGTACTTTAAACCGATGGGAGCAGGCGGTCAATCAGGAACTGTCACCAATTTTGTCAGGGCTAACCCGTCGCCCCCAGCCGTTCGGCCAGGGACAGCACCAGGTTGCCCATGTGGGGGTGGGCCGGCTCCACATCCACCTTGAGGTTGTTTTGCAGCAGGCGGCGGGTGCAGACCGGCCCCACTGAGGCCACTAACACCGCTTCGGAGTTCAGACAGCTTCGCAACGCGTTTTCCCGGCCATACTGGGCGGCTATGTTCAGCAGGTTGGGGACCTGGGGCTGGCTGGTGAAGGCCACGGCGGCTATCTCGCCTGTCTCCAGGCGGTCAATCATTCCCGCTACTGGCGAAACGTCCTCCGGCTGGCCCCAAGTGTAGAGCGACGTTTCGCGCACGTCCGCTCCCCACTCTTGCAGCGTGCGCAGCAGCAGGCTGTTGGGGCCTCCATAAGCCTGTACCGCCACTGCGCGCCCGGCGAATTCGATGCTGCGGAAGGATTCAAGCATATCCTCGGAGGTGAAAGGCTCCGGCGGCATCAGGTCTATGCGCACCTTGTTGCGCCGGAGCGCCGCCGCCGGTTTGGGGCTGCGGGCGAGGACAGTCATGCCGTCGAGGGCGGCGAGGAGTTCCGGTAACTTTCCCTTCGCGTCCGCCGCCTCGAACAGGGCGCGGGTGCCTACGCCGGTCTGGAGAATGGCGATATCTATGAGCCCGCCGCAGATATCGTCGATCAGCGCGGTGACCTCCGGGGTATCGGTGGCGTAGATTTCCTGCAACACCGGCGCAGCGTAAGGGACGCCGCCGTGCCGCTGGATGAGACCTCCCATCTCCGACTGGAAACGGGCCTCGACGTAGGCGATGGTTTTTCCGTTCAGCGAAGCGGCCAAGACGCCTCTCCTTAGCATGCGAGTCGAATAAAAGCCAGCCGTTCATCCTTACGGTTGGCTTAGGACGTCCGACTCAGAATGAACGGGCTGATACAGGTTTGCCGTTAACGGCCTTTTCCGGATACTGCTCCTTACGCCGCATCATCGTCAGGATGAACGGCTGATGCAGGTTGCCGTTAAGGGCCTCTTGGCGGCAGGGAGAGCGGAGCTAGACGGCGCATTCGCCCTCGCCCCGCTCCAGCTTGTACAGATTGGTGCGCTCCCAGTCCACGTAGAGGTCGGAGCCGGGGGCCGCTTCCTGCGCCGACTTTTCGGCGGCAATGGCGACTTCGGTCAGCTCTTCCAGCCCCACGCGATCTAGAAACTGGTTGAACTTCTCCGATTCATCGGCGCGGTTGTCCTTGTAATAGGTGACGATGGTCTTCAGCACGCCGGGGGCGGCCTTGGCCGGCACTTTGACCCGCGGAATGCGGGCGCCGATGCGGGAGTCTTCGACGCGGTTGTCGCCGTAGTTGCCGCCCAGGAACAGCTCGTAGGCCGGCGCTTGCTGTCCGTCGGGACCCTTCAGGGCCGCGCCGTGGAAGCCGATGTTGGCGATGTGGTGGAGGCCGCACCCGTTGGGGCAGCCCGACATTTTGATGCGGATGTCTTTTACGCCTTGGTCATCCAGCAGGTTGCCGCTCCATTGGTACATCTCGTCCCGCAGCGCCTTGGCCAAGCCCATAGAGGAGGTGATGCCCAGCTTGCAGCTATCCGTGCCGGGGCAGGACACGACGTTGGTGATGGCGCGGGCGCCGGCCTCGGCCAGCCCGATGCGGTCCAGCTCTTCCCAGACATTATGCAGGAAGCCCTCGGGTATGTAGCGCAACACCAGGTTCTGCTCTTGGGTGGCCCGGGCGCGTCCGCCGGTGTAGCGGCGCATAATGTCGGCGATGGAGCGGAACTGCGGCCCGTCCAGGTTGCCGCGCTCAGGTTTCACCGTGACGGCGAAGTATCCGTCCTGCCGCTGCGGTTCGACGTTGGTCTCACGCCACTTGCGGAACTCTTCGGATGCCGCGACGCCGTTGGGAGCCGGGGCGACGGGTGGGGTTTCCCGTAGCAGTTCGTCTATCTCCATATAGGGCGCCGGGTCAATGGGGCCAATTTTTTCCAGTTCGGCGTCCACCATATTGCGGAACTCGTCGAGGCCGATGCGGTCAATCAGCACCTTTAGGCGGGCCATCATACGGTTTTTGCGGAGCATATCGGCGTTGTTGAACACCGTCCAGATGGCGAGGGCTACCCGCAGGTAGTCGTCTGTGGATACGAACTCGTAGAGGGGCTTGGCCAGACGGGGCATAATAGAAGTGCCGCCGCCAACGAAGACCTTGAATCCCCGCTCTTCCTTGCCGTCAATCACCCGGATTTGCGACACGTAGGTCAGGTCCTGGATGGCCGCAGAGACGTGGTCGCGGGCGTCGGTGCCGGTGAAGGCCGACTTGAATTTGCGCGGGAAGCCTTGGGTGATGGGATGGCGCACGCCGAAGCGGACGTAGGCCGCCAGGTAGGGCGTCGGGTCAAAAACCTCTTCCGGGTCAACGCCGGACAAGGGCGAGCCGACCACGTTGCGGACGGTGTTGCCGCAGGCCTCGCGAGAGGTAAGGCCCACGGTTCCCAGAAGGCGCAGCGCCTCGGGACACTGAGCCAGCGGAATGTGATGGAACTGGACATTTTCGCGGGTGGTGATGTGGCCCTTGCCCAAGGGGGCGTAGCGATCCGACACCTGGCCCAGGCCTTCCATCGCCTCTGGGGTGAGAATGCCGCCCGGTATCTTGACTCGGATCATCTGCACGTCGGGCTGGCGTTGGCCGTACACGCCCTGCCGCAGACGGAAGGGCGTGAATGCGGCGTTGTCCAGCTCTCCGGACTCAAAGGCTGCGGACTCCTCTTCAAGCCGCACCACCTCCTCCTCCATAAAGGGGATAATAGCCTCTGACGACCTGGCGAGCTCCAGGCTGTCGCGGTGGATGTCATCCAGGGTGCGCTGCTGAATAGAAGTCTGGCTGCTCAAGTTCTCCTCCAAAAACTGGGCCTAAAATTTGACAAAACAAAACCCGCCGATTTTCATATCAATCGGCGGGCGATAAGGTCTATTCGCGCTGTTCCGGCAAACGCAACAAGTTATCCCCACCTATGTAGGCGGACAAGAGCAAAAAACAAATGTTGCGAGACGGTTACTATTCACAAGGACAATTTACTCCCCCGCAACGGGGGTGTCAACCTGCGGCACGATATTCTCTGACACCCGCATAAGTTATCCGGCGCGACGTCCGTTGACAATTCGCGTTACGTCTTCAACCAGATCGGCCATGTAGCCCGCTTGCGGGGGCCGCAGCCTGAGCAGCAGGCAAATGGCAAGCGCATAACCGGCGGCCACGCCGATGCCGCCTACGAAGGCAGGCCAGTCAAGCCTGACTACAGCAACTGCCTGAAAGCCTGCGCCTATGCCAAGGATGGAACCGGTAATCATACGGAGCGTGGTGGTGCTCTCTCTGATGCCCCATGTTTGTGTTGTCCAGTCGAGAAGCGCGGGCATCGGCAATAGCGACAGGACGACCATCCAGATGGGCAGCGCAATCTCCCAACGGAACGCCAGCATCAAAGCGACGCAGGCGGCAGTCGCCATCCACTGACCGCTGCAGCGAGTGCAGAATCGCTGCTCCCAACTCAAGACCCGCAGACCAATAGTTCGGTTCACGCGGGAGCCTGTATGGTGGGTCAAGACCAGATTCAGCAGGCTCAGTAGCCGCCCGCGCCTCACAACCGTCGCCCTTCAGCCTGCCAAGTTCTGAAATCGCGTACCCCCACAAATCGGGCAGCTAGACGGCTTGCCGTTTTGAACTATGAGGTAAACTAATGCTGCGGGAAAGCAAAGCAAAAGGAAAACGATGAATAACAGCCAGTTGACAGCCCCTTGCGGAACAACGTTGGAATTACACTGCAAGCACCTGATTCCCATGCCAGAATTTCCAGACTCTCCGGGCGGTTGAACCGCGGGGGCAGAAACAGACATATCCTGGTGAATCTGGGTAGCCGTGTCACCGAAAGGAGGCGGCAGACTATGCGAGCGACGGCGGACGTGGTGGTCATCGGCGGCGGCGTGATGGGGTGCAGCATACTTTTCAACCTGGGACGGCTGGGCATCACTAATACTGTGCTGCTGGAGAAGGACATACTCAACGGCGGCTCCACCGGGCGCAGCCAGTCTATCTGCCGGATGCACTACTCTAACCCGGTAACGGCCACCATGGCTTGGGAAAGCCTGGGCGTCTTCACCCACTTTGAGGAAGTGGTCGGAGGGCCGTCGGGGTTTACGGAGACCGGCTATCTGGTGGTGGTCAAGGAAGATGACCGCCCCGGCCTCGAGCACAACGTTGCCATGCAACACGGGCTGGGCATAGACGCTATGATCGTCACCGCCGCCGACCTGCGTGACATAGCGCCGATGGTGTCGGTCTCCGAGGATGAGGCCATGGGCTGGGAGCCGCAATCAGGCTATGCCGACCCATACCTGGTGACTTCGTCCTACGCCAATGCGTCCCGAAACCTGGGCGCAGAGATAAACCTGGGCCTGCAATCCACCGGCATCGAGGTTGACGGCGGCCGGGTTCGCGCCGTCAACACGCCGCAGGGCCGTATCGAGACGCCCGCGGTGGTGGTGGCCGCCGGGCCGTGGTCGAAGGCAGAGCTGGCGAAGGTGGGCGTGGACGTTCCGCTGGTCACAGTGCGGCACCAAGTGGCGTCCCTGGCCCGCCCAGTGGACCGGCTGCCCCTGCATCCCGCCGTGGGCGACATTGCCCAGTCTTTCTCCTTCCGCCCCGACGGGCCGCGCATGACCCTGATGGGCTTCGGCGACGACGAAGAGGCCGACGTGGAGACGTATAACCAATTGGCGGGGCTGGACGATATGGCCGCGGCCAAGGAAAAGCTGGCGCGGCGCATCCCCGCGATGTCGGACGCCTACTTCCGAGGCGGTTGGGCCGGGCTGTTCACCACCACTCCGGACTGGCACCCGATACTGGACCAAGCTCCGGGCGTCGAGGGCCTGTACTGCGCCGTGGGTTTCAGCGGCCACGGGTTCAAGCTGTCGCCGATGATCGGGCTGACGATGGCCGAGCTGATAGCTGAGGGCGTGTCCTCCAGCATAGATATCTCGCCGTTGCGCTTCAGCCGCTTCGAGGAGGGGGAACTGATGGAGTCCAGCTACCGCTACCGGGTGCTGGCCTAGCGGCTTTCCAAAAGGGTCTGCGGAAAACCCTCTCGTTCATCCTTCGGCAAGTTCAGGATGAACGGATTTGGCAGGCATCTTTTCGCATACCTTCTGTTAATACAGTCTGTTAAGACAGTTTGCTAAGACGGCAAGCCCGCCAAGACCACAAGTACAGATGTCAGCTCCCAGCCGGACTGGATGTATGACCTTCTTCCAATCCGCATTTCAAGTTCTGACGCGGGGGCTGCTGGCGGCGGCGCTGGCGGCGTTGTTGCTGTGGGGCGGGCGGGACTACCGCCCGACGGAGACGGAAATTGCCATAGCGTCTTACCGCTTCAACCTGCTGGCGTGGGAAGCGGGCAACGTCTTCGACAAGTGGTATCACGAGCTGGCCGCACTGCTTCCCTGGAACTCGCCGCCGCCTCGGGAAGAACGCATCGCCCTGGTTGAGGAGTTCTTCAGCATTGGGGAAGATGAGCGCCGGTTGGAAAGCGAACTGCTGACCGTCGGCGAGGCATCCCCGAAAGCCGAGAGCATTCGCCATCAGCTCGCCGCAATACGCGAGCGTCAGGATGGCATCCGCCCCATCGTCGAGCAGACTATCGAACAGGAAATCAGCGCGGCGCTGGCGGAAGAGGGGTTCTCTTCCCGCATCGGGGTCATCCTGCCGCCGGTGGACACGGTGCTGGGCCCCTCGCCCGCCCTGCTGGTGACCTCGCCCCGGGACCGCATCTTCCGCTTGGAAAACACGTTGCTGCGCCACGGCATCCGCTCCGACGCCCGCGAAGGGCTGGAGCAGCTAACGCTGGAGCAACGCAACCTCTCGGCTATCGTGGTGAACACCGGGGGCGTCGGCTCCTTCCCCACAGTCGTTTCGTCGGCCGGCAGTATGCGCTATGCCCTGACCACCGTGGCCCATGAGTGGCTGCACAACTGGTTTTTCTTCCAACCCTTGGGACAGCATTTCTGGGACAGCCCGGATATGACCACTTTGAACGAAACTGCGGCCACTCTCGGCGGATGGGAAATCGGCGACCGGGCTTATGAGGCTATGACGGGAATAAAAACCGACCGGAAGCCGCCGCCCCTGCCCGCCGAGCCGGACCCGGACGCCTTCGACTTCAACGCCGAGATGCGGGAGACCCGCCAGCACACCGAGGGCTTGCTGGCGGAGGGACGCATCACGGAAGCCGAGGGCTACATGGAGCAACGCCGCCAAGAGCTGCTGGAGCGCGGCTACCGGATTCGCAAAATCAACCAGGCATACTTCGCCTTCTACGGCTCCTACGCCACCAGCGCCGCCTCGGTCAGCCCCATCGAAGGCCAGCTCCGCGGGTTGCGCCAACGCAGCGAAACGCTGGGAGAGTTCCTGAACACAGTGGCCCAATTCTCAACCTACGGGGAATTTCTGGAGCATATCGGGCAATAAAACTACCGCCGAATGCCCCAATGCCGAATGCCCGCGCCCTGACCGGAACCGAGATCTACGGCCTGCCTCGTTTAAGCGCACTTTCGATTATGCTAGACTAGGGCCGCTAGAGTAAGGGGGCCGGATATGGCGCAGGCAGAGCAATATCGAGTAATCCGCGAGCGCAACGTTATGGCGCCGATGCGCGACGGCGTGCGTCTGGCTACCGACATCTACCGCCCCGACGCGCCGGGGCGCTTTCCGGCGCTGGTGACGCGAGGGCCGTATGGCAAGGACGGCTACGCCGACAACCAGGAACATTCTATCTGGTTCTTCCCGCAGCGCGGTTACGTGGTGGTCAGCCAGGACTGCCGCGCCCGCTTCGACTCCGAAGGCGACTACTACGATCCGCTGTTTCAGGAAGGGCAGGACGGCTACGACACCGTGGAGTGGGCCGCCCGCCAGCCTTGGTGCAACGGGCGAGTGGCGACCACTGGGCAATCGTACCTCGGCGCAACGCAGTACACCCTGGCCGCCGGGCCTCGCCCGCCGCACTTGGCCTGCATGGCCCCAGTGTCGGCCTCGGCCGACTTTCACCAGAGCTGGGCCTATCACACCGGCGGCGCGATGGAGTGGGGGTGGATGGTGCCATACGCCATCCACAAGGGCCGCAACACGCTGGCGAGGGCGGGCCGCGAGGATCTGCTGTCCCAGATGGACGAGTACGTGTTGCCGCCCGACAACTTTGCCCAGCCGCTGACCGATGCCTGGTTCCGTCACCTGCCGCTGCGCGACTGGATTGACCGTCTGCAGGAGACCGCGCCCTACTTCCACGAATACTTCGACCAAGAACGGGACGGGCCGTACTGGTCGCGGATCAACCTGATGCGCCACGCGCACCGCATCTCCCTGCCCATGTTCCACGTCAGTTCGTGGTACGACATCTTCCTGGAAGGGGCTCTGAACGGTTACCAGGCCCTTCGCGACCGGGCCGCCACCGCCGAGGCGCGGCGCACCCAGCGGTTGCTGGTCGGCCCGTGGGCCCACATCCGCCCTTACACTGCCCCCACCTCCGGCGACACCGGCGACATAGACTTCGGCCCGGAAGCGCGCATCGAGCTGCACGAGCATCTGTTGCGCTGGTTCGACTACTGGTTGAAGGACATCGAGACCGGCTTGATGGACGAGCCGCCGGTGCGAATTTTCGTGATGGGCGAGAACCGCTGGCGCAGCGAGCAGGACTGGCCGCTGGCCCGCACTCGCTACGCCCAGTGGTATCTGCACTCGGACGGCTCCGCCAACACCCTCGACGGCGGGGGCGCCCTATCTATGTCGCCTCCGGGTGAAGAGCCGCCGGACGTCTATGCCTATGACCCGGCCGACCCCGTTCCGACGCGAGGCGGCTCTACCCTGATCATCCCCCAGGGCGTGGCCGACCAACGGGAGACGGAGTCCCGGGATGATGTGCTGGTTTATACCTCGGCGACACTGGAGCGGGATATGGAGCTTACCGGCCCCATCTCTTGCACGCTGTATGCCTCCAGCACTGCCGTGGACACCGACTTCACCGCCAAGCTGGTGGACGTGCGGCCCGACGGCTATGCCCACAACTTGCAGGACGGCATCGTGCGGGCCCGCTTCCGCACCTCGGCAGCCGAGCCGTCGCCGATCCGGCCGGGGCGGATCTACAAGTATGAAATTGACCTTTGGGCCACCAGCCACGTGCTGTTCGCCGGCCACCGGCTGCGGCTGGAGATTTCCAGCAGCAACTTCCCCCGGTTCGACCGCAACCCTAACACCGGCGCGCCCATCGGCGCGGACGCGCGGCTGGAAACGGCGTTGCAGACGGTGCTGCACACGGCGGAGTATCCTTCCCACGTCACTCTGCCGGTGATACCGCGCCGGTGATACCGCGGTAAGCCGGTTGGTCATTTCTCTACGCGATGGCGCAATGAAATTTCTTTGGATGTAAGGAAAGCATGAGCACATCCCGACAGCTATTCTCGCCGACGCAGAGGGCGTTGCTGGACTCGGTGCTGGATCGCCTCATTCCGCCCCAGGGAAACCGTCCGGGGGCAGGCTCGCTGGGCGTGGGCGACTTCGTGGAATCGGTGGCCGCAGGCGAGCCAGGTCTTATCCGGCTGTTCATGCAGGGCCTGTCGGCCATCGAAATCGCGGCCGCCGAGCGAGGCCCGGACGGGTTCACCGCCCTGTCTAACGAAGAGAAAGACGCAGCGCTGCGATCTGTAGAGGCGTCGAACGCTGACTTTTTCGATCAGTTGGTGTTGCAGGTTTACAATGGCTATTACACTGATTTGACAGTATTTGGAGCCATCGGCTACAATCTGCCCTCTGTTTCCGCTCCGGGAGCAAAAGTCGAACTTTTGGACGAGACTTTGTTAGAGGCGCAACGCCAGCGGCCCCCCTTCTGGACTCGGGTATAGCCGATATAGCGGGCGGGGCACCGGCATTTGTGCCGGGGAGGCAAGCCATGCCCGCACCCACTCGCCGGGAAGAATTTGATCTGAAGCTGTCCGACCTGGAAGGGGAAGTGGAGGCTCTGGCTGGCTTCGTCAGCGACTCGATAAACCGCTCTGTCGAAGCACTCAAGAACCGGGATATCGTTGCCTCCCGGCAGGTCATCGAATTTGACGACTATATTGACGACAAGCAGTCCGAGATAGAGGATCGTTGCATCCACCTCATCGCCACCCAGCAGCCGGTGGCCCGGGACTTGCGCGCCATCATCGCCCTGCTGCACATAGCCGTTGAGCTGGAGCGCATGGGCGACTATGCCGAGGGCATCGGCAAGATTAGCCTCGCCATCGGCAACGAGCAGACCCTGAAGCCCCTCATTGACATTCCGCGTATGGCGGAAAAGGCCACGGCTATGTTGCGCGACAGTATCAACTCGCTGCTGAACCGCGATACGGCCAAGGCCCAGGCGGTAGTTGACGCCGACGACGAGGTAGACGACCTTTACGATCAGGTCTACCGGGAATTGTTGCTCTATATGATTGAGGACCCGCAGACCATCCAGCGGGCAACCTACCTGCTCTGGGTGGCCCATGACCTGGAGCGGATCGCTGACCGCGCCACCAACATTGCGGAACAGGTGATATTCTTGGTTCACGGGCGGGATATTGATGTCCCCGCCGCCCTCCGCGGCGCCTCCAACGTGAACGAACGACCGCATTCGTCGGTTAGCTCCCCTGCCCGGCGTCTCGAATGAACCGCCGGGCGTTCCTATTCAGCAGTCCGCGGCGAAACTCTCCCAAGCCCTGTTTTCTCCCCAAACTCTGTTTTCTGAAGATAGCGAAACTACTCCGGCCTCTCTCTTGCACACCTCAAATCCTGCCCATCCATGTAAATAACCCCCGTAAAAAACCACCACTGACATCTCCCCTTGCCAAACCCGAAAGCGCTTCCCTGCCATAATCACAGGGTGGAATCACTATCCTGCCGAGTCTGCCTACCCGCACCCTCAGCGAACTCCGCAGGCTCTGGCTCCCAGCTTTCGCAGGAATGACAGGTTGGCGTTTCCGCAGAGCCGCCAGCCTGCTAACTCGGCGCCCACATCGTTTCGCAATTTTCTCTGTCAGAAAAAGAAAATTGCGAAACCGGCCCGGCCTGTCTCCCTCACGCCTGAAAATCCTGCCCATCTATGTAAATAACCCCTGACACCTCCCCCTTGCCAACCCCGAAAGCGCCTCCCTACCATTATTACTGTCCGGCCCAACCCGCCCCAGGATCCCCGGGGCCGCGCCCCGGCCCCGGCGATAATCAAAGACGAACACCGCAAAAATGGCCGCAAAAAACAAAATCCCGCCCCTAACCCAATCTCAGGAAGCGCCGCCGCCAACATCACAAAGTGGCCGGTTATTGCCGCAAATGGCCGGGAAAAACAAAAATCTTGCCCCTAACTCAATCTCAGGAAGTGCCGCAATGTCCCTCTCCCAGCTTCGCCGCCGCGTCAACGCCCTCTGCCGCAAGCTCGCCCCCGAACTCGAAGTAGTCCGCCTCCGCCGCCTCGCCGAAGACTATTGCGAAGAGTGGGACGCCGCCGTTGCCAACCACCAGGAACCACCGCCCTTCGACCCGGTAACGGACGGCCCCAAGCACCTGGCCCAACGCATCGCCGAAACCGGCGTCCGCCTCAACACCTATATGAACCTGCGCCGGTACCTTCGCAACTGCCGCGAGCGGGGCGTAATCCCCAGCGTCCGCGAATTCCTCCGCGCCCTGCTCCCCTGGGCCGAACCCGGCGGCTACCTCGAAATACTCCGCTGGGACGCCCCAGGCCGGTAACACCCCCCTGCCGCCGGAGCGGACGCCTTCAGAAAGAGAAAACTGCGAAACTTCTCCGGCCGCTCTCGCATTCCCGCTCTCGCACAAATGACAGGTTGGCGTTTCCGCAGAGCCGCCAGCCTGCTAACTCGGCGCCCACATCGTTTCGCAATTTTCTTTTTCTGACAAGTTGCCCCTTGACTGGTTTGCTTCTGCTTCCTATAATGCAGATATACGAACAAATGTTGCGAACAAGCGTTGTATCGAGGTGGCGGCATGGCAGGCGCTCAGGTAACGGAAATCCACTGCAAAACTCTGCTTAACCGGTTGGACGTACCCATGTTTCCCTTCCGGTGGACGCTTAACCCCTACCGGGGTTGCCGCCACGCCTGCCGCTACTGCTACGCCAGGCCGACCCATGAGTATTGGGGGATGGACGCCGGGCGCGACTTCGAGCAGCGAGTGTTCGCCAAGGTCAACGCCCCCCAAGTGTTGCGCGAAGAATTGAAACGCCCCAGTTGGCGCGGCGAGAGCATCGCCATCGGCACCGCCTCCGACCCCTACGAACCCGCCGAGGCCGAATACCAGCTCACCAGGGGCGTGCTCCAGGCGCTCGTTGACTTCGCCAATCCGGCCAGCATCACCACCAAGGGCGTGCTGGCGCGGCGCGACGTTGACCTGCTGCGTCAACTGAGCGAAGTCGCCGGGGTCAGCGTCAACTTCAGCGTCGGCGCCATAGACGAAGATGTCTGGAAGCTGACCGAGCCGGGCGCGCCCCGTCCGCAGGCCCGCCTGGAGACGATGCAGTTCTTGGTGGAGAACGGCATCAACGCCGGGGTGATGATGGCCCCTCTGCTCCCCGGCATTAGCGACCACGAGGAGAGTATCGCCGCTGTGGCCGAAGCCGCCCATGCCCACGGCGCGCAGTTCCTCGGCTCAAACGTCCTGTTCCTCAAGCCCGGCTCCAAGGAATGGTTTATGCCCATGTTGCGGGAGACCTACCCGCACTTGGAGCAGGGCTACGCCAAGCTCTACCGCAAGACCTACGCGCCCGAGGAATACACCAAGAGCGTGCTGTCCATCGTGGACCGGGAACGCCGGCGTTGGGGCCTGCTCCGCCGGGAGCAGGCCCCAACGCCAAAGCCGGTGCGCGGCCAACTGGAGTTCAGCCTGTCGCAGGGGCCGTCCCCACGGCGCAGGAAGTCTGCGCCCGCCCAAGAACCCCGCGCCGGGCAACTGGCGCTGGCTCTCACCGCGTGACCCGCCAGGCAATGCTCCCCGGAATTAAAGCCGGAATTAGAGAGGGTGAATTGGAAGTCCCTTCCCCCGTGAGGAGAAGGGGATATCCACGCACTCTCTGAATCAAAAGCCCGTAACGGCAACGCCGGAAGCGTCCTACCGCGAATAGCGGTAGCCGTCGCCGGAGCGGTCGCAGTTGAGGCGGCGGCTCAGGTGCAGTCCCTCCAGGACGAACTCCATGGCGGCGGCAACTACTTCGGGGCGCCGGTCACCCTCGGTCAGCGTCTCCACCGCTCCGGCCAGCCCTGCAATGGACGCCGCCAGCTCCGGGTACTCGGCAGAGGGGCGGTCGCTGCCGGTGAGGGCGGTTTGGCCCATATCGAAAGCCATTATTACGTCTTCCAGGTCTTCGAGGTTGAAGTAGCTGCCGAAGACGCGCAGCAGCGCGCGGCGGGTTAGCTCGTCGGTAACGCGCGATTCCCGTCCCTCCTCGAAAGTCTCCAGCTCTATCTTGCCGGCGAAAGACGCCACGATGTAAGACAGGTCGCTGACGCGAGGGCAGGCCCATTCCTCGCCGTGGATGATGCTGCGGCGGACAGCGTTGGACAGGGCGGTCTCGTAGTTGGAAATAGAGACGCGAACGCTGACGCCGGAGCGCTGGTTGATTTCGCTGCTCATGCGGGCTTGGGCGGTAATCTCAGCCAGAATGCGCTTCATATATTCGGGAACCACGAGCCGTCCCTCGTCGGGGAAGCGGTTCCGTTCCTGATCCATAATGGCGATTTCATCCCGCGGGTCGCGGGGATAATGGGTGTGAATCTGGGAGCCGTAGCGGTCTTTCAACGGCGTGACGATGCGCCCGCGGTTGGTGTAGTCCTCCGGGTTGGCCGTGGAAACTACGTAAACGTCCAGGGGCAGCCGGATGCGGTAGCCCTTTATCTGCACGTCCCGCTCTTCCATCAAGTTGAACAGGCCCACCTGGATGCGTTCGGCTAGGTCGGGCAGCTCGTTGATGCAGAAGATGCCCCGGTTGGTGCGGGGAACCAGCCCGTAGTGAATGACCAGTTCGTCGGAAAGGTAATGCCCCTCCGCAACCTTGATGGGGTCAATCTCGCCGATGAGGTCGGCGATGGAGATGTCCGGCGTAGCCAGCTTCTCGGAATAACGTTCTTCCCGGGGCAGCCACTCGATGGGGGCGTGGCCGCCTTCTTCGGCCACCCGGTTGCGGCAGGCCTGGCAGATGGGGTTATAGGGGTTGTCGTTGATTTCGCACCCTGCTATTTTGGGAACGAATTCGTCCAGCAGGCCGGCCAGCCCGCGAATCAGGCGCGACTTGGCCTGCCCTCTCTCGCCCAAAAGAATAACGTCCTGCCCGGCGATGATGGCGTTTTCCAACTGCGGAATCACCGATTCCTCGAATCCGATGATGCCGGGGAAGACGATTTCATCGGCGCGAATCCGGTTTATCAGGTTGTTGCGTATTTCTTCACGGACGGGGCGAACTTGGTATCCGCTGTTGCGCAGGCCGTCAATAGTTCGCAGGGAACTGTAATCAGTCATCAGCAAAGGCTCCAATCCGGCGCATGGCCGGTTTCCGGGTTAGGCCGGTGGCGGGGCCTGTATAAACTTACCATAAGTTCCTCTATAATTGAACGCAGCGGTGGAACACGGAGGGATTCGCCATGTTCATGAGGATAGCGATGCCTATTCTGCTATTCTTCGCGCCCCGCTTTCTGCCTCATCTGTTGCGTTTCGCCCTGCTGGTGTGGCGGTTGAGCTTCGACAAGCGGGTGCTGCTGTTGCTGCGTCTGCTGTTGCCGGCGGCGATCCTCTACGCCATCTCGCCCTTTGATCTGGTGCCGGACCGGATTCCTATCCTGGGCCGCTTCGATGACCTGATATTCATAGCTTTCGCCCTGTTGTTGCTGGTCAAGCTGTCGCCCCAAGAGGTAGTGGACGAGCACAACGGAGTAACCCCGCCGTCCAACCGCCCCGAAGACAAGGACCCGAACAAGGTCGTAGACGGCTCCGGGCGCGTCATAGACGACGATTAAACCCGCCCTTTACCCGGAGCGACTCCTTCTCTGGGAGTAGTCTCATCGCCTCCTCCAAGCCGCAGTATGCCCCGTCCGATTCCGGGAATGCCGAAAACGCCATCGTTCCGGCCCCCGGTATGGGGCTGTATGTCCACGTGCCTTTCTGCAAGACCAAGTGTCCCTACTGCGACTTCAACACCTACCAGGGCATCGAGTCGCAGATGGGGAGCTACCTTAATGCGGTGACCAGCGAGCTGCGGCTGTGGGGGCGGCAGTTGACGGCGTATAACGAGGGCTGCCCGGCAGTCCGAACCGTTTTCTTCGGCGGCGGCACCCCCTCGTACCTGCCCGAGGGCGACATTGCCGCGATTCTGGATGCTGCGGCTGCCGCCTTCGCCATTGACGCCGGGGCCGAAATCACCATCGAAGCCAACCCAGGCGACCTGAATGCCGGCGCTTGCCGGGAGCTACGGCGGCAGGGCGTGAACCGCCTCAGCATCGGCGTGCAGAGCCTGGACAATGGTCTGTTGCAACTGCTGGGCCGCCGGCATACCGCCGACGAGGCCATCGAGGCGTTCCAGACAGCCCGCGACGCCGGTTTCGGCAACGTCAACCTCGACCTGATGTACGGTTTGCCCCATCAATCCCTGGCTCAATGGGAGAGCACGATTGAACGGCTGGCCGCTCTGCCACCGGAACATATATCGCTATACGCGCTGACGCTGGAGGAAGGCACGCCTATGCGCCTGTGGGCGGATCAGGGCAAGATGCCGGAACCTGACTCCGACACGGCCGCCGATATGTATGCGCTGGCCCGGCAGGTTCTGGCTGCGTCGGGCTACGACCACTACGAGATTTCCAACTGGGCGCAGCCGGGGCGGGAATCGCAACACAACCTGATCTACTGGCGCAACGAGCCGTACCTGGGCGTCGGGCCTGGGGCTCATTCGCGTTTGGGCGAGTACCGCTTTTGGACGGCCCTTGCCCCCCGCGACTACTCCCGCCGCGCGGCCCAGTGGCGGCAGTCGCCCGCCGCGGAGTGGCGCGGCTTCGGCGAGCAGGAATTGCGCGAGGCACGGACGGTGGACGGCTGGGAGCATATAGATGCGGACACCGCCTGCGCCGAGACGATGTTTCTCGGTCTGCGCCTGCTGGACGGGCTGAACCTGCACCAAGCCTCTGCCGCCGCAGGTCAGGACCTGGCGGCTCGCTACCGCGCCGAAATCGAGGAACTGCTGGCCTTGGGCCTGTTGCGGCGCGAAGGCGACATCATCCGCCTGGACGAATCGGCCTATCTGATTGCCAACCAGGTCTTCACCCGCTTCCTGTGATAGCCCACGTCGGCGTAATACTGTAAGCTAATGTTTCTACCCAATCGACACTTGGCCTATATCGCAGAAGAAAAAGTTACCCGGTATCTGCTGAACGTGAATCATCCCGAGGGATGGGGCAAAGCCCAAGCATTTCGGGGAAGAGGGTATAATGAATGTAACATTGCTACGATGAAGAGTGATCTGATTGCCGTGGCACGGAGCCAGCCGGTCTACGAAGTAATACCGACTAAATATGGACTTAAATATGTAATCTATGGCGTGATTCAGCCGCCCACAGGGGGAGACCTGCTGGTACTCTCAGTTTGGCAAATTGACCACGACGAGAGTGCCCCCAGACTGGTGTCGGCATATCCGCAAGAACCGAAATAAAGGTGAGAGCCTTGATTGAGGAATTTGACATAGTCGCGCTGACGCGGGATATGGAAGGCACACATCTCAGAAGGGGAGATTTGGGAACGGTTGTAGATACTCTCGCTAACGGTAAGGCATACATAGTCGAGTTCCTCCTGCAAGGCGGTTTTACCGCGGCCTTGGAAGACGTCGACGCCAGCGATGTTCGTCCTCTGCAAAGCGGCGAACTGGAGCAGAGGCAGTATAGGGAATGGAAGCCGGAGTGGACTGACGTATTGGGCTATGCTCCACCCGTTTCGGAACTGCCGAATGGGAATCGTTTCCAGGAGGGCCATCACCCGGATGCGCATTACCTGGCATACGTTGACGGCTCAGACGGCTCCGGGCCATAGGGAAGGCTGCGATGTACGTAATTGGCACTGCCGGACACGTTGACCATGGCAAATCTACGCTGGTGAAAGCGCTGACCGACATTGATCCCGACCGTCTCCCGGAGGAAAAGGAGCGGGAGATGACGGTTGACCTTGGTTTTGCCTGGATGACCTTGCCCAGCGGACGCGAGGTCAGCATCGTGGACGTGCCGGGCCACGAGCGCTTTGTCAAGAATATGCTGGCCGGCGTCGGGGGCATTGACCTGGCTCTGCTCATCGTGGCCGCCGACGAAAGCGTGATGCCCCAGACCCGCGAACATCTGGCTATCCTGGACATCCTGCGGGTCACCCGCGGGCTGGTGGTGGTGACCAAAACAGACCTGGTGGACGCCGAATTGGTAGAGCTGGTCAAGGCCGAGGTGGAAGACGCCCTGGCCGGGACGTCTTTTGAGGGTTGTCCGATGGTGGGCGTGTCGGCTTACACCGGCGATGGACTGGACGAACTGCGCGGCATGATTGACGGCATATTGGACAACACTGAATCTCGACGGGATCTGGGGAGGCCGCGGCTGCCTATAGACCGCTGCTTCACCATCTCCGGCTTCGGCACAGTGGTCACCGGCACCCTGATTGACGGCTCGCTGGCCGTGGGTCAGGAAATCGAACTGGCCGGTTCCCAGCAGCGGGCCAGGATCCGGGGGTTGCAGAGCCACAAAACGCGGGTGACCAGCGCCGAGCCGGGCGTGCGGCTGGCGGTGAACCTGTCCGGCATTTCCCGCGACGACATCGAGCGCGGCGAAATCCTGACCTCCCCGGGCTGGCTGCGCCCGGCCCGGCGGGTGGACGCCCGTTTGCGGATGGTGAGCGGCGCCCCTCATTCCCTGAAGCACAACGAGGGCCTCACCTTCCATCTCTTCACCGGCGAGTCACCGGCCCGGGCGCGGCTGCTGGATGCCGAACAATTGGCCCCGGGCGCCGAGGGCTGGGTGCAACTGTTGCTGTCGGAGCCGCTGCCGGTGGTCAAGGGCGACTACTTCGTCGTCCGATCCGCCGAAAGCACCCTGGGCGGCGGGCAGGTGGTGGACCCCAACCCCCGTCGGCGCCATCGCCGATTCGACGCCGGAGTGGCGGAACGTCTGATGCTGCTGGACGAGGGGGCCAGCGAAGACGTGATTGTCAGCGTGGCCGAGCAGTGGGGGCCGTGTGGCCTGGCCGAGCTTTCACGCCGCGCCAATCTGCCCCGAGAGGAGGCGCTGGAACGGGCCGCAGCGTTGGCCGAAGAGGGCGAACTGATGGTCTTGGGGGACTTGGCGACCGACAGTGACGCGGTGGTGTATTCCACCCTTGGATGGAGTACGCTCAAGGGAAGACTGACAACCGTGCTGCGCTCCTATCATGACCAGTATCCGCTGCGAAAGGGCGCGCCGGCCCAAGAAGTGCGCAGCCGTCTGGGGCTATCGCAGCCGGTATATCTCAAAGCGCTGGCCCGTCTGACTGGCGAGAGCTTCGTAGCCGAGGACGGCCAGGCGGTGCGCTTGCCCGGCCACGAGGTGAGCTTCAGCCCAAATACGGAGCAGCAGGTTGCCCGGTTCCTTCATACCCTGGAGCGTGAACCCTATTCGCCGCCCACCGGCAACCAGCCGGACGCCGAACTGCTGGGCGCGCTGGTGGAGCAGGGCCGGGTGGTGCGCGTCGGCGACTCGGTGGTTTTCACCGCCGAAGCCTACCGTGAGATGACCGGGCGCATCGTGGAGCATCTGCGGGAGCGCGGCAGCATCACGGTGGCCGAGGCCCGCACCCTGTTCAACACTAGCCGTAAGTACATTCTGCCCCTGCTGGAGCGAATGGACCAAGAACAGATTACCCGCCGCAACGGAGATGAGCGAGTGCTGCGGCAGGTTTGACTGCAAACCGGCGGTCCAACGGCTAGGAAACTATCTCAAAACTCCGGTGTTTCCCTGGTTGGTCAGGCGCGCCGTCGGCGATACCGCAATAACCACAGGCCAGCCGGCAAGTTTGGGCCAAAGCGCCATAGCCCGAATTTGGCAGATGCGAAAATTAGTTTGACGGCTCCTCCCTGCTTCTTGTTTGGGTCTGGAGAATTGCCTGCCTGTCACTCAGGGATTGAAACCGGACACTCCACCGGACACTCCATTGGTGACCAGCAGCGGGCGGATATGCCTTTTGACAATGAAAAGCCGCCCGGCCCGGCGGCTCTTGGATCCCGGATTCCCTCGTTTCAGGCCCTCGTTTCAGGCCCTCGTTTCAGGCCCTCGTTTCAGGTATGAATTTGGGTTATATCGTAGACGTTGTGGCGTCCCAGGCAGGATTCGAACCCGCGACCCGCTGCTTAGAAGGCAGCCGCTCTGTCCCCTGAGCTACTGGGACTTCAATATCTCAAGGCGCCGGAGATACTCCGGCCCATTCATTTATCTTACAGGAAACCAGTTTAGGCTTGTCAAGAAAATATGCGCTGTCTGCCGTCCCAGATTCAGTTGCAAACCAGAGCCAACAAAATTTGCGCTAGGACGGGGCATCTGGCAGAATACAGTTATCCATTCATTGACGCTTACACTGGCGGAAGGAGTGTTGGCCTATGGTTGACGACCTGCTCAATTTGCAGCCTACCCCCGACGCCCGCTATATTATCGCTGGCTGGCGGCGTCAATGGTCAGACGGCGGTGAAATATCCAGTGGCCTGCCCCGCTACCTGATAGACAAGCTTCAGGCAAGGCGCATCGGTTCCATGGGGGCCGATGTCGCCAAGCTGTGCTACCCCTTCCAAGTGCCCGGCACCCACGACACATACCGTCCTCGGGTGTCCTACCGGGACGGGCTTCCCGACACCGATATGCGCCGGGACAACAACTTCTTCGATGCCGGAAACGGGTTGATCATCTTCTTGGGAGAAGAGCCATGGTTTCGGCTGGACGTTTACGCCGACGCCTTCTTCCAGGCAGTGAAGCAGTTGGGCGTACCGCAAACGGTGGCCGTGGAGGGCTATAACGGCGCGGCCCCGCCCGATATGGAACGCAGCGTAAGCTGCATCTACAGCCAGGCTTCCATGAAACCGGCCATGGACAAGTTAGGAGTTAGATACTCCAACTATGGCTCCCAAGGCCGCAACGGGCCGACCATCGGCATGGCTCTGATCACTGTGGCGCACTTCCAGCACCCGGAACTGGAGATGTTCCGCATGGGCGCAATGGCGCCGATGTACCCGTTTCTCACTTCTAACAACGACCCGGTGGGCATCAGCCGCGATCATCGTTCCTTCTATGACATCATGCGCCGCATCAACTCGATATTTGGCCTCGGCATAGATCTCTCGGAACTGTTGCGCCTTGGCGAAGCCGAGTCTCAGGAACTGAAAGATACGCTGGAAAAAATAGGCGACACCAACCCCACAGCCCGCGAACTGATCGACCGCGCCCGCACCGATTTCAACTACGTCCCCTTCGAGCCGACGGTCGAGTTGGACCCGGCGTTGGACAATATGTTGGAAGACATCCTGCGCAACGCACCGGGAGCGGGAGGCGACGGTAGCAACTAGACCAGCCCTTCGGATACCGCCGCCGCCTCAATAAGATCCCAACCGTCCTGGATCCCGGGCACGAAGCTGTTGCACGCTTCACCTTTCAGCACGGCCCGCTCCACTTCGTCGGAACCGGCGACCGACAGGAAGGCAGACTCGATTTCTTGGGCCAGCGCCGGTTCCAGTCCCCGGCGGGCGGTGAAGCAGCAGTGGCTGTAAGGTGGGCTGGAATAGAAGATACGCACTTGGCCGAGGGGTAGGGCGCCTTCCGCGGCCATATTTTCCATCGTCCGCTGGCTGACTGCCCCGGCGTCGAACTCGCCCGACGCGACTCGCTCCACCACATCGCGCTCGTCGGAGCGTGTTGGCGAGCGCCGCTCTTCATAGAAACTGGCGGCGGCCAGATCTTTTGAGGGGTTGATTCCCGCCTCTTTCAGCAGATAGTGAGGCACCAGCCCGGCCTGCTCAGAACTGCGACGGCCGAAGGCGAAGCGGAGGCCCTTGAGGTCTTCCACCGTTTCAATACCTGAGCCGGGATGGGCGATGAAATGGGTGGTGAAGCCGATGTCCACATCACGCATGGCGATGACCTGACAAGGCTCATCCAGCAGCCGCCGGATTTTGACATAGCCCAGCGGCCCGTTCCAGGCCAAGTCAAGCTCCCCATTCACAAAGGCTTCCACCATCGCGTCATAGTTGGAATACAGCACCCAGTCCAGCTCGATGCCCCGCCTCTGGAACAGCGTTTCCAGACCCTGAAACACCTCTAGGTGGGGAATGGTAGCCGTGCCGCCTAATCTGACCATTTGGGGCCTCCTTTCGATGGCCTGTCTGCTTGATGGCCTGTCTACTTCCATAATAACAGCCTTTGCCGATAACAGCCTTTTGCCGTATTGTTTCAGCAACCGGGCGGCTATGGGGATTGCCGAAACATCGCCGGCCCTTCATTGCTAATCGCATTCCTGATAATATGAGCTTGGCGGAAGCTATTTTCGGAAAAGGAGGGAGCCATGGGCTACAAGCCGAGAGAACTGGGCCATATCAACATCTACGTCCGCAACGCGGAACGCTCCCGTCAGTGGTACGAGGACCTGCTGGGGCTGCACACCTATGGGATTAGGCCCGGCCGCGCTGCGTTTATGACGGCGGATATGGGCAATTCCCACGAAATCGCGCTAGTGGAAGTGGGCGAGGACGCGCCAGGCCCACAGAAGGGGCAGGTGGGCCTGAACCACATGGCTTGGTATATGGAAAGCCTCGACGACCTGAAGGAACTCTACTACCGCATCAAAGAACGGGACATCGCTATTGAGTCGGTGTCCGACCACGGTCACGCCGTAGGCATCTACATCCGCGACCCGGACGGCAATGGCATCGAAGTCTCCTACGAGATGCCCCGTGAAGAATGGGGCCACGAGGAAGGCCAGTATATGATCGGCGCCACGGACAAGGGCCGACTCCCCGGCCCGTGGGACGAGGAGTTGACACGGGTACGCTAAACACAGTGCATCGCCCTTTCCCGATATTAGGGAAAGGGCCTAAAAGTATGGGGATTAAAAATATGGAGATAGCAACATAATCGTATCTTCCAGGGGCGGGTATGACCACGGCAAGCAGGGGCTACTCACCGCCGATGACTTGCTGCGCTTGAACCGCAAATGCGTCAAAGGCGAACTTATACGTGGGGCGCTTGGTGAAACTGTGTCTGCGGGCGGAATACATACGGAAATTGCGGGTGGTCTGATAATTGCCCTTGGGATGTATGTGCGTCCTCGCCGGCTAGGGCGGGTGGGCGGCGCTGACGGTGGTGTGCTGCTGGAGCGCAACCCGGATACGGTGCGCGAGCCGGACGTATTTTATATTTCGGCGGAAAAGTTGCCGCTGGATGTTCGGGTTAGAGGATACTACGAGGTCGTACCTGACTTGGTCGCCGGAATAAGGCCGTCCAGCAACACGCTTACGGAATTCAACGACAAGGTCCAAATGTGGCTGGACTTCGGTGTTCGGCTGGTTCTAGCTATTTTCCCTGAAACGAGGACGGCGGCAGTTCATCAGCCCAATCGTCCTGCTATCAACCTCACCTGCGGCGATACCTGGGACGGCGGGGACGTGCTGCCAGGATTCACCTGCCCGATGAAAGACATTTTCGATCTCTAGGCGTCCCCCGAACAAGGCCGCGGCAATGTGTCATAGCGGCAATGTGTCATAGCAAGGAGGAGAAACTAATGCCGGTCAGGGGAGGAAGGGTAGATGGGGCTGCCCCGTTTCTATGTAATCCCGGTTCCCATGCAGGCAGGCTGTTTAATAAAACTCGCCCGAAGCATATTTAGAAATCAACTGAAATCAAGGATCAACTGAAATCAAGGGGTGTAATATGGCGCGCCTTCCAGCGCTTACGCGAGACCAGGCCCCGGAGCAATTTCTCGAGGCATTCGACGCGGAGACCTCGGCCAGCGGCGGGGTGGTTGATTCCGGCCCCGGCTCGGTGATGATTTACAGCCCGGAAATGCGGCGGCGAGCCAACCACTTCGTCGGCTATTTCCGGGAAGTAACGGATCTGCCCCACAAGCTGCAAGAACTGGCAATGCTGTTGACCGCCCGTCACATGGACTGCCAATACATCTGGTACGCTCACGCGGCGCGCGGACGGCAGCAGGGCTTGAGCGATGAGCTGGTGGATGCCCTGCGAGATCGGAAGCCGCTGCCGAAAATGCCCGCAGACGAGGCCGCCCTCGTGGCCTACGCCACTGAGATGTTCAACAACCACCGGGTGAGCGAAGAGACGTTCCAGCAGGCCCTGAACCAATTCGGCCCCCGGTGGCTTACAGAGCTGATGAGCATGATGGGCTACTATACCCTGCTGGCCTACAACGCCAACTCCGGCGAAATTGACCTGCCGGAAGGCGGGCCGGAGCCGGCGCTTCCCGTTTAGCGATTCCCTTCCTGCTTTACCGTTCCTGTGTTTATATTGATAGACAGGATGGACGGGGACTATCCGCAGTGCCAAAGGGATACCTGAATGCCAAAAGAGATACCCGTCAGGTCCGGTTAGCGATTCCAGGGATACTGCGTAGCGGATCAGAGGCTGGCTAACGGCTGCCGGCGGATCTGCCGCCGTCCACCATGTAGACTCCGCCGGTGCAGAAGCTGCTGTCGTCGCTGGCGAGGAACAGCATCAGCCGGGCTACTTCCTCCGGGTTCCCGTACCGTTGCAGTGGTATGCGTTCCGCGAATGCCTGTTTCGCTACTTCGACGGTTACTGCCGAGTCATCCATCGCCGCCACGCGCATTTCCTCGATGGAGCGCATCATGCGGGTTTCGATGGGCGATGGGTTGACGGTGTTGACCCGGATGCCGAAGGGCGCGCCCTCCAGCGAGGCGGTGCGCATCAAGCCGATGACTGCGTGCTTGCTGGTGGTGTACGCCGACATATCCGGCGTCCCGCCGATGCCGGCGGTGGAAGATGTGATGACGATGCTGCCGCCGCCCCGCTCGCGCATTATCGGGACAGCGTACTTGATTCCCAGCCACACCCCGCGCACGTTTACCGCCATTACTCGGTCGAAGACGTCCACGGGATAGTCCGGTATCGGGGAAAGCGCTCCCTCAATCCCCGCGTTGGCCAGAAGCGCGTCGACGCCGCCCCAGCGGTTGGCGGCTGCATTGATATAGGCCTGCGCCTGGTCTGGTTGAGTTACGTCGGCCACTATATAACTGGCCCGGTCCTCGCCGATTGACCGCACGGTCTCCTGGAGCGCGGCTTCGTCCAAGTCAACCAAGGTCAACCGCGCCCCCTCGCCGGCAAATAATTTCGATGCCGCCCGGCCGATGCCGCCGGTTGCTCCGGTAATCACGGCCACTTTTTCATCCAAGCGGGCCATATCCAACCTCCTTCGCGTATTTACCGTGTATTTACTTAGCGTGTATTTACGTTGATAGACAGGATGCGCGGGGATTATCCGCAGTGCCAAGGGGGATATAGGTCAATTTACGCGGGCGTTTGGCCCGCCTTCGGCGTTTGTGCTACTGGCTATGTCGCCCGGCAAGCATCGGAATCCGGTTGGCTGTAAACGGGCGCGAAACTGAGCCGTCGCTGGCGAAAAGTTACCCAGGCAGTCCCAGGCTTGCCAGCATGAATGCGTACTCCTCCGCCACTTCGTACAGCCGGTCATACCTGCCAGACCGGCCGCCATGTCCCGCTCCCATATTGGTCTTCAGCAGCAACGGATTGCCGTCGGTCTTCAGAGTCCGCAGCTTTGCGACGTACTTGGCGGGTTCCCAGTAGGTCACCCTGGGGTCGTTCAATCCGGCTGTGACAAAAATCGGAGGATAGTTGCAGGGCTTCAGTTGATCGTAAGGCGAGTAGGATCTTATGTACTCGAAAGCGGTCTTGTCTTCTATGGGGTTGCCCCACTCCGGCCACTCGATGGGGGTGAGGGGCAGGGTGTCGTCCAGCATGGTATTCAGGGCGTCTACGAAGGGTACATGGGCGGCGACAGCGCCCCACAACTCCGGGGCCTGGTTCAACACGGCGCCCATTAGCTGGCCGCCGGCGCTGCCTCCGGCGATGGCGATGCGGCCCTCCGCACCGTATCCTCGCGCCGCCAGGTCGCGGGCGGCGTCCACGAAGTCGTTGAAGGTGTTGGCGCGGCTGTCGAGCTTGCCGGCCTCGTACCAGTGGTATCCCAGGTCATCGCCTCCGCGGATGTGAGCGATGGCGAAGATGAATCCCCGATCCAGCAACGACAACCGTGTGGTGGAAAAGGACGGCGGAATGGCATAGCCATACGCGCCATAGCCGTAAAGGTAGAGCGGCGCTGTGCCGTCCACCGGGGTTTCCTTGCGCCGGACGAGGGACACGGGAACCTGCGCGCCGTCGCGGGCGGTGACCAGCATCCGGTCGGTTACGTATTCCGAGGCATCGTACCCGTTGGGAACCTGCTGCACCTTTCGGACTTCGAGTTCCTCCGCTTCCAGGTGATAGTCGAACACCGTCGCCGGCGTCACCATCGAAGCGTATTCCAGGCGCAGCGTGTCCGTCTGGAATTCCGGATTGGTGTCCAGGCCAACGGTGTACGCCGACTCTGGGAATGGTATGTAAGTGGACACCCCGGCGCGGTCAATCAGGCGCACATGGTCCAGGCCGTCAATGCGTTCCTCGACCGCGATGAAGTCCTGGAATGCCTTGAAAGCCCGAATGTAGTGGGAGTCGGAGGCGTCCACCAGCGGCGCCCAAGACTTGTCAGTGGGGTCATGCGCAGGCGCGGTCGCCAAGCGAGTGTTTTTGTGGGTGTCGTTGGTGCGGATGACGAAACGGTCGCCTTGGTGATCCACCGAGTACTCGTGGCCGGGACGGCGGGGCGAGACCAGAATAGGGGCGGAATCTGAATCCGAAGCGGGAATCAGGCGCACCTCGGAAGTGATGTGGTCCCCGGTTCCGATGATGATGTACTCTCTGGATGTGGTGATGGACAGTCCGGCAAAGAAGCCGGGATCCGTTTCCTCGTAGACCACGGAGTCGTTATCCGCGGTCTCGCCGACCACATGGCGGCGCACCTGCCAGGGACGCCAGTTCTCATCCACGACCGTGTAGAAAAACGACGCGTCGTCGGCTGTCCATACGGCGCTTCCCGTGGTGTCTTTTATCTGGTCTTCCCGCAGCTCGCCGGTGCCCAGGTCTTTGACCATCATCCTGAATCGCTCAGAGCCGTCGGTGTCGGCGCTGTATGTAAGCAGGGAGCCGTCGTTGCTCACCGACACAGAGCCGAGGCGGAAGTATTCGTATCCTTCCGCCATGGCCGGCTCGTCCAGAATAGTCTGCGCGTTGGCGGGCGGCGCTTCCCGATCGTTGGGGCTGTCGGCCGGCCAACGCTGCCACAAGCGGTACTGGCTTCCCTCCCGGTAACTCCACTGGTAGTACCAGTCGCCGCGCCGCCACGGCACGCTGGACAAGTCCGGTTGCTGACGGGCCTTTATTTCCTCGAAAATGGTGTTTATCAACTCCCGGCGAGGCGACATCACGGCTTCGAAGTATTCGTTTTCGGCCGTGAGATACGCCAGCACGTCGGCGTCGCCCACAGTGGGATAGCCGGGGTCGCGCAGCCAATGCCACGGGTCTTCAATCGTCACGCCGTGGAACGTGAAACTGTGCGGCCTCTGCGCGGCCACCGGCGGAGCGGGTGGCGCGGCCGCAGCCGAGGGTTCCGGCGTCAAATTGCTTGCCGGGGAGGGGGTAGAGCGATGGGTCATTTAGATACCTCGTTGCGCCTGCTGTCCGCGCGAAATTTGCGGGGCTGACGGCGTTCAGCGGTGATCCGCTACGATGCGGCCTTCTTTCAACACCATCAGGAGTTGGGACAGGTTTTCTATGTCTTCCAGCGGGTTGCTGCCCACGACTATCAGGTCGGCGATTTTTCCCACTTCGACTGTGCCGAGGTCGGAACCCCGGCCGCAGAGGTCGGCTCCGTTTTTGGTGGCGGCCAGCAGCGTTTGCCATGGCGTCGCGCCGTCCTTGACCCACAGCCCCATTTCCAGCAGGGCCGAGTCCCGCAGCGGGTAAACGTCTGATCCCAAGGCCATTTTGACGCCGGAGCGGAGGGCCTGCTGAAACCAGTTTCTATGCGTGTCCACCGCGGCTTCGGCTCGCGCCACCAAATCCGGCGCAAGATTTTTCTGCCTTACCCAACGCTTTTCCCGTTCCGAGGCAGCCTGGGAGGCGGTCAGATGGGTGATGCTGAGGGTTGGGACGTACCAGGCATCCTGTTCTACGAAGAGCTGCATACACTCCTCGTCCATAATGTATCCGTGTTCGATACTGTGAGCGCCCATAGCGAGGGCCGCCCTGACCGCGTCCGGATTGGTGGCGTGGGCCATCACCTTGTAGCCGCGCTGTCGGCACAAGGCAAAGGTGGCCGCCAGTTCCTCGTCCAACAGGAAAGTATGGGTATGGCGATCCCAGAATGGGCCCATCACTCCGCCGGAAAGGTTCAGCTTTATGTGATCCACGCCGTTCTTGATTTGCTCCCGTACTGCGTTGACGAAGCCGTAGGGGCCGTCGCACTCTCGGGCGTGCCCGGAGGTCAGGAAGTGTCCGCCGGTGGTGGTGAGGAAGTTTCCGCAGGCAAAGACTCGCGGCCCGTCCAATTCGCCGGAGGCGAAGGTGTTGCGCCAGGCCACGTCCATGAAATGGCCTGCCCCGCCGCATCGGACTCCCACCACCCCGGCCTCGGACATACCCCGCATCAGATTCTGCCCGAACCGGGCTGTCTGCTGGGCCACGGTAATGTTGGGGTCGGTGGCATAGTCAGGATGGATATGGACGTCCCACAATCCGGGAAGCAGGTATGCGCCGCCTAGATCAATAACTTGGTCATCCTGACTGTCCGGTGAACGGCTGCCGTTGGTGATTTCGGCGATGCGGCCGTCCTCGATGACAACGCTTGCTTCGGCCACGGGGTTGGGATCAACGCAGTCAATCAGGGTTACATTGGTCAGCGCCAAGCGCATAGCTACCTCCCGGACACTTGCGGCGAGTGATGGATGGTCTCTTTCAACCTGATTACCAGGGGGCATTCAAGAACGGTTACGCAAGAACGGTTACGCATCGCGCCGGGTCGGACTCCGACAATGGATGAGGGCGGTGTCCGGTGTGGATGTAACCGGCGATGAGCTTGCCAGCCATCGGCCCGCGCCCGAAGCCGGAAGAAGCCAGACCGCCGACGATGTACAAGTTGTCCAACTGGGGTATCTTTCCGATGATTGGTCTGCCGTCCAGGGAGAAGGGCATCAGGCCCGCCCAAGTGCGGCTTATGGAAAGTCCGCTCAGTAACGGGAGAATTTCGGTTGTGTGTCCGAAGTTGACCTCGATTCCGGCGGCGTCTACCGTCATATCATACCCGGCGGCCTGACGGTCGCCGCCGAAAATTATCTCGCCGTCTCTGGTCTGCCGTCCGTACAGATGCCTGGTTACCCGGCGATTTCCGATGTGAGTAAGTTCCGGCGGCGTGACAGCGTCGTTGCCGGGGCTGTTTCTCCAGTGCAAGGGCGATTCAGCCGCTGAAAGCGAATGAAACACCCTCGGCGGCAGTGGCTCCGTTGCCCACATCTGGCCTCGAACCGGAACTATGGGTATGCGAAGCCCGAGCATCTCTCCCACTGGCCCGCACCAGGCTCCCGCGGCCAAGACCAGTTGCTTGGCGGTATGCGCCTCCTCTGAGCATAAGACCCGGTAGGTTCCGTCCGGGAGACTGGCAATTCCTGTCACTTCCCGCCCGGTTAGAACCTGCGCCCCGCGATGGGCGGCTGCGGCGGCGAAGGCGCGGGTAGCCTTCTGAGGATCGGCCTGGGCCCGCAGGGGGAAGTGCATGGCGGCCAGCAGTTCCGGGTTTAATTCCGGCTCGATGCTCCGGGCCTCGTTCACCGTTAGCAGTTCCGCAGTATAGCCCCGGGATTTCAGGAAGAGGACCTGGTCGCGAGCGTATTCGTACTCTTCTGCAATCTGAATGGACTGAAGAGCGCCGGAAGCCCGAAACTCTATGTCGTACCCTAGCTCGAGTTGCAGGTTCTTGAAAATCTGGAGGCTGCCCATGGTCAGGAAAGATTCCAGATTTGGCGTATTCCCCCAACCCAGCGCGCCGATGCCGCCAGCGTTGACCCCGGAGGCTTCGGAGGCGATGTCCCCCCGCTCCAGCAGGGTAACGCTGCGCCCGTGCTCCGCCAGATGATAGGCGGCGGATGTTCCGGCTATACCGCCGCCTATGACGATGACTTCCGAATCGGCCATATCCGCCACTCCCTGACGCTCGCACTACTATAATCGCACGGAAGGGCCGTCTTCAACAACGGAGCATCAGGGCGAAAACGCCTCCATATCCGCTGGGGAATTCTTCTTTCAGCAGGGAAAGAAGTCGGAATGCAATGCCATAGAATTTATCTCCGTCTAGGTTGTGCGATGTCTGGCGCAGCTACGCCATACGTCCCCATGCCCGCGTTACGGGCGAGGCCGGCTCGCTGTGCGGCGTCCGCTCGGCGTCATCCGCGAGTCAATGGTGTACGAGCCCGGCTCCAAGTCCGAGGAGCCAATCGCCACTGTCGCCGTGCGCGAAACCAACGAAGCGCTGACCGGAAGCCAGGCGAGACCCTAGTGGAATCATCCAACCCGCTGTGGCTTTTTGATCCCAACATAGAGCAGTCGCAGACCTTTACCCCGCCGCGCCCTGGCGATGCTAGTTTCGGTGTTTATGCCTGGCTTGCTCTTCCGCTTGGGCGCCGACGGGCAGCCGGTGTTCCGGAAGTTCGCCGGGGCCATCACTCCTGCCGAGTTCGCGCCGGGCAAGGTATTCGGTTCCGGCGAAATGACCCCCATAGATTATGCGGGCCCAACGCCGGTTTGGCCCAACGCCGGTTTGAATGAGGTTCCGGTTCCGGCCGGTTACGTCCAAACGACCTACGACCCGGTTTTCCGCTTGAGTTGCCGGCGGGATGTGCTACATCCCCGCTTCATCTGATGATACGCTGACGGCTGATACGCTGACGGCATTGCCGGAGCCAGGCCTGCCCTTCTCGCTGGTGTTCCGCGCCGACCCAGGCCGGGGGGACGCGCTGCTCCGAATAGCCCCGGCCTACGAATCCGCATCTCGCCGCCCGCCTTTGGGCCGCTGTGAACCAACAACGCGGTTAAGTGTTTCCTGTTTCTAGTTGAGGGCGAGGGAAAATTCCCGGCCTCTTTCTCTTTGAAACTCCCGTTGACACCCCCCGGCCAGCACGATTTCCCTTTGTAACAGTAAGATTGCATAATTGTGCAATTGATTATTGTATTACGTTTAGTATCATTCCTGAGCAGTAAAATAGCGGATATGAGATAACCAGTATTACTTGACATATCGTATTGCGAAGAATAGCATTGCCGCAGGCTGAGGTGCCTTAATATCGAAGGATCGGCGAATATGAAATCTTCCTCTTGGGGCATATCTGGCGTGATTCTGGCGCTGGTCACGCTTGCGATGCTGACACTCGTTGCCTGCGGCAGTTCCGACACGGCAACCCCAACCCCGGCGCCGTCGCCAACGGGCGCCTCCGCAACAACTTCCGCGCCCGCACCGACGGAGGCAGCAACCGTAGCAGTCCCGGCGCCGACGGCAATAAAGGCCCCGGAACCGACGGAAGCCGCCGCTCCCGCTATGGCCGAGCCGGAAGGCACCCTGAACATCGCCTTCAAGGAGCTGTTCGCTTTCGGCAATGCCCCCAGGCTGACCGAGAGCGCCGTGCTGGTGTTTGTGGGCAGCGCCTCCGGCGAGTCGTTGATAAAGCTCAACATCAATCGGGAAATGGAGCCGCAGTTAGCTACCGAGTGGACTGTTGACGAAAGCGGCTCTGTATGGACTATCAAGCTGCGTGAGGACGTGGAGTTCCACAAGGACTGGGGGGCGTTCACCGCCGAAGACGTGGTCTTCACCATGGGCGAGTACACCGCCGACGACAGTATCACATCCTGGCTTGGCACGCTGCAACGGCTGTTCGCCGCCGAGGGAGGCGGACCCACTGTCGTGGATGACCACACCCTGACTGTGGACACCGTTACGCCGCAGTTCGACTTTCTGTATGCCTTAGTGCTGCCGGAAGTCATCCAGAGCGTCAGCAAGAAAAACTACGAGAGTGAAGGTCAGGACGCCGCCACATTGCAGGGCATCGGCACCGGCCCGTGGGAGTTCGTCGAGTCCAGCACCCGCGAGTTCTGGAAGTTCAGCGCCGTGGAAGACCATTACCGCAAGACGCCTGAGTTCGCTGAACTGGTGTTATGGGACATCCCGGAAGAAGCTACCCGAGTTGCCAACTTCGAGGCAGGCAAGCTGGACAGCTTCCTGATGGCCTTCGATTCCAAGCCTCGGCTGGACCGGATTCCCGGCATCCGGTATATGTCGGTGCCTAACGGTTCCACTGCCCATATCGGCCTGCACCCCAACCACTACGTGGGTATGGGGACCGATCCGGACTATGCTGTCAAGCGCCCCGGAGCAGCGGGCTGTCTGTCCAACGGCTCTTGCCCGTGGGTCTCGCCCAACCCAGACGTAAATTCGCCGGAATGGGAGCGGGCCAGGAAGGTGCGTGAAGCCCTGATCATTTCCATAGACCGCCAGGAAATCGTGGATACCCTGCTGGGTGGTGAGGGGGCGCCTCAATCCCTATGGACATGGGAGAACCGCCAGGAGGAGCTGGCCCCGGATCTGCGGGAATGGGAGTTCAACCCGGAGCGGGCCAAGCAGCTTCTTGAAGAGGCGGGCTACCCGGACGGATTCGAAATTGAAGTTACCGCCAGCATACGGGGCGTGGCCGCCGAAGCCGAGTCGTGCGAGGCTGTGGCCGACTATTGGGAAGAGCTAGGGATTCGCACCAACATCAACCGGGTGCCGTATCTCAGCATCGGCCCCCGCATTCAGGCCAGGGAGTACGTTGGCCTGAGTTGCCACGGCACCGGCGGACGGATTGACCCGGCAACCATCTATAGCGTCATCTATTCCAGCGAGTCAGGCTGGTCAGCGGGCTTCGACCATCCAGTTATGGATGAGTTGCTGGATCAGATGTTTGGCATCGGCGACGATGAAGGGCACTGGGAAATTATGAATAAGATGGGCCGCTTCATCTACGAAAACGCCTTGGACAGCGGCTTTTATAGCGTTAACGTGCTGTGGCCTCTCAGTTCCCGAGTCGAGTCATGGCGAGACGACCTGCAACAGGGCGATACCCGCTCTCTCGGTTCTTACGAGTTTACCAAGCACCGTCAGCAGTAGACTGCGCGGCAGCAACGCATTCGCAGGGACGCACGGCTGTGCGTCCCTGCGCTGTCACCATTCAACCGCGTCAACCGCGCCCGGATATACTGTACAGGCACCGAGAAACCAGTCGGAAACGGCATAAAATACCACGCCGGCGTCATCGGCGCCGAGTCTGAGGGTGGCGTGCTATCTGCCCGGCTCAGTGAAGACCCGCTCGGTGTTGTTTCGGTGTTGTTGCTGTCGGTAAGCCCCGGCTAACCGGAATTCGGGCGCCTGCCGGAGGGGACAAGTTTGGCTGCGCTTCCGGAGTCGACATAGCCTCTGACCATTCCGATTGGAATCTCCAAGCCCGCGGCAACGAGGCCAGCGTTCCGTCCCTGATTCTGAAGGGCAAAGCCACTCGCGCCGCCATCAACGGCCAGGCGTTCTTGCGCAGAGTACCCGAGGACTTCGATCCCTGGTCCACCGATGGGAACCGTGAACAGAGCTACTAGAATTTGCTCCGCTACTTTCGCAAGCTGGAAACCGACACTGAGTTCGGCGGCAACGGTTCCCTTGTGTTTAGTCTTCCTATCCTCCGCTGCCAATATAGGCGGCTATCTTTTCTCCAATCATCATCGTAGTGACGTTGGTGTTGGCGCGGATGCAATCGGGCATAACAGAGGCATCCACCACCCGCAGAGCCTCGATCCCATGCACCCGGCCGTGCTGGTCCACTACTGCCATGGGATCGGAGGTCGGCCCCATCTTGCAGGTACCGGATATGTGATGCCCCGTGGTGCTGTTGCGCCGGATGAAGGCGTCCAGAGCCTCGTCAGTGGCTAAGTCTTCGTCTGTTGGGCTGATTCGCTCTTGGATTTGCTCTTCTAGGGCCTCATGCTCCGACAGACGCACAATCAGGCGAACCCCCTCCCGCATTCGCCGTATGTCGAACTCTTCGGCAAAATAGTTGTAGTTTAGGAATGGCTGTTCATCAGGGTCGGAGGATTGCAGGCGCAGCTCTCCAGCCCCCTGTGCCAGGTACAGCCCGGAAGCGATGCGGAAGCCAATGGGTTTGACGTTCTCGGCGTTGGGGTCCCGCGTCCATTCCTCCGTTGCGTAGGACAGCACCACGAAAATCATGTCGTTGCGCAGGTGCGAGCCTTCCGCCGTCCAGCTCATCATCATCTGCAGGCGCGGGTCGTGCTCGTTGAACACGTGGCCGGGTTTCGTCCTGAAAGTGACTGGCACAAAGGGATGGTCTCGCAGATTCTGCCCTACCCCGGGCAGTTCGTGAACCACCGGCACTCCCTGGGCTTGAAGCTGGTCTGCCGGGCCTACGCCGGACAGCATCAGGATATGCGGAGAGCAGACCGGGCCGGCGCTGAGGATAATCTCTTCTCCTTCCGCCACAAACCGCTCCCCTCCACTCTCCACTTCGACACCTGTGGCGCGCTTCCCCTCGAAGAGAATGCGACGAACGAGCGTATTGGGCCGGATGGTCAGGTTCAGCCGGTGCCGGGCCGGGTTCAGGTAGCCCAGAGCCGTGCTCCAGCGGATGCCGTTGGGGTTGTTCAGGGGGGAGGGGCCGACGCCGGAGGCTTCCGGGTGGTTCTGGTCGGGGCTGTCGGGAAATCCCGCGGCCAACGCTGCGTCATAAAATGCCCGTTGTTCCGGCATCAGGCCTGCCCTGGCAAAGCGCCGGGCGATGATAGGGCCGTCGGAATTGTGGTAGTCGTCTCCCCCGAATTCCGTATCGGTCTCGATCATCCGCAGGAAGGGCAGCACATTTTGGAAGTTCCAATCATCGTTGCCCATTTCTGCCCAGGCGTCGTAATCCTCGGGCACCCCCCGCAGAAACATCTGTCCGTTGATGGCGCTGGAGCCACCCGTGACCCGGCCGCGGGGGACGCGCATAGGCGGTGCGGAGTCAGTGGACTTGCCGATGAACTCCCAGTTGTGATCTTTGGTGATGACGTCCGTAGCCGTGGCAAAGCCGTACTTAACTTCATCGGGGATCAGCTCGAAGTCCGGGTAGTCAGGGCCGGCCTCAATGAGCAGCACGGAGACGCCGGGGGCCTCGGAGAGCCTTGACGCCATAATGGAGCCGGCCGAACCGGCGCCCAAAACGATATAGTCGTATTTCATACGTTCTCCGCTGTGGGAATCGCCAAATAGGAACGCATCAGATACTACCGACAGGCTTATGCGCTGTCAAACCACCGGCCTTCCGCCATAAATGAACGCACCATCCCAAGCGCGGTTGACAAGGCCAATGGCGAGGGCTAAGCTTGGCGAATCGGTTTAACGCTCTGGCAAATTCACTGAATTAGCACACTAATGCGTATGGCGTAACGATTAATAGAGGCTATTTCCCAATATGCAACGGTTTCTCGTCCGCAGGCTTATCATTACCATCTTTACACTATTTGCTGTCTCTATCATCATTTTTATAATGGCGCGCATCTCCGGCGACCCGCGCACTATGATGCTGGGCGATTTCGCTACCCAGGAACAGTACGAGCGCATTGGACAGGAATTAGGGCTGGACAAGTCATATATCGAGCAATACTGGCTCTTTCTGAAAGACTTGGGGCGCGGCGACTTCGGCGACTCGGTGAAAGAGCGCAAATCGGCCCGTGACGTCATTGGCAAGCGCATATTGGCGACGCTGGAGTTGGGTGGCGCGGCCTTCGTGTTTTCCGTGCTGATTGGCGTGCCGCTGGGCGTGCTGTCGGCGGTGCGCCGAGGCAGCATATTCGACCAGATAGGCAAGTTGGTGGCCTTGGTGGGGCAGTCCGCTCCCACTTTCTGGCTGGGCATAATGCTCATCTTCTTCTTCGCTGTCCGGCTGGACTGGGTTCCTCCGTCGGGAAAGCAGGACTGGAACAGTATCTTCCTGCCCGCCATAACCTTGGGCTGGTTCTTCGTGGCGGCCAATATGCGGCTGGTGCGTTCCGCAATGCTGGACGTGCTGGGTTCCGAGTACATCAAGCTGGCCCGGGCCAAGGGCGTTTCCACGCCTGGCCTTATCTGGAAACACGCCCTGCGGAATGCCCTCATCCCGCCCCTTACCTTTGCCGGGGTGACTCTGGGCAACCTGGTGGCCGGCTCCATTACCACCGAGCTGGTCTTCGCTTGGCCCGGTCTCGGTCTGCTTGCAATCCAGGCAACCCTGGTTTCCGATTACCCGGTGCTTCAGGGCGTGGTAATCATTTTCACAGTGATGTATGTAGCGGCCGCTTTCCTGGTGGACATCGCCTACGCCTATATTGACCCGCGCATTAGATACGCATAAGCGGCGCGCGAGAATTGTTCTCTTTTCCGCAGGAGCGACCGGAATAATGGCTAAAGATAAGAGGAAACCGATGCTGGAAAGGAGACGCGGGGCGATAACGGCTTTGGAACAAGCTCCGGCAAACCGTGTGGCGCGCCGGTTGCGGGCGCTCAACCGCTATCCTGTGATTCCGATGCTGTTGCTGGGGCTGGTGGTGGTGGTGGGCATATTCGCCAACTGGATCGCTCCCCATGACCCTACGGACGGCTCGTTGCGGGAGCGAAATCTGCCCCCGGCCTGGGGATCGCCGCGCACTGCCGAAAAGCTGGTGGTGGAAGTCCCGGAAAGCGGCCAGCTCCTCTATCAAATCTCGCTGGAGGACGCCCAAGAGATAGACCCTTCTGCGGTGCTTGGCGATTATCTGGAGGTAGTAACTCGGGAAGGAGGCAGCTTCAGATATGTCTTAGGCACTGACCAGTTGGGCCGCGACATACTCAGCCGCATCATCTTCGGCGCCCGCATTTCACTGATTGTGGCGGCGGTTACCCTCGGCGTGGGCGGCGGGATTGGCGTGCTGATAGGACTGGTTTCCGGTTGGTATGGCGGTTGGGCTGACGAGATCTTTATGCGGTTGGTGGACATCATACTGTCGCTGCCGCTAATTCTGGTGGCATTGGTGCTGGTGGTGGCGGTAGGCCAGTCCTTCGAAATGATTATCGCGGTGCTGGCCCTCTGGATTTGGCCCCGCTTCGCCCGGATGGTGCGGGGCGAGGTGTTGCAACTGAAAAATCTGGACTACGTCGCCCTGGCGCAGGTAGCCGGGGCGTCTACCCCGCGCATCTTGTTCACCCATCTATTTCCCGGCACCATCAACACGCTCATAGTGGTGGCTACGCTACAAGTGGGCATCGTGATATTGGTGGAAGCGACGCTTAGCTTCCTCGGCGCGGGTGTGCCGCCGCCTGACCCAGCTTGGGGTTCAATGGTGGCCGACGGCCGCGACCGCTTGGTGGATGCCTGGTGGGTGGCGACGATGCCGGGCATCGCCATCCTTATCACCGTGATGTCGCTAAATTTGTTCGGCGACTGGCTCCGCGACCGCCTCGACCCCAAACTAAGGCAGATGGAATAGCCTGCGGTTTTGTATCCCTAGCCCCCGGCCTCTCGCATCGCCCGCCATACCCGCTCGGGCTTGAGCGGGATGTCCAGTTGCGTTGCGCCCAGGTGAGACAGCGCGTCGGCAACTGCGTTGACGACGGCGGGAACTGCCGCGATTGTCGGGGTCTCGCCCATTCCCTTGACCCCCAGAGGGTTGAAGGGACTGAGGGTTTCCATGAATTGCACCGTGAAACCGGGCAGATGCTTCGCCAGCGGCATTGCGTAGTCCATAAAGCTGCCGGTAAGCAGCGGGCCTTCGCTGTCCCATACCGCTTCTTCCATAAGAGCCGCGCCGATGCCCTGGGCCAGCCCCCCATGCACTTGCCCGTGCACCACCATCGGATTGACCAGCGCCCCGAAGTCGTTGACTGAATAGAAGTCGAGCAACTGCGCCACCCCGTTATCCGGGTCCACCCGCACCACTGCCACGTTGGCGCTATATGGGAAGGTGTAGCTGTCCGGTTCCCAGTATACGCTGGCTTCCAGCCCGCGTTCCGTCCCCTCGGGCATAGGTTGGGGGCCTGTAGACATCGCGGAGACATCGCGCCAAGTGACGTAGCGGTCGGGGATGTCTTCGGCGAAGAAGCCTCCCCTGCGGAGTTCGATATACTGGGGCTCGGTGTTGAGGAGGACGGCGGCCATTTTCAGGGCCTTTTCCTTTACTTGGCGGCTGGCGGTCACGACAGCAGAGCCGCCCACGACCAGCGAGCGGCTGGCCCGCGTGCCGGTGCCTTGGGCTATCAGGGCCGTGTCGCCATAAATCACGCTAACGTCTTCCAGGGGGACTGCCAGCTCATCGGCGGCAATCTGGGCAAAGGTGGTCTCGTGGGCCTGCCCGTGGGGCGATGAGCCGGTGTAGACGGTGACGCGCCCAGTGGAGTCCACCTGCACTGTGGACGTTTCATAGCCGGGCCGCACACTCAGCGCGCCCGATGGCCCGAAGCCCGATGCGTCGACGGTGGTTGCGATGCCGATGCCCAAGAGTTCGCCTCGCTCTCGAAGCCGGGCCTGCTCCTCTCTGAGTCCGGCATAGTTCGCCAGTTCCAATGCCATCTCCAGCCCGAGATGGTAGTCGCCGCTGTCGTGGAGGCGGCCCGTGGGAGTGCGGTATGGAAAAGCCTCGGCGGGAATCAGGTTGCGCCGCCTTACTTCGGCCGGGTCGAGGTTGAGTTCCAGTGCGATGCCGTCCATCACCCGCTCGGCGGCGTAGGCGGTGGCGTGCTGACCGTAGCCGCGATAAGGGCCGACGGTCATCTTGTTGGTGTAGACGCCGAAGACCGTCCACTCCAGGTTTTCCACCGTGTAAGCCCCGGCCGCGCCCGAGGGGGTTAGCGTTTCCGCCACACCGTGGGTACCGCCGAAGGCGTAGGCTCCCAAGTCGGTGTAATACTGTGTTTTCAGGGCGAGCAGCTTGCCGTCGTTGCGGTAGGCGGCTTCGACGTATTGCACCTCGCCGCGCCCGTGGATGGTGGAGGTAAATTCCTCTTGCCGTTCTTCCACCCAGCGCACCGGACGGTTGAGCTGCATTGCCAGAGCCGCCGCGATAACGGTTTCGGGGTAGGTGTCTATCTTCGCGCCGAAGCCGCCGCCCACGTCTCTGGAAAGTACCCGTATCCGGTTCTCCGCCATACCCAGCACCTCGGCCACGGCGCGCCGCTCCAGGTGCGGAGCCTGGGTGGACAGCCACAGGGTCACTTCGCCCACGCCCCTTTCGTAGCTGGCGGTAACGGCTCGCGGCTCCATGGCGTTAGGCACCAGACGCGGCTCCACCAGCCGAAACGACAGCACGCCATCGGCCTCGGCAAAGGCCGCATCCGGGCTGCCGACGCTGTGGGAACTGGTTACGCAGAGGTTGGAGCTCAAGTGTTGGTGCACTAGGGGCGCACCGTTATCCAGCGCCCGTTCCTGGTCTACCACGGCGGGCAGCGGTTCGTAGTCAACCTCGATCAGCTCCAGCGCGTCCCGGGCGATGTAGGCGTCCGATGCCACCACCACCGCCACCGGCTCTCCTTCGTACTTGGCGGTGTCCGCCGCCATGGGCCAGCGGCTTACAGCCTTCATGTGATCGCGAACACCGGCCAGAGGAAGCTGTGCATGGCAGAGGGCGTTGAACTCCGCGCCGGTGATTACCGCCAGCACTCCCGGCAGCGCCTGCGCCGCGCCGGTGTGGATATGACGAATCCGGGCATGAGCGTGGGGACTGCGGAGCGCCATCATCTCGGCGACGTCTCGAGGCTGAATGTCTGCGGCGTACCGCCCTTCGCCCTGAATCAGCCGGAAGTCCTCCTTTCGCCGTACTGACGCTCCTACCAGCTTCCCATTGTTATCAGGCTCCATATCTCCCCCACCGGATAGTTTGCCAGAATTCTCTTGCGTCAACCATATCCGCTATGATAAACCATCCCTGCCTGGAATGGCGGCCCGGCGCCGGAGTTCACGCCCGCCGCTGCGCCGAATCGCTAGGGCGCCAGCTTGCCCGTGGGCTGATGATGGCGGATAATGCCTCAATCAGCTTGTCAACCGCAACCGGAGGTGAAAGGTTATGTCGAAAGTCAACATGATTCACCACGTCAACATCCAGATTACCAACCGGGAGCGCACCCGCGAGTGGTACGAGAAGGCGCTGGGAGCCGAGTTCCTGGACCGTGGCCCGGCGCTCAACCGGCGGATGCTTCAGCTCCGCATCGGCAACGGCGAAATCCACACCAGCGAGGTGGACGAGGTCGTCTTTATTCCCCGAGTTCACTTTGCCGTCGAGGTCGAGGACTGGGACGCCGCCCTGACGAATCTGGATGCGCTGGGCGTTTCCTGCTCGCGCTCGGCGGGCGGGGCATTCACCGGCACAGGCGGCGATGATCCCAGGCAGGGCCGGCGGGAGGACACCGGCGAGCATTACACCTACATATCCGACCCGGACGGGAATCTGATTGAGCTGGTCTATCACCCCTTGGGGCTGGAAGGCTCGGAAGGCGACGCCGTTGGCCTGCGCCACGACGTCGGCAACCCCCGCTGGACGCAGATCCCGGGCTTCGTGGAGGAGGCGTACCGGGAAGCGGAAGTGACGGTCTCCTGACTTAACGCACCGGCAAGAGCGGGTTGAGGCTTGCTCTTGCCGCGCTATATGGCGTTTTTGACTGGTTAATCGCAATCGAGACAAAAACTGTCGCATCAAAATTGAGTATGGTAACGCAAGCGCAGGCCCAAACCATCCTTGCAGAGACGAAAGTAATTGCGGCGAATCTGACTTGGCAGATGTCACAAGGAAAGCAGGCCCCAAACCGGCCTGCGCTGCAAATTGCGGCGAATTTGACTTGGCGGATGTCACGGGGGGGCTTATCGCCTGCAAGTCAGCGTGTTGTCTGAGGATTTAGGGGAACTTTTAAGCCTCCGCGGGTATATTGGACAACAAAATCGGAGTTTTGCGCTTCTGTACCGAAACACGCCGATTCGAAAATACACTGTCCACCCATGGCATATTGACCCGGTAACGCGAGAAAGAGTAACCGACCCGCACAAACATTTTTGGGATGATACATATCAAGACAAGAGAGTATACCTGCCTGATGATATACGCACAGGCAATCCAAATGACGAATTGCTTGATTTTTTGCGGGAATGCAATATAACTCTGCGCGGTTCGTACCAGCGGCAATCTTTCTTTCAAGAAAGCTGAGGAAGGTTTTGTATGACAAGCCTTGATGTTTGCAGGACGGTTGCCGAAAAATATCTTGTTCGGTTGTCAGATGACCTCGAAGTTATGGAATCCAAGAATGGCTGTTATCTATTGACACCGTTTATTCGGCCTGACGGTGAAGCTATAGGGCTGGAGTTAATAGCGCAGCCTGGCGGGAACATTCGCCTGACCGATACAGGAGAAACCCTTGGTTATTTGTATGTGAACGGATTGACTCTCACCCAAACCGCGTTGGAAAAAGTTAAGCGTATAGCCACGGGTTACGGCGTCTCTTGCATCGGCAACGCCTTGGTTATAGATGACGACCCGTCTCTGATAGGAGACGCCGTTCATAATCTGATTCAATCGGTTCTTGCGGTAACCAGCCTAATTCAAGGCAGACGCGCGAATGCACGCGCACTTTTCGATAATGAAGTGGAATCATTCATAATCAGCGTTGGCGTCACTTATGATTTTGATTACAGAGTGTGCGGAAAAAAAGAATTTCATAACTTCAAATTCCACGTCAATTCGGACCGAAATCTGCTGGTTCAACCTCTTTCTTCAGTCACGGAATCAGCGGCCCATTCATTAGCGGAACGGTGGGCCTACCGATTTATGGACACTGTAAACAATAACGAAAATTGGAACCCGGTTGCCGTGCTGGATGACCGCAACGCTAGGAGGGGTGTATGGACTCGGCAAGCGCAGGCCCCTATTGCGGATAACGCGGTTTTGTGGGCCGAAAAAGAACGGCTGGCGGCTATGCTGACGGCCTGAGCCGAGACGTAGCGGCCAGCCAAACTTTACCTGCCTTTACGCCGCGCCTGCGTCCCGCAGGGCCTGCCAGACCTTTTGCGGGGTTAGGGGCGTGTCTATGTGCTTGACGCCCGCAGACGACAGCGCGTCCATAACGGCGTTTGCGATGGCTACGGGGGCGGCGAGGGTGGGCAGCTCTCCGATGCCCTTGACGCCGAGGGCGGTGATGGGCGATGGCGTCTCGATAGTGCTATCGAGGTCGAAGTCGGGCAGGTCTATGGACTTGGGCAGGGCGTAATCCATCATACTGCCGCTGAGGGGCTGCCCAGTCGAGTCGTAGACCATGCCCTCCCAGAGGGCCTGTCCGATGCCCTGGGCGATGGCGCCGTGTATCTGGCCGTCGTAGAGCATAGGGTTGATGACCTTGCCCGAGTCGTGTACTCCGGCGTATTGCAGTATCTTGATGGCCCCGTTTTCCCGCGAGACCTCCACCACCGCGACGTGGGAGCCGAAGGCATAGGGGCTCCTGGTCAGCGTGTTGGAACCGGCGAAGTCCAGCCCCGGCTCCTGGCCCGGCGGCAGGAGTTCCTCGTTGTGGGCCGCAGCCGCCAGTTGCGCGAAGGGCAGGCTGCGGGAAGGGTTGTTGCGGTCGGCGGCCCGGCCTTCCGCCAGGTCTATGTCCGCGGGCGGGCAGTCCAGCAGGTGGCCGGCGACGGTTGCGAGCTTCTCGCGGGCTTCCTGCACTACGTTGTACAGCACGGTGCCGCCGGCGATGACGCCGCGGCTGGCAGAGGTGCCGCCGCCGGCAGGCAGGATGGCAGAGTCGCTGTGGCGCACCCGTATGTCGCCGGGGGCGATGCCGAGTTCGTCGGCAACCACTTGGGCGAAGGTGGTCTCGGTGCCCTGGCCGTGGGGGGCGATGCCGGTGTGAACCTCGACGTCTCCGTCCGGGCCGATGATGCACCTGGCGTGTTCTTCGAGGAAGGTCACCTTGGCGCCGGAACCTTTGACCACCGCCGCAATCCCCACGCCGATGAGGGCCCCGCCGGGTTCCGCCTGCTGGCGGGAGCGTTCCCGCCAGCCTTCGTAGCCGGACATTTCCAGGGAGCGTTCGAAGGCGGCGGCGTATTCGCCGGAGTCGTAGATGATGCCGGTGGGCGTTTCGTAGGGGAAGGCATCGGGCGGGATGAAGTTGCGCCGCCTGACCTCGGCAGGGTCAAGGCCGAGTTCCTGGGCCACCAAGTCCACCGCGCGTTCCATGCAGAAGGCCGCCTCGGGGCCGCCTGCCCCGCGATAGGCGCCGGTGACCGACTTGTTGGTGGCAACTCCCACCACTTCTACCGACATTGCGGGAGTGCGGTAGGGGCCGGTCAGCCGGTGGCTGGTGAGTATGGGCACTGTGGGAGTGGACATAAAGAAGTAGGCGCCCAGGTCGGCGGTAACTTTCACGCGGATGCCCAGAAGGGTCCCGTCGCTCTGCGCCGCCGCCTCCAGGTCGATGCTGTGTCCGCGCCCGTGGAAGCAGAGCATATTTTCCTGTCGGCTCTCCACCCACTTGATGGGTCGCCCCAGCTTCATTGCCAAGTAGGGAATTGCCAGCTCTTCGGGGAAGAAGCAGCCTTTCTCGCCGAAGCCGCCGCCCACGTCGGGGCAGGCCACCCGAACCGACTCCAGGGGCCGTTGCAGCAGACGGGCTAGGTGCTCGCGGATTTCATGGGGGTGTTGCGTCGAGTCCCACACCGTCAGGAGGTCGGCATCGGGGTCGTATTCGGCCAGGAGGCCGCGCGGTTCCATGGGGGCGGGGGCGACCCGCTGCACATCGAACCGCTGGGTGATGACACAGTCGGCCTCGGCAAAGGCCCGCTCCAGGTCGCCGCCGGCGTTCACTGTGCGCAGAACGACGTTGCTGCCGAATTGCTCGTGAATCACCGGGGAGCCCTGGCTGGCGGATTCCAGCGGGTCAATGACGGCGGAGAGGATTTCGTAGTCTATGGCGACGAGTTCAACCGCGTCCCCGGCGGTGTAGATGTTTTCGGCCAGCACGATGGCGACCGGCTGACCGGCATAGCAGGCTTTGTCCACGGCCAGGGCCGGGTGCCGGGGCGGGCGCAGCTCGTCGGCGTCGGCGGATTCGCGGGTGGGAAGGTGGGTGGCTTCCTCGATGTCTTGGGCGGTGATGACCGCCGCGACGCCCGGCAGGGCCAATGCCGCCGATGCGTCTATGCTGCGGATCCGGGCGTGGCCGTGGGGGCTGCGGACAATCAGGGCATGCAGCATCCTAGGCCGCGTTATGTCGTCCACGTAGGAGGATTGCCCGGTGAGCAGGCGGTGATCCTCGAAACGCTTGATGGACTGGCCGGTGTACGTTGTCCCGTCTCTTGCATCCATAAAAGGGGCCTCCGCAAGCACTGGTCGGTTGCAGGTAATGATACCACGCGGGGATAGGGGATTAGCCCTGATTAGGGAGTTTGGCAAAGTCTGGTTTCAGGTCGGATTCCAGCATAAGAGAGAGAACCACTGGGAGAATGAAAAGTTCCTGGTTGCGCCTTTTGGTAATTTGAAGCCCGGCCAGAAACTTGAAGTCCGGGGGCAATGGGAGTAAAACAGACTTAGCGTTTCACCCCCGCTCCTGCCTGTGTAAGGGCAGGCTCTAACCTTCCACTGATGGAGAGGGAATCCGGCTGGGCCGCCCCCCTATTGTCAGACTGTCCGGGACTAGGGAAAGGATGCACTGATGGACACCACCCTCGCTATCCTGCCCTGGATTTTACCTCCGCTGCTTGGCTCGATCATCGGCTATGTGACCAACCGCGTAGCCATCAAGATGCTGTTCCGCCCGTTGACCTCCAAGCGGGTTTTGGGTGTGCGCGTTCCGCTGACCCCCGGCGTCATTCCCCGCAACCGTTTCGACCTGGCGCGCACTATTGGGCGTATGGTGTCGGAGCAATTGCTGTCTCCGCAAGCGCTCAAGGAGCAACTGGACACCCCGGAGTTCCGCGACAGCCTGAAACGCTGGATTGGCGAGCGCCGCCGCATACTGATGCAGCGGCCCATAAGTTTACCGGGCAGTGGGCGCGATGAATTATCCCGCGATGAATTGTCCTATGACCAGAACAACGGGCGGACTGCTTTCCCTGAAGAACTGATGGAGGAGCTGTTGGTCTCCTTCTTGAAGTCGCCGCAGTGCGCCCGCATGGTGCAGTCTCTGGCGGAACAAGTTGCCAAGGACGTGGGCGGAAAGCGGATTTCCGACATTGCCAGCGCCGAACAACTGGCCGACTTCGTTCACGGTAGCGTTCTTCCCGCGCTGAGAAACGAGGAATTGGGCGACACCGCGTCCGAGTTTGTCAAGAACTGGCTGCGGGATCAGTTCAGTCAGAACAAGCGGCTTAAAGAGTATCTGACGCCGGAGAACCTGGAGGCGTTGCAAGGGTTAATCCGGAACAACCTGTCCACAGTTACTTGGTTGATATTCAACTGGCTTCGCCAACCGGATATGTCGGATAAGCTGGTCAAGATAGGACAAGACCTGGTGGAGGAAACGGTAAGCCAGCAGGGGCTGATGACAAGGGTCATCCTGAGCGTCAGCGGAAAGAAAGATGAAGCCATCCAGGATATGCCCAACATCATCGCCAGGCTGATAGACGACGCCGAGCAGTCGCTGAAAACACCGGAGATGCAAACCCTTATTTCCGAGGCCGTTGGGGTGGCGCTGGAACGCATATCGGCCAGGCGAATCAAGTGGCTTATCGGACACAATGAGCAGACCATTTACTGGATGGCCGACCGGGCGACCCGGGGCGCGTTCACGGCGCTGGCCGAAACCTCGGCGGTCAGTGTGCGGGCGGCGGCGGGGCGGTTTTACGAAATGAACTCCCAAGCCACGCTGGGAGAAATGGCCGAGCGTACCCTGGGAGTCCAGACTGAGACGGTATCGGGGCTGACCGCAAACCTGATGATGGACTACCTAGGCGATCCTGCGACGCCCGGCAGCATCCGCAAAGCCGCCCGACAGTTGGGCGGCGACGGAAACGGCGGTTCCGCCACTCTGGAGTCGCTGATTCCGTTGTCTGAGGGGGTGGCGGAACGTTTGGATGAATACCTGGCCGACCAGACCATCGGGTTCCTTGGCGAGCAGTTGCCGGAGCTAAGCAAGATTCTCGACATCGAAACTATGGTCATAAATCGCATCAACTCCTTCGACGTTAGGGATGTAGAGGGGTTGGTAATGTCAATATCGGGCCGCCACCTGCGCTGGATCAACTGGTTCGGCGCAGGGCTGGGAGCAATCATCGGCCTGATACAACTGGCGGTTAACCCGCCGCTGTGATGGCTGGCGATGGCGCTGCCGTTAACAACGGAGCGATCAGGGTGGCTACTGAGCAAACTCGGGCGACTCCAACAACGCCTTAGCCACCAAGAACGCGCCGCCCAAGAGTTCAGGCTGCACAAATTCCAGCCGGTCGTCCGCCGTATGAATCCGGGAGACATCCGGGCCGTAGAGCAGCAACACAGGCACTCCGGCCTGTTCGAATGGCCGGTGGTCGCTGTCGGCCCACGGCGGCAGGGGGTCGGGTTTCGCAGTCACTTCCAGGGTTGCAGCCACTTGCAGAGCCAGGGCCGCGAGTTCCTCCTGTCCTGCGACGGCCAGCCACGGGCCACTCGCCACCACGTCAAAGTTGAACATGGCCTTTATGCGCCCCAGTTCTGATTCGTTTAGCGATGCGACGTAGTGGCTGCTGCCGTATAGCCCCATTTCTTCCGCTCCGAAGAAAACAAACCGAACGGAGTAGGGCAGGGTTTCCGCCGACAGGGCCTCTGCCAGCGCAAGCACAAGGGCAACGCCGGAAGTGTTGTCGTTAGCCCCGGCGGCTGTCTGCGGGACTATGTCGTAGTGGCCGCCCACGATAACCACGCCGTTCCCCTCGCCTTTCAGCTCGGCGACCACGTTGCGAGACTCAAATTCCTGAGTCTCTATCTTCACTGAAAGGATTACTTCCCCTTGCGCCAACAATTCATTAAGCGAATTTCCTGCATCCGGGTATTCTGCATTCGGGTAAAGGAGCAGCGCCGGAATTGAGGATTTGACGCCTAACAGTGGACGATAGTCCTGATAGGCATGGTCTTCTACCCAGTTGCCGGATATTACGGCGGCGACAGCGCCGGCCGCGGCAACGTCGTTAACCTGGTCTTGCAACGCCTGTAGATTGTCTAACCGAAAGTCTTTCGGTTGTATCAGCGCGATTTTCCCCTCCAACTCTCCCTTAGCCAAGCCGTTCTTTCCGGTCAGGTCCACCGGAGTCAGCGGGCCGGAGTTCATCCGGCCGCTGGGGGCAGTCGTCAGCAACAATCCGGGGAGCTTCATCTCTTCGGGCGACTCGACGACAACCATAGGGCTTTTTGATCCGCCTAGCATCAAATTGGCGAAATCAAAATGCTCAAAGGCGAAAGGCTGAATCTTGGCGGCATAACCCATCTCCGCAAGACGCTCTTTCAGGCGCTCGGCCGCGAGCAGTTCTTGGGCGGTGGCGCTCTCGCGATGGCCCAACTCCGCCACCAGTTCTTCCAAGAGAGTGAATAGTTCGCCCGAAGCCGTCTGCAGTTCGCCTGAAGCCGTCGGGCCAGGAGACGGGAGGGCCGTCGGGCTCGGCGTGGCCGTGGGCGTTTCGGGCGTGACAGTCGGTGAGGGGGATGGCACGGCTGTGGCCGTCACCGTTGAGGTTGGCGATACGGGAGTTGATGCAGGGGCAGCAGTTCTGACGGGAGGGGGCAGGGTTGTGGCCGTCGGAGGCGGCGTAGCCGTGGCGTCAGAACAGGCAGCGGAGGCGGCCATAACGAGCAGGGCTACAACGAGCAGGGTTACGGGAACGATGAGCCGCCGTTTAGGGTTCTGAAACACGAGAGCAGTAGAAATTCTGGCTGTCATCTTTACCTTTCCTGCGAATGCAGAGTGAATTTAAAGTAAATTCCTTCCCGGCTCAATAGAGACCGGTACAAAGAGAAAATTGCGAAACCGACCCGGCCCCTCTCCCTCACACCTGAAAATCCTGCCCATCTACGTAAATAACCCCTGACACCTCCCCCTTGCCAACCCTGATAACAACTCCCTACCATCATTACTGTCCGGTCCAACCCGCCCTAGTCCCCCCACGGCCGCTGCCGCACCCCGGCCCGGCGATAATCAAAGACGAACATCGCAAAAATGGCTGGAAATAGCCGGAGCAACAAAATCCCGCCCCTAACCCAATCTCAGGAAGCGCCGCCGCCAACATCACAAAGTGGCCGGTTATTGCCGCAAATGGCCGGGGAAAACAAAAATCTTGCCCCTAACCCAATCTCAGGAAGTGCCGCAATGTCTCTCTCCCAACTCCGCCGCCGCGTCAACGCCCTCTGCCGCAAGCTCGCCCCCGAACTCGAAGTAGTCCGCCTCCGCCGCCTCGCCGAAGAATATTGCGAAGAGTGGGACGTGGCCGTTGCCAACCACGAAGAACCCCCGCCCTTTGCCCCGGTAACAGACGGCCCCAAGCACCTGGCCCAGCGCATCTCCGAAACCGGCATCCGCCTCAACACCTATATGAACCTGCGCCGGTACCTTCGCAACTGCCGCGAGCGGGGCCAAACCCCCGGCGTCCGCGAATTCCTCCGCGCCCTGCTCCCTTGGGCCGAACCCGGCGGCTACCTCGAAATACTCCGCTGGGATGCCCCAGGCCGGTAACACCCCCTGCCGCCGGAGCCCACGCCTTCAGGAAGAGAAAACTCCGAAACTTCTCCGGCTGCTCTCGCACACCCGCTCTCGCACATTCCCGCTCTCGCACACCCGCTCTCGCACACCCGCTCTCGCACACCCGCTCTCGCACACCCGCTCTCGCACATTCCCGCTCTCGCACACCCGCTCTCGCACACCCGCTCTCGCACATTCCCGCTCTCGCACACCCGCTCTCGCACACCCGCTCTCGCACAAATGACAGGTTGGCCTTTCCGCAGACCCGCCGCCCGGCCGCCGGGCTCCCACATCATTTCGCAATTTTCTCGTACAAATCAATACCCGGTATTACTTGCTTCGAATTCATGTTGTCCTCATTACCGTCGTTCCATTGACAGCAAAGCACGCAAAACATAGGATAAACGCAGATGCTTGGCGCGGTGCGTCGCGCCTTTTCCGTTTTATGATCAGACCCCTAATTGCAGGAGGGTCTCAAATGCCCGATAAAGAACAAATCGCGTTGATGGGTCACCTTATGCGCCGCGCCGGTTTCGGCGCTACCCACGAAGAGCTGGAAGCCCGCGCCGCCAAGGGCTACGAGGCGACGGTGGAGGAATTGCTGCATCCCGAAAAGCAGGAAACCGTGGACATGGAACTGCTCTATCGCTTCATGCCCGGCTACGAGGGCGCTCTGGGCCTGCCCCTGAACCAGGCGGAATGGGTCTACCGGATGATCAACACGCGGAGACCGCTGGAAGAAAAGATGGCGCTCTTCTGGCACCAGCTTTTCGCCACGGGCAACTCCAAGGTGGACAACCCGCCGGAGTTGACCCAGCAGATAGCGATGTTCCGGGAGCATGGTCTGGGCAGCTTCCGCAATCTGTTGGTGGAGCTGGCCCGCAACCCGGCCATGATCTTCTGGCTGGACAACAACGGCAATCACATGGGGGCAATCAACGAGAACTGGGGCCGGGAACTGCTGGAACTGTTTTCCATGGGAGTGGGCAACTATTCCGAGGACGACATCAAGGAAGCGTCCCGCGCCTTCACCGGCTGGACCATCGGCCCGAAGATTCCGCGCAACCCGCTGGGGCGTTTCTACTGGAACTTCGAGTATCGCCCCGAAGATCACGATGACGGGGAGAAAACTTTCCTGGGCCAGACCGGAGCCTTCAACGGCGAGGACATCATCGATATCGTCGTGAAGCAGCCGGCCTCTGCCCGCTTCTTGGCGCGTCACCTCTACAACTTCTTTGTGGCCGACGAGCCGCAGGTGCCAAGCTGGAACATCAGCCCGCCCAATGACCCGGATGCCATTGAGGCATTGATTGCGACCTACAACGAGACGGACGGCGATGTGCGCGCCATGCTGCGGACGCTTTTCAACTCCGACTTCTTCAAGGCGGCGTGTTACTCGCGGGTGAAGAGCCCCGCCGAGCTGGTCATCGGAACCGCCAAGATGGCTGGCAGCTACGAAGGGCCGCGCCCCGGCTTCAATCAACTGGCCTTCGAGTGCGCCTACCAGGGTCAGGAACTGCTGAACCCGCCGAGCGTGGAAAGCTGGCACACCGGCGCGGAGTGGATTGACGGGGGCGCGCTGGTGCGGCGGGTCAACTTCGCTGCCGGACTGTTGGGCGACACCTCGCTGCCCGGCGTGAAGGTCATCGTGGGCCGGCTGCGGGAGCGCGGGACGATGCCCCCGGCGCAGTTGGTGGAAGCGTGCCTGGAACTGGCCGGGCCGGTGGAAGTCGGCGAAGCCACCTATTCCGAATTGCTGGAACAGGCCCGTCAGGGCGGCGACGTTAGCTGGGAAAGCGATGCCGACCGCGCCGAGTCCGAGAGGCGCATCGGCGTCATGCTGGCTCTCATCGCGGCATCCCGGGATTTCCAGTTCGCCTAATCTTTAGAATCAGGATTGTCGGCATTGAAGGACTAGCAGGATGGGAACGCAAATCCTGAAAACCTCCAAAATCCGGCGATCCCGATTCAGACATAAATAGAAACAGCGAGGAGGGAATATCGTGGCTAGTACCAAGAAAGACCCGGTGCTGGTGGTGCTGCAAATGACCGGCGCCAACGACTACCTGAACACCATCATCCCCTACACCAACGGACACTACCGGGACGCCCGCCCCAAGGTTGGCATCCCCGAAGATCAGGTAATTCCCATAGACGGCGAACTGGCCTTCAACCCCAACATGGGGCCTATCAAGAAGCTGTACGATGAGGGCAAGGTCGCCATCATCCACGGCATCGGGTACGAGAATTCTCCCCGCTCGCACTTCCGCTCCATGGACATCTGGCACACCTGCGAGCCGGACGTCGTCGGCACCGAAGGCTGGGCTGGCCGGGTCATCCGTGACCTTGACCCCAACTCTGAGAACGTGCTGAAGGGAGTCAACTTCGGGCAGGGCCTGCCGCGGGCGTTGGCTCTGCGCGGGGTGCCGGTGACCTCGGTCTCCAGCCTGGCGTCCTACGGCGTGCTGTCCAGCGTCCCCGGGGTGGCGGCGGAGGACGAGCGCAACCAGATTCTGGACCGGTTCGCCCGGATGTACGCCCCGGCGGTAGGCGCCGGCGCGGTGATGGACTACCTGGGGCAGACTGGCCGCGACGCGCTGCAAGGGGCCGACATTATTCGCTCCGCGCCGGAGCGGTACTCCTCCACCGTTGAGTACGCCGAGACGCCCATCGCCAAGTACCTGCGCGACATCGCCCAAGTATACCTGGCGGATTTGGGCACGCAACTGTTCTACACGCAGCACGGCAGCTTCGACAGCCACTTCAACCAGCCGCCAATGCACACCAAGCTGTGGATAGATATGTCCAGCGCCATCAGCGACTTCTTTGACGACCTGAAGGAACACGACGCCGGCGACAACCTGATTATGGTGCTTTTCACCGAATTCGGCCGCCGGGTGAAAGACAACGGCACCGGCACCGACCACGGCGCAGGCGGCGCGGCTTTCGTCATCGGCAACCAGGTCAAGGGCGGGATGTACAGCCAATACCCGTCGCTGAGGCCCGAAGATCTGACCCAGGGCGATCTGGCTCCGAACTACGACTTCCGCGGTTTCTACTCCACCGTCATTGATCGCTGGCTGGGTCTCGACCCGGTTCCCATTGTCGGCGGCAAGTTTGAACAGATGGACTTCGTGTAGCCGGAAACTAAGCGCAGGGCCGCAGAGGAATCTCAGGGGACGCAGAGCAATAGTCAGTTAAATCTCTGCGTCCTCGGCATTTAACGATTTGGGAGTGAAGCAATGCTGACGACAGTGGCCGCAGGCAGGGTATTCGATTACAGCTACTGCCTGGGAATGTATGGTATGTCGGGGCAGGGGTTCTGGACGCCGCAGGATATGGCATTGGGCAGCAACGGCATCGTGTACGTCATCAACCGGGGGGCCGAGGAGTTGGGGCAGCGCATCAGCCGGGTCACTCCGGAGCACCAGTTTCTCGGGCAGTTCGGGGCCTACGGGCGCGGCGGAGGGCAGTTCGTCTGGCCCCGGGCCATCGCCTTGGACGGCGACAACAACGTTTTCGCCACTGACGACTTCCTGAACCGGGTCTCGGTGTTCGACGCCGAGGGCGCGTTCCTCTCATGCTGGGGCGAGCCGGGGAGCGCCGAAGGCCAGCTCAACGGGGCGGCAGGCATCGCCTTCGATTTCGTAACCGACGGGGCGGATGGCAGCGTGGTCATCGTGGACAGCCTGAATCATCGTGTCCAGCGTTTCAGCCGCGACGGCGAGTACTTGGGCGGGTTTGGCAGCCATGGCAGCGGCGATGGGCAGTTCGATATGCCCTGGGGCCTGTGCATTGACTCGGCGGGCGCAATCTACGTGGCCGACTGGCGCAACAAGCGAGTGCAGAAGTTTGACGCCGATGGCAACCTGCTGCTCAAGTTCGAGGCGTCTATCTCCGGCCTGGGAGCGTTGGAAGGACCGACCGGAGTAGCAGTAGATTCGGAAGGCGACGTTTACGTTACCGACTGGAGCTCCCATCAGTTGCAGATATACGCCTCCGACGGGCGTTTTGTAACCTCGCTGGTGGGCGATGCGCAACAGCCCTCGCCGTGGACGCAGACCTACATTGACGCCAACCCAGACATCATCAAGGCCCGCCGCCGGGTCAACCTGGAGCCGGAATGGCGCTTTCGGCGCCCGGTGGCGGTGAAGGTGGACGGGAACGACAGTATCTACGTGCTGGAGGCGGCCCGCCACCGCTTGCAGGTGTACGATAAGGTGAAGGACTACGAGGAACACCCGCTGAACCTGTGAGCAACCGGGCCGGGAGCGAACATCGGCGGGGCGGCGGCCCAGATCTGGGCCGCCGCCTTTGCTTTGGGATGCGGGTTTCTCAGGGGTCTTTCAGTTTCCAGCATAATTCTCTGAAAGACTTGGCGGTTTTCCTGGCCGCATTCCAAATTTTCGTCCGTCTTTTCATCCGTCTTGTTGTAGAATAGCCCGACAATACCTGACCGGATGGGGCTATGAACGATAGACGCGAGCGACGGCCCGTGCGGCCCGAGCCGATTAGAGCACCCCACGTTTTCGCCGGCAACCCGATGGACCGGGGCGAGGTGGAACGGAGGGATGAGGAATGGCTGGCCGCCCAGGCCAATGACCCGGACAGCCGGATGCTTCCGATGTGGCAACTGAACGTGCCGATTTCAGCCGAGCAGACGTTGATTTGGCTGAACGTTGACAGCCTGCGGCGGCTCAAGGTGAACGCTGAACCCATCTTCCTGGGGCTGCTGGACGGCCGCTCCCACTTCGCGGTGGACGTGTCCGCCGCCGACCGCAGTGACTTCGAGCAAGGCGGCCTTACTTTTGAGGACGCCCGCACCACCGCCGAATATCTGAACGGCCCGGAGTCGGGCATCGTGGCCCAGGCGCGGGCGCAACTGAGCTGGCACGGGCGGCACGGTTTCTGCGCCGTCTGCGGCCATCCTACCCACATCGCCCGGGGCGGACAGGTGCGCCGGTGTCCTCCAAGAGACGAAGGCGGTTGCGGCACCGAGCATTACCCCCGCACCGACCCGGTGATTATCACAGTGGTGCATGACGGCGACCGTTGCCTGCTGGGGCAGTCGCGCGGGCGGCTGGTGGCGATGCGCCGCTATTCGGCGCTGGCTGGTTTTATGGATCAGGGCGAATGTATCGAAGAAGCGGTAGCCCGCGAGGTGATGGAGGAGGCCGGCATACAGGTGGGGGCTGTCCGTTATCACTCGTCGCAGCCATGGCCCTTCCCGTCGTCGCTGATGATAGGTTGCCACGCCGACGCCGCCACTACCGACATTGCCTTTGATCCGGAGGAGATGACCGACGTGCAGTGGTTTTCCCGCGAGGAAGTGCGGCTTGCCTTGGAGGAAAGGAGCGAGATACTGGCAATTCCAGGCCCCACCGCCATCGCCCATCACCTGATACGCGCCTGGGCTACCGGCGAGGTGGGCTAACGCTATAATAGTCCCCTCGCTCTCCGGGAGGCAGGTTAGGGCGCTCGTTGAACTGCAAAAATCTCAGAGAACGGAGGTTTGCGCCATGGCCCAAACCGCATTGACGATTGACCCGGCCACGTCTGCCATACTGATTATGGACTTCCAGCAGCGTATCATAAACAATGTAGCGTCGGAGCCGGAGGCCGTGGTGCGCAACGCCGCCCGCGCGCTGGAGGGCGCCCGGGGAGCAGGCATCCCGATCATCTACGTCGTCCACCGGGGCGGGCCTTTCGCCGAGTATGCCCCCGATGTGGAGTTGCATGAGGGCGTGGCGCCGGCCGAGGGTGAGCGCGTTATCACCAAGACCAAGCCAGGCCCCTTCTCCACCACGGCGCTGGACGTGAACCTGCGGGAGATGGGCAAGGACACCCTCATCGTCATGGGCGTCGCCACCAGCGGATGCGTTCTCTCCACCGTGCGCTGGGCCGTTGACGTCAACTACAGCTTCATCGTAATCGCCGACGCCTGCTCCGATGCTGATCCCGAAGTGCATCGAGTTCTCACGGAAAAGGTGTATCCGAGGCAAGGGACAGTGGTCAGCGCCGACGAGTTTTTGGCGGCGATGTAGGCGGCTATGCCGACACAGCCGCAAGCTATAATCTTCCCGGAGACTTGACGAGATGGGACGCTATTTTGATGATGCCAAGGCGATGTATAACTACGCCCGCATCGAGCTGCAACAGTGGCAGCAGACCAATGACGAAATTCTGCTTCGGGATGCGGCCGAAAAAACTTGGGGGGCGGTGACGCTGGCCACTAATGAACTGCTGGAGTCCTTTGGGCACCGGGCGCCATCGGGAACCGGGGCGCGGCGCAGCGAACTTCATGCCATCGAACGCCGCGAACGCCGTTTCCGGCGGCTGCGGATGCTGGACCGTTTCGCGGCAATGGAAGGCATTTTGCACAAGGACTGTTTCTATGACGGCGATTGTCGGCTGCCGCTGGTTCCCGACATCATCGAAAGCGCCAGGGAATACATTGATGACGTGGAGTCGTTGACCAATGGACGTGACTCGTAGCGCTTTATCCTGTCATCCCGCGGAGCGCCAATGACACCTGCCGCCGCGCGCCCGAAAGCGCCGCCGATTAAGACGCAGGGAATCAAGACGAAGCTGGTATCTTTTATCACAAGGCACGTGGATTGGGACTGGAGCGGCGTGTGGATAGAGCCGTTTCTCGGCTCTGGGGCGGTGTTGCTCAACATTCAGCCGCCCCGGGCCCTTGTCGCCGATTCCTGTGTTCACATCATCAACTTCTACCGGGCCTTGCAATCGGGTGAAATAACCGCTGCCGGAGTAGAAGCGTTTCTGTTGGCGGAAGGGGAAAGGCTCAAGGACGAAGGGGCGCCGAACTACTACGCCGTGCGGGATAGGTTCAATGATACCGGAAGTCCGCTGGACTTTCTGTTTCTCAGCCGTTCGTGTTTCAACGGCTTGATTCGATTCAACCAAAAGGGAGAGTTCAACACCCCCTTTTGCAAAAAGCCGGAGCGTTTCAGCCGGGCCTATATCACCAAAATTTGCAATCAGGTGCGTTGGGCCGGAAACGTAATTGGCGATAAAGAATGGGAATTTGCTTGCGCAGACTGGAAGAAAACCCTTTCGCACGCAACTGGATCGGACTTCATATACGCTGACCCACCTTATGCCGGGAGACACGCCGATTACTACAACCAGTGGCGGGATTCGGATGCCCAGGAATTAGCCCAAGCGTTGAGGAACGCCCCTTGTCGTTTCCTTCTTTCCTCGTGGGTACAGAATCCGTTTCGCAGGAACGATAACTTGTTCAACTGGTTCCAAGACTATGAAATCGCAACATTCTCGCATTACTACTACCTCGGCGCAACCGAGGCGTTGCGGCACGAGATGCAGGAAGGGCTGGTGATTGGATGAAAGAACATATCCTCAGCCATCTTGCAAACATTGAAAACGGGTATTCCGTCTGCGGAATCATAGACCGCCGAAGGCGCGTTTACCCCTTGGGTACAGACACGAAAGTGCTTAGCACCATCTTTGAGATTATCGTCCGGCAGTCCGTCGCTGACTATGCCAGACAAGCACAGCTTTTGCTGATTGATTCCGAGAAGCAAAATTACTATCCCGATTTTACTTTAGCTATCAATCACGAAGACTCGAATAAAATTGCGATTGATGTCAAGACGACATATAAGAATAATGCCAGAGATCTTTTTGGATTCACCTTGGGCAGTTACACCAGTTTTCTGAGAAGTGGCTCCAAGAACATTATGTTTCCATTTAACCAATACAAAGAACATTGGATTGTAGGATTCGTATATCGCCGTATTTCCATTGACACCGATGCGGCAAGCAGACGATATACTACCGCCAATCTTGCTGAAATCCCGACACCGTTTGCGGATGTCGAAGTCTTTATGCAGGAAAAATGGAAGATAGCGGGGGACAGGCCGGGCAGTGGCAACACAGCAAATATAGGCAGCATCCGGGGGAATTTGGCCGATTTTCAGCAAGGCAACGGCGTATTCAATGACGAAGCCGAGTTCCTGGCATACTGGCGGAGTTACGGCACAATCGCGGCAGAACGGAAATACCGGAACATTGGAGAATTTCGCGCCCTTCAAGAATCCGAATCAAACACATAACGGAGCATGTCTATGAAGTACGACGTTATTGTAATCGGCGGCGGGTCGGCCGGGTCGGTGGCGGCAGCCCGGTTGTCGGAGAATCCGCAGACCTCGGTGCTGTTGCTGGAGGCCGGGCCGGACTACCCCGACCCGGAGAACCTGCCCGATGATATCCGGCTGGGACACACGCGCACTGCTGAAGCTCCGGACTCGCAGCACAACTGGGCATTGCGAGGCATCTTGTCTGAAGAGCAGGGGCCGGCCCACGTGGCCCAGGGCAAGGTCATCGGCGGCGGCGGCTCCATCAATGGGCAAGTCTTCCTGCGCGGGCTGCCCGAGGACTTTGATCTGTGGGTTGAGCAGGGGGCGCACGAATGGTCGTACCTGGATGTGCTGCCTTACTACCGGAAGATGGAGACCGACCTGGACATCCAGGACGATTTTCACGGTTCCGACGGCCCCCTTCCCATCACCCGCCGCAACAACGGCGGCAACTGGCCGAAAATCCAGTCGGTGTTTCATGCCGCCTGCCTGGAGGCGGGACACGGAACGGCCAGCGATATGAACGGCCCCGACCACTTGGGCGTCACCCTAGTGCCGATGAATAATATGAATGGCGTTCGGATGAGCACTGCGCTAACGCACCTCAGCCCGGCTCGCCATCGCCTCAACCTGACTGTCCGCGGCAATGTGTTCGTCCACCGCATTGTCTTTGACGGCAACCGCGCCGTCGGCGTCGAGGCGGAGAGCGGCGGGGAGACCTTCATTGTAGAAGCCGACAAGATTGTGCTCTCGGCGGGTGCGCTCAAGTCGCCCCACATCCTGATGCTGTCGGGCGTCGGCCCCCGCGATCAGTTGGAGGAATTTGGCGTTCCGGTGGTATATGAAGCGCCAGGCGTGGGGCAGAATCTGTGGAACCACGCCATCACCACCGTCTCCTACCGGGTGAAGGAGGGGGTGACGCTGGCCGCCGACAACCTCGGCACCCGCATCGCCTTGCGCTACACCGCCGGTGGGTCGCCCCACGTAAGCGATATGATGATGACCACCAGTTCGGTGTTTAACGCGCTGACCGGCGAGGTGATGGACGACGGAACGGCTCGCGTGTCCTGTGTGCTGGAACTGCCGGAAGGGTCGGGATGGGTGCGGCTGGCCTCCGCCGACCCCACGGTGCAACCCTCTTTCAACTACCGCTATTTCGAGCATCCCGAGGACACCCGCCGGTTGCGCGACGGTGTGCGCCTGGCCGCCGGTATGTTGGAGACTCCGGCCTACCAAGGGGTTTGCGAGGGGCGCATTGCCCCCACCGACGACGTGCTGAACGACGATGACAGCCTGGACTTGTGGATGAAGCGCACCGTCGGCTCGGCCCGCCACGTTTCCGGCACCTGCAAGATTGGATTGGACGACGACCCAATGGCGGTGGTGGACCAACGCTGCAAGGTGAGGGGGATCGAAGGCGTCTGGGTGGCGGATTCGTCAGTGATACCCAGAGTGCCGCGCGCCAACACCAACGCGACGGCCATAATGATCGGCGAAAGGGTGGCGGATTGGCTGTCGTAAGTTGATAGCCGCTGTAATCCTCGCCTTTCTGTCGGCCTGCGGCTTCGCCACCGGAAGCGTGCTAATGCGCGTTGGCACCCAGCACATACCGCCGCCTGCCGCCACCTTCTTCACGGTGCTGGTGGGCGCGGCGTTGATCAGCGGCATCGCCTTCGCCGTCAATTTCGACGAGATAAAGACGCTGCCCCTGGAAGTCTACGGGTGGGTAGCCGCGATGGGCATCCTGGCCTATTGCGTTGCCCGCGTGTTGCACAACTGGGCTTTGCGGATGGTGGGGGCCACGCGGGCCGTGCCGATGATTTCGCTACAGCCTTTGATGGCCTTCGCCATCGGCTTCCTGATTCTCGGTGAACGTCCCAACCTGCTGGTGACCATCGGCACGCCGATTGTCGTGGGCGGGATCCTGCTGGTGGTAATGCCTAGGCGCGCCAGAGAGACTGGGCGAGTAGAAGTGCGAAAGCTGGGCTACCTGCTGGCCATTGGCGGTTCGGTGGCATTCGTAACCCGGGACGCCATCAGCCGCCACGTGCTGGGCGGACTGGCTCTTGCGCCGCCCTTCGTGGTATCCGGCTTCGCGCTGGTATTCGGTGGGGCGATACTGTTCGCCTTCATTCACCGCAGCGTGATCAACAGCGTTCGCAACCTGCCGATGCGGTACGTGGGCATTTGCTGCCTGGCCGGGCTGTTGCAGGGGTTGGCGGTGGCGTCACTGTTCCACGCCTTCAGCCGCGCTCCGGTCACTATCGTCACGCCGATATACGCCAGCCAGCCCATCATAGCGCTGGCGCTGGCTTCCGTGTTTCTGCGGGAACTGGAATCGGTTGACTGGCTGCTGGCCGCCGGCACGTTGTTGAGCGTGGGCGGCGTCATTATGGTAATCTTGGGCGCGACCATGTAGGGTTGTGACGCCTTTATCCTCACCCTTGACCAGAGGGTTAGGAAACATAAGAATGGAGGATTGACATGTCTGTTGGCGTTGTTGTACCACTGCCGGCATATACCCTGGATCCGGCGTTCATTGCCAAGAAGGCGGAGGACTTGGGATTCGAGTCCATCTGGTATCACGAGCACCCGATACTGCCGGTGAACAGCGCGAGCCCCTTTCCGGCCACCGGCGGGGAGATTCCGTGGACCTACGGGCACTTCTCGGAGCCGTATATTTCCTTGGCCATGGCCGCCGCGGTCACCAGCAAGATCAAGCTGTGCACCGGCATCACCCTAGTGCCGGAGCGGAACCCGCTGATCCTGGCAAAGGAAATCTCGGTGCTGGACCGGCACAGCGACGGGCGGTTCGTGTTCGGCATCGGCGCCGGCTGGAACCGGGAGGAGACCGAGATGATGGGAGGCGACTTCGACCACCGCTGGACCCAGACGAGAGAGGCAGTGCTGGCGCTGAAGGAGCTGTGGACGAAGGATGAGGCCGAGTTCCACGGTGAATATTACGATTTCCCGCCGGTCTATATGTATCCGAAGCCGGTGCAGCAGCCGCACCCGCCCGTCCTGCTGGGCGGCATGGCCCGCAACGTGTTGCAGCGCGTGGCCCGCTGGGGCGACGGCTGGCTGCCCAACCGGGTAACGCCTCAGCAGGTCGAGGACAGCCGGAAGATACTGGAAGTCCTGGCTGACGAGCGCGGGCGCGACCCGGAGGCGCTGACCATTTCGGTCTTCGGACAGCCGCCCGATACCACCCGCCAGCAGGTGGACGACTTCCTCAACGCCGGGGCCAGCCGGGTGTCGGTGTGGCCGACCCACTGCGACACCGAGCAGGAAATGGGCGACCAACTGGAAAAGATGGCCGGAGAACTGGTGCGTTAAGCCAGCAGTGGTTTTAGCAAGGCCCAACCGCCGCCTTTGACAAGCTCAGGCCGAATGGTTGGGCAGTTACCGGCTACCGGGAACAAGCGGAATCCGTTCCCTCCTGAGCCTGCCGAAAGAGGAACGGATTTCGTTACACAGCCAGCACGCCGCAGAACAGATGCTCGCCGCAGCCCTCGCCGTCGCCGGGGAGGGGGATGCGCCGGGTATTGAAACCGGCTTCCTCCAGCAACGCCGTCCAGTCGGCGATGGGGAAAAGGCCGGTAACGTGGATGTCGCGCTCCACCCGCCGCGCCCCTTTCTCGGTGATGGTGTAGGTGAAGTGGGACTCGACCACGGTGTCCTTGGAGTCGCGGTCGTGGACGGTCTCTTCGGTGATAACTTCTACGCCGTTATGCTTCGTCGCCCAGCGCAGCTTCATCCCGGGCCTGAAGGTGTCGCGCACCAGGTCGGGGGCCACCAGCAGGAGGCCGCCGGGCCAGAGGTGGGCGCGGGCCGTGGCGAAGGCGGCCCGCAGGTCGTCTTCGGTCTGCATATAGCAGATGGCGTCGTGAATCAGCACGGCGTCGAAGACCCGGCCCGGCAGCCTAAACGTCCGCATATCGCCCAGGTAATGCTCGACGGTGGGGTTCAGACGACGGGAAAGCTCCAGCATCTTGGGCGATATGTCCACCGCGGCGGCCCATCCCCTTTCGGGGGCAAACTCGGCAGTAAGATGCGACAAGTTATGTCCGCCGCCCACGCCCAATTCCAGCAGGCGATGCGGCCCCGGCCCAAGATGCCGCCGGATGGCCTGCCGCCAATGCACGGCTTCCTCGGCGTAGTCCTCCGGCGGACTTATGACCGGCCAGAGGTAGGCCAGCTTGTCGTATAGCAGAACGCCTTTCATCACAATCGCCAAATCTCAATTACCAATGGGAATGCCCAGGAGCCTGTTCCTTTCATCCTGTCAGCATCCTACAAGCTCAGGGCGAACTGGACGAGCTGCCCTATCCGCCGTCCACTTCTATGACGCAGTCGCAGATTACGGCGGTGTCGCCGGGGAGGGCGGCCATGCCTGGGGCGGAGCGGGCGTGCCGCCCCGGTTCGCCGTAGAGGGCGACGAAGAGGTCGGACGCGCCGTCCACCACTGCGGCCTGCCCGGTGAAGGACGGGGCGCTGTTGACCATGCCCACGACCTTAAGGATGCGAGTCACACGGTCGAGGTCGCCCAGCTCGGCTTTCATTCGGGCCAGCAGGTTCAGGGCGGCCCAGCGGGCCGCTTCGTAGCCCTGCCCGACAGTCAAGTCCGCGCCCAGCTTGCCGGAAATGCGCCGGCCGTCGGCCAGACGCGAACCCACGCCGGCCAGCCACATAACGTTGCCGCTGCGGGTGATGGGCAGGTAGTTGCCCACCGGATCGGGCAGGGGAGGCAGTTCATAGCCCAATTCCGCCAGCTTCGCTTCAACTTCCGCCATTTCCGCCCTCGTCTACTGCTGAGATTCGCGGATGCACTCTTCTAATAACTGGAAGGCGCGCTCGGCGAAGACCCACATATTGGCCTCGCGGTTCGGGTCGCCGGTCTCGATGGTGATGACCTTTTCGACGGGGCCGGTTACTGCAACGCAGGCGTGGCCGTAGGAGTCGCCATAGCGGTTGCCAGTGGGGCCGCTGGCGCCGGTCTCGGCGAGGCCCCAGGTGGTGTCCAGGGACTGCCGGGTCGTGCGGGCGTTGAGCAGGGCATAGGGCTCAGAGCTGGCCCGCAGGCCCTCCATGGCTTCGTCGGGAACCAGCAGCAGACCCTTCTGCGCCACCCGGGTGTAGATGACGCTGCCGCCGACGTAGTAGTCCGAGGCGCCTGGGATGGCCACCAGCGCCGCTGAAAGCAGCCCGCCGCAAGACGACTCCGCGACGCTGATGCTCTGTCCGGTTTCCTTCAACAGCGCCCCCGCGGACGCGGCCAGTTCGCTTAGCTGAGACATTTACGTCACCTCATAGGTACTTTCCGGGATATATTCCGGGAATCCTGACCGCCATTATCCCGCAAATCAGTTGCGAGGGAAACAGCCGGTTTGTCTGAACATTGATTTACAGGATTATGGAAGGGGCGTTACAAGGCTCGCAAGGGAACAGGCGCCAGTAAAGTAAGGCACTCTAAATATGGATTCCCGCTTTTGCAGAGGCGAGGTTCTTCTAGGGGGAATGGTCTGCCGTTGCTCCCTTTCGATTTAGTCCCTGCCGTTGCTTTCTTTCAATTTAGCTCTGCCGTTGCTCCCTTTCGATATGGTAAACTGCCAGCCGTGAATTGGACTAATTGTCGCACTGTTAGAGGCTTGCAGTACTCGCAATATAGGGGGAGCAGGTTGGCCGACAGCTTGATTACGGACGAGGTGCGCGCGCTCATCGGCACGGAGACGCCGCCGGAGCGAAACCGCTTCGCCATCAGCGAAGAAATGATCTACGACCTGGCCGATGCGACGGAAGACCCGAACCCGCTGTACGTTGACCGGGAGGCCGCCGAGGCCAGCAGGTTTGGCGGCCTCATCTGCTCCCCGCTGGCGACATGGAAGGACATCGCGCCGCCCATTGGCTACTTCGGAGCCGGGCAGGAATCGCACTTCGAGGTGCCGTTGCCCTTCAACAGTTACGGGCTGAACGGCGGCAGCGACTGGCAGTTTCTCCGTCCGCCCTATGTGGGGAGCTGGATCACCCGGCAGTTCAAGATACTGGACATCTTCCAGAAGCCGGGCCGCTCCGGGCCGCTGGTGTTCGTGGAGCGGCTGGAGACGCAGACCGACCAGGAGGGCCGGGTCATACTGCTGGCCCGCCGGGTGAGCATTCACCGGGCGCTGGCCCAGAATGCCTCTGCCCCCCAGCCGGGCGCAACGGTAGCCAGCGAGTTGCAGGCGGTGAATCTCTCGCCGCCGGGGCCGGGTGAGGAAGTTCCCCGGCCCAGGCCATCGGAGCGGGCGCAGCTCTACTTCGAGGACGTTGCGGATGGTATGGAACTGCCGCCGGTGGTCAAGGGGCCGCTGACGACGACCCACTTGGTGCGATGGGCGGCGGCGAATGGAAATTACGCCCGCATTCACTGGGATCTGCCCTTCGCCCAGATGCAGCAGGGGCTTCAGAATGTGGTGGTCAACGGCTCCCTGAAGAATCAATACCTGGGGCAGTTGCTGGTGGACTTCGCCGGGCCGGAAGGGTGGCTCAGGCGATTCTATGTGCAGCACCGGGGGATGGACTATCCCGGCGACACGCTTACGGCCAACGGCATCGTCACCGGACTGCGCGAGGTGGACGGCGTGGGCCATGCGGACTGCACGGTCGCGCTGACCAACAGCCGGGGCCACCAGACAGCCTCGGGAGTCGGGACAGTGGCGTTGCCTCGCCGGGTACAGGAACTGCCGCTGGTCTGGCAGCCGGAGGATTAAGTTTGCTGGATGGACTGCGAGTGCTGGATATGGGGCCGGGCATTGCCCCGTCCTTCTGCGCCAAGCTGCTGGCCGACTATGGAGCGGAGGTCATCAAGGTCGAGCCGCCGGGGAAGGGCGACCCGGCGCGGCGGCTAAGCCCGTTTGCGGGCGACGATCCGCACCCGGAGAAGAGCGTTCCCTTCCTGTACCTGAACACGGGCAAACGGGGCGTTACGCTGGACTACTCTGGGGAGTCGGGGCGCGCCCTGCTCTCGGAGCTGCTGGACGGCGCCGACGTGTTGGTGGAGGGCTTCCCGCCGTCTGAGGCCGGGCAATCAGCCATCAGCTACCGGCAGTTGTCCCTCTCGCATCCGCATCTGGTGGTCACGTCGGTAACTCCATTCGGGCAGGATGGGCCTTACCGGGACTTCCAGGCCACCGACATCATCACCTGCGCTATGAGCGGACTGATGTACCACTCCGGGGACTCGGACCGGGAGCCGCTGCGCAACGCGCTGGACCAGTCGCTGTACGTGGCGGGGGCCAACGCGGCGGCGGCTACGCTGGTCGCCGTCTTCGCCCGGATGTCGTCCGGAGAAGGCCAGCACGTGGATGTGTCGGTGGCGGAATGTCTTGCGGCCCACTTGGTGCAGCCGGTGCCCTATTATAACTATATGGGCGCGACGAAGGGGCGGCGGCCGGTGCGCGGCTCCGGCTTCGAGGAGTTGATGCCCGCCCGCGACGGTTACGTGGCGCCGTCGGTGCAGGGTTCGCAGCCTTGGGAAACCGTCGCCGGCCTCATCGGACTGGAGGAGCTGCACGACCCGCGCTTTGCTTCGGGCGCGGGGCGCATCGCCCACGGAGAAGAGCTGAAGGCGTTGCTCATCGAGGGGTTGGCGCAATGGGATCGGATGCCGCTATTCATCGCGTCGGGAGAGCGGCGGCTGGTCTTCGGCATGGCTCAGGACGCGGGCGACCTGGCGGCGTGTCCGCACCTGGAGGCGCGGGGGTTCTATCAGGAAGTTGAACATCCCGTGGCCGGGCGGGCGGCCTACCCCGGTATGGGAGCCAGGTTGTTGCATTCGGACGGCTCGGGCATCACGGCGCGTCCGGCACAGGAGCCGACGCCCGCGCCCCTGCTGGGGCAGCACAACGCCGAGGTGTACGGCGGCGTGGGCTACAGTGGCGGCGAGCTGGCCGCGCTGCGGTATGCGGGGGTGATATGAACCGTCCGCCGCTGGAAAACATTCGCGTGGTTGACCTGAGCCGGGTGTTCGCAATGCCCTTCGCCGGGGCGAACTTGGCCGATCTGGGCGCGGAGGTCATCAAGATAGATACCTGCCAAGCCCAGTTCATGGAGACGACACGCACCATCACCGGCCCCTTTCCCGATAACCGGCCCGGCGAGCTGTGGTGGGAACAGGGCGGCACCTTCCAGACGCTGAACCGGGGCAAGCGCAGCCTGACGCTGGATCTGAGGTCGGAAGAGGCGCAGGGAATCTTGAAGGAACTGGTGTCGGTGAGCGACATCGTGCTGGAGAACTTCACGCCCCGGGTGATGGCGCGGTTCGGGCTGGACTACGCATCGCTGCGGGCGGTGAAGCCCGACCTGATAATGGTCTCCAACACTGGGTACGGGCACAGTGGGCCGTGGAGCAGCTTCGGGGCCATGGCTTCGGCGCTGGAGCCAACGCACGGCACCGGCGCGTTTATGGGATATATGGACGACGACGGTTCGGGCGTCCTGAAACCGGGGAGTGTCCCCAACAAGGTGGGGAATTCGTACACTGACTTTCTGGCGACGTGGACGGCGCTGATGTCGGTGATGGCCGCGTTGCTGCATCGCGCGAAGACCGGGCGCGGGACGTGGGTTGACCTGGCGATGTACCAGAACGGGGCGTCGTTCATCGGCGAAGGGCTGCTGGCCTACGCCTTCAACGGAGAACGGACACGGCGCATCGGCAACCGCCACCCGGCCATGGCCCCGCACGGCTGCTATCCGTGCGCGGGCCAGGATCAGTGGGTGACTATCGCGGTGCGCGACGACGCCGACTGGCAGGCGTTCTGTGAGGTTATCGGGGATCCTGAGTTGGCGGGCAAGGCGCAGTTCTCGACGGCGCCCCAACGGCTGGAGCGACAGGATGAGCTGGACGCCATCGTGTTGGGCTGGACTAGGGAGCGGACTTCCTACGGGGTTATGGAGGCGTTGCAGGGCGCGGGCGTTCCTGCCGGGCCGGTGCTGACGGCGGGGCAGGCCCTGGCGGATCCGCACTTCCGGCAGCGGGGGTTTTTCGAGCGGGTGAGCCATCCGGCGGAAACGGGGTTGGATACCAAGGAGTACATCGGGCGCGGCTGGAAGTTTTCGCAGAGCAAGGCGGGCATCGCCGGGCCGGCCCCGTTGCTGGGGGAGGCCAACAGCTACGCTTTGCGGGAGGTGTTGGGGTTGCCGACAGAGCGGATGGACGCCCTGGCTGAGCAGGAGGTCATCGGCGCCGAGCCGATCGGCGGGGGCGCGCCGTCGCAGGTTCCGATGGAAACGCAGGTGGAGCTGGGGTGGGTCGCGGCCTACGATGCCGACTTCAGGGGTTAGGCTGGTTGTTGTCTGCGACGAGCCGATCCACTTCTCTAAGCCAGTTGGTGAAGCGGTCAGGCAGATTTTCCAACTCAGCCGACCACGGGACATTGCGCGCATAGACCAATGACATCGTATTTCCGTCAACCCACACCACTGCACATAGGGCGAAACGTTGTGCTTTCATAATCGGGTCGATCGATGCTCTCACGGCCCATTGCGGGTTGTTATCATTCGCGCTGTATGTAGATAGCTGTATGAGAATTCCGCCTTCCAGACCGTTTATCGCAGGTAACGCTCGCTCGATATCATCCGGATAGAGATTCCGATTATTCCTCCTCTGGGGGTCGTCAAATCGCCGTTGGCTGTTGTACATATCTGGGTCGAACGAGACTAACGTTAGTGCCTTATCCGACAGCCCTACTTCAGTTACGCTCGGCAGCCCTTGGGCAAACCTAATCCGCCAGTCGCAGGGATATAATACGGCGACCCCGCATCTCGCTAATCCCTGAACACATTCGCACCAGGGCCCGAGCTCCGCGATAGTTGCACCGTCTGTCTCGCACAGCAACAGGGAGAAATCGCCTTTCCAGACCTTCCTCACGAAGGACGCGCTATTGGGATAGCCTTCGTTTGGTTGTGGTTGGTTCAGAGCGTGCCATGCCTGTTCGTAGACCGGGTTGCCAGGCAAGCCATTGCGCACAGCGTCGAACCTAGCGTCTTGGTCATTACGCTCGTGCGCATACGGGGCCATCGCATGAGCGTCTATGAAACTCAACTCTTTCGTGTGCTTGTTCGCAATGCGCAACAGTTCGCAGAGCGTCCAGTGTTGCATCAAGTTGCCGACATTGCCCATGTACGTGGTCATATACTGCCTCTCAATCCTATGCTCTGCGGCGTTGCCTGTAGGCTTAGTATAGCACACGCCCTAGCCGCGGAAGAGGGGCATTACTTGCTCGCTGAAGAGTTTCAGGGACTTGGCGGTCTTTTCGGGGGACATCAGGCCGCGGTTGGTTAGCATCAGGTTGCGGATTCCGGCGTCGCGCATCTGGGTTAGCTGCTCGGCCACGCGCTTGGGGCTGCCGATGATGTTCTCGGCGGCGTCCGGGTCGGGGATTTCGGCGTAACCGCCGCGGTTCATCGGCGGGGTTTGACGCTCCATCGGGTATTCAGTGGGGTTCCAGCGGGTGCGGTAATGCTCCATGCGGGTGAAGGCGTCGTGCTGGGCAGGCAAAAACTCCTCGAATGCTTGGTCATCGGTCTCGGCCAGGTGCATCTCCCGCCAAACCCAGACTTGGTCTAGGTTGCGCTGGATGGCGGCCTCGCGGAAACCGGCTTCCTGCATCGCCTCGCGGTAGACGCGGATGCTGGCGGCGGTGGCGTTGGTGGAGCGGCCCCGCAACAGGACGGGGCGGCCGATACGGCCCATTTCCTTGACCGATTCGGGGTTCAGGCAGGCGCGCGCAAGCCGCGGGTGGGGCTTCTGGTACGGGCGAGGGCGCACGGAGGGAAAGGACGCCTGATAGTGCTTGCCCTTGAATTCGAGGTTGTCGGTGGTCCAGGCCTTGACCAGCAGCTCCTCGGCTTCTTCCATCTGTTCGGCGCCTAGATCGGGGGTGGAGCCGAAGCCGATGTATTCGTAGGCGTTGTAGTTGGAGCCTTTGGCTGTGCCAACTATCAGGCGGCCTTGGCAGAGGTTGTCCAACAGGGCGGTCTGTATGGCAACCCGCACCGGGTTGTGGAGCGGGAGTTCGAGGATGCCGAAGCCCAGTTCTACGCGGCTGGTCTTGACCGCCAGCGCGCTGGCGAAGACCAGGGGGTCGCCGTATACGCATTCGCCGGTGAAGTAGTGCTCGGCAATCCAGATGGCGTCAAATCCCAGGGCTTCGACCAGTTCGGCTTCGGCTAGGCATTCCTTTATGGCCTGCCCGTCGTTGGAGTCGTCGAATTTCATCGGGTAGAAAAAGTGGCCGAAGCGCATTGTACCTCCGCATAGTGCCTTTTGAGTTGGCAATGTTTCTTTTCAGGTGGTTGCTTTACATGGATGAACAAGATGGACAGGATTTTATATGCAAGGGATTCCGGGATGCTGGGTTTCGCGGGAAGGCCGGGAACCAAGCCGCCTATAACGGAACGATGCCTTTTTGGTCGCGGGGTTGTTATTCCATCACCCTGGCGTTGGGCAGGGCCAGCATAAACTGGCCGTGGTTTTCGTAGGCGGCGTCGCTGACCATCTGGTGCTGCGCCCCCGCGTTGATGTCACGGAGACAACGTTGCAGGATGCTGGAATCGAACAGGGCCGCGCCTCCGGCGAAGCGAAACGCCTGCGTCGCCACATCTACGGCGATGTCGGTGGTGTAGGCGCAGAGGCTGCGCATTTGCGCCTGTAGGGGAGGGGAAGGGGTCTGGCCGTTGCATACGGTCTGCCACGCCTCTTCCAGGATCTCTACGTTCAAGGCCCGGCAAGCCCGCAGGCGCAGATCGCTTTCGCTGAGCATCCGCTGGAAGGTGGGGCGATGGGCGAGCGGGTTGGCGGAGGCGTAGCCGCGGGTCTTGGACTGGCCGACTTCCAGGGCGGCGTTCAGGGCGCGGCGGGCGACGCCGAGGGCGAAGGCGGAATGCTCGTTGGTGACGAAGGCGGGCCTGCCCAGCCGGTACATCGCGCCGCCTCTGAGCGGCTCGGTCAAGGACACGTCGAAGGCAAAGCCCGTTGGGACGAAGAGGTCTTCAACGGAGAAATCGCAGCTTCCGGTGCCGCGCAGCCCCATGACGCGCCAGTTGTCGTGAATCTTGACGTCGGAGGTGCGCATAGTGGCCCGGATCTGGGCCGGGTAGCCTTCTTTTTCGGTAATCACGCGAGCGCCGGCGGAAATCCAGCCGGAGTGCCGGATGCCGCTGGCGAAGGACCATCTCCCGCTCAGGAGGTAGCCGCCGTCCACCGGAACGGCCTGGCCGAAGGGAGCAAATACGCCTGCAGTCTTGGGCGGCTCGCCGTGAGCGAAGATTTCTGCAATGGCGTCATCGGCGAGAAATGCGCCCACGCCGCCGATGCTGGCGGCGCCGATCATCAGGCACCAGCCGGCAGAGGCGTCTATCTCGCTGACCGCCTCCAGCACGTCTAGCTGAGTGACCAGGTCGGCCTCGGCTCCACCGAGGACGCGAGGCAGCTTAAGGCGTAGCAGGCCGGAGTCGTAGAGGGCGTCCACCGATGCCTGGGGCAGAGTGGCGGTCTCCTCGCCTTCCTTCGCGCCCGCTTCGAGGATGCCACGCACGTTCTCAACCGCGTCCATCAAGGCCCGGCGCTTTTCGTCTCTTTCCAGCGGAAAAGTCTTCAATTCACTCACGAAACCGCATTGCTCTTTCACCCTCATCCTAGCCTTCCCCCGTCAAGGGGAAAGGGGTTATTTGGGTATCGGCTAAGCGTTGACCTTCGGGATTACTTCCTCGACCAGAACGTCCATAGAATCGAGCAGTTGTTGGAGGCTGCCGCAGCCGTTGAAGTTTATCTGAAACTCGTCAAGGCCGGCTTCCTGGCGGTAGCGTTTCATATCGGAGGCTACTTGCTCGGGGGAGCCTTGCCCGGTGGGGCGGTCGCTGCGGCTGCCGGAGCTTCCGGTGATGTTGCTGAAGTTGACGCGGAAACTCATACGGGTGCGGGGTGGTTCCTTTTCTATCTCGGCGGAAAAATTATGAAGGAATGCCTGGTTGCTTATGAAGTCGGGAAGAGCGGTCGGCGTCGGCTGCCACACGTCGGCGTACCGCGCGGCGCGGCGCAGGGATGGCTGGCCGGAGCCGCCGATCCAGATGGGCGGGTGAGGCTGCCGGAGCGGTTTGGGATTTACGTGCATATTGTCGAAGGAGAAGAAACGCCCATGGAAGGTGGTGGGGCCCGGTTCCCAGCAGGCTTTCCAAAGGCGCAGATACTCGTCGGTGCGGGCGCCGCGCTCGCGGAAAGGGACTCCGAGGGCGTTGTACTCAGCTTCACTCCAGCCAGCCCCGATCCCGGCTATGGCGCGGCCGCCGGACATCTGGTCCAGCGTTGCCAGCATCTTGGCGGTCACTATGGGATTGCGATAGGGCATTATCAGCACCGACGTTCCCAGCATAATTCCGGACGTGCAGGCTGCCACGTAGGAAAGCGCCATCAGAGGGTCATAGACGTTGCGCCACGGTTCGCTGCGCGGGGAATCGTCTACGATTACGTGGTCGTTGACGAAGAGGGCGTCAAAGCCTAATTCCTCGGCCTTGCGCGCCGTCTTGACGATGGCTTCGGTGGTGGCGGGAAAGCCGAGGTAGTCTGCGTTGGGAAGCCGGAAGGAAAACTGGGCCATACAGCCTCCGGTGGAGTAGCGCTCCCGGTTAGCGGTTGCTTTACATAGATGAACAGGCTGGACAGGATTTTGGGCGGGATTCTTGGATTTCGGGTTTCGCGGGAATATAGAGAACTGAGCTATTATAGGGCGGCGTTGACCTTTTTCAGGAAATCCTCGCCGCCTATGCGAAGCAGGCCCCAAGCGGAAACGGTGACGAAGTTGGCGCCCTGCTTGATGAACTCGGCTACCCCCGCAGTGTCGGAGGGGTTGTTGCCGCCCACTCCGCAGCCCTTGCCGCCGGCCCGGACGCGGGGTATGACTTCGCTCATCACGCGGCGGACTTCCGCCGTTCCGGGGTTGCCCATGCTCTGCCCTAAGTCGGAGGCGGCTACGTGGAGAACGTCGGCCCCGGAGACCTGGAGAATGTCATCGAGGTTGCCGACGGCTTCGATGTCTTCCACCATGGGGATTACCAGCACCTGAGAGTTGATCCACGACGTTGCTTCATCCCTGGCGACGCCTATGCCGTAGTCCTGCGCCCGGCCGCCCCCCATTCCCCGGTAGCCGTCGGGATAGTAGCGGGCAGCGCGGGTGATGGCGGCGGCCTGTTCCGCGGTGTTGACGTGCGGCACGATTAGCCCCTGGAGGCCGCGGTCGAGATACCGGAGGATGGTTGAGTCGGAATGGTCGGGAATGCGGGCAATGGGGGTGATGCCGAAGGACTCGGCGGCGCGGACCATGTGCTCCACCTGGTCCAGGCTGGACGGCCCGTGTTCGCAGTCAATCATCACGAAGTCGTAACCGAGAGCGCCGAAAATCTCCACCATATCGGGGGCGTAACGGGTGATGATGGCTCCGAATGCGACTTCGCCTGCGTTGAGCTTAGCCTTGGTGGTGTTGGTGCGCATCACAATTCTCTCCAGCAGGGGCAGGTGGATTCTCACTTTCGCAGGGATGACGGATCACCGGAATGCGTCCGGGATGCTGACGAGGACGGGGCAAGTCGAGGCAACCGGCTGAACCGGATTACAGAGAGCCGTCAATCACCATATCCAGCAGGGCCGGCTTGCCGGAGGCTACCGCCCGCTCCACGGCGGGCTTGATCTGGGCCGGGTCGGTGATGCGTTCTCCGGATACGCCCATACTGTTGGCGATGGCGGCCATATCAAACGGCGTGGCGAAATCGGAGTACATAAGCCGGCCGCCGGAGGTTTCGGGCAACTCCAGGATTTCCTCCTGATAGACGTTGAAGTTGACCTTGAGCACCCGGTAGCTGCCGTTGTTGCAGATGACGAAGATGCAGGGAATGTTGTCGTTGGCGGCAGTCCACAGGCCTTGAACGGTCATCATGGCGCTGCCGTCGCCGATGATGCCGAAAACCGGGCGGTCGGGATAGGCGCACTGCGTCCCCATGGTGGCTCCGATGCCGCCGCCGATGGACTGCCCCCGCACACCCCGCAGGTCGCCGCGCTGCTTGGCCTGGAAGTAGTGGCGCATCGTTCCCCGGTTGCTGATGGAGTCGTCAACGACGATGGCGTTGCCGGGCAAGGCCGCGGCCAGTTCCGACATCATCCGGGCCGGGGTCATGGGCTTGTGTTCCCACTTTTCCGCCACAGACTCCTCGAAGGCTTCCCGATTGCGCCGCTTTTCCGCCGATACGGACTGCTTCCGCTCCTCGATTTCCGGCATATCGCCCGGGGAGAGACGTTCTTTCAGGGCTGCAATCAGGTCGGTCAGCGCCAGGCCGCAGTGTCCCACGATGCCGACGTCGGTGGGTTCGGAGCGCCCAATTTTCCCGGCGTCGGGGTCTATGTGTATCAGCTTGCTTTCCTGGGGCAGGATTACGTCGCCCCAATAGAAAAGCTCTTCAAAGGGGTCGGAACCTACGGCCAAGACGCAGTCAACCAGCTGGAGGATGGCTCGCTGCGCTGCGACCCGCAGGGAAAGGTTGCCCATAAACTGGGGGTGCGCAGTGGGAAAGGCCGCTTCGGCGCCCCGTGCCTGGTAGACCGGCAAGCCCATCAGCTCGGCAAGCTCCACGGCTTGATCCATAGCGCCGTCGTCGGACAGCCGGTCGCCTGCCAGCAGGATGGGGCGGCTGGCGTCCATCAGCAGGGAGGCGGCTTGCGCTATGCCCTCCGGGCCGGGCCGGGGGGCGTCATAGACCGGGCGGGAGGGCGCGATGTTCATTTCGGCCATACCCTCCAGGGCGTTTGAGGTGAAGCCGACGTATACCGGGCCCTTGGGGTGGCTGTTGGCCTCGTTAAAGGCGCGCCGGATGACGCTGGGTATCTGGTCGGGGAGGGTCAGCTCCACCGCCCACTTGGTGACAGGCCGAACCAGTTGGGCTAGGTCGGTGATGGTCTCGTTGACCTTGCGGGCGTCGTAGTTGGCTGAGGTCACTACCATGGGGGTGCCGGTGTTGAGAGCGTCCAGCATAAGGGCGATGCCGTTAGCCAATCCACTGTCCACGTGGAGGCTGACGAAGGATGCCCGCCCGGTGGCCCGGGCGTAGGCCTCGCCCATCCCCATCGCGACGCTTTCCTGGAGGGTCAGAATGTAGCGGAACTCCGGGTAATCGCCCAGCAGGTCAATTATCGGCCCCTCGCTGGTGCCGGGGTTGCCGAAGATGTGGTCAACCCCCTCGGCCTTGAGCATTTCCAGCAGGGCCTGCTTGCCGGTCATCATCTGGGACATGGACGCCTCCCGCGGTGTGCTGCCTGGCGGAACGAACTGCGGCAGCCGGAATGTTAGGCCATTCTACAACAACCGGCAGACCGTGGCGTCCCAAATTAAGATACAGTCAAAGCAGGAGCAGGCAGAAAAAGGCTGTGCCGCAAGCTGCCGGGCCAAAAGTTTAGTAGCTATCCCACAAGTCAAAGCAGGAGCAGGCGGAAAAAGGCTGTGCCGCGAACAGACACAATGCCGGCTAGTGGTTGCTGTGCTGGGCCAGCTCTATCAGCACTCCGCGCGCTGCTGACGGATGGAGGAAACCGATATCGCCCCCCATGAGGCCGGTGCGCGGCTCCTTGTCTATCAGGCGTATGCCGAGGCCGTCCAGGGTCTTGAGCTTGTCGGCGATTTCCTCCACCTCGAAGCAGACGTGGTGCAGGCCCTCGCCCCGCTGCGCGATGTGGGTGGTTATCAGGCTGTCGGGGCTGGTGCCTTCCAGCAGTTCCAGGTTGGTCTCGCCAACCGGCACGAAGCAGCCGCGCACTCCGATGTCCTCGCGGACGATGATCTGGCCGGGCTTGAAGCCGAACAGTCCCCGGTAGAACTCGATGCTCTCGTCCAGGCTGGCGACGGCGATCCCGATGTGATGCACCAAGTCGGTGGCGACCGGCGGCGTTCCGGGCAATGTCATAATTCCTCCTCTATATTTGCATGAGTAGACAGGATATTTTGATTGGACTAAAACCTAATCCTGTATATCCTGTTTATCCATGTGAGATTAGAACGCGGGGCGAGATTAGAACGCGGGGCGAGATTAGAACGCGGGGTGAGATTAGAACGCGGGGCGAGATTAGAACGTGGACTTGCGGCCTTCCATATTGGTGTGGATGTCTAGCAGCACTGTCCGGCCATCGCGGTTCAATTGCTGGGCCCTTACCAGGGCTGGGGCGATTTCGGCCGGCTGGGTCACGGTGATGCCGACGGCCCCCATCCCTTCGGCTATCTTGGCGTAGTCGCCGCCTATGCGGGTTAGTCCGAACAACTCGTTGGCGATGGGGTATCCACCGGGATAAGTAGCCATGCCGCCGTTGTTCAGCACGATGGTGGTGATGGGAGCGCCCGCCCGCACCGAGGTCTCAATGTCCAACCCCGACATACCAAAGGCTCCGTCGCCCATAAAGTTCAGGCAGAAGCGGTTTGGGTCGGCCAGCTTGGCCCCGATCATCAGCGGAATGCCGTAGCCCAGGTGAGTGGACTTGCCCCAACCGATGTAGCTGTGGGGCGTGGTGGCGGTATAGAAGGGGATTATGGAGTCTCGGGGAGCTCCGGCGTCGTGGGTAACCACGCTGTTCTCCCGGTCCAGGTTGCGCTCCAGCTCGTTGATTACCCGGTAGGTGCCTATGGGGACCTCGTCGGTCTCCAGCAACGGCTTCCACTGCGCCAGCCAGCCTCTGCGCACTTCCGCTATCTCCTCGGCGACACCACGGGCGGGCCTCCCCGCCTCTCCGTCCTGGCTCTTCACCTCTTCAATCAGCGCTTGCAAGGTGAGTTTGGCGTCGCCGGGGATGCCTACATCGGCGTAGAAGTCCTTGTTGATGTCCTCGATGCTCTCCACGTTGTGAATGATGACTTTGCCGTCGGGAATGGGCTGCCCGTAGCTGGTGCGGGTCATGCTTGACCCCACGGCGAACAGGACATCCGACTCTTGAAGCCACTTGCGGGCCGGGAGGGATGTGGCGCCGCTGCCCGCGCCCAGAGATAGCGGATGCCGCTCATCGAAGGACGACTTGCCGGGCATGGTGGTGTACACCGGAATTTGGGTAAGTTCGGCCAGCTCGCGCAATTCTGCGGTCGCCGAGGAAAAAAGGACGCCCATCCCCGCCCAGATGACCGGCCTGCGGGCGTTTAGCAACAGCCGGGCGGCCTCGGCTACATCGTTGCGGGAAGGGGACTGGAGCAGGCGCTTCGGCGGCTGGTAGGCCAGGGCCGACTCCGGCGCTTCCTGTCCGCCCAGGTCGGCGGGGATTTCCAGTATCACTGGACCGGGGCGGCCGTTGCGCAGGTTATGGAAGACCCGTCGCATCGCCGCCGCCACCTGCCCCGGCGCGGTAATGACTTCGGCGTATTTCGACACGGACTGGTAGGAGCGCACCGGGGAGAAGTTGGGCCTCACTGCGTATTGACCCAAGGCCGGGCCGCCCGCGATATACAGTATCGGAATGTTGTCTGAAAAGGCTTGGGCGATACCGCCGTGGGAGTTCTCGGAGCCGGGGCCGCCCTGGGTGATGGCGACGCCGAACTTGCGCCGGTCGTTCATCCTGCTGTAGCCGTCGGCCGCCATCAATGCGCCCCGTTCCTGACGGAACATTATGGTGCGAATCCCCTCATGGGCCACTGACTCAATCAGGTTGTTGGAGGGAAAACAGGAAACCCACTCCACCCCCTCGGTCTTTAAAATCCGGGCTACCGCGTCGTTAACGTTCATAATCCCCCGCTCCCGCAGTTGGCGCTGCTGGCTATTTTAACACCGTTGGGGCCTCCTCACGCTGAGTAATGCTACATCCCGCATCACTATCAGCCCATGGCCCTATAGTCCCTCGGCCCTATAGTATGGAGTATACTAGGCCAAAATTTGGGCGCAAGGATGTACGGAGGGCCAAAGAATGAGTACTCGGGATGAACTCCGGCGCAAAGGCAATGAGATACGCGAGCGCCTGCAGCACGGCACGCTCCCGGCCCGAGAGCGGCCCAGGGCAGTGGCCAGCGTCCCCGGCCTCAGAAATTTTACTGGCGAGTCCATCTTCGGCTCAGTGTGGGCCCGTCCCGGCCTGGATATTCGCTACCGGATGCTGGCGACCCTTTCCGTACTGTCTGCGCTTCAGCGGCTCTCTCAGTTTCAGACCTACGTCCACAGCGCGTTGAACATGGGTTTGGAGCCGGAGGAAATTCAAGAAGTGCCTATTCATTGCTCGCTCTACGCCGGGTTTCCGTCGGCAGTCAACTCGCTGGAACTGGCGCATGAAGCCTTCCGCGAGAGGGGCATTGAGCCGCCGCAGACGGAGCCGCCGGAGGTTAGCCTCGAAGAGATGGAAACCCGGGGCCGCGCCCTCAGAGAACAGCTTATGGGTGCCCAGGACCAGGGTGGTTACGTAAACGCTTTGACCGACCTGGCGCCGGACCTGCGAACGCTGACTCTCCAGTTCGGCTTTGGGGAAATCTTCTTCCGCCCAGGGCTGGATCTGAAAGACAGAGTAGTTTGCTCTACCGCAGCCCTGACAGCGCTGCGGGCCGATTCGCAGCTTCGCAACTTTCTGCAGGCCGGGGCACGGGTCGGCCTTTCCAGAGAGGAGGTTGTGGAGGTGCTGATACAGACGGGAGGGTATGCGGGCTATCCGGCTGCGCTGAACGCCATCTCGATTGCGGCTGACCTCTGGAAATAAGGCGCAGGAAAGGGCTGGCCCTGCGTCCATCCCCTGACTGCTCCGGTCATTCGAGAGCCTCAATCTGAGCGCCGGAGCAGCCCGTCCTGTCGAAGGCACTGGCGGTTGAGTATCTCCAACCTGCGCTGGCAGTGTCAAAAACGCCGATATGTCAGCTTGAAGATACCGGAAGTTTGGCCGCTTGGGGTGAGAGCATGACATCCTGCCAAGGCGGGAATCGGCGGCCACGCCGCCAGCTTCGCGGCGAGATTCTTGGGTAGTGGGGCAAGCCGCTGGATGAAAAGGCTCGCGCCGGAATTATCGCCTTCGAGCGTCAGAGCGTTTGCCTTGGTAGCCGGCATACCCTTATCTCCCGGCACAGCGTGCTTACTTTGCGTGGATTGGTGGGAGAAAGCGGCAAATTGACGGCGCGTTCGCCAGCTAATCCCCCGGCACAGCGTGCTACTTTGTGTGGAGCATACAGAGTTCATCAGCGCGCCGCGCGACACAAGACGAAGCAGTCCATAGCTGAATCAGCTATGGACTGCTTCGTTTCAGCCAACAAACGGGTCAGCGAACAAACGGGCGTTTTCTGGCGGAGGGAATGGGATTCGAACCCATGAACCCGCTTTTAACGGGTTAAGCGCTTAGCAGGCGCCCGCACTAGGCCTCTATGCGATCCCTCCCCGCTTATTCAATGGTAACAAATGCTTTTAGCAGCGGCAAGGGCCGGTATTCTCAGCATCAGGGCTTTTCATTCCCCCGTCATTCTCGCTTTCGCAGGAATCAGGGGATCCCGGCTAGATCCGGCTCGCCGCGGCAAGGGCCTGCGGATTTCCGCTTTCGCAGTAATGACGGGCCAAGGGCAACGGTGCCGGCCTTGCCAGCGCGCGCTGAAAACGCACAAAGGCAGACGAGACGAGACTACGCCGGTGCAGGCAAAAGCAACCAGCAGTCTAGCCCTCGCATGGGCCAACGGTGCCGGTTCTGCCCGCCCAGGCGATCTAGCGGTTGCGGCGGTTCTGGCGTCGGCGCCGGCGGGCGGCGCGCTGGGCGGCCAAGCGCTCCTTCTGCGCCTTGGAGCGGAAGAAACGGCGGTCTTTCAACTCCCGCAGGATTCCGGAGTGCTGCACCGATGCGCGAAAGCGGTTGACCAGGCTCTCAGGGCCTTCACCTTCGCGGGGGGTAACGTAAGCCATGCAAAACTCCCTGTCTTAGTATCAATATCGGATATTGCCGGGTTGGATGTTGCCGGTAATTTACCACAGGGCCAATCAACCGGCAACGCCACCGCCGCGGATTGAAGCGTCAATACGAGCGATGGCGAGAGCGCAGAAAAAGAAAGAAGAAAGGCTGGAGCGGGCGAAGGGATTCGAACCCTCGACGTCTTGCTTGGGAAGCAAGCACTCTACCACTGAGTTACACCCGCTCGCGGCGGCCGGGCCGCTTTCCATTATGTTACCCTTCTACTATATTACAGAGAGACTGAAATGGCAAAGCGAGCCGCCCCGCATTCCCTCTTCGCCTGAGTCGGTCAAAGGGCTGCCTTCCCTGCCCCGGCAGTCTCGCTGCCACCGCATTATGCTTCCGCTTGCAGGTCGGCCATGCGGCTCTGATGGACGCTGGCCCAATGCTGGGCCCATTCCTCGCGGGTGGCGCGCTCCGTCTTGCCCGGCGCGTAGGCCGGAGAGACCACCGGCAGCGCACGCTCCACCTTCAGCATAACGTAGGCTCGGGCCGGAATCTGTACCTGCTGTATGCCCCGGCTGCCGGTCTCGAAGGCGTTGCGAATCTCGTCGAACAGCTCCTCGCCCTTTCCGGCGATGCTCACCGTTCCCTTGAAGCGGTAACCCTTGCGGGCGAAGACGTCCACCACGTTCAGCTCCAGCGCCGGGTTGTGGCGCAGGTTAGTCATCGTAGTTGGCGAGGCCAGGTCTGCGAAGACCAAATGATCGTCGTCCCACACCGCCGTCGTCCCCTTGGGCGAGAGATTGGGAGTCCCGTCGGGGCAGACAGTGGCGATGAACCCCATCCGCTGCTGCCGCACCACCCGCTTCATATCGTCGTTGAGTATGCCCATATCACTTCCTTGATAGTCGGATTTGTTGAGTGAATCGCTGACGGTCAATTCAGAGGGACACGCTGCCACTCGGGCGGCCTGTCCAGCGCACTGCCCCGGAGCCGTTCGGGAAACGGCTGATACCGATTGTGTGGGGGCGAGTCTCGCTCGGAGATAGACAAGAGCGTTGCTATCTATGACCAGATTGTACACAGTCTCTATTACCAACTGAACTATCCGGGACTTATCTGCTGAGAAGGGGCTGCTGTTCTTGGGCTTGTGAAGCCCTAAGACCGAAATCAGGCTGGCGTGAAGTGTTTCTCCGTATCTGGAAAATGCGTCCCAGTCCTGAGTAATCCATAAAGCGCGACGGCCGGCTTTTTCTCCCCAATGCCGGATAATCTCCTCGTCCGAGGGCGCATTGGTTCTCAAATCTTGTCCGGGCCACTCATATTGTACTGTTGTAATTTGTACTGTTGTAATTCGACTCCCGGATATGCGTACGGCGCGCTATGCGGGCCCCTGGGCATTGATCCGCCAACAGGAACAATTCAGATTCCGGCGTTTGCAAGCCGCCTTTCCCATTCCAGAGCTTTCTCTACTCGTTCTCTGGCTATGCAGTAGTCGTCGGCTAGATTTTGGATACTGTTAACGACACTCCGCAAGAATGCAGGAGGCAAATCAGCCGCAGGGAGATAAGGGATGGGAAATCAAGGCACTTCTCTATTTTCCCGTCCTCTTCCCAAGTATCGGCCCAATCCAGCAGGGCGCCCCCTGAGTCAACCCACTTTATCAGTTCCGCTTCGGTGAGCGGCTTTATGTTGGCCTGCCTGTTTGACCACGATATGAGTCGAGCCGCTTGGGACGTGTCGTAGCTTAAAATCCACACCTCCTTGGGAACGGTTCCGGTGCTCCGCCACCATCGGGCCGGGCAATTGTCGCCGTCCCTTTAGTCCAGATAACCCGCAGGCCAGTATAGCCCGCCGCCTGCTCAGAACCACCCGGCCGCCCGTTCCGCAATCATAATCGCCGTGGCGTTGGTGTTGGCGCGCACCACGTTGGGGGCGACGGACAGGTCCACCACACGCAGGCCCCGGATGCCGCGCACCCGGCAATACTGGTCCACCACGGCCATGGGGTCGCTGGCCGGGCCCATTTTGCAGGAGCCGCAGGTGTGGAAGGTGGTGCCGATGTTTTCGTGCAGCCAGGCGTCCAGTGTTTCGTCGGAGTCCAAGTCGGCTTGGGCCGGAGACACCAGGGCACTGACCAGCGGGCGGAACCGGCCGTGTTCCAGCAGACGGGCGCAGAGTCGGACAGCCTCCCGCATCCGGCGCATATCCGCCTCGTCCTCCAGGTAACGGTAGTCTATGCGCGGCCCGGCAGCCGGGTCGGTGGAGGCCAGGGTCAGCTCTCCTGCGCTCTCTGCCAGCTCTAGTATAACGGTGAAGTGCAGGGTGCGCCCGTTGCGGCTGCGTCCGGCGCCGGCGATGGGGTCGCCCCCGCCTTCGCCGCTATAAGAGGTGAGCGTTATCTGCATATCGTTGCGCAGGTTTGAACCCTCGGCGGTGTAGCGCAGGCCGGTCTGAATGCGGGGCACATCCTCCGACAGCGCCACGCCCTCGCGCGGCTCCAGGTCGATCAAGGCCATGGGGTGGTCCCGCAGGTTCTTGCCCACGCCGGGCGAGTCCAACACTACCGGGACGCCCATCTCCCGCAGGGGTTCCGCCGGGCCGACGCCCGACAGCAGCAGCAGTTGCGGCGAGGCAAGCCCCCCGGCGCACAGGACTATCTCCTCGCCTTCAACAGTAAAGACCTCGCCTCCGCTCTCCACTTCGACGCCCACGGCGCGGGGTTCCCCCTGATTATTCGCCTCCGGATGGGGAGATGACGGGGAAGCGAACAGCACCCGCCGCGCGGTCACGCCGCCGCGCACGGTGAGGTTGAGGCGGCGCCGCGCCGGGTTCAGGTAGGCCAACGCCGCGCTCATTCGGATGTTGCCGGGGTTGTTCATCGGCACCGCCCCGGTTCCGGTGGTCTCCGGGTGGTTCATATCCGGGTCATAGGGAAAGCCGGCGTCCAGCGTGGACTGGTGAAAGGCTTCGTAGACGGGGAGCCACTCGCCGCGCGGCACCCGGCGCACCGGAACCGGCCCGTCGGAGCCGTGAAAGTCGTCGCGCACGTCCAGGTCGGTTTCCAGCTTGCGGAAGAAGGGGAGGACGTTGACATAGCTCCACTCGGTGTTGCCCTGCTCGGCCCACGAATCGTAGTCCTCGGGCAGGCCGCGCAGGAACACTTGGCCGTTGACCGAACCGGAGCCGCCGATGACCTTGCCCCGCGCGATGTTCATAGGCTGCGACTGGCGGGCGCTGCCGGTGGCCTGGTAGGCCCAGTTGAAGGGCGAGTCAATCTCCGACGCGCCGTTGTTGTAGCCGTACTTGATTTCGTCAGGCAGCAGATCGAAGTCGGGGTAGTCCGGCCCGGCTTCCAGCAACAACACCGAGCGGTTGGGGTCTTCCGACAGCCGGGCCGCGAGGGCGCATCCCGCCGACCCGCCGCCGACTATGATGACGTCGTATTTCATCCCTTCCTCTCCTTGGGCTTTGGGTTGGCCTTTGCGCGTTGCGCTCATATTATGAGCAGGCCGCAGGATTGGCAAATGGCCGCAGCGCAAGGGAACGCTGCCTTGCCAGCGGTTTATTTATATGGATGTACAGGATAGACCGAATTTTACTGGATTTTGAGGCGTAAGGGGTTTTGAGAGAGAGTGGAGGAAACCCCTGCTTTCTGGGGTAAACTTTATTTGAGGACTAGAGTAAAACAGGGAGCGGGGGCATGGAGCCGCAACAGTTCATACAGCGGTGGCGAAATACCGCCTTTGGCGAGCGGCAGGGGGCGCAGTCGTTCTTCAACGATTTGTGCGAGTTGGCGGGACATCCCACGCCGGCGGATTTCGGGAACCCCGATGTTTTCACCTTTGAGAAGTGGGTTCCCGGCGGGTTTGCCGACGCCTATTTCGAGGAGCATTTCGGCTGGGAGTTCAAGGGCAACGATTCCGAACTGGACTACGGCCTGAACCAACTGCTGCGTTACCAAGTGCATTTGAAGACGCCGCCGCTGCTGGTGGTTTCGTCTTTCCGCACCATCCGCATACAGACCAACTTCCCCGGAATGGAGACGGTGCGCCACGAAATCCCGGTGGCCGGGCTGGGCGATCCGGAAAACCTGGACAAACTGAGGCGCGTCTTTCATGCCCCGTCTGATTTCCGCCCTAACCGGACGGTGGCCAGGGTGACCGGGGAAACCGCCAACCTGTTCCATAAAATCGTTGGCGAAATGGAAGAGAGCGACGCCGACCCGGAGGCGCTGGCCCGGTATCTCAATCAAATCGTGTTCTGTCTTTTCGCCGAGGATGCCGGCTTGTTGCGCAACGAGTTGTTCAGCCAAATCGTGCGGCAACAGAATAACAACCCGGCGAGATTCGATGAAGCCATACGCGAGCTGTTCGGACAGATGGCCGGCGGGGGACGGTTCGGCCCTTTCAATGTTGGCTATTTCAACGGCGACTTGTTCAACGCGGCGCAAACGGTTCAATTCAGCAGCAGCGCCCTGTTGTTGTTGGATGAGGCCGTAAGGCAGAACTGGCGCAACATCGAGCCGTCCATCTTTGGCACTCTGTTCGAGCGCGCACTGGACGCTTCCAAGCGCTCCCAGCTTGGCGCCCACTACACCGATCCCGCCGACATCGAACTGGTGGTGGAGCCGGTGGTGATGGAGCCGCTGCGCCGCGAGTGGGAAACGGCGCGGCAGGAAGCGGACGGCCTGATAGCCGGCGGCCAGGCATCGGGCGGAGACGAAGCGGCCCGCGCAAGGCTGGAGGCGTTTCAGATGCGGCTGGCCTCGGTGACTGTGCTTGATCCGGCCTGCGGCAGCGGCAACTTCCTCTACGTTGCTCTGCGCTCCCTGCTGGATTTGGAAAAAGAGGTTATTGACTTCAATGACGTCCAAGGGTGGCGCGAGATGTATCCGGCGGTCAGGCCCAACCAGATGCTGGGGCTGGAAATCAACCCCTACGCCGCCGAACTGGCCCGCACCGCCCTGTGGATTGGCTACATCCAGTGGCACCTCAGCAACGGCATACGATACCGGCACTCGCCCATTCTCGCGCCGATGAGCAACTCCATCCGCCAGACCGACTCCATCCTGGCCGACGGGGATACCGGGAATCCGAGGGAAACCGAGTGGCCCGAGGCGGAGTTCATCGTCGGCAACCCGCCGTTTCTGGGGCATTTCCCCTTCCGCGAGCAGTTGGGCGATGAGTACGTCAACACGGTCTATCAGCTTTTTGGCGACCGCATACCCAACTCCAGCGACTATTGCTGCTACTGGTTCGAGAAGGCCCGCTCCCAGATCGAGAGCGGCCATTCACGCCGCGCCGGGCTGCTGGCGACGCAGGCCATCCGGTTTCCGTCTAGTCGCCCGGCTCTGACCCGCATCAAGGAAACCGGGGACATCTTCGCCGCCATCTCCGACAAGGACTGGGTGCTGGACGGCGCGAATGTGCATATATCCATCGTCTGCTTTGACGACGGCAGCGAAACCGGGCGATTACTGAACGGCAGAAGCGTTTCCGAAATCAACTCCGACTTGACCACCGGGGCCGACGTAACCCAAGCCAAGACGCTGACCGAAAACGCCAACATCAGTTTTATGGGTATTACCCAGATAGGCCCTTTCGAGATAACCGGAGAATTGGCTGCGGAAATGCTGCGCCAAGGAAACCCGCACGGCAAGCCCAACAGCGACGTTGTCAAGCGCTGGATAATTGGCCGGGACATTAACCAAGTTCCCCGTGATATGTGGATAATTGACTTCGGCCTAGATATGCCGGAAACAGAAGCTGCCTTGTATGAGGCCCCTTTTGAGCATCTGCGGGCTAATGTCAAACCGGAAAGGGACAATCATAGAGATTCCAGAATTAGAGGCAACTGGTGGCGGCTTGGCGTTCCGCGCGGCGCGATGCGCCGGGCATTGGCGGGCTTGCCTAGATACATCGGAACCAGCATGGTATCCCGGCACCGGATATTTGCCTACATTGACGGTGACGTGTTGCCAGAAAACACCATCATCGTATTCGCCCGCGATGATGACTACTTCTTCGGGGTGTTGAGCAGCCATATACACCAGACTTGGGTGTTGGCTTTAGGCACGCAATTACGGGAAGCGGCAAGCGGGATACGATATACCCCGACCACTTGCTTTCAGGCATTCCCGTTCCCGGAACCCGACGATGCGCAGCGAGCCGCCATTGCTGCGGCGGCGTCTGCGCTGAACGAGCTGCGGGAAATCTGGCGGAAAGGGGAGCCGGCGCGGACGCTGACCGGGCTGTACAACCGGCGCCCTGCCTGGCTGGACAATGCGCATAACGCGCTGGACGCGGCGGTGGCGGCGGCCTACGGCTGGCCCGCCGACCTGGACGACGCTGACATCCTGGAGCGGCTGCTGGCCCTGAACCTGCAACGGAGCGGATAGAAGATGCAACGGAAAACGACCGAAATCACGGAACTGGAAGCTAGGTTCAACAGGCTGGCCGAGGCGTGGCGCAAGGAAGCCAGCTTTTTGTCTTTCAGCGACCAGAGGGCCGCCCATTGGGCCTACCGTAAAATCATCGATATGGGCGATATCGTTTTGCCTCTTATCTTTCGTGAGATGGAGACCGGTGGCAGCGATTGGCGTCACGCTCTTGAAATTCTGACCGGCGCGAACCCCGTCGGCGAGGAGACGTGGGGCAAGCCGGGCGCTGCGAAAAAGGCATGGCTGGACTGGGCTCAGGAACAGGGGTATCGGTGGTAAGAAGATGCCTGGGGAATTGGAAGAGCTTTTTCCATACCTGTCGGCCTCCGGTTATGAAATAACCGGAGAAGCATCCGATGAATACAACTGCATTGCTTGGGCTTTAGAAATTTCTTTCTAGAAATGGGACTGTTATGACCCCGATGGTTACTGGCCGCCGTCTCTCCCCAGTAGTAATTGGATTGAAACGGTGATGCAATTGTTCGTCAATGAAGGTTATTCGGTCTGTCATGACGACGCCAAATATCCCGGCTACGAAAAAATTGCCCTATATGCCTTTGTCGGCCAGCTTACTCACGTGGCAAGGCAGCTCGATAATGGGCAGTGGCCCAGTAAGGCAGGTCTCCGGGGGGTTATCACTCACCCGTTGCCAGATAACTTGGCCGGGGGCTTTTACGGGAACGCGCATTGCCTAATGCGCCGCCCTTCTTCCACGCCCTGAACCTGCAACGGCAAGGGCGCTGGGGCGCACAGAGCCGTGCGCCCCAGCCGTCGCGTTGGCGGCTGAACGTTGCCTTTAATTGGCGGCGGCGGCGGCCTGCCCCAGCAGCCGCATGGTGCGGTCTACCGACGCGGACGGGTCGCTGCCTGCGGCGATGGGCGAGGCCAGCACCTCGGTGGCGCCCAGGTCGAACAGCCGTTGAACGCCCTCGGCGCACTTCTCCTCGTCGCCCCAGATGACCGCGCCGTCAATCATGCCGTCGCTCCAGACGCCCTCGGTGGCCTCGGGGTAGCCGGCGGCGACCAGCATCCGCTGGTAGTAGGGCAGGCGGGGGTTCATCACCTGTTGGCGGACGGCGGCGCGGGCTTCGTCGGCGTTGTCGTGGACGCAGACCGGGGCGTGGGCGATGAGCGGCGGGGTTTCACGTCCGGCCCGCTGCGCCCCGGCCTGCATCGCGGGCAGGGCGACGTCGCGCAGGTACTGCCCGGGGCAGATCCAGCTTATAGCACCGTCGGATTCCTCTCCGCACAGCTCGAAGGAACCCTTGCGCAGCGCGGAGGCCATTATTTCGATGTCCAGAGGCTCGGCGATGCTGTCGTGGGCAGTGTAATGCTCGCCGTCGAAGTCCACCCGCCCGCCTTGCAGGATGGCCTTGAGGATTTGCAGGTATTCCCGCAGATGGGCCAGGGGCGCGTCGAATTCGATGCCCATAGCCTCGATGGTGGGCCGGTGGCTGGGGCCGACGCCCAGCCGGAAGCGGCCTGGGGCGAGTTGGGCCACAATCTGGGACTGCTGGGCCATCACCAGCGGGTGGCGTGGGTAGGTGGGGACGATGGACGTTCCCAGCTTGATGCTTTCGGTCTGCCCGGCGGTGGCGGCAAAGGCCGTTATGCTGTCGGGCCGCGCCCCGCCGGTGGTCATCCAGGCGGCGTGGATGCCCAGCTCCTCCGCCCGCAGAATCATTGCCTGAATCTCGCGGATTCCCGCGCCGCCAACCGCTACTCCAACCAGCTTTTCCGTCATGATTACGCCTCCTTAACAAGTGTGATGCGACAACAAGTGCGATACAACAAGTGCAATGCGGATTCCGGTTCACAGCCAAAGCAAAACACGCGAGATATGGCGTGTCAAGGTTGGCGGAGGCTTGCCTGAAAAGAGGCGAAATGAACGCTATGTATGCGAGCGTGCGGTGACCGCTTTCTGGTAGAGTCGGCTGCTGGCGCAGGGGTGATACAATGAGGCAAGCTAGTGACCGTATCTGGGGGCTGGTCGACGGGTCGCTTTCAGTCAGCGGCAGTATGTTGCTGGCGGTGTTGATAAACAGTTGCCACTCCTGCGCTGACACTTGGGCAATAGGGCCTTTCCTGGGATTACTTAAAGACTTGTCGGACAAGAACGCGGGAGTGATAGTATTAGGGACGCTGTTGCTGTTCCCTACGACGCTTAGCTTTTACGGGGGGTTGAAAATGTGGTTCGCCGCGAAAGAAGCAGTTGAGAAGAAAGCTATGGAAAGGGGCCGGCAGGCAGGTCTTCAAGAAGGCCGCCAAGCGGAACGCAAGCGGATTGGGCAGGCTGTCGAGGAATTGAAGGAGCGCGGCGGCTCTCTTACGCCGGAAGAAATTGTTCGTATTATAAAAGGCGAATCCGAGCCGCGTTCCTGAGCGTTATCAGCATTTCAGGGGTTGAGAATGTGGTTCGCCGCGAGAGAAGCAGTTGAGAAGAAAGCTATGGAAAGGGGCCGACAGGAAGGCCGCAAGCAGGAACGCGAGCGGATTGGGCAGGCTGTCGAGGAATTGAAAGAGCGCGGCGGCTCTCTTACGCCGGAAGAAATTGTTCGTATTATAAAAGGCGAATCCGAGCCGCGTTCCTGAGCGTTATCTGCATTTCAGGAGCTGAAAATGTGGTTCGCCGCGAAAGAAGCAGTTGAGAAGAAAGCTATGGAAAGGGGCCGACAGGAAGGCCGCAAGCAGGAACGCGAGCGGATTGGGCAGGAAATTAGTAAAGCGCTAGAGGAACGCAGTATAGCTCTCTCAGGTGAAGAAATCGGCCGGATCTTGGTTGGCGCTCCTGTTACGCCGGCGCCTTCCCGCCCCTATCGCCGGCGTTCTCGACGCAGCAATAACGGCTAAAACGGTATCCGAGCAGTTTCCAGCAGCGGTTCGCCGAACTTGAAGGCCGCGAAAAAATCGTTAACCGGAGGTGGAATGATGGTATTGGCAGGGCAACAGCTTGAATCCGGCACAATTCAGTACGCCAGCCGCGACGGAACCGCGATGAACGCCTTTTACAGCCGGCCAGCCGAGCCCGGCAATTACCCCGGCGTCATCGTTACTATGGAAGGGATGGGGCTGATGGAGCATCACAAAGACATTGCGGTGCGCTTTGCGGGCCGGGGCTACCTGTCCATCGCCCCCGACCTCTACACGCGGGAAGGGATGCCGGAGCCGGAGAACGTGTTGGCAACCCTCTTCGCCAGTCCCGACGCGCGGGCCATGAATGACCTGGAGGGAGCGGCCCTGTTCCTGAAGTCGCAGGCCCATAGCAACGGCAAAGTGGGCATTATCGGCTTCTGCTCCGGTGGACGCTACACGCTGATGATGGCTTGCCAGAGCAGCAACATAGACGCCGCCGTGGACTCCGCGGGCGGCCACATCGCCGACCAAGAAATTACGGACTTGCGCCCGGTTAATCCAATAGATATGGTTCCCGACCTCTCCTGCCCCCTGCTGGCGCTGTTCGGCGTCGAAGACCAGAACCCGACGGCGGAGCAGGCCGAGCGGCTCAAGGCAGAGCTGGACAAGCACGGCAAGACCTACGAGTGGGTAATGTATGACAACGCCGGTCACGCCTTCTTCGCCGACTATCGCCCCAGCTACCGCGCCGCCCCGGCTCAGGATATGTGGCACCGTGTCTTGGAGTTTTACGGCAAGCACCTGTCGGCGTAAAGGCGAAGCCGCCCTCCATTCCAGCCCCGCCCGCTATTCCGCTCTCGCCGGTATCCATTGCCACGCGGCGTTATAGGGGCGGGTAACGCGCCCCCTACGGCCCGGCTGCCAGCCGGAAGATGCCCCCGCTCTGGGACAGCAGGTACAGCTCGCCGCCATTGTCCTGCCCGAAGGACGCAATCCGCAGGCCGGTGTCGGTGAGCAGATGGCTTGTGAAGCCAGCACCATCACGGCGCAGGCCGAAGACCTGGCCGGTGCAGAAGTCGCCGTAGACATAGACGCCGGTCAGCCAGGGGATGGCCGCGCCGCGATACGAGTAACCGCCGATGACCGAGCAGGCGTCGTCCTCCAGCGGATACTCCCAAACGGGCGGAATCATATCCTCGCGCCGACAGTCTTCGCGGGGGACGAAACAGTGAGCGCCCTCCAGCACATTCCAGCCGTAGTTGCCGCCACGCTCAATCAGGTCTATTTCCTCCCAGCGGTTCTGACCGACGTCTCCGGCCCACAGCTCGCCGGTGTCGCGGTCGAAGGAGAAGCGCCATGGGTTGCGCAGGCCGTAGGCCCAGATCTCGGGCCGCCCGACGCCGCTCCCGGAATCGTTGGCGAAGGGGTTGTCTGGCGGGATGGTATAGGGACGCTCCGGCGTGGCCTCGGAAACGTCTATGCGCAGGATGGCGCCCAGCAACGTCGAGGCGTCCTGTCCGTTACCCTGCGGGTCGCCCGCCGAACCGCCGTCGCCGAGGCCGATGTACAGATATCCGTCCGGCCCGAAGGCGAGCTGTCCGCCGTTGTGGTTGGCGTAAGGCTGTTCAACCTCAAGGATAACCAGTTCGCTGTCCGGGGCGGCGCGTGAAACGGAGCCGGAGAACCGGGACACCACCGACCGGCGCGGGTTGGCCGCCGAGTAATAAACGTAGATATGCTGACGCTCCACCGGGTCGAGGGCCAGCCCGAGCAGCCCTTCTTCCCAGCCTCTGTTGCTTACCCGGTCGCGGATGTCGAGGAACTCTCGATAGAAGATATGCTCCTGCTGTGGCGCAGCCTCATCTAACTCAAAGATGCGCCCTTCCTGCTCTGTCACGAAAACCCGGCCGTCCGTTGCCTGAACGAAATTGGTGGGAGAATCCAGAAATCCATCTACGCCTCCCAGCGCCGGCTCCAGCCGCAGTGTCTCCAGGCGCGGCGCGGCCGGGGCGGATAGGGGCGCAGGCGTTGGGAGTTGCGATGCCGGGGGGCTGTCGCATCCGGCCGCCAGCGCAGCGAGTAAGACCAGCAGTATTGTTGCTATTCCGAGCATCCCTGACATTCTACACGCCCTGCGCCCTACACGCCCTGCGCCGTCTGAGAAAATTGTGAAACTCCGCTTGTGCGGAAATCTGCTGCGCCGGTTCTGCATTCCTGCGAAAGCAGGAGTGCGGGTTGCCATTTCTGTGGAAACGCGGGGCAGCAATGGAACAGCTACATCGTTTTGCAATTTTCTTTCTGGCCGCTAGTTTGCAAGGCAAGAGTATAATGCAGCCTTGGCTCTGCGGCCTTGTGGCTTGGGAGTTTCCGTTGTGCTGAACGTTAGGCTCGCTACCCCGGCAGACCGGAATGAAACGCTGCGGCTGATCAACTGCCTGCTAACCGAACTCGGCGGAGCTCCCCGTCCTTCCGAAGCGGCAAGTCCGGTCTTTGACGAACTGGCGTCAGGCGGAGACGCTGGGTTCGTGGTTATTGCAGAAGAGGAAGGCGTCGCCAAGGCGGTCTGTACGGCGTCCTTCGTACAGGCCATTCGCACGGTGGGCCGGTACGCCATTCTCCAGGAAATGTACGTTGAACCCGAATCGCGCAGCTCGGGCGCGGGAAGGGCCGTCATTGATTTTGCGCTGGCGCGCGCCGTTGCAAGCGGCTGTCAGGTGGTGGAACTGGGCACGCCCCGCAACGGCGACCGCCAGACAGGTTTCTATGAGCGGGCCGGGTTTGTGAATGTTGGAGCGCGCCTGCGCTGGTCTGCTCCCGGTAACCGCTTCCATTAGCGCATCTGAGACGTAGCGCATCTGAGAACGTTGTCTAACCCCGCGCGGCGCAGGGTCTAATCCCGCAGGAACACGTAGGCCGCCGAGTTTGGGCCGCGGTCCACGTGGCTGTGGCCCTTGCCGGAGGTGTCCTCCATCAGCCGACAGTCGCCGGGGCGGAACACGCGGCTCCCGCCATCGCTTACGGCGATTTCGGTCTCGCCGGTCAGGTGGATGATGAAACGGCGGTCGGGCAGCGGATGGAAGTCCATCACGCGCGGCTCCGTCCACCACTGCACCTTCACTTCGCCCACGTTCAGCATGGAATGAAGCTCAGGATACTCGACCAGATTTAGCTCCTCTATATGGCTTTCCCCGTCGCTGGTGGCGTACACCCGGTAAATTCCCATAACCGTCCTCTTTTGTAGAATATCGGTCTCCCAATTTTAGTGTATGCTATTTTTAGTGTATGCTATAAGGAAGGCGGATAGGGAGTCGGGATTGAAGGGATTGCAAAAGCCCGGTTATTCCCGCGAAAACTAAAATCCACTTGCTCCGTACAAAAACTGCCCGCGGTCAGAGCGCCATAAATCCTCACGAAAGCAGGAATGACGGAAGCAGGAAGGGGACTTCGCAATTTTTTTGGGATTGGATTGGAAGTTTTGGTTGATTCTGGGAGCCGCCGGGCTGGTGCTGTCAGCGCTGATATGCTGTGCCTTGGTGATTTGGTTGCGAGGGCGCGAACCCTACGGCGAGTTCCTCCGGTTGCGGTTGCGGGCCAAGCTGACCTTCCTGCGTTTGCTGGCCTTTGAGCCGCGGCTGCCTTGGTACGTCCGCGTCCTGCCGTTGCTGGCTTTGGCCTACTGGATTAGCCCTCTCGACCTGATACCGGGGTTTATGGCCGATGATCTGGCCTTCACTCTGCTGATGATTATGGCGATTATCCGCCTCACCCCCCGGGAACTCATTGCTGAGCTGCTCCGTAGCGCGGCTGCCGCCCACCCGGTGGAGAGGGGAACGTCCCTGTCCTAGTCCCCTCAGCAGGGAAAGGGAACAGTATGGCCGCTCGCTCTATCCTGTCATCCATTCTCGCACCCGGCGTGCCCAGGGGCTGTCCGGGTCAGCGTGGTCTAGGCTGATCTGGAAGTGGTTATGCCCCGGCCGCACCATTTCCTCCGCATAGCCCGGCTGGGAGCGCAGGGCTTGCAGCATCCGGGGGTGCTGGGCGCGCAGGTTGTCGAAATCGTCGCTGCCTATCTCCAGCAGAAAGGGCGTGGCGTTACCCTCGGTGTTGTGGAGCGGGCTGGCCTCACGGGCGTCGCCGTCGGACTCTAGGAACGCCTCGCGCCGGTCGGACGGCGTTTCGGTGACGTCGAAGACACCGCTGACTGGGAAGCAGCCCTTGATGATGTCTGGTGACAGTTCGAAACTGGACAGCCGCTCCCGCTGTAGCGTTATCAAGGCCGCCAGATGCCCGCCGGCCGAGTGGCCGCCAACATAGATGCGTCCTGGGTCGCCGCCGTAGTCCGCGATGTGGTCGCAGACCCAGCGCAGGGCGGCGCGGCAGTCGTCCACCTGTTGCGGATACTTGGCTCCGGGAGCCAGCCGGTAGCCCACAGAAACCAGCAACGCCGGGGCCGGGGTGATGGCCGGGGCCATAAAGCCCAGCAGGTCCTTGTGTCCGATGACCCAGTAGCCGCCGTGAAAGAAGAGCAGCACCGGCGCCGGCGCTGTTGGGGCTGCGTCGGGCATATAAACGTCTAGCTTCTGCCGCTCGCTGTTCCCATAAGCCAAGTTCAGCGCGCACCGCGACTTGGCCCGCACTGTGTCCGACCAAGCCATTGCCTGCTCCAGGTACTCACCCGCCCCCGGCGAAGGCGGCGGGATGCGTTGTGCTTGCTCAACCATAACAACTCCCGGAAATACTATTAGGCGCTGAGTGCGCCAAGCCAGCCAAGAATTTATTATAGAGACATGAAAATAACAAATCCTGCCTCTCTTGGCTCAATTCCCAATGGCTGATCACGCATTGATTAACCGCTTCCGGCAGGCGCGGCGGGATACGTCGCTGGCGGTGATGGACGGGATCCATGCCGTGAAGCACGCGCTGCGCTTCGGGGCGGAAACGCTGGAGATGGTCAGCCCCGACGTGGAAGCCGCCCTGCGTCTGGCCGCAGAGGTTGCGCCTGACATAAACCCCAGGCTGACCGCGGAGTTGGTGCAGGTTTCGGACAGCGACTTTCATCAGCTCTCGCCCGTGCCGCCCGACACTGGCATCATCACCATCGCCCGGCGTCCGGCTGTGTCTGCCGCCGCTGTTCTGGAGGGCCCGGCAGTCGGGCTGGTGGCATTGCTGGAGAACCCGCGCAATCCGTTCAACGTCGGGGCAGCGGTGCGGGTGGCGGCGGCGGCTGGAGCGGCGGGACTGCTGGTCACCGGACAACAGGACCCGTGGCGCCCGGCGGCCATAGTTTCCGCCGCCGGATTGCAGTTCGCCCTACCCGTGGCCCGCGCTGACGGGATACCGGACGGTCCGCGCCCGATCATTGCTATAGACCCGCAGGGTGAGCCGATGCCGTGGGGCGACGTTCCGGACGGCGCCATTCTGGCCTTCGGAACGGAGCGGCACGGCGCCAGCCGGGAACTGCTGGCCCGCGCCCAACGCCGTCTGTCTATCCCTATGATTCCGGGGGTGTCCAGCCTGAACCTGGCAACCTCCGTTGCCGTCGCGCTCTACGCCCTGAAAGCGTAAGCGTGGTTTTCAGGAAAACGCCAACGTCTGTTGATATGCTCCGAAATAGGGAGCCTCCCTTTCAGGCGCCTTTATATGGACAAACAAGGTGGATGGGTACATGTGTGCAAACAGGGTAGACAAGCATACGGATAAACAGAGTGGACGGAATTTTTAGATATAAGAGATTCCTGTATTCCGGGTTTTATGGGAAGGCCGGGAACTGAATCACCTGAATTGCGAAGCTGCCTCCGAGGTACTTGAACTACCCCGCAATGGCGGTTTTGTGTTACCCTGCGGAGCATAATTTTACTCAAAACTCATAACAGAGGCGTCGAAATTCGTCAAATTGGAGAGTAAGTTAGTTTTGCTGGGCCTTTGGACGCTCAGAGTCTTGGGCGTGGTGGGCGGTGGCGCGTTCGGTTGGTGGATTAGCATTATTTCAGATTTGTCTTCCCTGCAAGAACGGTTCCTGCCTTGGGGACTGGTGTTCGCTGCGGCTGGCCTTGCCATCGGCAGTCTCTTCGCTCACTTCTGCATCATCCTGGCGCGCAAAGTATCCGATATGTCTGGCGCGACACTGTTTGCCGGCGTTGCTGGGTTGCTGATTGGTTTGGCTGTGGCAGCGCTGGTGTCCATTCCCTTCTATACTCTGGACGGCATAATGGACTGGGTGGTGCCTGTCTGCGTGAGTGCGGCCTTTGGAGCGGCCGGGCTGTGGCTGGGCGTGCAGCGCGCGCGGGATATTCGCGCCATCCTGCCCGGCCTGGATTCCGAAAGACACTCCGCCCTAAGACTCGACGCAGAGCAGACCGGCGGGCTAGTGATGCCGGACGCCAGGCCGTCGCGGGAGTCGCGTAACGGCGAGATACTGGTGGACACCTCGGCAATTATAGACGGGCGCATCGCCGACCTGACTTTGACCGGTTTCATTGGCGGTTCGTTGCTGGTGCCGCGTTTCGTGCTGGATGAACTGCGCCACATCGCAGATTCCAACGACTCGCTGCGGCGCAACCGGGGACGGCGCGGGCTGGAGGTGCTGGGCCGCCTGCGCAAAGACGCCACAGTGCCGCTGCGGGTGCTGGACGTGGGCGTGGAGAACGGCGAGGAGGTGGACGCCCGGTTGGTGGAGCTGGCCCGCAGCATGAAGTCGTCCATCCTCACGACCGACTACAACTTGAATCGCGTCGCCGAAATCCAGGGCGTGCAAGTGCTGAACGTTAACGAGCTTGCCAATGCTGTCAAGTCCATCGTGTTGCCCGGCGAGAACCTGCGAGTGGACATCGTGCAGGAAGGTAAAGAAACGGGCCAGGGCGTCGCCTATCTGGACGATGGCACTATGGTGGTGGTGGAAAGCGGGCGCCGTTACGTCAACTCCAGTTGCGAAGTGCAGGTCACCCGCGTACTGCAAACCAACGCTGGCCGCATCGTCTTCGCCCAGCCGAAGTGATCCTGTCGGATTTCCATTTTCCACCGGGAGAGGGTTAGCGTTAAGGCAATGTCTGTGAACCGCGAAAAATCCCCGTTCAGCGTTGGCGCCGTAATCGTGGCCGCCGGGCGCAGCTCGCGGATGGGCGGCGTTGACAAGACATTCGCCCCGATGCTGGGCGTTCCGCTCATCGCGTATACCGTGGAGCGTTTCGAGGCGCACCCGGGCATCGGCGAAATCGCGCTGGTTCTGGCCGCGGAGTCTGTTGAGTGTGGGCGGGATCTGGCGGCGTCGCGAGGCTGGCGCAAGGTGACGCAGGTGCGCGCCGGGGGGGAGCGGCGGCAGGACTCGGTGCGCAACGGGCTGGTTGCGCTGTCGCCCTGCGGGCTGGTGATAGTCCACGACGGGGCGCGCCCCTGCGTAGACGCCGCAATGCTGGAGCGGGGCATACGGGCTGCTGGGGAACACGGCGCGGCGGTGGCGGGAACGCCAGTCAAGGATACCATCAAGCGCGTTTCGCCGGAACTGCTGGTGGAGGAGACCCCGGAGCGCGCCCGTCTGTGGGCCGCCCAGACTCCCCAGGTCTTCCGCTACGACCTGCTGCTGGAAGCCCACCGCCGTTGCCGGGATGACGTAACCGACGACGCCGCTATGGTGGAGAGCCTGGGGCATCCGGTGCGGATGTTCGAAGGTGCCTGCGAGAATATCAAAGTCACCACCGCCGGGGATTTGATTATTGCGGAGGCGTTTCTGCGGCAGACGCTTTAGCGGTCTTGGGAGTAAGGCGAGAATAAGGGTAGTAGCTATGGCGGAACGGGTTAGATCAGGCTAAAATGCCCATGTGGACACAATGGAGCAGCGCTATGGGCAAGATCTACGATTGGATAGAAAGGCACCGCAAAGCTACCCGAATTTTGGCTCTCATAATCCCTACCGTACTGATAGCTGTTCTGACTGTCCCTGTCATCCTGTTCATACCAGGACTCTTGGATAACCTCAGAGAGTTGCACAGGCAAAACGCGGCCCGATTTTTCGGATTTGTGGTAACTCCTGCCGTAATCGCAACGAGTTGTGCGTTGATTTGGAGTTGGGGCGACGCTTGGGAAAGGATAGGGGCTGTTCTTTATCCTGACCAAGAGCAAGGAGCGGGTGATTGATCCGCAGCGTCTGGCAGGCTGGGTTTGGGTGGTGGTGCTGGATTTGTTAGGTTTAGGAGTGATGTTTTTCCCTGCTCTCTCCTCGGGCACTGCGCAACTTAAAGGTCAAGGCACAGCCTTGCTGTTGGTGGCAGCATCCATTCTCTTCGCCGTGGTTTTTGCTACTTGGGATTGGAAAAATAACAGACTGGCTGCTTTCGCCAGCTTCTCAACTGCTATTTTCGGATTTCTCGGTACTTCATACATCTTGGCTAAAGAAAACTCTTTACTGCTAACCTTATTGGGGGTAATCGCATTCTATTCTGTATTGACCGGTATATTTTTGGCCTTTCTCATTAGATTCGCCAAGAACCTCATCCAAGCTAAAAAGTATTGAAGAGGTTATGACAGTAGATGAAAAGTAGTTTCGCAATTTTCTCTGATCAATCATCAATGACGGTGATAGATTCTCGGCGTAAAACCTTTTAGCAATGACTGCGTTTGACTTCCGCGTTGGCATGGGCTTTGACTCCCATCCCCTCGTGCCTGGGCGGCGGCTGGCGCTGGGCGGGGTGGATATTCCCCACGACCGGGGGCTGGCGGGCCACAGCGACGGCGACGTTCTGATTCACGCGTTGCTGGACGCATTGCTGGGCGCGGTGGATCTGGGCGACAAGGGAACGCACTTCCCGTCGTCCGACCCGCAGTACAAGGATATATCCAGCCTGTTGCTGCTGGAGCGTGTGGGGGTGATACTGGCTGAGGCCGGTTGGCGTGTGTCGAATGTTGATGCTACAATGCTGGCGCAAACACCCCGGCTTGGGCCGTTCATCCCGGAGATGAAGGAGCGGACCGCCGCCGCGCTGTCCATTCCTCCCGTCCGCGTCAGCATCAAGGCGACCACAACCGACTATCTGGGCTTCGTCGGACGGGCCGAGGGCATTGCCGCCTGCGCCGTGGCCTGCGTGATGTCGCAATAGGGCCTCCTGACCTGGCGATGGAGCCAGACGGTTTTCCCCTGCGGCAGGTTGCAACCTAATTTCCCTGAATCCTGAAACGGGCGCAGTTCCAGACTGCCCCGCCAAGCTCCGGCCCGGAGCCCGCTTGAATGAAGCTGTACAGCACGCTAACAGGCGAAGCCACTGAGTTCGCCCCCGCCGGCGGCAACACTGTCAAGATGTACGTCTGCGGCGTCACCCCCTACTCGTCTACCCACATCGGCCACGCCCTCAGCTACGTCGCCTTTGACGTGCTTCGCCGGTATCTGGAGCATCTGGGCTTCGAGGTTCGTCACGTTCAGAACTTTACCGACGTGGACGACAAGATAATCCAGCGCGCCCAGGAACAGGGGGTCGAACCCGGAGAGCTGGCCGAGCAGTTTATTGACGATTTTTTCCAGACTATGGACGCGCTGAACATCCGCCGGGCCCACGTTTACCCCCGCGCCACCGAAGAAATCGGCCCCATCATCGAGACCATTGGCAAACTGGTGGACTCCGGCCACGCCTACGCGGCGGGCGGCGACGTCTTTTTCCGCGTGGAGAAGAGCGAGGGCTACGGCAAGCTGAGCCACCGCACACTGGAGGGTATGCAGGCGGGCAGCCGCATCGAGATAGACGAAAATAAAGAGCACCCGATGGACTTTGCCCTGTGGAAAAGCGCCCGCGCCGGTGAACCGTCGTGGGAAAGCCCCTGGGGGCCGGGACGCCCCGGCTGGCACATCGAATGCACCAGTATGTCTATGACCTACTTGGGCGAGAGCCTGGACATCCACGGCGGCGGGCAGGATTTGGTCTTCCCGCATCACGAAAACGAAATCGCCCAGAGTGAAGCGTCTACCGGCGTTGTACCTTTCTCCCGCTACTGGGTTCACAACGGCCTGTTGCGGCTGGGCAGCGACAAGATGAGCAAGTCGCTGGGCAACCTGGTGTCGGTGGAGGAGGCGCTGGAACGCTTCTCGCCGGACGCCATCCGCCTATATTTCCTCAGCTCCCATTACCGAAGCCCGCTGTCCTACACCGATGACGGCTGCGCCGCGATGGAGCGCAGTCTGGAGCGTCTGCGCCACGCCCTCGACCACGACGGTCCGTCCCCCCCCAACAGCCTGGGCAAAGCGCTGGACGCCGAGACCTGCCGACAGCAGTTCTTCGAGGCGATGAACGACGATCTGAACACCCCAAGAGCACTGGCCTCGCTGTTCGACCTGGCCCGAGACATCAACCGCAGCAGCGACGAAGGGCGCCCGGTTTCGGATGCCCAGAACACCCTGCGCGAATTGGGGGGTATCTTGGGTCTGACCTTCGCCCATCGCGCGGCGGACGGAGGCGGAACCAATGCCGGGGCCGGACCGTTCATTGAGCTGCTGCTGGAAACGCGAACCGCGTTGCGCCAAGCCCGCCAGTTCGAGCAGGCCGACCGTATCCGCGACGGCCTTGAGCAACTGGGCGTGTTTGTGGAAGACACCCCCAACGGCCCCGTCTGGCAGTTCCGCTCCCCATAGACGGAGCGTCCAATGCCGAGACGCGCAGCTTTGAGGGGCTTATAATTGCATCCAAGCGAGTTCCGCAAAGTCTGGGTGAGGGCCGGCTAACTGCAATGACCGACCACCTGAAAGCATCGCCGCCCGAAAGGTATGAAGAAATCAGCCGCCACCTGCTGGGGCAGGCGCAGGAAGAGCTGGATAAGGGCGACATTCTGCAAGCGTCGGACAAGGCGTGGGGCGCGGCGGCCCATGCCGTCAAGGCGGTCTGCCAGCGAATGGGCTGGAACCATCACGCGCATAACCAGCTCAGCGCCGCCGCAAATTACGTGGCCTCCCAGTTGGGGCGGGACGATCTGCGGACTGCATTCGTATACTTGGAGGCCCTGCACGCCAACTATTACGAACACCAGCGTGAGGCAGCCGAGATTCGAACCGGAATAGCCAATGCGGCATTCGTCATTCGGGAATTGTCGGTGCTGCTCATAGATAACCTGCCCAGAGATCAGTCTCACCTGTCTCGCATTGAACGAGAGGGCCAGGAGCGCCTTTTGCGGATGCTGACGCGCAAGAACCAGTACTCCCACGGCCCGCAGCTTGAAGGGGATGAGTTGGCGGAATTGCCGCCGGTGAAGCCATCGCTCCATGTTCCCGAGGAAAACTAGAGAGAGCCAGTTCTGCTATGACGGCGAGATATAAGGCGATATGTGGATTGCCTTACCCCATCCGGAGGTCGGCCGCGACCGTCTTTCCGGCAAGAACTAAAAGCGAGCGGACGTAATTATGGCGATGAGCGACATACCGACGGCGGCCGACGAGGTATTTGACGACGCATGGGAGCAGTGCCATTCCGCCATCGAGCGGTTTAATGCCGGAGATGTCCGCGACGCCTGCGGCAAGGCATGGAATGCCACCAGGGCGGCCACCCGGGCCGCCGCATTGGCGCACGGCGAAAATCCTCAAACCACCAACCACATATCAAGCTGGATTCGGCGAGCAGGCCGGGAGACGGACGGGTTTGAATTAATGCCGTTAATGTTCGGTGCGCGGGCCCGATTCCTGCATCAGCAAGCCTGCTATGACGGCTACATAGACGAGCCTGACATACCAGACTTGATATATGCCACGGTGGACTACATCCGGCAGGCTCAGCAGTTAGCCTCAATATGACTCTGATACCTAAAATCCGTTTACGCCGCCTCTTGCCGGCAGCCAGGATCTGCCTGTGACAACAATAATGGATGATACTTCCCTCGTTTCCCTGTCCCGCATCGTGGGGGCGGAGAATGTGCTGGCCGACGCCGACTCCCTCGACCGCTACACTGGCGATTCGCTGTCGCCTAGCCGCGCCTTCGGGGCCGAGGACGCCTTCGAGCGGCTGGCGGACGTGGTGGTAAGGCCCGGGTGCACCGCGGAGGTGGCTGCTGTCGTCCGCTGGGCTAATGAACAGCAGGCGCCGGTCATCCCCTACGGTGGCGGCACGGGTGTTATGGGCGCTGTTGTTCCGGCGCACGGCGGCCTCGTGCTGGATATGAAGCGGATGAACCGTGTGCTCGACGTTGATGCCGGCAGCCTGACGGCCCGTGTCGAGGGCGGCATAGTGCTGGGCAACCTGGAAGCGGCCCTGGCTGAGCGCGCGCTGATGATCGGCCATGACCCTTACAGCGTGCCCATCGCCACCGTTGCCGGGGCCATCTCCACCAACGGCGTGGGCTACCGGGCCTGCGCTCACGGGCCGATGGGCGAACAGGTGGTGGCGTTGGAGGCCGTGCTGCCCGACGGACGCATCATCGAGACGAGAGACGTTCCCAAGTATTCCTCCGGCCCAAACTTGAACCACCTGTTCATTGGCGCCGAGGGCGTTTTCGGCGTCATCACCCGCGCCACCATACGCATATACCGCATACCCGAATACAGCCGGTTCGCCAGCGTTGGATTCGACTGTTTCGAGGACGGCTTCAGAGCTGCCTCAGAAATGCTGGCCGTGGGTATCCGCCCGTCGCTGCTGGATCTGACCGAGGAGGACGGCGATGTAACGCTGCATCTGCTTTTCGAAGGTTTCACCGAAGGGGTGGTAGCGCAGGACGGGAGGGCAGCGGCAATCTGCGTTGCCGCCGGGGGCTACTCGCTGGGCACAGATCCCACCGAACACTATTGGGGAGCGCGGCGAGACTCCGCCGAGAATTACAAGCTGACCGCCTTGGGGCAGCCCCGCAAAGTGCGCTGGAACCGATGGCGGCGTCGGCGCGGGTTCGATTACCTGCACCTAGCTCTGCCTGCCTCGAAGGTTCTGGAATATAAGCGTCAGGCCGGAGAGATTCTGGCGGGTCAGGGAATCGCGGTAGTAGAGTACGCCCTCTGGAGCCGCCCCGAGCTATTTTCCATGCTTATCACGCCCGAATCCGGCGACCCCGCAGAGGCCCGGCAGCGGCTGGCACGCACCGTTGACTGTGTGCTGGAACTGGCTCAAGATATGGGTGGCGTCATGGAATACTGCCACGGAGTTGGCGTCAAGCTGAACCACCTGCTGGCCCGGGAGCAGGGCGCAGGCTACGGCGTTATTCGTCAACTGAAGCAGACCCTCGACCCCAACAACATAATGAACCCTGGCAAGTTGGGGCTGTGAACTGGGCGTTGGATCAGAATATGGAATTTGGACTGCAATTTTTTCCCGATGTGTCGCCGTCCCAGAAGCCGGGGCAACAATACTGGTCGGAATGCCTGTCGCTGGTGGCCCTGTGCGACGAGTTGGGTTACACGCACGTCCGCACCGTAGAACACTACTTTGAGCCTTACGGCGGATACAGCCCGGCGCCCCACATCTTCCTGACTGCCGCCTCGCAGCGCACCCGCAAAGCGCGCCTGCTGACCGGGGCGGTGCTTCCGGTGTTCAACCATCCGCTGAAGGTGGCCGGTGAAATCGGGATGCTGGACGCCATCTCCGGCGGCCGCCTCGACTGCGGTTTTGGCCGCGCATTCCTGCCCCACGAGTTCCAGCGCTTCGAGCGCTCGATGGACGAGTCGCGCGCCCGGTTCGAAGAAGGCATGGAAGCGGTGCGGCGTCTGTTGGAAGAAGAAAACGTCACCTTCGAGGGTCAGTTCTACCGCTTTCGTAATGTAACCTCCTTGCCGCGTCCCACGCAACGGCCTCGCCCGCCGTTCTGGGCCGCCGCGCTGGGGACGCCTGAATCGCTGCGGCGGGCCGGTGAGCGCGGCTTTAACCTGATGCTGGTGCCTTTTGCCGGGCCGCAGATGCGCGAGGCTGTCAACGTCTACCGCGATGCCTGGGTAGAGGCGGGCCATACGGGAACTGGCCGTATTGCTCTGGGCTTCCATATGTTTTGCCACGAAGACCGCGAAGAAGCTCGCCGCATCGCCCAGCCCAACATTGACGCCTACTTCAAGTCTCTGGTGGCTGCTGCCGAGCTGGATTCCGGCTGGGGGACGGGAACGTCGTCGGGCGACTACCCCAATTACGACAGCCACATGGACAAGCTGCGCCAAGCCAACTTCGACGCGCTGCTAGACAGCGGCGCCATCTGGGTGGGGACGCCGGCCGACGTGAAGGAACAGATCTCCGCGTACCGGGACGCCGTGGGCGGATTCGACGCCGCGTCGCTGCAAGTCAACTTCCACCGGATTTCGCAAGAGGATGCCGCTGCCTCTATGCGTCTCTTCTCCGCCCGGGTGATGCCTACCTTCCTCGACTAGCTGCAACAGCTCCGCCCGGCGTTACTTCCCTCTCTGGGTCATCGCAATACTCTGTCATCCATAGTATTATTATATTTGATTTTTAATATCATGTATTATCTATATACATGATAATACACTTGATATATCATTTAGCTGAATTAAATTTCTAATATAGTATTACATAAATATCAAATCTTGATGTGGAGGAAGCAGAAGAAATGGTCACTATGAACCAGGGTGTCAGGGAAGTTCGGGAAACCGGCTCACGGTTCATCCGCCGGATGGAAGCGAGCGCGCTGGCGGTCTATGACTGGGTCTCCCGCCCGGCTATGACCGAGCAGGAGCGGATGCAGCACCAGTTGGCGGAGACCGAGCCGCTCCGCCGCTTTTCCCAGCCGATCATCTAATCCCGGTCGCTAACCCCGGGCAACTCGCCGGGCCGCCGCAAAGCTCACCCGGAGCCGGCTCTTGCTACCATCGTAATTAAGGAGCGCAATATGCGCTCCTTTCGCTATGCCAAGGGGTATTGACCCGGTTCGGGCCAAACCGGGCAGACAAAACCGATCGTCAAAACCGATCGTCCCATCGTATGGTATATGCCCGCTTGGAGTGAAGGGTAATGGCTCGTAGCGGGCGGTTGAGCCAATAGATACTGGCCTTTACTCAGATTGCAGTTCCCGCAGTCTTTCCCGCAGAAGACGCAATTCGTCTTCAGCCGACCGGCGGGCCGCCGCTTCATCCCGCAGAGCCGTTTCGGTGGCTTGACGGGCCGCCGCTTCATCCCGCAGAGCCGCTTCAGTGGCTTGACGGGCCGCCGCTTCATCCCGCAGAGCCGCTTCGGTGGCTTGACGGGCTGCCGCTTCTTCGTGATGCGTGCGCAGCCACTGGCCGCTGTCTGGGTCATACAGGCGCAGCAGGTTGCCTTCCGGGCCGGGCCGGGCGCAGATGTCCAGTCTCAACACGGCGCTGCGCCCCCACAGTGCTCCTTCGCCGTCCGTAGCCAGCGGCATCGGTTGATACTCGGCCCCCTCCAGCCGCTCGCCAATCAAGGGCGGGGTGAAGTAGTTGCCGGTTGGGTCGAAGCGCCAGTACTCTGTAACTCCCATACTGGCGTAAATGCCCCGCTTCTCTCTCATATCCCGCCGCCAGGTGCTGCCCGACGCCATCTCCATCACCAGGTCGGGCGCCTTGCCCTCCCGCCAGACAATCCAGGAACGGCGGGAGTGCTTGCCCACTCCAAACACCACGAAGACGTCCGGGGCAACCCGCGTCTGGTTGTCGTTCATCCGGTAATACATAAGCATATCACCACCCGCATAAACGTCTTCCCGGTTGTCGAACCACTCCCGCAGGGTGGGAATGGTGTCGAGCATCGCGGTCAGTTGGGCGTCGTCTTCAGCCATGGGTTCGCCGTCCGTGGAGGGATATATGATGCTTAGGTCGTCCACCTCGCCCTCGTAGGGCGGGTGTTTGGTGGTTGCTGGTATACGCTCGGCGGTCATAAGCTGCGCTCCGGGCTGGTCTGAAGTCAGTAATTAATCTCCAGCATAGCATAAGGGAATCGCAGATAGGTTGTTTCCCGTGCGCTCCGGTAGTAACCTTGCGGCAGAACCGTCCATTTTCGTTGACCATTTCCGTTGAGAGGAGAAAGATGATGGCCGCACCAGTAATCAGGCCGGAGCGCGCCAACCGGGTACGGGCGTCAGAGCGGCGCGAACTGGAGCAGCAACTGCGCCATAGGGTGTCGGGCGAAGTGCGCTTCGACCCCTTTTCCCGAGTGCTGTACAGCACCGACGCCAGCATTTACCAGATGGAGCCGGTGGGCGCGGTCATACCCCGCAGCGCGGCAGACGTGCAGGCGGTGGTGGAAGTGGCTCGCGACAACCGCGTGCCGGTGCTGCCCCGGGCGGGCGGCACCAGCCTGGCCGGCCAGACCGTCAACCACGCCATCGTGATGGACTTCAGCAAGTACCTCAACCAGGTGCTGGAGGTCAACCGGGAAGAAAGCTGGGCCAGGGTTCAGCCGGGCATCGTGCTGGACCAGCTAAACCGCGAGCTGCTGCCCTATGGCCTGATGTACGCCCCCGACCCCACTACCTCCAGCCGCGCCTGCGTGGGCGGCGGCATCGGCAACAACACCTGCGGCGCCCACTCGGTCATCTATGGTAAGTCTTTGGACCATATCAAGGAGCTGGACGTCATCCTGTCGGATGCCAGTTCCACCCGTTTCCGCCCCCTGGATAGCTCCGGGCTGGAGGCGAAGCTCAGCGGCGCGGGCCTGGAATCGGAAATCTACCGGGGTGTCCGTCGTCTGGCCCAAGACAACGACGCCGCCATCCGCGCCCGCTATCCCAACATAATGCGCCGGGTCAGCGGCTACAACCTGGACGAGTTCCTGAACGAGCCCATCGGCCCCTACGCCGGTTCTGCCGCCAGCCACGGCTTCAACCTCACCCGCATGGTGGTCGGTTCCGAAGGCACCCTGTGCGTGGCCACCGAGGCCAAGGTCAACCTGGTGCCGCGCCCCGCGATGACCGCGCTGTCGGTGGCTCACTTCCACGACATCTTCCAAGCCAGCGAGGCGGTGAAGGAGATTCTCAATCACGGCCCTTCATCCATCGAGATTATGGATAAGAACGTCCTCGACCGCTCGCGGCAGTCGTTGGGTCTGGGCAACGCTATGGCCATCATCGAAGGCGACCCGGGAGCTATTCTGGCCGTGGAGTTCTACGGTGAGTCGGAAGACGAACTGAACTCCAAAATGGAGGGGCTAAAGCAGGATTTGGAGCGGCGGCGGCTAGGCTACGCCTGCGTCAACCTGCTGGACCGCGCGGCGCAGGCTAACGTCTGGAACGTCCGCAAGAATGGCCTGGGCTTGCTGATGAGCATGCACGGCGACGCCAAGCCCCTGCCCTTCGTGGAGGACACTGCCGTTGACCCAGAGACTATGGGCGAGTTCGTGCGGCGGTTTGACGAAATCGTCCGCAATCACGGCACTGAGGCTGCCTATTACGGCCACGCGAGTGTTGGCTGCCTGCACATTCGCCCGGTGGTCAGCCTGAAAAACCAAGCCGGCGTTGACCGGATGTATGCCATCGCCGACGAAATCAGCGACCTCACCCTTGAATTCGGCGGTTCCCTCAGCGGCGAGCACGGCGACGGCATCGTCCGCGGCGTGTGGACGGAAAAAATGTTCGGGCCGGAAGTCTACCAGCTTTTCCGGGAGTTGAAGTCCACATGGGATCCCGATGGCATTATGAACCCCGGCAAGATAATTGACTGCCCGCCGATGACCGAAAACTTGCGATACGGCCCCAGCTATCAGGCCCAATCGCTGCCAACCAGCCTCGATTTCACCATAGACACCGATTTCGCCGGCGCGGTGGAGATGTGCAACGGGATGGGGGCCTGCCGCAAGCTGGAAGGCACGATGTGTCCCTCGTTTATGGCGACGCGGGAGGAAGAACACTCCACCCGCGGGCGGGCCAACCTGCTTCGGGCAGCAATGTCCGGGAAGCTGCCCGAAGGCGCGATGACCAGCCAGAGGCTTTACGAGGCTCTGGACCTGTGCCTGGAGTGCAAGGGCTGTCGCGCCGAATGCGAGTCGGGCGTGGATATGGCCAAGCTGAAATATGAGTTCCTGGCCCACTACTACAAAACCAACGGCTTGCCTCGGCGCAACAGGATATTCGGCAACATCGCCAAGTTCAGCAAGTGGGGCAGCCGTTTCGCGCCCTTTTCCAACTGGGCCGCGTCTAACCCGCTGGGTAAGCTGCTGTCAAGCTCGCTGTTGGGGATACACCCCAACCGCCGCGCCCCCAGTTTCGCCCGCCAGACCTTCCCGCAGTGGTTCCGCGCGCGGGGCGGCCGGCGTCCCGCGACTTCGGGAACCGTAGTCCTGCTCAACGATACTTATATGAACTACAACTACCCGGAAATCGGAAAAGCGGCGGTGGCCCTGCTGGAGGCGGCGGGCTTCAAGGTGGAGTTGGCCGATACACCCTGTTGCGGCCGCCCAATGATTTCCAAAGGGATGATGGACGCGGCGGTATCCAACGCCCGGCACAACGTCAGCCTGCTCCATGCCTACGCGGGCAATGGCGTTCCCATCATCGGCTGCGAACCCAGTTGCCTGCTCACCCTGCGTGATGAGTATCCGCAGCTCGTCCCCGGCGAGCAGGCCGGAACGGTGGCGAGTCAGTCGTTCCTGATAGACGAGTTTCTGGCAAAACTGAAGTCGGAAGACAAACTTAACATCGAATTCAAGGACACCGCGAAACAGATTCTCTTCCATGCCCACTGCCACCAGCGTTCCTTGTCGGGCACCGCCCCGTCTCTGAATGCGTTGCGGCTGGCGCCCGGCTACCGGGTGGAGTTGACCAGCGCAGGCTGCTGCGGCATGGCCGGCTCCTTCGGATACGAGAAAGAGCACTACCAGTTGTCAATGGACATCGGCGCCCAAGTTCTCTTTCCCGCCGTCAACGCCAAGGGACCCGACTGGGAATTGGCCGTGATGGGCGTATCCTGCCGCCAGCAGATTGAGCACGGAACGAAACGAAAGGCGCGGCATCTGGCGGAAGTTTTGGCGGAAGCCCTGCCTTAGCCCGACAAACCGGAGATACCAGCCATTGCCAATTCAAGTAAATAGGGGATCAAAATTGGTTGGTGATTGAAATTATTCAAAGCGACCCGCTTTGACAGTGGATTCGCAGTCTTCGCAACAGGCAAGTTGTTGCCCGAATCAATCGTCGGCTAAAACGTATTTCGCAAGGGAATTTTGGCGACATCACACCCGTAGGCGACGGCATATTGGAGATGCGTTTTTGCTACGGGCTTGATTACCGGCTTTACTTTATCTAACAAGGCACGACTGTAGTTGTGTTGCTTTGCGGCGGCGACAAAGGTACGCAAACGAGCGACGTTGAACGCGCGAAACGGGTAGCGGAAAACTGGAAGTCAGGCAATGTCTGAAAAATTTACCAAATGGGATGTTCCAAATGGGATGTTATTGAATACTTGGGGCGTAAAGAAGACGTTTGCTATTACCTCGAAGCCACCGCCGAGGAGGCCCGGGCGATGGCAGCACGATATGCGATGCCTACAATGATGTGGCGCAGGGATGTGGTACGGGCGCAGGATATGGGCCGCTTGTCGAGGGATATTAACTTGAACAGTGATGGAATCCGTAAAGAATTGTCCGAAATTGAAGACATCAGCCAAGACACCATCGCCCAGATTGCCGAGATGTTGAGTGCTCAACCAAGCGTCGCCACCTAGTTGGTTTACAGAAAAACATTGTCTCAGAAGGGCATTGGCGCACCCTGATACAATCCCGCCCTACACCGCCGTTATTGTGATGTGCGACATATAAGACTCCGCCCGCGCGCCATGCCAGTGATTTTCGCCCTTGCTAATGTGCACCACGTCGCCGACGGTGATTTCTTGTTCTCCGGATTCGTTGGCGACTATGCCGACGCCGGAGGTAACCACCAGTAGCTGGTCGCTTTCGTGGGTGTGCCAGCCGGTGGTGGCGCCTCGCTCGAAGTTGACCACACTGCTGTTGAAGTTCTCGCTGGCCCCCTCTGGAATCAGCGGCTGACGGGTGCGCCGCACCTCGCCGCCTGTCCAGCCCGGCACCGGCGTCGCCGTGTCTATGGGAACCGTTTCCACCTCGGCGATCCTGATAACTCGCATATTACTTCTCCCTGTTTCCAGACTGTCCAGATGATACACCCAAAGCGGTAAAGTCCCAACCTGGGCCGCAAGGGGATATAATACTGAAGCGTCCCTTTCCGATTTCTTTATGAGATGCGCCGGAAACAGGGCAGTGGGCGCAGAGATTTCCCGACGGAGATGCAGCGATGATTGGCAACGGTCTGGCTTATGTGGGCGTGGTAGTCCGCGACGTTCCGGCGGTGGCGGAGATACTGGAGCGCGACTTTGAGCTTCCCCGCGCAAATTGCGAGATCGGGGACAGCGGCCGGCAGACACCGGTGTTTCCGGTAGGAGAGACCGCTCTGGCGCTGTTCGAGTTGGGTGACCCTTTCGTCGGAGGGGCGGAGAAGGCCGGGTTGCATCACATGGCAGTGTCGGTGGACGGGCTGGTTGGCGCCGGGGCAGACGCCTATACCGCGGGCCTGCCGACGCTCACGACTGAGCTACAACCGGGGCTGGGCGGGGCCAGACGCTTCCTGCTGGACCCGGCGGCAACCTGCGGGACCATCACCTACTTGTCCGAAGCGGTTACCCTGTCGGCCGCCGCGAACCCGGACGGCGCGGTGGAGCGCATTGACCACCTGGGCGTGGCCAGCGCTGACAACGCCGAGGTCGAGGATGTTTTCGCCCGCAAGCTGGGCTGGCCGGTGGAAAGCAGGCAGACCGACGTGGAAGTCTCCACCAAGACGGAGTCCTTCACTTCCGACAAGTATGGAGTGGTCTATCGCAATCACCAGCCGGAGTTTATCGGCGGACTGCGCTGCTCATTCATCACCATAGGCGACTTGGAGCTGGAGTTCTTGCAGAACGCCGACCCGAGATCCCTAGGAATGATTGACTATGGGCAGGCGGGCAGCACAAGGCAAGACCAGGGAGCCATCAGCCGTTACATTCAGAATCGCGGCCCCGGTCTGCATCACACGGGCTTTAAGGTCAAGGACATCAATCGCCTGCTCTCCCGGCTCGACCGCTCAGGCCTCACGCTGATTGACCGGGTGGGCCGACCGGGAGGACGCCGCTCGCAGATAGGCTTCATACACCCGGCCAGCCTGGGCGGCTGGCTGGTGCACTTGGTAGAGCGGGAGGATGTGGGGTAAACAGGGGTAACGGGCCGAATGCTGTTTCCGCCGGCTTAGCGTAGGGCGCGGATGACGGAAGGCTGTACCGGCATCGGCCTTGACCGGCGGCGCCAATGCGCCGGAAGCCAGGCGCATTATCGGGGCAAGGGCGGCAGGTCGTCGGGGGATAAGCCCTTGTCACGCGCCAATTGCTCCGCCCAAAATTCGTATTTCTGCTCTAACTCGCTGCGCATCTCGGCTATAACCTCGCTGCGCACCTCGGCTATGACCTCGTTGCGCATCTCGGCTATAACCTCGCTGCGCACCTCGGCTATGACCTCGTTGCGCACCTCGGCCATAACTTCGCCGCGCACCTTAGCGCGTAGCGCGGCTTCCCTCGCGGCCTGCACTGCAAGCCTTTCGTCTCGCCACTTCTTCCTCTGCTCAAGAGCCCAAAACACCAGAACACCTCCTCGCTCCAGCAGGACGGCAACGGCGGCGTATATCGGCACCGCCAAGTCAACCAGCGTAGCCGCCTGACGCAAACTTTCCAGTCCGTTCCGGGGACTAGGCCCGGTTAAGTATGCAAGCAATGCCGTTGCCGCAAGAATCCCGAAGGGCGCGGCCATCGCGTGATAACGAACCCATCGCCTTTCCCAAAATTCCCCCATTTACGCTCCTGATAGTATCACGGCCGCGCCCTCCGCGTTCAATCCACGCCCCTAGTCCGGTATCTCCGCCGTCATTCCCTCGCCTAGCTCCACCTCGAAGGCGGTCAGGATTTGGGCCACCAGCAGGTAGTGGCCGCAGAGGACGGTGAAGTGGAGGGTGTCCTGCTGGCCGAAGCGGTCGGTCATGGCCTTGAAGGTGGCGTCGCTGACTTGATGATTGCGCAGCAGTTCGTGAACGTAGCTCACCAGCAAAGCCTCGTCGCCTTCCAGCCCCGCCGGGGCGCTGCCGTTGGCAATAGCCTTGATTGTCTCTTCCGAGACGCCGGCCTGCCGGGCGAGACGGGCGTGGGCCGAGAACTCATACTGCTGCTTCATCTCCCGGGCTGTGGCGATAATCAGAGTCTCTTTGAGGGTTTCCGGCTGATTGAACTCGAAGCGCACGAAGGCGCCGGTGTCGGCGACGCGGGCCGCGAGCTTGGGGCTGTTCAGCAGCACGCCAAAAGGCCCGCGCACGCTGCCGCGGGTCCCGACGATGGCGTCGTGGTATTGCTGGTCTTCTTCCGACAGTTGATCGCGGGTTACCGGGGATATGCGTGGCATATCTTGCCTCCTTTAATTTTCAGCGCAGAGAACATCAGGATTATCCTGTGTTTCTTATCTCTGCGTTCTCTGCGGTTAATTCGTTGTTCCTGTTTCTAGGCCGCGGGGACGGGTATGCCGGCGATGTTGGCCTGCACCGAACCCAAGTGGTTGCGGCTGGTGAAGTAGAGCGTCTTCCAGTCGGCCCCGCCGAAGCAGAGGTTGGTGGTGGCGGATGCGCCGTGCGCCACGCGGCCCAGCTTTTTGCCTGCCGGGTCCAGAACCCACAGGCCGCCGGAGCCGCCGCAGTACATGTTGCCCTCTACGTCTACCTTCATCCCGTCGGGAACGCCCGGCTCGGGGCCGGTCAGGTCGGCGAACACCCGGTCGGTCTGCCGGGCCAGGGAGCCGTTGGGGTTGACGTCGAAGGCGCGAATGTGGCCCCGGCGCGAGTCGTTGATGTACAGCACGCTCTCGTCGGGGGAAAAGGCTAGACCGTTAGGCACCACGAAGTCGTCTACCAGCAGGGTGATGCTGCCCAGGTCGGGAGTGACGCGGTAGACGCCGGAATAAGTCAGATCCCACTGTTCCGGCGGCGTAGGCAGCGTCCAGGGGTCGGTGAAGTAGATACAGCCGTCGGACTTCACCACCACGTCGTTGGGGCGGTTGAGGCGGCGGCCCTGGAAACTGGCGGCCACCACTGTGATGCTTCCGTCTGGTTCGGTGCGGGTAACGCGGCGGCTGTCGTGTTCGCAGGCGATGAGACGGCCTTGCCGGTCGCGGGTCAGCCCGTTGGAGCGGTTGGTCGGCTCGTGGTCAACGCTGGCGCCTTGTCCGGGCGCGTACTTGATGCGCCGGTTGTTGTGGATGTCGCTGAATAGCAGATAGCCGCCGTCCGGCGTGGTCCACCAAACCGGCCCCTCGGCCGGGCCGTTGTCGCCGCCGTAATCGTCGGGCGTGTGCCGGGCGATTTCAGCGTCGGTGGCAATGATTCGCGCAAATTCCGGGGCAAGCTGCTCGATGGGCATAATCCCCTCCCGGTTCTGAATGGAGTTGGCAGGGGCATTATAGCGGAATGCGCGCCTTCACCCTAACCATCACCCCAAAGGTGAGGAAATTGCGAAATGATGTGGGCGCCCGGCCGCCGGGCGGGGGGTCTGCGGAAAGGCTAACCTATTATTATGTGCGAGAGGGGGAATGCAAAATGTGCGAGAGCGGGAATCCAGAACAGCGGAGTAGTTTCCTGCTTTCGCGGGAATGCGAGAGAGACGGGAGTAGTTTCGCAATTTTCTCTTCCCGAAGGCATTCGTTTCCTGAAGGCGTGGGCTCCGGCGGCAGGGGGTGTTACCTGCCGGGGGCGTCCCAGCGGAGTATTTCGAGGTAGCCGCCGGGTTCGGCCCAGGGGAGCAGGGCGCGGAGAAATTCGCGGACGCCGGGGGTTTGGCCCCGCTCGCGGCAGCCCCGGAGGTACCGGCGCAGGTTCATAAAGGTGTTGAGGCGGACGCCGGTTTCGGCGATGCGCTGGGCCAGGTGCTTGGGGCCGTCCGTTACCGGGTCGAAGGGTGGGGGTTCTTCGTGGTTGGCAACGGCGGCGTCCCACTCTTCGCAATAGTCTTCGGCGAGGCGGCGGAGGCGGGCTACTTCGAGTTCGGGGGCGAGCTTGCGGCAAAGGGCGTCGACGCGGCGGCGGAGCTGGGAGAGGGACATTGCGGCACTTCCTGAGATTGGGTTAGGGGCAAGATTTTGTTTTTGCGGCCATTTCCGGCCATACCCGGCCATTTCGCGGTGTTGGCGGAGGCGCTTCCTGAGATTGGGTTAGGGCGGGATTTGTTTTGCCGGGCAGTTTTGCGATGTTGGCGGCGGCGCTTCCTGAGATTGAGTTAGGGGCGGGATTTGTTTTGCCGGCCATTTTTGAGATGTTCGTCTTTGATTATCGCCGGGCCAGGGTGCGGCCCCGGGGATCCTGGGGCGGGTTGGGCCGGACAGTAATAATGGTAGGGAGGCGCTTTCGGGGTTGGCAAGGGGGCGGTGTCAGGGAAGTGGTTTATTTACAGGGGTTATTTATGCGGATGACAGGGATGGGCAGGATTTTCAGGTCTGGCGGAGAGAGGACGGAGTAGTTTCGCAATTTTCTCCAAACAGGGAGGGGAATTTGCCCCATAAGCGGAATTGGGGCGAAAGGCCGTCCGCGAGATAGGGAGGGGGGGTAATCGCGGCGGTTAGAGGAGCTGCTGCTCTTTGTACCAGGCGGCGGTGATGCCGGCACCATGGGGGAAAGACACTTGCGGACGCCAGCCCAAGTCGGACTCAATGGCCCGGTTGTCGGAGATCCAGTACGGCTGACGCATCTCGGTTACCTTGTCCGGCGAAAGGGGAACCGCTTTCCCGGCCAGTGCGCCGTAAGCCTGGCTTATGAGGGCGGCGGACTGGTAGGCCCATAAGGGCATCGGCAGCAGCAGGGCCTTGCGGTCGAGGGCAGCTTCGATATGAGAGAGGAGCTGCCGCCAGCTATAATGGTTTCCGTCGTCTGCGGTGTAGGTTTTGCCGCCCACCGGGGCGCCGGTCGTGGCCAGGGCGGTGGCGGCCCGGGCGGCGTCCCGGATGTAGATGATGGACAGGACGTTTCGTCCGCCCCAAAGCAGGGGCGCGACCCGGCGCTGAACCAGTTGAAAGAAGGGCAGCAGGGCGAGGTCGTTGGGGCCGTAGACCACCGGGAGGCGCAGCGTCACCGAGCGGCCGGCCAGAGGCGAGTTTTCCACCGCCGTCTCTCCCCGTGCCTTGGAGCTGCCGTAGGCCGACACCGGAGCAGCGGTGGCAGTCAGGGGCCGGGGAGAACCGCCGGGGCTGGGGCCGTGAGCAGCCAGGCTGGAGAGATAGACGAATCGGGACAGTCCCGGCGACTGTGCGGCGGCGGCCAGCAGGTTTTCTACGCCAACGGCGTTTACGGCGTCAAATTCTTCCTTGCGGCGGGCTTTCACTAGCCCGGCGGCATGAATCACAACGTCTGCGCCTTTAAGGAAGGGGTACAGCGAGCTTGGCTGGGTGATGTCGCCCTCCACAACCTCCCAGGGCGCCGCCGGCAGAAACCGGCGGCTGCTAGTGGCGCGCAACAGCAGCCGGACCTGGTGGCCGCATTCGGCCAGTTGCGCGGCGATGGAGGAGCCGACGAATCCGCTGGCTCCGGTGACCGCTACTTTCACAGGCTCCCCCGGCACAGGCTCCCCCGGCACAGGCGCCCCCGGCACAGGCGCCCCCGGCGCGCGCGGGCGATGGGCGGTTTCCGGAGGGCCGGGCGGCGCGGCTTTGGCTGGGTTTGTTGCGAAGGGCAGTTCACAAGGTTTCTTTCTCGTAAATCCGGTAAGTCTTGTAGCGTTGGCAGCCCATCTTGGCGAGGATATTGTTGATGGCGCGGTTGTCTTCCAGGGTCCAGGACAGTTCGGCCCAATGGTAGCCGGAGGCTCTGCCGCGCTGGGTGATTTCGTCGATCAGCAGATAAGGCAGGGCGGCGTATTTCCGGTTCCGGTATTCCTTGCGGACGCCCATAATAAGCACCCGCCCGTTTTTCACGCGGCGGGTCTTGACTCGCCATAGCAGCTTGAGCAACCCCAAAGGGAACAGATTGCCCTTCAGCCCGCGAATCGCCTCGTTAAAGTTAGGCACGGCCACAATCACGCCGGCGGCGCGGCCCTCTATCTCGACAATTACGGCTATATTCGGGTCGGCGATGAGCTTCAGGTCGTCGGCCATCCGTTGACCCTCTTCGCCAGTCATGGGGACGAATCCCCAGTTTTCCGCCCAGGCTTCGTTGAATATGTCTAGGATGGCGCGTATTTCGGCGTTGAAATCGCGCATATTTACGGTGCGAATCAAGACATCCGGGAGCTTTTTCATTTGCCGGACGCTTTGCAGGGCTTTTTTCGATGGCCGGTTCCATTGGAACAGCCAAGCATAGAGGTCTTTGGCTTTGTGGAACCCGTCCGCTTCCAGGAGGGTGGGGTAGTAAGGAGGGGTGTAGGGCATCTGGATTTGTGGGGGCGAGTTGAATCCTTCCAGCAGGAGTCCGACTTCGCCGTTTATGGAGAAGCTGAGGGGGCCGCGTATTCGCTCCATGCCCCGTTCCTTGAGCCAGGCTCCGGCGGTTGCGGTCAGTGCGGCGGCTACGTCCGGGTTGTCCGGGGTTTCAAAGAAGCCGAAAAATCCGGTGCTATCGTTGTGCCAGCGATTATGCTCCCAGTCCACCTGGGCCGAAATGCGCCCGACGGCGCGCCCGTTTTCGCGGGCGAGGAACAGCTTTACGTCGGCATGCCGAAAAAAGGGGTTGCCGGCGGCGGAAAGGTCGCGCCGCTGAAAACGCTTCAAGGGGGGCACCCAGTTGGCGCAATTGGCGTAGAGCGAGTACGGCACATTGATAAACTCGGTCAGTTCCCGGGGGCCGGAAACTTCGGCAACCGCAATTCCCATCAGCCAAGCCCGCCTGCTTTTGTATGACGGCTATATGATGCCGTATTGCCGCCCTACGGTCTGGAACTGTTCTAGGGCGAAGTCAATCTGCTCTGGGGTATGGGTGGCCATACAACTGGCGCGGAGCATGGCCCGGCCCTTGGTGACGGCGGGGTAGAGCACCGGATTGACATACACCCCGTGATCCAGCAGCGAGCGCCAGAAGCGGATGGTCTCCACCTCTTCGCCCACAATTACCGGGATTATGGTGGAGGGGGAGTCGGTGGGTGTGAAACCCAGACAGGACAGCCCATCGCGGAGCCTGCGGCCCAAATGGCGGGCGCGCTCCACTATGCCGGGTTCGCTTTCTAGCACCTCCAGGGCGGCGAGGGCGGCGGCAGCGGAAGCCGGAGGAAGGCTGGCGCTGAAAATCATTGAGCGGGCATAGTGGCGGATCCATTCGACGACCGGCTGGGGGCCGGCGACGAATCCACCGATGGAGGCCAAGGATTTGGAGAAAGTTCCGATGGTAAGGTTAACCTCGGCTTCCAGGCCGTAATGGCTGCCGGTGCCGCGCCCGCCCTCGCCCAGCACTCCAATGGCGTGGGCGTCGTCTACCAGCAGACGCGCGTTATGCTTCCAGCAGACAGCCGAGATATTGGGTAAATCCACCACTTGCCCACTCATGCTGTATACGCCGTCAACTATTACGAGGGCAGGCTTCCCGGGGTTGTTGGAGAGTAGGGAATCCAGATGTGCCGCCTCGTTATGACGGAAACGCAGTGTTTTGCCTTCGGCAAGTTTGCAACCGTCGTAGATACTGGCGTGGCAATCCCGGTCTATTACGGCGACGCAGTCCCTTCCGACCAGGGAGGATATGGCGCCCAGGTTGGCCTGATAGCCAGTGGTGAATACCAGGCAAGCCTCCTTGCGGAGGAACCGGGCGATACGCCCTTCCAGCCGCTCGTGAAGCTCCATAGTGCCGTTGAGAATTCGGGAGCCGGTCATGGAGGTGCCGAACTGCCGGATTATCGCGGCGGCGGCTTCCATTACCTTGGGGTGGCGGGTGAGCCCCAGGTAATTGTTGGATCCCAGCATCAGCACTTGCTTGCCGTAGATGCACGCCTGCGGGCCGTCGGACTGGGTCAGCGGCTGATAAAAGGGGTAAACTTGCGCCGCTTTCATCTCTTGAACCAGCGTGAAGCTGAAGGCTTGGGAGAAAACATCCCGCTCGATGGGGGCGGTATGGGGCCTTGCGGTCAGGCGATCTATTGAGAGGCCCGAAACAGCGCCTCTCTCCCCGTCTTCTCGCTGTTCGGTCATTGCGGCACCTCGGCACGGTTCACTGAATGGCCTTTGCAGACAGCCTTGCTGTTCCGCACACGTATCAGGAACCAAGCCAAGATTCTAGACTAGGGCGTAAATCAGTGTCAAGGTTGGCGCCCTGCGGGCCAGGGCGATGGCAAAGTCTTTACCGGCGGCAATTGTCTGAATCGGGGTTTGCAGGATTTTGCGATTCTCACTCTCACCCCTTGAGCCAGCTTAGGGCCGGAGGAAGGGGGGCAGCCCGGTCGGTTCAGAAGGGGACGGGTTCGATGGAGCGGGGGATGAGGCCGCGCCGGGCGGTCTTGGGCAGCAGGCTCCGCAGGACATCGCTGACTTGGGGCAGCACGCGGCGCTGGCGGCACTGCTCCAGGTAATCGTAGAGGGGCGCGCAGCCGCTGACGCGGATGCCGCGGTTTTTCGAGCGCCTGAAGAGGATCAGGTCCCAATCCAGCATGGGCAATACGGGGCCGGGCTTGCCGCCGGTTACGGCGGCGGTCATTTCATCGCAAAATTCCAGGGTCAGGGGACGGAGGCGGTAAACTTAGAGTTCGATGGCGTACTTGCGGCAGAGGGCGACCGCCTGGCTTTTGAGCCGGCGGAGCATTAGATGAGTCATCGCAATCCGCACCCAAGCTTTGGTGGTTTCCAGGAAGGCTTCAGAGTCCTTGCTGAGCCGACGGCATAGGGGCGAGAATTTTCACTGGCGGTCAGTCAAATCGCGGGGGGTATGGTTTTCGTGTCATTCCCACATTTTATGACCATCCAGCAGCTTTGGAACGTCCTCTTAGAGCTGAGAGCTGGTAACGGGGCAACGACATCGTTTCTCAATGGCGGGCGCGGGGAGCCGCCCGGTTTGCTTGACGCGCTTGGGCGGGTAAACTATTCTGCCATTGTGGGTATTCTTGCTCTTGATATGCCCTTGCGCTACGAATTCCACACGCTATAAAAGGAGGCACAGAATGGCTCTCAAGCTCAACCATGTGCATCTCAAGTCACCAGACCCGCACGCCACGGCGCAGTTTTACATGGACACCCTCGGAGCTACCAAGATAGCCGACGTGGGCGAGATTGGCGTCCGCCTCGACCTGCACGGACTGACCCTCAATGTCACCAAACACATCGAGACCCAGACTCGCGAACAGAAGTACGGTATGGAACATATTGCCATTGACGCGGACGATATCCAGGGCATGATTGATATGCTGAAGGCCAACGGAGCCAAGATTCTGGAGGAAGCCGTGGTGTCCGGCGACCGCCGCGTCGTCTTCTTCGAGGGGCCAGACGGCGTGCAACTGGAGTTCATCGAAGCCAAGTAGACCGGCCACAGAGCGAACAGAGAAACATTTGATAAACTCTGTGTTCTCTGGTTGCTCTGTGGTGAAATAAAATAAGGAGAGAAGGGAAATGCTTTACGAATCCCGCGTTTACAAGGCTGTTCCCGGCAAGCTGCCCAACATCAACGCCCGGTTCGCCAATCACACGATGGGCTTTTTCAAGCAGTACGAAATCGGGATGATGGGGTTCTGGACCGACGAAATCGGCGCCAGCAACCAGCTCACCTACATACTGAGTTTCGACAGTATGGCCGATCGTGCCGAGAAGTGGGCCGCCTTTCAGTCCGACAAGGCCTGGGCCGAGGTTCGCGCCGAAACGGAGGCCGATGGCCCCATCGTGGCCCAGGTGCTCAACTCCCTGATGAGCCTCACGCCCTACTCGCCCCAACCCAAGTTCAAGACGGCGGTGCAGGAGCTGCGCATCTACGATGCCATGCCCGGTAAGCTGCCTGATCTGCACAACCGTTTCAAGAACCACACTATGGGCTTGTTTGAGAAGCACGGGATCGAAAACGTGGCCTACTGGACAGAGGACGTGGGAACCAGCAACCGGCTGGTTTATATGCTGGGTTACCCCGATCTCGGCGCCCGCGAAAAGAGTTGGAACGCCTTCCAGAACGACCCCGATTGGCAGAAGGCCCGATCCGCTTCCGAAGAAAACGGTTCGCTGGTGCGCGTCTCCACCCACTCCATCCTGCGCCCTACCCCCTACTCGCCGCGCTAACTAAATGCCACTCCCATAGGGATGGAGAACTGAATCGGAGAGGGAGCTAACTCTCCCTCTCCCATAGGGAGAGGGCCAGGGTAAGGCCACTCCCCAAAGAACCGTGAGAAGGGAAAAACTGGATCCCCCTAGCGCTCATCAGCCTAGCGCTCATCAGAAGGAAGACCGAGATTCCATCTGGAGCATACCGCTCGCCCGCCGGGCTCTATACTTCGGACTGTTCACCGCGTATGCGCTGGCCGGAATTGGCTTCCTGCTATGGTACGAAATCTTCGAGCAGACGGCAGATACTTGGCCGGAAACTATTCTGTCCGTAACGCAGGGCATCGGCATCAACACAGTAGGAGCTGCCGGACTCGCATTACTGACAATTGAGGGACCGAGGACAATTATGGTTATTGGAGACTACCTGAAGAAGAGATTGATCGAACCCTTGGAGGAACGGCGCCGGTTGGAGGCAGAGCAACGGAGAGAGGAGGCAGAACGACGGAGGGAGGAGGCGCGCGTGCAAGGTCACGCGGAAGGCCGTGCGGAAGGCCGCGCCGAGGCCGAGGCGGAGGTTCGAGCCGAATGGGAAGCATGGAACGAGCGGCGCATGGCGGCCGAGGCTAGTGGAGAACCTTTCGACGAGCCGCTGCCGGGGACGACATCCTCAACCGAAGGCGGGTGAAGGCTGCTATGGACGTACAGAAGCTGCGGGATGAGATTCCCGTCCTGCAAAACCTGACGTATGTGAACACGGGCTGGTCTGGGCCGCCACCGCGCCGCGCCGCCGAGGCGATGCAGGCCAGGGTGTCGCTGGAGGCGGAGCAGGGGCCGACTACCCCCGGCGTCTACGAGAGCGGACGCGAGATCCAGGAGGAAGCCCGCCGCGCCGCCGCCCGTCTGCTGGGGGCCGACGTGGACGAAACCCTGGTAACCCGCAACACCACCGAGGGCCTGAACATCGTCCTCAGCGGCCTTGACTGGCGCGAGGGCGACGAAATCGTCACCTGCAACCTGGAGCATAGCTCGGTGCTGTCTCCGAGCTGGCACATCGCCCATCGCTACGGCGCAAACGTGCGGGTGTTGACGCTGGATCCCCACGACTCCCACGACGCCATCGTCAGCAAGTTCGAGTCTGCCCTGAACCAGCGCACCCGGCTCATCTTCGTTAGCCACATCGAGTACTCCACTGGTCTGCGTATGCCTGCCGCCGAGCTTTGCCGTGTGGCGCATTCCAACGGGGCGCAAATAATGCTGGACGGCGCTCAGACCGGCGGCCACATCGCGCTGGATGTTCACCGCGACGGCTTCGACTACTACTCCATCCCAGGCCAGAAGTGGGCGCTGGGTTACGAGGGTGTTGGCGCGCTCTATATCCGCCGCGAGCTTATCGGACAGGTGCACCCGGCCCACACCGGCGGTCGAGCCGTTATCCAGGACGGGGAGCCGGGCGAGGCTGGCAGCTACCGTCTGAATGCAGCGAGCATGGACAAGTTCCTCGGCGGTTCGGGCAGCGTACCATTGCAGGCCGCATTCGTGGAGGCGGCGCGGTTCATCGAAAGCGTGGGCGTGGCGGAAATCGAAGCCCGCAACGTGTCGTTGGCGCGCCGATTCAAGGCGCAGCTCGCGGAGATTCGCGGAGTCAATGTCTTGTCGCCGCAGGATGATGCCGCGTCGGCAGGGCTGGTATCCTTCGCTGTCGCCGGACAGTCGGCTGACGGCGTGGTGGCCCGGATTTGGCAGGACTACCGCATCGTCGTGCGGGAGGTACATTACCCCGAGTCCATACGCGCCTCCCTTCATTTCTTCAACACCGAAGAAGAAGTGGACGCGCTGGCCCGGGCGGTGGCCGAACTGGCCTAGCCCCGGTCTAAAGCGTTCCAGGCGGATATTTCTGAAGCCACCAGCGGGCGATTTCGTCGCGGCGGGCAAACCAGACGCCGGGCATCTGCCGCGCGTATTGCAGGAAGCGCTCCACGGCGCGGGAGCGAGCGGGGCGTCCGGCGATGCGGCAGTGCAGGCCAACGGACATCATCTTGGGGTGGGTGCGTCCCTCTTCGTACAGCACGTCGAAGGTGTCTTTGAGGTACTCGTAGAATGCGCCGACGCTGGATAGCCCGCCGCGCCAGAAGCGGGCGTCGTTGGTCTCCATGCTGTATGGCACCACCAGCCAGGGCGTATCGTTGCCGTCGGCTCCTTTGACCGGGGCGTAGTAGGGGAGGTCGTCGTTCATGCCGATGCTGTCATATATGAAACCACCGTGGCTGGCCACCAACTGACGGGTGTTCAGGCTGGGGCCGTAGCGGGTGAACCAGCCGACCGAGCGTTCCCCGGTGGTACGCTCCAGCGACTCTACAGCGCGGGCAATGGACTTTCGCTCCTCGTCCCGATCCATCAGGTGATATTCCTCCCAGCGGTAGCCGTGGCCGCAGACCTCGTGGCCTTCGGCAGGTATCTGCCGCGCTACCTCTGGGTTGCGCTCCAGGGCCAGGGCGCAGCAGTAGAAGGTGGACTTGACCTCGTAGCGGCGGAACATATCCATCAGCCGCCAGACTCCAATGCGGCTCCCATACTCGAAAAAAGACTCGTTGTTCAGGTCTCGGTCGCCTGCCGGAACCGGTGACGGCACCTCATTGTTGAGCTCGTGGCGCGAATCGCCGTCCAGAGTGCTGCGCTCCGCGCCTTCCTCGTAGTTCACCACCAGCGACACCGCAATTCGCGCCCCGCCGGGCCACTCAATTTGCGGCGTGTTCCTGCCGTATCCGATTAAGTCCCGTTGCATCGCCATCCTCCGGGGTTAGATTTAACAGAGAACACAGATGATAAAGAGTTTCCCATATAATACTCAAATCTCTGTGTGTCCTTTGTGCTTATGTACCAGGCCGTTTCGCCATCTGGCCCGAACCAACATATAATGCTCAAATCTCTGTGTGTCCTTTGTGCTTATGTACCAGGCCGTTTCGCCATCTGGCCCGAACCAACATATAATGCTCAAATCTCTGTGTGTCCTTTGTGCTGAATAAAGGGGTGAAATTGTGAGGAGCCTTGCCGCTGATCTGGTTTACGGGCTTAAAAGCGTTTCCGACCCGGTGATTTCGCCTGACGGAGAGCGGCTGGTCTATGCGCTGTCGTGGGTTGAAGGCATTGGCGGCGGGGCGGAGAACCGCTCTCGCCTGATGCTGACCGGCTTGCCTGCCGGAGGGGTTGGACCGGAACGGGAGTTCACGCAGGGTAATGCCGACAGCAGTCCGCGCTTTTCCCCCGACGGGGCTATGCTCGCCTTCCTGCGCGCCCGGCTACCGGGCGAACCGCGCCAGGTGTGGGTGATGAACGCAGACGGCGGGGAGGCTCGGAAGGTCACCAACGCCCCCAAAGGCGTCTCCGAATTCGCTTGGTCGCCGGACCTCTCCCGCATAGTCTACTGCGCCGACACGGAACCGCCGGACGCCCCGGCCGACGGCAACGAAATTGGCCCCCGCGTTTCCGTGGTCAACCGCATCCGCTACCGCCATGACCTTCAGGGCTGGCGCGGCGACGCTCATTACCATCTGTACACTATTGGCTTGGACGGAACCGGGGTAGCGCAGCTTACCGATGGCGACTGGGACGACTATGGGCCGGTGTGGTCGCCAGACGGGAAGAAAATAGCCTTCATCTCAGGCCGCCGCGATGACCGCGATTTTCGCGCCCTGACTGAGGTCTATGTAGTGGATTCGGAAGGCGGCGAGGCTGAGCGCTGGTCGGAAGGTCTTAGCAGCGTGGGCGCGGTCGCATGGTCGCCCGACTCGCAGCGGCTGGCTGCGGTCGCTTCTGAGGACCCGTCAGGGATGGTGTTGTGGCAGGGCTGGTTCTACATCCTGGAGCCGGGCCAAGAACCACAGCGCATCACGGACGACGCCATCCGGCCTGTCTTGGGGGGCGGGCCAGGGGCGGGACGCCAACCGGAAATTCGCTGGACGGACGGCGGGCGCATCATCTTTCTGGGGGAGCGGAGCGGCGAAAGCTACATATTCGCTGTTTACCCTGAGCCGGTCGAGGGGCTGACGGAAGGGCACGAGGCCCAACAACTCTGGGGTGGCGGGCGCCTGGCTGCCGGGCTGTCTTTCGACCGGGACGCCCGCCGGGCGGCGGTGACTTCGTCCACGCCGTCATCCCCTACGGAACTGCATCTAGTGTCTCTGGACAGCCTTGACGCCACGCCTCTGCGAGACTCCAACTCCGCTTTTCTGAGCCGGCGCCCAACCGCGGCACTGGAGAAATTCAGCATAGAGCGGGCCGGGTATAACATTCAGGCCCGGTTGTGGTTCCCTCCGTCCTTCGACGCCGCTGGACGCTATCCTCTCATCCTAGACATACACGGCGGCCCCAATGGGGCTTTCTACGACTCTTTCGTGCCATGGCAGCAATTGCTGGCCGGTTCAGGATACTTGGTGCTGGCGGTCAACCCGCGCGGCTCTTCCACATACGGCGACCAGTTCATGCGTGCAGTGCTGGACGATTGGGGCGGTGAGGACTACCTCGACCTGATGGCCGCCTTGGAGCATATCTGCCAGCGTGACTATGTGGACTCCGGGCGACTGGGCATCCACGGTTACAGCTATGGGGGCTATATGACCGGCTGGATTATAGGACACAGCGGCCGGTTCGGCGCGGCGGTAATTGGCGCGCCCTGCGCCAACTTGTATACGATGTACGGCACCTCGGACATCGGCGTCAGCTTCGGAGAGCCTCAGTGGGGCGGCTCGGTGATGGAGACGCCACCGGAGATTCTGGCGCAGAAGCTGCTGGCCCGTTCGCCTATCACCTACGCCAAGAATGTGACCACGCCGGCCCTGCTGCTCCACGGCGAGGCCGACGCCCGCTGCCCGGTGGCCCAGAGCGAAGAATACTTTGTGGCCCTGAAGCGCCTCGGCAAGACCGTGGAGTTTGTGCGTTTCCCGGGCGGCAATCACCAGTTCCCTCGCACCGGCCACCCCAAGATGCGGCAGGAGTATCTGTCCCGGATGATGGCATGGTTCGATGACCGGCTTACGTAGCAAGGCTGTGGCTTACGAAGCAAGGCCGGCTTACGAAGCAAGGCCGTGGCTTACGAAGCAAGGCCGGCTTACGCAGCAAGGAACACCGCTTTATTCCAACAACATAGATGCAGTAATTGCGGAGTTTGGTTAAGGGAAACAAGAGGTGAGCTAGGCAACCTTGCAAGGCCGGGGGCTGATGGCTGTTTTGGCCGCGCGTCAGCTTATTCCGGTTCCCATGCGATGCGCAGCCAAAGGAACGTATAGGGCGTTATCACCAAACCCGTTGTGTGGAACTGTCGCCTCTACCCGATCAGAGCCACTTCCCGTTGCACCGGAGACGATGGATGAGGGCCGTCTTTCGACATGAAGACGTCTATTTCGGAGCGGACGCCGAACTCGGGAAGGTAGATGCCCGGCTCCACCGAGAAACAGACTCCGGGGATGATGCGGCGGGTGTCGTGGGTCTCGAAGCCGTCTAGGTTAACCGCCTCGCTGTGTACCTCGAAGCCGATGCTGTGGCCCAGGCGGTGGGTGAACCACTGCCCGTAGCCGCGCGCTTGGATATAGTCGCGGGCCACCTTGTCCGCCTGCCACCCCTGCACCAAATCGCCCCGGCGGTGGGAGTCTTGCAGGTATTCCACTGCGGCGTTCCTGGCCCCGATAACGATGTCGAAGATCTCCTGCTGCTTCGCCGGAACGCGGTCGCCGGCATAGGCGCACCAAGTGATGTCGGCATAGACGCTGCCGGGGGCAATGCCCTTGGCCCACAGGTCTATGAGCAGCCAGTCGCCGTGGCGAATGGGGCTGTGCCTCTCCGCAGATGGCTCGTAGTGCGGGTCGGAGGCGTTGGCGTTCACCGCCACAATGGGGCCGTCGGGCGAGGCGATACCCTCCTCTGCGAAACGGTGGCGGATGAACTCGGCTACGTCGAACTCAGTCACGCCCGCGCTGAGGAGCCCTCCGGCGTTGGCAAAAGCTTCGTTGACTATGCGGCCCAGCTTGAGGGCGGTGCCGTGGTGGTCTGAATACTGCTCCGGCGTCCAACGGTGAGTGGCGGCCTGCATCAGGTCGGCGGATGACACTACCTCCACGCCCATACTGCGGACCAGTTCGACGGTGCCGGCGTCCACGCGGGAGACGCGGGGAAGTTCGTTCATTGGCGAGTATTCCATAGCCAGCCTGCCAGCGCCGGGAATCAGGGCGCGCAGGGCTGAGACCAAGGTATCGCGGCCGCTGTAAACGACGCAGTCCACGCCAGATTCGGCGAACTTGCCAGCGTCCACGTGATGCGTCAGCAGGGTCGGCGCTCCTCCTGCGGGCAGGTAGAAATAGCATGGCCGCGTGACATGGCCGGAGGGCTGAATAACCTGCCGGAAGATGGGGTTAGACCCCCGGTAGTCATATACCAGCCAGCCCGGAGTTTCGTCTTGGGCCATAAATTCCTGCGCGGCCCGGTAAACATCCCCAAAATGAGCGTTCTGAAAATGCTCCGGTTGCCTGTCCATATTCACCCCGGTTTGTATTGGCGTAGGATGTTAGGGCGTTATCGCATATTGCTGGCGACTGCGTAGTGGCCCCGCTAATGAATTTGCTGTTGCATACCGCCGTCCAGAACCCGCGAAGGCGGCCTCGTCAATGATGCTTTCGAGGCCGCTAATGAATTTGCTGTTGCATACCGCCGTCCAGAATTACGCTGGCGCCGGTCATGAAGGAAGCCCGCTCTGAGGAAAGGTAAACCGCTAAATCGCCCACCTCTTTCGGTTTGCCAAGCCGGCCCATAGGCACGTCTGCGGCCGCTTCCCGCAACAGATCATCCGGAGTACGGTTCTCAGACTGACTGCGTTCCTCTATCACTGCGGCCAGCGCATCAGTCATTACTGGGCCGTGAATCAGGTTGTTGACGGTGATGTTGAAGGGGGCCAGCTCGTTAGCGAGACTCTTGGCGTAGCCGGCCAGCGCCAACTGGTTGGCGTTGGCGAGAGAGGTTTCGCCTGCGGCATCCCGCGAATCGGCGCTAAATGGCCCGTGGGAAAATTCCGGCAACAGGTTCACTATTCGTCCCCAGTGCTGCTGTTTCATATAAGGGATCACTTCCCGGGCGAACCTGACAGTGCTGAGAAAGCCTTCTTCCAGCGCAGAGGTAAGGACATTGTCAGACAGTTCAGAGGGCCGATCCGCCGAGCGATAACCCATGTGGGTTACCAGTATGTTTATTTGCCCAAAGCGGCTGAGGGTGTCTCGCACCACGCGGCGGATGTCTCTGGAATCAGTGATGTCGGCGGGGATGGCGAGGACGCGCTGCTGGGAACTGGCGCGAGCCAACTCAATCTCGGCTCGCCGCAGGTCGGATCCGGTGCGGCCGCAGATGGTGACGTTGGCCCCTTCATGAGCGAAGGCCAATGCGATGGCGCGGCCCAAGCCGCGTGTGGAACCGCCCACGATGGCAACCCGGTCTTTCAGCCCCAAGTCCATTGCTCACACCCAGCGCTTGATGAATCACGCCGCCGTGTCTGCCTGCCCCTCATTCGCGCGAAGGCGTAAATGAGGAAAACAGAATTTGAGGAAAGCTCGTAGCGGATGCTTAAATCACTTCCCGCTGTAGGAGCGAGTCTATCGCCTTGCCGGAGTAGCCCAAGCCGGCCAGTATCTCGCGGTTGTGCTCGCCCAAGAGGGGTGGAGGGCGGTCGAGGCCGCCGGGGGTGCGGGAAAACTTGACGGGGATGCCGGTCTGCTTGATTTTGCCGACCGTGGGGTGCAGCATCTCCTGCAACATATCCCGCGCCTCAATCTGCGGGTCGGCGAACACGTCTGCCAGGTCGTTGATGGGGCCGCAGGGTACGCTGACCTTTTGCAGTTTTTCAACCCAATCGGCCACCGGGCGGGAGAGGAACACCTGTTGCAGGTATGGCACCAGCACGGAGCGATGGGTCACCCGGTCGCCGTTGGTGACGTAATCCGGCTTGCCCAGCTCTTCCAGTTGCATCGCCTCGCAGAAGCGCTCCCAGATGCGTTCCGACCCGACGGCGATGTTGATGTATTTTCCGTCTTGGCACATAAATGCCTGGTAGGGGCATAGGTTGGGATGGGCCGCCCCCAGGCGGGCGGGCGGCTTGCCGGTGGCGAAGAGATAGGCGGCCTGGTAGGTGAGCCAGGCCACCTGCCCGTCTAGCATTGAGACATCAATATACTGCCCCTCTCCGTGTTTGGCCCGGTGATGCACCGCGGACATGACACCGAAAGCGGCCCACATTCCGGCGCCGATGTCTGAAACGGCAATGCCCACCTTCTGCGGTTCTCCGTCTGGTTCGCCGGTCAGGCTCATCAAGCCGCTGACGCCCTGCATTATCTGGTCGTAGGCCGGCAAACGGCGATAGGGGCCGTCTTGTCCGAAGCCGGATATGGAGGCATAGATGATTCGGGGGTTGATTGAACTCACCAGGTCGTAACCCAGCCCAAAGCGCTCCATAACGCCCGGAGTGAAGTTCTCAACGATTACGTCGGCGTCTTTGGACAGCTTTAGGAAAATCTCTTTGGCCTCGTCTTCCTTGAAGTTGAGGGTCAGGCTGCGCTTGTTACGGTTGATGGACAGGAAATAGGCGCTTTCGCCCTCAATAAAGGGTGGCCCCCAGTGGCGGGTGTCATCGCCACTGCCTGGGATCTCGATTTTAATAACGTCGGCTCCGTGGTCGCCCAGCATCAGCGTGCAAAAGGGGCCGGCCAGCGCCCGCGTCAGATCTAGCACCTTCAGTCCTTCCAGTGCTTTCATTCCCGCCAATCTCCTCAATCCCGGCATACCGGCGCCCGCCCGCTATGATACCGGCGAAGTCTTGCCGGAATTTTACCACACGGCAATTCCGTTGCCCTAATGTGACTACCGCAATGTGGCCGCGTCGGTCAAGTGAACCCGGCAGCCGCCGGTGTCGGCCGGGTCAAAGTATATGAGCCGGTAGCCCATAAAGTTGGTGAACGGCTCGCTGGTCAGGAAACGGTAGCCCCGGCTGCGGTGTTCCGCGACCACCCGGTCCAGGTCCTCTACCGCGTAGGCCACGTGGTGAACGGCGTAACTTCCGCCGCCCTCCAGGGCCGCTGGGTCTTCGGGGCGGATGAATTCCACCTCGATGCCGCCTGCCCGAAGGAACGCCACTTCGCCCAAGTTGGCCACGGCTCCCCGCCCCGTGACCAGTGCTCCGAACATACGCGCGTAGGACTCGATGGCGGCGTCAAGGTCTGGGACCAGATAGCTGACGTGATGGATGTCGGAAAACATTGACCGCTCCTGAGTGAAGTTTGCCCTGGGAATTCACTTCCACCTTATGACATATCTTTGCGGCGAACCCTTGCGGCGAGGGAATCCATAGTGGTTGCCGTATAAGAGCGCGGGGCATATTATATGTTACTGTTGCGAGAGAACGAGACCTACGGCTCGCAGACGCTTATGGAGATGGGAAAATGACAACGGGCAGCACGTATAAGGTAGTCGAGCTGGTAGGATCTTCCAGCGAAAGCGTACAACAGGCCATTGACGGGGCCATCGCCCGGGCCGCGCAGACCATTCGCAACCTGAACTGGTTTGAGGTTCGGGAAATCCGCGGCACCATAGATGGCGGCGGCGCCAACTGGTATCAGGTCAAGCTGGGCATCGGATTCCGGGTGGATTCCAGCGACGACGTTAGCCAGGACTAGGGCTGCCCATGGCCGGTCCCTTTGTGGTAAGCCGCAACGGGGCGGTAATCAGCGCGCCGCCCCAGCAGGTGTTTGATTACCTGGCCGATATGACGCGCCACGGCGAGTGGAACCCGGAGCCGCACTTCGAGGCCACCGCTCGCCCTCAAGATCCGGTGGGCGTCGGCTCCCTCTTTTCGCGGGAACGCACCGGAGAGATGCAGGGGCCTTTAATCCTGCGGGGCGGCATGGGCGAACCCCGTGTAACGATGGTCAAAATCACTTCCATCGCTGTCTACTTGCCCCATAACGAACTGGTCTTCCAGACCAGGAACAGCTACAACGGCCTGCTCCACAGCGTCGAGACAACGTCTTTCAGCTTCTCTCAAGAACCGGATGGCACTAGAGTGGCTATGGTCGCGCAGGTTGAGGCCATGATTCCCAGCGCATTCATCGGCCCGGTCTATGCCATCCGCGTAGCCCGGGCCGCCTTTGAGCGTCTCTTGGGAAATTGGTTATCCGGCCTTTTCCCCAAGGTAGCTGTTGGCCCCCACCTGTCCCGCATCAAGGAAATGGTGGAGACGGGGAAGATTGCCAGCAGAATTTGAACATCCCCTTTGCCTTCGCGCTATCCGCCTGTCACCAAGAACAGCAGGCCAAAGGCGAATACTATCGCGTTGATTCCGGTGGAGAACACTTTCTCTGGTATCCGCCCCAGAATCCTAGCCCCAAAATACGCGCCGCCCATGGCGACAATGCCCAGCGCCAGCCCCAGGGCCACCACCAGCGGAGTGAGCAGTTCGTTGCTGCCGTATACCGCCAGCTTGGGCATCTGTATCAAAAACATCCCCAGTGAAAAAGTAGCCATATACTCGCGGGGCTTCAGGCCGTATGCAATGTAGAACACTGGCGCGAAGGGCCCCGGTATTCCCATAACCGAGGCCAGGAAGCCGGAAACGCCACCCAGCGGCAGGAAGCCCCACAGCGTCATCCGCACCTGCCCGCCTTTGGGCAAATGACCGCGCAGTTGCGTTAGCGCCACCAGAACGATCATGCCGCCGCCCATAATGCGAATCAGCAGGTTTGCGCTGGCGGCGATGAACAGGAAGCTGCCCAAGATGGCGAATGGGGTCGAACCGGCGGCAAACCAGCCTGCCACCTTCCAGTTTATAAACTCGCGGTTCAGCCATACTCGGGTGGCTGTCCCGATGAGCTGGAATGTGGCCACCACCGGCACCGCTACCTCGGGGCTGTAGACCCAGACCAGCACCGGCAGCACTACCACGCCCCCGCCGAACCCGGCCACCCCGGATATGGAGAGGCCAATGGCTGAGGCGATAAGGACTACCGCCAACTGCCAGATGTGAACGTCTTCCAGAGTCGTTTTCCTTACCCTGAGATTGGCTTCTTATCATATACCTATGTCACAAGGCGTTTGTCACAAGGCGTTCCTTTGCCGAAAACGCGAAAGGCTGTACCCTAATACCCGGCCATCTATGCAAACCCGGCATCTATGCAAGCCGGCTGTCTGAAGAGAGAACGGAAGGCTTTGCCGTTGTACAATACGTCTCAATACGCTCTGGCAACGGAGGCAGGAAAATGGCTAATCTGACCAACACACAGCGAATTGGAGCGCTGGTTCCGGCCACCAATCCCGTGGTTGAACCAGACTTCTATCGCGTTGTGCCACCGGAAATAACCGTGCATTTCGAGCGGATGTGGAACGGCGTCTGGGGCAGCCAGCCCGAGGTTCCCCCTTACGGAAGCGGGGACGGCAGCGGACACCGGCTCAGTATGTCCAGCGGCGAGGCCAACGAAATAGACTGGGCGCTGTTTGGGTTCGACGCGAATAAGATGAACGACGACGTGGCCCGCGGAGCCAGTTCGCTGTCAAATATCGGCCCTGATGTGCTGGTCTATGCCTGCACTTCCGGCACTTGGCACAAGGGCTATATGGCCTACGATCAGCGCATGGCGGAGATTATGCAGGAGGCCAGCGGCATCCCGTCTATCACCGCCGTCACCTCCTGCATCTCCGCCATGCGCTACATGGGCAGCCGCAAGCTGAGCATCGCAGGCCCTTACCGCAACTACCACCTGCGCAACCGGCTGAAGCCGCTGATGGAGGAGGCCGGCTTTGAGGTGTTGAGCGCCGACGGCGAGCCGTGGATGCAGGACTCGATGAACCCCCGGGAGATAGACGCCGAGCCGCCGCAGACCATCATAGACTTCGTGCCGACAGTGGCAGAGGAAGAGGCTGACACCATCTTCCTGCCCGGTACGGCCTGGCGCGCGCTGGATGCCGCTGAAGAACTGGAGCAGAAGCTGGGCAAGACGGTCATAACGGTGAACCAGGCTACCATCTGGCTGGCCCTGCGCCGCCTTTGCTGGACCAAGCCGGTTCCCGGCTACGGCAGCCTGCTGCGGAACTTACAGTAGAGGCAAGGGAAATCCGCCTGCCTGGAAAAGTTGGTGCCGGGAGAGGGGCTCGAACCCACACACCTGTTAAGGTAGCGGATTTTAAGTCCGCTGCGTCTGCCATTCCGCCATCCCGGCATTTGTTTGGAAAAGCTGCGATAGTCCCTTATCTGTGCTGTCTATCTGCCGGTCCGTCTATCCATCTATCCGAAAAGCCCATCCGTCCGAAAAGCCGGCTCCGTTGGCTGACTCTGAACCGGCGGCGGGGCCGGTTGATGCGTTGCCCTTTCCTACCGGTACCAGCCGGCGCCCCGGTGGAACCCTCGCAGATAAGCGATCTGGCCGCCGTGGGCTACACTCTCAAGCACCAGTTGGCCTAGGGCGGTGCCCAAGCTATGATCCTGCCGCAGCGCCGTGGGAGGAAACACTACCCGTTTCTCCAAGTCCTCGGAAGACAGGGAAGGCACGTATTCTCTCGTAATTGTCTTGGCTGCCTCGAAGTATCCTATTTGCACTTCTTTTTCCGGAGGCTTCCAGGCGGCTAAATCAGCACCCCGGCCGAGCCCTTCCACGTTGTCCGACAGCCCGTATTTCTCGCACCAGCCGTCGGTAAACCACAGCTCCGGTTTGGATTGCAGCCGGTGCATGATGAACATATCGGTAACCCGGCTTATATGGCCGAAAATCCAGGCAATGGAGTTGCTGTGGGCATTTGGCTGTAGGGCCAGCGTCTCGTAGTCCAGGTCGGAGATCGCGGCCTCCACCATTTCCCAATTCCGCTCCAATGAATACATTATCGGATCTGTGGCTGCCATTGCTCTGCTCCCTGATAGGTAAAAGTTCCCGGCAGCATGGGGCGCCGCCCGTTCCGCCGACGATTCGGACTGATATTAGCATATCAAAAGGATTGCGCTTTCTGACAGGTTTTCTGGACAAGGATATAATAAGAGCTGGCAGTGGGCAGGCAAGTCCTGAAGGATGCTGCCCAGGGGCGCTATGGAAGTAATCGAATCCAACCTGCGAACCGCCGACCGGGATTTTCTGGACAACCAAGCCCGCATGGAGGCACTGGTTCGGAACCTGAAAGAACGGCTGGCCCGGGTGCGGGCCGGCGGCGGGCAGCGGGCGGTGGAGCTGCACCGCAGCCGCGGCAAGCTGCTGGCCCGGGAGCGGATTGAGGGGCTGGTGGACGCCAACACCGCCTTCCTCGAGTTGAGCCCTCTGGCGGCATGGGAAATGTACGACAGCGAGGAAGCGTCTGCCGGGATCGTGACCGGCGTCGGCGTGATTCACGGGAAAGAGGTGATGATTCTCGCCAATGACGCCACGGTCAAGGGCGGCTCCTACTACCCGATTACGGTCAAGAAGCACCTGCGCGCTCAGGAAATTGCCTTGGAGAACCACCTGCCCTGCATCTATCTGGTGGATTCCGGGGGCGCCTTCCTGCCGTTGCAGGCGGAGGTGTTCCCTGACCGGGAGCACTTCGGGAGAATCTTCTACAACCAGGCCCAGATGTCTGCTTTGGGCATTCCACAGGTCGCGGTGGTTATGGGGTCGTGCACCGCCGGGGGGGCGTATATTCCGGCCATGAGCGACGAGGTGGTGATGGTGCGGCAGCAGGGGACCATCTTTCTGGGCGGGCCGCCGCTGGTGCGGGCGGCCACCGGAGAGGAGGTGGATCCCGAGACCTTGGGCGGGGCCGAAGTGCATACCCGGGTGTCCGGGGTGGCCGATCACCAGGCCGCCGATGATGAGGATGCCCTGGCCATCACCCGTAACATCGTCGAGAACTTCGTGCGGCGGCGTGATCCTCCCTTCGAGGTGTCTACCCCGGAGCCGCCAATCTACGCCCCTGGGGAGCTCTACGGCATAGTGTCTCCGGACAACCGGCGGCAATATGACGTCCGAGAGGTGATTGCCCGCATTGTGGACGGGAGCCGCTTCCACGAGTTCAAGGCTGGGTACGGGGAAACGCTGGTCTGCGGTTTCTCGCGCATCTGGGGGTATCCGGTGGGGGTGGTGGCCAACAACGGGGCGCTCTTTTCCGAGAGCGCGCTAAAGGGGAGCCACTTCATCGAATTGTGCAGCCAGCGGGGAATCCCGCTGCTGTTCCTGCAAAACATCACCGGCTTCATGGTGGGCCGTCAGTATGAGGCCGGCGGCATTGCCAAGGACGGGGCCAAGATGGTCATGGCCGTGTCCAACGCCGCCGTCCCCAAGTTCACTGTAATCATCGGCAGTTCTTTCGGGGCGGGAAATTACGGTATGTGCGGGCGGGCCTATCAGCCCCGCTTCCTGTGGACTTGGCCCAACGCCCGCATTTCGGTGATGGGCGGGCAGCAGGCGGCGGAGGTACTGGCCACCGTGAGGCTGCAACAACTGGAGCGGCAAGGCAGTACCCTAGAGCAGCAGGAAAGGGACGAACTGCAACGGCCCATCCTGGAAAAGTACGAAGTGGAGAGCGATCCCTACTACAGTACCGCCCGCTTGTGGGACGATGGCATCATTGACCCGGCAGATACGCGGACTGTGGTAGGGCTGGGAATCGCCGCTTCCATCAATGCCCCTTTCCCGGAGCGGAAGCGGGGCGTATTCCGTATGTGAAGCCATCTTGCCTACCCCGAAGGGAGAGGGTTAAGGTGGGACGCCTCCCGCCGGATGCAAAGTTGTTAGGCACAGGATTTCACCTTCGCCTCAACCCTCTCCCACGAAATTCGGGGAGGGAGAATAAAAAGGCCCCGCGCCGGATGTTTAAGTTCCCGCGCCGGATGTTTGCTGATGTTCTCCAAAGTTTTGGTAGCCAATAGAGGCGAAATCGCGGTCAGGATTAACCAGACTCTCCGCGCGATGGGGATTGCCCCGGTTGCGGTCTATTCCGGCCCGGACGCCGGCGCTCTCCATGTGGCTACGGCGGAGCAGTCTGTGGCTCTGCCGGGCAGCGCCGCCGAAGAGACCTACTTGAACATCGCCAAATTGGTGCAAGCCGCCCGGTATTCCGGGGCAGAAGCGATACACCCGGGCTACGGTTTTCTCTCGGAAAACCCAGATTTCGCCCGGGCCTGCCAGAAAGCGCAGATAACCTTCATCGGGCCGACTGCGGAAAACATGGAGGCCTTGGGAGACAAGCTGCGTTCCAAGGAAATTGCCCTGAGCGCCGGGGTTCCGGTCGTCCCCAGTTCTCCTGTGTGCCTCCCTGTCGACGCTGCATCCGGGCAGTTTGTGGAGCGGTGGGGATTCCCGCTGCTGGTCAAGGCGGCGGCGGGCGGCGGCGGGCGGGGTATGCGCTTGGTCAACAGCCAACGCGAGTTGGACGGGGGTATGGAGTCGGCCAGCCGGGAGGCTCAGGCTGCCTTCGGCGACGGCCGGGTGTTCTTGGAGCGTTACATCGCCAACCCCCGCCACGTGGAGATCCAGGCGTTGGCCGACCGGTTTGGGCATACCATCCACCTCGGCGAGCGGGAATGCAGCATACAGCGCCGCCACCAGAAGATAATTGAAGAGACTCCATCCCCGGCCCTGACGCCGGATTTGCGTCAGCGTATGGGCGACGCCGCTATCGCCGTGGCTCGCAGCGCCGGATACGTCAACGCCGGTACGGCTGAATTTCTGCTGGAGCCGGAAACCGGCGAGTTCTACTTCCTGGAAATGAATGCCAGGCTACAGGTCGAGCACCCGATCACCGAGGCCGTCCTGGGGTTGGATATGGTGGAGTGGCAGGTGCGCATCGCCAGCGGGGAATCCTTGACGTTGCAACAGGAAGACATCCGGCCGCGGGGTCACGCGGTAGAGTGTCGCATCTATGCTGAAGACCCATACCGAGACTTTGTTCCCTCCACCGGCGCGTTGTTGCGCTGGCGCCCCCCCAGCGGCCCGGGGCTGCGGCTGGACAGCGGCGTGACGCAAGGGCAGGAAGTGTCCATCTACTACGACCCTATGCTGGCGAAGCTGATAGCCTGGGCGCCGAGCCGCGACCTCAGCCTGCGCCGTATGGAAGTGGCCTTGTCCCAGTTTCTGGCGCTGGGGGTGGTGACCAACATTCCTTTGCTGCGGGCCGTGGCGCAGCATCCCCAGTTTCAGAGGGGCGAGTACGATATCGGCTTTTTGGAGCGGAACCCGGCGGTTGCCAGCCCCGCCGTGCCTGCCGAGTCTCGCATGATAGCCCGGTCGCTGGCGGCGTGGGCGTCGCGTCAGCCGGGTGGCCCGGCATCTCCGGCGGCTAGGGGAGAGAGCCGCGTTCGCGTTAATCCCTGGCAGTCTGCCGGGGAGCGGAGGCTGCCGTGACCCAGAGCCGGGGCGAGATGCGGGAGATGCACCCGGGGACGGGGGAAGTCTATCGCTACCGGCTGGAAGAGATGGAAGGCTATTTCACCTTTGAGTTGGAAGGCGAGGCGGCGACTAATGAGATGGAAGGCGAGGCGGCGACGGGTTTAGATTCCGCAGCTTCACTCAGCATTGAGTCCCAAGAGTCCGGGGAAGGGTTGTGCCGCACCGAGTCGGGCCAGACTCACGCCTTCGCTTGGGCTTGGGTCGGCCCGGAGTTGCACCTGTGGCTGGATGGCTCCCTGTTCGTGTTTCAGAGGGCGGAGCCCCGGCGGCGGGGCAATGCTCCCGCTGCCGAGGTATCGGGAGATATCTTGGCCCCGATGCCTGGCGCGGTCTTGGAGGTGCTGGTTGGCGAGGGGGATCGGGTGGAGCGAAACCAGACCGTTGTGATTATGGAGTCCATGAAAATGGAGCTGGTAATCACTGCTTCCCGCAGCGGCGTCGTGCGGCGGGTGGCCGTACAGCCAGGGCAGCAGGTGGAGCGGGGGATGCGGCTGCTGGAGCTGGCCCCCGATAGCGATGCCGCTGCAGGATGACTGACGGACAGCGGACATCCCGTCATCCCCGGCGCAGGCCGCAATGACAGGATGTCTGTGAAATCCGGGCAATGACGGGTTCCCCGCTATGGTTACGGGCGCGTCTTTCTCTACGCAGGCGGCCCAAATGCGCCCGGTGTGGCGTGTGTTTACTCCCATCAAAACGTCTGCCTTTGCCCAGCGGTTCTTTGCGAATTTAGCGGGTCTTTATTTAGTTGGCTTGTGTATTAGTTGGCTTGTGTAAAGGATCAGTCCTATGGCGTCCTCTGTCTTCACTCTCCTGAACTGGCGTCCCAATACGCCCTTTTACTATGGATGGCTGGTTCTGGGGCTGTCTGGGGCTGGGACGTTCGTTGCTACGGCCATCGCAGGCGTGGTGTTAGGGGGAGTTCAGCCCTACATTCTGGAAGACACCGACTGGCCTCGCACCAGCATCGGGCTGGCGGCCAGTTGCGGTGTCTGGGCGTCGGGCTTTTTCGCCCCCTTTGCCGGGCGACTGGCCGACCGGTACGGTCCCCGGTGGCTAATGCCGGTCGGCGTGATTGTCTTGGGGATCTCCATGCTTGCCATTGGCGGAGTGGACACTGCTTGGCAGTTCTTTCTCGCGGCGGTCATAGGGAGAGCAGTCAGCCAGCCTTTTCTCATCGGTGTGGTTCCCCGAACAATGGCCGTCAACTTCTTCCACCGCCGCCGCAATATAGCCTTATCGCTGACTGGCATCTACCGCCCCATCAGTGGGGCATTGCTTATTCAAGCCTTCTCGGTCATTGCCGTATTTGCGGATTGGCGGACGGCTTTCCGTTATCTGGGGTTCTTCAGCATAGCCTTGGCCGTGCCGATGATGATCATTATGCGGCGGCGGCCCGAGGACATCGGCCTGCTGCCCGATGGCGCGGCGCCGAACCCGTCCGCCGCCGCGCCATCCGCCGCAGGCAGCAGGGGCGCCGCGACAGCTCAGGCCGGCGCGGACGGGGCGACGGAGGCCAGTTCGACGGTCAAAGAAGCGCTGCGAACTCGGGCCTTCTGGCTAATGGCAACCGTCACTTTTCTCAAGGTTGCCGCCACCTCCGGTTTGGGGTTCAGCCTCGTGCCTCACCTCCGCGAGTTCGCTGGACTTACGACCCCGCAGGCTGCGGGCGTGCTGAGCGTCAGCACTTTCTTGGCGCTGAGCAGTCTGGCATGGGGGCAGGTGGCGGAGCGGCTAACAGCGAGGTGGTGCATTGTGGCGGCATTAACCCTGTCTGCGGCGGCGGCTCTGGCGCTGCTGCGGGTGGACTCGCTCCTGTGGGCTTACGTCTTCGGGGTGTTGTGGGGTCTGTTCCACAGTGGACTGGAAGTCCTGATGTACATACTGCTGGCCGACTACTTTGGCCGAAACTCCTACGGAGCCATCGCAGGGACGATGCGCCCCTTTGAAGCCGGAGGATTGGGAGTGGGTCAGCTTGTGGGGCCGGTTATCTATGACTTGACCGGCAGCTATACCCTGCTGATTATTTCCGCGTCCGCACTTCTCTTTTCGTCGTCGGCGCTGATGCTGCTGACCCGCCATCCGGTGAGGCGCGACCCGTAATCCAGGTTAGTCCCGCCGGAGACTCCAGAGCAGCACGACTGGCAGGCGCTGAAGGCGAAGTTCCCGCAGCGGCCCTTCGAGATGAATGGCGCGTGGCTGACTCTTGCAAGCCCTGCCCTCTGTCTCTGATGCCTGACGCCGACAGGCGGGCGATTGCCCCCAACCGAATTGGGGAATATCATCTGGCGAGACGCAAGACTGAACGAGGAAATGTGATGAACTATCGGCCCTTGGGCGGCACTGGGCTAAACGTGTCTGAAATCGGGTTTGGCTGCGGCAACGTCGGCGGTTTGATGATTCGGGGCGAGCATCGGGATCAGGTGGAGGCAGTGGCGCGGGCAATGGAGTTGGGCATCAACTATTTCGACACCGCCCCTTCCTATGGCGACGGCCAATCGGAGATCAACCTGGGGCGGGTGTTGAGGGAGTTGTCCGCGGATGTTTACGTCGGCACTAAGTTCCGGGTCGCCACCCACGAACCGGGGCGCATCAAGGGCAACGTCGTCGCCTCGGTGGAGGAGAGCCTGACCCGGCTGCAACGGGAGCAGGTTGACCTGATGCAGATGCACAACCATATCGCCAGCCCTTCGACAAGTTTAGAGTCGGCGGGCGGGGCAGTCTTTCCCGAAGAGGCGCTGGGGGAGGTGGCGGACGCGCTGCGGGAGCTGCGCGACCAGGGAAAGGTCAGGTTCTGGGGTATGACCGCAGTGGGGGAGACAGAAGCCCTGCGCCAGGTCATAGACTCGGGGGCGCTAAACACCGTTCAGTCGGTGTACAACCTGATCAACCCCAGCGCCGGAACGGACGTTCCGCCCGGTTTCGATATGCCTGACTATGGGAACCTGATAGGGCGGGCCTCCGCCAACGGAATGGGAGCGCTGGTGATTCGGGTACTGGCGGCGGGCGCGTTGAGCGGGGAGGCAACGCGGCATCCTGTTGCCGTGCCATCTGTCGCGCCCATCGGGTCGGGGCGAGACTACGGCCAGGATCAGGCCAGGGCGGACTGTTTCCGGTTTCTGTTGCAGGAGGGGTACGCAGGCAACTTGGTGGAGGCTTCGCTGCGTTTCGCGCTGGGCAACGCCGGGGTGAGCAGCGTGTTGGTGGGGTATTCTAGCCGGGGGCATCTGGAGCAGGCCGTTGAATATGCCGCCAGGGGACCGCTTCCCCCGGAAGCTATGGCCCGGCTGCCGGAGGTCTGGGCCGGATTTGCCCGCTGATGCGGCCAGTCTTTACATCGTATAGAAAGGGCATAGAAAAGGCGGAAGAAAGCGGGGGCGATATGGCGGCAAAATCCTTGGTAACCATCCTGGCGCGGCGGGGCAAGGCGGCCTTCGTTGCCGAGGGGCAGTGCGTCAAAGTGGTCAATACCCACGGGCAGCAGGTGGTGGACACTTGGGCCTTCCGGCGCGACGATATGAGCGAATTTATGTCTATGGAGCATTCACGCACGGCTATCGGACGGACGATGCCCGTTCTGGGTCAGGCGATGGTCACCAACCATCGGAGGCCGATACTGACGCTGGTGGAGGATACGTCAGGCGGGATTCACGATACGTTTCTGGCGGCGTGCGACCGCTACCGTTATGAGCTTCTGGGATGCGCGGAGTATCACGATAATTGCACCGATAATCTGGCGGCGGCTCTGGCTGAACTCGGACTGACGCCACCCGAAACGCCCAGCCCGTGGAACTTGTTTATGAACATTCCGGTCGGCCCGGACGGCAGCCTCAGCTTCGAGCCGCCCGTTTCAGGCCCCGGCGGCTACGTGGCGCTGCGAGCCGAGATGGACTGCGTGGTGGTCTTCTCCGCCTGCCCCCAGGATATGGTCCCCATCAACGGAATGGACTGCGTCCCGACGGAGGCGCACTTTCAGGTGGTGTAGCAGAAATCGCAAACACCTTCGCGAAGGGATATAATCGCCCCGTATGACGGATTTCTGGTCGGGCACTTGGGCCGATGTAGGCACATTAGTTGGAATTATTGTCTCATTGGGCGGTTTCATTTGGGCTATCAGGGAGGCCCGTGGCGCAAGATCCGCTTCAGAAGCCGCGGAAACTGCGGCGAGTGAGACTAGATGCCAAATAGCCCACCATTTGCAGACGGTAGATTTACAGCGCGCCATTGGGCTGATCGAGCGCATCAAGACCTTGCACGACAATGAGCTGTGGGAGGCGTCCAGGGAACATTACCAAACGCTGAGGGAGATGCTTTCGGACGTCATCGTCCGTTGTCCTGAAAATCAGTCCGATGTTCGCGATAAACTGGCGACGTCGAGAACAATCGTCGGCGACATGGAAAACTTTGTGCGCCGGCACGTCGGCCGCGCCATCCCTGAGCGCGACCGGTACAGATTGAATCAAAGCCTGAATGATATCCAAAGTAATCTGGAAGAATTGGCAAGTAATGCCGGTTTTGGCGGCTCGCAAGGGGAGGCGAGATGATAGAGTTGGGGCAAATCTTGGAAGGATTAGTTCGGCGAACAGCGGAGGGCAAATTGAAATGGAGCCGGACCGTTGAAAATGACCGATTCGTCACTTCTATTGATGCAATCTCAGCCGTGATTGTGGAGGATGCAACTTTCAGAGAGACCGCTTACCGCCTCGACATACTTGATGAATCAGGACAGACTGTTGAGTCTCTAGGTTTCCAAGATACAACTCCTGAAGAGTACCAGCAATTATTCCGCCTTTATGTGCTAGCCCGCCGTTCAGCCTTGGACATTGACTCGACTTTGGAAAAACTAGCTAAAGCTCTTGAATTGTAGTTAGCGCTTTCGCATAAAACCTCCAACCCTTGCTGAGCGTCCACCAGAATCTCCCCATAATCTGCGCGTATTGCCCTTCATCGTTTCCCTCAAGAGCGCGCGGAGACGGAAGGACAGTTTTGACTTACCAGACCATCATTCTCGAAAAGAAAGACCACGTAGCCCGGCTTACCCTCAACAGGCCGGAGCGGCTCAATGCGCTGAACGGGCAGATGTTTCAAGAGTTGAACTCTGCGCTGGATGATGTGGCCGGCGACCGGGAAGTTCGGGTATTGGTGCTGACCGGCGCGGGACGGGCTTTTTGCGCCTCCGCAGACATCAAAGACGAGCGGCAGGGGGGCGACCGGCTGTTGGGCCACATGGAACCCTACCAGATTTACCAGTTCATTCGCAGCGGGCCGCAGGGCGTTACCATCAAACTCCACCAACTTGAAATGCCCACCATTGCGATGGTCAACGGCCTGGCCATCGGTGACGGGTTCGACTGGGTGTTGGCCTGCGATATCCGCATTGGCTGCGAGCGCTCCCGGTTTATGAATGCCTTCCTGCAAATGGGGCTGGTGTCGAACACCGGCGGGACCTGGCTATACCCGCGGGCCTTGGGGGTCAACCAGGCCCTGGAGCTGCTGTACACCGGCGATTGGCTGGAAGCGGAGGACGCGCTGCGGTTGGGCGTGCTTAACCGGCTGGAGCCGTCGGAAGAACTGGAAGCGGAAACTATGGCCCTGGCCGCCAAGATTGCCGGGAAGGCTCCGGTGGCCAACCGTCTGGTCAAGGAAATGGTCTACCGGGGGTTGGGCCAATCCCTGGAGGAGCATCTGGCCGAAGCCGCCCAGGCCGAGGTATTAACCCTGACTAGCGAAGACCACCGGGAAGCGCTGGCTGCCTTCCTGGAGGGGCGGGAACCGAAATTCAAGGGCCGGTAGCAAGCCTATGCGAGGCCGAGCGAGGGATGATTATGGCGGACTCCCTGCTGGAGCAGTTGAAGGCGACAGTCGGGCGGGAGTTGGTGTTTCAGGCGCCCGACGAGATTGGGCGGGCGGCCTTTCGGCAATACGCCTTGGCCGTTGGCGACTTCAATCCCCTCTACTCCGACCGGGGGCAGGCCGCCGCCCACGGCCTGCGGGATGTTATGGCTCCGCCGACGCTGGTCTGCGATACTTGGCAGTACGTTGACAGTGATATGGACGAGCGAGGCGACCTTCTGGGCCGCGGCCCCTTCCGGGAATTGGCGGGGCTTAGGGCCGGCAACGAGTACGAGTTCTTCCAGGCCGTCCACCCCGACGACGCGCTCACGGCGCGCTGGCTGGTGAAGGACGTGTATGAACGCTCCGGGCGCTCCGGTACGATAATCTTCCAGGTTATAGAAGTCACCTTCCACAATCAGCGCGGCGAGTTGCTGGCCCGCAATACGGAGACGCTGTTTTACCGGGTGGAGGCGGAGGAATGAGCTGCCACGGGAGCGCCGGCCGGTTCTACGAGGATGTCTCGGTGGGCGAGGAGCTGCCCCCGTTGCACAAGCGGATAGACTCTGCTCGCATGATGGCCTACGGAGCCGCCACCTGGGACTTCATCCGAGTCCATTACGACGCTGATTACGTCCGGGAACTTGGGTTCCCCGGCCCTTTCGTGGACGGCCAGATGCTGGGAGCGTTCTTGGCTCAGCACGTCCAGGACTGGGCCGGCCCCGGCGCGTTTCTGCGGAAGCTGAAATTCCGCAACCGGGTCATGGTTTACCCCGGCGATTCACTGATTTGCCGGGGCGTGGTCACCGGGCTGTACCGGGAGGGCGATGACCACGAAGGGCCTGGATTCGCCGAGTGCGGCCTGTGGATTGAGAACCAGCGTACAGAGCTTGTGGTCGAACCGGCCAGTGCGCTGGCGCAACTTCCGTTGCGGCCTGCACCGTCCGCTTTGCTCAAACCGCTCCGCTCCGCTGGGAGAGGCTCCGATGACTTCCAACGCTAATCCAGACGCGCCCCGGCCCTCGGCGCTTGCCGGCGTGAGGGTCGTGGAGTGCACCGAGATGGCCTCGGCTTCCTTCTGCGCCCGGTTGCTCGCGGACGCCGGGGCCGATGTGGTGAAGGTGGAACCGCCGGAGGGAGACCGATACCGGCGGCGCGGCCCCTTTCCCGACGGGCAGCCCGATCCGGACTGGAGCGGGATGTTCCTTTATCTGAATGCTAACAAGCGCGGCGTCGGGCTGGACTTGCAAGACCGGCCCCAGAAGGCGGCCTTCAATGAGCTGTCGGCGAAGGCCGATATATTGGTTGTAGGCGGGCAGAGCGCCGATATAGTGCGGCAGGGACTGCGCCGGGAGGCTTTACGGCATCTCAACCCCGGCTTGATAGTCGCCGCTATCACGCCCTTTGGCTTGTCGGGGCCAAACAGCGCCTACGTGGGCGACGAGCTGACGGCAGTAGCGGCCGGCGGGCTGTCTTTCAGCACCCCCGGAATCCCTGACGGCGTACAGGATCTGGTGGAGGAACCTCCGCTTAGCGCGAACACTCCGCTCGGAGAGCTGATGACCGGGACGCTGGGTGCGGCGGCCTGTGTGGCCGCGCTGCTGGCCCGGCAATTCAGCGGACAGGGCTGCGAAATAGACCTCAGCCTGCAAGAGGGGGTGGCTGCTGTCATGCCCTATGAACTGGCCCACGCCGCCTATCACGAGCCAAAGAAGCGGGAGCCGCCCGGTTTCGGCTTGATGCCGAATGTTTATATGCCGTGCAAGGACGGCTACGTCGTAATCATGGCAGTCATAGATGGGCACTGGCGCAGCTTGATGGAAGCGGCCGACAGCCCCGACTGGGCCGATTCAGAGGTGTTCGCCACGGGTCAGCAGCGAGCCCAAAATTGGGACGCATTGGAGCCATTCTTGCTGGAATGGACTATGTCCCACACCGGAGAGGAAATAACCCGTCTGGCGCAAGAACGCGGCGTTCCCTGCTTCCCGGCCTATACCGTGAGCCAGATGATGAACTCGCCCCATGTAGCCGAGCGAGCTTTTCTTCAAGAGTTCACCAGCCCAGAAGGCCGGAGTTTTAAGTTGCCCGGTCATCCCATCCGTATGAGCGCCACGCCTTGGCGGTCGTTCCGCCCTGCTCCTCGTTTGGGCCAGCACACCGCAGAGGTTCTGCGCGCCTGGCTTGGCTGGCCGGATTCGGAAGCGCAGTTCTTGTCCGCAACATTTCTGAAGCAGGCCGACGCGATGGCTGAAGGGGCGATAGGGAGATGAACTCTGCTCAATTGCCGTTGCAGGGCATCCGCGTGGCCGATTTCGGGCAGGTAATCGCCGCCCCGGTCACGGCCCAGATGCTGGGCTGGCTGGGCGCGGAGGTGGTGCTGGTCGAGACCGAATCACGTATGACCACCCGTGTATGGCCACCCTTTGCTGACGGCGAGTTCGGCATAGACCGCAGCGGCGGTTTCAACCTGGTTAACAATAACAAGCTGAGTTGCACCCTCGATCTGCGGCGCCCAGAGGCGCGGGAATTGGCAAAGGGCATCATTTCCGTCAGCGACGTTCTGGTGGAAAACTACGCGACCGGGGTGATGGAGCGCCTCGGTTTGGGTTACGGTGAGGTGAAGAAGCTGCGGCCCGACATCGTGTATATGTCCTTGGCCGCATTCGGGCGCAGCGGGCCGTTCAAGGAGCTGACCGGATTCCACAGCGTCATCAATCTTTTCAGTGGCCTGGCGGCGCTCACCGGCTACCCGGGTTCCCACCCGAGAATCATGGGCGGTTTGATTCCGGACGCTTTCGCCGGTTGCTACTGTGTTCTGGCTATTCTGGAGGCGTTGTACCACCGTTCACGCACCGGCGAAGGCCAGTTCATCGAGGTGTCCATGACCGAGGCGCTGACCGGCATGATTCCTGAAGCGGTGATGGAATACTCCCTCACTGGCAAGGAACCGCCGAGAACCGGCAACCGCGACGGGCGTAAAGCGCCCCACGGCGTGTTCCGGTGCTTGGGCGAGGAGAAGTGGGTGGCTATCTCGGTGGAGACAGACGCGCAATTCCGCGCTCTGGCGCAGGTTTCCGGCAACGAGGGCTGGGCCAGCGACGCCCGGTTTGCCACTTCATCCGCGCGACTGGAAAATCAGGATGCTCTGGAAGCGCTCTTGCAGCAATGGACAGCCGGTATGGAAGTTGAAGAGGTGGTCGCAACCCTACAGGCTGTGGGCGTTCCGGCGGCCCCGGTGTCGGATACCGCCGAGGTTCTCGCCGACTTGCACCTGGCGGAACGGGGCTTCGTGGCCCCGGTGGAGCATCCGGCAGCGGGCCTGAGGCCTGTTACCACCCTTCCCTGGGCCGCCGACGGGCAGAGAGGGGACGCACTCCGGCCCGCCCCAACCTTCGGCCAGCACAATCATTGGGTACTGAAAGAGCTGCTTCAATTGCCCGGCGAAGAATACGAGCGGCTGCTGGCGTCGGGCGTCATCGGCTGAATTTCCCTCCGGCACGGAGTTGTTATGCCCAGAAACATTGTTGAGGTGGACCCGCAGAAATTCCCGTGGCTGGACTTGAACCGCTACACCTTCTGCCTGGGAGCGGAAAGCGGGGGGATTCTGTACTTGGCCGGGCAGACGGCCAGCGAGTACGACCCGGCCGCAGGCGGCGTCGTTTGCAAGGGCGGACTGCTGGCTCAGACCAGGGTCATCTACGAGAAGCTGGGCGTAGTATTGGAAGCCGCCGGGATGTCTTTCGATAATGTGGTGCAGACGGTGGACTACATAGACCCGGCGGCCCTGCCTGAATACCGCGAGACCGGCGCGATCCGCCGGGAATTCTTGGGCGGTTCCCCGGTGGGTTCCACCGGAATCTGCGTGGAGCGGCTGCTCCGGCCCGACGCCCTGCTGGAAGTCAGCGCGGTGGCGGTGCGCGGGGAGAAGCGCGCGGTCAACCCCGGCTACGACCGGTACGGCGCTCTCACCTACGTGCCCGGCGTAATCGCGGGCGACACGCTCTGGACCTCCGGATTCGTCGGAAACGAAGAGGTGGACGGGCAGGCTTCCTTCCCCCAGGACACGGGGCGGCAGATGGGGCTCACCTATGAAATCGTGGGCAGGGTGCTTGCCGCCGCCGGCGCTGTTCCGTCCGACGTTGTCAAGACGCTGGAATACGTGTCTCCCCAAGCATGGCTGCAGTATGACGGCGGCGCCGCAGATTCGCGCCGCGAGTTCTTCAAGGGCCAGTACCCGGCCAACACCGGCGTCACGGTCAACCGGCTGCTCCGACCCGAGGGGCACGTGGAAGTTGAAGCGGTTGCGGCGCTGGGCGGAATCCGGGAAGAGATACACGTGCCTGGGTGGGAGGCCAGTTACGACGGAGCGGCCTACGTTCCGGGAGTGAAGAAGGGGCAGATGCTGCAACTGTCGGCACAGGCGGGCGTAGACCACACAACCGCCTCGGCGGTGGCTCCTTTGGACATAGCGGCCCAAGCCGAGCGGGCCTACAGCAACTTGGCGCGGGTGCTGTCCGAAGGCGGCTACTCTATGGATGATGTGGTGAATACCATTGAGTGGGTTCCCCCCAACGGCCTGTCGGCCTACCGGCGGGTTGGCGAGGTGCGCAGGAAGTTTTTCGGCGACAGCTTCCCCTCGGCCACCGGAGTCTCGATGCACCGCATCCGCCGGCCTGGCGCGGCCGACCGGATGCTGCCTGAACTCCTGTTTGAGGTCACGGCAGTGGCTATAGTGTAGCCTATACTTTCTCCTACTGGCTGGGGAGGTTTATACCGCCCGCCGCGTTCTTCCGGCAGGGGCTGGGAAGGGAAACGGGGGGAATTGGCGTTTCTCTAGCCGGCTTTCATGTAACGGGTTTTCAGGCATTGGGCGGGGACATAGCGTTCCAGGGGGCGCGGCTCGCAGGCGCGGGCGACTTCAGGGTAGTTGACTCTCAGAGGGGGGTGGAGCTTGTTTGGCGGCCGATGAGAAGTTTTCTGGAGCTGAAGCTGCAATTTATGGAAACGGCGGGCGCTCTAGGAGCCGCAACGCCCCGGCCAGCTAGACGGAGACGTTGTTGAGACATAGGTAAAATTATATTTAATTCCCCTAAGAATCGAGGGCTGAGCAATGCAGATTGAAGGGATTGAAATAAAAAATTACCGGCTCTTCCGCCATCTGACATTGAGCGACCTGCCTCGAATGACAGTGGTGGTCGGAGCCAATGGCTCGGGCAAGTCTACTTTGTTCGATGTATTTTCCTTCCTAAAGGACTCCTTGACCGAGAACGTTTCTGCCGCCGTTGCCCGGCGGGGCGGCTTTCGTGAACTAATTAGCCGGGACTCGACTGGCCCGATTGAGCTTACCATTAAGTTCCGCGAAAGCGGCGGGCGGTTGGTGACTTACCGTCTCGTCATAGGCTCTGAAAAAGGCCGGGCAGTAGTAGAGCATGAAGTTTTGCGCTACCGACGGGGGCAGCGCGGTCAGCCTTGGCGATTTGTGGACTTCAGTAAGGGTGTTGGCACTGCGATTACCAACGAGTCGGCTTATGATGGGCGGGAAGAAGCTAAAGAAGAGCGAGCTGATTATGCCCTGGAGGACCCCAGTATCCTCGCCATTAAAGGCTTGGGCCAATTTCGGGAGTTTCGCGTCGTTTCCGAATTCCGCAGCCTGATTGAAAATTGGCACATTTCGGATTTCCACATCGCAGACGCTCGCCCCAGCGCGGAGGCCGGATATGCCGAGCATCTGTCTACTCGTGGGGACAATGTGGCCCTGGTAGCGCAATATCTTTACGAAAACCATCCGGAAAAATTTCAGGAAGTCCTGAATATGATGCGCTGGCGGGTTCCGGGCGTAAGTAATGTTGAAGCCAAGCCCACTGACGACGGGCGGCTGGTTCTGCGATTCCAGGACGGCAGTTTCAAAGACCCGTTTATTGCCCGCTATGTGTCCGACGGCACCATAAAAATGTTCGCGTATATGGTGCTGCTCTATGACCCAAAGCCCCACCCGTTCCTAGCCATTGAAGAGCCGGAAAACCAGCTTTACCCGCAACTGTTGCAAGAACTGGCCGAGGAGTTTCGAGCTTATGCCAAGCGGGGTGGGCAAGTGTTTGTTTCCACTCATTCCCCTGATTTTCTCAATGGCGTTAAGCTGGATGAAATTTTTTGGCTAGTGAAACGGGATGGCTTCAGTACCGCAAAACGGGCAAATCATAACGAAGTGTTGCGTAACTTAGCTACTGGAGAGATGCCCGGGGTCCTGTGGAACCGGAATATGTTTGAAGGCGCAGGGCTATCGTGGGCCGGGTGATATTCCTTCTTGAAGAACGTTCCATGCAAATACTGCTAGAAGGTCTTTTGCCGCGGCTGTTCCCTGATTTGTCTTTCCATTGTATATCTCACAACGGTAAAAACGACCTTGAGCGCAGTATACGCAACACACTGCGAAATTGGCGTGAACCGGGCGCCAATTTCGTCATCGTCAGGGATAACGATGATGGAGACTGCTACGCTTTGAAAGAGCGGCTGCGGGGGCTATGCCGGGAAGCGGGGCGTGAGGATACGCTGATACGCATCGTTTGCCAAGAAATGGAGGCGTGGTACTTGGGTGAACCCGATGCAATGGCTGCGGCCTTTGGCGATGAGAAATTGAGCCGCGTCAAAAAACGGCCGAAGTACCGCAGCCCGGACGCCCGCCCCAAACCCTCTGGCGATGTCGAAAAAATGGTGTCCGGATTCCAGAAAATCGCAGCCGCACGCCAAATGGCGCAACATTTGACGCGCGAGGGCAACCGCTCTCACAGCTTTGCTGTTTTTCTGGACGGCGTCGCTAATCTTGCCGCCTAGTCCTCTTTCAGGGCTGGTATCACTTCCTTGCCGAAGAGTTCCAGGGAGCGCATGGTGTCCTTGTGGGACAGCGGGCCGCCCTGGGCCTCCAGTAGCAGCGCGCCGATGCCCAGCTCTTCCTTGATGTAGCGCAGCTTCTTGATCACCGTGTCGGGGCTGCCGACGACCAGGTGGTACTCGTCCTGCAGTTCCTCGTAGGTCAGCTCGTTCAGCGGCTTGGGGCGGCGCAGGGCGTTGGCGGCCGCTCCGGCGGCGGAGAAGTAGCCGGGGGGCGACCAGTATTCCCGCGGCCCTTTTAACGGATGGCCCATACGCCACATAAACGCCTTGCCCGTCTCCTGGGCCTTTTCGTCGGTATCGTTGACGTGGGCGCAAATCATAAAGGCGAACTTGTCCGGCCCCGGCTCCCAGCCGTCCTCGGCGGCGAACTTGCGGTAGTTGCCGAACAGGTTGCGGGCCACCTCCATCTTGGTCAGGAAAGCGGCGTAGGTGTAGCGGTTTTTGGCGGCCCATCGCACTGTCTCCGGGCTGCCGGTGCCGGGCACCCATACCGGCGGGTGCGGCTGCTGGATGGGGAGCATCCAGGGGTTTACCGCGCGGTAGTGGTAGTGCTTGCCTTCCCAGCGGAAGGGGCCGGGGGTGGTCCAGGTCTTCATAATCAGGTCGTGGCATTCCTCGAACCGCTCGCGGTTGTAGACCGGGTTGGTGTTGTTGGCCCAGCTTTCGATGCCGATGCCGCGCACGAAGCCGGAGATGATGCGCCCGCCGGATATTACGTCCAGCATGGCGATTTCCTCGGCGAGGCGCACCGGATTGTCGGAAGTGGGCAGCATATTGCCCAGCATCAGTATCTTGGCGCGGTTGGTCACGCGGGCCAGGATGCCGCCGGTGATGTTTACCTCCACGTCCATGCACGACGGCGTGTTGTGGTGCTCGTTAATCATCAGACCGTCGAAGCCCGCTTCCTCGGCATACTGGTACTCGTCCAGATACCGCTTGAACAGGTCGTGGGCCGTGGGCGGGTCGAAGTAGGTGTTGGGGAAGGTGAGGCGCATCGAGGGATACTTGTCGGCCTCCGACTCGGGAAAGGCGGCGTAGGGGAACTCGGTGAAGTAGAAAACGTCCATGGGGGTCAAACTCCCGTTCAGGTTAATCGTTTCTGAGGTTCAGCAGAACGTATACGGCGAAGGCGCGACGGTTTCTTTCCGGGACGCTGTCAAACTGGGCAAGGCATTGTTCGACGCGGTCTATATCAACAATTACGTCAGCCTGTTCCAGAGTTAGCAATGGGGCGTAGTCGGCGAGTTCCCGCTTTAGTTGCATCCGAACGAATTGTTCGGAGAATTGCCGGATTTCGACAGGAAATCGCTGAATCATTCCGCTGAATCATTCCAAGGTTGCTGCAACGCGACTTGGCAGTTCCGTGTTGCAGTGCCCGGTACGCCTGGCGCCAGGCCAGCTCGCCGCGTTCAGTCCCGGGGCCGCCGGCCAGCAGATCGGCGCAACAATTCGCCAAGCAATGAAACAACGCATAGTAAGCCGTGCTGGCGGCCCGGCGGAGGCTGGCCTGCCCCAAACTGTCGCGGCCGCATCTCGCCGCAAGCTCTCTGGCTATCGCCAGAAAATCACCCGCCAGCAATTATCGTTGGTCCATGGTTTCGAGATTACCACGCAGATTTCAGACTGAAAAATGTTACCGGGAATTCCTCGATTCCCTCATTTGCCAGTTTGGGGCGAATACATCCGACCTGGCCGAGCATTCTGGCAGAGTCCAACTTGGTCAGATCACCGTCGTAGACAATCGTAACTAGAATATACGGCTCGCCGTCCATTGATTCGGCGCCTTCCACATCTACAGGGCCGAAAAGGAAACCTTGGGGAAAATGTTCCTCCATATCCGCCAAGACGATGTTCGCTACTGCGTCCTTCACACGTTGAGAAATCGCCCGCTCCACTGCGACACCTCCGCGGCCTGTCGTTAGTATTTTAGAGCATAATTTTGGGTGGCCACTGGCGAAAGGGTTTGACGGTGTTTCGGCGAATTTTTGCGCCAGCGGCCGTTAATCAGCCCATCCCAAAAACCTAAGCCAGGAACTCCAGCGCTGTGTTGATGAATTCGTCAGGCTTCTCCACTTGCGGGGAGTGGCCGCAGTTTTCGATGACCACTAGGTCGGAGCCGGGGATGTTTTCGTGGTAGATGCTGCCGCACTCCACCGGGACGATGCGGTCCTGGCGGCCCCAGACCATGCGGGCGGGAACGCTGACGCGCTTGAGCAGTCCTCCGGCCAGGCGCGGGTCGTGCATATAGGGCTTCCAGGTGAGGCGCACCGCCATCTCGCGGTTCAGGTCGGCGGTGAGCTGCTCCTCCGGCGAAAGCTCCCGGCCATAGATGGCGTCGTAGTCCGGCACCTGGCCGGTGTCGTGGAACTGCAATTCCAGCACCTGGGCTGGGCTGATGATGAAAATGTCGGTGATTTCGCCCTCGCGGGGCTTGACGCCGGCGGCGCCGACCAGCATCAGCTTGCCGACGGCGTTGGAGCAGGTAGCCACGAGCTCGGCGGCAATCCAGCCGCCCATAGAGAAGCCGATGGTTCGGACTCTTTCCAGCCCAAGAGTATCCAGATACCAAGTGTAGAAGGCTGCCATGTCGGGAATGCTTTCCAACCACTCGGGCCGGGGAGACTGGCCGTATCCGGGGTGGGACGGGTAATAGACGGTGTAGCGCTCGGCCAGGGCGTCAACGTAGCGGAGCCAGCCGCTGTTGCCCCCGGCGCCGTGCAGCAGCAGCAACGGCTCGCCGCTGCCGCCTTTTAATGTATGAACCCCAACTCCGCCTACTTCAACAATTTCCTCGGTAAACGCGGGCATCGCTCTAATCTCCTTTTTTCTTCTATGGTCCCTTGCGGGCGGCCGTAAGGGCGCACCGCGGTGCGCCCTTACGCTTTCTGTGTTCTCTCGGCAAAGGTTATGAAGCCTTTTGGAACGGGTCGGTCAGCTCTAATTCCTCGCCGATTTCGCGGAGAGCGGGAAGCACTTCCTCGCCCATGAGTCTGAGGCAGTTCATAGTGTCGGCGTGGGTGGTGTCGCCGTCGTTGGTCCAGATGCCCAGGATGCCGGGGCGCAGTTGGCCCAGCACGTCGCGCAGCTTGCGGACGACGGTCTCCGGGCTGCCGACGATCCAGCGGTTGGACGCCAGGATTTCATCATAGCTGGCCGTTTCCAGTCCCAGCCCCAGGAAGGGGTCCTTGCGGACGCGGCCCTGGTAGCGGGCGACGCGGGGGTCCTTGACGCTGCCGCTGTAGCCAATGGGCATCATGTAGTCTCGGGGCATGGGCACGCGGCCCACGCCGACGTTGCCGGTCAGGAATCCCTTGGCCGCCTCATAAGCCTTCTCGTCGGTGTCCTGCACGTGGATGCGGCAGAGGTATCCGAAATGCTCCGGCCCCGGCTCGTAGCCGTTCTCCCGGGCCGTCTCGGTGTAGATGGTCATCATATCTTGGGTGCCTTGCGGGTCGGTTTCCAGGTAAATGTAGGGGTAGCGGCGCTCGGCGGCCCAGACCAGCGTCTCCGGGCTGCCCAGGCCGGGAATCCAGACGGGCGGATGCGGCTGCTGGATGGGCCGCTCGAAGGGGTTGACCACCCGGAAGTGATAGTGCTTGCCTTCCCAGCGGAAGGGGCCGGGGGTAGTCCAGGTCTTGATGAGCAGGTCGTGGGCCTCCTCGAACCGCTCGCGGTTGAACAAGGGGTTGACGTTGGCCGCCAAGCTCTCCACGCCGGTGCCGCGCACGAAGCCTGACACCAGCCGCCCGCCGGAAATCATATCAATTTCCGCCAGCTCCTCAGCTAGCCGCAAGGGATTGTCGAACACTGGCAGCGGGTTGCCCAGCAGCACGATCTTGGGTTTCTTGGTGTTGCGGGCGAGGATGGCGGCCTCCAGGTTCATGGTGGCGCCGAGGCAGGTGGGGGTGTTGTGATGCTCGTTGAGCATCAGCCCGTCGAACCCGGCTTCCTCGCAGTATTCGTATTCGTCCAGATATTCGTTGTACTGCCGCGAACCGACCATCGGGTCGAAGTTGCTGTTGGAGAAGGTAAGCCGCACCGCCTGGTTGGGGCTGTTGCGGACATCCTCCTCCGTATAGTTGGTATAGGCCCGCTCCGTGAACCGCATCAGAAACATTGCTTCGTCTCCTGTGTGTTGGGAATGGCTTCGGCTTTGGTGATGTCTTGGTTTTGGTGATGTATTCTATGCAAGGATGCGTCTTCCGGTATCGTCATAAAAGAGCTTGGCGGCGATTCAGAATTCGCATAAAGCAGGAGAGAGTCATATCCTGCCTCAAAGTTTCGGATGACTCCATGTCCTGCGAATTCAGCGCTGCCGGCCGACGTTGCAAGATTGGGGTAGTATCATATCTCTGGCGCGATCGTCTGGCGCATATCCCAGCAGGCTTTGCCGCACAAAGCGCTGGCCGCTTCGAGGGCTGCTAAGGCAAGACTTCACCTGCGGAGAACTGTTTCCTCGGTCTTTTCTTCTCTGGCTATGGTGTTGAGGCAGAATTTCCCGGCATTCACGCTGCCCAACGCAGCAGCGGCCTTTAGCGACCGATCCATTTCCGCGTTAAAGACAATGCTGATGCTCTGGTTTTCGCTGCTCATAGTTGCTCCGGCGAAGGGCCGAATAGCAGTTGGGACGCAGCTTATCCTACCTGTGCGCCTTGCCAGGGTCAAGGAATCCGGCTGCCGCGCCCTCTTTGCCGCTCCCCCGGCCTGTATGCTGTCTGGCCTCGTATGCTATCCGGCTGCCGCGTCCTCTTTGCCGCTCCCCCGGCCTGTATGCTATCTGGCCTCGTATGCTATCCGGCTGCCGCGTCCTCTTTGCCGCTCCCCCGGCCTGTATGCTATCTGGCCTCGTATGCTATCCGGCTGCCGAGCCCTCTTTGCCGCTCCCCCGGCCCTGTATGCTATATTGAATGGCGTAGGCTGGCGAATGTTAGGTTTGGCCGGCGGTAGTCCGGGCGCCAGCGCAACTGTTCTAACCCAACCGTTCTCAAATGAGGTTTTCGCCTGTGGCAAGAATTTTAGTATCAGACCCCATTGGCCCCGAGGGGATTTCCTTGCTGGAGACTGGGGCCGACGTAGATGTGAAGACGGGCATGAAGCCCGCCGAGCTGCTGGACACGGTGGGGGGCTACGAAGCCTTGGTGGTTCGCAGCGAGACCAAAGTCAACCGGGACGTTATCGAGGCCGGCAAGAAATTGCAGGTCATTGCGCGCGCCGGGATTGGCGTAGACAACATTGATCTGGAAGCCGCCACCGGAGCCGGCATCGCCGTGGTCAACGCCCCTACCGGGAATACCGTGGCCGCCGCCGAACACACCATCGCCCTGATGCTGGCCCTCTCCCGCAACATTCCGGGCGCTCATCATTCGCTGAAGTCGGGCGAGTGGCGGCGCAGCGCCTTTATGGGTGTCGAGGTGCGCGACAAAACCTTGGGCATCTGCGGTCTGGGGCGGGTCGGCACCGAGGTGGCCCGCCGCGCCCAGTCCTTCGGGATGCGACTGGTGGGCTACGACCCCTTCGTGGCCCCGGACTACGCGCGGCGCATAGGGGTGGAACTGCTGTCGCTGGATGACCTGCTGGCGGAGGCAGACTTCGTAACCCTGCATACCCCTCTGACGGAAGGCACCCGCAATATGCTGGGGATGCGGCAGATAGACAACATCAAGCCCGGCGCCCGGGTCATCAACGTTGCCCGAGGCGAACTGGTAGACGAGGCCGCGCTGCTGGCCGGGCTCGAGTCGGGCCGTCTGAGCGGGGTGGCCCTGGACGTATTCTCCCAAGAGCCTCCCGAACCGGGGCCTTTGCTGGAACATCCCAAGGCCATCATCACGCCCCACTTGGGCGCGTCCACGCGGGAGGCGCAGCGCGAGGTCGCCATCGAGGCCGCCGAGCAAGTGCTGGCGGTCCTAAAAGGCGAACCCGCCCGCAACACCGTCAATGCCCCCTTCGTCGCGCCGGAGGTTCACGAGGTGCTGGCCCCCTACGTTCCGGCGGCCTCTATGGTGGGCAAGCTGCTGGGTTTCCTCTCCGAAGGACAGGTCACCGGCCTCTCCATCAGCTACGAGGGCGAAATCGCCCATCACGATTGCCGGATGCTGCAAGCGTCCGTCCTGTCCGGGCTGTTGGGGCCGGTCAGCACGGTTAACGTCAACCTGATCAACGCGCCGGTGTTGGCCCGGGAGCGCGGATGGAGCGTAACCGAACAGAGCAACCGGGTGTCGCGGGAGTACGCCAGCCTCATATCAGCAACCCTCCAGACTGCCAAAGGAGGGGCCGCCAGTGGCAGCCTGACCATCGCCGCCACTTCCATGCGCAACGAAACGCACATCGTTAAGTTCAACGACTACTGGATGGACATTGTTCCCAACACGCCCTATCTGCTGTTTGTGGACAACCGGGACCAGCCCGGCTCCATCGGGGCCGTAGGCACCATAGCCGGCCGCCACAACATCAACATCAGCTTTATGGGCGTGGGACGCATCCTCCTCCGCGGCCAGGCTATGATGGTCATCGGCCTGGACGACCCGGTGCCGCCCGCGGTGCTGGAGGAAATCCGGGCCTTGTCTCACATCGAAAGCGCCCGCCTGGCCACGCTGGCCGGGTAACGCCGGGGTATACGCTGCGTGGGCGGACGAGGCAGACCGGGCCTGCCGGTCTGCCGGGGCAATTCTGAGAGAAGCAGGCAAGGAGAAAACGATGGTGAATCCTGGAACTTGTCCGGCCTGTAACCGCGCCGTTCAGCCGGGCACCCGGTTTTGCAACACTTGCGGCGCAGCGGTAAACGCCGCCGCCCCGCCGGTGTATTCCGCTGGAACTTGTCCGGCCTGTAACCGCGCCGTTCAGCCGGGCACCCGGTTTTGCAACACTTGCGGCGCAGCGGTAAACGCCGCCGCCCCGCCGGTGTATTCCGCTGGAACTTGTCCGGCCTGTAACCGCGCCGTTCAGCCGGGCACCCGGTTTTGCAACACTTGCGGCGCAGCGGTAAACGCCGCCGCCCCGCCGGTGTATTCCGCTGGAACTTGTCCGGCCTGTAACCGCGCCGTTCAGCCGGGCACCCGGTTTTGCAACACTTGCGGCGCAGCGGTAAACGCCGCCGCCCCGCCAGTGTATTCCGCTCAACCTACCCTAGGCCAGCCGATTAAGCCCCCCCCCCCCCCCCCGCCCGCCGCCGCTGGCTGAAATGGGGCGGCATCGGCTGCGGCGGACTCATCGGCGTCTTCGCAATCATCATAATCCTGGCGGTGATATTCGGCGACGATTTAGAGGAAACGGAAACGCCTACGAAGACCATAACGCCTACGAAAACCTTTGCAGGACTAAAAGCAGACAGCAAAACCATCGAATACGATGAATTATTTCGAAACAATGAAAAATATAACGGCCAAGTTTTCTACTTCAAAGGAACTGTGGTTCAAGTTATTGAGAACTGGAGGAATAGTTTCGACTTTCGGGTTTATCTGGGCGATTGGACAGAAGATAAGATAGTTTATCTGGCTGGATACAAAGGGCAACGGCTGTTGGAAGATGACAAAATCGAGTTTGTTGGGAGTAGCGACGGTCTACAGAGGTATACGGCGACATTTGGCAACCAGATCACCATACCCAAGCTGAAAGCCATATCAGTCCGGCGCGTAATCGGCGGAAACTAATCAGCGGAGGCTCAAGCTATGGCAGACAAAATCGGCATTATGGGCGCGGGCGCGCTGGGCAGCTACGTAGGCGCTTTTCTTTCCCGTGAAGGCGAAGACGTTACGTTTATAGATATGTGGCCGGAACACGTGGAGAAGATGCGCGCCGATGGACTTCACGTCACCGGCAGCCAGGGGCCCTTCACGGTCCCTCCGGCCGGCGGCGTGTCTGAAACGGGCGTTAAGGCGATGCACCTGACCGACGCGCAGGGCATCACCGAACCCTTCGATTTCGTGTTCATCTCCGTCAAGTCCTATGATACCGAATGGGCCACCCACTTCATCCGCCGGTACGTGAAGGATGACGGCTTTTTCGTCTCGCTGCAAAACTGCTGGAACGACGTGATAATCGGCGGCATCGTGGGCGAAGAACGCACTATGGGCTGCATCGCCTCCCATATCGAGGTCGCTCTGTGGGAGCCGGGCCATGTTACGCGGGGCGGCGCCGTGGGCCGCGACCACGGCCATCACGTGTTCCGCGTCGCCGAACCGAACGGGCGCATTACGACGCGAGCCGAAAGAGTGGCTGGGCTGCTGGACACCATAGACGGGGCCTATGCGTCGGACAACCTGTTTGGTGAGCGCTGGGCCAAGCTCTGCCAGAACTCTATGGGCAACGCCATATCCGCCGCTTCCGGTCTCGGTTCGCAGGAAATGGCCGAAGACCCCCGCTGCCGGATGATACGCATTCAGCTATGCAAGGAAGGGGCGCAGGTGGGCTTGGCCCTGGGCCTGAATGTGGTGGACATCAACGGCCTGGCCGCCCAGACTTGGGCCGACGCCGACAAGGGCGACGTGTTCGAGGAGCTGGATGCCTTCCTGTCGGCCCGAGGGGGGCGGGTCAACTGGCTGGCCTCCATGGCCCAGGACGCGCACAAGGGACGCCGCTCGGAGATTGATTTCATGAACGGGCTGGTGGCCGCCAAGGGCCGCGAGGCAGGGATACCCACGCCGTTCAACGACGCCGTAATCGAGGCGATGCGCGCCGTGGACGCAGGCATCCTGCCGCAGGAACCGGAACACGTGGAGCGCGTACTGCGGGCTGCCGAGCGCTAGGGCGGGCGCAGTCGGACGGCGTATCCGGACGGCGTAACTGGATGGAAGGGAATACGCCGCCGGAGGGTGCGCGAAGGTTCTGTTACCACCCCGGCGGCTTGGTGAACGCGCCGCTGGCGTCCTGCATCCGGCCGGGGAACTGGCTGGCGCTCAGGGGGCCGCGGCGGATTGGACGGTAGAAGTCGGCGGAGTCCGCCAGAGTGCGGCTGCGTTGCCGGTGGGGATTCAGCACCCCAACGGTCAGTCCAAATCGCTCCCGCGCCATACGCATTGGTGTAGCCAAGTCGGAGTCATTGGAAATCACAACCGCCGTATCGCCCGCGCCGTCAAATGCGTCCAGCAGCAGGTAGCTTGCCAAGTTGACATCGGTTCCCTTTTCCTCGGCTCTGGTGACCATCACCGTCTCCGGCCCGCCGAGGGCCGGATTGGCTAGGCGCATGATCACGTTTCTGCGCAGGAAGAATCCATAATGGATGGAAAGATCAGGTATGGTGCGGAGCGCGCGGAGGTAGGTTAGATGGCGCTGATGCCTTTGCAGATCATCGTACCTAGAATCTGCCAGGGCGGTAAAATACCGGATATTCTTGATTTGATGTTGTGGGAGAATAAGAGAACAGAGTTTAGCGAGGTCAAGCCAGCGATAGGGCGTTCCGCGTAGGCAACCGAAGTAGAGGTTGAATCCATCCACGTAGATATTAGTTGCCATATACTCTTCAATAAAAAGCTGAGACCGCAAAAAGCTGAGACCGCCGGTTAGGGCGGTCTCGCACCCCGGTCGCCGAAGCTACTAGGGGGGGGTATCAAAGTAAGCCTACCCGGCCTCGTTCCGGTTGTCAACATACGCAATCTCGAATTTGACCCTGGCAGGAGGGCAGCCATGTTCATTAAAGTGGAACCCGCCGAGTTCTTTATGTACCGGGTCATCTTGGTGTTCGACTTGGAAAGCCTCAACTCGGAAGACCAGGAAGTGCGCGATTATATGACCGAGTGGGAACTGGAGCCCAAGTACCAGCACACGGGAGACTTCGAGGGAAGCAACAGCGAGATAATGCAGTTTGGCGGCTGCTACCTCGGCAAACACTTGGGGAAAATTTCGGAAATCCAGCGCAATCACGTGGAGCGGGAGCTGGTTACTGCTGAAATCGAGCGTATGCTGGATGACGCCGGTGACCCCGTCGCCATTCCCACCGGCCGCCGCGAGGAGACGCTGCAACTGTTGACGCAGACTTTCCATCAGCCGGAGGTCTTCCAACCCAACGGCGAGGGGCTGCTGGAAGCGGCGCTGGACGCTCCAGCCGTCCGCCGGGCCGCCCGCGAGCTGTTGGACGCTCCCGCCGGGGACTGACCGGCCACACCTTCGCTTGTTCTGAGCCTGCCGAAGGGTGGAACAAGGCGGCGCTGGCTAGACTGCGCCGGCGGCCCCGCCGTACATTCGCAGAGCCTGTTGCTTTGGGGTGGAGCGGGCGATGGGAATCGAACCCACATGGCTAGCTTGGAAGGCTAGAGCTCTGCCATTGAGCTACGCCCGCTATCAGAAAGCCGGGAATCCGTAGTTCCGGCAGATTTAATTATAACCATTCCCGGAGCGCACTGCCAATTGCTGCGAGCCCTTTAAGAGAGGATTGCAAAACCCTCTCCCTCATTATTACGCCATTCTTGATTATTACATCATTCTTGCGAAAGCGTGAATCTATTATGGCTTCGGCCATTAACAGACCCGGACGGCGCAAGGGGGCGGCGCAAGCGGATTCCCGTTTTCGCGGGAATGCAGACATCTATGCGCCTATGCGCCCTTTGTCGCTGGCGGGCGACGCTTCAGCGTCTTCCTGACGATTTCAGGTAAAGGCGAGGCGGCTCTGTCCGAGAGGCCGCGCATTGCTGCCGTGCCGCCGCCTTGCCTTCCTAGGGCTTGCGGAAGCGGGCGGATACGCTGAAGCTCAGGCGTTCCCGCAGTTGGTAAACCACCCGGTCTACCTCGTAGTCGGGGGTGCGGTAGCGGTACAGGGCGTGGCGCACCACCTCCAGCCCGGCCTCCATCTCCGGCCACACCACCACCTGAACGCCCATAAGGTGCAGGTGTTCGCCCTCGGTGCGCGCCCGAACTCGCGCCACGATGTCCAGCCCAGGCTGGATATCCAGTGCGTGCTGGGCGGTTAGCTCCACCGACGCCGGGTCGCCGGTGGTGATTAGCAGCAGACCGGCCTGTGGCACCCGGGCCGCCCGCAGGACCTCCCGCCGGTCGGCGGAACCCTGAACTGTCTGGTAGCCGTTTAGCCGCCACTGGGTCAGGGTGCGCTGGTCCAGGTCAACGGCGACGAAAGGCACCTGGTGCTCATGCAACACTTGGGCCACCATCGTGCCGACCTGCCCCAGTCCGCAGATGATCACGTGGCCGAACAACTGCCGGGGCCGCGCTTCGCCGTGGGGGTCGCCGATACGGTAGGGCCGCAGCACTCGGAATCGGTTGCTCAGCTTTGTTATCAGCTTGGAGCCGCTGCTGATCGCCAGGGGGCCGGTGGCCATGGTCAGCACCGCCGACACCACGACCAGCGAATAGAAGTCGTGGTCGACTACTCCCAGGGTCAGCGCGCTGGCAATCAAGATAAAGCTGAACTCGCCAATCTGGCCGAGGCCGATTCCAGCCACTAGCGCCGTGCTGGGCAGGTAGCCGGCGAAGCGGATGATTAGGGCGGTTACGGTACATTTGACTGCCAGGACCGAGCCAACTATGGCAAGCACGAGTCCGTAATTCTCTATAATGAACACCGGGTCTGTGAGCAGGCCCAAAGAGGCGAAGAAGAGTACGCCGAAAATGTCGCGCAGCGGGGAAATTTCGGCTAGGGCCCAGTGTCCGACGTCGGACTCGCTGAGCAGCAGCCCGGCGACGAAGGCGCCCAGGGCCGCCGACAGTCCGGCCTCGTTGGTGAGAGCGGCGATTGCGAAGGCCGTTGCCACCACCATCAGCACGAACATTTCCCGCGACCCCATTACGGTGATGCGTTCCATCACCCACGGGACGATTTTCATACCCAGCAGCGCCACCCCGACGATGACCACCGTTGCCTTGAGTACTCCCCATCCCACCTGCTGTAACACTGCGGTGGGGCCTCCGGTGCCGTCCAGCGCGGGCAGCATCGCAATCATGGGTATAAACATCAAGTCCTGCAACAGGAGGAATCCGGTCATAATCCGCCCTTGCAGGCTGTTCAATTCCCCTCTATCCGATAGTGTCTTCAGCACTACCATAGTGCTGCTCAAGGCGCCCACCATCCCCAGGATGATGGCCGTCGTTAGGTCGAACCCCAGCGCGATGCCCACGGGGGTAATTAAAAGAGCGCACAGCGTTATCTGCAACAGCCCGCCGATGACGATCACCTTCCCCAAGCTCAGCAGCTCGCGGAAGGACACTTCGATGCCGATGGCGAACACCAGCAGCACTACGCCCAACTCGGCGAGGGTATGTACTGATGCCTCTTCGGCGACGGTGGCGAAGTCCAGCCAGTTGGTGTCCATTCGCCCCAGACCGTAGGGGCCGATGAGCATCCCCATAGCCAAGTAACCCAGCACCGGCGGGACATGAATCAGGCGGGCCGCGAATCCGCCGATAAAGGCGGCGCAGACCACGGTTACCAAGTCTACGAACAGGTAGTTCTCAAGCCCGTGCAAGGCTTAAATCTCCAACGTCTCGCATCAGGGACAAATCAGCGCAATCGTATGACCACCGGCATCCCGGCGGGGCCCGCGAGCTCCAACGTCTCGCATCAGGGACAAATCAGCGCAATTGTGACTATTATAAATTGAACACTGGCCCGCGGGGATGCTTCCTGGCGCGTAAAATGAGGCAATAGAGCGTGTTGCGTTTGCGGGAGCCTGCTTTTGATGGTACAACAAATTTGGATTTGGAAAGTTTGACTAGGGGAGGAAAACAATGCCAGTGGAACGAAGGGACTATCCCGGCATCGCGCCCGCAGGCCCCACTTACAGCCGGGGAACCAGGGCCGGCAACCTGCTGTTCATTTCGGGCTGCACCGCCCGCGGCTCCGAGGCGCAAGGGAAACCGCTCATGGAACAGCTTGATGAGACCCTGAAGCGGTTAGTGGGAGTGGTCAGGGCCGAGGGCGGCTCGCCGGGCGACATCGCCAAGATTACCTGCTTCGTAACCAGTATCGCCGACTGGCAGAACAACCCGGAGAAGCAGGCGGAACTCTTCGCCCGCTATTTCGAGGGCCAATACCCGGCCAACTCGCTAATCGAAATCAGCGCCCTGGCTGAGCCGGGCCTGGATGTGGAGATAGAAGCGATAGCCGTGCTGGGATAGTCGGCTAGATCCCCTCTACCTCCGGGAGAAGGCCAGGGTGCTCTCCGGAAGCAGAGGGGTTATCTGGTTGCTTCTCCAATCCAGCGGCGGATGTTGTCCGGGCTCAGGGGCATGGTGTTTACCTGCACCCCGAAGGGGGCGAGGGCGTTGGCGACGGCGTTGCCCAGCGCCGCGCCGGTGGCGAGAATTGCCCCTTCGCCCGCGCCCTTGACGCCCAGAGGGTTCAGCGGCGATGGGGCATCTTCCGTTATCACCGTCTCGATGTTGGGTATGTCCTGGCTGGTGGGCAGCAAGTAGTCCATCAGCGAGCCGGAGAGCAGTTGTCCTCCGGCGTCATACACCAGCTCCTCCAGCATCGCGCCGCCGATGCCCTGGGCTGCGCCGCCCACCGACTGCCCGTGCATGGTCAAGGGGTTGATGCAACGGCCCACATCCTCCACCACCACGTAGCGCAGCACTTCCATTTTGCCGGTCTCGGCGTCCACGGCGACATGGGCGGCGTGGCTGCCGTAGGAATACGTCCACTCTTCGATGCGGAAATACTCCGTCGCGTCCAATGCTGTTTCAGGGTCGTCGAACCGCCGCTGCGACTCAGCCAGCGCGGCCACCTGTTGCAGCGTCAGCGTAGACTGTTCGCCGGCGTCGTCCCGGAACGCCACCACGCCGCGCCGCAGGTCGAGGGCTTCCGGGTCGGTGTCGAGATAGCTGGCGGCCAGGGCCAGTATCCGCGCCCGCAGCGTTTGGCAGGACAAGTGAATGGCGCTGCCGGCCATCACTGAGGCGCGGCTGCCGAAGGTGCCGATGCTGGCCGGCAGGTAGTCGGTGTTGCCGTGGAAGATGTTGACATCCTCGATGGGAACGCTCAGGGAGTCGGCGCATATCTGGGCCATCACGGTCTCGTGCCCTTGTCCCATAGTCGTGATGCCGAGGTAGACTTCCACGCCGCCGGTCTCGGTGACCAGCACTCGCGCTCCCTCGAAGGGGCCGAAGCCGGTGGGTTCGACGTATGAAGCGATGCCGACGCCGTGGTAGCGGCCCTGTTCGTCCCGGAACCCGGTGTCAGCATTCTGCCGGGCGGTCAGTTCCGCGTAGCCAATCTGCTCTAGCGCGCGGTCGAAAGCCTTGGGGTAGTCGCCGCTGTCGTATACCGTGTTCCTTCCGTCGAGGCGGGTCTGTCCTGCGTTGTAGGGCATTTCGCTGGGCTGTATCAGGTTGAGGCGGCGCAGTTCCGCCGGGTCCAGCCCTAGGTCGGCGGCGGCCAGGTCCAGCATACGCTCGCGGATGAAGGTTCCCTCGAAGAAGCCGGGGGCGCGGTAGGTGCCCGCCCCCATCTTGTTGGTCATAACGCAGTTGACCGAGGCGTGAAAGTTGGGGATACGGTACGGCCCGGTCATCATCACCGCGGTGAGTGCGGGAACCACGCTGCCGTGAGTGCGGACGTAAGCTCCCATATCGCCGTAGACTGTGGCCCGCAGGCCCAACAGCGTACCGTTGCTGCGGGCGGCCAGCTCTACCTGACACAGAACCTCGCGGGAGTGGTTGGCTGAGGCCAGATGCTCCACCCGGTCTTCCACCCACTTCACCGGCTGCCCCAGCTTGAACGAGGCGAAGGGAATCAGGAAGTCCTCAGCGTAGAACTCGCCGCGCACCCCAAAGCCGCCGCCCACATCCGGCTCGATGAAGTGGATACGCTCCTCTTCGATTTCCAGGTGGCGGGCCAGTATGGCCCGGTTGGTGTGGGAGACCTTGGTCGGCCCCCAAACCCGCAGATGCCCGCCGGTGGCGTCGTAGCTGGCTACCAGTCCGCGCGTTTCCAGCGGGTTGGCCGTGTGCCGGTTGGTGTGAAACTCCTCTTGGCGGACGTAATCGGCCTCGCGGAATGCGGCGTTTACGTCGCCCACGTTGATTTCGGCGGAACCGGCGAGGTTGGCGCCATTGGCCGGATGCACCACCGCGGCGCCGGTCAGCGCGTCGGACACGTTGGTGACGGCGGGCAGCGGCGCATAGTCAACTTCAATGACATCCAGCGCGTCCTCGGCCAGGTAGCGGCTCTCGGCCACCACCACGGCCACTGCTTCCCCGGCATGGCGCACGGTGTCGGCCGGCAGCGGCGTTTGCAGGTATTTGTCCAGGCCCGGCAGGGGGAACACGCGCATGGGAATAGGTTTGGCGATACTGGCGATATCGGCATAGGTGAACACCGCGGTCACGCCGTCTAGGGCCAGGGCCGCCGAGGCGTCTATTCCCTGCACCCGAGCATGAGCGTGGGGGCTGCGGAGGATAGCAGCGTGGAGCATATCCGGCAGGCGCACGTCGTCCAGATACTGCCCCTGCCCGGTAACGAACCGGACATCTTCCCGTCTGCGGAGCGGCGCGCCGATGTAAGACTGCCCGGAGTAAGATTTTGCTGACGGTTGTGCGGTCACTGCGGCACCCATCCCAAGAATTTAGCTTGTGAAGTTGGTTAGTTATGCCAGCTTAAGCCAGGCCAGTATAACTGACTTTCACGGGGCAGCGATGGCGTTACCCGTCTTTGAGTCGCGACTTCTGTATGGCGTGGCGTTCTACGATGACCCAGCCCCGCTCCACTCCGTGGCGCATCCGTTCATATTCCGAGGAAAACTCGGCTCCGGCTATGAGTATAAGGCCAGAGACGTAGGTCCAGCCCAGCAGCACGATCACTGACGCCAGGGAGCCGTAGACCCTCTCGTAGTGGGCGAAGTTGTCCAGGTAAAAGACGAAAATGCTCTTGGAAATCTCGAACAGCACCGACGCCAGCAGCGCCCCGGGCCAGACATACCGCCAATAGGTGTGAGTGTTAGGCGTGAGCTTGTATAGCAAGAGGAATATGGTCAGTGAGAAAACAAAGGGCAATGGCCGGGTTAGGATGTTGATTGCGCTGTGGTCCAGAAATGCAAGGCGGCCTATTACCGGAACGTCATGGCTGCCCAGAAATTGCAGGGCCGCTGTGGTGCCAATAGACATCATGAACAGCGGCGCGACGGTGACGGTCATCATGATGTGGCGCAGCTTCTCAATGTAGAAGGGACGGTCCTGATGAACGTCCCAAGCGCGGTTGACCACGCGGCTGATAGCCCCGAACAGCAGACTGGCCGACCAGAACAGGCCAAGAAAGCTCACTACGCCCAGGAAACCTCGAATGTTTCCCACCGCTTCAATGTTGGTCTCAAGCAGTCCCCCGGAGCCGGGCAGATAGGTCTGGAAAAATCTGAAAACATCTCCCTTCACTGCCTCCGATTCCAGAATAAGGCTGAACAGGCTAATCAGGGCTATGGTGAGGGGGAAGAGCGACAAGACGGCGTAATAGGCCACCCCGGCCGCCATGTGGGTGGCGTCGTCGGCTCCCATCTCCACCACCGTTCGGTAGGCCAGATGCACTACGGGTATGGCGTCGAGCCTTTGCCCCAGCCGCCGGGCACTCGCACGCGACCGGCGGTATCTCCAGTCGCGCGCCACTCGTGCCCGGAGATACCGCCGGTTGCGCGCCACTCGTGCCCGGAGATACTGCCGGTTGCGCACCACCCGTGACCGGAGCTTGCTGGCCGGGGAGGTCAACGTTGACTTGACTCTTGCCGGAGTTATGCGCATAAAGCAATTATAATGGCAGAGGCGGGTTTCAACCCGGCCCCTGCCGGCACCAACTTATAATCTTGCAAGTCGCGGTACGAGGGTCTTACGCGCCCTCCTTTTTCTCTACATCTTTCTTTTCCTCGCCCCGGAAGGGGGCGCGCAAGACGACGCTGACGCCGCCGACCACACCGGTCACGGATTTTGTGACGGCGGTGGTGGTGGCCTCGCTGAAAGAGCCGGCGGCGCTCACCGCGCCGTTGGCGGCAGCTGACGCGGCGTCTTCGGCCTTCAGTCCGATGCTCTTGGCTGCCTCGATGGACTCCTCCACGGCATTACGGGCCACGTTGCCCACGTCGCCGCCGACTTCCGCCGTGCCTTTGACCAGGCCGCGGGCACTGTCTTCGATAGCCTGTAACACGTTACCGCCAATCTGGTTGGCGCCGATGACCGTGCCATTAATGGTGTCGCGGGCTGCGGAGCCGAGGTCGCCCCCGATTTCACGGGTTCCGTGAATCGCGCCGCGCGCGGCGCTGAAGGCGGCATCTTGAAGGCGGACGGTGACGCCGCTAGTGGATTCTATGGCGCCTTCCACGGCGTTGCGGGTGACCGATGCCAAATCGCCGCCCACTTCGGCGGCGCCATGAATCAGGCCGCGGGTGCTGTCTTCAACTGCTTGCAACACGCTGCCACCCACTTCGGCGGTGCCGGTGACCGCCCCTTTGGCCGCGTCCCGCGCCGTCGCGCCCAGGTCGCCGCCCACATCCCGCGTGCCTTGAATCGCGCCGCGCGTAACGCTGAATGCCGCATCCTCCGCCCGCAGTCCGACGCTCTTGGTGGTTTCCAGCGTGCCTTCCACCGCACTGCGGGCCACGGTAGCCACGTCGCCGCCCACCTCGCTGCTGCCTTTGACGGCGGCCCGCACCGTGTCGCTGCATACATCGATGGTCACCGTCGCAACCTCGCCCACGCCGCGAATCACGCCGATAACCGCGCTCTTGGCCGTGGATCCCAGTTCGGCGCCCACGCCGCCCGTCGCTTGTATGGTCCCTTTCATCACGTCGCCGACCAGTCCCTGAAACTCGTTGAATGCTTCACGGGACCCGGACAGGGTGGTGACGGTGACGCCCCGCGCCGCCGATACAGTGCTTTCCAGCACGTCCCCTGCTCCACTGATAGCTCCAGTCATCGAATCTCTTATCGTCCGCCCAATGCTGCCTAAAACCATAACCAATCCTCCTGTCTCGCCAAATGTCCGGCCGCCGCGCAGCCATCGTGACATATCGCAACACACAGTATACTCTATACTTTCTTGAGCATCCTCAAGCGCGGTAGCCTTGAGCGGCCCTGCAGCTTGCGGTTACACTCGGATCAGGCATTCCCGGTTTCGGGGGAATCCGGGGGCGGCCCATAAACGCAGGCAAGCCAGCCAAGCCCCTTTGGAAAGCGTGGGAAAGGAGGGCGGTATGCCCAGTAAGGACAAGCAGCAGTGGCAGGAGGAAATCTTGGGGCCGGCGGTAACGCGGTTCCCGGAACGGCGCGAGTCTTTTGAGACCGACAGCGGCCTCCCCATAGACTCGCTATACGCCCCCGAAGACTTGGCAGACCGGGGCTACGACTATGCCGGGGACATCGGCTTTCCCGGCGAGTTCCCCTACACCCGGGGGGTGCAGCCCAGCGCCTACCGGGGCCGTGTGTGGACCATGCGCCAGTATTCGGGTTACGCCACCGCCGCTGACACCAACCGCCGTTTCCGTTACCTTCTGGAGCAGGGCCAAACCGGCCTTTCCGTCGCCTTCGACCTGCCCACGCAAATCGGCTACGACTCAGACCACCCCCTGGCCAAGGGCGAGGTGGGCAAGGTAGGTGTCCCTATCTGTACCCTAGAGGATATGGAGACGCTGTTCGACGGTATCCCGCTGGGCCGGGTCAGCACTTCCATGACCATCAACGCCACGGCCTCGCTGCTGCTGTGTTTCTATATCGCCGCCGCCGCAAAGCAAGGTGTGGCCCCGGAGCAGCTCAGCGGCACAGTGCAGAACGACATCCTGAAAGAATACATAGCCCGGGGCACCTACGCCTATCCGCCGCGACCCTCGATGCGGCTGGTGGTGGACGTGTTCAAGTATTGCGCCGAAAGGGTGCCGCGCTGGAACACCATCAGCATATCCGGCTACCACATGAGGGAGGCTGGGGCGACGGCAGTGCAGGAACTGGCTTTCACCTTCGCCAACGCCAACGCCTACGTTCAGGCGGCGCTGGACGCTGGGCTGCCCATAGACGGCTTCGCGCCCCGTCTGTCTTTCTTCTTCGTGGCCCAGAACAACCTTTTCGAGGAAGTCGCCAAGTTCCGCGCCGCCCGCCGCATCTGGGCGCGCTTAATGCGAGACCGGTTCGGAGCCAAGGACCCTCGCTCGATGATGCTGCGCTTCCACACGCAGACGGCGGGCGTGACACTGACCGCACAACAGCCCGACAACAACGTTATTCGTTGCGCGGTGCAGGCGTTGGCTGCCATCCTCGGCGGCTCCCAGTCGCTGCACGTCAACTCCCGCGATGAGGCGCTGGCCTTGCCTTCCGAAGAGTCGGCCCAGCTTTCCCTCCGCACACAGCAGATTCTGGCATACGAGAGCGGGGCCGCCGACGTGGTGGATCCTCTCGGCGGCTCTTGGTACATCGAGAGTCTGACCAGCGACCTGGAATCGCAGACTCTGGACTACATCCGGCGCATAGACGGCATGGGCGGCGCGGTTGCCGCCATAGAAAATGGCTTCCAGATGCGCGAAATCGGCGATGCGGCCTACAGCCACCGCCAGGAAGTGGAGTCGGGCGACCGCGTCATAGTCGGCGTGAATCGCTACGCCGCCCCGCCCGGCACAGACGGGGAACCGCTGGTGGAGGGTCTGATGCGGGTGGACGAGGAGGCGGCCCGCCAGCAGATGGCGCGCCTGGAGCGCCTGCGCCGGGAGCGCGACGGCGGCGCGGCCCAGGCGGCCCTGTCCCGTCTGGCGGAAGTGGCCCGCAGCGAGGATAACACCGTTCCTGCGATATTGGAGTGTGTGGAGGCCTACTGCACCCTGGGCGAGATGGCGGGCGTGTTGCGCGAAGCCTTCGGTGAGCAGGAGGAGATGGCGGCGTTTTAAGAAGCGGGCGCTCCCATCCTAGCCCGGTATTGCCGCGAAAGCGGGAATCCATAATAGACCGACCAGATGAGGTACGGCAGTGGAACACTTTAAGAATCCCAAACTGGCCCACTTCAAGGCCCTGCAAATGTACCTGGAGCTGGCGCGGGAAATTCCAGAGGTCATTGAGGTGCGTCTGGCTGAGCATGACGAGTTGCACACGATAATCTCTGGTCCCCGCGATGACGACGACATTTGCTATCTGGTAATTGACGCAGAACTGGAAGTTATGCGCGCCGTAAAGCCTCAGCCTTTTCTTTTTCACTTGGTAAATTCCCAGAGACTCCCCCAGGATGGGTTGGAAGAGCACATCCGCAGTTTTGGCGAACTGGTCTGGAAACGGTAGCTGATGCCATCGTTGCAGCGCCATTTGGCGCAAGCGCAAAGGAACGAGAGGTTGGCGGATGCTATGGCATCCTATTCGGAACGGTATATCGAATGGGAGGTAACGATACTTTTCTGCTCTACACTACGTGGACGCATTTTTAGCAACCCAGGGCGCCCACCCCAAAAGCCACTACGAACGTTTCGACTTGGTGTCAAACCTAACAGAGCTTGCAAGATATTACGAAATCTTGTTCAAGAGGAGCATGAACGCTCGGTACCACCTATATGAGTTTACCCCACGGGAAATTGACCGAATCAAAGCAGGCGCTTTCCGCCGTGTCCGCTTTCCGCCGTGTCAAAGAAGAAATGCTGGCCTTGCTGGCGGGTCAAATCTAAGGAACACGATAGGGAGCAAGCCTGAATCACAACGACCCTGAGCTCTAAATGGGAGAAGGAAAGCTATGAGAGGTTCAGCAAGCGAAGTGTTGCACTGGGTATACCTCGCAGAACGTTCGATTCAGGATTCCAGTGACCTGAACCAAGCTGTTCGTTATATGGTCAAAGCAGAATCAGCAACTAAATATGTCTTTGATTGGACTTGTGTGGCAAAAGGGTGGTCACAAGTACTGGACGACGATAGGCAACAAGAGTCCCGCGCTATGAGTAAAGCCATGTCGGTTTGTGATGAATTCCTGGTATGGGTTGAAATTGCCATCCGATGGGCACACGAATTCGATGACCTAGACTATGCACACCGCTGTATGACTGAAGCCGAGTCGATAGCGTCTCTCGCTGAGACGTTCTACGCTACCTTTTGTTGGACTGAGCTTGCAAGAAGGTGGATGCAAGACTTCAATGACCCAAAACAAATGCTTCGTTGCATGGAACTAGCAGAATCTTGCGTTAAGTATCCCTTTACTGGCGATGCGGAAACATGGGGAGAAATAGCGGATGCTTGGGAAGAATTGGGCTTTGATGTGCGGCGCCAAGACGCGAGAACCAAAGCTGAAGAACTAAATCAGAACTGATTTCTGTAACTCTAACCTAAGCACAATACCGTTCAAGACTACTACAGACACCCCTAATGAAGGAGAAATCACCATGCCAGACTTGATTCTCAACGAAGAGGAGCAGATGCTCCAGACTACCCTGCGCGATTTCGTTGACCGCGAGATTGCGCCCAAGGCCCGGGAGTCCGACGAGCGAGGCGAGTTCCAGTGGGACGCCTGGCGCGGTCTTGCCGAGCTGGGGCTAACCGGCCTCGGCGTAGACGTCAAGTACGGCGGCAGCGGCCCGGCCGGCTACCGGCAAGTGTCCATCGCCGCCGAGGAAGTGGCGCGGGGCGACGCCTCGGCCTCCGTTAGCTGGCTGGCTCACCTGGCCCTCGGCGTGGCGTCCATTGACCGCTTCGGCAGCGAAGAGCAGAAGCAGCGCATCCTGCCGCCCCTGGTAGATGGGAGAGGCGTGGCCGCCTTCGGACTGACAGAGCCGGGGGGCGGCTCCGACGCTGCGGCGCTGCAGACCACTGCCGTTGAGCGCGACGGCACCTGGTTCCTCAACGGCAGCAAAATGTTCATCACCAACGCATCGGTGGCCGAAGACATCGTGGTCTTTGCCACGCAGGACCGCAACTTGGGCTACAAGGGCGTTAGCGCCTTCATCGTCGAGAAGGGATCGCCGGGACTGACCATCAACCCGATGCACGGCAAGCTGGGAATGCGCAGCTCCACCACCGACGAAATCGTCTTTCAGGACACGCCCGTACCCAGCGAGAACTTTCTGGGCGAAGAGGGGCGCGGCTTCAACCAGGCCATGGAGATTTTGACCTCCAGCCGCATCATCATCGCGGCCCAGAGCGTCGGCATCGGGCAGTCGGCGCTGGAGGCCGCGGTGCGTTACGCCCAGCAGCGCCACTCCTTCGGGCAGCCCATCGCCGAGCATCAGGCCGTTCAGTTTATGCTGGCCGATATGGCCGCTGGGGTTCACGCAGCCCGCGTGGTGACCATGAACGCCGCCACCCTCAAGGACGAGGGCCACTCCTTCCTGCAGGAAGCGTCCATCGCCAAGCTGATGGCTTCTGAGATGTGCATCCGCGTGGCCGACAAAGCCCTGCAAATTCACGGCGGGTCCGGCTACTTCCAGGAGGCCGGTGTGGAGCGTATCCTGCGCGACGCCCGGGTGACTACCATCTACGAAGGCACGTCGGAAGTCCAGCGGCTGCTCATTGCGCGCCAACTGCTGAAGGATTACGCTATCTAGGGGGAGCAATCGCTGTGGAGCGCGCCGGACGGCGGCGCCCGCAACACTTTCCTTGCTATTTCGCCGTTCCGTCGAAAGCTGGATACGGCGAGGGAAGCCCTCACTCTAGCCCTCTCCCAGAGGGAGAGGAAATACTGAAGAAGACAGAGCAAGATGCAGAATAATGAACGCCCCATACGGATTTTGGTGGCTAAGCCCGGACTTGACGGCCACGACCGCGGAGCGAAGGTCATCGCCCGGGCCCTGCGGGACTCCGGCATGGAGGTCATCTATACCGGGATCCGCCAAAGCCCCCGGATGATTGTCCAGGCCGCTGCGCAGGAAGACGTGGATGTTCTTGGATTGAGCATCCTGTCCGGCGCCCATCTGGAAATCTTGCCAGAGGTTATGACCCTACTTCGGGGCGAGGGTATGGACGACGTGCTGGTGGTGGTGGGCGGCATAATCCCCACCGTAGACCGCCAGCCCCTCAAAGACTTGGGCATCACCGAGGTCTTCGGACCTGGAACGTCTACCGGCGAGATAGTGGAATTCATTCGGGAGTCAATGGCCGGCAAAGTCTAGCCCCAACAAGTTCCGGGAATCGCTCCCGGCATCGCATGAAAACATCAATAGCGCCATTTCCGCGAAAGTGGGGATGGCGTCTCTCCGAACACTATCGCCGGACGCTATAGAATGGAAGCCTTCTTATTTGCCGTTGGCGCTCTTGTCCCATTGCTGCTAATTCTGGTGGTGATCCATGAGCTGGGCCACTTCGCCACCGCCCGCGCCATAGGGGTCAAGGTTCTGGAGTTCGGGGTTGGCTTTCCGCCTCGCATTTTCGGTATCTACACCGGGCGCACTCAGGTGTTGCTGCACACCCAGACCCGCTTCATCGGGCTGGACGGCCCCCAATCCCTCCGCCCCGGCCAGCGGGTGAAGGTCGCTTCCATACCTTGGAGTTCGGGGGAGGACGAAGAGCCGGGGCTGGTCGCCGTCGAGGTGGAGCTCCACCGCAAGCACAACAAAGATGAAGATCCCAGCCACTTCAACCGCCCCGTGGATCATCTGTTGTGGCATGAGGGCAAGGTGCGCTCAGTTGTTGAAGGGGAGGGTGGAGGCTCCTTCGAGCTGGCCGATATGCTCTACTCGGTCAACCTGATTCCCCTCGGCGGATTCGTCCGGCTCGCCGGTGAGAACAACCCCACCGTCCCGCAGAGCCTCGCATCCAAGGGCCACGGCTCGCGCATTATGGTGCTGGCCGCCGGGGCGGTGATGAACGCCCTCTTGCCCCTGTTTATTTTCACGGTAATGTTCATGTTGCCCCAGGAAGAGACGGTGGGCCGCCTCACAGTCTCTGAGGTGGCAAACGGGAGTCCGGCGGCTGAAGCGGGCATCCGGCCCGGGGACGTTTTCGTTGCGGCAAACAGGCGAGACATCGAAAATCGGTTGGATTTGACCCGCGAGATCAACCTAAATGGCGGTTCGGAGTTGACGGCGCTCATAGAGCGGGATGGCCGCCTGCAAACGGTCGCGTTGACTCCTGCCTTCAACACCAGCAACAGCCAGTGGCAGGCCGGGGTAGTCGTCAGCCTCACGGAAACGCGAGTTGTCAGCAGCTCACGGCCTCTCTGGGAAGCCGTGCCGGAAAGTTTTGTAAGCACCTGGGAACTGCTGGTGCTGGTGAAGCAAACCGTGGGCGGTATGATTTCTCACGGCGCTGCGCCGGAACTTTCCGGGCCTGTCGGGATCGCCCAGATGACCGGGGAAATCAGCCGCGAAGGGGGATTCATCGGTTGGCTTACGGTGGGGATACTCCTGAGCGTCAACCTCGCCATCATCAACATTCTGCCGTTCCCGATGCTAGACGGCGGGCGCATCGTCTTCGTGGCCGTTGAGTGGCTGCGGCGCGGCAAGCGCATTTCGCCGGAGAAAGAGAACTTGGTCCACCTTATCGGCTTGGTGGTCCTTGTCGGCGGCATAGCAGTCATCACCGTCAACGACATAAGCCGCATAGTGGAGGGAGTCAGCTTGCTGGGCTGAAATTCAGGACTGTGGCGCAGGAGGATGCCAGAGCCGTTCAGCGGGTTATATCACGTCCGTTGCTGATATAAGCATAAGCGACGTTGCGCTTTGTGGCGTCAGCTTCGAACTGCGCTGCGGAAACTTCACCCACCACTGCCGGCCTGACTTCCCGTCCCAAGACCTTGGACAGCAGAGCAGCCTTGTCAATGGCCCGATTGCTGTCGTCTATGCCCGCGTTATAGGAGACTTCAACGGCGTACATCACTGCCGCCCCGTCTGAGGCGGCGCCTTCCAAAATGAAGTCGATCGCCTCCGCCCTAATGGCCTCGTCACCGGTCATAGCTCCAGCGCGTCTGTTATTACTCAGATAGTGGCGCAACTCAATATCGGGATATATTCGGAGGAGATCCCCGCCGCACAACCGCCGGAAAACGCTCTGGCCCGTCGCTCGACCACCAACTCGGTCTGCCAGCCCTTCATGACCCCCATATCGCGTTGCACCACGCCCATATCGCGTTGGAGCGCGCTCACAGTGAGTTGCAGCCTCCCCACTGCTTGTTGTAGTGCAGCCATATTTAGCGTTAGCGCGGCGATGGCGGCCTTCATTTCTATCTGGTCGTTAGCGATTTTTTCTACGAGACGCTCAATGCGTTCGAGACGGTCGCTATCAGAGTTTTGAGGGATGGTCATCGTGATTACACCTGCACAATCAAAACGCGCATTGGGCCAGCGCGCGGTGGAGCCGCCACTCATTCACCTTACAATTGCTCTCGCCGCCCGTCTAAGGGATAGGCTGTGTCTAATCCGCAGTTCCTGCAACACTCCCCCCTTTAACTTTGTATCCGCCATCCGCCCCTGCTGGATTACGCGCCCGCTTTCGTGTACCATACCCGCGAAATCTGCATTGGCTGGCTAGGTAGTTTGGGCCGGCCGTTTCGGTGTAGCGAGGGCTATAAGGGATGATTAAGCGACGGCCAACTAAACCGGTCTACGTCGGCGGCGTCAAGGTAGGCGGCGGCGCCGAAATCACAGTCCAGTCCATGACCAAGACCGACACCCGCGACGTGGCGGCCACGGTGCGGCAGATTCATGAATTGGAAGAAGCGGGCTGCGACATCATCCGCTCCGCCGTTCCCGATATGGACGCCGCCATCGCCATGGGCGAAATCAAGAAGCAGATTAACATACCCCTCATCGCCGACATTCACTTCCACTATCAGTTGGCCCTCAAGTGTCTGGAAGGCGGGGTGGACTGCCTTCGGCTCAACCCCGGCAACCTGCGCAACGAAGACCAGGTGCGCGAGGTGGCGGCGGCAGCCAAGGCGCAGAACGTGCCTATCCGCATCGGCGTCAACTTCGGCAGCCTGCCCCCAGTGGGCGGCATCGGGCGGACACGGGGCTTCTCTCGCCACATGGACCTGGTCAACAAGCTGCCCAAGGCCGGCGAAGAACACGAGGGCGATTACAGCGCGGTGGACCACATGGTGGCGACCGCCCTGTGGGAAATCAGCCTGCTGGAAGACCAGGACTTCGACCAAATCAAGATTTCTATGAAGGCTTTCGATGTGCCTACCACCGTCGAAGCCTACTCCCGGCTGTCCGAAATGATCCCCTACCCGCTGCACTTGGGCATCACCGAGGCGGGAACCAAAACATCCGGCTCCATCCGCACCTCCGTCGGGCTGGGTGTGCTGCTTTACCAAGGTATCGGCGACACCATCCGCGTGTCGCTCAGCGACGATTCGGTGGACGAAGTAATCGCCGGGTACGAAATACTGAAGTCGCTGAACCTGCGGAGCAAGGGCGCAGTGCTGGTGGCCTGCCCCAGTTGCGGCCGGGCTGACGTGGACGTGCGCAAGCTCGCCAACGACGTTGACTCGTTGTTGCGCAAGAGCAACCGCAACATCAAGGTCGCGGTGATGGGCTGCGAGGTTAATGGGCCGGGCGAGGCCAAAGACGCCGACGTGGGCATCGCCGCCGGAGCGGGCCGCGCCGTCATCTTCCGCAAGGGCGAGAAAGTGCGCGTTGTCTCAGAGGCCGAGATGTTGACGGCGCTGATGGAAGAGGTGGAGGCCGAGCCGGCCCCCGCTGGCTAACCCCGCGAGTAGCTCCGCGGCACCCGCCGAAACCGCGGCATCAGGCGCACAATAACTCTGGCATTGTTACGTTATCAGTCCGGGGTGATTCTCAAGGCAAGCGGACGCTGAATTGCCCCGGCTCTACTCCTTTTCCCACTGATTCTATGACGGCTTTCGTGTTATTTATATTGTTAACATTACTGTAATTAGTTTCCAAATAAAACTGATTTATCTTGCGGGAATTTGTGAACTTCTTTTCGGTCGGATGAACATCATTATGAGATAAAATGTAACGCTTGCCGCTCTGAATCGGTATGCCCGTTTCGTCCAGTATTCCCTGCCGGTTCAGCCAGCTCACAGTGGTATGGGGTATGTCTGACCAATACTTAACCGGGGCGGTTGAGCCGTCGGGGAAGCGGATTTCCAGAGGCGGCTTATCTCCCTTTACCGGCTGCAATTGCGTAAGGGTCTGCCAGTTGCCGGGCATTGGGGTGATTATTGGAGGCTCTGGCGGGCTGATGGGAACCGGCGCAGGGTTCTGCGGCTCCAGCAGCGGTGACTGTCCGGGCTGCGCCACGCCGTCCTGAACGCTGCGCCGCCACAGCGCGAGCGCGCTCAGGCACACATCTCAGGGAGAGTCCGCCAGGATGTCGAAGCTGACGATTTTCTTTTCCGCTATGGGAACCGGGCGGTGCGTTTCGTATACATCCCACTTTCTGCCGTCAGTCGCGGCAAAGTATTTGATACCGTCATTTATGCAGTAGTTGATGCCCTGAGAGGAGGCGCTGTCTAATGCCGTCCCCAGCTTCTTGGCCTCGACGACAATTGCCGGCTTGCCGTCGGTGAGCAAGGCATAGTCCGCAAAACCGTTGCCCAGCTTGTATTCAGGCATCACCAGAGCCGGGTCTTCGGTGTCCCATCCCAGGGTGCGCAGCAGAGGGTCTACCAGAGCATTGCGGGTAAGCGCTTCACTCTGATTGAGCTTGTCCCGATGGTTTTCTATTCGCTCCCGGAGCTTTTCGATTACCTGATACAGGTCGTCCAGCGGCATTTTCAGCACACTTCCCGGCGATTTGCGCGCATTATAGCAAACATTTTCGTTTATAATTCATCTGAACGAAACACGCCGCCGCCACGCCTCGCCGACCGTGGTTGCGCGCCGCCACCGCCGTCTGCCCTTGCCGACGGGCGGCGGCTAGGGTAGGCTGGAATCCCCGAACATTCCATATACCAGATTCCCAGGATACCGGACGCTCAGGAGACAGCGATGACTACTGCGGCCACACAGCTCCCGGCGATGAGACCCTTTACGCCGGAGGAGTGCGCGGCGATGGCTGCGGCAGGCATAATCGCCGAGAGCGAGCAGGCCGTCGTGCTGGCCGGTAAACGCCGCTTTACGGCGGATGAATACCTGGCTATGGAAAAAGCCGGCGTTCTGCACGAGGACGACCGTATCGAGTTGATGGCTGGGAAGATTTTAACCATGGCGCCCATTGGCGACTACCACGTGATTGGCGCAAGCTGGCTTAACCGGTTGCTCGTCCGCGCCTTGGGCGACCTGGCTATGGTGCAAGTACAATGTCCCGTTTATCTGAACGACGGCAGCGCTCCCCAACCAGACATAGCCGTAGTGCGGCTACGCCCTATAGCTGATACAGTCCGCTCCTTCCCGCCCGACGTCTACTTGATAGTCGAGTTCGCCGACAGTTCGCTGGCCTACGACAGCGGCCCGAAGCTGGCGCGATACGCCGAGGCAGGCATAGCCGAGGTGTGGATCGCCAACCTTCGAGCGCGAGAGGTGACCGCCCATACTGCCCCAGCATATTCGGAATACGCTAACGTCCGCACTTACCGCCCCGGCGACAGCATCAGCCCGCAGGCTTTCCCCGATGTGTCTCTGGCAGTGGATGGCTTTATGCCGCCAGCCGCCGGGCCAGATGTGGAAACGGCCTAAATTCCCCGGTGCTATTTTCCCGGTGTTATTTTGAGAACAAACTCTTGATTTAGGCGGCAACTGCTATGAAGTTCACGCGAATGGTCAGCAGGACGCTTCGTTTCGACTCGCCGGAGGCGGAAACGGCCAGCCACCGGCTGATGCTGCGAGCCGGACTGATTCAGCAGGTGGCCGCCGGCGTTTATTCCTACCTGCCTCTGGCCCTGCGCTCCCTCCGAAGGATAGAGAACATCATCCGCGAAGAAATGGATGCCGCAGGCGGCCAGGAACTGATGCTGCCTGCTCTCCAGCCCCTGGAATTGTGGGAGCAGACCGGACGCCGAGCCGCTTTTGGCGACAACTTGTTTTCCCTCCAGGACCGGCGCGGGCGGCCTATGGTGATTGCGCCCACCCACGAGGAAGTCATCACCAACGTGGTCAAGAACAACGTACAGAGCTACCGCGACCTGCCGCTGCTGCTGTACCAGATTCAGACCAAGTTTCGCGACGAACCGCGCCCCCGCGCCGGCCTCATACGGGTGCGCGAGTTCGATATGAAGGACGCCTACAGCTTCAACGCCGACGACGACAGCCTGGACGGCACCTACCGGACTATGGCCCAGGCATACCGCAACATCTTCCGCCGCTGCGGGTTGCCGGTGCTGATGGCCGAGGCTGATAGCGGCGCCATCGGCGGCAAAGACTCCCACGAATTCCTGTTGCCCACCGAGACCGGCGAGGACACTGTTATCACCTGCTCCGGCTGCGATTACGTAGCCAACGCCGAGAAGGCTGAGTCAGTCTACCCTACCGTGGAGCGGGAGCCGGAAGCGCCGTTGCAGGAAGTCACCACACCCGGCGTCAAGACCATCGCCGGGCTGTCCGAATTCTTGGGGGTGCCGGAGTCCAAGACGCTGAAAGCCGTCTTCTATATGGCCGACGGCGAGCCGGTGCTGGTCACCATTCGCGGCGACCTGGAGGTCAACGAGGTCAAGCTGAAGAACGCGCTCCACTGCGACGCCCTGCGCTTCGCCGAAGACGAAGAAGTGCAGGCCGCCGGACTGGTAGCGGGCAGCGCCTCGGCGGTGGGCATTACCGACATCCGTAAGGTGGCCGACCCGTCCGTGGAGAGTGGCAGCAACTTCGTGGCCGGGGGGAACAAGCCCGACACCCACCTGACCGGGGCCAACTATCCCCGCGACTTCCAAGTGGACATCCTGACCGACATCGCGCTGGCCCGGCCCGGCCAGCTATGCGCCCACTGCGACGGTACGCTGGAGGCTACCCGAGGCGTCGAAGTGGGACACATCTTCAAGCTGGGAACGTTTTTCAGCGAGACCTTGGGCGCGACCTATCTGGACGCCGAAGGGCGCAACCTGCCCATCATCATGGGCTGCTACGGCATCGGCGTCGGGCGACTGCTGGCTGCGGCCATCGAGCAGAACCACGACGACCGGGGCATTGTCTTCCCCCACCCCATCGCCCCCTACCAAGCGCACCTGGTCGGGCTGAACCTTGCTAACGAAGACGTGGCCCACGCCGCCGAAAACCTTTACGCTCAACTCAACGCCTCTGGCATCGAGACGCTCTACGACGACCGCGCCGACGCGGCCGCCGGGGTCAAGTTCAACGACGCCGACCTCATGGGCCTCCCCGTCCGGCTGGTGGTAAGCCCCCGCAATCTGAACAACGGCGTTGTCGAGATCCGGGGCAGGCAGGACGAGGAAGCCACAACTGTTCCCTTGGCCGATGTGGTGGACGCAGTGTGGGCGCGGCTGGAGGCGGGCGATTAAACGCGACTTCCACATTCCAACCCCGCTCCCAATCCTGCTATTGCTATGACTGAGCCGTAATTCCCGCGAAAACGGCAACCCCCTTTCGATTCCCGGAAAAACCCCATCCATTTCATCTGCCCGGTTCATCCTGTGCATCAATTGTAAAATAACAGGAACGTTATTTCGCAATGCTGTCCCGGCGTTCGATGCCGTCGACACCCAATACCCGCGGTGTTAGGATTCCAGCGTCCTTGGGTTCACCAGCAGGAGGACGCACCGCTACAACTGGAGGATCAGCCCATGTCCGGGAAAGCCTTGGATTATTCTTCGCTCTTCAACCGGCAACTGCCTCCCCCTCCGGCGCCGTGGGGAGGCCACCCGAAGTACAACTTCATCGGCGGCCACAGCGACCCCGATATGGTCCCTATGGAAGGGTTCATTGAGTCCGCCTCCAGGGTGTTCCGGGGTGACCCAAGAAACATTTCCATGTATAACTTTGACGGAGGCCCCCAGGGTATCGTCCCGCTGCGCAAGTTCTTGGTGGACAAACTTGCAGCGCACCGGGGGATTAATGCAACAGTAGACGAAGTGCTGATTACTTCTGGCTCCGGCCTGGCCATCGAGTTGATTAACGAAATCCTGTTGGAAGAGGGCGATACCGTAATCGTAGAGGCGTTCAGCTTCTCCGGCGCCTTGGGCAACCTGAGACGCCGCAAAGTCAACATAATCGGAATAGACGTTGACCAGGACGGTATGCGAATGGACCAGTTGGCCCAAGCGCTGGAAGAGCTGCGGGCCAAGGGAGTGCGCCCCAAGTACATCTATACCATCCCGACTCTCCAGAACCCCACCGGCTCCGTGATGAGCATGGAGCGGCGGTGGCGGATGCTGGAGCTGAGCGAAGAATACGGCGTACCGATTTTCGAAGATGAATGCTACGCCGACCTCATATTCGAGGGCGAATATGAGAACGCGATCCGGGCCCTGGACGATACCAACCGGGTGCTGCACATAGGCTCTTTCTCAAAGACCCTGGGGCCAGGCACACGGCTTGGATACATCATCGCGGAGTGGGAGGTGATGAGCCGTTTGCTGTCCCGCAAGAATGACGCAGGCACCGGCGTTATTGATCAGATGATTGTGGCCGACTATTTCACTAACCACTACGAAGAGCACATCATGGAAATGCGCGCGGCCTTGAAGCGCAAATGCGGCGTTCTCGCCAGCGCGCTCCGCGAGTCATTTGGGCCGACCATAGATTTCGAGGTGCCCCGGGGCGGTATGTACTTGTGGGTCAGGCTCCCGTCAGGAGTTGATTCGCGCGCGTTGAATATGCCGGCCCTCAGAGAGGGCGTCGCATTCAATCCGGGGCCGGATTGGGCCGCCGATCCGGACGCTGCCGCGAACTACATACGCCTTTGCTTTGCCCTACCCTCGGAAAATGAAATACGGGAAGGGGTTGAAAAACTGGCGGATGTCTTCCGAAAGGAAGGGGCGCTGCCCTGACCCGTAGCAGTAGCCGCGCTGTCCTGCGGCGGGCCGCGCTTGCCAGCCCTAGGTGTCCTGCTGGGGAGAGGCAGGGCGGTTGAAGCGCAGATGATGACAACGAGACTTGCTTTGGCGCGCCCGGCGCACGATGCACCGGGCGCATCGCTCATTGAGCGTCGGCCGTCCGCTACCGGCAGCGGCGCTGGATATGCCGGATGCGGCGGACGCTGTTCAGCCGTTCCTCGGCCAGATGATCGGCGGCGGCGGCTGTGGAAATTTCTTGGGTCTGCGATGTTCTGATGACCCGGCCCATAATTTCGTGGATGCGTTCGGTCTTCTCGCGGGCGCGCTCCGGGCTGTACCCGGCGTCGCCCAACTCGGCCTCGACGTTGATGACGCCTCCGGCGTTGACGATGTAGTCCGGGGCGTAGAGAATGCCGCGGCGGTGAATCTCTTCTCCGTCAGACTCTGTTAGAAGCTGGTTGTTGGCTGCCCCGGCCACTACCCGGCACCGGAGCTGCGGAATGGTCTGCGGGTTCAGCACGCCGCCCAGGGCGCAGGGGGCGAAAATGTCGCAGTCCACGCCATAGATGTCATCGGGCGCAATCACTTCCAGTCCCATACCCCGGGCGCGGTCCAGGGCGTCATCATAAACGTCGGCCGTGACCAGGTTGGCCCCGCCTTCCAGCAAATGCTCCGATAAATGGCCCGCCACCTTGCCGAATCCTTGAATCGCAACCGTCCGCCCGCCCAGTCCTTCCTTTCCCCAGAGCGTTTCGGCGCAGGCCAGCATACCCATATAAATGCCCAGGCCGGTCATAACGGCGGTGTCGCCGCTGCCGCCCAGCGATTGGGGCAGACCCACAACGTTGTCGGTTTCTTCCTTGACATACTCCAGGTCACGGCTGGTGGTGCCGACGTCGGTAGTGGTCAGGTAGCGCCCGGCCAGCGTGTCCACAAACCGCCCATAGGCGCGCAGCAGGGCCTCGGACTTGGCAACGTGGGAATCGCCGATGATGACGCCCTTGCCGCCGCCCAAGTGCAGCCCGGCCGCCGCTGATTTGTAGGTCATAGCGCGGGAAAGACGCAGCGCATCGGTCATAGCCGCTTCTTCGCTTTCGTAGGGCCACATACGGGTGCCGCCGCACGCTGGGCCCAGGGTGGTGTCGTGGATGGCGATAATCGCCTTGAGGCCGGAGCCGGGGTCAGAGAACACCGCTACCTGCTCATGCCCTTCAGCTTCCATCTGTTGTAGAAGGTTCATTCCCGTCACCCCCTTTGCGTTTCCTGCACTTCTATAATAAACCACAATGAACCAGGAAGCAGGGATTATAGGCCCAAAGAACATTGGAAACAGGGGCGGAACCGGCAGGGCAGTCGCGTTTTAGCCAGGGTCGCCCCGCATCCGGCATTCCCACAGCATCGGGTTGCCGAGTGCGAAGAAAGTTAAAACGCGATTGCCCGGCCGAAACCTGGCGGTTACGGGCCTTAAACCGCGTCAGGTGTTACAATTGGCGGGCAATCTTGCGGAGGTTTCAGATGCCACCTAAACAATACTCCAGCCCCCCGCCGGATACCATAGACAAGTCCAAAACATACACCGCCACCGTGGACACCAGCGCGGGCGCGATGACCCTGGAGCTGTTCGCTTCCGAGGCGCCGCTGACGGTGAACAACTTCGTCCATCTGGCCCGCGACGGTTTCTACGAAGACTGTCAGTTTCACCGGGTCATCAAGGACTTTATGATTCAGGGCGGCTGCCCCAAAGGCGATGGCACCGGCGGCCCCGGTTACCGCTTTCAGGACGAGCCGGTGACGCGCAAGTACGTTAAAGGCACGCTGGCTATGGCCAATGCCGGGCCCAACACCAACGGCAGCCAGTTCTTCATCGTCCACGGCGCCGACGTGGGCCTGCCCCCCAACTACACCATCTTCGGGATGCTGACCGGCGGCGAGGACGTGCTGGACACGCTGGCCAACTCCCCGGTGTCCAGCAGCCGGGGCGGCGAACAGTCCTCGCCCGCCGAGCGGCTGGCAATCAACAACATCACCATTGACGAGTCGTAGAGCAGAACAAGCCGGGGGCAGAACAAGGCGGCCACGGGAACTGGCACGCAGGCGTCCGCGCGTGACTATTGAGGAGTCATAGGGCGGAACAAACCCGGAAGGAAAAGTAACGCGGAGGGGCGCCATCGCCGCCCTCCGCGTTTTCTTGCCCCCGCGTTTTCTTGATATGTGGAGCGTCGCCGGGGGTTGCTACTCCAGTGGAAACAGCGCCGCCAGCTCCTCCAGTTCGGAAACCACGAATGCCACGCCCTGATATGGATAAGGTTCCCGCTGAAACTGGAACAAAGACGGTTCCGACTTGGCTCGATTCATCAATTCGTCGGCCAGTGTGTTCTGAATGTCATACCTTACTTGTTCCGGCACTTCATCCCAATAATCGCCCTGGGACACTTCTTCTAACCCAAAGCTGTCTGCATGCAGCACTTTGACTCGCACGCCTTGTGGAGATGGATTTACGGAAGCCGGAATAATCTCTAACCGAAGACTCTTAGCCTGTTCTAACGATCGGCCCCGCCGCGCCAAGCCAAACAAGTGCAATTTACCTTGGGCCTCCTGAGAATCCAGCCAGTATTCTGAATGAACTGGCTGGATAGTACCCGCGATAGATTTTCCCTTGCTGTCTAAAGCGTTGATTTTGTTTATCTTGAACCTACGCATACTGTCATCCTCCCCGGTTGCCAGATATGCCTGTAGTGAGATGCGTCTCGCCTGCCGGCGTCGCTATTTTGATTTTACCCATGCAATAGGGCGGACTCGGCGCCCAGCCCGCAACAGCCACCAAAGGCTGAGCTGGGCCAGAAGCCAAGCAGCGACGATGGGTTGTCAGGATTCTGGGATGCTAAACATTTCAGGGCGGCATAATTTTAACGCGATAGCCGGTATCGATCGAAGAGGAGATCCTGCGTCACTTTATCGCTGGCGCAGCCTGCACCGGGCTGGGTTGCCTGGGGCGCGGGCGGCGGGCGGCCAGGAAGCAGAGGGCGCCGATGAGGTTCAGGGCGGCCAGAACTAGGAAGGCAAGGTCATAGCTGCCGTTGCGGTCGTACATCCATCCGGCGAAGGGGGAAGCAATGAGAAGCAACAGGTTCATGGGAACGGTGGAGAAGCCCAGAATCTTGCCGAAGTTGGCCGTGCCAAAGTAATCGGCGCGAATGGATACGGTCAGCGGATTACGCCCCCCGAACCCGGCCCCGAACAGCACGCCGAATACGAAGAACATCGGCAGGGTTTGGGCGATGACCAGCACCAGCACTCCGGCGGCCTGGAGCGACGTGAAGAAGGACAGGGCAACCCGCTTGGACATCCGGTCGCCCGAATAACCGCCGACCAACTGGAAAACCATGGCAACGCCGGTGTAAGCCGAAACCACCCATCCGGCATCCTGCGCCGTATAGCCGTTGTCCACCATAAGCAGCCCCAGGTGGGTCATAATGGCCAAGATGACCATAGAGGTGAACCCATGGCCAAAGGCAATCAGCCAGAAGGCCGGGGTGCGAAGGGCCTCCGTAGCGCTCAGTTCCTGCTGGCGGGGCTGGTTTGAGGCAACGCCGGAGCCGGCGGCCTCAGCGGGGCGGATGGCTTCCCCGTCGGGCGCCTCTCCGTATTCCTTCGGGTCATTGCGAATCAGGATGGCCAGGGGGCCGGCCAGCACCAGGATACCGATGCCGAGGATCAGCGCCGTCATCTGCCATCCGATGCGCCCGGGAGCGTCGGCCACGGCCCAGGCAGTGGCCGGCACCATCAACAGGGCTCCGAAACGGCTGACCACGTTGGCCCATCCAATAGCGGATGAACGGCGCCGGACAAACCACTTGTTCAGCATGGTCATTAGGGGTATCCAACTGCCAAGTCCTTGTCCCATCGCCATCAGGATGTAGGCCACATAGAACATCCACAGGTTTTCCACGCGGGAAAAGAAGAGCCAGGCCCCGCCCAGGATAACCAGGCCGATGAACACCATCCGGCGAGTGCCGACCTTGTCTACAAGGTAGCCTTCCAGCGGGCCGATCAGTCCGCTTTCGACACGGGTCAGCGTCAGGGCCAGCCCCAGTTGGGTGCGATTCCAGCCGAACTGCCGTTCCAGGGCCACCGCCCAAACAGTCATTGCGTGGAACAGCGGCACGGTGGCGATGACCATAACAATGCCGGTGATGATGACCAGCCACCAGCCGTAGAATATCCTGCCTCCGCCCGGTTTGCTGAAACGTTGCATATTTAACAAATTGAAAATGCCCGCTGCCCGCTTAAATCGAATTATCCGATTAAACAGCTAGTATATCATCACATATAAGAATAACTATGCGCTGATTCTCAGATTCGGCTATTTCTCTGTAGCCACCGGTTATTGCCGGACTTAGGCGCTGGTGTCCAGCCAGTGCTCATAGGCGCGGTTTTTCGAAATGCCGAAGCGGTCGGCAGCCTCGGCTGCCGCATTCCGCGCGCGGATGCCTTTCGCCCTCCGCTCCAGCAGGAAACTGCGGATGCCCTCGGTGTCCTCCTCATCTGGCGCTTTCGGCGCGGCTCCGGCTATGACCAGCGCAAACTCGCCCCGCGGCGCATCGAAGTGTTCCAACGCCGCAGACGCTGTGCCGTGAAAAATCTCTTCGTGGAGCTTGGTCAACTCGCGGCATACGGCCATAGGACGCTCGCCAAAAATTAGGGCGATGTCTTCCAGAGCGGCCCGCAGACGGTGGGGAGCCTCGAACAGGGCCAGCGTGAACGGGCTGGCGGCGGCCTGCCGCAACCGCGCCTGCCGCTCTCCCCGGCGGCGGGGCAGGAAGCCGAGAAACTGGAAGGCATCGGCGGGCAGGCCGGAAACCGCCAGGGCCGTGGTGACTGCCGATGGCCCCGGCGCCGACTCGACGCGGACGCCCCGCGCCGCTGCCGCCGCCACCAGCTCGCGGCCCGGGTCGCTCACCCCCGGCATACCGGCGTCAGACACCAGCGCCGCGTCGCCGGTCTCCAGCGCTCGCAACACCGGCTCCAGCCGCTCTCGCCAGTTGTGTTCGTGGAAGCTGACCAGCTTGGGCCGCGCCGCCAGGTGGTTCAGCAGCCGCCGGGTAACCCGCGTGTCCTCGGCGGCCACCAGCGCCACTTCCCGCAGCACGCGGGCCGCTCTCGGCGACAGGTCTTCCAGGTTGCCGATGGGGGTGCCGACGACGTAGAGAGTTCCGGGCATATTCCCGGCCTTATCCTTCCGGTCTTAAATTCCTTAGAATACCTAAAGAGAAGAATACCTAAAGAGAAGAATACCTAAAAATACTTAAGTATCTAATATCCAGAAAGCGAAGATTTACAGGTTGACCAGTCTGCCAATCCGTATTGCTGCGCCTCTGATGCCCGTTATTTTAGAAAGGCGTAGCGCTTATGCAGTCTCCGCCGCGTGTTGGCCCGTATGCGCCCATTCTAGCCCCGGCCGAGGGCCGGCGCACATAATATCACGGTAGCGCTCCCGGCTTAGGCGTTTTTATAGGGAAGGATGGATGGGATGGACAGGATTTTAGACGCAAGGGTTGCTGGATTTCGGGCTTCGGCGATTCTGAATTTCGCTGGGATGCCGGAGACTAAACCGCCTAATTGCAAGGCTGCCGCCGAACTACGAACCACTTGCCGGAATTTGTTAATATAAAGTAAGCTGACTCTGGCCTCGGAACCTGCCAGGCCATCATTTTATTACCATATCTCCCGGAGGGACCCATGCCGAAACTTACCGGGGCGCATCTGTTCATCCGCTGCCTGAAGATGGAGGGCATCGAGAAGGTGTTTACCATCGTGGGCGACACCATCCTGCCCTTAGTGGACGCCGCCGAGGACGAGGGTATCGAGTTCATAGACACCCGCCACGAGGGGGCCGCGTTGCACATGGCCGACGGATACGCCCGCATCACCGGGCGGCCCGCCTGCGGCATCTTCACCGGCGGTCCGGGGTTCTCCAACGCCATCTCCGCCCTGCCCGCCATCTACACTTCGGAAAGCCCGGTGGTCTTTGTGGCCGGGTGCGCCGAACTTCCGGAAAAGGGTATGGCGACCTTCCAGGAAATAGATCAAGTTAGCATGGCTGCGCCGGTGACCAAAGGCTCGTGGCTGATTCATGACCGCCAGCGCATCCCGGAATACGTGGCGACGGCCTTCCGCGCCGCCACCACTGGACGCCCCGGCCCGGTGCATCTCACCCTGCCCATAGACTTGCAGGACGCGGAAATCAGCGAAGACGAACTGCCCCGGTATCTGCCCCAGGAATACCGGCCCACCGGGCGGCCCCAGGGCGACCCGGCCTTCATCCAAGAGGCGGCGGCGCTGTTGCGCGGTGCGCGGCGTCCGGTCATCATCGCCGGCAACCCGGCTCGTTACGCGGTGTCCCCGGAGCAGTTGGAGAAGCTGGCGGAGACGGCCGGCATCCCGGTCTTCACCGTGGAGCAGGCGCGGGGGCTGCTGGACGACGAGCATCCCCTGTGCTTCGGGTACGCCGACGGCGCGCTCAATCCCACGGCGCGGCGCTTTCGTGAGGCCGACGTTGTTCTGCTTCTGGGCAAGCGGCTGGACCACCGTTACCGCTACGGGGGCGTGTTCTCCGATGAAGCCAAGCTGATTCAGGCCGACCCGTCCCCAGCGGAAATCGGGCGCAACCGGGGCGTCGCCGTTGGCATACAGGGCGACTTGGGCGCGGTGGTGGAGCAGCTCACTGCCGCGTTATCATCCTCGGCGTCGGCGGGCAGCGACAAATCCGCTTGGGTCGGCCAGTTACGGCAGGACCGGGACGCCTGGAACGAAGAACTGCGGGGCCGGGCCACCGGCGAAGCGCCGATGCACCCGCTGGACGTCTACACCGGGCTGGAAAAGCACCTGGACGATGATTCGGTCATCATCTTCGACGGCGGCGACTATGTGCAGTGGGGACGGGCCTATATGAAGGCCCGCAAACCTGGGCGTTTTATGCGCCTGGGACCGCTCTCGCACCTGGGCGCGGGCATTCCCTACGGCATGGCGGCCAAGCTGGCCCACCCGGAGGCTAAAGTGCTGGTGTTCATCGGCGACGGGGCCTTTGGCTTCTACGCTATGGAATACGACACCTGCATCCGCCACAACCTGCCCATCACCACAGTATTGGGCAACGACGCCACATGGGGGATCGACAAGACTTTTCAGGTTGCTTACTACGGCCGCGCCGTCGGCACTGACCTGCGGCACATCCGATACGACAAGATGGTGGAGGCCGTTGGCGGCTACGCCGAACACGTGGAGGCTCCAAGCGAAGTGGGCGCGGCAGTGGGGCGCGCTCTGGCCTCCGGGCAACCATCGCTAGTTGATGTAACCGTCCGCTCTGGCGCCAGCCCGCTGGCCACGGCGATGATTGCCCGGCGCACCGGAGGTTAACTGAGACATTGGTGACGAAAAAATGTGGCAGAATCGGATTAACAGCGCAAAACGGCATACTCCTTGCGCTTTTGGTCACTTATTTCTGGAAGCGTTAATCTGTATGCCGCTATCGAATATGGGAATCCAACAAGACAAGGGTTGACAATCAAAACTGGTTAAGGTTACCGTTGCGTATAAGGCAAACCCCGTTGCCCGGCGCACCATATTTTGGAGGGAAGCTATGCTAAAGATAGGCCATGAGGTCGTTCGGCCTGGCAAGTACCAGGGAGACGAGCCTGTCACCATTCAGGTTCCTGAGGAACTGGAATCCGTGCCGGGGATTCCCCTCACCAGCCGCGAAGTTGACTGGTACGCCAGGGAATATCCCCTGGAAACCATGAATATCACAGAGCGGGCCTCCCGCGACTGGGCCAACGCCATCCGCGACCAACACGTTGAGATGCGCGAAATCCGCAAAGAGCATGACCGCCTGAACCAGCCGCTGATTCTGGCTGCCCGCATGACCGGCGACCAGGAACCCACGGCTGAGCCCACCGGCGAAGACGTAACCGAGGCCATCAAGAATAAGGCCCGGGAACTGGGTTACATCGAAGTCGGCATCACCGCTTACGACCACCGCTACACTTACCAGAGCAAGAAGGACTGGGTTAAGTTCCCGCACGCCATCTGTTTGGCCTATGAGCAGGACTTCGAGCCCACCCAGACCATTCCCAGCATTGACGCTGAGATTGTCCACTCCAGCACCTACCGCACCGAGGGCGCGGCGGGATTGGAAATGGCGAAATTCGTCCAGAGCCTCGGCTATCGGGCGCAGGTGCACAGCCCCAATGACAATACCGGCCCCTACATCCCGATGTTCGTCGCTGCTGGTCTCGGCTCCCTGGGCGCCTGCGGCTACCTGCTCACCCCTCACGTCGGCTCTCGCTGCCGCATCATGATTATCACCACCGACGCCAACGTCACCCATGACCAGCCGGTGGACTACGGCATACATGCCTTCTGTCAGGTTTGCCAGGTCTGCGTGAACCGCTGCCCGGGCCGCGCCCTGATGCGCGATAAGATCTGGTGGAGGGGCATTGAGAAGAACAAGTTGTACTTCAAGCGCTGCCGCCCCGTCATGGCCCGCTACCTGGGCTGCGGTATCTGCATGAAAGTTTGCCCCATCCAGAAGTACGGCATGTCCACCGTGATGGAACACTATGCCGCTACCGGCCAGGTGCTGGGCAAGGGAACCCACGACCTCGAAGGTTACGAACTCGAAGGCAAGGGCTACTTCGGCCCCGGCGAAATGCCTGTCTTCGAGCGCGAGTTCTTCTCGGCCATGCCTCACGGCGACACCGAAGAGTTCGCCTTCGACAACTTCCGCCAGCAGGCTATGGACAATGGCGGAGTCATCACCGACGATATGATGGAGTCGTTCCGGGAACAGGTCTCCCGCGGCCTGCAACAGTCCCGCGACAACATCGGCATGATGCAGGAAGAGGATTACATCTAGCCCTCACCCTCCATTAACTTCCCCGGAAATTCAGGGGCCGGCGATTCGTCGGCCCCTTTCCCTTTTACATATCAGATGTTATAAGATAGTCGCATATTTCAAGGCATATAGCACAGGAGCAAAAGCGGGAGACTAGGATGCCCGACCCCTACCCGAATGTTAGATATCTACCCACATCTTCGGCCAGGAATGCAGCAAATTCGCTGGGCATCAGTTTCGATTCCGCGATATACGCGGTGCGAAATTAGGACATCAAGCATCCAGTATCAAGCATCCAGGGAGGAAGGGCGGTCAATGGTGGTATGAGAGCCGCTCTCCCAGAGGCGCTCCATTGAAAGTCCTGATTCAAGAGAATTTGCCCACCGGCATAATCTTCATTACCTTCCACCAGCAGGAATGATCCAAATCTTGAAGGAGGCGGCATGGAAATCAGATACTACCCTGATACCGATGTACTGTGGCTGGAGTTGCAGTCCCCCAAGGATTCCCGCGGGCGGCTGGTGGATGACAATAGGATTCTGCACTTCAACGGCAACGGCGAGCTTGCTGCGGTGGAGGTTCTCTATGCTTCGGAAGGTGCGGATCTGAAGGAAATCCCCGAGGAAGCGAGGCAGGATGTTCTTGACTACATCCGGCAGAACGTTCCTATGACTCTGCCGGACGAAAAGGAATCCGTTGAATTGATGGCTCATTTGCTGCGCCGGGCTGGATTTGGGGCGACCCGCCGTGAGCTGGCGTCCTGCGCGGCCCAAGGCTACGAAGCCACGGTCGAGGAACTGCTGACTCCCAGAGACGAGCAGCGGATGAGCGACTACCTGGTGCGCCGCTTCCACCCCGAACTGTCAGGGATGATGGGCCCCTTGGCCCCCGGCGAAAACTGGCTCTACCGGATGGCGACCACCACCGCGCCGCTACAAGAGAAGATGACTCTCTTTTGGCATGGCATCTTCGCCACCGGGTATAACAAGGTCATCCACGGCAAGGCGCTTTCCGACCAGACCCGGATGTTCCGTCGCTATGCCATGGGAAACCTTCGCGCCTTGCTGGTAGAGTTGTCGAAAGACCCAGCAATGATCATTTGGCTGGACAACCAGGATAACCACAAGGGAGCCATCAACGAGAACTACGGACGCGAGCTGCTGGAGCTGTTCTCTATGGGTGTGGGCAGCTATACCGAAAATGACATCAAAGAGTGCGCTCGCGCTTTCACCGGGTGGACCATTGCCAACCGCGAGTATATGGAACTGCGCTCACAACGGGATTCCGACTGGCCTTATGGCCGTATCTCCTGGCATTTCGAGTTCCATCCCGAAGACCATGACTACGACGAGAAGACCTTCCTGGGGGAGACGGGCAGCTTCAACGGCGAAGATATTGTCGATATTATCTGCAAACAGCCCGCCACCGCCCGGTTCATCGCCCGTCACCTGTACAGCTTTTTCGTATCGGACGAACCTCCGGTGCCGGAGTGGCCCTACACTCCGCCGCGCGACCCGCAGGCCATTGAAATCTTGGTGCAGGCTTATTTCGACAACGGCTACAACATCGGGGCAATGTTGCGCGTCCTCTTCAATTCCGACTTCTTCAAGGCGGATGATGTGCGCTACACCAAGGTCAAAAGCCCGGTGGAGCTGGTTGCCGGAGTGCTGCGGTTGACCGGGGAGTTCGACAGACCACGCTACGAGATACTGGAGCGTTACAATCAGGCGTCCTATATGGGCCAGGTTCTCAACAACCCGCCCAGCGTCGAGGGCTGGCATCAAGGCACCGACTGGCTGGATAGCGGCACGCTGGTGGAGCGCATCAACTTCGCCAGCCAGCAGATAGGCGATGCCGACAAGCCGGGTATCTTGGCTATGATAGGACGCATCAGCGCCGAACTCAGCGAGACTACTTCCCCGGAGCGGTTGGTGGACGCCTGCCTGGAGGAAGTCGGCGCGCTGGAAGTGGACGAGGACACCCGCCGCGTACTGGTCAACTTCTCGGCGCACGGATTGCCTCAAAAACCTGGCTTGGACAGCAACAGCGGTCACCAGCACATAGCCGATGTGCTCCAGATGGTCGCAGCGACGCAGGAATTCCAGCGATCGTAACCAGCCCCTCCCCTAAGAGTAGGGTGGGAGCGTTCCTTATTAGCCAAGCAAATCAGGACGGTGTCATACCGGTGGCGGCTCAGAGCGTAAAACCGAGACAGAAGGCATTCACAGGCCGGGCCGGAGCCGGTGTTGGTAGCGCCGCTTGGCCCTATAGTGTTGCGCCTAGATCCCATTGTTCAGACTTTCCAACGGCGCGATACGGACGCCGGACGCATCGTGGGCCTTGAAGAGCCGCTTGGCGGAATTGACCGGCGAAGAGAAGAAACGGGGGTTTGGGCGTGTCTGCCCTGACTTCGTGATAGAGGCGCGTTCCAGCTCCGATAGCCTGAGAGGGCTGTATCGCAAGATGGAAGAGTACATCGAGAACGGTGTTCGACCGGGTTGGCTTATAGACCCCATGGACGCTGCGCGCCGCGGCGCACATATACCGTCCTAATATGCCCGTAGAGATATTAGAGGCCTGGAAGCCCTTTCCGCTGAGCCGGAGCTGTCGGGCTTCGCGCTGGACTTGAAACCTACCTGGGAGCCGGCTTTCTGACCGGCGCCTCTCTCAAACCCTAAGTCGAGGTGCGGCGATGACCACCACTGCACAGAAAGCAAAGTTACTGGAATACTCCCATACTATGGGTATGACGGTGATGGAGGGTAAGGGCTTCTATTACCCGGTGGACACCGCCGTGGGAAAGAACGACCGCCTCTACGTCATCAGCCGCAGCAAGGAGGAGACCGCCCGCGGCATCCGCGTCACTATGTGCGACGCGGAGAGCGGGTACTATGGCAACTTCGGAGGCTACGGTTCGGAAGGCGGCAAGTTCGTGTGGCCGGCCTGTGGCGCCGTGGACAGCCAGGGACGCTTCTTCATCAGTGACGAAAAGCTGAACCGCGTCACCGCCTATGACGACGCGGGGAACTACTTGTTCTACTGGGGACAATCCGGCTCCGGCGATGGTGAACTGGACACGCCATCGGGGTTGGCTTTCGACCGTCAGGACAACATCTATGTTGCCGACACCTACAACAATCGGGTGCAGAAGTTCACTGCCGACGGCCGTTTCCTGCTGTCTATCAGCGGCGAAGGCGAGCGGGGTGTTTTCCTGCCTTGGGGCCTGACCTGCGACTGGCAGGACAACGTGTACGTCGCTGATTTCGGCAATGACGCCGTGAAGAAGTTCTCACCCAACGGAGAGTTCCTGGCCGCATTCGGCTCTTCGGGCCGCGGCGAGGGACAGTTTACCCGGCCCGCCTCGGTGGCCGTTGACCGCGAGGGTTACATATACGTCGCCGACTGGGGCAACGAGCGGGTGCAGGCGCTGGACGGCGAAGGCAACTTCGTCCAGTCGCTGCGGGGTAATGCCACTATCTCGGAGTGGGCCGCCAACTTCCTGAGCATCAACAAGGAAGAGGCCGCCGCCCGCGCCACCGCTGACCTGGAGATGAAGATAGACTACTTCAGCGATGACCCCCACGAGGAATCGTCTCATATCGAGAAGTATTTCTGGTGCCCAGTCTCGGTCAAGCTGGACAGCCAGGGCCGACTCTACGTAACCGAGACTAACAGGCACCGACTCCAAATTTACCGCAGGAGCGAATAGAGATTCCTACCGTCATTCCTCTGAAAGCGGGATCCATACGGCAACGGCAGTAAGGAACACAGAAATGGCGACGGGTTCCTGGACTCCCGCGAAAGCGGCGATGACGGAGATAACAGACACAACCCGGCAGGAGCAGGACAATGGTATCCACAAGGAAAGAGCGGACGCTGGTCGTTATCGAGCTCAACGGCGGCAATGATGCGCTGAACACGGTTGTCCCCTTCAACAACGGTCTGTATTACGACTACCGCCCCGGCATCGGCATCGCTCAGCAGGACGTGCTGCCCATCAACGGCGACTACGGCTTCAACCCCAATATGACTGCGGTCAAGGATCTGTGGGACCGGGGCGAGCTGGCCGTTATTAACGGCATCGGCTATCCGCAGCCCAACCGCTCCCATTTCCGATCCCGGGACATCTGGTACACCGCTGAGCCGGAAACCATCGGCACCGAGGGCTGGTTGGGCGCGGCCATCCGCGATCTGGACGCCAAGGGCGAGAACGTGCTTACCGGCGTGAACTTTGGGCGTGGCCTGCCCCGTGCGCTGGTATGCAAGGGCATTCCCGTCGCCTCGGTGGGCAACTTGGAGACCTACGGTCTGCTCCCCGATATTGACGACGAGAACGTGCGCCACCACGCCCTGGACGCCTTGGGCCGGATGTACGGCCCGGCGGGCGGCAGGGATATAGTGGCCCAGGCACTGAGCGATAACGGTTCGCAGGCCCTGATGGGCGCCGATATCCTGCGCGCTGCGCCGGAGCTATATTCCTCCAGCGTGGAATACGCCGACACGCCGATATCCCAGAGCCTGAAGAATGCGGCCCAAGTGATGAGCGCAGGTCTGGGCACCCGCATCCTCTACGCCCAGCACGGCAGCTTCGACACCCACAGCAACGAACTTCAGTCCCATGCCAAGCTGTGGCAGGATGCCTCCACGGCCATCGCCGACTTCACCGAAGACCTGAAGGAGCAGGGTCTTTGGGAGAATACGCTGACGCTGGTGTGGTCCGAGTTTGGGCGTCGCGTGCGGGACAACGGCACCGGCTGCGACCACGGTTCCGGCGGTGTCGCCTTCGTGTTTGGCGGCTCGGTGCAGGGCGAACTTTTCGGGCAGTACCCATCCCTTCGGGAGGCCGACCTGTCCGAGGGGGACATGGCCTACACCACCGACTTCCGCTCCACCTATGCGACCATCCTCGACCGATGGTTGGGCTTGGATCCCGACCCCATAGTCCACGGTCAGTTCGAACAGTTCGACTTCATCGGCCGCTAGTTCTTACTGTCAGGCAAACGAGCAAGATGTAAGAGCGGGCCTGAAACCCGCTCTTAGGCTTACGTGATATGATGACTGCGCTGGCATAATTCGATAATGCGCCGCGAGGTCCATTATGACGCTCAGGTCTGCTGTCCCGGCAGCGGAAGCTGCGGGCATAGTCAAATTCCCGGATCCTCCGCCGGAAGAAATGACTGCTTACCATCATGTTCTTTTCCCGGGTTACCCCGGCGCCTTGGCGCTCCACTTTGGCAAGCCGGAGAGCACCGTTATCCTCAGCGAGATTGCTGCAGCGCTGATTCCCACCGAGAGTTATGAGGGCGTGCGCTATCCCGACCTGCTTATAGCCTTCGACGCCAATCCGGCGGCCATCATGCCACGCAACGGCTACCTAATCCCGGAGCAGGGCAAGCCGCCCGATTTCGTGATGGAGGTGGCTTCGGAAAGCACCGGGCGGATTGACGAAAACCGGAAACGCCTGGACTACTCGCGGATGCGCATTCCCGAATACTGGCGCTTCGATTATACGGGCGGCAGCTATCACATCACCCATCTGGCCGGTGACCGGCTGGTGGGCGACGAGTACCGGCCCATCCCTATCCACCAAACGGAAGAGGGACATTACTGGGGACATAGCAACATACTGAACCTTGATCTGTGTTGGGAAAACGGCGAACTCCGCTGGTATGATCCAGTAGCGCGACGCTATTTGCCTAACTTCCGGGAAAAGGATGCGCAACTCCGGGCGGCTGACGCAGCCCGTGAAACCGCCGAGTCGCAGCGCGAAACCGCCGAGTCGCAGCGCGAGGCGGCTGACGCAGCCCGTGAAGTGGCTGACGCAGCCCGTGAAGTGGCTGAGTCGCAACGTGAAGCGGCTGATGCAGCCCGTGAAGCGGCTGAGTCGCAACGTGAAGCGGCTGACGCAGCCCGTGAAGCGGCTGAGTCGCGGCGCGAGGCGGCTGACGCAGCCCGTGAAGCGGCTGAGTCGCGGCGCGAGGCGGCTGACGCAGCCCGTGAAGCGGCTGAGTCCCGGGTCCGTGAATTGGTAGAGAAGCTACGCCGACAGCAAGGCTCAGGCCCGCCGGAAGCGCCTTAGACGCCGGATATAAATATAGGGGCGGTATTCACCCGCCCCTTGTTTTTGCGGCCAACGTAAGACTGGACGATTTATAGCTGGAAATCCACCACCGGGACGCCGGCGCTGGCGGGCTGGGCCTGGCGGAGGGCGGAGGCCAGCTTGGCCAGTTCCGTCTCGTAAGTAGTGGCATCTCCGGGGCGCAGGTCAAAAATGATGTTCTCGGCGGCCATAGTGCGGGCGGCTCGGCTACTGGGCCGCATCAGGCCTTCATCAGGGGCGACGAAGTAGAGCAGCCAACGGTCTGCGGCCTGTTGCTTGTCGCGAGCCGCAGTGATGTCGTTGAGGATGGTCTCCGTGTCCAGGGCGCGAGATGAGGCGACGACTACTATTTTCTCGTAGTTTCGCAGCCACCGTTCTACTTCTTCCTGGTCGGAGGAACTGAGGCGGGAAACCAGGGCGCTGCCGCGCACCCGCTCCGAGAAGACCCAGGTCCTGGCCCCTTGAGCGTTCAGCCCATCGCTTAGCTGCCGGGCGAACTCTTCGTCGTCGTCGCGGCAAGCGATGTAGCATTCCCCCAGCTCGGATGGAGCAGCGGCGATAGCGTCTTGCAAGCCGGACACTGACAAGGGGACACCCGCCCCGGCGAGAAAGGCGGCGGGAATCTGCCCGCCGGATCGGTAGAGAGTATCCACGCCGATGGTGCTGGGGGCGTCGTGGCGAGCTTGCTCCAGCCCGGTTGCGGCGCGCAGGTCGCAGTCCTGAAACATGGTGTAGCCCAGGGCCACCCCGGCCAGATTGGCTCCGTTCAGGTCGCAGCCCCAGATTTGAGTTTGGAACAAGTCTGTGCCGGTCAGGGTAGCGTTGGTAAGGTTGGAACGAACCAATGAAGCCCCGGCGAAGTTGGCGCCGGTAAGGTTGGCCTCGGCCAGTTTGGCTCCGACGAGGCTGGTGCGCTGGAGGTTGGCGTTGGTCAGATTCGCGCCGGACAGGTCAGCGTCAGACAAGATGGCGCGATCTAGGTCAGCCCCGGTGAGGTTGGCTCCGCGCAGGTTGGCTCCGCGCATATTCGAGCCGTTGAAGAGGGCGTTGGTGAGGTCTGCTTCGCGCAGGTCCGCGTGATAAAGATGGCAGGGGTTGAGAAAACAGCCGGAAAGATTGGCCCGCCGCAACACTGCGCCCATCAGGTCGGCGTGCCGCAACTCGGCGCCGCTGATGTTGACCTGCGGCGCGCGGACGTAGCTCATATAGGCCGCGTTTAGATCAAGCAGCTCGTTGGGGTTGGCTTCCCGCCATCGGGCTACCACGTCCCTGCCCCGCCTCACTAGTTGCACGTGCTCCATGTTGGCCATAATCGCCGCTCCCGGACAACATCAGATGATTAGGCGAATTTTAGCATACGGGCCGGGCGGTAGGGAATTTGGCGAGCCGGGTTTCTCTAAAGGGTCTGGCTAAAGGGTCTGGATGATGGCGCGGCGGTGGGTGCCTTCGCCGATCTTGCGCTCCCCATGATAGGCTTCAACCCGGAAGGTCAGCCGGTTGCGGTCTACCTCGGTCAGTTCGGCGCAGGCCCGAATGGTGTCCCCGATGTCGGCGGGGGCCAGATGGCGCACGTTCACCTCGAACCCCACGGTGGTCTCGCCGTCAGACAGATGGGAAACCACCCCTTCCATGGAAGCCTGTTCCATTAACTGAATCATGGAGGGTGTACTGAACTTGGGAACGTGCGGGGCCACATTGGCCTCGCTCACTACGGTTTCCACCCGGCCCTTCAGTCCAGCCTTCAGGTCTGCGTCTGGCATTACTTTATCCTCGCTTTCACCTGAGTGGGGATGCGACCATCCGATGCCGATGCAACAATGATAACAGATATGCGGCGGGTATTGGTAATGCGAAGGATTCCGCCTCTTTGCTAACCCTTCCCATCAAGGGGCGGGAATTTTTGCCCGGATGCGATACCCTGCGGAGACGGCTTAGCCTGCGGCGGAGAAGTATAGGGCCTGTTCAATAGCGAGCCACACCGGGGCCAGATACAGGCGGGCGGAGTGCATGGAGTCCAGCAGGTCGCATTTAGCCACCCATTGGCACAGGTCTATGTCTTCCGACAGTTCCGGGGTTAGGGGGTCTGCAAGGTCTCCGTTATAGTCGAGGAGGAACCAGTCCACCGTCTTGTTTACTGGCCCGTAGGAGTAGTAAGAAATATAGCTGGAGCGGCAAAGGGGCGTCCGTATGGAAAGAAGGCTGGGATTCAACCCCGTTTCTTCGGCGATTTCCCGCACCGCGCATTGTTCCGGCGCTTCATCCCTACTCAGCTTGCCCTTGGGGAGATCCCACAAACGGTGCTTGCGAATCAGCAATGCGTGGCCGCCGGAGAGTACCAGCCCCCCGGCGGCCGCCATCTGCGGCAACTCATCTCTATTCATGTATGCGAATCCGATCCAATACAGACACCTGTTCTCGGTTTAACCCGGTAAACAGAACGCCGTCCACCGTTATGTCGAGGTATTCCGTGTTTTCTGCGGCCTCTTGCTGAAGGGACGGATGGATCAACCCGTCCTCTTCATAGCCGAACCGCTGCAAGGTACAATGAATCGCGTTCAGCAGGGCCTGTTGCTTATTATCCGAGTCTATTATAGTCCACGGCGCATATTCAGTGGAAGTCACGGCGAACATTCGCTCCTTGAAGTAGGTGAGCAGGTTCCAGCGTTCGGCGGCTTTGCGGTCATTGACCGAGTATTTCCAGTATTGCAGGTCGCTGGCGCTGCGCAGCTTGAACCGGATGTCCTGGGCCTCCTGGGATACGGAGAGGTAGATTTTTATCAGGTCAATCCCTTCGTCCGCCAAGCCCTTTTCCCAATCGTTGACCCGGTTCATAAAGTATTGGTACTGCCGCATAGTGCAGTAGCCCATGGCCGGCTGGATCATAGCGCGGGAATACCAGGAGCGGTCAAATACTACGATTCTCCCTTCCTCTGGCATCACTTTGTAATGCCGCCCCAGCCAGTTCCGCATCGCCTGGGGCGTGGGGGTGCCTTGAGTGACAACCCTGGCAAACTTGGGGTTGAGGTAGTGGGTAATCCCAGAGGACAGTCTGCCCTTCCCCGCGGCGTCGCGGCCCTCCAGAACGATGGCTACCCGCCTGCCCTCAGCCACCACCCATTCCTGCAATGACAGTAGATGTACTCGCAGGGCGCGCAATTCCGCCCGGTAAGCCGGATAGGAAAGGTTGCGAAACTCAAGGACGTCGTACATGGAAGGCGCAACCCTCCGCGGGTTGCTCTCGACCGCCTGCATATCAGCTGCACCTGCTAAGCTATCATCATGGCCCGCTGGAGAACATAACGGGAAAGCTACCCTAATGTTAATGAAGGACTAGGATAGTAGTCAACAGAGTGCAGGAAACTTACATACTGCTAACATAATATAGAGAATGCGCACCCGGACTGGTAGCGTTCCGTTTTAGATAGTTGCTTTATATGGATGAGCAGGGTTTTAGATGCAAGGGATTCCCGGGTTCCGGGTTTCGCTGGAAGGCCGGGAACTGGGTCCCAAACATGGCTTGCTTGAATGGATGATGGTATTCAGTTAACATCTGACTGGGATGGAAAGTAATGTCAAAGAAGCGGGACTTCGTATCAATCACTGATTTGTCTCCGTCGGAAACCAGGCGGTTAGTTGAGCAAGCCGCAAAGGGGAAGCCGGAAGCCGGCCGCGCGCCCCTGGCCGGAAAAACGGTGGCGCTGCTGTTCGAGAAACCTTCGCTGCGGACGAAGGTTAGCTTTCAGGTGGGCGTCGCGCAGTTAGGCGGCTATTCGGTGTATATGGGCGGTGAAGAGGTGGGGCTGGGAGTGCGGGAGCCGATTTCCGACGTGGCGCGAGTGCTGTCGGGCTACGTGGACTGCATCGTGGCTCGCGTTTTCCGCCACGAACACTTGCAGGAACTGGCTGAATACGCCTCCGTGCCGGTTATCAACGCCCTGTCGGATTGGGAGCATCCCTGCCAGATTATGGCCGACCTGCTGACGGTTTACGAACACAAGGGCAGTCTCGACAGGCTGACGCTGGCCTACGTCGGTGACGGGAACAATGTGGCTCGCAGCCTGTGCCTGGCGCTGCCCGCCGTGGGGATGAACTTCAACTGCGCTTCCCCGGCCGGATACGAACTGGACGCTGAATCGGTGGCAACCGCCGCAGAACGCGGCTCCGGCTTGGTAAAGACACTGCGCTCGCCGGTAGAGGCAGTGGCCGATGCGGACGTGGTATATACCGATGTGTGGGCCAGCATGGGACAGGAAGGTGAGGCGGCGCAGCGGCGGCAAGAATTTTCCGGCTATACCGTAGACCCGGCGCTAATGGCACAGGCCCGCCCCGAAGCGCTGTTTATGCACGATATGCCCGCCCACTATGGCGAGGAAGTGCCGCCCGGTATGCTGGAGCACCCGCAGTCGGTGGCCTATCCACAAGCGCACAATCGCCTGTACGCCCAGAAGGCAGTGATGGAGTTCCTGCTGGGTGAAGGGCGACAATAATTGATATGCACGATAATCGATATCCCACGATAATTGATATCCAAGGTGGCAGCTAATGCCCCTGCCCATCATCGCTATTGTCGGACGCCCCAACGTGGGCAAGTCTTCTCTCTTCAACCGCATCGTCGGCTGGAGGCGCGCCATCGTGTCTGACGTAGCCGGGACGACCCGCGACCGTCTGATGTCCGATACTGACTGGGAAGGCCGCCGCTTCATCCTGCTGGACACCGGCGGTTTGGAATCGGCCCCGGAGGGGGAGATTCGCGCCAGAGTGCAGGAACAGGCAGAGATGGCGATGAACGACGCCGACGTTATCATCCTGATGGCCGATGTGGCCGATGGCATAACGCCGGCAGACGTTATTGCCGCGCAACGCCTGCGCACCACCGAGAAGCCGGTGATTCTTGCGGTCAATAAGGTGGACAACGATAACCGGGAACTCAACACGCCGGAATTCTACGAGCTGGGGATGGGCGACCCCTTCCCTATAAGCGCTTATCACAACTACGGCGTCCACGGCCTGATGGAAAGGGTGCTGGATTGTCTGCCGGATCTCACCCTCACTCCAACCCTCTCCCTCGATGGAGCGGAAGTTGAGGAATTTCCGGAGTCACTGGATGACCTGCCGGCGGAAGCTGAACTGAACTTGTCCATCGTGGGGCGGACCAATGTGGGCAAGTCGGCCCTGCTGAACGCCATGCTGGGGCAGGAACGCTCCATCGTCAGCCCCATAGCCGGCACCACGCGGGACGCATTGGATACGCAGTTTTCCTACCGGGGCCGCGATGTGGTGATGGTGGACACTGCCGGAATGCGCCGCCCCGGTCAGGTGGAGCAGGGCATCGAGAAATACAGCGTCATCCGCGCTGTGGGAGCCGTTGACCGCTGCGACATTGCTCTGATAATCGTGGACGCCTCGGAGCTGGCGACGGCGCAGGACACCCATATCGCCGGTCTGGCCTGGGAAATGGGTCGTGGCGTCATCGTGGTGGTCAACAAATGGGACCTGCGCGAAGAGCAGGGCCGCTATGCCCGCGCCGAGGCGGAGGCTGTGGTGCGCGAGCGGCTGCACTTCATGTCATACGTGCCGGTGTGCTTCACTTCCGCCTTGCACCGGCAGGGCATTGGCGGGTTGATGGACGTCGCGATGGAGCTTTGGGATGAGCGCCGCCGCCTGGTGTCCAGCCGCGATTTGCAATTTATGCTGGCCGACGCGATGTCGGAACACAGCCCGCCGCTGGTGAAACGGAACCGGGGGGTGCGGGCGCGCATCAACCGAGTGCGGCAAGTTGGCATAAACCCGCCCACATTTCTGTTTACGGTCAACGACCCCAGGCTGATACACTACACCTATAAGCGCTACTTGGAGAACCGCATCCGCGAAGCCTTCGGGTTCGACCGCACTCATCTCCGGCTGGTTTTCAGGCGACAATGAAGCATATCCCACATACGTTGCTAGTCCAGGCCGCTGCCGTTCCGGTTTTGGCAACGGCGATTGCCATGGCGTTTCTCTACCTGCCGGGCCAGCCGGTGGAGTTGCAGTACGCCGCTGTGATCGCGCTTTCGTACCTGCTGGGATCGCTGTCGTGGGGCTATATGCTGTTGCGCTGGCGGTTGGGAGTGGATGTGCGCGGCTACGGCAGCGGGCGAACCGGGATGTCCAACGTGCTGCGCACCGGAGGGGGCAAGGCGGCGGCGGTGGTGTTGGCCCTGGACATCGGCAAGGGTGTGCTGGCGGTGATGATGGCGCGAGAAGCAACCGGCGCAAGCGGGGTTGAAGTGGCTGCGGCTCTGGCCGCGCTGGTGGGCCACAACTGGCCTGTGTTCCTGGGATTCCGGGGAGGCCGGGGCATCCTCACCGCGCTGGGCGGACTTTCGATGATGACGCCGGTTCCGGCGGCGGTGGCGACGGCAATTTTTCTGGTCACCGCTTTTGGGAGCCGCTACATCTCGCTGGGTTCGATAATCGGGGTGCTGGCCGGAGCCGCATCGCTCATTGGTCTGGCGTTAATCGGCTGGTACTCAGAGACATATATGTACTTCGCCGGGGTTGCCGCAGTAATGATTATCTGGCAGCACCGCGATAACATCCAGCGCATCCGGCAAGGCAACGAGCGCAGGCTGGGCAGCCCGGCCACGCCGGTAGAGTAACGGGCAGCCCCGTTTGAATGACAAAGCGGTGCATGACAAAACGGTAATAGTCGGCGCGACGACCTGGGGAACGACGCTGGCCTTAGTGCTGGCTTGCGAAGGGCGCCCGGTTACGTTGCTGGTCCGCGACTCAAGGGAATGCGCGTCGCTGGAATTGGCCCGCGAGAACGCCCGTTTTTTGCCCGGCGTAACCTTCCCGCCCTTGATCCGGGTATCGCCGGATGCGGCGGATGCGCTGGACGGGGCTGCTCTGACGGTTATAGCTGTGCCGTCGCACCGGATGCGAGAGAGCGCCCGGCGAATTAGCGGGCATCTGGGCGCGGATACTGTGGTGGTCAGCGCATCGAAGGGGTTGGAGCTGCCCACGGCGCTGCGAATGAGCGAGGCGTTGGCCGAGGAATTGCCGCCAAGCCTGCACGGGGGCATTTGCGCCCTCTCCGGCCCCAACCTGGCCAAGGAAATCGTTCAGGGCAAACCTGCATCCTCGGTTGTGGCCGGGGCCACTCCCGAGGCGGCGGAGCGGGCCCAGGCGGCGTTGCTCTCCGTCCGTTTCCGGGTCTACACCAGCGGCGACGTTACCGGCGTGGAGCTGGGTGGCGCGCTGAAGAACATCGTGGCCCTGGGAGCGGGCATCTGCGACGGGCTGGAGTTCGGCGAGAACGCCAAGGCTGCGTTCGTCACCCGAGGGCTGGCCGAGATTGCCCGCTTGGGGCTGGCCGCCGGAGCCCTGCCGCTTACCTTCGCCGGGCTGGCCGGAGTGGGCGACGTCATCGCCACCTGCGCCAGCCGCCTCAGCCGCAACCGCTACGTGGGGGAGCAGTTGGCCCAGGGCCGTTCTTGGGCGGAGATACGAGCCTCCATGGACAACGTGGCCGAGGGCGTCAACGCCACCGAAGCCGCTCTTAAGATAGCCGCCCGGCTGAACGTTGAAATGCCCATAGCGCAGACCACCTACCGTATTCTGCACGAGGACTTGCCCCCCCGCGAAGCCGCCGCCGAACTGATGGAGCGCCCCGTCGGCAGCGAATAGCAAAGCCCAGCAAATTACTGACTCTGTTAAAGCATAAGGGCGTCAAGGTAGCTTGACGCCTGCTATGTAAGCTCGCTGATATGGCAACCCAATAATCGGTTGCGTTTTGACAACTGATTTTATATGGAGGCACACTATGCAGGCTAGGCCATTCCTCGCCGCAACAGAGAGAGCAAAAGATACGAGAGCAGACACTTGGCGAGAAGAGGTTTGGGAGGGAGACGCCGATTTCGTAAAAGCTACGCTAGAGGCGATGGACGCTTTTGCCAAAGGGCAAGAGACAATCCTGTTGGAGGAGCTAAGGGCAGAAATTGCGTAACTGAACGCGATTTGTCGAGGACGGAGAAGCTGCAAGTCTATATCGCAGTCTGGGCGAGATACCTCAACTGTTGCTGGATGCAGCCCTTGACCGCATCACAAATGCTCCACCTCGCATCCCGATGGAAGCAGGATAACTTCCCAAGACATCCCGCCGGTCGTCATCTACATTTATCCGGATGATGATTGGAAGATTTCATACGGTCTTAGCTTTTCCATCGGGAATCAGTGCTATGATATTGCGATATATGCAATAGTTGCCAAATAAGAAATTTCCGGCTCTGCTCATCTTCGACCCTGCCCAATGTGAAGCTCCGGTATCATACCGGGGCTTTGCCCCTGGGTATAAACACAATGTCTCATCGAAGCCGGCCCAGGGTCAGGCCGGGAACGCGCTCCAGAAGCCATGCAGCGGCGCAGCGGCGGTGGCAGGGCTGGCCCGCGGGCTCGAAGCATAGCAGGGTGAAGTCGCCCAGGTTGGGGAGTTGCTCCAGGAACGCTCGAAATTCGGCGTTCCGCCCGTAGGTATCGTCCAGCTCCTCGCGGTATCGGACGTCCAGCCCGGCGAAGCTGAGGTCGCCTTGCCGGTAGCCGGCAAGCAGGGTGCGGGACGGGTACAGGGCAGGCTGCGCTTCCCATTGGGTCTTGCGGCCGCGGGGGTGCGCCCGTGATATACGGTAACAGGCGCCCACCCAGTGGCCCGGTTCATAAAAGCTGGCGGTGTAGAGCATGGCCGCTCTCTATCTCTTCTCGCTCCGGGGGAGGACCAGGGCGGGGGCGTTTCGCGGGCGGCGGCGGAAGAGCGGCCCAACGGCGAAGATGGCCGCGCCCACGATTATCACGCTGAAGTAGGTGATGAAACGATCCACCAGCACCAGCGCGGTGGCTGCTTCCTTGCCCAAGGCTGCCAGGCGGACAGCGAGCCCGGCCACGCCCGACTCCACCGCGCCGATGCCGCCAGGCGTGGGAACCAGCGAGAGCAGCGAGTTAGCCAGGGTCAGGAATATGATCATCGCTACGCTCAACTCGAATCCCAAGGCCATCGTCACCAAGTACATCCGCCCTATCTCGGCCATCCACCCCAGCAGGCCCAGGAGGGTAGTCTGAGGCAGCTTGTACCGGAGGGCTGTCGCGCCAAAGAGGAAACGCTCGTATCTCGAAGCCATCCACTCTGGAAGCCATCGCAACAATAGCGTCCGCAGTCGCAACAATAGCCCCAAGGCAATAACCAGCAGCAAGACCAACAGGACGGCGGTGAGAGTGACCAGGGCCCAGGCCGCGCTGCCCCCCGAATGGCCGATTAAGAACGGAGCCGCCGCCAAAAGCATCAGCGCGACTAGAACAACGTCCAGCACCCGCTCGGCCAGCACCGTTCCGATGGCGCCCGAAAAAGCCGCGTTGTGCTCTTCGCGGTACAGATAGGCGCGGTAGGCGTCGCCAAGCCGCAGCCAGCCGATGGAGTTGATGAACCAACCGAGCAGCACTGCCCGGCTACAGAACAGGATGCTGGGTATGGGTTCGGCCTCGCCCGAGGTATCGGCGGAATGCGCGAGCAGCATCCGCCAGCGCGCGCCCCGGAATACGAAGGTGGTGTAGTGGACGGCGAAGGCGGCCAGCAACAGCCAGAGGTTGGCTCCACGCACCCGCTCCCAGGTTAGACCCAGATCAACGTCGAACCGGGTGACCATGAACAGCAAAAAGCCGACGGCCACCAGGAAGGAGACCAGAACCGGCAGGGACAACACCTGTCGGCGCAATGAATCGAACCGGGCCGGGGCCACGGCTTTCCCGCCGGAGCCGTTAGCGTCTTTACTCTCGCCTGGGACGGTCATCAGGGGCCAGGCCGCTTCGCCCGGAAGAGCCGGACTATGCTATGCCGTGCTGGCATTTGTGATGTGGAGAGCCGAGTAAGCCCATTTGCGTCATTTCCGTGAAAGCGGGAATGACAGGTAAGCGGCGAGGGTACCGGAAAGCGTAAATACACTCTAGCGGAGTTCCCGGGGCATAGTGAAGGAAACGTCTTCCTCGACGCCGCTGAGCATAGTGACGCGGTCCGGGGAAAGGGCCTCGATTACGCTTTCCACCAGCACTTCGGGGGTGGACGCGCCCGAAGTTATCCCGACCTTGTGCTTGCCGCGCAGCCATTCGGGGTCAATCTCTTCCGGGCCGTTTATCAGGTAGGCCGGCACGTGGACTGCGGCAACCTCGCGCAGCCGGTTGCAGTTTGAGCTGTTCTGCGCCCCAATGACCAGAACCAGCTCCACGCTGCCTGCCATTTGGGTCACCGCTTCCTGCCGGTTGGTGGTGGCGTAGCAGATGTCGTTGCGGACCAGGGCTTGGGGAAAGCGAGACTGAATGGACTCGATGGCGTGGGCGGTGTCGCGCACCGAGAGGGTGGTCTGGGTGAGAATGGCTATTTCCTCTTTGTCGTCCCATTGGGGCAGTTCTGCGGGGGCGTTGTCGTCAACCAGAGTCATCTCCACTTGGCCCATAGTTCCCCGCACTTCCTGATGGCCCCGGTGTCCCACCAGCAGGACCCGGCGGCCCTCGCGGCTGTATTTCTTGGCCTCGTTGTGGACGCGGGTGACCAGCGGGCAGACGGCGTCAATGACGCGAAGGTTGCGGGCCTTGGCTTTCTCGAAGTCCTCGGGCGGCGAACCGTGGGCCGAAAACACCACCAGCGAACCTTCCGGCACCTCGTCCACCTCTTCCACAGTGATGGCCCCCCGGCTCTCCAGGTCGTTGACCACGTAAGGGTTATGGACAATCTGATGCTTGACGTAGACCGGCGGGCCGTAGCGCCGCAGGCAAACGTCTACCACGTCGATGGCCCGCACCACTCCGGCGCAGAACCCCCGGGGCGAACTGAGCAAAACCTCCAAACCGTCCCTCCTGTGTTGAACCGGGTGCGCCGGCGCCTGAACCGGGCGCGCCGAACCGGGCGCAAATTACTGAGGCTATGATAGCATACGCCTACAGGTCATTAACCCTACAGGTCATTAACTAGGTAGTAATTTGTGCTCCGCCCGCCTTCGGCGCTCCGAGCCAGGATGCCGCGGTCAACCAAGCTGGTGATATCCCTGTAAGCGGTGAGTTGGGAGCACTTCCCTATCTCTGCCCACTTGGACGTAGTTAGTTTGCCCTGGAAGTCGCCCAAGAGGAGGTTGAGCATCTTGCTCTGGCGATCGTTGATGGTAATTCCTGCGATTCGTCCCCAGAAGCGAGCCTTTGCCAGCGCCGCATCAACAGTCGCTGCGGCGCTTTCTATGGCCCGTCCCAAGCAGCTCACGAACCATTCCAGCCACCCGGTGACGTCCGTTGTTTCCTTTTGAGTCCGCTCCAGAATATCGTAGTAGCCCTTGCGTTCTCGGCGGATTTGGGACGACATACTGTAGAAACGTTGCGGGCTGTTCTCAGAGCGGGCCAGGGTCATATCGGCTATGGCCCGGGCGATGCGTCCGTTACCGTCGTCAAAAGGGTGGATGGTGACGAACCACAGGTGGGCCAGGCCGGCATTGATTACCTCATCGGTATCCGGCGGCGTGTTGAACCAGTCCAGGAACGCCCGCATTTCCCCTTCTACCAGTGGGGCGGGCGGAGCCTCGTAATGAACTCGATGCCGTCCCATTGGACCAGAGATGACTCGCACCGGGTTTGTGCGGTAGCTGCCCACCCTTATGCCGTAACTCCCGCTTCGCCCGGAGGGAAACAGAGCAGCATGCCAGCCGAATAGCCGCTCATCGGTGAGAGGTTGAGCGTAATTCTGCGTTGCGTCCAGCATTAGCTCAACGATGCCTTCAACATTGCGGTCGGCGGGCGGAAGACCACCATCCAGTCCCAGACGCCAGGCGATAGAAGAGCGGACTTCTCGGGCGTCCAGTATTTCCCCTTCAATCTCGCTGCTTTTTACCACGTCTCCCGTCAGCGTATCCAGCACTGCTTCCTGCCGGAGCGGGAAACCGAGAGACTCCATGCGCCCGATTAACCGGCCCTGCCGGTGGCGCACTTCCGCCAGCCGGTCGGCCAGTTCCGCGCGCCGCCATTCCAGCCGGGGCCATCCGGGTTGCTGGTGTATGTATATTCTGTTCATAATTTGTAGTGATTATAGCTGATATTCGCTTCATTTTCTGGTTCATTGCCCCATTTTCCCGTAGAGCTTAAGTTTGCTGTTAACTGCCGATGGCAGAATCACAACAACCTGCGGCGCTGCCTTACCCGCCGCGGCGAGGCCCTGTGCTATAATCTTCCGGCGCTTTAGAGTCCCCTTGCTGGCCGTTTCCTCTGGGTTTTTGCGCCACGAAAACGGCCTTCGATTCAGCAATCCATGAGGGACAGAGGAGGCCGGAATGCTCAGCATTCACGACGAGATGATAGTGTTTTCCGGGAACGCCCACCCGGAGCTGACTCATTCGGTTTGCGAATATCTGGACATCCAGGTAGGGAACGCCGACGTACTCAAGTTCGCCAACGACAACACCTTCGTGCGTATCCTCGAAAATGTCCGCCAGCGCGACGTCTTCCTTGTCCAACCCATCTGTGCCCCAGTCAATGACCATCTGATGGAACTGCTGATTATGATAGACGCCTGCAAGCGGGCGTCGGCCGGGCGAATTACCGCCGTCATCCCCTACTACGGTTACGGGCGAACCGACAAGAAGGATCAGCCCCGGGTGCCCATCACCGCCCGGCTGGTGGCAGACCTGCTCACCGCCGCCGGCGCCGACCGGATACTCACGGTGGACCTGCACGCCCCGCAGGTGCAGGGCTTCTTCAATTTGCCGGTGGACGAACTAACCGCCGTGCCGATTTTGACCCAGTACTTCGCCGACAAGGGCATCGAAGACCTGGTGGTGGTGGCGGTGGATATTGGCATCAGCAAGAAGGCCCGCGACGTGGCGGAGCGGCTGTCGGCTCCCCTCGCCATCATCGAAAAGCGGCGCACCGACAACAGCGGGCAGAGCGAGCTGATGAACGTCATCGGTGATGTGGAGGGCAAGGTGGCCCTGACTTTCGACGACGAAATAGACACTGGCGGCACTGTGGCCAACGCGGCAAAGGCATTGTTGGAACACGGCGTGAAACAGGTGTACTGTTGCGCCTCCCATCCAGTGCTGTCGCGCAACGCGCCTCAGACCATGGCCCAAAGCGCCTTCACCGAAGTGGTGGTGACCGACACCATCCCCATCGGCCCCGAAAAGCGCAACGGCAAGTTCACCGTGCTGTCGGTGGCCCCGTTGCTGGGCGAGGCGATATACCGTATCCACAAGGGCCAGTCCATCGGCGAACTGTTCAACAACTAGGCGCCAGAGGCACGAGGAGGCGGTTTCACGATGTATGACCTGCTGATTAAGGGCGGAACGGTGGTTGACCCGTCCCAGAAGATTCACGGCGTCAACGACGTAGCCATCGAGGACGGCAAGATTGCCCGCATCGCGCCGGACATTGACGCCGCCGAGGCCGCGCAGGTGGTGGAAGTGAAGGGCAAGGTGGTGACGCCGGGCCTGATAGACCTGCATACCCACGTTTTCGCCGGGGTCAACGCCAACGGGGTGGATCCCAACATCGGAGGAGTGCGGGCCGGGGTGACCACTATGGTGGACGCCGGCAGCTCCGGCTGCGACACTTTCGGCGGCTTTCCCCGCCACATCTTGCCCAACAGCGACACGGAAATCATCTGCTTCCTCCACATCTGCCGCACCGGGCTGGCCACCACGCCCGACATCTTTAGCCCCTCCAGCATTGACTTGGACCATACCGTTGAGACCATCAACGCCAATAAGGGCATCATCTCCGGCGTCAAGGCTCGGATGGTGTCTCCGGCTCTGGAAATTATGGGAATGGAGATGCCCCGTCTCGCCAAGCGGGCCGCCAAGGAGTCCGGCGTCCGGCTGATGGTGCATATCGGCGACACCGAAAAGCGTTATGACGCCAACGTCATCCGCGAGCTGTTGCCCATCTTGGAAGAGGGCGACATCGTAACCCACTACTTCACGGCCAACCCCGGCGGGGTGCTGGACGCTGACGGCAAGCTGGTGCCGGAGGCGCGAGAGGCTCACGAGCGGGGCGTGTGGCTGGACACGGCCCACGGGCGGATGAACTTCAGTTTCGCTGTGGGCGAGCGGGTCATAGATCAGGGTGTGCTGCCCCATTGCATCAGCACTGATTTAACAGTCCCCGGCCGCGCCCGCACGGTGCACAGCATGACCGAGATGATGACCCGCTTCCTGGCGATGGGTTTCACCTTCGACCAGGTGGTGACTATGTGCACCGAGAACCCGGCCAAGGCCGTTGGGGTCGAAGACCGTCTCGGCACGCTGCACACGGGCAAGCAGGCGGACCTGTCTGTTCTGGACATCCAGGGCGGCGACTGGGTGGTCTACGACGTGATCGGCGACTCCCGCAGGTCCGACCGGGCGGTGACGCCGGTGATGTCGGTGAAGAAGGGTCAGGTGTTCGAGGCGGCCTGGGGCCCGCGCCCTTGGGGCTGGGCGCCGGATGCGGCCTAGGAGGGAATCTAGTCATTGCCCTGCGGGAGAATGCCCGTGGTTGCGGTTGCCCCGTTCTCCCGCTGGCTATGATTGAGGAAAATAGAAAGATGCGTTTTCTATTTCTCATAAGAAGATAAGCGGCTAATGATCTTCGATCCGGATGCTCGCTGTGAAGATGTATACTGGGACATTATATGCCAATGGCATTTAAGCATAGTAGTTGAAATTTTGGCATTGCTAACAGTAATAGGCATAGTTATAATTTGGATAGCGATAATTTTTGGGCTAATAAGGAGTTTAGATTGACTCCCGATTTTATGCCTATCGTGTTGTATGGTCTGCTGAAAGTGAATGTAGACCGTGAACATTCACTGCTCTGCAAACGTTGCGGTTGCCCCCCGTTCTCCCGTCGGCTATAATCATCACCTCAAGGAATTTTACGATAGCGTTGTTGCGGTTGCCCCCCGTTCTCCCGTCGGCTATAATCCTTCGCCCGGACTAACACGGAGCTGCCCGTTGCGGTTGCCCCCCGTTCTCCCGTCGGCTATAATGGGGGATACAAGGGGCTACTGGCTTCGTGAGTTGCGGTTGCCCCCCGTTCTCCCGTCGGCTATAATTCACACGAAGTGTGATGCTTTCTGCATTTTGTTGCGGTTGCCCCCCGTTCTCCCGTCGGCTATAATGATGGCTTGGGCTAACTTCTGGCGGCCAGAGTTGCGGTTGCCCCCCGTTCTCCCGTCGGCTATAATAATGACTGGGCGTTCACGCGGACATACTTGTTGCGGTTGCCCCCCGTTCTCCCGTCGGCTATAATCCCGGTGGACGGCATAGTAGCCGACGTGCGTTGCGGTTGCCCCCCGTTCTCCCGTCGGCTATAATCGAAGCGGTAGCGGCAGCGTTGGCCTTGACAGTTGCGGTTGCCCCCCGTTCTCCCGTCGGCTATAATTGGCGAGTCTGCGGAGCAAGCTGGGCATTTGTTGCGGTTGCCCCCCGTTCTCCCGTCGGCTATAATACTGTATTTTCCGCTATCCTGCAGTTCGTGTTGCGGTTGCCCCCCGTTCTCCCGTCGGCTATAATTCCTCCCAACTCGTAGACACCACGGAATCGTTGCGGTTGCCCCCCGTTCTCCCGTCGGCTATAATGGTGGAGGGTTACGCCCGTCTAAGCGGCTGTTGCGGTTGCCCCCCGTTCTCCCGTCGGCTATAATTCTTGGCTGCTCGACCACCGATACTCGGCTAGTTGCGGTTGCCCCCCGTTCTCCCGTCGGCTATAATGCAGGGATTCAACTGGAGAGGCGGACTACAGTTGCGGTTGCCCCCCGTTCTCCCGTCGGCTATAATTGAGGCCGGAATTGTTTTTGAGCCGCCCGCGTTGCGGTTGCCCCCCGTTCTCCCGTCGGCTATAATTTTTGTGGAGAACAAGAAGGGGTGAGAGTAGTTGCGGTTGCCCCCCGTTCTCCCGTCGGCTATAATCGCGCCCGAATCCGATGCCCTAGCTCCGTCGTTGCGGTTGCCCCCCGTTCTCCCGTCGGCTATAATCGTAGGCCGTAGCCTGCACCCACGGGCCGGTTGCGGTTGCCCCCCGTTCTCCCGTCGGCTATAATTAGCACCACGAGTCGAAAGCTCCGTAGTGGTTGCGGTTGCCCCCCGTTCTCCCGTCGGCTATAATAGATACGGGGCTTCCCAGATAGGAATTCAGGTTATTCGAGCTGAAAAAATCGGGCATATCAACGCTGAAATTCCGGTAAATCGCTTCTTTTTAATCAGTAGCGCGACGACGTTTCAGGGACTTGCTTAAAGCCGACGGGAGAGCGGGGGACACAGCCGTTAACAAGACTTCGGTCACCAAATGCAAGGGTGGGCTGCGGCCTGCCCTTCTTCTTTTTCAGCAGCCTCAAAAGAGCGTGAATTGTTGCGGATTTTTGTTGGCCGCCCGCCGCTCCGCGCCTCGGAAGCTGACAATGTTCTCATACTGCTTGTCGGTGAAATAAATAATCTGAACATCGCCTGATGAGGGCAGCGCAGATTGCACTCTCCTGGTATATACCTGCGTCTGCTCTTTACCGGCGCAAAACCGCAGATATACTGAGAGCTGACACATCTCAAACCCTTGATCCAGCAGGAATTTGCGAAAGTTGGTTGCGTCCTTGCGCTGTTGTTGCGTCAGCACCGGAAGGTCAAACATCACCATCATCCACATAAGCCTGTAACCCGACAGCATCTCCCTTTCTTACTCTCCATCGGTTAGCAGACGGTCCGGGAATACCAGGTCTGCCTTTTTTTCCTCGAAAGACTGCGCCAGAGACTGAGCGGCCCGCTCCAGGCAGGTCTCCAAGGGCGTAGTCCCCCGTTCCGTTCTCATATCCGCGGCCAGTGTCTCCGCCAGCGCCCGTTTCGCTTCCGGGGTCACTTCGGCGCATCCCGACTCCATCAGACGCGCCACCCGGTAATCCACCGCGGGACGGAAAGGCTCCATCAGATCGTCTACCAGGCACATAGAGTCGTAGCGGTTGTGATGATGAATCCCCAGAGAAGGATGCAGGCCGGCCGCCGCCACGGCGCGGGCGGTGGCGGCCCGCAACACGGTGTAACCATAGTTGAGCATTGGGTTTGGCATAGGGCCATACCTTTCCCGCTGGAAATGGGGGCCAAACAGCAGAGGCCAGTAGCGGCGGGCGGCCTGGGCCTCCAGGTTGTCTGGGTCTCCTGATTTCACTTGTCGGGCCAGCCCGTCCAGTCCCCCTTCCCTTTTGCCCAGCAAGCCCAGCGTAGTCTTTTGCTGCACGATTTTCGCTTTGACCACCGCCTGCCACAGACGCTTGCGCAAAGGCAATGGAGCTTCCAGTTGCCGGCGCATCCGCAGCGCCTGTATATGGTGGCCTTCTATGGGCCAGAGCCAGGCCACCGGCAGATAGTTGGGGCCGCAAAGGGTAACGGCCACTCCCCGCTTCGCCAACTCCACCAGCAAGTCGTTGGAGTAGGTCAGCCCCCGGGCGTTGCACAGCAGAACGCCGATATCATCCAGCGGAATGCGGCCTTCCTCTGAGCCGTTGGCGGATACCGTCATCAGGCCCCGGGTGCGGGCCAGATGACGGCCCTCGCCGGCAATCTCGATAACCCGGCCAATCACGGCTTGAAAGGCCCCTGGTCCCGCACCCGGCCAATTTCATCCACATACACCTTGCGGAAGCCGAGCCGTTGGAGTTTCGTCGCGCTGAACACTTCCACCTTCATACCGGAGTCTCTGCCGATTTCTCCTGTAGCTCGCTTTTTCGTGTCTTCCCTTATGCGTTTGTCAACATTAGCTTCGTTGTGGTCGTCCAGCACGACACGAGGCCCGCTTGTGTTGTTATCCATTTGCCGAACCCGCACTATGCGGCGGTCAGGGCCTTCGCCCATAGCGCCCGTATCGTCCTTTTGCAGCCGGAACAGACGCTTGGCCGCGGGATGAGGGCGTTTGCTCTCGGCATTGAAACCGGGCTGATTGGCCTCGAAGGTGGAAACGATTACCGTCTGCCATTTGCCGGTGGGCATACGCCATACTTCGGCGAACTCGTTGCTGCCTGGACTGTAGCCCTTGTAGGGTTTGCCGTCCCAGTCTTTGATGGTGATAACTTGGGCCGTGTCTGTAATACGCGCTCGCCGCACCCGCCGGCGGCTGCCGTTCACGAGAACGCCTTCGGATGCGGCCCGTTTTGCGAATTTTTTTGTATCGCCGCCCATTTCTTTCCACAGATTCTGTAGAGCATCCCGCAAGGCCTCGTCCCGCACGGCTTTTATGTCGTTGGCGCTGAAGTCGGAGAGGGCCTTGCGGTGGACAACTTTGTGCCTCCCGTCATGCAGCGGCTCAATCAGCCCGTAGGCCGTTTCGTTGTGCAGTTGGCCGCTGGTCTGGCCTTTCACGCCCGGGGTGCCGTGGTCGGGCTTGTAGGACACCACGACATTGCGGATTCGCTGTTCCACTTCGCCGCGCTGGAAGTCCGGCCAAGGCTTGGGAACCAGCTTCGCCAGTCCCTCTGCGGCGTCGGCGTTGCCGGAAGCGGCGGCTTTGGCGAACTGTTTCAGCAGCCCTTGCGTGGTATTGGCCACCACAAAGGCGTCCACGGCGTGGTGCCGGTGGTCGTCCCGCGACTTGCGGGAGGTTCCTGGGGCTTCCCTAACGTCCAGCATCCCTTCCAGCCCCCAGCCTCGCCGGAGCAGCGCAGTCATACGCCCCGGTATGGCGCGCACCCGCTGGCGGCCTTCTCCCTTTTCGTCATAGAGGTATGCCAGGTAAGTTCGCGCCGTGCGGGAGAGATACTGCGTTTCGTTGAGCTGGCGATCCAGCCATTGGTCCTCGTTCTCGAATCGCTCCATGGCATCGTCCCGGAAACGATCACGTTTGTTCTTGGGGAAGCTGTCGACGTGTTCCAGAGCCTTCTCCCTAAATGCTTCATAAGGCGTCTGGTCGCCTTTCACCCGGTTGGCTCCGGCCAGGCAAACGACCATATTGCTCATCGAGTTATCCAGGGTGCGGGAGAAGGGCAGAATGTGGTCAATCTCGGTTTGGGCCGACATCACCATTTCGAAGGAGAGCTGTTTGCCGGTGTAGGGGCAGACTCTGGCCTGTGGCGGCCCCTGCTCTTCCCAAAGGCGCAGTTTGCGCAGGGTATAGGCAGTAACTTCCAGTTCCGCCGATTCCAGCATTTCCCTAAAACGTTTGTTGCGGTTGGCGCCTTCTCTTTGCTGCCGAGCGTATTCCTGCTTTTGTTCACGGTTCATTTTGAGGTCGCGGGCCAGTTCAACCGCTATCTCTTCCGGCTTGCCGTAGTGCTGGATGAGCAGGTTGACCACTCGCCGCAACTGGTTGAGACCGATGTGGACGGTGGGGTTGGCGATTCGTCCGTAGCGGGCGGTTTCTCCATCGAGTTCCGGGTCTTTCGCGGAATCTGCGCCCACTACGGACTGAGGGAGAACCTGGCCGTAATAAGGCAGCGTATCGTGGGCTTCGTCATTGCGGAAATCCGGTTCGTAGCCGGCGTCTTTCACGGCATCGTAAAAGGAGAGCCCCTTTTCCAAATGAGGCAGCAGCTTGCGGATAGCCTTTTCGCTAAGATTGCCGTATCCCTTGGGCAGGGAAGCGTTGGCTACTGCATCCGCCTGGTCGCAGGTCAGCCCCCATTGGCGGACTGCCCGTTGGCGGACATCTTCCGAATCTTCGGTATCCAGCAGGAAGTGGACGATTTCGTTGCGCTCGTCGAGGGAAAAGTCAAGCCATTTCTTGCCGAACAGGGCAGGTTTGGGCTGCTTGGCAGTGGCCTTGCTACCTGCATTGGCTAGTTTAGCAGTGGTCGCATCGCCCTCGATGGACTTGCGCCCGGCGGCGGCCAGGTTAAAGACGGCGCCCTGGGGCAGCTTCAGGCTTTTCGAGGGATCGGACAGCTTGATTTCTTTGCCGGAGCGCAGATGCTGCAAGACGCGTTCCCGTTCTTGCTCATTGAGCGGGCGTTCCGGTTCTGCGCCTACGCTGAGGCGCAGGTTGTTGACTTCCTGCAACAGTCTGAATTCCTGGAATACGGGCAGCGCCTTGTCTGCCCGGTCCTCTCCTTCCTCGAACTGGCACAGCCCCGGTTTAACCGGCAGCAAGTCGCGCTGATAAAAGATGATATGGCGCAGGTTGTCCCACTGGCCGGCGCTTATACTGTGGTGCGGCTCCTGAGCTTTGCGAATGGCGTTAAACTCATCTTCGTACATCGCCCGGTCGGGGTATATGTCTTGTCCTGGGCGGGCGCGGACGGTTTCGGATTTCTCAAGCCGTGTGTGCAGGTATTCCCCCAAAGTGCGCGCTCCGCTTTCTTCCATACGCTGACGCAGGTTGGCGATACGTGGGCGCAAGTTGGCGCCTTCTTTATCGTCGGCATCCGTTCTGGCCGCTTTGCGGTTGGACTTGAATCCGCGCCGCTGGTTGAGGTGAAAGAGGGCGCGCCCCAGCAGGAAAGGCTTCAGGGGAGCATCCAGGGCGCGGGTTCGCAATGTGTAGGGATCTTCGCCTTCCAGGAGCTTGCGCGCGCTTTCGTCGTCCGGCATCAGTCCGCATTCCACCAGTTTGTCCAGCAGCCGGCTTTGCCGCGTCAGGTAGCGGTCGCGCCGCCGCCGCTGGCCCCGGGCCACGCGCCGGTCAACGGCGTTGGATTGAGAGTTTTGTTCATCGCGTCCATCCGGGAATATGCGAACTCCCATATCGAGCAGCCCGCCGGGTTCTCCGTTGCCGTCTAGTATCACGGCGGCCCAGCCGATGGAATTAGTTCCCAAGTCGAGCCCCAGATGATATTTGACGGTGGTATCATACATAGATAACCTTCCTTTTTCGTTCGGATAACTCTTCCAGCAAGCCATCAATATACATAATACACAATACAAGGCTTGCTGGATGAAATGGGGGTAGAACGTGAGGGAGCCCGCGGTTTCGAGCTGGCTGATGACCGGATTGTCGAGTACTCGCTGGGCGAAACCCGTGTGCGAATCAACGACCGCGAGCAAACCGCCCCGGTAATGTTCGCGCCCGACGATACGATGCCGTTGGCGGCGCAACTATGCTGAAACCTTGGGGCTGGGCGTAGACCCACTCGCGGAAACGCTGGCGCCGGCAACGCGCTGGGCCGGGAGATTCCTGACTTATGCCTGACTACTACCCTATCCTTGAAGTACAACCGGAGTGGGCGCTTCAGCCGGAAGACATGGGAGGAAAGGCCAAATTCTGGTTCCACTTTCCCGAAATCGGAACCTTCCCTTTCAAATATCCCCGCAAGAGTACAGGTGAGCACTGGGCGGAATTGATTGCCTCGAAAATAGCCGACCTTCTCCAAATTTCCCACGCTCTGGTAGGATTGACAACTTTTCAGGAAGCGCCTGGCTCAAGCTCCAAGTCTTTCATCAGCGACGGTCAACAGTTATGGCACGGCAATCAAATTATGGCGCACCACTTGGAAAACTACGCCTTTGTCCAGAAGTTTCGCCAATCCAGGCACACCCTGAACAATATCTGGACGGCGTTAGAGCGTGTCTTTGGAGAATCTGAAGGGGCATCCGCAGCAAAGACCCGGTTCGCAGAATTCCTGGTGCTGGACGCAGTAATCGGAAACACCGACCGGCATCACGAAAATTGGGGGATAGTTCGGAAGCGCACCGAGGACGGATGGAAAGAATATCTAACCCCCTCTTTCGACCACGCATCATCCTTTGGCCGTGAACTCTCGGATAGCCGGTGAAAGAAATTGCTTGCCAATAACCGTATTGGTAATTACTCAGAGAGAGGTTGTGGAGGGATTTACTGGTCTGAATCGGAGGGCGATGCACCCAGCCCGCTGGAACTAGTGCGCCGGGCTTATCTCGAATACCCAAGTTTGTTGAGCCCGGCACTGTCCAGGTTGGAGAAATTGGACGAAGGGGGCTTGGTGGAAATCGTTGAAGCCATACCACCCGACTGGATGAGCGATGTCGCTAGACAGTTCGGCATCCAATTAGTAAGCTATAATTGTCAACAATTAAAAGAAATGATGTGATGTCTACCAAAACGCTGTTTCTAGCTTGGCAGGACACTCAGGATGTCGGTAGCCAATCCGGTAGCCGTATGTGGTTCCCAGTCGGACGGCTGGATGCAGACATTGAGGAATCCGAGTATCGCTTCCGCTACACGAAAGGAGTGGAAGACGCGAATTGCAAGGCTGGTTTTCCGCCACTCCCTGAATTCCCTGACTTTGAGAGGACTTACAAATCTTCTGAGCTTTTCTCACTTTTCCAAAACCGGATTATCTCGCCGAAACGCCCGGATTTCGCCGATTACCTACACGCCTTAGACCTCGGCGAAGACGCAAGCCCTATTGAGATTTTGTCAGCCAATGGGGGGCGTCGCGCCACCGATACCTTCGAGGTTTTTCCAAAGCTGCTCAAAGACGCTGATGGCAGATTTGTCTGCCGGTTCTTCTTACACGGCTGGCCGTACGCTAGTGAGCCTGTTCAGGCGAAGATGAACTCTCTGGAGCAAGGAGATAAGCTCTATATCGCTCTGGAGCTGACCAACCCGCTGAGTGAAATGGCAGTGCAAATCCAGACCACCGACTATCAGATGATTGGCTGGGCGCCTAGATATCTCGTTGATGATCTGACAATGGCGATGGCGGAATCTCCTGGCGAGTACCAAGCTCATGTGGTTCGAGTTAACCCGCAGCCCGCACCCTCCCAGCAGCGTGTGTTGATCGAGATGCGGAGCTATTGGGAGAGCCATGAACCGATGTCCGGGCCGGACTTCCAGCCGCTGGTGGATTAGCGCATCTTGTCTGCGGAGTAGTGAGGTCGTCATTTCCGCGCTTGTCTGCTTCTCCGTCGCAGCGCCCTTGCCGCCGTTCGCAGCTTGGCCCGCAGGCTGAAGCGGCGGCGGACGTTGTTGGCGATTAGCGGGGCCAGGTGGCGGTTGCCGGCCACTAGGGGGGCTGTCCAGGCGCGCAGCTCCTTCATAGTGGGCGTCTTTTCGCTCCATGACGGGACGAAACTTTCAATGGGATGCCAACGCTTCTCGCCGCGGAAACGGGTCATCACCGCGCCGCCGGCCTCCTGTACCGCCAGCGCTCCGGCGGCCATGTCCCACATCCGGGGCGCGCCGAATATGGCGTACTGCATCACGCCGCGGGCCGTCATCGCCAGTTCGTAGGCGATACTGCCGGTGGTGCGCGGCTCTCCGGCCTTGTTGGCCAGCCCGCCGGTGAAGCGGTTGGCGACGCCGAAGTAGCCGGGCAAGCCGATCAGCCGGTTGGGTATGGGCTGCTCGGTTTCCAGCACCTTGACCGGCTCGCCGTTGGCCCTCTCGCCGTCCGCGCGCAGAGGGGCGATGTTGGCGCCTCCTCCCTTGCGGCAGTGCAGCACGAAGCCCCCGCCGCCGGTGGGCCAGGGGACGTAGAGGGCCGCCGCCACAGGCCGGCCCCGGTGTATCACGCCAATGGACGAGGCGAAGACGGGGAGGCCGTTGAGGAAATTGGTAGTGCCGTCTAGCGGGTCAAGCACCCACAGGGTGTCGCGAGCCGGTTCCTCGGACTGTTGCTCTTCCTCGGTGGCTTCCTCTCCCAAGACGCCGTGGCCCGGGAAACGGCGAAGGATTTCGGAGGCGAGGTATGCCTGTGTCGTCTTGTCGGCAGCGGTCACTGGGTCGCGCTGCTGGTCGTCCTTGAACTCGACTTCGATGCTACGTCCGAAGTGGGCGGCCAGAATTTCCCCGGCGCCGCGGGCGAGATCTACCGCATTGCGCTGGATTTCACGGATTTGCGAGTCGTCAAGAGGCTGCGCCATAGCTCACCAACCATACCGCCTGGCCGCGTGGCGCTCAGGCCGTTATTCCGGGTAGTGTGGCGCAAGAGTAGAGCAGCGTCGGCAGGCGGTCAACCTGCGGATGCCGACGGTTATGGTGTACTGGTATAATCGGCGGGGTTCAGTCGAGTAGCCGCTCCCGTCAGTGGGGCGGTATGAGGAAGTTGGTATGGACTTGGGTCTGAAGGGCAAGGTCGCCATCATCGGCGGAGCCAGCAAGGGGCTGGGGCGGGCCTGCGCCCAAGTGCTGGCAGAGGAAGGCGCGAAGGTCGTCATTTGCAGCCGCACCGCAGCCGATTTGGAGCAGGCGGCCGCTGAGATTCGGGAGTCCACGGGCGGCGAGGCACTGGCCTACCCCGCTGACCTGGACCGGCTGGAGAGCATCACGGGGCTAATTTCGGCGGCGCTGGAACAGTTCGGCGGTATTGACGTTCTGGTGAACAACTCCGGCGGGCCTCCCCTGGCCCGCTCCGCCACCGCCACCGAGGAGCAGTGGGAGACGGCAGTGCAGCGGTCGCTCATCTTTTTTGGGCGGATGTGCCGCGAGGGGATTCCGCATCTGAAGCAGCGCGGCGGCGGGCGTATCATCAACATTCTCGCCAGCACAGTATACAACCCCATCCCCAACCTGGCGCTGTCGGGCGCGACTCGGATGGGCGTGGTGGCCTACGCCAAGAGCTTGGCCGATGAAGTGGGGCGCGACGGCATTCTGGTCAACAACGTCTGCCCCGGCTCCATCCTCAGCGACCGGATGCTTTCCAACGTAACCGCCCGCGCCAACGAGCTGGGCATCAGCGTGGACGAAGCGCTGGCCATGCGCGCCGCCGACACCGCCGTGGGCCGCGTGGGGGAGCCGGTGGAGCTGGCGAACCTGGTGGCTTTCCTGTCCTCCGACCGCTCCACCTACATCACCGGCACGACGATACTGGTGGACGGCGGGTTGGTGCGGTCGGTGATGTAGACGGGCGGCGGCTGGAGGTTTGGTTTCAATTGGCCGTTGGGCTACAGGGGGCTGCCTAGCAGGCAACTCCTCCTGTGTAATTAGGGTGCTGGGGGGCTGACAAGCCGCAACGGGGGTTGTGCGCAAAAAAGCCGCCCTGTATAATTAGAGCAATCCAGGTTGCTGGAGGGGGCTAGTCGACAGGACTGGCGCAAGAGAGGAGGCGAAGGTCTCCTTTTTTGTTTGGGCCGCATAAGGCAATACCACGCTGTGGAGGTCGAACTTGGTCCGGAGCGTCTCTATGAACCGGATGGTTGCCGGGCTGGGCGGATTGCTCAAGAAGAGACAATTATCCATCAAAATTCCTCTCTTGGAGGGATAGGCGAGCAAGTCGGCAAGCTGAAGGCCAGTGATGTTGCTAGTCTTCAGCTTCAGCTTTATATGATTGCTGCTGACTGACTGGCGCGACCCCTGAGTCATGTACCTGTGGAAATCCTCTGTCAACCCTTTGTCTTCTTTTTTGCCTCGGGATTCCGCCATAACGTCTCCCGCCCCGCCAACCATTCCAAGCCACTGATCGTATATGCCGGTCAGTGTGTCAATGCAATAGCTGTAGGGCCGTAATTCTGATGGTTGGCCGGTACGGATAAACGCCTCTTTATCGAGAACCACCGTGATAATTTGGGCGACGCGTGTTTCGAGAAACCGGATGATTCTTTCCTCCCAGTGGGAAGCCACTTCCGGGTCTTGCAAAATCCGAAATATATTCCGTTTATTGACGATTTGGTTCCGCACCAGAATCACCGGGTCATCCGGGTCGTGGGGGAAGAATTCCTGCTTTAGCGCCTCGAATTCCGGGTGAGTTCGCGTGCGGTAGGTCTCGCTGGCGATGACGACTCCGGTCAGTCCGAGGTAGAAGTCGTCGGGGCTGCTCCATTTGTCCGAGGCCATCACGTGGTCGCCGGATTCGTCCACGTACATACGATAACGGGTTGATTGCTTCATACAACCATAATAACCTATCACAAGGCTCGCTAAGGGTCTTCGACGGCGACAGAAGGCGGAATTTCATCGCAGGCGGATATGGCATGGTTTTCCAGCGCAGGCACGCGGAGGAGCCAACGGATGCGGCCGGCTACCTGGAGCGGGGCAGCCGGTACGGTCGCAACGGGGTGTATCACCGCGCCATCGAGGATTACTCGACGGCCATCGAACTGGACCCGGAGCTGGCCGAGGCTTGGTATAACCGGGGTTGCTCCTGGTATGAAGTCGGGGAGTATGACAAGGCCATCGCCGACCTGAGCCGCGCCATCGAACTGGCCCCCCACAATGGCCTCTACTACGGCCAGCGCTCGCTGGTCTACCACTTCAATGACCAGCCGGAACTGGCCGAGGCCGATCAGGAACGCTGCGATGAACTGCGGTTCGGCATTGATGCGGAATAATAGCGATGAAGTTCTCACGAACTAATCAGTTTCGTGGCGATAATTATATGTAATTTGATTTGGAAAGAGCCGGGAACTACGCAGGAATCTCCGCCCGCGTAAGGGGTTTCCGGCTCCTCGAATATAGGCGGAAGCCCTGAATCTTCTATGCGGCGGATGGCTCCGGCCAGCCGCCGGGGAACGCTGATGGTGACACGGCTGCTGGGGTCGCCGGTATGCCGCTGAATAAAACAGGTGATGTCTCGTCCAGGTTTGCGCCGGTCAGAGTAGCAGCGTAATCGTGGGCAAACTTTACTTTGCTCTCATCATCCACTGGCAATTGATAATCCAGGAAGCAGATGTGATAGACGTTGCTTTTAGCGTCTGGGGGATCATATCGGTTGGCGTCATCCATAACACTCTATTCTCGGCAAAATGACCTGTCCCGTTTGGGCGCCGCTCTGGGCGAAAGATACCGCTACAGCCCGGAACCCTTCGCCCGGAATGACGTGTAATGTGGGTTTTCCGCAAGCTATGCGCCGGCGCTTTCTCGCGGCTTGAAGTAGGGGACGCTTATCTGGTCGTTGGCGCGCTGGAAGGTGACCTCCACTGGCATTCCGATGCTCACCTCGCGCGGTTCACACTCAACGATGTTGGTGAACATTCGCACGCCTTCCTCCAGCTCCACCAGGGCCAAGACGTAAGGGCCCTGGTCGAAGCCGGTGGTGCGGTTCTGGTAGGTGACGGTGTAGGTCCATACGACGCCTTTGCCGCTGGCCTGCACCCAGGCGGGGTTCTCCGACCAGCAGTGGGAGCAGATGCCCCGGGGGTAAAACTGGTACTCGCCGCACTTGTCGCAATGCTGGATCAGCAGTTGCCCGCGGCGGCAGGCATCCCAGTAAGCGCGGGTCTCGCCAACAACGGTCGGCAACGGCTTGTTCCATTCGGGCATGACTAATCCCTCCCCAATATGACGGTGCCGCCGCTGTGGCGGGAACCCAGGGCGCCGCCGGTGCCGTGGCACAGGGCGATCTTGCAGTCGGGCACCTGGCGGGGTGTGCCGTGGAACTGGTGGCGCAACTGGCGCGTGGCTTCCATCAGCAGGAAGATGCCGCGCATCCCCGGATGGTTGGACGAGAGCCCACCGCCGTCGGTGTTGATGGGCAGCCCGCCGCCGATTTTCAGCCGTCCGCCGCTGACGAACTGGCCGCCCTCGCCTTTCTCGCAGAAGCCCAAGTCTTCCAGCGTCTCCAGAACGGTGATGGTGAAGGAATCGTAGATCATCGCCATGTCAATGTCGGCGTGAGTGACGCCCGCCCCGGCGAAGGCGGGTTCATGGCTCTGCTTGGCGGCGATGTAGATGAGGTCGCGCTTGCCTGCGCCCTGATGCGCCACCGCTTCGCCGGTGCCCAGCACCCAGACCGGGGTATGCTTGCAGTTGCGTGCCACCTCGGGCGAGGCGACCACCACCGCGCCGCCGCCGTCGGTGATGACGCAACAGTCCATCAGGTGCAAGGGCGAGGAAATCACCCGTGAGCGCATCACGTCGTCCACGGTTATCTCGTCGCGGAACAGGGCTTCGGGGTTCATCGAGGCATGGTGGCGGACGGCCACGGCAATCTCGGCCAGTTGCTCCGGCGTGGTGCCGAACTGGTGCATGTGCCGCTGGGCAATCATGGCGTAGAGGCCGACGGTGGTCAGGCCATACAGCTCCTCGAAGCTGTCGGGCGACGGGTCGAGGCGCGGGTGTCCGAACCGGCCGACGCCGCCGGTGCCGACGGACACGCCGCCGGAGCGGGCGAGGGTGCTGTAGGTGATGACGGCGCAGTTGATGCGCCCGGCGTGGATGGCGTTGAGGGCGTGGGCCAAGTGGAACTCGAAAGAGCCGCCGCCCACAGTGGTGTTGTCCACGTGTTTGGGGTACATATTCAGGTAGTCGGCCAGGTTGAGGCCGCTGTTGCGCACCGACATTGATGCAGTGAACAGGCCGTCTACGTCGTTCTTGGACAGCCCAGCATCATCCAGAGCTTTGATGATGCTCTCGCCCTGAATCTGAAGCTCGCTCTTGTCGGGAGCGTAGCGGGTAACGTGTTCGTGGACGCCCACAATAGCGGCGGCCCGTCTGAGGTCGGTCATTGGGTGGATACCTCCGCGGGGTGGTTGAGTGGGAACTGCCAGCTCGGAAAGGCGGAATCATTATCCCTGAGACGATATACCGGGGCAACCCTTGCCATTACCCCGGCAGGCTCAAAAATCCGGGCCGCCGAGGACTCCTTGACCTTAGTTGCTAAGGCAGCCAGTTCATTGCCTAACTGCTATCGCTGCTAGGCCCGCTGACCGGGCGGGAACCCGGGGATGGCCCTAGCTGGCCCGCCGGTTCCGGCAAGGCTTGGCGCCTGTCGCCCCAGCAAGATTGGCCGTATCACCACCGCGGACACATCGCCGGAACGGTGTTTATTTGCGCCGTAAGGGGGCGTTGCTCGCGGAGTTTCTCGTAATTCACGGAACGGCCCGTATTGCCATACCCCCGGCGCGCTCCGGCGTGATACTTGTTGAGTTGCAGGCAAGCCCCAACCCTTCACTCACAGAACTGGAGCTCTTCGAAGCCTTTGTATAATCCGTCTTTCAGTCCGTCCAGTACGCACCCGCTCAACTTGTTGCCGGAAAAGAACACCGATCTCAGGTTGGAGAGGCGAGCCAATTCCCGCGGTACCTCCCCGCTCAACTGGTTATAACCGAGATGCAGCACTTCCATGTTGGCGAGGTAGCCCAACTGCGGCGGTATCTCCCCGCTCAATTGGTTCGTAAGGAAGTCCAGCCTTACTAGATTGGAGAGGTTGCCCAACTGCGGCGGTATCTCCCCGCTCAACTGGTTCCAGTAGAGGTCCAGCAATTCCAGGTTGTCGAGCAAAGCCAACTGCGGCGGTATCTCCCCGCTCAATTGGTTCCTGCCGAGACTCAGCACTTCCATGTTGGCGAGGTAGCCCAACTGCGGCGGTATCTCCCCACTCAATTGGTTGTTGCCGAGCCTCAGCTCTTCCAAGTTGGCGAGGTTGCCCAACTGCGGCGGTATCTCCCCGATTAACCGGTTCCAGCCGAGAATCAGCTCTTCCAAGTTGGCGAGGTTGCCCAATTCCGGTGGTATCTCCCCGATTAACCGGTTCCAGCCGAGAATCAGCACTTCCAGGTTGGCGAGGTTGCCCAATTCCGGTGGTATCTCCCCGGTTAACCGGTTCCAGCCGAGAATCAGCACTTCCAGGTTGGCGAGGTAGCCCAACTCCGGCGGTATCTCGCCGCTCAACTGGTTTCCGTCGAGCGACAGCACTTCCAGGTTGACGAGGTTGCCCAACTCCGGCGGCATCTCCCCGGTTAACAGGTTCCAGACGAGACTCAGCTCTTCTAAGTTGGCGAGGTTGCCCAACTGCGGCGGTATCTTCCCGCTTAACCGGTTCGCGTCGAGACGCAGCTTTTCCAAGTTGGAGAGGTAGCCCAACTCCGGCGGTATCTCCCCGCTTAACCGGTTCCCGGCGAGAATCAGCACTTCCAGGTTGGCGAGGTTGCCCAATTCCGGCGGTATCTCCCCGGTTAACCGGTTCCCGGCGAGAATCAGCACTTCCAGGTTGGCGAGGTTGCCCAATTCCGGCGGTATCTCCCCGGATAACAAGCTACCCGCGATTTCCAAAGAAGTAACGCGGCCATCGTCATCAGTTTCAACACCGCTCCATTCACCGATGGGAGCGTCGGTTAGCCAGTTATCATTCGTACCTCGCACCCAAAATCTGCCACCCGTGGCATTGTACAGGGCGATCAGCGCTTCCCGGTCAGGCGGCGGAGTAGGCGCTGGCGTCGCTGTCGGTCGTGGGGTAGGGGTAGGCGGCGGCGGCGGAGTGGGTGTAGGTACAAGCGTTGGGGTCGGCGTAGGTGTAGGTGTAGGTGTCGGTGTCGGCATGGGCGTATGTGTAGGTGTAGGCGTGGGTGTAGGTGTCGGTGTCGGCGTAGGAGTAGGTGTGGGCGCAGGTCTCGGTGTAGGTACAAGCGTTGCCGTAGCTGCGGATGTAGGCGTAGGCGTAGGCGTGGGTGCAAGCATTGCCGTTGCCGTAGGTATAGGCGTGGGTGTTGTTGTGGGCACCGTCGCAGGCGTCGGGTCTTCGCCGGAATTACAGGCGGCGAGCAGGGGCAGCAGCAACAGCAATACAAGGGCGAAAACCGGAATACGCATTCATTTCTCTCTAGCCGAGCATCCCGAGTTTCAATCAGCCGCGCCGTTGTCCGCGCCGGGAAGCAGCGTGGCGGCGCGCCCCGATACTAGCATATATCACTGGCTTTTATTTCAGGCTGAATATCCGTTAGAGCAATCCGGTTAGAGGGCCGAAACGCCCCAGCCTCTCGCGCACCGCCCGCCCCATGAAATCCGCCGCCCGGTGTGCGATAATCTAGCGGCAACATCGGGGCAGAAATTCGCAGAAGAACAATCGGGAGAAGAGGACTCGCCATGAGCATCAGCAGCGACTGGATTGACGTTGAGAAGAAGTATTACGCCCAGACGGTGCGCCGCCAGCCGGTGGTCATCGTCCGGGGCGAAGGAACCGAAGTTTGGGACGCCGACGGTAAGCAATACTTGGACTTTGTCGCCGGTTGGGCGGTTAACCAGTTGGGCCATAGCCATCCCGCCATCACCCAGGCCATTGCGGAACAGGCGGGCACGCTGATTCAGACATCCAACCAGTTCTACACTGTGCCGCAATTGCAGCTTGCCGAGATGCTCATCGAGAATAGCTGCCTCGATTTGGTGTTCTTCGGCAACAGCGGCGCCGAGGCCGTCGAGGGCGCGATGAAGCTGGCGCGGCGTTATGGCAAGTTGAACCGCGACGGCGCTTACGAAATCATCACTGCTTTTAACTCTTTCCATGGGCGCACCCAAGCTACCGTCGCCGCTACCGGGCAGCCCCACTATCAGGAAAACTTTGCCCCTCTGCTGCCCGGCTTCGTTCATGTGGACTACAATGATGTCGAGGCCGTCATCAGCGCCACCACCGACCGCACCGCCGCGGTGATGGTGGAGCCGGTGCAGGGCGAGGCGGGCGTCATCATCCCTGATGACGACTATCTGCAACGGCTGCGGCAATGGTGCGACAGCCAGGGCATTCTGCTGATTCTGGACGAAGTGCAGACTGGCATCGGACGGCTGGGCAGCCTGTTTGGCTACGAGGAATACGGCGTGGAGCCGGACGTAATGACCCTGGCCAAGGGGCTGGGCTACGGCGTGCCCATCGGCGCGTTCCTGTCCAAGTCCCACTGCCAGGCGCTGGTGCCTGGCGACCACGGCTCCACCTTCGGCGGCAATGCCCTGACCACCGCCGCGGGCTACGCCGGCACCAAGTTTCTCATCGAAAACGATATCCCAGGCCACGTCAAAGACATGGAGCCGTATCTGCTGGGGCGGCTGAACGAAGTCAAAGACCGCTTTTCCTTTGTTTCCGAGGTGCGCGGCAAGGGCCTGCTGGCGGCCATGGACTTCGAGGACACCATATCGCCGCAGGTGCTGGCTAATACCAACGAGGCCGGCCTGCTCCTGAACGGCCCCCGCCCCAACACCGTCCGCTTTATGCCCCCGCTCACGGTAACGCGAGAGGAAGTAGACGAAGCGGCCGAGCGCCTCAGCGCCGCGCTGTCGAAAATCTAGCCGGACATGATTCTCGTCCCAAAGGGAGACGGTTTCCATAATCCCCTCTCCCTCTTGGGAGAGGGGCAGGGTGAAGAGGAATGTCAGAGCGCGAGTTTTATGTCGTAATTGAGAAAGGCGAAGACGGCTATCTCGTTGGTGAAGCGCCTCAGTTCAGGGATTGCCGAAACCGCGGCAAGACCCTCGACGAATTGATGAAAAATATGCGCAAATCCATTGAAATCTGCCTGACGGACGACGGCTTAGATAATCACGCCGAACTGGTTGGCGTCTACAAGGTGGAGGTTCCGGTAGAGGGCAAGAACCGGGAATTTTTCGTGGTAGTCGAGAAAGACGAGGACGACTTTTTTGTCGGAGAGGTCGCGCAGATTCATGCCTGCTACAGTCAGGGAGTGACCCTGGAAGAGCTTATGAGTAACATGAGAGAGGTCATTCGCCTGTGCCTTAAAGAAGAAGATCGCGGCGTGAATTCATTGCCCGAATTTCTAGGCGTCCAGAAGCTCTTGGCGTAGTAATTCATGAGCCGGATACCAATGCTTAGGGCGAGCGATGTTATCCGGTTATTACGCCGCTTGGGCTTCGAGATTGCTGGGCAAGAGGGAAGCCATATTCTGCTGAGTCACAGCGACGGGCGTGCGACCAGCGTGCCTTTCCACGGAACAAGAGACTTGGGACGAGGGATTGTCCGAAAAATTATTCGGGACGCCGGTCTTACGCGACAACAGTTCTTGGATGCTCTGCGGGAAGTCTAGGGATTCAGATGAGAGTGTCAAAAAACGATCCCAAGCAGACGCGGCCGATTCACTCTAACTCCTAATACCCAATTTAACCGGAGTTTCTACGCCAATGCCTAACGACAGAATCGTGCTTGCCTACAGCGGCGGGCTGGATACCACGGTGGCGGTGCCGTGGCTCAGGGAAAAATACGGGGCAGACATCGTCACCCTGACCATTGACTTGGGAATGGTTGACCTAGAAACCACGCGGCAACGGGCGCTGTCCATTGGCGCGGTCGAGGCCGTTATCGTGGATGGGCGGCAGACGCTGGTGGATGAGTTCCTGTTCCCCAGCCTGCAAGCAGGGACGGTATACGAAGAGCAGTATCCGCTGGCTACTGCGCTGGGCCGCCCGCTCATCGCTCGCTACTTGGTGGAAGCGGCGCGGGAACACGGCGCCTACGCTGTGGCCCACGGCTGCACCGGCAAGGGCAACGATCAGGTGCGTCTGGAGGTGGGCGTGATGGCCCTGGCCCCCAGCTTGCAGGTGATCGCGCCCATCCGCGACTGGGGAATGAGCCGCGATGACGAGATAGAATATGGGCTGGCCCGCAACCTGCCCATCAATACCCGGGCCAGCCGCTTTTCCACCGATGAGAACCTGTGGGGCCGCAGCGTGGAGGCCGGCGAGCTGGAAGACCCGTGGCTGGAGCCGCCCGAAGACGCCTACCTGTGGACAAGGCCCGCCGCCAGCGCGCCCGACGAACCGGCATACCTGGAAATCGGCTTCGAACGGGGTGTTCCCATCGCCGTGGATGGCGAGTCAATGGGAGGCGTAGACCTGATTCGCCACCTCAACGCCGTCGGCGGCGAGTACGGCGTTGGCCGGATAGACCATGTGGAGAACCGGCTGGTGGGCATCAAGTCGCGGGAGATTTACGAATGCCCCGCGGCTATCATACTGCATGCGGCCCACAAGGCCCTGGAAACGATGACCCTGAGCAAGGAACAGGCGCGTACCAAGTCCCGCATCGCTCAGGAATACTCCGACGTGATATACAACGGCCTGTGGTATACGGCCCACCGCGCCGACCTAGACGCCTACGTGCAAAGCACGCAGCGGCACGTCACCGGCGAGGTGCGGCTGCGTCTGCACAAGGGAAGCTGCACCGTAGTTGGCAGGCAGGCCCCGCGCGCCCTCTATAACTACGGTCTTGCCACCTACGACCGGCAGGACCAGTTCGACCACGCCGCCGCCGCCGGTTTCATCGGCATCTATGGCCTGCCCGTCCGCACCCAGAACCAGGCGCAGCCCGAATGACGCCGCAGTCCCCGGAAGCGCCTGCCCTGACGCCGGATATCCGGCGAGTTGTAGAGCGGCTTATAGGCTACGGCCCGGAGCGGATAATCTTGTTCGGTTCACGGGCCAGGGGTGATGCCCGCGAGTTCAGCGACATTGACTTAATTGTCGTCAAAGAAACGGATGCGCCCAGACGGGAGCGCACTGTGAAGTGCCGGGAGTATCTGCCTAAAAGGTTGGGCGTGGATATAGACACCCTGGTGTACACCCCCGCCGAAATTGAGCGGAGTCTTGAGGCCCGGAACCCGTTCATCGCCGCGGCGTTCACCGACGGGATAGTGGTTTATGACAAACACCCGCCGGAAGGGGGCTGCAATCTGCGCTCCCTGGTCAAGGAGCCTACTATGGAATCACGTTTGACTTTTGGTCGAGGCTGGATTGAACGGGCTGATGCAGATTTGCGATTAGCCCAGATTGCGTTGGACAACTGCGACACCGCCAATTCGTGTTTTCATTCCCAGCAAGCTGCGGAAAAGGCCCTTAAAGGCTTTTTGGTCTTCCGGGGGAAACCCTTGGAGCGAACCCACTCGGCAGGCAATCTGGCAGATTGCTGCGCTCTGGAAGACACAGATTTTCTGGCTAGCTCCGGCGATGCTCACATTCTGGATTCCCTCTACATAGATACCCGCTATCCCGATGAAGCAACCCAAACGTTCAAAAACTACGAACCGGACGAAGCCCGGCGGATGCTGGAGCGCGCCGATCGGATTGTCTCATTGGCGCGCTCTAAAATACCGTCCCCGGACGATTCACCGGATGAGCAGGAATAACCCTCCCGCCGAGATTCAGCCCCTTGTAACAATTCAGAGCAATGCCCCACGTTATGCCGGAGGAACAAATGACCGTCGCCGCCCGAATGCACGACTTGGGAACCGAGAGCGCCTTTGAGGTGCTGGCCAAAGCCCGCGCTCTGGAGGCCCAGGGTCGGGAAATCATCCACTTGGAAATCGGCGAACCCGACTTCGACACGCCCCGGCATATCATTGACGCCGGTATGGAGGCCATCCGCGACGGGTTCACCCACTACGGCCCCACCGCCGGCCTGCCGGAGCTGCGGGAGGCCATCGCCCGCAACAGCCGCGAGGTGCGCGGAACCGACACTGAGCCGGACAGCGTGGTGGTAACGCCGGGCGCCAAGCCCATAATGTTCTACGTCCTGCTGGCGTTGGGCGAGCCGGGTGTCGAAGTCATCTATCCCAACCCCGGCTTCCCTATATACGAATCAATGATTCGCTTCACCGGCTGCACTCCGGCGCCGATGCAGCTCCTGGAGTCCAAGAACTATCACCCTGACCTAGACGCGCTGGCGTCGCAGATAACCGAAAAGACCCGGCTGCTTATTCTCAACACCCCGGAGAACCCCTGCGGGTCTGCCCTGTCGGAAGGCGAGCTGCGGGCTATCGCCGAGCTGGTGATGGCGCACCCCAACCTGTATGTCATGGCCGACGAGATTTACAAAGACATCCTCTACACCGGCGATCACTTCAGCATCTCATCCATTCCCGGAATGGAAGAGCGCACCATTATCCTGGACGGGTTTTCCAAGAGCTACGCCATGACCGGCTGGCGTCTGGGCTACGGCATAATGCCGCCGGAACTAGTGCCGCACGTGGTCAAGCTGGCAGTGAACAGCGTATCCTGCGCCGCCACCTTCACGCAGAAGGCTGGCATCGCCGCGCTGGAAGGCCCCCGCGACCAGGTGGAGGCAATGACCGCCGAGTTCGCCGCCCGCCGCCGCCTGATTACCGACGGCCTGCGCAGCATCCCCGGCATCCGTTGCCCGGAGCCGGAGGGCGCGTTCTATGTGTTCCCAAGCATCGAAGACACCGGGCTTTCCAGCCGAGAGTTCGAGGAGCGCGCCATGCAGGAAGCCGGCGTAGCCCTGTTGTCCGGTTCCGCCTTCGGGCAGTACGGCGACGGGTATGTGCGCCTGTCTTACGCCAACTCACAGGAAAACATCGGCAGGGCCATCGAGAGGCTGGATGCCTTCGTCCGCAGTATGTAGCGAATAACAATCTTTCGCAGTATATAGCGAATAACAATCTTTACCCTCGCAACAGGAGAAGGTCAATGGCGGACTGCAAAGTAATCCATTCCGATGGTCTGGAAGTCGAAATTCAATCCGGGGCTATGACCCGGCTGGCTGGCGTGTCCGAAGGGCTCACCGGCTCCACCGGCATCCACCTGGCCATCGCCACCATTCCGCCGCAGTGTGGCTCCAGCCCTCACTACCACGTCAACTGCGAGTCGGCCATCTACGTGGTCAAGGGGCATGGCCGGTTCATCGTCGGCGACAAGCTCGACCAGCCGCTGCCTATAGGCCCCGGCGACTTCATCTACGTCCCTGCCGAAGCTGTCCACCAGCCGGTCAACGACAGCGACGAAGTGATGGAGATAATCGTCGCCCGCAACACGCCGGTGGAGATAGTGGTCGAGGTTTAGAGCTATGGGGACATTCAGCGTGACAATTCAGGTATCCAAACCGTATGGCAGTGAGTTCGCTTCAATGGACGCCCTTGTTGACACGGGCGCAACTTACAGCGTATTCCCCGGAGACGTTCTGGTTGAGCTTGGCGTGGCCGTTGAGGAAAACCGCACCTTTGACCTCGCAGACAATAGAACCGTCGAACTGCCTATAGGCCATGCCACAATTAGAGTGGGTGAAAGGCAAATTATTACGCAAGTAGTTTTTGGCCCATCCGGAGGGCCTTCATTGTTGGGAGCCACGGCCCTTGAAGGCGCCAGTCTTGTGGTTGACCCGGTTCGGCAAATTCTGGCTCCGGTAAATGCGCTGTTAATGACCGACACTGACGGCAGTTTAGACAATGGAAGGGCAGACAACGGCAGTCCTTAATGCTAACGACAGCGACGAAGTGATGGAGATAATCGTCGCCCGCAACACGCCGGTGGAGATAGTGGTCGAGGTTTAGAGCTATGGGGACATTCAGTGTCCCGATCTTGGTTGGAGATTTGGCGAAGTCTGCCTTGGTTCAAGTCAAAGCATTGGCCGACACCGGTTCCGTTCACAGTTACATCCCGGAGGATGTTCTGGAGAGCGTGAACGTCCGGCCAACCGAAAACCCGCGCCTTTGCCTTTGCGGACGAAAGGGTGGTTGACATCTCCTTTCGGATACGCACGGATACGCAGTGTTTGTAATTGAAAGAATGGAAGTAACCGCCCCGGTGATTTTCGGCGGGCGAGGAAGCAGCCCACTGCTGGGAGCGACCACTTTGGAAGCGGCTCACCTGGCTACCGAATCTGTGAATGAACGCTTGACCCCAGTCTTGCCGACAGGAAGATTCGGCAACGGGAGTCAGAGCGCGCCCCGTTAGCTCGCGCTTTCGGAAAGGCCCTGTTGAGCAGTCAATAAGCATAGACTATACTAGCGGCGCCCGGCAGAGTGATATGCAAGGGCGAGCGCGATTAACACCGGAGAGACGATACGATGGACTTGGGCCTCACCGAAATTCAGCAGATGCTAAAGAGCAGCGCCCAGGAGTTTCTTGCCCGGGAATGTCCCATGACGCTGGTGCGAGAAATGGAAGAGGACGAGCGCGGCTACCCCGATGAGCTCTGGCGCCAGATTGCCGGTCTCGGCTGGGCCGGGGTGCCTTTCCCGGAACAGTACGGAGGAACCGGCGGAGACTTCCTGGACTTGGCCGTATTGCTGGAGGAGATGGGCCGCGCTCTCGCTCCCACTCCCTATTTCTCCACCGTGGTTTTGGGCGGGCTGACCATTCTTGATGCGGGCAGCGACGCCCAGAAGGACGACCTGCTCAGCCGTGTCTGCGACGGCAGCGGGCTGATGACCCTGGCGGTTACCGAGGCTTCAGCCAGCTATGAAGCCTGGGGCGTGGAAGCCACTGCCACTCCCGACGGCGACGGCTACGCCCTGAACGGCACAAAGCTCTTTGTTCCCGACGCCCATGTCGCTGACGTTATCATCGTGGCAGCGCGAACCAGCCAAGGCAGCGACCCGGCGGCGGGAATAACTCTGTTCCTGGCGCCTTCTCGCCTGCCGGGATTGGAAGTGTCCCCGGTTCGGATCATCGGCAACGAGCGGCAGTTTGAGGTGACGCTGAATAACGTCCGCGTCCCGGCCGGCTCAGTCTTGGGCAAGGTCAATGAGGGCTGGCCCATCGCAGAGCGGGCCATGCAGCGGGCCGTGGCCGGGCATTGCGTCGCCATGCTGGGCGGTGCGTCCGCTGTGCTGGACATGACCGTGGAATACGTGAAGCAGCGCACCCAGTTCGGGCGCCCGGTGGGCAGTTTCCAGGCCGTGCAGCACCACTGCGCCCAGATGGCTACCGACGTCGAGGGCTGCCGGGGCGTAGCCTATCAGGCGGCGTGGACGCTGGCCCAAGAATTGCCAGCCCAGCGCGAGGTGTCCATTGCCAAGGCGTGGATTAGCCAAGCCTACCGCCGGGTCTGCGCTACCGCCCACCAGTGCCACGGCGCCATCGGCTTCACCAAGGAACACGACTTGCAGTTGTACACCCGCCGGGCCAAAGTGCAAGAGCTAGGCTACGGAGACGCCAACCACCACAAGGAACTGGCCCTAGCCAGCATCGAGAACGAATAGCCGGCAACTACAGAGAGCAAAACCCTAGTGACGATTCCCAACAACAAATATGCCGTCATGAGCCGCGATTATATGGCGCGGGCAGAAGATTACCTGCGGCGGGGCGACTTACTACAGGCGTCGGAGAAATCCTGGGGCGCCGCGGCTTGCGCCCTAAAATCCATCGCCGAGCGGCGGGGCTGGAACCACCAATCCCACTCGCTACTGAACGACCTTTCCGGCCAAATAGCCGACGAGCTGGTCCGCCCTGATCTACAGGATATGTTTGCGGTGGCTAGGACCATGCACCAGAATTTCTACGAGAATTGGACGATGGAAGATCAGGTAGAATACGGAGTCGGCAGAGTGAAAGAATATCTGGCCGAACTGGATGCCGTGAGCGCCCAGCTTCCGCCGTCGTTCGCCATCGAGACCCGCGCCCAGCGCCGCCGGATTGCCCGGCTAACCGGGCAGTCGGAACCACTGTGATACACTCCCCAAAATACAGGGAAAGCGGTAACAGCTAATGACCACCACTACGCAATGCGTTTTCTGCTCCATCGCGCGCGATTCGGCCAACCCGGACGCGATTTACCGCGATGACCGCTGTTTTGTCATCAAAGACATTAGCCCCAAGGCCCCGGTGCATTTGCTGATCATTCCCAATATGCACATCGCTTCGCTGGCCTACGTCGGCCCCGGCCAGGTCCCTATTATGGGCCACCTGTTCGTGGTGGCTGAAGAGATGGCCCGCCGCGAGAACGTGGCCCTCAGCGGCTACCGGCTGGCATTGAACCAGGGACCGGATGCAAGCCAGACGATTGCTCACCCCCACATTCACCTGCTGGGCGGGCGACCGCTTGGGGAGATGGGATGACCGCCAGTCCGGTCTACCCTATCGTCAATGACAAGTTCCGGGAAAGATTCGCCTTGTTGCCGGACAAGTTGCAAGCTCACATATTTCGGGCGCGAGATGTGGGTTTGGACTTGGCCCAAAAGCACGGAATAGACGAAAGGCGCGCCGAGCTGTCCATCTTGGGCCATGACGTCGCCCGCGCCGCGAAGAAGAGTGAAATCCTGCGGCTGGCCGGCCGCTTCGGTCTCTCGCCGCTGGACATTGAGCGCAAAGCGCCGGTCATGCTGCACGGGCCGGTGGGCGCGGAGTTGCTGCTCCACGAGGATGGGCTGGAGGACGGTGAGATACTCGACGCGGTGCGCTATCACACTACGGGGCACCCCGCCCTGACTCCGCTGGGCCTGTTGGTGTTTATCTCCGACAAGCTGGAACCGCGAAAGATAAAGTCTTACCCCTATCAGCAGGAACTCCGGCACATCGCCAACGAAAGCCTGCATCAGGCCGTGCTGGAGTTCCTATGCCGCGAGTCGGCCCTGCGCCTGCAACGCCGCAAGCCGGTGCATCCCGACAGCGTGGCGGCAATCAACGGGCTGTTGCTGGCCGGAGACTAAAATTTGCCGTCTAAGCCCTAAGCCGCTTTCATTAAAGCCAAGTTGCTATTAAAGCCAAGTTGCTATTAAAGCCAAGTTGCTATTGGCAAGGACTCCCCAGATTCCCGCTTTGGCCGGGATTACGGGACAAAAGGCAGCGAGGCGGCAATGATGGCGCGTGTTGAGAATACCCGTCTCGCTTCGCTCTGGATACTAAAGCCTTGGAAGTCTAAAATAGGGCCTAGCGAGTTTCAACGCAAATCACGGTGCGGTAGCCTCAAGTCTCCTCTGTTAGGGTAGGGTTATGGAAATTGTGCTTAGCCAGCGAGCTGCGGAACACATTCTGGGCCAAGGCGGGCGGGCGGCGGTTGACTTGCTCCAGCATTCTTCTTGAGCCGGGTGCGCTGTGGAGGTATCGGTCGATACCAGGGTGCACCGGCGGGATATTTCCGAATACGATTCCCACAAGCTGAACGGCGTTGAGGTGCTTACCCTTCCCGAACTGTCGAGCCACGTGGTCAGCCTGCAATTAGATTTGCGTACCTTCCTGTTCTTCCGTAATCTGAAAGCGGTGGTTCAACTCGACAACGGAATGGTCATCGGCAAGTCGCCCTATGGAATGCAGAGCGTGGAGGTGGAGAGGTAGGCCCACTATCTCTTCGCGCCGGCGTTCCCCTTGCCTCAACCCTCTCCCGCTGGGAGAGGGTGTTTTTGCGCGCTTGACCCTCTCCCGTTAGGAGAAGGAACTTTTTCGTGCGTGAGCATCTGCCGCCGGGAAGGGAATTGGTGGGCGCTGCCTTATCTCGCTTTGTACTCCGGCGGGCGCTTTTCCACGAATGAGCGGCTGGCTTCCTGGAAATCCTCGCTGAGGTGTAGCTTGAGGGGCAAGGTTTGCATATCAGCGTCGGCCCCGGCCTGCACCCACTGGCGGCGGGTCAGCTTGACGCCCACCCGCGCCGAGAGGGGAGGGGTCTTAAGCACCTTCCCGGCCAGAGCTTCGGCGGCGCTGAGATGGAAGCCGTTGGGAACCAGCCGGTTAACCAGCCCCAGCCGGTACAGTTCCGCCGCGGCCACAGGTTCGCCGGTGATGACCATCTCGCTGGCGATTTTCGAGGGCATAAAGGCGTTGACTTTGGCCCAGATCCTGCCTCCCGCCAGCCCCCGCCTGGTCTCCGTAATGCCGAACTTGGCGTCCTCCGAAGCGACAATCATATCGCACTCAGCGGCGATTACGATGCCGGCGCCCAGCGCGTAGCCGTGGACGGCGGCGATAACCGGCTTCCAGTTGATGGCGCGGCCCAAGTAGCCCTCCGGGTTGGGGCCGCGCTCGCGGCGGGCGCTCTCCTGGGGCGTCATGGCTACGAAGCGCTGCTTGATGTCGGCCCCGGCGCAAAAGGCCCGGCCCGCGCCGTGGATGATGCCGACCCAAGCCTTGTCATCCGTGTCGAACTCCAGCAACACCTCGTGCAGGTCTTCCTCGAACTGGCGGTTCACCGCGTTCAGCGCCTGCGGACGGTTGAACATTATGTAGGCAATCCGGTCCTTGCGCTCGTAAGTCATCGTTTCGTACTCAGTCATAGACCCTCCGGCATAGGCACCCTGGGGATTGGAGAAATTGAGCTTTGACCAAATTGGAACATTTCCGAAATTCAGCGGCAAAAGCGTTGACATATACAGCACTGATGTTCTACATTAAACAGGCATTATTAGAACAATAGTTTGGGGGATGTCATGGTAACGTTGCAAGCCTCCCGCCCGCAATCGTTAGCCCCTGTTTTCCAACGCGCAGCCCAAGACGACGTTTCGGAATTCTACCACTACGAAGACACCGGGTGCGAAGCGTCAGACTCCTGTCTGGACTGCCCGTTGCCCTTCTGCAAGTACGATGACCCTGCCTGGTATCAACGCAATCGCCGCCTGGCCCAAGACTTCCGAATCCTGCGCGTCATGACCCAAGAGTCCCTCAGCGTCGAGGAAACCGCTAAACGGTTCTCGGTCACGGTGCGCACGGTTTTTCGAGTAATGCAGCGCTGCCGCGAAGCCACGATTCAGGGCGGCGACGCCAGCGACGGGCTGCTACTGGCCGCCTAACCCATAAAAACGGAAAGCGAAAAGCAGAGAGCGCAGAGGAGTAGGGATATCCCAAACCCTCTGCGCTCATTGCTTCTTTTGCGCCATTCCGTCAAATAGTCCGGCGCGCTATCCTCTCGGCAGCCCCAAGCCGCGCCCGGCGATGATGTTCCGCTGCACTTCAGAAGTTCCCGCGGCGATGGTGCCGGAGAAGCTGAGCATCCAGTGTTCCTGAATCCGGCCTCGCAGCGGCGCCCATTTCTCCTCGCGGCCCAGCGTTCCATACAGCCCCAGCACATCCATGGCCGCCTCGGTGACCCGGCGCACTGTCTCGCTGCCAAACACCTTGCTCATAGAGGCTTCCCGCGTGGGAACAAGGCCCTGCCCCTGCATATATGCCACGTTGTAGGCAATTAGCCGGGCCACTTCGCACTCGATATAGCGGTCGGCCATCAGGCTGCGAACCCAGGGCGTTTCCATGATGGCTTGTCCGTTGCGTTTAGTCTCGGTGGCGTACTCGCGCACGTCGTCCAGCAGGCGGCGGGCGTTGGCCGAGTAGTCTATGCCGGAGCGCTCGAAGTCCAGCAGCGTTACCGCCACGTACCACCCCCGGTCTTCTTCGCCCACCACGTTGGCGCGAGGAACGCGCACGTTGTCGAATAGCACCTGGTTGAACTCGTGGCCGCCGGCCATATTTATGATGGGCCGCACAGTGACGCCGGGCGACTTCATATCCACCAACACAAAGCTGATGCCCCGGTGCTTGGGGGCGTCTGGGTCTGTGCGGGTCAGCAGCATAATCCAGTCGGCGCGGTGGGCCAGGGTAGTCCAGATTTTGCCGCCGTTAATCACCAGGTCGTCGCCGTCGCGCACGGCGCGGGTGCTGAGGGACGCCAAGTCGGAGCCGGACTCCGGTTCGCTGTAGCCCTGGCACCATTGTACCTCGCCACGGGCCACTGGGGGCAGGTGGGCGCGTTTCTGCTCTTCGGAGCCGTGGATCATCAGCGTCGGCCCCAGCATTCGGACGCCGAAAATGTCGCGGCCGGGGGCGCGAAGGTAGGCGATTTCCTCGTTGAATATGGCGGACTTCACAGGGGATGCGCCCTGCCCGCCGTATTCTTCGGGCCAGTGCATGGTCAACCAGCCCCGCTCAGCCATCTTGCGGCGGATGACCCGGGTCAGGTCCCAGTCATCTTCCTCGGGGTAGCGCCCGCCGCCCTCCCAAGTTCCTGGCAGCTCGGTTTCCAGGAATGTCCGGAGATCTTGGCGAAAAGACTCGTCTTCAGGAGTAAAATTAAAATCCAAAACGGCACTTCCTGGCGGTATGAAGCAGAGTGGGGTAAGTTCGGTAAAGGCGCTCCGCGCCCCTAGTTAGCCGCCGACCGCTATGCAGGTTACAGTGCGCACCACGCCGTTGACGGTGTGGATGTGTCCGGTAACCAGATCGCCAACCACGGAAATGTCGTCGGCGTTTATCATGGCGATGATGTCATAGGGGCCGGTTACAACGTCAACGGTCGCTATTCCCGGCAGGCCGGTCAGCGTAGTCGCTACCTCCCTAGTCTTGCCCACAGAGGTCTCGATCAACAGATATGCTTTCGTAGCCATCTTCCGCCTTCCGATTCTTGCTCATTTGGAATTTCCCGAACACGCGCCATTCTACGGCCCGGCAATTTGCGTGTCAATTGCGCCATAATAGGGCGATGAAGTCCAAAGAGAATCGTCCGATGAGACTGCTGTCCGATGGGGCAAAGGAGTTGGGCATCAGCCTCTCCGCCGGGCAACTTGAGCAGTTCCAGATATATTACCGCGAGTTGGCCGAGTGGAACGGGCGGGCGAACCTGACCGCCATCACAGGCTGCGAAGAAACACAAGTTAGGCACTTTCTTGACTCTCTGACTGTCTGCCTTCCTTTTCGGAAGAAGCCGGACGCGCCGCTGGATAGCTTGACCGGAGTTGCCAGAGTGGTGGACGTAGGCAGCGGGGCGGGATTTCCGGGACTGCCGCTCAAGCTGGCGTTTCCACATCTGGAGCTTCACCTGATTGAGTCGGTGGGAAAGAAAACCGCGTTCCTGGAACATCTAAGCAATATGCTGGGGTTGGGCGGCGTTACGGCGCACACCGGGCGAGCGGAGGCGTTGGCCCGCGATCCGGCCCTGCGAGACAGCTTCGACCTAGCGTTGGTGCGGGGCGTGGCGCGGCTGTCGCTGCTGCTGGAATACGCCCTGCCCTTCTGCCGAGTTGGAGGAAAGGTGGTGGCGCTGAAGCACAGTGGGCTGGAGACTGAACTGGCCGAAGCGGAATTTGCGCTTTCCGAATTGGGCGGTAAGCAAGCGGGCGTGTTCCCGGTGACATTGGCTGGGCTGACTGACGACCGCGTGGCGGCTGCCTTTGAGAAAGCCGCGCTTACGCCAGAGCGTTACCCTCGCCGCGTGGGGATTCCGGCCAAGCGGCCCCTGTAAGACAAACAAGCGGCCCTTGTAAGAAAAAGAGGAGGCCGGCGCCAGGCAAGAAAATGACCCCGCTCGGGGGATGCGGGGTCAACGGGTTGCGGAGGACGTCTGCGCAGTAATCAGTCGTGGGGCGGCGGCTCGTGGTAGTAGCGGGTGTCCGGCGCACGATTGTGGAGGGCCTTGGTGCCCTTCTTGAATATGCAGGTGCGGATATTGTTTTCCAGCTCTTTGGGGTCTATTGCCCCGTAGCGGGCTACAGCGGCGTCGCTGGTCAGGTACTCGTTCATTTTTTGGAGAACTTCATCCGCTGATTCCCCGACTGCGATGAACCGGTCCCGAGGGTCGGACAGGAAATTGCTAACCCTGGAGTAGTAAGTATCGGGCATTATTCCTCCTCCTAAGCTATGGCAGAAGTCTCGCCAGACTGCTTGGCAACGGCCGCCTGATAGTAGTTGATTGATACACCATTGGCGGCTGAATTGTCAAACGCCCTTTGCATCATAACGCATTAGGGATTGCGGGCCGTCCACTGCCAATTTATCATTGGCGCAGCATTATAAACAACATACCTTCCCGGCAGACCGGCCTTGAGAAAGCCGAAGGGCGGGGAGTTTTTGGAGAACGCAAATGTCCGTGATGGTCACCGGCGGCACCGGGTTCATCGGCAACCGGATCATACGCAAGCTGCTGGAGCGCGGTGAGGAAGTGGTCTGTTTCGACCTGGCCCCGCCCCGGGCCAATCTCGCGCCCTATCTGGACCGCATCAAGCTGTACCGGGGCGACGTTACGCAGTTGCCGCATCTGATGGAGGCCATCAACGCCCATGGCGTCAAGCGCATCATACACATGGCGGCTCTGTTGCCGCCGGATACTGAAGACCGCCCGCATTTCGCTATGCAGGTCAACATCAGCGGAACCAACAACGTCTTCGAGGCCGCCCGTTGGTGCGCCATCGAGCGGGTGGTATACGCCAGCTCCATCGCGGTCTATGGCGTTCAGGACACCTTCGGCGAGCGTCCTATCAACGAGGACGACGTAAATGACCCCATCAACGTCTACGGTATGACCAAGTCGGTCAACGACTTCTCGGCCCGCCGCTACGCCGACCTCTATGGCCTCGACCTGCGGGGCATCCGAATCTGCACCGTGTTCGGCCACGGGCGCGTCACAGGGATGACCGGCACAATCGGCGGGCTGATGGTGTCGCTGCCGGCCATCGGCCAGCCCATCGCAATGCCTTTTCACGAAGACGAACCGTCGCCAATGATTCACGCCGAGGACGCCGCCGAGATTTTCGTTCGCGCCGCCTTGTCCGAAAAGCTCAATCATCGCACCTACATCAGCGGCGGCAGCCTGGCCACCATAAAGGATATGGCCGACGCCGTGCGCAGCTTCATCCCCGACGCGCAAATCACCACCGGCGCCCGTACCGTTCCCCACGTGTACCTGGTGGACAACAGCCGGATGCTGGCCGACATCGGCTACGAAATCGCCCCCCTGCGCCAGCGTGTCCTCGACCACATCAACGACGCCCGCGCCGAGGCCGGGATGGAGCCGATCCAAGAGTGACGGAGGCTGTGCCGGACTGAAACGCAATCATGGGCGCCAGCCGCGCGCCCCGGCGTGTATAATCCAGAACATTACCCACTGAAGCAAGCCCGCCTGAAACAAATCCGCGCCGCCTACCCCAGCGGCCAGAAGAGAGGGACGCCATGAGTATCGCCATTGGATATATGCCGGGAGCATTCGGCGAGGGCGGCGAAAACCCCAATTACCTGCGCCAATTGGTGGAGGCCGGCGACAAGCACGGTTACGACTCAATCTGGCTCAGCGACCGCATCGTCAGCGAGAAGTTCAGCCTGGAGGCTATGACTGCCTGCGCGATGGTTGCTGCCTATTCCCACAAGCTGAAGTTCGGCACCAGTGTCATCGCAATGCCGCTGCGCAATCCGGTGGTGCTGGCCAAGCAGATTGCCACGCTGGACTTTCTCTCGCAGGGCCGCTTCTTCCCGGCAGTGGGCTTGGGCCAAGAGGAGCCGGAGGAATACGAAGCCTGCGGCGTCAGCAAGGAGCGGCGCGGGCCTCGCACCGACGAGGCTATCCAACTGATGCGCCGGCTCTGGGAAGAAGAAGCAGTTACCCACGAAGGCGAGTTCTACACCTGCCACAACGTATCGGTCACACCCAAGCCCTTCCTCCAGCCGTCCACGCCGGTTTGGATTGGCGGGCGCACCGCCGCCGCCGCCCGTCGCGTGGGCCGGGTCGGCGACGGATGGCTAGTATCCAGCGCCACCCCTGCCGAGGTCAAAGACGGGCGCGACATCCTTTTCGACACCGCAGCCGAGTTCAACCGCGAAATCGAGGATGATCACGTTGGCGTGCTGATGGGCTACTACGTCAGCGACGACGTGGAAGAGGCGACTATCAAGGCCAACCGCTTCGTGACCCGCCAGCGCCCCGATGCCCATTTCACCGAGTTTACCGCCGTTGGCCCGGTGGAGCGCATCGCCGAGTTCGTCCACCGCTACATAGAGTCCGGCGCGTCCAAGTTCGTAGTCCGCCCCCTGTGTCAAGCCGAAGAGACGATGGAGCAACTGGATATCCTCGGCGAGGAGCTGCTGCCCCAGTTCCACAAATAGCAGGAGATGGAGACAAAGAAATGGGAATAATGCGAGTGGCCGCCATAGTTCGAAACCCTGCCGACCTTGACTGTGCTTGGGAGGGAGAGTTCCTGGTCGATACGGGCGCGATTAACAGCGTCGTGCCCCGGCGTCATCTGGAGGCGATTGGGCTGATGCCCATGGACAGTCGGGTCTATGGTCTCGCGGATGGAAGTGAAATCAGATTTGACATCACATACGGCGTGATTGAGTTTATGGAAGGCAGGACGGCGAATGATATTGTGATGGTGGATGACGAAAGCGCCGAGCCCCTCTTGGGAGTGACGGTGCTGGAATCTCTGGGCATTGAGATTGACGCGCGCAATGAGCAACTTACCAAGTTGCCCTCAACCCGGATGAGAGGGATTCGCCCCGCGTCCAGTTCGCAGCCAGCATAATCAAGGACAAACGCAGGGCCAGGTTTCTAACCCGGCCCTGCGCGAGCCAGTATTACAATCCAAGTCAATTACAAGCTAGGCCACCTTATATCGCGGCGGATAAGATTCAATACCTCTATAGGTTTAGGAGGATCGTCATATAGTACGCTGGTCTCTGCGATTACCGCCTTGGCAAACGCCGAAACGCCATTGCCCAAGTCATACTTTTTCAGGTCGTATATCCACCAATCATTGCCGTTGGTCAGAATTCCGTACTCTGCCCGGAGGTCAAGGTCATGGACGTACTTTTTTAGCTGGGTTTCGTGAGCTTGCTTGAGCCCAGACCATACTTCGCCGTCAAAAAGAGTGTCTTGCTGGTTCACTTCACCCCCTTTTTGTAACCTCGCGTGTCGATGTTTTATCGCCTGATTCTTCTGCTTCGTCCGTTCTTTGTATTTATTTATTTCATCTGGTGGCAAAAGTTTGGCCTCCACAACTCCTGCTGGTTTTTCGATTCCGCGCTTAAAGAGGACGTAATCGGCTTTCTTGGTGGAGTTGCCAGTCATAAACTCCAACTGAACTTGCTCTGGGTCCTCAGTATCCCATCTTAGGCTACGCAACAACCGGTCAATGATGACATACTTGGTTCGAGTTTCTGAATTTCCCAAGTAGTCTTTATCATTCTGCACGCGGTGGCGAACCGACCTTATGACATTTTCAATAGTGGTCATATCAGAAACCGCCCCATAGTATCTACGCACTCTGCGTTTAATTTCTCGTCTCCCACGTAATCAGCAGCTCTCGCATTGGCGTGCGCCAGATGGCGCGGTAGCCGTCGCCGTCGGGCGCGAACAGCTCATCGAACTGCGCCTCAAAGATGGCTCGCGCCTGCTGGCGGTCAGGATCCTGCGACCAGCGGCCGAACAGCACAGACTCTATGGCCGCCTCCCGCGTCGAGTAATGCCAGTCTTCCCACCACGAGGGTTCCGGCAGGACGCGGACGTCGGGCAGGATTCCCATATCCCACAGCACGGGCAGCAGTTCGCGGTGGCCCGGCCTGGGGGCCAGCGGCTCCCCGTAGACGCGGCGGAACAGGCTGGCGGCGCGGTTGGGCGGCGGTTCGCTCCACACCATGATCATCACTCGCCGCTGCGCCGCCGACTGCATTCTTTCAACGAACCCGCCTATGTCCCGCACAAAGTAGGTCACGTCGCAGGTCAGCACCACGTCGCCTTCGATTCCGTCCGCGTCCATCCAGTTGACGGGCACAAGCCGGGCATTGGCAATTCCGGCTTCTTGCTTTGAGCCTTCATACTCGGCGGCCATCCCCGACGACGGTTCCACCGTCAGCGCCTCGCGGCAGCGCAAGGCCAGGGGCAGGGAGACGCGGCCAGCTCCGCCGCCAACGTCCACCACCACGTCGTCTGGCATGATGAAGGAGGCCAGCGCCGCGAGATTGCCGTCCAGCTCTCGGTGTGGGTCGAAACGGAACTGCGCCGCGGCCTGGCCGGTCCAGATGTCAGCAGGGAGCGGCCCAAACAGGCGTAATTGCTGCTCTTGCACGGCGTCGCAGCGAGCGGCATATTCCTCGGCAGCGTTTGGCACTGTCAGCCTCTCTGAACACGGGCTCTCTGAACACGGATAAACCACAGAGAACACGTAGACTACTCTTACACTTGGTATAGCTCCGTGTTCTCGGTGATCTTTGCGGCAATTTAGATTGAAGGTCGGGTGTTGTACCAACCGGCGTGCTGCTGGTAGGTGTAGGCGGTCTGGATGACGCCCGGCTCGTCGAAGGGCTTGCCCGCAATCTGCATCCCGATGGGCAGGCCGTTCTCCGTGAAGCCACAGGGTACGGATATGGCGGGGAGGCCGGTGACGTTGAATGGCGCGGTGAAGCTGCGCCCCCGAATGGTGCTGGCGGGGTCGTAGCCCTCGAAGGCCGGGGCGGGCTGGGTCATAGTGGGTGTCACCAGGAAGTCCACCGTCTTCATAACCTCGGCAAACTCCCGCCGCGCCCAAGTTCGAACACGCTGAGCTTGCAAGTAGTCGCCGGCGGTAAGCAGTCCGCCGGTGCGGAAGCGCGTCCGCACGATGTCGCCGAACTTCTCGGGCATGGTCTTCAGGTTGGGTTCGTGGTAGGCATAAGCCTCGGAGACCATGATGACTGAGTTGGCGGCGCGGACGTAATCCAGGCTAGGCAGGGAGACCTCGCGGATGCTGGCGCCCAACCCTTCCAATTCCGCCACGGCCCGCTCCACTACGGCCACTACTTCAGGGCTGACGCTGGGGTCGGGGTCGAAAAAGTAGTGCCGGGGCAGGCCGATAGTGACACCCTTTATGTCTTCCCGCAGCGACGCGGAGTAGTCCGGCACCGGGGCGCGGCTGGAGGTTGGATCCTTGGGGTCGTGGCCCGCGATGGCCTGAAGCATATAGGCGGTGTCTTCGACGGTCCAGGTCATCGGCCCGGCATGGTCTTGCGACCAGCTCAGGGTGACCACGCCGAAGCGGCTGACCCGTCCGTAGGTGGCCTTCAGTCCGACGATGCCGCACAGCGAGGCCGGGCCGCGAATGGAGCCGCCGGTACAGGAGCCGAGACCGCCCAAAACCTGCCCCGAGGCTACCGCCGAGCCGGTGCCGCTGCTGGAGCCGCCGGTTATGTGGGCGAGGTTCCACGGATTGCGGGCCGGCTCGAAGGGGGTGGACCAGTCTGGCCCGCCCAGAGCGAACTCGTGCATCGCCAGCTTGCCCACCAGAATGCCTCCGGCCTCTTTCAGCCGCGCCGTGGTGGTGGCGTCCACCGTCGGCACTCGCTCCAAGTCAACGTAGGAGCCGGAGGTAGTGCGCGTGCCTGCGGTGTCGTACAGGTCTTTGAGCGCGAAGGGTATTCCGTGCATCGGGCCGCGATAATTGCCCTGCAATATCTCCGCTTCGGCGGTTCGCGCCTGCGCCATGGCATCCTCAGCCATCAGCGCCACGAAGGAATGCAGCCGGCCGTCGGTGGCCTCAATGCGGTTGAGGCAGGCCCGAAGCAGTTCCACGGGCGATAGTTGCCCGGAGCGCATCAGCTCCCCGGCCTGCCGCATGGTCAGAAAATACAGCTTGTCGGTGTCGGCCATTTCCGTTCACCCCGCGTTGGAAATTTGGGTCTGCAAAGTTAGGCCGGACTCCGGTTACCCCTCCGGCCAATCGGGGCGAAACTCCGTCACCATCTCTTCGGCGCCGAAGTTGATGGTGTGAAGCTGGGCCGCGTAGGCGGCATAAATGTCGTAGATTGGTTTGAGTTCCTCTAGGTCACTGTCATTCAGTCCCAGCCCGGCCCGGGCTGCCATGAGCCTAAATTCCTCCAGGGAGACTTCGCCTTGTTCGGGCATGGCACAACCTCCAAGTTTGTGATTAGTGAAAGGGGGGTTGCAAAGCGTTAGCGTTGGCTGCCGGTGGTGCTATTATACGCACAAATACCGGAACGCCGGGCGTAATGCTCTTGGGTAAGGACATTTGACGTGACAACTTACGTGTATATCTCCCTGCAACGGGAGGATCGGATTTCCTTGTACGTGATGGATCCTGGCACGGGCGGCCTGACACGGCGGACGGAGTTTCCGCTGTCGGGGATGCCTGCGCCGATGGCTGTGGACCCACAGCGCCGCTACCTGTTCGCGGGGCGTCGGCAACCCGGAGACTTCGGCCTCACCAGCTACTCTATTAACCACGACACCGGGCGGCTGACCGAAATCGGCGGCGTTCCGCTGGAGGGCGACCCGGTGCATATCTCCGTTGACCGCACCGGCAAGTACCTGTTGTCAGCCCACTACTACCAGGCGCGGGTGGGCGTGCATGGCTTCAACGAGGACGGAGTGCTGGGCGCCGCACCCATCGAGTGGCGGGAGACAGGCATCGGGGCGCATTACATCCAGACCGACCCGTCTAACCGTTACGCCTATGTGCCGCACATCGCCGAGGGCGCACATACGGGAATCAACGCCATATTCCAGTTCCGGTTCGACCAGTTAACCGGAAAGCTGGCCGCCTGCGACCCCGACCGGGCGGTTCCCAATTCGGCGGAGGGGCCGCGCCACGTCTGTTTCCACCCTAACTTGGACGTGGTGTATTCCTCCAATGAGCAGGGTTGCAGCGTCACGGCCTACCGCTTCGACCGCGCTCAAGGGACGCTCTCGCCCTTCCAGACCGTGCCGACGCTGCCGGAGGGCTATGACGGCCCCAATTCCTGCTCGCAGATACAGATAACCCCGTCGGGCAAGTTCCTGTACGCCCCCAACCGGGGCCACAACAGCATAGCCGGGTTTGCCGTAAACTCCACGGACGGGACGCTCACCCCGCTGGGCCAGACACCCACCGAGGACATCCCGCGGGCCTTCAGCCTGGCTCCGGCAGGCAACTTCCTCTACGCCGCCGGGCTGGAGTCGGCGCGACTGGCGTCCTACCGGGTGAACGCGGACAGCGGAGCGCTGGAGCCGCTGGAAGTCTATCCCATCGGACAGGGGCCAATGTGGGTGCTGATGGTGGACGTGTAAGGCAGATTCCCTTTCCCTCCGACGGGTAGGGCAGGGTGGCTACGCTGCCATCCACCACGGGTCTTCGAGAAGACCTTTGATGGTCTGTAGAAAGGCGGCCGCCGGGGCGCCGTCTATGACGCGGTGGTCGAAGGTGAGGCTGAGGTACATCGTCTCGCCTTTGGAAATCTCTCCATTGACGATAACCGGCTTTTCCGCCACACGGCCCACTCCCAGGATGGCTACTTGGGGCGGGTTGATGATGGGGGTGAAGGCATCGATTTCGTTGGCCCCCAGGTTGGTGATGGTGAAAGTGCCGCCGGTGACTTCCTCCGGGCGCGGGCGGCCCTCACGAGTGCGGGCTGCCAGGGCGCGGGATTCAGCGGCAAGTTCCGTCAGCGATTTCCGGCCGGCTCCCCGAACCACCGGCGTCACCAGCCCCTCGTCCAGCGCGACGGCCAGACCGATGTTGATTTCCGCCACTAGCTGCACCTGATTCTCGCCCTCGGCGGTGGTGGTCTCTATGGCGTTCAGGCGCGGGTGACGTTTCAGGGCCTCGGCAGTGGCCTTGACCACCACGGGCAACGGGCCGATGCTCCCGCCTGGCTGTTCCCCATCCGGCAGGCTCAGGAGATGGCGCGACAACCCCCGGCGCAACCGCATCGCGTCGGTGACGTTAGCCTCGGTGGTCAGCGTGACCTGAGCCGTACTTTGGAGGCTTTGTAGCATCCGGGCTGCCACCTGGCCGCGAATGCCAGTCAGCGGAACCACCCCGGCGACGGTTTCCGGCGCAGCGGTGTGGCTTTCCGGCGTTAACAATTTATCTTGAGCCTGTCGAAGGGCAATGGCAGCTTCCACGTCCCCTATGAGGATTCTGCCCTGCGGGCCGCTGCCGGAGACTGTTGTCAGGTCAATGTCATTCTCGCGGGCCAGGCGGCGGGCGGCGGGAACGACAGGCGCCCGTCCGTCTCCCGCAGGGGCAGGCGCGACCGGGGCCTGGAGCGCGGCTTCGACGTCGGTCAGCAGGATTCGTCCGCCGGGGCCGCTGCCCGGCACCTGGGCGAGGTCAACGCCGCGCTCGCGGGCCAGGCGGCGGGCGGCCGGGACTACCTGTACTCCGGAAACGCCAGAGCCGTTCGATGCAGGGGCGGCCTGCGTTGCCGGTTCGGGCGATGCGCTGACCGGAGCAACGGGCGTGGCGGACGGCGGCGGCGCAAGTTCCTCTCCCGGTTCGGCAATGACGCACAGCACGCCGCGGATAGGCACGATTTCGCCTTCTTGGGCCACGATGCGGCTGAGGATGCCTGCCGCAGTGGATTCCAGCTCCGTTTGCAGCTTGGCGGTCTCCACTTCGACGATAGGCTCGCCCTCCGCCACCGGGTCGCCCTCCTGCTTCAGCCAGCGGACGATGGTGCCGTCCTGCATTTCCATGCCCCATTGTGGCAGCACAATCTCCGATGCCATAACGACAACTCCTGCGGATGCGCCCTCGTCCTGACCCTGTTCTATCTACCCTGGCTCTGTTCCAAAAGAGCAGGCCGGGATGGGGGCGTTTCATCCCTTTATGACATAGTGACGCCTTTATGACATAGTGACGCGAACGGCTTCCGCGATGGATTCGCCGGTGGGGTAGCACAGCGGTTCCAAGGCCGGGCTGAAAGGGATATGGACGTTGATGGTTCCCAGCCGCTGTATGGGGGCCTGCAAGTCCCAGAAGCCCTCCATGGCGACAATGGCGGCGATTTCGCTGGCCGCGCTGCAAGTCTTGTGGGCCATATCCACCACTACCAGCCGTCCCGTCTTGGCTACCGAATTCAGGATGGCCGCCTTGTCCAGCGGCACCAGCGTCCGCGGATCTATGACCTCGGCGGATATGCCTTCGGCGGCCAGCGCGTCGGCGGCAACCAGCGCCCGCGGCACCATGCCGCCAATGGCGACGATAGTGGCGTCGCTGCCTTCGCGCTTCACGTCGGCCACGCCCAGAGGGATGCTGTAATCCTCTTTCGGCACTTCGGCCCGCGCGCCCAGTATGGTGCGGTCTTCCCAGAAAATTACCGGGTCGTCGGTGCGGATGGCTGACTTTAGCAGCCCCTTACCGTCGTAGGCGTTGCTGGCGAACACCACCTTGAAGCCGGGGATGTTCATAAACAGAGGGTGGGAGCGGTCGGAGTGGTGGGCCGCCATGCTGCCGCCGTAGTACATAGCGGCGCGGTAGACGATGGGCAGGTTCACTTGGCCGCCGAACATATAGCGCATCTTGGCGGCTTGGCTAACCAGTTGGTCCATACCTACCCACATAAAGCTGGAAAGGCTCTCGACGATGGGGCGCATCCCCACCGCCGCCGCCCCAACGGCCGCGCCGAAGAAAGCGTTCTCGGAGAGGGGGCAATCGCGTACCCGCTCGCCGCCGAACTCGGCGAACAGCCCGCCCGACGCGCCGTAGACGCCCTTCTGGATGTCCTCGCCCATTATGAAGACGCGCTCGTCCAGGCGCATCTCTTCCCGCATCGCCTCGTTGATGGCTTGGGTGTAGGTGATGTTGCGGGTCTGCGTTTCAGTGACCATTGCTTGCCTCTGTCTGAATCAGGATTGCCGGGATGAAAGGATTAACCGGATGACGGCATGACGCGCCGCCAATGCCTGATGCCGCTACTCCAGCGGGATGGGGTCGGCGAACATATCCTCCCACACTTCGGAGGGGTCGGGGTAGGGGCTTTCGCGGGCGAAGGTCACCGCCTCTTCGATTTCGGCCTTGACTTGTTCTTCGAGGGCGTCCAGCTCATCTGCCGTAGCGATGGCCTGTTCAATGAGCCGGGCGCGGTGGATGTCCAGCGGGTCGCGCTGCTTCCACTGCTCGACTTCATCGTCATCCCGGTAGGAGTTGCGGACGATACGGCCCAAACCCAGCGAGTGGTCGTAATACCGGTAAGTGCGGCCCTCGACCAGGCTCGGCCCCTGACCGGAGCGGGCGCGTTTGACTGCCTGGGTCACCGCCTCGTGCATCGCCAGCGCGTCCTGCCCGTCCACCAGCACGCCGGGGATGGCGTAGGCGGCGGCGCGGTCGGAGATGTTCTCCACCGCCACCATTTCCTTGAAGCTGCTGGTGACGGCGTACTGGTTGTTCTCGCACAGGAAAATGACCGGCAGCTTCCAGACGGCGGCCAGGTTGATGGACTCGTGGAACGCGCCCTCGTTGCTGGCCCCGTCGCCGAAGAAGCAGACGGCCACGCGGTCGTTGCCCTGCAACCGGCTGCCTAGCGCCGCGCCCACGGCCACCGGGATGGAGGAGCCGAGGATGCCCGACTCGCCCAGAATGCCGATGCTGAAGTCGGCCAGGTGCATCGAGCCGCCCTTGCCCTTGCAGATGCCGGTGCGCTTGCCTAGCAGCTCAGCCATCGCCGTCTTAACGTTGCCGCCTTTAGCGATGGGATGCCCGTGGGAGCGGTGGTTACCGGTCATCCAGTCGTCGTCGCGCAGGGCCATGCAGGCGCCCACGGCCACCGCTTCCTCGCCGATGTAGGAGTGGGCCGCGCCGACGATTTCGCCGCGCTCAACCAGGCTGATGACCGCCTCCTCGAAATGCCGGATGCGAAGCATTCGCCGCATCATTTCCATAAGCGCCGTTTTGTCCAGCATAACTGCGTCTCCATAAGGCATACCGATATAATTGGAGGGATAATACCAGAAATTCGCAACAAACTGGGATTATAGAGAGGATTGCTAATTCCCTTCTGGCCTCGGCCATTCCTGAGAAGGCAGGAGTGCGAGACTGTGGCAATTCTCTCGACTGCGGGGTATGGCGCGCCAGGAGAGTTGCAGAATGGGTCGCCTTTTGGCGATTTCGAGCGTTCTGTCTTATAATCCGGCAACTAACCGGCGCGACGTTAATAGGGAGGAAATGCTATGCCTATACTACGGCGGGAAGATGCAGAGACCAACGAGGGATACCCCGGGGTTCCACGGGCGACGCTGGTGGGCGCCGAACACGGCGCGCAGTCGCTGTGGGTCGGCTACCTGGATGTTGTCCCCGGAGCCACCATCACCACGCATATCCACCCGGACACCGAGGAGGCAATGGTCATCGTCGAGGGGGAGCTGGAGGCGCTGCTGGGCGACGAGACGGTCACCCTTGGCCCCGGCGACACGGTGCTGGCCCCGGCCGGCGTCAAGCACGGCTTCGTGAACCGCTCTGACGAGAAGGCAGCCCTGCTGGCAGTGTTCCCCAAAACGGAATTCCAACGAATCCCAGTGGAATAAATACGAAATTCGCAATCATAAAGTCGAATGTTGACTATTGTAAATGAGGTCAACGATTTGGTAAACTCCAAACGCTCCCAATGTATTCCCGCGTCAAAGTTCCCATCCTGATTACTCGAGCCGGAGGTGAGGCATGGTTTCCACTACAGTCTCCGACGACATCTTCAGCCCCGCAGCGATCAACGATCCATATACCTATTACGGGAGATTGCGAGAAGAAGACCCGGTGCACTGGAACGAACTCTACGAGTTGTGGATTGTCACCCGCCACGATGACCTGGTGTGGCTGACCCGCAACCACGAGAAGTTCTCCAGCGCGACCTTCCTCAACGACCCGCGCCCGGCTTACCCCGCCATCTACGAGTCGGACGAGGAAATCTACCGGATGGCCTGCGAGTACCAGGGGATGATGTTCATCCAGCACGACCGCCCAGCTCACTTGGATATGCGGAAGGTGGTGCACCGCTTCTTTACCCCCAAGTCCATGGAAGAATGGCGTCCGCTGGTAATTTCCGCCACCAACCACTTGTTGGACGACGCAGAGCAGAAGGGCGAAGTAGACCTGATGCGAGACTTGGCGGTGCCGCTGCCCCTGCTGGTCATTGCCGAGATGATGGGCGTGCCGGAATCCGACCGCCCCTACATCCGCACCCTTGCCGAGAAGCTGCTGTACAACAACCGGGGCGAGCCGGACCGCTACCGCACGCTGATGGAAGGCGTGAACGGTATGTTTGAGTACTGCAGCCCGTTGTTGGACGAGCGGAAGGAAAACCCCGGCGACGACTTCATATCCGTGCTTGCTATGGGTGAGAAAGAAGGTGTGTTCAACCGGACTCACACGCTGTCCAACACGGCCCTGTTGCTGATTGCCGGCCACGAGACCACCATCAACCTAATCTGCAACGGCACCAAGTCTTTTATGAACAACCGGGACCAGTGGGACCTGTTCCGGCAGGACACCGAGGGCATGATGGTGCGGGCTTGCGAGGAGGCTCTGCGCTACGATTCCCCAGTGATGACGCTGCCCCGCCTGGCCAGTGAGGATGTCGAGTTGCGCGGCAAGCATATCAAGGAGAAAGACCGCGTGCGCTGGGTCATCCCGTCGGCCAACCGCGACCCCAGCAAGTTCGAGCGGGCCGACGAGATGGACATCACCCGCTGGCCCAACCCGCACGTGGCCTTCGGCGCCGGCGTCCACCACTGCCTTGGCGCCACCATCGCCCGCGTGGAGGGGCAGGAAGTGTTCCGGTCCCTGGCCGACCGCTACCCCAACCTGGAGATGGCCCCGCACCAGTCCGAGTACCGCCCGACCATGGCCCTCCGCTCCATGATGGAACTGCCAGTGAAGTTGAACGTGAAATAGCCTCGTGCGGCATACACTGGGCGAGCGACAGGGGCGGGTCTCAGACCCGCCCCTGTGGTGTTGATGAAGCCCAAGTAACCCCGGGGTTATTGGGAACGGCGGCGCAGCTCCTCTTCCAACTGCCGGATGCGGGCCTGCGCTTCGGCGGCCTCGGTTTCGGCGGCGAGGCGGGCCTGGCGCTCCGTGTTGCGCTGGGACTCGGCGGCGAGGCGGGCCTGGCGCTCCGTGTTGCGCTGGGACTCGGCGGCGAGGCGGTCATCCTCTGCCTGGCCGTGGGTGCGCAGGTAGCGCTGCCCCACTGGGTCATACCAGCGCAGTTGGCCGTATTCCCAGCACAGGGACAGGTTCAGAACCTCGCTGCGCCCCCAATAGCGGCCTTCGTCTGTCTGGATGATGGCGATGGGCCGGTACTCGCCGTCCGCGAGCCGGTCGCCGGCCAGGGGTTCTGGGTAGTATCTGCCGCCGGTGTTGTCGAAGCGCCAGTATTCGGGAATGCCATATTCGGCGTAGCCCCGCCGCTTGTGGGTGTAGTCGTTGTATGCGGTGTTGAGAGAGGCGACTTCCAGGACGAAATCCGGCGGTTTTCCTTGTTCATCAATGGCGAAGCCATGCCGTTCGAGGACAGCCGGGCAATCCACGTGGAAGGCCACCATGAGGTCAGGATAGAGGATACCCTGTTGCCGGCGGACGCTCCGGCCGACAGGGGTGTCGCCGATGACCAGGGTGGTTTCGGGAGCGCCAAGGTGCCGGGCGAGGGCAGTGGCGTGGCCGGGGCGGTTAAGGTGGATGAAGTTCTGCATATCCGTCCTGCGGGGCCTTTCGGGGAAATGTTCCTGCGGCCCGGAGGAAGGCTGCGCGGTGTGCTTGGTGGTCATGACGGGCCTCGTGGCGAGGGATGGCGATACCCGGATATTATACGCCAAAGGGCCGCGGAGCGCGCCGGTGCATAACGCGGGCAGAAGAAAATTGCGAAACGATGCTGTTGCCCCGTTACAGGCTCGCAGGTATGAGGCCAGAGTAGTTTCGCAATTTTCTCGCGGGGAGGAATTCTAGGGGCGCACAACTGTGCGCATTACAGAGAAATCTGAGACCTAGCCCAGCCGCTCGAAGGGTGTGGGCATTGGCCCTACAGGAACTTCGATGAGCGATGGGCCGTTGTGGGCCAGGCACTGTTTCAGGGCCGTCTCGAGGCCCTCGGGGGTTTCGGCGCGGACGCCATTCATGCCATAGGCGTCGGCCAGCTTCATGAAATCGGGGTTGTGCAGGTCTGCCCCGATGGCGCGTCCGGCGAAGCGGTTGCGCTGGTCGCGCAGCACGTTGCCGTAGGCGCTGTCGTTGAACACCACCACCACGGCGTTGATGCCGTACTGCACCGCCGTCGCCATTTCCTGCGAATTATATAGGAAGCCGCCGTCGCCCGACAGCGCGACCACGGCCCGCTCCGGCTGGGCCACCTTGGCGCCGAGGGCTGTGGGATAGGCGTAGCCCAAGTTGCCCGAATAGGATGAGGTGATGAAGGTGCGCGGCTCGTAGACCGGGAAATAGGCGCGGCTGTAATAGCCCAACTGCGTCATGCCGGCGATGAGGATGCCGTTCTCGGGCATGGCGGCGCGCACCGCGGCGAGGAAGGACTCCTGCGGCTCCACGGAAATCCGGGCGTTCTCGCGCTGCGCCCGCTCCGCCGCGGCCTCTGCGCTGCGGTCGGCGCGGGCTGGGGTCTGCGCCGCCACTGCGTTCAGCAGCGCCTCCAGCGACAGCCGGGCGTCGCCGTGGACTCCGAAAGTGTTGGCGTAGTTGCGGCCCAGCTCTTCGCTGTCCACGTCTATCTGGATCACCTGCTGACCGCCCAGCCAGGCCGGAAAGGCCAGGCGGGTGCCAACGGCCAGCACCAGGTCATGGCTGCTGTCTGGGCCGGCCACGGTGTCGCTGCGCAGCCACAGGGAACCGAGAGACAGCGGATGGCGGTCGGAGATGATGCCTTTGCCTTCGGCGGTAGCGATGACCGGGGCTTGCAGATGCTCTGCCAGCTTGCGAACTGCATCCGACGCTTCAGAAGATATGGCGCCGCCCCCGGCCCAGATTAGCGGGTTGTCCGCCGCGGCCAGCATCTGGGCCGCCTCGGCGATGCGTCCGGCGTCTGGGGCCAGCGGGCGGGGCGCTTCCGGCTCCAGCAACTCAACGTCGGCAACTTCGGCCAAGGTTTCCGGCGGAATCTCGATTTCCACCGGGCGGGGGCGTCCGTTCTTGAGGTGATGGAAGGCTTCGTGCACCGTCTCCGGCACTTCCGCCGGGTCCATGGCGCGGCGCGCGAACTTGGTCACCGTGCGCATGATGTCCAGTTGGTCGTCAACCTCGTGCAGCATACCCCGGTTGACGCCGATCATGTCGCGCTCAATCTGGCCCGACACCATCATCACCGGGGAAGAGGCGGCGTAGGCGGTGTTCAGGGCGGCGGTGGCGTTGAGCAGCCCCGGCCCCGGCACCACTAGCGCAGTGCCTATGCCGCCGCCGGCGCGGGAGTAGCCGTCGGCCATATAGGCAGTGGCTTGCTCGTGCCGGGTGGTGATGAACCGTATGCCGGGCTCGTCGTAGAAGGCATCCATTGCATGGTAGAGTTGCACTCCGGGGAGTCCGAACACCACCCGCACGCCCTCCCGGTAGAGGGATTTCACCAGGGCCTGTCCGCCGGTCATCTTTGCCATGTGAGTATCCTCTTCTTTTGTAAGTTGACTCTCGCCATCCCCGCAGTTTCGCTGGAAATGGCTAGGAACGGGTATGGTCAATGCGTACTATATCCACCTGAATCACCGTGACAGCTTGAAGCAACTGTGCGGCAACTCATCCCGCTGCCCTTCCTCCGTCCGTCATGCCATTCTTCAGGCCCGCGCTGTCTTTCTCCCATCATACGTCCGTCATGCCATTCTTCAGGCCTGCGCTGTCTTTCTCCCATCATAACCAAGGGTTGCTCCATTATCCGGGTTAAGAGTATCCGGGTAAGAGTTGCTGGCATTTGGGGCGAGTTCTCTGGGTGCGCCACTCTTTTCAGCCTCTATACGTGATAGCTTAATGACGCTGATTGTACCATTTGGCGATAAATGCGGCAGCCCGGCGTGAGATACTGTTGGAGCAAGACTGCCAGGAACGGAGGGGCGCGATGAAACGGGCGCTAATCATCCGGCATCACGAATCGGAGACGATGGGAGGCAATTTCCGGGCGATACTGAAACGGCGCGGGTTTGAGTTCATCGCCTGCAACCTTTTTCAGTCCGCGCCCCGGTTCGATGTTTTCGACGCGCCGTCGCCTGAAGGCGTAGACCTGATAATAGCTTTCGGCGGGCCGATGTCGGTAAACGACCACCTGCCGGCCTTGCGCCGGGAGCGGGAGTATCTGGCTGACGCCATGGCCGGGGGCAAGCCGGTGTTTGGTGTCTGTCTGGGGGCGCAAATGATGGCCCTTGCGCTGGGCGGCTCTGTGGAGCCTAGCGGGGGCTATCAGTTCGGGCTGCGCAAGATTCACGTCACCCCCGCGGGCGACGCGGACCCGGTGTTCGGCTCCATCGCCACGCCCCTGGTTCCGGCGCTGCACGGCGAGTGTTTTACCATCCCCGGCGGGGCAACCAAGCTGGCTGAGGGCGACATTCTGCTCCGCGACGGACGTTATCGCCGCATCAATATGGCTTTCCGCTATGGCGTGTCCTATGCCTTCCAGTTTGAGCCGCAGCTAACTCTGGAGGAACTGAAAGTGTGGGATCGTGTTTTCGCGGGTGACTACGAACTGATGGGCAGCGCATTCAGTCCCCAGGAAGAATCAGCCCGCAATCTGCGGGAGTTCGCCAAGTTCGCGCCCGAGCATCAACGGCAGATGACTGCCCTGTTGGAAACCTTTCTTGCCAACGCAGGCTTGGATTGAGACATTATCAAATTGATTCACGTTTTCCATATAGGTTACGAAAATAAGTTACGAAATTATGTTTATATTTAACGTAATTCGCAAATTTGAGATATTTATTCACGGTTGACAACCCGGAAAACGCACAATTACAATTCGCCAACCTGTTCAGGCAGGGATTCCAGTTAATTTCTCGGAGGATTTCCATGAAGAAACTGATTGGGAAGAAACTGGTTGGCTGGCCCTTGCTTGCCATTTTGTCCACGGTGTTGTTTCTTGTGCTGGCGGCCTGCGGAAGCGCGTCCGAGCCGCCCACGGAAGTTCCCGCGCCAACGCAGGCCGCGCCAACGCAGGCGCCCACGGCAACCCCGGCAGAGCAACCAAAAAAACAGGCCGCATCCAGCGATGAGGACTTGGTGGCCTATGCTGCTAAGGTGGCAGGCGGGCCCGGCGCCATATACGTCGGTGACCTTAGCCAATTGGCCGGCCCATCATCAGAACCTTCGCTGGGAGGCATTGACGAGGAGGGCAAACCCGACGGCAGCGTTCCCTTGGAGTCGCTGGAGCGCCATACCTGGATATATGAATCGCCCTACTACCGGGATCTGCTGGAAAAGGCCAGGCTGACCAACCCCACCCCACTGACCAGCAGCGGTGAGGAGTTCAAGTTCCAGTATGCCTGCACCAACCGTGCGCTGCTGCCTTGTCAATTGATGGAGCACTACCTGCTACCCAATGTGAAGGCGCGCACTAACGGGCAGTTGATCATTAACCTGACATCCTTCCCGGAGCTGGGCATCTCCGGCTCGGACAATATGACACTGATTCGGGACGGCACGCTGGACATCGCTGAGATATACACCGGCTACGTCGCTGGCGAGGTCCCGGCGCTGGAAATTCAGAGCCTCTGGGGTATGTTCAAAGACCACAAGGCCCAGTACGACGCCACCACCGTCCTGACTCCGGACCTGGAGCGGATGATTGCCGAAGAGAGCGGCGGTTCACCGATAATTACCCACAACTGGTACGTCGGCATTGACCAGTTCTTCTTCTGTGGCGAGGCGTTGATGACCCCGGAGGACTTTAAGGGGAAAAAGACTCGCAGCCACGGCGCGGCCATTTCCGACTGGATTGAGGGAATGGGAGCCGACGCCCAGTTCGTGGCCTTCGCCGAGGTGTACACGGCGCTGGAGCGCGGAATTCTGGACTGCGGCGTAACCGGGGCAGACCCGGCTTACGGCCAGCGCTGGTACGAAGTAACCACTCACATGAACGGCTTTCTGGTCAGCCTGTTCAACGATAATGTGGTGATGAACAGCACCAACTTCAACAAACTGCCCGAGGATCTCCGGGCTATCCTGATTGAAGAGGGGGCCAAGCACGAACTGGAAGCCCTGCGTCTGGCCGCCATCCAGAACGAGGTGGGCGTCAAAAAGAACGAGCTGGCCGGTCTGACCAAAGTGCTGTTCTCCGAAGAGCTTCAGGCCCTTAGCGACCAGGCCGTGCTAAACAATGTCGTCCCTGGCTGGATCAACCGGGTTGGCGACCTGAACGCCCCCATCTTTGACATATTCAACGAAAAGATTACCCCCATAGTCGGCATTCGCATCGAGGATGACGGCACAGTAGTGAAGCTCAACTAGCTGTTCCGCTGATAATCACGCGATTAGGCCGGCGCACTGTCCGGCCAAACAAATGCGAAAGGCTCCGGCGTCCACTGCCGGGGCCTTTCGCCGTCAAGCCCCTTTCCGGTATGTTCGCCGGAAATATGCCGTTCTCAACGTTTGTGAGCAATGCCAACACACTTGGAGAATACCGGGAGAATGCCGGAAATATACCGGGAGAATACTGGGAGAATGCCGGAAATATACCGCGGGGACGGTTTATGGGTTACTATTTGAAAGTTAGGATTAGGGTCGGCAGCCCGGGTTGTCTCTACCGCTCTGGCGGGATCTAAGAAACGCATCCGGGCATAAATTGAGCCTCAAGGTGTATTAGATGACCACTACTAGCGATACAAAAAAAACGGGAGTGTTAATCGCCATCGACTGGGAGAACATTCGCCGCGGCGCCCAGATGTACCAGCAGACTGTTTCGCCGCGGGCTTTATGTGATGCGATGAAGAGTGTGGGAGAGGTATTCGGGGAAGTTCGCGGCGGCAAGGCGTTTGGCGACTGGAGTCTGCGCCGGGAAGATGGCGCCTCCTTCAGCATGGCCGGCATTGAGCCGTATAACGCCCCTCGCACTATGGCCGGCAAGGACCGCACCGACCCGTCAATCATCCTCGAGGTCTATGACTGGATACGAGACCGGGACGATTGCCAGTATGTCGTGCTGGGATCTGGCGACTCAGACTATCAGGCTCTGGTTGACCGGGCCAAGGGCAACGGGAGCCGCATAATCATCTGCGCTTTCAGCCAGTCGGTGGCCCGCGATATGCTGGCCGTTGCCCCGTTGTTCCCTCTGGAAGCGGAACTGGGCTTCCGTCTGCCCGAGCATGGCACTCTTCCCAGCCCGGCCGAGACGCAGCAACATTCCCAGGATGTTCTGCAATCTTTCGTCCGGCAAATGGACCGGCTGGAAAGCTCTCTCAACTTCGTGGGCTACAACAAGCTCTGCACCCAGTGGATGCTGGATTGGGGAATCGCCTCAAGCGAATATGAATGCTATCGCCTGATTGACCAGTGGATTTACGACGAGATAGTGGAGCGCCACGACGTGGCTAACCCCAACAACCCATCCTTCCCGACCTCGGCCATACGTCTGATTCGCTCTAATGACCATGTGCGCGACCTGCTTGGCTTCAGCCGAACCTCGGTCAACAATCCGGTAATGGTGTGATTCAGGGCCAATTGGCGTGAGGCAGTTTCGGCAAGGCCATCCGTTCGGCTCCCTGCGAGTTCAGGGCGAACGGATGGCTCGACAGTATTGAATTACCCAAGTCTCTTTGGCGAACCGGCCGCAGGACTCAACGGGGCGAATGACTCGGCAGAGACAGCGCGCCGTGCGGCCGGGCCAGCCTTGTCACCGCTCTACCGCCGCAGTTGGTAGCGGTAACCGGCGTGAGTTCCCCGGTCTGGGACAGCCGTAGGACTCGCCGCCGGGAAGGGATAAGACTGGTCGGCCTTCTTCTCTCCCAGCGTGTTGCGGAGCGAGCCGATGCCATCCACCTCCATCTCCACCACGTCGCCGGGCTCCAGAAAGCGGGCCGCCTCATAGCCCTTGCGAATGGCCTCGCGCACCGAGCCGCCGCCCACCGTGCCGCTGCCAATTACGTCTCCGGGCGCGATGCGGCTGTCCTTCGATGCTCGCTGCACAATCTCGCCCCAAGTGTACCAGGCCATGGCGGCGTCGCCATCGGTCAGCCACGGCTCGCCGTTGACCCGCACCTGGCACTTGACGGCCAGCCGCCCGTCGCGGATGTAGGGGGCCATCTCGTCAGTGGTGACCAGCCACGGCCCCAGCGTCGAGGCCGTGTCCTTGCCCTTGGCCGGCCCCAGTCCGAAGGCCATTTCGTCGAACTGCACATCGCGCGCGCTCCAGTCGTTGAAGATGCAGAACCCCGCAATGTGCGAGATCGCATCGCCCGGCGCAACATCCGTCCCGTTCTTGCCGATGACCGCCCCCAGCTCCATCTCGTAGTCATACTGCTCCGAAGTGGATGGGAAAGGCACGGTGTCGTCCGGCCCGTAGATGCAGAGGGTATTGGAAAAGTAGAACACCGGCATTCGGTACCAGACCTCGTTGGGTTCGCGGGTTCCCTGAGAACTGGCGTGTTCTTCGTATACGATGAAGTCGCGCACCGTCGGCGGTTGTAATACCGGCGAGCGCAACCGCACGGCGTCCAAGGCCACCGCCGGAGCTGCCGCGCCGCCGGCCAGGGCGTCGCCCACCCGGTCAACGGCGGATTCGTCCAGCGCCAGCAGCGCCCCCACGTCGCGGATAGTGCGCGGCTCCCCCAGCAGTGCGGTAACGTCCACCACGCTGTCACCCTGCAAAACGCCGCAGCGTGGCCCGGCTCCCAAGTCGTAAGTCAGCAGTTTCATAATCGTCGCTCTTTTCGGAATTTATTGGGGGGAATTATAGCAAATTTTATCCCAAGCCCTGATTCAGCTAGAGGGCGCATACTGGCGGACACATCGCGGGGCGGCCCGACAAGCACATTTATTTGAGTCGGCTTCCCCGTTTAGTCTTCTCTACTTCGTCTTTCACATAGAGACAAATGGATTCCGAAATCCGAAGGGTTCCCCGAGAAGGGAATGTTCGATAAAATCCGCTATAATTCTCTTTATTAAGTTTGGAGAGCGCAGAAATTCGTTAGAGAGGATAGCTTTCATACGAAATTGCTTTCAACTGCGTAAGTCCTTAGCAGCTACCGGCGTCTTGCCCGGCGGCCAGCGCGTCTTGGTTTTCCGTATCGGATATTGCGTTCATTCTCCGCTAACAAATGTCCGTTGTTGCGGTTTAGCTCCTGCAAGCGCGTCAATGTATACCAGTCCCGCTTCTCCTTGTTGCAGGGCGGACACAGCAGCGTCAGGTTGTCGTAGGCGTCTGTCCCGCCGTCGGACTTGGGCCGGATGTGGTCAACCTCCAGCACCCGTGGGTCGAAGCCGTAATCCCGCCCGCAGCCTTGGCAGAAAGGGCCGATGTCGGTTATCAGCCTCCCGTGCTGCGTGCGAGGCGCGGGATGGCGCGCCCGTCTGCGTCCGGTGGGAGTTGTCAGATGCGGGGCGGCGGCCTCACCGTCATCAGTTCGCACAGGCGGTTCTGTGGAGTAATGGACATCCCCCCAAGTTATCAACGGCGAGTTGATACTGGCGTCTTTATCTGGAACTGCCAACCCTTCATCAGCCAAACGCTTCAAGACAACCGGATGCGCTTCGTCCCAAATGTCCATGCCAACCCACTGCCGGCCCAAACGTTCCGCGGAGATGGGCGTAGTGGCGCAGCCGCAGAACGGGTCCAGCACGATGTCGCCGGGGTTGCTGCTGGCTTTGATGATACGCTCGTATAAAGCTAGAGGTTTCTGCGTCGGGTAGCCGGTGCGCTCTGATGAGGTGTTTGGTATTCGGGAGATGTCAGTCCATATATTCTGTAAGGGTTTGCCGGTAGATTCATCAAAATATACTTTCAGGCCATCCATCCTAGGAGTACCATCGCGTTTAGTATGAATTCTGTCTTCTGCCCACCATTGCTCCAGTTGCTCCAGCCGGTAGCCCCAACCACGGGATGGGCCGGGCATTGTTCCACGCCACTCGAATTTGCCGGAATCGCTATCCGGGCGGGGCGCGGTGAGATCATCCAGCCGATAGCGGCGGCCCTCGCCATCAGTATGGCGGTAACGCTTCAACTGTTGTTCGCTAAAATTGCTTTCTGTATCAAGGTAATTATGAAAACCGCCGCTCCATGTTGACTTATCCGTTTTTGAATAGAACAGGATTATATCGGCTACATTCCCATAGCGGTTGGCGGTATTGTGACTTTCCGTTCTTTGCCAAGTAATCTCATTGTGGAAATTATGCCGCCCAAATATAGCGTCCATAAGCAGCTTCAAGTAATGGCTGGCGGTTGGGTCGCAGTGCACGTAAATGCTGCCGTCGTCGCGCAGCACCCGGCGCATTTCCAGCAGGCGGACGCCCATAAAGCAGAGAAAGGCCGCCATATCATCGCCGTATCCCGCTTTGGCGGTGGTGATAACGCTCCAGACTTCGGGATAGTCGCGCTGGATTTCGATGAGCCAGTCATCGTGAAGGTCATCGCGCCACGACCAGCGGTCGGGGAAGCTGGCCCCCGCTGCCAGCGAGGCCGGCGTGGCGTGGAAGTCGCGGCCCTTGTTGAAGGGCGGATCGGTGGCGATGAGATGCACCGTACCGCTGTTCATTCCGCGCAGGAAGTCCAGGTTGTCGCCGTGGTACAGCGTGCGGTTGGCGAAGTTCGGCCCGGCCATAAATTCGTCCTGTTCCTGGAGCAGGTGTGGCGCCCGTGGATAGGCTGCCCCGGGTCCGTAGAATTACTCCACCGCCATATACCTCTCTTCCAGTTCGTGCCACAGAACGTTGCCGGCAGCTATCTCCGCCTCGGCATGGCGGTCGTTGCGGACGCTTGAGATAATGGCGTGGGCGGGTTTGCCGGTGAATCTGGTCAGCAACGCGGCGTTCCGCTGGGCCCGGCTGGCGTCCCGCTGGTTGCCCGTGAAAGAGGCCTCCACGGCGATGTAGCAAGGGCCGTTTTCGCTGGCCGCTTCGATAACCAGATCGGCCCGGCGAAAGCTGCGGAGTTCATTGGTGGGGATATCGCCGCCCGCGGCGTTCTGGGCCATATCGGCGATTTCCAGCCGGGTGACGTCGCGGACGTATTTCAATCTCAAGCCCCTCTCAATGTTCAGGTCCATGACAATGCCGGGGGCGTCCTGAATGGCGGAGATGCGGGCGTGGCCTGCTTTGGCGAGAGCCACGTCGCTGCTCAGAACGGTCAGTCGGCGGTCGATGCTGTAATGGAGCTCCTTCAGTTCCTCGGTTTGTCTCTGCAGTTCCTTGACGGTCGCGGAAAGCTCCTTGACGGCCGCAGTAATTTCCGCATTGAACCGCTTTTGCTCTTCGACGAAAGCATCGAACCTAGCGTTGTGGCGTTGCTGCTCTTCGATGAAAGCGTTGAACCTGGCGGGCAGTTGCAACAGTTCTTCGCCCAGTATCTGGGCGCGCACCGCCTCTTTCCACAGAGGGTTTTCCGAAAGGGCGCGCAGGAAATCTTCCTGGCTGTTGATGCTGGTCATAACCTCTCTCTTGCTGCGAATTAACCTCTATATTAAAGCAGGTCTTGGGCCGGCGCTATTCCCGATTGAGTGCGTAAAGGGCATAAAGATTATTCTCTATGCCCTTTACGCCGGTAAATCTTGATATCGCTCTAGTGCATGGGCGAGAAGCTGGCCGGGGCCAGTATCTTGTTCTCTTGCGAGACGCGGCCCGGGGCGCCGCTGGGCCACTGGGGTATCTTGCTGGCGGCGGCGCGGACTTCGGCCCGGTGGTTCAGGTCTTGGTAAGGCCAAATGTGCATCCAGCGGTTCAGCCCGCCGAACTCGGTATACATACCGGCGGCCAGAGGCGAGAACTCCTCGCGGTAGGGCAGTGCCTCGGCCCAGCGGCGCAGCAGTTCAGGCATTGAGCCGGGCTGGTAGGCGTAGGTGCGCATCTCGTAGATGCTGCCCAAAGCCTGGTCGCCCCCCATAGGCCGCATGAAGGGCGCGGGCTGCCAGATTTCGGCGTTCATATTCAGGATGTTTCCTGGGGTAATCTTCGGCGGCCAGTTGGCTTCCTTGCTGGCTGCCTCGCGGATTTTGGCTCGCTCTTCCAGGTTTTCGTAGCCCCAGACGTGGATAATCTGGTTCAGCGGCCCGATTTCCGTGTGCCAGAAGGCCGCGATGGGCGAATACTTTTCGCGGTAGGGCAGAGCCTCGGCAAAGGCTTCCTCGGCCTGCGGCACCGCCCCCGGCTTCAGGTCGTAGGTGCGGACTTCGTAAATCATTCGCTCTCCTAATAATTGACGGCTGACTGACCAATAGGGGGAGTGTAGCAACCGCGTCAAAGGTGGGCAAGAGCATAGGGGAGGGTCGGCCAGCTTTGGGTAAAAGAAGAGGCCGGAGTTTTGCATCTTTCAAGATGCAAAACTCCGGCCCTTCCAGCCATTCAGGTTCTTGCCTCTCACTCAGCGTAAGTAGCAAGCAGCCTCTGCCAAGGACAAAGTAACTATAACCGACATCCAACAATTGTCAAGTGCTTTCGCTTGTAATTTATCAGGAGTACTCAGAGAATAGGTGCGCCGGCAGGATTTGAACCCGCGACCTAGTCCTTGGCAAAGACTTGCTCTGTCCGCTGAGCTACGGACGCACGCAGAAATTGTAACACTCCCCGCGTCTGCTGGTATCATTCTCTTGACGCCAAAAATTCGGAGGTTCGCGCTATGACGCAGGAGTTGGGCCGTATTGACCGTCCGTCGGCGGAGCAATACCGGGGCCGGCGCAAGCTGATGCTGGTTCCGCTGGTCTACAGCCCGGCAGCCGATGAGCCGGAGGGAGCCGCCGCCCTGCAAAACTACTGGGAACAGATGCAGACCCAGGTGGCCGCGCTGGAAAACGCCCTCGGCGGCCTGCAACGCATCTACCACGAAAGCGTCGCCGCCGGCGGGGATGAGGGAATGGAGCAACTGCAAGCCGGAGACCGGCGCAGTTACGCTTTCGTGTCTGGCAAACGCGAGGCGGGCGCAGTTCTGGAGGCCACCGAAAACCTCGAGGTTCTGCTGGAAACTCTTGACCTGCAACGCTGCTTGATGATTCCTCTGACCAGCCCCGCGGTGGCGTCCCGGCTCCAGGAATGGCTTGCCGCAACCAACCGCCGCCGCTATGAACACATCGCCTCCCGCATCGACGAGACGCTGACCGGGGACGGCGCCGGATTGCTGCTCATCAGCGAGCGGCATCAGGTGCAGATCCCCGGCGACATCGAAGTTTTCTACGTGTCGCCGCCCGCGCTCGACGGGTTCCGCCGCTGGTTTCAGAACTGGGCGGCCCGCCAGCAACAGGCCGCGGCGGATGCTCCGGCCCAAGTCTCCGGCCAAGCCCAAGTCCCCAACTCTGAAACCGGGCATGAAGAGGCTGCCCGGTTATCCTAATCCGGAACCGCGCCGCTGATTGACACCCCGCCCGGCTGATTCCATACTGGCAATCACTCATCAAAAAGGCAAGACGGTCCCGGCATCTGTACAAGAGCCGGGCACTATATGGGGGGCGTAAGATGGAGCGCGAATTCTTCTTCTTCACTGAAATGGGCTACACTGCCTACCCGCAGGAAGAAGCCCAGAGAGTTGGCTACAACAACCTGATGTTCCCCAATGAACACTTCAGCCCGGAAAAAGCCCAAGAACTCTACGGAATGTATTTCGACGAGTTGCAGTACTGCACTGAGGCGGGCTTCGACGGCGTGATGATCAACGAACATCACAACAACCCGCTGTGTATGATGCCCTCGGTCAACGTCATCGGCTCGGTTCTGGCCTCCCGCACCAAGCAGGGCAAGATAGTGTTCTTGGGCAACGTGCTGCCCATCCACGACAACCCCCTGCGCGTTGCCGAGGAAGTGGCGATGATTGACATACTGTCGGGCGGGCGCGTGGTCTGCGGGTTCGTGCGCGGCATCGGCCAAGAGAGCATGGCCACCAACACCAACCCCATCTACAACCGCGAGCGGTTCGACGAGGCCCATAACGTAATCGTCCAGGCCTGGACACAGCCGGGCCCCTTCCGTTATGAAGGCAGGCACTTTCACTACCGCGTCGTCAACCCGTGGGTTATGCCGCTCCAGAAGCCTCACCCGCCCATCTGGATTCCCGGCGTGGCCTCTCCTGAATCGGTGGTCTGGGCCGCCAAACACCAGTACCCTTACGTGGCCCTGGCCCCGCCTCTGCAACTGCTGTCCGACATCTACCGGCTCTACCAGAACACCGCCGAGGCCGACGGCTGGACTCCGGAGCCGCAGCATCGCGGCTACGCGGTGCGAGTCGCTGTGGCCGATTCCGACGAAAAAGCCTATGAGGAGGGCAAAAACTTCTATTGGCAGTTAGGCACCTCCTTCGGCGTAACGCCCAACCACTGGCTGGCGCCCCCGGGCTACCTGACCCGCGCCGCCGCCACCGGCGCCCGCGAGCAGGCCCGCCGCGCCGTCCAGACCGTCGTGCCCGGCGGCCCCGTCCTGCCCTACGATGACGCTCAGGACACTTATCAGATTGTCACCGGCAACCCCGACACCGTCATCAAGAAGATGAAGCGCCTCATAGACATCATAGACCCCGGCTACGTCATCTTTTGGGGACGCGAGGGACCCATGACCCATGACACGGCTATGCGCAACATAGACCTGATGACGCAGGAGGTCATCCCGGCGCTGCGGGGGTATGAGGCGCAACGGCAGGAGTGAAGACAAGGGGTATTTCCAACTTGTGTTGGCAATGTCCCCATGCCGTTATTCCCGCCTTTGCGGGAGTAGCGGCGTTTGGGGAAGCGATGACGGCATTGTCAGCGCGTGTTGAGAAGCTTGGGGTAATCTTTCCGAAGCGCCCTTTGACAACAGCGCCCTTTGACAACACAACAGGGCCATTTGACAACAGATGATATGCTTGGAAAGTTCCACTCGGTAAAACTGCGAACCTGAAGCGCGATAGCGACCGGGGATTCGTCCCCCTTTCTCAAAGGTTTTAGGGTTGTGGTCTCTGTGGCCAATGTGCGACCCTATTGCCTTGCTAGGGAGCCCAGTATGCTTTCGCCCGTTGCTTCTTGTCCTTTTTCCCTGCGCGTCTTCGCACACCGCCTTGCCCGCTGATATGCGCCGGCCCTGCCAGAGACACCTGGCAGGGCCGGCGTGTCCAGGCGCACCGCCAAAGCGGGGACGCCCACAGCCCGGTAAGGCCGATGGAATTTTACCAGTGGCTGCCGTGGGGTCAAGTTGGCAGGGTCGGTTGCCTCCCGTTAGGCGAGTCTTCCCAGAGAGGACTCCTTATGATGGAATGGTTGAAGCAGCACGGGTGGGTCCAGGATAGCGCAGGAAGCTTTTCCAAGTCAGTCAGCTTCCTGGCCTTCCTGGCGATGCCTGGCTGTGTATTCGGGGCTATTATCGAGCGGATTTTCTGGAATAAGTGAAGGCCCTGGCAGGCCTTAATGAAACCGCCGGCTATCTTGAAGACAGCCGGCGGCCGACTCCCCCCGGTCGCGTGTCAGGCTAATAAATGTGGCGCGTTCCAGCGCGTCGCGGAGGCCCGGTCGGGCGCCGTTCCTTCCCTCGCTTCCTAACCAGCGCGCACTCCCCCTGCCGCGTGGGCCCGCGGTCAGAAGAATACCCCCTATCGCGGGCGCATGTGCCCTGCGCGGCTTTTCCTTCTCGTTCTGCCCCCGCTTCGCGCCTATTTTCCTGTTCCCTGCCGACGGCGGCCCTGCCCCTACCTGTTATCCCCTGGCAGGCGAGTCGCCACGCTGCCCATGCCGGCCGGAGGCCAGTTGCCCGTAAGGTAGTCGTAGAGGTTGGCCGCGTTTATGCGCATCACCATAGGGGCCATGCCTTCCTGCTCCACGTCCATCGGGTAGCGGTCAGTCATCGCGGTCAGCGTGGCCGTTGCCTCATCTCGGCCCAGCCCCCGGTCTACGGCCTCCTGCACGTAGTCTTTCCACTCGATGATGAACTCCCCCTGCTCGTCCAGATAGTCCTTCCCGCACAGCGGGCCGTGACCGGGGACAAATATGTCCTCATCTAACTTCCGCAGCCCCTCCAGCGCCGTTAGCCACAGGTCGGGGTTGCACTCGTGGAGCCAGGCCTGCACTCCGTGGAAGATGTTGTCGCTGGTGAACACCACGCCCTCTTCTTTGACGATTACCGCCGCTTGGTACAGCGTATGGCCGGGCATATGTATCATCTCGAAGGTATGATCGCCAACGCGCAGGGTCATGCCGTCCTGGAATATGATTACCGGCGGGTTGGCGCGGTAGCCCTCCAGCAGCGCCGGCTCCTCAGGGCCGAAGGTGCCGACCCGCGCGGCGTGTTCCGCTATGTCTGTGTTCAAGATGCGGGCGCGGACGCCCTCGTGGGCGATGACCGGCGCATCGAAAAAGGCGTTGCCGGTCCAGTGGTCGCCGTGGGGTTCGGTGTTGATAATGTAGCGCAGCAGCCCGCGCTTCCCGATTTCCGCCTTAAGCCACATCGCCGTGCTGGGCTTATGAGGCGTGTCAATCAACACAATGCCTTCGGATGTGGTTACGAAGCCGAAATTGCAGCCCCGCGCTTCTGTTTCGACCCATACGTTGCTAGTAAGCTGTTTCATGGCGCGCCTCCTTGTCCGGCGAAAAAATTATCCCCCAAGAAATTCTTGCCGCTTCGCATTCTACACGGTTGACCGAGCAGGCGGACGCGCCTATGCTGGGATTCCTAACCCCATTGCCCGCGCTATATCAGACCCGCGCTATATCAGAGACGAGGTATCATTGAACATCTTGGAGCTGGATCTTCACGGCAAGACTTGGCCCGAAGCCCTGGCAGAGTTTGTAGACGCCTACAACAAGTCGGCGCAGCCCGGCGGCCACGCCTGCCGCACCCTTCGCGTCATCCACGGCTACGGCTCCACCGGCGGCCCTGGCGTCCTGCGTCTCCGGTTCCGCAGATTCCTCGAGAAGCACTCGGCCCGGCTGGAATTCACCCTCGGCGAGAAGGCCGACGGCAACCCCGGCTATACCACAGTCAAGCCGGTCTATCCCATCCCCGGCGCAGATGCTGCTCTGTCTGAACTGGTTTGGGACTACTGCGAACAGCCAAAGTCCCTGAGCAAGATAGTAGGACAGTTCCGCCGCTACGGCAGCCCGCGAGTGCAGCGCGCCGTCCGCTCCCTGGAGACCCAAAAGCGCCTTCGTAAGGCCCCCCGGCTCCGAAACAGCGTCTACCAGGCAGTGTAGAAAGCAAACAGACTGCCCCAGTCTGCTGGTATAATCCCAGAAAGAATGCGCCGTAAAAACTCGGCGGGAGGTCAAGCTATGGGTGAAATGTTGCAGCAGGGGGAACGCTTTCCCCAACTGGAATTGAAGCTGCTCCCCGAATCTGATCAACGCCACGCCGCGCTGTCGCTGCCCGACGGCGCTCCCAGCCGCTACACTGCCCTGCTGTTCTACCGGGGACACTGGTGACCCTATTGCCAGCGGCAGTTGGCCGCGTATGAGGCAGCCAAACCGGAGCTCGACGCCCTAGGCGCCACCGTCATCGCCGTCAGCTCCGACACAGAAGAGCAGGCCCAAGAAGTGAAGAGCCGCGGCCTCACCTTCCCCATAGCTTACGGCGCGTCCCAAGCCGACGCCGACACCATCGGAGCTTGGTGGGCGCCCCCGTCCAACGAGACCGGGCGGGCCGGCTTCATCCAGCCCGCCGAATTCCTGCTGGGCCGCGGCGGCGTGGTACTGGGGTCAATGTACGCTTCCGGCCCCGTCGGACGCATGGGCGTCGATGAGGTCATCCACGCCATAACCAGCCGCGAAAACCGCCGGCGCCAAGAAGAAGGCAAATAAACTCCTTTCCTTAGGACTGCGAAAAAGATAACCAAGGACTGCGAAAAAGATAACCAAACAATCCCCCACCGGGCAGCGGCCCCGCCGATGGGACTTTCCTTACTGCGAAAAGGATAACCAAACAATCTACCCTCTCCTCGAGCGAGAGAGCCGGAGTGAGGACGAACCTCAATGAACGAAACCAATCAGCAACTGGTAGATATGATGGAGCGCGTCTGGCTCTCCATCGGCCAACTCTGCGGCAACCTCACCGAAGCGGAATGGAAAACCCCCACCGACTGCCCTGGCTGGACGGTTCAGGACCAGATTTCCCACCTGGCCGGCTCTGAGACCGGCATCTTGGGCGACCCCGACCCCGAGCACACCCCCAGCGATGAAGTTCTGGCCCACACCCGTAGTGACCAGGGCCGCCGCAACGAAATCGTGGTGGATTTCCGCCGCCCCTGGCCCGGCGCCCAGGTGCTGTCGGACTTTCGCGCTAAGACCGCCCGCCGCATTGAGTTCCTCCGCACCCGTTCCGATGCCGACTTCGCCGCCGAAATGCCGACCCCCATCGGCCAGGCCCCCATGTCCGAATTTATCAGCGTCCGCATCATGGACGCCTGGGTGCACGAGCAGGACATCCGCCGCGCTCTCAACCGACCCGGCCACTACGACTCCCCAGCAGCGGCCCACGCGCTCAACCGCATCATCCGGGCCATGCCCTTCGTCGCCGCTCGCCGCGCCCAGGCCCCCAATGGCGCGACCATAGTCATAGACATCTCAGGCCCCGCCGGGCGCCTCTGCTCCATCGGCATAGCAGAAGGACGCGGCCGCGAGTTAGACACTCCGCCCGCCAACCCCACTGCCCGCATCATCCTAAACGCCGAGACCTTCGCCTGCCTCGGCTGCGGCCGCTGGAACCCCGACGACGCATTGCAATCCGGCCAGATCTCCATCGAGGGCGACACGGCTCTGGCCGAGTCTATAGTCCGCCAAATGAACATAATGCCCTGACCACGTTCCGGTACGCCAGCCGGACTTGCCGACGCTGAGGAGACTCTGCGTCATCATCCAATTTATCTATGCAAGTTATCCAGCCGAACCCAGGGGCGCTGAGGAGACTCTTCTTCAGCGCCTGCGCTGTTTAATTCACCCCTCTTTGATGATACTATTGCCGGCAGATAATATAAGACGCGCATAACCGCCCCTGGCCGAGTTGATTATTTGCATAGGCCCACCTCCCGTACCTCCCAAAGCCATGACGCCGCCCCTGCGCCCATATCATCCCAGATCCCAGACGGCAAAGCTCCAGACGGGCGGTCGGGACTGGCCGCGCGTCTCCCCTTTCATTACAGTTGGATAATCATAGCCATCCTGGCCACGGTGCAGATTTTCGCCAGCTCCATCAGCATGGCCGCTGGCATCATGCTGCCGCCCCTTACCGATAAAGATGGTGCGTTCGGCTGGAACGAGGGCCTGGTCACCCTCGGCATCGCCGCCTACTACGGGTTTGGCGCCCTCTACGCGCCTATTACCGGCTGGCTCGGCGACCGCTTCGGCTCCCGCCTGATGCTTCTGGCCGCTGGCTCCCTCTACCTGCTTAGCATGATTCTGCTGAGCCGCATCAGCGAAGTCTGGCACTTCTTCCTGTTCTTCGGCGTCCTGCTATCCCTCACCCAATCTCTGGGGATGGTGCCTCTGATGGCCTCGGTCAGCGGTTGGTTCCGCCGCCGCCTCGGACTGGGCATCGGCATCCTCTGGGCCGCCGGAGGCGTCGGCACTGCGGTTTTCGCCCCCATCGCCGGCCTGCTCATCGAAACGTTGGGCTGGCAGGGCAACTTCCTGGTCATCGGCATCATCGGCGGCGCAGCTATGCTCTGCCTCGTGCCTTTTATGCGCAATCGCCCCGCCGACCTCGGCATAGAGCCCTACGGCGCGCGCGCCGGCGACTCCGTCCCGGCCCGGCTGGGGAAGAGTATGGAGCGCCTGCGCATCAAGACCTTCAATCAGCACATACGCCGCACCCGCCCCTTCTGGAACCTGCCCCTGATTCACGGCCTGGGCTGCGCCGGCCACGGCATCATCCTCATCTACGTCGCCAAATACGCCATAGACTCCGGCGTTTTCAATTCCTTGGCCGCTGCCGGAATAATCTTGGCGATAATCTCCCTGGTGAGCATTATCAGCCGCTTCGGAACCCCGGTGCTGGCGGAAATCTACGGCACCCGCCGGATGATGGCCGTGAGCCTCGCCATCCAGGGCTTCACCGTCCCGCTAATTATGTTTGGCCCCGCTGAACCCTGGCTTTTCTACCTCTTCGCAGTCACCTTCGGAGTGGGATTCGGCGGCGAGTGGACCGGCTACCTTATCATCAACCGCCAGTATTTCGGCGACGGGCCGATGGGGACGGTCTACGGCTGGCAGACCACCGGCGCGCTGATGGGCCATTTCGTCGCCACTGCCCTCGCCGGGCTAATAATGTACGCCACCGGCTCCTACATAGCGATTCTCGCCCTCTCCATGGCCTACAGCCTCGGCGGTGTGGCAGTAATCGCGCTGCTCGACAACAATTCCCAGGTGCTGATACCGGATTGGGAAAACGAACTGCCCGGCGAGGCCCGCAGACTCAGCGCAACCGCTCCGTCTCCCCGTCCCGCGCCCGCCGGTGGGGACGGGGACGGCTGATAGCGCCCCCCGTCCATCTTCGCTGCGCTCACGTGCCGGCCAACTTTTCTAGCCTAACCAATTGGTCGTGGCTGGCGCCCCGTCCGGCTTCGCGTCTCAGCCTATCAAACGGGCGGGCGCGTTCTGGGGCTTTACTTGGGCCGTTGCGCGATTCGTCCCTGATGCGCCCCCTGCCTCGCGTGGAACCGGTCTGCGCGTGCGCCAAGTCCGCCGCGCGTCCTGCCGGTTCTCTCGCTTCCCCGCTTGCTCGCTTGATGGTAAGGCGAACCTAACCCCCCGCTCCCCGGGGAGAAGATTAGGCTGAAGGGGAACCTCAGCAGCAATTCACTCCCTTTGGCCTCAATCTGAATATCCAGGCTGTGAATGCAGGCTTGTCGCGACTCCCCCTGATGCACCTCGCTATAGAAAAATTGCCCGCTTTTGGCCGTTGCGCTGTCAATCATAGCTCCGGAATAACCATGCCCAATATGAAGGCGGTGGGGATTTCCAACTATTACCAGGCTGCGCTGTCAATCATAGCTCCGGAATAACCATGCCCTGCCGCGCGTCCTGGGCGGGTGCCCCCGGTTGCATTGCCTTTCGGCCAGCGTCCGTTTGCGTGAGTATCTACTCCCCCTCCAGGAATTCCCGCACGAAGGCCGTAGCCGGCTCCTTGTCATATAGGCTGTTGAGCAGCGCCACGTTGCGATAGGCGTCTCCCTGGAAGAAGCGCTCGTAGAGAATCTGGCGCGAGCCGAAGGCGCTGCAACAGGTATCCCAAGCCAGCCGGAACAACCGCACCCGCTCCTCTGCCGTCGCCGTGTCAGTGTCCAGGTAGTTCGCCAGTTCGCTGGCCATCGGCCCCTGCAGGTCGGCCTCGGTAGGCAGGGCCATCAGGCTGCTCGACCCCATCAGTTGCAGTATCTCGCCCATGCGCGGATACATCCTGATGAACAGTTGCCGCGCAATCATCAAAGGCATTTCCGCCGGACATAACACGCCCCACTGGTCGAAGTCCGCGCCCGCCTCTGCGGCCCGCAGGAGAGCCTTGGTGGTCTCCAGGTTCTCGATGATTTCCGCCGTCATCTGGAGCATCTGCGGCTGTTGCTCCGAGCCGAGCGTGCGCTGCATAAGATTAGCCAGCCCCAATATGAACTCCACCTTGACCACGTTCTTGGTCACCACCTGATGCCCAGAGTGCAGATACTGGTGGGTGTACCGCGACATATTGTTGCAGCGGTCGGGGTCGCCTAGCAGGAACACCCGCTCCCAAGGCACGAACACATTGTCGAAAAAGGCCAGAGCGTCCATTTCCTCGAACCGCGAACCCAGCGGATGGTCGAACTGCGAGCGCCCCAGGTCAAAGCTCTCGCGGCACAGAAACCTCAGCCCCGGCGCGTCGCAGGGCACGGCGAAAGCGAAGGACGTCCGCCCCGGCGCCCCCTCTGGCAACCGGTGAGACCGCGCCGGATACACCGCGATTTCGTCGGCGATGGGCAGGGTCGCCAGCAGCCGCGCCCCGTGGACGATGATGCCCGAGTCCGTCTCCCTGACCACTGACAGCGCGATGTCGGTGTTATCGTTCAGGACTGCTCCCCCGTCTCCGCTCAAGGCAGGGCCGGCAGGGGGGCGGCTGCGCTGGAGGTTGACCAGCGTATGGGTCAGTGTCAGGTCTTCCTCGCGCACCTTCTCATAGTAATTCTGGATGTTCTGCTTAAACTCTGGCCGGTCCTCGGCGAAATAGTCCCCGGCGGCGGCCATGGCCATCAGACTCACGTTCAGGAAATCGGGCGTCCGACCCATCATGCCGCAGGACACCTGCGCCCACCGGCGCATCATATTGCGGCGCGCCTCCAGATCCGTTGCGCTCTTGGGCGTAATGAACGACAACCCCACCCGCTCCCCGCTGCTCGGCGAGGCATAAGTCATCTCCGCTCCCGCCTCCGGGTCGTGCTGCAGGTCATACAGCCGCGCCACCGTCTTCACCCCTCCACTCAACCCGGGCTGCGCGGTGGCGTCTTTGACCCGCTCTCCCCGCATATAAAGGGCCGGGGGTCTCTCCCGCAGCCTCTCAATGTACTGTTGCCCGCTTCTTGCCGCCATGGGCCCTCCCTCCTGCCTCCTGAATGAACCTGAATGCTGAATGAACATCGATGGACATGATTCACGGGATGGAGAATGAATCTCAGGCCGCCGGTCTCTGCCACGCCGTTCCGGTTCAGCGCGGCGGGGCAACCCCGTAAATCCTGCGCATCCGAGTCCATTTCCTATTGTGGCTGAATATGGCGGCTCTGCCAACTCGCCGCGAAGGGCTGCTTGGCCGGCTTCCTGCGGGCGCCGTTCCTTCTATCGCATCCCGAAGCGAGTGCGCCCCTATCCAGCTTGGCGCGTTCCAGCGCGTTGCTGAGGCCGCTCGCGATTCTCTTCCCCAAACTCGGTATAGCGTAGCTAAATCCCCTTGACACCCCTTTGAGTGTGTGATAATTTTCACTCGCTTTATGGCCCGCTTCTAATCGCCCAGGCCGCAAGGCCGGAATCTCAGGAGTTCGGGGCGCTGCTTTTGCAAGGCGGCCTAGGCCAAGGGCGGAAGCAGACCAAGAGGCAACCTTCGATTAGTTCAGGTGAATAGGGCTTCCCGATGGACGACCCCAAAGCTCTAACCAGCGTAGACTGGAACAACATCCACCTGTTCCTTCAGTGGTTCTGGATTTACTTCCCGCTGATAGTAACCTTCGCTGTTACCATGCTCACCGCCTATGCCTTCATCCCTTCGGCGGTGGCCACGGGACACTTGCCTCCTTCCGTAGCCAAGCTGAAGATGCCTTTGACCGCCTTTGCTCTGCTCATCGCGGCGGCGGCCATTGTTGTCCTGGTTCTCGGCATCAATCAGACCTTGGATGTGAGAAATTTCTGGGACCGGTTGCTCATTTAAGGCGCACCTCGGCGACTCATTGGCACATTAGAGAGAATCGGCAGGCTCAAGGGCCGCGAAATACCGCAAATTCAATTGCTCAGGCCGCAAGGCCGGTGAACCAGAGGGCAAGCATCTCATAATGAACCGCAGCAATTCAGCCAACGCTCGGGTGGCGGGCCCATCGCCCAGGGCGTTCATACTTGATCGGATAACTAGGCAGTCATGAGACCCACAAGCAAAATGATCCCGCTCATGGCAGCCGGCGGAATTTTTACCGTCATCATAGGCTTCGTGCTGGTGGTGTTGCTCATTTCTTGGTTTTCCAACCCGCCGTTTGGCTTGGGCAACGCACCGGCCCAGCCCGTCGCCTTCCCGCATACCGTTCACGTGGTGGACAACAATATCCAGTGCGAGTTCTGCCACCGCAACGTCACCAAGGGCGACGCCGCCACTGTCCCTGCGGTCGAGCAGTGCCTGTTCTGCCACAAGGATGTTACCGGCAGAGATAGCCAGGCCCAGGCTGAAATCGCCAAAGTGCACCAATACTTCGACAGCGAGGAACCTATAGACTGGGAGAGGGTACACCGGCTGCCCGACCACGTGCGCTTCGTTCACGAGGCCCATATACGCTATTTCACCACCGATCTTGACCCTTCGGTCTCGGAGCAGGTGGGGATTAGCGGACAGCGCTATGACATCAATGGTGACGAAGTCAACCGGCCCTACAGCATCGCCGAAACCTGTTCCATCTGCCACGGCGACGTGGGCAGTATGGAAGAAGTCCAGCCCAAAGCGGGCCAGTCCCTCAAAATGGGGACCTGCCTAGACTGCCACCGGGTGAACAACGTTCCAACCGACTGCACGGTTTGCCACAAGTAAAAAGGCGTCTAATTGCTCAAGCCGCAAGGCGCTATCCATAAAAAGCAGGGCTAAAGAACCTTACCGATGAAATTGACTAGGCGACATTTCCTGGCATGGGCCGGTCTCGGCGCCCTCGGCGCCGTGGCCTGCGAAGGTTTTGGCATCCGAGAGGGCGAGCTTAGCATCCAGAGTCCGGTGAGCCTGCCCGAAGATCTGGTGCGAGGCAAAGACAACTGGTACGCCTCCCTCTGCCGCAACTGCCCCTCCTGCGAGGGCATTCTGGTACGCGTAATGGAAGGGCGCGCCAAAAAAATCCAGGGCAACCCCTTCTACCCCACCAACCAGGGCAAGAGCCACGCCCGCTGCGAAGCCGGCCTCCAGGCCCTCTACCATCCAGACCGCATCTCCGGGCCAATGAAACGCGGCGGCAACCGCGGCTCCGGACAATTTGACCCCATCTCCTGGGATCCGGAAGGGATGAATACCTTGACCCGGCAGCTCAACGACCGCGCCTTGTCATTAGAAAAGGGGCGCGCCGTGATGATCACTAAGCCCATGCGCGGCCACTTGGGAATGCTGACCAGCCGTTTCGCTGAAGCTACCGGCATCGAACACCTGAAGTTTGAAGCGGTGGACAACAACGTATACCGCACCGCTGTCAAAAACGTGTACGAGCAGGACGTCCTGCCAGACTTCGACCTAGAGAACGCCAATTTTATCATCTCCTTCGGCGCTGACTTTCTGTCTACCTGGATTTCGCCCACCCGCTGGAACCGGGGCTACGGCGAGTTCCGGCAAGGCGAAAACCGGTCAGCGGACGGCGGACGGCAGCGCGGCGTTCTGTACCACGTGGATTCACGTTTCTCCATGACTGCAGCCAACGCCGACAAGTGGATTCCAGCCCGCCCCGGGTGGGAGGGCTACCTGGCTCTCAGCATTGCCCAAGTCATCGTCGAGGAAAATCTGCAAGCCCCAGGCGTTGACGTAGACGCCCTGCTGGGGGGGGATTCGGGGCGGAACGCACTCGACGCTTTTCGGCCCGAAACCGTGGCTCCGTTGGCGGGCATCACCCCGGAAATCGCCGGGGGCGATCCGCCCGGTTTTATACGGAAACTGGCCCGCGACTTCGCTTCCCATACAAATGAAGGCGGCTCTCCCGGTCGGAGCATCGCCATTGCCGGAGGTTCCGCCGGGGCCCACAGCAACGGCTTGTTCAACGTTGAGGCGGCCACTGTTCTCAACTGGCTGGTGGGCAGTGTCGGCGCAAAGGGCGGAGTGATCCTCAACCCGGCAGGCCCGTGGCCCAATAGCGGCGGAGAACCGATTCCGGCGACCGCTTCCGCTTCCACCATAGATGAGTTCGAGCGGCTCGCCGAGCGGATTCGCACTGGCGATGTCCGGCTGATCCTGTTGCACAACGTTGACCCGGTACACGGATTGCCCAGCTCCCTGCGTCTGCGTGACGCTATTGAAAGTGCGCAAGACCTCTATATCGTCAGCTTCTCGCCGTTCATAGACGACACCGGCGCCTTGGCTGACCTCCTGCTGCCCGACCGGGTGTACCTGGAAGACTGGGGCGACGACATTCCTGAACCGGCCCCCGGTTACCAGGTAATCGGTTTGCAGCAGCCGGTGGTGAACCCGTTGTGGGATCTCGATCCCCGCAGCTTCCCCGATGTGTTGCTGGCCGCGGCTGACGGCTTGGGATTGGGCAGCCAGTTCCCTTGGGCCAGCTACCAAGTGATGCTGAAAGAGGCAGCCACCGCGTTGTTTGAAGAAAACCGCGGCTCGATGCCGGCCAGCTCCGCCGATGAATTCTGGACTGCCTTGTTGCGCCGCGGCGGTTGGTGGGACGAATCGGCCACCGGCCCAAATAAAGACTCAGCGAACAACGGGGGTCGGGCGCTCCGGCCCCGCCCCGGTCTGTTGCGGGAAATAGCCGAGAGTGCTTCCCAGCCAACTTTCGCCGGGCTCGGCGGCGGCGATACGTTGTACTTGGCCCCCTTCCTGCATAATTCGATCCACGATGGGAGTCTGGCGCACCTGCCCTGGCTACAGGCTGCCCCGGATCCTGTAACCTCAATCACTTGGCAAACCTGGATTGAAATGAACGACATCACCGCCGCCCGTTTTGGCATCCGGCAGGGTGATGTTGTCCGCATTGAGTCATCGCAAGGCTCCATACGAGCCGTGGCCTTCCTTACTCCGGCTACCCCGCCGGAAGTGGTTGGCATTCCTTTTGGAGGCGGGCGGCGCCACGGCTCCGACTGGGCCACCCATCTGTCATGGGATGACGGCCGCCCCGGCCCCGAAAGCTCTAATGTGAACGAAATTCTAGAACCCACCCGCGTGGCCGGAGCTGGCTCCCTGGCGTGGGCCGGCACCCGCGTACGCATCTCTCCCACCGGCGAGAGCGTTATGCTGTCCAAAATGGAAGGCACCACGCGAGCGGTGGAAATCGGTTTGAGCGCCGCCGAGGAAATTATCAAAACCATAGCTCCCGGTAACTATTAGCGCGCTCCATTTCTTCCCTTTTTTGGGTGGGTGGACGTAATCCCGGTAACCGGGAATTTGCGCCAGAGCGCGCAGGCAACACAGGGCCAGATACGTAAAGCCCAGAATATGTACAGTAAGGAAACGGAACAGGCTGATAGATGGCTGTTACCAGAATTGACCACAAGTGGGGCATGGTGGTGGACTTGGACAGGTGCACTGGTTGCCAGGCGTGCGTGGTCGCCTGCCAGTCCGAGAACAACTTGCCGATCAACGACAAGGAAGCGTTTCAGCAAGCCCGGGCTTACGAGTGGATCCGCATCGAACGCTACTGGGAGGGGGAGTTCCCCAACGTCAAGGCCCGCTTCATCCCCATAATGTGCCAACATTGCGAAAACGCTCCCTGCGAGCCGGTTTGCCCGGTGTATGCCACGTACCACAACGACGAAGGGATGAACGTCCAAGTTTACAACCGCTGCGTCGGCACCCGCTACTGCGCCAACAACTGCCCCTACCAAGTGCGTTTCTTCAATTGGTGGGAACCTCAGTGGCCCGAACGCCTGCGCAACCAGCTCAACCCCGACGTCACCGTCCGCTCCCGTGGCATCATGGAACGCTGCTCCTTCTGCGTCCAGCGCATCCGGCGCGGCGAAATCACCGTGGAGCGCCGCGGCGTCGAACCGGCCACCGGCGCCCCCATATCCAGCAGTGATAACGGCGGACGCTACCTGAACTACCAGCGGATGAAGGACGGCAATTTCTTGCCCGCCTGCGCCCAGGCCTGCCCCACCAACGCCCTGCAATTCGGAGAGCAGACCGACCCCACCGGCCCGGTGCATGAGCATTTCGAGAAAGCCAACGAGCAGTACGAAAAGGTCCATCATGGCGAATACATAGACGAATCCAAAACCCGCGTATACCGCCTCCTGGAAGAAATGGGCACCAAGCCTAACGTCATATACCTGAAAAAGGTAGACCAATATCCCCTCTCCCATGACAACGGCAGAAGCCATTAGCCCGTCAATAACCCACATGGATAAGCATGATAAAAGAACAGGATGAAAATCCCCGCCAATATCCAGCCCATCCATGCCAATTCCAATAAAACCCGTTAGCCCACATGGATAAACAGGATGAAAACCCAGCCTCCAATGATCCTGTCCATCCATGTAAATAACATGAGAGAACTATGACGCAACCGGCTGAACAGAGCCATCCGCCTGGTGGGAATCATGGCGGCGAGAGCCACCACCAGCACACGTATAGGGGTATGTGGGTTTTCCCCAACCCCCGTGCTATGACCCGCGATATGGCGGATAAGGTCTCCGCCAAGCGCGGAGCCTTCACCCTGGCTCTGTTGGCCAGTTTCGCCCTGCTGGTCTTGGGCGTAGTCGGCTTCGTTGCTCGCGCCGCCGCCGACGGCTTTGATGACCGCGCCCCTTGGGGTTACTATATGGCCGTCTTCTCTTTCGTCTTTATGGTCACCAGCGCCGCCCCGGTGGCCGCCGTCGCCTTCCGCTTTACCAAGAGCCACTGGCGCCGCCCCCTCTCCCGCGTCTCGGAGCTGTTCGCCGTGGTCGGCATTTTTAATATCATCACCTTTATACCTATGATGCTCATCCTGCCTCCCATCGCCAACCCGGCTTTTGCCGATGGAGGCGTGGGCGCGGGCCACGACCTGGACATTCGCCGCACTATCTGGTTTGAGGGGCCCATCGGCGCGCCCCATGCCTGGGATCTGGCCGGAGTAACTGCCCTGGCCGTAACCTCCCTGCTGATCCTCTGGCTGTCAGCGGCTCCCGATATGGCCGAACGCCTCTCTCTCCTGAAAAAGGAGGGCCGCGCCGGCGGCCTGCGCGCCCGCCTCTACCAGGCCCTGGCCGGACACTGGTACGGCTCGAAACGCCAGTGGAACGCGCAGAAGGCCGGCTTGGCCCTGCTCGGCGCCTTCTACTTTATGATCCTTATCTTCGTCCATTTCATCATCAGCTCGGATTACGCCCAAAGTATGATCCCCGGCTGGAAGGACTCCATTTTCCCGGTGTTCTACTCGCTCACTGCCCTGCAAACCGCCTTGGGCCTCTGCCTGATTATCCTCTACGTAATGCGCCGCTGGCCCGCAGTCTTCGGCGATTTCCGGGAGTATTACGGGAAGTCTGTGTTCTGGTCCGCCAGCAAGGTGCAACTGGGCCTGACCCTGCTCTGGGTCTATCACCTGTTCGCCTTCTTCATCACCTATTGGTACGGACGCTTGGCGGTGGAGCAGAATATCATCAAATACCTATACACCCAGTCCTACGGAGGCGTGTTCCTGGCCAACTTGGCCCTCTCCTTCGCGATTCCTTTCCTGCTGTTGCTCTGGAACCCGGTCCGCCGCAGCGCTTGGGGGCCGCCCTTGGCCGGCCTGTCCGCCGCCGCCGGCGCCCTGATGTTCAACGTTCGCATCTTCGTGGGCGGCGCCAACTCCGGCAATATCTATCAGCCCTTCCTGAATCACGCCCCGCCGGCGGCCTACCCCGATCTCTGGGACATCTTTATGGTGCTGGGCGCCATCGGCGGCGCCGCCTTCATATACTTGGCCGCTACCAAGGTCTTCCCGGTGATATCCGTATGGGAAGTAAAGGAAGGAGCCCTCTACCAGCGAATGTCCCGCTTCATCCGCGGCGAATACCTAGTGCTGGCCAAGCCTGAGTAAAAATCAATCCCCAAATTCATCATAGCCTAAAATTCGGCATGGCCTGAATCCGACACGGCCCGAATCCGACACAGCCCGAATCCGACACGGATAGACAGGATAAAATTGACCGGCAGGATTGACAACACCAAGCGCCCCAAGCAAGAATAACCCCCGCGCCAACAGCGCCATCTCCCAATCCTGTCCATCCATGCCAATCCCATAAACCCCCCAAAAGAGAGAAAGATGCAAGAAGGCAGGACACCCATCCCCTACCGGCAGATCAATCGCGAGTTGCTAGGCTCGATTCTGCACTCGCCGAAATGGTTCCCAGTTACCGTGATCATTCTGGGACTGATCGTGCTGGGAGGGTTCAGCGCCGCCGGGCTGCTGGTCAACAAAGGCTTTGGGGTCACCGGCCTCAACCGCCCAGTAATGTGGGGCTTCTTCATCACCAACTTCGTGTTCTGGATTGGCATTTCCCACGCCGGGGTGATGCTGTCGGCCATTTTGCGCCTCAGCAAGGCCGAATGGCGCAGACCGGCCACCCGCGCTGCCGAGATACTGACGGTGTTCTCGCTAATGACGGCCATGATGATGCCGTTGATTCACACCGGTCGGCCCTGGCGCACTATTTACTGGATCTACACCATCCCATTTATGCCCTATGACTACGCCCGGGGCATCTGGCCCAATGTTCGCTCGCCCCTAGTGTGGGACCCCAGCGCGGTCTATACCTATTTGACCTCCAGCATCCTCTTCGTGCTGGTGGCGCTGATTCCCGACTTCGCGGTGCTGCGGGATCGCACTTCGGGAATGAGCCACCGTATCTACACTATCTTGGCTATGGGCTGGCGAGGTAACCCGCGGCAGTGGAAGCTACAGATTATCGCCGGCGTACTGCTGTCGGCCCTGATCCTGCCAGTGTTCGTTTCAGTGCACTCCATAGTGTCTTGGGACTTCGGGATGGCCGTGTCGGTGAAAACCTGGCACTCCACGATCTTCGCCCCCTACTTCGTGGTGGGCGCGGTGCACTCCGGCGTCTCTGCCGTGGCCTTCGTGATGATAATCCTCCGTTATATCTACGGATGGCAGAACTACATCCGCCACGAGCATATAGACGCCTTGGGGCGGTTGCTGGTCGTGGTGGCGACGGGATGGTTCTACTTCTTCGTAATGGAGATACTCTTCGGTTTCTACGGAAGGGAAGCCGACGAGCTGGCGGTGCGCGACCTCCAGTTTATGCAGAACCCGTGGAACATCTGGATGATGGTGTTCGTGTTCACCACCTATTTCCTGCCGGTGGCGCTCTGGCTGCCCAGGGCCTTCCGGCGCAACCTGTGGCTGATGTCAGTGGCCTGTATTTCGGTGAACATCGGGATGTGGCTGGAGCGCTTCATCATCATCGTGCCCGGCTTGCAGAACAAACAGGTGTTCACCTTCAGTTGGTGGACCATCTACAGCCCCACCGCGGTGGAGTGGACTATCATCGGAGCCACCTTCGCCCTGGTCTCCATGCTGATGCTGTTGATAGCCAGGGTGGCCCCGCTGATACCCCTGTATGATATCAAAGAAGCGGAGATTCTCCGTACCGAAATCAAGGTGGGCCGGGTCACTGTACCGGCTGTTTACCGGGAAGACTAGAAATTGATTATGGATGCGCAAGACGGCAAATAAACCGCAAGCCGCTCCACAAACCCGGTATATCCCTGTAAAACCCAAAGAGGAAAAACCGATGGCCAAACGACCGATACTGGGCCTCTTCGAGGACGCCAATTACGCGGCGGAGGCGGGCGACGCCCTGCAACAGGCCGGCGTCCCGCCCACTGACTACGACTTTCTGACCGACACCCCCTACCCGGAGGGGGCTTTCGGTGAACGCCATGAGGGGCATCGCCTCTACATTTTCCCGTTGTGCGGGGCCCTCGTCGGCCTGACCATAGGCATACTGCTGACCTCGATGACCCAGATGGCCTACCCGATGGTGCAGGCGGGCAAGCCCATCCTGTCTCTCCCGCCCATGGCCGTAGTCACCTACGAAAGCACCATGCTGACGGCCATAATCTTCACCATAATAGGCATCATCTTTGAGTCGAGACTGCCCAGTTTCAAGCAGGGTCTCTACGACACGCGAATAACCGAAGGTTATATTGGCGTTCTAGTCAACGTCGAAGAAGAACAGCTTACCGAGGTTTCGACCCTCTTCACCCAAGCGGGCGCCGTTGATGTTGTCCGCGAAAATCGGGGTTAGGCTTCCTGATGATGAGCCGTAGCAAAAATAATACTCCGACTCTCGACTCATCGAGGGCCCGTTTCATTGGCAGGCGTCTTAGTCTTCCTCCCGTGAGGCTGCTAATCGCCGGGCTGGCGCTATTTGCCGCCCTGTTCGCAGTGGGATGTACGTCCGGGAGTTACCCGGTGGACATTTTCTATGAGCAGCACTACCAGCAGTCATACAAGTCCCACGAGCCGCCTCGCTTGTCGGGCGTGACCGGCGCGGTTGCCTTCTATCCGCCACCGCCCAACACCACCGACGCTTCGGTCGAGCATCTGTTTGAGGTCAATTGCCAGATGTGCCACGGCGTCGGCGCCAAGGGCGATGGCCCGGTGCTGAACTTGCTGATTAGTGAATACGGTTATGAAACGGCGATTACGCCCGACCTTACCACGCTAACCCCGGCGGCCATAGAGGGCTTTCTCAAGGTGAATGTGCGTCCGTTTGGCCCGAACTCGGTTATGCCGCCTTTCGGCAAGCTATTGGGCGAAGATGAGCGGTGGGCGCTGGCCAACTACATAGACACCCTGCCCAAATAACGCCTGTTTCCCCATAAATTTAGAGCGCACAAGGAGCGCGGAGATTTCTTGAACCATAACAAGAAAATCTCTCTGTTGTTTCCGCGCGCTCTTTGTTTGACCATAGTTCTCGCCTTGTTCTTCGCCTCAAGCATTTCCGCGCAGACACCCGATGAAGAGCTGGAAAGGGAAGCTCAGGCCATTGACCGGATGATTATGTGCCCGGTCTGCCCAGCCGAGACCATTGACCAGGCGCAGGTGGAAATCTCCTTTCAGATGCGGACCGTAATACGGGAGATGCTGTCCGAAGGCAGCACCCGCGAGGAAATTCTGGACTATTTCGTTGACCGTTACGGGCCTGATATTCTGGCCGCCCCGCCCAAGTCCGGGGCCAACCTACTGGCTTGGATCCTACCCATCGTGGGCGTGGCCGCCGGTCTGGTCGCGCTGTATCTAGTAGTCCGCGCTATGACTGGGAATGGCAAAGTTCCTTCTTCCTCCGAGGGAGCGTCAAGCGAAAGAGCGTCAAGATGGGGGCGTTTCCCAGGTCAATCCCGTTCCTTGGGCCAATCCAATGTATCTGCGAGTGAACCGCAAACGACGCTCCCGGAGGACCCTGATATGTCTGCCTACCTTGAAATCGTAGACCGCAGCCTGGCCTCGCGCCGGGGTATGCGCCCTGAGCCGGGACAGCATCCCCGCCCTGCCTCTCCCCCGGAGGTGGAGGGCATTTCAGCTTCGGAGACGGACAACAATGGGTGACCTCGGCGCAATCAGCCTGTGGATGGCGCTGGCGCTGGCTGCCTACTCCAGCGTAGGGTCAGTGGCTGGAAAATTGCGCGGCTCAGTGGCGTTGGTCGAGAGCGCCCAAGCCGCCATGTACGCCACCGTGGTTGTCCTTTTCGTTTCCACGATGAGTTTGGTGGTCGCCTTTATCGGACGCGACTTCGAGATAGCCTACGTCGCTCGCCACAGTGACCTGGCGATGCCCGACCGTTTTACCTGGGTGGCCTTTTACGCCGGCAATGAAGGCTCGCTGCTGTACATTGCCATGGTGCTGTCGGTGATGGCGGCGGTGGCCGTGTGGCGCGCGCCGGAGCGAGTGCGCGACGCGCTACCCTACACCAGCGGCGTGCTTATGCTGGTGTTGACCTTTTTCCTGGCAGTCACCGCAGTGATGGCCAACCCCTTCGAGAAGCTGCCCTTCATTCCGGCCGACGGCGAGGGCATTAACCCCCTGCTTACTCACTTTGGAATGTTCTTCCATCCCCCGGCGCTGATGGCCGGTCTGGTGGGCATCAGCATACCCATCGCCTTCGCGCTAGGCTCTCTGCTGGCCCGGCAGACCGGAGATGAGTGGGTGGACGCCGGCCGCGTCTGGGGCATCATAACCTGGGCGCTGCTGGCCTCCGGCCTGCTGCTGGGTTCCTGGTGGGCCTATACTATCCTCGGATGGGGAGGCTACTGGTTTTGGGACCCGGTGGAGAACGCAGCCTTTATGCCCTGGCTGGCCCTCACCGCCTTCATTCACTCCATAATGGTGCAGAAGCGGCGAGGAATGTTCCGAATGTGGAACATCGCGCTGGTCAACGTGGCCTTCGGGCTGGCTCTCTATGGGATGTTTATGAACCGGGGCGGCTCCGTTCCCTCGGTGCACTCCTTCGGGGCATCCAGCCTGGGCTGGGTATTCCTGATGTTCTTGGCCGTTGGAGTAATAGTTCCCTTCATCATCTTCTTCTGGCGTTATCCGCTGCTGAAGAGCGCGCAAAACTTGGATTCCATGCTGTCGCGGGAAGCCGCCTTTTTGGTCAACAACTTGCTGCTGCTCGCTATCGCCTTCGTCACCCTTTGGGGCACCGTCTACCCGCTTATCTCCGAGCTGACCAGCGGGGAACAGATAACCGTGGCCCGCCCCTTCTACGACCAGGTCAATGGGCCGCTGATGCTGGGTCTGGTGTTCCTGATGGGCGTGGGGCCGATGCTGCCGTGGCGCCGGGCTAACTGGGCCAGCGTGCGCCGAACGCTGATCGTACCGGCCGCGGTGGCCTTGTTGACGGTAGCCGTCCTTCTGGCATTCGGCTTGCGAAAAGAGTATGCCATCGCCGGGTTCGGACTGGCCGCCTTCGTTGCTGCCGGTATCCTGATGGAGTGGTATCGCGGCGCCCGCGCCCGGCACCGCAATTCCCGCGAAAACTACGCTGCCGCTTTCCTGCATCTTATCTGGGCGAACCGTCCGCGCTATGGCGGCTACATTGTGCATCTTTCGGTGCTGATGGTGGTTTTGGGTATTGTAGGAACATCCTTCTTCAACACGCAGAAGGATGTTGTGCTGTCTCCCGGCGAGACCACTACCATAGACAACTACGAAGTCCGCTACCTCGGCACCACCCAGGAGGTGTTCGGAAACCGGACTGAATTCATATCGTCGCTGGAGGTTTACCGGGACGGAGAACTCCTGGACACTATCAGCCCTAACCGCGCCTTTTACCCCAGCTTCAACATGGCGTCCACCCGCGCCGCCATCCGCTCTACGCCGATGGAGGACTTTTACGTCGTTCCCAGCGAAAACCTTTCCAACGGCGACGCCGGACTGCGCATCTTGGTCAACCCGCTCATCTGGTGGATGTGGGTGGCCGGGCCAGTGATGATTTTGGGAACTGTAATCGCTCTGTGGCCTGAACCCTCCCGCGTCCCGGCGCGCGCCCCGGCCCGCGCTCCGGCGGCGGTGTCCGCCTGACTCTGCGCGGGAAGAAACCGGCAAGCGAACGGTGAGAAAACTCTTTGCCGCTGCTAATTTCTATTTCCTCGTTTCTCCGGCGAGCGAGGGAAGTGCGTTCCTGCTAAACTGAACGCATGGACGGAGAAACGATTTTCGCTATTCTTGCGGGTTTGGCTCTGGCAGTCTTCAGCCTGATAATGGTCGCCTATTCCTTTTTTCGAAGTTCTTCGACAGGCCCTGGCCAGGCTCAGTCTCCCTTGTCGCCTCCGCCTGCCGCCGGCGATGACGGCGTGGGGCTGGATTCAATTTACGACTCCATTAACACGCTGGAGCTGGAGTACCAATTGGGCAACCTGCCTGAGCGCCAGTATCGGGAGCAGTTGCGGGCATACCGGTTGGAGGCTGCCACCGTTATCAAGGCGCAGTTGGAGCAGGGCGCGGCCCCCCCGGAATTGCTGCTGGAGCAGGAAGTGATGGCGTCCCGAGCTCAAATCCGCTCTGCTCAGCCTGCGGATGAGACCGGCTCTGAGCTTGCTGAAGAGTGGCAAGCCTGCCCTCAATGCGATGCGCCCATCCCTTCAGCAGACTCAGGAGCCGCTCTTGGCCTTGCCGACGGCTCTTGCCCTCACTGCGGCGCGCCTGTGCCCAGCCAAATGGCGCAGGGAGAAACCGGCGGCCCTTCGGCAGACTCCCTTCGGCAAGCTAGGGAACAGGCCCAATAGCAGTGATGCCCTACTCGCTGCCTATATCGGTACAAATACAAGGCCGGACAGGACGCTTTCCGCTGATTGTCCTGCTGTGTTGCGGGGCATTTCTAGCTTTGGCTTTTGGCGTGGCGCCGTCGCTCCCTTCAGTAGAGGCGACAGACCCGGCCCAGGAACCCCTTTCGATACGAGGCAGGGTGGTCAACGGCACTGCGGGGTTCTCCGCTCCCGGCGATCTGGTGGCTCTGATGCTGATTACCGGGCCAGACGGAACCCTCTCCGGCACCGGACAGGCTCCGGTTATTTATACGGACGACGCGCCCGGAGGCACCTTCGTATTCGAAGATGTCTTGCGGGTAGCGGAAGGCGCTTATGCCCTGAGCGTAGATTACGACGGAGTATTCTACGGCTTGACGCTGACCCCTGATGAATTGGCGGGTGAGCAGGTCATCACAGTCTACGAGCCAACAGAAGATGCTGGGATTATGGTTGTTGACCGGCAGGTGATGGTCATTACCGGGTTCGACGTGCCGCAGCGAGTGGCGACCGCTACTGAGTTCGTCCGCTTCACCAATCCCACAGACCGGACGCTGAAGCCCAACTTGGAAACCGCCCGGCCGGGGATGTTCAGCTTTATGCGCTTCGCCCTCCCGCCGGACGCCGCCAATGTAACTGTGCAGTCCAACCTGCGCGGCGGCGAGGTCATATCCGTCGGCTCCGGCTTCGCTCTTGCCGCCCCAGTGCCGCCGGGGGAGCACAGCGTTGACTTCGCCTACACCTTCCCCTACGGCTCCGGTAAAGGCGGGGGCGGTGAAGTGGCCTACCGCAACAGCCTGCCCCAAGGCGCAGAGATATTTCAGATTCTCGTCCCAGACCGGTGGGAAAGCATCGAAATATCCGGTCTGGATCCCCGCCCTCCGGTGGGCATACAGGAAAGTGTCTACCGCGCTTGGGAAGGGCGCAGCATTCCCGCAGGCTCGGGCGTCGAGCTGCGAATTGACGGCCTGCCCCAGCCCGGAACGCTGGCCCGCATTGGCAGCGCGGTGAGTGGCGGCTCCTTCTGGTTGACTGCTATTCCGTCGGCAATGGGCGCGGCCTTGCTGTCTCTGCTGGCCTTGGGTCTGTTCCGCCGATACCATCCCGCCGCTGCGTATGATGCCGCCCCCGGCCCCGGCTCGCTGAGAGCCGCCGCCGGGCCCTATGCGGGCGCAAGCTCAGGGCAACGCGCCAGGCTGGTGTCCGCGCTGGCGGAACTGGACGAGAGCTATCAGGACGGCGAACTGGATGAGGCCGACTACCTGAACCGGCGAGCCGAACTGGTGGCCCTCGCCTTGGGGGAATCCACATACGCCGACGAAAACGGCTACCCTGAAAACGATGGCTTGGACAGCGATGAGGAATCCGCCGGAAGAAACGCCTAGCCTGAGGCGGCTGCCTTTCGGAAGGCGCACGCTGATTATCGTCGGCGTGGGCTTGCCTGTCCTCGCGTTCTTGGCCGTGTTGGCTTGGGCTTCATTCAGCTCCGGCGGATCGACTGGCGGCATCGCGGTGAATGCAAGTGTTGCCGAAGTGCGGCAGGAAAGGAAGGCTGCGCCCAACTTCACCCTGCAACTGCCCGGCGGCGCTCTCAGCGTCGCAGACCTGCGAGGCAAGGTGGTGATGCTGGATTTCTGGGCTTCGTGGTGTCAGCCCTGCCGCGACGAGGCCCCGGCGCTGGCCCAAGTCTATCGGGAATACCGGGAGCGCGATGTCGAGTTCGTCGGCATCAATTTGTGGGACAATCCCGGCGACGCCGAGCTGTTCCTGCAACAGCAGGGAGACGCCGCCACAAGCGCAGACATCTACCCCAACGGCATTGACGCCGAGGGTAAAATCGCCATTAGCTACGGCGTGCGAGGCATCCCAGAAAAGTTCTTTATCGGCCGCGACGGTTTGATAGCCCGTAAATTCACCGGCCCGATGAATCCCGCCCTGCTGCGCCAAATCCTGGACGCTCTGCTGGCTCAATCATCCTGAGCTAATCGCCCCTGAGCTAATTGCCCCTGGGCTAATCGCCCCTGGGCTAATCGCCCCTGGGCTAATTGCCCCTGGGCTAATCGCCCCTGGGCTAATCGCTCCTGGGCTAATCGCTCCTGGGCTAATCGCCCCTGGGCTAATCGCCCCTGGGCTAATCGAAAGATAGGATACAAGAAATGACTGCCCAACAAACTGTATCCGCAATGCTGGCCGTGGATTGGGGCGGAACGTGGTGCCGGGTTGCTTTGATTGACCGGCGCGGTGAAGTATTGTGGCAGGCCCGCCGCCCCAATCCGCAGGGAGGCTCTTCTGGCGATTATCTCGCGCTGGCAGCCGGTTTGTTGAACGAGGCTTTTACTGTCGAAGGTATCCGTGCCTCCGGTATCGGGATTGCTGTGGCGGGCCCGGTGGACCCGGACAGCGGCATCCTGTACCAGCCGCCCAACCTGATGGCCCTGGACGGCGTTTCGCTGAAGCAAATCTGGCAGGAGCAATATGGCCTTCCCGTGTTGGCCGGCAACGACGCTAACCTTGCCGCCATGGGGGAGTTCCACTTCGGCGCGGGCCGCGACGCAGCCCAGGCCGGTCGCCCGTGCAAGAGCTTGTTCTATGTAACGGTGAGCACCGGCATCGGCGGCGGCGCGGTGATGCGCATTCCCGGTTTGCCGGAATCCGCGCTGCTGCTGGGGGCCAGTGGCCTTACCGCCGAAGTGGGACACACCACTGTTGACACTACCGCCACAGCTCCGAGCTGTCAGTGCGGGAAGCAGGGCTGTCTTGAAGCGGTGTCTTCCGGCACTGCCATCGCCAGCTACGCTCGCGCCGCCCTCGCTGAGGGCAGACTCCACAGCTCAGCCTTGTCCTCTGTTGCGCCGGAAGAGATGTCGGCCCGCGCAGTAGTAGCCGCCGCCGTCCAGGGGGACGCTTTCGCCAACTCTGTGATGTCCCGCGCCTGCGAGGGGCTGGCCGTTGGCCTCGCTAACATGGTTCACCTGTTCAACCCCGACCTGGTAATTTTGGGTGGCGGCGTGTCGGAGGGTTTGACTCAACTTAACCTGTTGCCCCGCATCAAGCAGAGCATCCACGACCGTCTGATGAGCGAACTGCACAAGGCATTCGCCTTGTCGCCTTCCGTCCTTGGCGACAACTCCGGCCTGCTGGGAGCCGCCGCCGTCGCGTGGGAGCAGGCCGGGTAGCCGTTATACCCGGCAGCCGTTATACCCGGCAGCCGTTATACCCGGCAGCCGTTATACCCGGCAGCCGTTATACGATGTAGCGGCCTCCCATCACGTTTACGCTGTCGCCGGTGATGTAGCCCGACTCGTCGCTGGCGAAGAACAGGCAGGCGTTGGCGACGTCCTGCACCGTGGCTTGGCGGCCCATAGGCAAATCCCGCAGGTGTTCATTGGAGCCGCGCGTCGCGCCGCTCTGGAACTCCGGATACCATTCGGGGTGTTCGCGGGAGGTGTCTGTCGAACCGGGGTTGACCATATTGGCCCGGACGTTATGGGGCGCAGCCTCGGCGGCAATGGCCCGTATCAGCCCCAGCAGCCCAGTCTTGGCGGCGGTCACCGCGGTGGTGTTGGGCCGCCCGGTGATGGACGACTGCCCGCCCAGGGCGATGATGCTGCCGCTGCCCCGCTCCAGCATTCCCGGCCCCGCTTCGGAGCCGAGCACGGCCTTGCACAGGTAGAAGGCCGAGTTCAGGTTGGTGTTTATCACCTGTTGCCATTCGTCGTCCGACACTTCCGTAATCGGCTTGTGGGGGCGTATGGCGACGTTGGACACCAGCACGTCAATCTTGCCCAGTTGGTCTATCCCGTCGGCCACCATCCGGCGCACCGCCCCGGCGTCGCCCACGTCGCAGACCGCCATCATAGTTCGCGCCCCCAGTTCGCGGCACTGCGCCGCCACCTCGTCCAGTTCCCTTGCGCTCTGGCGGGTGTTCAGCACCAAGTCGGCGCCCTCGCGGGCGAAGGTTAGCGCAATCTCCCTGCCGATGTTGCGGCTGGCGCCGGTGACCAGCGCCGCCTTTCCTTCCAATCGCATATTCGCCAATCGCATATTCGCGTTCCTTGAATTAGAATAGGGTTCAGATGCTTCTGCCATGATACCCAGTTTCTGTCAGGAGACGATTATGACATATCAGCCGGCAAAGCTGGGACTTGTACAATTTATCCACAGGGACGATGAGGGAGACATAGACTACTGCGGTGTACTCACTGTTGAATTTGGTCAAGAAGAAGGACAGTGGGTAGGTCTATGCCAAGAACTTGGCTCTGCGGCTCATACCGATACGCTGGCTCAAGTCGAGGCCGAACTGAGTGAAGCTATCAATCTACAGTTGAACGAGATGGAGCGGCTAACCGACATCCGTGAATATCTGGCCGAGAATCAAGTCAACGTCCAGCCGATTGCCATGGCCCAAAGGCCCGGGTTTGCCTTGGCCGGCAACTTGTTGACTAAATGAGCATCTCCGGCCGTGAGTTAATGGCCCTGCTAGAGAGGGACGGATGGCTTCCAGGCGGGCGCCGAACTCACGGGGTCTTCTACTCCAAGCAGTTTCCGATAGAATCCCGCCCACGCTCAACGGTTATACCAGACAAATCAACGCCTCTGCCGTCCTCCACCCCGGGAGCCATACTCAGCGCAAAGCAGACTGGACTCGGCAGTGCCGGACTGCAAGCCCTTATGTGGACATAGATCGCCTAATTTCTAGGCTTGTTGCCCGTTACCCATAATACTGGCTAGAAATTCGATATAATCCCCAACGATTCTGTCAGTAGCATAAGAAAAACCAGAAAAACAGGGAGGCGCTTTTATGAAGTGGTGCCGATATACCGCCAACAGTTCAACGTCCTACGGCATTATCGAGGGTGAGATGGTTCACGAAGTCTCAGGCAGCCCCTTCGGCGAACACGCCAGGACCGGGGCCTCCAACAGCCTGGGCGCAGTCCAATTGGAAGTGCCGGTCATACCGCCCACCTTCTACGCCGCCGGCATCAACTACCCCGAACACGTTACTTGGGCGGCCCAAATGAGGGGACAGGAACCCAACCTGCCCAAGAAAGCGGATGTTGGCTACCGGGCAAACAACGCCCTGGCGCCCCACGGCCACGACATCATCGTTCCCGCCGACGCCACCGAGGAGCTGCAATACGAGGGCGAGCTGGTGGTGGTTATCGGCAAAACCTGCGGCCCATCTTCTTCAGGCCCGGTCAGCGAGACCGACGCGCTGGACTACGTGTTCGGCTATACCATTGGCAACGATGTTAGCGAGAGAACCTGGCAGCGCAACGACCGCACGATGTGGCGGGCGAAGAACACCGACACCTTCAAGCCCATGGGCCCGTGGATTGTCACCGGTCTGAACCCCGATGACCTCCACGTCATCATCCGCGTCAACGACCGCGTGGTGGGCGAGTACGACGTGGCGACGGCGCTGTTCGGCGTGCGCCACTACATCAGCGAAATGAGCAAGTACCTGACGCTGGTTCCCGGCGACGTGCTGTGGATGGGCACCGAAGGCGCCACCGAGAATATGAAGGATGGCGACCTCTGCGAAATCGAAATCAGCGAAATCGGCTCCCTCAGCAATCGAGTCAACTGGCAGAAGTGACCGGGGTCTAATTCAACGCGGAAAATGAAGAGGCCGCAGGGATTTTCTTGTTTCCTTAATACTTCTCTATGGCCTCTTTACGATATACGTTGAATAAATTTGTCAGCCACCCACGAAAGAGTCAATGAATGCGTTGATCAATCCGGCGTCGCCGTCTGCCGTCACTAGGCCATTATCAATGGCGGAGGACAGCTTTCGCCGCCCAAAAATCACCATCGCGTAGGTCGCCGCCGAGCAACGGAATACGACGTCGGGTTGCGGGCCGGGTTCCCGCCCCGGGAAGCGGGGCGGGTTAAGCTCGAAGCCGCCCCCGGAAGCCGCCAGCGTCAAGTCCACAGCCGACATTTCCGGACCGCTGATCTGGAAGCGGTAGCGAACTGGGAGTATCCGCGCCTGGTCAGGCCGAAAGGCGCGGCGCACCGCCCGGCCCGACGCGCTCACTAGCCCTGGCAGACTATCCTCAGCCAAGACGGCGTTACGGTCAAAAGCCCAGTGAATGTCCCACTCGTGCATCGCCAGTTCGGCAATGCGGATGTCTACCTTAGACCGCACCGTTTCCGGGTGGAGCCGGTGGTAACAGAGTTTATCCCAATCGTCCGGCTTAATTAGGGACAGCACCCGGTCGAAATCGCGGTTCAGCCGGGCGAACTCTGGCAGCAGCCCATCGCCCAACTCTTGCCGCAAGGCGACAGCGCTATGATCCAAGTCTACCCGGAACTGGTCTTCGCTGGCCGGAGGAGCGGTGGATACACCGGGCGTGGGAGATATGTCCCCAGACAAGCCCCGCTCTATCTGGTCTGGTATGGGGCCACCCCGCTCTACCAAGTGGCCCACCACATCGGCAACCGTCCATCCTGCACAGGCGCTTTGACGGGCCATTTCCTCCGGCGACAGGGTTTGCAGGAAACCCTCTAGCCGCTGTGCGGCTCTGGCTATTTCTTCCCTTCGCGCTTCGTCGGCGTTCATAAACCCTCTGGAATTGGACTGCCTGATTTCAGGGCATATTGGATTTAATGTTGCTCTGGCGCGCTGAACCCCGTTTCGGCGGCCCAGGCTTGGAGGCCGCGGCGGAAGGCCAGCCCCCCCATGGGCATGGCGACGCATTGCAGGGCTTCCAGTATCTCGGCGGGGGTCGCGCCTTCCCGCAGGGCTACGCGGACGTGGGCGCGGATCTGGTCTACGTCGGCGCGGAGGGCCGCCTCCACCGCCACCTGCAACAGCTCCTTGGTCTTGCGATCCAGAGTGCGCTCGCCAGTGTAGGTGGCCTCGATGAAGGCGTTGTACTTTTCCACCCAAGCCGGGTCTGCGGCGGCCATGATGCCGTGCATCTCCAGCGTGTAGCCCCGGCTTTCGGCGATTCCGGCCAAGACTTCCTTCTGCTTATCTGTTGCCATCTCTGTCTCCTGTTGTGTTCATCGGAATTTTCACAGAGGTCTTCGGCCGGCAGATTTCATCCCAAACCAACCTTCACCCCCGAGCGGGAGAGGGCTATCGGCTACGCTCCCTTCCCCAAGAGATGAAGGGAACCTGGGAGCCGGCGTTAAAGCTCATAGTGTTGGCGGGCGGCGGCTTGCTTGGGATTATTCTGCTGGAACAGATCAGGGTGTGCGCCCCGGGCCAATGCAAGGTAATAAGTGAACAGTTGCAGCGGGAGGACGTAGACCAGCGGGCTCCAGAGTTCGGGAACCGCCGGCAGCGTGAACTGTTCGGTGGAAAGGCCGGAAAGCAGTACGTCGCCTTCCTGCAACAGCCCCCAGACCGGCGCTCCCACCGCGTTGGCGGCTCGCGCCACGTTCATCGCCCGCTCATAGCCGGGCCCCGGTGGGGCTACCAGCGTCATCAGGCATTTCTCGTCCACCGAGCAGAAAGGGCCGTGGAGCAATTGCTCGATTTGCAGACCCTCACTGTCGCAGGCGCTGGTTTCCTTGATTTTCAGAGCAACCTCATAGGCCGACGCGGTATTCGGCCCCCATCCGGCGCAGATGAACCGCTCGCGGCTCTGGAACCGGCGCGCCGCCCGCTGTATCTCTCCCTGCCGGGCTAAAACCTGCTGCGCCGCCCCCGGAACCTCATCCAGCCGCGCGCGCAATTGCGAAACGTCGCCACTCTGGTCGGTCCAGCCGCCCAACGCTGCTGCCAGCATACCCATCACCATGAGACCCGCAGTGTAGCTTATGGTAAAAGCCGCCGACCGTTCTTGCTCTACCGTTTGCAATTGGATATCGGCCGCGGCGATGCGCGGGCCGGGGTCGGTGGAGGTGACGGTAACGGTGTAGGCCCCGCTGCTCTTCGCCATTTCCAAGGCCAGGAAGGAGTAAGTTTTGGTGCCCCGGTGGCTGATGACGATTACGGCGTCGTCGGCGTCAAGGGGCGGGGGATAGGCGCAGAACTCGAAGGAGTGGCGCACTTCGATAACCGGCCCGGCCCCGGAGAACTTGCGGAACCAGTGTCCGGCCACCAGCCCGGCGTGCCACGACGTGCCGATGCCGACCAGGTAGATTCGCCGTTTCTTCGCCAACTCCGCCGCCACCGGCTGGACACTGGTGGCGTGCTTGACCAGCATCTCATCCATCGCTTCGGGCTGACGCATAATGGCGTCATACATGAAATACGGGTGCCCTTGGCGTACATCCTGTTGCTGAGCCATAAACTCCCCCCACACTAATCGTATCGTCCAGCCTCGGATTGCATCTTGCTGTATGAATAAGGAAATTTTAGCGGAAATTTTACCTTTGCCTAGCCCTGTTGCCCCAATGTGGGTCTTTTGGTATCACCTTTCCATTGAAAGAGGCAGGTGAAAGAGGCAGGCGCGCGAGAGAAGCGCGAGAGGGTTAGGGCGGGGGCGTCCTTTTATGGGACGCAAAGCTGCCGATACGCAAGGTTTTGCCTTTGCCGGTCTTCTCCCCAGTTGGGGCGGGAAAATTGGGAGTGGCTGGACGGAATGTTGAGCCGTCCGCGTGGTAAAATCTGCCTTGCCCATACGAGGCTGGCCCAAATGCCATCAGGCCCGCAGGAGGCAGCGGCGATGCCCCAGTTTTCACCACAGCATTTCGAGCGAATGGACGAAGAAGACGACCGCGTCTTCTACTTGCAACCCCGCAAGGTGACGCACATTGACGACGGAGCCATTGCTGCGGTGGGGCGTCTTCTCCGCGAACTGGTGCCTCCTGATTCCGTAGCTCTGGACCTGATGAGCAGTTGGCGCTCTCACTGGCCCGCCGGTCACCCCAAGACTCGCCTCGTGGGCCTGGGCCTTAACCGCGAAGAGATGGAAGACAACCCCGACCTGGACGAAGTGGTGGTTCACGACGTTAACCGAGACTTGGAACTGCCCTTTGGCGATGACTCCTTCGATGCCGTTGCCATTACGGTTTCGGTACAGTACCTGACCCATCCGGTGGACACTTTCAGCGAGGTGAACCGTGTCCTCAAACCCGGTGGGATGTTCATTGTCAGCTTCTCCAACCGGATGTTTCCCACCAAGGCGGTGTATGTCTGGCGGGCGTCCTCCGACCGGGGCCGCGTTGACCTCGTGGGAACATATATGGAAGATGCAGGGAACTTCGAGGACATCCAGGGCGTCTTCGCCAACCCGCAGGACAGCCCGCCCGGAGACCCTCTGTTTGCCGTCCACAGCCGAAAGTCCGCGCCCGGATCCACCACGCCCACTTTCCGCCCGCCTCCGCCGGAAACGTAAATCCCTCTCCCGTAATGCTCTAACCCGCCTGTCTTGCCGTCTGCCTTGAGGAGCGGGCTATGGTGAAATCGCCGGCGCAGAGGCCCGTCTCGGCGGCGGTACGGCGGCCAGCACGAGCAGCGCCGCCACCGCCACCGCTGAGCCGAAGATGACGAAAGGCGCAAGGTAGCCGCCGCTGGCGTCGAACATAAAGCCGGAGACTACCGGCCCGATGGCTTGACCGCCGATCTGCGCGGGCAGGGTCAATCCGCGAATGGCGCCCAAGTGGACCCGCCCGTAGTAGTCGGCCCAGGCCAGCCGCAGCAGCGTGTGCAGCCCGCCCACACCTGAGCCGAAGACAAACCCGAAGACTATGCCCCAGACCAGTTGGTGGGTGAATCCGATGCCGAATACGCCTCCGGCCAGCCACACTGCCGAAATAGCGAGCATTACGCGCACCGGCGCCCGCCGCCCCACCAGCGACCAGACCATCCCGCCGGGAATCTGCCCCAAAGCAAAGGCAGTGGCCACCAGCGCGGCTTGTCCGTGGGAAACGCCCGCGTCAACATAGTGCGCCGTCTGATGCAGGCTGACCCCGGCCTGCGCCATGAATCCCACCATGGAAAAGGAGGCCAGAATCCAGAATGCCGGTGTCCGCAGCGCCTGGCGCACCGTGTAGTCCACGTCACGCCAGGCTGCTGACTGAGTCGCCGGTCTCGCCTCTGAGTCTATCGCGCCGTTGCGTCTTCGCGGCGCGGTCTCGGAAGCCCCCGCAGGCTCCGGGTCAGGCGCGAGACCCATATCTTCGGGGCGGCGGGCCATCAGCAGCAGCGGCGGCAGAATGCCGGTAGCCACGGTGAACACTCCCAGCGCCATCCAGGCCGATTTCCAGCCGAAGCCGTCTATCAACATAGCCGCTGCCAGCGGCAGCAGCCCCAGCCCAACGCCCTGCACCGCGCCGAACAACGCCAGGGCTATGGGACGGCGGCGAATGAACCAGTTGCTGATGGCCGTGGTCGTTCCCAGCTCCAGCGGGCTGGAGAAGACCGCCCGGCCCGGCACGTATATGGCGTAGAAAGACCAGGCCTGCGTTACTGTGCCTAATCCCAGAGCGCATACCCCCACCACCGCCGAACATCCGGCCAGGATGAGTCCGGAGCCATAGCGGTCAATCAGACGCCCGGCGAAGGGAGACATTATCAGCCCGCAGACTGCGCCCAGGCTCACCGCGCCGGAGAACAGGCCGCGCGACCAGCCGAACTCGCCGGTCATCGGAATCACGAAAACCGACAACACAGCTACCGACGCCACCGGCCTGGCTCCGAAGCTGGGCAGGTTGGCAAGGGCGAAAATCACCCACCCATAATAAATGGGGAGCGATTCCGCCAGTCGCCTCCGAACTCCGGCTCCGCTCAGCATCGTCTCCCGCCCGGTTCCCATAACCCGAATCTGGCGTAGTTTAACACTGCATATCCCCGTCATTCCTTCACGCCTTCGTCATTCCGGGAAAGCTGGAATTCAGGGCTTTCCGGCAGTCGCCGCCAGCTTCACTCCGGCGCGAGCGCATCTAAGGGCGTTTCGCAGGGATGGCGGATAGGCAGGGATGGCGAATAGGAATGTTATACTATGCCCAAAAAGATTCCCGCTCTCACGGGAATGACGGGATGACATGGCCCGCAAGTTTCGCCTGGCGCTGGCGCAGCTCAACCTCACGGTGGGAGACATCCCCGGCAACACCGCCCGGATGGTGGAATATCTGCATCTGGCCCGCGAGTCCGGGGCCGACTTGGTGGCCTTCCCGGAGCTTGCCACCACCGGCTACCCCCCGGAAGATTTGCTATTCAAGAAGTCCTTTCTCCAGGACAATGTTGGCGCGATGGAACGGGTGGTTGCTGAGTCTGGTGGCATCGCCGTGGTGCTGGGCTATGCCCAACCCCGCGAGTCTGGCATTGCCCCCGCATCTATCTATAACAGCGCCGCCATCGGATACGACGGGCGGCTGATAGACACCTACGACAAGATTTTTCTGCCCAACTACGGAGTTTTCGACGAAGAACGTTATTTCGCCAAGGGTAGTGTCTGCCCGGTCTATGAATTGGGCGGCGTCCGTATCGGCGTCAATGTTTGCGAAGACATCTGGTACGAAATCGGCCCGTCCGCAGTGCAGCGGCAGGCCGGAGCGGAGCTGATTGTCAACATAAACGCCTCGCCCTTCCATGCTGGCAAGAGCGCCTACCGGCGCGATAGCATCGTGGGCAGCCGCGCCGCCGGCCATGGGCTGTTTGTGGCCTACCTGAACACCGTCGGCGGACAGGATGAACTCGTTTTCGACGGCAACAGCGTAATCTGCGACCCCGGCGGGCGGGTTGTCGCGCGCGGCCCGGCCTTCCGCGAGGCAATGATTCTTGCCGACATAGACGTTGACGCCGTCCCTCCGCTCCCATCTTCCGGCCCCGGCGACGATTACGAGGACGCATTGGCTGCCGTAGGCTCTCCGAAAAGGGTAAAAATTCCTTCTTCCGCAAGGGGAAGGTTGGGGTGGGAGCCTTCCCCTGAGCGCCGGCCTCTGCCTGCTGCTCAGCATCGCGGCGAAGTATCGGAAATCGAGGAAATATACTGCGCCTTGGTGATGGGAACCCGTGACTACCTGCGCAAGACCGGATTCAGCAAGGCCATCGTCGGGCTGTCCGGCGGCATAGACTCTGCCCTGACCGCCGTGATTGCTGCCGATGCCCTGGGGCCGGAGAACGTGCTGGGCATCACTATGCCCTCCCGCTACTCGTCGAGGGGCAGCATTGAGGACTCGGCAGAGTTGGCGCGCAACCTGGGCATCGAGTTCTGGGAAATCCCCATCGAACCCGCCCACAGGGCTTTTGCTGAGATGCTGGAAGAGCGTTTCGCCCAAATGACGCCCAACGTGGCCGAGGAGAACGTGCAGGCCCGCATCCGGGGCAACGTGCTGATGACCGTTTCCAACAAGTTCGGCTGGATCGTGCTGACCACCGGCAACAAGTCGGAGATGGCCATGGGCTACGCCACGTTGTACGGCGACATGGCCGGCGGTTTCGCCGTCCTAAAAGACGTCTACAAGATGACGGTTTACGCTCTGAGCCGCTGGCGTAACGCCCACGGCCACAAATTCCCTCTTTCCCAGAGCGAGGGCGTTCCCAGCAAAGAAGTCATCCCGCAGGCCATCATAGACAAGCCGCCCAGCGCTGAACTGCGCGAGGGCCAGTTGGACGAAGACAGCCTGCCCCCCTACGACATACTCGACCCGGTGATACAAGCCTACGTCGAGGAAGATTGCAGCTACGCGGAGATGGTGGCGCAGGGGCGGGACCCGGCGGTGGTGCGCCAGGTCGTCACTGCTGTTGACCGCAACGAATACAAGCGCCGCCAAGCCCCGCCGGGCGTGAAAATCACCCCCCGCGCCTTCGGCCGCGACCGTCGCCTGCCTATCGTCAACCGCTACCGCCAGACGTGACGCCCCACGGCTGCTTGTTCACCCCCCCCTTCCGCTGGAGGGAAAGGGGGCCCAAGGTGTTATACCGCAGGGCATCATAGAATGGTGGTGCAGGGCGAATGATGGCGCAGGGCGAATGATGGGGCAGGGCCAAACCGGGGAGTGCGTGGGGAATCGCCGGCAAGGGCATACAGGCCTAAAGAACGGAGTCTGGCCCGCGTCGCTGCCGGTGGCCCGTTGTTGCCGGTGGCCGCATCGCTGCCGGTAGAATGATGCTATTGCATGGGAGTGACGCCGAAGTTCGCTGGGGCAACGCCCTGCCGTTGGTGGTAAGACCCACGCTGGCGGTATGCTATGCTTATCGCCCATAGGAATGCGAACAGCGATATCAGGAGGTTCTTATGTCCATCGAATTTTGGGCAATGGGCCGTCCCTTTCCGGGGGGTCCCAATTCTCAAGATTTCAACGCCGTGCGCCAGGCAGTCCGCGCCGAGGAAATCGGATACGACGGCATCGTCTATGTTGATTCTCAAAACCGCTACGGCGACACCTACGTGGCATTGGCCCTGGCCGCTCATGCCACATCCACCATCAAGCTGGGAACCGGCGTTACCAATTCCTTTACCCGCCATCCTGCCGTCACGGCGTCGGCCATAGCCACGGTGCAGGTGGAGAGCGGAGGGAGGGCATACCTGGGCATCGGCAGGGGAGACTCGGCCTTGGCCCATCTGGGCCGCGCGCCTGACTCCGTCCCGAAATTTGAGGACTACCTTATGAGGCTTCAGGCATACTTGCGGGGCGAGGACGTCTCCTTCGAGGCCGGGGGAGACATCAACTCCGTCGGCCTTGCGGATTACCGGGATTCCAGCCTTATATTCTGGATAGACAGCGCGCGTCCGCCCAAGGTGCCAGTGGACGTGGCAGCCACCGGCCCCAAGGTCATTGCCGCCGCCGCCCGCCACGCCGACCGGGTTACGCTCAACGTTGGCGCAGACGCGGAACGCATCCGGTGGGGGATGGAGGTCGCCCGGGCTACCCGTGCTGAAGCCGGCCTCCCGCCAGATATTCCCTTCGGGGCCTACGTGCCGCTGGTGGTGCACGATGACCCCCAAGAGGCGGCGCGAATCGGCACCTTTCAAGTCTCGCTATTCGCCCGGTTCTCCGCTATGTACGGGAGCGTGGTTGGCCCGGCGTCGCCGGAGCAGCGGCAGGTCATGCGGAGCATCCACGATGCTTACGATATGCAACATCACGGCCTGGCCGGTTCTCCCCAAGATGAGGCTGTGACCGCGGATTTCGCCAGGGACTTCGGGATATTCGGGCCTCCCACCTACTGCGCCGACCGTCTGGGGGAGTTGATTGATCTGGGAATCGACAAGTTCATCATCCGGGGCGTGTCACTGGACCCCGCCGACCCCGAGTCAAGGGCCGCCGAGCGTTTCATCCAAGAGGTCGCCCCCCTGCTTCGCGACTAGGGGGCATATATGCTCAGTCTCCCGCTCAATTCTCCCCTGGCAGACATTGATGCAATTGACGACCGGGGAGCAGGGCGGTGCGGACTCTGCGATATACGCTTTCCAGTAATAAGGGCATCCACCGTAAACCAGGGCGTTTACCATAGCTTGCCCTTACCCCGGCCTAAACCGGAGGGGTTGCCCCTGCTGAACGTTCCGCAGCTGGCAGGGGCAACCGCAAGGGTTGCCCGGTTCCCGCATCAGTACAAGAACGCTACAGTACAAGAACGCTGCAAAAACGTTATCAACACAAGAATGCTGGCCGGCCAATCCCCGGCGCGGCGAACTCTCCGGGCCACTGTTCCTTCCGGTCAGTCCCCCGGCTGCGGGATTGGCTGTTCCAGGCGCGGCGCGGTCTTGGGCCGGCCTTGCAGGAAAGATACGGTCATCGAAGCGATCACCATCGCAACCAGTACGTAGAAGGCGTAGCGCATCCCCACGGTGAACGCCCCGCGCACCCCCTCCACAGTGTCGTTGCGCACTGCCTCCAGGCTCGGCTCGAACCCCAGCGAACCCATGGTCACCGTCACGATGGTGGTGGCGATGGCCAGGCTTATCACGTTGGCTGAGTTCCGCACCAGGTTGAGGAACCCCGACACTACGCCATAGCTGTCGCGCTCCACCGCGCTCAGCACTGAGCTGGAGTTGGCGGAATAGAACGTTCCCATGCCACAGTTGACCAGTATCAGGCCGGGAATCACTTCCCAAAGCTGCGAAGTGTTGGTTACCCGGCTTAATATCACCAGCCCCAGTGTCGAACATATCATCCCGCCTACAGTGAACCAGCGCCAGCCGAACTTGTCGGACAGCGTGCCGCTAACCGACCCCATGATTGCCATGCACAAGGCGCCGGGCATGACTACCAGTCCGGCGACTTTCGGGCTGTGTCCCAGCACGTTTTGCAGGTAGAAAGGCATCAGGAAGAGCACCGACGACTGTCCCAGAAATGTCAGGAAAGCCGCCGACACTCCGAAGGAAAATATGCGTTCCCGGAAAAAGCGCAGATTGAACATTGGATTGTCAGTGCGAAGTTCCCACCAGATGAAGGCGGCGAACATACCAGCCGACAACACGAATGCCGCCAGTATCGGGGCCGACATCCAGCCCCGGTTGACCGCTAGGGTCAGGCCCAGCAGCAACGCCACCAGCACGCCGGTGGAGAGAACAGCCCCGGTCCAGTCGAAGCTGCTGCCCCGGGGCGCCCGTTCCGACTCCCAGCGGTGCAGCACGAACAGCGTGGCGGCCACCCCCAGAAGTCCCAGCGGTATGTTGAGGAAGAACACTGCCCGCCAGTGTATGAAGTCAACGACGAATCCGCCGATAGCCGGCCCGGCCACCGCGCCCACGCCCACGGTGGTCATCAGCAGTCCGATGGCCCGCCCCCGCTCCTGAGATGGGAACACTGAGGTCATAATCGCCATGCCGGTGCCTTGTGTCATCGCCGCGCCGACGCCTTGCAGGATGCGGGCCAGCAGCAGCAGCGCCAGGTTGGGGGCCAGCCCGGCGCCGGCCGCGCCGGCCACCAGGATGATGCTGCCGAGGATATAGACACGCTTCTGGCCGATCATATCGGCCAGCCTCCCCATGGGTAGCAACAGGGCGCTGATGGTCAGCGCGAACCCGATGACCACCCACTGAACGCTGGGCAGATCGATATACAGGTGTTCGGCAACGGAAGGCAGCGCCACGATGACGCTGCCGTGGTCAACGACCGAGGCGAAAAGCCCGATCGCCAAAGCCCCGAATATCAGGTACTTGTTTCTGGCATTTTGATTCACAATGCGAAGGGCATAAAACAACCTCGGCGGAGCCAGCCCAAGGGTTAAAATCCCAATCTTCTAATCTGGGTATTATACTCCATCTGGTTACCAGAAGCGGCGAGCTATTTGATTACCAGAAGCGGCGAGCCATTTCTATTCGGGAATTCGATACTTCCCCAAAATTGAAGGAGGCGCAAAGTGGCTAGAATACCTACCGCCAGCCGGAGCACCGTGCCGGAGGAACAAGTGGAAGCCTTTGACGAATACGTAGCCGGGCGGGGCGGCGTACCCGAAACCGGGCCCCTCTCGGTTATGTTGCACGTGCCGGAGCTAATCAAGCGCGGTGAGCATCTGCGGGCCTATCTGCGGGGCGACGAATCCAGTCTCCCAGCCAACATCCGCGAGCTGGGGATGCTGGTGGCGGCGCGGGAAATGGACTGCCAGTTCATCTGGAACGCCCACGCTGCCATGGGTCGGCAGTCCGGCCTGAGCGACGTTCTGGTGGACAACCTGCGCGACAAGAAGCAGCTAAACGGGTTATCGGACGCCGAATCAGCGGTAATCAACTACGGGCGCGAGTTTTTCCGCACCCACCGGGTCAGCGAGGGAACTTTCAACGCCGCTATGCACCAGTTCGGCACCCGAGGCCTGGTCGAGTTGACCACCCTGATGGGCTACTACTCCTGCCTCGCCTTCAACATCAACGCTTTCGAGGTCGGTCTGCCCGAAAGCGCCACCGAGACCCCCCTGCCGGTGTGACGGGTGGTGGCGCCAGGGCGGGCAGCCGCGCATCCAGGCTATCCGGCGGGTGTAGCGGAAACCTGCCCAGCGTCCACAGCGTAGGCGGAAACCTGCCCAGCGTCCACAGCGTAGAATGTAGATCGCTTTTCGCTCTGCCCCGCAACCGAAGCGATTACTCGGTAGGCGCCGAAGCGAGGCAGAGTCAGTTGCAGGCTCAGGACAGTCATAGCACGGAAGCATTGCCCCTTGGCGGCAGTAACCGGACGCCCCATGTTGAGGGTGGCATAGCTGTCGGGGTGGATTGAATTGCCGTCTTCGTCCTCTATCCTGATTTGCAGTTGGTGAGTCTCATTAGTCAAAGCCCAAGGCACAAGTACGCCAGTTACGATAGAGAAGGACACTGGCGCCTCGATGTCTCTGGTATGGAGACGGTCCCATGCGCCACCCATCATATACAACTTTCCTTCGGCTATCTCAGGATGGCCCGCTGGAGCGCCGATTTCTTAACCAGAACGCTTTTTATCATTTCTCCGCTTTTTGTAATAGGCTAATCACCTTTATGGCGCAATTCAATCTGAGCGGCACACTGGTGGAAGAGCATCGAAAGACTAGGTATAACGCCCAAGAAAATTGCGAAACCGGCCCGGCTCTCTCCCTCACTCCTGAAAATCCTGCCCGTCTGCGTAAATAACCCCTGACACCGCCCCCTTGCCAACCCCGAAAGCGCCTCCCTACCATTATTACTGTCTGGCCCAACTCGCCCCAGGCTCCCCGTGGCCGCACCCTGGCCCCGGGGATGACCAAAGACGAACATCGCAAAATGGCCGGAAAACCAAAATCCCGCCCTAACTCAATCTCAGGAAGTGCCACAGCGAACATCGCAAAAATGGCCGCAAAAACAAAATCCCGCCCCTAACCCAATCTCAGGAAGCGCCGCCGCCAACATCGAAAAACTGGCCGGGAAAAACAAAAATCTTGCCCCTAACCCAATCTCAGGAAGCGTCACCGCCAACACCGCAAATGGCCGGGTATGGCCGGAAATGGCCGGACAAACAAAAATCTTGCCCCTAACTCAATCTCAGGAAGTGCCGCAATGTCCCTCTCCCAACTCCGCCGCCGCGTCAACGCCCTCTGCCGCAAGTTCGCCCCCGAACTCGAAGTAGCCCGCCTCCGCCGCCTCGCCGAAGACTATTGCGAAGAGTGGGACGCCGCCGTTGCCAGCCATCAAGAACCCCCGCCCTTCGACCCGGTAACGGACGGCCCCAAACACCTCGCCCAGCGCATCGCCGAAACCGGCGTCCGGCTCAACACCTATATGAACCTGCGCCGGTACCTCCGGGGCTGCCGCGAGCGGGGCCAACCCCCCGGCGTCCGCGAATTTCTCCGCGCCCTGCTCCCCTGGGCCGAACCCGGCGGCTACCTCGAAATACTCCGCTGGGACGCCCCCGGCCGGTAACACCCCCCTGCCGCCGGAGCCGGCGCCTTCAGAAATAAAAGAGACAGGCCGGAGTAGTTTCGCAATTTTCTCAACGCTAGGGGTGTGCAAAACTCAGGGCGGAGAAAAGTGGAGGACGAATCACGTCATACCGCGGCGGTTTGCGTAATCGGGCAGGGCGCACGGCAGGGGTAATAATTGGGCATCCGGCGTAATCTCCGCTCCGCCGGGGCGCGGCTTCAATTCCGGCAATAGATACTTGGGCAGGCGCCCCGCTCCTTCTTCTTGTGCGCCATCTTTACGCGCCCTATGCTGTAAGTTCAGGTTGCGCGCTGGGTTCTTGGGCGTATCGCCTTTGGCTGTATGTGGGCAAATGCAGACGCTCGCCATTAAGCAGGCTCTCTATGCTGAACCCCTGTATCACCGGGTATTTTCCCAAGGAGTCCTTGAACCTACACTTGTACCGATGTTTCTCCACGGTCGGCATATACTTGCCGAAACAGACCATCACCCCAGCGGTAGCCTTGTAGTTGTCTACGGTGGTTTTGAGGGCTTTCACCGCGTCTACCGTTACACGGCCGCCTTTGACTTGGACTATGGCGAGTTCCGCCTTCACCTTTCCCTCCTTCACCTTTCCATCGAACCGGATGGGATAGAACTTCAGCACACCGTCCACTCCTCCGTCCGGGCCTCTCGTTCCCGGCGAATGGAACATACCCTCGGCTCCTATCTCGCCGCAGACCCACTTCTCAAACTCGAACTTGTCCCGATCCGCCAGTTCCTCGGCTTCATCTATGCTCACCGGAACCTTGTGCACTATCACGTCATCGGTGGTCAAGGTTGGAAAGTTGTTGAGTATCCGCTTTCGCACCAACCCGGTGGCGAAGGCAGAAATGTCCACGCCTATCCAGCGGCGCCCCAGCTTCTCGGCGGCGTGCACCGCCGTGCCGCAGCCGCAGAACGGGTCCAACACCAGTCCGTCAGGCGGCGATGACGCCTTGATGATGCGCTCCAATAGGGCCAACGGCTTCTGCGTCGGGTAGCCTAGCTTCTCTCTTGAAAGACTTTTAATCATTATCGAATCAAGTATATCGCCGTTGGAGCAATTCCACGTGTCTTCGATAGGTATACCCTTCCCTGTAGGCAATTGCCCATCACGCCGGACATACCCATCGGGGTAAGGCAGATACTCTTTGTTAAATTCCTTGATAGCTGCCGGGGAACGCACGTAATACAACAGTGTGTCGTGGTTCCGAATCCAGCCGCGTTTCTGTGTCTTAAAGCCTGACACCCATCCAATCCGCCAAATTATCTCGTTACGGAAATTCTGTTTGCCGAAGATAGCGTCCATCACGGATTTGAGGTAATGACTGGCGGTGAGGTCGCAGTGCAGGTAGATGCTGCCTGTCGGCTTCAGCACCCGGCGCATTTCCAGCAAGCGGATAGCCATATTCAGCAGATAGGCGTCCAGCCTGGACTTGGAGTTCTTACCCCCCCCCCGCTTATGTCAATTTGACGGGCTATCTTTACAATATCCGCCAGCAGCCTGGTCTGGGGACCTTTCGACAGTTTCGACAGCAGGGCGTCCTCTTTGCTGCCCCAAGTCCAAGTATCCTTGAACGCCTCTACCGGGCGGGCATCCTTGTCCTTGCCTTTGAAGGGCAGATTATAGATGCTCTTGGAGTTGAAGGGCGGGTCGAGGTAAATCAGGTCTACCGAATCCGTCGGCAGGGCCAGTTCGTCATTCAGGACATTCAGGCAGTCGTCGGCGTACAGGACACGGTTCAACACAGCGTTACCCTCTGACAGGGAATTATATGGGAATTATATCGCAAACTACCCAACAGCCATTCTGGTCTGTGTCCCCCCCCCCAGACAAGTGGGGCCTCAGTTTGAGCGAAAATCAGAGTATATCTCTTGGCGGTATATGTCAAATCCGCGCTTCGCAGGTTTATTCTGCGTTGTGTGTTAACCCGGTAATTCCCAAAACAAAGAGGCAGGCGAAATCGCCTGCCTCTTTGACAATTCCGGGTTGAGCATCCCTGATTTTCGCCGTTTCCGGTTGCTTTCGCAGCAAATTATTGGTACAATAGTTCTGCATTCATAAAAAGCGAAACCGCACAGGAGTTAGCAGCTCCGCGCGGTTTCTAAACCACTTGAGGAAGTCAGGTTCCTGTGGTCTTCAACAATAGTACAACAAATTGCCCTTTTGTCAAGAGTCCGTGCCCGCCGCCTTTTCCCGATCTGGCGGAGTTGCGTTTCCAACTGGATCGGATTGACTTAGACGGCATCCTGTCCGGGCTAAAGGGCCGCCACTCCACCGGACGCAAGCCCTTCCCCCGCCGCCCCATCCTGCGCGCCCATCTCGCCGCCTACGCCCTGGGCGTCCCCAATGTCTCCGCCTTGGTGCGGCGCCTCCAGAATGACCCGGCCCTCCGCTCCGTCTGCGGGTTTACCAGCCGTCTGCCTCACCGCACCACCTTCTGCCGGGTGTTCCAGTTCCTCGCACTGGAGTGCGTGGCGCAGGTGGAAGCCTGCTTCGGCAACCTCACCCGCCGGTTGGCGGAGCTTTTGCCCGGCTTCGGTCAGGATATAGCCGCGGACTCCACCACCATCCCGGCCTGGGCCAACCCCAGCCGCAAGTCCAGCAGGCGCAACCCCGGCGGCCCCGCAGACCCCGAAGCCTCGTGGACCAGGAAGCACAGCGCCCAAGACGAATCCGGCGAGGAATGGGTCTTCGGCTATAAGGTCCACGCCGTTGCCGACGCCAACTTTAACTTGCCCATTACCATGACGGCGACCACCGCCAGCCGGAACGATTCCCCGCTACTACAGCCCCTGCTGGAAAAGGCCGAATCGCAAAACGGATGGTTTAGCCTGGGGCCGGGTTCGGCGGTCATGGCTGACCGGGGTTACGATTCCCGCTCCAATAACGAATACGTCCACCGCAGGGGAGCCGCCCCGGTGATACACAAGCGCAAGCCCTCCAATGGTCAACTTCACGGCGGCATCTACACCACCGATGGCGTCCCCGTCTGTCTGGGCGGACAGGAGATGATGTACGTCCGCACCGACCCGGAAAGCGGGCAACACCTGTACCGCTGCCCGCCGGAGGGCTGCCGCCGCCAGGGACAGGTCCGCGGCTACGCCGCCTGCGGCGACTGGGGCTGGGAGGACCCGAAGCAGGACATCCGGCTCTTCGGCGGACGCATCCGCCGGGGCAGTCCGCAGTGGCGGGAAAAGTACGCCAAACGGTGGAGCGTCGAGCGGATGTTCAGCCAATGGAAGTATCCGGGCCGCCTGGAGCGGCACCGTTACTTCGGTTTAGCCAAGGTGCGGATGCACGCCATGTTTCAGATGCTGATGTCCCAGGCCATCGCCCTGGCCGCGGTGAAGCAACCGGACTGCGCCGCCCTGTGACAACCGGCGCCGGAGTTGCTGGCCGCCTGGCTGAAACCGGCCCGCCATTTCCTTCCGGCGCGGCGAGACACGGCTTGTCATGCCGGTTCGCCGCTCATTCCCCAACATCATTGCTGCTTAGCCCCGCTCTAGTCCGTAGGGCAATTCCCTATCCCTTTACCGGCTCGCCCAACAGTTGAACGGCAGCCCGCAACACTCCCCCCGCCGTTCCTGAAACCGCTGCTATACTGATTGAATTCGTCACCAGCAATCTTCAACCCAAGATTTTGCACACCCCTATCAACGCCTATCTGGATGGTATTTTGGCGTCAAAGGGGTTAAAATCGCGTCTACCTCTTACACGTTTGCCTCCTTGATAGGACCCAGGAAAAGGCTGAGATGGACATCAAGGGCGTTCTTTTTCCCGAGGCAATCTTCGGTTGAACTCAGCGCACGGGGGTATAGACCTTGGGGTAGCTGCTAAGGACCGAATAAGCGAACTCTTGGAAGGGGTGTCCGCCTACCTGCCGGATAACGCCACCAGGCTCATCCAGGACGCCTACCACTACGCTGACCGCTGCCACGACGGGCAGTTGCGCAAGTCCGGCGAACCCTACATCGCGCACCCGGTGGAAATCGCTCTCTACCTTTGCGATCTTCGTCTGGATGAAGAGACTATCGCAGCCTCTCTGCTTCACGACGTTGTTGAAGATTGTGAAGTGACGCTGGACGAGCTTGGCGTACGCTTTGGGCCGGAAATAGCCAAGCTGGTGGACGGCGTTACCAAGCTCACCCGATTGGACAGCCGCATCCATAACCCGCTCGGCGCCATGTCCAAAGGCGCCGATGACCCAGACAGCCTTTATGCCGAAAGCCTGCGCAAAATGCTGGTGGCCATGGCCGAGGACATCCGAGTCGTGCTTATCAAGCTGGCCGACCGGCTGCATAATATGAAAACGCTGGATGCCCTGCCGCCGAATAAACAGCGCCGCATCGCCCAAGAAACGCTGGATATTTATTCCCCCCTGGCTCATCGGCTTGGCATCTGGGAAATCAAGTGGCAGTTGGACGACCTAGCCTTTCGCCACTTGGATATAGACAAGTACCGAGAAATCTCCCGAATGCTCGCGTCGCGGCGCGCTGAACGGGAGGAATACGTTTTCCAAGTGTCGGAACAGTTGCGCGGCCATTTGGAAGCGTCGGGGATAAAGGCCGACGTTTCAGGGCGCCCCAAGAATATCTACAGCACCTACCGCAAGATTCAGAAATACGAAGCGCAAGGCAAGCAACTGAGCGACATCTATGACCTCTTTGCCATGCGTGTGCTGGTGGAAAATGAAATTGACTGTTACCGGGTTCTGGGCGCAGTCCACCAGCTCTGGCATCCCATCCCGGGCCAGATTGACGATTACATCGCCAACGCCAAGGAAAACGGCTATCAGGCCCTCCACACTACTGTGGTCTGCAAAGGCGGCACCCACCTGGAAGTGCAGATAAAGACCGTGGATATGCACCAGGTATCCGAGTATGGAGTGGCGGCCCACTGGCGCTATAAGGAAGGCAAGACCAGCGACATAAACTTTGAAGAGAAGATGAGTGAGCTGCGGCAGTTGCTGGATTGGCAACGCGATGTGACCAGCACCGCTGAGTTCATCGAGTCCGTGAAGCAGGACATCCTGCGCGATCAGGTTTTCGTCTACACCCCCAAGGGGCGTATCGTCGAGCTTACCGCCGGCTCCACTCCGGTGGACTTCGCCTACAAAATTCACACCGAGCTGGGCCACCGCTGTGTTGGAGCCAAGGTCAACGGCAAGCTGGTGTCGCTGGATACGCCGTTGCAGAATGGCGACACCGTGGAAATAATGAGCACCAAGTCAGACCGCGGCCCCAGCCTCGACTGGCTCAACCCCAATCGCGGCTACATCCGCTCCGCTGGTGCTCGCCAGAGCGTCCGCCAGTGGTTCAACCGTCAGAAGCGCGATACCAACATCCGGCGGGGACGGGAAATACTCCGCCGCGAGATGCGCCGCCTCAACCAGAAATTTGATGACAGCGAAGTCCTGGCACTGTTCAAGCACGACACCATAGACGAACTGCTGGCGAACCTCGGCTCGGGCGGTGTGGCCGAACCCCAGTTGGCGCAGAAGCTGGTCGAGGCCCGCCAGGAGCCGGAGCATCCTCTGGCGCGGAAGCGGACAGACCTGCCTCTGTCCAGCCCCACTTCGGGAATTAAGGTTCAGGGCGTGGGCGATATGCTCACCCGGATTGCCCCGTGCTGCAACCCCATCCCCGGCGACGAGATTTTGGGCTTTGTCACCCGTTCCCGGGGCGTTACGGTGCACAAGCGGGACTGCCCCAACATCAGTCAGGAAGACGAACCGGAAAGGTTTATCTCCGTGGACTGGGGCAAGGCGAAGGAACTATACCCGGTGCGGATCACAATGGTCGCCTACGACCGCGTTGGCCTGCTGAACGACCTGACCCGCAACGTGTCGGAAGAGGGAGTCAACATCGCTTCGGTGAACACCGGCGAATACCAGGACGGTAAGGTGAGTATGACCCTGACCGTCTTCACCACCGGCATGGAGCAGTTGGGCAAGCTCTTCGCCAAGCTGGAGGGCGTCCGCGGCTGCATATCGGTCCACCGCGAGCGCTCCAGCGCCGTCGCCTCCCGATGACCCTTTTCGCCTGTATAAAGAGAAACGCCGGAGCGCAGAGAAATCAGAGTCTCTGCGCTTTTTGGCAATCCCCGAGCCGATTCAAGATGAAAAGGAGACCGTCATGCCAGAACGACAACCCGTAATCCCCCCCGGCGTGGCCCCCAACCCCAACCTCTCCCCTGGCGTGCGGGTCGGCGACCTGCTATTCGTGTCGGGACACGTGGGCGTGGACGCCGACGGCAACGCGGCCGAGGGCTGCGAAGCCCAGTCCCGCCAGGTGATGGCCAACATCCGCGGCGTCATCGAAGCCGCCGGCGGCCGCATGGAAGACGTCGCCAAGATTACCTGCTTCCTCACCAACATGGACGACTATGCCGACTACGCCAAAGTGCGCCTCGAAACTTGGCCCGCCAATCCGCCCGCCAGCTCCACCGTCGGCGTATCCTGCTTGGTGCGCCCCGAACTGGTCGTCGAAGTCGAGGCCATCGTCCGCCTGCCCGGTTAGCCTTGCTAGAATCATGGAGAACACGGAGATTGGCATACACAGTCCCTCCGTGTTCTCTGTGTCCTCTGGGGTGAATAACGGCGAAGAGCTTCCCACCGACCCCACGCGCCGGTGGTGAAGACAGTCAAGGAGGATGCAAATGTCTGCAGAAGACAAGCTGCGCGAGATGGGTCTTTCGCTTAGCGAACCCAATGCGCCGGTAGCCAACTTCGTGCCTGCGGTGCGCACCGGCAATTTGCTGTTCGTGGCCGGGCATATCCCTCGCCTGCCCGACGGCTCCATCTTGCACCCCGGAAAGGTGGGCCGCGAAGTCACCGAAGAGCAAGGCTACGAGTCGGCCCGCCAGTGTATGCTCAACTGCCTGGCCGCGGTCAAGGCCGAAACCGGCAGCCTGGACAGCGTGAAGCGAGTGGTAAAGCTGTTGGTGATGGTCAACGCCGACCCGGAATACGAGCGCCATTTCGCCGTGGGCAACGGCGCCTCGGACCTCTTGGTAAGCCTCTACGGCGACCAGGGCCGCCACGCCCGCTCCGCCGTGGGCATGGTGGGCCTGCCGCTAAGGGCGCCGGTGGAGGTGGAGATGGTTGTGGAGGTGGGGGAGTAACGCCCGCTGCCCGGCATTCCTGCCTTTGCGAGAATACCGGGAAATTTGCTGACAGTTGGGAGTAGCGCGGCAAGCACAGTCCGCGCTACTCTGCTTTGCAACGTAATCGCTATCCATAGGAGGAGGAGCGATGGGATTGAGCGTCGGCGTGGTCAGCATTGATTACTGCCACGATCCTCCGCAACCCATACCGGACTTTTTTCGGGAACTGGTGTCAGATCCAAACATTGGTGACTTCGATGACGACTTGGACACTGAAAACAGCGACGAAGGCGACAGTGAAGGAAGCGGCTATTTGTGCGGTGCTATGGACGGCGCAGGTATACTGGTAGTTCACCGATATGGGCTGATGGAACGAGCCGAAAACTGGTGCTGCGACAAAAACTTCGGGGCCGCAGCGCGAGACGAATTGCTGGCTTGGCTCGCTAATCTCCCATGGAAAGATGGTTACATCAGGTTGCATTTGGTGTTCTAGGAATGAACGAGAAACTGACAGCACAGGCAAGGCTACTATTCGGCGACAACCGGGAGCAACTGAAATCGGTCGAATCAGGATCGGTTGACCTGATAGTCACCTCGCCGCCCTACGCCAATCAGCGGGCGGCCAGCTACGGTGGAATCAAACCCGATGACTACGCCGCGTGGTTTATGTCCGTCGCAGACGAACTGCAGCGCGTGCTCAAACCCACTGGCACGTTCATTCTCAACATCAAGGAACCGGCGGTCAACGGCGAGCGGCATACCTGCGTCATCGAGATAGTGCTGGAAATGCGCAAGCGCGGCTGGCTCTGGACTGAGGAATTTGTCTGGCACAAGAAAAACTGCTACCCCGGCAAGTGGCCCAACCGCTTCCGCGATGCTTGGGAGCGTCTGTTACAGTTCAACAAGCAACGCAAGTTCAAGATGAATCAGGAATCCGTGATGGTGCCTGTGGGCGACTGGTACGATAACCGGATGCGCAACCTCAGTGACACGGATCGGGTGCGCGACGAATCCAAAGTGGGCAGCGGCTTTGGCAAGAAAGTCGAAAACTGGCTGGGCCGCGATATGGTATATCCCACCAACGTGCTGCACGGCGCCACCGAGTGCGGCAACCGGCAGCACAGCGCGGTATTCCCCTACTGGCTGCCTGAGTGGTTTATCGAGCTTTTCACCGACCCCGGCGACGTGGTTCTGGATCCGTTTGCCGGTTCCGGCACCGCCGTATTCGCGGCGCTGGCGATGAGGCGGAATGCCATAGGCATCGAGTTATATGCGCCATACTTTGAGAAGTTGCAGGCGGCACTGGAGCGGCAAGAACGGCTGGCGGTATGAACCCGGTTAGCGACGAGCAGATAACCGCCTACGTGGAAGCCAACATAGGGGCGTTCCACGACAAACGGCTGGAATCGCTTAACAAGTTGAGACTGCAAGACCTGTTGCGCCGCAAAAACCCGTACCTGTTCAAGAGCAAGAACCTAGTCGTCGTCGCTGACTTAATCCGGTCGTTGTTGGACTCTCACTTGAGTTCGCAGGAAGAAACCATGTTTGGAGACTTCCTTGAAGGTTTGGCAATCTACATTGCTGAAACCGTGCATGGTGGCTGGAAATCTTCAGCCACAGGAATAGATTTGGAGTTTGCAATAGACGAAGCCCGATACATAGTCTCCATCAAATCAGGCCCAAATTGGGGCAACAGTTCACAAGTTGCCAGACTGAAAGACAATTTCACTACCGCCGCGAGGGTAATCCGGCAAGGAAACCGCACGGCCAACGTCATCGCTGTCAACGGCTGCTGTTACGGTCGAGACGCGAACCCGGGCAAGGGCGGCTACTTCAAGTATTGCGGACAAGAGTTCTGGGAGTTAATATCTGGTGACGCCGAGTTTTACGCGCGAATCATCGAACCGCTGGGCCACAACGCCAAGCAACGCAACCGGACATTCGCCGACCAGTACGGGGCCGTGGTAAACCGGCTGTGTCAGGAATTTTCCGCAGGGTTCTGCGTGGCCGCCGGCTCGATAGACTGGCCTAAGCTGGTGGCGTTCAGTTCGGCGAAACGCTTATCACGAAAGGAATGCGTAGCAGCAGTAGCAGAGGCAACCTACGAAATTCTAAAAGAAGAAAACACTCCCGTTAGTCTAAACGACTTACTCCGGCGTCTCCAAGAACGGGATCTCCAATTTGAAGGCAGAGATTCAGAGGGCACTCTTCTGAGGATAATTAGAAAGGATACTAGATTCAGATTCCAAAAAAAGAAACCAAAAGGGTGGAAACTGGCTGAATGATAGCCTGTTGATGTGCCAGATTTCTCTTAATTCAGCCAAACCTTGATAGCGCCCCCGGTCAGTATCAGGACAAGACAGACGGCAATGGACCCCCATTATGCGCGTTCCCTAATCCTCCACCAGCGTGCGGGTTACGTCCACCGTGGCGTAGGACCAGGCAATCCTGAACGGCCCCTCGCCGGTGTTGATCAGGCGGTGGTGCGTTCCCGGCGTGATGAAGGCGGCGTCGCCCTCGCCGACGGGGTGTTCCACGCCGTTAATCATCAGGATGCCCTCGCCCTCGATGACGATGACCGACTCCTCGGCGTTGTGGTAGTGAGTGGTGTTGGAGCGGCCCGGCGTGAAGCTGGTGATGCCGCTGGAAATCTCCGTTGCGCCGAACTCCTTGTTGATGTGGCTGGCGACAGTCACGCCCTCGGCCCGCTGCAACTGTTGGACTTCCTCACCGCGAATCACTCTCGGCTCCGGCATAGCTTACCCTCCTTGTAGTTTTTCCGCGTAGTTTTTCCGCGCAATGACGCAAAGGTTTGACTATTCCTGCTCCAGGAACCGGCGCACCCAGTCGGCATGAGGTTGGCGGTCTTTCATATTATAGAGGATGATAGCGTTGCGGACGGAATCGGCCTGGAAGAAGCGCTCGTAGAGTATTTGCCGCGCTCCGAAGGCGCTGCATGACATATCCCAGGCCAGCCGGAACAGCCGCACCCGGTCGCGGGCCGAGGCGGAGTCGGTTTCCAGATAGCGGTTGATCTCCTCAGCCAGCGGCCCTTCCAGGTCGGCTTCGGTGGGCAGGGCCATCAGGCTGCTGGATCCCAGCAGATGGATAATCTCGCCCATGCGCGGGTACATACGGATGAACAGGTTGCGGGCGGCCTGGAGGGGCAGCTCCGCCGGGGCCATCACGCCCCATTGGTCAACCTCGGCGTCGGCCTCGGCGGCGCGAAGACAAGCCTTGGTGACCTCTAAGTTCTCGATGATTTCGGCGATCATCTGCTGAACCTGCTGTTGTTGCGATGACCCCAGCGTCTCGGTCATCAGCGTTACCAGCCCCAGCACGAACTCGCACTTGGCGACGTTCTTGGTCACCACCTGATGCCCGGAATGCAGATGCCGGTTGGTGGCCTGTTGCAGGTTGTTGCACAGCTCTACGTCGCCCAGCAGGAACACATTCTCCCACGGCACGAAGACGTGATCGAAGAAAGCCACGGCGTCCAGCTCTTCGAAACGGGAACCCAACGGGTGGTCGAAGTGAGAGCTGCCGTAGTCAAAGCTCTCACGGCACTGGTAGCGCAGTCCCGGCGTGTTGTTGGCGACGGCGAAAGCGAAAGAATACCGCTCCGGCGCCTTCCCCGGAAGCTGGTGCGAGGTGGTGGGATAGAGCGCGATTTCCTCGGACAGCGGGGCCAGCGTTGCCAGCACCCGCGCGCCGTGGACGATGATGCCGGCGTCGGTCTCCTTCTCCACCTGCAACGCGATGTCTGTGCGGTCTTCCAGCGGAGTGGCGCCCGGCGTCCGGCTGCGTTGCAGGTTGAGCAGCGTGTGGGTCAGCACCAGGTCGTTCTCCCGCACGTGTTCGTAATAGTTGTTGATGTTGTCCTTGAACTCCGGGCGGTTCTGGGCAAAATAGTCCCCGGCGGCGGCCATGGCCATGATGTTGACGTTCATAAAGTCGGGACTGCGGCCCATCATCCCGAAAGTGGCGCGGGCCCAGTGGCGCATCATCACCCGCCGTGCTCCCAGGTCATCCATGGTGCGCGGGGTGATGAACGACGTTCCTACCCGGTCGCCAGTAGTGGGCGACGCATAGGTCATCTCGTCCCGGAGGGTAGGGTCGTGCTGCATATCGTAGAGCCGGGCCAGTGATTCCACTCCACCCCGCAGCGCCGGATGGGCGGTGACGTCCTTCACCCGCTCGCCATGCAGGTAGACCTCTGGCCCGTTCTCCTTCAGATTTGCGATGTACTCTGCCCCGGTTCTGGCTGGCATAGCGTGGCCCCCTACGGTCTGGTTGCGGCTGTCGTTTGCGAAATGGTATCACGCCTTGCGCAAGGCGTCATTGCCTGAACCGGGATTTATCCGGTGTGGGGTTAACAGGCCAGTTTGAGATTAACAGAATTGAAAGGCATCCTGAAAATCATTACATCCCGTAAATCCCAGCTCAGGCTGTGGTACGATGCAACCGATTCGACCGCTAACTAAGGAGAATGACCGATGTATGTAATCATCGCGCCTATCCAGATTAAGCCGGGCTGCAAAGACCAGTTCATGGAGGCCATCATCGAGGACGCCAAAGGTTCGGTGAACGACGAGCCTGGATGCCGCCGCTTCGACGTAATACAGGACGCCGGCGATGAGAACCGCATCTGGCTGTACGAGGTGTACGACGACGAGGCCGCCTTCCAGGCGCACACGCAGGCGCCCCACTTCATCAAGTTTCGAGACGCCACCGCCGACATCCGCGTCGAGGGTATCCAGGGCGCGGCCCGGGGCAGCAGCAACGTCTGGCCCACCGACGCCGAGTGGAAGTAGGGATTATTCTAAGGAGAAGCTCCATGTACGTCATAATTGCACCGATACAGGTAAAAGAAGGAGCAAAGGAGCAGGTGCTGGAGGCGTTAGTGCCTAATGCGCGGGCGGCAGCGGAGACTGAGCCGGGCTGCCTGCGTTTCGACGTAATCCAAGACGCCGGCGACCCCAACAGGCTGTGGGTCTATGAGATCTACGTGGACGAAGACGCTTTCAATTATCACACCCAGACCGCCCATTATCTGAAGGCCATCGAGACCATTGGCCCCAACCGGGCCGAGGGAGACCGGCAGGGCGCAGCCCGGGGCAGCGTCAACGTCTGGCCCCCAGACGCTGAGTGGAAGTAATCAACTGCTCCTTTTCCCCACGGAGATGGTTAGGGTGAGGCCCTGTGAGCGAGCAGCCAGTCCCCGGGAGAGGGTTATTATGAGGGAGTATCTATGGCAAAGGAAATACTGGTAAGCGGCTCTGTGGCCGTGCCGCGCGGCATAATGTCTCAGGGCGTCGCGGTCCCGGCGGGACGGATGGTGTTCGCGTCGGGGCAGGTGGCACGCGGCGTGGACGGCCAACTGGTGGGCCGGGGCGACATCCGCGCCCAGACCCGCAAGACGCTGGAAAACCTTCAGGCTGTGCTGGCCGAGGGCGGAGCCACGATGGACGACGTGGTGAAGGTAACGGTGTTTGTTACCAACTTGGCCGAACACTTCTCCGCCATTCACGAAGTCCGTTCCGAGTTCTTCAAGTCGGAATACCCCGCCAGCACTCTGGTGGAAGTGAGCGGGCTGGTGGACCCCGATATGCTGATCGAGATTGAGGCGATCGCCGTCGTGCAGTAGGCCGCAGAGCTTTCGCCTTCAACGGTCCAGGGGCGCATAGCTGTGCGCCCCTGGAAAAACTAGGGCAGGTCTCGAAGGGCGCCGCTGGGTGGGGATGCCTTGCTATTCATCCAGAGGTTGTCGAAGGACGGGCAGTTATCTGGCGGCGGTCACGCCGTCCGGCGCCAAGCCGGCTTCCCACGGGCCGGGGAAGTTGCCTTGGGGCCGGTCGCCGCTCATAAACAGGTTGTCCGGGCGGAGCCATTCCTTGCGGGGAGTCTCGCCGTAGACCTCGATGCCGTTGCCGTCGGGGTCTTTGATGTAGATGCCCAGCGACAAGCCGTGGTCAGAAACTCGCTGGATGGTCCCATTCTTTTCCTCAAACATTGCTGGTTTGGGGCGCAAAACCGCCATATTGCGGCCAAATAGCGCAAGCGCACACCCAACAGGCAGGGTCTTTCCGTTTTTAGCGGGAATGCCAAAGGGAGTTTTGCACACCCCTAAATCCTGTAATCCTGATTCAAGCAAAGGCCCTCCCCGTGATACAATAGATGACGATTCCTAGGGATGTATCGCCGGGCCGTTAGCTCAGCAAGGCAGAGCACCGGACTTTTAATCCGGGTGTCGTGGGTTCGATCCCCACACGGCCCACCACGCTATACCAAATCAAGAACTTCTGTACTTAGCGTCAGTCCGGCGCTGTAATGGGCCGAGCACTAGTGGGCAGTTTGAGATTAACGAGAGCGAGTGGCTTGGGTGCCCTCTGTATTTATCAAGGTCGCGGCCCTAATTGCCTGGGACGATAGCACGAAAGGCAAGGAGGCTGACGGGTGTATAAAGTAGCGATCATAGGAACCGGATTCATAGCGGCCAAGAAGCACTTGCCGGCCTGGCGCCGATTGCGCCGCGATGTGAAAATCGCCGCCGTCTGCGACCTCGACCGCGCCCGGGCCGAAGCGGTTAGCCGCCAGTTCGGGGTTCCGGCCGCGTATGATGATGTCCAGCAAATGCTGGAGGCGGAATGCCCCGACTTCGTTGATATATGCACGCCGCCGGGAGCTCATGCCGACGCAGCGACGGCAGCACTGAAGGCGGGCGCGCACACCCTCATCGAGAAACCCTTGGCTACGACGGTGGAGGATTGTGAAAGAATCATCGAGTCCGAGCGGGAGTCCAGGGGCCAGGTAGGGATGGTTCATACTGAGCTGTTTCACCAGCCTGTTATCGAGGCGCGCAAGCGGGTCGAGCGTGGAGATATCGGGGACTTCACCGGGATGCGCATCTTCTGGTCAACTCCGGTCAACCTGCATACTTCAGATCCAGACCACTTCGCCAACCGGCTGCCCGGCGGGGCGATGGGCGAGACAGGCCCCCATGTGGTGTACCTGGCGCAGGCGTTTATCGGTTCCATCCAAGACGTCTGGGTCAAGGGCCAAAAGCTCTTGCCGGAGTACCCGTGGTCGCCCTTCGAAGATTACAGACTGGAGCTTATGGGCAGCCGCTCTGCCTGTACCGCCACCCTCACATTCACCAGCAAACATTCGAGCGTTCTCCTGGAGTTGTGGGGCACGGAAGGCATACTGAAGATTGATACGCAAAGCAAAGTGTTGGTCAACTACGACAGAGTGAGTCAGTCTCCCGGGGGCATCGGCTTTTCTTCCGTTCGAGAAGCCGCCCAGATCGCCTCAGGCGCCTTCGCCAATGGTGTCAGCTATCTTACGGGCAACTTTAGAAGTACTCATGACCGGCTCATCCAGGACTTCTTCCAGCGAAGCGTAGATGGGCTGCCCCCGTCGGTCGCGGCCGAAGACGGACTCGAAACGGTGCGCGTGATGAAAATTATCAGTGAACAGCTTCAATCTCAGGAAAGTGAGCGGTAAAGGCGGAAAGTCAACGGCAACCGGAGCCCTCGGAATCTTGCGGCTTCCTGCCATACTCCCTCTCCTCGTAGTTCGGTCATCATAGCCAATTTCCGGTCTGGTTACGTGAGGCGCGCCGGAGCGAATGCGGACGGACGCGACACAAACCCGGCTGACGGCAGCAGGCGTGAGTCGCGCCTTCTTCGAGCGAACCACAGTATGGCTACGACCGCCTCATTTGGGAGCGGGTAGTTCCCACCGTTGTCTACGTGGTAAAGAGAGGGTAGAGCGGCCAATGACGCTGATTAGCCTGTGCTCAAGGTTATACGTCAAGGGATGATGCGCTTTTGGCCGGGCTGATAGCTATGAGCCGCTGGGCTATGTGAGCCAACCCAAGCACCGCCTCCATCGTTATTACCGGATCCACCTCGAATTCGGACTCGATATGCTATTCTCGCGCATCCCATTAGCTGAAAGCTCTCAAGAGATTCCATTTACCTTCAAAGCAGAGCCATTTGATTGTTCCCTCTCCCCTTGGGAAAGGGGCAGGTGAGGGCGAACTTCTGCTATGCCGGATTTTCACTTCAGCTCCAGCATATTGCTGCGTTACCCCCTTCCGGAGGTTTTCGACTTCTTCTCCACGGCGGAGAATCTAAACCTGCTGACCCCTCCGTGGGTACACTTTTCTATCCTGACCCCGCTGCCTGTCGAGATGCGGCAGGGCCTAGTGATACAGTACCGCATAAGAGTTAGGGGGATAACCCACCGGTGGGACAGTGAAATCACGGAGTGGCGCCCGCCGTTCGGGTTCACCGACACCCAGATACGCGGCCCCTATCGCTTTTGGGTTCACCGCCACGGCTTCGAGGAAACGCCGGAAGGCACACTGGTAACTGACGGCATCACATACCGCGTTCCAGGCGGCTCCTTGGTCAACCGCCTGTATGTAGCTGGAAAACTCCGCAGGATATTCAGATACCGGGAGGCCAAAATCCTCGAAATATACCCCTAGCCTCGCCCGCGCCTATACAGCCGCCGGTATTTTCGATACGCGTTGGGCTGGGATACTATCTGAAACGGAACGTTGCCGTCGAAGGGCGGCGAGTGGTTCACCTCAGCCGCGTTGCCTAGAAATTGAACGGTGTCCACGGCTGGCGCTGTACCGCAAACATTCGGTCGGCGCGGCGTAGCGCTCCAGGGGTATGCTCATCGGCCAAGCCCGCCTCGGCGAGGGTGGTAAAGCCGACGGCGCCCAAGTAGGCCGATGCCAGGCCCGAGACGTCTATGCTTAAGTCGGGAGACGAGTCCGTGGCGCGGCAGGAGGCCCCCTCTGCTGAACCTTCTAACTCGAACCGCCCGTTGTTCCATGGGCAGAGGTCGTCCCGAACTTCCAGCGTTATGCTGTGGCCCGTCTCGGTGTAACTCCGTTGCTCCAGCGCTGCCCGGGCATCCACCACCCGCAGCCACACGCCGTCGCGCACTGTCCTCTGCAACCGCCGCGGGTCCAGCAGCATCCACGGCAGCGGGTCGTCCGGCGGGCGTTTAATAGCCTCCGTGCTGCTCATAAGATCCAAGTCGAAGCAGAACCGCCACAGGGCGGCAGCGGCTTCCCTGGTTGCCGCCATCAGTTCGGTGACCATGATGGTGGGCCGGTTTGAGCGGTAAATGGCGTACCCGTCTATCCTCCCGCCTTCCTCATAAGCGGCGTAGAACAGCCCGCCGCGCCCGCGCCCGTGCACCCGTGGCTGCGGTTCGTGGGCCTCCGGCGCGCGCGCTTCCTCCTCCCACTTGTGCGGATGCTTCGGGAACACGCCGGGGCGCCCCTCCGTGCTGCGCCGGAACACCTCGGGAAATTTCTTGACTGCATCGTCCGGTTCTACGAATACAATCCGGCCGGAACTCTCTAACTTCTTGGCGTAGGTGTTGTGGTGGCGGTCTATCTGCCAGCTCTCATGCACCGTTCCCACGCCGTAGCCGAACCTGCCGTAAATGGCGCTCTCTGAGGCGAACAGCGCGGCGAGCGGCTCGCCCCACTCGTGGATGTCGTTCATCTGTCGGCGCATCATCCGTGACATCACGCCCTGGCGCGTGTGCGTCGGCTGCACCGCCACGTTGGCGACCCCGGCCACTGCCGACGTACCGCCCGGTATGGACATTTCCAGCCGGTGCGCCTGACAGCCCCCGATGATATTGCTCCCCTCGAACACCGCCAGCGAACGAGTCAAGTCAAAGTGCGGACTCAGTTCCTCCGGCTCGTGGTCCAAGCGGTTGCTATGGGCCCGCGACTCGGCCCGGAGCCACGATTCGAACTCATCGGGGGTTACGGGCCTGAGTTCCTGCATCAGCTTGACTCTCCTGCGTGTATTGGCGGCGGAACACGGGCATAGTATACAACTTACCGAGCGGAACGGGCAGTTGGAGCGAAGGCCGGTATTTTCGCCGGTATTTTCAATGTGTGTTGGAGTTGTCGTTTGACCGCAGACAACACCCCGACGTCATTTCCGCGAAAGCGGGAATCAATACAGCTTCAAGGGCCAGGTTGCTATTGGCAAGGATGCCCCGGATTTTCGCTTTCGCGGAAATAATTGGCCCCGGTATTCCCAAAACGGAAAATGAAAAGGCTCTGCCTATTCCCTGTCGGGGCGTTGCATCCCGCCGCGCCCCGGTGCTAAACTCGCCTTCATTCAGCCATCCTGCCGGAATTGCACCTGTCTTGTACCAATACGGACTTATAGGCGATATGTCGTCAGCGGCGCTTGTCGGAACCGATGGCTCGGTTGACTGGTGCTGTTTCCCCCGTTTCGATTCCCCCAGCGTTTTCGGCGCCATCCTGGACGCCAAGGTTGGCGGCTATTTTCGCATCAGCCCTGCCAGCCCCGCTTTCGAGTCGCGGCAGCAGTACCTTCCCGACACTAACATCCTCGAGACCACCTTCACCGGGCCCGAAGGCGAAATCTGCATTACCGACTTCATGCCCTTGACTGGAGATAACGACAGCAACCCAGACACTCCACCGCCTGACCCGCCCCACGAAATCCACCGCATCGTCACCTGCCGCTCCGGCGAGGTCGAACTGTGCTGCGAATTCCGGCCCAGGCACGACTACGCCCGCGCCGTCCCGGACTTCCGCCCCTTGCGTCTTGACTCCGGCGGCGCGGCGGTTCAGGTTAGCGGCGGAGACCAGACCATGACCCTCCTCGCCAGCGTCCCCCTTCCTCTCGAGGATCGGTGCGTGTCTACCACCTTCACCCTCGCCGCAGGCCAGACTGCTACCTTCGTCCTAGCCTACGGCAACGGTCGCCGCACCAGCCTGGAGCGACGCCAGACCGCCCGCAAGCTGGCGCAGACCACCCGATACTGGAAGGCGCTGGTGGAGCGAATGGGCTATACCGACCTCTGGCGAGACCAGGTTGTCCGCTCCTTCCTCGTCCTGCACCTGATGATGTACCCTCGCACCGGAGCCATCGTCGCCGCTCCCACCACCAGCCTGCCCGAGACCATTGGCGGCACCCGCAACTGGGACTACCGCTTTTCTTGGCTGCGCGACGCCGCTTTCACCGTTGACATACTCTACCGCCTTGGCGACGTCTACGGCGCAGACCGCTACATCCACTGGCTATTCGAGCAGTGTGAGCTACATCGCCGCGACATACGCATTGTCTACGGCATCAGCCCCGACTCGTCCCTCAAGGAATACACACTTGATCACCTCAGCGGCTACGAGGACTCTCGCCCTGTGCGCATCGGCAACGCCGCCGCCGATCACCTGCAACTCGACGTCTACGGGGAAGTTATTATTTCCATACACTCCCTCTTGCTGCTCCGCGGCGCCATACCCGGCGATGCTTGGAATCTGGTCGAGCGCCTGGCCGAGGCGGTGATGAAGATCTGGCGGACGAAAGACCGCGGCGTCTGGGAGGTGCGCGGCGAGCAGAAGCACTTCGTCTACTCCAAGGTGATGTGTTGGGCTGCCCTCGACTATGCCGCTTACATCGCCGCCGCCACCGGACATCGCCAGGTATACCGCCGCTGGTCCCTCGCCGCCGATGGGATTAAGACGGAAGTCTTGACAGAAGGTTGGAACGCCAACAAACGCGCCTTCCGCCAGAGCTACGACAGCGACGCCCTCGATGCCTCCAACCTCGCTATACCTTTTATGGGCATAATCCCCCGCGATCACCCGCGTATCCGCCAGAACCTCGACGCCATTGAGCGCGAGCTGGCCGACGGCCCCCTAGTTTGGCGCTACCTTCCCGGCGAAACCGACGACGGCCTCGGCGGCCAACCTGAAGGCGCCTTCACTCTTCTCAGTTTCTGGCTCATCGGCAACCTGATCTACACGGGCCAGCACGACCGCGCCTTCGACTACCTCCACGAAGTCATTTCTACTCAGGGCAATCACCTCGGTCTCTTCGCCGAGATGTACGACAAGCCCGCCCGCCGTCAGTTAGGCAACTTTCCCCAAGCCTACTCCCACATTGGCCTCATCCACACGGCCCTTAACCTCTCCGGCTTCATTGCCGACACCCCCACCCGCCGCATCAACCGCGACTCCGTAGGCTAGACGGCGCAGTCGCGTCTTGACCCAAGCAGCCTTGCGGCGTCTGTTATTTCCGCGAGAGCGAGAATCCAGAGGCTCAATTCCATAAGCGGTGCGGGCCGGGCGATTGCGCTGAATTCCGTCTTCTGATGGGCTAACCTCCCCTACGGGTGTAAACTGGGGAATCGGAGCCAACAACAACCAAAAGGAGGGAACTGATGGCGACTCAGAATCCAACAATAGACTGTCAGGTACACTGCTACGGACGCAACACCTCCGAGCGCCCCTGGCGTGGACATTTGGAAGGCCCGGAGGAAGTCACCGGCGACGATATGGTGGCGGCGATGGATGCCGTAGGCGTGGACGGAGCGATCCTGATATCGCCTTTCTCGCTGTATGGCTACGACCCCAGCTACATCTTGGGCGCTTACGGTCAGCATCCCGGAAAATTTGGCCTCGTCCGCCCCTTCGACCCTACCTCGGAAACTATCGCCGACGATGTTGCCGAGTGGACTGGCACGCCCGGCGTTGTCGGCTGCCGGGTAATGCTGGCGAACCAGGACTATGAAGCTGGACATCCCGGCCTTAACGCCATTTTCGCTGCTTGCGCCCGCGCTGGCGTGCCGGTTAACGTCATGGCTGCCGGCAAGCTGCCCCTGCTCACCGAGCTGGCCCGCCGCAACCCCAGTGCCCAGGTAATCATTGACCACGTTGGTCTGGCCCAGCCCTTCGTTCCGCCCGCTCCGCCCGAACCCTTCGCCGACCTGCCCAACGTCTTGGCTGCGGCCGAGCTGGACAACGTGGTCATCAAGATTTCCGGCGCCTGCACCCTCTCCCACGAGCCTTTCCCCTACCCCGATATTTGGGAACCCCTTGCCCGCATCTTTGACGCCTACGGTCTCGACCGCTGCCTCTGGGGCACCGACTGGACCCGCGCCGTCCGCCTCCTCACCTACGAGCAGGGCGTAGAATCCTTCCGCCAAACCGACCGCCTGACCGACAGCGACCGCGCCACCCTGATGGGAGGCACTCTCGCCCGCGTTTACAACTGGTCGCCAAGCTAAGGTAGGGGGTGCAAGGGGTGCGCAACAATTTTCCCTTACCAGAGGAGAGACGGAACTTCTTCTGATTTTCCACGGAAGTCCCATTCCCGTTGAGGGCGAAGGGTTAGAGACTGCTCCTGAACGTAACTCCTGCTCCATCAGGGAGAGAGTTAGCGTTGAGAGGGAGGGGTAGAGTTGCTTCTCAACAGGAATGGGGGTGAAATCCAGGCAGCCGCGCACGCACGCAATTCTCCCGCGGTTCCAAGAAACCTGACCGTTCGCGCTGAGCTTGCCGAAGGGTCAGCACGGACGGGCAGAATCTTCGGCGGAATCTTTTCCAGGCGCTCTCCTAGAACAGCTCCCGGCTGGCGATTTCCGCGCCCTCGCGCATGGCTTGCAGCTTGAGCCAGACAATGCCGGCGTCTACGCGGTTGGAGCCGGCGGAGGTGTCGAAGCCGCAGTCGGTGCCGGCCAGCACGCGGGTGGGGTCGCCTCCCGCGGCGTCCACCGCTTGGCGGAGCCGGTCGGCCACCAGCCGGGGATGCTCCACGTAGTTGGTCTTGGTGTCTATTACTCCGGCTATCAGCAGCATTCCCTCGGGTAGCGGGCGTTGATGGTAGACGCGATGCTCGTGGGCGTGACGCGGGTTCGCCATCTCCATCACCAGTGCGCCGACTTTGGCGTCGTACAGCAGATCCAGGATATCTTCCAGCGGCACATCGTAGTGGTGCGGCCCCTCGCTGTTGCCCCAGCAGACGTGCAGCCGCACGCTTTCGCGGGGGATGTTGATCAGCGCGTGGTTGATGGCCCGGATGTGCAGGGCCACCACGTCACGGAACGCCTCTAGCGGCTCGTGCTGATAGGACACGTGCCGCTCCATCGCCAGGTCGGGGCAGTCGAGCTGTAGTGTCAGGCCCTTCGACACTACCAACTCGTACTCTCTGCGCATCTCCTCGGCCACGGCGTACACGTAGTCCTCATACGATGGGTAGTGGCTGTTCTTCATAGTCAGGGTGATGATGCCCGGAGAAGCGGCGGTCATGAACAGTTCCTCATGGGCTGCTCCGGACTTGGCAACGGCGTTGAGCAGGTCGTCGCATTCCTGTTCTGCGATGTCCAGCCGTTCATACGAGAGTGGGGCTACGCAGGTAGGCACGTCCCGCATCAGTTGCACCACGCGAGGGCGCGCGATGGACGGAAACTCGTTCTGGTCGCGGTGTCCCAGCCGCGTCCAGGAGCCGCCGAAGCCCGACATACGCTGCGTAACATAAGTGGAGAAGCTGACCCGCGACTGCTCCCCGCCGTTGATGACGTCAACGCCTGCTTCGGCTTGTGCCCGCACGACGCCGACGGTAGCTGACTGCGCGGTTTTTGCCATCGCTGCCTCGTCCACCGTCTCGCCCCGTGACACCGCGCCCAGCATCTCCACCAACTCAGCGGGCCGGGGCAGGCTGCCGGTGTGAGTGGTCAGGATGCGCGTTTCGCTACGTTTCATATTGGATTGCTCAGACCGAAATTATGATTTCCCTGCCATTTCCGACCCAGTTCCCGCCAGGTATGCGGATTTCGCCGGGGGATTTGTGATGGTGGGGCCGAGTTGTGCCTGGCAACGGTTATGTAGAAGGACGTTATAAGGTTCGACAGGGCGGAGTCGCCAACCGGCCGAGTAAGGAGGGCTGAGTGCGGAGTTTAACCGACCGCTTCACCGGAGCGACAAGTGAAAATAGCGTAGGGGCGCATTGCTGTGTGCGCCCCTGTCGCGTGTTATGGCAGCGGTGTGGGCGTTACTTCCCGTCCTTGATAAAATCGGCGCAGCGCTCGCCAATCATTATGGTGGTGGCGTTGGTGTTGGCTCGGATGCAGTCGGGCATTACGGAGGCGTCAGCGACGCGCAGGCCCTCCATTCCCTTGACGCGCAGATGCTGGTCCACCACGGCCAGCGGGTCGCTGTCCGGCCCCATCTTGCAGGTGCCGGAGATGTGGTGCGAGGTGCCGGAGTTGCGCTTCAGCCACTCGTTCAGGGCCGCGTCGTCGGCCAGCTCCTCGTCGGTGGGCATTATCCGCTCGATGATGATGTCCTGGTAAAATTCATGGTTCTCAGCCATGCGGACGCCCAAGCGGATGGCCTCGCGCATCCGGCGCAGGTCTTCCTCTTCCTGATAGTAGTTGTAATTGATGAACGGCTGGACGCTCGGGTCGGTGGACTGGAGAGTCAGTTCGCCCTGCCCCAAGGCCAACTGGAGGCTGGCGCTCATGCCGACGTAGTTCAGGTCCTCGTCGATGGTTACCTGGGCCGGGCGGTGTTCGCTGGTCATCAACATGGGGGAGAGCTGCATATCGTTTTCCAGCGGGCTGTCTGGCACCTGGTAACGTAAGCCCACCTGGATCACCGGCACCTGCACATCCGGCTTCTCTCCCTGAGCCCGGTAGATGGCGGCGGCGGAAGGATGGTCGCGCAGGTTTTTGCCCACTCCGGGCGAGTCATGCACCACCGGGATGCCGAAGCTCTCCAGTTGCGACTTGGGGCCGACGCCGGACAGCATTAAGATCTGGGGCGACGCCACCGCGCCGCTGGACAGGATGATTTCTCCGCCCTCGACGATGAACACCTCACCGCCGCTCTCCGCCTCAACGCCAACGGCCTTCTTGCCCTCGAACAGGATACGGCGGCAGACGACGTTGCCGCGGATGGTGAAGTTCAGGCGGTGGCGGGCCATATCCAGGTAGTTGAGGGCCATGCTCATCCGGACGCCGCTGCTGCCCTTGAAGTTGAGGGTGTTGCGAGCGCGCGGCGACACCCCGGTAGACTCTGGGTCGTTCATATCCTCGGAGATCTCAAATCCCTCGGCCAGAGCCGCCTTCTCAAAGGCGGCGGCATGGGGCAGCCATTCGCTGCGCGGGGCGCGCCTTACCGGCACCGGGCCGTCGGAGCCGTGGAAGTCGCTGCCGCCAAAGTCCAGGTCTGTCTCCATTTTGTTGAAGTAGGGCAGGCAGTCGGTGAAACCCCACTCGTTGTTGCCCCACTGGGCCCAACGGTTGTAATCGTCGGGAACGCCGCGGTACAGCACCTGGCCGTTGATGGCGCTGGAGCCGCCGGTGGCCTTGCCCCGCGGGATCTCCAGGTCGGGCAGCTCATCGGTCATGTGGCCCCGGTAGGCCCAGCTATGGTCGCCGTAGGCTGAGAACCAGACGTTATTGCCCAGTTTCAGGTCATCAGGCAGTGTCTCGAAATCAGGATAATCCGGCCCCGCTTCCAGCAACAGCACCGAATTGTTCGGGTCTTCCGAAAGCCGCGTGGCGATGGTGCAGCCCGCCGAACCGCCTCCCACAACGATGTAGTCGTACTTCATGCGTGAACCTCCGTTAATCAGAATTTCCGCTTGTACCCAGTCGCCTCTGTCCCATGCGTCGAAGATTGTATCGGCTCGAGCTTTCACGTATTCAGGGTCGGCCAGCTTGGGATTGACGGCCAGAATCTCGCCGCGCAAACGCTCGGATTCGGCGGCAATCGCTGCAAGCCGTTCAGGTGAGAAATCCTTAAGCAGTTCGGAATATGGATGGTGTCCGCTCATGGAATCAACCCCTCCCTGCGTAACTCTTCGAGATACTGGTCATAAAGACTATCTGCTATCGGTACGTACACGTCGTAAAAACGCTTGTTGCCGGTCTTGTCCCCGCCAATCAGCAATATCGCACTCCGTCTTGGATCGAAGGCATAAAAGACACGAAGGGGCCTACCTCCACTTGGTACTCTTAATTCGCGCATATGGCTATGCCGCGATGAATGTACCTTTGAGGAATGGGGGTAGTCAAGAAGCCAGCCATACCTGGGTAAGCATATCTACGCTTTTGGCAACGCGGTCCTGCTCACTATCCGATTTCCATCCCACCACTCACGGAATTCGTCGGTATGCTCGACTTCATACGCCATGCGTTACAGTATACTCAAGATAAGACAATTCATTATACGCTATCTTCGCGCTTGGGTGTCTTGAAGTGAAGATCTCCAACCCGATCTCCGGCAACAACACCGACCACTCCGGCTCTTCCGGAGATTCTTGGGCAGTCTCCTCTGAGCTTGTCAGGCCGGGTTCGGCCAAAGCAATCCAGCCGCGTACTTCATCGGTCAGTTCTTCGATGTGCTTGCGCTGGCTGGAGTGAAATCCTGAGCAGTCCCGGCAACTGCCGCAATATGCTTCTCAATGGCCTCGGCCAGCTCTTGCCGGAGAAGTTGAGTCCGCCTCGCACAGCAGATCGGAAAGCTCGTCGTTCTTGCGTAGCAACCCTTCGCCGATGCCCTTGGCTATCCGAATCTTGACATCCAGTTTCTGGGAGCCGATGCTAACGATATTCCTCGGGAAGCGCTTGGTTAGTTCGGAATATGGATGGCGACCGCTGATGGAATCAGTCCCTCTGTTAAGATTCCAAGGCGATGATAGTATACCTGTGAACTGCTATCAAGGTCACGGGGCACGCTTGGGAGCAGCGCAAACGCGGCGCAATGATGCTGGCGGCCTTTACCCTTCCCGGTCAAAAGCAATGTCTGGCGCAATCTGAACTGTCTGAACCCGCCAATGGGCTTGAGCTTTCAACTGGCGCAGCCCTATGCGCGCCCGGAAATTTCCCCCCCGCGACGGCGCATTTCTGCCGGCCAGCCAGAACCAGGTTTCGGGATTTGGGTTATACCTGTCTTGCAGCATTCCGTTGGGCAGGCATAATACACTGATGCTCTGTAGTTCATTGCGGCGGTCTTGCCGCTCTTCGTAATTGTATTTAACGAATACTGTAGTAGTAAGGTATGTATCCTGATTTCTGTCCCTATAAATCGCAGGCAGGCTTCCGGCAACGTCAACCGGCGCACTGGCTCTAACTTGCCGGATACGCATCGAAGTTTGAGATGTTTGGATGGTTACAGTTCTCCGGCCTTCAACCTTCTCAGCTTTGGAGTCTACGAACAACGCTTGGCGCAGTGAGAAATCGGGAAGAAACAGAAACCTGGCCCGTTTATAGTCTATGGTTCCAAAAAGTCTTACTGGAATAATGGACGCGCCGATTCGGTCCATCGCTTCTCGAGTGATGTCCTCGGCTATATCCTGAATGTCATCCACTTTGTTGGTGAAGATGTCCACGGCTTCGCTGGCGAAGGAGTACATAGCTTGCGCGACAAGGCGCAAAGTCGCTTTTTCGATATCTTCAAGCAGAGCAAGGTTACCGGGAAGGGTATTTGGATCCAGGCTCATCCGGCTGCCCTCTACAATAGCAGGCGGGCAATGCGAGCGTCGGACTTGGCGGCATACTCCGGGGTAGCGTCTGCACCCATAAATCTGCGCCCTTCCTGATGAGCGGCTATTCCCGTCGTGCCGATGCCTGCAAAGGGGTCTATGATCAAATCGCCGGGGGCGGAGAAGATTCGGATTACTCGCCGGGGCAACTCCAATGGGAATTGGGCTTCATGTTCGCTGTGGTTCCTTACCGACGGTATCTCCCAAACCCCCGGGAACCCCATTGGCTCCATTCGTCCCGGTTGAGGCGGTTCCGGTCTATAACGGTGATACCGGGTTTCCAGAAAACATAAATATACTCGAATTCGTCCACCGCCCGGTAGGACAGGCTGTGCCAGCGGGAATTCTCCCAGCACGGGTCTTTAACCCATATCCGGCGGTCATACAGAAAAAACCCGGCGTCTTCACCCCATTCCTGTATCATTCCTCCAACGATTTTCACCCTGGTTTGCCGGGCGTACTTGCCACCCCGGACATTGTTGTTGTTCAACCGCCGGTCAATGGTTTGTTCGCTGCAACCGAGCAACTCCGCCAATTGATAGCGGTTGTAAGATGGATGCGTTGATTTGGCGGCCAGAACTTGCTCTCTAGTTATGGGGGATTTTTTGGACGAAACGTTGTCGGCTTGTATCCGCGGCATATCAGGGTCAGGGAAGGCCAGTATGTCTGCAATGTTGACCGCCAGAAACCCGCCCGGCTTAGTCGCGCTGAAGTGAAGCCGAATCACCTCGCGCAACAAGTCTTGCCACTCTTGGAAAGTTAAATCTTTCTCGTAGCTTTTGCCTACGAAATATGGCGGAGACCAGAAACTTAACGCGACGTTTTCCGGTTGAATGCGAGAGAGGAAAGCCCTTGCATCGCCGCAGTATATGCGGTTTTCTTCAAGGGTTGAAGTTTCGTCAAGGAATGCAGGCGTGCGCTGATTCATGGACTTGACTCTCCCAGACAGGTAAGAGGTGGCGGCGCAAATGTAACGCCCCTGCCGTGCCCACGCAATGCCCTGATGTCAGGCGCCCTACTCCAGCTCCATCAGCGGGTCGTTGGTGCGGACGGAGTCCATGGGCTGAACGCGGATTTCCTTGACAACGCCGTTTTGAGGCGAGCGGATGCTCTGCTCCATTTTCATCGCTTCCACCACGCACACCTCCTGGCCGACGGACACAGCATCGCCGGGGCGCACAAGGATAGATATGACGCGCCCAGGCATTGGGGAGCGGATGAAGTTGCCGTCGCCGCCGGTGGGGTTGACCCGGCTGGCGGGCGGCGGCACCAGGATGCCGGGGGTCTGCGTGCGGCCCCGCCGGGGACGGGCGGACGCCTGCCCCGGCAGACCATCCACCTCCACGGTGAAGGTCTCGCCGTCTACCGTTACCTGAACCGGCGAGCGGCTCAGGTCGCCCACTTCGACGCTGTACCAGTTGCCGCCGACCCGGATGCGAAGTCTGGTTACCGCCAACCTCGGCTCCTAATGCTCCGGGAGTGGAGCTGCTCGCGGCGCCGTTGCGACTTCCACCCGCTGGGTTCGGGCGCCGGAGAATTCATTGCCATCGCCAAGGCTACTCCGATGGCGGCGGCGGTCTCTTTCTCCGTTCCGCCGCTTTGTCCAGGCGGCCCGTCGCCGCCGCTTCTGTGGTGCAGGTGAAGGTGGCCTGCGCCGCCGGGCTGATGCGCCAAGTTTCTCTGATGCAATTCGTTCACCCAGTGTGGGACCGACCCGGTATGATAGCTGGCGCTGGTAAATTCCCGGCTGGCAAGAATGCTCTGGAGCAACGGCACGTTGTTGGTGACGCCCTCCAGCCGCATTTCCAGCAAGGCTCGCTGCAATGTCCTGATAGCCTGCTCCCGGTTTTCGCCCCAGGCCATCACCTTGGCCATCAGCGGCTCGTAGTCTAACCCAACCGTGTAGCCATCGCAAAGGGCCGAGTCCACGCGCACGTGGTCATCGTTGGGGGGCAGATGCAAGTCGGTGATTTGGCCTGCATCGGGCATAAAGGTTTCCGGGTGCTCGGGATAGATGCGTGCTTCGATGGCGTGGCCTCTGCTAACTACGTCCCCCTGCTTTATTGGCAGTGGCTCGCCGCAGGCCACCCGCAACTGCAACTCCACCAGGTCGAGGCCGGTGACCATCTCGGTCACCCCGTGCTCCACCTGAAGACGGGTGTTCATTTCCAGAAAGTAGACTCCGCCCTCCCGGGAGACCAGAAACTCCACAGTCCCGGTGTTGTTGTAGCCAATTCGCTGCCCCAGGGTGAGGGCCAGGGACGCCAGCCGGCGGCGCGTCTGTGGGGGGAGCTTGGCCGAGGCTGGGGTTTCCTCGATGAGCTTCTGATTGCGCCGCTGCACTGAGCAGTCGCGCTCGAACAGGTGGATCAGGTTGCCGTGATTGTCGCCCAGCAGTTGCACCTCGATGTGTGATGCGTCCTTAAGATAACGCTCGAAGTAGAGGCGGGCGCTTCCGAAGGCGCCGGAAGCCACCTGCCGGGCCCGTTCTATGAGGGGAATCAACTGTTCGCGCGACTCTACGACATGAATGCCCATGCCGCCGCCGCCTTCCGCCGCTTTTACCATCAGCGGGTATCCCAGGTTCCATGCTGTTTCAACTGCGTCGCTGTCCGGCACGGCATCATCCGTTCCCGGCAATAATGGCAGGCCCGCTTCCCGCGCCAGCCTGCGGGCAAAGAGTTTGTCTCCCATCTGCTCCATCACTTCAGGCCGAGGGCCGATGAAGCAGACGCCCGCCTGCTCGCATTCGCGGGCGAACTGGGGATTCTCGGACAAGAACCCGTAGCCGGGGTGGATAGCGTCGGCGCCGGACAGACGGGCCGCCGCCAAGATTTTCTCTATGCTCAAGTAGCTGTCTAGAGGGGCAGCGCCGCCCAGAGGCACCGCTTCGTCGGCCTGTTGCGCGGGAAGCGAACCGGCGTCCACCTCGGAGTACACCGCCACAGTCTTGATGCCTAGACGCTGGCAGGTACGGATGACACGGCAAGCAATTTCGCCCCGGTTTGCAATCATCACTTTGGAAAACATCAGCGCACCCCCTCACTTGGTTCCTGACCGTTATGGTTGGGAATGATACCAGCGCATGAGAGTAAGTAGCCGCCGTCTCCGGCCCTGATTTGGGGCGAAATCACTCAACCGGGCAGGTCTGCCCCGCGACTCTGGGGCGGCGTCCCTTGGGGGCGTCCCAGAGTCGCACTGCGCCCCAAGCCAGCCAGAAGAGTTGCCCTTACAGAGTGGTATATCACGGCGCAGCTCTAATGCCCGCTTTCCGGCGCGGCCCGCCATTCCCCCTGCAATTGCTCCAGAAACGCGCCGGAGCGAATTTCTTTGCCCAGCCAGTAGCGAACGGTGTGGGATAGGACTGATTTCAGTTCGGTCGCCAAGGAAGCATTCAGCGTGAGAGCGGCGGTTTCGGTCAGGCTGCCCCGATGAATGAGCCGCAGAACCTTCATGGCCCGCAACGACAGGGGGCGCACCAACGCCTCGGCAGGACTGCAAGCAGGGCATAGAACGCCGCCGAGGTTGACACTGAAGCGGTGGCCGCCGGGCGCAATCTTTGAGCCGCACTCCACGCACTGGTAGAGTTCGGGCAGCACCCCGGTTAGCCGCAGCAGATGGAACTCGAAATAGCGAAGCGTCACTTCTGGTTCTTTTGCCTGGGGAAGCCCTCTCAGCACATTGGCCGCCAGCCGAAACAGGGCAGCGTTGCTGTTGGTGTGGGGGCTGTCCTCGGGGCCGAAGCCGTCTAGAAGCTCGGCCACGTATAGCCCGCGCGTCATTGAAGACAGGTCTTCCTTGAGGGCAGAGAGGCCGTCCGACACTTGGGCTTGGGAGACGATTTCCAGTTCTCGCCCTCGGGCTAGCGACAGCTTGACCAATGTCAGCGGCTCAAGGTGGCCTACCAGCTTGCTGCTGGAGCGGCGCGCGCCCTTGGCCACGGCTCGCAGCTTGCCATGCTCGGCGGTGAACGCGGTGATCACCAGGTCGGCCTCGCCGATGGCCGCTTTTCGCAGGGTCAACCCTTCGCAGCGATAGGTGCGCGGCGGGGCCACGGTTACAAGTCCTGCCGCCCCTGGAAGGCCCGGCTAAGCGTGGTCTCGTCGGTGTATTCCAGCGAGCCTCCCACCGGCAGCCCGCGAGCCAGCCGGGTGACGCGAAGGTCGTCGCGCGTCAGGTGACGGTGGATGTACATTGCGGTGGCCTCGCCCTCCAGCGTGGGGTTGGTGGCTACTACCAGTTCAGTAACTTCTGTGTTGGAAAGGCGAGACAGCAGTTCCCGCAGCTTCAACTGGTCGGGGCCGATGCCGTTGATAGGCGATATGACCCCGTGCAACACGTGATACAGCCCGCGGAAGCTGCGGGTGCGCTCCAGGGCCATCACGTCCATCGGTTCTTCCACCACGCAGATGATGGCGCGGTTGCGTCGCCGGTCTCCGCAGATGGCGCAGGGCGTGGCCTCGGCCAGGTTCTGGCACTCGCCGCAGTAGATGGTGTTCCGCTTAACCGCAGTCACCGCTTCGGCCAGGGCGTAGGCTTCCTCTGCAGGCAACCGGATGATGTGATAAGCCAACCGCTGCGCGCTCTTGGGCCCAATGCCGGGCAACCGGTTAAGCTCCTGCACCAGCCGGGCAAGGGAAGGGAAGGCGGAAGGCAGGTTATCGGAGGTCATAGTAAGGCTCCGAGCGGCCTTGAAAACTCTCAGGTCAATGCTGAGAGACGCAAGTAGAGTGGTTCCAGTGACGCTATAGCCAGCGACACTATAGTGAGAAGGTCTGTTGCGGCATCGTCCTAAGTAAACTGCAACGTTGCAATATAGGCGGTTTGGCCCCCGGCACACCGCCGAAACCTAGAATTAGGGAACCCCATACGCCTAAAAATCTGGGCCATCCTGTTTAGCTATGTATAGAAACCACTCAGAGGAAACTCTACTCTAAGTCAACCCCGGTATGTTCATTCCGCCAGTGATGACGCTCATCTTACTGGCCGCCAGCTCCTGGGCCTTGGCGGAGGCGTCGTTGAAGGCTGCCGCCATCATATCTTGAAGCAGCTCGGTATCCTCCGCTGCCTCCGGCTCGATGACCACGGATTCCACCATCTGCTTGCAGGTCATCACAATCTTGACTGCGCCGCCGCCGGCGGTGCCTTCGACAGTGAGGCTTTCCAACTCTTCCTGAATCTTTTGCAATTGGGCCAGTTGCCGCTGGGCCTGCCGCATCATATTGCGGTTCATTCTTCCACCTCTTCTTCCTGGAGGATTCGGGCGCCCATCCCCAGGGCGGCGCGGACCAGCGGGCTTTGCTGGGCCGTCTTGTTGGCGCTGCCGTTGGCCTGTTGTCCATTGGCAAGGGTAAGCTGATATTCGCAGCCCTCGCCGAAGAACTGAGCCAGTGCGTCGGTCATTCGTTTGCGGGAAGACGGGTCCTCCAGTTCCTCCTGCATCCGCTCCAGATTGGCTTTGTTGGTGAAGGGCAAAACCAAGATTTGGCCGTCCTGCGATATGCCGTTGACTTTGCAGTCCCGTAGCAGCGCCCCCAGATTGTACTTCCGCCCCTTGTGGCGCGAGAGGGACTTGACTGTGTTGTTCCATTGTACCCACAGGCCGCTGGAATCGCTGCCCGTCGTCCCGCCACCTGCGGCGGGAGGCTGAGGCGTATCGCTGGGGGTTGCGGCGGTGGCCGGGGTCGGACGCTCTCGGGGAGGCGGCTCCCGGTGCGGCTGCGCGGCCCGCGCCGTCCCGGAATTGGCGTAGGGTTCCCGCTCCTTTCGTACTGGGGTGGGGCGCGCCGGAGCGGGAGCCGCTGCTTCCGCTGCCGGAGCGGGGGCCGCCGGTTCCTCGCAAATCTCCACAACCGCCAGCTCCAGCGGCAGTGTTGAGGGCGCATCGTAGCGCATATTGACCGCGCCCCAGACCTTCAGAGCGTGAACGATTCGCCACGGTGGTTGCTTTCCTGTCAGCTCCTTCAACTGCGCCCGCACGTGTTCGGGCAGATCCACGGCATCCTCGGAACCCCACTGCAGGTGCATGAACCCCCGCAGCAGGTCGGACGTTTGCCGGTGCAACTGCCGCAGGTCGCTCCCTTCCCAGGCCGCCCGGTTCACGGCCAACAGCGATGCCGTGGTGTTGCCTAGCAAAAGGTACTTGACGAGTTCAAGGGCCGCCTCATCGCTCCCCATGCCCAGCAACTTCTCCACCTGCGGGGCGGTCACGCCGTCGGGACAGGATACGACAAGCTGCTCCAGCAGGTTCTCGGCGTCGCGCAGGCTGCCGACGGAGTAGCGGGCAATCATACGCATTGCATCCGGCTCCACTGCCACCCCCTCGGCGCTGGCGATTTCCGACAGCCGCCCGAACACTGTTTCTGAAGGGATGCGCCGAAAATCCAGACGCTGGCAGCGGGAGATTATGGTGGGCAAGATGCGGTGAGCCTCTGTGGTGCAGAGAACGAAGATGACGTGCTCCGGTGGCTCTTCCAGCGTTTTCAGAAAGGCGTTGGAAGCGGCATCGGTGAGCATATGGGCTTCGTCTATGATGTAGACCTTGCGGCGGCCCTGCACCGGCGCGAAATTCACCTTGTCGCGGATGTCCCTTATCTCGTCTATGCCCCGGTTGCTGGCCGCGTCCAGTTCGATAATGTCCATGAAGCGGCCTTCGTTTATGGACTGGCAGACGGCGCAGGCGTTGCAGGGGTCGCCGTCTTGCAAGTCGAGACAATTGGCGGCCTTGGCGATGATGCGGGCGGTGGTAGTCTTGCCGCAGCCACGCGGCCCGCAAAACAGGTAGGAATGGGAAATCCGCCCCAGCCGCACCGACTGGCGCAGAGTGGTGGATACGTGCTCCTGCCCGGCCAGCGCACTGAAGCTGGAGGGGCGCCACTTGCGATAGTAGACTTGTGAGGTCATGGCAGTCCAGACTCCGTTAACTGCTCCATTCCGTCATTCCCATGAAAGCGGGAATCCATTAACTGCAACGACTTGAGCGCTTCCCGTTCCCGCGTCTGCATCAGCGCGGCATCTTCGAGTTCCCCGTGATCGTAGCCCACTAGGTGCAGCGCGCCGTGTATAACCAGGTGGGCCAGCTCCCCCATTGGGTTGACTCCCTGCTCTTCAGCCTGCCGCTGTGCCTGCGGCCAAGAAACGATGATTTCCCCCAGCGGCTGGGGCAACCCCGGTGGCAGGACAAACTCGCCATCTTTCCCGTCATTCCCGCGAAAGTGGGATTCCGGCGGCCCCTCACCTTTGCCTTCCCAATGTCCCTGGTGTTCGGCGGAAAAAGACAGCACATCCGTAGTTTCGTCCAGCCCCCGGTATTCCGCGTTCAGGGCGCGCACCGTTTCGTCGCCGGTGACCAGCAGGCTGACCTCGGCGTTCCTGAAGACATTGGCTGCCGCCAGCCCAGCCCGAGCCGCTCCTTCCAGCCACCCGGAGGATATTTCGCCTTCGTAAGGTTCATCCACGGAGACCAGAACTTGCAGGCTGGGCAGTTCATCCACAGGAATAAATCTCGCAGGTTGATTATGCGGCGAGGCGTCTCGCCAGTGAGCAAGATACCCCTATCATACATCCAAAGAGCGCGGGCATACCAGCATCCCATAGACGGCAATTGTTTCTTTCAGATGCTCTCGCATATCAATCTGTTACTTGGTATCCTTCTCAAACACCCACCAAGTTAAGGAAAGAGATATGCGTGGAGTTACGTTCAAGGGAAACCGGGAGGCTGAGATACGCGAGTTCCCCGACCCTCACGCCGGGCCGGGGGAGGCAGTGTTGCGGATATGCGCCTCCGGGCTGTGCGGCACCGACCTGCACCGCTACCGCGACGCCGAGCCGACGGAGATGATCACCGGGCATGAGCCTTGTGGAGTCATCGAGGAGCTGGGGCCGGGTTCGCCTCCGGGTCTCAAGCTGGGCGACCGGGTGATGTGCCACCACTATGAGGGTTGCGGCGTCTGCGAAATCTGCTCCATGGGCTACGAGCAGCTATGCCCTCACGGTCACGTCACCTTTGGCGGCGGCACCGGCCACGGGGCTAACGCCGACTATATGATTTGCCCTTCCCGCACGCTGGTTCATCTGCCCGATGAGCTTTCCTTTGAGGAGGGGGCGGCTATTTCCTGCGGCACCGGCACAGCCTGGAACGGGCTGAACAAGATGGACGTCTCGGGCAAGGACATCGTGGCGGTGTTCGGCCAAGGGCCGGTCGGACTCAGCGGCACGCTGTCGGCCAAGGCCATGGGAGCCCGCGTGATTGCCGTAGACGTTATGGATGAACGGCTGCGACTGGCAACGGAGTTGGGCGCGGATTACACCATCAACGCCGCCGCCAACGACCCGGTGCAGGCTATCCTCGACCTCACCGGCGGGCAGGGGGCCACGGCGTCGCTGGAAACCTCGGGCAACCCGGCGGCGCGGCAGCAGACGCTGACCTGTCTGCGCCCTTTCGCCCGCGCCTGCTACGTAGGCGTCGGCGGCCCGGCGGAGATTGATTTCAACCGCGACGTTATCTTCAAGGTGCTGACCATCTTCGGCTCGTGGACCTTCAGCAAGGCCGAGCTGATTGAGATTGCCCGTTTCTTTGTGGACACCAAGGCCCCGCTGGACCGGCTGATAACCCACCGCTACGGCCTTGACGAGGCCATCGAAGCCTTCCAGACTTTTGACGGAGCCACCACCGGCAAGTGCGTGTTCGTGTTCGATTAGGTCCGGCGGTCACGATCAACGCAGAGGGCGCAGATAGATTCTCTGCGTCTTCTGCGTTTAATCCGCCTTCCATACCTGCCGGTGAAACTCCCCGTCCCGCAGGATGGAAAATACGACGCTCTCGATGGCGATGGCGAAACAGTGGAACTCCGGTTCTTCCGGTCGAAGACCGATGGCAGCGTACACGGTATCACAGAATCGTCGCCGTTCATCCAGGTTGGTGACCTCGGCGGCGCGCCCATAGACCTTGAATTCGCCTTCGCTGCCGTTGCGGTCGGACACTGTGCTGTGGACTACGCAGCGGGGATCACGCAGCAGGTCCAGAGCCTTCACCGACCGCCACATCATCCCCAGGCACAATTGCCCTTCGGAGATAAACGGCTCTACCGGCGAGATGCGCGGCCAGCCGTCCCGCCTCAGCGTCCCCACCAGCGACAGCCCCGTCCGCGCGAACTGCGCCTTGCCCAATGCCGCCAGCTCCGGCGCCCGCTCCGCCAATTGCCGCCAGGTTGCGGTCATAATGCCAAGACTCCAGGCAGGACATTGACCATTGAGGCGTCCAATAATTTCAGATACGATACAGCTACGGACAATAGTTGGACATTGACCATACCTATGTCCTGTTCTTGGAGGCGCGACAACAGCAAGTCATCGTTCTCACAGAAATCTGGTGCCTAAAACATAAGCGCCACGGCCATGCGGCCGTGGCGTGTGTACGAAATCAGGCTTTGCCGGGATAGTTAGCGTCTGTCCGTTTAGAGTGCTTCATACATAGCGAAGAAAGGTTCTACAATTTCAATACTATGAGATTTTAGGACATCTCTTAGGTCTGTCAGCTTCATAAACTCATGGAAACTGAGAAACAAGTTCACATCAGGACGCTCTTTTAGTTGATAGTGGAGTAGATCGTCATCTTCATTGACAAGTTTATAGCCAAGTTGAATAAGGGCGCGGTGTACGCTTGGGTATGAAACCATATATACTCCTTTTCATAGAGGATATTGTACTCATACGGCGAATGCTAGGGGTTGCTCTAGCCGGTAACGCCGAGGACGTCCGACTCGAGGGTTTTCAGAGTCGGTGATTTCCACGCTGTACCAGACACCGTGCCGATCTAGGTATTTACGGACGTCATCTAGCGTCACGTGTTCACTGAGGGACTTCCCCATGAACTCTACCATCTCGCCTGCTCGCTTTAACGCGGCCTGCTCGTTTTTGGCATAAACCCGTGTGCCAATCTGCTCGATAAGGGCAGCCCAATGGTCTCCCCGGTCTTCAAGGGACACATCGAAGGACAGTCGAATTTTAGCGGTTTGGGCACTCATCTCTGCTTCTCTGGCTGGGCGATTTGGAAGAATTTGGTACCCCGGAGGGGCTTCGATCCCCTGATCTCCACCTTGAAAGGGTGGCATCCTAACCTGGCTAGACGACCGGGGCACAATTTACATTCTTAGTTTAGCACACGTTCTTGCCGGGCGCTACGGGTATACCGCCAGCTCATCCAGCGACGTGTCTTCGGGGAAGCCGGCCATCAGGTTCATATTCTGCACTGCTTGGCCCGCCGCGCCCTTGACCAGATTGTCCAGTACGCTGAACACCATCAGCCGGCCCGTGCGTTGGTCAATTACCGGGTGCAGCAGGCACATATTGTTGCCCAAGGTCTGCTTGGTCTGCGGTGGCGCGGACACAACTCGAACGAAAGGGTGGCCGGAGTAGTAGTCGCGGTAGATGTCTGCCAGCCGCTGCTTGCCCTCGTCGCCCGCCCACTCGCTGGGGTTGGACAGCGGGGCGTAGCAGGAACTGAAGATGCCGCGCGTCATCGGAATCAGATGCACTTGGAAGGTCACCCTCAACTGCTGTGCGGTAAGAGGATCCAGTTCTTGGGTAATCTCCGGCAGATGGCGATGCCCGTTCACCGCATAGGCGAAGGCGTTTTCGTTCACTTCCGAGAAGTGATTAGTCATCGTGAGGCTGCGCCCGCCGCCGGACACGCCGGACAGGCTGCTTACGATGATGTCAGGGCTGATGACGCCTGCGGCCACCGCCGGGGCTAGGGCCAGGATGGCGCTGGTGGGGTAGCAGCCGGGGTTGGCTACCAGACGGGCGGCGCGGATTTCTTCGCGGTGCAGTTCGGTAAGCCCGTAGACCGCCTCCTCCAGCAGGGATGGTTCCTGATGGGCCACGCCGTACCATTCTTCGTACTCATCCACTTGCTTCAGACGGAAATCGGCGCTGATGTCCACTACTTTGACGCCCTGCTTCAGCACCGGAATGCAGGCTTCCGCGCTGGCCTTGTGAGGCAAGGCCGAGAAGACCAGATCCAAGCTCCCGCTAAGTTCCGGCTCTATCGTTAGATCCAGGCTTCCCAGGTGAGGGAACACCTCGCCCAGCTTCTGACCGGCGGAGCTGCGTCCGGTGACCGATGCAATTTCCACCTCGGGGTGGCGACGCAGAATGCGGGCCAACTCTGAGCCCGAGTATCCCGTGACGTTGATGATTCCTACCTTCACTTTTCTGGCCCTCCTTGCCGCTTCCCCATGGTTCCCGAAGAAAGCGGGAACCCGCAGTTGGCTTGGTTGATGCTTCTTGATGCAATCCGGCGCTCCTAGACGCCGGGTTCCCGCTTTATCGGGGATGCCAGTTTTCCTGAGAATGAGGGAAACCGTTATTCTGTTCGCTTGGGCGGGATGTGCGGTATCGGGCCGGGGCCGCGCCGGGCCGGTTTCTCTCCGGGGCCATCTTTTGTCCCGGCGGTTTTCGCCGTGAATTTTCTGCGCGACGGACATATCCCACCCACAACGCACTCGCCGCACAGTGGCCGCTGCGCCTTGCAGACCCGCCGCCCGTGGTTGATGAAGGCCACGTGGAAGTTGAACACTTCCTCGGGCGGCACCTTGGCTTCCATAACGTCGTGGGCCTTGTCGGCGCTGGTCTTGGCGTCTATGGCGCGGAGGCGCTGGCACACCCGGAAGATGTGGGTGTCTATCGCCATGGCTGGCATACCCAGGGAGAAATTGAGGATGATGCCTGTTGACTTGGGGCCGATGCCCGGAAGTTGGCGCAGCCAAGATTTCGCTTCCGCCAAGGGCATCTCCCGCAGGAAGGACAGATCCAGCGAGCCGCCGTTGAGCTCCAGAACCTTGCCCAGCACTTCCTTGATGCGCGGGGCCTTCACTTTAGCCAGTCCGCCCGGAGCGATGGCTTCTTGGATAGCCGACACGTCAGCCCGCGCCACCGCTTCCAGCGCGCCGAAGCACTCCATCAACCGGTTGTAGGCGCGGCCGGAATTGATGTCCGACGTGTGTTGCGACAGGATAGTGAACACCATCTCGTCGGCTGGGGGCAGGCGCCGCTCCACCTCGAAAGGCCCATACTCCTGCGCCATCAGCTCGACGGCCTGGGCAATGCGAGCTGGGGACATCGTGGGGCTGCGACGCTTGATCTGCTTCTCCACCATAGCGCAGATTCTAGCATCGGCGGCCATATTTTGGAATGCGGAATGCGTAGCGGTCAGCGCTCCAAAATATGGCGGTTTATTTCCTGGCGCTCCGGTGAAACCCGGAATCGCCGAAACCTGGATGCCGGAATCACTTACGTCTAAAAATCCTGTCCGCCCGGTTCATCCCTGTAACGAAACCACTTAAAGGGAATGCTGGCTGCGTAGCGCGCGCCCTCATTCCGCGATGTATGTTTTGAGTTAGAACAGGTGGCAGGCTACGGTGTGGCCGGGGGATACTTCCTTCACCTGCGGCTCGTCCACGCTGCAATGGTCCATCACGAAGGGACAACGGGTATGGAAATGGCAGCCTTCCGGCGGGTTCAGGGGCGACGGAACCTCGCCGGTTAAGATCATCTCTTCCTGCGCCGTGTCCGGGTGAGAGGGCAAGGCCGCAGACATCAGCGCCTTGGTGTATGGATGAGACGGGTTCTCGAACAGGTCTTTCACTGGTGACAGCTCGACGATGCGGCCTAGGTACATCACCGCCACCCAAGTACACATATAGCGCACCGTAGCCAGATGGTGGGCGATGAGCATATAGCTGACATTGTATTCCGCTTGCAAGTCTTTCAGCAGGTTCATAATCTGGGCGCGGATGGACACGTCCAAGGCGGAAACCGGCTCGTCCAGAACGATGACTTTGGGGTTGAGAGACAGGGCGCGGGCGATGGCCAGGCGCTGCCGTTGGCCGCCGGAGAATTCGTGGGGGTAGAGGTTGGCGTGGTAGGCGCTGAGGCCCACGTCGGTCAGCAGCTTCATCACTCGTTCCTGAATCTCGGAACGGCTGATTTCCCAGTTAATAACCATCGGCTCGGCGATGAGGTCGCGCACCCGCATCCGGGGGTTGAGGGAACTCCACGGGTCCTGAAACACCGCCTGTACTGACCGCCGGTATTCCCGGCGCGTCTCGGCGTCGGCGTTGCGTACCTCCTTCCCCTCGAATCGAATGGAGCCTTCCGTCGGCTCTTCCAGCATCAGGGTCATCTTGGCGGTGGTGCTTTTGCCGCAGCCCGACTCTCCGACGATGCCCAAGGTCTCGCCAGGGCGCAGCTCGAAGGATACTCCGTCCACTGCCTTAACGTGGCCGGTGACCTTGCTGATGAGCAAGCCCTTGGTGACCGGGAAGTGCTTTTTCAGCCCAATAGCCTCCAGCAGCGCACCGCCTTTGGCTGGGGTGTCTGGGCCAGGGGGCGTATTGCCTAGGGTTGCAGTCGTCATATCAGTTTAACCGCCAGCATGAAGCGTAGTGACCTTCGCTTACCGTTACCCGGGTGGGGTATTCCTCGCGGCAGTGATCCATCGCGTACTGACAGCGGGGCGCGAAGGGGCAGCCCGAGGGCAGGTCGTGAAGGGTGGGCGGCTGTCCCTCTATGGAATACAGCCGGTCCACATCCTCTTCCATTTTGGGCACCGAAGCCAACAGCGCCTCGGTGTAGGGATGGGACGGACGGTTGAATATGTCGCGGACACTGCCTTGCTCCACGATGCGCCCAGCATACATCACCGCCACCCGGTCGCACATCTTGGCGACGATGCCGAAGTCGTGGGTAATGAATATCAGGGCCACGTTGGAGTCCCGCTGCAACTCTTTCAGCAAGGCCAAGTATTGGGCTTGAATGGTGACGTCCAGCGAGGTGGTTGGCTCGTCGGCGATGAGTACTTGGGGCTGGCAGGAAATGCCGATGGCCCCCACAACCCTCTGCCGCATTCCGCCGCTCATCTGGTGAGGGTAGTCGCGCATCCGCGATTCGGCGGCGGGTATATTCACCTTCCGCAGCATCGAGAGGGCCTGCTCCATCACTGATCGTTTCGGAATGTCTTGGTGAATCTTGATGGCTTCCGATACCTGATTGCCGATAGTGAAGACCGGATTCAGCGATGTCATCGGGTCCTGAATGATGAGGGCAATCTTGCTGCCCCGCACTCGGTTCATCTCGCTATCGGAGAGTTCCAGCAGGTTTTCGCCGTCCAGTTTGATGCTGCCGGACACGATGCGCCCCGGCGGTATGGGGATGAGGCGCATCAGCGACAGCATGGTAACCGACTTGCCGGAGCCTGACTCCCCGACGATGCCGAGCGTTTCCCCCCGGCGCAGGTCAAAGCTGATGCCGTCCACCGCCTTGACCGTGCCCCAGCGGGTCTGGAAGTAAGTCCGCAGGTCTTCCACCCGCAGAACCGGCTCTTCTTGAATGCCGGGGCGCCCGGTTGCTGATTCGGTGGTCATGTCCAGTCCTCGAGGTTGGATAAGACGCAGAAAGCGCCGGGAACGGCGGGATATGCCCTAGTTCCTGCTGCGCTTAATTGCCTCCGCCTTAGTCTACTCTATTTGCCGCAGTCTCGGGTCCAGCCGGTCGCGCAGCCAGTCGCCGAAGAGGTTTAGCGACATAACCGTTAGCACGATGGCGACGCCGGGGAAGGTGGAGATCCACCATGCCCCAGTGGAGAAGCCTCCGGCTAGGTGATTTCGCCCGTCCGACACCATGCCCCCCCAGGAGGCCGTTGGCGGCGGCACGCCGGCGCCCAGGAAGCTCAATGTGGCTTCCAGCAGAATCACGATACCCACTTGTAGGGTCGCCACCACAATCAGAGTGTTTATCGTCCCCGGGAATATGTGAATGAGCAGAATTCGGGGAATGGAGGCGCCGGCCACTTTGGCCAAGGCTACGAAGTCCATATTTTTCAGTTGCAGCACCTCGCCCCGCAACTGTCGGGCGAAGCGAGGCCAGATGAATATCGTCAGCACCGCCACGATAATGCTTAGCGAGGATCCCACGGTAGCCACCATTGCCAAGGCAATCAAGACCAAGGGGATGGCGAGCAGGATGTCCACGAACCTCATTACCGCTTCGTCCACCACCCCGCCGTACCAGCCGGCTACCAGCCCCAGCAGGACGCCGATAGAGCCTCCGACGCCCAGGGTCACCGCGGCGACCAGCAGGGAAATGCGGGCGCCGTAGATTATGCGGGAAAGGATATCCCGCCCCAGTTGGTCGGTTCCCAGCAGGAATTTGCTGCTGCCTCCGGCACGAACTACGTCTTCCGTTTCGATGATATCGCCAATCTGCGCGTCAGAGTCTATTGCTTGGGCGTCCGCCAGGGAGATTTGAGCCTCTCGTCCGGGTAGAACTATCTGTACGACTGTTTTGGCGACGATTTCCGTTTTGGCCTCGTACCAGAAGGGAGGCAGCCTCCGCTCGGAAAGAGATTGTTTATTGGGGTCCTGGGGCGAAATCCAGGGCGCGGCAATACCGGCGAAGAGCACCAGCGCCAGCAAAAACAAGGGAATCACGGGCCAGCGCCGGAAGACGCGATAAATCGCGGCCAGCTTGGCTCCGATGCCGCTGCTGCGCGGCGCGAAGATGTCTGTTGTTGTGTTGACCGCCATGATGCCCTCTTATCTTCTATGCGTACCGGGGGCGAGGGTCTCTGTTAGGTTATGCGTACCGGATGCGAGGGTCTATGTAGGCGTAGAGCACGTCTACCGTGAAAGCGACCAGGACGTATAGCAGCGTGAAGACGACCACTACCCCCTGAAGCAGCGGGTAGTCGAAGGCGAAGAGGGAGTCGATCGCCAGCTTGCCGAGGCCGGGCCAGGCGAACACCGTTTCCACTACCAGCGAGCCGGTTACCAGCGCGCCCAGCGTAACGCCCGCGAAGGTCAAAGGTGGTATCAGCGCGTTGCGGAAGGCGTGGCGCGTCACAATGCTCCAGTATGGCACGCCCTTGGCCCTAGCCAGCTTGATATACTCAGAATCCAGCACGTCTAGCATAGCCGAGCGCACCAGCCTGAGGTTGGCCGCAGCGTAATACCAGCCGAGGGTGACCGCGGGCAGAACGATGCTGTCCCAGCTCTCTCTCCCGGAAGTCGGGAAAAATCTCAGGGAAACGGAAAAGAAAATGATCAGCATTATGCCAAGCCAGAAGGGCGGAGCTGACTGGCCCAGCAACGCGACCACCTTCCCCACCTGGTCGATCAAGCTCCCGCGCTTGATGGATGACAGTATGCCCAGCGGAATGCCCACTAGCAGCGAGACGATGAAGGCGGTCAGCCCCAGGTACAGCGTAGCCGGCAGGCGCTCCAGGATGACATCCCTTACCGGGCGGCCTTCTTTGATTGAATCTCCCAGATCTCCTTGAACAGCATCTCTCAAGAATAAGAAGTATTGTTGGTAATAGGGCTTATCAGTTCCCAGTTTCGCCATCATCCGGTCGATGTCTTCCTGCGTGGAGTATTCGTCCAGCATTAGCGAAACCGGATCGCCCGCAGACCGGCTCAGTATGAAAATAACGAGCGAAACAGCCAGCAGGGTGATGATAGCCAAAACCAACCGGCGGACCAAGTATCTTTGCATGACGGCCTAAACGCGATTTAAAGATTCGAGACGGAATTAAGATTATATGCAATATGTATACTAACGCCGGTAGGGATTCTAAAAAAGCAGCCAAGTTACCTGAATCAAGATTTACAAGGGCTTTAAGGATTTCCCTGATGATAAAGTGCCGTACCCCCGGCGATTGCCGCGTTTGGTTTATCTTGAAAATTCTGTAATCGCAATGGTTTTGGTTCAGACAAGGTTGTCTCTATACAGGGGCGGGTTTCATACCCGCCCCTGTACGGGGTTCTTGCTACTGACGGTGCTTGATGTACTCAAACCCTTGTGGCGACGCGAGTTCGCTGAAGTCTACGGGCCGCCAATCTTTGTCGAGTCGCTTGCCTACGGGCCAAATGCCGTGAACCGAGTAGATGCCGACGGCCATGACGTTGTCATACATCCAGCCGTAGACATTGCGCTCTTTCTCGGCTACCAGCGCAGGGTTGGTTTCGGACAGCAGGTCGGTGATTGCCTTTTCCATCCAGGGGTGCTCAGTCCCATAGCTGAAGGTGGACTTGGCTACGTAATTGGAAGCGCCGATAGCCGGGGTCAGGCGCTGACCGAGGCTGTGGCAAGTCGCCCCCTGATACGTGCGGGTAATCAGCTCGGGCCTTATGGTGGCGTAAGGAACCCGCTGGAATTTAACGTCAATGCCAACTTCTTCCCAGTAGCCGCCCACCGCTTCGCAGGCTTCCACTTCGGCGGGTCTGCCGCGAATGGCTGTGGTAAGGGTGATGGAGAAGGGGTTGTCGGGCCCGTAACCGGCCTCCGCCAGCAACTCCCTCGCCATATCCGGGTCGTGCTCAAAAGTCCAGCGCGGGTCGGCCTTCGCGTCGAAGCCCATCCAGTCCCTCATGTATAAGGGATTACCGTAGCCGGAGAGCAGCTCGTCCACGATCTCCTGCCGGTTGATGGCGACGGACATGGCCTTCTTGACCTTGACGGAGTTCAGCCATTCCTCGGAAGTGGGATCCTCGTTGCAGGACACCCAAGCGTTGTTGCAGTCCAGGTGCTGGTAAGGGTTGCCTTCTTTGTCCACGCCGTAGGTCTGGCCGTAGATGTTAAGGCCGGCTTGCGTGGCGTTGGGCCAGGAGACTATTTCAGTGCCCTCAACGGCTTGCACCGCAGACAAGGAGTCGAAGGCCATCTCCATGATGTCCAGCTCTCCGGTCTGGAAGGCGGCGACTCGCGTGGCCTCCTCCGGGATGGACCGCATATTGAATTCGGCGAAGTGAGGGGTCTGACGCCAGTGGTTTTCCACGGCCTTAAAACGCCAGACGCTGCCGCTGTCGTGGGATTCGATTACCCACGGCCCGGTGGCGGAGATGTTCTTACTGGCCTTTTTGGCCCCCTCTTCGTACTTATCGGTGGTGGTGTCGTCCATACTGCCGCCGGCCGCCTCGACCAACTCCTTCGTCTGCTGCATACTGACGATGGTGGTGCTGACGCCGCCCAGGTGGCGCATGAACTCGAAGGCGCGCTCACGAAGCCAAGGCTCGCCGGTGTCTATCTCCACGGTGTAATCGTCTATGACGGTTTGGCTTCCCCCCGCGTTGCCGACCCAGAAGTCGCCGATGATCCCGGCGCGGGCGTTCAGGGAACCTTCGTGCCACTCTTTGTAGTTCCAGAGAATGTTGTGTATATCCAGATTGCCGCAGCTCTGGTCTCCGGACGGGCCGCACTTGTGGTGAAACTCCACGTCGTCCCGGACCTTAAAAGTCCAGATCTGGCCGTTGTCGGAGATATCCCACTCGGCGGCCAGCAACGGGCCTGGCGATAGGTCGGGCTGGATGGCGACCATGGACTCGCCAAAACTTACCGCTGAGTACTGGACGCGGGGGCTGGACATAAAGCGAGGATGCCCCTCGAACACGCCCGTTTCCTTGACGGCGTAGTTCAATACGCCTTGGGGTACGTGCGACGACTCCAACGCCCTGGTTGGCGCCGGTTTGGGGGTGGACGTCGGCGCAGCGGTAGGCTGCGGCATTGCAGTGGCGGACGGCGCTGTTGTAGAGGCCGGCACTGCTGTGGCGGATGGTGCCGTTGTGGCCGCGGGCGCCGTTGTGGCCGTGGGCGCTTGTGTGGCCGCGGGTTCTTCGGTGGCTGAAGAGCCGCAGGCCGCTATCAGCGCCAGAGAGAGCGCCAATAGGATCGGAATCCAGAGCCTTGAGAAAATTGTTCTTGGGTTAAACACTTCCGCTCCTTTCAGGTTACATACAATTGCACTCCCTAACGGAAAATAGCATGCCGTTTGGGAGTGTATCCTTAGCGCGAAACTTATATTGATTTCCACAGACTTTGTCAAGGGGCGCATCAAGACGATGACCGGTTAAAAGCCCAACCGGAAAAGAGGCTAATTCGTCACAAAGAAGGAAAAAATGCTGAATAGAGTAACACTATGCGTTTATTTAGATAATTGGTACTCCGAAAATTGACCAATCTCAGCATAGATCTTCTGATTCCACACTGCCTCGTCAGCGCTCGCCTCGGAGGAATCTCTCCACGTCGCGCAACAGTTCTTCGGGGTCGAGGTTGCTGCTGGCGGCGGCCTTTTCGTCGTACTGCCCCTCCAGCTTTTCGACGTAAGAGCCTATTTGCTCATCGGCTTGCACCGCCCGGACCACTTCGTCATCGAACTTGGCGGCGGCGGCGCGCAGTTCCTCCAGGTCCAGCGGCAGGCGCAGCAATCTGGTTAGCGGCTGCAATAGGGAATAGGCTACCCGGTAGTTGGGGGCGGCTTGCAGGTAGTGGGGCGTGTGGCCCCAGATGGACGAATAGCCCAGCCCCTGCTTGACGCAGGCGTCCATCACCGAGGAGCTGATGCCCGTCGGCCCCTGATAATTGGAGGAGCGGATTTCGCGGCCTTCCAGGAATTCTGAAAGATCAGGCCGTGTTGCCGTGCCGCTGAGCTTCACCGGGCGGGTATGGGGGACGGCGTCCAGCAGCGCGCCCACGTGGATGACGGTTTCCACGCCCTGCTCCCAGGCCAGCCTAGCAATGCCCTGGGAGTAAGCCCGCCAGCGCAGGTTGGGTTCAACGCCCGTAAAGACCAAGATGCCATTGCCGGTTTCGGGATTGTCTATGTGGAAGAACTCGTTGGCCGGCCAATGAATGTGACGCTTGCCGTCGCGGGTGCGGGTGGTGGTGGGCCGGGTCTGGGTGAAGTCGTAGAACTCCTCTGGGTCAAACTCGGCAAACTTGCGCGCTTTCAGCTTCCGCTTGAGGAACTTCACCGCGCTGGTGGCGCCCTCTGCGGCGTCGGCCCAGCCGCTGAAGGCGATCAGAAGCGTATTCAGCTTGCGGTCCGGTTGGTGGTCAACGGAAAGAAAGTCCATCTTGCTCCCACCTAGTTTGGCTGGCGGAAATTAGTCTAACACAGGCGCCCTGGGATATGGGTTAGGAGCGCCGGGCGTCACCCGCTGGCGAAGCGGCCCATGCGAAACAGGGACAAGTCGTGGGTGGTTTCGCCGAACATGGCGAGGTCGGCCATAATTTCGCCGATGACGCTGGCGAACTTGAAGCCATGGCCCGAGAAGCCCGAGGCCAGTGATACCTGGGGGTAATCGGGGTGCAGGTCTATGATGAAATGGCCGTCGGGAGAGTTGGTGAACATACAGGTTTTGAGGGATAGCGCGGGCCCGGCCGCCGCCGGAAAGTAACGCTCGACGAAGCTGCGCAGCACTGCCTCGTCCTCGGCATAAATGTCGCGGTTCAGTTGGTCGGGGTCTACGGTTTGGTGCAGGTGGTGGGAGCGGCCCACTTTAAAACCAGGCACCCCGTAGACCGGGAAGCCGTAGAACCGCCCTTCCTCAACGTAGAGTCCGAAAACTGGAAATGTATCTGCGCGGAAAAGTTCCGGCTTTTCGGGTTGGAACCAGCCCAGCACCTGCCGCTCGGCCACTGCGTACTGGGCCAGCGCCGGGGCGACCTTGGCGGCCCAGGCCCCAGCCGACACCACCAGCCGCGCTGCCCGGTAGCTGCCTCTGGAGGTGCGGACGGTTACGCCTTCGCCCGATGGCTCCCAGTCCAGCACGCGCTCCCGCCCGTGTACCTTGGCCCCGGCCTCCAACGCGGCGTTGACGTGATTGACGATGCACCGCTCCGGCAACAGGAATCCGCCGTCTGCCTGGTAGACGGCGGCAATGTCGCGGCTGAAACTGTAACCGGGAAAGCGGCGGCTGGTCTCCGGGCCGGTCAGCGCTTCATAAGGGATATGGTGTTCCTCACAGGCCGCCACCGCCCCCTGGAAGTATTCGCTCTCGGCATGGCCGGCCCGAATGGAGCCGGTGGTCACCAGCAAGCGCTCTCCGGATGCGTTCTCCAACTGATGCCACAGCTCGTAGGCCCGGCGCACCAGCGGAACATACGAAGGGTGTTCCTGAAGCGTGTAGCGAATCATCCGGGAATAGCCGTGGGACGAGCCCATCTCGTGAGGAACGTCGAACTGCTCCAGCCCCAGGACGCGCCAGCCACGCCGGGCCAAATGGTACAGCGCGGCGCTGCCCATGCCGCCCACGCCGATGACGATGGCATCGTACTCGTTCATAATCTTGTTCCGGCGCAAAAACTCCCTCTCCCGTAAAGAGGAGGGTGAAACGCCTGTAAATTCCTTCCTGCTGGATGTCCCTTAGCCTCGGGGAATCTCAGTGCCGGGGGTTGCCATCCGCAGGGAGTAGACCGAGGTGCGGGCGGTGAATAGCATAGTGCGGTTGTCTTCGCCGCCCCAAGCGCAGTTGGCCGGCACTTCCGGCAGGCGGATGATGCCTAGCAGTTGGCCCGCCGGGTCAAACACCCAGCAGCCGCCCGGGCCGGTGCAGTAGACGCGGCCCTCGGCATCCACCTTCATCCCATCGGGAACGCCGTCCTCGGCGGAGTGCATGGCGGCGAATATCCTGTTGTTGCTCAGCGAACCGTCCTCGGTCACGTCGAATGCTTGGATGAACTGGTGTTCGCAGACCTCGCCTCGCTCCTTCTCGCCGATGCAGCTATCGTCTAGCCTGGTGATGGCGACATACAGCACGCTTTCGTCAGGCGAGAAGGCAATGCCGTTGGGATACTCGGTGTCGCGGGTGGCGATGGTGTGGCTGCCGGTGAGGGAGACGCGATGAACGCCGCTGAAATCCAGTTCCCGCTCCTCGGCGGTGAGACGCCCGTTGGGGTCGGTGAAATACAGCGATCCGTCAGAGCGGCTGACAACATCGTTGGGCCGGTTGATGCGCTGACCGCCGATGTGGGTGGCGATGGCGGTATAGGAGCCTTCGCCACTGCGTCGCGCAAGCTGCCGGTTGTCGCCCTCGCACAGGATCAGGTTGCCGGTCAGATCAAAGGTAAGCCCGTTGGAGCCGCCGCTGTTGTCGCGGTAAACCGAAGTCTGGCCGTTTGGCGTCATCCGGTGCACCAGCGAGGCGCGAATGTCCACGAACAGCCAGTAGCCGTCAGGGTGCCACAACGGGCCTTCGGTGAATCCGAAGCCGGTAGCAAGCTGTTGCGCCTCCTCGCCTGATTCTACGATTCCGGGTAGCAAGTCTGCCATAATTCCCCCTATGGTGTATTCCCTTTCTCCCAATGACGGAAAGGGTGAGAGATGAAGAGGGTGAAATACGAGCAACGGCCCCCTGCCTCTGGGAGAGGGAATTTATTCTCGATGCCCGCTTCTCTGTTATTACTCCTGCAGGTGAGCTAGGTATTGCTCCTCGAAGTCCATCCCCGCCAGGTCGCTGAAGGCCCGCATCAGCCGTCGCGTGACTGGGCCTGGCGGCTTCCCGTCGCCGATGGACGCCCCGTTGACAGAAGAGACCGGGCAGATGCACAGGCTGGTCGAGGTGAGAAAAGCCTCGTCAGCGGTGTAGGCGTCGAAGAGGTCCAGGTCGCGCTCGGCGGTTTCCAGCCCCAGTCCGCTGGCAATATCCAGCGCCGTGCGGCGGGTGATGCCCTCCAGCACATATTGTCCTTGGGGGGTGGCAACCGTGCCGTCCTTGACCAAGAAGATGTTGGAACCGCGCCCCTCGGTCAGGTTGCCGGCTTCGTCCAGCAGAACGGCCCAAGATCCAGGGTCTGTTCCCTGGGCTTCCAGGTCGCCCAACACCAGATTCAGGTAGTTGTGGGTCTTGGCTCGCGGACTCATAAACCTCGGCGGCACGCGAGGCACCGACGGAGTGGTGACTCGCGCCCCGTCGCGGTAGAGCGGCGCCCGGCTCGCGAAGGGGATGGCATGGGTCTCGATGAGCACGGTGGGGGCGCTCTCGCCTCCTGGGTTTGCCGAAGGGCCTCCCTCTATTCCGCGGGTTACCCGTTGCATCACCCACATATCCTGGCCGGGAGGCAGCAGCGGGTAGTTATGCGCGACCACCCTGCGCGACCATTCTTCCATCTCGCCCATACCGATGCCGGGGTCAATGCGGATGTAGCGGAGGGAGTCGTAGAGCCGCTTGACGTGTTCCGCCAGCTTGAAGGGAACGCCGTTGAAGGTTCGGGCGGCGTCAAACACCGCGTCGCCGTATATGAATCCCCGGTCGCGGATAGGGATGCCCGCCTCCGATTCCGGTACCAGCTCTCCGTTGAGGAATACGATGGGTTCGGTTTGAGACATAAAGCCTCCGACTTGTGACTGATGGCGCAGGTTTTGGCGCAAGCCCCGGTTTAGGCCGGATACCCCGGTTTAGGCCGGATAATGGATATTGCTGCGGAATGATACCAGCAAGGCGGCGGCTCTGCCAACGGGAAGCGGGGGTGCGAGTCGCCGGCGCGTGCACGTGGTGATGCCGATGTTTGTGCAGTGGTAGTACTGCCGACGGGCGGCGGCGGCGTGTGCGGCCGGCGAACAGTCTGTAACGTGTAGCTCCTGTGTCCTACCAGTTGAGAATGTCGCGAAGCGGGAGATGACGCGACAATCGCTCCCACCGCCTTTCGTCATTCCCGCAGAATTTCAGGACAGCGACGCTGTTTCGCAATTTTCGCGGATAAGTGATTTAGCGATTGGCTGGTCTGTTTTCGGATGCCGCCAGGCGGCCGGTTGGCTGATAGACAAATGCAAAAGAAAGTGGCCGGAGGTTATGCCTCCGGCCACTTTCTTTTCAGGGGTTCGTTTGGACTAGTTGCCTGCTATTGGGATTGACAGGGTGCCAATTTCCTCCACGTCGCCGGGGTAAGTTACTTCGCCGTTTAGCTGGTCAATGCCGTACCCTACGGCGGTCAGTTCCAGAGTTTGGCTTCCCGCAGGCAGGAGGATGGCATCGCCTACCACCGACATCGTGGTGACTCGCCATTCCCAAGTTTCACCCGGGTCAAGAATGCTGTCGTCGTTGGCGTCGCCACCGACGTATTCAATGGAGTTGCGGGTTAGCGGCTCGACATCCAAGGCAACCTCGCCGTTGGAAGAGAGGTCAACTTTGACGTCCCGCAAGGGGGAGTCACCGTCATTGGTTTCGGATACAGTCATTGTCTGAATGATCACCCGCATCGACATGGTGCTATGCTCGCTCACGCGTATAGCAGTGCTGGGTTCCAGGATGTCGATGGAAATCATTTCGGATTCGGCAGTTTCGTCGCTGCCGTCCGCAGCAGTGCCGGTGACCGTAAAGACGAAATCGGCGGGCGCGTCAAGGACGTTACTAAAGCATTTGATTTCAAACTGTTCGTCGACCATGATATCGCCCAAGGCGGCCAGGTTATGGTCGCAATCAACCACTGCGGGGTAGCCGTCGCTGTTTTCCACTGTCACGCCGGTGAGGAGGGAATTGCCGGCCTCATTGCCGTTGTTGACTACGGTAATGGTTATGGGAGCTTGCTCGCCTTTGCGAACCGTTGGCTGTCCATCTACGGTTTCCGCGGGGGAGACCGCTATAATGTTCAACCCTGGGGAAATGACCGTTACGTTGGCCAAAGACTGGGCTGGGGGAGACAATGGCCCTTCGGTTCCCGGCAGTTTGCCTTGGGCTGTAGCGGAGACCTTATGGGCGCCCACAGCCAGCAATGCGCTACAGGAGTAGGGGGCCAACAGCTCGCCTGCCGTCACGTCTCCGAAATCTTTGTCACATTGGGTAAGGGAGGTTTGGATTTCTGAATTGTCTTCGGCGACTACCGAGACGGTGACGTTTTCTACTGCTGTTTCGGTTGGGACGGTAACTGTGATAGTGAACTTGGCCTCGGTGCCATCGCGGATAATCTGGGACTCGGCGATATGGATGCCGAGGTTAACCGGTTCGTAAATGACCTCGGAAGTGTCGGAATTGTCCACCGGGATATTTACGGCCTGTAAGTCGGCGTTCTGAGCTTTGGCTACGGCGGTGACTTTCGCCAGATTGGTAATCGTCGAGGACACTATCACGCCGCACAGGTAAGGTTCGGTTGACTCCCCAACTTCCAGGCGGGAGAAAGTGTTATCGCATTCCGGGGCCAAGGCATCGGTTACCACGACGTTGGACAAACTGAAGCCGCCGGTGTTGGTTACGGTGACGCTAAAATAAGCCGTCTGCCCCTGGTGGATCGTTTGGCTGTCATCTAGCTCTGGGTCATCAGCGGGAGACACGTCGATCGAGATGGCAGGGGCGACCATACGGATCGAATGGGCTATGGAGCCTGATGCTTCCGTCGGGGGTTTTAGCAGGGAAAGTCCGTTTTCGTACGTGGCTTCTGCGCGCAGTTCGATGTTGCCAGACTCGTCTTGGATGGAGTCTCCCTGGTTGACTACATACCGGACCTTATCTGACTGGAACACTTCGTCCAGCGCTACGACGCCAATGGCGTTAGTGTCGTTGCTGCCTGCTACGGTTATCTTGCTCCTGTCGGGCTTTTCCAGGGTTAAGCTGCCACCCCGGTAGTTACAGGCGATATTCCCTTCGGCTTGCTGGGGAATAGACAGGGTGACCGTGTAGTAAATGACGTCGCCGTGAGAAACCACGCTCACCGTGTTGCCGTTTTCATCGGTGGCAGTGATGGAAGGGCCAACGGCGTTGGTGTTACATTCATCGGGTTCCTGACCGGAGACGAAGGGGCTGTTAACCATCAAAACCCCAATGCCAACGGCGATTACCGCAAGCAGGATGATCAAAGGGACAACTTGTCGTTGCATTAAGCTCATCTGAATGGCTCCATAAAAATGTGGTGTCCAAGATGCCGACATTCCCGCTGACGGCGGGGCTAGGTGGGTCAACAGCCGTGATTTTGCTCGCCTTGCCTAGGGTTTTGGCTTTGGATGGATCTAGCGTGGCATCGGGATTTCTGTAACTGCCCGCAACATCGTACACAAGGTCAAGACGGTAGTTCAACCGTATCCATTGGAAATTGTGCGGGTTGCAATCACCTCCCCCGAGGCACTCTGAAGCTCATACAGTCAAGCATAAACGCGGCTTTCCGTCAAGTATCCTTCGGGCGCAGAGGGAAGGGGGAAGACTGTTCATTGCTTCTAAGATAATTCCCGGCTTCTTCAGGTAATTCCCGCGCCTTCCCTATTATTATCCTCATGAAAGCGGGCTTGTGAAAGCGGGAACCAAAGGCTTCCGGAATTTCTGATGCGGCACTGGGCCAAGTCCCCTTGCATCTGAAGGCAGACAGGTTCAGACCATCCCTGGCTTTGGGCTGGCGGGGCCTATCATCCGCAAAACACTCCCTTCTTCGCCATCTGAATAAACCTGAGCGTGGCCGCGGCCGGAGACCGGTTACAGAGCAACTGCCTTTAGGTCATTGCCTTGGCCAGCTCTTCGGCTTCCGCCTTGCTGAGTATCCGGAAGACCGACAGGCTGGGATCTTCCTTGGCAACGCCCTTGGCCGCCGGGCGGCCGTTCTTCATGGTAACCAGTTCAATCTGGGCCATCTCCACCTTCTTGCGCAGCTTGGTGCAATAGGCGGTCAGGACGGGCATAGCTGTTTCCTGGGCGTCTTCCTGGGCGTCTTCCTTCTTGGCGCGAGACTTCCGCGGAGGCATATTCTCACCTCATTATTGGCACGGGATTTTGACGGGGCGCCTTTACCCGCAGCGTCAGTATAGTTTAGGGATAGCTAATTTGCGTGTCAATGTAATGTAATAGAGAAAATTGCGAAACTACTCCGGCCTGTCTCCTTTATTTCTGAAGGCGTGGGCTCCGGCGGCAGGGGGGTGTTACCGGCCGGGGGCGTCCCAGCGGAGCATTTCGAGGTAGCCGCCGGGTTCGGCCCAAGGGAGCAGGGCGCGGAGAAATTCGCGGACGCCGGGGATTACGCCCCGCTCGCGGCAGTTGCGAAGGTACCGGCGCAGGTTCATATAGGTGTTGAGCCGGACGCCGGTCTCGGCGATGCGCTGAGCGAGGTGTTTGGGGCCGTCCGTTACCGGGTCGAAGGGCGGTGGTTCCTGGTGGTTGGCAACGGCGGCGTCCCACTCTTCGCAATAGTCTTCGGCGAGGCGGCGGAGGCGGGCTACTTCGAGTTCGGGGGCGAGCTTGCGGCAGAGGGCGTTGACGCGGCGGCGGAGTTGGGAGAGGGACATTGCGGCACTTCCTGAGATTGAGTTAGGGGCAAGATTTTTGTTTTTCCCGGCCATTTGCGGCAATAACCGGCCATTTTGCGGTATTGGCGGCGGCGCTTCCTGAGATTGGGTTAGGGGCAAGATTTTTGTTTTTTCCCGGCCAGTTTTGCGATGTTGGCGGCGGCGCTTCCTGAGATTGGGTTAGGGGCGGGATTTTGGTTTTGCGGCCATTTTTGCGATGTTCGTCTTTGATTATCGCCGGGCCGGGGTGCGGCCCGGGGATCCTGGGGCGGGTTGGGCCGGACAGTAATAATGGTAGGGAGGCGCTTTCGGGGTTGGCAAGGGGGAGGTGTCAGGGGTTATTTACATAGATGGGCAGGATTTTAGGCGTGAGGGAGAGAGAGGCCGGGGCAGTTTCGCAATTTTCTCAATAGTAATAGCGAATTATCCCAAAGCCGGGCGGCTTCTTCGCGCCGTTATGCGTGTTAAAATAATGGGCAATCTGAACACCTATCCTAGACCTTGCAGAATCTGAATCTGACAGGAAACGATGGGTAAACTGTACATTGCCCGGCACGGTGAAACTGTCTGGAACCGCGAGGGCCGCATCCAGGGGCATACTGACGTTGGCCTGTCGGAACGCGGTCGGCATCAGGCCCGCCTGCTGGCCGAACGGTTGAAACCGGTTCCGCTCGATGCGGCCTACGCCAGCGACCTTTGCCGCGCGTCGGATACCGCCGCCGCGATACTGCAAGGCCGCGATGTTCCGCTCTACCCCACGCCGCGCCTGCGCGAGTATCATAAGGGCGCATTCGAGGGCCTGACCGAGGCGGAACTTCAAACGCGCTACCCCGTAGAATACCCCGGCTACGTCGCCAAGGACCTGGACTACGCCCCTGAAGGCGGCGAGTCAGCCCGTGACGTCAGCGCGCGCATGACCGGCGTAATCAACGAAATCAAAGAAAGGCATTTGAGCGGCAACGTGCTGGTGGTGGGGCATGGCGGTTCCCTGCGGGCCGCCATGATGTCTCTGCTGGGAATGTCGCTGGACGCCAACTGGCGTTTTGTGTTCGGCAACTGCACCCTGACTATCGTAGACACCTACCACGACAACGCCGCGTTGCGCCTGTTCAACGACGGTTCCCATCTGGACGAATCGGAAATGGATGGTTTGGAAACCCGATTTGCGAATAGAGCCGCCGCCTCTCGCCCAACCGCGAGCGGAGACGCCCAGCCGCGGCCGGAGAATGACCTTTGAGCGCCGGAAGAGACTCTATGGACGAATCGGCCCCCGCGGCCGGCGACGGCGTTATCGGCTCAGCCACGGCCCGGGCGCCGGGCGTCTGCGGCGTTCTGGCTCAGGGCGTCTTGGGGGAGATGCCCTTCTCGGTGACCTGTCCTGTGGACTTCTTTTCCCGAGTGCGCGTCGAATTAAGGCCCGGCCCTCCGAAAGTGAGCGCCCCAGAGGGATACGAGAAAACCGTCGCTGCGGTACGGCGTACCCTTATGCACCTCCGGCGGGCCAAGGTGCGCGCCGACGTGCGCGTTAGCAGCCCCATCCCGCGGGGCAGAGGTCTGGGCAGTAGCAGCGCCGACCTGTCTGCCGCCATCGCTGCTACCGCCCTGGCCTTGGGCGAAGAAATCGGCGCTTATGACATCGCCCAAATCGCTCTGTCCGTCGAGCCTACTAGTGGCGTGATGATGCCCGGTCTGGCCCTGTTTGACCATCGCGCGGGGATGGTCAGACAGAGCATCGGCCCCCCTCCGCCTATGGAGATTGTGGCCTTGGATTTCGGCGGCTCCTCCCGCTCTGACCTGGGAGGCAATTCCCGGCAATGGATCGAGGTGAACGACCGGACCGAAGAGGCGCTGAGCTTGATTCGCCGAGGGGTATCCGAAAAAAGCCCTGCTTTGGTGGGACAAGGGGCAACCATCGCTACCGAGGCCGCCAGCAGATTGGAGCCTCGGCCCCGGCTCGAAGAAGTTGCCAGGTTTGCCAGAGAGGTAGGCGCCGTTGGCGTCAACGGCGGTCAAAACGCGGGCGTGACCGGCGTGTTGCTCGACGCCACCGAGCGGCGGGGCAAGTCTACCTACATCAAGGCGAAACGAGCCTTCCCCGACGCCGAAACCGTCTATCACTTCCGGTTGCTGGGCGGCGGCGTGCAAACCGTTGAGTAAAACAAGCACAGATAATTTGCGTTACTCCGCAAAACCAAAATCTCGGCGTTCTCTGGGCGCCCGGCGTGAATTATCCCGTGTTGAATTATATGGCGTTGAGTTAAGTTAAGGACGAAAGACGATGGCGGAATATAATCTGGCAGTGATTCCCGGCGATGGCGTGGGCCCCGAGGTTATCGCCGAGGGGCGCAAGACGCTGGAGACGCTGGCGGCATCCGGAGGCCCGGCCTTCCGCTTCACCGAATTTCCCTGGGGCAGCGATTACTACCGCGAGACCGGCCGCCTGATGCCGGAGAACGGCCTGGAGCTGCTTTCGGGCTTCGACGCCATACTGTTCGGCGCGGTGGGCGACCCCCACATTCCCGACCACATCACCCTGCACGGGTTGCTGCTGCCGATGCGGCGCGGCTTCGACCAGGGCGTATGCGTGCGTCCCGCCTACCTCTACCCTGGCGTCGCTTCGCCTCTGGCGGGCAAACAGGCTGGGGACATTGATATGGTAATCTTCCGCGAGAACACCGAGGGCGAGTATGCGCCAGTGGGTGGACGCCTGAACGTTGGCACGGCCCACGAAACGGTGATACAGAGCAACGTTTTCACTCGCCGCGGCACCGAGCGCATCATCCGCGCCGCCTTCGAGTATTGCGTCCTTCGCAGCCGCCGCAACCCCGGCCGGCGCAGCAAAGTAACGTCGGTCACCAAGTCCAACGCCCAGTCCTTCGGTATGGTCTTCTGGGACGAGGTGTTCGACGATGTGGCCGCCGGATATCCTGAGGTGGAGACCGAGTCGCTGCTGGTGGACCGGGCCTGTATGGACTTCGTGCGCTGGCCAGAGGATTTCGACGTGGTGGTGGCTTCCAACCTGTTCGGCGACATCCTGTCGGACATCGCGGCGGTGGTGTCGGGCAGTATGGGCCTGGCCCCCAGCGCCAACATCAACCCAGACAGGCTGCACCCGTCGCTCTTCGAGCCGGTGCATGGCGCGGCCTTCGACATTATGGGTCAAGGCATCGCCAATCCGCTCGCCACTATCTCCGCGGTGGAGATGATGCTGGACCACTTGGGTGAGCCGGAAGCCGCCGCCCGCGTGGACGCCGCCGTGGCCCGCTGCCTCGAAGAGCGCCGCGTCCTCACCGCCGACCTGGGCGGCAGCGCCAGCACGGCGCAAATGGGCGACGAGGCGGCCCGGCTGGTGCGCCAGGGGTAATCCTTAAATCAGGGTAGGCAACAGAGCAAAGTTCGACTATTCGATTACTACGCCTAATAAATCTTCTTCGATAGATTCGTGGCAGCGGTTGCAGTAAAGCTCCATTATCGCCGGGTCGGTGAATTCGGAGCGCAGGTGTATCAGCTTATCCCCTTCAGCAAGGTAAACTTGATATGTGTCGAAATCTCCTCTGACTTCATCTGAGCCGCAACTGGTGCAGGCATATTTGGGGCGCGCTTCGTTAGTGCTAATGTTCATTCCAGGCCCTCCTCTCGCAGCCTGGTTCGAGAGCGGGACCCTTGATCAATTCAGTCGGCTTGTCAATGCCACAGCGTTGGCCGCAGCCCGACTCCCCAGACCATTCAGCCAATGACCCGATAACGCCCCCGCCCCAAAAATTCGAGGGCATTCCCATCCCTTAGCACTTGCAGTTGCTGACGGATTTTGGGTTTGATGTGGCGATTCTCCGGGTGTTGCTTTGATAGTGTTTCAGGAATCTCGCATAGAATTCCCGGAGGGTGAATGTCGGCTGCTAGTCTCGGCGCCGAAGGTGCGGACGCACGCGAGAATATCCGCGCCCCATCCACCGGTTGCGCGTTTGTCGGAACGCAGAAACTCGAACTTACGCCAGTCTTCCCGCACCGATTCCACTGAACGCGGAGAACTTGCGGAAACGACATTGATTCGCCCATCAGCCGGTATCTCACTCAGCAGAATGTTTGACCCTACCCAGCCCCTTCGTTTAGCGGATGAACCGAGTTCGTTTCTTCGCTGAATAATACTCCGGGTAAAGAAATGGCCCGGCACAACAAACAAATCAGTGATGCGCCAATCGTTGCTGGAGTACTGAAGGAAAGCGTAATTTGGAACCTTGCCTGATTCGATGGCGTCAATTTTGGAGTAGTAAGCCGAATTGCTTACTGTGAACGCCCGAATTTTCCGCACTTGGCCTTCAGTTGGTAAGAAGAGCAACATCCTGGGCAAGTATAGTCTTTAACCTTCGTGTTGTTTGGCTCCGCCTTGATTGATGGAGAAGGACACGCTAGGCAAAAGAGGTTTTGGCTGCCCAATTCTCTGTGATGACTCTGGTTTTTTGACTGGGGCTCAAGTAACTATCGCCAACGGCAGGGTCCAGATTCAGGTTCATAAAATTCAGCCACCCCTACACCCCCAGCACTACGGCGGCCATTCGCTTTTCTAGGGCTTGGCCTATCTGCATCGCCAGTTCCGGGCGCTGGTGGTTGCCGATGGTGCCGACGAAGGCCACGCCCAGCAGCCGGCCCAGGCGGAAGTCAACGACGGTGGAGGAGATCAGGCCGGTGGGCCCGCCCTGTAGGACGTGAAGGGCCACCGATTCGTCGAAGAAGCCGCTGGTTTCGACTCGGGTCACCGAGACCAGTTGATGTCCCTGCCCCACGCTGTCGCCCACGTGGCTCTCGAAATCCTTGAGGAAAATTTCGCGCATCCAGCGGCTCACCGATGCAGGGCTGTCGAAGAGATGCACTACCGAGGCGGCCATGAAGTCGAAGCTGTCGGTCATTGCCATATTGGACGTTGGCCCAAGCTCACGCATATTGCCGGTTACCCGCCCCGCTTCCTGGAAGCGCTGGGCGCTGCTGCCGACGAAACCGTTGCGGGCCAACTGCTCGTTGTCCAGTTCTCCCTCGCGCACAATCTGATGCGCCTGGAAGTCGCTGGGAAACTCGCTCTTTGCCAGCGCCATCTCGGGCAGCGTGTCTTCGGTAACGCGATAGGTGGCTCTAGTTAGTGAAGAGGTAGCCAAAGAGGCCCTCCGGGAAGGTGGAATTGGCGTTTTGGAGCGCGATTCGGATTTGCGGGGAGCCGCAAATTTCGCGGCTCCCCGTTCCAGGCCCGGGTTAGCCGCAGACCATGGGGTAAATATGAACCGAGCGGGTGGACTCCACGGGCAGCATGGTCTTGGCCCAAGTCTGTCCCCCGTCGTGGCTGTGGTAGACTTCGCCTGAGTATGACGCGCAGCTAATCCGGTTGGGCGCGGCAGGGTCAATGGCGACCTGCATCATCCGCCCCGGCGGAACGTCCCCCAGGTCCAGGCGCTCCCAGGTCGCGCCCACGTCGCGGCTCCGGAACAGCGCGCCTTCCGGCACAGTATCGGGCGGGGCCGCGCCGCCGCCGGCGCCCGACGCCAGATAGATGGTGTTGGGGTCATCAGGGGCCACCGCCAGGTCGCGGCAGTAAGAGCCGCCGGGGAACATATCATCCACCTGCACGTGCTCCCAGCGCGTTCCGTTCTTGCGCCCTCGGAACATGGCTATCTGCGTGGCAATCTGTACGGTGTCGTGGTCGGCGGCGCTCACCACAACCTGGTGCAGGTCGAGAGTGTTGTTGCGGAGATATGGGCCGTCCATCAACTGCGCCCAAGTTTCACCACCGTCGCGGCTGGCCAGCAGCCCGCCCACCTCTACGGCCGCGTAAACATTGTTGGGGTCCACCGGGTCAAAGGAGATGCCGATGACCCGCTTGCCCAACGGAGGCATATAGGTGGTGATATGTGGGAAAATTACCCCGCTGGTGTTCATTTCCTGCCAAGTCTCGCCGCCATCTTGGGAGCGGGCGATGGCGCAGGGTTCGTAGCCTGCGAAAATGACGTTGGGGTCGGAAGGATGGGCAGTGAGAGACCACACCTCACGCCCTCCGGCGGGGTCGGGGAGCCGCTGCCAGCTTGCGCCCCGGTCAGGGCTGCGGTAGACGCCGTCTTGCGTCCCGGCAAACACGACTGCCGGGTTGTCTGCCCGCAGCAACAGGGCGCGCACCTGCGGCTCGCCCGGCAGCCCGTCGGATATGTCTTTCCAGCCGTCCTCCCCGTCGGCTTGGCGGAAGATTCCTCCCTCGCCGATGTAGTCGCCCTCGCCGCCCATCCCGGCGTAGGTGTAGGTTCGATGATTGGTTGCGACCATGAAAAGGCTCCTGTACGGTCGAATCATTAGTCTCCGACATTTCCACAAAATGGGAATCCAGCCGGATGCTCATTGGATTTTTGGCCTAACCCTTCCCGTTGTCAAGGGGCGCGGCGTTACTTGGCTGTGTCTTGGAGAAAATTGCGAAACTACTCCGGCCTGTCTCCTTATATTTCTGAAGGCGTGGGCTCCGGGGGCAAGGGGGTGTTAGCGGCCGGGGGTGTCCCAGCGGAGTATTTCGAGGTAGCCGCCGGGTTCGGCCCAGGGGAGCAGGGCGCGCAGAAATTCGCGGACGCCGGGGGTTTGGTCCCGCTCGCGGCAGTTGCGGAGGTACCGGCGCAGGTTCATATAGGTGTTGAGCCGGGCGCCGGTTTCGGCGATGCGCTGGGCGAGGTGCTTGGGGCCGTCCGTTACCGGGTCGAAGGGCGGGGGTTCCTGGTGGTTGGCAAGGGCCACGTCCCACTCTTCGCAATAGTCTTCGGCGAGGCGGCGGAGGCGGGCTACTTCGAGTTCGGGGGCGAGCTTGCGGCAGAGCGCGTTGACGCGGCGGCGGAGCTGGGAGAGGGACATTGCGGCACTTTCTGAGATTGAGTTAGGGGCGGGATTTTTGTTTTTTGCGGCCATTTGCGGCCATACCCGGCCAGTTTTGCGATGTTGGCGGCGGCACTTCCTGAGATTGGGTTAGGGGCGGGATTTCGTTTTTTGCGGCCATTTCCGGCAATAACCGGCCACTTTGCGGTGTTCGCTGCTGGCATTTCCTGAGATTGGGTTAGGGGCGGGATTTTTGTTGCTCCGGCCATTTTGCGGTGTTCGTCTTTGATCATCTCCGGGGCCGGGGTGCGGCCACGGGGATCCTGGGGCGAGTTGGGCCGGACAGTAATAGTTGGGCCGGACAGTAATAATGGTAGGGAGGAGCTTTCGGGGTTGGCAAGGGGGAGGTGTCAGGGGTTATTTACGTAGACGGGCAGGATGGACCGGATTTTCAGGCGTGAGGGAGAGGGGCCGGGTTGGTTTCGCAATTTTCTGTGTCTTGGCGTATTCATCGCCTGGTAAATTCATCGCGTGATAAAATGGCGAGTGCGGAAATGACGAGTGCGGAAACAGGGTGACCCGCAGGCGCAATTCACTGTCCTGATTCCCGGTGGCGTGCTGCCCCGGTCTGCGCTAGTATTCGACGCAATTAGTATTCTGCATAATTACCGGTCGACTCAATTACTAGGCAGAAGGTACGCGTCTATGAAAAACAAGGTGTATGCCACCATGGACCAAGCAGTGGCCGACATCCCAGACGGCTCCACAATTATGTGTCCAGGATTCTCCGGCGTTGGCGTTCCCCGCAACTTGCTGGCCGCAGTCAACCGGCAGGGCGCCAGAGAGTTGACCTGCATCTCCAACAACGCCGGCACCACCGACGAACTGGTGGATGTCGGCACGTTGGTGGAAGCCGGGCAGGTCAGGAAGATGATTTGCGCTTTCACCGCGCCAACCCATCCCTCGGTCATCAGTCCCTTCGTGCGAATGTACAATGAGGGGCAGGTGGATGCTGAACTGGTGCCGCAAGGCACGCTGGCCGAGCGCATCCGCATCGCCGCCGCCGGCATCGGCGGGTTCTACACCCCCACCTCGGTAGGCACTGAGCTGGCCGAAGGCAAGGAACACCGCGAGATAAACGGCCGCACCTATGTGCTGGAGTATCCGTTGCCCGCCGACTATGCCTTGATCCGCGCCTGGAAGGCTGACAAGTTCGGCAATTTGCAGTTCCGGCTGGCCCAGCGCAACTTCAACCCCATAATGGCAATGGCCGCGGCCATCACCATCGTTGAGGTTGAGAACGATATAGTGGAAATTGGAGATCTGGACCCCGATCAGGTTCACGTTTCCGGCATCTACGTTGACCGCATCGTCCGGATTCCGGAAGACGGCATCTGGGCCGGCGCCAAGCTGGGTCTGTAACCAGATATGCCCGCCCCTTTTCCAGGGGAGATGGAACCGGTGAGTTATCGCTAATCCCTCTCCCTCCGCGGGCAGGTGTAGAGGAAATGCCTGACGGCGCACTCTGCCTCTCCCTCCGCGAGGTGATGGGGTGAGGGCATACCCCGTGGCGGAGCACTTTATCGAGGAGTATTGAAATGCCTGATAATCCAAAGCTGACCCGCCAGGCGATGTGCGACCGGCTGGCGATGGAATTCCAGGACGGCTGGATTGTAAACCTGGGGGTGGGAATGCCTACCCTATGCTCCAACTACGTTGACTCATCGCGGAGCATCATCAACCACTCAGAGAATGGCGTCATCGGCTACGGCCCCCTGGCCGCCGAGGGCCACGAAGACCGCCACCTGATCAACGCTGGCGGGCAGCACGTCACCCCTCAGCCGGGAATGGGCATAGTCCATCACGCCGACTCTTTTATGATTATCCGGGGCGGTATGATTGACGTGACCGTGATGGGGGCCTACGAGGTGGCGGAAAACGGCGACTTCGCTAACTGGCGCATCCCCACCCGCAAGGGCGGCGGCATCGGCGGCGCCATGGACCTGGCCGCCTGCGCCAAGCGCGTATTCATCGCCATGGAGCACACCACCCGCGAGGGGGAACCCCGCCTGCTCAAGCGCTGCAAGCTCCCGGTAACCGCCCCCGGCGTGGTCAAGATGCTGGTGACCGACCTCGGCCTGTTCGGCATCACCACCGAAGGCTTCGAGCTGCTGGAAAACGCTCCCGGCTGGAACCTGGAGGAGATACAGGAACAGACCGAAGCCACGCTGCAAGTGTCGCCGGAGCTGCGGGAGTTCCGCTTCCGGAGTTAGGCGCGGGCAGCGCGGCGGACGTGTTCAGTTGCAGACAATACGGCAACACTGCCGCGCTGCCCGTAAGCATTCGCAAGGGTTGAACGCGATGTATACATCCTTCACCATCGAAAACTTTCGCCTATTCGACATGCTGACGGTTGAGCCGCTGGCCCGCGTCAACCTCATCGCCGGCGACAACAACGGGGGCAAAACCGCGCTGCTGGAAGCGTTGTGGCTGCATTCCGGCCCCAATATGCCGGAGTTATGCCTGCGCCTTTCCGGGTTTCGGGGCATTCCCGGCCCCAACCCGCGGCGGTTGTGGCATGATGTTTTCTACAATTTCGACGCGGAACGAAAAATAGTCCTATTGGCAAAAGGAACTTGGGGAGATGCAGAACGGACACTGAAAGTCTTCTCCCGGATTGCGGATAATACTGTGGTTACTCTCGCATCTGAAAATATGCCCTCTGTGCCATTTTGGAGTTCTCAAGAAAACGACTTTTCGGTGGCGTCAACATCAGAGATAGTGTTTGAGTATACCGACCAGCATAAGAATAATTTTGTTTCTGTCGGACGCTGGGTCAGAACTGAACTTGCGCCTGTTGCCTTGTTGCCAAACCTACCGCAGATAGCGGGAGAAGGCATGGCTTCCCAACAGGCCGCTATGCCGGAACGCCCCCCTGCGGTGTTCCTTAGCGCCCGGCAGCGAAGCGGGCCGGAGGAAGATGTAGTGCGTTTTGGCGAGGCGGAATTGGCCGGATATTCAGACCAAATCGTGGATTGCCTCAAACAGGTTGATCCTCGCATCAAAAGGCTGACCACCATATCTGCCCCGCCTTCTCCGATGTTGTATGCGGATGTAGGGTTGAGCCGCCCGGTGCCTATGGGATTTCTGGGCGATGGTATTGGGCGGCTTTTGTCTGTGGTCCTGGCGTTTCACAGTGCTCGCGACGGGACAATTCTCATTGACGAAATCGAAAACGGCATCCACCACAGTCGGCTGACCGGGGTTTGGAAACATATAGGCTGGCTTTCCCGCGAGTTCAACGTTCAGGTGTTCGCCACTACCCACAGCTACGAGTGCATTGTCGCGGCCAATAAAGCCTTCAAATCAATCGAAATGCGCGACGAGTTGGCATACGTTAGGTTACAACGAAATCGCCAAACTCATCGAGTCGAGTGCGTGCCTTATGATGATGCCGCAGTTTTCGACTATGCAATGGAGTACGGGCGGGAAGTAAGATGACCCCATCGCAAGCCGCAGAAAAAGAGCCGCATAAATTGTTGCTAGTCGAAGGAGAAGATGATCGTCGCGTTTTCAATGCACTGGTTCAGTATCTGAGTATAAAAGATATGGTTATTGACAGTTATAATGGGAAGCATAATTTGGGTAACGACTTATCAGAACGGACTAGAAGCTCAAATTTCCACATATTTTCAAGCTTGGGAATAATTCGAGATGCCGATGCCAGTGCTAGTTCTGCCTTCAGTAGTGTGACAGATTCTCTGCTGAAGGCAAACCTGCCAGTCCCGCCCCTTCCAATGCAGGCCGCAGGGGTGTATGGAATTCGCGTATCCGTGCTTATCATTCCGCCCAGTTCAGACCAGGGGGAGTTGGAAGATCTGTGTCTGAGTTCACTGGAAGGCCGCCCAGCAATGGAATGTGTAGATACATACCTAGGCTGTATAAGTGAAAGCGGACCGCCCGTAGCCCAAGTCAGATTAGCTAAGGCTAAGTTGCATACATACCTCGCTGCCGGGCCAGTCCTCTTTACTCAGACGAATCCGGAGCGCAGGCGGAGGCCCGGCCTCCGCATTGGAGAGGCCGCCGATGCTGGGGTGTGACTGGTCGTCCTCAGCTTTCCAGCAAGTGAAAGACTTTCTGCGCAACTTGTAAATCTGGGACCCTTGGTTCATCAAGCCGGAATTCCCTAGAAATACGCCGTTCCCCCGTTCACGTGCAGCGTTTGCCCGGTGACGAACCCGCAGTCGTCTGTTGCCAGGAACAGGCAGGCCGCGGCGATGTCGTCCACGTGGCCCAGCCGGCCCAAGGGAATTTCCGACGTGTCCGCCATGTTCTGCCCCGGATACCAAGCCAAGTCGCGGCTGGTGTCTATGCGGCCCGGCGAGACCACGTTGACCCGGATGTTGTGGGACGCGAACTCTGAAGCCAGCCCCCGGGCCAGTCCCACGACGCCCATCTTGGCCGCCGACACGTGGGAGCGCTCCGCCGAGCCGTTCCAGGCCCCGTCGCCCGTCAAGAACACGATGCGACCGAAGCCGTTGGCCCGCATTGACGGCAGGGCGTTGCGGGCGCAATAGAACGCCCCGTCCAGCACCACGCCGCGCACCCGCTCCCAGTCGGCCAGTGTCAGTTCGGTGAAGGGCTTGTGCGGACGTATGGCGGCGTTGCTGATTAGCGCGTCCACCTTGCCGAACCGCTCCGTTGCCGCAGCGAACATCCGCGATACCTGTTCGTGGTCGGCTACGTCGGCCAGGGCGGTCATGGCCTCCACGCCCAAGGCGCGAACCTCCGAAGCCACCGCTTCGGCCTCTTCGCCGTTGGAGCGGGCGTTGACTACCACGTTGGCGCCCTCGCCCGCCAGTTTTAAGGCGATGGCCCGCCCGATGTTCCGCCCCGCTCCGGTGACCAGGGCCGTCCTTCCTTCCAGTCGCTTCATAACGGCACACCTCTCTTCGTAATGAAATTGCGAGTTTTCTTTCCGACCGTCATTCCCGTGAAAAACGGGCCCGTGAAAAACGGGGAAATTGATTGCCTGAATCAGGATTAGCCTGATTTGGAAATTTCCAGAATTTCTAAAATATAGTGAATCCGGCCTCCCGAAACCCTGATTCCGACAAAGAGTTAAACACCCTTTTCCGCGAGGGGTTCTTTCCCGGCGGTTCTTGTGCGATAGATTATACTTGTGTTGGCGTCGGCGTTAGTCAAACGCAGCGCGTCAATCCGAATGAAGAGGTTCTTATGCTGGTCCGCATCTATACCGGAGACGATGGCCAGTCGCACTTTGAAGACTTAGAGCTACCCGCCGGAGATGTGCTGCGCGTCGCCACCAAAACTGGCGAAGACCTGGTGTTTCGCCGCTCCGCCGAAAACAGCTTCAGCGACTGGCACCACCCCACCCGCCGCCAGTATCTCATCGTGCTGGAAGGGCAGATGGAGGTAATCTGCGGTGACGGCGCAACTCGCCGGTTCCAGGCGGGCGATGTGCTGCTGGCCGAGGATATGACCGGACAAGGACACCAGACCCGCGCCATCAACGGCAGCTATCGCAGCGTAAGCATGGGCATCCCGAACTAGGGGCGGACGGAGCGTTGAGCGCCTCCCGTTGGTAGCGAACTCATTACCTTTCCGGCTGCTCCCTCCTGCTGGAGCCGGTTACGAGGCTGGAGCCGGTTACGAGGCTGGAGCCGGTTACGGGGCTGGGCCGGTTGCGGGGCTGAGCCGGTTGCGGGGCTGGGCCGGTGTTGCGAGGGCCGTGGCAAGCCCCGTTCCGCTGATATTGGGTCGATCACCCAGTTATGTCTCAGGGAATGCAGTTCCTTCCCCTCGGCAGGCTGGTCTGGAGGGTCACCGGATAGGAGACCCAGATAGGGCTGACGTTGTTCTTTTACGGCATACCCAACGGCGCCCTTCTGATTGTTGGCGGCATCATCGCCGACCGGATAAACCGCAAACTGTTGCTGATGGTATCCCAGACCCTGGCGGGGATGATGATTGCCGGGCCGGCCAAGCCGACCATCACGGAAAGCGTGGCTCTCTGGCACATCTACCTCGCGGCGGTGTTGCCGGGTGTTTTGCAGACATTGAATTGTCAAGGCGGGTGGCGATGCTTTCCGGCCTGGTTGACGAGCAGCGGACGCTGGATGGGGTGGCGCATTCAACACGGCAACGCGCGCCGGGCGTATCATCGGGCTGCCGATGGCCGACCAGTGGGTCATCGGCGCGGCGCTGTTTCTGGACGCGAGGCGCTATGGAGCCGATGTCCTTAGATAGGCAGCTTGAGCCTGACTTTCATGAACCGGGCTTGGCTGTATTGCTGGTTGTTTAGTGTGTCGAATGACCTTCCCCGTGCTTCTCCCCATGTTTGCCTGGGGCGGCTCGCTCGATGATTTGATCTGGACAGATTGGAATGACTGGTTCTGGATGCCTTGAGTTTTATTCCTTATGAGGGGAGTCTTAATGGGGGAGTCACAGCCAGCGGCTACTCCTGGCCGTTGGCTGTGACTCCCCTTATGCAGTTATCTTCTCCCGCGGAAGCGCGCGAACGGTGATGGGGGCGCTGCACTGCACCCCAGGTTTCCACTATCTGGGAGCCTGGCCTTTGACCCTGTCCGCCGCAGGGATAGGCTGTCCGCTGGCGATAACCGGCGCGGCGGGGATTACTTTGCTGACAACGCTCGCCCTCGGCATGGGCCCTGAGATGGGCCGGGATCTGGCGCCATCCTGCCGCAGTATGAAAGCCTGAAAATGAATAACTTGCTGATGCGTGAATTAACAACTAGGCTCTGGCGCCGCCTTGCCTGTCAATCCCGCTTTCTCGGGAATCCGTGCGCATTCTCTGTGCGCGCCCAAGATAAGGCAACGCGCCAGGCCGACAGCGCATCCGGATTCCCGCGAAAGCGGGATTGACAGGATATTTTGGTAACTGGATCATCCACTCATCCACCCGCCTCGTCCTACTGGAGCCGCGCGCGCGGTCCCTGGCGCTTCGCCGGCTTCCGGTGGTACTGGCTGGGATCCTTTTCCCAGTCGGTGGCCCAAGGAATGCAGTTCCTTGTGCTGGGATGGCTCGTACTCGAACTGACCGGGTCATCCATACAGCAGTTGGGCTTGGTTGTCTTCCTGTACGGCATTCCCAACACCTTGATGCTGCCCGTCGGCGGGGTCATAGCCGACCGCATAGACCGCCGACTGCTGCTGATGGCAACCCAGGGGGCCGTAGGCGTGCTGATCGGCGTCATGGCCGTCTTGACGGAGCTGGAAGCTGTTGCTCTCTGGCACATATACCTCGCCGTGGTCCTGCTTGGCGTGCTACAGGCCCTAAACCAGCCGGCGCGCGTCACCATGCTTTCCGACCTGGTGGGGCAGGGCAACTTGCTGGACGCCGTGGCTCAGTTCAACGCGGCAGTCCACATCGGCCGCATAATCGGCCCGCCCTTAGCCGGGGTTCTCATAGACGGGCCGCCCCTGATTGCTGCCTACTTCGGAGTATGGGGACTCGGCGCCGGACTGGCTGCCAACGCCGCCTTTTATGGCCTGAGCGTTCTGTGCCTTCTGCCCATCCGCGGCAGCTATAAGCCGGAGTCCGTGGCCCGCGAGCCGCTGTTGCGGAACTTAATCAACGGCTTTTCCGCGATCAAGAACTCGCCCGTGCTGCTCACGGTGATTGTGCTCGCTTGCTCCTTCGGAGGCTTCGGAATGTCCCACCTCCAAGTGATTCCCGCCTTCGCCAAGGACCAACTGGGCGCCGACGCTACCCAGGCCGGACTGATACTCCAGGCCTCGGGCGTTGGGTCTCTGCTCGGCAACGTGTTCATAACCTTCATGAACCGGGCTTGGCTCTACCGTTGGCTGCTCATTTGCCTGGTCAGCTTCGCCGCAATGCTCACGCTGTTTGGTTGGTTAACCTCCTTCTGGTTGGCCTGGGGGTTGTTTGCGGTAGTCGGGATAGTGAGTCTCGGCACCGTGTGGCCCTTGGCGACCACCATCCTGCAACTCTCGACGCCCCCCAACTTGCGAGGGCGAGTGATGGGCGTACTCCACTTCACCCCCGGATTCCATTACGTGGGCGCGCTGCCCCTTTCCTTCGTTGCCGCTGAGACAGGCTGGCCTCCGGCGCTCGCTATAGCGGCAGGGCTGATGCTACTGGTGACCATCTGGTTTGGTATGGCCCGCAGCGACGGCCGCGAGCTGGCTGCGCGCCCTGCGCCGTCCGCGTGACACAAATGCCTGACACGGCAATCCTTCGCTATCCTTGACACCCCGCCGCTTGGTGGTTAGATTTCGATGCAGATACAGTTCCGTTCTTGAGCTTGTCGAAAGACAGGCCGCTCAACTAACTACGCGTATTTCCAGGAGCCGCTTCTATGAAAGACACTATTGAGGTTTTCTGGTTTTCCGAACAGCCCTATGCCCACGTAACCGACGCCGACCTGGAGCAATACGACTCTGGAAGGCTCGGATTCCCCAACACCTTCTTCGACCCGGAGAAGGCCCATGAACTCTATAACCAGTACCACGAGCAGTACGCCCTGGCCGATGAAGTAGGTTTCGACGGCATAATGTCCAACGAACATCATGCCTCCTACTGGTGTATGAAGCCGGCGGTCAACCTCGATGCCGCCGTTATCTCCAAGATTACCAAGAAGGCCAAGATAGCCATCCTGGGCAACGTCATCGCCGTCAACGACCCCATCCGAATGGCTGAAGAAATCGCCATGCTGGACTGTTTCTCCAACGGGCGTATCATCTCCGGCTTCGTGCGCGGCACCGCCGTGGAGAGCCTGGCCGGGGGCATCATCCCCGCCGAGAACCGCGCCCGGTTCGAGGAAGCCCACGACCTCATCATCAAGTGCTGGACGGAGCCCGGCCCCTTCCGCTATGAAGGGCAGTATTATTCTTACCGCGTGGTCAATCCGTGGGTGTTGCCGGTGCAGGCCCCCCACCCGCCCATCTGGTTCCCGGGGCTGTCCAGCGCCGAGAGTGTGGTCTGGGCCGCCCGCCACCAGCATCCCTATATGAATCTCGGATCGCTGCTGGACTACACCGAGGGACTCAAGGGCGTCTACATCGACACTGCCAAGGAAGTTGGCTTCACTCCGGGCCCCGAGCATTTTGGCTACCTCCTGCGTGTCTTCTGCGCCGACACTGACGAAGAGGCGCAGCGCATCGGCGAGACATTCCTCTGGACGGAAAATCACCGCAACCGCGGCCCGGTGGAGCATAACGACCCGCCCGGCTACCAATCCCGCGAGGCCGTCCGCATCCAGCGGCAGTTACCGGGCGCCGGAGGGTTCGGACGCCGCATGACTTACCAGGAACTCCAGGACGTAGACAACGTAATCGTCGGCAGCCCCGACACCGTAACCCGCAAGCTCTCGCACATCATTGAGCGCCTGAACCCCGGCTACTTGCATATCTACGGCAACGAAGGCGATATGAACCATGCCGACGTAATGCGCTCCGTGGAACTGCTGGGCAAGGAAGTCATCCCCGCCTTGCACGAAATCCAGCTCCAGCCCTACGAATAGGATAGCCGGGTATCCCCTCTCCCTCAGAGAGAGGGTTAGGGCGTCCGCCTTCGAGACAGGAATAGGGCGTCCACTGCCAAATCAAGAGGCAAGCTAACCTACGGAGGCCCCTGATGATCACCAAGTTCGACAGTCTCTTTGCCGGCCACGTGGATATGACCAACATCGGCTACGGCGGCACGGCGGTTAACGACCGGCTGTACGGCAATGACCATCTGTCCACTGTGTTCGAGAAGACCGAGGCCATCGCCAAAACGATGGACAAGAATGGCTATGACACTATGTGGATGGCCGAGCATCATTTCCAGCCGGAAGGCTACGAATGCCTGCCCAACCTGCTGATGGTCAATGTCCACCTGGCCCACGTCACCAAGAACCTGAAGTTCGGCTGCGGCTTCAACATCGCCCCTATGTGGCACCCGCTGCGGCTGGCCGAGGACTACGCCACCGCCGACATCCTGACCGGCGGACGTGTCATCTTTGGCGTGGGCCGCGGCTACCACACCCGCGAGATTGAGAGCTTCGGCTCGCCCTTGCAGGACCAGGATGCCAACCGGGAGCTGTTCGAGGAACAGGTGGAAATCATCTTCAAGGCGTTCAACGAAGAGTCGTGGTCGCATCAGGGCAAGAACTACACCCTGCCCCCGGAAGTGCCTTATCGCGGCTACACGCTAAAAGAGCTGACACTGGTGCCGCGCCCGCGCAAGCTGCCGGTGGAGTGCTGGCAGCCGATTCAGGGCGGCACCCAGCGCGCGCTGGACTTTATGGTCAAGCATGGCATAAAGGGCATCATCGGAGGAGGCGTGGCCGAGGGCGGCGCGATGGACAACATCATCTATGGCTACCGCGACGCCCTGATTCGCGCCGGCCATCAAGACCCGCAGCCCGGCGAGGGCCTCAGCGTTGGCTTCCACTTCCACCTGGCTCCCACCGTGGAGCAGGCGATGGATGAGGCCCAGGGCTTCTTTGAAGAGAACCTAAAAATGTTCGGACCTCTGCGCCTGACCCGCCCCCTTTCCGACGAGCAGATAAGCGACATCGGCGACCCCCGCCGCGCGCCCAGCGCCGGGCTGCCGACGATTCAGGGCGCGGTGGAGTCCGGCGCATTCCTCGCTGGCCCCTCCGATCGGGTAATCGAACAGCTAAAGGCCGTCGAGAGGGAATACCCCGGCCTAGAGCGAGTGGGCGTAAGCCACCCGGTAGGCACGCCCCAGAGCGTCATCACCGAGCAACTCGAATGGTTCGCCAAGGAAGTGATGCCAGCCTTCAAGGGTAAAGTCGAAGCCACCGTTCCCGCGGACTGATTCGTCAAACCCGTTGCGCAGACGCTTGACAAATATGTTCATAAGCGTTGTACCACCCCACTCGCTTCTCAGTGTTTAGGCACAACGGCCACCTCGCCAGAGGTGGCCGTTGCATTTGTTAGGTGTAAGGCGATTTAGCAGTAGGCCGAAAACAGACAATTGACATCTGCCTCATGGCCTGATAAATTGAAGGCGCTACCCCCCCACTCGCTCGCGGGCGTTTGGGCGCAACGACCACCCGTAAAAGGGTGGTCGTTGCATTTTGTAAACTAAAAGTCAAGGAGTATTGATGAAAGCCAACGTCTACATAGATGGATTCAATTTATACTATGGCTCACTCCGAAAGACAGAGTACAAGTGGCTGGACCTTTCAGCTATGTGCCAAAATTTGCTTCCTAGCCGTAGCATTGGCAGAATCAGGTACTTCACCGCTAGAATCAAGTCTTTGCCCCACGATCCGAAAGCTCCAGCTAGGCAGAATGACTATTTGAGAGTGCTCAGTACGATACCTAATCTAAATATAGATTACGGTTATTTTGTATCACGTTCACAAAGCTTACCTGTCTACCCGCTGAATTATCCCGTTCCGGGAGAGCCTCCTCTGGTGGCGCAGATCCTTAGAACAGCAGATCCTTAGAACAGAGGAAAAACGCTCCGACGTGAACTTGGCAACCCGCTTGCTTATTGATTGCGTAGATGATGACTTTGATGAAGCCGTGATTATTTCCAACGATTCCGACCTTATTCTGCCTATTGAATGCGCAGTCAAGAGATTCCGCAAGACGGTGGGCGTCGTCAACCCTCAGAGACGTGGCACACCCAGCGGTGCGCTTATGCGGGCGGCGAGCTGGTCGTTCAAAGAAATCAACCGGAGTGTTCTGGCTGCCAGCCAATTTCCCGGCGCCGTCAATGCCGGGCCAGCCCGGATAACCAAACCCGATACCTGGTAGTCTGCCTCACCCCCCACCCCGGCGTTTGACACCTCTACCGGCCCGCTTTACACTCGCAAAAGGCCAGCGCGGGTGTGCTGAGAGACTGTTGCAGGCGATTTCTGACGATGCTATCTACCGAGATAACCGAATTTACCGGCGCCATCGAGTTGATGTTCGAGACCGGCTGGACCGACGGACTGCCCGTGGTGCCGCCGTCAGAGGATCTGGTGCGCCGTTTCGTGGATTACACCGGGCGCGACGGCGCCGAGCTGATTGCCGAACTGCCGCCGTTGGGCGGGCGGGCCACCGTGGAGCGCATCGCGGTCAACGCCGTGATGGCCGGCTGCGTCCCGGAGTATATGCCCGTGGTTATCACTGCTCTTGAAGCGATGATGGATGAACGCTTCAATCTGCGTGGCGTGATGTGCTCCACCGGCATCCACACCCCGCTGCTCATCGTCAACGGCCCGGTGGCGCAGAAGCTCAACATCAACGGCGGCTACAACTGCTTCGGGGCCGGCTGGCGGGCCAACGCCACCATCGGCCGCGCCGCCAAGCTGGCCCTGGTCAACCTGGGCGGCGCAATTCCGGGCGAAACCAACAAGGCCACCTTCGGCCATCCGGGGGCCTACACCTACTGCGTCGCCGAGGACGAGGCCGCCAACCCGTGGATGCCGATGCACGTCGAGATGGGTTACGCCGCCGAAGACAGCGCCGTGACGGTGTTCCCTGCCGAGGCGCCTCACAACATAATGTATCACGCATCCAACTCCCGCGATTTCCTGACCGTATTGGCCGATACTATGTGCACCCTGGGCAATGTCCAGATGTACGTGATGGGCGACACCTTCGTCGTCATCGGCCCGGAGCACGCCAAGTTCCTGTACGCCGACGGCTGGAATAAGCGGGACATCCGGCAGTTCCTCTTCGAGCACGCCCGCAAGCCGGTGCGTATGCTCAAGCACGGCGGCCCGCCCCAGGGTGACGCCCGCCGCGGGCACTTCTGGCCCCGCTTTATTGATTCTGAAGACGATAACCAAATGGTGCCGGTAGTGCGCGCGCCTGATCGCATCCATATATTCGTTGCCGGCGGAGCTGGCGGCCCTCACTCGGTCTACCTCCCCGGTTGGGGTTCCCGCGCCGTAACCCGCAAGATTGAAGGTATCTAACTCGGCAGCCCTGCGCATCCAAAACTCCCTCTATCCATTCGCTCTCCCTTAAGGAAGAGCGAATGGATAATAGGTATAACAATTATGACCACCGCATCCAACGTCGAAGAGCGCCTGCGCCAGATGGGCCTTATGATCCCCGTAGACCCGGACGCCGCCAACCGCTGGCGGCCTGCCCCGCGCCTGGACACGCTACACGGCAAGGTTGGCGGTTTCCTGGGCAACCGCAAGGCCAACGCATCCCTGTTGTTGCACAACGTCCGGGAACTGCTGGATCGTGACCAGGAGTTGGGCGACTCAATGGCGGTGGACAAGTATGTCTACTCCCGCCCCGCCGCGGATGACATCATAGACAGCCTCGCCAGTCGCTGCGACTTCGTGGTGACCGCCATCGCCGATTGAGGCTCCTGCACCGGGTGCAGTGTGCACGACGCAATGACCCTCGAGAACTTGGGCGTTCCCACCGTGGTGCTATGCACCGACCCGTTCCTGAACTCGGCCTTCCGCCATGCCAACACCTTCGGCCGCCGCGACTTCCGGCCCCTCGGCTTCCCGCACCCTCTGGGCGGCCTGTCCCCCGAACAGGTGGCAGTCAGGGCCTATGAACTGGAGCTGGCGGTCATCGAAACGCTGACGCTCTATTAGCCGTTTAATTTAGACGGTCGGCAAGATACAGCCAACGCCGGGTGGAGAAAGGCTAATGGTCATTAGCAACGAAGAACGTATAGCCCGGCTGGAGGCTGGATATGAACACCTGGCGACAAAAGCCGACTTGAAAAACCTGCGAGCGGACTTCAAGTCTGACCTAGCTGCCTCGCAAGCGGACACCAACCGGCGGATAGACCGGCTGTTTTGGGCCGCGATAGGGATAGGTGGCTGCTTACTGGCCGCTGCCGTGGCCGCCCTGGTTCGGGATGCGCTGGCCTGACGTCCGCATCAGGACTAGGCAGCGACTAGGAAAGCATGCAAGCGAATGGCGTCTCTTTCTTTGCCTGGAGTAGTTGCTTAGGCGTAGTCTTTTGACGGCCCAATGCGGTGGGTCAACCGGGGCAAGGAACTTAGCCAAGGGCGTCACCATTTAGAGATGACATATTAGGGAGGCCCGCAATGACAACCGTTGGCAAGGGCAAATATACTTACGAAGTCGTACCCAACTGGGAGAAGCTGCCCGAAGGTTGGGCGCTGGGGCAGACCGCCATAGTCACCGATTCCCAAGATCGGGTGTATCTCTTCAATCGCGGCGAGCATCCGCTGATTGTCCTCGACCGCGACGGCAACTTCTTGGCCTCGTGGGGCGAGGGCCAGCTTCCCGATGCCCACGGGATGTTCATAGACGCCAACGAAAACCTGTATATGCCGGTGAAGAACAGCCACGTAGTGCTGAAGTACGACCCCAAGGGCAACCTGCTGATGACTATGGGCGAGTGGGACAAGCCCTCCGACACCGGCTGGTCGGGCCGTTACAGCGACGTCGTGGAGCGGGCCGCCGGGCCCTTCAACAGCCCCAGCGACGTTGCCATCGCCCCCTCCGGCGACCTGTACATCTCCGACGGATACGGCAACGCCCGCGTCCACCGCTTCACTAGCGACGGTCAGCTCATCGAATCCTGGGGACAGCCCGGCAAGACCGGGCCCGGCGAGTTCCACGTCCCCCACGGCGTCTGGGTGCATACCGACGGGTGCGTATTCGTCGCCGACCGCGAGAACAACCGCATCCAGATTTTCGATGGCGACGGCAATTTCCTGGAGCAGTGGCTCGGTTTGGCCCGTCCCTGCGACATATACATAGATAGCGACGAGATCCTTTACATCCCGGAGCTGGACGGCTTTATGACCATCCTGGATATGGACGGCGACATCCTCGCCCGCTGGGGCAGCCCCGTCGAAGTGGGCCACGGCCAGGGCGCCCATGCCGTCTGGGTGGATTCCCGCGGCGACATCTACGTCAACCAGAACCTTGAAGGGCACCGCCTGGTCAAGTACCAGCACGTCGGGGCCTAAATCCATCTCTCTCAATGGAAATATCGCAAAACAAATTTCCCTCCCCTCAGTGAGGGAAGGTTAAGGTGAACTTCCATGCGCGTAGGTTATCAGGTAGGTCAGGTCGTCCAGCGGGATTCCATTGGCCACCAGCAACAGTGGCAGAACCACCTGGCGCAGTTTCGGGCATCGCGGGACGCCGGGTTTGATATATATTGCTGGGCGCACCACTACCTGATAGACCCCTTCCAGCACTTCCAGCCGTGGCCGGTGCTGGCCCGGCTGGCTGCTGAGCCGGGCGATATGAAGCTGGCGACCTCGGTGCTGCTGTTGCCCCTGCTGAACCCGGTGGACGTTGCCGAGCAGGCCGCCACGCTGGACCACATTGCCGAGGGGCGTTTCATCTTGGGCGTCGGCCTAGGATACCGGCCCGAAGAGTGCGAAGCCTTCGATACCCGGATGTCGCAGCGAGGCGCGCGCTGCACCGAGGCTATGGGTCTGATGCGGCGCCTGTGGAGCGAAGACGAAGTGACCCACCACGGGCGCTACTATAACGTGACCGGCGCCCGCCCGACAGCCCGCCCCTACCAGCAGCCCTACCCCAAGGTCTGGCAGGCGGCGATGAGCGACCCGGCCGTGGAACGTGTCGGGCGCGAGGGCGAAATCCTGTACCTAGGCCCGGCCCAGTCCAACGAATCCATCCGCCACCAAATTGACCTCTACCACCGAACCCTGGAAGCTAACGGACATAACACGCCGGACGAAATGGTCATTGTCCGCGAGTTCTTCTGCGCCCCAACCCACGAAGAGGCCCTAACCCGCGCCCAAGCGAACTTCGCCAAGAAGTACGAAGTCTACGCCGAGCACGGACTGCACGGCAGCGACGGCGAACTAACGCGCAAGGTCACCGGCGACCTGGAAACGCTGATGGACGACACCTTCCTGGTGGGCAGCCCCGAAGAGTGCATCGAGCAAATCGCCGTCTATCATGAAATGGGCTTTACCGACGTTGCCATCCGCCTGTTCTATCCTGAAATGTCTCAGAGCGAGGTGCTGGAGCATATAGACCTTGTAGGCAAAGAGGTCATCCCCGCCCTGCACAATCTCTAACGCCTCGCGGCTCCCTTCGTAGTATCCCCGGCTGCTGATACAATTGCTTTTTATGCGGTCTCCGGCCTGTCCCGCCCGGGAAGGCCGGAACTCACTGGAGGCGCTTTGGCGGCCCGGCCGCTGCGGCCATGAAGAGATGCTTTTTTATGCTGCGATTTGGGTTGGAATCGTATTGGCCGGTCTGGCTCTGCTGGGCCTCTTCGAGTATGTGCGCTCCAGTTCCGTAGTCAAAAATAACGGCGAAGCGATCAAAGAGGCTCTTCCCATCGCCGCTCTGTCCCTGCTGGGCTTTATCGCCGGTTCCATAGCCACGCTCTTCTTCTTTCTCTTCTTTCTCGTTGACATCTGGCAGTATGCGCTCGTTATCGGCGGCGTGACCTTTGTCCTCTTGTTTCTCCGCATCAGGAGGAACTGGTCGGAATTTGCCGGGGTTCCGCAACCAGGTCTTGCCGAACGGGAACAGGCTATCACGCCCGGACTTTTTCCTCAGATTGGCGCTTTTGCCCTTCAGTCCGCCGGGGCAATGGCGGTTCTGTTTCTGATGGTCCCGGTATTGACCGGAGGCTTTCTCCTCTACATGTTCGTAAGCCATGTTGCAGGGCCGGTAATCGCTAATCTGCTGTTGGCGATTGCCGCCGTTTCCTTGGCCGGTTACCTCTACACCCGGCTGCGCCCCCCTCCACCCGGCGCAGAGGGTTCTGATTGACCATCTGGCAGCCCATAACCATAGGAGGAAAGTATGACCATGCAGAGTTCCCTGCTCACCATAGGAGACTATGAAACTCGCGCCAAGGAAACTATGCCGAAAGCGCTGTTCGACCGGCTCTTCGGCGACCTGGAGGCTCCTGACTGGACCACGAATACCGCCAACGTCCGCGCCATGGAGTCCGTAAAGCTGCGCCCCCGCGTGCTGGTCGACGTCAGCCAGCGCGATATGTCCACCGAGGTCCTCGGCCAGCGCATCAGCCTCCCCGTGATGCTCGCTCCCACCGGCACCCATCAGCGCGCCCATCCCGCCGGAGAGCTGGCCTCGGCCCGCGCCGCCGCTGCCGCCGACACAATCATGGGCCTCAGCACCGCCTCCAGCTACAGCATCGAAGAGGTGGCCGAGGTAGCCGAAAACCCTCTCTGGTTCCAGCTCTACTTCTTCCAGGACCGCGAGCTGACCGAGATACTGGTCCGCCGCGCGGAGAACGCCGGCTACACCGCAATGATGCTCACGGTGGACAACCTCGGCGCCAACTCCCGCGAGCGCGAGCACCGCTACGCCTACATCCTGGACCAAGAGCGCATTCTCAAGAACTTCGATGGCATCGAGCTGCCCAACCTGCCTAACAGAGGGAACTTCGCCGAGAGCTTCGAACACGCTCTGAATTGGCGCGACCTGGAATGGCTGCGCTCGATTACCTCCATGCCGTTGGTGGTCAAGGGTATTCAGACCGCCGAGGACGCCCGCCTCTGCGCCGAGAACGGAGCCGAGGCGCTAGTGGTCTCCAACCACGGCGGCCACGCCCTAGAGGGCACGGAAGGCTCCATAGATATGCTGCCATCTATCGCCGACGCCGTGGGCGACCGGCTGGAAGTCTACCTTGACGGCGGCGTCCGCAAGGGAGCCGACGTACTCAAGGCGCTGGCCCTGGGCGCTCGGGCCACCTTCGTAGGCCGCCCCGTCTTCTGGGGTCTCTCTGTAGGCGGCGAGGAAGGCGTCACCCACTGCCTGGAAATACTGCGCAACGAACTCAACGTAGCCATGGGACTCTGCGGCGTAACCGACGTTAAGCAGGTCGACCGCTCCGTCGCCCAAGATCCCGGAGCCAACACTGCCTCGGTCGTTGGCGACCTCGAGCGCCTGGCACGCCTCCTCGATCAGGGCTACCTGACCCGCGAGGAGTTCGAGACCCAGAAGTCCCGCCTGCTGGGGTAGAATAGTGGCAGGCATTAAGCAGTGCGGCGGCGACCCGGCTATTCGCTATGGGAATTTTCGGATGAATGAAGGAACAGACAAGGCCGGAGACCAGTTTCAGATGACGTTGCCTCCGGAAGGCCGGGGCAACCGGCGGATTCAGGGTGGCATTGCTACCAGCGATGTTACCTTATATGGAAGGCTTTTTCAGGAACGACGCAAGCCAGAAAGCAGGCGGCGGCAGCTATTCGGCCTTCCGGGAACATTATGCCAACGGCCAGGAAAAGCCGGAAAACGCCAAATGGCACGACGCAGTAACCCAGCTATACCGGGAAGCAGGGCAAGAAGCGTTTCGAGTCCTTAGACGAAATGGCGTTCTCATCGTAAAGCGCCAGGACGAAGTAAGCGCCAACCGCCAGCGTTTAACTCACGTAGAGATAATCAACGACTACGGATCGCTAGGTTTTTACGCCAAAGATCTGTTCGTAGTCGTGCGCTTCAACAAGCCTGCTGTTGCCAGATTGAAGAAACAGGTTCACGCTAGGAAAAATCATTCGTATTTCTGGTCTTTGTCAAAGAGGGCAAAAGAAATTAGCCTTCAGAAACCCGGTCGCTTATCAGGCTTTCAAGCACTGTAAAAAGGTTATCGCTAAAGGGTGGTTTGGGAGGCCAGGAAACAGGCACGAGACTGGCTAGCAGTTGGCTACGAACTTCGGGCGTATAATTTTTGTAACGGCTGCGCGGTAAGTCCTTATTCTTGGCGAAAACGAAATTCCACCCTTGTCCAAAAGCGAAACAGTTGACTGCCAGTACATCAAATTCGCCAACAGTCAGTAGCGTCGTATCGAGGGAGATTTCGTCATCAAGAATCACTGTACGGCGGTCACTAGCGTCAACTTGCGCTTTCCCCCTCCAAGTATCGCCATCTTTAACAATCATCCTGCTCTGGAGGGATTTAATCTCGATAGTGAACCGGCGCTCCCGATATTTTATTACGTGGTTGCCTTTATTTCTGCGATCGTGGTCGTCCGGCTTGCCAAGATAGGTGATTTCGTTGCCGGATAGCCAGTTAGCCTGGAGCTTCTGTTCGGCGGCGTAACCGATAATCATACCTCTGAGGCTCGGATTATTATGCACCAAGGCGGTCAAGTCTGCTGCCGTCAACCCCAATTCTTCCAGCACATCGTCAGATGGCGTAGAATATCTGCCGACGGTGATTTTCCGGATGAGGTCATGGACATTTGCGCCAAGAATTTCGACAATCCGCAGAAACTCGATTACGTCCAGACGACGCTCGCCCAGCTCGTACTTGGATACGAAAGACTGAGACACGCCTAACTTGGCGGCGACTTCGGACTGAGTCAGTCCGCCTGCTTGACGCGCCTCTATCAGAGCCTGGCGAAATAGCGAGTAATCATCCGGCGGTATTGTACCCATGCTTGAAATATGATACTTTTGCCGCCTTCAATATCCCAAATCAGGATATTTCCTAATTCCAACCCCAACTTGATGGAGCATACATGGAAATCGGAGTCATCTTCCCCCAGACTGAAATCGAGCCTGACGCGGCGGCCATTCGCGACTTCGCCCAAGCCGCTCAGGATATAGGCTACTCCTACCTTTTCGTTGCCGACCACGTGTTGGGCGCCGACGCCAGCGCCTACGACCATCCCCTCTTCGGGATGTACAACCACGAGTCGGTGGTGCACGAGTCGCTGACCACCATGGGCTACCTGGCCGCCGTCGCCCCCGGCATGGGGCTGATGACCGGCATCCTCATCCTGCCGCAGCGTCAGACTGCCCTGGCAGCCAAGCAGGCTGCCGAGATAGACATTCTCTGCGGCGGCAGGCTGCGTCTCGGCATCGGCGTCGGCTGGAACTTCGTGGAATACGAGGCCCTGGGAATGAACTTCAACGACCGGGGCGCCCGCAGTGTTGAGCAAATAGAGGTTATGCGGCAGCTTTGGACCAAAGAGTCGGTGGATTTCCACGGCCAGTGGCACGACATCACCCATGCCGGCATCAACCCTCTGCCGGTGCAGCGCCCCATCCCAATCTGGCTTGGCGTCGGCAGCCCCGCCGCCCCCGTCCCGCCCGACGTGGCTCTTCGCCGTGTCGCCCGCATCGCCGACGGCTGGTGCCCCAACTTCGGCCCCGACGAAGCGGGCTATGCTCTTCAGGCCCAGGTACACGGCTATATGGCCGAATACGGACGGGAACCCTCCGAACTTGGCCTCGACGGACGGCTGAAAACCGCAGGCGCTTCCCCCGAGGACTGGGTAGAGGAAGTGGCGGCCTGGCGCGAAATGGGCGCTTCTTACCTCTCCATCGAAAACCGCCGCGCCGGCCTGAAAAAGGCGGATGAACACATAGAGATGATGCGCCGCTTCAAAGACGCCGTAGAATTTTAGGCCCGTCTATCCCGTGGTCACCTACGAGGATTCGGGCCGCCTGTACAGCTTCAAAGACGCCGTAGAATTTTAGGCCCATTTAGCGGTTATGCCTCAGTTTCAACCCCGCGACCCAGCCTACGCCGCGCGCGTTGCCGCCGCCTTCCGCGATCAGTCCGCCACCGCGCGCTGGGGCGGCCAGCTAACCGCCGTATCCCCCGGAACGGTGGAAATCGTGTTGCGCTGCACCGGCTCCTTGGCCGTTGCGCCGGGCGTGTTGCACCGGAGCATCGTTGCCGCGCTGCTGGACGACGCCTGTGTGCTGGCCGCCCTGAGCCTATGCTCCGCAGGCGACACGGTGACCACCGCAGAGTACAAGCTGAACTTCCTGGCCCCGGCGAAGGGCGATGTAGTAACCGCCCGCGCCGAGGCGCTCCGGCCCGGCCGCAGCATTACAGTCTGCCGCGCCGATGCCTTCGCCGACGGCGCATTGGCGGCCCGGATGCTGGCTACGCTTGCCGTTTCCCGCCTCTGAATCAAATCTGGTAAACTCGGAGCATCCTCGGAGCATCAATGACAATGACAAGGAGAACGGCAATGACCGGACAGCTAGTGCGCTACGAATTGCGGGACGGCGTGGCCGTCCTCACCCTCAACAACCCCGGGCGGCGCAACGCCCTCTCCACCGAACTGCTGAGCGAACTCAAGGGGCTGTTGCATGATTTCGAGGAAGATCCCAGCGTCCGAGTGGTGGTGTTGCGCTCCGAGGGGCCGGTGTTCAGCTCCGGCCACGACCTGAACGAAATAATCAACCGCGACGCCGAAGCCTACACCGCCGTTTTCGCGCTCTGCACCGAGGTGATGGAGGCCATACGCCTGTTGCCCAAGCCGGTCATCGCCCAGGTGCAGGGCCTTGCCACTGCCGCCGGCTGCCAGCTCGTCGCCACCTGCGACCTGGCCGTGGCCGCCGAGTCTGCCGCCTTCGCCACCCCCGGCGTACAGATTGGGCTGTTCTGCACCACCCCAGGCGTAGCTTTGGCCCGCTCCGTAGCCACCACCAAGAAGGCCATGGAGATGTTGCTGACCGGCGCGCCCATACCGGCCTTCGAGGCTCTGGAAATTGGCCTGATAAACCGCGTAGTTCCCGACGCCGAACTTGACGCCAGCGTAGCTGCCCTGTCCCGGCAGATAGCCGCCGCCAGCGCCCAGACCCTGGCCGTAGGCAAGCCTGCCTTCTACCGGCAGATAGAACTCGACCGCCCCGCCGCCTACGAAATGGCCCAGCAGGTGATGGTGGACAACCTGCTGAAAGAAGACGCCCACGAAGGCATCACCGCGTTCCTCCAAAAGCGCGAACCGCAGTGGCGCTATTAGGACGCAAAAAGAAAATCCGCGCTATATCTGACACCCATCCCGGCTGCCGGATGGGTGTGCTTCGATAACTCCGCAGGCTGCGAATATGGGCTAACCTGAATCGCCCCATAAGGCAGCCCGGATTCACTTGGCTCGTTGCGAATCGCGCCTTAGTCCGGCGGGATGGCTCGGCGCGCTTTTAGGGCGAGCAGGCGACGAAACTCTGCGAGAAAGTTGGGCGGGCCTTCGGTGGCTTCGACTTGAGCATGGGCGTCAGCCCAAGGCCGCCATGGTTCGCTTACGTACTGGTCTTCGGGCCGCCATTCCACCCGCACCTGAAAGGGAGTCAGCTCTATCTGCGACGCTTCGCCGGCGAGGATTAGGTAGTCCCCGGCGGTATGGTGCGCCTGTCCGCAACCGCGCAAATGCTCTATCCGCAGGTCTTCCGGCGCCGCGCCCTGCCGCCACAGTTGCCCGGTATGCCACACGGAAAGGGATGCTTGCTTGAACGCCCCCGGACGAGGGCGGTTATCTCGCCGACTCCAGTCGCCAGGGCGGATGAACCGGCAGAGGATGTCATCTAGGGGAAGCGGCACGGGCGCTTAACTCTGGAACCGGGCAATTAGCTCCGCAGCGGACGCGGACGGCATTCGCTGCGCCAGTTCGTCCTGCTGGTCATACACGCTGGCGTCCAGAACGCCGTCTATGGACAGTTCAGCCAGAATAAGGTTGCCGGAGACCGTCCGCAGGTCAAAGGACAGCGCGCCATCTACGTCAACCGACACTTCCGGCTCCACAGTCATAGACAACGCGGCGGCAACGATTTTGTTGGCTATCTCAACTGCCTCAAGCCCCGGCTGCCCACCATCGAGTCCCTCGGCGAAAGCGACGATGGCTTCTCGCGCCATGTCCTGCCCGGCCAATCCCGTGGTGTCGGATGTTATCCGAGTTGCCATAACTGCTCCCTCTCTGCTTGCCCCAAGCTGAAAGAAAACCCGCGGCTATGTCCTGCACCCTTCCCGATTAGCGGGACAAGCGTTTCTCCGGCCACTCCGCGGACTTACACTCTCAATATAAAGGAAATTAGATTGCGGGACAATGACAGGCAGGTTAGCTGCCTGTCAAGGGTTTCCAAGGTTGTCAATATAAGGAACGCTGCCTGACATCGAAGCCTCAACTACTCCACATACTGCGCCCCCGCCGGCCGCCGCTTGCCGCCGTGCACCGACGGCTCGGCGCACCACTTGGCCGCCAGCCGCCGCACGGCGCGATACACCTCCGCGTCGAAGCCCAGCAAGTCGCAGACCACCCGCCGGTCCAGCAGCGCCCGGTTGGCGTCGGCGTCGGCCAGGTAGGCCGGCAGCAGCTCCAGCTCCCGGAACTCCTCGAAGATGCCCTCGGCAACAGCAAGCTGCCCGTCGCTCAGCGCGCGAAAGTCCAGCACGGGCAGGGTTTCCGCTTTACGTACTGTTGTCCTAGCTTTACTGGACTGTTGGCGATTGGAATGCCACCAGTAAGAAAGCAATCCCAGAGTACTGTTGCCCCAGATTGTGAAAGCATAGTCAAACCGTTCATCAGCGAAGATGACATTAGGCCATACTACACCACCAATAGATTCCATCTCTGTGAAGGCAACAGCCAAAGCTTGCGAACCGAAAGTGAATTCGCGGTTCAGATGGGCGCGGCTGGCGGTGGCCCAAACGGTTGCCGATTTTTCTTCCATACCTTGTCGTACTATAAGTTGGGAATCAGGTTCGCAAATTATCCGCGTCTCACTTTTGGCGTCGTGGTTCCATAAAGCAGGATAGGTTGCCGTAGGGCTCGCTTGTGCTTTGGTGAATGGGCCTTTGTGAGCTGCGCTGATGAATAGCTGGGAGTCCAGCCCCCTTTGCCCTACTTGGTTAAGATGGGCTATTGGAATACCCAGCGCAGCAGGTTGGGCGGGCAGCCAGAGCTGGCCGTTGGCAAGGGCGTGGGCGGTCTGGGCCAGGGCGGCGTCGGCTATGCGGGCGGCGCCCCAGCCGCTTTCGTATTCGCCCAGCGGGGCGTTCAAGACTTCGCCAATGGGGGATTGTCCGCAACTGATGGTCACGCCGCCGTAAGGCCCATCCTCCAGACGGCGCATTTCTGCTCTGGCGAGAATCGCTTTGGCGATTTCCGAGGCGGCGGCAAAGCTGGGCGGACGCTCCGTCAGCGACACGAAATTGGCGCGCAAATCGGGCTTTTCGTCCCCGGAAATCTTGCGGGCGATTACCAGGCATTCCGCCATTCCGGTGTCCGAGGAAAAAGACATATCCTTGCCGTTGGCGGCGATGCTTACTATGGTCACGTCTGTGTAGCGAGTGGCAATCAACTCCCGGAACTTGGCCCAGGATGCGCCGTTGATAGCGGTGAAGGGCAGCACGAAGGCCACCACGCCGCCGGCCCGAACTTTGCGCCCGGCCAGCCCGGCAAAGGCGGAGCCTAGCCCGGCGTGTCCGTGGTAGCAGGTGTTCGCCGTCATCAGCTTCATTTGCGCCGCCATAGCGTCCTGGTCGCTTTCGGAAGAATCAAAGGCGGCGAATGCGGCGTTCAGAACCCCGTCGTCTGCGTCGTAATGCTTGGTGTTGCTGGTAAAGGGCGGGTTCATTATCACTAGGTCGAAGCTGGCGTCTGGCACGTCTACGTTGACTTGGGCGGCGGTTTCCTCGCCGGCGCTGCCGGTGCGCATCGCCGGGTCGCTGGTGTTGAACAGCGTCATAACCGACGACGATTGCAACAGCTCCAGCGAGCCGATTTTCACGCTGCCGTCATCCTGCCGTCCGTAGGGCATAGTGTAGAGGCGCGACTGGCCGAATCCGACTTCGGGCTGGATGCCGGAGAGGGTGGAGCCGGTGATGTGAATGGCCGAGGGCATCACGTCGCAGCCGTAGAGCACATCCTCCATCATCGCTGGGTGCAGGGTGGCGGCGTTGCCCCCGGCCTGTTCGTGGCGGGCGGCAATCTGCTCATAGACCGCCGAGAGCAGGGCGCCGGTGCCGCAGGCGAAATCGCCCACCCGCAGTTGGCCGATGGCGGCGGCGTCGCCCCAGTCGAATTCTTCCGCGCCCCAACCTTCTTCCGCTGGGAGAGCTTGGTTATTTCCCGTTGAGACAGGATTGGGGGGAGGGCGTTTCAGCTTGGCGACGGCCAGGCGGGCCAGCAGGGCGGCGGAGGCCGGCAGGGTGTAGAAAGTCGCCAGATACTTGCGGTCGGAAATCAGCCGCTGGAAAACGCGCCCGGTGAGGTCGTGGGCATTGTCCACGCCCGCGCCGTTGACCCGTCCGGCGGTGGTTCGCAGCCGCCGCAAGGCCCGGAGCGCGATGTCGGGCGGCAGCTTTTCCAGCAAGTCCTTGCCGATGGCGAAGATGGGCCAATAGTTGATTTTCAGTATGGCGGCCCAGGCGTCCAGCGTTTTGTCTTGAGGGTCGGGAACATCGGGGCCGCAGACGCTGCGCAAAGGGCTGATGTTAGCGTGCATCCCGGCGATGCGCTCATGAAACACCATAGCGTTGGCGATGATGGCGCAGGCCATGCGGCGGGTTTGCGGCACATTGTCCATTCCCAGCAGCGCGGCTATCTCTCTGGTAATGCTGGGGCGGATTTTGTCCATTTCGTCGAGAATGGCGGCGGTATCGTTGATGCCTTCCTGCAACGCCGCCGCCGCCAAGTCAACGGCGCTTTGCGGAACGGATACCAGCCGGATGAGGCCGGCCAGGTCGGCCGCCCGGCCGGTCAGCCAGCCCGATTCGGGGAAGCGGTCTATTTCGCCGCCGGGGTTGCGGGTGAAGGCGGCGTACTCCAGCGGCGTGTCGGCGCTCATGGATGTCATACCGGCCGGGTAGCGCAGGGCCGCGACCACTTCCAGTTCGCGCCCGCGGATGGTGGCTTCCAAACCGAAACGGGCGCGGGCGTCCTCTTCCAGGTTGGCGGCGGGATGCTCGCGGGCTTCGATTACCACCGGGCTGCGGCCGGGGGCGGTTATCAGAATGTCGGGGCGGCGTCCGCCGGGGAAAACGTCTTTCGGTTCCGGCTCAACGGCAGCCGACCCGGTCATCCCTTGCAGGATGCGGGCCAGGTCGGTGGTGGCTACGGGTTCATACATTGAGGTCATAAGGCTGATTGCGATAGAACCATACTTGGCGGTGTGGCAGCTATGGGTTCAAGCATTGAGGTCATAAGGCTGATTGCGATAGAACCATACTTGGCGGTGTGGCGGCTATGGGTTCAAGCATTGAGGTCATAAGGCTGATTGCGATAGAACCATACTTGGCGGTGTGGCGGCTATGGGTTCAAGCATTGAGGTCATAAGGCGTCGGAGTCATAAAGCGGGGGGATAAAGCGGAACTTATGCGGGGAGGGCGCCCGCGAGGAGCGCCCCTGCGTCCCGGTTGCCCGGCCCTAGAAGGTAATCACGCTCCGCGCCACGCTGCCTTCCTTCATATACTCGAAGGCGTCGTTGATGTCCTCCAGATTCAGGCGCCGCGTCACTAGCTCGTCCAGTTTCAGGCGGCCCTGGAGGTAGAACTCCACGTACTGAGGCATATCGGTGCGAAAGTGGTTGCTGCCCATGCTGCTGCCCTGGATGCGCTTCTCCCGCAGGAAGGAGGGGCCGTCCAGCTCGATTTTGGTGCCTTGGGGTATCATACCGATGATGGTGGCGGTGCCGCCGGCCCGCAGCATATGGAATGCCTGCTCCGCCGTCTCCTTCTTGCCGATGGCCTCGAAGGAGTAATCCACGCCGCCGTTGGTCAGGTCGCGCACCTTGCGCACCACGTCGCCGCCGGAGGCGTCAATGACCTCCGTCGCCCCAAACTCCTGGGCCAGGGTCAGCTTGGTCTCCACCGAGTCAATGGCGATGATGCGCAGTGCGCCGGCCAAGGCCGCGCCCTGGATGGCGTTGAGGCCCACGCCGCCGCAGCCGATGACCGCCACGGTGCTGCCGGGGCGCACGGCGGCGGTGTTCAGCGCCGCTCCCAGGCCCGTTGTCGCGCCGCAGCCGATGAGGGCCAACTGCTCGAAAGGAACGTCGCGGTCAATCTTCACCACCGCGTTTTCATGCACCAGCATCTGCTCGGCGAAGGACGACAGGTTGGCGAACTGGGACACTTCTTCCCCGTTCCGGCTCAGGCGGGGGGTCTCGCTGGGGCCGCGGTTCAGCCCGGCCCGGGAGCAAAGCACTGTGCGGCCCTCGGTGCAACGCTCGCAGGTTCCGCAGAAAACCGACAGGCAGGTGATGACCCGGTCGCCGGGCTTCACGTAATCCACCAGTTCGCCCACGGCCTCGATGGTCCCGGCGGCCTCGTGACCCAGTATCAAGGGCAAGGGGTAGGTGGTGTACAGCCCCTCGACGAAATGAAGGTCGCTGTGGCAGACGCCGGTGGCCCCGGTGCGTAGCAGCACCTCTCGCGGGCCGGGTGATGCAATGTCGATATCCTCGATTTCCAAAGGCCGGTTCACTTCTTGCAACACTGCTGCTTTCATAACTCACCTGTCTCCATAACTATTGGCGTGGGTTGAATTTAACTGCCGGAACAAGGGTCTGTCAAAGCGGGGATGGCGGGCTTGGCGGGAGCAGGGTTGAGGCAAGGACGTTTCCCCCCAGGCTCTCGAACCAGGGCATTACCAGCCGCTGGTTGATGCCGGAACAGTGGGAATGGCCCCAATCCGCCAGTTCCTCGTAGCGCGCGTTGTAGCCTAGGCGGGCCAGGAGAGCATAGCCCTTACGCACCGGCTCCACGGGGAAGATATGGTCGCGCGTCCCGTGAACGATGTAGACGGGCAGGTTTATCCCCTGCTTCCGCCGCAGCATATCGTCCATCATGCCAGTGAAGTCGGCGGCCACCGGCGCAATACCGGCGAAGAGCTCTGGGCGGCCCAGCCCTAGCAAGTACGTGAACGTCCCGCCGTCAGATAGCCCCGACAGGTACACCCGGCCGCGATCCACGGCATAATCGCCGCATACCTCCTCCAGCATCGCGGCCACCGACCGGGAGTCCTGGTCGGGTTGCAGAATAGACCACGTAACGTCCAGCGACTTGGGAGCCAGGAGCATATAGCCCCGGCTCTTGGCGGGCCGCAGCCACGACCAGAGGTAATGATCGCCGCGCCCGTAGGCCCCATGCAGGCAGACGATAAGCGGCCAGTCACGGCGCGGAGTGTAGCTCTCCGGCACGTACAGCGAGTAGTCGGCCAGCGGCGCGGCCCGCCGGCGGTGCATCACCCCGACGGGAGCGTCCGCGTCAGGCGAGGCCGATTCCAGCGCATCCCGCTCCGCCATCGCGCTGGGCAGCAGCCAGTAGCTCGCCAGCGTCGGCGTGTGCCTGCGCACGCCGTACAGCAGGTTCAGCCCCCGGCACAACGCCCGCCTGATATCCACGGCGGCAAGGGAGTAGCCGCTTTCGCCGGCTTCCAGGAATGTCTGGGAAGCGTTGCCCAGATGGCGAATCGCGGCAGTGAAGGAGTCGTGAAACGGGCGCAACGGCTCCGGCGGCGAAGCTTGCCCCAATCCGGCTGCCAGACTGGCGAGGCTATCCGGCGCCGCCTCGCGCAACTGCGCTTGGAACTCGCCCAGCCGCTCAACGCGCATATTTTCCTGGATGGACTCGTAGGTGCGCAGGAACGCGAGGAGCTTCTCTTCAGAGTCATTGACCGCTTGGGCGTACTGGCCGGGTTCCATGCGTGCGTCCTGTCTTGACTGACTGGCGTTGCGGCTGGCTAGAGTTGCGATGGGGGTCAACGCCGCCATCGCCTCCGAGGGCGCCCTTGACTGACTGGCGTTGCGGCTGGCTAGAGTTGGGATGGTAGCGATACCCGGAAATTCAGTCAACCTTTGCCGACGAATCGCAATGCGCTTATAATCCCTTTCAACCGAAATCGTGGAATCTCCTTGAAATCTCACGGATGGGAGTTTGAACTATGGCGACAGCGAAGGTGAACGGCGCGGAACTGTACTATGAAGAAGCCGGGAGTGGCCCTCCGATCATCCTGTCCCCGGGCGGGCTGCAAGGCGTTGCCAGCAGCTATGGGACGGTGGTTGAGGCTCTGTCGCAGGAACACAGGGTTATCGTGTACGACCGGCGGTTCGGCGGCCAATCCCGCAGCCCCATGGTGGTGCAGACTTGGGATATGGCGTGCGACGACGTGTTCGGGTTGCTGGACTCCTTGGGAATCGAGCAGGCTTACCTCGGCGGCGGCTCCTTCGGCGCGGCCATTTCCTTCGGCTGCGCCTGCCGCCGTCCCGAGCGGGTGCGGGCCATCTTCCCTTCCAACATCGCCGGAGGGGTCATCTGTGACGGCTACCTGACGTCCAAGCTGTTCAAGAGTATGGAGATAGCCGCCTCCGACGGCATCCCGGCAGTAATAGACGCCTTCGACGCCGAGGACCGCTTCGCTCCCTTCAGCCCGGAGATTGCCCAAACCGATGCCGATTACCGCAAAGACCTCGAAGCAATGGACACCGAAGAGTTCATCCAAGTAATGCGGGACACCATCTACGCCCTCTTCGGCGGCCCGTTCCCGACCCTGGGCAGCACCAAGGAGATGCTGAAGAGCATCAGTGTGCCGACGATGATTATGCCGGGCTATAACGATGTGCATCCCCGCGCCGTGGCCGAGATGGCCCATCGTCTCGTTCCCAACAGCCAGTGGGGCGAGTGCAAACCCCACTCCGACGAACCCGAAAAGTACGCCAGGCGCGTGCTGCAATTCCTGTCGGAGGTGGAGGCCAACGGGTAAGCGGCCGTATAGCCGAAACTGTATCCGCCCCGTTGAAAGGTTCAGATGTTGTCTTGAGAGACAGGGAGCAGCAGAAAATCATCCCCAGTATCGGGAACCAGGGGAACGATGGAGCTGGTATCGGTGGAAATCCGGGCAACATCAATTTCGTAAGTCTTTTGCAAGTTCATCCAGAACTCCGGCGACGCCCACAAGGCCTTGCCGATGCGCAACGCCAAGCTCCGGTTATGGGATGTCGGCCGTCAAGCGCCTTGTTAATGGCCTCCGCAGGGTTAATGACCTCCGCAGGCGCCCCTATGGTTTCTCTGCTAACTGTTGTGGGATAATTTCCAACTCCCCGACGACTTTCCAAAGGTCATTGCCGGGATGGATGGGGGGCGCTTCAGGGTCGGCGAATTGGTTCAAGGCAATGCCTCTAACTTAGTGTTACACCGTCACCCCCGTGAAGTTGAACCTACCCAGCTTCAACGCCGGCACCTGGGTTGCGAACCCCACCTCGTTCAGCACCAGCTTTGCCTCGCGGCCTACGCCCTCCACGCTGTTCAGCGCGTCTACGTAGGACTGTGTGAAACGCAAATTCTTGACCGGGCGCGCTATCTCGCCGTCCTCTATCAGAAAGGCGCCGTCTCGGGTCATGCCGGTCATCACGCAGCCCCGGTTGTGCGACAGGCGGGTGTAGAAGAAGCGGGTGATATACAGCCCCCGCTCCGTTGAGGCGATAAGCTGCTCCACTGTCTGGTCGCCCGGCCGCATGAACAGGTTGGAGGCAATGGGCGGGCCGGTGAAGTAGACTTGGTGTCCGGTGGAGGACACGCCGTCCTGCGCTGCCGTGTACGTGTTATGCACCGGAGCGTGGACCACGCCGTTCTGGACCAGCTCGGCCCGGAGGCGCGGCACGCCCTCCACATCGAAGGGCATCGGCCAGCCGTCCAGCGATGCGCCGTCGTCCCAGATGGACACCGAATCGCTCATTGCCCGGCTGCCCTGGATTCCGCACATCCAGCTACGCCCTTCCTGCACCGCCTGCGCCCCCATCCCGTACAGCGACAGCGCCTCCAGGATGTCATCAACCGCGTAATGTTCCAGCACCACGGTGTACTCTCCGGGCGTTATTGGCTGGGGGTTGCGCCCTCGAACCGCCTTGTCCACCGCCTCCTGGGCTAGGGCCTGGTAGTCTATCTGGGCCAGCCGCCACGACCCGCCCTTGGCCCAGCCGGCCGAGGTGTCGCTGCGTGTCGTGATGATTAGCCCGGCGAAAGTTCCGACATGATAAGCCCGAACGCCCCGGCTGCTGACCACCGCGATTTCTTGCACCCCCGTCCGGCAGGCGCCGGCGGTGTCCAGACCCTCGGAGGCGCCTTGCCGACATACCTCCCTCACCATCTGCGCCCGCGTTAGAGGCGAGCAGACGGCGGCCGGTTCGTCCCAGCTCGCCACGCGAGGCGCGGGCTGCGGCTCCGGCAGGCCGGGGAAGGCCGGGTCTTCCGGCATCAGCAGGGCGTTGCGCCGCGCCGCCTCCATTGCCCGGCGGATACCATCGTCCGACAGGTCGTTGGTGGTGGCCCGCCCGATCCGCTGCCCCTCGACGGCGCGAATGTTCAGCGTCACATTGTTGTGGGATACGTTTTGGTGGATAGCGTTCCCGGCGAACCGGGTCAATCCCAGGTCCTGGCTGCTTAGGTAAACGTCGGTCTGGTCTGCCGCGGAAAGGGCCAACGCCCGCTCCAACAGGTTTAGGGCTACATCTTCGCCAATCATCGCATCACCCCCACGCGCACGTTGCGAAAGCGGGCCGGGGCCGCTCCGTGGCCGGTGTGTCCCAGTTGTCCCGGTTGCCCCTTGCCGCAGTTGGGCGTTCCCCACATAGTCCAGTGGTTGACGTTGCACACCGCGTCGCAGGAATTCCAGAACTCCGGCGTGATTCCGGTGTAAGTGCAGTTGCGCAGCAATCGCCCCAGCTTGCCCTTCTTGATTTCGTAGCCAACTTCTGTCCCGAACTGGAAGTTGTAGCGGCGGTCGTCTATGGACCATGAGCGATTTGTGTCAATAAAAATTCCATCGTCGGTGTCGGCAATCAGGTCGTCCAGCTCCCACTCGCCGGGTTCTAGGCTGACGTTGGTCATACGAATCAGCGGCAGCCGGTTCCACGACGACGCCCGCATAGCGCCGTTGGATTCCAGTCCCAGGGTAGCCGCCGCCTCCCGCGACATCAGGTAGCCGACGAAACGGCCGGCCTCTACGACGGGCGTTGACTGCGCCGGCACTCCCTCGTCGTCCCATCCGAAGGAACCCAACCCCGGCAGCCGGACGCTGTCGGCGGTAATGTTCACTTGCTCGGAGCCGTAGCGGAAGTTGCGCAGCTTCTCTGTGGTCAGGAACGACGTGCCCGCATAGGCCGCCTCGGAACCCAGCACCCGGTCCAGCTCAATGGCGTGGCCGCAGGACTCGTGAATCTGGAGGCCCACCTGCGAACCGCCGATGATTAGCGTGGTGGTGATGTCGCTGGGGCAACGGTCGGCAGTGAGCAGGGCCACGGCCTCGCCGGCGACTCGCTCCGCGTTGCCCGACAGGTCAAAGTCCCGCACGTACTCCCACCCGCTGCACCCCTGCTGCCGCCCCATGGACTGCGGGTACGACCGCCGCTGCACCTCACCGTTGCCCACCGCCGTGGCCTGGATGCCGCCCCCAGATTCGTAGATGGTCTGCTCCACGTCGGCGCCCTCGCTGTTGGCGAAGGCCTTGCGCTCTCGAATGAATATGAGGTTGCCCGTGCGAGCCGAGATACTCTCCACCCGCCCCATCCGCTCGTCCACGTCCAGCAGCAGCGCCAGCTTGTCCTCCGGCGGGACGCTGAAGGGATCGATATCGACCGGCGTCGCGTAAACTCCCCGGCTGGTCACCGGAGGGCCCAGATCCACCTTCGGCCCCCCCGACGTTGCCGACGCGCGCCCTATCTCCACGGCCAGCGCGGCGGCCCGGTCAACAGCTTCCGGCGTCATCGTGTTAGTGGACGCAAATCCCCAAGCCCCATCCACAACCACCCGCACGCCGATGCCTATGGACTCGTCGGAGCTGATAACATCCACCACCCCGGTGCGCACCGAGTAGCGTTCCTGCGCTGTCTCCACCATCCGGGCGTCCACATACGATGCCCCTCGCGCTGCTGCCGTGTCTAGCGCGCGGGCAATCAGACTGTCCATACTCCAAGTCCCTCCATCGAAGGCTGCGCTGATTTTGGGCCAATGTATGCAGAGGCGCAAGGGGTGAAGCCTGTATTGCAGAGGTTAGGGAAGGCGGGCAGCTTCCCTTGCAAAGGAGGATTGGGCTATGGAAATCACGATCAGCGAAAAATAACTTAGCCCATATCAGCAAGTTGGCAGACTCTGGACGCTACTCGTCGGCGGATGCAGTGCTTGCCCGGGCGTTGGGACTTCTGCTGTTGGGACTTCTGGAGGAACGTGACCTGGCCGACAGCGACCCGGCCATAGCAAAGGAACTAGCTGAATTCGGGACAAGATTACGGAAGGGATTAAAGACCTTAAGAATAGCCGTTACAAGGAATATGAAACGGCAGATAATTGGTCGCAGACATTAGTCAGATAGGCCGGGAACGTCGGGTGCGCGATACTGCCTGCAAAGAGGCGCTTGTAGGCTGATGGCTTTCTATTTCCTGCCTGCTTCCGCCCGAATAAACCTTGCAGACATTAGGAGCCATTAGGAGGACCTAGGCGGCGAGCAACTGGCAAGATCGCCAGTTGCTCGACTCCGTTATAGGTTTGAGCTGTTGGCTGATTACCCCGGCATAGGCAGGGACCGCCCCGAGTACGACGAAGGAATTCGAAGGCTTTATTTCGCTGAACCTGCCATACACTATCTTGTATTTCCCTTGGGCAGGACAAATTGAGATAGCCCACGTAGTCCATGTTAATCAAGACGTAGGAAAACTGGGTAGTGTATCAGTTTGACGCATTTCCCCATGGGATTTCCCGCCAAATTGACACACCACCGAAAACTGTTTGAGCGATCATCTTAATCCCCTAACTGTGGCCTTTGCAGGTGCCAGTTCGTCGCTTGCTGGTAGGCGTGGGCCACCCGCATCAGCAGCCCGTCGGCCATTGGCTTCCCCACGATTTGCAGCGACAGCGGCAGGCTAGCTCCGGATTCGGGCGAGGCCGTGAAGCCGCAGGGGACGGACAAGGCCGGAACCCCCGCCACGTTGAACGCCCCGGTGAAGTTGCGCACCCCCGAGATCCGGCTCCTTGCATCCTCTTGGCTCTTGATGCCCGCCTCTTCCGGCAGCAGCGGCGCCCCCGTTGGCGACGTGGGCAGTACGATGACGTCCACCTCTTCCAGCGCTTCCAGCACCGCTTGGCGAATCAGCGTCCGCACTTTCTGCGCTTTGTAGTAAGCCTGGGCCGGCGTCAGGATGGCCGTCAGCAGCCGCACCCGCGTGTTGTGGTCATACTCCGCGGTGCGTGTCCGCAGCCGGGCGTAGTGGACCGATGCTCCGTCTAGGTCGGTGATGCACTTGGAGACCGCCCCGGCGTTCTCCACTATGGGATAGAAATCTCTTCTACTGCCGCGCCTAACTCGCCCAGTTCAGCGACCGCCGACTCTATGACCTGCCGCACCTCCGGCGCCAGTCCGCCTTCGCTCACCTTCTCCCGCAGCACCCCCACGCGCAGGCCGCCGATGCCACCCTGTATTTCCTGCACATAATCGGGAACAGGCGAATTCCACGAATAGGGGTCCTCAGGGTCGTGTCCCGCAATGGCCTGAAAAATCAGGGCGCAGTCCTCGGCGGAGCGCGAGATGGGGCCCACGGTGTCCATAGACCACGATACGCCCGCAACGCCGCGCCGGCTCACCCGCCCCCACGTGGGCCGCAGCCCGGTTAGCCCGCTCCAGGCCGCTGGGATGCGCGTCGAGCCGCCGGTGTCCTCGGCCAGGGCCGAGGCGCACAGGAACGCCGCCGTGGCTGCCGCCGAACCGCTGCTGGATATGCCGGGGTTGCGCGACAAATCCCACGGATTGCGCGGCTGTCCGCCCGGATGGTGAAAGCTCTCCCCCAGCGCGAACTCCGACAGGTTCAGCTTCCCCAGCAGAACCGCCCCGGCTTCCTTCAGTTTCGCCACCACCACGGCGTCCTCATCCGGCACGTGATCCCACTCCAAAGCCGAGCCGTAGGTGGTGCGGATTCCCGCGGTATCAAACTGATCCTTCACCGCCACCGGAACGCCGTGCAACGGCCCCAGGTAACGCCCGGCGGCAATCTCCCGTTCCGCTGCGCCCGCGGCCTGGCGAGCTTCATCAGCGCACACGGTGATGTAGGAGTTCAACCGCCCGTCAATGCGCTCGATACGTTCTAGATAGGCTTCGGTGGCCTCGACTGGAGAAATTTCCTGTTCTCTGATGCGTCGCCCTAGTTCCGCCACGCTGAGGTATGGTATATCGTTGCGCTGGATGTCCGTCATAGGACTGCTCCGCCGTAAATAATTCACGACAGGGGCGCTGGGAAATCTCCCAGCACCCCGGCGCTTTACTCTTGGTCAAGGCCCTAGTCTGCGGGTGAGGCTTCCAGTTCGTAAGGGTCGAGCACCGCGCCCGTCTCCCGCATAAAGTTGCGGGCTTCTTCGTCATGCAGGCGCTGGAAGAAAACCTCGATGCGGTTGCCGCTGGGGTCGAAGCAGTAGAAGCTCTTGGTCAGCCCGTGGTCGGCGGTGAAGTCAATGGGGTATCCGGCATCCTTCACCCGACCGTAAATCTCCTGCAATTCAGGCTCGCCGCCCTCCAGCGCCAACGCGGTGTGTGACAGTCCGGGGCTGCCCGTCGCCACGCCCTCCGGCGCCTTGATGAGGGCGATGTCGTGATCCGACTCGCCAAAGGACAGGAAGGCCATGTCCATGCCCTGATCGTGATTCATCAGCTCCATGCCCAGCGCGTTGGTGTACCATTCGATGGCCTCTACGGTGTCCTTGACGTTCAACACCACATGGCCGACTCGCGCAATTCTCGACATTTTGCCGTACCTCCCTCAGTTTGCGTCAGCATACAAGCTGCCTGACTGATGCGCAAGGTTGGCGTTGGCGGACGCTGCCGTGCTACCATTGGTTCCAGTCCCCCGAATCCCGTCCTCTATGGGATGAGGCTCCGTATGACTGCTATGCTCGCCAAACGGGACATAACCGTTATTCCCTACCGGGCAACTCTGCCCGAGGGCTTTATTTGCCCCGAACCTGACGGCCGGCCGGACAGTATGTATCAGTCTCCCGTAATTGATGAATGCGGCCATATTCTGCGTGATCATTTTTCCGCCCGGGCGGACGTGCTGGTGGATACCGGCGGTTTTGTTTTTTATGACTCTGGGAACCTTAACCGGCGGGTAAGGCCCGACCTTTACGTCGCCCATGGCGTAGAGGCCGGCACTATTTTTGCCCGCAACGGCTATTTTATATGGGAGGCTGGTAAACCGCCGGATTTTGCCCTGGAAGTGGCTTCGGAAAGCACCCACAGGGAAGACACCGGCAGAAAGCATATCCTCTATGCCGGCATGGGCGTCGGCGAATACTGGCGTTTCGACCCCACCGCGGCCTATTATGGCTACTCCCTGGCCGGGGATCGTCTGGTGAATGGCGATTATCAATCCATTCCGCTGGCAACCAGCCACGACGGAATAGTATGGGGATACAGCCCAGCACTGAACCTGAACCTCTGCGCCCGGGACGGCAGGCTGGTGTTCCACGACCCGGACACAGACCAATACTTGCTCAACCTGCCGGAGACGAAATACGCTTTGGAGGAGCGAAACGCGGCTTTGGAGGAGCGAAACGCGGCTTTGGAGGAGCGAAACGCGGCTTTGTCTGCGGCCAAGGCCGAAGTGGAGCGGCTGCGGGAAGAACTCCGGCGCCGACCGGGGCCATAGCCGCTACTCCCGCAGCTTGTACCGCTGCACCTTGCCCGTTGCCGTCTTGGGCAGATCCTCCACGAAGTTGACCCAGCGCGGGTACTTGTAGCGAGCCAGACCACCCTTGCAGTGCTCCAGCAGCTCGCCGGCGAGAGCTTCGTTGCCGTCGGCGGGGTCCTTCAGCACCACGAAGGCCTCCGGTTTAATTAGCTCGTCGGCGTCGGCCCGGCCCACCACCGCCGCCTCCAGCACACGGGGATGCTCGATTAGCCGGCTCTCGATTTCCACCGGCGAACACCAGATGCCTCCCACCTTCAGCATATCGTCGCTGCGCCCGCAGTAGACATAGTAGCCGTCACCGTCCTGATAGTAGGTGTCGCCGGTGTTCAGCCATCCGTCTACCATCGTCTCTGCGGTGCGCTCTGCGTTGTTCCAGTAGTGTGAAGACGTCGAGTCTCCGCGAATGAACAGCCGCCCCGTCTCTCCTGCTGTTATCGTCTCCCACTCCTCGTCCACAATCCGCGCCTCATAGCCCGGCACTACGCGCCCGCTGGTTCCGGGCCGGTAGTCGGCGGCGGTATTGGATATAAAAATGTGCAGCGCTTCGGTCGAGCCGATGCCGTCGAGAATCAGCGTTCCCGTCCGCTCCCGCCATCGCCGGAAGAGGTCCGCAGGCAGGGCCTCCCCCGCAGACACGCAATACCGCAGCGAAGACAGATCTCGGGGCGTTTCGGCCAGCGCCCTGAGTTGGGCCGCGTACAGTGTTGGCACGCCAAAGAACAGTGTTGGCCGGTGTTGCTCGATGATGTCGAAGGTTATTTCCGGCGTGGGGCGCTGCCCGCTCAGCACTGCTGTCGCCCCGGCCCACAGCGGGAAGGTCATTGCGTTCCCCAGCCCATACGCGAAGAACAGCTTGGCTGCGGAGAAACAGATGTCGTCCTCAACTATTCCCAGCGTGTTGGCTGCATAGTGGACGCAGGTGGTCACGATGTCCCGGTGGCGATGCACCGCCCCTTTGGGGCGCCCGGTAGAGCCGGACGAGTATAACCAGAAGCATTCCGAGTCGGCGGAAGTAGCCGCCGGAGTCAGCATCGCCGATGTCTCCTCCATCATGTCAGCCACTGAGCTTGGCCCTTCGGTGCAGAGGATGAAAGCAGGCTGATGACTGGCTCCGGCCAGCGCCGAAGCAACCTCTCCCCGATATTCCGGGGAATACACCAGACCGGCACAATCCGAATCTTCGATGATGTGCTGGTAATCTCCGGCCCGCAGCAGCGTGTTGAGAGGAACCGGAATCAGCCCGGCCTTTATTGCTCCCCAGAACAGGTAGAAGAACTCCGGGCAATCCTTCACCACCATTAACACCCGCCCGCCGGACTCCCCCGCCAGCGACCGCAACAAGTTCCCGCACCGGTTGACTCGATCCTCCAACTGTGCGTAGCTGATGGTATCGCCGGTATCAGCGAAGATTATTGCGGTTTTCCACCCCTGCCCTTCGTCAATGTGCTGGTCTATGAAAGGCGCAGCGACATTGAAAACGTCCGGGTATCGTATGGCCGAAGGGCTGACAGTGGAGTCAACAGCGACGGTATGTTGTCGCATTTTTCCCCTCCTGAGATGAGAAGGCGAGTGACAAGTCTGCCTGGTTACGATTTGCTGCGGACACGCCTGGAACCTAATTATTTCCTCTTAGAGAGGAGTTAGAGCCTGCTCCCGAAGAAAAGGGGTGCCGGGAATGAAAACTTGATAGCCACACGCCATCTAAGCACCTAACTCTCCTAAGCGTCTAACCCTCAGTTAAACCGCACGTATTCGAAGTCCCACGGATTGCCGTCTACGCCCCGCGCCGGGGGCGCAATCCAGCCGGCGATTTTGCCCGGCTCGATAACCCGGCGCATCAGAGAATCCACGAAGGCCATGTCGGCATTCGTGGGCAGCCATCGGGACTCGTTGGCCTGCCAATCCCCTTCGCTGATTACCATTCCGTCCGGCGAAACGCGCAGCCCGGCGGCATTCCCGATACGCCTGTTGAAGAAGCGATGGGGCAGTTCCAGCCGGAAATCCACGCTTGCCGTCTCCAGCGCCCGGTTCCAGCGGTCGAGACCCCGCTGGCAGTCCTTGATATAGTCGTCACGCAGCCGCTCGTTGATCGCGCTCAGGGCCGATAGCTCTTCGACGCAGATGCGTCCTTCCCGCACAGTATGCACAGGCCACAGATTCTCCGTAAGCCGGTGGTCGTCATCGAGCCGCGATTCCAGGTATCGTCCCTTCAGCCCGGCGGTGAAATAGTTGGCGGCGTTGGTGGAAAGCTCTTGCCCGAACAAGTCTACCGAAACGCTGTAATGGAAGTTGATGTACTTCTGCACTGTGGGCAAGTCAATGACGCCCACCGCCCGAAGCTGCTCCGGATCATCGGTTCCCAGCTCGCGCATCACCTCTGCGGTGCGTTGCGCCACCCGCATCACGCCGGTCTCGCCCACGAACATATGGTGCGCCTCCTCGGTGAGCATGAACCGGCAAGTTCGGGACAGCGGATCGAACCCTGACTCCGCCAGAGCCGCCAGTTGGTACTTGCCGTCCCGGTCGGTGAAGAAGGTGAACATCAGGTACGACAGCCAGTTGGGGGTTGCCTCGTTGAACGCGCCCAGGATGCGCGGATGGTCTGCGTCCCCGGAGTGCCGCTCCAGCATCGCCTCCGCTTCCTCGCGCCCGTCGCGCCCGAAGTAGGCGTGGAGCAAGTAGACCATAGCCCACAGATGCCGCCCCTCTTCCACGTTAATCTGGAACAGGTTGCGCAGGTCATACAGAGAAGGACAAGTCAGCCCTAGTCGCCGCTGCTGCTCCACCGAGGCCGGCTCTGTATCCCCCTGTGTCACGATCAGCCGCCGCAGCGGGGCGCGATACTCGCCCGGCACTTCCTGCCAAACCGGCTCGCCCCGGTGGTCTCCGAAGGATATAACCCGGTCAGGCTCCGGTTTGGCGAGGAAGATGCCCCAACGGTATTCAGGCATCTTGACGAAGCCGAAATTGGCCCATCCGTCTGACTCCACGCTAATGGCGGTGCGCAGATAAACGTCGAGATTGGTGGAACCGTCCGGCCCCATCTCGTTCCACCATTTCATATAGTTGGGTTGCCAAGACTCCAGAGCGCGTTGCAACCGCCGGTTATCCGACAGCTCCACGTTGTTCGGAATGCGGTCAGTATAGTTGATGCTCATAATTCCATCCTTCCGTCATTCGAGCCATCTCCGAACTCTTGCCGTCATTCACGCCCGCCGCCGGTCGAACTCCGCTCGCGCGCCAGTGCCGTAAGCCTGCAACGCTCCTTGTCCACCCGATGCGTTGGGGCGCTGGAAGACCCAGTTTTGCCACGCGCTCAGCCGCCCGAAAATCTTGCTCTCCATCGTTTCAGGGCCTCCGAAGCGCAGGTTGGCTTCCATCCCGGTTAGGGCGTCCGGCGAGAAACTGGCCCGCTCCTCCAATGCCAGCCGCACCTCGTCCTCCCAGTCAATGTCGTCGGGAATGAACGTGACCAGGCCCAGCTCATAAGCGTCTTCGGCGTCCAGTTCGCGCCCGATATGCTCTGCCAGCTCCTCGGTGTCCAGAAACCGGCCCTCTGCCCGCGTCAGACCGTTGACCATCGGCAGCGGCCCGAAGTTCATCCCGGTAAGCCGGACGGTGGGCGGCTCGCCGTCATCTTCCAGCAAGCCATCCAGCATATAGCAGCGGTCGGACGCCAAGGCCAACTCCAGCAGCGTTCCGGCGAAGCAGCTTCCCGGCTCCACCAGCGTCACCAGCGACCGAGAGCTGACATCCAGCCGTTTCAGCGTGCGTTTCAGATACAGCGCAACTTCCCGGGCCAGCCAGTGGCCGGAGCACGCCAGCAGCAGGTCGTCGTAGGCCTGAACCAACGCGGCATCGCCCCTGGCGCGGAACACCCACGTTCCCACATCGCCCTCGTTGGTCCGCAGGTGCAAGATGGCGTCGTCCAACTCCCGCGCCAGCGCCAGCGGCCAGAACTGGTCTCCCTCGGCGCGTATGCCTTCGCCATCTTGCGGCGGGGAGCTGTCCGGCCCGCGAACCTCGAAGAACGCAGCCCTCAACTGCCGGTCAATCCGTATCCTGACGTGCTCGTATGCGATGCTATCCTTGCCGAAGTTCCGCGATAGCGGAGTTAGCGCGATGCCTTCTTCCGCGTCCCGTTTCACCGCGAATTCCGTGGCCCGCTCCGCCACCGCTTCGCCGAAGCGAGAGCGGGGAGCCAGCTCATCAACCAGCCGCCACTCTATTGCCCGCGCACCCCGCACGCCTTCGGACGCTGTACACAGGAAGTCGGCGTGGTCTCGGCGCACCCGGCGCTTGTCCACCAGCCGCGTCAGCCCGCCGGTACCGGGCAGCACCGCCAGCAGCGGCAGTTCCGGCAAGGCCACCGTGCTCGACCCGTCGTCAATCAGGATAATGTGGTCGCAGGCCAAGGCCAACTCATAGCCGCCGCCGGCCGCCGGCCCGTTGATGGCGCAGATGTACCGCTGACCGGAGTTGGCGCTGGCGTCCTCTATGCTGTTGCGGGTTTCGTTGGTGAACTTGCAGAAATTCACCTTCAGCGCGTGATCGGCCTGGGCCAGCATACGGATGTTGGCTCCGGCGCAGAACACCCGCTCGTGGCCCGACGTCACCACCACTGCGCCCACTTGCGGATGCTCGAACCGCAGCCTTTGCACCGCGTCATACAGCTCTATGTCCACGCCCAGATCGTAGGAATTCAGCTTCAGTTCATAACCGGCCTCACTCCCGGCAAAATGATGCAGCGGCGCGTCCTCCTGCACCTGCAGAGTCAGCCGGGCCACTGCCCCGTCCACTTCCAGCCCCCAGTGCCGGTACTGCTCCGGCGAGGTGGCGAAGTCAATCCGCCCGCTGCCCTCTGCCGTATCCGCCAGGGTAGTTTCCGCCAGCGCCATTGCTTTCCCACCGCCAATACGATTTTAGCTGATATTGTATCAAACCCGGCCCGGTGACGAACCGCTAACCTGCCCCCCGCCGGTAGTCCGGCTCCCGCCCCTCGCGTACCGCAGCCAGCGCCTCATGGTGGTCGGGCGATGCGATGGCGATGGCTTGGCGGCGCAGGTATTCTTCGAAGAAGTGTCCTTGCCCGTAGTCCTGAAAGGCTGACAACATCAGTTTGGTCTGCCGCGCTCCTTCGGAGCTGATGGACAGGTAGCGTTGCGTCAGCGTCTCCACATCGGCATCGAAGTTGCCGGCGTCCACCACGTAATCAACCAGGCCGATGCGCAGGGCTTCGTTACCGTCCACGTTCTCGCCTGACAGCGCCATCCGCTTGGCGCGGCCCAACCCAATGTAGCGGGGCAGCCGGTACGTTCCCAGGCCTGGAATAAACCCCTCCTTTGCAGCCGGCAGCCCTAGTTGGCAGTCTGTTGCGGCTATTCGTATGTCGCAGGCCAGCGGCAGTTGCAGTCCACCGCCCAGCGCGTAGCCTTGCATGGCGCACAACACCAGCTTGTCTGAGAGCTCCAGCAGGCGCAGAGCCCGGTCCCAGTGGTCGAAATAGGCGTGGGGGGTATCCCCGGCGGCCAGCTCCTTCAGGTCTATCCCGGTGCAGAAGGCCCGCCCTGCCCCGCGAATGATGACCGCCCGCGCCGCCGGATCGTCGTGAATCGCCTGCGCTGCCCGGTGAAGTTCTACTGTCCCCTGGAAGTTGACGGCATTCAGCGTTGCCGGGCGATTTAGCGTGAGACGGATGAGATCGCCGTCATTCTCATAGCGCATTGTTTTCAGTTCCATATTTCCCTCCGGTGTCTGCGCTGCCCTTTCTGTCATAGCCGAGGCCGGCCGTTATTGCCGGGAAAGGCCGAGACCGGCCGGTGTCTACGCCCGGCCGTTATTGCCGGGAAAGAAGGAATTTAGGGCATTAGAACAAATGACAACTTTCCATCGGAGGAGACTGTCGGAGGAGACTGTCGGAGGGAGACTGTTGGCGGGAGCGCATAGATTACCGCGAAAGCGGGAATGACAGGGCGAAATGTCTGCCTACATCCGCCGGTGGTCAATGATACGCGCGGCCTTGCCCTCGCTGCGGGGCAGTTGGCGGGGCGCGACGATTTCGACGCGACAGCCAAGGCCCAGGGTGCTCTGCAAAAATGCGGCCAGTCTTTGCCCGACAGCGGCGGAAGCAGCGCCGTCCCGGTGCAGTTTCTCCGACGCCTCCACCCGCACCGTCAACTCGTCCATTCGGGTGTCGCCCCGCTCCAGCAGCAGCTCATAGTGGGGTTCCAATCCTTCCGTCAGCAACAGCGCCGCTTCAATCTGAGATGGAAACACGTTTACCCCCCGAATGATGAGCATATCATCCGTCCGCCCCAGCGTCTTGCTCATCCGGGCTGTGGTTCGTCCGCACTCGCACCGGCTCCGGGTCAGCCGGGTCAAATCGCCGGTGCGATACCGCAACAGGGGTAATGCTTCCTTGGTAACGCAGGTCAGGGTCAACTCGCCGGTTTCGCCGTCGGGGAGGGGCTTCCCGGTTGACGGATCTACCACTTCTGGGATGAAGTGGTCTTCAGCCAAGTGCAGCCCTTGTTTATAAGGACACTCCATCGCCACCGCTGGCCCCATCACCTCGGACAGGCCGTAGATGTCGAAGGCGGTGATACCCAGCCGCGCTTCGATTTTCGCCCGCATCTCCTCCGACCACGGCTCCGCGCCGAAGACGCCCAACCGCAGTTTCCCCAAATCTGCGCCAAATTCCGCCGCTTGCTCCGCAATGAGCAGCGAGTACGATGGCGTGCAGCACAGCACCGTTGCGCCGAAGTCTTGCGCCAGCTCGATCTGACGCCGCGTGTTGCCCGCCGACACCGGCGCCACTGTCGCGCCCAGCCGCTCGCCGCCGTAGTGCAGCCCTAGCCCGCCCGTGAACAGCCCATACCCGTAGGCGATATGAATAACGTCGCGCCGGTCAACGCCGGCCATGCTCAACGCCCTCGCCACCAGATCGGCCCATATCGCAATGTCGTTGGCGGTGTACCCCACCACTGTCATCTTCCCGGTCGTTCCGCTCGAAGCGTGCAGCCGGACCACGTCGTCCATCGGCACAGCGAAAAGCCCGTAGGGATAATTGTCTCGCAAGTCCTGCTTGACGGTGAAAGGCAGCCGCTCCAGGTCATTAGGCGAATGTATGCTCTCCGGCGTGATGCCCGCTGCGCTTAGCTTATCCCGGTAAAAAGGCGCGCGGGCGGCGACGCGAGCTACGCAGCCACGAAGCCGCTCCGTCTGCAATGCGGCCATCCCTTCCCGCGATATATGCTCTACTGCATCCCACATGGGCAATTACGGACTCCCTATAAGCGCCAGATAAGTTACCCAGATAAGTTACAATGTTCGATAGTTGCAATCTCTGGTAATTGCTAATGCCTGATAAGCTGGCGAGAGCGGGTATATCTCTGGCTCATTAGTTGGCGGATACTGCCAATACAGGGTTTTCCGGCAGTCCCTTTCCGGCCTCTTTCTGCGGTTAAGGGTTTTGCAGGCGGCGGATCTCTGCTTCCAGACGGCGGGCGCGGGCCTCGGCTTCGTCGGCGCGGGCGGATTCGGCGCGGCGGGCGTCACGCTCTTCCTGGTGAGTGGTCAGATAGCGTGACGCCACTGGGTCGTACCATCGCAATTCGCCCTGCTCCCAGCACAAGTCCAGGTTGAGGACATCGCTGTGGCCCCAGTAATGCCCCTCTTCCGTCCGGTATATGGGGATGGGCTGATACTCCCCGTTCACCAGCCGGTCGCCGGCCAGATGCGTCCGGTGGACGCGGTGAAACCGGCCTCCGGAGGGGTCGAACCGCCAGTATTCGGGAACGCCCATATTGGCATAGTCCCGGCGCTTGGAGGTTTCATCGCGTTGGCCGGTGCTTTCCGACGCCACTTCCAGCACGAAATCCGGCGGCTTCCCCTGTTCCGGGATGAGGTAGCCGTTGCGGGCGATGTTGGCGGCCGGGTTTGCGTTGAAGGCGATGAGCAAGTCAGGATAGCGCACTCCCTCCCAGCTTTCCGTGGGAATTAGGGCAGCGGCCACCTCGCTGGTGATGACAGTGGTTTCCGTGTTGCCGAAGTGGTCGGACAGGGAGCCTGGGTAGCCGGGGAAATTGACTTTATAGTAGGCGGTCATCTCTTCGGGGGGAGGCTCCGGGAATTGGATGATTCTAGTGGCATCCGGCTGTGGGGCAATGGGCTTGGTGGTCATAGCTGGGCCTCACAGGGCGTGAAAAGTGGGAGACGCAATCATTATACCCCAGCAGCATACCCCAGCAGCCGTTTGACCGCGGTCACCTCTGCCCGTAGAATACCCGCGACTTCAATCTCCGACTGCGATGGTGCCGCCTTGCCCGTATCTTTCGCCAACTCCAAAGTCATCTACGGCGCCCTCAAGGATGTTGGCGTCAGCATCATATCCGCCCTTCCCGAGACCTGGCTGGTTCACCTGGTCAGCATGGCGGATGACGACCCCGAGGTCACCCTAGTGCGTCTCAACAAGGAAGAGGAAGGGGTGGGCATCTCCGCCGGAGCGCACCTGGCCGGACGCAAGTCGGCTATGCTGATGCAGAACCACGGGCTGCTCACATCCATCAACGGCATCGTGTCGCTGGCCCAGCTCTATCGCATTCCGTTGCTTATGCTCATCAGCTACCGCGGCGAGATGGGCGAGCGTGATCCATGGCAGACTGAGGGCGGACTGGTCACCGAGCGGGTGCTGGACGCCCTCGGCATTATGTACCGCAAGATGTCCCACCCGGAGCTGGTGGCCCGCGATATACGGCAGGCCCAGACCCTGGCGGAAAGCTCCCTGCGTCCCGTCGCGCTGTTGCTTACCCGCGAACTGATGTGGGAGGAATAATGCTGCTCCCGGTTTACCCAGCACCAAAAGGCTGCGTTTACCCGGATGCGCAAAAGGAGGTCTGCTGATGCTGCGCGAAGACGCCTTGCGCGCTATCTACCCCAAGCTGAAGGAACAGGTCGTGGTCACCATTATGGGCGCTGTGGCTGTCGAGCTGTACAACCTCGGACACCGGCCCAACTTTTTCTATCTCGAACACGGTATGGGCCTCGCGTCGTCTATGGGTCTCGGCCTCGCCCTGTCGCTTCCCGACCGGCCGGTAACGGTGCTGGACGGCGACGCCTCGCTGCTGATGAACCTGGGAACGCTGAGCACCATGGCCCGTTATGCGCCGCCTAACCTGACGCACCTCATTTTTGACAACGAAAGTCTGCTCTCTGTCGGCGGCTTCCCCTCGGCCACCGGCGCTGGCGCTGACCTCGCCGGCGTGGCCCGCGAAGCAGGCGTCGAGCAGGTCGCCAAGGCCGACACAGTTGAAGCCCTCGAAGAAGCCTACGCCGCCGCCACGGAACGCCGCGGTCTCTCCGTCATTCACTCCAAAGTCGAAGCCGTCGGCCCTTCCTCCTACGCTATGGACATCGGCCTCCTGGAAAACCGCTTCGAGTTCGCCCGGCATTTGCGGCCAGGTTAATCAAACCGTACCTCGAAAAGAGAGAGCTACAATAGAGAGCTGCAATGGTGAATTTCAAGTGGCAATTCCCGGAAATGCCCCCATCAATGCCGAATCAAGAACCAATGGAGAGGGAATTCTTTGTTGATGAACCTATAAACACGCGGATAGTTCGAGAATCTATCCAAAACTCGCTGGACGCCGGAATTAACCGGCGGCGCGACAGTAATGTCCAAACCCCGGTGCGAGTGCGCTTTGCGTTGTCTGGCATTCAATATCCGTTGCCGGAAGAGCGGGCTGTAAGATACCTTGCCGGACTGGATGAACACCTGAGAAGTGTCAACGGCCTCGATAGTGATATACAACGCCGTTTGAACAGCGGCCGCGTAGCGGACGGCGATATGCCCTTTATTGTTATCGAGGATGCCGGCACTGTTGGGCTTACCGGCGACTGGGAGCAATACGACGATACGAATCTGTCTAGCGCCCGCGACAATCACTTTTATTGGTTCTTTCGTAATGTGGGACGCTCGGCAAAAACCGGTAATGAAAACGGCTCCTGGGGGTTGGGCAAGTGGGTCTTCCCCGACGCATCTCATGCCAATTGTTATATCGCTGTCACTCGCCGCGCGGATGATACCCTGCTCATCGGGCAAGCCGTGCTGTCCAAGCACAGCATCAACGGACATCGCTATGCGCCCTACGGTTATCTGTCGGTGGAGGGGGAAAATGGGTTGGCGTTGCCTTTGCGCCGTTCCGAGCCGGAACACCGGCCCTATGTTGACCAGTGCATTGATGACTTTGGTCTGAAATTTCGGAACGAGCCCGGGCTGTCCATCATCGTGCCGTTTCCCAAAACTGAATACGCCGGTGAAGGCGAAGCCATTGACACCCACACCCTGCTCACCGCGGTGGTCCACAACTACTTCTACCCTATTGTCGTCGGCAGACTGGAAGTGACGGTAGACGGCGGCAATGGAGAGCCGGAGATAAATCTGAATGCCGATACTATTGACGAAGTAGTCGGCGCTCTGAATTTGCGCGATGACGGCGAGCGGAGTGCAGAAGGATACCGGCATCTGTTTGCGCTGTCCCGGCAGGCTTTGGAATTGCCCCTGCAAAGCTATACTCAGTTGAGCGCCCCGCCGTCGGCCACGCCGTCGAATGATAAATCCGGCAATGAAAGCCGGAATGTCATAAAATTAAGAGACCGTTACGAAAATGGCGAGATACTGGCATTCAACATCGCAACCGACGTGCGGCGCAAAGGCGAAAGCGGCAGGCATCCGACTGAGTTCAAGGTTTATCTGCAACGGGATGATTCGCTGGATGCCGGGCACGATTTTTACGTGCGCGGCACCCTCTCCATAACTGAGATAGACCTCATCGGAAAACGGCGGGCCCGCACTCTGTTGGTGGTGGACGAAAACGAACCTTTGGCGGCTATGCTTCGAGACTCCGAACCTCCCAAGCATACTACATGGCGTCCCCAGACCGACCGGGTTACCCGGAACTGGACGGCGGCAAGCCGGAGAATTGAAGCAGTCCGGCGCAGCCCGAACAACCTCCTAAGCCTGCTGGAAGCCCCGCCGGAAGGGCGGCAAAGAGATGTATTCGCCGACATCTTCCCTTGGAGTCCGGAGCCGGGCGGTCAGCCTAACCCTTCGTCAAAGCGTGGTACACCCAGGGTTAGCCCTCGGCGTCCTCTCAAAATCCCGCCCGCCTTCCCTGATTTCTCCGTGACCCGTTCTGAAACCGGCTTTCGGGTGACCGGCGCAGCCAACGCCAGAACCCCTCTGGAAGACGGCGACACCGTGCGCCTGCGTTTGGCCTATGAGGTGTCGCGGGGGAACCCGTTGAACAGCTATCAGAAAGAGGATTTTCGTTTGCTTGGGCCGGGCGCTTTGGACGTGCAAGTGAACGGCGCGGTAATCCAGGAAGGCGACGGCAACCGGATTGACCTGCTCATAAGCGGCCCGCAGGCTTTTGAGGTGGCGGTTCAAGGGTTTGACCGGCGCCGCGACTTGCACATTCGCATCGAAAAGATAGTCGGAGAAAACGCGGAGGCAACGGAAAGTGCCGACGACCCGTAGACTCAACTTTACCCAGCGGCACAGCATATCGCAACAAATGGCTGCGATTGTGCTGCATAGCCCCGAAAACGGCCTGGCGCATCCAACTTTCGACGCGGAGCTGGATCTGTCGCCGCTGAATTTGCCCCCGGACTCCCTGATTCGGATTGAGGCCCATCGCGGCCGTTCGTCAATGCGGTTCGACTGGGGCAGCGTGAGCCGTTTAGCTCCGCCCCTGGATCGGAGCCTTCACAGCGTGCCGTTCCCGCCCCGGTTCCGGGTGATGGCCCTGGACGCCGACGGATCGGGCCGCCTGCTGGCATTGGGCGACAAGCTGACCCCACGCTGGCAAGACGAACGTTCCTCGTTGCTGGAAGTCGAGTTCACCAGCTTGGGGATGGAAGTTTGGCGGCTCAAATTCGATGAAAACGGCGGCAACCCGGTGCTGGAAGTCAATAAAGAAATTGAGAACATAAACTACGCCGTGCGCCACGATGACGCCTTTCGCAGCCTGATTCTGCCGGAGGTTTTGCGTTCGATATTAACTCGCGCCCTGCTGGTGGAACGCGAAAACCCGGATGACGGCGAAGATGGAGGCAACTGGTCGCCCTGGATGCGCTATACCCGGGGTTTCTACCACGAAGATTTTCCCCGCATGAGCGACCATGATGACCTGGACACTACGGCCATCGTCGGCTGGATTGAGGGCGCTGTTGCCGCCTTTACCGATAATCAGTTCCGGGCCAGAACATTCTATGAGGGGGTGATGCGAAGATAATATGAATCAAGGAGGGCCGGTTGCCGTTTGCGAAATGACTCCCGAAGGAATGCGGGAAGCCCAGGAATATCTGTCCATATTGCGAGACGGAAAGCGACAGCGCACCTGGAAAAAGGACTTGGACGAGCTGTTGAGCAACCCGGACAATGCGACTCCAGTATCCCCGCAAATCCTGGTTGAACGCCGTCCTTTCGCCAGCCGCCGCGAAGCTGGTCAATACTTGCAGCCCCGCTTATCGCCTTTGGGCGCCGGGAAAATTGCGGGCAATCCCGCCCTATGGTCCTGGCTGGGAATGTTCTATCTTGAACAGGCCGCACGTAGGGATTCAGCAGGCAATCCAGAGCTGTCCACCTCGGATGCTGCCTACATCCTTAACTTGCGAAACTTAAGCGACGCGGCCGGATACAGGCACCGCTTGATGGCGGCCTACGAGATATATACTCGTCACGGCGAAAAGGCTTGGTGTATGCTGGCCCAGCCTTTGTACAGTATGGAGCATTTCAGTGCTTTTTTATATGGTTCGACAACGCTGTTTAATGCTGTTGGTGTCATAGATTTAGCTCACTTGCTATATGCCGACCGCAAGACAGGCCACTATAAACTAGGGTTTGTGGGAACCGGAAGAAGAGGAAATCACGCGCCGGGAGGTCTATCCCGCCTTATCGCTGTGCTGAACCAGCTTTATATGACCTACGATGTCTACGGAATGGCGGCCCAGCAGTTGCTGGAGTTGTTGCCTGCGGAGTTCGACCGTTGGAAGCCCGCCGATCCCGCTTCGTAAGGAGAGCAGCTTCATCAACCTAACCCGCTCGCAGCGGGAAGGGAGCTTTACCCCCTCACAGAGCCGCCTCCGCCACACGCTCCAGCTCCTCCAGCGCCTCCCGCTCGCCCCGCGTGGTCAGCAGGTGAACGATGTGGTTCGCCCCGGCGTCGAAGAAGCGCCGGTTCTGCTCCCGGTCTGGGGGCGCGTCCCACATCGTGATGTTTAACGATGACGGGTCCCGCCCGTTGGCCCGGTACAGTTCCTCGATATGCCGCCGCGCCTCCGGCAGCTTGCCTGGGTCGTGATACACGGACGTATTCCGCGCCCGGGGCAGCCAGCCGTCGCCGTAATCCGCCACCCGTTGCGCCGCCCGGCCCAGCTCTCCTCCGACCATTACCGGCGGGTGCGGTTGTTGCACTGGCTTGGGATCGCAGATGAGCGGCGGGAAATCTACCCACCGGCCGTGAAACTCAGGCTGCGGTGAAGTCCACAGCTCCTTCATCGCATACACGTACTCCCGCGTCTGCGCCCAGCGGCGCGGAAAATCCGCCCCCAAAATTTCCGCTTCCCCCTGTAGCCAGCCGGCCCCGATGCCGAACACGAACCGCCCGCCGGAAATCAAGTCCAGTGTCGCTACCTCCTTGGCCAGCCGTATCGGATTGCGCTCCGGCGCCAAGCAGATGCCCGTCCCCAGCTTTATCGACTTCGTGACTGCCGCGGCCGCGGCCAGGTACACCAACGGGTCAATAATCTGGTTGATGCGTCCGTCAGCATACGCGCTGGGCGCGCCTGCCCTGGCCCCGTCCGCCCCCACGCTGAAAGCCGCCGGCACTACCCCATGCTCCGGCGCCCAAAGCGAACCAAACCCCAGCTCCTCCACCTTCCGAGCCAGCCCCACGATGTCAAAATTATGCTGCGTCATCAGCAGGCAGATCCCAATTTCAGCCATAACGCCCCCGATAGTGATGTACAGTAATGGAATTGTGATGTGCGTTAGAGATGCACCGCCGTGTGCCTTATGGGTTAGCTCCTCCTGTCGCAATCTGGTTGAGAATGAGTTGCAGTTCGTTGATGCTAGTCACGTAACTGCGAGGAGCCTGGCCACGAGTTAGCCCTCGTAATTGAGTTAGTCTCTGGTTGGTATAATAGGGGCCATCAACCAAGACGAACAAGGCAGCGCCGTTGTTGATGCGCCACTGAAAATTTTGTAACAGCCGCACAACTTCGTTGAATTGATTATCCTGATTCCCGCCGCCCTCCCTAGTATATTTCTGGGCAGCGTAGCAGTTCACGTTTCCAGTGCGCCACTGAAAATCTATTGACTTTGATGGGCGAGGAGCGCCGGCCAGTTGCTGACCTGTGACTACTTGTCCGTCCGCGTTAATATAGCGAGCATTCCCGCCAGTGGAGGGTAGCCTCCGAAATTCCTCAACATAGGCCATTCGATTAACGTACTCTGCCGCGGCGTTTTCGTGAACATTTTGACGGCGAGCTTCACGGGCTAACACCGCGGCCAGCGGCCCATTAGGGTTGGCTTCCAAGTCGCGCCAGAAGTCTTCCTCTGGAACATCGAATTGCGCAGAAAAATGAGCGATCCTAGTTGCCAATCTGTTAGAGCGTTCAGGAATTTCATTTGCCATTTCGTCCAAATTTACCAGATTCAATTGGCGCTCTATGTTCTCGAAATCCAGTGGGCTGGCTGTTGAGGCATATTCATGGTTCCTTCCTTTCAGCGTCGGCTTGACTGTTTTCAACTAGCTGAATAGTTCGCCACGTAATCCTATTGCTTTGCAGCAGCCGTTCGATAACGGCCTGCGCTGCTGGTGCGTCGTCCATTCCCACGAACCGCCGGCCCAGCCGCGCCGCTTCCAGCAGCGTGTTGCCGCTGCCGGCGTAACAGTCCAGCACCGTGTCGCCCGGCTCCGAAGACGTCAGGATGATGCGCTCCAGCATTGCCGCGTTCTTCTGCGTTGGGTAGACCGGCCGCTGCGGGTCTTTATAGACCCAAACGTCCTGCGGCAGCTTGCCTGCCGACTGGTCGGCGTAGATTATCTTGCGCGGGTTGCCGTTGCCGCTCCACGCAATCAGTCCGGCGGCGTCCAGCTCATCCAGCTTTTCCGGCGGGTAGCGCCAGTGGCGGCCGGGCGGCGGCGGCATCCCGCGCCAAGGGCCGCCGGTGGGTCCGTTGCGTGTCGTGCCTGGGGCGTGCAGCGGCGTGGTGGCGTAGCGGCGGCCCGAATCGTCCACCAGCGGATACCGGGATGCCGCATCGCCGCCGGTCAGCGGCTCTTCCTGGGGATGCCACTTGATGCGATGGGGAGATACTGAATAGAAAAGAATTGTGTCTTTGATGTTGCCGTAGGAATAGCGGTTGAAATTCTTGGGGTTGCACTTGATGCGCGTAATGCTGTTGCGGAAGTTGCGCGCCCCAAACACCTGATCCATCAGCAGGCGGACGTGATGCTCCATCTTCACGTCTATATGAACGTAGATTGAGCCGTCGCCGGCCATAACCGAGCGGATGGCCTTGAGACGCAGCCATAGCTGTTCCAAGTAATCGTCCACTTCCCAAGTATCTGAGTACGCCAGTTCCCCCGAAGCGCTGACAGAGTTGGCCCGCTCAGCGTCCATCAGAAACTCGTTGTTGGTGGCGAAGGGCGGGTCAATATACACCAGGTCAACCTCTATGCCCGATTGGGCCAGGCAAGCCAGCCCTCCCAGGTTGTCCCCAGCATGAAACAGGTGCTCCATTCACTCAGCCCCCGGCGGCGGAAAGGTGGCGATATAGGCCACGGTAAACTGTATCGTATTTCGGCTGGATATTTCATGCTCCGGATGTCAGCAAAAAGGCCCGTTTTACGTCAACAGCCCGCAGAAAAGGAAAGCCCTCCTTCGGCCGGAAAAGGAGGGCGTCTGGTTCCAAAGGGGCTGCGCCGGTTATGGGAAAAGCTGCTCGCCCGTCGCGGCGTCCATTACGCTGATGGCGGCCATCGGACACTGCTCCGCAGCCTCTAGAATCACTTCTTCCGTATCGCCGTCAACGTCCGCCGGAATGGCCTGCCGGTCGTCGTTGAGCGTGAGCGCCTTAGTGGCGATGGAGATACACATCTGGTTGCCAACGCAAAGGTTATGGTCGACCGATACGCTTAATTTCCTCGCCATGTCCTCCCCCAGCATTGCAGAATGTAGCTGCGGCAGCCCTGCGAATGGTAGCATACCGCCGTCCGGCCGACCCGGACAAGGTGGCCGCATTCTATCAGCGGCTTATACCCCGGTCAACTGCCCCTCCCTCGGCGTCTGCTATACCGCCCCATTCCTTCTCTCTTGATAAATCGGGCTTGATAAATCGGGCTTGGTAAATCGGGTTGGAGTGAGGGCGGAGATGCTTCGCTGCCGGGGCGGTTGGCTAAGCCAAGACTTTTCCGGGAATTTATGTACAATGGCGCAAATCAACGCGGCGCAAATCAACGCGGCGCAAATCAACGCGGGGGCAATCTCAATGAAATACGACCACATCGTTGTTGGCGGCGGAACGGCCGGCTGCATCGTGGCGGCGCGGCTGTCGGAAGACCCGGCTCGCTCTGTACTGCTACTGGAAGCCGGCCCTGACTTCCCCGACTTTGCTCAATTGCCCGATATGCTCAAGCTGGGCTGGGGTTCGGTGAACCTGGAGGCCCGAGCCGCCGGTTCGCCCTACAACTGGTCCTTCACCGGCGCGGCCACCCTGGAGCAGGGGCCGATGCCCGTTCCCCGAGGCAAGGTGCTGGGCGGCTCCAGCGCCATCAACGGCCAGACCTTCATTCGCGGCGCTCCCGAGGACTTCGACGCTTGGGCCTCCTGGGGGAACGAGGGCTGGGCCTATCTGGACTGCCTGCCCTATTTCCGCAAGCTGGAGAACGACGCCGACTTTCACGATGATTTCCATGGCACCGACGGCCCGGTGCCTGTCCGTCATCACCTCCGCGAGACTTGGCCGGCGACTCAGGAGGCTTTCTTCCAGGCCGCCACCGCCGCCGGTTACCCATTCCATCCCGACGTAAACCACCCGGAGGCCACCGGCATTAGCCTGCGCGCCGAGAACAACATTGACGGCGTGCGTATGAGCATGGCCCTGGCCTATATTGACCCGGTGCGCTATCGCCTGAACCTCACCATCCGCCCTAACGTCCAGGCCAACCGCCTAGTTCTGGAAGACGGACCCGGCGGCAAGCGGGCCGTCGGCGTCGAAGCGGGAAGCGGCGGCGAGACCTTCGTGGTCGAGGGAGGCGACATCATCCTCTGCGCCGGAGCGGTGGCCTCGCCGCAACTGCTGATGCTGTCCGGCCTTGGCCCCGCCGACCAGCTAGGCGCGCAAGGCATTCCCGTAGCGGTGGAGTTGCCCGGCGTCGGACAAAATATGCGCGACCATCCCAACGTTACGGTGCGCTTTATGGTCAACGAGAACGTTCCTGTTGACCCCAACGCCATGCGCGCCTTGCGCCTCCGTTATACCGCTGCCGGTTCCAGCACGCCCCACGACATGATACTTTCACCCGCTTCACTGAACACGGTGGTCCGAGACGACAACCCGGCGCATACCGTTAACTGTGGCCTCTACCTCGCTGCGGGCAAGGGCGAACTGCGGCTGGTCTCCGCTGATCCTAACACCCCGCCCAGCATGGACTACCGCTACCTGGAAGAGGACTGGGACCGGGAGCGTTTGAGAGAGAGCGTCCGGCTCTGCGTATCACTGCTGCAACACAGCGCCTACGACGGCATCATCGAAGAAATCCTTTCCCCGACTTCCGCCGACCTGGAGACCAACGCGGCCTTGGACGCCTGGCTGCGCCGCAATGTCAGCACGTCCTACCACATCTCCGGCACCTGCAAAATGGGGCCGCCCGGTGACCCTATGGCCGTTGTAGACCGGCAACTGCGCGTCCGCGGCGTTTCCAACCTCCGTATCGCCGACGCCTCCATAATGCCCGATGTAGTCCGCGCCAACACCAACGTAACCACCATGATGATAGCCGAGCGGGTGGCAGACTTTATAAAGGCGGGAAAATAAAGACAGCGGCGTCTGGTAGCTTATTTCCTCTCAGAATGGGAAAAGGTTATACTCGATATGCCTTCCCGTTCTGAGAAGAAAACGTTTGAACGCTTGCTGGAGGAATGTTGCTGGCTGCGCTGGTAGCCGCAAGGTCTAAAAAGTGGCGAAAATCGAAGGAATCAAAATCAAGAACTATCGAGTTCTGCAAGATATAACCTTGGGCAGGCTGTGGAATACGCAGGGTATTGCAGCATTGACTCCAATGACGGCGGTAATCGGAAAAAACGGGGTGGGCAAAAGCTCCCTGTTCGATGCCTTCGGTTTTCTTGGAGACTGCTTGCGACTCGGCGTCGAAGAGGCTTGCGACCAGCGTGGGCGTGGGGGGTTCGACCGTATCCGCTCTCAAGGGAGTGATGGCCCCATTGAATTCGAGGTTTATTACCGTGAAGAGCCCAGCGCGCGGCCGATAACCTATGAATTAGCGATAAACAAGGACGGATCCGGCCGCCCTTATGTGTCCCGGGAACGCCTGCGCCAACGGCGCAAGGGACAGAGCCATGGTTGGCCCTTCTCTTTTTTGATACTTAACGATGGCCGGGGGATAGCTTGGAAAGGTGACTCCCAAGGGAGACAAGTTGACGGTCGCGATGAAGCGAAGTTCGACTTGAGCGCGCTAATCAACCAGATATTGAGAGGGTCATTAGAGGAAGAAAGCGCTGACATGGAGGTCGTCGAACTTCAGGACAATCGCAGACTGGGCATAGCTACATTAGGATCGCTGAAACAGCATCCCAGGATTACATCATTCCGCGAGTTCATCGAAAGCTGGTATCTCAGCTACTTTACTCCCGACGCAGCCCGCAGCCTGCCGCTCGCCGGCCCCCAAAGGCGCTTGAACGCCCACGGAGACAATCTTGGCAATGTCGTCCAGTATATTGAGCGGGAACATCCGGCCCGGTTTGAGCGCATCCTGACTAAAATAGCTGGCAGGATTCCCGGTATAGACACAATTGACACAGAACGTAGCCCGGATGGACGGCTGCTGCTACGGTTCAACGACCATGGGTTTGAGGACCCTTTTTATGCTCAGCAAATGTCAGACGGCACTCTGAAAGTCTTTGCCTATCTCTTGATGCTGGAAGATCCGCAGCCGCAATCATTCACCTGCATCGAGGAGCCGGAAAACGGTCTCTATCATAAGTTGCTGGAGGTTTTGGCCGGAGAGTTTCGCGCCCACGCCACAGGCGGAAGAAACGCGCCGCAGATTTTTGTCACAACCCACCAGCCCTATTTTGTTGACGCGCTCACGCCCGAAGAGACGTGGGTTCTGGATAAGGGAGGGGACGGTTTTTCCACTATTCGCAGGGCCAGCGACGACAAAATAGTTAAAGCAATGGTCGAGGAAGGATTGCCCCTCGGCAGCCTCTGGTACAGCGATTATCTGGATCGTAGGTAAGAAGATGCACTTTGAGGTATTGGTGGAAGACCAATCTGGGAGTATCGCACTGGAAGTTTTCCTGGAAAAGATACTTGGAGCTAACGGGGAAGCTCATTCTTGGAGAGTAATCCATTACAAAGGCATTGGCCGGTTGCCGATGAACTTGCAGGGGGTAACGAACCCCCGCAATCGAATATTGCTAGACCGGTTACCAAAGATATTGCAGGGATACGGAAAAAGCCTGCACAATGGTTCAGCGGTTGTCGTGTAGTGGACTCGGATGATAAAGACTGTGTCAAGTTCAAGCAAGAATTGCTGGCTGTATGTAATCCGCGTCCTCAAACACGGTTCAGAATTGCTATCGAGGAAAGCGAGGCTTGGCTGCTGGGCGACCGCGCTGCAGTTAAGTCCGCTTATCCAAACACAAAGGAGGTCGTTCTGGACGGCTACGTTCAAGACAGCGTTTGTGGCACGTGGGAAGTTTTGGCCGATGCCGTGCATTCCGGCGGTTCAAAATCACTCAAGAAGGCAGGCTACCCTATAGCCGGGAATGTAAAATGCGACTGGGCCAAAGAAATCGCGCCCCGTATGGACATAGATAGTAACAGGTCAAAGAGTTTTCAAGTGTTTCGAGATGTGATAAGAAATCTAGCGGGCATCCAGTAAACGCCATACGGATTTATTCGTCTAAGCAACGTGGTACTGAGTCAGCGGGGAGTAAATAAATTTCCCGTTTGAGCAGGTTCCGACCTTGGCCGCTGGTGAAAATTTTCTTCCGATTGTGAAAATCCTAAGAATCAAACCCATAGAGCCGGGCGCAGTTGTCCCAGAGGAACTTGCGCTTGGCGTCGTCTGGCAGCGGCAGTTCCAAGAACCGGTCTACCGACTGCGGGTACTTCGAATCGGCGTGCGGGTAGTCCGTGGAGAACACCACGTTATCCTCCAGCCCGAACCGCGGCACAATTTCCGCCGGCTCCTCGTCGCACTCCACTGACAGATAGCACTGTCGCCGGAAATACTCGCTCGGCTTCATCTTAAGCTCCGGATGATCATACGACGCCGACATCTCCCAATGCTCGTCCAGCCGCCACAGCAGCCAGGGCGCCCAAGAGCAGTTGCCTTCCAGAAAGGCCACCGTCAGCTCCGGGAAGCGTTCCAGCACGCCCCCGCCCACTATATCCACCACCGCCAGCATCATACCCATTGGGTGGGTGCAGGTGTGGTATAGCATATGCGTGTCGAAGTTGTCGCCGGGCTGCGGCAGGTTGACCCGTCCGCCTTCGTGGAAGCTGAGCGGCGCTCCAAGGCTCTGAATCTCCGCCCACAGCGGATCATAGTAGGGGTCGTGCCAGTTGCGGCCGCCCACCGGATTGGGCCGCACGAACACCGTCTTGAAGCCCAGCTCCTGCACTGCCCGCCGCGCCTCCGCTACGGCCCCTTCGATGTCTTGCGGCGGAATCATGGCTGCGCCGAACAGCCGTCCCGTCCCTCCGCTACAGAAGTCGGCCAGCCAGTTGTTGTAGGCCCGCGAGATGGCGGTGGCAAGGGCCGGTTCCAAGTCGCTGTCGCCCAGCGTGAACAGCCCTCGGCTGGGGAACAGCACAGCAACGTCAATGCCCTCGTTGTCCATCGCCGCAAGCTGCGACGCGCTGTCCCAGCCGCGCCGTTCCGACTCGGCGTAGACATCCTGCTGGCTGGTCATCAGTGGCGTAATGGCGTTGGAGTAGCTGCGATTGGGCAGCGGAAAAACGTTCTCGCCCACTTGTACGCCCAAGTCCCGCGGGTGTCGGCGCGTTCCCTGCGGCGCCCGGTCCCGGAATGCCGGGTCAATGTACCGCTCCCACAGGTCCGCCGGCTCCACCACGTGCATATCCGAGTCCATAACCCTGAAACCGCTCTTCGCCATCCGCGCCCTTCTCCTAATCTGCCAATCGCCTTAACTGCCTTACTGCCAGGCCGCCTCTACCTACGTCCACTATCACGTTTCTCCGATGGCATTAAGTGGTCTGCGTCGCACTTCAAGCACTTTTGGGTCTAGCCCACGTCCACTATCACGTTGCCGATGGCGTTGCCCTCGACGGCGCGGTGGGCTTGCGTCGTTTGTTCCAGCGGGAAGTGAGGGCCAACCAGGTGGGTCAGCGCGCCCGCCTCCAGCCAGGCCGTGATATCGGCAATCGCCGCGTCTTTGGCTGGTTCCGGCATATCGTAGACCAGCACGTTGCGGACTACCGTGTTGCTGCGCCGGAATTGCAAAGGAACAGGCGGCTGCTGGCCCGTTCCGGCGGCATAGATTGCCACCACTCCCGACGATTTCAGCACCTCGCTGGTCACCGGGAAATTGGCGGCGAAGTCTACCTCCACGATGCGGTCAACGCCCTCCCCACCGGTAATGTCCATCACGCGCTCTATCACGTCCTCGGAGCGATAGTTGACGATGTAGTCCGCTCCGGCAGCTTGGGCGATTCCCGCTTTGTAATCTGAGCTGATGGTGCTGATGACCGTGGCCCCGGCCAGTTTCGCCTGTTGCACTGCATAGTGGCCCACGGCCCCGGCGCCGCCTGGCGTCAGCACTACTTTGCCGTTCAGCGGCCCGTCGGCGAACAGGCAGCGATGAGCGGTCATCGCCGGAACGCCCAAGCAGGCCCCCTGCTCGAAACTGACGGAATCCGGCATCCACACCGCGTGTCCCGAAGGCTGCACCGTATACTCCGCCGCCGAGCCGAAGGGCCGCCCGAACTGCGACTCGAAGAGCCACACCCGCTCGCCCACCCGCGACTCTGGCACGCCCGGGCCAACGCGGTCAATCACGCCCGCGCCGTCTTGGTGCGGGATGACCCGGGGAAACGCGATGCGCGCGGTCACTCCCGCCCTCCGCTTCCAGTCAGAAGGGTTGACGCCGGACGAGACGACGCGAACCCGCACCTCGCCGGCCCCCGGCTCCGGGTCGGGCATCTCCCCGAACTGCATAACCTCGGCGGGGCCGTTCTGTTCGTACCAGACTGCATTCATAGACACTCAACTCAGCGCAAAAAGATTCCCTCTCCCCGTAGGGAGAGGGAGCGTTCAAGCCCAGATTGGTTAGTTAATACGGCCGGCGTAATCCGATTTGGCGCGGTCTATCGCGGCGGCGCGCCCCGCTTTCAGGGTATCGCGGCGCTCGTAGGCCCACTGATTCGACCCGGCGGTGCTGGCAACGCTGCCTTGGAAGGCGGGCATCACATAGCGCGCCAGCAGCTCGTAGCTGTGCAGCACTTGCTCACGCGGCGCCCAGTCAATTGCCTGCACCATAAAACCGCCGAAACCGCCGCTGCGCTCCTCCAGCCTCTTGATGCCCTCGATGCAGTCGTCGGGCGTGCCGATGATCCAAGCGCCGTTCTTGTCCATCACTTCTATGATGTCTTCCAGCGGCCCGTCCACGATGGCGTCGCGGCCCATGGTATGCTCGAAGTATTCTCGCTGGTAGCGGCCGGCGCCGACCCGGGCCTGCTCCATCGCTTCCTTCTTCGTTTCCGCCAAGTGCACCGGCAGCACCAGCCGCCAATCGTCCCGGTTGACCGTTTGTCCGTGCTCCGCAGCTGATGTTTCAGCAATCTCCCACAGCGACTTTAGGTCGGAGTCGGGAGCGCCCGGATCTCGCGGCACCGTGATGGTCAGCACCGATGCGCCGTACTTGCCGGCCAGCGCCACGCCGGAAGGAGACTGCACCGAGGCCACCGCGATGGGCATACGCGGCTTGGTGTAGGGGCGCAGTTGCAGCATCGCCTCTCGAAGGGTAAACCAGTCGCTTTCGTAGGTAATCGGCTCGGTCTCGGTCATCAGCCGCAGCACCATGCCAAAGCCCTCATCCATCCGCTGGCGCTGCGCCGTCGGCTCAATGCCCATCATATAGGCGTCGCCGGGAAGCGCCCCCGGCCCCACTCCCAGCATCACTCGCCCGTGGGTCATGTGGTCAAGCTGCACCATGCGGTTAGCCACGTTAAACGGGTGATGGTAAGGGATGCTGATGACGCCGGTGCCCAGCTTGATGTGCTTGGTGCGATCGGCAGCCACCCCGATGAAAATTTCCGGCGAAGAAATAGTTTCCCAACCAGCGCTGTGATGCTCACCAATCCAAGCCTCATCGAAGCCAAGATAGTCCAGCCATTGCACCAGTTCCAAGTCCCGATCCAACGCCAAAGTGGGATTTTCGCCTACCCGATGGAAAGGGCCCATGAAAATTCCGAATTTCATACGCTCAGGCAAAGGCATAACGCTCAACTCTCCTGTCAACTCTATCCGCCTCGCCGTAATTATAGCCCCAAAGCCCTATGATGCCAACGAAGGGGCGAAGGTCCCCGCCCTGGAAAATCTGAGGGGTTGCCTTGCGTCTCCAGGCTCAAGGCACGGCAGTTTTGGTGAGGCTGCAACGCAGAATTTCTGAATCCTGGATTTGGACAATTGAATTATCGGCATAACTATGGATGTAATAGCGGGTAATGCAACTTTGCCAAACCGGAACTTTCGCAAACTGGTATCAGACCCTCCGGGATCCGCGAGCAAGACACCTTGTTGATACTGGGATTCAGCGGTTGTTGTTGGGTAATCCAGGGACGCAAGGCCGGTTGGGAGAGGTATCTCGGAGTTGCGCGTCAACTATGCCCGGATACCGAATATACTATCAGCAGTATGATGATGTGCTTGTAATCCTGCTTGCCGGAGCCGATAAGGACTCCCCCCCAACCGCGATATCCAAAGAGCGATTGCCCTAGCGCGTAGTGCGCGCAACTGCTTGGAAGCGTGACGTTTTGTTTGATATAAAGCTCACTAAATGGGATGTCATTAACCACTGGAAAACCGACGATGATATCGTCGGCTACCTGGAAGTGGCGCTGGAGGACGGATAGCCGCCATTGATAGCCGCCGCGCTGGTGGATATTGCGCGCGCCAAAGGATTGCTGTCCACCTATGGGTAAACAGCGCACGGAGATAATCTCTGGGTAAACAGCGCACGGAGATAATCTCTTGGAAAAAGCGATTGAGGACGCATACCGGCGCCACTCCGATGCCGTCCTGTAATTTGCGCCTGCGCCTGCTTCTATTTCCAAAGTCGCGGATTAAACCCATCCCCTCAGCTTTTCCCGCTAATCCGCTACCCCGGTGCCCTCCCCGGCCTCGCCAACCCCAGGTTGTCGCGCAGCGTCCCCGGCGCGTAATTGCGGCGGAACAGCCCGCGCCGTTGCAGTTCCGGCACAATCAGACGCGAGAAGTCCGCATACGCCCCCGGCATGTGAGTGGCGGCCAGCACGAAGCCGTCGCAAGACTCCGAAGCGTGCCATTCTTCCATCTGGTCGGCCACTTGGGACGGTGTCCCAGTAAACACCGGAAACTCCCGCAGCGTGCCCCGGCCCGACCAGCGCACAAAGTCGTTCAGGGATGGATTCGGGTTTCCGCTAAGGCGTATGACCCGGTCCAAGAACCCCCGCAGCCCGGTTATAGACGCCATCACATCATCTGAAAGCCCTTCATCCGGCCGGTGCTGTGAAAAGTCATAGTTGAATACCTCCGACAGAAGCGCCAGCGAATCCACGGGCCGCGCCAAGCCGTCAATGAAAGCCAGCTTTTCCGCCGCTTCCTGCTCCGTTTCCCCGGCCACCACGTATACCGCCGGAGCCACCTTGATTGCGTTCGGGTCCCGTCCCGCGGCAGCAGCGCGCGCCCGAAGGTCGTCCCGGTAGCCCTTGCAGCCCTCGGCGGTGGGGAATATGACAAACAGCAGCTCCCCCCAACGCGCGGCGAAGCGGCGGCCCCGCTCGCTCTGCCCTGCTTGGATGATGACCGGATAACCTTGTGGCGGCCGCGGCGTGGTCAGCGGCCCCCGCGAGCTGAAGTGCTGCCCCGCATAGTCCGCCCGCCTCACCTTCGCCGGATCTGCGAACCGTTCCGTATCCTTGTCAGCCAAAACCGCGCCGTCGTCCCACGAATCCCACAACGCGCAGGCCGCCTCCATAAACTCATCAGCCACATCATAGCGGTCATCGTGCTCCAGATGCTCCGCTACCCCGAAGTTATGAGCCTCCGAATCGTTTAGCGACGTAACCACGTTCCAGGCCGCCCGTCCGCCGGTAAAGTGATCCAGCGAAGCGAACAGCCGCGCCACATGGAAAGGTGAATAATAGGTGGTGGAGTAGGTCGCCCCCAGTCCCAGGTGCGACGCTGCCAGACCCATAGCGGTCATCACCGGCGCCAAGTCAAGCTTGATCGCCCGCACGCCATGCTCCACGGCCTCGGCGTAGGAATCGCCGTAGACGCTGGGCATCGCCAGCCGGTCGTCCAAGAACGCCATGTGAAACCGCGCGGCCTCCAGCGTCCGCGCGATGTCTTGGTAATAACCTAGATCAAGGAAATCCGGCGACGTTTCCGGGTGCCGCCACGATCCAGTGTAGTTGGAGCAGTTTGACGCCTGCATAAAGGCGATGAGCAGCATTTCGCGGTTGGCCGGTTGCGTCATATCAACTTACCAGACAAAGCTAGGATTTTACCAGATAAAGCTAAAATTCCTTCAACTCGCCAGAAAAAGCCAAGAAGACCCTCAATTTACAGACAAAGCCAAGGCTCTCTCTCACATCGCGAGAGGGTTGCAAAAATCCCCATCCCTTCCGGAGAAAGGTCAGGATGGGGGCGTCCCCCGCGCTGGTCGGCGCGCCTTCAGCACCACCACGCTCCCCGCCGCCGCAATCGCGGCGAATGCTAGGAATATCACTGTATAACTCCCTTGCAAATCGAACACCACCCCGGCCAGCAATGGCCCGGTGGATTGGCCTGCCAGCACCCCAATTTCGCCGGTGCCTCGAATTTTACCCAAAGACGCCCGCCCGTAGTAATCGGCAAAGACCACCGCGGGAATGATATTCCCCCCAGCGGCCACCAGTCCAATAAGGACGGCAGAGGCGAAAGCTCCGGTGATGCCGCCCGCCAGCAACAATAGCAGCACCGCCCCCGACAGCATGGCGAGCATCACTGAATACATCAAGCGGGCCGGCGCCCGTTCCATCATCCAGCCCCAGCCGATACTCCCCGCCGCAGACACCACCCAGCTTGCCGTCACCACCGAGGCCGCATTGGTGAGTGACAATCCTTCATCCCGCAGGTAGGCCGCGATGTGAACGTTCACCCCGGCATGGACGAAGAAGGTCGCGAACCCCATTACTGCCAGAATCCAGAACGCCGCCGTGCGCGTGGCCTCCCGCACAGTCCAAGACTCGTTGTCCTGAATGTTATTGACTGTCTTTGCCTGCGGCTGACGGTCCGGTTCTCCGTCGGGCGGCAGCCCCAGGTCTTCGGGCCGCTCCGCCACCAGCAGGAGGTTGGGCAGCAGCGCCGTGGCCAGGCAGATGACCCCTAGCGAAATCCAGGCCGCCGCCACCCCGTGACTGTCTATAACCACCGCGGCCAGCATAGTGAACACCACGCCGCCGATGGCCCCGCACAGGAAGATGACTCCAATCGCTCTGCCCCGCATTTGCGTGAACCAGCGAGACGTCACCGTGCTGGCCCCAATGGGAGCGGCTGTGTGAAACACTACTCGCGCCGAGGCATAGGCGACATAAAATGTGGCAGGTATCGTCGCCCATGCCAGCGAGATCATAGATGCTCCCACCACTAGCACCCCGGCCACTAGAACCGGCCTGGCCCCTAGTCGGTCTATCGCCCATCCGATGGCCGGCGACAGCGCCATGGACGATAGGGCCCCCGCGCTGACCGCTCCAGCAATCAGTGTCCGCGACCAGCCAAGCTCCTGCGACATCGGGTATATGAAGACCGTTAGCGTCGTGATGGCGGGGGCCATCCGGGCGAATACCGCCGTCCCGGAGGCCCCGGCCACCACCCAGCCATAGTAGAAAGGCAGGATTCGCTGGAGTCTGTAGGCGAGAAGCATAAATCAACACAGAGTACACACAAAATAACGCTGAGGACGCAGAAGTTCAGGTTACCGAGTTGCCCTCTGCGTTCTCAGCGTTTGCTCTGCGCCCTCGGCGCTGAAGAAAGGGTGGGCGTTAGTTAGCTCAGGTGCTTGCCATAGAAGCTCAGCACCTTTTCCCAGCCGTCCACCGCCGCCTCGACCCGGTAGCTGGGCCGGTCTACAGCAAAGAAGCCGTGGCCCGCGCCGTCGTAGCGGTGGAATTCGTAATCCTTGCCGTGCGCCTTCAGCGCCGCCTCGGTTTCGTCCACGTCGTCAGGCGAGGGGCGTGGGTCGTCGTTCCCGAACAGCCCCAGCAGCGGGCAATTCAGCCCAGCGGTGAAATCCACCGGCCAAGCGGGCATAGCCGGGGTGAGCTGGTCGTTCCCTTGGGTCACGCCGCCGCCCCAGCAGTCTACCGCCGCATCCACGCCCTCCAGAGTGCAGGCCCCCAGGTAGGTTTGGCGTCCGCCGGAGCAGAAGCCGATGAGTCCCACCTTGCCGTTCAGGTAGGGCAGCGTCCGCAGGTATGCCATCGCCGCTTCAACATCGCCCATTGTCCGCACGTCGGGCATCCCGCCTTTCTCGCGGATGCTGGCGCTGTTCTCTTGCGGCGTGGCCTTGCCCTCGCGGAAGTGCAGATTGGGAGAGATGGTGACAAACCCGTTATAGGCCAACTTGCGGGCCATCTCCTTGGATGCCTCGTCCCAGCCGGGCATATGGTGAATCAGCACGACCCCGCCATAGGGTCCGCCTCCCAACGGCCGCGCTAGGTAGGCGTCAATCATGTCGCCCTCGTGCCCGGTGATATTGACTGTTTCCGCCAACATTCCTTCATAGCTCATATCAGAGCCTCCGCTGATTGCGTAATGCCCTCTCCCTTGGGAGAGGGTCAAGGTGTGGGATACCAAACCCGCCCGTAGCCTACTATCGGCGCAAACTTCCGTCAATCTGCCGCCCCCCAACCCGCCATTCCCGCGAAACACGGAATCCCGGCTTTGGTGGCGATATGCTAAACTTACTTCATCGTGCCGGATGCCTGAAGCGTGCGCCGGATGCCCGAAGCGGCGCGGGACGTATACGCCGCCAGAGAGGAGTAGGCTGCTATGCGTATCGGGTTGTTTGTGGGCGCTCTCGAGCTTATGCGGGATGTGGCGGAGCGACTGCGCCGCATATCTGACGCTGAAGAAGACGGATTCGATAGCTACTGGCTGCCGCAGCACTTCGGCGCCGATATGCTCACCATCATTGCTATCGCCGGGATGCAGACCAGCCGTATCGAATTGGGAACCGCCATAACCCCAACGTACCCGCGGCACCCTGTCGCGCTGGCTCAGCAGGCCCTCACCGCGCAGGTGGCCGCCGGCGGACGGCTCACTCTGGGCATCGGCGTTTCCCACCGCTCGACTATTGAGGAGTGGTTGGGTCTCTCCTACGCTCATCCCGCCCGGCATATTGAGGAATACCTGTCGGTGTTGCGCCCCCTGCTTCACGAGAGCGGCGTGGATTTTCACGGGCAGGAATTTCGGGTTGCTGGGGAGTTGCAGATACCCGACGCCGACATGGTGTCTGTCCCTGTGGTGATGGCGGCCCTCGGCCCCCGGATGCTGGAGATAGCTGGTCGGCTGGCCGATGGAGCCGTTACCTGGATGACCGGGCCAGCCACGTTGCGAGACCACGTGCTGCCACGCCTCAATGACGCCGCCGAAGCCGCCGGAAATCCCGCGCCCAGAGTCTGCGTGGGGATGCCTATTGCCGTCACCGACTACCCGGAGCGCGCTCGGGCCCGGGCCGACCGGCTCTTCCAACACTATGCCGCCCTGCCCAGCTACCGGGCCATGCTGGAGCAGGAAGGGGTCAAGAGTCCGGGCGAGATAGCCATCGTCGGCGACGAAGCTTCAGTGGAAGACCAGGTGCGAGGTTTGGCTGACATAGGCGCCACCGACCTGCTGGCTACCATCTTCCCGGCGGACGGCTCCCAGGCTTCCTTCACCCGCACCCGAACCTTTTTGCAAGATCTGGTGGGCCGCGTTTAAGACCCTCGCTATTCCGCATTCCGCAGAAAGCGAAAACCCGGGACTTTCCGGCTATGCTAAGGCTTCCTTCGCTTGAGCCTGTGAATTTTCGCGAATGCGAGGGTGGTGGACACAGCAGTCACAATTTTGTGATTGTTTGCACATTGTTGACCGCCTTCTCATACATACTTAAAATGGTAGTTATCCGGTAATCTTATGGAAACAGGACTTCCCAAAACCACAGATTGCAGGGTGGGAGATTTCCAATGTACCAGAATGTGCTAGTGCCATTGGACCGTTCGGTTGAATCTGAAGGAGTGCTTGACGCGATACCCGACCTGGTCAGCGCCGGTGGACAGGCCACTTTACTCTCGGTTATACCACCGGGGCGCACCAGGTCTTTGGGCGAGCTGGTGGTATTGGGCACCCAACAGGAAGAGGAAGACCGCGCCCGCGCCATGTTCTATATCAACCGAATCGCCAGCCAACTGCGGGAAGAATCCTCGGTTAGCGCCGTTACTGCCGTGGTGGTTCACGACTCCGTGGCTTCCGCTATCGTTGCCTACGCCAACCGCAATTCCGTGGACCTTATTGCAATGTTCACTCATGACCGGCGAGGACTGGCCAAGCTGGTCAAGGGAAGCGTGGCCCGCGAAGTGGAACGCCGGGCGGTGATGCCCGTTCGGGTGTTCCGCCCCGAAGATCTGGCCGCCGGAGTGTCGCAAAGCCCGGGCGCAGCCAGCGAAGAATCCGACTACGCCACGGTTGACATCTTCGCCAGGTTGTCACGGGAGCAAATCGCCGCCGTGGTGGCCTTGGGGAGCCGTGTTTCCGTTTCCGAGGGAGAGACTCTGGGCGCCGGCGGTGAGGCCGGACAGAACCTCTTCATCATCCAGTCCGGCGAGGCCCAGTTGAGCGCCCAGTCAGAAATTGGACAGATTGCCGTCCGGCTCGCCGGCGCCGGCGAGTCTTTTCCCCAGGCCGTCCTGCTGGGCGAAGGCACCTTGATTACCGCCGGCACCGCCCTCAGCGATATGGAGCTGCTACAGATTCCCCGCGCGCGTCTGCTGGACTTGTGCACCCAGGACGCCGGTATCGGGAGAGGCATTTACGCCGCCACCGCCCAGCTCTTCGCCAACCGCTACAGCCGCACTCTGACCCAGTTGGGTATGAGCGCGACCCGCGAGATGCAGCGGGATAGCGAGGAGAGCAAAGGGGATGAGTAAGGGCGCATAGCGCGCCCCTGCCTCTGGCAAGGAACAGGTAGCGGCAGGCATCTCTAGGTAAAATATGGAGGTGTGTGATGGTTACGATTTTGGAACCCCCGCGTCTGTACCAGGAAGAGGTCATTCCCAGCGAGCCCGCTCCGGCTCAGGAACGGATACCGCCCCCGGCGCTGGCCCAAGAGACAAAGCAGCTCTATGAGTGGGGCTACTCGATTCCTTGCGCCGGTGTCAGGTACTACTTCTTTAGGCCCGCCCAAAAGATCAGTCCCATTCCCTCCTGTTCCTGCACAAATGACGTTCCTGCTGGTCAAATTCATCGACGAGCGGGCCACTCTGGTATAAAATCCCAATCCGTTGCCGCCACCCCTGCTCAAATGCGGGGGTGAACCTGATGGAAGGCGTGAGAAATGTACGTACAAATGGCATGGGGGCGGGCGCGCCCCGGAACTTGGGAAGACCTGAGAAAATTCTACATCGAAAAAGTCATACCCTTCACCATGGGTATGCCGGGCCTGAAAGGACGCCAACTCTGGCGCGGCACCTCGGACCCCGACGAAATGGCGTTCTGGAGCGAGTGGGAGTCGTTGCAGGAACTCCGCAACTATGAGACCAGCCAGACCCGCCGGGAGCTGGCTGGCGACGCGGAGCAGTATTTCCATCCAATGGCCTACCCGATGGGAGAAACTTGGATCAAGCACTTTGAAATCGTGGCGTCCGGTAATGACTCTGCAACTCTCCCTGCGGCCCAGCAGTCGCTCATAATGATGGCTTGGGGCAAGCTCCGCCTCGGTTCTTGGGACCAATACGAGGAGTTCTACCGCAATCAAGTATTGCAGGGCGGCGGCGGCAAAGTCGAGGGTATGAGCGAGCGGCTGCTGCTCCGTAGCACCGAGGACCCCGAAGAAGGCATCAGCGTCAGCGTCTGGGACAGCGAGGAAGCCCTTCTTCATTACGAACGCAGCGACATCCGCCGCAACATGGCCCGGGAAGTGGAAGGCCTGTACCGAGGCGAGTTCTGGGTAAAGCACTTCCTGGTAACCGACAGCAACAGGTAACTGCCGGCTTGCTGATTGTAGGCGAGAGGCGTGGAAAGAACAGAGGGGCGGGATTTAATCCCGCCCCTTTTCCGTATATAAAATCCCAACTGACGGGCGCCGGCTTCCGCCCACTGGGTTCCTCGGATGACATTGTCAGTAGACCGCGAGGCAACCATTATGCCTGATGCAGCGTCTCATTATGCCTATGGTAATGGATTATCTCCGTTCGCCTCCGGGCTTATGCAATCTCCCTGGCCCTCTGCTTCTTCGGGGGTGAAAATCCATTCCGATCCAAGTCCCGAGGCAATTCCTGAGCGGTGATATTTCGCAGAAGGTGGACTAAACCCGGCGGTAGCGTTATGCAGCAACTGCTTCCTTCTACAGTAACCGTTACCGTCTACGGTAACCGTTACCGTCGTTCCATCAGCGCCCTTGATTTCTTCGACGAGAACCTGCAATCCGCGGTCCAACATACTCTCAACGAAAATTTCCACCCCTTCATGCAGAGTCTCCAACGCTTTTTCTCTGGTATATCCCCATGCCGCGCAACCGGGAAGAGCGTCAACCTGCGCGCTCCAGCGTCCATCATCTTCTTTCTGCAAAGTTGCTTCGAACACATAAGTCATTATGAGCGCCCCTTCCCTCCTTCCTGTTCGCGCTAACCCGTATAGCCCAACCCGCAATTCCGGCCAGTGATTGTGGGCTTGTGACAGCAAGAGGGCGGGTTTCACAACCCGCCCTCTTGTATTTGCCGAGCCGTTGCAGGAGAAAGTTAGACTCTTGCGCCGTAAATGGCGTCGGGCAGCCAGAGAGCGATGGCTGGGACGAATAGCACCAAGGCAGTGGTGATAGCCATGCAACCCATGAAAGGCAGAACCCCGATCCATACGTCCGCTATCGTGCTTTGTTGCAGTACCTCGTTGGCGGCTTCGGCCTGCTCCCGGTCTACGTCCAGCCGCACCCCGTGCAGCACGTAGAGGTTTATTCCTTCCGGCGGGCTGATTAACGCCGCTTCCACTAGAAGCACCATGATGACGCCGAACCAGACTAGGTCAACTCCTGCGCCTTCCAAAGTCGGCAACAGAATTGGCACCGTGGTCACCATCATGGCGAAGCTCTCCATGAAGGTGCCCAGCACCAGGTAGAACACCACCAGCACCAGCACCAGTTGAATTTCATTCAACCCCAAGCCGGAGATGGCCTCTGCAATCTGTTGCGATATGCCTAGGCGGGCGAAAGCGAAGGACAGCGTGAACGCGGCCAGCACTATCAGGAAAATCATCCCGGTGGTGCGCACCGTGGAGATGAAGGCGTCCTGAACGATATGGAAGTTGCGGCGTATGATTTGTCTCTGTACCGCGGTGTCTGGGAATCGCGCGTTGCGAAGCTCATCTTGGCTTGCGTTAACCAGGAAAGGCACCCAGCCGGTCCAAGGGACGATTACCACCTCGACAAGAAAGATATTCTCGCCGACGATGGCCCCTAGGAAAATGTCCGGGTCGCCTAAGTCTGCCCCCGTAAGGGCCAGGCCTATCTGTAGCGCCAGGTGAACCAACAGCAGGCCTACTAACAAGCCCAGTAACCACTTCATCAGCATCGAGATGTTGATGAGTCCCAGGGCCCGCATCATGCCGCCGAACATCGGGAGCAATATCTCTTCGGTATTGAGGATGCCGGCCAGGACAAAGGCGCCATAAACGCCGAAAGCAGCCGCCTCTGAGGGGGTGGCGATGCCTCCGTATATGGAGCCGATCACCACGATAATCAGAGCGACTATCGGGATAAGAGATATAGAGCCAACGAGCCGGTTCACCCAGCCTTTAATAGTGAAGAAGCTGTCGCCTGACTCGCGAGGAGCCAGACCGCGCCAGACCATAGCCAGGATGAAGATCATCGCCATGAAAGACAGGGTCAACACGACGCCTGGAACGAACCCAGCCATATACAGGCGTCCGATGCTTTCCTCCACCAGCACGCCGTAGATGATCAGGCTGATGCTTGGCGGAATCAAAATCCCCAACGTCCCGCCTGCAGCCAGTGAGCCAATCACCATCCGCTCCGAGTAGCCGCGCTGCCGGAAGCTGGGAAGGGACACGCGGCTGATAGTGGCCGAAGTTGCCACGCTGGATCCGGAACAGGCCGCGAAAATGGCGCATGACACGATGTTGGTGTGTATCAGCCCGCCGGGGAGCCACCAGATCCAGCGGGTGATGCCGGCATACATACGCTCACCCATGCCGCTCCGGTTCATCAGCTCACCCATCAGGATGAACAGAGGCACGGCCACCAGAATGAAGCTGGTGTTGCCCTCCCAAGCCTTGTTGGACATGATGTTCCACAGGGGAGCATCGGAGAAGAAATACATAACGATGAGGGACAACGCTCCCAGCGCGGCAGCCACGTACATCCCCGCCAGGAAGAAGGCTCCCATCAGTCCGAATGCGACGCCAATAGCCACAGCTTAACCTCTCATGTCGGTATGGGCCGGGTCAGATTGAATCGTGTGGTTGTTGATTCTAGTCCGCTACGCCGGCGGCTTCGCCTTCGGAGACCGTCAGCGTCTCTATTTCCTCGCCGCCGCGCCAGGCATTCCAGCGCGCCAGCAACGCCTCCGCCACCATCGCATACATCATCTGTAAGGCGGTGAGGCACAGCAGCGTGAAGCCCAGTGCTACCACGATTTTCGGTATGAAGAGCGGCGTAAGCGGGTAGTCATTGGTAACCACACCGCCCTCGTAGTTTTTGATTACGGTCTCCCACATCTTCCACATCGTGACCCAGCCCAGGAACAGCACGGCGGCCATCGCCAGCCAGTCGGCCGTTGCCCGGGTTTTCGCCCCCATGTAGGGCAATAACACGTCGATGCGGACGTGAGCGCCGGAGCGCAAGGAATAAGAGAAGGCCCAAGTGGCTGCCATAGCCAACACGTAGCCACTCATCACGTCGGTGCCAGGAGCCTGTACCCAGTCGAGTTTGCGCGCCACCACCTGATAGGTGATAAAGAAACCGAGCAAGAGCAACTCGATGCCGCAGACATACCCCAGGATGAAGTAAATCTGGTCCATTCGCTTAAATAAGGCCCGTGTTCCGAACAGCGCGGTTCGCGGCCCAAAGGCCAGCCCTGAAAGCGCTAAGATGGCACCCAATACTGCCACGGTTACTAGCATCCATATCATTTCATTAGGCATTTGTGTTACCGCCAGCCCATTGAATTTGAGTCTGCCACCAGATTAAGAGAGTAACAGGCAATGGCATGGCTGCCACCTGTTTACGTTTGGAAATGATACACGAATTTTCAATTCGCGCAATCCCTTTTTTGACGAATTACACGCTTTTCTGTTGGCCGAGCTGGTCTTCCAGGTTGCTAACGAATTTCCGGAAATGGCGGAAATGAGCAACGCCCCTCCATCAAGGGGAGGGGCGTTTTCGCTGCTGATTTACTCGGCGTTAGGCCCTTTGGTTATTGGCACTTCCGACAATCCACCATCTGGGCCAATCTGAACCCCCACATAGGGAGCTACGTGTTCGTTAAACATTGCTACGGCCTCGTCTCCTTTCTCGGGGTAGCCCAGCCGCCGCAGCCAGCCGGGGATAACATTCTCCAACACACCTACTTCGAAGCTGTATTTTGCCAACTCCGGCGTGAACTCCACCAGCTCCATACCGGCATCGACATTTTTCTTCACGCCGGTAACATTCTGAATGGATGTCATCCGCAGTTGTTCCAGTTCGGCCCGGGCGCCTTCTTCGATTAGAATCTGTTGCAGGTCAGAGGGCAGTTTGTTCCAGACATCGGCGTTGATCACGTTGTTGGTGGAAAGCAGGCTCTTTAACGGGCCGTTGAGATAACCGGCAACTTCGTACCACCGCTGACCGTAGCCGGGGGTAGAGCCGGTAACGCCGGCGTCGAGAATGCCGCGCTCCAAGGCGGTGTACACCTCGGCAAAAGCCATGGCCTGGGCGTCGGCGCCCATGCCGTTAATCCAGTCCGACAGCGCAGCGGCATGGCTGCGGGTCTTAAGTCCCTTGAAGTCCTCCAATGTCCGCAGCGGCTCTTTGCTGAAGAAGAATTGGTCGTTGCCGGAATACCAGTTGTGGTTGACGATGACGCCGCCGCCAGTCTCTTCGGCGACTATGTCTTCCAGTTGCGGGTGCATATCGGTCAAAGACAGGTACATCGACTCCCAATCTGAATAGATGCCCCACAGTGACTGAACCTCGATGGCCGGCAGTTCGCCCGCCACGTAGCCGGTGTAGATGTTGGCCATGGACAGCGTACCATCATCCACCAGCGTCAGGGTATCGAATCCGCTCACTCCCAACTCTGGGAAAGAGGTTATATTCAATATCAGCTTGCCATTGGTGCGCTTTTCCAGTTCAGGCGCCCAGTACAGCTCGATTATCTTGCAGGGCAACAGCGAGCGGTTGATGCAAGCATGCTGAATTTCTATGGGATCGCCGTCATAGGTCATTTCAGTGGGGTTGGTCAAGTTTGCCCGCTCGATGAGCGACTTGTAATAGTCGCTTTCGTAGAGCCACAGGTGCTCCTGGAGGGCATCCAAAGGCACATTGCCGTCGTCGTCGCCCAGTCCGTCTTCGGGGGTTCCGGGCGTGAGGCCGACTAACTGATTGATATCACCAATGTAGACGGCGCCGGGGCCGCCGGCCATTTTGCCAGCGTAATCCATCAAACCGTCATCTTCGGATACCATTGCTGCGGTCGGCTCTCCAGCCATGGTGGTTGGTTCTGCTGCTGCTGTGGCCGTGGGGAGCGCAGTAGTGGCCGGGGCCGAGGTGGGCACTGCTGTCGCTGATTCGCCGCAGGCGGCCAACCCCACGATCAGCAACATAGAGAACACCAGCAATATGGCGACAGAGAGCCTGGGATGGGGCATCTTTTGGGTGTATAACATTTCCGAATATATCCTCCTGGAAATTAGTTTTGTGTGTGGCGTGGTCTAATTGGCCCGCGGCCCTTTGGTGATTTCCGTCTGCGTCACTGTGCCGTCCTCTTCGATTTTTAGACCGATGTAGGGGCCGGCGCGTTCGTTGAATATGCGGACCGCGTCTTCGTTTCGACCCGGGTAGCCTAGCCGGCGCAGCCAGTCGGGAATGACGTTCTGCGGCAACACCACCCCAGCGATGTAGCGAACGATGTCTTCGCTAAAGGTGTTGGGCTGGACTCCGAGGGAGAGGTTGGCCTGCACCGACAAGATATTGTGGTAGGGGGCTATCCGCAGCGCTTCCAGTTCCGCGATGGCCCCTTCCTCTATGATGATTTGCTGGATGTCCGCCGGTATGCTGTCCCACAAGTCGCGGTTCATAACGTTGGTGGTATAGCCAAACCCGATTATCGGCCCAGACATATAGTCCGATATTTCGTAATACCGGGCAGAAATCGCCAGCAAGGCCCCGGTGGCGCTAACGTCCACAGTTCCGTTCTGAAGGGCCAGATAGTCGGCGCCGGGGGGAATGAACACGGCCTCGGCGCCCAATCCCTTAATGATGCTGCTCAAGGCAGCGGAGTGAGTGCGAATTTTCTTGCCCTGGAAATCCGCCAGCGAAGTCAGGGGTTCTTTGCTGAAAAACCACTGGTCGGCGCCGGCGAACCAGTTGCGGTTTACTACTACACTGCCGGTTTCCTCCGTCAGCATCCGTTCGATGTCGGGAATCATATCCACCAGAGCCGAATAGGTGGTTTCCCAATCTGCGCCCATGCCCCAAAGGGATTGCACTTCGATGGGCGGCAACTCGCCGGCCACGTAACCAGTATAGACGTTTATCATATCCAGCGTGCCGTCGCTTACTAATTGCAAGGCTCCTTGAGTGATGCCGCCGCCGCCGGCGCCGCTTAGCTCCGGGAAGGAAGTAATGGAAAGCTTCACCTGCCCGTTAGTTCGGGCGGCTAGCCGGGGAGACAGATAGGCTTCCATAATCACGCAGGTGGGCAGTTGGCGAGAAAGGCAGACGTGCTGGATTTTGATGTCTTCGCCCGATGAAGTCAGTTCCGTGGGGTTGAGCAGGTTGGCCTTTTCAATCAGATCCTGGTAGTAGCTCCCGTTATAGATAAACTGGTGGCCGGGAACGCCAAGCTGCTCCATCCCGAACAGTCCGAGTTGAAATAGCTGTTGGAACTGGGCCGCCTGCTCTTCTCCGGGCGGCAGGAATATCAGGCTCTCGTGAACCGGCGGGCCGATGAGCTGGGCATAGGTGGCCGGCTGCGTGGGGTCGCCGATGAAAATGGCGCCGGGGCCATTGGCCACTGAGTCAGCATATTCCGCTAGCAGTTCCTCCGGGCTTCTCGCGGGCGGTGCGGTAGCTTCCGGTGTGGGAGTAGGCGGAAGGGGAGTAGGTTCCGGGGCCGCCGTGGCGATAACCGCTGCTGGGGCCGCTGATGTGGGGGCAGCCGGAGTGTCAGTAGGTTCGAGCATTGCTGTAGAGTCCGGCATCGGGGTCGGTTCCGGTGTGGACGTCGGCGCCGCCGGTATGGCCGTCGGCGTAGCGTCTTCCCCGCCGCAGGCCGCCAGACCGGCTACCAGAGCGATGATCAGAATCACCGGAACAATCAATCGGGTCATGACACTCCTTATCTACAGTACGCTTGGGAACCGGATGGCTATTTACGACAGGGCATTGCAGTTGCTGAAAGCATTCGGGTCAATGAACGTCTTCGCCTCAGATTTGCCGCTCTGCATAGCGGGAATAGCCGGCATAACACCGGAATCGGTCATGTAAATATCGGCCCGGATGCCGGGCGGGTGCGGTCAGCGGGTGCCTTTAGCCTGGTCCGGCAGCCATGTGACAATTTCGGGAAACAGCATCAATAGGCCGATCATCACGGCCATACACCCCATAAACGGCAACACCCCGATGTAGACGTCGTTTATCGTCTCCACATGGGTCACTCCTCTCGCCTCCGCCGTTTCATGTCGGGCGCCGTGCAGCACGTAGAGTGAAAGGCCCTGGGGCGGGCTGATTTGCGCCGCCTCCAGCAGGATGATCATTATGATGCCAAACCAGAGCAGGTCTATCCCGCTTTGGAACAGCGTCTCCACCAGGATGGGCAGCGTGGTCGCCAGCATGGAGTAGCTTTCCATAAAAGTGCCCAGCAGTAGGTAGAAAATCACCAGTATTCCCACCAACTGCCATTCCTCCAGATCCAGGCTTACCACCACGTCGGCCAGAGTGTGGGAAATTCGCAGGTAGGCGAAGGCGAATTGCAAGGTGAACGCCGCCATTAAAATGAACATAATCATGCAGGTAGTGCGTATGGTGGACAAAAACACTTCCTGCAACATTGCCAGGTTGGAGCGCATCACCGTCCCCACGTAAGCCATAGAAGGCATCCGAGATTCCTCTACTTCCTCGGGAGACACTTCCGTCAGAATGGACACCCACCCCATCGGCGGAAGGAACAGCACCTCAATCATGAAGATTGCTTCGGCCAGCTCCTCCCCGACGAAAAGGGAATAGCCAGGGATGAATACTAGATAGAAGGTCTGGACGCTCAGATGCAGCACTACCAGACCGATGAGCGTTACTAGAACGAACCGCAGAGGGGTATAGATGCTGATGAGTCCGCTCTTTCGCAAGGCGGCTCCTATTAGCGGCACCCATAGCTGCTTGGAGTTGTACAGAAAGGCGAGAATGAAGGCGCCATAGACTCCAATGGCCGCTGCCTCGCCGGGGGTGGCAATGCCCCCGTAGATAGACCCCAGCACGGCCAGGATCAGAATAACCACCGGGCCAATGGCGATGGAGCCGGTTATCCGCTCTACCCATCCCCGCCAGCTACGGAAGGTCTCGCCGGGAACTTTGGGAGCGATGCCCGGCCAGATGAGGGCGGTAATAGCGATGAGAGTCATAAACGTAAGGGCCATCAATGCGCCGGGAATGAACCCGGCCAGAAATAGCCGGCCGATGGATGTGCCAGTGCTAAGGCCGTAGATGACCAGCAACACGCTAGGTGGTATCAGAATGCCCAGCGTTCCCCCGGCCGCCAGGGACCCCACCACCAGACGGTCGTTGTAGCCGCGGGTGTGGAACGTCGGCAACGCCACCCGGCTGATGGTGGCGGCGGTGGAGATGCTAGACCCGGAGCAGGCGGCGAAAATGGCGCAGGACACGATGTTGGTGTGCAGCAGCCCCCCCGGTATCGGCGCCACCCAGCGGTCCAGCGCCCGGTACATCCGGTCGGCGATGCCGCTCCTCAACACCAGTTCGCCCATCAGGATAAACAACGGAATGGCTACCAGCAGAAATCGGGTATAGGTATCCCATGCCCGGTTGGCCATGATGTTGGACAAGTTGTTCTCGGAGAATACCTCCATCAAGAGCAGCGCAAGGGTGCCCAAGGCCCCGGCCACGTACAGCCCGGCCAGGAAGAACACGGTCATCAGGGTGAATGCTACGGCTACAACCAAGAGGGTACGACCTTCCTTTGACAGGTTCAGGTGACAGGGACAGGTTCAGGCGACAAGCTCGGACACGGATGACAAGCTCGGAATCAACAGTTACCGGCCGGGTTCGGTATATGGTATGTGGGACCCTTCAGAGTGGCCGGGCTGTAAGGCGGATGCTACAAGCAACGGCCCCCGCAGTAATTCGGGGACCGTTTCGGTTTCGCGCCCTCAGTCTGAACCGCCCAGAAAAACACCCGGCTAACTTACCATTAACGGGCTGTCTTGAAAAGGGCGCGAAGTGGCTTTCCTTTTTCCCTCCCACTCTCTGCGTAAGAGTAAGGAGAAGGCGAGGTTGGTCAGCGTCTTACGGATTATTAGTGATGGTCCAACTGCCGTCCGAGTTTTTCTGGACTGTTATATCACTCCCAAAGGCATCATCGCTGTCGAAACCTTCGGGGTTGCACATTCGGAGATTGCCGATAGTGAGGCCAAATCTCTGTACCGGACCTCCCTCACGGCAGATTGAGCTGTCGCTCTGCACCGATAAAATAACTTTGGCGAAGGGCGATGAGCCGCCTGTGTATCGGCACCCTTCACCAAGTTGCATCTCCAATCCTGCCCGGCAGCCGCCTATGATTGAGGCGCTCTGTGGCGCGGGCGTGGGTGTGGCTGGAGCGGTCGATGTAAATCATGTCCCGGCCGTTTCAAGATGCGTGATGACCCGATCAGCACCCAGATTCTCGTAGGTTATCCAACCGAGATTTATACTTCCACCAGCTTGAGATATAAACCCACCTTGCGACACGAGGCCTTCGCCGCCAGGCAGATGGGCGACTAGGAACGATACTTTCGACATCGAAGTCGCTCCCGCATCTATGCAGAAGCTATCTCGCGGCAATACCATGCCCTCTTGGCATGTACGAACCCGACCCTTCTCAAACATGGAATCCTTTTCCGAGCTGCTGGCATTGTTAAACTCAGATATCGAAACTGGCTTGGGCCTGGGTGTTGGCGTAGCAGTAGGCGTAGGCGTGGCGGTAGGAAGCGGAGTGGGCGTAGGCGTGGCGGCAGGGAGCGGAGTAGGCGTGGGCGTGGCGGTAGGAAGCGGAGTAGGCGTAGGCGTGGCGGCAGGAAGCGGAGTAGGCGTAGGCGTGGCGGCAGGGAGCGGAGTGGGTGTAGGCGTGGCGGCAGGAAGCGGAGTAGGCGTAGGCGTGGCGGCAGGGAGCGGAGTAGGCGTAGGCGTAGCGGCAGGGAGCGGAGTAGGCGTAGGCGTAGCGGCAGGGAGCGGAGTAGGCGTAGGCGTAGCGGTAGGGAGCGGAGTGGGTGTAGGCGTGGCGGTAGGGAGCGGAGTAGGCGTGGGCGTGGCGGTAGGGAGCGGAGTAGGCGTAGGCGTAGCGGTAGGGAGTGGAGTGGGCGTGGGCGTGGCGGTAGGGAGCGGAGTGGGCGTAGGCGTGGGTGCCGGGGTGGGCGAAATTGGAGCGTCCGTGGGAGTGGCCGCAGGGATACCTGTGGCGGAGCTGGCGGCAACCGGAGTGGCCGTGGCTGAAACCGGGGCGCCGGTGGCGGTGGGGTCATCGGCGCAAGCTACCGCCCCTCCCCCCGATATGACCGCCAAGAGAAGGGTCGCGAGAATGAGCTTGATGTCTTTCATTATTCCTCGTTTACTTCTGTCCGGACGGGGCAACCCGGATGCTGCCCCGTCCGGACACCCATCAGTATTCCACCCGGTAGACGCGGGATGCTGTGTCATGGAACATATCTGCCCGCTCCGAAGCCGAGTACTGCGTAGTCAGCCTCTTGAAGGCGTTGTACATCACCGTGTACGAGTACGACACTTTGTCCACCGGGAAGTTGCTCTCGAACATACAGCGGCTGGGGCCGAACTGCTCAATACAGTAATCAATCAGCGGCTTCATGTCCGCCGCCAGCTCCTCTGAGCTTATGGGTTTGGCTCGGGTGTGCCAGTCGAAGCCGGTGCGGGGCATACCAATGCCGCCCAGCTTGATGACCACGTTGGGGCAGGAAGCGGCGGCGGCGATGCCCTTACGCCATGTTGCCATCACTTCATCGTCTCTCCCCCCGTTTCTGTCCGGGGCGTAGGGGCCTTCCCGCAACAGCCCGCCGATGTGGTTCAGAATGATGGTCAAGTTGGGCACGGCGCGGGCAAACTCCGCCAACTCCACCATTTGGGGGAAGAACATCCAGCCTTCCAGCGTCAGCCCCATGTCGGCCAGCACCCGAGCGCCGGCGCGGAAGTTGTCGCTGCTCATCTGGCCCTCGGCTTTGTAAGCCGCCGTGTTTTCCACCTCTGGGTGCGGATCCCAGGTGACCGAGTGCCGGATACCGCGGAAGCGGTTGGGGCTGGCCGCCTGCAACGCCTCCAGCACCGGACGCACGTTCTCGCCCAAGTTAAGGTTGGCGTGGCCGACGATGGACGCCGCCGCTTTGGCGGGGCCGTACAGTCCGGTGGCGCTGGCCGCCGCCAGGCCTTGCACGAACTCCACTTCACCCACTGGGCGCATTTCCTCCGGCCCGCCGGGCCGGTACATTGACCGGGCCTCAACGAACACCGTCGAGCGTACATTGTGGCCGCCGTTCAGGTCGTCGGCCAGTTCATGAAGCAGGTAACGCTGGTAGGGGATTCGTTCAGTGCGGAAGTCCCAGAAGTGATGATGCGGGTCGCAGATGGGTATCTCCGGCTCCAGGGCCTCCTCCGGGGTCAAGGCGAGCCAGTCATTGCCTCCGAACGGCATAAGCGGGCCTCCCTAAATAACGCGAATCAGGAATCAGGGGCGGCCTAATGATAGCACAATAAAAAATCCCCTCTCTGGTAAAGAGGGGGGTAGAGTACGGGCGATTCCTTCTATGGCGCGCCTCGCGCTTTATGAGGTAACGGATATGGCCTGTTTCATATAGGTTGAGTCGTCCACTTGCCTGACCAGAAAGTCCGCCAAGTCTGCGCGGCTGATATGGCCTACCTTTGCGGTGTTGCCGGGGGTGTAGTTGCCGGAGGCTGGCTCGTCTTTCAGAATGGCGGCGCGAACTATCGTCCAATCCAGACGGCTCCCCCGGACTACCGCCTCCTGCGCCTCGTGGTCGGCGTAGATGTTGCGTAGCATCGTCCTGAACATAATGCGGGCCAGCAGCGGAGTCTGCTTCCAGCTTTCTCCCACCCCCGCGGCGGATAAGACGACAAGGCGCCCTGTCTGATTCTGAGCCATGCCGTCCACGACGTTTCTAGTGCCGGCGAACAGGGTTGATTTGTCGCGCAGGCCGTTGCTGCCCAAGGCAATAATCGCCGCGTCGTGGTTGGCGACCGAGGCGGCCACCGATTTCGCGTCCATAACGTCGCCCTGAGCGACGCGCAAGTTGGAATCGCGGTGGTCAAGCTTGTTCGCTGAGCGGGTGAATGCAGTAACTGCATGACCTTGCTCCAGAGCTTGACGGCATACGTGCCGTCCGGTTTTCCCGGTCGCTCCAAAAACAATGACTCGCATAACGGCACCCAAGTGAAGCAGAAGAGCCGGAATTCCCAAGATACAAGGAATTGGTCGGGGTGAGTGGATTCGAACCACCGGCCTCTACGTCCCGAACGTAGCGCGCTAGCCACTGCGCTACACCCCGATACAGCTATTCTATCACATCGAGCCGAGAGCGGACAGGGAATATCCGGTCAATGGGAAAAATCACGAAATGATGCGGGTTCCCCGGGACAGGCTGGCAACTATACGGAAACGCCAACCCGTCACTCCGGCGGAACCCGGGATCCAAGGATCCCATCATTGAATAATAACCACCTCCCCACCGTATCCGATTCCGCGACCCACGAAGTTGGCGGCGTCCGCCGGACGTGGGGCAACGGCCTGCCCCCAAGCAGGGTATTCGAGTTCGAGACCCCTGATGTTGGTGGAGCGGCTGTAGTCCAACTGTATGCCGTAGGCGGCCTTCTCAGCGTTAGACGCCTTCTCGCTGCTATCATCTCCCGTGGCAGCATACCTAACGCTATCAGTTTGAGGCGAACCATTCGCGTCGGCAGTATCCTTCGGCGTGTTCATTGACTCAGCAGCAGGATCACTCTCATCCTCATTAGGGGGAGTGTCGGTACGGGAGGTGGAGGTTGCAGAGGTGGAGGTGCTGTTAGTCGAAGTACTGGATGTGGAGCTTTCACTCGGGATGAACCCAAGATTGGTTGTGCTTGTCAGGGCGAAGACGCCCTTCGGGGCGCTGGCACCCAAGGCGAAGGTTCCCGCAATAAGCCCCGCTGCCAGAAGCAGGGTAGTTCCGATAGACTTGCCAACTAATGAACTCATCTCCTATTCCCCTTACGCTAATCGCGCGAAAGAAATTGAGGGCCACTAATTGCTGCTATTATTGAGCTTGGCTTGTCCTTCGATACTACTGATAGCCCGGTTCACAATTATTTCCACTGGATCCGCTATTCCCGATCTGATTAGCTATCCAGCATCTCCTCCGCTTTCTCTATCAGCACTTCCTCGTTCAGCGCACCGGTCCACTTGGTGTGGATGGAGCCGTCGGCGTTGATAAAGACGGTGGTGGGCAGGGCGAGAACCTGGTACTTGGGCAATACATCCGAGTCCTCGGTGTAGCCTGCCGGGAAGCCTACGCCCAGCTCGGCCAGCAGCTCACGGCCCTGCTCCAGCGTGCCTTGCCCGGTGAACTGGCCGAGGTCTATGCCCAGCACCAGCACCCGGTCGCCGTATTCTTCGTGGAAGCTCTGAAACTCCGGCAGTTCGGCGCGGCAGGGCGGGCATTCCGCGGCCCAGAAGTTGAGCGCCACCGGCTTCTCGCCCGTCAGCGACGCCATAGCCACCTGCTGGCCTCCCAGCACGTCCTGCCCCTGCGATACTATGATGGGAAAGTCGGCGGCCATCTTCAGGTCGCCTCCGGCCTCCCCGTCCCCCGCGCTCCCGCCCGAACCGCCGTTGCAGGCCAGCAGCGCCAACAGTGCCGCAGTCAGGATCAGACCTGCCCAAATCATCTGTTTCTGGTATATCATCTCTGATTCCGTTGCCGTTAACGTCTTTGGGCGTCGGCGGCCAGTTGTCGCATATTGTCCATAAAAATTTGCAGGCGTTCCAGAGTGCGGGTAAGGCGGGTTAGCCACTGGTCACCCAAGGGGCGCAGGAGCATCTGAATCTGGGCGTTGCCCACCTGCGCCGCTGGGCCGAGGGCGCGCTGCAGCGGGGCCTTCGCGCCGCCTACCGCATTCCGTAGTGATATTACGATGGAATCGCCCGCCCGGATTACCGATTCGGCCCCGGCTGCCCCGGCCACGGCGCGGATTTCCGCGACCTTTAGCAGGCTTTCCACCTCGTCCGGCACCGGGCCGAAACGGTCGCGCAGTTCCTCGCGTATCTCAGGCAGTTCCCGTTTCTCGGTCAGCTTCGACAGCCGTTGGTATACCGACAGGCGCGTGGGCAGGTGCTGGATGTAGTCCTCCGGTATCCCGGCGTTCAGGGGCAGTTCGATGCGCGGGGGATCTTCTCCGCCGATAGTGGAGCTGCCGGAGGCTGGTTCGTTGTGCTGTTCCCGCTCCAGTTCGCGCACCGCTTCCTGTAATAACTGGGTATAGAGATCGAGTCCGACTTCCTGAATGTGACCGCTCTGGTCGGCTCCCAGCACGTTGCCTGCCCCGCGAATCTCCAGGTCGCGCATGGCGATGCGGAATCCCGCGCCCAGTTCCGAGGCGTCCAGGATGGCTTGGAGCCGCATCTCGGCCGCCTCGGTCATGCTCCGGCCCCGAGGGGCCAGCAGATAGGCGTAGGCCCGGTGCTGGCTGCGCCCCACCCGGCCCCGAAGCTGGTAGAGCTGGGCCAGGCCGAAGCGGTCGGCTCGCTCCACTATCAGAGTGTTGACGTTGGGCATATCCAGTCCCGACTCGATGATGGTGGTGCAGACCAGTACGTCGGCCTCGCCATTGGCGAAGTCCACCATCACGTCTTCCAGTTCCGACTCCGCCATCTGCCCGTGGCCTATAATCACCCGGGCCTGCGGCGCCAGTCTGCGTATGTCCTCCGCTGCCTGGTGGATGCTCCTGACCCGGTTGTGCAGGTAAAAAACTTGCCCGCCTCGTTCCATCTCCCGGAGAATGGCTTCCTTCACTACGTCCTCCGAATACTCGGAAACGAAAGTTTTGACCGGCAGCCGCTCTTCGGGGGCCGAAGTCATGGAGGACAGGTCGCGCAGGCCCGACAGGGCCATGTTCAGGGTTCGCGGTATCGGCGTGGCGCTCAGGGTCAGCACATCCACCTGACGGCGCAACTGCTTCAGACGCTCCTTGTGGCTCACTCCGAAGCGTTGTTCTTCGTCCACCACTGCCAGTCCTAGGTTCTTGAACTGTACGTCTTTTTGTAGCAGCCGGTGAGTGCCGATAACAATGTCAACCTCGCCCGACTTCAGCCCATCGATGACCTGCTGCTGTTCCTTGGGCGTGCGGAAACGGCTGAGCACCTCCACCCGCACCGGGAAGGGGCTGAGCCGCTCGGTGAAGGTGGCGTAGTGCTGTTGGGCCAGCACGGTGGTCGGCACCAGCAGCCCGACCTGCATCCCGTCGTTGACGGTCTTGAAAGCCGCTCTCAGCGCCACTTCGGTCTTGCCGTAGCCAACGTCGCCACAGATGAGCCGGTCCATGGGGCGCTGACGCTCCATATCGGCCTTGACGTCGTTGATCGCTTGCGCTTGGTCCGGCGTCTCGATGTATGGGAAGGAGTCCTCGAGTTCCTGCTGCCAGATCGTGTCCGGGTTGAATTCGTGGCCCTGGGCAATCTCTCTGGTGGCGTTGAGGCGTATTAGCTCCTGCGCCATTTCCCGGGCCGCGCCCTTTACCTTCTGCTTGATGCGCGTCCAGTCGGCGGCTCCCAGGCGGGTAAGGGCGGGTGCGTGATCCTGCGCCCCCACGTAGGCGCTGACCCGGTTGAGTTGATCCGTGGGGACATACAGTTTGTCGCCCTCGGCATATTCCAGCACCAGATATTCTTTTTCGTCACCGTTGTCTCCTATATGAGTGGTTCCAGCGAAGCGGGCTACGCCGTGGTCTATGTGGACTACGAAGGTGCCCGGCTGCAGGTCGGCCAGAGACACGTCCGGCCCGCGCTCGGCGCGGCGGGGACGACGATAGCGGCGTTCTTTGACTGTGCCAAACAGTTCGGCGTCGGTAAGCAGCTCCAGGCGGGAAACTGAGGCCCGGCGCCCTTTCCCCGCCGGAAACTCCACGGCCCAGCCGCCGGGCAAGGAGCCGGGTACGATGAACACCTGCCCCGGCGACGGCGCGGCCTCCAGCCCGTCCTGTACCGGCGCGCCGATTCCTTGCTGCTCCAGGATTTCGGCGACGCGGCGGGCGTGCTGAGTGACGGCGACCAGAGCCGCGCCCTCGCTCTGCCGTTGCCGCAGGTCTGACGAAAGCTGCTCCAGCCGCCCGTAGTAAGGCGGCGCAGGAAAGAATATAGGATCGTCCTCTTCGCTAACCCAGGGCTGCAAGTCCAGCGGTTGGAACTGGCGGAGTTGCGCCGCGAAGTCTGCCCAGGGCATACAGGGCGACGGGAAGTTGACGGGCAGCTCGCCCCGTTCCTCCCGCGCCGTTCGCATTCGGCACAAACGTTCTTCCAGTTCAGAGGCTTCGGCCTCGACTCGCCCGCCCCGCTCTAGAAGTACGGTTGCCTCCGGGCTGAGATAGTCTAGCAGGCAGGCCCGGTTGACCAGCCCGCTGTAAAAGGAAAGGATTTCCGGGTTGGCAGTATAGGCTCCGGCCTGCGAATCGCATAGTGCTTCCAGTTCTTCCTGGATGCGCTCGCGCACCTCTACTCCGCAGCGGGAAAAGTCCATTGCGGCGGCTCGGTCAGACACCGTATTGTCCTTGCCGTTAGGGGCTTCAAAAAACGGTAACTGCTCGCGGGCCGGAATAGGCCGCACTTCTTCCGCTGCGCCTACCGACCTTTGTGTCAGCGGGTCGAAGCGGCGAATGGTGTCTATTTCGTCGTCGAACAGTTCGATGCGCAGGGGCAGTTCGCAGTTGGGCGGGAAGATGTCAAGAATGCCGCCCCGGTGACTGAATGCGCCGGGCGACTCCACCACCGGCTCGTGCCGATAGCCAAGCGTCAGCCATTGGGAAAGAGTGTCGTCTATTCGCACCCGGTCGCCCACCCGCCAAACGCAAGGCTCCCCCCATCCTGAGCCGGTTGAAGGCCCGGCGACGGACGGCAGAGACCCAGCCATAAGCTCTGGCGGGGCTGTGTACAGCAGGGCCGAGCCGATAGAACATACCACCACGGGAGATACGGATGGGCATTCAGCATCCGTCTCGCTTCCTGCCCGTCTGCCCTCGTTTGACGCCTGCGCCAGGGCGGCCAAGGCGGCGAGGCGCTGGTTGCCGGTGTTGGCGTCCACGGCCAGCCGCTCGAAAGGCAACACCTCCGGCTCAGGCAGCAAGTGGACTGGCGCATCCTCTCCCAGCCAGCCCAGCAGTTGGTCATGCAGACGGCGGGCGTCGTCCGGGCGCGGGGCGATAACCAGCAACGTCCCTTTGCGGTGCCTAACCCTCCGCATTTGTCTATATAACGCCGCTATGAACGGCGGACGCGCTCCCTGCCGCACCGTGGGGGTCTCAGTTCCGCCCTTCTCCGCCGACTCGACGGCGCGGCGGAACTCCGGGTGGCGTTCCAGCAGGTCCAGTATCCCGTTGAGAGACATGAAACCGTCCCTTGAATCCGATATGAATCGTTATCGGAATAAATAATTATTATAATAGGGAAACAACGCCGAATAAGGGGTTGGCTCCCAAGCCAACCCCTGCGAATGCAGGCGGCGCGGCGCAATGCCCGGCAATTTCAGTTGCGATGGCAGTTAACAGAACGGGGACGGAATCCCTAGCCGCTGGCCAAGATGTCCAGGAAGTTGCCCAGCCTGGAAGAGTCGCCCCGGAAAATCTCAGTATAGCCGCACTGATTGCAAGACACGGCAGTGAACTTCTTGTTCTGCAAGTCAAAAAACCGGGAATACTTACCGGCCGTGCGAATTTCTTCAGTGGAATACTGGGTGTTGTGGCACTTGGCGCAGGAAAAAGCGGCTCCAGTATGAGCCATGTTCAACCCTCCGGCCAGATTACACAATCAGCCTGGATGAGAATTTCTTCCAGCCTAATCTATCCCCATCCCCGTTTCAAGCCCGGTTTAGCCCATAGAGAAAATTGCGAAACTACTCTGGCCTCTCTACCGCGATTCCCGCGAAAGCGGGAATCTACTGCGCCGGCTCTCCATTCCTGCGAAAGTGAGAATGACGGGTTGGCGTTTCCGTAGGGCTGCCAGCCTTTAACCGGGCGCCACGGCGTTTCGCAATTTTCGCGGCCTATAACTAGATGGCTTTACAGTAAGACTACTGCCCCCGCAAACGGCGAAGTTCCTCTTGCAGGCGCTCCACCTCGGCGGCGGCTTGCTGGCGCGCGGCCCGCTCCGTGTCCCGCTCGGCGGCGGCCTGCTGGCGCGCGGCCCGCTCCGTGTCCCGCTCGGCGGCGGCCTGCTGGCGCGCGGCCCGCTCCGTGTCCCGCTCGGCGGCGGCTTGCTGACGCGCGGCCCGCTCCGTGTCCCGCTCGGCGGCGGCCTGCTGGCGCGCGGCCCGCTCCGTGTCCCGCTCGGCGGCGGCCTGCTGGCGCGCGGCCCGCTCCTGACGGGCGGTTTGCAGGTAGTGCCCAGTCTTGCGGTCGTAGTACAGCAGTTCCCGGTTCAGAGCGCACAGGCACAAGTCCAGCGCCGGACTATAGCCCCAGAGCATCCCGTCCTCTTCCAGGGTCATCTCGATGGACTGATAAGCGCCATCCACCAGAATGTCGCCAGCCAGTGGGTATCCGTACAGTCTGCCGCCCGTGGCGTCGAAACGCCAGTATTCGCCTACTCCTATCTCCTTATACAATTCGCGCTTTTCGCCAGTATCCCGGCGGTAGGTGGACGGAGAGGCGATTTCCAGCGCCCAGTCCGGAGGCTTCCCTGCTTCTTCAATAATGTACCCCCCGCGTCCCAGGACTGAGCCGGTATCCACTCCGAAAACGACGTACAGATCCGGGCGAATCCGGCGGCGGCGCATGTCATCGGTGTCGTAGAAAACGAAGCCTCCGCCGTCCACCAGCGTGTGGGGCCGGTTGGAGCAATAGTCTCGTATCAGGTGGTTGGTGTCCGACAGAACAATGTCTTGCAGCATATCCTCGCGCCGGTGCTTGGGTTCTGGGCATTGATAGCCCTCGGGCAGTATCTTGCGGTAGGGAAGGAAGAGAGCGGCTGGTTCGGAAAGTCTGGAGGTCATAGCGGGCCTCGCGTCAAGCGGCGATGTGAATTGTGAGCTTGGAAGTCATTGTTTGGAAGTCATTATGAGGTTTGGAAGTTAATGATAACAGATGCCGGAACGGAGCAGGCGCGGATTTAGGGGGGCTATGGTGCTATAATCGAAACGCTGGCTATGCGTAGCCCCGCTCCCCGCGCTTGCTTATCCTGAACCGGGTGCCTTGTTTTATGTCCTTGCCCAGCCAGGGCGCGTACACTGCGCCTGTATCCGGCGGCGTCCGGCGTCCGCTGCTTTACCGGCGCATCGTCGTGAAGGCTGGCACTGCCATACTCTCCGGTGATGGCTCTGCGGCCAGTTCAGAGCAAGCTGCCTCGGGCGTTGACTTAATCGCCCTGAGCAGTATCGTGGGCCAGATCTGCCAGCTCCACGAGCAGGAAACCGAGGTGATGCTGGTGACTTCCGGGGCCATCGCCGTTGGCCGCGCGATTCTTGGCCGCGCCGGCCCAGTATCCCGAGACATACGCTCCCGGCAGGTGTCCGCGGCCGTGGGTCAAAGCCGGCTTATGCAGATTTATCAGGAGCAGTTCGGCGTTCACGGCGTCACGGTAGCCCAGGCTCTGCTCACCATCAGCGACCTTTCCAACCGCCAGTCCTACCTCAACGTGCGAAACACCTTGCAGGGTCTGCTGGAGCTGGGTGTAGTCCCGCTGCTTAACGAAAACGACGTAGTGGCCGTGGACGAAATCGGCGAGGTCTTCGGCGACAACGACCGGCTGTCGGCCTTGGTGGCCAACTTGGTGGACGCCGACCTGTTGCTTATCCTTACTGACATAGACGGCCTGTATACTGCTGACCCGCGAGTTGACCCCTCTGCAAAGCTCATCCCCCGCGTCGAGCAGGTGGATGAGCGTGTCGAAGCCCTGGCTGGGCGCGAGTTGCAGCCGTGGGCCCGGGGCGGAATGCCGACTAAGCTGGAAGCGGCGCGGCTGGTCACCACCTCCGGCATCCCCATGATAATGGCCCACGGACGCAACGACGGGGTGGTGCTACGGGCCGCCCGTGGAGAGCCTGTCGGGACGTTCTTCCAGGCCGCCGGAGAGAAACTGGAGGCCCGCAAGCGCTGGATACTCAGCGGCGTCTCCCAGCGCGGATACGTCAGCGTGGATGGCGGCGCCGCCGCGGCTCTGCTGGAGCATCACCGCAGCCTGCTGCCTGCCGGTGTGCGGGGTGTGTCCGGAGACTTCGGGCGCGGCGACACCGTTTTCGTGGTGGACCCTTCAGGGAATCGCATCGCCTGTGGCATCGCCAATTATAGCGCAGGGGACATCTCGCGCATACGCGGCCTGCGCTCCGGCAAGATTGAGGAAACTCTGGGCTACCACTACGGCCAAGAAGTGGTGCACCGCAACAACTTGGTGCTGCTGTAATAAAATTGAACACAGAGCAAGGAATGGAATGGGAGCAATACTGCCGTCAATGCCGCCAGATAATGGGCTGGCCAAATGTATCGAAATAGCCATGGAAGACGCCATTTTCGTGTGATTGGCAGATAGAAATTTGATTTTCAACCAAACTATCGAGAGCGAGATGACTGTCAGAACCGTTGAAGACCTGATGCGCCAGGGGCAGGCCGCCCGCGATGCCGCGCGTCAGGTTGCCCGCCTTTCCACCAAGGTCAAGAACCAGGCGCTGCATACTCTCGCCAAGCTGCTGGAAACCGGCGCAGAGGAGGTGTTGCAAGCCAACGCCGGAGACTGCGCCGAGGCCCGCGCCAACGGGCTGGATGAGGCAATGCTCGACCGGCTGTTGCTGACCCCGGAGCGGCTGCGGGGTGTGGCCGCCGAGCAGCGCAATGTGGCGTCTCTGCCCGACCCGGTGGGTGAGACCATCGAGATGACCACGCTCCCCAACGGCTTGGGGGCGGGACGGCGGCGCGTCCCCCTAGGCGTGATAGCCAGTATTTATGAGAGCCGTCCTAACGTTACCGTAGACATTTTCGGTCTGTGCTTCAAGTCTGGCAACGCCTGCATCCTGCGCGGCGGCAAGGAAGCTCTGCGCTCTAATTCCGCTCTGATTCGCCTGATTCACCGTGCTCTCCTGGAATCGGGAGCGCCGGCCGAGGCCGTGCAGTTTGTGGATAACCCCGACCGCGAACTGGTGAACGCGATGCTAAAGATGAAGCAGTACATTGATCTCGTCGTGCCCCGAGGGGGCGAGGGACTGGTGCGCTTCGTGGGCGAGAACGCCACTATGCCGGCCGTTACCGGCGGCGTCGGCGTTTGCCATACCTACGTTGACCGGGCTGCCGACATGGAAATGGCGGCCAGCGTGGCCCTGAACGCCAAAGTGCGCCGCCCTTACATCTGCAACGCCCTGGATACCCTACTGGTGCACTCCGCCATTGCCTCCGAAGGGTTGCCCCGTATCGCCGCCGGGCTGACGGCTTCCGGCGTGGAATTGCGCTGCGACAACCGCGCTCTCAGCATCCTGGGCCCCCAACCCGTCGACGGTATCCAGGGCTTCGCAACGAACATACAGCCCGCCAGAGAAGAAGACTGGGGCCGGGAGTTCCTGTCTCTTGCCGCTGCCGTGAAGGTGGTGGATTCGATAGACGAGGCGCTACAGCATATCGAAACTTACGGCTCCGGCCACTCCGAGGCCATCATCACGGAGGACTACTCAGCCGCCATGCGCTTCCTAAACGAAGTAGACGCCGCCGCGGTTTACGTCAACGCCAGCACCCAGTTCACCGATGGCGGGCAGTTTGGTTTGGGCGCAGAGGTTGGCATCAGCACTCAGAAAATGCACGCCCGTGGCCCCATGGGACTTAAGGAACTCACCTCCTACAAGTGGGTTATCATGGGTAACGGACAGACAAGACCCTGACCAAAATCCGCGTTTCGTGAGCCTGTTGAATCATGGCTGATTTCACTTTCGAGCGGGAAGTGCGCACCCCGTTTTCCGAAGCTTATAACATCGTCGAGTCCGACCGGACCGTTGGGCGGGTGGACATTCACTTCACCGCTGAAATGGTGCACGTCTCTCTGGCCGTGGACGAAAGCCTGACTCAGCAGGCCATCCAGGAAATTATGGATGCAGTGGACGAAGACATCGCTGACGCGGTGGGCATTGAGCGCAACAACTTCGTCGTACATGTCTTTCAAGGCCGGGAAACTGCGGTTTACAGCGACAACGAATTCAGCGATAACGGGCGTGACCATTAGCAAGGAATTTCGTAACACCCGTCATTCCCGATATCCTCAACGTGTGTTGGCAATGCCAAAAACGCCTGCCATTCCCGCGAAACTGGGAACCCATGTGGCCCTTGCAAAAGCAAAATTTGGCATACCAGGTTTCGCGTCAGAGTTCGGTAGCGTCAACCCACGCAGCATATCCTGCTTGCAAAAGCAAAATTTGACATACCCTTAGAATGTCCTAGATTCCCGGTTTCGCGGGAAGGACGGCAGAAGGCGGAATGCCCAAGGACGGCCAGTTGATTATTGACGCTCATTGCCACATCCTCCCGCCATCCTTCGCGCAACGCCGCCATGAGCTGGCGGCCCATGACGCCACCTTCGCCGCCATTCTCGCTAACCCCAACGCCCGCATCGCCGACGCTCCTTCGCTGCTCCGCGCTATGTCCCGCGGCGGGGTTGACCACGCAGTGGTTATGGGTATGGGCTGGACGGCCCTCCCGGTTGCTGTTGAGGCCAACGACTACATCATAGAGGCAGTGGCGGCCCACCCTTCGCAGATTACCGGCTTCGCTTCGGTCAACCCCGCGTGGGGCGGCGCGGCGGTGGAGGAAGCCAAACGCTGCGCCGCCGCCGGGCTGCGCGGCATTGGCGAGCTGCACCCCGACACACAGGGCATAGATATAACGGATGCTGCAACGATGGCCCCTTTGATGGACCTTGCCGGCTCCCTCAACCTGCCCTTGCTGCTTCACTGTTCCGAGCCAGTGGGACACCAGTACCCTGGCAAGGGAAAGACCACGCCGGACAAGGTATGGCGGCTCATCGAGAACTTCCCGGATAACACCATCATCTGCGCCCACTGGGGCGGGGGGCTGCCTTTTTATGCCCTGATGCCGGAGGTGGGCGCGGCCCTGCAAAACGTGTATTTCGATTCCGCAGCCTCGCCCTTTCTCTATAACTCCGGCGTCTACCGGGCCGTGGCCGGCATTGCTGGGCCGGAACGCATTCTGTTCGCCTCGGACTACCCCCTCATGCGCTATTCCCGCCCACTGTCCGAACTCTCCGGTGAACCGATGCCCGAATGCCACCGGCGCCGCATACTGGGAGAAAACACCGCCCGCCTGTTAGGGCTATGAAGCAAGGCGCGTATCTGCCTTGCACGCGTATCTGCCTTGCAAGAGTATCCGCCAGAGAGTATTGATGTGAAGGCGGTTTCCTCAGTATCCCCTCCCAGGGGGAGGGATAGGGTGAGGGCGTGATTGATAATGACAAACTCCAGTGAACCGGAAGGAATGCGAACACTGCCCGACCTGCTGAGGCCGGGTTTGCCGCTGGTGTTCGTCGGCCTGAACCCGTCTGAATACTCGGCGCGGGAAGGCCACTACTTCGCCAACCCTCGCAACCGATTCTGGGAAGCCTTCAACCGATCTGGCCTGTTGCCGCCCGCTCTGGGCCGCCTGTGCTCCCCGTCCGACGATGCCGAACTGCTGGAGCAGGGCATCGGCTTCACCGATGTGGTGAAACGCCCCACTTCCCAAGGTAGCTCACTGAAGGCCGCCGACTACCATCGCTGGGCGCCCCTGCTGCGCGAGAAGCTGCTGCGATGCCAACCCCGGATGATCTGCTTCCATGGACTGATGGCCTACAAGGCATTCCTGCGATACGCTGAAAGGGAGAAGGCAGCTCCGGAACTGGGTCCCCAACCTCGGAACATCGGAGCCTCCAGAGTCTTCGTAGTTCCCAACCCCAGCCCGGCCAACGCCCGCTACTCCGTTGAAGCGCTGGCGGCGTGGTACGATGAGGTCGCTGCTGCTCTTTGAGTATAGGCGGCAAGGGTGCGATTTATCAGCGCTGGGCCCTAATGTCCGTGTCAATCGAGGAGCCGCCATGCCCGTCCGCGCCATTCCGCTGGCGATAATCTACGACTTCGATGGCACGCTTGCCCCCGGAAATATGCAGGACCGGCAGTTTATCCCTGACATCGGCATGACCACGTCGGATTTCTGGCGGGAGGTGGATGCGCTCTCCGAGGCAAACCACGCCGACAAAATCCTCGCTTATATGTACGTGATGCTGGAAAAGGCCAAGTCTGCCGGTATGCCGGTGCGGCGCGATGACCTGGTCGCCCGGAGCCGGGAAATCGAGTTCTTTCCCGGTGTTGAAGGCTGGTTTGACCGCATAGACACCTATGGTCAGCGTAAAGGCGTTTCGGTTGAGCATTATGTGATTTCTTCCGGCAACTCCGAGATTATCGAGGGTACATCCATCGCCCACAAATTCAGCCAGATTTACGCTTCCAGGTTTATGTACGACGCCGCCGGCGCCGCCGTCTGGCCCGCTCTTGCCATAAACTTTACCACCAAGACCCAATACCTCTTCCGCATAAACAAGGGAGCCCACGACCTGAATGACGACTCGATAATCAACAGATTCGTGCCGCACAGCGAGCGGCCCATCCCGTTTCAGAATATGATTTACATTGGCGACGGAGAGACAGACGTTCCCTGCTTCCGGCTGGTGAAGGACTTGGGAGGGTTGTCCATTGCCGTTTACCCCGCCGGAGCGCGTGAGCGTGCAGAGCGATACCGCGAGGAGGGGCGGGTGAACTGCGTTGTTCCTGCCGACTACACCGAAGGCGGCGAGCTTGACAGCGCCGCCAAGTCTTACATCAACTTGGTCTCCTTATGACTCCCCGCACGTGTGTAGCGGAAGACGCTGTTCGCGTATTTGTCGCTGTCGGCATCTCCGCCGAGGCGCGGGAGCAGTTGACTAGCGTGATGGAGCGCATCCGCCAGGATATACCCCAAGGCATCCAATGGGCCAACCCCGACGGGATGCACCTTACGTTGAAGTTTATCGGCAACATTCGCGCCTCGGGGGTGGCGCCCCTGCTGGAATGCCTCAAGCCGGTAGCTGCGGAAGCCAGGCCCTTTCCTCTGCAACTGGCCGGTCTGGGGATGTTTCCCAACGGGCGCAGCCCCCGCGTTCTGTGGGCCGGAGTGCAAGGTGACCTGGATGCGCTGGCCCACTTGCAAAAGGCCGCGCAGGAGGCCATAACCGCTCTCAGCTACCCGCCCCCAGGCGCAACGCAGGGTAGCCGCCGTTACAACAGAGAGCATCCTTTCCGTCCTCACATCACCCTGGGCCGTCCTCGCCGCAGTGTCTCCGATTCCCAATTGTCCCGCATCGGCGCGGTGGTCTCCGGCCTTGCGCCTCCGTCCCCGGCGGGCTGGCAAGTTAAAGCGGTGGACATCATGCAAAGCGAACTGCATCCCTCCGGCGCGCGCTATAACGTCCTTGGCGCGGCTCCCCTCAAATCCGCCCGCCCTGGGAGAGAAGGTTAAGGCGAGGGAACGTCATGAAAGGGAACGCCATGAAGAAGTTGACTATCCACCTGCAACCCATGCCCCCTTTCGACTTCCCGTTGACCGCCGGATACCACACCTACTTTCAGGGACGGACAGGCGCAGACAACCTGGACGGCGGCGTATACCGCCGTATGCTGGACTTGGACGGACGCTTGGCCTTGGCATCCGTACGCTCTACCGGCAATGTAGACACCCCAGAACTATTATTGGAACTGCGCGGCGAGGGACTGACCGGCGCCGATGGGGAACGGGCTGCCGCGCAGGTTCGCTGGATGCTGGGAACCGAACAGACCCTTGCCCCATTCTACGCATTAGCCGAATCCGACCCCGTCCTGGCCGGTCTGTCGAGGCAGCTCAGAGGACTGCACCTGCCCCGCACTGCGACGCTGTTCGAGTCGCTGACCCTGGCGATTCTAGGTCAGCAAATTTCTGCCGCAGTAGCCCGGATGATGCGGACACTGCTCATCGGGCGGTTTGGCGTACAGGCCGAATTCGATGGCGTAACCTGCTACGCTTTTCCCCGCCCTGAGTCCATCCTTTCATCGTCTCCCGAGGAACTGCGCAGCCTCAAACTCACCAAACGCAAGGCCGAGTACGTCCATGGCCTCGCAGCGGCGGCTCTGCAAGAGGAATGGGCAGAGCTGCCCGGCCTTCCCGACGGCGAAATCGTGCGCCGCCTGACTATGCTGCGCGGCGTGGGCAGATGGACGGCGCAATGGGCGCTGGTGCGCGGTCTGGCCCGCCCCGATGCACTTCCTTTGGGAGACCTGGCCCTGCGGCGAGGCGTGTCACGCCTTTGGCGCGGCGGCGAATCAGCGACCGACTTTGAGGTCGAGCAATTGGCCCAGCGATGGCGTCCATGGCGCAGCTACGCCACTGTCTACCTCTTTGCCGCTATGCGGACAGGGGTAGTGTAGGTTCTTGTTTAGGTTTGGCCTTGCTAAAATTAACTATGATGCCGGTATGAGGGAAGCTAGGACCGAGGGCTTTTTCCTTTTCCGGCTTTTCCCAAGGATAATGACAGGAATCCTGTATGACACTCCCCGCACCAGAAATAGAAAACTTGCCCCCGGATCACCTCCTGCGCCAGCCGATGGAAGCTATCGTCGCCCACCCGGAAGTGCGCGAACCATTGCTGCGCGTCCTCCTGACCGAGGACTTTCTAGCCCTCCCGAAACGGGTAGACAAATTGCAGAGCGAATTGGAAGAGTTCCGTGAGGAAACAAGGGCGGGATTCCGCGCCGTCAACGAGCGTATTGACGCAACCAATACGGAAGTGCGCACCCTCAGGGGCGAGGTTCGCACCCTCAGCGATCGCGTTGACGAAAACACTCGCGCCACAAGACGGCTTGGAAGCCACGTGGGAGGATTGATCGGTAATTCTTACGAAGACAGGTGCCGCTACGAAATCGGCGTAATTTTAGACGGATGGCTTAATGGCCCGGTTCTTGCCGATAGAGATCTGATCAGCGCCAGGCTGTTCGAGGCGCGTCAAAGCGGCGTCATTAACCGCGAAGAATACTTGGATGGACTCAGGCCTGACATCATCGCGCGTGAAGCCAGGGATACCGGACATGACGGCGTTCTTGCGGTTGTGGAAGTCTCACTCACTTTTAACCGGAAGGACTTGGAAAACGCCGCACGCCGGGCGGCCATTATTTCCCAAGTCGCTGGCATCAGCGTAGCCTCATTCGTCGCAACCCACGGAAGCTGGCCGGACGAAGTGAATGCAACGGCCCAGAGCTTGGGCGTAACCATCATCCTCCACGAAGACCCTGACTATGAGTTTCTCTAGAAGGCCCGGACGCCCTCCTACCGGCTGAACATCTTCATCAGGTTGGCTGGGTTTCGGGAACGGGACATCTGCCGCACCATCTTTTGGGTCTGCTTGAACTGGTTCAGGAGCTGGTTGATGTCTTGCGGAGTGGTGCCGCTGCCCCGCGATATGCGGCGGCGGCGGCTTCCGTTGATTATTTCCGGGCGCTGGCGCTCGTCAGGCGTCATCGAGTGGATAATCGCCTCGATACGCCGCAGCTTACTCTCGTCCAGGTCTCCTGACATCATCTTGCGGGTGGCGTTTCCCATGCCAGGTATCATCTCAATAATTTGGTCCAGAGATCCCATCTTCTTCACGCTCTGCAACTGGTCCAGAAAATCGTTGAGGTCGAAGTTGGCTTGACGGAACTTGCGCTCCATCTCCTTGGCCTTCTGCCCGTCAACGGCCTCTTGCGCCCGCTCGATTAGCGTCAGCACGTCTCCCATGGCCAAGATGCGAGAGGCCAGGCGGTCAGGATGAAAGACCTCCAGCCCGTCGGGCCGTTCCCCCACGCCCATGTACTTGATGGGCACGCCGGAGACACTGGTGATGGACAGCGCAGCCCCGCCCCGGGCGTCGCCGTCCATCTTGCTCATTATCAGCCCGGTCAGACCCACCCGTTGATGAAAGCCCTGGGCGGTGTTTACCGCTTCCTGGCCGGTCATAGCATCCACCACCAGCAGCGTTTCATGTGGTGTGACGGCCCGGCTTATTTCCTCCAGTTCCTCCATCAATTCGTCGTCTATCTGGATGCGCCCACCCGTATCTATAATGGCCCAGTTGACGGCCAGCTCGGATGCCCGCGCCAGCCCGTTGCGCGCCACCCGGACGGCGTTAGATGACAAGGGGTCTTCCGAGTAGACCGGAATGTCCAACTGTCGCCCCAGCGTCTCCAACTGCTGGATGGCGGCAGGACGGCGCAGGTCTGCTGCGATGAGCAGGGAACGGTGCCCCTGCTTGCGCTGCTCCAAGGCAATCTTGGCCGCCGTGGTGGTCTTGCCGGAACCTTGCAGCCCCACTAGCATCAGCGCCGACACCGCCTGGCTCGACAGGGTAATTCCCGGAGTTCGCCTTGAGCCTGTCTCAGGGCCGCCACCAAGCAGTTCGGTCAGCTCTTCGTGGACGATTTTGACCACCTGCTGTCCCGGCGTCAGGCTTTCCAGCACCTCTGCGCCCTGGGCGCGCTCCTTGATGCGGGCCACGAAATCGCGGGCTACCCGAAAATTTACATCGGCCTCTAGCAACGACCGGCGCACCAGCGACAGGGCCTCGTCAATGTCCTTGTCCGTCAGTCGCCCTTTGCTGGACAGCCGGTTGAAAATCCCGGTCAGCCGTTCTGTCAGGTTCTCAAACATTTCGCCACCCGCCCATGCCATTTCTGCCTGTGTGATGCAACCCTATTATACCCCCTCTAATATCCGGCTGCCCCTATGCCCCTATCGTAAAAACCGCGCGCCCAAACTCTCTGCGCCGAACCCATCCGGCTGTTAAACTATGCCTATGGCAAACGCAATACACATCCGGCGCGCGACGCACGCCGACGTCGGGTTCATCGTGGAGTCCAACATCGCCATGGCCCTGGAGACTGAGGGGCTGGCGTTAAACGAAGATGTAGTCCTCCCCGGAGTGGCGACGGTGCTGTCAGGCGACTCCCTCGGCTTTTACTTGGTGGCCGAGGTTGACGGACGCCTCGCCGGGCAGTTGATGGTCACCTACGAGTGGAGTGACTGGCGCAACGGACAATTCTGGTGGATTCAGAGCGTCTACGTGCGCCCGGAGCGCCGCCGCCGGGGAGTCTACCGCGCCCTCCACCGCTGCGTGGCCGCAGAGGCGCAGGCTGCGGGCGGCGTCTGCGGCTTGCGCCTCTACGTTGAGCAAGACAACAACGTTGCCCAGCAGGTCTACGAATCCTTGTATATGCGCCGAACTCGTTACCAGATGTACGAAGTCGAACTTTAACGCCCGTTATGAGTTAACTGCCCTCCATTATTTCCTCTCCTGCCAGTGGAAGATTGGAGTGGCAGCGTACCCTAAAACAAGAGCGTACCCTAAAACAAGAGCGTACCCTAAAACAAGAGCGTACCCTAAAACAAGAGCGTACCTTAAAACAAGAGCGTACCTTAAAACAAGAAAGACCTGAAACGAAAAGAGAGGGAAAATGCTGCCTGACAACGTGCGCGAGTTCTGCGCCAACAATCATCAGGGCGTGCTGACTGCCTTTCGGCGCAACGGCGCGGCGCAGATGAGCATCGTGACCTGCGGGGCTTATGCTGACGGTGTGGCTTTTACCACCACCGAAGACCGCGTTAAACTGCACAACCTGCGTCGCAACCCCAACTGCTCGCTGCTCATTTCCGCCGATGAGTGGCGCCCCTTCATCGTACTGGAAGGCCAGGCCCGCATCCTGTCTCCCGGCACGACCGACGCCTCCGAACTGCGTGAGGCCCTCCGAGGCGTTTACCGGGCCGCTGCTGGCGAAGAGCATTCCAACTGGGACGAGTACGACGCCGCCATGGTGGCCGATCGCCGTTCCGCCATCATCGTAGTCCCCACCCACATCTACGGAACTGCTTTGTAGCTCTCTCAATTACCGCGCCGACACTGCCGGAATTCGCCATCTGAGTTGCTTGATGGCTCAGACAGCAATGGTGTGAGCCCGCATCGAACCGGAGTTGAATCAGAAAGCCGAGGCTCGGTTCTCAGAAATTGGCATATCAGTGGATTAAGCAATCACGCTTTTTATGAGCGGGCAATCTGCGAGCGCAGTGAGCCTGTTCCCCGCATACTACCGACGGCGAAACGATTGGGGCAATGATGGCGGCAGAATCAAGGTAACATCAGATTAGCGCAGACTAGAGCCAATCGTCGCTCACTAGGGCTTGTTCGTCCGGCTGGTTTAGCATAATTTACGTCTGGCAGCCTGGGCAGTACCACGTACTCCGCGCCCGAATCCGGGTGGGGCGCATCTGGCCGCCGCAGTTGGGGCAGGGCGTGCTGGTGTCCCGGGGGTGGCTCCAGGTGGTCATTGGGGCAGGCGGTTCCGGCCAGCTATGGTCGCGGGTGCGATCGTAGATCGCGAAACCGGCGGTGATGCACTCGATAATGCCCTGCCGCAGCCGCGCCACTTCGTCGCCACTCAACCCAGAGGCCGGACGCTCGGGCCGGATGCCTGACAGAAATAGAGCTTCGTCGGCGTAAAGGTTGCCGATCCCGGCCGCTACCGACTGCTCCAGTAGCATCGCCTTGACCGGCGCGTTGCGTCCGGACAGCGCCGCCGCCAGCCATTCCGTGCTGAATTCGGCATCCAGCGGCTCTGGCGAGAGACGAGGCAATACTGCCGCCGGGTCATCAGTCAGCCATAGCTTGCCGAACTTGCGCCCATCCACAAATCGCAGTTCCCGCCCGTCGTCCAACGCGAAGACGTGACGGGTCAGCGGTGCTGGGGGCCGGCCGACTGGCTGCACCACCAAGTCGCCGGTCATCCCCAAGTGGGCGATTAGCGTCGCGGCGGGCCGTCCCGCTAGATGAAACAGCAGATACTTGGCACGGCGGCCCACATCCTCTACTGCCCGCCCGGCCAGCGCCGCCGCCAGTTCCGTTGCCGACGGATGCTTAACGCTGTTGGTCCAGCCGATGGCGGCGTGGGTTATCGTCCGCCCGGCCAGCCCGGCCCGCAGCAAACTGCGCCGAACATTTTCAACTTCGGGCAGCTCCGGCAAAAATGCGCCCTTATCCTAACCCTCTCCCTGCGGAAGAGGAGACTTCGGACTGATTAAACCCGGCGGACTGACAAAGTGATTTCATGCCCCTCAATCTTGACCGTTTCCGACTTGGCGTCCTCCGGAGGCGGGCCGGCATCCAAGCGGTTGCTCAGCGTTTCCTCGCGGATGTAGCCGGAGAAGGCGCCAAGCATAACCCGGCTGATTTCATCCGGCCCGTCGTACCAGATTTCGATATGGTCGGTCACCTCGAAGTTGGCGGCCCGGCGCAGGCCCTGGATGCGGTGAACCAGTTCCCGGGCTAGTCCTTCCTCGGCCAATTCAGGTGTAATTTCGCCGCTGATCGCCACCATATAGCCCGCTTCCAGCGACACGGTGTAATGCCCGGCGGTTACGATGGCTTCAGACTCTCCGCCTGCTTGTTCCTGCGTCTGCCGCAACAGGGGCGAATCGTCGTCCAGCAGTTCGATGTTTTTGATGTTCAGCTCGTCAAGAATCTGCGGGCTTACCTGTGCGATATAGGCCCGTTCCGACGGCGCCCGCGTCCTGATTGCCGCCGAGTCCAAGGGCTGGCGCACCTTCAGGCCGGCCCGTGAGCGGGCGGCGCGTCCCATGCTGGAAATGCGCACCGCCAGCCGCGTCGCTTCCATCAGCCCTTCGTCCACCAGCGACATATCCGCCACCGGGAAATCGGCCAAGTGAACGCTGTCCGGGGCGTCCTGGTCTACTGAACACACAAGATTTTGATAAATTTCCTCAGACACGAAGGGAGCGAGGGGGGCCATCAGCTTGGCTACGGTTACCAGGCAGGTGTGCAGAGTAATATAGCCCGACAGCTTGTCCCCGCTCCCGTAAGAAGAAAAACCCTCCTCGTTGCGCCAGAAGCGGCGGCGGCTGCGGCGCACATACCAGTTGGACAGCCGGTCAACAAACTCTTGGATGCGCCTCCCTGCGTTGGTGGGGTCGTAGCTCTCCATGCACCGGTCAACTTCCGCCACCAGTTCGTTGAGCTCCGACAGCACCCAGCGGTCCAGCTCGTTCTCCGGCTTCCAGTCGGCGGGTTTCTGCGACGGCTCGAACTTGTCAATGGCGGCGTAGCCGGTGAAGAAGGAGTAGATGTTCCACAAAGTCAGCAACATCTGGCGCAGTGTCTGATTAACCAGCCGCGAGGAGAAGCGCCGAGCCTCGCCGGGTTGGGATGCAGTGAACAGATACCAGCGCAGGGCGTCGGCCCCGTGTTCATCCAGCAGCGGCAGCGGCTCCACCACGTTGCCCACCCGTTTGCTCATCTTGCGCCCGCGCTCGTCCAGGATCAGCCCCAGGCAGATGACGTTCTTATACGAAGGCCCGCCTTTCAGCAGCGTAGACAGCGCGTGCAGGCTGTAAAACCAGCCGCGCGTCTGGTCTACCGCCTCGCAGATATAGTCGGCAGGAAACAGCCCATCATTTTCCATATCCGAATTCTCAAAGGGGTAGTGCGACTGGGCGAAGGGCATCGCGCCGGAGTCGAACCAGCAGTCCATCACCTCCGGGATGCGTGACATCACGTGGCCGCACTGATCGCAGGGAAATGTCACTTTGTCCACATAAGGGCGATGCAGGTCCAGACCGTCTACTACATCAGCTTTCGTTCCCAGTCTTTCCTTCAACTCGTCGCGCCCGCCGATGCAGACCTGGTTGTTGCAACTGCGGCAATGCCAGATGGGGATGGGCGTTCCCCAATAGCGCTCGCGGGAGATGGCCCAATCCACGTTGTTGCGTAGCCATTCCCCGAAACGACCCTCCTTGATGTGGTCGGGATACCAGTTGATGCGGCTATTGCCGTCAACCAGGGCGTCCTTCAATGCCGAAGTGCGGATGTACCACGAACTCTTGGCGTAATAGAGCAACGGCGTATCACACCGCCAGCAGAAAGGGTAGGTGTGGCGGTATACATCGTGGTGATGCAACAGCCCGCGCTCCTTGAGGTCGTTTATGATTTCCGGGTCGGCGTCCTTGACAAACTTGCCCGCAAAGGGGTACTCGCCGGTGATGACGCCCTGCAAGTCCACCGGCTGAACGAAGTTCAGCCCTTTCTCACGGCCCAGCCCCAGGTCTTCATCACCGAAGGCCGGGGCGATGTGGACGATGCCGGTTCCGTCTTCCATCGATACGAAATCGGCGGCAACTACCTTGGGATGCAGTTCCAGCGGGGTATGATCGCGCGTGAACAGCAAGCCGTTTCTAAACTGTTCAACCCTTGAGCCGTATTGTTTCGGCTCATACAGCGGCGAGTAGGCAATCCCCTCCAGTTCTTTGCCTGGCATGGTTGCAACCACAGTATGTTCCTGCCGGATGTTGGCTTCCACCAGCGCCGAGGCCAGCGCCAGCCGCTCCTTGCCGCTGTCTCCTTCTAGTTCGACCACGGAATACTCCGCGTCAGCATCCACGGCCAAGGCGGTATTGCCCGGCAGCGTCCACGGCGTGGTGGTCCAGGCGAGGAAATAGGCTGGGGTGTCCCCTGGGTTCAGGGCGTCAGGGATGGATGACTGGTCTCCCGCGGATTTCACCCGGAACTTCACGAACACCGACGGATCGGGGGTGTCTTCCTGGTAGCCCAAGGCCAGTTCGTGAGAGCTGAGGCTGGTTACGCAGCGCGGGCAGTGGGGAGTTCCCCGAAGTCCCAGATAGAGCAGCCCCTTGTCCCACAGCGACTTGAGAATCCACCAGCCGGATTCGATGTAATCGTTTTCCAGTGTGACATACGGATCGTCCATATCCACCCAGAAGCCGATGCGGTCGGTCATTTCCTCCCACTCTTTCACATAACGAAAGACGCTTTCGCGGCATTTCCGGTTGAACTCTTCGATGCCATATTCTTCGATGTCTCGCTTGCTGGTAAGGCCCAGTTCCTGCTCGACACCCAGTTCCACCGGCAGTCCGTGCGTGTCCCAGCCGCCCTTGCGCAGCACCTGATAGCCCTTCATGGTGCGGTAGCGGCAGATGACATCCTTAAAGATGCGGGCCAGCACGTGATGAATGCCGGGGCTGCCGTTGGCCGTGGGAGGCCCATCATAGAGCATAAAGCGCGGCGCGCCTTCCCGCTCCGCCCCGGCCCGGCGGAAAACATCGCGCTCCTTCCATTGTCGCAGAACTTGGGCGTCCAGTTCGGGGAAGCTCACACGGCTGGAAACAGGGCTGAACATAAGGCAATGACCATCAGAGCAAAGGTTGGAGTTAGCGGCGCCTGCATATCATATCCGGGACGGCTATGCTCATTATAACGCAACAGTGCGGATGCGAAACCCGCGCCTGAGGTTCCGCAGAATTAAGCAGCCCGCTGGAATAAGGCCGCCTTTAGGCGAACACCTCTCGCACCGGCAGGGTGAAGCCGGGCAGAACGGGAGCGCCGTCCAAAGAGCCGCTTTCGGAGAGCGTTATGGATGGAGCATCGAGACAATAGACATCCACGGTTCGGGTTTCCGGGTCTGCTACCCACACAAGGCTTACGCCAAAGCGCAGCCACATCTGGGCCTTGTCGAATACCTCCCTACGCGTGTCGCCTGGGGAAACAATTTCGACTACCAGGTCAGGCACAACTTCGTAATAGCTGTTGGCCTCCATCTCCGGCGGCATTTTGGCTGCCGATATAAACCCCACGTCCGGCTCCCGGACTGTATCCAGGTTTCGCTCCAGCCGGACTCCCGCGTCTGAGCCGAATATTCGGCCCAGCTTCCTGGGCTTTACGAATGCTCCCAATCCGATGATGAAATTACCGGCAATTTCGCCATGTTTTCCACTAGCAGACACAGTTTCGTAGAGTACGCCCCGAATTAGCTCCCCCTTGACCCCTTTGCCATATAATTCCAGCAGGTCATCGGCGGTCAGCAGCTTTTTCTTTGCCGTTGTCATTCCAGCAGCACGCCTTTTCGTTGATTTGCGCCATTATGTCCGGTGAGTGTCGCCTACCCCATCCCCCGCTCCAATCCCAAGGCGATTGCAAAACCTTTGCCGGGGGTAATAGTCTGAATTGGGACTTTCCAGGTTATCAGATCCTCCGGGATTGAAAGATACCGACTCAGACAATAATCTTGCGATCGTTCTAGCTACGCTCCGCAGCCCAAAAGTGGTTCAGCGGCCCGTGTCCGCCCCCAATCTGGAACGAAGCGCGTATGGCTTCAGTTACGAACTCCTTGGCCTGCCCCACTGCATCTTCGGCGTCCAAGCCTTGCGCCAGGCCGGCGGCTACCGCCGAGGCAAAGGTGCACCCGGTGCCGTGGGTATTGGGAGTGTCGAACCGCCGGGCAGTGAACTCGCGGAAAGTTGAACCGTCGTAGTACAAATCGGTGGCCGGGCCATCGCGGTGCCCGCCCTTGATTACCACGGCCCGCGCGCCCATGCCCGCGATGCGCCGGGCTGCCTCGGTTATGCCTTCGCCCCCGGTTATGCTGAGGCCGGTCAGCGTCTCGGCTTCCGGGATGTTGGGCGTCACCACCGCGGCCAGTGGTATTAGCTGCTCCGCCAGGGCGGATACCGCTTCCTGCCGCAACAACGAGTCGCCGCTCTTGGCAACCATCACCGGGTCCACTACAAGCCGCGACACTCCGGGCATACCGGCATGGCGTTGCAGCGAGTCGGTGACGCACTCGATGATAGCGATGCTGGACAGCATTCCGGTCTTGACCGCGTCGGCGCCAATATCGGCGAGAACGGCGTCAATCTGGGCGGTGATGGTCGAGACCGGTATTTCGTGGACATCGGTGACCGCGATGGTGTTCTGCGCCGTAATCGCCGTGAGCGCCGACGTGCCATACACCCCCAGCGCGGCAAAGGTCTTCAAGTCGGCCTGGATGCCCGCGCCGCCCCCGGAGTCGGAACCGGCGATGGTCATAGCCTTAGGCCTGGTGTTTTGCGGCATCATTCGTCAGTCCCCAGCCCTTCCAGACTCTGGAGCGGACGTCATAGCCTTAGGCTTGGTGTTTTGCGGCATTATTGGCCCCCGGCGGCTATATGGTTTTGATAGATTCCTCGAGTTTGCCAAACCTTTCCCTAATCTCATTGAACCTGCAATGCCTTTGTAGTATTCACTCAACGTGAAACGTTTTCCACAAAGAACTGTAAATCTTTCGCGTCTCCCGGTTCATATATGGCCCCACGAAAAACCTTCGTCGCCGCCCCTTGCCGGATAATTCCCGCCGCCCTGATTTAGGAAATGCGCGCTTGGGGTTTCCTGCTAAAGGCTTTCGAGATTGCCAGTTAACCCTTGCCGCCGCAATTTCGCAGGCCGGTAAACGCAGTCTCCTGCGCTCCCTGCGCGGGCGAATTTATCGAGGTTAGCCCACACAGTTAGTGGGCGGGATTTAGCCGGCAGCCGATAGCCTTACCCGTCGGCTCCACTTTCCAGCTCCACTGCCGTTTCGTCCGGTACGCCGCCGGGGGAGTCGTTCTCGGCCAGGAATCCGACAGTCACCCCAGCCAGGGTCTCGAAGTGCAGCCCGGTGCGCACGCCCAGTTCCTGGGACAGTCGGGCCACCGGCTCGTTTTCTTCGGCTTGTACCATAGTGATGAAATCATAGCTGCCCAAGACGGCGTACTGGCCCAGGATTTGCGCCCCCTCGACGTTTGTGGAAGCTGCGGTTTCGGCTACCATGTCAGGGTTGTTGTGCAACATCTGCTGCCCCTCATGGCTCAGCTTGCCCAACAAAAAATAAATTGCCATTAACCGGCCTCCGTCATTACTTCGATTATATCTTTAACAATACAAGGGCGATTTGCAAATCGCCCTTGTACTGCGCTTGGCTGGTTGTCTGCGAATTCTTATGCTTTCTGGTAAATCTTGCTCCCGGATTCCCGAAACTCGCGAGACTTTTCCTCCATACCCTTGTCGAAGGCCGTCTCCACTGAGACGCCCTGGTTCTTGGCATACTCGCGCACATCCTGCGTAATCTTCATAGCGCAGAACTTGGGGCCGCACATGGAGCAGAAGTGAGCCACCTTGGCCCCCTGCGCCGGCAGCGTTTCGTCGTGGTAATCGCGGGCCGTGTCCGGATCCAGCGCCAGGTTGAACTGGTCTTCCCAGCGGAACTCGAACCTGGCCTTAGACAGCGCGTCGTCCCACTGCTGGGCCATGGGGTGGCCCTTCGCCACGTCGGCGGCGTGGGCTGCAATTTTATAGGTGATGACGCCGGTCTTCACGTCCTCCCGGTGGGGCAGCCCCAAGTGTTCCTTGGGCGTAACGTAGCACAGCATGGCGGTGCCATACATCCCAATCATCGCCGCGCCGATGCCGGAGGTGATGTGGTCATAGGCTGGGGCGATGTCGGTGACCAGTGGCCCCAGGGTGTAGAAGGGGGCCTCGTGACACACTTCCAACTGGAGGTCCATGTTCTCCTTGATTTTGTGCATCGGCACGTGGCCCGGCCCCTCAATCATCACCTGAACGTCGTGATCCCACGCAATCTTGGTCAGTTCACCCAAGGTTTGCAGCTCACCGAACTGCGCCTCATCGTTGGCGTCGGCCACGCAGCCGGGGCGCAGGCCGTCACCCAGCGAGAAGGAGATGTCATAGGCCCGAAGGATTTCGCAGATTTCCTCGAAGTGGGTGTAGAGGAAATTTTCTTCGTGGTGCGCCAGGCACCAGCCGGCCATAATCGAGCCGCCCCGAGATACGATGCCGGTAATGCGGTTGGCGGTCAGCGGCACGTACCGCAGCAGTACGCCGGCGTGGATTGTGAAGTAATCCACGCCCTGCTCGGCCTGCTCTATGAGGGTGTCGCGATAGAGTTCCCAGGTCAGTTCCTCGGGGTTGTCTCCCACCTTTTCCAACGCTTGGTAGATGGGCACCGTTCCGATGGGAACCGGCGAGTTGCGCAGTATCCACTCTCGGGTGGTGTGGATGTCGCGGCCGGTGGACAGGTCCATCACCGTGTCGGCCCCCCAGCGGGTGGCCCACAACATCTTTTCCACTTCCTCTTCAATGGAGGAAGTGATGGCCGAGTTGCCGATGTTGGCGTTGACCTTGACCAGGAAATTGCGCCCGATAATCATCGGCTCGCTTTCCGGGTGGTTGATGTTGGACGGGATGATGGCGCGCCCCCGGGCCACTTCCTGGCGGACGTACTCCGGGTCTATGCCCTCGCGGATGCCGATGAACTCCATTTCCGGCGTGACAATGCCCTCGCGGGCGTAGCGCATTTGGGTAGGGGCCTTGCCGTCCTTGCCCTGCAGCGGCTTGCGGGTCAGACCGGGAAAGGGTTGGGCCACGTTTTTGCCCCGCAGCGGCACTCCATATCCGTCGTATTCCTCCACATCGCCCCGCGCCATAATCCACTCGCGCCGCAACGCAGGCAGGCCTTGGCGCAGGTCGAGAAATGCGCCAGCGTCGGTGTAGGGGCCGCTGGTGTCATAGATGGGCAGCGGCGGGTTGCCTTCCTGCCCGAAGCGTCCGCTGGTTGGGGTAAGCGTCACCTGGCGGAAAGGCACACGGACGGAAGGCTGCGAACCTTCTTTGTAGACTTTCTCGCTGGCCGGAAATTGGGATTTACCCTGAAACTGGCTGGTGTATTCCGTTTGAACCACGGCGCTCCTCCCAAATAAAGGCTCAGTCCGCAAAGGCCGGCGCCGCATAGCGCGGCAAAGGTTACGGATGGCGAAGGTTTAGATAAAAACAAAGCCGCCAACGGTAGGCTGGCGGTCTGTGACTCCTCTGCACTAAAAGCGCCGCTTCCCTACGCTGGCATTACCCAGGTCAGGTTCGCAAGGGTCGGCGGCATACGGCCGCCCTCTCAGCCCGGCTCAACCGAGCTCCCCTACGTGCCCAAAACACCCGTTTGTAAATCTCCAACCCACTCCAATTGTAGAATAGAGAAGGCTAGATTGCCGGAATTATAGGATCTGAGAAGGGGGGTGTCAACCGAATCAGGAAAAAGATGAAGGGCGGCCTGCGGCACTTGCCCCGGATTGACCGCTGCATATCGCCAACCTAGTCCGGAATTATAGTAAACTGTGGGGCGGCAATTCCAACCCGGCACATTTGTCAAAAGGAGTCACTATGCCCATACATCGGAAGTTCTTCTGGCTGTTGGCGCTGGGAATTTTGAGCTCCGTTTTAGTTCTTGTGGCCTGTGGCTCAGATGAACCGGAACTGCCCGGCACTACGGCTGCTTCGGTGACAGCCTACCTAGAAGAAGTGGACTACCGAAATAATGATGATTGGAAACTGTGGCCCGGCGTAGACAAGCAGTATCAGGGCACCGACCCTCACGGTATGCTTTTGACCACCTATCTTAACGGGCCGGCCTTCGAGGCCCTGGAAGCTGACGAGACGATGCCGTCTGGCGCTATTATCGTCAAGGAAAACTATATGCCAGATGGCACTCACGACGCCGACACCGTGATGTACAAGAAATCGGGCTACAATTCCGACCATAACGACTGGTTCTGGCTCAAGGTCGGAGCCGATGACGCGGTGCAAAAAGAAGGCAAGGTAGAGGGCTGCCAGAACTGCCACGCGGACGCCAAAGACTACGTTTGGGGGCCGCAGCAATAAGCCTGACCGCCTCGGTTTTCCACTCCTTGCGGAGATGAGGACGGAGCGAGCGCATAGCCCCGGGCTCTTTGCTTTGCGGCTGCGGCGGCCAGAATCGCCTGGGCTTTCGAGTCCTGCTGAATCCCGTTAGACCAGCCAGGTTCTGGAAGCCTGCCGCTCTATTGAGAGCGAGTTCGACACAATCAACGCCCGGAGCGGCATAGGGCGGACGCCGCGATTGACAGCCGCGCCGGGCCAACTCTACAATCGCCCAACCTAGATTGATAAATTGCTGCTCATTAAGGAGGCCCCGAAATGCCCAGCTACCCGAAGGTCACCTACAAAGAAGAGGGTATGCGTGAGGGGATGCAGATTGAGGACGCCAACATCGCCGTTGACGATAAAATTGAGCTCCTCGACCAGCTTTCCGAAACTGGCCTGAGAAATATCGTCGTCGGCTCTTTCGTTAGCCCCAAGTGGACCCCTCAGATGGAGCGCATTGACGAAATCGTTACCCGTTTCACCCCCAAGCCCGGCGTCACCTACACCGCGCTGGCCCTGAACTCCCGCGGCGTAGAGCGCGCCCGCGCCTACTCGCCCCCCCTGACCATCGAGCGCGATTCCTACCCGCGTCTTAGCTGCCATATGTGCGACGTGTTCACCCGCCGCAACACCAACCGAACCCAGATGCAGGAAATGGAGCGTTGGCCTCAGATAGTGGCCCAGGCCCAGGAACTTAATATCAAGGAAGCGGGCATCGGCTGCAACGCCAGTTGGGGCTCCAACTTCCTCGGCGAGTTTCCGGTGGATAGCCTGATGACCCTGCTGGAAAAGGAACACAATATGTGGGATGAGGTGGGCATCAACGTCCGCAGCGTCTCCATGGGTGATCCGATGAGCCACTGCACCCCAGCCAAGGTCGAAGAGAGCCTCTACCGGGTAAAAGAGCGCTGGCCGGAGATTGACCACTTCCGCCTGCACCTGCACAACGGCCGCAATATGGCTATCGCCTCGGCCTACGCCGCTATGCGCACCCTCGGCCCCGACGACACGCTGGAGCTGGACGGCACCATCGGCGGGTTCGGCGGCTGCCCCTACTGCGGCAACGGACGCGCCACCGGAATGGCCCCCACGGAAGACTTGCTCCACATGATGGAGGATATGGGCATTGAAACCGGCGTGGACGTAGACAAGCTAATTGACTGCGTATGGACTGCCGAGCGCATCATCGGCCGTGAACTCTACGGCCATGTCTCCAAGGCCGGCCCCCGCCCCAAGACTGCAGACCAGCTCTACGATATGAACGCCCCGTTCATCGAAACGCTGGAAGAGGCCAGGCACTTCAAGAAAGGCCCTGAGGTCTACGAGGGCGGCATATACCCCTACCGCGAGCCCATCACCAGCCCCTACCGCGAGCGCATCGAACAGGGCCTGCCCGCCTTCGACTCCGCCGAGGGCGATTTCCCTTGGAAGCAGGACTGGTTCCCCTCGAAAGACGAGTAATTCCTGAAGAGCTTTCCAAGAATATGGCAACGCCGTCCGCTCCTGAACGGACGGCGTTGCGCGTTGTCTGTGCCGGAGTACAATAGACCATCACTGAGCGGGAGACAGGAACCAAGGGGATGTATCACATATACTACAATCGCACTACTCCGGCTCTCGCCTTCCTGGAAGGAATGGTGCGCGTCTTTGACTGGGGCGCTCTTCTCGAACTGAGAAAGAGATGGGGCAAGCCCCAACCCGAACCCAAGCCGGAGCGTGGGAAAGACAAGGAATGGAGCGAGCGAATAGTTGATTGGTACATCCGTGACGCCATAGCCACTTTCGAGGCTGAGGAATCACGCAGTCTATCAGAAGACCCGATGCTGCCCCGCCGTTCTTTCGCCGTCGCTGATGTTCTGTTGGGATCCCTGTCCACTCACGAAGTAATTCTGCGATACGAAGAAGCAGTGCCAGGGGCTTGCGACAGAATTATGAGCATGGCCTCCGATAGGCTCGACCATGACGGCAAGGCCGAGATCGAGTTACTCAAGCAGAGAGGCAAGCAAGGTTACATGGGCATGGTTGTCGGCTTTATGCTGTCTTTGCTGCTTGCTGTCAGCGCCCTGTATCTGATTATTGTCGGCCATGACTGGGCCGGGCTTTCCATGGTTGGACTGAACATTGCTTTGGCCGTGTCCGCTTCTGTCTACGTATCCAAGGCGCAGGTGCGGGGGAAACTGTACACTCGGGATTTCTTCTCCAGAAAGAAGCCCAGGCTCTAACTGAACCGTGAAGGCAAAGGAGGCCGATAATGACCTCGGCAAACCCCGTTGACCCCAATAGCGTCCGGCTTACCGGCGAAAATTCCTTCATCCGCCTGGTGGAAAACGGTGAGCAAACCACCCGCGCCAGCCACTGGCGTGTCCTGTACTCACCAAGCGGCGCGGGACACGTGCTGTTTCTGAAGAGCGAACTGGTGGAAGGCGTCCGCGTTTACGCCGACAACATCGCCCTGGCCCGATGGCTGCAGGAAGAAATCGAAAGCCTGCTGTTCCCGGAGTTCGCCGACCAGTCCCTCCAGGTTATAGACGCCGAGTTTAACCGGAAGGGCGATACTTATACCTACTGGACGGAGACCATCGAAAACGACGACGACCAAATCACGCTGACCTGGCACGACTTCCTGGCGCCGTTTATGCTCACCGTCCCGGCAGGCAGCGCCCCAGGACGACCCCACGGCGTGTATAGTTGCTTCATACCGGCCAGCGCCGGACGAGTAACCGTCAACGGCGATGACGCCGACGGCGAGGTAGCCCTAGAAATGCGCGGCGAAAGGCAAAGCAGCACCGCCTGCCTGGCCTGGTCTGAGACTTGGGTGCGGCCTTAGAGATAATTGCGAAGCAGGCGCAGTACACCAATGACGGAGCGATGCTAACTATGGACGCCCCTACGATTGCCGCTTTCGCTTCTCTGGCTGTCGCTCTGGTTGCGGTGATAAGTCTGGCTGCCCCAGTCTATCTCCGACTGGGGCGCTTGGAGTCCGAAGTAAAAGCCGGACGAGAACGGGCCGATGCCCAGCACGCTGAGTCTCGGGAACGCTCCGAGGCTCAATATAAAGAGCTTAAGGAACGCTCGGACATTCAATACAAAGAGCTTAGGGAACGCTCGGACGTTCAATACAAAGAGCTTAGGGAACGCTCGGACGCTCAATACAAAGAGCTTAGGGAACGCTCGGACGCTCAATACAAAGAGCTTAAGGAACGCTCGGAGACCCAGCACAAAGAGGTGCTGGAACGTTCCGAGGCTCAATACAGAGAGCTTAGGGAACGTTCTGATGCCCAGCACGCGGAAACGTTGGCGGAAATCCGGCGGCTTACTGATGCCCTCGTTTCCCATTCGCATACGGACGGTGGCATCATTTTTCATATACCACCGCCGGCCGGCTCGGCTCGGCAGGAATAACACTGGCATCCTTTGGGAATCGGGGCGCTCCAATAGCGTAAGCCTCCGCCTCCGCCTCCGCTACCACCCCGGCGCGCCCGGCGGCAGGTCGAGCCGGGCCCGGCCGCCCTGCTCGAAGTTGGCGAGGAGACCGCCGGCGTGCATCATAGCGGCGTGGATGTCGCGGAAGTAGCGTTCCAGCAAGTTGCCGCGCCGGACGGCGTTGGTGCCGGAAATGTGGTACAGCATATCTATGGCCCGCGCCGATTCGTGGACGGCATGGGTTATGGACAGTCGGGCCTGCAACACTTCCTCGTCTATGTCTGGTTTTCCTGACAGCACGGCTTCCCACATCCGCCCCACCGCGTCTAGGACATAGGCCCTGGCGCCGCTGATGATAGCCTCGGCTTGCCCTGCCGCTAGCTGCACCGCCGGACGGTCTCGCAACAGAGACATATTCATGGTAGTGGCTTTGGCCCCGGCCAAATCCATGAAGGCATCCATCGCCCCCCGCGCCATTCCCAGGGTGTTGCCCGCCAGTGGCGTGAAAGTTGTCGCCATAGCCGTGCGGAAGGAACATAGCGGCCCGGCGTCCACCGGCTGGTCTGTAAGGGCGAAGGTGTGATTGTCCCGCACGAACAAGCCCTCGACGGCAACGTCGTTGCTGCCGGTGCCGTGAAGCCCGATAACGGCCCAGTTGTCTATGATGCTGGCCGCCTCGATGGGAACCGACACCATCCGCAGTTCCGGCAAGCCGGCAGTTGGTCCCCCGGTGTTATACCGGGGGCCGGTTTTGTCGGCTACGACGCAGTTCAGGAACAGCCAGTTGGCGTGAAGGGAGCCGCTGGCGAAGTCCCACTGCCCGGTGACCATGTAGCCGCCATCGGTTTGCCGCGCCGTACCCAAAGGACGGAATGAACCCGCGCCCCGCAGCGTGGGTGGGTCGCCGAACATATCCCGAGCCACCGGAGTATCCAGCCAGCCGGAATATAGGGCAATGGCCCCCGCAATGAAGCAGTACCACCCGACCGACCCGTCGGCGATGGAGAGCTGCTCCACTACCCGGAAGGCTGATAGCGGGTCCAGTTCCAGGCCGCCCAGGGAGTGGGGCATATAGGCGCGAAAAAACCCGGCGGCGTCCATCGCCGACACTAAGCCCGGGGGCAGCCGCCGGGATTCGTCCAGTTCGTTCCGCGCCGCAACTATTTGTGGCCGCAGCGCCTGGGCTGCGGCCACGATGTCTGGATTGGCTGTGGTGATCACTTAGGCCGAGGTGCAGGCGATGGCCTTTACGTTGGCGGCCATCTCTGGGAGGTCGTGGCCCTGCCAGGTGGCGCCGCCATCGTGGGTGCCGAAGACCTGACCCTTGCGGGTGCAGAAATATACCTGCTCCGGGGCGCGGTCGTTTACGGCGATGCCGAAGGTGGTGCTGAGCGGCTCGATGCCCTGGTCGAAACGGCTCCAAGAGTCGCCGGCGTCGGTGGAGCGCATCACCCCGCCCTCCTCGCTGCCGAAGTTCAGCCCTACGCAGGCGTAGAGGGTGCTGGGGTCGACGGGAGAGACCTCGACGCCGCGGGAGTAGCGTATGTTCGAGAAGTTCTCGAACTGCAGGTCGTCCCAAGTCTGGCCGCGGTCGCGGGTGCGCCAGACGCCGGTACGGTTAGAAATGAAGACCTGCTCGTTGGATCCGACGGTTACGCCGTGCAGGTCCATCAGGTCAACGTTGCCGTCAAACACGTTGTTGACGATGCTCCAGGTCTTGCCGCCGTCGGAGCTGTGGGCTGCGCCGCCCACTTCCAGCGCGGCATACATCTGGTTGGTGTCGCCGCTTTCGATGCCGATGCCCAAGATGCGCGTGGCGAAGGCCATCTGCACCGCGTCAGGGTTGGCGATGGTGGACAGATACTCCCAATTCTCCCCGCCGTCTACGCTCTTGAATATCTCGCTGCCTTCGGTTCCCAAGAACATAATGTTGGAGTCGTGGGGATGGAACTTGATTGACCAGACGATGCGGCCCTCGGTCATATTCATGCGCTCGAAGCTGTCGCCCCCGTCCTTCGACCGGTAAATACCGCGCTGGGTGCCTACGAAGATGGTGCTGGAGTTGTTGGGATGCACCAAAATTTCGCGCACCTGCGGGGAAGGCGGCATACCTTTGGCCAGTTTTTCCCAGCGGGAGTCGCCCGCTTCTTTGCGATAGAGACCGTCGGCCTCTGCGCCGACGTAGATCAAAGTCTTTCCTGCCATAACGTTCTCCTTCATACCTGCCATTTTGTCCGATGATGGCCCAATTTCAGCAGACACGCACTGCCTTGTCAATTCCAGTTCGATTCAGGCACAAATCCAAGGTCCTCTCTCTCAAGGGATAGGTAGAGTGAAATCGTGAAGCAAGACGATCCTTACGGTCCTTATAGAAGGCATATAGTAAAGTAGAAGGCGCATAGAACGGCGCGCGCCCTACCCCTCTCGCGCCAGCGTCAGAGCGTGAACCCTAACCGCCCCGGCGTCCTTCAGAGCCAAGGCGCACTCCGATAGGGTGCTGCCCGTAGTCGCCACGTCGTCAATCAGCAGCGCAGTCAGGCCCGTGGCATTGGCCCGGCACTCGAAGTTGTCGGCCACATTCTGGCGCCGTTCCTGTTGCGACTGTGTTTCCACCTGTGGACGCGCGTTCCTGACGCGGACTAGCAGATTTTCCCGCACCGGCAGATTCAGGCATTCGCCTATTTCGCGGGCCAGCAGCGCCGACTGATTGTAGCCCCGGTTGCGCAGGCGGCGCGGGTGCAGTGGGGTGGGAACCAGCGCGTCCACCGACGCTGGGTTGCGTTCCAGGTACGCCGTCATCAACCCGGCCAGTGGCCCGGCCGATGCCCGCTCGCCTTTGTATTTCAGTCGGTGTATGGCATCCCGTACCGGCCCGTCGAACCTGAAGGGCGAGCGGAGGGAGTCGAACTCCCTAGGAAACTGGCTGCACCAACGGCAAAGACCGCTTATGCCGGGGGCGGCGCAGACCTGGCAGTAGGGAGGCGCCAGACGTTCCAGCCCGTCAACGCACCGGTCACAGATGATGCCGTCCTCACGCCCGCAACCCGCGCAGTGGATGGGGAATACCAAGTCAATCAGCAGGCGGGTTAGTCTGGACAGCAAGGGCGAGTTCCTGTTGACCGGGTTATTTAGTTCCGGGTAGCCTGCCAGCGCGCCAGTATCTCCGTGTCGCGGGTAAATGCCAAATCAGGGAGCGCACCCGGCGAGAAGAAAGCGGTCTCCAGCGCCTCCGGCCCCGGCTCCAGCCACCCGCCGGTCTCGCGGGCTGTGAAGGCGGCTACGATGACCGGGTCACCGGGCCGGGAGAACAGCCCAAGCAGGTCTTCCACTACCACTTCTAGCCCGGTCTCCTCCCAAGCCTCCCGGGCCGCCGCCGACTCCACCACCTCACCCCGGTCTACGAAGCCGCCCGGCAGGCTCCAGAGGCCGTAACCCGAGTCGGTGCCCCGGCGAATCATCAACACCTCGCCATCCCGGGCGATGACGCAGACGGCAGCCACCTTCGGATCGTGGAACACTACCCGCCCGCACTGAGGGCAGGCAGGGCGCTCCACCCCGAATATCTCCCGCTGCTCCAAAGGAGTGGCGCAGGAAGCGCAGAACTTGTCCTGAGGTGAAGTCATTCAACCCTCGCCGGCCGACGGAATTGCGGGCTGCAATTATGCAGGTTGCGATTATAATGAAATTCGCTATGTCTGCTGTTTCGCTATGTTTGCTGTATTGAAATCAGGGCCTGCCCTGAGACGGGCATGAAACTCCCTGGCTGGTTGGGCCACCCCTACACCCACGCCTCTGCGATGCTCCTGTCGCTGCTGGCGGCGCTGGCAGTCCTGGCGTTTATGGCAGGCACGCTGGAGTATACCAAGACGAGGGGGAGACTACTGCTGACTGCGTTGATGGTGTCGGGGTACTTCCTGTCCACACTGACAGCTACCGGCGCTCCCAATGACAGGGTAAGTCGGTGGCTGTACGCGACAATCCCCGGCTTCGCCACGTTGGCGCTATTGCTCCTTCTGGTCGGGCTGTGGACAACGCCGGACTCCAATGAATACTGGAAGACGGCTGCCAGCATCACTTTCTTGACGCTGGGTATGTCTCTCATTAGGCTGGGGTTGCGTCTGGGTTCAGCCGGCAAGGTAGCGCGTGCATTGACGCGGGCGTCCACAATGTTGACGGCGCTGCTGACGGCGATGACTTTGCTGGGCATCGCTTTAGAAGTCAAGATTGCGCTCTACTGGTGGGGCTTCGCCTTGATGTCGCTGTGCTGGCTTGCCGTAAGCGTCGCGCTGGCGGCGGTGCGGCTCTGGCGAAAAGGGAACTGAAACCGTGGATGCACGGTCATGCGCCATCACTTCCCGGCCAGCAGCGCCTCCACTGCCGCTCGCGTTGGCATCGAGTCCTGCGCCCCTGTGGTGGTGACCGCCAGCGCTCCGGCGGCGCAGGCGACGCGCACGGCATCGGGCAGCGGCATACCCTCGGCCAGGCAGACGGCCAGCGCGCCGTTGAAGGCATCACCTGCGGCCACGGTGTCCACCGCCGCCACGGGGAAGGCGGGTTGAAAGCCAGATGACTGCGCCGATGCGTAATAGGCTCCCTGTCTGCCCAGTTTGACCACTGCTGCGTTCGCGCCGCGAGTCAGCAGGGCGTCTGCCGCTCGCGCTGCCGCCTGCGGGCCGTCAACGCTGAAACCCACCAGCGCCTCGGCCTCGGTCTCGTTGGGGGTGACGATGCTGCAAAGGCTGTAAAATTCTTCCGGAAAAGGCCGTACCGGGCCGGGGTCGAGAATGACCATTTTGCCCGCGGCCGCCGCCGCCCGCGCCGCAATCAAGGAAACGCCGGGTGGCGCTTCCAACTGCAAGATCAGCGCCGAAGCGTTTTTCAGGGCTTCGATGGCGCTGTCCGCCTCCGCTACGCCACAGGTCGAGTTGGCTCCCAGAACCTGGACGATGCGGTTCTGCGCCGCCCCGTTTATGCTGATGGCGGCGATGCCGGAGGTCTCTCCTGGCGCGACCGCGACGCGGGAAACGTCAACCCCTGCGGCCCGCAATCCCTCCAGCAGTTGCGGGCCAAACAGGTCATCGCCGACGCGGCCCACCATGGCGGTTCTCGCCCTCATGCGCGCCGCCGCCACCGCCTGATTCGCGCCCTTCCCTCCTGGGTAGGTCAGAAACCGCTCCCCGGCCACCGTTTCCCCTGCTTCCGGGAATCGCGTTGAGTAGGTGACCAGGTCCATGTTGATGCCGCCCAGCGCCACCACCCCTGGCGTCTCGCTGCCGCTTATCACCCGTCCTGCTCCAGTAATACGATGCCTTCAACCTAACATCGCCCGCCCCTGCCGGTCAATCGCTGGGCCGGGCCGCGCTCCGTGCTATAATCGGCGGGTTGTGAAATGGCTTACAAGTATGCTTACCGGAGAACTGACGCATGGCCGCTGCGCTGGACGATATAAAGATTGTTGACATAACCCGAACTTTGGCCGGCCCCTTTTGCACTATGTTGCTGGGCGATATGGGGGCCGACGTGGTGAAAATCGAAGAGCCGTCCCAAGGCGACGAGACCCGCAACTGGACACCCTTCTGGAATAGCGAAAGCACGCAATTCCTCACCTTCAACCGCAACAAGCGCAGCATAACCGTTAACCTTAAGGAGCCGGAAGGCGTGGAGCTGGTGCGCCGCATGGCTGCTGATGCCGACGTGATGATTGAGAGCTTCCGCGCCGGCGCCCTGGACCGTATGGGCTTGGGTTATGACGACATCCGCAACCTCAATCCCGGCATCGTCTACTGCTCCATTTCCGGATACGGGCGCACCGGCCCGATGTCCGATATGCCGGGTTACGACCTGATTATCCAAGCCTACAGCGGGCTGATGCACCTTACCGGCGAACCCGACGGGTTGCCGTTGCGCGTGGGCTTCTCGCTGGTTGACCTGTTTGCCGGGATGATGGCCTACGGAACGATAGTGACCGCGCTGCGCCAACGCGACCGAACCGGCAAGGGCCAGTGGGTGGAGGCGTCGCTGCTGGACGGGCAGGTGGCCGCCCTGAGCTACCACGCCACCCGCTACCTTGGCACCGGCGAGGACCCGGAGCGCATGGGTTCCGGCCACCCCAGCTTGGTGCCGTACCAGAGCTTCGCTTCCTCCGACGGCTACTTCATTCTCGGCTGCGCCAACCAGGGCCTGTGGGAGCGTATGTGCCGGGGCATTGGGCGGGAGGACCTGCTGGATGACCCGCGCTTCGTCACCAACACCGATAGGGTGGCCCACCGAGAGGAATGCGTCGGAATCCTAATGGAAGTGTTCAAGCACAAAACTACAGACTATTGGGTGTCTCTAATCAATCAGGCGGGCGTTCCCTGCGGCCCGATCAACCGCGTTTCCGAAGTGGTGACCAATCCACAGATCCTCGCCCGTAATATGATTGCTGAAATAGAGCACCCCAACGTTCCAAACCTGAAAACCCCCGGCTCCCCGCTGAAGCTCAGCGACTCTCCGGCCTCCATCCGCCGCCCGCCGCCGTTGCTCGGCCAACACAATGCCGAGGTGTTGGCTGAACAGGGCTATACCCAGGAGCAGATTGCGGATTTGCGGAACCGGGGGGTGATTGGAGATAGCTGAAGCCGGGGATCCCAGCGCCAATAGCCCGGCAATCACAAGCATAAGGAGACAGGAGCGGCCAGACACTATGAAGAAACTCCGCCTCATCCACACTTCCGACACTCATTTGGGCGACCCGTCCGGGCATCCGCGGTCTGAGGAGGTGTTGGCGTCGGTGGTGGGCGCGGTGGAGCGGCTGAGCGGCGATGCGTTGCTGCTGGCTGGCGACGTGTTCGATAACGAGCGTGTTTCCGACGCCGTCCTGGAGCGGTTTGTGGCGCAGATGGCGCGGCTGGAGGCGCCGGTAATAGTGCTGCCTGGCAATCACGACCTGGCCCACAAGACCTCGGTATACCGCCGCGCTCCCTTCTCCGCCGCGCCGCCCAACCTGCGTGTTTTCCGCGACCCGGCGGGCGAAACGCTGGCCTTTCCCTCTTTGGGGCTGGACGTGTGGGGCCGCGCCATGCTGTCCCACACGCCAGACTTCCGCCCGCTCCACGGTATGCCGCAGACGTCCGGGGGCCGCTGGCTGGTGGCTTTGGCCCACGGGCATTTCCACGGAGAAGGCGACCGGGAGCAGCGCTCGTCGCCCATCTACCCTGATGACATTGCCGCGTCGAACTGCCACTACCTGGCTCTGGGCCACTGGGACCGCCACGCCGACGTGTCTCGCGGAGGCGTCACTGCAGTCTACTCCGGCTGCCCCTACGGGCCCATTGGCGCCCCGGAGCAGGGCGCAGTCTGCGTCGTAGACCTCGACCCGGACAGCGGAGCTAGCTACCGCCTGGAGCTGCTGGCGCGGTAGCGGCGAGCGGCTCTTTAATATCAAAAATAACGGCCTCTGGGCTGTTGCACGATGTTCTCCGCTCTGCATCCTGGCAAAATCGCCGGAGATTACTGGGCTGGCATCAATCGAGCATTTGTGAAATCGTTGGGCAAATATACTCGCCTTAGCTTGGTTAAGGGAAACGGCACCGTATCGGTCGCAGCGCTTGAGCGTAGTATTCAGCAAACGCGGCGATGCGAAAAATAGTGACAAATGGGGACGGCTGGCGGATTGGAAACCTACGGACAAAGTTTGAGCCTATTCTTTGACTCGTCAAACCTTACCAAATGGGCGGGACCAAATGGGCGGGGCTACATCGGCTTTGATAGTGACCAGAGTTGCATCGCCGTGGCGAAGCGGCGGCTGGTAAATAATATGTTGAGTTGCCATCGGCAACATCACCCGTTGCCGACTCTTGAATGGGGAACTTTCTCCCACCAAGGTATCACAGAATGCGCTAGTAAGAGATAACCACCCGTTGCCAACTTTTGAATGGGGAACTTTCTCCTCAAAGGAGGCCGCTATGAAACGGCTAACCCGCGACTACAAAATATATGTGCTTGACCCGGCCAATCCGCCGGCTATCACCATAGACTCCGGCGAAGAGCTGATGGTGGAGACTTGGGACGCTTTCGAGGGCATCCGCGACCCGCAGGTGCTGGACGAGAAGCAGCTCAAAGGCCCGGCCATTGGCCCCATCTATGTCAACGGCGCGGAGCCGGGCGACGCTCTGCGGGTGGACTTCATCAGCATCACTCCCCGGGCGTCCGAGGGCGCGGCCCACATGGTTTCGCCGGGGCGCGGCTTCTTGGAGCAGGAGTTCGACCGCGCCTATCCCACGGTGATGACCATCGAGGACGGCCATGTCGTTCTGCCCAGCGGCGTCCGGCTGCCGCTGAATCCGTCTATGGGCCTGGTCGCCACCACGCCCACTTACCCGCAGCTTACCGCCAGCGACAGCGGGCCTTACGGCGGCGACATAGACGTCAAAGAGCTGGTGGAGGGCAGCGCGCTATGGCTGCCGGTATTCGTCGAAGGCGGTCTGCTGGCGATGGGCGACTGTCACGCCGTGGTGGGGGACGGCGCGGTGGGCGGCACCGGCGCGGAGTGCTCCGCAGACAGCCACATCCGCGTCACTATCGAAAAGGGTGTGGGCCTCGAATGTCCGCAGGCTATGACGCCTGATTATTTTGTTGCTCTGTATTACGGTGAGGAGCTGGGCCCGGCGATGAAAGGCGCAGTGCGCAGCATGGTTGACTTCTTGGTGCGTGAGAAGGGTATGGAACCCTACGACGCTTATACGCTGCTAAGCCTGGCGGGCGACGTGCGAATGTCGCGCACCTTCCGCCCCATCAGTCCGGTCAAGATGATGCTGGACCGCCGGGCGCTGGAGCAGTTGGGGCAGGCATAAGCGCCGAGATTGCATAGAACGCCAGGGCTTTGGCAGTTGCCGTCTAGCTCCTGAGAGTTCCCCGCGCTCGACACGCCGGAAAGTTTCATCCTACCAGCGGCGGGTCACCCGCAGCGAGTAGGGCTTGGGCGAGATGGCGAGACCGAACACCTCATCTTCCGACAGCGGCTCGCCTGCCGGGGTCTCGAAGCGGAGGCGGTGCAGCATCCTGGTGAGGTGGAGCCAGACAGTGGTTTCGGCGAAGCGGCGGCCGGGGCAGCGGCGATGGCCCGTGCCGAAGGGGATAAAGGCGTTGCTGGTCAGCGCCGCAGGCGGCGAGCCGTCGGCCTGGGGCAGGAATCGCTCCGGGATGAATGCGTGAGGTGAATCCCAGTAGCGCGGGTCGTGGTGGATGGAGTAGATGTTGCCCAGAACCTGCGCCCCGGCCGGAATCCGGTAGCTGCCGATTTCGGTGTTTTCTGAAGCCTTGTGCGGTAATCCCAAGGGGCCGATGGTGCGGTAGCGCATGGACTCGGCAAGGCAGGCAAAGGTGTAGGGCAGACGTGTTCGGTCGTCCACCGTGGGCAGGGCGTCGCGCCCGATGACTCGATCCATCTCTTCATGAACTTTGGCCTGAATTTCCGGGCGGTTCGCTATTATCAGCAAGAACCAGTTGACTGTCTGCGCCGAAGTGTCGGTGCCGGCAATTAGCAGGTCAGAGCACAGGTGGTTGATCATATCGCTGCTGATTTCCTCGGCTTCTGCTTGGGCCAGCATCACTTCCACCAGGCAGGCCGGGGCCGACAGGTCAAGGCCGGGGCGGTTGCGGGCGGCTTCCACTAGGCTGCTGATAATAGTCTTGCCGATTTCCGATTGGCGTGTGGCTTCTTTGACGCTGTTGTTGGGCAGGAACCGCAGCCAAGGAATATAGTCGGCCAGGTTGGCGGCGGTGGCGGTGGCGAAAATCCAGTTGATATAGTTCAGCAACCCTTCCCGCTGTTGCAGAAATTCTTCGGTAGCATCCTCTTCTCGTCCGAAGAGAGCGCGGAACATCAGAATTGAGTTGCTTTCGGCTGTCATCAGGGGAGGAGAAACCGTCTCGCCGGCGTCGCCAATTTGGGCCATTCGCTCCACCAGATTGTTGACCACGCGCTCGATGTAACGCTCGCGCACGGTATTCAGGTTGCGGGCGCTGAGCAGTTCGCGGTTGGCGAAGCGTTGCATCCGCCGCCAGTGTTCACCATAGGGAGCCAGCACCAAGTCTTTCTGTTCGCTGAGGATATTCATAATTTCACTGACCCAGCGGTCGGCCAGTTCAGTCTTGCCGAAGGCCTCTTGCAACAACTCCGGGTCGTTGATTATCACCGTTGGCACGCTGCCGAAGCGCAATAGGCAGATGTCGCCGTAGCGCCGGGACAGACGGTCTATGGCCAAATGGGTGTCGTGGCGCAGTTCCAGCAGAGAGCCGAACACCGGCAGGCCGCGTGGGCCGGGGGGCAGCTTTTGGGGTAAAGGGGAAGTTACAGTGTTCATTTATCCCACCTCCTGGCGGGACGCTGAATATATCAACAAATCAACCCCCGCCTCTTCACTTTACCAGAGGCGGGGGTTGTGTGATAGGGAGTGGCAGGCAGGCCCTGCGGCGCCACCCCTACCCGGCGTTAATGATGTCCGACATCCGCTCGGCAATCATTATGGTGGTGCAGTTGGTGTTGGCGCGGATGCAGTCGGGCATTACCGAGGCGTCTATGACGCGCAGGTTTTCCAGCCCCTTGACCCGGCATTGCTGGTCCACCACGGCCAGCGGGTCGCTGTCCGGCCCCATCTTGCAGGTGCCGGAGATGTGCTGCGAGGTAGTGACGTTGCGCATCAGCCAGTTGTCCAGCGCCTCGTCCGATTCCAGGTCAGCGGGCGCTGGCTCTAGCAGCGTCTTCACGATATTGGCATAGTCCGGATGGTCGAGGAAAGATACGCACAGCCGCACCGCCTCGCGCATCCGGGCCAGGTCTCGGGGGTCGTCGGCAAAGTAGTTGTAGTTCAGTTCCGGCTGCACGTTGGGGTCGGTGGAGGTAATGGTCAGGTTGCCAGATCCGTAGGCCAGCTCCAGGATGCAGGTGAAGCGGATGCCCTCGGCCTCCAGCGGGTCGCCGGAGATGGGAGAGGAGAAGGACGACGCCATAATCTGGATGTCGTTGCGCAGGTCTGACCCCGTTGCGGTGTAGCGCAGGGCCACTTGGGTACGCGGGTCTTGCGGATTGAGAGGAAAATCGTCCTTGACCTCGATGGGAACGCGGATGTTGGGATGGTCGCGCAGGTTGCCGCCCACGCCGGGAGCGTCCAGCACCACAGGGATGCCGAACTTGTCCAAGGTTGCCGCCGGGCCGACGCCGGAAAGTATCAATATCTGCGGCGATGCGATGGCTCCGGAGCAGAGGATGATTTCCTCGCCTTCGACAGTGAACGTCTCGCCCCCGCTTTCCACCTGGGCGCCGACAGCCTTCTTGCCGTCGAAGAGGACGCGATGCACGATGACGTTGGGCTTCACCGTCAAGTTGAGCCGGTGGCGGGCGGAGGAAAGGAAGGTCAGGGAGGTGCTCATCCGCACGCCGTTGGGGTTGTTCATTGGGATGGGGCCGACCCCGCCCGACTCCGGGTGATTCATGTCGGGGTCGTCGGGGAATCCGGCGGCGCGGGCGGCGCTATAGAATGCCTGTTGCGCCGGCAGCCAGGTCTCCCGCGCGAAACGGCGAACCGGAATGAAGCCGTCGGAGTTGTGGAAGTCGTCGGCGCCGAAGTCCATATCGCTTTCCAGTTTTCGCAGGTAGGGCAGAACGCTGGTGAAGCCCCACTGGTCGTTTCCCAAGGCGGCCCAGGCGTCATAGTCCTCTGGCACGCCCCGCAGCAGCACCTGGCCGTTAATGGCGCTGGAGCCGCCGACCACCCGTCCGCGAGGCACTGGCATCGGTTCGGTTTGAAGCGGCGTTGTGTTGCCTTGGAACGACCAGTTGTGCGGCGCGTCAATGGCTGAAGCGGTTTGGTCGTAGCCGAACTTCAGGTCGTCAGGGTAATGCTCGAACTCCGGGTAGTCAGGCCCGGCCTCCAGCAGCAGAACGGTCTTTGACGGGTCTTCCGACAACCGGCTGGCCATAGTGCATCCGGCGGAGCCTGCGCCGAGAATGATGTAGTCGTACTTCATGCTTGTCTCCGTGGGTGAAATTTCCCTGCGCTGTCTGAATCAAGACTGCCAGGATTGGAAAATTTCCAAGATGAAGAATTCTTATCTTGCTGAATCCCAAATCTTGATTCAGACAAAAGAATGAGGCATTCCCTAAGTCTTCAAGCGGTCGGAAAAGAACTCCACCGTGCGAGGCCAAGACGCTTCCGAGGCTTCTTGCTGATGTCGCAGCCCAGTGTAGTCCATAAAGGCGTGGTCGGCGCCGGGGTAGGTGTGGAACTGATGCTCCACGCCCAAGCGGGTTAGCTCGGCGTCTAGCCTGTCCCGGTCGGTCAGCGAGGGGTTCTCGTCAATTTCGCCGAAATGGAACAGCACTGGGCATTGGATGCCGGAGGCCAGCTCGAAGGGCGTCTGCTCCCCTTCCCCCCAGGTCACGAATATGTTGCCGCCATAGTAGGGAACTGCGGCCCTGATGTGGCGGTTGCTGGCCGCTCCCAGCCAGGCGACCCGCCCGCCCATGCAGAAGCCGGTGATGCCTATGCGCTCGCCTAAAATGGCCGGATGCGCCCGCAGCCAGTCCACCGTGGCGCTGATGTCGGCCACAATTTCAGCATCGCTCAGATGCTGGATGCGCCCGGAGCGGTTGTCCAGTTGCTCTTCAGTGAAGCGGTGGAACAGATTGGGCGCGACGGCAGCAAATCCGGCCTCCGCCAGCTTGTCGGCCATATCGCGGATGAACTGGTCCACGCCGCCGCCGTGCTGGCTGACGATTACTGCCGGGAACGGGCCGCCGCCGCTGGGTACGCTGGCGTAGACGTGCATATCGAGTCCGCCCACTGGTATTGTTTCCCAAAATGAAGCCATCGCAGACCTCCAAATAGTCATATTGCAGCAGGCAACATTATCGCACATCCGCAACTATTCTAGGGGCTTCCGGGCGTTGGACGGGACTCGGGCAACCGGTATCTGTTCCGGGATGCGCGCTACTCCGGCGTATCTTGGCGCAGCGATTCCCGCAGCCGTCGCAGCTCGACCTCAGCTGCGTTGGCTCGACGCGTTTCGGCCTCGGCGCGGGCTTCGGCTTCGGCGCGCGCCGCCACCGCGGCCTTCCGCTGAGCATTGGCTTCAATCAGATCGGGCAAATACTCCCGCGTTGCCGGGTCGTGGAAACGGAGCATCCCGTTGTCCCAGCACAGATTTAGGCCCAGAACCTGGCTGCGGCCCCAAATCACCCCGTCTTCCCCGGTGGTCAATTCTATAGGCCGGTACGCGCCGTCCACCAGACGGTCTCCGGCCAGTGGCGCGTCGTGATACTGGCCGCCGGTCCAGTCGAATCTCCAGTATTCGGTCACTCCGAAACCAGCGTAGATGCCTGGCTTGACGGTGTAATCCCGTTCTCCGGTATGCTCCGAGGCCACCTCCAGCACGAACTCCGGCGGCTTGCCCACCTCGTCAATCACGTAACCGTTGCGCTCAGTAATGGCTGCCGGGTCTACGCCGAAGGCGACCACGCAATCGGGGGCTACAGTGCGGTTGCGGAGGTTGAAGCAGAGATAGCCTTCGCCGTTCACCAAAACGTCGGTGCGGCCCTGGCTTAGGAAGTGTGCTTCCAGTATCAGATTGGCCCTGGCGATGTAAGGAAGCTGTCGCATGGCGTCTGGGTCCCTGGGCGGGTCTGGCAAGGGTTCAATATGAGCGCGCCGGTCGTCCGGTTGGGATGGCCGAGCCGATTTGGTGGTCATAGCGCTCCTCGCTGCGGAAGGGCTTTCAGAGCAGGGAGAGGCCCCGGTCTGCCCGGCATTATTGCACAGACGGGGGAGTGGGCAAAGCCAGCCAGGATATGGATACCCAAGACGAGCAATCTAGCCGCCTTACCCGCCGTCCTGTCGGTCGAACGCAGCACGAACCGCCGCTTCCAGCGCGTTGGGGAAGACTTCATACCCGGCTAGATCGTTGATGTTATTATCCCGTATATGGAGCTGTCCTTGCTCCTGTATTCCCCCGGTGCTGACCTAGTGAATAATGAGGGTTCGTTTCCACTTCACGGGAAGACAGCACCCAATATCGAATTACATCTCGCCATACGGCTATCCAGACGAAAACATCACAGCAATAGGGCTTCAACTGCTGGAAGTTCATCCAAAATCCCTTCTCGGAATTCGACGACAAAGCCCTAACGTATAAAGGCCCCTCAGAATCCGAATCCACTGCCCGCGAAGCTTTAACTTCAATGCGGATTCCGTCCAAATAGAAATCATATTGCCCTGAATACTCAGGGTCGATGGATTTGGACGGTTTTTGCAGGGCAGGAACCAGGCTTTTCAATTGGCCTTGTGCCCATGACTCGCTAAAGGTGCGGGGCGCGCTGATCTCGAACAGATACAGATACATATTTCTGGCGGTATAGGCATCTCGCAATTCGTGGTATGCGTTAAGAGTCAGAATACCCGAGGCGAGGAGGTTGGAAATAATGTATTCGTACTCTTGGAAATAATGTATTCGTACTCGTTGAAGGGGTAAATTGGCACAAGAGAATCAAGACGTTCCCGGACTTCCTGCTCATTGGGCAGGAGGCTTAGCAACAGATACATCTTCCTTTCAAGCTGCTCCATATCGCGCACCCTATATCAGCGAATTCTGAAAAGTTGGCTCCGCCTCTGATGCTCCGTGGGGATTCCAGCCAGGAATATCGCTCTCGAAAGGATGCCCATTTTGCCAACCGGTTCGGCCGGTTGACCGGAACAGCTCCAGTCGCCTGATGGTAATTTCCGCATATATGGGGTTTATATCAGCGGTGAAACATCTGCGTCCGAGCAGTTCGGAAGCTAACAATGTGGAGCCAGAGTGGGCGAAGAGGTCAATTACCAAATCCCTTGCCGCAGAACTTGCATGGATGATTCTGTTGATAGACTTCAAGGGTTTCTGAGCATAGCAGCCAGAAACGTTTTCTTCCACTCTATAAAAGGGTTGCTGGATGTCTACCCATACGTTTCCGGCTCTGATGGTGTCAGAGTGGCTTCGCTCCAAGTTTTCGGTCACTCGCCCATTTACTTCTTTGTAGTATCCCCGGAGAATTTTGGGTATGTCTGTATACTCGGCGTCTACTGTGAAAATCGGGTTCCCTTTGACGTAATACAGCAATTCTTGGCGAACGGCCATCCAGTTCTTTTGTGTACCATATCCACGCTGATTTCGCATAGTGACAAAACTGCGCGGACGAAACGGTTGCTCTCGCATCATTAGCATAAAGTCCGGTAAGGGCTGGAAACCGTTGTTTTGGTCTGCGCCCAGCCAGACATAGAGCGACGCATCAGGCGCTAGGGCGGCCCAGGTTAGTTCCACCCAGCGGCGGCACCATTCGATATAGGCAGTGATGGCTCGCCGCTCGAAAGCTGCCAGATTGTATGGCGGGTCGTGAACCGCTAGTTGGGCAGACTCGCCGGCCATCAGCCTGTGCACTGCACCGAAGTCGGCAGTGTCCAGACAGCCTACGCGGTGCCCTTGAGTATCGTCAGTCCAGATTTCGCCGGGCTGCAGACGGCAATAAGGCAATAGCCGCTCCCTTACCGCCGGGGATGAATCCAGCCTGGGCAATGGGTTGTTGTGCATATCCGTTCCGCTCCCGGCGCCCGGTTCCAGCCGGGGCCGTCGCTTAACTTAGCCATATTGCCAGTTACCTGCAAGGGGCCGCCGACACCGCCACTGCCGAATGAGGCCCTTCCGTGGTAGGATACCCGCAACACTTGAACGGGAGGTAAGCGGTATGGCCATGGACGTGCAGGTCTATACCCAGCCTGGTTGATTCAGTTGCCGGACTCTGGAAGAGTTCCTCAAGTCCAACGGCGTTCCCTATGAACATCACGATTTGCTCTCCGAACCCGCTGCGGTGGAGCATCTGCGTAGCCGGGGCATCAAGTCGCTGCCGGTGACCATCATAGATGATACTGAAGTCATCATCGGCTACTACCCCAAGAAGCTGATACCGGCCCTGCGGCTGGAAGTATCCGTTGACCTGTCGGGCAAGACCGCCTGGCTGTCGGAAAAGTACGGCGCGATAATGAGCGCGGCGGTGCGGGCCAATAACCAGTTCAGCCAAGAGCAGTTGGACACCATCGTCCCTTGGCGCCCGTGGAGCCTGCGTGACACCGTGGTGCATATCCTCGCATTCCCCGAAATCGCCTACCTGTCCCACGAGGTGGGCAGTATGAGTTGGGACGATATGGCGGCGCAGGACGAGCGGCTGAAGGGTGTGACCACCGCCCCACAAATCGCCGAATACGGTCTAAAGGTGCGCGACGATATCAGAGCCTTCCTGGGCAGCGGCAATACCGAGGGCTTCGAGCGCGTGGTGCCGGCCCACTACGGCGGCGAGGTCACCGTGCTTGAGCTGCTCAATATCGTGCTGAGCCACAGCACTCACCACTTGAAGCAGGTCTACCACTATATGACCACTGATTTGGGTATGACCCTGGACAACCCAGCTACGGACGCCGATCTGGACGGTATCCAAACCCCAGACGCCCTTATCTAAACGCGGAGCAACTAAACGCCGAGGGCGCAGAGAACGCCGGGATATGGATAGAAATATGAAAACCCGGCTTACTGGGCGCCATCGGCGTTCAATACAGTTTCCCAACCGGAGGAGACGCAAATGAAGTACGACTATATCGTGATTGGGGCCGGTTCGGCCGGCTCCATCATTGCCACGAGGCTGACCGAAGACCCTTCGGTGTCGGTGCTGTTGCTGGAGGCCGGCCCGGACTATCCTGATTTCGAGCGGCTGCCAGAGGAAGTCAAGTTCGGATACTCCACCGAAGTGGACATAATGGTTAGCGACCACAACTGGCAGTTCACCGGCAGAGCCACCGACAGCGCGCCGCCGATGCTGGTGCCGCGCGGCAAGGTCACCGGAGGTTCCAGCGCCATCAACGGCCAGGTGTTCCTGCGCGGCGTGCCGGAAGACTATGATTCTTGGGCCGAGGAAGGCAACGGCGAATGGGGCTATGCCCAATGTCTGCCCTATTTCCGCAAGCTGGAGACCGACACCGACTTTTCCGATGACTTTCACGGCACCGACGGCCCCATCGTATGCCACCGTTTCAAACCGGAGACCTGGCACCCCGCGCAGACAGCCTTCTATCAAGCCTGCCGCGAGGCCGGATTCCCCGACAGCTCAGACCACAACAACCCCGACTCCACCGGCGTTGGCCCCACGCCTTTCAACAACCCCGGGGGCGTGCGGATGAGCACCGCGCTAGGCTACTTGGACCAGACGCGCCATCGCCTTAACCTGACCATCCGCGCCAATTGCCACGTGCAGCGCATCCTGTTCGACGGGAACCGGGCCGTGGGCGCCCGGGTGGAGAGTGGAGGCGAAACTTTCACTGTTGAAGGCGGCGAAATCATTCTGAGTTCCGGGGCCATCGGCTCGCCCCACATTTTGCTGCTTTCGGGCGTCGGCCCGGCGGCGCACCTACAAGAGTTCGGCATTCCGGTGACGGCTGATCTGCCCGGTGTGGGCCAGAATCTGCGCGACCACCCGCTGGTCTGGGTGACTTGGCGCACCAAACCCGAGGTGCCGCTGGACGGGATGGCCCCCCGGATGCAGGTTACGCTGCGCTACACCGCCGACGGTTCGCCGTTGCGCAACGATATGAAGATGTCCATGCAGTCCTTCGCCACCGAGCGCGTCAACCGGGGCGGCGACCGCATGGAGCCGGTGGGCATTCGGCTGACCAGCGGCATCCAGCTTGCCGCCGGCGCCGGCGAACTGCGCCTGAACTCGGCCGACCCGGCTGAACAGCCCTTCCTGGATTATAACTACCTGAAAGACCCCTTTGATCTGGAGCGGCTGCGGGAAACGGTGCGCCTCTGCGTCAAGCTGGGCGAGAGCGACGCTTTCAAGGACATCATCCAGGAGCGCATTGAACCGACGGATGCAGAACTGGCTACCGATGAAGCCCTGGACGAATACTTGTTCCGCGAAGTCACTACCTCGCAGCACATATCCTGCACTGCCAAGATGGGCCCCGCCAATGACCCCATGGCCGTGGTCAGCCAGTATGGCAAAGTCCACGGTCTGGAAGGTCTGCGAGTGGCCGACGCCTCCATAATGCCCGACTGCATCCGCGCCAACACCAACGTGACAACGATGATGATTGGCGAGCGGATAGCCGAGTTCATCAAGGCTGGGAAATAGAAGACTTAGCTTTGGGGATAATTGCGAAAGCCCTGTCATTCCCGCGAAAGCGGGAATCTACGGCGACTCTAACTATGAACAGTTGCTGAACGGTGCAGGTGGATTCCCGCTTTCGCGGGAATGACGGAAGCAGGAAAGGACTTTTGCAATCCTCTCAGCTTTGGGGTTGTCCTTGCCGGTCGCCTGGAGTAGGCTATACTGGAAAAGCGATAACGCAGCAGACGGAACGGGACGAGCCTGGTTCAGGCGGCCGGCAGTTAATATGGATAAAGTATTCATCTATTGGGACAACTCCAACATCTTCATCAGCGCGCAGCAAGTTGCCATGGAGCGTGAGGGCGACTCGGTACGATACCGGATGCGCCTTCACTTTCGGAATATGATGGAACTGGCCCGTGCCGGGCGTGATATAGAGCGAGCTATTGCTGTTGGCTCCATTCCGCCGGAACTGCGCCATGTTTGGAATCGTTTGGAGAACGAAGGGTTCACCGTTCAGTTGCTGGAGCGCGGCGCGATACAGGGCCGCGAACAAGGTGTGGATCAAGCGTTACAGACTGTGATGTTGCGAGATACAGTGGACTACAACGGCGACCCGGGAATCGCGGTCCTGCTTACCGGCGACGGCAGCGGATTCGCCGACGGCGCGGGCTTTCACGCTGACCTGGAGCGTATGCGTTTCCGGGGCTGGCGTATTGAGGTGCTGTCGTGGCGCCATAGCTGCAACCGCCGGATGCGCGAGTGGGCCGAGGAGCATGGCGTCTTCATAGCGCTGGACGATTTCTACGACAGCGTAACCTTCCTGGAGCCGCCCGCGCCCGGCCAACCCGTAGCGCAACCCCGCTACGCCACGCTGCCGGACCTGTCCCTGCGGGCGGGTGGGTTAAGAAGAAACTGTGAAGTAAGCTACTAGAGCAATTACCGCAGCTACCCCAAACCCAACGAGAAATGCTCTATTTGATATAGAGATAACCAAGGAATTGGTTGCGTCTGAAAGGAATTTTACCAACTGCATTCGATTTCCTTCGCCTTAACTTCCCGCGCCTTCCTGCTCCGCCAGCACCATCATTCGGTTCACGAAATCCATGTCTGTTGCCAAGTATAGAGACAGATCCTGATTACTTAACCTGCCAGTGTAAAAATGGTTGTGCAGATGGTTCATTACAGACTTGAACCCCCGCTGAGCTCATCAAAATCATATTTGTTTTCCAAGTATTCGACGATTTGCTCTCTGTCACGGTTGCCGCCTATGTGTCTCCCTCTCATCTGATGGCTGGTTGCGTCTATAACCTGAATTGCCGCGCCCCACACAACCTCAGCGGCGGCCATGCCCATACCGGATTCATTGAGCAATCCTTCAGCGAGCAGAAATGTTTTCGCTTCTGCGATATGCTCTTCGTAGGTCACTGAGTTTTACTTTCGGTCTCAGCATACTCCAAAAATAAAGCGACGAATCTTTTGACCGACTTGCGACCTGTCCTGAACCCCGATTCCCCCCCACTGAAATTCAGGGTATTCCCACTCTTCGGTTTCGGCGTGTTCCCGGAATATGTCGGCTACGCCGAAGCTCGCAAAGTGCTTGGGGTGACGGCTGGGGAAACTCCCGTTCCCGTCAACGCCGTCCAGCCGGTAGATGACTTCCTTGATTTCGTTCAGGCTTTCGCAGGGCCAGCCACGCCGGGCGGCAACGGCGGCTATACTGGTCCGCGCCGCCTCCCACATCAGCCAAGAGCCTTCGCGGACATTGCCTGCGTCAAAGGCCCGGTCGGCGGAGTCCAGCAAGGTTTGAGCTTTCTCTGCGTAGTCGGTCACGCTAGTTCACCTGCTTTGGGAGGCCTGATGAGGCATTATGAGAGAATCTCTCTCAGCTTGAACGCGGCCAATCCGGCCACAGCTAAAAAGAATATGGGCGCCGCAAGTATGGCATGGCCTTCCCAAGGGATAACCGAGGTAAAAATATACATTAACGGGATAGCAAAAGCAACCGCGCTGATAAAGGCCAAGATAATTAGAGGTGAAATTCCGTTAGCCATACATTTGTCCCTCTTAGTTTAGAATGCTTTTGATAAGACTAGTCAAACCATTATCTATCGTTTGGCACTCCCAAACTACCACAGGCAGCCATCCTATTTCAACCAATATTTGCTGGTTTATTTCATCCCTATGCCGGTTCCGAGCGATCTTTTCACGCCAGTATTCAACATTAGTCGCGGGTATTCGATCGCCCCGTTTGCAAGGGTGGCCGTGCCAAAAGCAACCATGAACGAACAGGGCAACCCTGCGCGACGGAAATACAAGGTCAGGTTTTCCGGGCAGGTCTTTGCGGTGCAGGCGATAACGGTATCCCATTCGGTGGACGGCTCTGCGAACTCGCATCTCCGGCTTAGTGTTTTTCGACCGGACGCTCGCCATAATGCGGCTCCGAGTTGCCGCATCAACTTTGTCCATAAATAGTTATCCAAGACTGATTGAATCCAATTGTGTTTAGAATTTCATCCAGCTCTGCTACAGGAATTTCACGATTGACTGAAAAATGCCTAGCTGATGTTGGGACAATTCTGTGGATAGTAAATTGGCTACCACTAGGCTGCCATGTGAATCGAAGCGTTTTGTCATCGCTACGGGTATGTCCCACGATATTGTTGCGTTTGTTTAATGACCAAGTGAATTCAGAGGAATTATATCGTTGCGCATCCTCTTCAAATAACAGAAAATTACGCTTTTGGAAATTGCGCACCAGAACTGCGATACGCAGCTGATTATATTCTCTCAACGCCGCATCTACACGCGCATTCCAAATCGCTAGGATGGCTTGTCCTGTAACTGCAAGATTTTCGCGAGGGTTTGCTATCCCGACGGAATAGTCGGGAGAATTTCTCCCAGAGATAGTTCTGATTAGTTGTCCTGTGCGATTAGCGTTTCCTTGCACTGTTTTGACAGACCAAGCACAGTTGCCTTTGACAACATCTGCTAGACCTAGAGGGCTGGCTCGGTGTTGTCCATCTACAGCAGCGGAGAAAATATCTCCAAAATCATCTCCGTCAATGTCTGTTTGCCCGACTGCCGCCTTATGAACGAGACCGCGGCCGATATTGAATATGACGTCGTCAGGGAATTGTCCCAGCGGGTATGGGGCTGCTCTCTCTCTCCCTCCGCCACGTATTCTGGGATTGTTTAATGACATCAATCACTCCCTTGATCGCGGCCTCCGCCATAGGAACCGGGACGGCGTTTCCGGACTGCTTCTTAGTTTGAGAATCGTTGCAAGTTATTTCAAAGCTGTCTGGAAATCCTTGCAACCTTAGCATTTCACGGGGCGTTAACCGACGCTCCCCGTCAACCAGCAGGTAGTTGTAGGAAGCTCCAGCCCGCAACGCGCAAGACCACTCGTAGCTAGAAATATGCCCCCCTTTGTTCTCGTGCCAAATAGACGGTGTAGCAGTTGGCTGGTGGGCAGCATGGCGCTTAGCGCGAATCCTCTCTGAGACGAAATGCTTGGAGTCAGGATTCCATTCGAGAATCTCTGACAGAGGCTTTGGCGCAACTTTGCCAACCGGCCACGGAAATTTGTCAAAAAGCTCCAAAGTAGCGACTATGATAGTCCGCTCGCGTTTTTGGGGTAATCCTAAGTCAAGGGCATTGAGTATCTTCCAATCCGTAGTGTAACCCATCTCCCGCAGAGGCTGGATTATGTCATTAAGCACTGTCCCATGTTGAGCGGTAGCGAGCTGCTTCACGTTTTCCAGGACAATTCCTTGCGGTTTCTTGTCTTGTGCTATACGCAAAATTTCTTTGTAGAGTGTCCCTCGAGGGTCATCAGTTCCTAGCTTGTTGCCGATAATAGAAAATGGCTGACATGGAAACCCGGCAAGCAGGATGTCGTGGTCAGGAATATCTGCGGACGGAATGGCGACAATATCGCCGCTCGGCCACGCGCCGAAATTATGTTGATAAGCCTTGCGCGCTTCGTCGTCAATATCGCAAGCGAACACTACATTCAGCCCAAGATTTGCTGCCGCAATATGGAATCCGCCGATTCCACAAAACAAGTCTGCGCACCTTAACGCGCTGTTCCGACGCGCCGTTTGCGATGGCGCATAAGGCGCGTCGAACATCGAGTGAGTTTCTTGTATGTAGTGCAGGGCAACGCCGCTCGACATAATATAAAATCCAGCAGTATGTAGTAGCTTGACCGTCCGCATTTTGCCGAATTTGCGAAACTGTGTCAACTTGGCATTGTCAGTGCCTACGCGCGGCCGAACCAGTCGGGGTGGACGGCTTGCAAACCCAGTTGGGGCCAGGCAGCGGGCGCGCTGCACTTCTCCAGGCGCTCCTCCAAGGGCAGTGCGTCGTCCCAGTAGTAGGCGATGATGCGGCGGCCGTTCCAGTGGCTGGCGTCGTCGGAGGCTATCCAGACCGCCGGCGATTGCATCGCTTCGGGCTGGATGAGCGCGTCGGTGGTTGCCCCTTCGGGCGGTAGCACCATGTTGGTGGCGGTGGCCCCGCCGGGGGTCAGCACGTTGGCGGTTACGCCGGTGCCTTCCAGATCTTGGGCCATAATGGACACTAGCGCCTCGTGGCCCGCCTTGGACGGGCCGTAGGGTGCGCCGCCCTTGCGCCACATAGTGTCCATGCTGGTGGTCACGCCTATGATGCGCCCGAAGCCCTGCTCAATCATGTGCGGAGCGACGGCGTGGGACATCAGGAACGGCCCGCTGAGATTGACGTCGATCACTCGCAGCCAGGCGTCGGGAGGAAGGGTCCAGAAGTCGTTCTGGCTGCCGGCGGCCCTGGCGCCGAATCCGCCGGTGCGGGCGTTGATGCCAGCGTTGTTTACCAGTATGTGCAGCCCGCCCAGCTCGCTGATGGTGCGCTGCACGGCGTTCTCCGCCGACTCCGGGCTGGTGACGTCGGCGATGATGGACAGTACGGCGTCATCGCCGCCGATTTCGCGCATATCGTTGGCGGTCTCCTCCAGCCAGTCCTCGTTGATGTCCAGCATCGCTACCCGCGCCCCGGCTCGCACCAGGCCGGTGGTGATGGAGCGGCCCATGCCAATGGGGCTGGCTGCGCCGGTGACGATGGCGATTCTGCCTTCCAGCGTATTTGATTGCGTGGTCATGTATTACCTCGACTAGAAAATTGCCAGAGGGTTCACTGGGGAGCCGGTGGCGTTCTTGAAACGCAGGGGGGCGACATTGAACATAAATTCCCAGCGGCCCAGCCTCTCGCACACCGCCGCCAGTTCTTCGCAGTTGCCCGCGTCTATGAGCCACAGGCCCATGCCAACGATGCCCACCTTGTGGACGGGCAGGCCGATGCCCGGGTAGCCGCTGGGTTCGGCGTCCTGGGAGGCGTCGCCGCCGACCAGGGCCACGCCCCGCTCCTTGAGCCACGGCAAAGTCTCGGCGTGAAGGCCGGGCCTTCCGGCGGCGGGCGGCCCCAACTCCAGGCGGCGCTTGTACCAGCCGAGGCGCAACATCAGCGCGTCGCCTTCCTCCACCCGCACTCCCTGGGCCTCCTCGGCGGCTTCCAGGTCTTCGGTGAACACGCCCTCGCCGGCTTCCAGCCACGGCTTTTCCTTCACTTTGGCGATGTCCAGCAGCACGCCGCGGGTTACGATGCCGTTCTGGGCCTTGTCGATGTCCAGGCTGTTGGCCTTGGTCTCGGAGTTGACGTCCGAAGCTGGGCGGCCGTTGTACATCTTGCCGTTCCAGACCTGATGGCAGAGGCTGTCCAAGTGGGTGATGGTCAGGCCGTGAAAGGAAAAGCCGATGAAGTCTGATGTGCCGCCGGGCCCCTCATCGGGGCAACTGTCGCCGGCCCTTAGCATATAATGTAGCGGCGGAATGGACGTGACATCAGCGGCCCCCTCTGGCACGATGAGCCTTGAGCAGGTGACGCTGATGCCCTCTCTGACCAGCGCGGCGGCCTGGGCCCGCTTGGCGTCGGTAATCAGGTTCAGCGTGCCTAGTTGGTCGTCCTCGCCCCACCGACCCCAATTGCTCAGGGTATCCAGCCACTCGATGACCTGTTCCTCGGAAGGGATCTGCCTAGTAGTCATGCCGAGCCTCCTGAAGGTTTGGCGTAGAGTATAGTCTCGATTGACGCTTGGTCAATTCCGGCTAACTCAGACGCAACTCCTCCACCGCGCCGTCAACATACAGAATCTCTATAATACGGGTGACTGAGGTGCGCAGATCTGCCAGGCGCATGCCGTCCAATCCCTGAGAGAGACGTTCGATGATGGCGGATACCGGTGTCTGACCGTTGACCAGTTGAGTAACCGCGGCCACCAGCGGGCTGCAAGGCGCGCCTTCCGGCTGAGACGGTGTGGACAGAGCTATGCCCCACACGAACTCCCCCTCGGCCAGCACTGGCTTGCGGGCTACTGTGGTGTTTAGGGCAAGGCGGGGAACGGACGGAAGCAGCCAGTTGCGCTGCGGGTCGGTGCGAAGGGCAGCCAGCCATTCGGCCCGCCGGGCGCGCTCGGACTCGACAGCGCGAACGCTGGATATGAACCCGGATGGCGCTTCGCCGCGGGCCAGCACGGCCCGCTCGTAGCCACCGGGCGGCTGACCGGCTACGGCCTGAATGAAGCTGTGGCGCGGTGAGAACTCGCTCTGCCTTTCATTCTGCCCTACGATCCGGCGAGCCTCCCAGAAGTAAGAGTCAGAGGTGAGATTGCTGGAGTAGAAGAGCCGGGCCATCTCTCGGAACTGTTTGTATTCCTTATAGTAGAGTTCTTGGTAGACCTCGCCTGCGCTGTCGCGCAACTGCTGATCTCCGCTCTCAATTGTCCTCAAGGCGGTGGTGGCGTATGCGGCGGCCATCACGCCGGACATCAGCGCCAAGTGGACGCCGGACGAGAACAGCGGGTCTACGAAGCAGGCCGAGTCGCCGGTCATTACGAATCCGGGGCTGGTGGTGCGCTCCGAAGAGTACGACCAGTCTCGCACAACGCTGGGCCCGGAGGCCCACTGTGCGCTGCTGAGCATCTTGCGGGTGTGCGTGGTCTGAGATAGCTGTTCGAGCAGGAACTCGCGCGCTCCCAGCCGTTGGATGCCTTCCTGTCCGGTGCGGTTGTCTACCACTGCGCCGACGCTGCTCCAGCCGGTATGCAGCGGGATGCTCCAGAACCAGCCGTGTTCATAGGCTTCGATAAAGATGTTGTTTTCGTTCGGCGACGGTAGCGGCTCGCCGCCCTCGAAATAAGCGTACACCGCTAGGTTTTGGAAGAAAGAGTCCCAGCGGCGCGTTCCCGTCTGCCCTGCCAGTAGCGCCGCCTGCCCGCTGGCGTCCACTACGAAGCGAGCCAACAGCTCGCTGCGTCCGGCAGTATCCGACACGTATTGGACGGTGGCCGGAGCATCCGGCGCGGCCCATTCCACTTTAGCGACGCGGCAGCCCTCCCGCACTTCTACGCCGTGGGCGCGGGTGTTGTCCAGCAGAATCTTGTCGAAAGTGGGCCGCCATACCTGGTAGGCATGGGGGTATTGCTGGCTGGTTTCGCGGAAATGCCAGCTCCACGGCTCCGGGTCGCGGCCCCAGACCATAGTCGCGCCATACTTGGGCAGAAACCCCGCCGCCTGTATCGCAGGCATAGCCCCCAACTCTTCCAGCGCCGGCATACTGGCCGGCAGCAGCGACTCGCCCACATGGTCGCGGGGGAAGCGCTCGCGTTCCAGCAGGACGACGCTCCAGCCCTGCCGCGCGAGCATCGTAGCGGCTGCGCTGCCGGCAGGTCCGCCGCCGATGACGGCTATGTCTAATACGGACTTCAGGCCACTCATCGGGCATGACCTCGTATACGGCTCACGGTTAATAGACGGTTGAGGTAGGTGAATGATTTGGCATAACATTTATACTATTACAAATCTAAATACAATCATTAGATAATAATTCAGGCCTGCCGAATTGAGGAGGTACTATGCGCGACACTACCACCTATGAATATAAGATACAACGCAAGGTTTCCCACCGGGGTATCACCAACAACCCGAAACGGCGCGAGGCCGAGCACCGGCGCAACAAGCCCGGAGGCCGGTTGGTGAAAGTCGGCGGGAAGAAGACCCGGCAGGGCGCTTTGAGATGGGAGCGGAGCCAAACCCGTACCCGCGGCTACTGCTAGAACCCGGCGACTAGAACCCGGCGACGAACTGTTAATGGCAAAGGCGAACAGCTATGCGCCCCTGACATTGTTGAGTTATATCCTTCGCTTCCTTACCTGTATCTGACCAGTATCTGAGTAATGCAGGCGGAGGGGGTCTTGAGCGGTGTCCGGGGCTGCTCGCCCACGCGTCAGATAACACCGGGGTTGGCTACTCTCCCTCTTGTCGGCGGCGCAACTTGGCTTCGATCTGGCGCAGCCGGGCTTCGGCGTCTTGGCGGGCGGTTTGCTCTTGGCGGGCGCGGGCTTCGGCGTCTTGGCGGGCAGTTTGCTCTTGGCGGGCGCGGGCTTCGGCGGTTTCCAGGGCGTCTTGGGTTTGCGAGTGGCTGAGCAGGAACTCCCCGGTGGCCGGGTTGCGGAACAGCAGTTGACCGTTCCGCCAGCATAGTTCCAAGCCCAGCGCCGCGCTGTAGCCCCAAATCAGCCCGTCCGATTCGGTGGTCACGTCCATGCGCTCATAGGCCCTGTCTGCCAGCCGATCTCCGGCGAGGGCCGCGTCGTGGTAGCGCCCTCCGGTGTGGTCAAAGCGCCAGTACTCCCCGACGCCCATGCTGGCGTACTGCGCTCGCTTGTCGGTGTAGTCTCGCCGCCGGGTAGACTTGGACGCCACTTCCAGCACGAACTCCGGTGGCTTGCCCACCTCGCTTATTACATAGCCGTTGTTTGCGACGATGCGTTCCGGGTCTACCCCGAAAGCTACCACGCAGTCAGGAACCGGGCACCGGCGGACGTTCCGCCGGTCGGGACATAGATAACCTTGTCCGTTTACCAAAACCCCGGGCCGGTTGCGGAACCAGGTTTCCAGAGCCTGGTCAGCGCGGATGATGTGTTTGTTTTGTTGCATATCAGGAATGCGCGGCGGGTCAGGCAATGGTTCGAGATTATCGTGTTGTCCGTCCGTAGATGATTTCGATATGCGCTTGATGGTCATGGCTGAATCCCAATCCGCCATTTAGGGGCTGCTAATTTATCGGGACAGGTCGAGGCAACGTCCGCTACGAGGTGGCGCATGGGCTGATTACATGGAGCGCACGGTAGTGCGCTCCATGTTGTTTCTGTGAGATGAAACTAACTGGGCGCCGGGGCCGCTAGTCCGCGCTGTGGCCGCCTCCGGCAGTGGCGGTGGCCTGGACGTCCTGTTCGTCGGGGAAGGGCTTGCCGGTGGCTGGGTTGATCTCGAAGGAGCCAGGGAGGTCCAGTTCCTTGGCGATTTCTTTGACCGCCGGTATCACCTCTTCGCCCATCAGCCGCAGGCTGCGCATAGTGTCCTCGTGGGTCATCGCGCCGTCGCCGTCCCAGAAAAAGACGCTGCCTGGGCGCAGATACTCCAGCACGTGGCGAATCTTGGGGATGACCGTCTTGGGTGTGCCGGAAATGATGGTGTAGTCGGCAATCTGCTGTTCGTAGGCCCGGCCCAAGACGCCGGCGGGGCCGGCCGGCCCGCCCCGGGCGGCGGTGGCGCTGCCCTGCGTTGGCAGGACGCGGCGGCGGGAGGTCAGCCCCGGCAAGTTGACCAGCGCCGGGTTGGTGGTGCCTTCGTTGCCGGCGAGGAACGGATTGCTTGGCCCCTGCACAAACTTGCGCCCGGCTTCCTCTGCCAGCTCCTCGGTCTCGTCCACGTGCACCTTCCACAGGTAGCCGAGGTTCTGCGGGCCGGACTCGTACCCCAGCTCAGCGGCAGTGTCGTGATAGAGCTGGAACGCCGTCTTGGTCGGCTCCAGTTCGGTAGACAGCATAATGTAAGGGATGCGCTTTTCGGCGGCCCACATCAGCGAGTCGCGGCTGATGACGCCGGGCAACCAGACCTGCGGGTGGGGTTTCTGATAGGGCCGGGCCCAAGGGTTGACGTGGCGGAACTGGTAGTGCTTCCCCTCCCAGCGGAAGGGGCCAGGGGTGGTCCAGGCCTTGACGATGAACTCGTGAGCCTCTTGGAACCGCTCCCAGTTGTAGGGCGGCGGCGCGTTGTGGGCCACGCTTTCCCGTCCGGTGCCGCGCACCCAGCCGGAGACCAGCCGCCCGTGGGAGATCATATCAATCATCGAGAGCTGTTCCACCAGCCACAGCGGGTCGTCCCAGATGGGGATGATGTTGCCCAGCAACACGATTTTCGCCCGCTTGGTGATGCGGGCCAAGATGCTGGCCTCGACGTTCATGGCCCCGCCCATGCAGAAGGGCGTGCCGTGGTGTTCGTTGAGCATCAGCCCGTCGAATCCCATCTCCTCGGCGTACAGCTTTTCGTCGAGGTAGCGGTTATAGAGATGGGCGCCCAACTGGGGGTCGTAAATCTCGTTGCTGACGGTCAAGTCCATAATGGGCTTGCCGGTGGCGCCGAAGTAGCCGGATTGTGGGTCTTGGTAGGGCCGTTCGGTGAAGTATCCGATGTGCATAGCTTACTCCCTAAAAGCGCCGACGGTGGTCCGCTCCTGTTGGCTCTGAGTGGGTCGAAGGGCGGCAGGCTCGGGAGCAAGCCCTTCGGCAGGATACAGGGCGGGGGCGCCAGCGGCGGTGATTGGGCGCATTATACCACTGCTGCTGCTGCGGCGGGCCGACAGGGGCAGCCCGCTACCCGTCAAACGGAGGCAGGCGAGTCGATCCCCCCACTAGCTTGCGGGCCTTGTCCATCTGGTAGTTGCGCAAGCCCGGAGCTGGGCCGCCGGCGTTCCTAAACTCATTTATCCCGCCCTTTGTCCCGCCCTTTATGCCGCCCGCGGATATGAAGAAGCTAATCAGCCCCAGCAGCAAGGCAATTGCTCCTGTAGCCAGCATTACTAGATCGTGAACTAACATTGCTGCATAAACGAATGCGTCGGCTCGAGTTATGTCGGCCGTAATCCGTACAATGCTTGACGCGATTAAAAATATAATCGCCGCTCCCAGATACTCAAAGCAGGTTACGCTGAATGCAAATCCGCGAGACTGGCTACGGGACGCGACCCAAGCCAATATAACCCAAGAGAGGATGAACAATATAGGAAAAAGTATTGCCCGAACCGTAAACGGAGATATCCGGCTCATTGCGTAAACCACATCCCCGGCCAGCAATGCGGCCACGGGAGCACTAAACATTAAGGCCACTAGCCAAATGTCGCCGCGCGTCGGTTTTCCAGCGATCTCTATTTGGTTGGCATTACTGTTTTGTTCTGTCATGGCATATCACTTTTTCTTCTTTTGGTAGTCGTTGGCGTTGTATACTATATGAGGAGGGTAATAGTCTGGACCGTACTTTTTATCTGCTGGATTAACTTTCGCTTCCAGCGTGACGTCAAACACGTCTTTGCTTAGAATAACTGTATGGTTATTGGTTGACGCAGGGAGGTTACGACATTCCTCTACGGGCGGGGTTCCATAAATTGAGAGGTAGGCGTCAGATCTATCCGCAACAGAGTCAAAGTAGTATTGCCAAAAATCTTCATCTTCTCCATATACACATACTCGATAACTGTCCACAGTGATTTCTCGAATAGTTTCTCCAACGCATCCGTCATCGAACTGCCAATTGAAATTGAGTTCTTTGCCGGTTATGTTGACAGATTGGAAAAGGATCACCGGATGGCGGCACGAAACGAACTGGCGTTCTCCGCGGTTATCGATGTTGCCAGCATTGTCAAATTTCAGATTGGAGTGGATAATGTCTTGATTAGTGACAGGCCAATCACCTGTAGGATTCAAAGCAGCTTTCATGGTTGAAATTTCAATTGAACCATGCATTGCATTGATAGCGCATTTAACGGGAGTGCTGGCAGGATCACAACCAACCGCAACGCCATGGCTACCGATGTGCGAATCGGCAAGATACTTGTTTCGAGAATTCCACGTCTTATCCAGTATCTTGTCAGCCTCACCGGTGTCCAACGTCTGATCTCCTACAGTGAACCGAAGCGTATCATAGGATACATCATGCCGATAGCAATATGATTTATTATAAATCAAAGAATCCGGGAAATTGCTACATTCTTTGTCGCCGAAATGGAGCCACTGATAATTATTGGCATAGCTATAGAGCAATTGAATTTGAGATTTCCAATCCAGTATATGCGTATCAAACTCCAGACAGTTTAAGCGGTCCAGTTTCTCCGTAAGAGTAACAGGCTCCGGTTTCCATGTGCCATTTGTTTCTTGCAAGCAAGCAAACAATCCTCCGCTTGGAGTGGCGCGAGTAGTACGAGACTTAGTGGCGTCGATATCAATAACGGGCACAAAACGATACGCTCCCCCCAGACTGTCCCCGAAATAAGGCTTGTCTTTCAGATAAGCCGCATAGAGAGGATTTCCAGCCGTCAGTTGGCTCAGTCGCGCCTTGTACAAGGCGTTGATTGCCTCGAATATCCCGTGCTGGCGGTCGCAATCATCTATTTCTGCCTTGTAAGCGCCGGTGTAGCGGGTCAGGGCGTGCTCTACCGATAGGAAGCTTTCGCCGGTTTCCTTGCGCAGGCAGTCCAGCAAATTCTTCTGGGCCTGCCGGTAAGCGGACGAGTTGATTACTCCGCTGGTCAGGTCGTTGGCCAGGCTACTGATAATGCCTGCTTCGTCCCATAGAATTTCTATCTCTGGCCTGGCGGTCCATACCAAGGGACCGGCGGTGAAGGTGGCCTCCACCCGGAATGTCTTGAATCCTCGCTGAATTCCCGGAGCCCTGTACCGTGATGCGGTTGCCCTCAGATCGCTCCAGCCGCTGTCGTTAAGCTCTTGCCACTGGTAGGTAATCGACATTCCGGCAGGAGCGAAGGTCTCCGCTTTTAAGACCACTGAGCCATTGGACCGCAGAGACAGCGATCTGGCGGATATGTATGCCGCCATCCGGCAGTTGTATACCCGGACGTTGCTCAAGTCGCTATCGGATATTTTCCGCCAGTGAGGAGCAACGCACCCGGTAAAAGCGTTCTTCGGCCCGTAGAGGCGCAAGTAAGTCAGCTTGGTCAGGGCGCCCAAGTCCGGCGGGATGGCGCCGGAGAGACGATTGTGGTGCAGGGACAGCAGTTTCAGATTGGCAAGCCGGGCTAGTTCCCCGGGGATGGCGCCGGTGAGCCGGTTGCGGCCCAGGTTCAGGCCCTCCAGCGCGTCCAGGCTGCCCAGTTCCGGAGGGATGTATCCCGTAAGAGAAGGCGAGCGGCGGAAGAAGTTCAGGGCCCGCACTCGCTTGGGTGAGCCGTTGACCCTAACGCCCTCCCACCGGGTTATGGGCGTATTGACGCTCCAGTTCAGCACAGCGCTTCCAGCCATGGCATCCTTCAGAGATAGCAGCGTCCGGCAGTCGTCAACCAGGGCGGCGTTGGCTGACGCATCAGGCACGGCAACGCCGTTGGCGCAACCTGTTCCGGCGGCTCCCGCCTCAACCGGCGTCAAGAGCCAGAACAATACTGCGGCTCCAGCGGCCAGCAGCGCCAGAGTCGCGGTTAGTGTGCGGGAGAAGCGGATTTTCATCATAAAGCGGCTATGCTGTGTATCTGTTTGCCTGTTGCACCAGCGGTTATGCCGAACAGACGTAAGACAGCGTAAGATAAGATAGGCAAGTCTAGCAACCTCTGGTGGATAGCGCAAGGCGTGGGCGGCTGAAATCTGGCCCACGCCCGGCGCGACGAATTTCGGATTGACACCGTATGCTTGTTTGTGATAGATTTCACGGGCTAAAATTGCCTCTTGCGCTCCCAATCCACACCCTCCGAGAGACTGCATGGAATCACTGATTGTCGCGCTGGCCGCAGGCGTTGTCGCCCTGCTTTTTGCTGGTATAACCGCTATGCGGGTGCTCAGCGCTGAACCAGGCAACGAGCTGATGCAGAGCATTGGCGACGCAATCCGCACTGGGGCGGGAGCGTTCCTGCGCCGTGAATACATATCGCTTTTGCCTTTTGTAGCGGTCGTTACTGTTGTGCTGGCCGTGTTGGACTACACCGTTTTCGAGCACGATATTTCGGCTCCGGCAACAGCCATTTCGTATCTGGTGGGCGCTATCTGCTCCGGCACTGCCGGATTCATCGGAATGAACGTGGCGGTGAGGGCAAACGTTCGCACCGCCGCCGCCGCCATGCGAGGGCTGAATCCAGCGCTGCGCGTGGCCTTCTCCAGCGGCACCGTGATGGGCCTTACAGTAGTTGGCATAGGACTGCTCGGCGTGACCGTCCTATACCTTATATTCCAGGAAATCAGTGTGGTGGCCGGGTTCGGGTTCGGAGCCAGTTCCATCGCCTTGTTCGCCCGCGTGGGCGGCGGCATCTTCACCAAGGCCGCGGACGTGGGATCCGACTTGGTGGGTAAAGTCGAGGCAGGCATCCCAGAAGATGACCCCCGCAACCCCGGCGTCATCGCCGACAACGTGGGCGATAACGTAGGGGACGTGGCAGGAATGGGCGCCGACCTGTTCGAGTCCTATGTAAGCTCCATAATCTCAGCGGTGGCGCTTTCCGCCAGCGCGGTAGCACTGGCGGGAGCGGCAGGCGGCAGCTATACCGATTCGCAGTCGGTGTTCCCGATGCTGCTGGCTGGAGCCGGGATTCTCGCCGCCATCCTAGGCACTTTCGTGGTGCGGAGCGGCGAGCAAGCTAACTTTGAGAAGCTGCTGTGGTCGTTGCGCTACGGCATATTCGCCGCGGGCGGGCTGTTGGTCATATTCGCCGCCATTCTTACTATCACCCTGACAGACAACTGGTGGTGGTTCGGGTGCGTGGTAGCTGGATTGACGGCAGGCACCATAATAGGGCTGGCGACGGAGTACTATACCTCTTACAGCTACAAACCGACGCAAAGGGTGTCCGCCGCTTCTGAAACCGGCGCGGCCACGGTAATCATCCAAGGCATTGCCAGCGGGATGATGAGTACGATGGTTCCAGTCATCTGCGTGTCAATCGCCATTATGCTGGCCTATTGGTTTGCCGGGTTCTATGGAGTTGCACTGGCCGGCGTCGGACTGTTGTCTACCCTGGGCATCACGCTGGCAACGGACGCCTACGGGCCGGTGGCTGACAACGCCGGCGGCATCGCAGAACAAGCCGACCTGGACCCGGAGGTGCGGGAACGCACAGACGCACTGGATGCGCTGGGTAATACTACTGCGGCGACAGGCAAGGGCTTCGCCATCGGGTCGGCGGCACTGACCGCACTGGCCCTGCTGGCGGCATACTCGGTCAGCGCGGGGCTGATCACCCTCGGCGAGGACGGCAAACTGGCTTCAGGAAGCCTGGGCATCAACTTGTTGCAGCCAGAAATACTGGTGGGCCTGGTCATCGGCGCGATGTTGCCCTTTATCTTCTCGGCGCTTACGATGCAGGCGGTGGGCCGCGCGGCTCAAGGCATCGTGGACGAGGTGCGGAGGCAGTTCCGAGAGATTCCCGGCTTGATGGAAGGCACCGGCACCCCGGATTCCGCCCGTTGCGTGGACATCAGTACCCGCGGCGCTCTGCGTGAAATGATTATCCCCGGCTTGATGGCAGTCATCGCCCCCGTCGCCGCCGGCTTCATTCTAGGCGAAGCGGCTTTGGGCGGTCTGCTCATAGGCTCGGTGGCCTCCGGCTTTATGCTGGCGATAATGATGGCTTCGGCCGGCGGCACTTGGGACAATGCCAAGAAGTACGTGGAGCTGGGCAACTACGGCGGCAAAGGCTCCGAGTCCCACAAGGCCGCGGTCGAGGGCGATGTGGTGGGCGACCCGTTTAAGGACACGTCAGGCCCTTCGCTAAACATTCTCCTGAAGCTGATGGCGGTAGTATCGCTGGTGTTCGCGCCGGTGTTCCTGGAAGTCTCTCCGCTGATTAACTTGGCGTAGTCGCAGCGGGGGTCCTTCAATCGTTATGTAACCGGCGGTCTATTTGGAACGCAGGAAACCGGCGTTCCCTTAATCCACGGGCTGGAGTTGCCGGAGATACGCCTGAACCCGGCGATTGCGAAACCGGCATCGGAAACACTAGACTAGGGGCGCGCTCACCGCTAAGTATGCGAGGCCCACTATGACCGCCCGGCTCAAGCCGCAAATCGCCGATTACGCTCATCTGGAGCCGCTGCCCGATCCGCCGCCGCGGGAGCCGGATATGCTTCAAGACCTGCGAATAGACTCCTTTCGCGGTATGCTGAGGTTGCATTTCGCCTATCGGGATGACGTGTTGATGGCCGGCGGCGGATACCTCCGCAACGAAGCTGGCAACGAAAACGAGATATTTGTTCCCGACTGCGTGGTGACCTTCGGCGTCAACCCTGGCGGCATAGTGGCCCGCAACGGTTATGTGATAAGCGAAGTGGGCAAACCGCCGGACTTGGTGCTGGAGGTGGCGTCGCGCAGCACCGGGCGGCGGGACTACACGGTGAAGCGCGAGGGCTACGCGAGCTACGGCGTGCGCGAATACTGGCGGTTCGACCCCAGCGGCGGCCGCTACCACGATGTAGCCCTGGCCGGGGACGCCTTGATTGACAGGCGATACGAACCGTTGCCGGTAAACGCAGACCCAGACGGGTTGCTCTGGAGTTACAGTCCGCTGCTGGATCTGGAACTATGCTGGGATCAGGGACAGTTGCGGTTGCGCTATCCTGACACCAAGCAGTTTTTGCCTACCCCGGAGGAGGAGCGGGCCTTGCGTGATGCCGCCGAAAGCCGCGCCGGCGCCGAGCGCCAATCCCGCCTCGCCGCCGAAAGCCGCGCCGGTGCCGAGCGCCAATCCCGCCTCGCCGCCGAGGAGCGCATCCGTCTGCTGGAAGCCGAACTGGAACGACGGGCCGGCCCCTAGCGTGGTTCCAGCTCTGACGAAGGCCCATCGCTCCCTTAATAGACACAGATGGCATGGTTTCAGAAGCGGTGGTTTCAGAAGCGGAAGGGGGCGGCGTTAAATCGCGCTTTCACATCGTTGAAGACTGTGCTATGTCAGGCTCCAAATCGATAATCTGCGCTTCCGCCGCGCTGTCACGGATCTCTAGCATTGCCAGCGTTCCCAGGGCGCCGCGGCGGTGGCGGCGGCCGGGGTAGGTGGGGCTGCCTGGGTTGACCATCAGGATGCCGTCCCATTGGCAGATAAGTTCCTCGTGGGTGTCGCCGAATAGGACTACGTCTACGGGCTGGCCGAACTTTTTGACGAGAGTTTCTGCGGCCTGGCCCTGGGGCAGGACTAAGCCTGTGCCGTCGCCTGTGGTGGCGATCTTGGGGCCGGGCCACTGGATGTCGTGGATCATGCCGATGGCTATGGAGTCGGCGTGGACCACTCGGGTGGCGTCGGCAAGGCGACCGCCGGGTTCGCGGGGGTCTTCATAGCCGCGGACGGCGAGGACGGGGGCGACGGTTTCCAGGTAGTCGAGGACGCCGAGGCATTCGAGGTCGCCGCAGTGTAGGATTAGGTCAACACCTCTGAGGGCTTGCAGAACCGCATTGGGCAGGTCGCGGCCGCTGCCTGCGGAGTGGGTGTCGGAAATGAGTCCTATTTTCATAATAATTAAATGCCGGGCATAATTAAACGCCGGGAGCGCCGAGTTTTATTTCTTTGCGCCCTCGGCGTGCCTGGGCGTTTAATAACTCCTGTTAGTTCAGGTTGTCCCACAAGGCGAAGTAGTCAGGCGATTCGCCCCGGACGGCCCGGGTCAGCTCCTGATGGTTGAGGCACTGCGTGATTTCCGCTTCTTGGGCGGACATTTCAGCGAATTTCCCTTCCCAATCCGGTAGCGATTCATGACTGCCGGGCCTTTGCAGCAGTTCCCGCAGCGCCCCCAGCACCACGTCCGAGTGGGCCGAGACTGACCCGCCGGCTACCACGTAAACCACCACGGTAGGCATTTCCGCGTCGTGGTCTTCGTGTCCGGGAAACTCGGGGGCGCCGCCCATACGCACGCCTAGCTGCTCCAGGATGAACACCATCGCCACTTCGCGGATTGCTTCCTCGAAGTGCATGGTCAGGTTCATCAGGTGGGAGAAAGGGTAGTCTCCCACCTCGCGCAGAGCGTGGGAGAACTCATGCTCAACTGCCCGGAAAAATTCGTCACCAAATACATCGTCTACGTTCAGCAACCGTACCTGCGGTTGCCCGGCGCGGGAGTCGAACACAAGAAACTCGCGCAGATGAGGGAAAATGCAAAGCTGGAGGTCGGGATACCCGGCCTCGGGATGGGCGGGGTTGAAGAACTGTTCCATACTAGTCACTCTACGCCTATGCAGAGGAATAATCCAGCGTTGGGGCGTGATTCAAGCCCCTGTAATTGTAACCCAGGGCCGGGCGCCATTCGTCATTTGCGCCATTCGTCATTTGGAGGAAATCAGGGTACGCCCCTTTGTCCACCGGATGGAAGGGATTTCCCTGCCCCTCTAATCCAGGGCGGCTATGTCCTGGAACTGGCGGGATAGCCAATCGTCGTTGTCGTGGCGGCAGACGGCGTTGTAGAGCAGGGCGGCCCGGCGCCTGCGCTCCTCCGGAGGCATGGTGATGGCCTGGTACAAGGCCTGGGCCGTGCCTTCCACGTCGATGGGGGCCAGGCTGAGGGCCCCCACCGCCAGTTGCCGGTATATCCCGCTGCTCTGCGAAAGTATCAGCGCGCCGTTTCGCCCGTTGACCACCGGCCCCTCCTTTGCCACCGCATTTGTGCCTTCCACCAGCGTATTGACCAGCAGGGCGTCGTACAGCTTCATCCCGGCCACGGCCAAGGGATAGTTATTCTCGATGAAAGGGGTTATGGGCTGCCAGCCGTCGAAGCCGTGGCTCCTGTTGACCTCTTCGATGGTCTGCTTCACCTCTTCCAGGTAGCGTTGGTACTGGCGGATGTGGGTTCGGGAGGGGACAAGGAAGGCGAGGAACTTCACCTTCCCCTTCAGCTCCGGGCGCTGGGATAGCATTTGGCCGTAGGCGCGGAAGCCGCGGACGATGTTCTTGTTGGGTTCGGCCCGGTCGGCGCGGACGATGGTGAATTCGCCGGCTTCGGCCTGCAAGCGAGTTTCGTATTCGAGGGTGCGCGGCGCGTTAGCGATGCGCTGCACTTCCGCGACGTTGATGGAGGCGGGGTAGACTTTCACAGTGCAGAGATGCCCGTCCAACTCCACCACTTCGGCTATCCGTCCAACCTGCGCCTGCGGCACAAATTCCTCCACCGTATCGAAGAAGCTGCGCCGGTCTTGGGGCGTTTGAAAGCCCACGATGTCGGACGCGCACAGCGACTCGCAGATGCGGCGCACTATGTAGCGGGGAATCATGCTCCAGTACAAAGGCGTGGGCCAAGGGATGTGGACGTAGTGCTGGATTACCGCTTCCGGCAGCTCGCGGCGCACCAGTTCGGGCAGCAGGTAGAGGTGGTAGTCGTGGCCCATTACCACCGGGGGCGTTCTGTTGCTTCTGGCTTCGTCAACCACCGCCCTGGCAAAGGCTTCGTTGACCGGAACGTAGCCGGTCTCCCAGGCGTCGTGGATGTTGGCGTCCACGGTGGGGTTGTAGGGCGGGTTCCACAGGTAGTGTTGCAGAAACCAGAGTAGCGGGTTGCAGATGACGTTGTAATACTTGTGGTAGGTGCGGCGAGGCGTGACCACGTAGCGCAGGCTGATCCGGTGGCCGGGCATTTGCGACTTGACGCTTAGGCCGACGCTGCTGTCGGACACCTGTCGGTCGCCCTCGCCCATGGCTCCGGAGACCCAGGCGAAGGCAAAGTTTTGAGCCAGAGAGGCGTAGGCGGTGGCGACGCTGCCGCTGCCCCGGCGCGGCTCGGGCCTCCCGTCGGTTATATGATGCTCCACCGGGCCGCGATTGCTGACCAGTATCAGGGGGCGCTGCGACAGGGCAGCGGCGCACAGATCGTTAACGCCTGCCGCGATGCCTTCCAATCCGCCGCCCAGCTTGTCTTGTTTCATCCGCATGGATGTTGTTTCCGCCGTGGCGAATAAGTTTCCTGCCACCTTGGGACACGAAGTATTACAGGGTCATTCCGGGGGCGTCCGCATCCTCTCCTTTCCCCAGGCGGGAGGGGGAACTCAGAATTTCCGGCGGCAAAGATGCTCAATAGCCAACGTCACGGCGCCCAGCCCGTCCACTGTTTCGTCCGGTTCGGTGGCCGGATCGCAAGGGTCATCGCGCTGGCTGAAGCCGGTAATCCAGACCGTCTTTAGGCCGCATTTCTTGGCGCCGGCCACGTCGTTGTCTACGCTGTCGCCGACGTGCACCGTCCGGTTTGGCGCGGCGTTCAGGGAGCGCAGGGTCATCAGGAATATCTCTGCGGCCGGTTTGGACAACTTCACTTCGTCGGAGAAGGTGAGCGTGTCGAAGTAGTCCAGCATTCCGGTGTTGCTCAGGTAGGCGCGAAAGGTGGTTCCCGGGGTCATGCCTGTGTTGGAAATCAGCCCGATGCGCAACCCCATATCCCGGACGCTGCGAAGCGTGTCTACTGCGTCGGCGTGGGCCGGCGGCGGGTAGTCCAGGAAGGCGTCGGCGTAGACGCGGGTGATCTCCGCCAGCGTATCCGGCCTGACTCGCCGCCCCAGTCCGGGGCTGATGTTCTCGACGAAGATGGCGATTTGCTCGTCGAAACTTACGTCCAGCAACTGCTCCCGGATAGCCACGCACTGGCGATAGCAGCCCCAATAGGCTTCGCTGATGCGCTCTGGGCTGAAGTCCTCGCCGCAGTCCGCCAGGACGCGGCGCACACCGTCGAGCCGGGCCTCGGAGCGGGTCAGCCCCAGCTCCCGGTTGTCAATCAGCAGCGTCTGCCACAGGTCGAAGGTGACGGCGGTAATTTGCGGCAAGGGGACAACCTCGTACCCGTGTTCCCGTTTTCGCGAGAATGATGACCCAGACACAGGGCCACCCTACCATGTCTACACGATGCGGGGAATTGGCGGAGCAACATAGGGCTTTGGATGCTTAGCCGTAGATCTCTCTGCGGTGGCCGACACTATCAATGATTATCTTGCGGTGATTATCTTGCGGTTTTCCCGGTCGAGGGCATATACCACCCGGTAATCGCCTGCCCGTAGCCGGTGCATACCCCGGAACTGTCCGGTCATTGCTTCATGGTGAACCAAGTCGGCGTTTTCGGACAGCCAGTCAATTTTATCGCTCACTCGGAGCGCTGGCCTAGAGTCCAGACGGAGCAAATCGGCTTGAGCGCGTTGACTCACTTCTACTTCGTATGGCACCTACAACCCCAACTGCTCTTTCACTTCCCTCCACGGAACGGTTGGCTCGCCCGCCGCCCTTGCGTCTATGGACTCTTGCAGCCTGGCGGCGAACTCGGGGCTGATCTCCAAATCGCGGTGGAAGTCCTCGTAACTCTCTCCTATGCTCTTTCACTTCCCCCCACGGAACGGTTGGCTCGCCCGCCGCCCTTGCGTCTATGGACTCTTGCAGCCTGACGGCGAACTCGGGGCTGATCTCCAAATCGCGGTGAAAGTCCTCGTAACTCTCTCCGATGCAGTCCATCACGACTTCGCGGATTATCCCGCGCAGTTCCGCAACGGTAAGGTCGGATACCTTTTGCTCGCCCGACTTGGCGGCCTTTGGCGTCGTCATAGTCCTTCTACACGTCCTGCGTTTATGGCGCTTTTACGGGCAGCCGCTCCGGCTCCGGATTCCCGCCTTTGCGGGAATGGCGGGTTGGCCAAGAAACTGCCAACCGGGGCAGCGCCGAGCCGAAACCAAAAGGTTCTACTACTCTGCCAACCCAATTCTATCACAGCGCGGACGGCGGCATTGACGCCACCACGTCCATCGTGTTTACGCTCACCGCGCATACCCGTTGCAGCAAGTCTATCACCCGCTCCTTGTGCTGAGCGAAGCGGTAGGTGTTGAAACGCTCCCGTATCGTCGGGTCTTTGGGCTGGCGTTCCTTATGCTGATCCAGCACCCACTCTAGCGCGGAGCGGCTGCCCAGCCGGTACTCCCATGCCTCGGGCGGCACGCCGGTCAGCGTGGTACTAGCGTCCAGCACGATGGCCCCGCGCCCTTTGTCGGCCCGCAGGATGGGCTTGCCGGCCGGGCCAGGCTGCTCCACCCGCTCCAGCGGCCAAGGTTCCGCCGACTCAAAGCCGATATGCAAATCCAGCAGTTTCCGGCCCCATTTGGCCCACTGCGCAAAATCCTCGCGCCAGGGCAGGCGCGGAAACTCCCGCAGCAGGTCAACGGCGTACCGCGCCCGGTACTGCGGGTCGTGCAGCGCGGCGTAAGTGTAGGCGAATACGTCCTCGGCGCTGATGCCCTCATCCCCGTAACGCTCCCGGAACTGCCGCAACCCCCACTCCGTCACGTTGCTGACCCGCCCCCCGTCGGCAGTGTACCGGTAGAGGGGCAGGCATTGGGTGTCGCCGGTTAAATGCAAGTCAAAAGCCTTGTCGGTGGCTAGGACATAGAAGTCTTTACCGTTGACGCAAAAGCATATCGCTTTGTTCTCACCGGAGGCTTCTGTCGGAAAAACGTCGGGCAATTGATACTGCATCTCATTCAGGTTTTGATTGAAGTACAGCGACTTGCATATAAAGGGACGAAACAGTGTTTGGCGAATGTTCTTGCGGTCAAAAACATTCGGTGTATCCAGACGTAACTGTCTTTTAAGATCGCGCGTCCATTTGATTGTTGTTCCGAGAGCATCGTCGTCAACATCCTTGCCGCCGTACTCTGCCCTGGTTTCTTCATACAAGTTAATGAATGAGCGAACTTTCTTGCCGAGACTATCAGCGTAAAAATCATATACCCATTCGTCTCGATTAGTGACCACACCCATTGAATACAGGCCGAAGACCGCTTGTTCATCGCTGGCAGTTTTGGCGAGCTTGGTCTGCCGGTCAGCCAGGGGCAGCAGGCTGGCGAAATCGCTGTCGGACTGGTTAAGCCAGTTGTTTTTAATGTCGGGCGTAATTTCCTCAAAATCAATCGTATCCAATTTGGCCTCGCGCAAATAGGCCAGCTTGTGCGCCGCTATTTCGGCGTCTTCACGGCGGGCATAGTGGATATTGCATCGTCCTGACCTGGACTTGTCGCGCACCAAGAAGGCGATGGCTACGCCGGTTTGTATGCCAAATACATTGTGCGTTGTGCCGGAAATCTTTGGGTTGCGCCGCACATCCGAACCGAGGTCAAGGACATAAATGTCGGTGAACTCATCAGAGACGACCTTGCGAAAGCCGTCATCCTGCCGGGAGTCCAGGTAAGCTCGATTGGTGACAAAAGCGATGATCCCGTCATCAGCCAGCCGGTCGGAAGCCCAGCGCAGGAACCGTTTGTACATATCGTACTGCTTGGTTTTCTGGGCCGTGCTGGCGGCGATGTAGGTTTCGCTGATGCGGCGGTCAATTTCCGGGTATTGGCGGTTCTTGTTGTTGTCGTTTTCGTTCTGCTGATTGGCGTTATAGGGTGGGTTGCCGATGATGACGCTGATGGTTTTTTCGTTCTGTTCCTGGACGCGGAGCCAGTTTTCTTCGGAGAGGGCGCCGAGGTTGAAGGCGGCCTGGCGGGTGACCGCGCCGCCGGTGGCCCCCGCCTGCTGCCAGTCCAGGTTGTCCAGCGTGTCCACGAAGCAGAGGTTGGGGAACTCCAGGTAATGGCCGGTGCGCTCCCGGTAGCTGTATTCGATGTTGAGGTTGGCGATGTAGTAGGGCAGGATGGCGACTTCGTTGGCGTGAATTTCGTGGCGGTACTTGTGCTCCAGCCGTTCCGGGGGCAGGTGGTCAATCAGGCCGGTGATGAAGGTGCCGGTGCCGGTGGCCGGGTCGAGAATCTGCACGTTATCGTCGGCCAGACTGCGCCCGAAATGCTTTTGCAGCAGGCAGTCCGCGCCGCGGATGATGAAGTTCACTATCTCTTCGGGGGTGTAAACCACGCCGAGGCGGTCGGCGGCGGCGGGGTTGTAAGCCTGGTAAAAGTCTTCGTAGATGGCCTTGAGGAAATTCTGCTTTTCGGAGTAGTCGGCGATTTCGTCGGCGGCGCGGCCGATGGCCCCATAGTAGGCGCGCAGCCGGTCTACGGCCTGGCGGCGCACGTCGCCGGTGAAGAAGGTCTGCTCCAGGGCGGCAAGCTGGCGGGCAATGTTGTTCTCGCGGTGGAACTGATCTTCGTCGAACACGCGCAGGAAGATGTCCTGCGTCAGGATGTGTTGCAACAGCATCTCGCGCACGTCGGCGCCGGAGACGGCGGGGCTGATGGTCTGTCGGCAGAGGGCGAGGAAGCGGGCGGCCCCGGCCTGATAAGCGGCGTTGTGGGCCTCGGCGCCGGCTACCGCCTGGCGCAGGTTTTCCAGCACGGCGGGGAGATCGGCCTTGAACTGCTGGCGGGCCTGGCGGAACTCCTCAATCTCCGGCAGTTCGTAGTCCAGGAACCGGGCGATGAGCCGGTGCAGCTCGCCGGGGCGGGACATATCCACCCGCATCGCCTCTTCGCGGTTCTGGAACAGGACGGCGGTAATGGAGTCCTCGAAGATGATGTTATCGCGGGGGTAGCCCCGGTTGAACTTGGCCTGAATTTCGGCGTCCAGGTTGTCGTGGCTGTCCTTCGCTTCCCAGTAGCCGCGGGCCATGCGCAGGGAGTCTTTGACTGTGCCGTCGGGTATGCCGCCGGGGGCGGGCAGCTCCGGCACCAGCGCCAGCCGCTCCCGGTGTCCGGCGCAGTAGGCCGCCAAGCAGTTCTCGAAAGCGCGGCGGATACTCAGCTCATTGTCGGAGCCGCCGAACTCAATCAGCCGCCGCTTGTCTTCGTAGTAACGCTCTATGTGCTGGTAGGAGGGCATACCGGCCTGGGGCGGCTATTCCCCGGTCTCGCTATTGCCGAACACGGCATCGCGCAGCGTCTGGTTCAGCCGTTTCTTCCAGCCTGCGCCGCTCTTGCGAAAATGGCCGACGATATCGGGGTCTATGCCGACGCTGACCGGCTCTCCCGCGGGCGGCGGGTTCTGCGCGAATGGGGCGAATTGTGGCAGCTTGGCGAGGTGCGGGTATTTGGCGACCAGCTCCGGGGTAGTCAGCGCATTGGCGAAATCCTCATCGGTCCACTCGCGCTCGTCCGGGTTGGCGGCGATCTGCGCGTTAATGATGGCGTCCTCTTCCGGAGTGCATCTGATAATTCTTTTCTTGCTACTGGCCATAGTATGTTCTTTCCTCTCTCATATTGGCTTTTCTCAGGCTGATGATTCGCGTATTGCCGCCGCGCTCAGTCCAGACTGCATGATACAGGCGGTTCCCGATCATGCCGAGGCTGGTCTGGCGCACTTCATTGTTTCTGTCGCTGCGGTGGGACACCGCGGTAGTCCAATCGAAATCGTATATCTCCGCGAAATCAACGCCCCGCATTTCCAGCGTCTCAATCCGCTTCGCCTCATCCCACTCATACCGCATAAACCCTCGAACCTGGATGCAGACTGCGCCTAACCTGTCGCCCTACACCGGCGGGCGGCGCAGATGCCACTCCGTGGCCTGCTCGTAGGCATGGGCCGCCCGCAGCACAGTTTCCTCATCGAAGGGGCGGCCGGCCAGTTGCAGGCCGATGGGCAGGCTGTCGGCAGAGAAGCCGCAGGGGACGGAGATGGCGGGGAAGCCGGTGATGTTGTAGGGGCGGGTGTACTGGGTGAGGGCGGCGACGGTTCCGATTTCCTGCTCGCCCGCCAGGACCTGCTGCTGGAGCAGAGGCGGCGCGGTCACCGGCTCGGTGGGGCCGGCCAGCAGGTCAACGTCCTCCAGCAGGCGGCGGGCGGCGCGGTCGAAAACGGCGCGGGCCTGTTGCGCCCGCAGGTAGTCCGCCGCGCTGATGAACAGCCCCGCCTCCAGCCGCAACCGCACGGGCTCGTAGAGCTTGTCGCCGTTGGCGGTCAGCACGTCGCGCAGGGCAGCCGACGCCTCCGCCATCAGCAGAGTGGTGGAAATGGCTGCCGCGTCGTTGAACTCCGGGAACTCCACCTCCACCAGCTCGGCTCCCAAGGCTTCAAGCTGCGCCAGGGCGGCGTTGACGCTGCCGCGCACCTCCGGGTCGAGGGGGGCCTCGAAGTACTGGCGGGGCGCGCCGATGCGAAGGCCGCGCCCGTCTTTATTTACCAGGGAGCCGGTGAGCGCGGCGGTGTAGTCGGGGACGGGCAGGGTGGACGATGCCACATCCTGCGGGTCGTGCCCGGCGATGACGTTCATAGTGATGGCGGCGTCCTCCACCGTCCGCGCCATGGGGCCGGGGTGGTCCATGGACCAGGCCAGCGGCGTCAGCCCGTGGCGGCTGACGCGCCCGTAGGTGGGCTTCAACCCCACGATGCCGCAGAGGGCGGCGGGGATGCGTATGGACCCGCCGGTGTCGCTGCCGGTGGTGATGGCGCACTGGCCGGCCGCCGCCGCCGAGCCGGAGCCGCCGCTGGAGCCGCCGCTAACCAGCTCCGGGTTCCAGGGGTTGTGCATGTGGCCGTAGTCGGGGTTCTCGCCAGTGGGGCCGTAGGCGAACTGGTGCATATTCAGCTTGCCCAGCAGGATGGCTCCGGCCTCGCGGAAACGGGCGGCTACCGTGCAGTCCTCGGCCGGTGTGTAGCTATCGTAGATGCGGGAGCCGGAGGTGGTGCGGACTCCGCCGGTGTTGAACAAATCTTTTAGCCCCACGGGGATGCCGTGGAGCGGCCCCCGGTAGCGTCCGGCGCGAATGTCGCGCTCGGCCTGCCGCGCCGCCGTCAGCGCCTCGTCCGGCAGCAGGGTGATGAAGGAGTTGAGCGTCGGCTCGGTGGCCCGGATGCGGGAAAGATGAGCCTCAATGACTTCCACCGGCGAGATTTCGCCGCTCTGAATCAGCCGGCCCAAGTCGCCGGCGCTCATATAACAGATTTCCAGTTCGTCCATAACCTGCCCCCGGAAATTAGAAGTGTAGAAGGCCGAATCTAGCCCCCGGAACGCGGGCCGTGCGGAATGAAGGCCATGTCCGGCTCTGTGCCGCTCACGTCAAGGTTGCGCAGCGACGCCGCTCCGGTCAAAACGCCGCGCAATTGGCTGTACAGCTCGTCCATGTGGTCGTCGGCGCCAGAAATGCCCAGCCGGGCCGCCGTCTCGTCAAAGGCTTGTCGGCTCAGGTAGCTCTCAGGCCGCGCCGGTTGGCGCGCATCGTCAGACATATCGCCGCCTCCTGCTTGATTGGGAAAGCGTTAAAGCTGTTCGGTTTGCCAATGCCGGGGGTTCAGAAAAGGGACTCTTTAGATTCGCCCAGCAGAAACTGCTCGACCTCCGGGGTGCGCGGCAACAGCATCACGCCGTTTTGTTCTATTCCGAAACGCTCATACGCTTCCTGCATACGCCCAGCAACCTCCTGCCGGCCCTCCCGTTTGCCTTCCTGCCGGCCCTTGCGGGTCCATCGCTCCTGCATTTTTGCTCTCTGTGCCGCTCTTATCTCAGACGCCTTCTCGAACATTTTTCTTACCCCCTCAAATAGCCCGCCTAGCGGAATTATGAACGACCAGTATAGTTTGGTGGCGGATATTTCAAGATAACGGTAGGCCCGGTTGTCTAAGCCGGAGAATTCAGCCAGAATCACCATGCAGGCTAGGGCAATAAGAGTGAATCCGGCAACTTGCCACCAAATTCCCCGTTCAGACAGCTCATTTGTCAGTTCCGACAGGTTCACGGGCTTTATTTTAACACTCTTGTCCTTTTATCTGCGTTGACGGCATCCGCGTGAAAAATTGCGAGCTACGCTTGCCTTCTTACCCTGAATGCGCCCGAATGCGCCTGAATATGCCCGATAAAACGGGAATCCCCTGCACGGGAGATTCCGGCTTTCGCGGGAATGGCGAATGGGCCTTTGCGCGAAGATGCAGGCCAATAGCCGGGCGACTGTATAGTTTCGCAGCTTTCTCAGGTATCATCGCCTGTCATTGCCGCCGCAATTTGCTTGGGCAGCATACCCCGGCTGAATGGTATGACGCGCTATCTTATGAATGGTATGACGCGCTATCTTACGCCGACAGCTTGCGCCGCCGGGTGATTGCCCGTATGTTGTTATCCGCTGTTTGCGATGATGATGACAAACCCTGACCTTCATTGCTCCAATTGTGGTCGTCCGTCCGAGGCCGGCAGCCTTTTATGCACTGGCTGCGGGGCGTCCCTGCCACCAGCGCCTGCGCCCGTTTCGGCCTCAGGCGAGGGCAGGGACGTCCCGTGGACGGTTACGCACGTTACCGTCGGCTTGTTCCTTTTTTTGGGGTTGCTGATTGCCGCTGTTTTCGTTTCCCGGGCAATCGGGTCTCTTTATCCGGCCCAAGAACTAGCTCTACAGACTTGGGTTGCAGTACACCTGCTGGCGTTGGGCGTAGGGGCTGTCGTTTGGTTCCTGGGCGCTCGGATGGCGGCCTCTCCCGCCCGGGCGCTGGGCCTCACTCTCCCCCGCACCTCGCCAGGAGTGTCGGCGCTGCTGGCCCTGGCGGTGCTGTCTGCCAGCATATTGTCCACTTTCATATATGGTCTTGTGGTGGATGGCTTGGGGCTGGAGTTCCTGCGACCACCGGAAATTGACGGCAACACCATCTTTTCGGGCGTTGGCGTCCTGCTGACTTTTCAGGCTCTCGCAGTGGTCACGCCCATCAGCGAGGAGCTGCTGTTTCGCGGCTTCGTGCTAGGGGGCGCGCTTCCCAGAATTGGCCCCGGCCCTGCGGTGGTTGCCACAGCGTTGTTGTTCAGCGCCCTTCACCTGAAGCCAGAGGTGATGATTCCCATATTCATCACCGGGCTGGCCTTGGGATGGCTCTACGTCAAGACCGGCTCCCTGTGGCCCTGCATCGCCGTCCACGCCGGGCAAAACACCCTGGCCTTGTTGGCGGCGCGATTCCTGTAAACACCTGCGCCGGGAGCAGCCGAAGCTGTTGGCGAGCGGAATTTCACATCCACTCACTTCCTCATCCACTCACTTCCTCACCCACTCACTTCCTCACCCACTCACTTCCTCAAGGGAGAGGGAAAATAATCAAGAGACCCTGGCGCGGGCGGAAGCAGGGCTAGACACCGCTACTTGAGTGGGTTACATTTGGCGTATTCGGCAATCACTCCTAACGAAGTCTGAGCAGAGTATTCTCCGGTAATGGGCAAAGAACGCATCGAGCAGATGTTTGTCAGCGTCCGGGAGCGGGGGCGCCCCGGTCTTGTCGTATTTTTGACTGCCGGTTTTCCCGATATGGAGGCGACGCTGGAATTGGTGCCGTCGCTGGTGGCTGCCGGGGCCGACGCTGTGGAGCTGGGCGTGCCTTTTAGTGACCCTCTGGCTGAGGGGCCGACCATCCAGCAATCTAGTTTCTTGGCCCTACAGAATGGGGTTACTATTGCCGACTGCCTGCAAGCTGCCGAAATCCTGCGTGGACGAATCCCCGACGCGCCGCTGATTTTGATGGGCTACTACAACCCGGTGTTTTCCTATGGCATATCGCCCTTCGCCGCTGAGTGCCAGCGCGTGGGCGTGGACGGGCTCATCACCGTTGACTTGCCCGGCGCGGAATCCGCACCGCTGGCCGCTGAGTGTAACAGGCGAGACATATCGCTCATTCCCCTGCTTACCCCCACCAGCACCGAGGAAAGCATCGCCGAGTCCTGCCGAAACGCCAGCGGATTCGTCTACTGTGTCAGCGTCACCGGCGTCACCGGCGCGAGAAGCGAGGTCTCCGGGCGGGGGCTGGAGCTGCTCCAGCGGGTTCGCAGCCATACCGCCCTGCCGCTGGCCTTGGGGTTCGGTATATCCGCACCGGAACACGTGGCTGAGGTTGGCCGCGCCGCTGATGCCGCGGTGGTGGGTAGCGCATTGGTTCGGATTATGCTGGAATCGCCCCGGGACGAGCTGGTGGAACAGGCCAGCGCCTTCGTCGCATCCTTGTCCGGGCTAACTCCTGCCCCTCCGTCTACGCTCAAGACAGGCGGCGGAGGCTCCCGATGACCGTCTGCCGGGGCATCCGGGGGGCTACTACTGCCGAAGTCAACACGGGCGAGGCCATCCACGACGCGACCACCGAGTTGTTGGAAGCCCTAATCGAGGCCAACGGGCTGGAGGAGAGAGCCTTAGCGTCGGTGATCTTCACTATGACGCCGGACTTGAACGCAGCATTTCCCGCCGCCGCCGCCCGTCGGCTGGGCTGGAATAGCACGGCTCTGCTGGGCGCAGTGGAAGTGGATGTCCCAGGCAGCTTGAACCGCTGCATCAGGATACTTATACTGCTGAACACAGATAAACAACCCGAGGAGTTGGTAAACGTTTATTTACGAGGAACCGAGGCGCTCAGGTCATAACCTGAGATTCGCGCTAGGCTATAAGCCTTTGGGAGAAGAGTGCCGGGACTGCACGGCAAGTCGTACTAACGTCTGCCGCCGTCCCGGTGTGTATGTATTTGGCGCTTGTTAGACCCTTCGGTTGCATGGAGCATACTCCATAAAAAATAAACCGGAAGAAATAAACCGGATGGTGAAGCGAAAATGATTGTGGTAATGGCTGCCGGCAGTACCCAGGAAAATGTTGATGAGGTGCAGAAGCGCATTGAGGCTCGCGGTTTAATCGCGGCCATATCTCATGGGGTTGATCGAGCCGTGGTTGGCGTGCTTGGCTCCATTCCCCCGGACTTCAAGGACGAGTTGGATCTCCTCCCAGGAGTAATGCAGGTGTTAATGGTTTCCAAGCCATACAAGCTAGCCAGCCGCGAATTCCACCCCAGCCCGACGAAAATTCGGATAGGGGAGGCGGTGGTGGGGGGCGAGGACCCGGTTATCATGGCCGGCCCCTGCTCAGTGGAAGACGAAGAGCAAATGGTTTCCACGGCCCAGGCAGTCAAAGCCGCCGGCGCCACCGTGCTGCGCGGCGGCGCCTTCAAGCCCCGCACTTCGCCCTATAGCTTCCGCGGGATGGGACTTGACGGCCTGAAGCTGCTTAACTTAGCCAAGCAGGAGACGGGGCTGCCCATCATCACAGAAGTTATGTCTCCAACGGACGTGGATACCGTGGCCCAATACGCTGACATCCTCCAGGTTGGCGCCCGCAATATGCAGAACTATAACTTGCTGGACGAGGTGGGCCAGACCCGCAAGCCGGTGATGGTAAAGAGGGGCTTGGCGGCGTCCTATGAGGAATGGCTGTTGGCTGCCGAGTATGTGATGTCCCACGGCAACGAGCAGGTGATGTTGTGCGAGCGGGGCATTCGCGGCTTCGAGCAGTTCACCAGGTTCACGCTGGACGTGGCCGCCATCCCGGTTATCCAGCGGCTCTCGCACCTGCCAATCATGGCCGACCCCAGCCACAGCACCGGCAAATGGTATCTGGTGACGCCTGTGGCCCTAGCCGCCGTCGCTGCCGGAGCCCACGGACTGCTCATCGAGGTTCACCCCAACCCGGACATAGCCAAGTGCGATGGCCCGCAGTCGCTGACCTTCGAGAACTTCAACCTGCTAATGGACCAGGTGAAGGCCCTCAATTCAGTCCGCGCCGCCCCAGTGCCGGCCTAACTCCCATCCCCGATGGAGACAAGCAAAGCGGTGGCGAAGGGAATCCCGCCACCGCTTTGCTTGTCCGCTATCAGAGCGAGCCGCGTTACAGCCCGGCCTTCACCGCCGACTCGCGCATACTCTCCAGATAGGCGATGCTGGAGGTCTGGAGCAGGCTGTTGACGTTGCCATGGAAGTATTGGACGCCAAGGTCCAAGAACTTCGGAACCAGGTTGTCGGGGCAGCTTACACCCGCCACTTTGCCCGCCTTTACAATAACCTCCACCCCCCGCTCCATCTGCGCCTGCACCTCCGGGTGGGTCTGCTGGCCGGGGAGGCCCATAGACTGCGACAGATCTCCGGAGCCTATGAAGAAGACGTCCACGCCGTCCACCTGCACCATTGACTCCAGGTTTTCAATGGCTTCGACCTCTTCCAGCATCAGGCAGACCAGAGTGTTGCGGTTGGCCTCGGCCACATAGTCGCCGGTGGAGCCGCTGAAACCGTAGCCCGCCGGTCGGCTGCGGCTGAAGATGCCGCGGTGTCCCTCGGGGTAATACTTCACCGCATCCACCGTAGCCCGGGCCTCGCCAGCGGTGTTGACGTGCGGCACCTGCACCCCCCACGCGCCGCGGTCAAGGAAGGGGGCAATGATTTCCGGCCTGTTTGCCACCGGGCGAACGATGGGCGCGATGCCGGAAAGCTCGGAAGCCCGCACTAAATCCTCTGAGTTGTCCACGGTTATCGAGCCGTGCTCATTGTCGAGCAGCACCCAGTCGAACCCGAGGCAACCTAGCATCTCCACCACCGGGGCCGAGGGGAAGGTAATCATCACCCCGAAAACTGCTTTTCCCTGCTGGAGGGTTTCTTTCAGCGTATTCTCGCGCATACGGCCTCTCATACTGGTTTGGGATTGCTTACAAGGTGTCTGCCCCTTGACACATTGCAGCCCGGCTTCAATGTGTCGCTGCAAGCCGAGGTTTCGCTGCAAGCCGGGGTTTCGCTGCAAGCCGGGTTTTGGAATTGCTTAAAAGTGTCTACCCCTTGGTGCTACACGGGAGTATACTACGCGCCACTTTTACAGATTACATAATCGCCGGTGAATCCTTGAACTAGACTGATATAATGGAAAGTATCATAGTTAAATTGGCGGCGGGTACTTGGGAATTCCGCCCTTCGACAAGCTCAGGGTGATGACAGGAGGGGATACGATATGTTTCCACAGGTTTCTCTGACAGCGCCCACCCGAGATGACGTGGAACGGCTGATGGGTTGGCTCTCGGACGACGAGGTTAACACGTCCTGGTATGGCCTGGATGAAGAGGGGCAGCCGCTTCACGCTGGTTATACGCCATCGCACATCCTGGAAGGCGACAGCAATGACTGGGAACGGGTGTTCAATGACGAAAATCGTAAAGTCTTTGCCGTCTATTCCGGCGAGGGCGAGCATATCGGAGAGGCCCAACTGGTGATCGAATGGCCCCTGCTGGAAGCTCAGGCCTTTATTTTGGTAGGCCGCAAAGACCTGTGGCACCACCACTATGGCACCATATCGCTGGTTAGTTTGCTGGACCATGCCTTTAACGATCTGGGGCTGCATCGCATCTGGGTCGATGTGCCGGAGTACAACAAACCCGCGCTGGATATGGTTGAACATATCGGGTTCGTGGTGGAAGGCCACTTTCGTAAAGCCCATCGGCGGGGAGACCAGTGGTTCGATTCCTACGCTCTGGGCCTGCTGTCCGAGGAATACCCCCGACGCCGAGCGCGCCTGATGGAGACCAGCCTTTAATCGTGGAGCGGTTCGATCTCCAAATGAAAAGGGCGTTGCCAAGTGCATATCGCGAGACCAGCGTTTAACCGTGGAGCGGTTCGATCTCCAATGAAAAGGGCGTTGCCAAGTGCATATCGCGAGACCAGCCTTTAATCGTGGAGCGGTTCGATCTCCAATGAAAAGGGCGTTGCCAAGTGCATATCGCGAGACCAGCGTTTAACCGTGGAGCGGTTCGAGCTCCAATGAAAAGCCCTCTCACTCTACACAGGAGGAAGGAGCGATGCCAGTTATAACTATTAACGGACCTCTGGGCGCCGGCGCGGTTTCCATTGGCCAGATGGTGGCTGAGCAGTTGGAGTTGAATTTCTATGACCGGCTGGTTTTCACTCAGGCAGCCCGGCTTATCGGCACCCCGGTGGGTTCGGTGATTGCCAAGGAGCAGCGCGTTGACCGCTTCCGGGACCGTTTAGGCCGGTTCCTGCAAACGATGCTGGAGCGGTCGGCGATGTCCGGCGTTAGCGGAGAGCCCTACTTCGGGCGGGGCATTGAAAACCTGCCTCCGGAAACTTTCATGGAGATGATTGGCGAGGGCAATACCAACCGCCGGATTAGCGATAAGGAATTTATCGAAGCCACCGAGAAAGTGGTGAAGGATATTTATGAAGGCGGGAACGCCGTAATCATCGGGCGGGGAGCCAACGCCATCCTGTCCGATATGCCCGGAACTTTCCACGTGGGGCTGATGGCGCCCTTGGAAGTTCGGGTACAGACCCTGATGCAGCGTGAGAATTACACCCGCGAAGAGGCCGAGAATTACGGGATGGAGTTGGAGCGAGCCCACGAAAATTACTTCCGGCGGTTCTTCAACTACAATCCCAGTGACCCCAGCCATTACCAGATGATGCTGAACATGGGACTCATGACCCCTCAAACAGCCGCTGGGATCATCGCCCACGCCACCAGCGACATCGTTGCCGCTCCTGCCGTTACCTAAGTCTCGTGAATTGGGCGGCATTCGCTCCACAACCGCGGGCAGCCACATCGGCGAGGCGGGCAGCCACATCGGCAAGGCGGGCAGCCACATCGGCAAGGCGGGCAGCCACATCGGCAAGGCGGGCAGCCACATCGGCAAGGCGGGCAGCCACATCGGCAAGGCGGGCAGCCACATCGGCAAGGCGGGCAGCCACATCGGCAAGGAAGTGAGAACGTGTTTCCTTTTGCTGACGCAGGCGCCCGCCGCACCGGTCTCCCCCCGGTAACCGTTGGTCTGATTGGCCTCAACTGCCTCGTCTTCTTTTACGAATTGCAAACGGGCGGCTTGGGCGTTCTTACCGGCGGCGGCAGCTTCCACATCAACATCTTCTTCTTCAAGTGGGGTTTCATACCCTCGGAGCTGGCCGAAGGGCGGGACTACCAAGCACTGTTTGGCGGATTCGATATCGCCTCTCCCGTTCCTACATGGGCTACTGTCATATCTTCTATGTTCATCCATGGCGGCTTCCTGCACCTTGCCGGTAATATGCTGTTCCTCTGGGTGTTCGGAAGCAGTATGGAGCAGTCCTTGCGGCCGGTCCGCTTTCTGCTGCTTTACCTCGCAACGGGAGTGGCCGCGACGCTGAGCCACATGGCTATCGAGCCGCAGTCGCAGGTGCCGCTCATCGGGGCCAGCGGAGCCGTATCCGGCGTGCTGGGCGCCTACTTGCTAACCCATCCTTACAACCACATCCGAGCTCTCATCGTTATGTTCATCATCACGGTGATCGAGTTGCCGGCGATATGGCTTTTGGGCGGCTGGTTTGTCTGGCAGCTAATCCAGGGCCTGACTTCGCTAGGGCTGGCGAGCTCGGTAAGCGTGGCGTTCTTCGCTCATATTGGCGGATTCGTGGCCGGCGTCCTGCTGATTGCCGCCGCGCGCCTGATTGCCCGCCGTCCGGTTCTGCCGCGCCGCCCGCCGCCTTCAGAATACTGGCAGGACGGCGAGCGGTTCGAGTAACCCCCTCCGAGATAAGAGCAATCACACTATTCAGGCCAGCAGAGGCCCAACCTGAATCAAGAGCAGGAAAGAAACCAGCGGGTATCCATGACCCAACCTGAATCAAGCGTAGGAAAGAAACCAGCGGGCATTCATCTGGAGCGTACCCGATAACTGGCAGAAGTGGTATCTTGCCCTGCTCGATATCCAGATATTATGCTCGTTGGGACTGGTATCCTGGCATAAGGTAGCAACCCTCCGCTAACACCGCCGGGCCTTTGGATATACTCATTGCCATCGGAACAAGCATGGCGGGATTGATAATTCTTGTGGCGGCGGAGAGTATTTTTCTGACTGACGTGACCATAATGCTGTTCACTATGATTTCCGAAAAGTATCTGAAGCTCCGACGGGCGAAGGCCAGGCTGAAGGACGCGCCGAAGAACGTCGAAGGCGAGAGGAATGGAACGAAAGGCGGCTGGTGCCGAGGCTGCCGGGGGGAAGTTCGATGATCCGCCGCCTCCCATCCACTCCAGCGGAAGCAGGTAACGCCGACTTACGTCGCCATCCCTGTCGCAATGGGGATGCCGCGGCAGCGGTTAATGACGGCAAAAAGTTTTTTTGATGCCAGCACAAGGGGGCGTCCTAATCACAGGACGCCCCCTTGTTGTTGCCCGCGAGGGCGCTTGGCTAGGTGATCAGGTTGCGGTAGGGGCGCGTCATTAGCTGCCAGCTATCAGCGGTGCGGTCATAGCGGGAGTTGACGAAAACTCGCCAGTTGGCGTCGTCCAGGTTGGGGTAGTCCGAGCGATAGTAATAGCCCGGCCAGCGAGTTTCTTTGCGGTAAAGCAGGTGGCGCAAGTGGGCTTCGCCGACCCAGGCGCGATGCACTAGTTCCCAAGCGCGCATCAGCTCGTGGGGGCTGCGGGCCGCCAGGTGCGCCAAGTCTTCCCGGAGCATTTCGATTAGAGCAATGCCGCGCTCCAGCGTCGAACCGTTGGTGGTGTACCAGGCCGAGGCCCCCGCTCCGTATTCGTCCATAATTTTCTGGAGCCGCACCAGGCCCTGTTTGGGCGTAAGGTAGTTGGGGTTGATTTCCTCGGCGGTGGTGGCGCCCTTGTGCTGGTCGTAGGTTGAAAGGGGGGCGAGGATGGCCTGTTGCAGCCCCTGCACTTGCTGTCCGGTGACCGTGGGGCGGGCCGGATGATCGGTCAGGTAGTTGACGGCGGCTTTGGCGGCGATGCGGCCTTCAGTGAAGGAACCCGACGAGAATTTGTGGGGCGCCGCCCCCACGCCGTCGCCGGCGGCAAACAGCCCGCTAATGGTGGTCATACGGTTGTAGCCCCAGAAGTAATCCGGGGTGGCGACGTCCTCAGGGCCGCTGACCCACGCCCCAGCCTCGCCGGAATGAGAACCCATAATGTAGGGTTCGGCCAGCACCACCTCGGAGGGCGTTTCCTCGGGCGCAATGTTCTGCGCCGCCCAGGTCAGGGCTTGGGATATGGTCATATCAAGGAAGTCTTCCCAAGCTTCGTTGCGCACCTGCTCCATTTTGTCCGGGTCCACTGTGCCATCGGGCCGGGCCGACAGAGCTTGCATCGCCTGGTCGGTGCGCATGTACATCGGCCCGTAGCCGTCGCGGATGTCCAGAAACATCTGGTGGTTCCGCAATGGGGTGGGCGTCGGGATAGCCGAGCCGTAGGGCTCGTACTTGTTCAGCTCTTCGGCGCGGGTGACAGTGTAGTCGTCGCCCAAAGAGTTCAGCACCTTGGCGTGGAAATACTGGAACCACATTCCCACCGGCCCGTAGCCATCCTTAAAACGGGTAGGCACGAAACGATGCTCCATCTGCGTCATCTCGACCCCGGCGGGAATCATCAATCCGTAGGCCGAGCCGGTGGCGAAAACCGAGTACCAGGTGCGCCCCAGTCCTTCGCTTACAGAGCGAGGGCGGAAGACGTTGGAGGCGCCGCCTGTGGTGATGATGACCACCGGCGAGCGAAATACGTAGAACTTGTTGTCGCGTACCGAGAAGCCCAGAGCCCCGGCGATTTTTCCGGGGTCTTCATCGTCAGTCAGCAAGTGAGTGATGGCTACGCGCTCATAGATATTCTCCTGCCCCAGAGCGGCGCGGGCAGGCTCAGCGGCGATGGGCTTGATGGACTCGCCGTGAATGGGAATTTGCCAGCGCCCGATGCGCTCGTACTGACCGTTTTCCTGCTTCCAGATGGGCAGGCCCCACTCCTCCAGCAGGTGAACCGAATTGTCCACGTGGCGGCCCACGTCATAGACCAAGTCTTCGCGGGCCAGTCCCATCATATCGTTGACCACGTAGTTGACGAAGTCTTCGGGCGTATTCCACCCGTAGCGCTGGCCCATATAGCAGTTGATGGCCGAGAGTCCCTCGCCGGTGGCGCCGCTGCGCTCGATAACCGCCTTCTCCGCCAGCACCACGCGCTTGTCCCCCGCCCAGTACTTGGCCTCGAATGCGGCTCCGCAGCCTGACATTCCTCCGCCGATAATCAGTATATCGCAATCAACCGTTTCTGTGGTCTCAAAAGCCACGGCTCATCCTCCATGTTTGGGGGGTGCGCTTGCTTGATGGCGCATCGCCCCTCATTCCCGCAAAAGGGAATCTAAACGTTTCGTCAGCCAGGTCTCTATTGGCAAGATATGATAGCTTCCCGCGGAAGCGGGAACGCCGGACGGGAATGCTGGTCTGGACGGGAATGTTGGTAAGGAACTAACGGGCTACCGGTACAGGCAGCTTGTCCACACCCAGCCAGTTGGTATCCCCGGCCAGATTCTGGTTTCGCAAGTCGGCGGCGCGGTCTTCAGTAAAGCCCTCGTAGGGCGTCACTGAACCGGCAGGACGGGTGCGGGACTGGTAGGTGAACTCGAAGCGGCGCCCGTCGCGGAACACTACCTCCCACTGTAGCCCCCCGTTCTCTATGCCGTCTACGGGCGTCCGGTGGGGTTGCACGATGGCGCCCAAGGGAACGAAGTCGGCGTAGCCGCGCACGTTGATGGCCTCTTCAGGGCAGAGCTTGACGCAGGCGTAGCATTCGGAGCACATATCCGGCTCTTGGTTGAAGCCCTTGTTAACCCCCTCGTCCATCGCCATAAGGTCGTTGGGGCAGATATAGACGCAGAGAGGCCCGCGATGTTCCCCGGCGCAGGCGGTGCACTTGTTGGGATCTACGAATGTCGGCATGGCTTGTCCTCGATTTTAATTCCAGGCAAATTATGATCTGGGAACTACAAAATCAAGCCCCCTCGCGCTTGGCAGAGGGGGCTGGGAAAAGCGAAAAGCTAGGCAGACTGACACTCCGTACAGGTGCAGCAGGCCATTTCCGGCATGGTGATGACCGGCGTGCGATGTTCCAGATATTCCGAGGCCACGAAGGGAGAATCCATTCCGTACTTCTCAGCGCAGTCGCGCACAACCTCCAGCACTTGGGGCCGCAGAGTAGTGGCCGCCGGGCCTGCTCCTCCGCTGATTATGCTGCGAATCAGCGTTCCGGCCAAGTCCTGCTTGCGGTCTCGGTGGCCGCAAATCCCTTCATAGGCCACACTCTCGCAGACTGGACAATACCACCACTCAAGGGTAAGAACAGACTTTATACCAAGTTCGGGAAGCGTGTCAAAAATTTCGTGGGCGGCGTAGCGTCCGTAGTGGCTGCCGACCCCGGCGTGATCTCGCCCGAACATATGATGCGTACAGCCGAGGTTCTTGCGGACGAGGGCGTGGAACACCGCTTCGCGCGGGCCGGCGTAGCGCATATCCCACATCAGCGTCGAAGTCTCGTGGATTTCCGGCAGGAAGAAGCCTTCCTCCCGCAGCAGGGCGTGGGCCAGCACAATCGCTTCGTCTATGTAGTCGCCCGGCTTCTTTTCGCCAATGACTGCGCTCACCAGGATGCCATCGGCCCCTGATGACAGCAGGGCGCCCTTCATCATCATCTCGTGTCCGGCGTGGGGGACGTTGCGGGTTTGATGGGCGACGGCTGACTCCCAACCCAGCTCGGCCAGCCGCGCCCGCAGTTGCGCCGGCGTTTTCCAGAAGCGGTCGAAGGGCGGGTTGACGCGGGGCGGGTTGACCAGCGTGACCTTGCCGCCGACCAGCGTATCATTCAGGGCCATGGCGCGGGCCACCCCTGGATGTTCCGGGTCGGTTGTGCCGTAGACGTTTTGTGCCATAACCGTCTTGTCGTAAGCGAAGACTTCGGCCACGTCCAAGACGGCCAGCGGCTGACACTGGTGGGTCAGCAGCACGCGCCCGCCGGGGATTGCGCCGGTGGAGGACCATTCCGACGGAGACACATCGAGGATGATGGGAATGCTCCATACCAAGCCGCTAGACAGCCGCATAGTCCGTACCACTGAATCCAGGTCGGAGCGGCCCATAAAACCGTCTAACGGAGAAAATACGCCATAGGCCAGGTTAATAACCTCCCGCGCTATCTGATCTCCAACAGCCAAACGCGACAGCCCTCCAGCCAAGTGCGCCGCCTGCCCGGAGGGCGCGACCGACACTTTCAGTTCGCCGCCGTGGGGGGATAAGCTATTGTCTACAGCCATGGCTTGGCCTGTGCGGTTGGAAAATTTAGACGGTCCTGACCAGTAATATGTCCATGTTCTAACCTGTACTCAGCGCGGCATTATTCGGAGGAGGCTACCGCCGCACCCTCCGATGGACTGCTCCCCTGAACTCTGCATCCGTGGCTGGCCACGGTTGATAGGAGGATCAGCCCGACCGTAACGAGCGCCACGATCACCCGGCCGACACGCCTGCCCGGTATACGCATCCTTGTTGTTCTCTCCCGATTGAATGTTGCCTGAGCGCCCCGGCTGGATGCTACTGTGACCAGCGTAGCCGCAGGCAGTTGCAGTTTCCGCGGGCAGTATACCGTAAGGCCAGGTTCCCGGCTAGTGTAGAACCCGTATTCCGGCAAGATGCGGCATCCCGCCAAAGCGGCATAGATTGCGCTGAGAGGTTTGGCTTCAGGGGCGGTACTGCCACGCACGCAAGCAGCTATTGGCTGACGGTAGATAGCACAAAGAACGCGTCAGGCGCGTCAGGAAGGGAGGGGGCAGAGGCAGAAAGACTACTGTCCGGCACGGTTGCTCTTTAGATAATATGGTCGCATACCGAAACGTTTTCGATGTCAATCATCCCGGAGTCGATGTCAATCATCCCGGAGTCATTGACCCGCCAGGCTAAGGTGCAATACCAAATGGGTCGCTTGCTATCCCTCCGGCTATCCCCTCGCCCCCTATGGCTTATAACTATAACGCGAGCTAGGTGACAATTTATGGATTGCTAGGTGAAGGGCCGTCATGCTGCCAATGATTTTCCTTGAGGCATTCGGACATCTTTCCACCGGCGCGAACCCGGAGTCAGTGCCCGGCTTGGCGAGGATTGATGCTGAAGAAGAGGATCTGTACAGCGTTTTCAGCGCACGAGCTGAGTTGATGGGTTGGGCCACCGCGGAAAGGCCAAGCCGCCCGCTGTTTTGGGCAATGCGCGAGGCAGAGTTGACCGCCGGGAGCGACGAATCCCGAATTGGGTGGGCGCAGGTGGGGCTGGCGGAAGATGTCGTCGAGCCGGTCGAAGTATTGCCGATGGCGGCCTCAGGTTTTACGACGTTGCCGGTACGCCCACGGAGCGCCATCAATCCGGTTGTGGTGTTTCCGGCGTTGGCCCAGTGCCTGGATGACGCTCTTCGCCGTTTTGGGGACGTCGAGTTGTCCGCGCTTCAGGTGCCGGCGAATTATCTGGAGTCTAACTCGCGATCCGGTCTTGGCGCTCTCGTTTCTATGCTCAATTGGTTCAACACGGATATGAAGGCAAGAGCGGATGCGATCATCGCCTTCGACCAAGAGTTGCTTGGTGGCCATGCTGAGCCAGAACTGGCCGCCGCTATCCAGGGGTGGAACAATGGAACATTCGAGTTCGGTCCGATGGCTGCCGTGCCTGAGCAGTATTGGGTCAAGGCGCCGACCGATGCGCCGCATCCCTTCTCCCCTGCAAGCTCGGGGCTCGGCGTGCCGGTCACGTTGCCTGAGTGGACTGCCATCTCTGCGGCGTGGGCGCTGGCCGCCGTCAGCGGCGCAGCGCGCGACTTGGCGCCGGGATGTCGAAAACTTTGCCGCTCAGATAACGCGGGTTCGGTGACGGCCAGCGCGGTATGGCTGATTCCTGCGGCTGCCGGGAGCTACGAAGAACCGCACCGTAAAATTAAAACACATTGAAAGAAAATTGCGAAACTGCCCCGGCCCCTCTCCCTCACGCCTGAAAATCCTGCCCGTCTATGTAAATAACCCCTGACACTTCCCCCTTGCCAACCCTGATAACAACTCCCTACCATAATATTACTGTCCGGTATTACTGTCCGGCCCAACTCGCCCCAGGATCCCCGTGGCCGCACCCCGGCCCGGCGATAATCAAAGACCAACATCGCAAAAATGGCCGGAAAACAAAAATCCCGCCCTACCCCAATCTCAGGAAGCGCCGCCGCCAACACCGCAAAACTGCCCGAAACTGGCCGCAAAAACAAAATCCCGCCCTACCCCAATCTCAGGAAGCCCCGCCGCCAACACCTCAAATGGCCGGGTATGGCCGCAAATGGCCGCAAAAACAAAATCTTGCTCCTAACCCAATCTCAGGAAGTGCCGCAATGTCCCTCTCCCAGCTCCGCCGCCGCGTCGACGCCCTCTACCGCAAGCTCGCCCCCGAACTCGAAGTAGTCCGCCTCCGCCGCCTCGCCGAAGACTATTGCGAAGAGTGGGACGTGGCCGTTGCCAACCACGAAGAACCCCCGCCCTTCGACCCGGTGACGGACGGCCCCAAACACCTGGCCCAGCGTATCGCCGAAACCGGCGCCCGGCTCAACACCTATATGAACCTGCGCCGGTACCTCCGGGGCTGCCGCGAGCGGGGGATAATCCCCGGAGTCCGCGAATTCCTCCGCGCCCTGCTCCCCTGGGCCGAACCCGGCGGCTACCTCGAAATACTCCGCTGGGACGCCCCAGGCCGCTAACAACCCCGGCCGCCGGAGCCGACGCCTTCAGAAATAAAAGAGACACGCCGGAGTAGTTTCGCAATTTTCACACATTGAGAAAACCTAATGCGCCGCGCCGCCTTCGCGCCGCCTTGTGGTACTATGTGCGGGTAGCTTTTTGCTCTTTACACTAGTTACTGTCAGGAGACGCGAATGCTGGATTACAAGCCGAACATGGTTCTATCCACCGAAGAATTTAACGTGGTCGGGACCAGACCCATCCGGCCTGACGGGGCTGAGAAAGTAACCGGCCGGGCAAGGTACGGCGCAGACCAGAACCTGCCCGGACTGCTCTATGGCAAGATACTTCGCAGCCCTCATTCCCACGCTGTCATTAAGTCTATAGACATCAGCGCGGCGGAAGCATACCCCGGTGTCCGTGCCGTGGTGACCTCTGCCGACTGGCCGGAAACCTCAGGGCGGCTGGCGGATTTGGCCGAGGGAGCCATCCAAAACTTGGGTTTTCTCAGCATGAACGTGCTGGCCCGGGGCAAAGCCCTCTATAAAGGCCATGCCATCGCCGCCGTCGCCGCCGCCAGCCCCCACGTGGCCGAGAAGGCGCTGGAGCTCATCAAGGTGGACTACGAAGTCCTCCCTCCGGTGCTGAGCGCCGATGAGGCAATGAAGCCCGATGCGCCGGTGGTTCACGAGAAGCTGGCCAGCCTGTCCAACCCGGCGTTGCGCCCCGGCGGTCTGCTGAACGACGATGATGACGTCAAAGGCAGCAACATCGCCAACCACTTCGAGTTTCGGTTGGGCGACGTGGAGCAGGGCTTCAAGGAAGCTGATGTAACCGTCGAAAAAGAGACCGAGACTGTCCCGGTGCATCAAGGATACATCGAACCCCACGCCGGCACGGCCCAGTGGGGAACCGACGGAAAGCTGACCATTTGGTCCAGCAGCCAGGGGCAGTTCACCGTCCGCGACCACACCGCCCGGTTTATGGGGATTCCGATTGCCGATGTCAAGGCAATTCCCTTGGAAATCGGCGGCGGCTTCGGAGCCAAGACAGTGTTGTATGTCGAGCCGGTGGCGGCCCTGCTTTCCCGCAAGAGCGGTCACCCAGTCAAAGTGCAGATGTCACGCAAGGAGGTATTCGAGGCCACCGGCCCTACCTCCGGCACCAAGATCAAGGTCAAACTGGGCGCCACCAAAGAAGGGAAGCTGGTCGCCGCCGAGTCCACGCTAGTCTATGAAGCCGGCGCGTTCCCCGGCTCGCCCGTTTCCCCCGGAGCCCAGTGCATGATGGGCCAGTACGATGTGCCCAATGCTCACCTGATTGCCTACGACGTGGTCATCAACCGCCCCAAGTCCGCAGCATACCGGGCCCCCGGCGCGCCGGCCTCCGCCTTCGCCATGGAGACCGCCATTGACGAGCTGTGCGAAAAGCTGGGCATGGAACCGCTGGAATTTCGTCTGCTCAACAGTTCCAAAGAAGGCGTGCGCCGCGTCACCGGCCCGATGACCCCCAAGGTCGGCTATATTGAGACGCTGCAAGCCCTTAAGGACCATCCGCACTTCAACACGCCGTTGGAGGGCAAGACCGGCGGTAAGAACGGCCACATAAAGCGAGGCCGCGGAGTGGCCAGTGGGTTTTGGGGCAACAACACCGGCCCGGCCAGCGCCCTGGCGGTAGTCAACTCCGACGGCTCGGTGAGCCTGACCGAAGGCTCGCCCGACATCGGCGGCAGCCGCGCCGCCGTCGCTCTGCACATCGCTGAGGTGCTAGGCATCCCAGCGGAAGACATAAAGCCGCAGGTGGGCGATACCGACAGCATCGGCTTTACCTCCAACACCGGCGGGAGCAGCGCCACTTTCAAGTCGGGCTGGGCCGCCTACGAAGCGGGCCAGGACGTGAAACGGCAGATGCGCGAGCGGGCCGCCCGCATCTGGGATATTCCGGTGGACGATGTAGAGTATGCCGATGGCGTGTTGCAGCATACGTCAGACCCTGAACTGCGTCTTACTTTCAAGCAACTTGCTGCCCGGCAGGTAGGCACCGGCGGCCCCATCGTTGGCCGCGCCGGCGTGAACCCGCCCGGGGCGGGCCCCTCCATCGCCGTTCACCTGGTGGACGTGGAGGTGGACACCGAGACCGGCAAGGTTGATGTGTTGCGCTACACCGCCGTACAGGACGCCGGCAAGGCCATCCATCCCAGCTACGTCGAGGGGCAGATACAGGGCGGCGTAGTCCAGGGCATCGGCTGGGCGCTCAACGAGGAATATCGTTTTGACGTTCAGGGCGGAATGCTCAACAGCAGCTTCTTGGATTACCGAATGCCCATCAGTCTCGACCTGCCGATGATTGACACGGTAATCGTTGAGGTTGCCAACCCGGCCCACCCCTACGGGCTGCGCGGCGTTGGCGAAGTGCCTCTCGTCCCGCCGCTGGCGGCCGTCTCCAACGCGGTCTACGACGCCATCGGCGTGCGGATGGACTCGTTGCCCATATCGCCCGACAAGGTCTTGGAAGCCTTGTGGGGCAAGAACGGGCAGTAGCCGCTGATTCTCGCCGGGGCGGACAACACGCCCCGGCGCCGCAACTCCGGCGGCAGGATACGAGAGAGCCACCGCCGCAAATTACCGCCCAGACTAGCCTGGCCAGACCAGCCTGGCTAGACCAGAAGGAAAGCGCAATGCCGGAAGTATGGCTCCCACCGCGAATGCAGGCCCATTGTGGAGGCCGTCAGCAGGTGGTCGTGCCTGGAGCGACGGTGCGTCAGGTGATTAACAGCTTGGAGCGCGAGTATCCCGGTTCCCGAGACCTGCTGATGGACGTGGAAGAAGACGACCTGCTGCCCGGGCTGGCAGTGGTGGTGGACGGCGAAACCAGCCTCCTCGGCTTGCTGGAGCGGGTGCAGGAAACCAGCGAGGTGCATTTCTTGCCGGCTATTGGCGGGGGGTGACCGGGCCGCGGCGAGTGGGATTGACTTTGCAATATATCCTTGACATATATGTCTGGGAACGGCAGTATGCTCCTTCTTGCGCCTCGCGCCCCAACCACCCCAGACAACCCTGAGTTCCACGGCTTTATCTTCCGCTCCACTCGTAAGAATGATGAGACTAACCCCTCCTAGCCCCCAAGCTGCCCGCGAAGTGCGTCGAGACACGCCTCTGCGCCGCGCCCGCACCTGCTACGGCCACTTGGCTGGTGTCGCCGGTGTTCGTTTGATGGATGAACTGCTGGAGCGTGGCTGGCTGGAAACGATGCCAGTTTCGCCTGAGGCCCGCCGCGTCTGCTATGCGCTAACTACTGATGGCGCATCTGCTTTGAGGGAGCGGGACGTAATCATTCGCGCTGTGAAGCCGGGCAAGCCCGTTGCTATTTCCTGTCTTGACTGGACGGAGCGACGCTGGCACCTGGGCGGTGCGTTGGGGCGCGCCATCACCGCAGTGCTGTTCCGGTTGGGCTGTATCAGGCTGGTCCAGAGATCGCGGGTAGTTGAAGCGACCGTTGATCTTGGCGTATTTGCCTGGTTGGACGCTTCCGCCCCGTTGCGCTAGAATTGCTGCAAGGCGCTTGCCGCCGAATCTGCCCCACAACAGGCGAACGGGAGGAGTTTATGGCGCAGGAACTTACCGCCTCACAACGAAAGTGGCGCGACTTGGCGGCTCAACACGCCGACACCTTCGCCGAACGGGCTGCGGAATACGACCTGGAAGGCAAGTTTCCCTTCGAGAACTACGCGGAAATGAAGGCGTCGGGCTATGCCGCTATGCCCATTCCGGCGGATTGCAACGGCGGCGGGGCCGACCTGCTGGACATCTGCATCGCCCAGAACCGGCTGGCCCAAGGCTGCGGCGCAACCGCCCTCGCCGTCAATATGCACTTCGGCCTGCCCTTTGTGATGACCGACCTTGTCGCCCTCGGCGAGGACGGCCCCAAGGAAATGCTGACCAAAATCGCCGACGAACAGCTTATCGTGTTCGGCGCCATTACCGACCCGCAGGTGGACAGCTACAAGGGCATCACCGGCATGGGTTACACCACTGTCAAGGCAGTGAAAGAGGGGAACGGCTTTCGCATTAACGGGCGCAAGGGCTTTGGCACCAACAGTCCCGTTGGCGACTTGTTCGGCAGTTCCGCAGTCTATGATGACCCCGAACAGGGGGAGATTGGCCTGATATTCGTTCTGCCGTCGGACACCGAAGGTCTGGTTTGCCTCAACGACTGGGACACAATGGGGATGCGAGCCAGCCAGAGTCATAGCTGGCGTCTGGAAAACGTATTCGTTGAAGAAGACCATGTGTTCAAACACAACCTCTGGGAGTGGGACAAATACGCCCGCGGGCTGTGGGCTTGGCACGGCGGCACCTTCGGCGGGGTGTACCTCGGAATCGCCAAAGCGGCCCGCGACTTCGCTATCAACCAGACCCGTGACCGCACCCGCCTGCCCTTCAAGCACCCGGAGAGCTACTACCCGGGACACCAGTTTCTTGCCGCCGAAATGGACATCGCCCTCAACGCAGGCTGGGCCTGGCAACGACAAATCGCCGAGCGTCTGATTGACATCAACAACCGCGATGACGCCACCATCGTCGAGGCTGTGTCAATGCAGTACTTTTGCATGAAGGCGGCACAGGATGTGGTGAACAAGGCGGTGGATATGGTGGGCGGCGCGGCGCTGGCCCGGCGCCTGCCCCTGGAGAGATACTACCGCGACGTGCGCGCCGGCTCCATGCACCCCATCAGCGGATTCGACGCCCTGGAGCTGATCGGCAAGCACGCCTTCGGCCTGCACCGCGACGTGGAGCCGAGATACGTGTAACCGTAGAAATTTGCGTACACCGATACACCACGAGGGAGCGGTATATCACCGCTCCCGTTTTGTATAATAGGCGCACGGCGACGCGCAGTTGCTGTTGCAGCGCGGCTTCGTTTGATTACCACGCCCCGTGGTGCTACGCTGTCGGCTGAAAATAACCGGCCGGAGGATATTTCCTATGGCAGCAGGATACATGATTGGCAATATCACCATCACCGACCCGGAAACCTTCGCCGAGTACGGCAAGCGGGTGCCGGAAACAGTTGCGGCGTTTGGCGGAACTTACATAGTGCGCGGCGGGACCCCTGAAAGAATTGAAGGCGACTATAATCCCGTGCGCATCGTGGTATTGCAGTTCGAGAGCGTCGAAAAGGCCAAAGAGTGGTACAACTCCCCAATGTACGCCCCGCTTAGGGAAATGCGGATGAAGGCGTCAACCGGCGACCTCTACTTTGTCGAGGGCGTCTAGGCAGTCGCTGCGGGGCTGGGCCTGCGCCGACTGAAATATGACAACGGACGTTAAAGACAGCGCAACGGTTTCAACATCGCTGAATATCGGCGGAATGACCTGCGCCGCTTGCGTTTACCATGTGGAGCGGGCGCTGACCGGCGTTCCGGGGGTGGCGAAGGCCAGCGTTAACCTGGGCGTTGAAAAGGCCGCGGTGGAGTTCAGCCCCGGCGTGGCCACCTTGGACGACCTGCGCCGCGCTGTGGAGGATGCGGGGTATCGCGTAGAGACCGCTGGTGACCGGCAGCAGGAGCTGGAACGGCTGTCCAAAACCCAAGAAATGCGTGCCTTGAGCCGCCGCCTGGCCGTCGCGGTAACCGGGGCTGTGCTGCTGTTTGTGGGGTCTTTCGACGGCTTTCCTTGGGTTTCGGGCTGGATGCAGTTCGCCTTCTACCCCTTTCTTTTGTGGGTGCTGGCCACGCCGATGCAGTTTTGGGCCGGGGCTAGTTTCTATCGCTCCGGCTTTGGCGCGCTGCGACATGGCGCGGCCAATATGCACACCCTCATAGCGCTGGGGACTACCACTGCTTATGGGTATAGCGTGGCGGTGACGTTGCTGGACGCCTTGGCCCCGTCGGTGTTGTCTAGCGCTGGAATTGGGCGGGGACTCTACTTTGATACCGCCGCCATCATCATTGCCCTGATTTTGCTGGGCCGGTATCTGGAAGCCCGGGCTCGGGGGCAGACTTCCGAGGCTATCCGGCGGCTCATCGAGCTTCGCCCGTCCACAGCCACGGTGTTGCGCGATGATGGCGAAGTCCAGATTCCCGTGGAGCAGGTGGCGGCCGGCGATTTGCTGCTAGTCCGGCCCGGCGAGCATATCCCGGTGGACGGCCAAGTGACCAGCGGCCATTCTGCCGTTGACGAATCAATGCTCACCGGCGAGAGTATGCCGGTGGAAAAGGCGCCCGGAGACTCTCTCTACGGGGCAACTCTGAATGGCCACGGCGCGCTTTACTATCGCGCCACTCGCGTCGGCCAAGAAACTGCGCTGGCCCATATTATCCGGTTGGTGGAAGAGGCGCAGGGTTCGCGGGCGCCCATCCAGCGGCTCGCCGACCGGATTGCTGCCTGGTTCGTGCCGATAGTGGTTTCACTGGCCGTTCTGTCCTTTATGTTGTGGCTGCTTCTGGGGCCATCCCCTGCCTTTACCCTGGCGGTTATGGTGTTTGTGGCCGTGCTCATCATCGCTTGCCCCTGCGCTTTGGGTCTGGCAACCCCCACCGCTATCATCGTTGGCGTGGGAAAAGGCGCCGCCCAGGGCGTGCTGATCCGGCAGGCCGAGGCGTTGGAGAAAGCCCACCGGGTTGATACGGTAATCTTGGACAAGACTGGAACCCTCACCACCGGCAAACCGGCGGTTACGGCTATCGTCCCCAACCCGTCCGCCCCCGCAGTGTTCAAGGGAGAACGCGACTTGCTGTTTCTGGCTGCCTCCGCCGAGCGCAGCTCCGAGCATCCGCTGGCGCAGGCCATCGTCCGCCTGGCGCAGGAACGGGGCATCGAACCAGCGGCAGCCGACGACTTTCGGGCTATTCCAGGCCGGGGCGTTACCGCCACTGTTAACGGTTCGTTCGTGTTGCTCGGCAACCGAGCTCTGATGGATGAGTCCGGCGTGTTTCTGGACGGACTGAACGAGTCTGCCTCGCGGTTCGCTGCTGAAGGCGGAACTCCAGTGTTCCTGTCTACCGATGGAGAGGCGTTGGGAGTATTCTCGGTCGCCGACACGCTGAAACCGGGCGGAGTCCGGGGGGTGGAGCGCCTGCGGGCTATGGGCCTGCGGGTGGTTATGCTCACCGGCGACAACGCGGCCACGGCCCACACCATAGCCCGGCAGCTTGGCATTGGGCAAGTGGAAGCGGAAGCTCTGCCCCAGGACAAGGCGTCGGCGGTGCGCCGGTTGCAGAGTGAAGGCCGTGTGGTGGCGGTGGTCGGCGATGGCATCAACGACGCCCCCGCGCTGGCCCAAGCCGACGTAAGTCTGGCCATGGGCGGCGGCGCTGATGTTGCGATTGAATCGGCAGACATAACGCTGATGCGCGACGATGTAGGGGCAGTAGCCACCGCTTTCGACCTTAGCCGACAGACCATCCGCACCATCAAGCAAAATCTGCTTGGGGCCTTTTTCTACAACGTGCTGCTGATTCCGGTGGCGGCCGGCGCTCTGTTCCCGGTCTTTCAGGCAGTGGGTGGAGTGCCGGTCTCGCTGGAATTTTTCTTCGGGCAGCAGGGGTTCCTTAACCCGATGTTGGCGGCGTTGGCCATGGCTTTCAGTTCCGTGACCGTAATCACCAACTCCCTCCGGCTTCGCGGGTCTAAAATATAATCTCAGGTTATGGAAAAGAGGTGCAGGCAATGGCGGTAGCAATAGACCCAGTGTGCCTGATGGAAGTGGATACGGATAACCCGCCCGGCGGTCATAGTGAATACCGGGGCAGCGATTACTATTTTTGCGGACCAGGCTGCAAGGTGGCTTTCGACCGGGACCCGGGACATATACTTTCCGGTGAGGGTGTAGCGCCAATGGAGCACGGCAGTCGCGGGCATGGCGGATCGCACCCGGCCGATGGCGGGGGCATAATGGGTTTCTTCCGGCGGCTCTTCGGGGGGTAGGGCCTGTCGGATTGATGAGTCAGCCCCGAATGACGGGCTGGCTGCCCGTACCCCCGGCTGCTTACTCCGGCGCTTCCACCTCACTCTCTGCCGGCTACCTTGACAGCAATATCTCCGGTACTTCTACGTCTGCCTGGGAGATGACTGTGTGAAGGCGGCACATAAGACTCCCCTTTGCCGCCGCCATGCTTTGCCTCCACGTACAGCAGGCCTTCCATAGCGTCTTTGGCGTTCGCTGGCGCCTGCTCTGCCTTAGCCGCCCCAGGGCGCCGCCCGCGTCGCTGTCCTGCATAGCGTCTTTGGTGTTCGCCGGCGCCGGCGAACGCCGTGTCGCCTCGGTCGTGCAGTTGGGATAAGAGAGCCTATCACTTGATAATCATCCTTTTGCGGCATGAGGAACACGGTAAACTTGTGCAATGGCATCACAGAACCCTGCCTGCTATTTGCCCGAATTCTTCGCTGGAAACATCATTTGGCGGCGGATCTTGGGGCCCTACACATTTCGTATATGAGGGACGAGGACTGTGAGGTATCCAGCTCTTCTGTAATTGGCATGATTCCTGGTGAAATGGCGGAACTCCCACCCTTGGCTGCGAAGGATACCGGCAATGTCGTTAGACGTGTAACGGCGTGGCATTGCAGAGATTCCGCTAGGCAGCTTTGCCGCAGCAGCGTTTGTACTTGCGGCCGCTGCCGCAGAGGCAAGGGGAGTTGCGGCCTACCTTGGCGGCGCTGGTGGGCTGGGAGTTGTGGTTTGAGCCATTTACTGCCTGCATGGGACTGCCTGCATGGGCACCGTTACGGCGACCGCGGGCAGGGGGGCCGGTCAAGGCGGCTGCCTGCGCTGGGTCCACAGACACATGGAACAGCGTCCGCACTACGTCGCGCTGGATGCGGTTCTGGAGGTCATGAAACATTTTCTGGCCTTCGCTCTGATACATTACCAGCGGGTTGCGCTGGCCGTAGGCGTGCAGGCCGATGCCGGTCCGCAAATTTTCCATCGCCGTGAGGTGCTGCACCCAGTGGGAATCTATGGCCCGCAGTAAGAGGAAGCGCTCGACTAGCCGCATCTGCTCTGAACCGGCGGTTTCCTCTTGCGCAGCGTAGGTGGTTTCAGCGTGAGTTGAAAGGATGCCCTCAACCTGCTCCCGGCTGTATTGATAGAAGTTATCTTCGTGGGCCAATTCCATCGGCAAAGGGCAAATCTGGCCCAAATCGTCAATCAATCCTCCGGCGTTCCAGTCGTCCGCGTGGCGGCTCGGCAGGTGTTGGGCAATCAGGCGGGCGAACTCTTGGCGCAGCATCCCCAAGGTCTTGTCGCGCAGGTTACCATCGCCGAGGGCTTGGTGGCGGTCGGCGTATATGACCTCACGCTGCTTGTTCAGCACATCGTCAAATTCCAGAAGATGCTTGCGAATGTCGAAGTGGTAGCCCTCCACCTTGACCTGCGTGCTGCTGATGGACTTGGTGACCAGTTTGTTCTCTATCGGAGTGTCGTCTTCCATGCCGGCCCAGCCCATAACGGTCTTGATGCGCTCGCCGCCGAAACGTTGCATCAGATCATCTTCCAGCGACACGTAGAATTGGGAACTGCCGGGGTCGCCCTGGCGTCCGGCGCGACCTCGTAGCTGGTTGTCTATGCGGCGGGCGTCGTGGTGCTCGGTGCCTATGACGTGGAGACCCCCGAGATCGACCACGCGGTCGTGTTCCTCCTGCCAGTCTGGGCGGGAAGTCTCGGAACCGCCCAACACGATGTCGGTGCCACGTCCGGCCATGTTTGTGGATACGGTGACCGCACCCAAGCGCCCGGCCTGGGCGATAACGCTTGCCTCGCCCTCGTGGTTCTTGGCGTTCAATACTTGGTGGAGGACGCCGCGTTTCCGCAGCCTCTCGCTAAGAAACTCCGAGTCTTCAATGGATATGGTGCCTATGAGCTGGGGTTGTTGGGTCTCGTGGATTTGCGCGATTTTATTGGTCACAGCATTCCACTTGCCCTCTCTGGTCTGGTAGATCAAATCCGAGTTGTCTTCCCGCTGCATCGGCAGGTTAGTGGGCATTTCCACCACTTCAAGGCCATAGATTCGGAAAAACTCGTCGGCCTCGGTGGCAGCAGTGCCGGTCATGCCTGCCAGCTTGCGGTACATTCGGAAGTAGTTTTGCAGCGTGATGGTGGCGTAGGTGATGCTCTCCCGCTGGATTCGCAGCCCCTCCTTGGCTTCCACCGCTTGGTGGAGGCCGTCGGACCAGCGACGGCCGGGCTGGAGCCGCCCGGTGAATTCGTCAACGATGACCACCTCCCCGTCGCGCACGACATACTCCTTGTCGCGCTGCTTCATCACGTGAGCGGTAAGGGCGTTCTCCATGTATTGAACTAGGTGGAAATTTTCCGGGTCATAGAGGTTGGATGTGTTGGTCCACTGCTCCATTTTGCTGATTCCCTCTTGTGAGAGAGAGATGGCTTGGGTGCGATCGTCAATGGTATAGTCTTCCGCTGGGTTCAGACGGGGCACCAGCCGGGCGAAGTTCTGGTATAGCTGAACCGGCTCTTCCGCCGGGCCGCTGATGATGAGAGGGGTTCGGGCCTCGTCAATGAGTATGTTGTCGACCTCGTCAACGATGGCGTAATGCAATTCCCGCTGCACACGCCGCTCGGTGGACAGGGCCATGTTGTCGCGCAGGTAGTCGAAGCCGAACTCGTTGTTGGTGCCGTAGGTAATGTCGGCCAGGTAGGCATCGGCGCGGGTTACCGGACGCAGTGAGGGCAGCTTGCCGGCGGTGATTTCGGGATCGTAGAGAAAGGCGGCATCGTGTTGTAGGCAGCCGACGCTCAGGCCGAGAGCGTGGTAAACCGGCCCCATCCACACCGGATCGCGGCGAGCCAGGTAGTCGTTGACGGTGACCACGTGGACGCCGCGGCCAGTCAGGGCGTTGGCGTAGACCGACAGTGTTGCTACCAACGTCTTGCCTTCGCCGGTTTTCATCTCGGCGATTTTGCCTTGATGAAGGGCCGCCCCGCCGAGGATCTGCACGTCGTAATGGCGTTGGCCCAGGTTGCGGTGGGCCGACTCGCGCACAGCGGCAAAGGCTTCAGGCAACAGGTCGTCAGCGAACTCCCCCTTTTCCAACCGCTGCCGGAACTCGGCGGTCTTGGCTCGCAACTGCTCGTCGCTGAGCCGTTGAAACTCCGGTTCCAGCTTGTTGACCGACTCCTTGATCGGGGCCAGCTTCTTCAGGGCCTTTTCGTTGGGATTGCCTAGTATTTTCTGAAGAACGGTGACCATTAGGCATTGTCCTGATAGATAAAATTATGATTACTCTCTATGTATTTTAGCATTGGCTTGCGAGAAAATCGCAGGGGCGCACAGGCCGTGCGCCCCTGTCTGCGTTTGGAGGGATTGGCTCGGTGGATGGGAGCGGCAGCGATTCAGCCGACAGTTACCGGATGGGCCGCGCCCCGTATTTCATCCAGGCTGCGGATGCCGTTGTTCGTCATATATTCCCGCAACCCATCCAGTATTCGCCAGGGAGCGCTGAGGTTGATGAGATTGGCGCTGCCTATCTGTACGGCGGTGGCGCCGGCGAGGATGTATTCCACGGCGTGTTCGGCCTCGAAGATGCCGCCGACGCCGATGATGGGAACGTCGCTGCCCATTTCTCCGAGGGCCTGGGCCGTCTGGTACACCAGGGCCAAAGATACCGGACGCAGCCCCATGCCCGACAGCCCGCCGGTGATGTTGCCCAGTGTCGAGCGGCGGGTCGCCAAGTCAATGCGCATGGCGGGCAGCGTGTTGCAGATGGTCAGGGCGTCGGCCCCGCCATTCACTGCCGCCTTTGCTATTTCCGCGATGTCCGGGACGTTGGGCGCCAGCTTGGCCAGCACTGGCAGAGTTGTATTGTCCTTGACTGCCGCTACTGCGTCGCGGGTGAGGGCCGGGCTATGGCTGAACAGAGCCCCGTTCTCGATGTTAGGGCAGGAAAGGTTAACCTCCAGGGCGCTGATGCCTACTGCCTCGCCGGTGATGGCGGCCATTTCGCCGAATTCGCCGACGCTGTGGGCGGCGAAGCTGAAAAACGCTGTAGCGTTCCATTTGGCCCATTGGGGAGTCCACTCCCGCACGGCCGTCTCAATGCCTGGATTGATCAGCCCGATGGCGTTGAGGAAGAGGTGGTCGCCCTCTTCCCACGCGACGCGGTAGGACTCCGGGAACCACCGGGGTTCCGGGTTGCCCTCGCGGGGCAGGCGGGTGACTGTTTTGGGTATGACCGCGCCCAGTTCGCTGAGCGGGTAGTTGCCCGCCAAACCGCGCCCGTATCCGTCGTAGCCCAAGGTCCCGGAGGCAATCATTACCGGATTTGCCAAACGGAGGCCACAGGGGTGGCGGGGGGCCAGGTTAACTTCCATATTTGCCACTGGGATACCCTCACCTTTTCTGGCTCAGAGCGCACAGGGGGCGCCCGGAAAATCCAGAGACCACCCAAGCAGTCCCAATCCCGGTCGCCCCCTGTGCTACTACGCCGACTAATCCTGTTGCTGTTCGGCGGTGGTGTTCTCTTCTGTTTCTCCAGTCAGTCCGATGGCGGGAGAAACGGTGGCTTCCGCCTCTTCGTCTTCCTCGTCCTCGAAGAAGTCCTCCAGCCCGTCTTCTTCCACATCATCGCTGGCATAGCTGCGGGCCACGGCCCGAGCCATGCGCACAAAGCTATCGGCATCGTCGTCAAGGCCGAGGATTCCGAGGTCAGTGTCGGCCTCATTGGTTTCGGTGGGGGCGCGCAGCCAGCCGCCGGGGGAGACGGCCGCCAAGTCCAGGGCCGGCTGAGGCTTGAGCAGATCGGCCATCCCCGGTATCTCCACCTGGGCCGGAATCAGCCGCCCGATGATGACGTTTTCCTTCAGACCCAGCAGATAGTCCTGCTGGCCCCGAACCGCGGCCTCGGTAAGCACGCGGGTGGTTTCCTGGAAGGACGCGGCAGACAGGAAGCTGTCGGTGCGAAGCGAGGCGCGGGTCACGCCCAGCAACACCTGGTCGGCGGTGGCCGGTTCGCCGCCCTCCGCCAGCACCTTGGCGACCTGCTCCTGGAAGGCGAACTTGTCCACCACCTCACCGGGGATGAATTCGGTGTCGCCAGGCTCTTTGACCTGGACGCGGCGGAGCATCTGGCGCAGGATTATTTCGATGTGCTTGTCGTGGATGCCCACGCCCTGGGACTGATAGACTGCCTGTACTTGGTCAACCAAATGCGACTGGAGCGATTCCTTGCCCAGCACCCGCAGCAAGTCGTGGGGGTTTAGCGGGCCGCTGGTCAGGGCGTCGCCGGCGTTGACCCACTTGCCGTTTCCCGGCAGGAGGTAGGCTGCGGCGGGGATGACGTGCTCCCGGGTTTCCACGTCTTCCCATATCACCGAGATGCAGTCCTCGGCGACTTCCACACGGCCGCCGACGGTGGCGAGAATGGGGACATTGGCGAGTTCTGTGGTATCGGCGTCTCCTTCGCCTTCCTGGGTTTCGGCTGGTTGGAGGGTGGCAGCCAGAATCATTCCCGGCTCCACAATATCTCCGTCATCAACCATCACTTCCGCGCCTTCGGGCAAGGGGTATTCCTCCCGCACTTCCTCGCTGTATACCACCCGTAGGATGCGGGTGTCTTCCGTGGCATGGAGTTCGACCTCGCCGTCTATATCGGCCAGCAGAGCGGCGCCCTTGGGAACGCGGGCCTCGAATAGCTCCTCGACGCGGGGCAGGCCAACAGTGATGTCGGAGACGTTGGCGACGCCGCCGGTGTGGAATGTGCGCATAGTCAACTGGGTGCCGGGTTCGCCGATGCTCTGGGCGGCTATGATGCCCACGGCCTGCCCGATTTCCACGGGCTTGGCGGTGGCCGGGAGCCACCCGTAGCACTTGCGGCAGACGCCGCGGGAGGCTTCGCAGGTCAGCGGTGACCGCACCGGAACAACAGCGTCGCCGGGTTCGATAATTTCGTCGCGGAGAGCTTGTTGAAGGGCTGATTCGATTTTCTCGGCGAGAGGTATGTCTATGAGGGCGTTTCGGGACGCCAAGATTTCGCCGGTCTGGGGGTCGGCGATAGACTCAGCGGCATACCGGCCTTTAATCCGGTTGTTAAGTTTGTCAGTGCGTTCGTCCCCGGTAATGAAGGGGATGTTGTAAACGTCTAGGGTTTCGCAGTCTTCATCCAGGATTATGACTTCTTGGGCGATGTCAATCAGGCGGCGGGTGAGATAGCCGCTGTTGGCTGTGTTCAGCGCGGTGTCAGTCAGGCCCTTGCGAGCGCCGTGGGTGGAGATGAAGTATTGTAGTGAAGGTATTCCCTCACGGAAGCTGGCCACCACTGGCAGTTCGATAATCCGGCCGCGGGGGCGGTTCATCAAGCCGCGCATCCCGGCCATCTGATTGATTTGCGAGGTGTTGCCTTTGGCGCCGGAGATAGCCATTATGCCAATGCCTCCGTAGCCGACGACGTCGTACTCACGGAGATGTTCACCTCCGATACCCAGGCTGCCGTATCTTTTGTCGTACTCTTCTATATCCTCCCTGACCAGAACCGCGGTTTCGGACGATGCCTCAGCCCATGCTTCGATGGTCTTGTTGTACAGTTCATCGTCTGAAATCAGTCCTAGCTGATACTCTTCGTTGTGTTGGAGGATTTTCTCATCGGCATCGGCCAGCACAACGGATTTTTTCCGCGGAACTCGGATGTCGTTGATGGCGAAGGTGATGCTGGAAGAGGTGGCATACTGGAATCCCAGGTTTTTGATAGCGTCCAAGACTTCCGCCGTTTCGTCGTTGCTTAGCAGGCGGTACAGTTCGCTGGTGAGGTCATTTAGCGCGTTGCGGTCTATGCGCTTATTCTGGATTCGGACAGCTTCGGGAAGGGCATCGTTGTAGACGAATTTGTCGGGCAGGATTTCGTTGAAAATCAACCTGCCCAGCGTGGTTTCGTGCCAGTTGCCGCTACCGCCGCGAATCTGGCGCACGAAAATGGGAGAGTGCAGCTCGAGTTCATCTTTATTGTGGGCGTCCCGCGCTTCATTGATGTCAAAGAATTTTTCGTTGTGCCCCTTGCCTTCCCGCTTTACTTCCGTCAAATAGAAGCACCCCATCACCATGTCCAGCGTCGGGGCTACCAGTGGGTCTCCGGAGGCGGGCGAGAGCATATTGTGGGTGCTGAGCATGGCCTCCTGGGCTTCCAGCACGGCCATGCGCGAGAGTGGGACGTGGACGGCCATCTGGTCGCCGTCGAAGTCGGCATTGAAAGCAGAGCAGACGAGGGGATGAATCTGGATGGCGTGCCCGTCTATCAGCACCGGCATAAAGGCCTGGATGCCGAGGCGGTGCAGAGTGGGGGCGCGGTTGAGCAGCACCGGACGGTTCTTGATGACATCTTCCAGTATGTCCCAGACCTCGCCTCGGGCGCGCTCCACCATTCGCTTGGCGTTTTTGATGTTGGGCGCGATGCCCAGCATCACTAGGCGGTGCATAACGAAGGGCTTGAACAACTCCAGCGCCATGCGGCGGGGCAGGCCGCACTCGTTCATTTTCAGCTCGGGGCCGACTACGATGACTGAGCGGCCGCTGTAATCCACCCGCTTGCCCAGCAGGTTCTGGCGGAAGCGGCCCTGCTTGCCGCGCAACAGATCGGACAGGCTCTTTAGCTTATGGTTGTGGCTGCCCTGGATGGGGCGGCCGCGCCGTCCGTTGTCTATCAGAGCGTCCACCGCTTCCTGCAACATCCGCTTTTCGTTGCGGATGATGATTTCCGGCGCGCCGAGGGACATCAGCCGCTTGAGCCGGTTGTTGCGGTTGATGACGCGGCGGTAGAGGTCATTTAGGTCGCTGGTGGCGAACCGTCCGCCGTCGAGCTGCACCATGGGGCGCAATTCAGGCGGCAGAACAGGCATGACGGTGAGAATCATATCCTCGACGCGGGTGCCTTCGCTGTGGCCGCCCTCGCCGCGTCCGCCGCTTTGACGGAAGGACTCCACCACTCGCAACCGCTTTATGGCCTTCTGGCGGCGCTGGCCGGAGGTGGAGTGCATATCGGTAATCAACTGATCGCGCAGGGCTTCCAGGTTCACTTCCCGCAAGATGGCGAGGATGGCCTCTGCGCCCATGCCGGCCACGAACACCTTCGAGTAGTGATCGCTAAGTTCCCGGTAACGAGATTCGGCCAGCAGCCGCATCTTCTGGATGTCGTTAATATCGTCCATCACCAGCTTCAACTGGCTGGACAGTTCGGCCTCGTCGGTAGCCAATTGATTATTGGCGGCGTCTATCTGCTGCTGGATTTCCAGCAGTTCCACGATGGGTTCGCCGCCCTCCGGCGCAAACTCGGTGGCGGGGTTGTCGGTTTCCGGCCTGCGCCCGCTGGTCAGCCTCAGCAGTTCGACGTTCAGTTCCGCCAGCCGGTCAGCGGCGACTTCGCGCCGTTTCTCGATATCCAGATCATAATTAAGCTGCGCGGTCTCGATGGCTTCTTGGCGGGCATCTTCATCCACCGAGATGATGATGTGCTGAGCGAAATAAAGGACGCGCTCCAAGTTGCGGGGGGAAAGGTCCAGCAGCAGCCCCAGGCGGCTCGGGTTGGTCTTGCTGAACCAGATGTGGGCCACCGGCGCGGCCAGCTTGATATGGCCCATACGTTCCCGGCGCACCTTGGCGCGGGTGACCTCGACGCCGCAACGGTCGCAGATCACTCCCCGATAGCGGATGCGCTTGTATTTGCCGCAGAAGCACTCCCAGTCCTTGGTCGGGCCGAACAGACGCTCGCAGAACAGGCCGTCCTTCTCCGGGCGAAGAGTGCGATAGTTGATGGTCTCTGGCTTGGTGACCTCACCATGGGACCAGTTGAGAATCTGTTCGGGCGAGGCGATGGAAATGCGAATGGCGTTGAAATTGGTGGCCGCGGATTCCGTTCTGTCTGCAATGGATACCATACGTTAAATCGCCTCCACAGACTGGAATATGTCCGTGCCGCTGTCCAGTTCCCCGTTAAAATTCTGACTGAGGCCGTTCCCGAGTTCTTGGCCGATGTCCTGCCCGACGGCGGGGCGGGTTTCCTCGTTGAGGAGTTGCACCGACAGCCCCAGACTTTGCAGTTCCTTTAGCAAGACGTTGAAGGATTCCGGCACGCCCGGCTGTCCGATGGGTTCGCCTTTGACTACGGCTTCGTAGGTCTTGACCCGGCCGGCCACGTCGTCGGACTTGACGGTAAGCACCTCTTGCAGGTTGTAGGCCGCGCTGTAGGCTTCCAGCGCCCATACTTCCATCTCGCCGAAGCGCTGGCCGCCGAACTGGGCTTTGCCACCCAGAGGCTGCTGAGTGATCATTGAGTAGGGCCCGGTGGAGCGGGCGTGAATCTTGTCTTCCACCAAATGGATGAGTTTGAGGATATAGATGTCGCCGACGGTTACCAATTGGTCGAACCCGTCTCCGCTGCGCCCGTCGAACAGCTTGAATTTGCCGAATGTGGGGGGCGCGATGCCTCGCTGCCGGTGAACTTCCAGGGCCAGGTCGTGCATTCCCTGGGTGTCCTTCCCCCACGGGTCGCGGCCCGCTTCCAGGGCCAGCCACAGGCGCAGGCAGGCTTCACGGGAGAAGCCGGTTTGGGATTCGTCGAATATGCGGTTCATCATTTCTTGGGGAGCGCAGCCGTATTCCGTCAGCCAACGGATGACGACGTTGCGTTCATCGTCGGTTAGTCCGCCACCGGTCAGGATGTCATCTTCCCGCTCATTGAACCAGATGCGGGCCAGGGAGTCTTCAATGGCGGCGTCGCTGGCCCCGTCAAACACCGGGGTATTGGCGCGGAAGTTGAGGCCGCGGGCGGCCCAGCCCAAGTGGGTTTCCAGCACCTGCCCCAAGTTCATGCGGGAAGGCACGCCGATGGGGTTTAGGATGATGTCAACGGGTGTGCCGTCCTCCAGGTATGGCATATCCTCTTCGGGCAGGATGCGGGCGACCACCCCCTTGTTGCCGTGGCGCCCGGCCATCTTGTCGCCCACGGAAATTTTGCGGGTTTGGGCGATCCAGACGCGGACAGCTTCCTTGACGCCGGGGTTGAGGTCGTCTTTGTTCTCCCGGCTCAGCACCTTGACGTCAATGACCTTGCCGCGCTCGCCGTGGGGAACGCGCAGCGAGGTGTCTTTAACATCGCGGGATTTTTCGCCGAATATGGCCCGCAAGAGCTTTTCCTCGGCGGTGAGTTCGGTCTCGCCCTTGGGCGTCACTTTGCCCACCAGAATATCGCCGGGGCCCACGTCGGCGCCAACGCGAATGATGCCGCGCTCGTCCAGGTCCCGCAGGCTGGCCTCGCCCACGTTAGGGATGTCGCGGGTGATTTCCTCTGGCCCCAGCTTGGTCTCGCGGGCTTCCATTTCGTGGCGTTCGATGTGAATCGAAGTGAAGTAGTCTTCACGGTAAAGCCGCTCGCTGACGATGATGGCGTCCTCGTAGTTGTAGCCCTCCCAGGACATAAAAGCCACCAGCACGTTCTGGCCCAAGGCTAGCTCGCCGTTCTCGGTGGAGGAGCTGTCGGCCAGCACATCGTTCGCCTTGACCATATCGCCACAGGTGACGATAGGGCGCTGGTCGAAACAGGTTCCCTGATTGGTGCGCAGGAATTTGTCGAGCCGATGGGAGTATTCCTGCCCGTTTTCGCTGGTAACCACAATCTCGCGCCCGTTGACCGAGGTGACCACGCCGTCGGTCTGAGACAGCACCACCTGGCCGCTATCCTTGGCCACGCGGCCTTCGATGCCGGTGCCGACGGTGGGAGCTTGGGGGCGCAGCAGCGGCACTGCTTGACGCTGCATATTGGATCCCATCAGCGCCCGGTTGGCGTCGTCATGCTCCAGGAAGGGAATCAGCGCCGCCGATACGCTCATAATCTGCATCGGCGAAACGTCCATCAGGTCGGCGTCATTCGGCGAACCCTGGGTATACTGGTCCCCTACGCGAATCTCTATGCGCTCGTCAAGAAACTGGTTAAGGCCGTCCAGCCTGGCGTTGGCTTGGGCGATTTTGTACTGCTCTTCCTTGTCGGCTGACAGCCAGATGACTGAGTCGCCCGGCCCGCCGTTCACGTCCGGCCCGCCGTTCATTGGAAGGCCGGTGACGAAGGGCTTCACCGAAATCATGGCGCCTTCCGGCAGGGCGCGGATGGCGTTGATCCGGTTAGTCCCAATGGCGACGCCCTCGTTGACGATGACGCGCCCGTTTTCCGGGTTTACCACGGTTTCGGTTACTACACGGCCCCGAAGTTCGTGGGAATCCTTGGAAACCGCCCGCCGCACGACGCGGTAGGGGGACTCGATGAAGCCGAACTCGTTGACGCGGGCATAGGAAGCCAGCGAACTGAGCAGGCCGATGTTGGGGCCTTCCGGCGTCTCGATGGGGCATATGCGGCCGTAGTGCGAGAAGTGTACGTCGCGCACGTCGAAACCTGCCCGTTCCCGCGACAGGCCGCCGGGGCCCAGGGCCGAGAGGCGGCGCTTGTGGGTTAGCTCGGCCAGGGGGTTGGTCTGATCCATAAACTGGGAAAGCTGGGAGCCGCCGAAGAACTCGCGCACCGCCGCCACCACGGGCCGAATGTTGACCAGCGCCTGGGGCGAGGCGTTTTCCTGCTCCACCAGCGTCATCTTTTCCTTGACCATCCGCTCCATGCGAAGCAGGCCGACGCGAACCTGGTTCTGCACCAGTTCGCCCACGGCGCGGACGCGGCGGTTGCCCAGATGGTCTATGTCGTCCACCTGCCCTTCGCCGTTGTTGATGCGAATCATCATCCGAAGGACAGCGATGAGGTCGCCACGGGTTAGCGTCTTGGGGCCGGAGTTTTCGGGCATATCGAGACGGCGGTTGAACTTGTAGCGGCCAACGCGGCCCAGATCGTAGCGTCGAGGCTCGAAGAACAGGTTGTTAATCAGGCTGCGGGAGTTTTCCAGGCTGGGCGGTTCGCCGGGGCGCAACCTCTTGTAGAACTCCACTTGGGCGGCAGCGATGCGCTGGGCGGCAGCGAGGTCGAACTCTTCGCCATCGCTGTGGAGCCACTCCGCCTTGTCCCACATCTGACGCAGGTCATCTTGGCGAAAGGTAGCGTCGCGGGGGTCGGCAGCCGGGTCGCTGCGCAACGTCGCCTGCATATAGCGGTGGGTCTCTTCGGTGTCCACGCCCTCGAACAGGGCCATTAGCTGGTCGTCGTAAGCCACGCCCAAGGCCCGCAGGAAGATGCTGGCCGAGACCTTGCGCTTGCGATCCACCTTCACCGAAAGAATGTCTTTGTTGCTAGTCTCGAACTCTAGCCAGGCCCCTCGGGAGGGGATTAGCTTGGCCATACATAGCCCGCGGTTGCTGCTGGGATTGCGTTCGGTGACGAAGTAGATGCCAGGTGAGCGCACCAACTGGCTGACCACCACGCGCTCGGCGCCGTTGATGATGAACGTGCCGTTGCCGGTCATCATGGGGAAGTCCCCCATGAATATGGGCATCTCCTTGATTTCGCCCGTTTCCTTCACCACTAGGTGTGTGGTGACATACAGCGGCTGAGAGTAGGTTATCTCCCGTTCCTTGCACTCCTGCGGAGAATACTTGGGATCGCCGAATTTATGCTCTCTGAAGTGAAGCTCATACTTCTTTTCGGTGTAATCCGATATGGGCGAGATTTCCCGAAGGACATCCTTCAGCCCCTCATCTCTGAACCATTCATAGGATTGAATCTGGCTCTCGATGAGATTGGGGACTTCCAAAACTTGGGGTATTTGGGCGTAAGAGCGGACGTCCTGCTTAGACAGGGAATGCCCGTTTTGAGTGCGAACAGGAGCTAAAGCCATTCCTAATCTCCTTACTGAGAATAGCGGTGGCGGCCAACCAGGGACTTCTGGGGCGCAGGCGAACCTAGGTGAACTGCAAACGAGTATAGGGGCAGGGAGGTGAGGCCGTGTGAGTGAGGCATTTCTCTAGACATACACTAGTAACGGGATACTATACCCTTGCATTCGCTTTTTGTCAAATCCCGGACGAGGCGGAGAAAATTGCGAAACTCCGCTGGCGCGGGAATCTGCTGATCTGGTTCTGGATTCCTTATGAAAGCAGGAATGCGGTTGGCATTTTCCGTAAAGACGCAAGCCAATAATGGAACAGACGCATTGTTTCTCAATTTTCTCGAGGCGAATTTGGCGGTATTTTCCGGTCCAGTCGCCGGCGTTGCGGCAGGCTCTACCCACCGCGAGGCGGATGCTGGCGATGGAGGAAAATATCGGCCAGCGGATGGACAAGCCGGGCGGCAACGGCGTGGTCAGAGTCTCATTGTCGCCCAGCGGCGTATTCGCTGCCTTGCAGCCCTAGCTGAGTGACCGTGTTGTTCTGAGGGGCTATGGGCCGGTATTCCCGTATGGCCCGCTCGGCGTATATCCGGCGCTTGCAACCCCGGTCGCAACCCCGGTCGGCGGAGAGAATTTCGGCTATGATTTCGGGAACACCCTCGACACGAGTACGGCCTGCGATGTCTCGCCGCTCATTTAAGGATGATGACTATGTCAGGTTTGGGAGCGTGCTACAGTTCCTGCGACAGTATGGTGGTCATTTCACGAATGAGCTTCGCGGGCGGCGTCTCCAATCTGTCCAGGGGATCCGAAATTTGACCACAGAACTGAAATGCCAAGAATTGGTGGCAGGGTCTCGAAAAGACATAATGCGCAATGCCCATCATATAAAACACTAAAGTGCCTGCCGTCAAGGTCCCATTTGCGCCGGTCTTGCCGAGGGCAGGAAATCGCCGCGGGACAGCCGGACCCCGGTGCGCAGTTTGCTGTAGTGGCCGTTGCCGCCTCCCACCTTTAGTCTTGAGCTGGGGCGCCCACGGCATTGCATCAGAGGGCAATCATCTGGCGGCGGCGTTCCTAGAACTGTGTTGCTGTATGTCAGGCAGGGCAATCGCGTTTTAACAGACAAGATCCCTATCAAACGCCGCTCCCGCAAATGCGGGATTCCGGAGAGGGTTTTGGCGGTGGATGTTTAGTTAATAACTCACTTACCAGTGGATAGTTACGTTGAGACGGTAAAGTGGTTTACTTTAGCATATTTCAAACCTGACTGCGTTAGGCGCATATATGATGAATTTTCAATGCTGGGAGCTGAATCATTACGAATAAAATACAAGCTATGCGAGAAACAAACGCTTTTGCCGGGAAGCCTGTAGGTCTCTGTAGCTCCCGGTCTTGTGCTGATTTCGCTGAAAGGCTATCCAGCCAGCCGCTTACTTGGGCATTGAGCTATTGAACCGTGATTTTTGAAGCACGGTATATCACGGTGTCGCTATTTTGATGGTGGCCTGCAATTGATCTGCAATTAAATGACCTGCAATTAATTAGGATGGTTGTTTGAAAAATAGACTGGTATGATGTCGAGCCTACTCCACTCGGACAAGGCAAAAACGAGTGAAAATTGGGACTGCGAAAATTAAAGACATCCGTATCTCTACCCGGAAGTAAATTGGGAATCGCGATTGGCTCGTTTTCGAAATTGTTACAGCCAATGGGCAGTACCCGCATTGAGCAGTACCTGAATTGAACTGAGACCGCATCCCTGCTACCCTGCTTTAGGCTACCCCCTATGATTAAACGAAACCGCTTAAATTTCCCTAAGGCTTTTTGGGTTAAATACTGCTCTTACATCAGGAGATACCCGCAATGTCAGACGAATCGGTCAAGTTCCATGTATCCGGCCCCGTGGGGACCATCACCCTCAACCAGCCCGAGTCTCGCAACGCGCTTACACCGGAGATGATCGCTGAGTTGGGGCGCGCCGTGGAGCAGTGCGCGTTGCCCAACGTGCGAGCCGTCCTGCTCACCGGCGCGGGGGGCGCGTTCTGCGCTGGGGCCAACGTGCGGCAGTTGGTGCAGACGCTTGAGGAAAGCGGGCCGGACGGTATCTCACAGGCCATCAGAGAACTGGCCGACGCGCTGCACAACCAGGTTGTGCTGCCTTTGCGCCGCTTGGCGAAGCCGGTGGTGGCGGGAATCAACGGGGCGGCGGCGGGCGCGGGGTTCAGCTTGACTCTGGCCGCCGACCTGCGCGTGGCGTCCCAGAGCGCCCGCTTTCTGATGGCCTATGCCAACATTGGCGCGCCTGCCGACGGCGGTTCCACCTGGCTGTTGCCACGGCTGCTGGGAGCTGGGCGGGCGATGGAGCTGTACCTCGCCAGCCAGCCTATTGGCGCCCCTCGCGCGTTGGAACTGGGGCTGGTATCGCAGGTTTGCGCCGACGAAGAGCTGAACCGCCACGCGCTGGAAACCGCTACCCGCTTGGCCGACGGCCCCACCGTCGCTTACGGTCGCGTCAAAGAACTGTACGAACGCTCGTGGGACTCCACCCTCGAGGAGCAACTGAACGCGGAAACCGAAGCATTCGCCAAAACCGCCATGACCCGCGACTTCCAGGAGGGCATACGAGCCTTCGCCGGGCGGCGGCAGCCGTGGTTCCAGGGGATTTAGAAACTATTCCGAAACTCCGGCGCCTCCCCGGTTAGTCAGGCTTCATCGGCGGCTATGCCGCAATAATTACAGGCTGGCCGGAGCAAGCCCACGGCAGCTACCGGCTTCGCGGTCAGGGTTGCCGCAGGCTTCCGCTTTAGCGGCGATGACGGAGGCAGAAAGGGGATTTCGCACCCTTTATCCATAAAGAACCGTAGAGCGCTAGGTCTTTGTGCGGGCTTGTAATGTCTCGTGAGATTGCGCTTTACCCTCCCCCAATTTCGTCTTACCAGAGTTCTTTAGACGCTAACCGCGCGCCCTCCACCATTGAGGCCAGCTTGGCCCAGGCGATATTGGCTTCCACCTTGCGGCCCCAGGCTGACGTTCCGAAACCGCAGTCGCTGCTTGCCATCACGTTTTCCCGGCCCACCGCGTTGACATAGTTTATGATGCGCTGGGCGATTAGCTCCGGGTGCTCGATGAAGTTGGTGGTGGTGTCCAGCACACCGGGGATCAGCAATTTGCCGTCGGGCAGGTTCACGTTCTCCCACACCTTCCACTCGTGGGCGTGTCTGGGATTCGCGCCCTCGAAAGACAGGCCGAGAGGCCGCGCCTTCAGCACAATATCCACGATTTCCCTGAGTGGAATATCATGGTGATGCGGGCCTTCGGTATTCCCCCAGCAGAGGTGCAGCCGCATCCGCTCCGGGTCTATGTCCTTCAGAGCGTAGTTGATTACCTCCACGTGCAGTTGCACCACCTTCTTGAACTCTTCAACCGTCAGGTGGGAGAACTGGGTAACGCGGGTCATGGCAAGGTCGGGGCAGTCTACTTGCAGAAGCAGGCCCGCGTCGGCGATGGCGTTGTATTCGTCCTTCATCACCTCGGCCAGCGCGTACAGATAGGCTTCTTCGGTGGGGTAATACTCGTTGGGAAGGAAGTTGGCGATGACGCCCGGCGAGGCCGCCGTCATAAATACCTCTTCCGCCTGTGAATCCGCCGTTGCATTTTTCAGGTTTTCGATGTCTTGCTGCACTGCCGGCCAGTCCTTCCACCAGATGGGGCCGGTGCAGGCCGGTTGGGGCATATTTCGAGAAGAGAAATGGGTCTGGGTGGCGGCAAAGTCAGGGAAATCGGCGTCGTCCAGGCGCGGGCGGGCGCGCACCATCCGTTCCCCCTCGAAGCCCGTGAGCCGTTCCTTCACGTAAGTCGCATACTGCGAGCGGCCCTGCTCGCCGTCGTTTACAACGTCAATTCCGGCATTCTGCTGTCTTGCCACCACATCGGCGACCCCCTCGCGCACCCCGGCGGAGAATATGGCCGGGTCGAAATCGCGCTGGTTCTCCCGTTCCTGTAGAAGCTCCTGAAGATGGGGCGACCGGGGCAGGCTGCCAGTATGAGTGGTGAGAATCCTTGAGGCGCTTCTCTTCATAGTTTCTCCCTCGGAATCTAGCCATATTCTGGCGGAATCGGGCGATGTTCTAATTGCGGCCGCAATTCTAGGCGAATTGTGGCATTACCTCTTCGCCGAACAGTCGCATTGACTTCTGCACTCTGTGGGTATCCATCTCGCCCGTATTGAGTTTGAGCATCAGATTTCGGATTCCGATATCGCGCATTTCGGCTATCTGCTCGGCTACTTGCGAAGGAGTGCCCAAGATGAAGGAATGCTCAAGACTCTCGCCGGCTGGAACAGGGCGCTTGGGGTCGGGCGGCGGCATACCGCCGGGGTTGTAGAGCTCCCGGGCGTGGCGAAAATGGGCGCGTTCCCGGGCGAAACCGGCGGAGGCGACTTCTAGGGCCTCGTCGTAGCTGTCAGCTATGAAGAGGTCTCGGGAGGCCCAGCATTGATCCAGCGCGGCCTCGGTCTGCTCTTTGCTGAAGCCGGAGTCCAGCATGGTGGCCCGGTATCGTTCCAGCCGGGACTGGAGGTCGGTCAGCTTCTGTATACCGCTCATCACCGGACGGCCGATTTCGGCCATGCTGATGGTTGACGCCTCGCTGATGCAGGCACGGATCAGCGGAGGATGAGGCTGCTGGTACGGCCGGGGGCGCAGGCGAGGAAATTGGACATCCCAATGTTCGCCGCGGTGTTGCAGGTCTTCGCCGGTCCAGGCCGCCACCATCAGCTCTTCGGCTTCGTCCAAGCGGGCGATGCCGTCCTCCATAGTGAGGCCAAAGCCCAGGTACTCGTAATGGTTGTAGGCAGAGCCGCGGCCGGTGCCTACGATGAGCCGGCCGTGGCTGAGGTTATCCAGCAGGGCAGTCTGAATGGCCAGCCGCACGGGGTGGTGGAAGGCTAGTTCTACCACGGCGAAGCCTATCTTGATACGCTCGGTGCGGGCGGCGACGGCGGCGCCCAGCACCAGCGGGTCGGCGTGGGCCGCTGCGCCGTCGAAGTGGTGCTCGGTAAGCCATACCGAGTGCATACCTATTTGTTCGGCCAACAGAATCTCGCCGAAGGTGCTGTCAATGACTGACGAGTCTTTTTCAGGATGATGGCTGACCGGGAAAACGAAAGAACCGAAGCGCATATAACCCTCTTTTCGATGGGATGCCTTGTGGGGATCCCTTGTGATTTGTGCCCAGCGCCTGACTGCGAATTTGTCTTTTGCCCTTGTGATTTTGCCCTTATGATTTTGCAGTGTAGCGAACCCTCTATATGGCGGCAAGGCTGCAATTCCAGCAGGGCATCCCGGGCATTGCTATCAGGCGTTCAGCGTGCGCATCAAGCCAGCGCCCGGACTCTCGGCAGCGCGGCGGCGCAAATTGCGGTCAGGGCAAGGCCCAGTGCGCCCAGCGCGAGGATGGCCATGGATGCTGAGGTCGTGTCGGCCAGCATACCCACGAGGACGCTGCCTACGGTCAGGAATCCGCGCTCGTAGGCCAGAACGCTGAAGGTGCGGGCGCGGAACCCGTCTGGCACGATGGTCAGCACCACTGTCCCTTGGGTGGTGCGGTAGTGGGACTGGAACATTGACATTAACGCCAGGAACAGGAAGGCTGCCAGCAGCCAGGAAGAGTAGGCGAAGGCCATGGTGAAGATTGCGCTGCACGCCGCCATAGCCAGCAGCAGGTAGCCCCGGCGGGACGGCAGGCCGAAGGAAGCGATGACGAGGGTGGATATGAAGCCGCCCACGCCCGTGATTGCCAGCAGATAGCCACCCATGTCAGCTTCGGCGTGAAGAACCTGGGCCGTGAACAAAGGAAGCAGGAACCATACCGGATGCAGCACGGTGTTGGGGATGAACGACAACACCATCATCTGGAGGATTTCCCGCTGCCGCCGCCACAGGTGCAGAACCCCGTCCCGGAAATCGGACACAGGGGAGAACCGTTGGCTGGCCCTTTCCTGTACCGGGTCGGTGTGGCGCAGACGGATAGATAGCATGAACAGCACTACCGACAGGTATAGCGCACTCTCTAATGCGAAGTTCCAGAAATAGCCCAGCCAGAAGATGAGCAGCCCGCCAATGAATGGGCCGAATATCCGGGTGCCGGTGATGGTCAGCACGTTGACGGCGTAGGCGTTGCTCACTGCCTCCCGCGGCACGGTGTTGGCTACCAACACTTGCTGCAACGGCTGGGTGACGGCTAGAAACGCTCCGGAAATCAGCACATAGGCGTAGGCGTGCCAAGCCCGGATGAATTGGCTGTCCACCAAAAAGGCGAAGGCTAGGGCAAGAACCGCGCCCAGGGCCTGCACCGTCATCATCAGCTTGCGTCGGTCCAGCCGGTCGCCCAGCACGCCGGTCAAGGGATTCACGATGAGGCCGGGCAGGGTGTTGAGGGCGCCCACCGAAACCACGAGAAGGCCGCCGATTGCGGAACCCTCAGACAGGTCTTTGACCAGCCAACCCACGCTGAGGAGTTGCAGCCAGGTTGCGGTGTTGGCGCAGAAGTTCGCGCACCAAAGCAGCCGGAAATCCCGGTACTTGAGCCAAGAATCCAGCGTTTGGGGACGGGGAAGCCGACTTGAAGGGCGGATGACGCGGGCCTTCTATTGGGAGGAGTTAAGAGGTGAAGGGATAGTTGGAGGCGACGGGCGGATTCGAACCGCCGCATAGAGGTTTTGCAGACCTCCGCCTTAACCGCTTGGCTACGTCGCCTTGGTTGTCAAATGACCGCTGGAGTTGCGGCACAGTCCCCTGGCCGTTTAGTGGTGCCGAGGGCGGGATTTGAACCCACACAGGCGCACGCCCACTGCCCCCTCAAGACAGCGTGTCTACCAATTCCACCACCTCGGCCGGGCCAGTAAAGCAGTATTATAGCACCCTTTGGCACACGGGCAACCCCCCTTTTTGCGCGGCAAGACTGCGGGTTAAGTCCGCAAGCCAAGCTGTTGCAGCAAATCCCGGTTGCCGCCGTGGACCGCCGGCTCGCGGCACCAAAGGCTGCGCAAGGAGTCCAGAACGCGGGCGGCGTCGGCGTTGCCGCCCAACCCTAGCATATCCAGCGCAACCGCGTCTATCCGCTTCCGGTTGTCGTCTGCGAAGGCGTAAGACACGGGTTGCAGTTCCAGCCCGGCCAGTTCGTCGAAATTCGCCGTCGCTACCGCCCGGGCGTGTTCGCCCGCTGGAGTGTCAGCGGCAAAGCCGGGAACCGGAAAACCACCTAGAGCGTTGATTTGCATCGTGGCCCGCCCGGGCTGGGTGGTTTGGGCATAGGCAACTCGTATTATCAGGCCGAGGGTGGAGTTGCACCAGATGGCTAAGGATGCTTTTACGGCATCATCTCCAATTTGCAAGGAAGTCCAGGCCCGGCCGCCCATCATTCGCTTATCCGTCCAGATCCGTCCGCCCATCATTATCCCCACCGTCCGGGCCATCGCTATCGCCTGCGAGGTCATGCGCAGGTTGCGGGAGATAAACAGGTCGCTGCGCTGGGACAACATATTGAGCAGGTTCGTGTCTTGGTCTGGATTATTGGCCGCGGGCTGGCCGCTGTGCGTCGGCTGGACTGTTATTCTGGTTTGCGTGTCCGCGTTGGCAGCCCACAGCGCCGGATAGATGGGGATATCCCTAGGATCTATCGGATCGAAGGTGAACGCGCCGCGCCCGTCACCGCCCCTTGGGTGTCCTATAAGATCGTGCGTAGGGCCAATGTCGGCCAGTTGCCCCAAAGTAGTGAACCCTATGCCGAAATCCCAGAGTTGCCGGTCGGTGGGAGAGTACAGCCTGCCTTGAAAGAGTTCTGCAACGGCGGCGGCCAGTTCGTGGTTGCGCATTCCCAGCGTGAACCATGGGAAGCCAGGCTCTGGCGTGGCTGTCTTGGCCCAGCTACCGATGCGCTCGCCTTGGAAAATTGTTCCGTAATTACCCTCCGACTGCCCTGCCTCCGTTATCAGTTTGACATACCAAAAGGCTTCGGACAGAGAACCGGGAGGAACGCTCAAATTCACGCAGAAAACGCCATTTTCTTCCTCTGCGGGCTTGGGCGCGTCCCGTTTGGTGGCGAGCAGCAACATCTCGTTCATATAGGTGTCCGCCGACATCATCGCGCTTTCGTCAGCAGTGAAGGCTATGGCGGTAATGTCCCGGTACTCGCGTTCTATAGCGCGGCGGAAACCGGCCCACGATTCGGCATGGGCTGCGGTGAGGGGCAGTACAGTAGCGAACACGCCGCCGGGCAACAGCTTGCGATGGGCCAGGGCGGAAAAATCGGCGCCCAATCCCGCTTGCCCGTCGGTAATTTCGTCGCCTTCCTGCCGCAATTGACTGCGAATCTTGCCCAGGCGTTTTTCGCTGCGCAGGCGTTCCGGTTCTTGGATGCCAGTCACGTCGAACATTCTGCGCCCGCCCCGGGCCCGCAAATAGGGCGGGTTCTGGATTACCAGATGCTGGCTCTGGTGCGGAACGGGGATGATGGACGGCCTTTCTTGGGTGGCGGCGGCGTCGCTCGTGGTTTGCCCCAGTACGTCGGTAAGCTGCTCGCTGATCAGCAGTTCCAGCGAGCCGGTTAGTCCGCCGGGAACCGCAGCGGTGGCGATGTTGCTTGTGTGGTACTCGGTGGCGATTTCGTAGGATGACAGGCCGGAGGCAGTCATGTGAGTGGCCAGGGGGTTGATGTCCAGGCCGGTAATGCCCTGCTCCATCATCGCCTTATGAAAGCCTTGGGCGGCTCCCCCGGCAGATTCGTGGCGGCGGCGGATGTGGCGGTAGGCAGCCCGCAGCAACGCCCCGGTGCCGCAGGCCATATCCGCAATCCGCAGTTGGCCGACCGAAGCGGCATCGGCCCAATCGGCAAGAGAGATGCGCTCGACGGCCAGTCCCGCCAATAGTTCGGCGGTTTCCGGCAGAGTGTAGTGGGCCGCGGTTTCCTCCCGGTCTTCGAGCAGCTTGGGGAACAACTCCCCGGCGAAGTCAATCCGGTTGCCCAGCCGAAGCAACGTAATATCTTTCGCTAGGTCGCCCAGTTCCGTCAAGGCGCTGGTGCTGGTATCCGTAGGGAGGTGTATATGCAAAGACTTGCGGGCGGTGTTGAATATGGCGCCGTAGTTTACGGACAGGATTTTGTCCCATTGGTATCGGACGGCGTCGTCGGTTAATAACCGCGTCGGCGCGGCGTTGCGCAGTTGATTTACCGATTGTAGACCGGCCTGTCGCAGGGATTGGGATTGCGCGGCCAACTCATCTTGCAGGCGAAGAGAAGTAAGCCAGATGCAACAGGCCAGGCGAAGACCCTGTTGCTCGCCTTCCTGCCCTAATCCGTGGGCGATTTCCCGGACAGTTTCCGCTCCCACTGCCCTCTGCCGCAGAATACTGGGATGCAGGTATGCGGTGATGAATTTGATGTGGCTGGCTACCCGTTGGGACACTTCGGAAACCAGACTGGGCGGGGCGGTGGCGTACTCGCACAAGCAAGCCAAGTCTTCCACGCTGCCGGTAACGTAACCCTGCGGGGGCCAGCGGGTTACGTCGGCGTCGTTCAGTTCCCTGTCCGGCTCGTCGCCGCGGATGTTGGCCGACAGCACGGCATAGCGCATAGAAACGTGCCCAGCCAAGAGTTCCTGCTCCAGTTGGGCCGCAGACCAGCGGCGGGTCTCCACCGGAGCGCCCACGGCAACGGCGGAGCGAACCGGAAAGTCGGAGCCGACAACCCGTTTGCCCAACCTTTGCCGGGCGTCAGCGATGGCGGGTTCGCCCCATTCCACTTCCACCACTATGGGGTAAGCTTCGGGCGAGGAAACCAGTAGATCTGGACGGAGCCGGTTTTCGCCCAGGACGCCGGTGCGCTCGGATATGACGGCATCTGGGTTGCCGCGCCAATCCTGGCGGCGCAAGGACAGAGCGGCGGCCAATGCGTTGTTGAAGGCGGTTTCCTGCATCAGGCCGGGACTGCCGGGCTGCTGATTCATCAGTGCGCTCCTTGCCTTGCCACTGATGTTATTTCTTGGCAGTTTGGAGTGTCAACTAAGAGAAAATTGCGAAACCGGCCCAGCCTCACGCCTAAAATCCTGCCCATCTATGTAAATAACCCCTGACACCTCCCCCTTGCCAACCCCGAAAGCGCCTCCCTACCATTATTACTGTCCGGCCCAACCCGCCCAGGATCCCCTCGGGCGCTGCCTGCGCTGCCCTTTCCCGGCCAGCAGCGAACATCGCAAAACTCGCCGAATATGGCTGGAGAAACAAAATTACGCCTCTAACCCAATCTCAGGAAGCGCCGCCGCCAACACCGCAAACTGGCCGGTTATTGCCGGAAATGGCCGGGAAAAACAAAATCTTGCCCCTAACCTAATCTCAGGAAGTGCCGCAATGTCCCTCTCCCAGCTCCGCCGCCGCGTCAACGCCCTCTGCCGCAAGTTCGCCCCCGAACTCGAAGTAGCCCGCCTCCACCGCCTCGCCGAAGACTACTGCGAAGAGTGGGACGCCGCCGTTGCCAGCCATCAAGAACCCCCGCCCTTCGACCCGGTAACGGACGGCCCCAAGCACCTGGCCCAGCGCATCGCCGAAACCGGCGCCCGCCTCAACACCTATATGAACCTGCGCCGGTACCTCCACAACTGCCGCGAGCGGGGCCAAACCCCCGGCGTCCGCGAATTCCTGCGCGCCCTGCTCCCCTGGGCCGAACCCGGCGGCTACCTCGAAATACTCCGCTGGGACGCCCCAGGCCGCTAACAACCCCTTGCCGCCGGATCCCACGCCTTCAGAAATAAAGGAGACACGCCGGAGTAGTTTCGCAATTTTCTCCAACTGATAACTGTCGTAATAGATTTCGCCTTCGCCTGCTATAATCCCAAAGTGCGTTATCCTAAATAGTAATCTGCTGGAGAACACTATGCCCCCCTTTGACCCTGCTGCTGTCCGGGCCATTACCTTCGACTTGTATGGCACATTGCTGGACTTGGAGGCCACTTTCGGGCCTGCCTTTGACGGTTTCTTGCGGGAGCGGGGCGCCGCGGTGGACGCCGCCGAACTGGTGCGGACCTGGGAGTGGGCCTACTTGCACGAAGGGATGGTGGACACCTTCCTCGGTGGCCCTCGGACGCCCTTTGAGCAGTTGCGGCGGATAACGCTGTCTCAGGTGTTCGCCCGAATCGGAGTCGAACATAGCCGCGACGATATCGAGGAACTGCTGACCGTCCACGCCGCGCCGGCACTGTTTCCCGACGTTGTGGACAGTCTGTCCTCGCTGCGGGGCCGGTACACGCTGTCGGTGCTGTCCAACGGTGACCTGGCGGCGCTGGAGCGCATCGTGTCCACGCTGAACATACCCGTGCACCGGACGATTTCGGTGGAGCAGGCAGGTTGCTACAAGCCCGACCTGCGGGTGTACCGCCGGGCCGCTGAACTGCTGGAGGCAGAGACCGGCGGCATCTTGCACGTGGCCGCTCACGCATGGGACATCCGCGCCGCCCAAGCCGCCGGAATGCGCGGCGCCTACGTTGACCGCCACGGCATACCCTACGCTCCGTTCACCGGCGAGAGCCCAGACCTTGCGACCGCCAACCTGCCAGACCTGGCCGCCATGCTGGCCTAACCGCCGTAAGAATCCCATTTTCCCAGGGGGAGAGGTTAGAGGGCAAAATGTCCATCCGCTACGGCATAGACCTAGTGTTGCAACCCTCATTTACCGCGAAGGCGTACCAGACGAGGCAGATAGTTTGCGGTCAATACTCGTCGTGGGCCGCCGAGATGCAGATGTTGCGTATGGCCCTGACCCCCTACTTCCCTTGCCCTGACGACCGGCTGCTCCCCCTGTCTACGCAGGTGGAAAGCATCGCCCGCGAAACGGAAACGCAGCAGTCCTATCTACTGCGCCGCACTGGCATCGTGGCTGATCCGGCAATGAATGGCGTGGTGATGGAGTTTGAGGCTCCGGAATCGCTGTTCGAGTTCCAGCGAAAGGCGCTAGGGGTGGCGCAAGGCGACTCTGCCGGGCTGTGCCGGTCCGCGCCTTTCCGCCCACGCATCGCGTTGCTAGAGTACGGCGCGTTTCCTGAGGCGATGTTGCCAGACACCGTGGAGTTCGCCGAGAGGGTGGTTTCTGCCGTCGAAATGGACTGGAAGGCGGCGCCGTGGCGACTGTTGCTGACGCGCTACTCATCCGAGGCGGCTGGCGACGATTGGAGCAACGGCCGCTGGGCCGCCGACCTGTCGTGGCAACAGCTATACAGCTATCCTCTGCATGCCGGGAGCAGGTAGGTGTTTGATTTACCGGGGCCGCTTGAGGAGCAGCCCCGGCCTGAGAGCGGGAGTGCCGGGGCTGTGGCCGGCTCTTAGACGGGGGCCGACAGCGGGTTAGACGCAGCGGCGACAGGCAGTTCGCGCACCCCGGCCCCGGAAAGACGTTTAGCGGCTGCGAGGTCGAACCCGCTTTGCAGATTCAGCCAGAATTGTGGTTCGATGCCGAACCAGTCGCCGAAACGCAGGGCCGTGTCGCCGGTTTGTGTCGCCGGGTATAGAGCGCTTGCCGTCAATAATCCGGCTGATAGGATTGGGCGGCACGTTAATCCGGCGAGTGAAGGCGATGGAAGTGATGCCCAACTTCGTCAACTCCTTCTTTCACAACAACCCTCGGATGCACTGTCCGCGCAAACATACCATAGCTTCCTGTATCGACAGTAACATAAAATTAGCGCCCATCCCCTGGCTGCGGTATCATTCAGGCACTATTCCCACCCTGGATAGGAGAAAGCGTGATGAAAGCCACCACGAAACTGCGGCAGATGCTCAACTCCGGCGACATGGTTGTCGCTCCTTTCGTTCTCAACGTTCTGCACGCCAAGATTGCGGAGTCCGTCGGGTTCCAGGCGGTCTATATGACGGGCGCAGGCACCGCCGCCGAGCGAGGTTTCCCAGACGTGGGCCTGTTGACTATGACCGAGATGGTCGGCAACGCCAAGTACATCGCCAACGCGGTGAACATTCCGGTGATTTGCGACTCCGATTCCGGCTACGGCAACCCGCTGAACGTAATGCGCTCGGTGCGGGAATACGAAGTGGCGGGCGTGGCTGCCATTCATATCGAGGATCAGGTGTTTCCCAAGAAGTGCGGCTTCTTCGAGGGCAAGCAGGTCATTCCGGTGGAAGACCACGTTCAGAAGATTCGGGCCGCCCTTGACGCCCGCACCGACCCTGATTTCGTCATCATCGCCCGCTGCGACGCCTACGCTGTAACCGGGTGGGAGGACACCATCCGCCGTTGCAAGGCATACGTGGATGCCGGGGCCGACGTGGTGTTCGTTGACGGCATCAAGAGTGAGGAAGACATCCGCAATTATGCCAAGGATATGGCCGATCTGCCCCGGATGTATAACGGTGACCTGATGAACACCAACGACCTGAACGGCCTGGGCTACAAGATTACTATCTGCGGCAGCACCATCTGGCTCATCTACCAGCAGGTCAAGGAGTCCTTCGAGGAACTGAAGGCCACCGGAGCCGTTGACCCCAAGCGCTTCGCCACCCGCTGGGACGTGGCGTCCCTCCTCGGCCTCGGCGAAATCTACGATCTGGAGCGCAAGTACGGAGTCAGCGATACCGTTCCGGCCAACGTGTAAGGGAGCGATGGCTGCAAGCGGTATAGTGGGAGAGTGATTAACCCGACTCGCCGGGGCTAGGGGCCTGAAATGACCACGAAACCCAGACTGATAACCGTCGGCGAGTTGTTGCTTATGCCCGACGACGGTATGCAGCGCGAGCTCATCCGCGGAATGTTGACGGAAGAAATGCCTCCAGGGGACGAACACGGAGTATTGATAATCAGAATAGGCAGGATTTTTGCCAATTATTGTGAAGAGAACGACTACGGCGATGTTCGAGGGGGCGATTCTGGGTTCTTGCTGGAGCGCAACCCGGATACGGTGCGCTGCCCGGATGTGGCCTGGGTCGCGCCGGGCCGCCTTACGGGGACGGTCATTGGCTACCCGGAACTGGCTCCCGACTTGGTAGTGGAAGTGAAGCCGCCCAGCAACTCCAGCCGCCAAATGGCCGAAAAAGCGGTAATGTGGCTCAGCTACGGCGCCCGAATGGCGCTGGTAGTTGACCCGCGGCCCATAACCGTCACTGTCTACCGCCCCGGAGAACCGCCGCAGGTTCTGGACGAATTTGACACCTTTGATGGGGGCGATGTCCTGGCTGGCTTCACCCTCCCCGTATGGAGCTTTTTCCGCCGCCGACAGTAGCCCTCCGAGTGGGGTGTCTGGCTAATGATCCTAATGCTCCCGGCGGTGTCGGCGTCAGGAAATTTAGTCAAAGGGAGCGCAAAGACTTTCGATAAAGTCTTTGCGCTCCCTTTCTCAGATTGCTCTTGGGCTATTTATTCCTGCGGGATGAGGGGGAGCACTTCGCGGGTGAACTGCTCCATATTTTCCTGTAACGACGCGACGCTGTCGCCAGCGGGGAAGCCGATGATGAAGTTGGACACCCCCAAGTCCATGTATTGGCGCAGGTCGGCGGCAATCTGCTCCGGGCGCCCGTTCATCCAGGGACGGGCGCCGTCGGCGGCATTGTTGAAGCGCACGTCGGTGCTGAAGGTCAGGTCAACGGCATTTTCGTCGCGGCCCGCTTGTACCGTCAGGCGGCGCAGGCGGGCGATGAGGCCAGACAGTTCCTCCGGCTCCAGGATGGCCGGGGGACGCAGGCCGATGGGCATCCAGCCGTCACCGTGGCGGGCGGCGCGGCGGATGGCCGGGCCGGTGTGCCCCCCGATCCAGATGGGCGGGTGCGGCTTCTGCGTCGGCTTGGGCGAGAATCCGCTGTCGGAAATCTGGTAGAACTCGCCCTCAAAAGACGGGTTGTCTTTCGTCCACAGTTCCTTATACAGTTCGATGTATTCGTCGGTCACCGCGCCCCGCTCGTCGTAGGTGTCAAGACCCAGGGCCTCGAACTCTTCCTCCATCCAGCCCACGCCGGCGCCTAGTATCACCCGCCCGCCCGACAACACGTCCAGCGTCGAAATCATCTTGGCGGCCAGCACCGGGTTGCGATAGGGCAGGATGAGCACGTGGGTGCCCAGCCGAACTTGCTGAGTGCAGCCGGCCAGGAAGTTCAGCGCCGCCAGCGGCTCAAAATAGGGCTGGTCGGGAACAAAGGTAGCCACACCATCGGCGGCGTAGGGATAGAAGGAACTGACCTCGCGAGGCAGGATGACGTGGTCACTGACCCAGATATGGTCGAATCCCAGGTCGTCGGCCCGCTGGGCCAGAGCGCGAAGCTCATCCGGCCCGGCCAGCGGGCCGCGGGTGGGAACTGAAGTGCCGAAGGTAACGGGCATAAGGGCCTCCAGTAGCGCGGGTTCGCGCTCTGTGAATTCTTAATCTTGGCGCAAGTGTAGCAGATGCTCCAATTGATGCGAACCAGAATCTCCGGCTCTAGACAAGGATAGAACTTGTGATTGAGAGCGTAGGATGACAACCCTAGTCCCAGTTTGGCGGCTTTTACGACAGACGTCCCATACTACCACAACGAAATTCTTAGGCTGCGTGCGGAATGACAATTGACAGCCCGAGTTTTCCCCCGCCCTACGGATTGGACGGCCCTGTGTTGCGTTGTTTGCGGACTACGTAACTGCCGCCGAGGTAGTCGTGGGGGCCGCGTTTGCGGGCATCAAAGCCTACCCATACGTACAGCAGTCCGAGAGGCAAGAGCGCGAGCAGGATGACTCCCCGCAGCAGCTCGCGTATCACCGCCTTCCGCCATGGCGGGATGTTGCCGTCTGCGTCCACCACCTGGATTCGCAGCAGCATCTTGCCCAAGGTCTGGCCCTTCAGTGCGGTCATCACTGTGCAGTAGACCGCTGAAATTCCCCAGAAGAGCAACAGGAAGCTGTAATTGAAGTTTTCTATGGCTATGGAGACATCTTGTAATTGCTCTGGGTCTACGTCGCCCGAAGTCATCGAAATGCCGATGACCACCGCAATCAGCACTGTAACCAAGTAGGCGACGATCCAGTCTGCCACGAACGCGGCGAACCGTATCCAGAACCCCATGTACTCCACGTTCTGGTATAAGGCTGTGAACACAGCCTGTCCGCAGTTGGGGCAGAAATCGGCGTTGGGGGATACTGCCGCTCCGCAGGCTTGGCAGCTTAGTCCACTGGCTCCGTAGCTTGTTTCTGCCCTGCCCACATAAACCGGGGCGGCAGCGCAGTCGAGGCAAAGCCCGCTGTCTGCCCGGAAGTGAAGCTGGCACAGCGGCGTTATTCCGCATCGCTGGCAGGCGTGCCCCATCCCCCAAGGCACTCCCACTCCGCAGCTCCGGCAATAGGGTATGTAGTCCGCCGGGGGCGGGCCGGGCTGTTCATCGGCCCCTGCCACAGGCTGCCCGCAGATATCACAAGTCCGGCTGCCAGCTTGCACCGCGGCTCCGCAGTTCCCGCAGAATGACGGTTCCTCTCCTGCTCCCGAATCGCTGGTCATCTCTACAAAACATCCTGTTGCATCGGAATTTATCGACCAATAGCATACGCGGCCCGATTCCTCTGCTCAACCACAATAGTTTACATAACAATAAAACTCCTTATAATTCGTAGTTGCCAGACGAGACGCAGAAATGAAAAGACGGTGCGGGGTGCGGGATGGGATGGGATAAACCGCAGGAACCGCAATTTGAGCGCAAACAGGGTCAACCGCTCGCTAATAGAGCGAAAGTTCGACCAAATAAAGGCAGTGCTATGGGTGTTGCTGCTTTTGACCGCATCGCTCGGTTGCACTCTACTGGAGACCTCAGAGCCGCCGCCGACCCCTACCCCGATACTGCCCGCGGCGACCGTTGCGTCAACGCCGACTACCCAACTGCCTCACCCGTCGCAGACGGCCGAGGGCGGTTTGGCGTTGCTGGCCGCTGTTGCGCCCGTTCCTGCTGACCTGCCTGAATACGACCGCAGTGAATGGCGGCACTGGACCGATGAAGACGGCGATTGCCAGAACGCCCGACAGGAAGCCCTGATTGCCGAGTCCACAGTAGCAGTTGAATTCGCTTCTGATGACCAATGCAGGGTGTCGTCGGGACGCTGGCAAGGGCCGTACACCGGCGAGGTGGTCAATGACCCAGGCGAGCTGGATATTGACCACATGGTCCCGCTGGAGAACGCTCACCGCTCCGGCGCATGGGCTTGGGACCGCGAGCGCAAACGCAAGTTCGCCAATTCCATAGGTTATGAGAACCACCTCATCGCCACCACCAGTTCGGCCAATCGCTCCAAGGGATCTAAAGGCCCCGAACGGTGGCGACCGCCCTTGGAAAGCTACTGGTGCGCCTATGCCATTGATTGGGTTACAATCAAGCACAACTGGGGCCTGACCGTTACCCAAGGGGAATACGCATCCCTGCGAGAGATGCTCTCCACCTGCCCCATGCCGGTGCTGCTGCAAAGGAAAGATGCGCTCCGTACCTCTGGCGCAATGCCTGCAGCCACTTCAGTTCCGGCGGCAACGATAACCCCGACGCCGCGTCCGACAGTTCCGCCGAACCTTAGATATGATCCCTTTGGCCCAGACCGGGATTGCGGCGATTTCAACACATATCAGGAGGCGTTGGAATTTTACTTGGCCGCCGGAGGGCCTGCCGAAGATCCGCACAACCTAGATTCCGATGGCGACGGGAAGCCATGTAGCTCCCTGCCGAGCGCTCTATATTCGGACCAGACGGCTATGGACGCAGATCCCAAACCTTCTACGCCATTCCTCCAAAGATTTTTCATTCCAGCCGCATTCCAACCCCTTGCCGTCTCAACCATAGAACCTGATTCAACTTCCACTCCTGCGCCCACGCCGTCCCCAACTCCGGTGCCAACCCTCACGCCGACTCCGGTTCCAACCCTGACGCCGACCCCCGCGCCGACTCCCGCGCTACCCCTCACGCCAACTCCGGTGCCAACCCTCACGCCGACTCCCGTGCCGACTCCCATGCCAACTCTCACGCCGACCCCCGCGCCGACTCCCGCGCTAACCCTCACGCCGACCCCCGCGCCGACTCCTGCGCTAACCCTCACGCTGACTCCCACGCCAACCCTCACGCCGACTCCCGCGCCAACCCTCACGCCGACTCCCGTGCCAACTCTTACAGAACCAATGTTCACAGGCCTTCCATACGACCCTTATGGGTCAGATAGGAGCTGCGGTGACTTCGCATCGTGGTGGGAGTCCCAGAACTTCTACTACGCTGCCGGAGGCCCAGACAGCGACCTGCACCGACTTGATGGCAATGGCGACGGCATTGCCTGCGAATCTCTCTTGGATGCCCATAAAGAAGGCTCCTCATCACTCCAACCGAAGCCGGAGTCTGAACCACCGGAATCGGAAGGGGGTTTCGTTGACCGCAACTGCGGGGATTTCAGCGCGTGGAAAGAGGCGCAGGATTTCTTTGAGTCGGAAGGCGGGCCGGGGGAAGACCGTCACAGGCTGGACAGAGACGGAGACGGGGTGGTTTGCCAGTCGCTGCCGGGCGCGCCGGGGGATGAGGCTGAGCGGAGGGAGAGCGAGCCGGAGTCTAAACCACCGGAATCGGAAGGCAGTTTCGTTGACCGCAACTGTGGGGATTTCAGCGCGTGGAAAGAGGCGCAAGATTTCTTTGAGTCGGAAGGCGGGCCTGGGGAAGACCGTCACAGGCTGGACAGAGACGGAGACGGGGTAGTGTGCCAGTCGTTGCCGGGCGCGCCGGGGGATGAGGCTGAGCTGCTGGAGTCACCGGAGTTGGAAGGCAGTTTCGTTGACCGCAACTGCGGGGATTTCAGCTCGTGGAGAGAGGCGCAGGATTTCTTTGAGTCGGAAGGCGGGCCGGGGGAAGACCGTCACAGGCTGGACAGAGACGGGGACGGGGTAGTGTGCCAGTCGTTGCCGGGCGCGCCGGGGGATGACGCTGAGCGGCTGGAGAGCGAGCCGGAGTCTGAACCACCGGAGTTGGAAGGCAGTTTCGTTGACCGCAACTGCGGGGATTTCAGCGAGTGGAGGGAGGCGCAAGATTTCTTTGAGTTGGAAGGCGGGCCGGGGGAAGACCGTCACAGGCTGGACAGAGACGGAGACGGGGTGGTTTGCCAGTCGCTGCCGGGCGCGCCGGGGGATGAGGCTGAGCGGAGGGAGAGCGAGCCGGAGTCTGAACCACCGGAATCGGAAGGGGGTTTCGTTGACCGCAACTGCGGGGATTTCAGCGAGTGGAGAGAGGCGCAAGATTTCTTTGAGTCGGAAGGCGGGCCGGGGGAAGACCGTCACAGGCTGGACAGAGACGGAGACGGGGTGGTTTGCCAGTCGCTGCCGGGCGCGCCGGGGGATGAGGCTGAGCGGAGGGAGTCACCGGAGTTGGAAGGCAGTTTCGTTGACCGCAACTGCGGGGATTTCAGCGCGTGGAAAGAGGCGCAAGATTTCTTTGAGTCGGAAGGCGGGTCGGGGGAAGACCGTCACAGGCTGGACAGAGACGGAGACGGGGTGGTTTGCCAGTCGCTGCCGGGCGCGCCGGGGGATGAGGCTGAGCGGAGGGAGAGCGAGCCGGAGTCTGAACCACCAGAATCGGAAGGGGGTTTCGTTGACCGCAACTGCGGGGATTTCAGCGAGTGGAGAGAGGCGCAAGATTTCTTTGAGTCGGAAGGCGGGCCGGGGGAAGACCGTCACAGGCTGGACAGAGACGGAGACGGGGTGGTTTGTGAATCTCTTCTCGGTTCTCTTAGAATAAAATAGGAGCAATACTTGCCGGTTGTCCTTTGATATCCTCAACGTGTGTTGGTAATGCCAAATCTTCGTCGTCTCCGCTTTCTCTGGTATCCAGAGGGTTAAGCAGATGAGATTTTCCAATAGCTGGAAAGTATGGACTCTCGCGAAAGCGGGAATAGTGGAAGGCAAGCCTTGTGGTCAACCGGCAATACCAACGCCGGTTTAGACTGCCTGTCCTTTGTGTCCGGTTGTATCGTTTGACGGCGGTGTGTTAGGCTGGACTTTGAGGTATATTGCGGTTATGAGTGAGAATCTCGCGCCGGGGAGGGTTGTCGTCGCCATGAGCGGAGGTGTTGACTCCTCCGTCGCCGCGCTTTTGCTGTATAGGGCGGGTTGGGATGTCGTGGGTGTCACGCTGAAGCTGTACAGCCTCAACGAAACGGAGCTGCCCGCCGATCACCAGGGTTGCTGTACGCTGGACGACGTGGAGGATGCCCGCTCAGTCTGCCGACTCTTGGGAATACCGCATTATGTGTTGAACATGGAGCGAGAGTTCCATGACCGGGTAATGGATTATTTCGTGGAAGAGTATCGCCGCGGGCGGACTCCTCACCCCTGCATAGCCTGCAACGACAAGATAAAGTTCAGCCAGCTGATGTCCCGCGCCGATGCTCTGGGGGCACTGTACGTTGCCACCGGCCATTACGCCCGCATCACGCAAACCCGGAACGGCGCGATGCTCCACAAGGGCCTTGACCATGCCAAGGACCAATCCTACGTCCTGTTCGGCATGACGCAGGCTCAACTGTCGCGCACGCTGTTGCCTGTCGGCGGATACCGCAAGGACGAAATCCGCGACATAGCGCTGGATGGCGGACTAATTACAGCCGACAAGCCCGACAGTCAGGACATCTGCTTCATCCCATTGGGCGATTATCGCGAGTTCCTGCGCCAGCGAACCGAGGGCAGCCCCGGCGAAATCGTCGACCTTGAAGGCCGGGTGCTGGGTGCGCACTGGGGCATCGAATACTACACTGTGGGTCAACGCAGAGGCTTGGGTTCACTGCCGTACAGCGGGGAGCCGCGCTACGTAATCCGGCTGGACGCCGCCGCCAATCGCGTGGTGGTCGGCCCGGAGAGCGCCCTCTACGCCGGAGAAGCGTGGCTGTCGGGCATCAACTACGTCGGCGGCCATCCCCCAGCCGATGGAACGCCGGTTTCGGTAAAGATCCGCTACAAGGCATACGAAACCCCAGCGACGCTGCACCCTCGTCCGGATGGCGCGCTGATACGCTTCCGCGACCCGCAGCGCGCAGTAACCCCTGGCCAGGCCGCCGTCTTCTACGACGGCGATACACTGCTGGGCGGCGGCACCATCGAGCCGGAAGATGCTCAGTATCTGGCCGTAGGAAGAGTCCTGATCGAGAGGAAATCGTTCTGACCCCTGAACCCGTCTAAGGGCTGTATGCGCTGCCTGATCATTAGCTACCGATTCCGGCTATGCCCGATCTCTCTCTGGAACTAGAACTGTGGCGGCGCGGTGTGCGGCCCGTGGCCGGGGCCGACGAGGCCGGGCGCGGGCCGCTGGCCGGGCCGGTGGCCGCCGCCGCCGTCGTACTGTCGCCGGATCTGACCGGACGCGAACACTGGCTGCGTCTGCTGGACGATTCCAAACGACTGACGGCGTCCCGACGCGAGCAGGCATTCGAGGCGGTACAGGAACATGCTTTGGCGTGGGCCGTCACGATGGTTGAGCCAGACGAAATCGACCGCATCGGTGTTGGCGCAGCAGCATTGCTTGCAATGCTGGCAGCAGCGGATGCACTCAGTGTCCGGCCGGTGCACCTGCTTCTGGACTACATACCAGTGCGCCACTGCCCCTATCCCTACGACGCCGTAGTCAAAGGCGACAGCCGCAGCTACAGCATTGCCGCCGCCTCCAATGCAGCCAAGGTCACCCGAGACCGCATTATGAGCGACTACGAACAGGTGTATCCTGGATATGGCTTTGCGCAGCACAAGGGCTATGCCACCGCGCTGCACCTGGAGCGGTTGCGCGAAATAGGCCCCTGCGACATTCACCGCCGTTCCTTCGCCCCCGTGGCCCAAGCTCATATTGCCTTCCCACGGCCCATGCCTAGAGAAAATCCCGCCCGGTGAACAGCCGAGCCAGCCTAGGGCAATGGGGCGAGCGGCAGGCGCGGTTACACCTAGAAGCCGAAGGATACGGCATCGCCGCGGTCAACTTCCGCTGCCGTGCCGGAGAGATAGACATCGTTGCGCTGCAAGGTGATGAACTCGTCTTCGTGGAAGTTAAGAGCCGTCGCGGCGACGCTTTCGGGCGGGCTGTAGAGTCCATATCCCACCTTAGAGCCGAGCGGCTGGCCGCGGTTGCCGAAGAGTTTCTGCAATCGCGGGCTCCCGGCGGGTATGACTCCGCAACGCAGTGGCGCATAGACCTGATTTGCGTGAACCTAGACCGGCGCGGCGCGCTGCTGTCAATCAGCCACATCAAGCACGCTGTGGAGTTCTAATGGCGCTGCTGGTGAATCTAGAACTTGTCGAGCGGCCGGAGCCTCTGGGTTGATGGGCAGAGAGAGACGGCACAACATCCCGTAGAACACGAAAAACAGCGCGAATAGAAGAGCAAAAATGAGACAACCTAAACGGCGGTTCACGGTTGCGGTTGTTCCTCGCCCGGTTCTGAATATGGCGCGGCGCGGCGGTTAATCTGGGCAGCCAGATAACCTGCGCCAAAGCCGTTGTCAATGTTGACCACCGCCACTCCCGGAGCGCAACTGTTCAGCATCGAAAGCAGGGCGGCCAATCCGCCGAAGCTGGCCCCGTAACCTGCGCTGGTTGGCACGGCGATGACTGGCGCCGACACCAGACCGGCTACGACCGACGGCAGCGCGGCGTCCATTCCGGCGACCGCTATGATGACCTTCGCCTCGCGTATCTCTGGCAGACGGTCCAGAAGCCGGTGCAACCCGGCCACACCCACGTCGGCGATGAGCGCTGGGGCCTGCCCCATCAACTGGGCAGTCAACAGCGCTTCCTCCGCAACCGGCAGGTCGGCGGTGCCGGCAGTCACTATCAGCGCGCCACTCTGTTTCGGGTAGCTTGTTGGCGACTGCAAAACGATGGCGCCCGCAGGCTCATGAAATTCGGCTTCAGGAGCGGCTTCCAGCACGGCGGCGTAGGCGTCCCAGCCGGTCTTGGTCACCAGCACGGGATGCCCGCGCCCGCGCAGCGCAGCCACTATGCCCGCTATCTGCTGTGGCGTCTTGCCTTTGCCCAGCACCACCTCCGGCGAGCCGGTGCGCAGCGGGCGGTGGTGATCAATGCGAGCATAGCCCAAGTCTTGGTACGGCAGGTCGCGCAACCGAACCAGCGCTTGCTCAGTCGACAGTTGCCCGTCGCGCACTTGCTCCAGTAACCGCCGGATGTCGCCGCCGTTTCTTTGCCTGCCTTCGCCCATTTATTCAGCCCAATAGCTGTCTGCGGGCAGCCTCGGCAACCCGCTGATAGACTTCCTGGAAGGGCAGGCCGGTCTCGATGGCGATTCGGCGGCAGTCGTCCGGCTCCGGGGCTGCGCTGACCGGGGAGCCGTCAAGCGACTTAACCTTGATGCTGACCGGGCCAAGCCCGGTTTCTATGGCGACGCTGTGGCGGTGGACCACGTAGCGGTCCGCCAAGCGCGAGCGGATGCCCAGCGTTGGCGTTTCCCGCAGTATCAGCTCCACCGCGGCCTGTTCCAGGTGCAGCGGCACCAATGCCGACAATACCGCGCCGGGCCGATTCTTCTTCATCTGAACCGGCGTGTGCCAAACGTCCAGAGCGCCCAGGGCGAACAGGCGCTCCTGCACATATCCCAGCACCAGCCCCGGCGTGTCGTCAATGTTGGTCTCCAGCAACGCCACGCTAGACGGATGAAATATCCCATCAATTCCCTCTCGCTTTGAGAGAGGGTCAGGGCGTTCCGCAGTCTCCCCCAGCCATAGACGCAACGCGTTTGCGAAGCCCGGTGGGTCTTTCGACCCCAAGCCGATGCCTGCCTTTCGCACGGCGAAGGCTGGCCGGACGAACTCGGCCAACGTGGTAATCAGCGCGGCCCCAGTGGGTGTGGTAAGCTCGCCCGCCCCGGCGTGGGCCGGGCTGTCGGCGGCCACGGGCGCACCTGTGGCTGCTATCAGTTCCAGAGTGGCTGGCGCGGGGTTAGAATACCCGCCTGCCCGTCGCGGCGGCGACGGTTCGCCCAGCACCAACGGCGCGGCGTACACTTCCTCGACACCCAGCGCCCTCAGCCCGGCGCAGAACCCAACCACGTCAACTAGCGTGTCCACGCTGCCCAGCTCTTCCAATTCCAGCGCTTCCTTCGGCTCACCGTGCACCCGTGCCTCGGCTTGCCACAGCGCGCGCAGCACAGACTCGGCCTGCGCCTTGACCGTGGGGTCGAGTCCGCTGTCCTCGACAGCTCGGAGCAGGGCAGCCGGGGAATGGCGCGTGCGGTCTTCCAACCGGACATCAAGATGAGATCCACGAATTTCGCAGCGGGTCTCTTCCGCGGCGTTTATGGCGTAGCCGCCGATGGGCAGCTTCGCCAGCTCGCGCCGCAGCGATTCCAGCGGAAGGCCCGCGTCAACCAGCGCTCCCAGCAGCATATCGCCGCTGGCCCCGCCGATGGACTGGATGTAGGCAATGCGCATACGCTAACGGGGAGGCGCCGCAGCGGACAACTTCAGTTGGTCGTTGAGGCTGCCGGAGCGCAGACCGGACAAGTCCAGCGACACCCACAGATAGCCGATTTGCTTTAGTCCGGCGGCGATTTCCTCGCGGCGCTTAAAGGCCAGCTCCATATCGGCTTCGGAGGCTTCGACGCGGCAGAGCTTATCGTGGTGGCGCGCCCGCACTTCCCGCAGGCCCAAGCTGTGCAGGAAGTCCTCAGCCCGCTCGACTTTTGACAGCGTTTCTATGGTTACTGGCGTGCCGTAAGGCACCCTTGACGACAGGCAGGGCTGGGCTGGCTTGTCCCATACCGGTATGCTCAGCCTCTGGGCGATGGCGCGGACGGCGGCTTTGTCCAGCCCGGCTTCCAGCAGAGGACTGCGGGCCTTGTGCTCCGCCGCAGCCTCCATTCCGGGGCGATAGTCGCCCCGATCATCGGTGTTGGCCCCATTGGCGACCCAATCGTAGCCTTCCGCCTGGGCCAGCGCGGTCAGGTGAGTATACAGCTCGGTTTTGCAGAAATAGCAGCGGCGAGGCGAGTTGGCGGTATAGCCCTCGCGCTCCATCTCATTGGTGCGAATGACGCGGTGGGCGAAGCCGAACTGCTGGGCCAGCCCCTCCGCTCCCTCAAGTTCGCGGGCCGCCAGCGCCGGCGACACCGCGGTCACCGCCAGCGCGTTGCCGCCCAGCGCGTTATGCGCCGCCACGGCCACCAGCGCGCTGTCCACGCCGCCGGAGAAGGCGGTCACCACTGACTCCATCCCGCGGAGGATGCTCCGCAATGTTTCGAGTTGTATGTCTAGGCTTTCCGTTTTCAAGTCGGCGTCCACCAAAATCAGATGTTAATTCCCCTCGTTAAGGAATGCCAACACTGCGTCGGCGAAGGCGTCGGGCTGTTCTAGCATCAGCAGATGCCCGGCGTTGGACACAGTTCCAGTTCTCGATTCGGCTATCAACGCCTGGAATTCGGCGGCGTAGGACGGCGGGTTGATGCGGTCCTGCTCGCCCCAGAGGATGAGAGTCTGGGCCTTGATGCGGTAGGCGCGGCGGGCCAGTCCTTTGTCAGGCAAGGGCCAGAGGAACTTGCCTGCGGCGGCGATGTCCTGCATCCGGTCGCGGGCCAGCATATCGGGCAGGCCGTCAAGGAACGCCGCACCGCCGGGTGTTGCGGTCAGGCGTTCCGACAACTCATCGGAGTTGAGGGCCAGTAGGTCGGCCACCGGTTCACCGTCGCGCCAGACGCCAGCCGGAGACGCCAGAGCCAGCCGGTTAACCGACGGCGGCGAGAAGGCAGCCATCTCGGCGGCAATCATCCCGCCCAGGAAATGGCCCATCACATGAGTGCGGGAAACCCCCAGGGCATCCAACAGTTCCAGGTTATACAGGGTAAGGTCGGTGAGGTCGGCCAGATGCTCCAGCCCAGTGGCCGCCCCGTATCCGGGCAGCAGGGGGGCGTAGACGGTGAACTGCTGCGAGAGCCGTTCCAGGAACGGCGCCCAGCCCTTCTGCCCCACCGCGCCGTGCAGGTACAGCAACGGCGGCCCATCACCGCCTCTCTCCACTATGGCGCGAAAGTCGCCGCCGCGCATTTCCAGGTTAATGGTTTCAGGCATCGTTGCTCCATAATAAGGTTTGTTATACGCGAAGCGCACTATACCGGCATCTCATCCCAAGTCCTTCCGTCGAGCATCCGCCCGTGGCGCTTCTTGAAAACGCCGCCCCATTGCTTGAAATAGAAAGGCACTTCGGCTACGAAACACTGGTCCCGAATATCCCGCGCCCAATCCGCATCCATCGGTCTTGCTCCGGGACCAGATTCGCCACCTACTATAACCCAGTCAATACCGTCGAGGTTTAGTTCAGGCAACGGACCGAGCAGTGGCTCCAACGACAGGAATTTAACTGCCGCGCCAGATTCGCGCAACAGTTCGATGCGGTGAAGGTAACGGCTGGATTCCACGCTTACGCCCAACCAGATTTGCTCCGGCCAAGGCAGTTCGGCATTCAGCGCGGCCACCCGCTCCGGTCGTTTGGTCAGCACTTGGTAGCGGTGCCAATGGGCTTGTTCCATCACATCGAAAACGTCGTACACGAACCGATCCGGAACCTGAGGGTGAAAGAGGTCACTCATCGAATTAACAAAAATCGTCCGCGGCTTGCGCCACCGAAAGGGAATCCCCAAAGCGTCAGGATGGCAGGTCACCGCGAAGCCGTTGCGGTATTTGACCATCCCAGTAGCTTTGAGCCGCTTGGCCAGACGCTCCGCATAACATAATTTGCAACCCGGACTGACCTTGTTGCAGCCAGTGACCGGGTTCCAAGTGGCGTCAGTCCATTCGATTTTGCTGCCAGTAGCCATAAATTACCAGTGCTTTAGGAGGTGATTAGCGATGTTTAAAGCAATCCGCCCGCCCGCCGGATTCGCCGCCGCAAACATCAATGCGAACAGCGGCGAATTGCGGGAATTTCTAAACCACTTGGGGTTGGAGGCCACCGCCGGAAACTCCTCACGCAATTGGGCTAAATATAAGTCTACAATGGCTCCCTGGTTATCGCGGACTATCTGCGATTTGTCGTCAAGCAGTGGTAGCTGGGCTGGTGTTATGTATAGGCTACTTAGCCATTTTTGGTTACCAAAGACTCGATTCAGATTTGCTATGTTTGCCTCATCGGGTTTACGTTCAGTTGGCAGCATCCTTGTCAATGCGGAAAGTGGGAACAGTATCCATAAGTCCACGGACTTAGTTTCGGAAATCCGCTGGACTGTCTGCCAATCAACTTCGGTGGCAAAAGGGTCTAGGAAAATAACCGCCCTTTCTCCATTCCAAGGTGTTCCCAATCTCTGGTTCTGGGATAAACACCAGTCTTTTAGAAACTCATTTGCATTATCTGGAACTATGCAAATGTTGCGGTCGCTGAATTCTTGTTTCAGTTTGGACAATTCTGTCGCATACTCAAAGTTTTGTTCTATGAATAGGAATTTGTCAAAAGGCTTATTATCAATTTCAATAGCCCGACGAGTAGAACCTTTCAGGACATTCGCTATTTCGCTGTCCCACCCATCATCCGAAAACGGCAACTCACCTTGAGTTAGGTTAGTTACGTCTCCCGAGTCCGTGTTGACGTATCCGGTGTCGGCAAAAGCGTCTACATACCACAAGCGGAAAGATTGATTCTTGAGCGCAGTAGTATACGCCTCGAGATAACCTTCCAAGATTTGCAGTTTATCCGTGGTCCAATCACCGCCAAACGCATTCACCATACTATCCTCAATGCCCAATGGGGAAGTCTCGGCTTTGACGCCTGCGGAAATTGTAGACCGCCCTACGGGGTTTCTTAATCGGGAAGTGTCAGCAATACAACCCCCCCCCCCCCCCCCCCCCCCCCCCCCCCCCCCGTACCACTCCGCGATAGCGGCCCCAATCGCCTCCGGCGAGTCCTCCTGCACGAAATGCACGCCTGGCACAGTGACCTCGCGCTGGTTGGGCCAGGCGCGGCAGAACTCGCGCTGCGGGCCGGTGAGGATGGCGCCGGGCTCGGCGTTGATGAACAGCTTGGGCGTTGGGGTTTGGGACAGCCAATCGGCGTATTCAGCGACTATGGCCACCACGTCGGGCGGCTCGCCTTCGATGGGAATTTCGCGGGGCCAAGCCAGCGTGGGGCGGCGCGACTCGCCAGGTTCGGCGTAGCGGCGGCGGTAGACCTCCATCGCTTCTTCGCTGACGCCCCGGAGTGTGCTGCCCGGCAGTACCCGCTCGACGAAGATGTTGCGCTCCAGCGCCATGCTTTCGCCAGCCGGGGAGCGGAATCCCTGGAACACCTGCCTAGCCGCCTCCGGCCATTCTTCCCAAGTCACCGGGCGCACGATGGCCTCCATATAGGCCATGCCCCTCACCCGCTCCGGGTGGCGCCGCGCCCAGTGGAAGCCTAGGGCCGAACCCCAGTCGTGGACTACCAGCGTCACCGGCTCATTGGGCAACACGGCGTCGAACCAAGCGTCCAGATAGCGGCTGTGGTCGGCGAAGCGGTACGAACCGTCGGGGGTGGCGTCCGACTCGCCCATGCCCATCAGGTCGGGGGCCAGGCAGCGGACTAGCGGTGACACTGATGGGATGATGTTGCGCCACAGGTAGGACGAGGTGGGGTTGCCATGTAGAAACACCACCGCGCTGTTGGCCTCGCCCCTTGGGTTGCCGGTGTCCACGTAAGCCATCGCCACGCCGCCGTCGCCTGCGTCGGATACTGGGGCGCGCAGGCGAGGATACGGGTCGTGCGCGGAAATTTCGTTTGCTGTTGACATTTTACTCAGGCACCCGAAAGAAAATCGTTCCGTCGGCCTCGTGGCGGTGATGGCGCCACAGGCGGATTTCGGCCAGTAGTTCGTTATGCCGGGCCAGGGCGCGTTCCTCGGCGGCAGCCTCGCGGGCTAGGGCACGCTCCTCGGCGGCAGCCTCGCGGGTTAGGGCACGCTCCTCGGCGGCAGCCTCGCGGGCCAGGGCACGCTCCTCGGCGGCTGACAGGCTGGCAGTGACCGTGTCATATTGTATATCGGAGCGTTCACGGGAGGCGCGAATTTCCGCGGCCAGAGTTTCCTGACCCGATTCCAGTTTCCCCAGCCTGCTGCTGATGTTGATCAACGCACCAACCACGGCAATGAGTATTGCAGCTCCGGCTGCAATGAGGGTGGTGATTATTGGCACGGGAATGGTCATAGGGTGTACTTCTCCGGAGTAGCTGGCCTGCCCTTCCCACAGGTCGAGGGTTAATAGCAGGCCCGCGGCCTAACCCGCCGCCACAGGCGCGGGAGCGTTGGGGTTGGCGACGCCTTCCGGCCACCAGCGGGTCTCGTATTCCGGCCAGATGTCACGGACGTAGGGCATTACTTCGCGAGCGAACAGCTCGGTGTTCTTCATCGCCAGTTCCTTGGGCATATCACCGAACTGGAGCAACAGCATCAGGTTGCCCACGCGCAGTTCCTTGATGGCGTGGGCCAAGTGCTGGCGCACCGTCTCCGGCCCGCCGACGATGACGTTGCCCGCTTCCAGGTAGTCGGTCCAGGTGAATTCCTTGAGCTGGTCCTCCCGTGACTGCGTGGTGGAGTTCGCTACCTGTGATTTGTTGCTGCGCACCGAGCGGTAGCCGGGCGGGTTGCCGAAGCCGGAGTGGATATGCAGGCACTTCTTGAAGAAATACTCAATGGATTCCTTGTATTCCTCTGCCTGGCCGTCGGTTTCCGATACAGCCACCAGTTGCAGGAAGCCGGCGTGGTAGGGGTTGAACTCCTTGCCCTGGCGATCCATTTCTTCCCAGAAGCCGTCCAGCACCGTCTTGCCCACTTTGTATCCGGAGTAGCTGAGGTAGCAATATACGTAATCGTTGCGGATGGTCCAATCCCAAGTCTCTAGGCTGCCGCTGCCCGGCACCCAGATGGGCGGGCGGGGCTGCTGGTACGGGCGCGGCCAGATGTTGACGTAGCGCTGCTGGTTGTACTTGCCGTTGAAGGAGAAAGGCTCCCGTTCGCTCCAAGCCCGCACTACCAAATCGTGGGCTTCCTGATACTTCTCCCGCAACGTTACGGGAACCTGCCCGTAGCCAAAGATGGTGTCCATCGCCGTTCCCAGCGGAAAACCGGCGATGAGCCGCCCGCCGCTGAGGACGTCTAACATAGCGAACTCTTCAGCCACTCGTGTCGGCGGGTTGTAGAGGGCCAGGCTGTTGCCCAGCACCACGATGGCCGCGTTGGACGTGCCGCGGGCCATGGCCGAGGCCATCAGGTTGGGAGAGGGCATCAGGCCGTAGGCGTTGGCGTGGTGTTCGTTGACGCAGATTCCGTCGAACCCCATCGCCTCGGCGAACTCCAGTTCGTCAAGGTAATCGCTATAGAGCCGGTGGCCCTGCCGCGGGTCGAACAGCGAGTTGGGAACATCAACCCACACGCTGTGGTAATCTTGTTCAAAGTTGGCGGGCAGCCCCTGGTAGGGCATCAGGTGGAAAAAACACAGCTTCATAACGTTACAATCCTTCGAGGAGCGTTTGCAGGATTTTACACTGAACAGGAACGCCCCGCCACCCGGCCATTGCTTCGTCACTCCCGCCAAAGCGGGAATCCGGCCGGATTCAGTAACTATTGCAACAACAGATTGGAGCAAAGCTATGCCAAGCATCGAACAACAGGCCGAGTTGGTAAAGACGTTGGTGGACGACATCCGCCGCAATACTGCCGCCCTCAGCCCGGAGCAACTGGCTCGGCCCAGCGCCTGTGCCGACTGGCAGGTACAGGACGTGTTGAGCCACCTCATCGGCGGAGCGGAGCGGCAGGCCGACAGTATGCGCCGCGGCCGCGGCGGCGATTCCGGGCCGCCGCCGGGCTTCATGCCTATGGAAAGCTCGGCAATGTCGGAGGTCAACGCCCAGCGCGACATCCTGCGGCGTGAAGAGTTGGGCGGCGGGCTGCTGGCGGCTTTCGATGCCGCCTATGCCAGTCTCCAGCAACAGGTTGAAGGGCTGGGGCCTAACGATTGGGAAACTCCCTGCTGGCACCTGCGCCGGGGCGCCATTTCCGCCGCGGACTACCTGGAGCTCCGCATCCAAGAGCTGGCTATTCACGACTGGGATATGCGGCGCGGGCTGGAGGAATCCCCCCAGATCAATCCCCACTGCGTATCCACTCTTCTGAGCGCGGCCCCCAAGTGGCTGCGTATGTGTTTCCGCCCCGGCGAGAAGCTGGATGCGCCTGTGGTCTACGAGTTCGACCTGGCCCCGCCTCACGAGACCAGCATCATCCTCCGGGTGGCAGGCGACAGCTTCGACTTTCCGTCGGAGGACGAGGCCCCCGAGTGCTGGACGGTGTGCGCTGAAGCCCCCGCCTTTCTGCTGTTCATCTACGGGCGGATAACCGGCAGAGAGGCTATCGCCGCCAACGAATTCGCCATTACGGGGGACTCCGCCCTGCTGAGCCGTTTCGAGGCCTGGTTCCGGGGAGTATAAATTACTGATGCGTGAGCGAATGTCTAAGCTATGCGCCATTCCTGCCGCGCCCGTCATTCCTGCGAAGGCAGGAACCCGGAACATCCCAAATTAGCCGGAAGCGTTCGTACTTCGCGAAACCCGCTATCCCTGCTTTCGCAGGGTGACGGGCTTGGGGTGTTAGAATTTAATGGTCAATCACCCATCAGCAATTGATTTCCGAAGGAGATGACGCGTTGAGAAACGCCGCTAAAGATGTCGTAGTCATCGGCGCCGGCATCGTGGGCAGTATGAGCAGCTATTTGCTGTCCCGTCATGGCCTGAAAGTTTCCATGCTGGAGGCCGACCCATTGGGCAGTCACGCCTCTGGTTTTGCCTTCGGCGGCCTGGACCCGCTTCATGGTATGGGACTGCCCGATCCGTTGCTGGACTTCAGTCTTTATTGCTTCGGACGCCATAGGGCCATGGCTCAGGAACTCCATAGCGCGACTGGAATTGACCCCCATTTCCAGTCGCGCGACCGGCTGTACTTGGCCTTTGATGATATTGACGTCCAGCAGTACGACGTCAGCGTGGGCTGGATGAAGGACGTTTCCACGTTCGATGTCCGCTGGGTGGACGGTGACGCCGCCCGCAGGCTGGAGCCAAAGGTGAACCCCGCCTGTGTTGGCGCGCTATACCAGCAGGGCGCCGCCTCGGTGGACGCTTACCGCCTGACCTTGGCTGCGGCCCGCGCCGCCGAGCATCAGGATACTGATCTTGTGCCGCAACGCGCTACCGGCATCGAGTATCACGGGGGGCGGGTTGACGCGGTTACCTGCGAGGGGGGCAAAATTGAAGCCGGAGCTGTAATAGTCGCTATGGGCCCTTGGTCTCAGCTAATTTCCGGCTGGTGCGACATGGACACGGCGCTGCCGGTGCAGCCGCTGAAAGGGCAGATACTGCGGTTGCGCTACAATGGGCTGGCTTTCAACGTAGCGCTGAACTATCGGGGCAACTACGCTGATACTAAGGCCGACGGACTGGTGTGGACTGGCTCCACGGAGGAAGAAGCAGGCTTCAACGCTAATCCTTCCTCGATAGGACGCGACACCATACTGCGGAACGCTATCCAGATGGCCCCGGATTTGGCCGGCGCCCAACTGATGCAACACACTGCCTGCCTGCGTCCGGTGACCCCGGATGGTATTCCCATAGTGGACCGGCTGCCAGGCTGGGACAATCTCTATGTCGCCACCGGAGCGGGCAGGAAGGGCATTCTCTGGAGTATCGGTATGTGCGACATTATTGCCAACATGGTGATGCAAGGGGACACGGAAATAGCAGGCGCGGAGCACCTCAAGGCAGACCGTTTTGTCGAAGCTTGATGTATCGTACACCGGGTCCCAGCGTAGCTGATGGGAATCCCGGTGCAATGCGTAATCATAGAACGTAGCGGCGCAGCGCGTGTTTTCGCGCCACCAGCAGCCCGTCCTCGCGGTTAATGCGCATGGCGAAAGGGTAGCGGTCCACTTCCAGCGCCAATGACACGTCCTCCGGGTGATACTGTGGCTGCTTGTCGTCGAAGAACTTCTGTGTTGCCCCGCCGGTCATAATCAGCGACTTGACGGCGGCGAAGTCGGGCTTGCGGCCTTCGATGATGTTGCGCAGGTAGATGCCGCATTGCTCGTCCTCGTCGGAGCGTACTTGCCCCTGGTCACCCATGGCGATGATGGACAGCGAGTCGGGCCGCTGTCGGCGGACGGCGTCGGCGGTGGCCTGGGCCACCACGAAGGAGCCTAGGTAGATGACGTCGGCGTTGGTTGCCGCCGACACGCCGACGGTTCCGGCACGGGTGGACTGCACCAGGCTCTTGCCCGCTATGTCGGCCTGCGAAATCTCGTAGGGCGAGTTGCCGAAGTCGAACCCCTCGGGCTGTTTCCCGTCCACCTCGCCCATAAGCAGGTCGCCTATGCCGCTGCGGTGCAGTTCCAGCGCATCCTCCGCCTCGGCCACCAGCGTAATTTGCGTCGCCCCACGGTCGAAGGCGATAGCGGCAGTGGTGAAGGCCCGGAATACGTCTATGATGATGGCTGTGCCGGTGGCTTCCCGGGCGTCGCGCGCCAAGCTGCCCATACGTATTTCCATACAGGTCCTCAAAGTAATTTCGCGCTTTCGGTGTCTAGCCGACAGGCTGGGTGAGAGGCTCCAAAATGTCCAGCAGTTCCGCCACCGCATTTAGATCTATCTCTACGGAGGCAGCATCAAGATGCCTTTTTCTCCGGTAGTAATTGCTGTGCAGCTCGTTGGCGATGGATCGCAATCCAGGCAATCTGTTGTCACCAGTAATCGCTCGCACACTATTTAGCACAGCACTAAAGTGTTCGTGGCGTTCGTATTCCCACCCGCGTTTTACTGCCACTGCTTTAGTCATCCAAGCGGCCGCGCCCCATCCTTTTTCAGACGCTTGATGCAAATCCCCCGTAGCAAAGTATTCTTGGCTCTTGGCCCAGAAGTCGCGAGCCTGCCGCCTGTAATCCTCAATAGCCTCTGGATCGTAGGGTCCGTTTAATGGTGATTGAGTCATTATAGCATTTACCCCAGTTTGGTCAGCTTTTGCAGGGAGCGGATTTCGCGGGGCGGGTTGAGGTGGCTGCCGGTGTGCGTCCACGACACCTCGCTGACGAAGATGTCGCCACGGGAGTTGATGCAAACGCCGTGGGGAGCGATGAAGCTGCCCGGCGCCTCGCCTTCCGGTCCGTCGCCCAGCCGGGCCAGCACGTTGCCCGCCACGTCATGGATGCCGACGCGGGGGCCGAGGCCATAGGCTTGGGAGTTGGGGCCGATGGCGACGCCCAGTTCGCCTACGTAGACCTTCTGGTCGCCGCTCTGGTCAATATACAGGCCGCAAGGGCGGGCCATGTTCTTCCATTGGGTCTCGAACTTGCCGTTCTTGTCAAAAACCTGGATGCGCTGATTCTCGCGGTCGGCCACGTAGACCCAGCCGTCTTTGTCGGTGCAGACGTTGTGGGCGATGTTGAACTGCCCCTCGCCGGTGCCGGACTCGCCCCACGAGAACAGGTGTTTGCCCTCGGGCGAATACTTATGGACGCGGGCGTTGCCGTAGCCGTCAGACACGTAGAACTCGGCGGTCTGCGGGTCAATGGCGACGTGGGTGCAACGATTGAACGGGTCGCCGCTCATAAAGGGCGCGGGCGTTCCGGGAATGCCTAGGGTGAACAGCGCCGTTCCGTCCAGCCGGCACTTGCGGACGGTGTGGTCGCCGTCGTCGGTGCAGAAGATGGCGCCGTCAGGGCTCATGGTGATGCCGTGGGCCCGCGGATACAGCCCCTCGCCCCAAGACCGCAGGAAGTTTCCGTCGGCGTCGAACACAATCATCGGGTGCTCGCCGCGGTTGAACACGTAGACGTTATCGCTGGAATCCACGCCCACGGCGGCGCACTCCTTGAACGCCCACCCGTCGGGCAGCTTTCCCCAACCTTCGGCAACCTCGTAACGGTATTCGCCTTCGCCTAACGTGACCATATTGCCTCTCTGCAATCGGAATTTTGCTGCGGAAATTGTAGCACTCTACAGCGCGGCAGCGGGTTCTGCGGCGTTTATTCTCGCCAGGATTTCCTTTGCCAAATCTTGGAAATCAGTGTAGGCACTCTGAACGGCGGCGGCGTGGCTGCCAAAAGCTCCATCTGCGGTGGACAGCTTGAAGATGGGCTTGCGCTTTTCTTGGGCCATGGGAACAAGGCTCCGGTAGTGCTTGGCGGTTGCCAGACGGTTTTCGTCATCCGGCGGCGTGGGCGGATAAGAGTCTTGCTCTTTCTCCAGCAGGTTCTTGGCATATTCTTCCGGCATACGGTTAACCCACTTGTCATAAGCTTGAACCGGACGGCCCAGCCGGACACTATGCTGCTGCACCACATAACCAAGGGGCTGCATTTTTCCTTGTGGGAGGGGAAAATGAGGATTTACCCAGTTGGAGAGGCGTTTTTGCCATTCCGCCCGCCAAGTGCGCAGCGTGGGACCAAGATTGCGCAGCCCCCGAAGCGAGAACAAGTCGGCCCCCAGCGGAACGATGACATAATCGGTAGCGATGAGGGCCGAGCGATTGATTGCCCCCAGATTAGGGCCAACATCCGCCAAGATTACCGATGCGTCCATTTGTTTGGCGCCATCCTGCATTATGCTGGAAAAGGCGGTTAGTATCCTGAAAGGACGGTACAAGTTAGTGGAACCTAGCGCATTGGGCCATTCGGCGGATAGAGTGTCCTCAAACCCGGAGAGAGCGAGGTCGCCGGGGATTAAAGATAGATCGGACCAAAACTCAGACGAAATTTTCTGGATTTTCGGAGAGCGCAAGTCTCCTACCTGCATCAGCGGCTCAACGCATTGGGCGATGGTGTTTGCGCCGCTTTCTTCATCCCAAAGACTTTCTAGGCGGTTTTCCTCGAGAAACCCGGCTGTAAGGTTGGCTTGCGGGTCGAGATCGCAGGCCAGCACCCGATGCCCCATTTCAGACAACATCCAAGCCAGATGGTATACCAGCGATGTTTTGCCGACCCCGCCCTTGTTGTTGAAGAATGTGAGGACTGGAACAGCCATCGTATTCCTCCTACTGTGCTGATACTGGTTGCTATGCTGATGCTGAAATTATTTTCGCGACCACGAAGTTGCCTACGGCATCAAACTCCAGCTCCGGGTGGCCTGCTTCCCGTAGCAAACGCTGGGCCAAAGGTATTCCAAGTCCGTAGCGTTGTACGAATTTAAGAGTACGCATCACCTCGGCCAGATTTGGATTCCGGTAATCAACTACCCCCGGCCGTCCTATACGGTCGGCAGTTACCGCTCCATAAAACCCCCCGGGATTGGTAATTTCGATACGGTTATTAAACCAGTAGACGTGCACCGGGGCGTTGGTGGCCTCATAGGTGCGGTGCATAACTGCGTTGCGGGTGATTTGCTGAACTGCTTCGAGGGGATACAGACTCGTCCGCCGCTCCAAGGGGCCTGAAAGAATATCTACGGCAATCCGGTTATGCGCTTTTAGTTTGGCATCCAACCGGTTTATCACATCCGGGATAGAACCGCGAATCTCTTCACTGTCTATTATAGGATCTGTAATTTCCGTTCCGTCCAGCTTAAGGAACTGCACGTAAGCTCCGGGCAGAAAATCCTGGGGGTTTTTGCCCAGCTCTAGCAGACCCAACACTGTGGGGGTAGTGTCGTCCACCGACGCAACCATCTTCGTGGCGGCCAGCCGTTCTTCGATGCTTCGGTCGTTGGCTTCCAGAACATCTGGCGCAAAGGCTTGGGGCAGATACTCGCGCTCGAATTGAAGCAGGTCCAGGTCGCGCAGCGTTGCCGAAGGAGCGGGATGGATGTCAAACGGGATGTCGCGGTAGCGGCGCTTTTCGTTGAGAATGCGCTCATCCTGGGCCGTAGCCATCCCTCGGCGCGGGCCGATGCGCACGTGAATTCGTCCCCGGCAACGCACCGGCGGTGAATCCGAGGGCGGCACGATGACCACTGCGACATCGCTTCCGTTGGAGTACCGCTTTTCCACGCCCAGGGAAGGCGGCGGAACGATGTTGCCGTCGGTTTTCATATCGGCCAGTTGCCGCAACAATTCGTCCGTAACCGGCAGCCCGGCAGCGGAGCCGTCGTCGCGCACGCCAACGAAGATAACCCCCGTCTGCCGGTGGCCCGGCAGGTCGTTAGCGAAAGCGCAGATTGCTTCCCGGATGTCATTGGGCGCGCTGCCGCTCAGGGATTCCTTAAATTCCACCCGGTCGGATTCACCTTGCAGCAACAACTGCAACAAGTCCCGGTCTTTGATGAGAGTCATGGACGCCGCCCCGTTTTCCTCACTCTAGATGCAGTATACTCCGCCGCGCCGCCATTGCCAGCCCAGCTGCCCGGTTGCTAAGATGAGCGAAGAATCCGGGCGCAGTGGCGTGGCGGGAGCTTTATGACGCAGCCGGGGGAGCAACAGACGCGGCGAGATTTCGTCAAATACACCTTCTTTAAGGCCGACCCGAAATGGCGGGCGGCGGCATCGGATACAGACGGCGGCCCTAGACGGATGAAGGCCGAGTTCGCCTCCGTTCTCGACGAGTTCGCCGGGCGGTTGGACATCTCCAGCTACAGCTTGGTGGGAATGCGAGGCGACGCCGATATGATGCTGTGGATGGTCAGCCCCACGCTGGAGGCCATCAACGAACTGGCGGCCCAGCTCAACCGCACAGCCCTTGCTCCCTTTCTTTTGACGCCCTATTCCTACCTGGCGATGACTCGCCGGTCGCCCTACGTGGTCAGTCACCGGCACGAGGGACAGGAGGGCGCGTCGTCCACTATGCGCATCGTGGGCCGCAAGTACTTGTTCGTCTACCCCTTCGTCAAGACCCACGACTGGTATCAGCTTCCCAAAGAAGAGCGGCAGGAACTGATGAACGAGCACTTCGTCATCGGACACAAGCACCCGGACATTAAAATCAGCACGGCCTACTCTTTCGGCCTGGACGACCAAGAGTTTGTGCTGGGGTTCGAGACCGATGATCCGTCAGCGTTCCTGGATTTGGTGATGGAACTGCGAGAGTCCAAAGCAAGGCCCTACACGTTACTGGACACGCCGATATTTTCCTGTATCAGCAAGCCCATCGCGGCCTGCCTGGATGATTTAGGCTAGGAACAACGAGGAAGAGGGGGCAATTCGTAGTAACAGGCTTAGGGGCGGGTTGAAACCCGCCCCTGCTGTTCCTCGGGATAGTGCAACGGACGTGCTGCTATTTCCGCTTCATTTCGGCGGCGTCGGTGTTCTTGAAGTAGTCGTAATTTTTGGCGATGTAGTCATGCCACTCAGCGGGAACCGCATCTTCGGCGAAGATGGCGGTGACAGGGCATACCGGCTCGCAGGCGGCGCAGTCAATGCACTCGTCGGGGCTGATGAAATACTGATCGTCTTCGTCGCGGGTGTAGATGCAATCCACTGGGCAGACATCAACACAAGCGGAGTCTTTCAGGCCAACGCAGGGCTCGGCGATAATGTAGGTCATTGCGGTCGGCTCTCTTCAAGGATTGGGGTCGGCAGCGCACTCTCAGGAAAACGTATGCTTATCGCGGCCAGTCACGCCAAGATTATAGCACAGTGCGAAGGGTTTGCAACAAGCAGGGATGCCCGTGATACCGGAAATTGGAACTGCCCGCAAGTTGGTTTTATCTTACAGCACCAGGCCATAGACCTCTACAGCACCAGGCCATAGGCGCGCTTCTTAATAGAGAGGTTGACGAAGGTTTGCGTGCCTTGCACGCCGTCTACCACGCCGACCTTGGTGCGGAGGAAGTTGCCCAAGTTTTCCGCAGACTCCAGCCCAGCCCAGACGAAAACGTCGAAGGCGCCGGTGGTAATGGCGACGTAGTGGGCCTCTTCCATAGCGGCGATGGCGTCGGCCACGGTGTCGGACTTGCCGGGGCCGGTGGAAATTCCGATGAGGGCAGTGGTGGCGTAGCCCAACTTCTCCAGATTGGGCACCGCGATAACCTTCACCACGTCCTCTTTGACCAACCGCCGCAGTCTGCGCCGTACCGTGCCTTCGCTGACTCCCACCTCCCGGGCAATCTTGGCGTTGGATGCTCTGCCATCCAATTGCAACAAGGCTATAATCTTGCGATCCAGTTCGTCCATCGCGCTACGCTCCTTAATATGCTCAGATGGCCCCGCCTGCGAGGCTCAGCAGAGTCGCGCCCGTCTCATTGCTTTTGTCGAGTATGCCCTTGTGGGATTTTCTCGTCACGACGAAACATCATATTTCCGACATCCCACAGTGTCAATAGCGAATTTCAGCTTAAGGCCACTTATTTTGGCGTATTTCGCACTATATTGGCAGTATTGGCGTCCGATTTGGAAAACTCCAGACTCATTTTCTATGGATAACATTTTACATGGCTCTATACCCGAAATCAGTCACAGAACATCTCGGCAAGCGCTTGAACCCCGGTCGTCGCTTCCATTTGCCCTGTCATTTGAGAGAAAGCGGGAATAACGAAGTAGCCGGCAATGCCAGCGCGCTAAAAAAGTCATTCACAGCGTTTGACAGTATGAGCCGTGGCTGATAAATTACTTCAGTTAGCAGTCACTCCGTCCGAGTGCCAACTTTCACTTACCCGCTAGGCGCCCTGCCCCAACCGGCAGGCCGGATGCGCCGGGTGTTGAACGCTAGGAGATGACCAGTGCCTCGATACGACTACCGTTGCGTTGAATGTGATAACTATTTCGAGTTGAGGCAGAGCTTCAGCGAAGCTGGCAAGGGAGCTTGCCCTGAATGCTCCGGTGAGGGGCGTCGAGTCTACCACGCCGTGCCGGTAATATACAAAGGGAGCGGCTTCTACACTACCGACTACGGACGCCCCAAGCCGCCCGTCGAAAACGGAGCTGCCAAGAGCAGCAGCGATACGTCCAAGTCCAGCAGCGACAGCAAGCCTGCTGAGTCTTCCTCCGGCTCCGACAGTTCGGGAAGCTCTAGCGGCGGCGAGTCCGCGTCCGCCACTGCCGGGGCTGCCGCTTCCGCCTAGTCAGCTCTCCGGTGCGTGCGTTGGTGCAGCGGGTGGCCGATGCCTCGGTGGAAATCGCTGAGGTGGAGGTTGGCCGCATCGGGCGCGGCCTGTTAATACTACTGGGCGTCGCAAGGGACGACGAAGAAGCCGACGCCGAATACTTGGCGCAGAAGATTGCCAACCTGCGTATCTTTTCTGACGGCGACAACCGCTTCAACCTTTCTGCGTTAGATGTGGATGCTGCAGTGTTGGTGGTTAGCCAGTTTACCCTCTACGCCGACACCCGCCGCGGCCGCCGTCCCGGCTTCGCCAGCGCCGCGCCTCCGGCGCGCGCCGAACTGCTTTACGAATATACTGTTTCGCTGTTCCGCGACGCCGGGTTGAGCGTTGCCACCGGCCGCTTTCAGGAATATATGCAGGTAAAGTCGCAAAACGACGGGCCAGTCACTTTGTTGCTGGACAGCGGCGACCGCCAGCGATCGCGACGATGATGTATACACCGGGCGCACAGAGAAATTCAGTTTTTCTATATGCAACCTCTGCGGGCTTTGTAGTTACCCCCATAACGCCTGTCAGCGACAGCCCATGCTGAGGAAGAGACCGCGCAGGTAGGCGATCTGGCCTCCGTGAGCCAGGGCGTCCCCCATCATTTGGCCGAAGCAGGCGGCTATGGGGCGTGGCTCCGGCAGCGGCGGAAACACAATCGCGCGGGCCAATTCTTCCTCGCTGACCTGTGCCAGGCACGCCTGTGTCTCAGCCTTCACTGCGTGATAGTAGCCCTCTTGTATCTCTGCGAGATGGTGGAATCCACGCCGCTGCCTGCTCCGCAGTCCAGCCCACCCTGGTCATAGATGCCCGGTTGCATATTGAACTTCTCTGCCCAACCGCCCTTGCTCCATAACTGCTCAGCATCCTGAAGGCGATAGTGGATGAACAGGTCCATCACGCGAGTCAGGCGCCACAGGATCCAGGCGACGGAGTTGCACCCGGCGGTTGGGGCGCGGGAGAGCGTATCGTCGTCCATACCCTCCAGCGCAGACTATATCATATCTCAGTTCCGTTGCAGGCATTGCCTGATGGGGTCGGTTGTCTGCGTCATAGCGACAATCTCCCGCGCGCCCTTCCGCAGCGCTTTGACTGGCGCGCATTATAGCCGACGGGAGAATTTTCCTTGCGACAATCTCCCGCGTGCTTCAGCAGACTCAGGAAGAACGCCGGATTTGCTCAAATTCCAGGTCGAGGCTGATGTCCAGGGCGGGGGGTGAGTGGGTCAGTTCGCCGATGGATATGAGGTGAACGCCGGTTTCCGCCACTGCGCGGACGGTGTCGAAGTTGATGCCGCCCGACGCCTCAACCACGGCCCGGTCGCCGATAAAACCCATGGCCTCGCGCATCATGTCCACCGGCATATTGTCCAGCATAATGATGTGGGCGCCGGCTTCCAGCGCCTCGCGGGCGTCGGCCAGCGTTTCTACCTCAACTTCGACTCGGATGGTGTGGGAAGCGCGCTCCAGGGCCAGTTGTATGACCTGCCTTAAGCCCATCTCGCGGAAACGGTTGGCCTCAATGTGGTTGTCCTTGATAAGAATGCCGTCGGCCAGATTATAGCGATGGTTGTAGCCGCCGCCGGCCCGCACTGCATACTTGTCGAGGTAACGATGGCCCGGGGCGGTCTTGCGGGTGTCCACAATGCGAGAGCGGGCGCCTTCGACGGCGCGGACGTAACGGTTAGTCAGGCTGGCGATGCCGCTCATGCGCTGCATGAAATTGAGGGCAATTCGCTCGGCCCGCAGGATGCCCGCTGCCGGGCCGTCCACCCGGGCGATGCCGTCGCCTGGGCATAGGACGGCGCCGTCGGCAAGCAGCGCCTCCAGCTCTAGATCGGGCTCGACCCGCCGGAACACGGCCAGTCCCACCTCGACGCCGGCCAGCACGCCATGGGCCTTGGCCCGCAGCATCCCAACGCTGCGAATATGCGGCGGCACCACCGCTGCTGTCGTGGGGTCGTTGAAGGTCTGATCCTCGGCGATAGCCGCGTCTATCAGCGCATAAACTTCCGGCGGAAACTCAGGCAAGGCGATTACTCCAAACAATTTAAGATAGAGCGTTTATTATTGCTGCCTCCAAAGATTTACTTGCTCTTCCATTTGCACTAAGAAAGGCGAAGCTGCGCTATGTTGACGCTCCGCTTCGCAACGCCCTACAATGCGGGCAATATCTGGAACCGTTCGATTCAGAGAGTCAGCAAACTGCTCCACAGCGTCTTTGCCGCATCCCTGATGCCTTAGATCACCCGCGAGCATTTAAGTGATGCCGCGCATCGATTGCTCCATATCCCGAGGTGAAATCCCCAGTAGTGGGGCGTAGGAATCCCGATATTTCTCTAAAGTATGCCAAATCCATGTTTCGGGAGATTCGTTTCCCGGCAGGAAAAGGGGCTTTGCTACCTGTCCATACTCACGGGCGGCACTCTCAATATCAGATTCAAAGTTTCGGGAATCCCCATCAAGAACTATTAAAAAGTCGCTCATCTTGCCGAATTTGCTCAAGGTACGAACGTGATTCGGGAACTGGCTTTGTTCGGTATCCCGTCCAATCACAAAGTCCTCATGGCGCAGTCCCAGCTTCACGTTTAGTACATCCATAAAGCCCAGGAGAAGTCCCTCAGCCACTTCGTCTTCGCACAGGATAGAAAGACGATCGCGGGTCTGTCCATAAAAGGCCCTTTGGAGAATGTCACGGTATTGCGGGGCCAATCGAACTTCAGCAGTATCCTCGTCCCGGTCAAAAAACAGCCGGACATTGACCGGAACGCTTTCGAGGACTACTGGGCTATGGGAGGCGACTATAATCTGCAAATGATTCCGCAAGGCGATGCGCTGAAATTCCAGCATCGCCTGTTGCTGAGTGTGAGGATGCAGTCCAGCCTCAACTTCATCAATCAGAACCAGCGCGTCGGAAAGGTTTGATATGTCCTTCGATATGCGTAGTATAGCTCTCTCTCCGGCCGACATATGAAACTCCGAATATCTGGCTTTGCTAGCCCCTTCCAACTCGGCAAACAGCAGATCTCGGGCCTGAGAGGTAATCCTGGACAAGTTACGGTAACGGCGTGGCAGGATACGCGAAGCGAATATAAGCAAGTCGTCAGTAAGCTGTTCCGTCTGTAGTTCTTTGCGCGATAGTTGCAGGAAACTGCGGACCTCCGCAGGGCTAGTGAAGTTGGTCAGCGTCCTTAGGTGCAGCTCACGCTTAGGCTGTTTGCCGCCTTTCCGTCCCATATAACTACGGTTCCATGACTTGGCTCTCCGCCACAACATTGAAGTTCGTTGGCCTTTATCCAAGTAGTGAAACTCTATCTCTGTCTTTTCAGGTAGATCCCGGAGTTCCGTTGAGCCACCGGTGAAATCAGGAAAGAGGGTCGAAGGAACAAAATCTTTGGGCCCGCGCCCCGGAACACGATAGGCACAGGCGCAGGCGAAAAGCACTGTAGATTTGCCACAGCCATTGGGACCAGCGAGTACACAAACTGGATACTCGAACGGTACACGCAAATCTCGAATACCTCGAAGGTTACGAATTTGTACTTCGGCCAAATTGTTATTTCGATGGATAGCCTGACCATGCAACGCATCCCACACTTCGCGCAATTGTTGATCAATTAACGCCATTGCATTACCCCTGACTTTGCGAGAGAAGGAATTTCAGATACCGCCACCCGCAGGCTACCGCAGCAACAACATCCGCTCCAGCGCTACCAGGGCATCTCGGCGGATGTTGTCCGGGACGGTAATCTCGTTCATCACCCGGCCCTCCAGCAGCGACTCCATCACCCACAGCACGTAAGCCGGATGGATGCGGTACATCGTGGAGCAGGGGCAGGTGACCGGGTCTAGGCAGAACACGGTCTTGTCGGGGTTGTTCAGAGCTAGGCGGTTGACCAGGCTAATCTCAGTTCCCACTGCCCACACGCTGCCCGGCGAGGCGTTGTTTATCTGACTGCGAATAAATTCGGTGGAGCCCACCAAGTCGGCGGCCTGCACTGTTTCCATCACGCACTCCGGATGGACCAGCACGTTCACGTCGGGGAAGCGTTGGCGGGCCAGTTCAATCTGCTTGACGGTGAAGCGGGTATGCACCGAGCAGTGTCCCTGCCATAGCACCATCCTGGCGCGGCGGAGCTGCTCCGGCGTGTTGCCGCCCATGTTGCGGAAGGGGTTCCAAAGCACCATCTCGTCCAGCGGCACTCCCATCTTCAGAGCGGTGTTGCGGCCCAGGTGCTGGTCGGGAAGGAACAGCACCCGTTTGCCTTGCTCGAAGGCCCACTTCAGCACGGAGCCGGCGTTGGAAGAAGTGCAGACGGCGCCCCCGTTGCGCCCGCACAGCGCCTTGATGCCAGCGATGGAATTCATATAGGTGACCGGCACAATTTCACCCGGCCCCAGAACCTCCATCAGATCGTCCCAAGCGTCCTCAACGTCGTCCATCGGCGCCATGTCGGCCATGGAGCAGCCGGCGGTGATGTTGGGCAGGATGACTCGCTGGCCCTCCGCCGCGAGCACGCAGGCGGTCTCGGCCATGAAGTGCACGCCGCAGAAGATGATATAGTCGGCATCGGGCTTGCTGGCCGCCTGCTGCGACAGCAGGAAGGAGTCGCCCTGGAAATCGGCGTACTTGATGACTTCTTCGCGCTGGTAATGATGCCCCAGCACAGTCACGGCGCTGCCCAGCCTGTTGCGAGCGTCGTGGATTCGGGCGTCCAATTCGTCGGCAGTGTAGTGGAGATACTCGGCGGGAATCTGTTGCCAGCGGACGTTTACGGCCAATTCTTCGGACAAGGGTTTGGCGGGGAGTTCGTCTTCAGTCTTGCAGAAAGCCGAGTGTTCCAACTCCGTGATGGGTACGATGGGACGGCGACGGGTAGTCATCTCGATTCCCTCTTAACGAGAATGCGGAACAGGGGATTAGAGCACTCTGGCAATTCCACGCTCGGCAATCCTCATTTCTAGTTCGGTTGGCCTTGTAGTGACCACGGCCCGGCACGGTCAACCCGCACGTTGACCAGCTCTCCCTGCCGGTCGCCGTCGTCTTCTGCAATGGGGAAAAACACCAGCTTGTTGGCGCGGGTGCGGCCTTGCCACTTGCCCTTGTTCCTTGCTTCGACCAGAACCTCGAACTCGCTGCCCACCAGTTCGGCGTTGATTTCGGTGAGGATGTTTTGCTGTAGGGCGTCCACCCGCTCGCGGCGGCTGACCTTCTCCGCCTGTGGCACATCGTCTTCCATAGCCCGGGCTGCTATGGTTCCGGGGCGGGTGGAATAGGCGGCGCAGTGCACCTTATCCATTCGCAGTTGCTCCACCAGTTCCAGGGTGCGCTGGAACTGGTCTTCGGTTTCGCCGGGAAATCCCACGATTATGTCGGTGCTGAGCGACGCGCCCGGCACGGTCTCGCGGATTTCCTCCACCAGCGAGATGTAGTCGGCCCGGCTGTAGTTGCGGCGCATACGAGCCAGCACTTCGTCGTCACCGGCCTGCACTGGTAGGTTGATGTGCTCGCACACCTTGGGCAGCTCGGCCACGGCTTCTATGATGCCCCGGCTCATGTAGTTTGGATGCGAAGTCAGGAACCGGATGCGTTCAAGGCCGTCAACTTCGTTCAGTCGCGTCAGCAGCGCAGCTAGGTCGGGGCGCCTGCCGTTCTCGCCTGGCAGGTCGTGGCCGTAAGCGTCCACCGTCTGCCCCAGCACCGTCACTTCCTTCACCCCGCGTGACACCAGCAGCTCTACCTCCCGCGCCACCTCGCCCACCGGACGGCTTACCTGCCGGCCGCGGCGGTAGGGGATGATGCAGAAGGCGCACATCAGATCGCAGCCGTGGATGATGGGGACGTGGCAGGAAACGTCAGGGCGGGTGGGCGCCAGCGTTCCGACGCAACCTTCCCAGTCGAGGCTGAGCCGTTCTCCCACCAGGTCCAGCAACGGCTCGAACTGCTGGGGACGCATGAACACGTCGACGTAGGGAAAGCGGCGGGCCAGTTGGTCGCTCTTCGGCCCCACCATGCAACCCATCAGGGCGATTACCTGGTTGGGGTTCTGCCTCTTCAGGTGTGATACCGCTCCCAAGTTGCCGACAACCTTGTTCTCCGCCGACTGCCGCACCACGCAGGAATTCAGCACCACCACGTCGGCGTCTTTGGCGTTCCCGGCAGACTCCAGCCCCAACTGCTCCAAGGCGGAAGCGAGGCGTTCAGAGTCTGCGGTGTTCATCTGACAGCCGATGGTCCAGATGTGAAAGCTGTTCATAATACCTAATGTAGTATCGAGTCTGGCGGATTAAAGATAAAGGCAACGATGGCCCAAACGGGGGAACGGAGCAGGAAAACCCTTTATCAGGAAACCATTTTATATTGACGCGCTTTACATATTGGACAACGCCGGTTGTGGCGCTTTTCCAAGACCTCGATGTGCTAGAGCGTAAGCTCAGGTCCACGGGAGAGAAGAGCAGCCCCCGCCTTTCTAAGGCCCTAGTGCGCCAGAGCGTAAATTGCCATAATCATGGCTATCATCAAACCAGCCGTTTGATGATTTACTACGATTACACGATTGTATAAGGCGGCGTGGCGGATAGCAAGACTGCTCCGGTTCAGGCTGCGCTCCCTTGCAGGCGGTTTCTTTACGCGGTTCTTTGCGTGGATGAACCGGATGGACAGGATTTTTAGATGAATGGGTTAGTGGTGTTCCATTTTGTGCGGAGGAAACGGATAATAGCGCACTAACTAGGCTGGATAATGGAGCGGCAGGGCATTATGCGCGGCAAGGACGAAGTGCGCAACGCGGTGTGGGAGGCGATGGAAGAGGCTCGGGCTGCCCATACCCGCAAGCTTCGCGACAAGATTCCCCATTTTCGCGGCTGTGAGGCCGCCGCCAGCCGCGCCGTCGGGCTGGAAGCGTGGCGGCGGGCCCGGGTCATTAAGGGCAACCCCGACAAGGCCCAGCGTCCCCTACGGCGGCTCGCGCTGGAACAAGGCAAGACGTTGTACATGGCCGTGCCGCGCCTGCGCCAGGAACAGTGCTTCGTGGAGCTGGACCCCTCCACCATGAGCGCGTCTCCGGCTGAGGCCTCCACTATATCCGGAGCATTCCGGTGGGGCCGTCCAGTGTATGTGGAGGAGATGCGTTCGGTGGATCTGGTCATATCTGGCTCAGTGGCGGTGAACCGGATGGGGACGCGAGTCGGAAAGGGAGGCGGATTCGCCGACTTGGAATACGGACTAGCCATCGCCGCCGGGGTGGTCTCGCCGGACACGCCGGTGGTCAGCACGGTGCATCCGATGCAGGTGCTGGACGAGGAACTGCCCTACACCCGGCACGACGTATTCCTCGACTATGTGGTGACCGCCGAGGAGATTATCGAGTGCGACGGCGATATGCCTCGCCCATCGGGCATTTACTGGGAAGACCTTAGCCCGGCCAAAGTCCGCCAGATTCCGCTACTGAAGAAGCTGCAAAAACAGGCAGGTTGACGCTGTCCAGCAGCATTTCTGCGAAAGCGGGAATTTACTTACGAACCGCCGGAGCGTGCGGTTCTGGGCGCCGGACTGACCCGCCCGGCCATATTAGCCACAGACCGGCGGCTATCAGCCAAATCAGGAAGCCTACGCCCGTTATGCGGTGAACTACGGTGGCAGCGTCAACCCAGATAAACAGCATTGCCGCCCCCAGCACAGCAACCACGACCGCGGAGGGGCGCAGGATGCCGCCAACCCGCCACTGCGCCGAAGCCAGCGCCACCAGCGCCAGGCCGGCCAGCGTGAACCCCAGCGCGCCCGTGGCCCAGCGGATGGCGAACAGGATGCTTTCAGCGCCTCCGGCGTCTCCATTCTCAAAAGCCAGTATGATGCTGGATGGCGCACCGGGAGCCAGCGCCGCCAGCGCAATGGCGCCGCCGCCCGATACTGCCGAGGCAATGCCTGATGCCGCCAGCAACGCCGCCGCCAACCCAATTGCCCTCGGATGATACGGCTCCATAACCCGCCGCAGCGGAATAGCAGCGGCTATCAGCGCTATCCCACCCACCAGCCGGGCCGCCCCGCCCGTGGCGTAGGCAGCTTTGGCCGCGCCGATAGCGTACAAGGACGCAATCTCCGTTGGCTGGTCTGCGTCTGCGCTCAAGCGGGCTACGACAGAGATGACAGTCGCCAGAGCGGTCAGTAGCAGCAGCGCTCCGGCAGTGCGATGAACGGGCGTCAGCGTAACGGCAGAAAGCATCGGGTGGTATAACTCCTCTATAACCCTCCCTTTGAGTGGGAGGCACTCAGAGGTTGTCGAGTTTAGATGAGCAGGTTGTAGTTAGGGGGGAGAGAGCTTCTGCCAGTCAGAGCGTTGGCTAGTGCGGGGCCGCGACCTTCGGCGACGGCCACTCCGGTCAGGACTTGCAGGGCCACCTGCACCCCGCTGGCGGGAGGCTCCGCCTCGGCGCCTAGGGCATCAGCCAGGTCTCTGCCGTGGATGACCAGTTCCATGATGCGAAGTTGCAGATAGTCAATGAGCCTCATTCCGCCCTGAGGGGTGGACAGGATGAAGTCCTCGTCCAGCTCGTTGACCCGGTCGCGGGCCATGTTCAGGAAGCCGCGAACCATCATCTGCGGGTTGTCCATAATTTCCAGACCTGCCGAGCGGCCCATCTCGGCCACGCGGTCAGGATCGGCATTCTGGCGCACGTTTACAATCCACTGCGCCGAAGACTCGACGTCCACCTGGGCTGCGGGTTTCTCGGAGTAGCTAACGACGGTGCTTATGGAGCGGTAGGTGTGGCCCGCCAGATCGCGAATGGTCCACTGGCCCATGGCATGCTCTTCCCAACCGTCTATGTCTACCCCGTCCACGAGCCCGGCGAAGTATTCGGCGGATTCCAGGTAGGCTTCTCTTATCTTGTCGCCGAAAGGGGTTCGGGAACTCACGTGATCCTCCATACCGATGGCGATTGAGGCCGATGGCGATTGAGGCCGATGGCGATTGAGAACACCCTCACCCGGCCCTCACTCTATCTCCCACAGCAGGAGAGAATGTGGAGCTGAAGAGGGGAGGAACTATGGATTGCCCACCAGGTTCTCGACTTCCAGCGACTTCATCATGCCGCTAATTTGCTCCCAGGTGTCGTCTTCGACGAAGATGCCGTCGCGGCGGCGGGCCTGCTCGGTGCGGTGCTCGATTTCGCCGGGATACAGCACCTCGCTGAAACCGGCGGCGGGCGGGGAGTCTTTGATGAACTCGACGAACTCGCCCATATCCTTCTTGAACTCGTCCAACGGGCGGAAATGCTCCAGGTTGAAGGCGGCGATGAAGCAGCCGTCGTTGTGGCGGCCCTCCGGGTCAATGCCGAAGCCGAGGCCGGTGAGCAGACCGGAGAACACTTCCACCATGAAGGACAAGGCGTAGCCCTTGTGTCCCTGGTCAACGCCTACTGGCAGAATGGCGCCGCCGGAGAAGTAGTCGTTGGGGTCGGTGGTGGGATTGCCTTCGCGGTCGACGATCCAGCCGAGGGGGATGGCCTCGCGGCGGTTGCGGGCCAAGGAAATCTTGCCCAGGGCGACGGTGCTGGAGGCCATATCCATCAGCACCGGGCCGTCGAGGTTGCTGGGCATACCGATGCAGATGGGGTTGGTGCCCAGCTTGCGGGCGCGTCCGCCGAAGGGGGCGACGTGCTTGGGGGCGGCGCCGGAGTCGGCGGTAATCATACCGATCATGCCCTCGGCGGCGGCCATAGTGGGGTAGTCGCCCAGTCGCCCGATGTGGCTCTGGCTGTGGACGGTGATGGCGGCGACGCCGTGGGTGCGGGCCTTGTCTATGGCCATCCGCATGGCCCGCTCGGTGACCACGAAGCCGAAGCCCCAGTTGCCGTTGATGACGGCGGTGCAGGGAGCCTCGCGCTCGACAACGAAGGGGGCGCCGGGGACGATGTGGCCGGCGTCTATGCGGTCGGCGTAGGTGGGAATCTGGATGACGCCGTGGGAGTCGTGGCCGCACAGGTTGGCCTTAACCAAGTGGGCGGCCACCGTTTCAGCTTCGGCGCCGGGCGTGCCTTTGGCGCGGTAGATGTGATAGGCCACCTTTTCTAAATACTCGGCGGAAAAGACGGGCATAGCTGGACCTCATGAAGGAGCAGGGTTGTGTCAGGAATCGGGTCAACAGCGGCGAGCGCGGGGAACTGCCCTAAGTCTAGCCCGGCCCCCTGGCATTGTCCAGAATGGGCGGCAGATGAGGAAATTGCGAAACGAGGTGGGCGCCCAGTTGCAGGCCGGCGGTCTGCGGAAAGGCTAACCTATCATTATGTGCGAGAGGGGGAATGCAGAATGTGCAAGAGCGGGAATCCAGAACCAGCGGAGTAGTTTCCTGCTTTCGCGGGAATGACGGAGAGAGACGGGAGTAGTTTCGCAATTTTCTCTTCCCGAAGGCATCCGTTTCCTGAAGGCGTGGGATCCGGCGGCAGGGGTTATTACCGGCCTGGGGCATCCCAGCGGAGTATTTCGAGGTAGCCGCCGGGTTCGGCCCAGGGGAGCAGGGCGCGCAGGAATTCGCGGACGCCGGGGGTTTGGCCCCGCTCGCGGCAGCCTAGGAGGTACCGGCGCAGGTTCATAAAGGTGTTGAGGCGGGCGCCGGTTTCGGAGATGCGCTGGGCGAGGTGCCTGGGGCCGTCCGTTACCGGGTCGAAGGGCGGGGGTTCTTGATGGCTGGCAACGGCGGCGTCCCACTCTTCGCAATAGTCTTCGGCGAGGCGGCGGAGGCGGGCTACTTCGAGTTCGGGGGCGAGCTTGCGGCAGAGGGCGTTGACGCGGCGGCGGAGTTGGGAGAGGGACATTGCGGCACTTCCTGAGATTGAGTTAGGGGCAAGATTTTGTTTTTTTGCGGCCATTTCCGGCAATAACCGGCCACTTTGCGGTGTTGGCGGGACGCTTCCTGAGATTGGGTTAGGGGCGGGATTTTGTTTCTCCCGGCCATTTGCGGCAATAACCGGCCACTTTGTGATGTTGGCGGCGGCGCTTCCTGAGATTGGGTTAGGGCGGGATTTGTTTTGCCGGCCATTTTCGAGCATAACCGGCCACTTTGCGATGTTGGCGGCGGCACTTCCTGAGATTGGGTTAGGGGCGGGATTTTGTTGCTCCGGCCATTTTCGAGCATACCCGGCCAGTTTTGCGGTGTTGGCTGCTGGCACTTCCTGAGATTGGGTTAGGGCGGGATTTTGTTTTTTTCCGGCCATTTTTGCGATGTTTGTCTTTGATTATCGCCGGGCCAGGGTGCGGCAGCGGCCGTGGGGGGGCTAGAGCGGGTTGGGCCGGACAGTAATACCGGACAGTAATAATGGTAGGGAGGCGCTTTCAGGGTTGGCAAGGGGGAGGTGTCAGGGGTTATTTACATAGATAACAGGATGGACAGGATTTTCAGGCGTGAGGGAGAGGGGCCGGGTCGGTTTCGCAATTTTCTCGCAGAGAGACAGCGTTCCGTTTTATGCGGTTTCTGTATTAGGTAGTTTCCGCACATTGGTGAACAGGAGGGACGGGGTTTTCCGGTAGGCGCAAGCGGTTGTTGGGAAGAGAGGGGCCGTGCTATCATCTATATGTAGAGTGCCCCTGTAGCTCAGCGGATAGAGTGCCGGCCTCCGGAGCCGGAGACGAGAGTTCGATCCTCTCCGGGGGTACCACCGCAATCCTCCGTTCTCCTCTCGCATTTGTTTCGGGGCGTGGCCCAGCGGCAGGGCGCCTGGTTTGGGACCAGGAGGTCGGCAGTTCAAATCTGCCCGCCCCGACCATTTTATTCTGGACGCTGGAAAGGCCCGATGGGGGTTTCGGTGTAGCGGTAAAGTTGCGGGATGATGTTTTGCCGAATCCGAAACTTGGTTCCATGGTTATGTGTAGTGCGAGCGTCAAAGTCCACTTGCGCTGCACCCTGCCTTAGCGAGTCGCCGAACTTCTCCGGCTCGAACCCTTGCAGAACGATAACCCTCTCGATGGCGAAAAATTCTTCACCCCTCTGTCTTCTCGTGTATGCCTCGACGTAGAAAGTGTTGAGCATTTTCGTTTGTGCGGTAAGGAACAGCGTTTGCATCGGCCAGTACGGTTGAGGGTTAAGCGGGCCTAGTCCAACCTGTCTTTCCACGCTGTGCAACCAATTCCGATGGCGATGTCTTACTGCCCCCGAGTCAAAGTGAACCCTGACTTGGGTTCTTTCAGCGTTAACCTCCAGCCCAAATCCGCGGTCAGTAAGCTGGGTAGCCCTTAATGTTTGCCTGAAACTGAGTTCGCCATTTTGCTGGGGATTCCGGTGAGGCCAACCGTACATCGGCAACAGTAACCGGGGAACTACTCTGGCTGCCCGAGGCTCTGGCTCTGTGTGAAACAAGGTCAACAGTGACGCGCTGCCCACGCGATGGGATTTGATTTCCCATTGGGCGGTGTCGGCAATCGCCAAGTTGTTTTCCGGTATGCCAAGCCGGGCGTCTATAGAGTTGCCGATGCCGCCAGAATTAAGTGGACGCAGACTCGGTATCCAGCCCTCCCGCGCAATTTCGCCCAACCGCGCTATCATTTCATCTCTGGTTATGCGTGGGGCCACCATACGCTTTCCTCATTTTACTTTGGGACGCCGGAAATCGAGGATGTACTCGAAGTCCTGGGCTAGGGCAAAGATGCGGGTGATACTTTGGGGCGCCGGAAATCGAGGATGTACTCGAAGGTGGTTCCCATAGTGATGTAGTTGCTGGGCCAGCCGAAAATTCCTACTTTGTTCACTATGTTGGTGCGGTCCCAGATGATAGTGTTGCGAAATTCGTATCCCACCTGCCGGAGCGCGTCAATCAGCGACAAATGAATTGTGATGCGCTGGTCTTCCCACCACATATCAGGGACGTTGATTACGCAATGCCCGCCGGGGCGCAGCAACGGCAGCAGACCGGCGTAGATTTCGCCCATAGCGTTGGCGTATTCGTCTAAGGGCATCGTGCCCAGGTCGCGGCCGTCTTGGGAATACTGCTCGACTTCGCCCAGTTGTCCATTATCCCGATTGCGGCGGGATTTGTTCTGCCGTTTGCGGTTGAGCAGGTTGGCGTAGGGAGGCGAAGTGAAAATCAGCCCCACCGTATCGGCCCGCAGGTAGTGGGGTATGGATCGGGCGTCGTCCTGCACCGCTATCCGCCTGGCTTCGCTAGGTAAGCCCAGCCTTTCTGCGGACAGCCGGACATAGCTCTCCTGCAAATCGAAGCCCACGGCGTTGCGGTTGGCGTCCTGTGCGGCCACCAGCGTAGTGCCGCTGCCGACGAAGGGGTCAAGCGCCAGCTCCCCCTCGTGAGTGAAGAGTTCGATAACCTTCTTGGCCAGTGAGATAGGGAACGTGGCCGGGTGGATTTTCTTGTCCCGGACATCCCGGCGTTCGTAGTTGAACTGCCACACGCCCAACTGTCGCTTGATCCACTCTTTGGCGGTTAGACAGTTAAGATGGTTGGGCTTGCAATCGCAGGTTCTGTTGTGGTTAACAGGCAGGTTATTACGGTAGAAGGGGTCTGATTCTAGAATCAGAGGAGGGGATGGCGCCACCGGCGCGGGAGGGACAGGTCCGGTAATGACCGTTTCCAGGGTCATTATTTCGCTCCTGATGTTCTTAAAGGACGTTATGTGAACTTAAGTTCGCCTTTGTGCCGAATCTTATACGTTGAAATGCTTAGCGTCAATTGGACAGGCGCATTTTAGAGCGACTGATGCCGTTGCCTATCGCATAGCCACTGCGCCCTTTATAATTCGCGTGGCAGTTTTAACGGCTATTCGCCTTGCAGAAACGAAAGAGAACGGCCATGGGGATTAGCGGAAAGGAGGTTTGATATGCGGCTGGAAGGAAAGGTTGCCATCATTAGCGGCGGCGCTCGCGGCATGGGGGCAGAGGAGGCGCGCCTGTTCGCCCGGGAGGGCGCCAGGGTGGTCATCGGCGACGTGCTGGAGGACGATGGGCGCCAGGTGGAGGCGGAAATCAATGAAGCGGGTGGCGAGGGCCTGTTCGTCCGCCTGGACGTCACCAGCGAAGAATCTTGGGCTGAAGCGGTAGCCGCGGCGGTGTCGCGCTTCGGCAAGCTGGACGTGGTGGTCAACAACGCCGGGGTGGTCGCCCGCGGGGTGCTGGAGGACACCAGCGTCGAGGAGTGGGACCGGGTGATGGACGTGAACGCCAAGGGAGTGTTTCTCGGTACTAAGGCCGCTATTCCCGAAATGCGGAAGGCCGGGGGCGGCTCCATCATCAATATATCGTCAATGTCGGGAATGGTGGGGCAGAGCTACATCCAGCCGGTTTACAACGCTTCCAAAGGCGCTGTCCGCATCTTCACCAAGTCAGCGGCGGTGCAGTACGCCCGGGAGAACATCCGGGTGAACTCGGTGCATCCCGGCCCCATAGACACGCCCATGGCGGGGGAGCGGCTGAGCAATGCTGAGTTGCAGCGGGAGGCCGATGAGCGCTCTCCTTTGGGCCGCACTGCCCACCCCATCGAGGTGGCCTACGGGGTGCTGTACTTGGCGTCGGACGAGTCGTCCTTCGTGACAGGAGCGGAGCTGGTCATAGACGGCGGAGCGACGGCGCAGTAGGAGTAGGGGAGCGGCGGCCTTAGCGCAACTCGATGATGACGCGGTCAGGGTCTTGGTCGAGGGCTTCTATTTCGGCATGGGCGTCTCGGATGGCCGATTCCACGGCTTCGTATGAGCAATTTCCCAAGCCGATCCAAATCAGCTTTGGAGGATGGCCTCGGGCGTTGCTAATCTGAGGTAATCAGTGTCCTTTGTTGCCATAGCGAACCCCTTCCGAGCATAAGACCAGATGGCAGTATCGGAGCCCGACGCAATCCGGCTTCGCGGAGGTGGATGGAACCGGGAAGCCGGCCAAGACCTCTTCGCAGGTCATTCCTCCAGCCAGGCACTCCAGGATGCCGTAGACGGTGATTCGCATTCCCCGGACGCAGGGATCTGTCCGCTGCGCTTTCCCGGCTCGATGGTGATAATCTTCGAGTAGCCGTTGACCGCTATCCCCTCGTTCACCGCTTGCCCCTTTGATGGCCCATTTGCTTGATGGCTGATGGTTAAAATTCTATCATTTCAATTCGAGTTATGGAGCGACCTATGCAAGAACGACCTCTGGAAGGCAAGATAGCGATAGTCACGGGGGCGGCCAGCCCGATGGGGCTGGGGCGGGCTATGACCGAGGCGCTGGTGCGAGCCGGCGCGAGGGTGTCAATGATGGACGTCAACCCCGATTGGCTGGGGCAGTCGTCCAACGACCTGCGAGAAATCGGCGGGGATGACTGCGTGATGACCCAGGTCGTGGACGTGACCTCGGTCGAAGAGGCGGCAGAGGCTGTGGAGCGCACCATCGCCGAGATGGGCGGGCTGCATATCTTGGTGAACAACGCCGGTATCGCGCCGCGCAATATGCTGCTGGGCGGCGACGCCCGCAACAACTTCTGGGAGGTGTCGGCCCCCGAGTGGGACCGCGTGATGAGGGTGAACGCCGGCGGCCCCTTCTATATGGCGCGAGCCGCGACGCCTCATTTTCTGGCGCAAGGATGGGGACGCATCATCGGCGTCACCACCAGTATGAACACGATGTACAACCCCGGCGGAACGCCCTACGGCCCGTCCAAGGCGGCCCATGAGGCCCTCATCGCCATGGCCGCCCGCGAGCTGGAGGGCACCGGCGTCACCGTTAACGTGCTGGTGCCGGGCGGGATGTCCAACACGAACCTGATTCCCGAGGATGCGGCACACCGCCGCGAAGGTATGATTCAGCCGGACGTGATGCGCGCCCCGGTGGTTTGGCTGGCGTCGGAGGCGTCCGACGGCATCACCGGCCAGCGTTTCATCGGCTATTACTGGGACGAGTCGCTTCCCCTGGAAGAGCGCATCGAGCGGGCCGGCGCCCCTGCCGCCTGGCCGCAACTGGGAGCGCAGGCGGTACGGCCGGGGTAGCAGGGAAACTGACCGCCGATTTCTTGTCGAAAAAAGCTCCCGGTTATTCCGGGAGCTTTTTACCAGCCGGGGCGTTTGGGAGCTACACCCTTGCCTTGAACAGTGAGGCGAAACGAGCGGCGCCTGGGTTATGGGATGCTGTAGATGCGGGTTTCAGCGCCTTTCCAATCTCCGGCGCGCGGTGGGCATCGCGCTGGACGATGCTGTAGATGCGGGTTTCAGCGCCTTCCCAATCAAAAGTTGACACGGGCGAATCTGCCTGGAAGCGCCCACGGTCTTTTAGTTGTCTGACGGGAGGCAGCGGAGCGTTGCGCCAACCTTGCATCCATTAGCGGAGCACGTTTTCGCATTCCGATTCACAATCTTTCAGTTCCCCGGCGAGAGCTGAGACTGCAACTCCCCCTGCCGTATAGATGTAGTTGATCGCCGGGGAGCATCCGATTATCGCAGCCCGATCTATCCTGCTGCTCTCTTGGTGGTAGTTAAACTTGGCGAAGGCTCCACACCCTCGTGCCCCTGCGCGACCGGATTGTCATTGCCCTTCCTGTCCAGAAACGTTCCCATCCAGAACCGTTCCCACCTCCGCCGCAATCAGCAGGAAAAACGTTGATGGGCAGGATGAAGAACTTAAAGCGTAGCTATGCTGCGCCTCCTTCGGCTTGCTCCTCCTCGGGTGACCCATCTGGTCTAATTCCCCCCAACGGAACGGCTTATTTCGAAAACGCTCCGTGGCTTTCCCTGTAGCCTTCCCCTCTCCAGAATATCCGCTTGCCACTCCTAGATAGATGTTCCCTAGATAGATGTTCCCAGGATAGATGTTCCCGGCGTCAGGTGAACAGCTTCGCCTTTGATTCGGTTAGCCGCCAGCCTCGCTTGAACCGCGCCGCCGTGCTGAACGGGCTCCAAATCGCCCCTTTCATAGACATCAAAATTGTTGGACATCAGAATTGTTGATGCCTAACTGGATTTTCCGGTTATCCAGTCGTTGACAGCCCCTATACCCGATGCTAACATCCCGTTCAACTTGCGAACATATAAAAAGAAATACGGTTCTAAGTTAGAAAATATATCACTTCTTTGCAGTAATTCTTTAATACTATAGCCTATTAGTTACGTAATTCGTAATTGATAATTAGCATAATACCTTCAGCCATCCGAGGAGAAGTCGATTTCGGAGGTTCGCCGTGGGATTTAGAAGACTCAGGTACAGTAAATTATTGATTCCGCTTATTCTGACGCTGGCGCTGGCTTTTGTCGCCGGCTGTGGCGGGGCAGCCGACCCAACGCCCGCGGCCACTATCACGCCAGCCCCAACCTCGGCGGGCGCTCCTGCGGTCACCACGCCGGCGGCATCGGGCGAGACGCAGACCCCGTCTGGCCCAGGGGTAACCACAGCGCCGCCGGCTACTGGGAGGGCCGCGACACCTGCGCCTCAGCCTGCAGTCACCAGCGCGCCCCCGCCCGCCCCCTCGCACACGCCTACTGGCGAACTGCGGGTTGCGATGGCTACCTTCGGCAACGAGCGGTGGCTCCCCGGCGCATCCGCCGGCGCGGAAGCCACGGCCTTCCATTCCATCCTCGAAAACCTGCTGACCCGCGACCCCAATACCGGGGACAATATCGGCGAGCTGGCGGAATCCTGGGAGATTCGGGACGGCGGTCTGACGTGGGAGTTCCGGCTGCGGGAGGGCCCGCAGTGGCATAACGGAGAAGGCGCGGTGACCGCCGCTGACGTTCAGTTCTCTTTCGAGCGGTACGGCGCCGAAAACAGCTCCAATGCTCGGGCCGGCGTGTTCCGCAAGATAGGCGGTTATGAAACTCCCGACCCGCAGAGCATTATCGTCAACTTCAAGGAACCGGAAATCCTCTTCGGCGGCGACCTAAATTCGGGAATCCCCGGAACGCAGTACATCTACCCCAAAGATTATGTTGAAAGGGTAGGCGACGAAACGGCTGATGTTGAGCCGATCGCCTCCGGCCCCTACAAGCTGACGAACCACGATCGTGGAGTGCGGATGGACTTCGAGGCGGTGGAGGGACATTGGAAGCTGACCCCGGCCTTCGCCAATATGAGCTTCCTGAAGACGGTGGAGAACTCCACCAGAGTAGCCCAGCTTCGGGCTGGCACGGTGGACATCATCGGCATCGGCGTGGACTTCGCCAACGAACTGAAGGCCGGTGGCGTGGCAATCAAGTCTGTGCCAGGTTTCGCCACGGTGGGAATCACTTTGGGCGGCCAATGGGAGACCAAGGGAACCTATGATCCGTCGGTGCCGTGGGCCCAACCCGACAAAGAGCGCGCCTACAAGGTTCGCAAGGCCCTGGCCTTAGCCATCAACAAAGAAGCTGTGGTTGACGTGGCCTTGGGCGGCTTGGGCCGAGCTAACGTCTCCCTGCCTTTCTATTTCCAGGGCGAGCCGTGGACTCTGCCGGAGTTTGAGCCTATCGGCTACGACCCGGATGAGGCAAAGCGGCTGCTGGCCGAGGCGGGACACGAGGGGTGCTGGGAGTTCACCATCAACCTGGTGCCGTGGCCGGGCCGGGCCTTCCTGCCCGCGGTGGGCGAGGCAGTGGCGACGCAGTGGGAAGCCAACCTGGGCTGCAAGATAGCCCGTCGTCCTTTGGATCGGGCGGTGTTCGCCACCGATTTCCGGGAGCGGACTTATCCCGGCGTGGCCGTACCATACGCGATGCCTTTCGTGGGCCGGGAACCCTGGCAATTGTTGAGGATCAATTCTCACATTGATGGGTCGGTGATGCTGGCTTATGAAGACCGGACGTTCAGCGACTATCTGGACAAGCTGGGCGCCACCGCCGACTTCGATCAGCGGGTGACCCTGTTGCAGGAAATGGGCCGATATATGTATTCGCAATTACCGCGCATCGAGCTGGCCGAGGTGTTTGGCATATTCGGCGTCGGCGAGTCAGTGAAGACTTGGGAAACCGCCCCAGGCAACGGCTTCATCCATAACACGGCCTATGTCAACCTGAACTGGGCCCCGCCGGGGCAGCCGGTGACGCTGGCCGAGTAGGGAGAGTAAGGAGCCACCCACAGAGGGCGCTACGCCTGTTATTGCCATGAAAGAACATCGCTCCGCAAAGGCGTGCGGGGAATCTGCTGAGGCTTGCCGCAGGAAAGTTGGCAATATGCAAGGATGCTCCAGGTTCCGGGTTTCATGGGAATGACGGCGGTTTTAAGTATCCACTCAGGCATACTATAGAAGGGCCCCATGACCCGTTACATTGCGCTAAGGTTCCTTCAGGCCATCATCAGCCTGCTGGTTGTGATGACCATCGTCTTTATGCTGTCCCGGCTGTCCGGCGACCCGGTGCAGCTTCTGGCCGACATCAGCGCCAGCGAGGAGCAGATGGAGGCCATCCGCCGCGACCTGGGCTTGGACCGGCCCTTGGCGGTGCAGTGGGGAACCTACGTCCGCGATATGTTCGTCTTCGACTTGGGTGAATCGGTGACCAGCCGCCAGCCGGTGCGGGAACTGATTATGCAACGGCTGCCCAACACCTTGCAGTTGGGTTTCGCCGCCATGGCCATTAGCATCGTCATCGGCCTGCCCATCGGCATCTATACGGCAGTGCATCGTGGGACGCGGTGGGACGGCGTAGCCCGGCTGTTCGCCGTGCTGGGCCAGTCTATGCCCTCCTTCTGGCTGGGCGTGCTGCTCATCCTCATATTTGCAGTAGTATTGGGCGTGCTGCCTCCCGGCGGCAAAGAAACCCCCACCAGCATCATCCTGCCCGCATTTTCCATGGGCTATTTGACCACCGCGGCGATAATGCGCCTCACCCGCTCCAGTATGCTGGACGTGCTAAACGCAGAATACATCAAGCTGGCGCGCATCAAGGGTCTGAGCGAGACCAAGGTTATCTGGAAACACGCGCTGAAGAACTCCCTCATCCCGGTCATCACCTTCTCCGTTGTGCTGTTCACCCTGTTCCTGGGGGCGGCAGTGGTGACGGAAACAGTGTTCGCCTGGCCTGGGCTGGGTAGCCTGATACTGGACGGCGTGCGAACCCGCGACTACCCGCTGATACAGGGTGGGGTGGTGGTGTTCAGCGCCATATACATCCTGGCCAATCTTCTGGTGGACATATTGTACGGGTATCTTGACCCCAGAATCCGCTTGACCTAGCGCAGTCTGGCAGTGGGTTGGATTTGGAGTAACCCGTGGCCGTAATCGTTCTTGAACCTCCCCGGCGAAGGCTCGGAGACTGGATTGGCTTTACCTATCGCGGGCTGCGCCAGTTGCCGCTGCTGCCGTCATTGATTCTGGCCGTTCTGCTGCTGACCGCCACCTTCGCCAACTTCATCGCCCCGCACTCTCCCACCAGGGGCGAGTTGACGGACAGTCTGCGGCCTCCGGTCTGGGTGGGGCAAAGCGTGACGGAGACCAGGACGGTGGTAGCAGGGCGCGCCGCCGACTTTGTGACCCAAATCAGCTTGATAGAAGCCCAGCAGGAGATCGAAGAGGGGAAGGCCCGGGTGTCCGGTGGTGGGGAGCTGGTTCCGGGCGCCGAACTGGAGTTCCTGCGTCCCAAAGGCACCTGGAAATACATCTTAGGCACGGACTTGCAAGGCCGCGACGTGCTGAGCCGCGTGATTCATGGCACCCGCCCATCTCTGATTGTGTCCGTCATTGCGATTCTGGTGGCGGGGAGCATCGGCACCACCATCGGCCTGATAGCCGGCTTCCGGGGCGGGCTGGCCGACGCCGTGCTGATGCGCCTGACCGACATCGTGCTGTCCATGCCGCTCATCCTCATCGCGGTGGTGGTGGCTGCCATAACCCAGCCGTCGCTGGAAAATATAATCGTGATTATCGGCCTCTTGTTGTGGCCCCGGTTCGCCCGGCAGGTGCGAGGCGAGGCCCTAGCCTTGAAGCAGCAGGACTTCGTGGCCCGGTCGGTGGTGGCCGGCAGTTCGGGCCTGCGGATTAGCCTCAAGCACATACTGCCCAACATCGTGCCTTCCCTGCTGGTGGTTTCCACCCTGCAAGTGGGTTATGTCATCCTGCTGGAAGGCTCCTTGAGCTTCTTGGGCGTGGGCGTGCCGCCACCGCAGCCGGCCTGGGGCTTGATGATTGCCGAGGGGCGCGGCCTGTTGCAAACAGCCTGGTGGACAGCCCTGTTTCCCGGCATCGCTATGGCGCTGACGGTGCTGGCGGTCAACCTCTTCGGCGATTGGCTCCGCGACAAGCTGGACCCGCGTTTGCGCCAGATTTAGGGGCCAGGCGTCGGGGCCAGTGAAATTCATTTGCGCAGTCATTGGCCTATAAACGGCTAATCCGGCGATATGCTATTAGGGATAACCAGCTCGCCGGTGGCGTTGAAAGCCGCGCCCCCTTCTGTTAGGGTTGAGCGATGATTATACGAGTCAAACTGGCAGCCTTCTTCTTGGCTGCCATCGCCGCGGCACTCCTCTCTCTTGCCATGACACAAACACTGACGGCGCAGACGCCGGTTCCACCGCCGTCTGCGCAGGCTGCCTCCGGTTGCAGCGCCTCTGCGCAGGGTATCGACACGCCGCCTCCGGAGCCTTCCATTCGCATCAGCGGCCTTGTTGACTGCATCGAGGCCGGCAAATCCGACGGTTTCTATATTCAGGCCAAGAATCTTGTGCCCCTGCGCCGCTATAAGGTGGAGGTTCGCGTCGAAGGCGCCCCTTCCCACTCTATGGGATTCAATTCCTCCTGTTCCCCCACCATCTACTCTCGCTCCTTCTCTGGGTACAAGTCGAGAACCTTTTCCCCTCGCCTTTACGGTTGCCGCGGCGCAAGCGGAGGCAGCGTATACGCCACCCTGACTGACGCCGACGCGAACAGACAGATAGATCGAACCGACAGCTACGTGGTGTTCATCACTACGCCGACCGCCACGCCCACGCCGCGGCCGGCGGCCACGTTGCCCAACCCGCCGTCGGGCTTCACGGCAAGTGCAGGCCCGTCATCGGGGAGCATTATCCTGACTTGGCTCAACCCCGGCGCCCCCGGCATTGCCAAGTATCAGTACCGCACCCTGCCCCCCGGAGGTAAATGGGGAAATTTCCGGGACATCCCCAACAGCGACTCCGGCACCACTAGCTACACCATCAGCGGCCTTTCGCCCGGCCTTTGGTATGGCATCCAGTTGCGCGCCCTGAACGGTATTGGCCCCGGCAAGGCAAGCCGCGCCGATGCGCCGGCGGCCACGCCCATGCCGCAGCCTACGGCGACGCCGCGCCCGACCGCCACGCCCACGCCGCAGCCTACGGCAACGCCGCGGCCGGCGGCCACGTTGCCCAACCCGCCGTCGGGTTTCACGGCAAGCGCAGGCCCGTCATCGGGGAGCATTATCCTGACTTGGCTCAACCCCGGCGCCCCCGGCATTACCAAGTATCAGTACCGCACCCTGCCCCCCGGAGGTAAATGGGGAAATTTCCGGGACATCCCCAACAGCGACTCCGGCACCACTAGCTACACCATCAGGGGCCTTTCGCCCGGCCTTTGGTATGGCATCCAGTTGCGCGCCCTGAACGGTATTGGCCCCGGTAAGGCAAGCCGCGCCGACGCGCCGGCGGCCACGTTGCCCAACCCGCCGTCGGGCTTCACGGCAAGAGCAGGCCCGTCACCGGGGAGCATTATCCTGACTTGGCTCAACCCCGGCGCCCCCGGCATTACCAAGTATCAGTACCGCACCCTGCCCCCCGGAGGTAAATGGGGAAATTTCCGGGACATCCCCAACAGCGGCTCCGGCACCACTAGCTACACCATCAGGGGCCTTTCGCCCGGCCTTTGGTATGGCATCCAGTTGCGCGCCCTGAACGGTATTGGCCCCGGCAAGGCAAGCCGCGCCGACGCGCCGGCGGCCACGCCGCCCAACCCGCCGTCGGGCTTCACGGCAAGCGCAGGCCCGTCAACGGGGAGCATCATTCTGGCTTGGATCAACCCCGGCGCCCCCGGCATTGCCAAGTATCAGTACCGCACCCTGCCCCCCGGAGGTAAATGGGGAAATTTCCGGGACATCCCCAACAGCGGCTCCGGCACCACTAGCTACGCCATCAGCGGCCTTTCGCCCGGCCTTTGGTACGGCATCCAGTTGCGCGCCCTGAACGGTATTGGCCCCAGCAAGGCAAGCCGCGCCGATGCGCCGGCCGGCCGGTAGCAGATTCGTTTGAAATTGAAAGGTCTCCCCGCCCGGTGGGTACACGATATGCGTTGAACGGACTCTGTATCAAAGGCCCGGAGAAGATACGATGAACCGCAAAATGCGGTTTGGCTCCGGCTGGTTTTTGACCATAGCGACAGTGGGGGCCGTGGCAGCCTTTATGATTGCGATCTTGGCCTCCGGCGGCACGGACGAATCCCCCTACCCCAGGGCGGAGTACGCCAACCTGGACCTTAAACTGAGGGAAGTGGCCTGGGCCTATGACGACTGGGTGGCCTCGGGCAAGCCGGAAAGCGAAGCACCTTTCAAGCTGGACTGGGAGGTGGGGGCCTTCATCTGGATTCCCTCCAACCTGGAGGGCGTTCTCGCCTTTCTGGAAGAGAACGATGTGTACAATACCAAGGGCAGGTATGAGGGGGTAAACAACACTCTGGCCTTTCTGCCGGTGACGCTGGTGGGAGCCGTGTCCAACCAGGCGGGAGTAAGTTCGGTGCAGATGATGTTTCCTCCGGAACCGCCCACGGTGATGAACCCTACACCGGTTCCCTGGCCGACCAGAGCGCCAACGCCGACGCGGGGAGCCAGAGATCCCAGAAGCCTTGAACCCACGTCTACTCCGTGGCCGCGAAAATACCCAAAGCTGCCCCTCCACCTGAGCGAGGCTCTGGAGCGCTACGAGCAGGGGCTGCGTTCGGTGGAGGATACCGCTACAACCTTTGGCCGAGTTCTTGGTTACCCTCATCTCGCAAACATCGAGGTTTATGGCGATGATCCGGCGGCCCTACAGTCCGCCATGAAAGAGCACGGCTATACCGGCAATGACACGCCCATGTGTGACAGCTATTTGACCCCGATCCCATTCGCCAAATGTGCGATTTTTGCCTCGGTGGAAGTGAATATGATTGGACCTCTATCGCAGCACGAGGCCGTAACGGTGATTACCGGGGAGTTAATACTGACAAGGCCAGCCGACTGAGGGTAAAGCAGACCTTGCCGCTTTGCCATTACGTCCATCCGCCGGGGGCTTCGCTCCTGGCAGGGCGGCTGGTCAATGCCCTCGAAATCCGGCGTTTCCTACCACCCGCAGAGAAGGGCCTGGATTAACCCCCGGGCGGCGCCATAGCCCTCTGGCATATCTGATTCAGACGGCACCGCAGGCCGCCAGCCCCCTGCGGGCCAGCCGTTGGGCCGTTCAGCCGACATAATCGCCCCGCGTGATGTTATCGGGCGTTCATTATTATGCTGGAATCAGTATTGACAACCCGCCCATGCACAGGCTTAAATGGGTGAGTGAGCAAAGCTCAACCAGCTAGCGTATCCCCTTGCTTCACCGGGGGCGCATCTCGCCTGAAGAACAAGCCACTCAGATACAAACTAAAACGGCCCCGGAAGCCCAAGTTTAGAAACGAACCCGAAAAAGGAGGAATGAATGTCGCAGAACGCAGTAACTCAGGAAGATATCGCCCTAATGGCCCACCTGCTGCGGCGCGCCGGCTTTGGCGCCAGCCGCGACGAGATTGAGGCCAAGGCGCAACAGGGCTATGACTCGGTGGTTGAAGAGTTGCTCAACCCCACAGATGACCCTGGCATTGATGAAGACCTGATGTATCGCGCCTATCCGTCGTATTTCGACAAGGCGGCTATCGAGACCGGGCAGACGGAAATCGTCTACCGGATGATCAACAACAAACACCAGCTCAAAGAGAAGATGGCCCTCTTCTGGCACACTATTCTCTGCGCCGGCGACAACAAGGTAGACAACGCCCGCACCACTTCCATGCAGTATGACACCTTCCGCGAGAAGGGAATGGGCAACTTCAAGGAACTGCTCCTGTGGCTGTCCACCGACCCGGCGATGTTGTACTATCTGGACAATATCGAGAGTCACAAGACGGCGGTCAACGAGAACTACGGCCGCGAGCTGCTGGAGCTGTTTTCTCTGGGCGTCGGTATGGACAACGAGTTCAACTACACCGAAGATGACGTTAAGGCCTGCGCCCGCGCTTTCACCGGCTGGAACCTGGCCCCGACGATCCCGGTCTTTCCCTATGGTCGCACTCCCTTCGAGTTCCGCTTCGATCCCGCCGACCACGACTACGGCGAAAAGACGTTCCTGGGCGAGACCGGTAACTGGAACGGCGGAAATATCGTTGAAATCATCTGCAAGCAGCCCGGCGCCGCCCGATTCGTCGCCCGCAAGCTGTACGACTTCTTCGTAGCCGACGAGCCGCCGGTCCCGTCTTGGCGCCTGTCGGAACCGCGCGACATGGCTGCCGTCAAGTCCCTGGAAAAGGCTTACTTCGACTCCGGCTATGAAATCAAGGAAATGCTCCGGGCGCTGTTCACCAGCGACTTCTTCAAGGACGAAGCGGTTCGTTACGCCAAGGTGAAGAGCCCGGCGGACGTGGTCATCGGCACCATGCGCATGGCCCAGGACCACCTGGAGCCCAAGCCGGGCCTGTTCTTTGTGGCGATGGAGCCAAAGTACATGGGCATGGACCTGCTCAACCCGCCCACGGTTGAAGGCTGGCACATGGGCCGCGAATGGATTAACAGCGGCAGCCTCATAGACCGCATCAACTTCGCCTCCAAGGTGCTGGGCGACACCAGCCTGCCCGGCGTCCAGTCCATGGTCGGCCGGCTGATGGCGCAAGGCGAGAGCCTGACCGCCGAGCAGATGGTGGACGGCTGTCTGGACTTGGTTGGCCCGCTGACCATCTCCAACGAAACCCGCCAGGAGCTGGTCGGCCATGTGGCGCTGGGTGGCGACTTGCGCCACGGCACCGAGGAAGAGCAAGCCGACTTCGCCCGTCGCGCCGGCGAGACCTTCCAGATGATTGCCACCACATCGGAGTTCCAGTTCGGCTAGAACCGAAAAATGGGGAATCAGGAGCGGGCAACAAGCGTACTTTACCCGCTCCTAACGCCCTTCACTGCTATCAAAGAACGCTGACAACTAAATCGGAGGAATGACGATGGTTTCCACCAGCAAGGATCCGGTCCTGGCTGTAGTCTCCCTGTCCGGCGGGAATGACGGGATGAACACGGTCATCCCCTACAGCAACCCGCGCTACCGGGACTATCGCCCGACCTTGGGCATCCCTGAAGAGATGATTGTCCCCCTGAACGATACCCTGGGTCTGCACCCGTCCATGGCCCCCCTGAAGAAGTATTGGGACGAGGGCAAGCTGGCTATCATCCAGGGCATCGGCTACCCCAACGGCAGCCTGTCGCACTTCCGCTCCATGGACATCTGGGCCACTTGTGAGCCGGATACTCTGGGCGTGGAAGGCTGGCTGGGCCGCCTGGTCAAGGAACTGGACCCCAACAAGGAAAACGTGCTGACCGGCGTTAACTTCGGCCGCGGCCTGCCCCGCGCGCTGGCTATGGAAGGTGTTCCTGTCGCCTCTGTGGGCGACCTGAACAGCTACGGACTGCTGACTGAGCTGGAGCGGGAAGAACAGCGGGACGAAGCTCTGGATCTCTTTGGCCGGATGTACGGCCCGGCCATCGGACGCGGCGCGGTGGAAGATTTTATCCGCAGCACCGGAGTCGAGGCTATGATGGGAGCCGACATCCTCGGCACCGCCCCCGGAATGTACCGGGGAGAGGAAGAGTACCTGCTGGGCAACATCGGCGGCTATATGCGCGACATGGTTCAGGTGCATAACGCCAACTTGGGCACCCGGGTGTTCTTCACCACGGCCCCCTACAACATCTTCGACACTCACGCCAACCAGGCAGTCGGCCAGTCCAACTTGCTGAACGACGTGGCGAGGAACGTTGACTCCTTCATGGCCGACCTGCGCCACCATGGCATCGGCGACAATGTCGTAACGCTGCTCTACTCCGAGTTCGGCCGCCGGGCTATGGACAACGGCTCCGGCACCGACCACGGCACTGGCGGCGTGGCCTTCGTCATCGGAGAGAATGTCAAGGGCGGCCTCTATGGCGAGTACCCCTCCCTGGAGCCGAACGAACTGGAAGACGGCGGCAACCTGTTGCACAACAACGACTTCCGCTCCACTTACGCCACCCTGCTGGAGAATTGGATGGGCGTAGACTCCAAGCCAATCATAGGCAGCGCCTGGGAGAAGCACAGCTTCATCTAGGCCGACAACATGGCCCCAGCCTGGTTGTTGGGTCCAGCAGGAAACCGAAATGGCGCCGGAACGCAGGCAGTTCGCTACCCGCGTTCCGGCGGATAATAAAGAGAGTTTCATCATGCCCGAAGAAAACGACGCGCCCCAAGATGCTATTAACGACGCGCCCCGAGATGCTATTGGGGAAGAAGGCCGAGGAGTCATCCAGTTCATCTTGGAGCTTGTCAGATCTGGAGTGGCTGCACTCAGAACCGTGATAACCTCCGTTGTGGACACTGGCCGGAATCTGGTGAGTGCGCTGGTGGAGTGGGTGCTTAACGCCATCACTTCGCTGGTTAGCTCGGTTGCCCAGCGTGTCCTGTCCCGTATAGCTACAGAAGTGTAAGGCGCATAGGCCCGCCCGCCGCGGCGGGCGGCTTCCCGCAACAGCAACAACAAGGAGGCAAACCGTGGCAAGTGTATTTCTCGGCATCAACGACCGGACGTTCACCTACAGGTACGTCGCCGGCCGATCCGAGTTCCAGGGAACCGGCTTCCGAAACCCGATGGACTTCGCCTTCGGGCCGGACAACGCGATGTACGTGGTGAACCGTTCCTACGAGTCCCGCTCCGATGGCACGCGCATCAACCTGTTTTACTTAGGCGATGAAGGCGAAGAGCAGTACGTAACCGAGTTCGGCGGCTATGGCGATGGGCCCGGCCAGTTCCTCTGGCCCATGTCCATCGCCCTGGACAGCGAGACCAACGTCTACGTATCTGACGAATACCTGCACCGCATTACCGTCTTTGACAAAGATGGAAACTATGTCAGCCACTGGGGCGTTCACGGCTCCGGCGACGGAGAGATGGACCGCCCGGCAGGGCTGGCTATCCGTGATGACGTGCTGTACGTGGTGGACAGCCGCAACCACCGGGTGCAGAAGTTCACTTTGGGTGGGCAGTACATTTCCCAGTTCGGCAGCTTCGGCAGCGGCCCCGGCGAGCTGAACACCCCCTGGGGCATCGGATTGGACAAGGAAGGCAACGTGTTTGTCGCCGACTGGCGCAACGATCGCATCCAATCCTTCACTGGCGACGGCCAATGGCTGGCTAGTTTCGGGCAGCCCGGCACCGGCGGGGACGCCTCCATCGCCCGCGAGCATGGCGGCATCCGCATGGTCAATACCCCTGTGGGCCTTTTCAACCGCCCGACAGGCGTGGCCGTGGACAAGGACGGCGATATTTATGTGGCCGACTGGCTCAACAACCGGGTGCAAGTGCTGACCCCGGAGGGCCGGTTCATCACTGAGTTCACTGGCGATGCAGCCCTGTCCAAGCTGGGGGTGCAGAAGATCGAGTCCAACCCGGATATGATCCGCCAGCGCAACGGCGTCCGCGACTTCACCCCGGAAAAAGTCCTGTGGGCCCCCGTCGCGGTAAAGGTGGACGACAACGGGCGGGTCATTATCGCTGACACCACCCGCCACCGCTTCCAGGTCTACCAGAAGAACACCGAGCCGGTGCTGGTCTAGCCCGGTTATCTGCCTGGCGGCCCATCTCGCCCAGGCGCCAGAAACCCCGGGGCAGGCTTCAAGCCTGCCCCTCTTCTTGGAGTACGCATGACGCAAAATCAAGAACAACCCGGCGGCACCTTGGCCCAGCAGATGTTCGGTCCGCAAGCGGGGGTCTATGCCGAAAGCAAGGTACATATCCGCGACGACAGCCTGGACTCTGTGCAACGGCTGACCGGGCCCGGCTTCCGGCAAAGCGCTACGCCCTGCCGCTGGGCCGTGGATATCGGGACCGGAGCCGGGTTCACGGCTTTTGCCATGGCCGAGGTGTCGGCCCGCGTAGTCGCCACCGACATCACCCGGCCGATGCTGCGCCAGGCCAGGCGTATCAGCGGCGAGCGAGGCTTGGACAATCTGTCGCTGTCTCAAAACGCCGCCGAGTCCCTGCCCTTCGCCGACGGCGTACTGGACCTGATAACCTGCCGCGTCGCCGCCCATCACTTCCGCGACTTCGAGGCAGCTTTGGACGAGGCTCGCCGCACGCTGCGCTCCGGCGGATCGCTGGTCATGGCCGACAGCATCGCCCCGGAGGATGACGCCGTTGCCGAGTGGATGAACGGCATAGAACTGCGGCGAGACTTCAGCCACATACAGAATCGCAAGCTATCTATCATTACCCAAATGCTGAATGACCGGGGCTTTAAGGTCGCCGGCAGTGAAAACGAGCGAGTCTACCTGTGGTTCAACGACTGGGTGACGCGGACGAAGGTGGCGGACGGCGAGGTGGCGGCCCTGCGCCGCGATTTCCAAGAAGCCACGCCCGAGGTGAAGGAAGCGTTCCAAGTGGGGGACATTGAGGAAGATGGCGACTTCCTGTTTTCTTGGCCCTGCTGGATATTCCGCGCCGTCAAGGAGTGTTAACCCAGAGAACACCGAGATATTTGGCAGCATTCCCTTTTGGTAGCGTTCCCATTTAAGTGATTTCTTTACATGGATGGGCGGGATTTAGGCCTAAGGGGTTCTTGGATTACGGGCTTCAGGGGAGTGGCGGAAAGTAAACTGCCCAGATTGCAACGCAGCCGAGATTTCAGAACCAAGAAAATCCCAAGCTGAGCCTGCCGCAATAGAGCGGCGGCAGAGCAGCGGCTATACCTAGTTGCGAAAAGGGGAGCGGAAATCGCAACAGCAACGGAAGATACCGGGCTGGGCATACTGGAAGGGCGTCTAGCCGGGCAGTCCTTGGCCCTGCTAGGTTTGCGCGAAGGGCAGCGGGAAGCGAACTAAAGCTGGCGGGCTGAGCAAACGGGAAGTCAGTCAAGGCTTGAGAATCGGGCTGCGGGAACTCAACGCCCTGATTGGTCGGTTGTTTCCGGCAATACTGGCCATCGGAGCGGCCTAAATCGGACTGCTGATGACCTTGATATTTCAGGGCGGATAACAGGGCCGTCTAAGCCGGTTTCGCTGCTGCCCTAAACCGGCCACTGTTCCCGCCTCCAGGCCATTTCCCAGAACTGGTACTCCAGGCGCAAGCTGGTGGCGTAGGCCGTCGCCATCGCCGCCTGCTCCGCCGCTGGCGCTGCGTTGCCCAAGCCGTCGGTCAACGCCCGCAGGCGCAGGGCCAGGTCGCGGAACTCTTCGGACGAATACATCCCCACCCACTCGGCGTAGAGGGGCGCATGAGCCGGCGCTCCGCTGCGGGCCAGATGCTCGCCGATTTCCCAGTAGCCCCACTGGCAGGGAAGCAGAGATGCGGCCAACTCGCCGAAGCTGCCTTGGGACGCCACTCGCAGCAGATACGAGGTGTAGGCCACGGTGGCCGGAGCGGGGCGGGTAGCCTCCAGCTCCTCTCGGCTGACGCCAAACTGGGCGCAGTAGCTCCGGTGCAGCTCCATCTCGGTGTTCAGTGTTTCGTCCAGCAGCCCGGCGAACCAGGACATTACATCCAGCTCCGTGGCCCGGGCCGCTCCCAGCGCCAGCACCCGGGCGTAGTCTATGAGATACACGTAGTCTTGAGCCACGTAGAACTTGAACCGCTCCACGTCCAAATCACCCCGCCCGATGCTGACGACGAAGGGATGTCCCAGGATGGCCCGGCGCACGGGCCGGCACTGTTCCTCAACGCCTTCGATAAAACTCACCGGATCCTCCTTAATCATCGCGAGGTGGACGCCGGCGGTGGCGGAATATATCGCCCAGCGGTATGGACAAGCCCGGCAGCAGCAGCGTGGTCAGGACGTCATCGGCGCCCAGCACGGCCCGCTCGACGTACTCGCCGCCATGCAGTTCCAGTTGAGTCACGGTGTCGTTGCGAGGGTCTATGAACCAGTACTCAAAGACGCCCGCCTCGGCGTACATCTGCCGCTTTCGCACCAGGTCCCGGCTGCGGTCGGTGGACAGTATCTCGACCACGATGTCGGGTGCTCCTTCGACCCATTTGCCTTCCAGGATGCTCCGCCGCCCCTCGCGAATGATGACTATATCGGGTTCAGAGGCCCGGTGAAGTTCCCGGGACAGGATGGTGGTCATTTCGTGATAGATATGGGCCGTCGGCTGCTCGAAACCGTCTAGGTAACCATCAAGATGCCGGGAGAACCGGAGTATCAGAAATTGGTGGTCGCGTGCGCCGGAGGACATGTCGCGTGTGCCGGAGGACATGATGTAAAGCGCTCCGTCGTCGAGCTCCCATTTGCCGTCGGTCTCATCCAAGGCCAGGAACTCGTCGAGGGACATCCGGCTTCCGGTACGGAGTTCTGCGTCGGTGGTCATAGTCGGCTCCGCGTCTCGCCTGTGGGTTCAGGATTCCTCGCCGGGCAAGGTGATTGTAGCAGAGAGGCATTGCTCCTTGGGAAGCAACCCTGCTCTTTCTGCGTATAATACGGTGTCAAGAGCCGCTTTCGCCGCGCCCCTCAGTCGGCGTATAATGGCGGCAGTTCCTAATAATGCCGTGGATGTGATTCCGATGGAAGTTGTTTTCACTCAAGACGTGCCCAACAAGGCCCGAGCTGGCGAGGTGCGGCGGGTGCCGGACGGCTACGCCCGCAACTATCTGCTGCCCCAGGGCTTGGCCGTTATGGCCACGCCGGAGGCTCTAAAGCGCCTGCACAAGATAAAATCGGCGGGCGATGAGGTGCGTCTGCGCGAGACCAAGGTGCTGGAAGAGCTGAAAGAAGCCTTGGACGACACTGAGATAGCGGTACAGGCTCGCGTCACTCCTACTGGACGCTACTACGGGGCAATCACCGGCACCCACATCTCCATGGCGCTGGCCGAGACCATTGGGCGGGAGGTGGAGCGCCGCTGGATCGAGGTTACCGAACCCATCCGCGAGCCGGGCGAGTACGATATTACCCTGCGCTTCTCAACCGAAATCGCCGCGACGATTCACGTAACCGCCGGGATTGAAGGGTAGCCAGCAGTGACTATGTACGCGGAAAAGCTGCTGCCTCACAACCTGGAGGCAGAGGAAGCGGTCATCGGCTCGATGCTGATTGACGGCGAGTGCTTCTCGCGGGTCGCCCCTGTGCTGCAACCCGGCGATTTCTACCGTGAGCGCAACCAACTCTGCTTTGCCGCGGCCATGGCTCTGTTTCAGCGGGATCAGGCCATTGACCAACTGACCCTGGCCGGGGAACTGGCCCGCACGGAAAAGCTGGATGCCGTGGGTGGGATGGCCTATCTTTCGCACCTGGTCTCAATCACACCTACCTCGGCTCACTCCGAAGAATACGCCGAAATTGTTTCCCGCACCTCTACCATGCGCAAGCTCATCGACGCTGCGGCCCAGATTTCGGCGTTGGGTTATAACGACACCGACGATGTAGACGGCACGCTGCGACAGGCGGAGGACGCGCTGTTCGCCATCCGGGGTGGAGGCCAGGCCCGGGGCTTCGTTCCACTGAGGCAAATTTACGACCAGTACCTGCAAGACCGGGCGAGCGTGGGCGAGCCGACGCTGGACATCGGCGGGCCGGTGATGTCGGGTTTCGCCGATCTGGACGAACTGCTGGGCGGTATGCAGCGGTCGGACATGGTGATACTGGGCGCGCGCCCGTCACTGGGCAAGAGCACCCTCGCGTTGAACATCTGCCTCAACGCTGCCCGTAACGGCTACACCTCCGGCATTTTCAGCCTGGAGATGAGCCGAGAGCAGCTCGGTATGCGCATCCTGTCTTCCGAGGCTGAGATTGACTCCCACCGGCTGCGGCTGGATCTGACCACCTTTGCCGAGCAGCAGCGTATCATTGACGCTATCGGCCAGCTCTCCGACCTGGCGGTATACATAGACGACACGCCCAATCAGAGCATGGTGGAGATGCGGAGCAAGGCGCGGCGGCTGTCGCTGGAGCAGGGCCTCGACCTGCTGGTGGTGGACTACCTGCAACTTGTGGAAGGGCCGAGGCGGGGTTACGGAGGCAACCGGGTGCAGGAAATCAGCGAGATTTCCCGCTCGCTGAAGGCGGTGGCCCGCGACCTCAATGTTGCCCTTGTCGCCTGCTCGCAGTTGAGCCGTCTGGTGGAAAACCGCCCCAGCCACCGGCCTCTACTTTCCGACCTGCGTGATAGCGGCAGCATCGAGCAGGACGCCGACGTGGTGATGTTCATTCACCGCGAGGATGTCTACACCACTGAAGAGGAATGGGAGCAGCAACGCCCCGGCCAGCCCTACCCCAAGAATATCGCTGACATCATAGTCGCCAAGCACCGTAACGGCCCCACGGGCAATATACAGCTAGAATTCCGCGACAACTTGGTTCGCTTCGAATCCTTCGCCCGCGTTCCAGAGTATTAGATAACTTGAGCAACGCAGTCATCCTGTTTTTATCTCCGCGGGAAAAGAGGTCCTCCTACACGCAGGTATATCACCAGAGTAACCGATAACGCAAAAAACGATGCCAACCGGCGCTGGGGAACGAATAGCGCGGGCGGGGGCGGCTACGAACAGTTGGTTGCCAGGGTTGATGTGGAAAGCCTATGGGCCACTTCAAGCCAGACCTGACGGCAGTTCAAACAGACCCCGGCAGGCGGTCAATTCACCTGTTCTGGGCCACCACCCGGGACAGGTGGCGGGTTGTTGGTTGTTGCCGCTCTGATTCGAGGTGCGCTGGCCTAGCCGTATATTTCCCTATACCGGCAGGCGTTGCTTTGTTTCTTCGCACACTCGAAAATAGATGGCATCATCTATCGGCTCTCTTGGAAGTTGGGGAACCTCCGCCAAATCTCCTGGGGTGCTCTGATTTATGTACTTCTCCGGCTTTCCCCGCGACACGCTCTACACGCCCGTTCCCGACCCGCTCTTTGGCCCATTGCTGGAGGAAATTCACGACATCGCGGAGCTGAAGGTGACGCTACGGGGTCTGTGGCTGCTGCACCACCAGCGGCAGAAGGTGCGGGCAGTCGCGCTGGACGAATTTCTGTCCGACACAACCCTGTTGCATGCCCTGCGTCCCGGGCCGGACCACGGCGGCGCTGAATCGGGCGACGCGGCGGAGGAAATCCGCCGCGGATTGCGGCTGTCAGTACGCCGGGGGGTCTTCCTGGCTCACGAAGCGGGAGTGGGCAAGGTGTATTTCGTTCTCAACAATGATGCGGGACGCCGCGCCGTCGCCAGGTTGAAGCAGACTGGCGTGGAGCCGGACGAAGACGCTTTCGGGGCGGACGAAGCGCCGGCGAGGCCGCAGGAGCGTCCTAACATCTTCGCCATGTATGAAGACACCGTTGGGATGCTGTCGCCTATTGTTGCCGAGCGCCTCAAGGAAGCGGAGGAGCGCTACCCGCCGGGTTGGATCCGGGAAGCCTTCGAGATCGCGGCGCTGGAAAACAAGCGTAATTGGGGCTACATTGACACGATACTGAAGCGCTGGGGATCCGAAGGCAAGGCTGAATGGAAAGGCAAGGGTGGATGGAAGGGGAAGAGCAATGACGATGGAAAGCCTGGGCGACATTCTTCGCAGGATCAGCGCCAGAAGTATAGCCAAGACTACCAACGGCGGCGCAGCGCATCCGCCCGAAACCGCCGAGGCTGACCGCTGCTCCACCTGCAACGGCTCCGGCTGGGTGACCCGCCGTATGCCTGTTGGCCACCCAGAGTTCGGCCGGGCCGTTCCTTGTCCCTCTTGCCGCAGCGACGAGGAATCCCCGGCCCGGCGTGACTCTCTGCGCCGGTACAGCAATCTGGGCGCGCTGTCCGGCATTACCTTCGCTGCCACCAGGGCGGAAGGGCCGCTGGCAGATCCCGGAGCGCGCCGCATGTTCACCGGGGCCTTCGCTCAGGCTGCTGCCTATGCCGAAAATCCGCAAGGCTGGCTGGTGGTGACCGGCCCTTCCGGCAGCGGCAAGACTCACCTTGCCGCCGCTATCGCCAACCGCTGCATCGAGCGGCAGCAGACTACCTTCTTTATTATGGTGGCCGACCTTCTGGATCACCTGCGCGCCGCATACTCCCCCAACGGCCCAACAACTTACGACGAGCTGTTCGAGCAGGTGCGCAACGTCCCGGTGCTAGTTCTGGACGACCTGGGCGCGCATAGCGCGACTCCGTGGGCGCAGGAAAAGTTGTTTCAAGTTATCAACCATCGGTATAACAACAATCTGCCGACCGTTGTCACCGTGCGTGGGCCGTTGCCCCGTCTGGAGGAATCACTGCGGACTCGGCTGGAAGCATCCGGGGGGCATTCCACGGTATTACAGTTGGGCCATTTCAACACCCGCCTAGCCTTGGGCATCGGCGAAGTGCGCCCTGAAATGCTCGATCGGATGAAGTTCACCAACTTCAACCCGGCGGGCAGCCCCAAGGCAACCGGCAAGGATCAGGATACGCTGACTCATGCCGTCAGCGCCGCCCGGACGTTCGCCACTTTCCCTGAAGGCTGGCTGCTCTTCACCGGAGCTCGTGGTTCAGGCAAGACGCACTTGGCCGTCGCCATTGCCGGAGAGAGTCTGCAACAGGGACGGCAAGTGTTTTTTGCCTTCGTGCCGACGCTGCTGGACCACCTTCGAACCACTTACAGCCCCGATAGCGCGGTGGGCTTCGACGAGCTGTTCGAGCAGGTGCTTAACGTTTCGCTGCTGATTCTGGATGATCTGGGGGCGGAAAACAGTACTCCTTGGGCCGAGGAGAAGCTCTACCAGATTATCGTCCACCGGCACGAGGCCCGTCTGCCCACGGTGATAACCACAGCCTCGACTATGGAAGAACTGGAAGAAGCCAAACCCCGCATCGCATCCCGCCTGGTGGACTGGCTGGTCGTTGACTGGGTTCCCATAGACGCCCCCAACTACCGCGACCAGCGATGACGCCTCCGTTTCTTGGTCAGGGGTACGGGATAACAAAGACCGCAACTCCCTCGGCCTCGGCTTGGCCGTACTGCGCGGAGTCCATCTGGGCGGTGATGACGGCCGGGATTACAGCTCCGCCGGTGACGGTCTCCAGGATGTCGGCCCGTTGCCTGGCCCGCTGGATGTCGCCGGCGTCTGCTGTGAGAGAGATTTCAAAGACGGCGTGGCGGTTGTCTTCCGCCGAGATGATGAGGTCGGCTTCATAGAGGCCGCCGGAATCTTCCCGGGTTACAAGGCGCTCACGGACGGCGTGGGCCATAGCGCTCGCGAGGCGCGGGTCAGTGAGGCCGTCCTGATTGAGAGCAACGTAGGCGGCGTCAAAGCCGAGGTTGATGTGGCAGCGGGCCAGGGCCTTGGTGCGGACAATCCGCTCGTACTGCGCGCCCTCAAAGTTTCCGAACCGGCCCTCCATCCTAGTGAACCGGCCCTCCACCCTAGCGAACCGGCCCTCCATCTTAGTGAACTGTCCCTCCATCCTAGTGAACTGTCCCTCCAGGTTGGTCACCCGCTGATTGGTTTCGGCTTGGGCCTCTTTCAATTGCGCCAGCAACTCGGCGGTGAGCCGGTTGGTTTCCTCCTGAGCTTGGATGAACCGGTCGAACCGGGCAGGCAGGTCGAGCAGCTCTTGGGTGAGGAGCAACGCCCTGAGGGTTTCAGCCCAAGTGGGGTGTTCCTTCAGGATTCTGGCGAGGTCTTCAATGGTGTTTATTGTAGTCATAAAATAATTATACTCTAATTAGAATGGAATTTAGGGGCTAGTTTCACAGGCTGACACAGGGCATTGCACTCCGCGGTTGCCAACCTCTGTGGGGCGTGATATAATCCCGGCGAAGTTAGATCAAGAAGAAGCAAGAGAAACGAAGACGCACCAATGCTAGACGGTGAAACCAAAGCCAATATCATCCGAGAGTACCGCATCAACGAGCGGGACACTGGCTCCGCTGAGATTCAAGTGGCAGTGCTTACCGAGAACATTAAGCGGCTCACGGACCATCTGCGGGCCCACCGCAAAGACGTTCACTCCCGCCGCGGCTTGCAGGGCATGGTCTCCAGGCGTCGGCGTTTGTTGAACTACCTGAGTAATGAAGACGTGAACCGCTACCAGACGCTCATAACAAAGCTTGGCTTACGCCGGTAGGTTAGTATCAGCGCAACCCCGACGCCCTCGGGGTTGTTTTTTCGTCTAGCCACGTCCCTCCCCTGCTGTCTTCCCTCCTAACTCACCTTTGCGTGAGGTAAATTTTCCTATTATGGCAACTGAACTTGCAACCCCCACAGTGGTTCATCGTGAAATCGGAGGAGAAACCCTGGTCCTGGAAACCGGGCGATTGGCCTTTCAGGCCCACGGCGCAGTAACCGTGCGTTATGGCGAGTCCATCGTTCTGGCAACCGCCGTAATGTCGGACCGCCCTCGTGCCGAAGACATTGACTTTCTGCCCTTGACTGTGGATTACGAAGAAAGGCTGTATGCCGCCGGACGCATTCCAGGCAGCTTCTTCCGGCGCGAGGGACGCCCAGGACAAGATGGCATCCTCGCTTCCCGTCTCACCGACCGCTCCATTCGCCCGTTGTTCCCTAAAAATCTGCACAACGACGTGCAGATTACGCTGACAGTTCTCTCTGCCGACCAAGAAAACCCGCCGGAAATTCTGGCGATGGTGGGCGCGTCGGCAGCTCTGGCCATCTCGCAGATACCCTTCGAGGGGCCTATAGGCGCCTGCCGCATTGCTCACCACAACGGGCAGTACATCATCAATCCCACCTATCAGGAAAGCGACGCCAGCGCCTTGAGCATGGTCATCAGCGGCACCCGGGACGCCATCATTATGGTGGAGGCCGGCTGCGACGAAGCCTCCGAAGAAATCATCCTCGAAGCCATCCGCCGCGCCCAGGAAGCGAATGCCGAGATTATCGAACTTATCGAAGAATTGACCGCCCGTGTGGGTCAGCCAAAAGTCGAAGTCAAAGGCGATAAAGAAGCAGCCGAGAAGCTGAACGCTAGCATCCGCGAAGTGGTAGGCTCCCGGTTGGCCGAAGCGCTGGAGGAAAACCTAGACAAAGTGGCGCTGGAAGCCCGCGAGAACGCCTTGCGTGACGAGGTTTCGGAGAAGCTATCTGAGGAGTACCCCGGCAAAGCTCTCTCCGAGGGCTTTAAGAGCGTGATGCGCGACGAGGTGCGCCGACGGATTTTGGAGCAGCATATACGCCCCGACGGACGCTCGCTGGAAGAGATACGCCCCATCTCCTGCGAGGTGGGCGTGTTGCCGCGCACCCACGGTTCCGGCCTGTTCACCCGAGGCATGACCCAAGTCCTTTCCACTGTAACCGTCGGTTCGCTGGCGATGAAACAGACCCTGGACACTGTGGGGCCGGAAAACACCAAGCGATTTATGCACCACTACAACTTTCCGTCCTTCTCCACCGGCGAAGCCCGCCGCGTGGGGTCGCCGGGTCGCCGCGAAATCGGCCACGGGGCGCTGGCGGAACGGGCGATCCTGCCCGCCCTGCCCCCGGAGGACGAGTTTCCCTATGCTATTCGCGTGGTGTCGGAAGTGCTTAGCTCCAACGGAAGCACGTCAATGGGCAGTGTCTGCGGCACATCCCTGGCTCTGATGGACGCCGGCGTGTCTCTGAAGGCCCCGGTGGCCGGAATCGCCATGGGACTGGTGACCGACGAAGATGGGCAGTATGCCATCCTCAGCGACATTCAGGGAATTGAGGACTTTCTGGGGGATATGGACTTCAAGGTCGCCGGAACCGCGGCAGGTGTCAACGCCCTGCAAATGGATATCAAGTGGACCGGCCTGACCCAGGAAATTCTGGCGCAGGCGCTGGAGCAGGCCCGCGTCGGACGGCTCTATATCATGGATAAAATGGCCGGGGTTATCACCACCCCCAATCGGCAGATGAGCCCCCATGCCCCCAAGATGATTCGCCTGAAGATTAAGCCTGACAAGATAGGCTCCCTCATAGGCCCCGGCGGAAGGGTCATCCGAGGCATCCAGGAAGAGACAGGCACCTCGATAGACGTTCAGGATGACGGCACGGTAACCATTGGAGGCGTGGACCAGACCATGCTGGAAGTGGCCCAGTCCAGGGTGGACGGTCTGACCCGCGAGCTGGCGGTGGGCGACATATTCACCGGCAAGGTGGTGCGCCTGACCAACTTCGGCGCCTTCATAGAGCTGGTGCCTGGCCGCGACGGCCTGATTCGCAACGGGGACTTGGGAGATCTGGAAGAAGATCTGACCGAAGGCCAAGAAATCACGGTAATGATTCATGAAATAGATTCGCAAGGCCGGGTTAACCTCTCGCGCCGCGCCCTCTTCGGCGACGACAGCCCCTCCGCGCCTCGCCCTGATTCTCGCCCGGCCTTTGACCGTGGCGGTGGACGGGGCAGCGACCGGGAAGGCCGGCCAAGCGGCTTCAATGGCGGCGGGCGGGGCCCCCGCAACAATGACAGCGGTGGCGGGCGGCGCGGCGGTGGCGGTGGCGGGCGTCCTATGGGCGGTGGGCGGGCCCCCGGCCCAGGCGCAAGCCAAGTGCGCCGCTTCGATGGCGGCGGACGCGGCCCTCGCGGCTAAGGATTTTCAGGACAACATCATACGGAAGCGCAGGGAGACTGTTTTTCTCTGCGCTTTTCGCTTTTAATAATTCCGCTCAATTATCCCGTATGGAGGCTATGATGGCTGCGATTCGAGTTGTGATACATGGCGCAACCGGCAAAATGGGCGTTGAAACTATCGCCGCTGTCTGCCGCGAAGGCGACTTGGAGCTAGTAGGCGCTGTCTGCCGCAAGGATCGTGGCGGCGTCTTGCCTACGCCGTTTGGCGACGTGCCGCTGTCTACCAGTCTTGCCGGCATTCTGGATGAAACGCGCCCGGACGTTATGGTGGACTTTACCAACGCCGCCGTTTGCATGGAGGCTGCGCACACTGCCGCCGCTCGCAAGGTCAACTTGGTGCTGGGGGCGAGCGGGCTGAACGCTGGTCACCTGGCCCAGCTTGACGCGCTGGCTAACGATAACGGGGTTGGCATTATCGTCGCCCCGAACTTCGCCATGGGCGCCATCGTGCTGAAGAAGCTGGCCGAGCAGGCCGCTCCCTTCTTCGACTACGTGGACATCGTGGAGTCGCACCACGAAATGAAAATAGACGCGCCCTCCGGCTTTTCGCTGGCTTTAGCCAACAGCCTGGCCGGGCAGAAGCAATTTCTCCGGAACGAGGCCGAGAAGGAAAACTTGGCTGAGACCCGGGGCGGCAGCATCAACGGCGTAACCGTTCATAGCATCCGACTCCCCGGCAAAAGCGCCCACCACGAAGTCATCTTCGGCGCAGCAGGCCAGACCGTTACCCTGCGCCATGACACGCTGAGCCGCGACTGTTATATGCCCGGCGTAGTTCTCTGCGTGCGGGAAATTGTGACCCGCCGGGGTCTGGTGGTGGGCTTGGAGAACGTGCTGGGGCTGTAGAAGATAGCGCGAGGCAGCGCGAAATTGCATAAGGCTGGGTTATCGTTTTCTGTGGGGCCCAAATTGGCATCCGACCCCGGTTATAGCGCCGGATATATCCGATATGTCCGGCGAATTTTTGTTCCCGGGTTTCCCGGTATTGGAATCGCTGGTTGTCTAGTATAGGTATTACGTTATGATTGAGAAGCTTCTCAATCTGAAAGTAAACCACGAAAATTGGGGCAGCTATTTGTGAATTCGGAAACGGCGAGCAGCCTTGAAAAGGCTCTGAAATTGCCGAAGACCTGATAGTTTCCTAAGCCGAGGATAACCGGACGCCGGTTGATATTACCCCCACACCGCCACCGAACTGCTAACACCCATTCTGGCCGCCTGCGGCATCCAACGTAATCCATCTGGTATAGTATTTGGTGATTCTCAGTGAAGGATGAAGGTATCCTGTGGAAGACTTGACCATCGCCGTTGTTGGCGCTACCGGAGCTGTGGGCGCAGAGTTCCTGCGCATCGTCGAGCAACGCTACACGAAGCTGCCCCGCCTGCGGCTGATGGCGTCGCAGCGCTCAGCGGGCAAGCGCATTGCTGTCGGCGGTGAGAATCTGGTGGTGGAGGAAGCTGCGGAGAACTCCTTCGAGGGCGTGGACGTGGTCTTCATCTCGGCCAGTTCCGAGGTGAGTCGCCTCCTGGCGCCCCACGCTGTGGCCGCCGGGGCAGTGGTGATTGACGACGGCTCGGCCTTTCGCATGGAGACCAAGGTGCCGCTGGTGGTGCCGGAAGTGAACGGCGAGGATGTGCAGTGGCACGAGGGCATCATTTCCATCCCCAACTGCTCCACCACGCCGCTGGTGATGGCGGCGCACCCTCTGCGCGAGTTATGCCCCATTCGCCGCATCATCGCCGACACTTACCAGTCGGTTTCCGGCGCTGGGGCATCGCTGACGGCCGCGCTGCAGGAGCAGGCCGGGCGGCTTATTGACGCCGACCACCGCGCTACCGCCAGCGAGCCGGGCCAGATTGCCTACAACCTGATTCCGCAGATAGACCGTTTCTTGGAGTCGGGTTACACCTATGAAGAGCAGAAAATGCGCCAGGAATCTCAGAAAATTCTCCACGACTCACAACTGCAAATTTCTGCCACCTGTGTCCGTGTGCCGATTTACGTGTCCCACAGCGCGGCGGTGCATATCGAGTTTGAGCGGCCCGTGTCCGCCGGCGAGGCCCGCGAGGCGCTGGCTGCGATGCCGGGGCTGACCGTGCTGGACGATCCGGACAACGGCGTCTATCCCATGCCTTGGGATGTATCGGGCGAGGACGATGTGTTCGTGGGCCGCATCCGGCAGGATATGTCCAACCCCAATGGCCTGGCGCTATGGATCGTTTCCGACAACCTCCGGAAGGGCGCGGCTCTTAACAGCCTGCAAATCGCCGAGGATCTGCTGGCGCGGGGCTGTTTGAGGCCAAAGGTGGTAGCGGACGCCGATTAGCCGCAGGTTCCCGCTCATTCCGTTTCTTCGCGCAAAACTTCCGAAAACGGCAGAGATGGAGCGGATACGGCAATCAGCGCAGCCCACCCAAGAAGAAAGAAGATGATAAAATCCTTAGAACACGTCAGCTTAGAACACGTCAGACAGTAAGAGCAATAAATGACCGCCATCAACGACATTTCAGACTTGGTCAGAGTGCTCCAAGATGACCCGGCGTGGGCCGAGGCAGTGCGGAGCGTCTTGCTTTCCCAAGAATTGCTCAAAATGCCCGAGGAATTCGCCAACTTCGCCAGGGCGGTCAAGGAAAACTCTGAGGTCGTCAACCGGCGGCTGGAGCACTTGGAAAGCGACGTGTCCGAACTCAAGATTGGGCAGGCGCGGCTGGAAAGCGACGTGTCTGAACTCAAGATTGGGCAGGCGCGGCTGGAAAGCGACGTGTCTGAACTCAAGATTGGGCAGGCGCGGCTGGAAAGCGACGTGTCTGAACTCAAGATTGGGCAGGCGCGGCTGGAAAGCGACGTGTCTGAACTCAAGATTGGGCAGGCGCAGCTGGAAAGCGACGTGTCTGAACTCAAGATTGGGCAGGCGCGGCTGGAAAGCGACGTGTCTGAACTCAAGATTGGGCAGGCGCGGCTGGAAAGCGACGTGTCTGAACTCAAGATTGGGCAGGCGCAGCTGGAAAGCGACGTGTCTGAACTCAAAATTGGGCAGGCTCAAATGCAAACAAGTATAGGCAGAATACGCGGCGAAATAGGCAATCTCGCAGGATCCGATTTCCAAAGGCGGGCTGTAGCCTTCGCTGTCCGCATCGCTCGAAGAGACTTCAGTATGCGCAGAGCAACCCTCGCCCACCATGCAAACCGGATTACCGACAGCGCTCTCAGCCCGGTGCTGGACGAAGCCGTGGAAAATGCCTCCGTACCCTTCTCGGAAGACGATGCTGCGAACGTGGAACAGGCCGATGCCGTTGTGGCCGGCAAAGATCAAAATGGAAGTGACGCATACTTGGTGGTAGAAGCGTCAATTACCGTAATGGAGAAGGATGTCGCCAGAGCAAGAGAACGAGCCGACCTTCTGGAACTGGCTGGAGGAATCGTAACCGAAGCGGTAGTGATCGGAACAGCAATCACCGAAGAGGCAGCCCGGCAGTCCCGAGAGCAGAGGGTTGCTTTCGTCCAATTCGACCCAATGGAAACGGGCATCGCCCCGTCCGCCTGAACGAAATTAACTAGCCAAAGCCATCTTTGCGCAAAAACAGAATATGCGACAAAGGCTAGGCCGAATTATCCTGGATAGGGAACTAAAATCAGTTTGCGCGTGAAACCGCGGACTTTCGCAAAACTGTGAGCGCCTACTATTCCTATCAGATTTGGGGAACGTCCCCCCGCAGGATAGAAGAGGCACGTCGCCCAGGGTTGCGGCTATGTCAACCGCGCGTATAATGAGCGCGAACGCGAGCATCCGAGATATTCAATCGAAGGGGGGCTATTATGACTGAGTTGGGCAGGCTTATTACGGCGATGGTCACGCCGTTCGACGCCGAAGGGAAGGTGGACTACGAACAGGCCAAGCGGCTCGCCAACGCCCTTCTTGACTCCGGCAGTGACGGCGTCATCGTTTCAGGCACTACCGGCGAGTCTCCGACCCTAACTACTACTGAGAAGCTGCGGCTGTACGCCGAGGTCAAGGAATCCGTCGGCGACCGGGGCGCGGTTATCGCCGGCGCCGGCAATTACAGCACCGCCGAGAGCATTGAGCTGACCCAGGAGGCTGAAAAGACTGGCGTTGACGGCCTGCTTCTGGTCGTGCCTTATTACAACAAGCCGCCGCAGGAGGGCCTGTACCAGCATTTCAAGGCCATTGCGGAAAGCACCAATTTGCCGGCCATCGTGTACAACGTGACCAGCCGCACCAGCTTGAATATGAGCCACGAGACCACCATCCGTCTCAGCGAAATCGAGAACATTGTTGGCATCAAGGAAGCTGGTAGCGATATGGACCAGATAGCCCGTATCATAGACGGGGCCAAGCCCGGTTTCCTAGTGTGGAGCGGCAACGACAACGAAACCTTCTACATCATGGCGATGGGCGGCTATGGCGTGGTTAGCGTGGCCTCACACCTCATCGGCAGCCAGATTAAGCAGATGATGGGCCTGCTGTTGGAGGGCGACATTGAGGGAGCCGCCGCTGAACACCGCCGGATGCACCCGATGTTCAAGGTACTGTTCGTTGAGTCCAACCCCATTCCGGTAAAGTACGGGCTGAATAAGGCCGGTTTCAACGTCGGCAATCCCCGTCTCCCTTTGATTCCGCCATCCGAAAAAGCCGCCTCCGAAATTGATAAGGTGATGTCTCAGTACACCATAGACCTGCCGGTCTAGATAACGGGAAGGCGTCAACCGCGAAGGGCGGAGAGAAAACGTAATGAGAGGGGAGCTATGCTCCCCTCTCGATTGATTTCTAATGTGTCTCGCGGGTAACCTCTGGCAGACACCAGAATAAGCCGGTATGGATTTGCTTGCGGATTTTTGCTGGGGGTTACCGCCGGGGCCGGTTGGGGCCTGCGCCCTCTGTTCACGGCCATATCGGGAAAGCTTAATCCGCCACCGTTTATAGGCAAACAGCAAGTGATCAGAAAACTCGCGGGAGCATTATTCGGAAGTTGCGGCTGTGGCTACGTAGTGCTCCTTGTTGTTGGCATTATAGCAGCTACTATCATAATACTTAATTTCAGGCCAGGCTGAAATCCCTGCCCTGCGTACCCACAAGTTCAGGGGGCATGGACATGGATAATAGCATTCACGTGGGAATGTCAATCGTTTTTGGCATAACGCAGTGACTGCGTCCCCAAGCTCGGCATATCCCCCGGTCTAGGGATACTGTCGAAGCGACCTCGAAGACACTCATTTCGATTGATATTGCTGGAACAGTTTCTTATTTACTACCCGCCGCACTGTCTTCGGAGTTTCAAGACTGAATGATGGCTCCCCAAAATGGTCTTAAACCTCCGCTACAAACAATATCGAGCGACTTTACCTCTTATAGCGTTTTTGGTATCTCTCCGCTACCGCAGTTTCGCTACCGTCACTCCCTCGCCGCCGGGGCCTTGGCCGTCGGCGGAGGTTTCGACCAGCGGGTGACCGGCCAGGTATTCGCGGATGGCGCGGCGCAGGGCGCCGGTGCCTTTGCCGTGAATGATGCGCAGCAGGGCCGCGCCATCCAAGGTCGCATCGTTCAGGGCAGTGTCTACTCGGTCGATGGCCTCATCAACCCGTAGGCCGCGCAGATCCAAATCCGCGTTGGGAAGACGGGGGCCGGAATGGTGAGAGGCGTCGGGGCGGCTTACAGAGCGGTCGAGGTAGATGCCCTGGCGGGCAGCGGCAGGATGGCCTTGGGCCAGGCTCTGCAATTGGTAGACGGGGATTTTGGCCCGCATTGTTCCTAGAAGCACCTCCACCCGCTGCGCTTGCGCTGAACTGCTTGACGAATCGGGCGGGGTTATTACCTCCACCGGCTGGCTGATTCCCCGCACGTATACCCGGTCACCGCTCTTCAGACGTTCCTGCCAGGGAGTGCGCTTGATTTCGATGGGCTGCCAGTTGGGGGCGTCCAGCTCCCGTTGCACCTCGCGCATGGCACGCCGGTTATGCTGCATTTCCTCTTGGAGTTCGGGGCCTGGGGCGGGCGCATGGCTATGTGGCGCCAGGGGCGCAGCAGACGTCCTTGCCGCCAATTCCATGGAACGCTCAGCCCGTTGCAGCCTGTCCAGGATGTTGCCGGTACGCAGTTGCAGTTCGCGGCGGGCTTCCTCCACCAGCTCGGTCTTGGTGGACTCCACCGCTCCCAGTTGCTCTTCGAGTTCTTTTTGCAGCTTGGCGGCTGCCAGGCGTGATGACTCGGCCTCCGCCTTTAGTTGCTCGACAGTGCGGCGTTCCTGCTGCAACTCTCGAAGCAGGGTCTCGGTGGCCTGCTCAACCGGCGATACCCCGGCGCTGGCTTCTTCGATGATTTCCTGTGGCATCCCCAGCCGCGCCGCGATGGTGAGCGCGTAGCTGCGGCCCGGCAGCCCGACAGTAAGCTGGTACGTGGGGGCCAGAGTCTCCGGGTCCAGATCCACGCTGGCGTTGACCATTCCCGGGTGTTCCTGAACCGCGCGGGCCACCCCGCGCTGGTGGGTAGTGCCGATAAGAAAGACGCCCATGCGCTGGAAGCGGGTTAGCACCGCGCTGGCGAGAGCGGCCCCTTCCTCCGGGTCGGTGCTGGTTCCCAGTTCGTCCACCAGCACCAAGGAGCGGCCGGTGGTGCGGCGCATAATGTCCAGCAGGTTGGTGATATGGGAGCTGAATGTGGATAGAGATTGCTGGATGCTCTGCTGGTCGCCGATGTCGGCATAGATGCCGTCAAACCCTGGGAAGCGGGCGTCCTCGGCGGGGACGTGCAGGCCGGCGTGAGCCATCATCGCCAGCAGGCCGATGGTCTTCAGCGCTACGGTTTTACCCCCGGCGTTGGGGCCGGTGACCAGCAGCACGCCACGCTCCGAGTCCAGCGACAGGCTGATGGGCACCACGTCGCCCGGCAACAGCGGATGGCGGGCGCGGCTTAGGCTGAGGCGGCGCGGCGCGCCCGCCATTTCCGTGAAAGCGGTAATCTCATCCCCCGCCGTTGCCCCTGAGTTTTTCAGGAGGCTTTCCTCCGTATCCTCGATAACAGGAGGCGTGGCTCGCAGAGCCGCCGAGTAGCGAGCCTTGGCGACGTCCATGTCCAGCCGCGCCACGATGTCCAGGGCGAGCAGCAGGTCTTCGCCGGTATCGCCGATGCGGTTTGTCAATTGCCGCAATACCCGCTCCACCTCGCGCTCTTCGGCCAGCCGCGCTTCCCGCCAGCGGTTGCCCAGGTCCACTGCCGCCATAGGCTCAACGAAGACTGTCGCGCCGCTGTCGGAAACGTCGTGGACGATGCCGGGGACGCGGTAGCGCATTTCGGTCTTGATGAGCAGTACCATGCGCCCGTTGCGTTGGGTGATGAGCGGCTCTTGGACTACCTCTGCCCGCTGGAATCGCCGCAGGTTGCGCTCCATAATTTCGTTGAGCCGGTTCTGCGCCTGCCGCGATTCGGCTCTGAGCCGCCCTAGCAGTGGGCTGGCGTAATCCAGCACCTCCCCGGACGGGCTGATGGCCCCGCCGATTTCGCTGTCCAGATGGCCCAGCTCTGGTATGTTGCTGGCAAGGCTGGACAGCAGCGGCAGGTCATATCCTGAGCGCGCTGAAGGGTGGATGAGCTCTTCGCGGTCGTAGCGGGCCGCGCGGACGAAGACCCGGACGGCGTACAGCTCCTCGCCGCGCAGCAGGCCCCCCAGAAGGGCGCGGTGAATCAGCTCGCTGATGTCATTCTCCGGTCCGAATTCCAGCGAGCCGCCGCCGTCAATGTAGCGCCTGGACTCGGTGGTCTCCTGCTGCCGCGTCGCCACCTCCAGCAGGTCTTCGGAAGGCTCCAGAGCCGCCACCTTCTCCTTCCCCAGCGCAGTGCGGCAATAGGCCGCCACCTGAGCCAGCACCTGGTCGAACTCCAGCAACCGCCCGGCCTTGTCAAAACCGCCCAGAGTCATGCTCGCATCATCCAATAATTTTTATATTCAAGAGGGGAATTCCAGTTCCCAGGCCCTGCTCTCAGTCAGCATCGAGGCGACTTGTGGCAGGGTATCACGTTTCGGGTCGCGGATGTTTAGGCGACGCTTCAGCGTGATGGGCTGTAGTGCGGTCAAGGCTGGGCATTCCTTCAGCAGGCCGTTGAGGGTGAACCGCTCGCCCCCCAGCAACAGGTAGTCGAGTTGCGCCGCGGGCGGCATAAGGTGAGCGCGGGTCTCTTGGCACACCTTGTCGTACAGCCGCTTGATTTGCCCTTCGCGCACCCGCGTATAGCGCAACTGCGAGGTGCCGCCCGCGTGATGCCTGCCCTTGACGTAGCGGGAATCCGTCTTGGAGTCTTGCAGCTCCCCGCCGCGAAAGACCGCCACCGAAAACCGCCCCAGGCGCACCAACACCACGCCCACGGTGAAGCCGGCGTCTAGTATATGGCGCAGAGGGGCTTCGTCCCAATCCGTAGCGAGAAAGGTTTCTGTGACAGGGAAGGGAGGCGAGATAAGCAGCCCGCGCCCGTCAACTCGCAATCCCGCAAAACCGCACCCATCCCGCATCACTTTGTCGCCCAGCTCGGCTATGTGGGCCGCCCAGCCTGTGTCTGCCATCACCCGCGGGTCAGGGCTGTCGCCAGGCGCGACGTATAGAGACGACACAACGCCCGTGCCCGCGTCTGCCGACAGCCCGTCCAGCATCCTCCGCAGCCGGGCTGCCGAAACTACTCCGCCGGTCATCAAATTCCTACTGTGCATACACTTCGCTCTGAATTATCCTGAAGGCGTTATAGGCACTCGCTGAGCGGTAGACTTTTGCCCTTCATCATCAGCCGATTCACAACGATTGTATCATTGCCGTCTCGCCGTCTCGCCGTCCGGCGGGTATAATCACACGGAGCTAGGTCTTTCTATTTTCTTTGTCTGAATCGGGATTATTAGAATTCACCGGATTGGACAAATTCTGAAAATCCCTAAATCCGGCAAATTCTGATTCAGACAATTGAGTCAAGAGCTGACATACACCGTGCCTTGGAGAAGTATTTGAGTCCTGAAGAGAGAAAATCAATCCTGCAACGGCGAGATGCGGCCCTGCTCCGGCTGGATGAAGGGCATCAGATTTTGTTGCGATCGCTGGAGGGGCTAGGGGCTGAGGAGGCTTTTCTGGGCCAGCGCTGGTCTGTGCGCGATGTGCTGCTGCATCTGGACTCGGAGCGGTACGTGGACGCGCTGGAGAAGATTGCCCGGGGTGAGATGGAAATGCTGCCGCCCTTTTCCAGCAGGGAGGAGCATTTCCGCCAGGAGCTAGAGAGCCAGGAAACCACCCACCAGCGGTTTCGCGCCCTGCTCGCCGGGTTGACTCCGGAGCAGTTGGCCCGTCCGTCAACACCACCAAACCCGGCCAACTTCTTCCCCGGGCTGACTCTGCTGGAGCTGCTGGAGCGCTCTGCAGGCCACGAAGCCGCCCACGCCCGCCAGATTGACCTCACTCGCAAGTACATCGCGGCCTTTCGCTCCCAAGTGCGGGCGCTCAACATAGCCGCCCTCGGTGATGGCGACCCGGCCCGCCTGCTGCCGCAGGTCAAGGACCTGATAAATATGGCCGACTACGTGGTCGGCGAGACGGAGGCCCTCGCCGCAGTTTCCTCCTACGTCCGCGGCGTCCGGCTCACGATGCACTCCGAAAACCGGGAGGAGCTGATCAACCGCGCCGCCCGCGAGACCCGCGAAGGGCTGTGGGCCATAGTCTGCGTGATGGGACACGGTGACGAAGGCGACGAAACTGTGACCCTGGCCCACCTGCACGCCGACGAGGTTGTGGTGCACAGGCCGAAGGCATAGGAGGCCAGTGAAGGCCCATCATTCACGCGAAGCAGGCGCATGTGAAGCAGAACGCTTCCCGGGCAATGGCGGCGTTCCCTATCTGGATGATTTCTTTACATGGATAAACAGTATTTTTAGGCGCAAGGGATTCCTGGATTCCAGGTTTCGCTGGAACGCTGGAAATCAAACTAGCTAAATTGCAACGCTGCCCAACAATTGCGCGCTTTCGTGCGGCGGGGTTCTTTGGTATACTTGGCTCCTACGTTGCCGCGCCCCGCAGGGGGACGGTATCTTTCTGCGCGCGGCGCAGTCTGAGTCTAATTGTGTTATGTAAGGCGGTCAGGAATGCCGGCATACGCCGTTATCGGGGGACAGTGGGGCGACGAAGGCAAGGGGAAGGTGATTGATTACCTTGCCGGGGAGGTGGATAGCGTCGTGCGCTATGCCGGCGGCAACAACGCCGGTCATACAGTGGTGAACGAACAAGGGGAGTTTCAGCTTCACTTGGTGCCTTCCGGCATTTGCTGGCCCGATTGCGACGGCATCATCGGCAACGGTGTGGTGGTTGACCCCGACGTGCTGCTGGAGGAAATGGAGATGCTGCGTGGGCGCGGCATAGACACTGCCAAGCTGCACGTCAGCGAGCGGGCCCACGTCATCATGCCCTACCATGTAATACTCGATGCGCTGGAAGAGCAGGCTCGCGGATCCGACGCCATCGGCACCACCGGCCGCGGCATAGGCCCAGCCTATATGGACAAGACCGGGCGAACCGGCATTCGTGTCGGCGACCTGCTGGACTGGGATTCTTTGGCCCCCAAGCTGAAGAGTGTTTTGGAACAGAAGAACGCGCTCATCACGAAAATCTACGGCGGCGAGGCGCTGTCTCTGGATGACGTGAAGGCCAAGTGTCGGAAGTGGGCCGAGCAACTCGAGCCATACGCGCACCCTACCGAGGAGATTGTTCAGGACCGCCTGGACTTGGGGAAACGGGTGCTGCTTGAGGGAGCCCAAGGAACCCTGCTGGACCTGGACCACGGCTCCTATCCCTATGTCACCTCATCGTCGCCTTCCATCGGCGGCGCTTGTACCGGTCTTGGCCTCAATCCCCAGGCCATCAGGGGAGTGCTGGGCGTGTTCAAGGCCTACTCAACCCGGGTCGGCAGTGGCCCAATGCCCTCGGAGATGGACGGCGCCACCGCAGATAAGATACGAAATATCGCCCAAGAGTACGGCACGACCACCGGACGGGCGCGGCGCATTGGCTGGTTTGACGGGGTGGCTGCCAGGTACAGCCGATTAGTTAACGGCTTCACTGGCGTGGTGCTGACCCGCCTTGATATCCTAGACGGCTTGGAGGCGGTGAAAATATGCGTCGGCTACCGTGCCGACGGCGAAGAAGTCTCCCGCTTCCCGGCCAACACGTCCTTGCTGTCTCGCTGCCTGCCGGTCTACGAAGAAATGCCGGGGTGGGACGAGCCGACGGCCAGCGCCACCCAGATATGCCAACTCCCCGCCAACGCAGTGGCCTACATCCGCCGTATTGAGGAACTGGCCGGGTGTCGCGTTCAGATAATCTCAACCGGCCCCAGCCGCGCCGAGACAATTCAGATAAGCCCGGTGTTCGAGTAACGTTATTTAAGGGAAGGGCTTCCCAATATAAATACGGGGCGTAGACTCCATCACCGGCTGTCCGACGCCCGAACCACGGGCGGTGTGCTGTCTCCCAGGGAGTTAGCCCGGGGCCGATCCACCCTGCTGGGGAACCGGGAACTTGGGTTTCCACCCGGTTTGCCCTGGTTGATTGTACGGTGGAGAGACGGCGACACCAACGGACGTAATTCCGGCAATGGGTACGAGGGTATGTTGCGTTTGGTGGACGCAGACCGGACAGCGCCAACTAGTTTAACGGGATGCTCCCTTCAGGAAGTCGGAGCAAAGAGGATGGTTACGGCAAAGGCGCGAGGGAAGCCGCGCAAGTACCTGTATCTACGCAGAATACGGCAATACTATTGGCGCCGTCATGAACGCTCCCAATATATGGGGCTTGACCGATCTGTATGACTCGCAGGCGAGCCGGGACGGCCGCCCCAAGCACTGAGAATTAACCGCCACCGTTCTAGGCATACTGGGCGTGTAGCGCTCGCGCCCTCCTCCGATCCTTCTGCAAAACCTTCGCCTGATCTGAGCGCTTTGCGACGGACTCCATCACCGTTAAACGCCGAGAGCCTCTATTTATATCCTGGCGACGGCCTCACCCTATATCTTGGCGCCTCACCGTCGAGACTGCCGGGCGGCCTACTTGGACCAGCAGAGCATCCGCCAAATGCCCGCCGGCGGACTGGATGCTGAGAGGCAGCCCTGGTTGCGCAGCCCACAATGCAGGGATGTGCCGGAGTTCCCTATTTCGCGCCCCGCTTCATTCCGGCGGCTCTTCCGCTGACAATATCGGATGCGGGAACGATGGTAAAATTGCCCAACCTTGTACCTGAATCCCGCCCGGAAGTCAGGAGAATACTCAAATGCGCATCGCAGTACCCGATTTGGTGTCCAACTCATACTTTCCGGCGGTGGCAGCCGTAGAGCTAGGGTTTTTCCAGTCCCAAGGAATAGATGTGGAGTTGGAGATGATCTTTCCGGTGGGGAAGGCCATGGAAGCGCTGCGGGACCGCCGCGTAGACTTTGTGGCCGGGCCTGCCCACGCCACCCTGTCGGCCTTTCCCGGCTGGCAGGGCGCCAAGTTGCTGGCCGCTTTGTCCCAACATACCTTCTGGTTGCTGGTGTTGCGTTCCAGCCTGGGGGTTCAGCCAGGGGACGTTGCAGCGGTCAAGGGTCTGCGCATCGGAGCGGCCCCCGGGCCTGACGCCGCGCTGCGCCGGTTGCTGGCCGAGGCTGGCGTAGACCCGGCGCGAGACAGGGTGGAGTTGGCTCCGGTACCCGGTAGTGGCGGAGCAGGCGTGTCTTTCGGTATCCATGCCGCTCAAGCCCTGGAGGAAGGCGCAATAGACGGGTTTTGGGCCAACGCGATGGGCGCCGAGGTGGCGGTGCGGAGCGGGATAGGCAACGTGACCCTTGACCCGCGGCGAGGACTTGGTCCGCCGGCAGCTAGGGATTATACCTTTCCGGCGCTGGTAGCTGCCGACGGGCTGATTGAGGACTCTCCGGACAGCGTGGAAAGAGCGGTGCGTGCGGTGGTGGAGGCGCAACAGGCATTGCGAACTGATCCGTCCCGGGCTGCCGAGGTTGGCCAACGGCTTTTCCCTTCCGATGAGGCCGCACTAATCGAAGGTCTGGTTCGGCGGGACACTCCTTACTACACTGCCGGAATTTCTCCTAACTCGGTAGCCAACCTCAACGATTTTTCCCGGAATATCGGACTGCTCTCCGGCGACGCAGCCTACGAGCAGGTGGTGGCCAGCCGGTTTGCCCATCTCTGGACTGAAAGTAGGTGAGTTCTATGGAAGTGGATATCAGAGTGCCTGTGGGCTTGCCGCTCCAGGAGACCGCCGATTTCATCGCAGGATGCGAGGCTGCCGGATTTTCCGGAGTTGGAGTCCACGACCATCAGCACAGCGGGCGAGATGTTTTTCTCACCTTGGCCTTGGCCGCCGAGCGGACTTCCCATATCACCCTGTACCCGGCAACCACCAACCCGGTCACCAGACATCCGATGGTTCTGGCCTCGCTGTCCCACTCTCTGGAGGAAATCGCGCCGGAGCGGATACGCCTGACCGTGGGCCCCGGCTACCTGGCTGTTGGCAACATTGGCCAGCCCCGGGCCACAGTGCAGGCCATGCGCCGGGCTGTCCTGACCATTCGTCGCTTGCTGCGGGGCGAACAGGTGGAATTCAATGGAGTGGAAACCCGGCTCCGTAATTTGAGCAATCGGCCGACACCAGTATTTATGACTGCCGCCGGGCCGCGAATGGTGGAGTTGGCCGGGGAAGTTGCCGACGGCGCCCTGTTGCTTGCCGGCCTTCATCCCAAAGCGGTCGGCGCGGTTCGCCGCCGATTGGAAGTTGGAGCGGAGCGGGCCGGACGCAGCCTGGACGGTTTCCAGACGATCTTTATCACCCCAACTACAGTGTCTGATGACGGCCCGTCCGCCCGCCGATTTCCGCAACAGTGGTTCCGGCCCGGCCAGCCGTATCTGAAATACCCCAGCGACTCCAACCTATTCTGGTTGAGAGAGGCCGACATAGATCTGGCCGACGATTTCGTCCCTGAGAGCATCGGCGATGCGCAGGCGGACGAAATATGCGATGCCTTCGGTCTGTTTGGCACACCTGAGGAATGCCTGGCGAGACTGAAGCGGGCCAGAGACGAATCGGGCATCAATCATGTTTTCATCTTTCCCACCCACACTCAAGAGGGTGGTTACGAGATGCCCCGGCCCGAGGTGGACGCCTTCCGGGAGACAATAATTCCTGGCTTGAGCGCCCTATAGTAACTTCCTGTGGGAACTTTGGGCTGGCAGGGTTGTTGGGGGAGCAGTGGGAAAGAGAGTATTCTTGGGCGGGAGGTCCGGATTATTTCTCGGATGTAGCAGCGGGTTAACCGGACAGCAGTAGCGCGCCCGCTGGAGGTTCTGGTGCAGGATTTTGCGGTGCGTCTGGCGTTCAACGAGAGCGGAGGGTTATCAGGGAGAATTATTTCAGTCAGCCGCGACCGGCGATTTCGCGGCAGGCCGCCGAGGTTTGCGGAGGCAATGCAGGGGAGGGCGGCACGCTGCGTGGCGAGCGGGGTGGGGCTGGGTTAGGCGAGGGCAGAGCTGAAAATTAAGTCTATGATGTGTAGCTTGGCAACCGTTTCATAAATCTATGGCAACGTGAAGGTTTCGTCAAAACCGCAAGCAGCCCTCCGCATAAAGGCTGCGTAAGTTTCGTCATCCAGTTGTCAGATCTGAGCGCTTGCTTCCACTATTTCTTTAGCGGCAAGGGAAAGGACCTCATCTGCCGTCTTTTCCCACGCTGCCAGATATGCGAAGTGAAATTTCTCTAGAGAACGTGGAGGTATGAGTTCCTGCAACTCCAATATAAACCGTCGCATCTGGTTTTAGGTGGTGGGGCAGTCTCGCTTATTCAACATTTTTTCGTAAGATGAGTAACAGGCTTTGGTGTATTCCTCTACGCTCAGCGCTGGGCCGCTGGGAGTTGGGATGCTGGTGGGAGACGAATTTCCCGGGGTGAAACACGCCACACTTGCCAGAAGTGCACAGGCCGCCGCCAAAAGCAGATATTTTGTCATAGTATCCTTGGTTCCAGTTTTGGAATAAGCGCCGGTGGTTGTTAGTGCCGCCGGCGCCTCCAAGTCAACAGCCTGATCCCCGGTTGCGCTGATTCTCCCGTTACGCCTCCAGCTTTACCGGGTTGCGCAGCACTCCGATGCCGCTGATGTCTATTTCGCAGATGGCGCCGTCGCCCATATTCTGCGTGGTGCCGGGGGTGCCGGTGTAGATGCAGTCGCCGGCGTTGAGAGTCACGTACTTGGTGATGAACTCGATCATCGTTGGCACGTCGAAGATCATGTCCTTGGTGCTCTGGTCTTGCTCAACGTTTCCATTGACACGGGTTTGGAGCCACTGATTCGCGGGGTCAACTTCGGTCTCTATCCAAGGGCCCATGGGTGAGAAGGTGTCGGCGGACTTGGCGCGCCACCAGTCTGAGTTGTTCTCGTTGCGGTCTTTGCGCTGCCAGTCGCGGGCCGATACGTCATTGCCACAGGTGTAGCCGAGGACGTGATTCAGGGCATCCTCTTTGCTGACGTAGCGGCAGGTGTCCTTGATGACCACTACCATCTCTCCCTCGGCGTCGAACCGCTGGATTTCTTTGGGGCGAATGATGGTGTCGCCAGGGCCAATGACGCTAGTGGGCGTCTTGTGGAAAATCATTGGGTACTCGGGCGCGGGCCGGTCTCCGATGTGGCTGGTGTAGTTCAGTCCCATGGCCAGAATCTTGCCCGGCTCCACCGGCGCCAGCAGTTTGACGTCTGACAACTTGTGGACGTGGTCGGTCACGGTGAACTCCCCAAGGGGGTTGCCGTCTATGGCGGCGACGTTGTCATTATCCACAACGCCGTAGTGAATGTGTCCGTGAGCCTCATAGCGGGCGATTTTCATTGATTGCTCCTTTGCTGTGATGCGCTTGTTGGCAGGTGGATTTTACCTTGCGGCCTAGCCGTTGGCTACCGAGCAGCAGAGAGAAGCCATTGCGCTTATCAGGGAGGCATTCGCCGTTTAACTCTCGATGACAATCTTGCCGAAGAAGTCGCGTTCGGCCATGGCCTGGTGCGCTGCGCCGACTTCTTCCAGCGGGAAGATGCGGCCCGCTATGCCGTGTATCGAGCCGTGATGAACCACCTTCATAAAGTCGGCGAAGGTGCGGTTGCTGCGGCCACCGCTGCCCATCAGGTGCAGGGGCTTGCTCTGTAATAGCGACAGGTTCAGGTTTGAGGTGGCCCCGCTGGTGACCCCGGTGATGACCAGCCGCCCGCCCGCTTTCAGAGACAGCAGGTTCTCTTCCCACACTGAGGCGCCTACGCAGTCGAACACCAGGTCCACCCCTTGCCCGCCGGTAAGCTCCAGCACCCTCTGGCTGAACTTCGGCGCTTCGTTGTAGTTGATGACCTCGTCGGCTCCCAACTCCAACGCCCGGTCCAGTTTCCACTCGCTCCCGGCGGTGGTGATAACCCGCGCGCCCATCATCTTGGCGATCTGGATTCCCATGCTGCCCACGCCGCTGCCCGCCGCTTGCACCAGCACATCGTCCCACGGGCGAATCTGCGCCTGCGTAACCAGGCAGTGCCACGCTGTATGGGCTGCGATGGGCAGGGCCGCCGCTTCGGTGAAGTCCATGCTGCCGGGAATAACGTGGGCGTTAATGGCCGGGGCCGTGATGTATTCGGCGTGGCCTCCGTCCAGGTCTACCCCCAGCCGCAACTGGTTGGGGCAATTCTGGTCTTGGCCCATCTGGCAGTTATGACAGGAGCCGCAGGCCACGCGGTTGTTGAGAATTACGCGGTCGCCAATCTTCAGCGAAGTATTGGCCGCTGGGCTGATGGCCGCCACCTCGCCGGCGATGTCGCAGCCCAGGATGCGGGGCAGCGGGCCGCGATAGGTGCGCCCCTCCCGCAGGTTCAAGTCCAGGTGGTTAAGAGCGCTGGCCCGCACCCGCAGCATCACCTCGCCGGGGCCAACCTCCGGTTCGGGGCGATCCCCGCAGATGAGCTTGTCGGTCCCGCCATGCTCGTTAATGAATACTGCCTTCATTTGCGTTCCTCCTGCTACTAACAAGAATATATTCCGCAGAAATAGTAAAATGGGCTTGCGCCCGCCAAATGATACCTGCGTCGCCCATCCACGTCAAAATGAAGGGTTGAGAATGGCCTCATTGCCGGATTATCGAATCTTGCAACTGTTGCCGGAACTGAAGGCCGCATACCACGGTTTTACGTGGGAGTCGGCCCTCTGGCCGGAAACGGGCCGCCGCCGCAGTCCGTACCGGACGCTGGTGCTGTTCGGACTCAGCGCCCGCACCAGGGATGCGCTGTTGGTGGATATGTGTCGTCAGTTCTTCCGGCGTTTCCCAGACGCCCCAACCCTGTCGGCGGCTCAGGGTGGGCGCGATGCCGTGGCGGAACAGGCCCGAAGCATCGTCCGCGCCGGGCAGTTGCCCTGCGTGGTCTCAATGGCTGAGGCGGTGGTTCAGGGCGTTCCCCGGCAAAGGGATGCGCTACTGCAAATCAAGGGCGTCGGCGACAAAATCGCCGAATGCGTCCTCGCTTACGGATGGGGAGAGGAAGCGCTGCCCCTGGATGCCAATTGCGTCCGGGTGTTGGGACGGGTCTTTGGCCTTCAAGGTAAAGAAAGTACGGCCGCGCCATTGCGCGAGGGTCTAAAATGCGTTTATCGTACACGCCATCAACAGTTTGAGGACTTGTTCATTGCGATGGTGGACATTCACGAGATACTGCGACTGCATGGGCAGGTCTGCTGTACCAGAACGCCGGAGTGTTTTCGTTGTCCGGTGACCGGGTGTCAGTTCCGCCGGGAGCCGCGGGACGAGTCTGCCGTCATCAAGGCGTCGCCCACATTCTGGGATGACTGGAGGGAGCTAATCTATGAGCCTGCCGCAATTTGACATAAGAGGCCATAAGGTCATAAGAGGCCATAAGGTATTGATGTCTGGGGCCGGCCGGGGGTTTGGGCAAGGGGACACGCCGGTAAACTGTACCGGCGACGCGATCTGAAAGCCGGCGGCGATCCGCCCGACGGACTCCGGGAATGGGTGAGTAGGAATGGCATATCATGGCTCGCGCCGTTCCGCGGGAGGGCCGGTCCCAGCGCCTGCGGCGCCGCCAAAGCAAGGGTGATGCGGTACGCGGAAGTTCGGCTCAAGAAGGGGCACCCTATGAGGCGCGCGTCAACGCCGCGCCCCCGGCAGCTCCGGATCAGATGCCCGCGCAGGTCTGTCAGTCCCGCAGGCGCAGGCAAAAGGACAGGTTATGCTGGGCGAACTAGTGGAGCCGGGTTGCTTCTGCGTCTTTCATGCCTCGCCAGCGGCGTCATATATTACGGGACAGGCTTTGGCCGTGGAAAATGGAGTCAACATAATGTCCGCCTGAAACCCCTCTCCTCCAGTAAAGAGGGTCGGGGAGAGGGAACCGCCAGCAAATCCAGCGACGGAGGCAAGGGGATATGATGAATTACCAGCTACTGGTTCCTGGGCTTTTGGCCCGCGCTGACACCTATTTTCCGAGGAAGGAAATTATCACCCGCGAAGAAGACGGTGTTCATCGCTACACCTACCGTGACCTGAAGGGGCGGGTGAACCGCTTATGCAACGCGCTGGCCGGTCTCGGCGTGGGCCAGGGCGACCGGGTTGGCACCTTCGGCTGGAACACCTACCGGCATCTGGAGGCTTACTTCGCGCCCCCTGCCATGGGCGCGGTCACCCACACCACCAACATACGCCTTTCGCCTGATGACCTGGCCTATATCGTCAATCACGCCGGCGACAAGGTGATGCTGGTTGATCCCGACCTCGTTCCCATCCTCGAGCCGTTGGCGCAGCGGCTGGAGAACGTGGAGCATTTCGTGATTATGACTGGCGATTCCGGGTTCCAGACCTCCTTGCCGTCGGCCCACATCTACGAAGAACTGATGGACGCCGCATCGGACAGATACGAGTCGCCGCCGTTGGACGAGAATGACCCGGCGGGCCTCTGCTACACGTCGGCCACCACCGGACGGCCCAAGGGCGTCATCTACACTCATCGAGCCCAGATTTTGCACGCAATGATGGAGTGCAGCGCCGACTCCGCCGGAGTGCGCGAGCGCGACGTGGTGATGGCTGTGGTTCCGATGTTCCACGCCAACAGTTGGGGCGTGCCATACTCGGCCACAATGACCGGCGCGACTCAGGTGCTGACCGGCGCTCGCCCTGACCCGGCCGCCGTCTGCCGTCTGATTAGCGAGCAGCGGGTTACCATCAGCTTGGGTGTTCCCACTATCTGGGTCGGGATGCTGGACTTCCTGTCTCGCACTGGGGAAGAGTTCGACCTCTCCAGCCTTCGGGCAGTGGTGAGCGGCGGTTCTGCTGTGCCTGTCAGCATGATTCAGGCCTTTAAGGAGCGGCTGGGCGTTGACTTGATTCAGGCTTATGGAATGACCGAAGCCGCGCCCCTGGTTTCCTACAACCGTTTGCCCAGCGAATTGGACGGGGTGGAAGGCGACGCGCGGTTGGCGGAGCAAGGCAAGCAGGGTGCCCCGGTGTATGGCGTGGAGATGCGCCTGGTAGACGAAAATGGGATTGATCTGGACTGGGATGGCGAACAGCGCGGCGAGCTGCTTTTCCGGGGCCCTTGGATTGCCGCCGAATACTACAACGACCCGCGAAGCGGGGAGACATTTATTGACGGCTGGTATCACAGCGGAGACATTGCCTCAGTGGATCGTTTTGGGAACATCCAGATAGGCGATCGGGTCAAGGATATGGTGAAGAGCGGCGGGGAATGGATTTCCTCCGTAGACTTGGAAACCGCCATTATTGCCCACCCGGGCGTGCTGGAGGCGGCGGTCATCGCCATTCCGCATCCGACTTGGCAGGAGCGTCCGCTGGCCTGCGTGGTGGCAAACGCGGAGTACCGGGATTCCCTTCAGAAAAGCGAGGTTCTGGAGTTTATCAGGCCTCGTTTCGCGCCCTGGTGGATCCCTGACGACGTGGTGTTCATAGACGAAATTCCCAAGACCAGCGTGGGCAAGTTCGACAAGAAAGTGTTGCGCGACCGCTACCAGGGCTATGATCCCGCCGGATAATTGATGTTTCAAGCCCGCGAAAGTTCCCTGCTTGTTGAGAGAGGGCTAAGGCAAGGGTGATTCCTTGTCCGGAAATGGCCTGCTCCAGGCAGGCGGCGTCCAGACGCCGGGTCAGGGTTGTTCCTGCCCGGCGCCATCATTTTCCTCCGTTGTACTCAGCAGCCGGTTGATCTCCCTCTGAGTTTCCTGTCGGCGCCGGAAGACGAAGAAGATATATCCAAGGAATACCGCGCCGGTCACCACAAAAGCGGCTATGAGGTATGACAGATTGGAGGGCGGCAGGCCGGTTTGTAACAGCGGAAGCATTTTTGTAACTCGACTGGCAGTTGTCGGGACTTCTTAAGCGCCTGTGAAGCGGCCATCCCGCCGCATCTCGAACCGGATTCGCCCCAAGTCGTCTTCAGCGTTCAGCGCTGCCATTCGCTCCAGCACCAGCCAGACGGTGAAGAACAGGAATGCGATGAATGACACCATCAGAACCATATTCATGGTGCCGCTGAGCGAACCGCTCTCAGCCAGCGGCCCCACCACCTGCGGCGGGTGAATGGAACGCCACCACTGCACCGCGAAATATACCAGGAATGCGTCAACAGAGCCGATGATTCCCACCACTGCTGAGAAAGCCGCGGCCTTTGTGCGGTTGGGCGTAAAGGCCCGCACCATCAGGTAGGCCGCGTAGATGAGCCACAGAACCAGAGTAAGAGTCAGGCGCGGCTCCCAGGTCCACCAGACGTTCCATATTGGCTTGGCCCAGAGGATGCCCGTAATCAGGGCCAGCGAGACGTATACGAAGCCTACTTCCCCGGCGGCCATTGCCATGTTGTCCCAGCGGCTGTTCCGTTTTCGCAGGTACATTACGCTGCCGACGAAGACTATGATAAAGGCCAAAAGGGATATTACGGCGATGGGGACGTGAATATAGAGGGCGCGCTGTACGTTGCCCAAGTTGGCGTCGGTGGGCGCAACCATGAAAATCAGGTACAAAGTGACCAGCATCAGCGCGGCTGAGATTATGCCGATAACCGACCGCCGGGTGAGACGCCAGCCCGGTTTCGTTCCCGCGTATGCTCCGGGCCGTTGGGCGATTCTGTCTGTATTCGCCAAATCTTGTTAATCCTCTACCTTGTTAATCCTCTACGATGAACGGTTAATCCTCTACGATGAACGAAAATAGCCATGGACATACTACCAGAAAAAGGGCGTCGAATACGCCAATCAGGAGCAGCCAGCGGCCCAGCCCCACGAATGTCTCGCCGCCCACGGCCCGGTTGGACGCGGCCACCGCCGCGATGATAACTGGCGTTATGATAGGGAAAAACAGCACCGGCAGCATTATTTCCCGGGAGCGGGTCTGTGCCGCCATAGCCGAGAACAGGGTGCCAATCAAGGCGAAAGCCAGAGTCGCCAGCAGGATCACCGCACCCAAGGCCCATGACAGCGCGGAAAATTGCAGCATTACCGCATAAGCAGGAAGCAGCGCCGCTTCCACCAGCAGCATAAAGATAAAACTGGTGGCCGCCTTCGCCAAAAAAATGGCGTCGCGGCTTACCGGCGAAACCAACAGCCCCTCCAATGCCCCGGCTTCCTGTTCGCGGACGAAGGCCCGGTTCATTGCGAGGGTTGCGGCGAAGGCGAAGGATACCCACAAGATGCCGGGGGCCAGGGCTGTCGCCTGACCCGGCGAGGGGCGCAGGGCAAAGCTGAACACCACTGCCAACAGCAGGCCGAAGACGATAACCGACACCACCAGCTCCCGCGACCTGACCTCCAGCATAATGTCCTTCCACACCATTGTCGCTATCGGCCACAGCAGCCCTTTCATAGCGCGCTCCCGTCCGAGATATCTACCTCTAATGAAGTAGACTTTTCGGTGGTTGTAGATGCAGATGAGACTTTCACAGCGCGCTCCCGTTCAAGATATTTCTTTGTCCTCCGGGGGAGGGCGCTCCACCTGGGGTGGTATGCTCGGATAGTGCCTGCTGTATTCCACCGGCGGCGTCCGATGGGAAAGTCACCTGGCCTCCGGTGAGCACGGCGGCGCGGTCGCCCCAGGCCAGCCCCAGTTCGATGTCGTGAGTAGTGAGGACTACAGAGCGGCCTCCGGCGGTCCACTCGGCTAAAAGTTCGCCCAGCATCCGGCGCGAATCGCGGTCAAGGCCCGCTTCCGGCTCGTCCAGCAGCAGCACGTCGGGTTGATGCAGGATGGCGCGGGCAATAGCGGCCCGCTTCTGCATCCCGTTGGAGAGGGAGCGGATCCGGTGGCCGGCGCGGTTGCTGAGTCCGACTCGCTCCAAGGCGGCGTTCACCTGTGTTTCCAGGTCGCTAACGCCATAGAGCCGGGCATAATATGTCAGATTCTCCCGAGGCGTCAGGTCTTCGTACAGGAAGCTGCGATGCCCCACGACTCCGATGCGGCGGCGCGCCTCGGCGGTTTGGCGAAGCAGGTCCCAGCCCGCGACTGTTACCGTACCGGCGTCGGCCCGGAGGCTGGTAGACAGGATTCGCAGCAAGGTGGTCTTGCCTGCGCCGTTGGCCCCGAAAAGGGCCAAGGACTCTCCCCACAGGACAGTCAAGTCCAGTTCCCATAACACCGGCCAGTCCTGGTAGCTTTTTTCCAAGCCTTTTACTGCGACAGCATTGTCCGCCCTTTCGTGAATCAAGGAGCGTCGCCTGCGTTGGCAGTCTGGGCGTGATTTGTTATTATTGTCACAATCAACTTGGTACTTGTTGGAGGTTGGATTGGCAGCGCCAGGCGCAGAAGCGCAGAATACCGAAATCCCTGAGAGCCGCTCACACCGCACCCGCTTCGTCATTATAGCGGTGGTGGTGGCGCTGGCCCTTACGTTTATGATCTGGGCCGCTTTTGGCGAAAACACGCGCTATTTTCTGACCGTCAGCGAGTTCAATGACAAACAGGCGGTGCAGGATATTGAGGACGGCCAGATGGTGCGGGTCTCTGGCAAGCTGGTGGAAGGCACCTTTGACCGCCCGGAGAAATCAACTTTATCCCGCTTTCAGATAACCGACAAGGAGGGTGCAAGCTCCGGCTCCGCTATGTTGATTGCCACCTATGATGGCGTTCTGCCCGACTTATTCTTCAACCCTCACTCGGAAATCATATTGGAAGGCAGCTACAATGGAGACGGACTTTTCCAGGCCAGCGAAATTCTGGTCAAGTGTCCCTCCAAGTACCGGGACCTGGAAGAACAGCCGGAATACGGAACCTCAGCCTGATCGTTCCTTCCCGACGCTTAACGTGTAAGCCAAACAAACGGAATCCCCGCGATTCAGCGGGGATTCCGTTTGTTGTATCCATCCGATTGCCGGCCTAGAACTCGAAGGCCGCCATCAACTCCTCAGTTGAGCGGGTGCGGGCCGTGTCCCAAATATGCTCTACGCGCTGTTCCAACGCGGGCCGTGTCTCGTCGTGGTAGACCACGCCCACGGGCAGACCGCTGCGCTGTAGCAGGTCGTATGCCGCGCTCTTGCTGCTGAGGTCATGATCTTCCGGCACATCCCACAGTGTCGGCTCGATGCCCTTGCGCGGATTGCCTTTCAGTTCCTCGAAAGTGTCGTTGTAAGTAGTGCAGGGTGATTGCACGTGAACGATGGAGAACCCCGGATGCTCCATGCCGCGCTTGATGAGCTGAGACAGAGGACGCGGTTGACCGGAGAACCCCGATGCGATGTAGGAAACGCCCAGGGTCAGATAGAGCTCCAGCGGATTTATCTGGCTCTCGATTTTCCCGTAGGGCGTGGAACTGGTGATTACGCCCAGCTTGGTGGTGGGCGAGCTCTGTCCTTTGGTCAGGCCGTAGACGCCGTTGTCCATCACCACGGCGGTGATGTTCACGTTGCGGGCGGCCTGCGGCCCGATATGCTCGCCGCCGATGCTGAGGAAGTCGCCGTCGCCGGCCACTACCACCACGTTCAGCTCCGGGCGGGCCATCTTGACGCCCAGCGCGATGGGCAGGGAGCGGCCGTGAATACCGTGCATACCATAGGGCTGGTCACCTTCCAGCAGGTGCACCAAGTTGCCGGAGCAGCCGATACCGGCCACTACCACATTGTTTTCCATGGGCAGGCCGGTTTCTTCCAGCCGGTCAATCATGGCGAATTCCAGCGCTCGCCGCACTCCGAAGTCGCCGCAGCCGGGGCACCACTTGAAATCGTATTCCGGGTTCTTCTTGCTCATACTGCAACAGCCTCCGCTAACCGGGAGTTGGTCATTTCGGTAATCTGCTCCACCAGGGTGCGAGCCTTGAATGGCAACCCGGTATATTGCGTGATGGATTCGGCTTTGACACCCAAACCCCGGAGAATGCTGGAGAACTGCCCTTGGTAGTTAAGCTCCGGGATGATCACTAAGTCTTTCCGCTTCAGTTCTTCCAGCAATTTGGGAGGCATTGGGTTCAGGAACATAGTGTAGTACCAGCTTACCGGCACGCCATCCCGCTTGAGGATGTCATACGCCTCTCTGGTTGGGCCCTTGCTCCCGCCCCAAGGCAAGACGGCGACGGAGTGCTCCGTGCCTTCCCTTTCGTAGTCTTCTTCTTCCAGCAGCTTTATCTTGCTAAAGCGCCGTTGCGTCATTTGGATATGACGCTCTGGGAGGTGAGTCGTGTCTCCGATTCCGTCGTGCTCACTCCCGTTGGCTACGTAGGCGCCAGGCCCGCCGGGCAATGGCATGGGAGACAACTCGAAACCCTCATAGCGCTGGTAGCCGTTATTGCCTTCGTAGACCCAGCGTTTGGCCGGCTCAACCTTGCTCAGATCAGGCTTGGGAATGTTCTGGGCACGCTCGGCCAGCGCCATCTCGGACATCAGGATCACGGGGCCTTGGTATTTTTCGGCCCATTCGATGGCCTTGACCGCGCCGTAGAAGCATTCTTCCACCGTCCCGACGGCGATGACTGGCAGCCGCACGTCGCCGTGGGCCGGGAACATACAGCTCATCAGGTCGGATTGCTCGGTCTTGGTGGGGAGTCCTGTGGCCGGGCCGCCGCGCTGAACGTTCACCACCACCAAGGGTATCTCTGCAACCCAGCTGAGTCCTAGCCCCTCGCTCATGAGCGAGACGCCCGGCCCGGCGGTGGCTGTCATTGACCGCTTTCCGGCATAGCCCGCGCCAAGTATGGCGGTGATGGATTCGATTTCCGAACTTACTTGGTAGGCGAACCGATTCTTGCCTACCAGGTTGCGCTCCATATAGAGCAGTATGGGAGTGGCTGGGGAAATGGGGTAGCCGACATAAAAATCCAGCCCGCCGGCAATGGCGCCCAGCGACAGGGCCTCATTTCCCTTTATCATCAACTGCTGGTATCCCGGCGTCTTGGCCGGAGCCAGGTCGCCCAAGTTGAAGCCGCTCAGGGCGATGTGTTCCCGCCCCAGGCGGAGGGCCTGAATGTTGGAGCGGATAACCTCATCGTCGCCTTCGCGCCCCCGGTTGAAACGCTGTTCCACGAACTCTTCCAAGTATTCGTGGGGCATATTCACCAAGTGAGCCAGAGCGCCCATGATGACCATGTTGGCGGCGCGGTTGTTGCCGGTGGATCGGGCCAGCTCCTCGATCGGCAGCCCGAAAGCCCTTGGGTCTCCTTCCAACTGAAACTCGGTGGAGTTGAAGAGGACGACCCCGTCCTCGCGCACTTCGGAAAAATGGTTGTCGTAGGCTTCCTGATTGAATGCCACTAAGACGTCAACATCGTCACCGGGAGCCAGAACCGGGTCAACGGAGATGCGGGCCTGCGTCCAAGTTGGGCCGCCCAGAATTTGCGAAGGGAAAGTGGCAAAAGTCAGGGCGTGATAACCGACCTGGGTTGACGACTGGGCCAAGCCTTCGGCGGACGTTACGACACCCTGTCCGCCTTCACCGGCGAACCGAACGACGAAATCACGCATTTGCATAGTGGGGAGTCCTCCCATCTCACTGTGAGGAGCGAAAAAATTGGCAGACGACCGCAAGGAAGGAGGGTTCAATAGGAAAAGGAAAAGGCTGCCAGAGAAAAGGGGAGCATATCCCGATTTGTGCCGGGATGTAGAGCGGCGCGGTCATGACAGCTTGCAGATTGCTTCCTTCGGAGACCCGGCTGACCCTGCTGGACTTGCCGCCCTAGGGGGGACGGGGACGCGGTTTTGCGTTTCCGGGCAACACGGCCCAACGCCCTAGCCGGATTCTTTGCGGAGGTCTAAGTTAATGGACTATACACCGCCCGATTTGCCTTGTCAACGAATGCCGCAACGAAGAGAAAATTGCGAAACTCCGCTTGTCCTTTCTATTAGCCCCTGTCCTTTCCGACATCCCCGCAAAAACGGGAATTGCGGGGTTTTCGCAATCCCCTTTGGCGGCTTGCCGGACAGTCCGGTTTCTGAAAATGAAGAACCAATCCGCCACGGCCTGGCTGTGTGCGTTGTTGGCCGTTTTTGCCTTATGCTAGAATCCTGTCTATGGAAGACCTTAAATACTGGATAGCCTTGAGTGCTATTCCTCAATTGGGTACAGCCCGTTTCCGCAGGCTGGAGTCTTATTTTGGCAGTCTGGAGCACGCTTGGCGGGCCAGTCTGTCTCAGTTGCGGGACGCCGGTCTGGATTCCCGTACCGCGCAAGAGATTGTCGCAGGCCGGGATCGCTTGGATCCTGATGATGGCATGGAATCGCTGGTTCGGGCCGGAGTTACGGCCGTCAATTGGAACGTTGACGGCTATCCGCCCCGCCTGAAGCAGATTTCCGACCCGCCGCCGGTGCTATATTACATTGGGGATATAAGGCCCGAAGACGAATGCGCCGTCGCTATCGTTGGCACACGCCACCCTACCGCCTACGGGCGGAAGGCGGCCGCGATCCTCAGCCGCGATCTGGCCTCTGCTGGAATCACGGTGGTGAGTGGGCTGGCTCTCGGCATTGACGGAGTGGCTCACCGGGCTGCGCTGGATTGCGGCGGACGGACTATCGCGGCGATGGCGGGTGGGCTAGACTCGGTTTATCCCAAAGAACATGCCCGCCTCTTCCACCAGATTCAGGGCAGCGGAGCGGTCGTCAGCGAGCATCCTCTGGGAATTCGGCCCGACCCGCGCAATTTTCCCCGCCGCAACCGCCTCATCAGCGGCATGGCTTTGGGAACGCTGGTGGTGGAGGCCCCAGAGGGAAGCGGCACCCGCTGGACGGTCTATCAGGCTTTGGAACAAAATCGGGAAGTCTTTTGCGTTCCGGGGGAAATTTTCTCGGACAAGAGCAAGTTCACCAACCGGATGATAAAAGAGGGCGCGAAACTGGTTGCCGACTATACCGATATTCTGGAAGAATTGAACCTGTCAGACATATCTTCTGCCAGATGTGACCACGGCAAACAACTCCCCATGCAGCCCGAAACCATACCCGAAACCATAGAAGAACAGGAGAACGAAAAAACGGAGGACTTGGACACCGAAGAAATGGCCCTGCTGACCCTTTTGTCGGCAGACCCGTTACACGTGGATGACCTTTGCCGTCTCTCCGGTCTGCCGATAGCCTTCGTTACAAGTATGTTGACATTGCTGGAACTCAAAGGGAAAGTCCAACTGGCCGGGAGTATGCATTATGTCAGAGCGTCTGCTGCAGAGGTGACGTATGGCAGCTAAAATCGCAACCGGCAAGGCAGCCGCAACCGGCAAGGCAGCCGCAACCGGCAAGGCAGCCGCAACCGGCAAGGCAGCCGCAACCGGCAAGGCAGCCGCAACCGGCAAGGCAGCCGCAACCGGCAAGGCAGCCGCAACCGGCAAGGCAGCCGCAACCGGCAAGGCAGCCGCAACCGGCAAGAAGGAAAGCAAAGCGGCAGGCAAATCTACAGCCACAAAAAAGAGCGGAGCAACCGCAGGCGCCACAAAGGGCAAGACTGCCGCCAGCAAGGGCCGCAAGCCCGCGGCTCGCGGCGCCTCACGCGCCGTGGCCGTTCCGAGGGCTGGAGGGAAAGACCTCGTAATTGTAGAATCCCCGGCCAAGGCCCGCACCGTCGGGCAGATCCTGGGCAACAAATATGTCGTCACTGCTTCCCAGGGACACCTGCGAGATCTGCCCAAGAGCAAGATTGGCGTCAATGTCGAGCAGGATTTCGAACCTTCTTATGTGGTGATGCAGGATAAGCGTTCCCTGTTAAAGGAACTCAGGACGGCCGGGGACACTGCCAAGGACATATATCTCGCCACCGATCCCGACCGCGAGGGGGAGGCCATCTCTTGGCACTTGCAGGCGGCGGCCAAGTGGGATCAACGGGCTTCAACGCCCAAGCGGGTGGTGTTTCATGAAATTACCCGCGAGGCAGTGGAAGAGGCCTTCCAGAACCCCCGCGAAATAGATATGCAACTGGTCAACGCCCAACAGGCCCGCCGCATCCTCGACCGGCTGGTAGGGTACGAAATCAGTCCGCTGCTCTGGCGGCGGGTGCAGCGGGGCCTGTCGGCGGGCCGTGTCCAGTCTGTTGCCCTGCGAATGACCGTTGACCGGGAGCGGGAAATCAACGCCTTCGTCCCGGTGGAGTCATGGACGCTGGACGCCACTCTTCGGAATCAGGACGCTTCACCTGCGCCCACCGCCGGCGGCGCTGGAACCGAGGGAGGGGAGTTCCCTGCCCAACTGCATTCTCTGAAAGGTTCGCGGAACCGTGTCAACATACCCAACGAAGAGCAGGCGCGAGCCTTGGAATCGGAACTGAACGGAGCCGCTTACCAGGTTGCCGATGTCCGCAAGCGGGATGTGCGGCAGCGTCCGGCCCCGCCCTTCACCACCAGCACCCTGCAGCAGGACGCTGGGCGCAAGCTGCGCTTCACCGCGCAGAGGACGATGGCTGTTGCCCAGCAGTTGTACGAAGGGCTGGAAATTGGCGGTGAAGGTTCAGCGGGCTTGATTACCTATATGAGGACCGATTCGACCCAAGTGGCCGCCTCGGCCATCACTGAGGTGCGTGATTACGTCTCCGGGCGGTATGGCAATGATTATTTGCCAAACAGCCCCCGCCTGCATTCCCGCCGTTCCAAGGCGGCCCAGGAGGCCCATGAGGCCATCCGTCCCACTTCCATCCAACGCCACCCGGACTCGCTGCGGCCCTTCCTGTCCCGGGAGCAAATCAACCTGTATACGCTGATATGGGAGCGGATGTTGGCCAGCCAGATGGCCGACGCCATTTCCGAAGCCACCACCGTGGACATTGACGCCGTCTGCCTTCCTCATTCATCGAGGGAGACGGATTCATCGGGGAACCCGGATTCATCGAGGGAGACGGATTCATCGGGGAACCCGGATTCATCGAGGGAGACGGATTCATCGGGGAACCCGGTGGGCAATGTCTATAACTTCCGGGCTTCCGGGTCGGTTCTTCGTTTCGCGGGCTTCCGGTCAGTGTACCTGGAAGGGCGCGACGATACGTCCGCTGATGCTGAAGCCGGAAAGACGCTGCCCCCGCTGGCTGCGGGCGACTCGCTTAATTGCTCCAAACTGGAAGCCAATCAGCATTTCACCGAGCCTCCGCCGCGCTACACTGAGGCCACACTGATCCGGGCGATGGAGGAACGCGGCATCGGACGGCCCAGCACCTATGCGCCCACCATCGGCACTTTGGTGGAGCGTCACTATGTGGAGCGTGAGCGAAACCGCCTGACGCCGACACAACTGGGAATGACGGTGACTGACCTGCTGACCGAACATTTCAGCTCCGACGGAGCCGGCGTTATGGACCTGGATTTCACTGCCAAGATGGAGGAGGATCTGGACGGCGTGGCCCAGGGAGAGCGCCAGTGGGTGCCGATGCTGCGTGACTTCTATAACCCCTTCCATGAAGCGGTGAACAAGGCCAATGAGACGTTCTCCCGCGCTGAGGAAACAGACGAGGTATGCGAGAAGTGCAATCAACCCATGTCTATCAAGACGGGACGCTTCGGGCGGTTCCTGGCCTGCACCGGTTATCCCAAGTGCCGCAATACCAAAGACATGGGCGACAACCCTGGAACGCCCTTCGAGGAAGCCACTGACGAGGTATGCGAGAAGTGCGAGCGGCCCATGGTCATCCGCACCGGCCGCTACGGGCGGTTTTTGGCGTGCACCGGATACAACGCTGAGGAAAACCCTTGTCAGAACCGCCGTAATCTGCTCAACAAGGTGGGTGTCCCATGCCCGGACTGCGGCGGTGACCTAGTGGAGCGGCGGGCGAGAAGCCGGGGCGGCCGGCCCTTCTGGGGCTGCTCCCGATACCCATCCTGCGAGTTCATCATCAACCGCAGGCCCGTGCCGAATCCCTGCCCTCAGTGCGGCAAGATGATGGCCCAGAAAAATCGCAACGATATTGCCTGCACTTCTTGCGACTGGCAGGAGGCAGCAGTACAGGCCGAGCAGCCCCCGGAATCCCGGAGCGAGGAGTTGACCGCAGTTGGCGACTAGCCACACAACAGAAAGCGCTCTCCTGGCCGAGGATCGCCCTAACCCTAGTTCTCACTCGGAGGGAGAGGGAACCTTAACCGGCGTTCCGGCCAACGTCGCCGAGTTCGACGGGTATCGGCAGCGGTTTCCCTACTACCTGCGGGGGCAACGGGGCCTTTCGGAAAACACCGAGCGGGTTTATATGAGCGACCTTCTGGCCTTCCGGGAGTATCTGCTCCTGGAAAATCTGTCGCTGGCCGATATGGATCGGGCTACCCTGCGGGGCTATCTGGCCTGGCTGGCCACCCCGGAGCGGGACGGAGGCAGGGGTTACGAGCGCGTCAGTGTGGCTCGCAAACTTACCGTCCTCCGCTCTTTCTACCTCTTCTTGGTGCAGGAAGGTATGTTCCAGTCTACGCCTGTTCCGTCAGGGCGGAGCTTTCGGCTGAAAGTGGCTAAACCACTGCCCACGTTCCTGGGCCACAACGAAGCCGGCCGCCTGTTGGACGCCCCCGATGACACCACGCCCATCGGTATGCGTGATAAGGCGATACTGGAAATGTTGTATGGCTGCGGTGTCCGGCTGGGGGAAATTCAGGGCATGGACGTTGGCGACGTCAATTTCGGCCAGCGGTCAGCGCTGGTGCGGGGCAAAGGGGACAAGGAGCGGGAGGTGCTGTTTGGGCGCCAGGCGGAAGAATCTCTGTTGCGCTACGTAAACGAAGGCCGATCCGCGCTGGCTGAAGAAGCCGCGCCAGACAAGAAGCCCGCTGCCCTGTTTCTGAACCGCTACGGGCAGCGGCTTTCCCGCCGGAGTATCGAAACGCTCGTAAAACGCCATTCCATAGCCGCCGGGACCCGTGGCGACGTTCATCCCCACACTCTGCGCCACACTTTCGCTACCCATATGCTGGAAGGCGGCGCAGACTTGCGGGTTATCCAGGAACTGTTGGGCCACTCAAGCCCGCAGACCACCCAGATTTACACTCATATAACCAAGTCTGAGGCCCTGGAAGCATACCTGACCCATCACCCGAGGGCCGATGAGCCAGCCTCCGCGTCGCTCCCGCCGGATGCCCTGGAATCTGACCCGGAAGAGCCCGCCGATGTCTAGATTCCTGATTCTCAACGGCCCCAATATCAATATGCTGGGCCTGCGCGATGCCGGCTTCTACGGCGTCAAGACGCTGGAAGAGGTCAACGCCGAAATCCGCGCTGCCGCAAATCGCATCGGCATCGAGGTTGAGTTTTATCAATCCAACCACGAAGGCGCGCTGGTTGATTGCATCCAGGAAGCGCGGGAGCGCATAGACGGCTTGATAGTTAACGGCGGCGCGCTTACCCACTACGGGCTGACGCTTAAGGACGCCCTGATAGACTGCCGCAAGCCCTTCATCGAAGTGCATCTCAGCAACCCTCTTGCCCGCGACGAGTGGCGGCGACATTCCGTATTGTCCGATATAGCGCGCGGCCAAATTGCGGGCTTCGGGTGGAGAAGTTATACTGCTGCATTAGAAATACTGGCCGCACTGGTGGAGGAAGAGTCCCAATGATGCAATCGCGACTGGCAACTTTTGTCGCCAAGCTGCCTGAACGGGAAGTGGACGCAATGCTGGTTTCCGGCCCTGAAAACCGGCGGTATCTGTCCGGTTTTTCCGGCTCGGCGGGCTATCTGTTCATAACCGGCGAACGGGCCCACTTGGCTACCGACTTCCGGTATACCGAGCAGGCAACGGCCCAGGCCCCTCATTTCAACGTCGAGCAGGTTCGGGTTGGCTGGGACTGGCTCATCGCCCAACTCAAGGAGTCCGGCGCGAAGCGCCTGGGGTTCGAGGGCCAGGCTATGACCGTCGCCACGTACAACAGCCTGGCAAAGGCCATCAGCGAGGACTCTGGCCTTGCCGGTGTGGAGCTGGTTCCGTTTACTGACTTGACCGACGACCAGCGCAGCTTCAAGGACTCCGGTGAGTTGACGTTGCTCCAGAAGGCCATAGATGCCTCCGATAGGGCCATGGAAGAGGTGTGCCCCGCCATTGCCGAGGGTATGACCGAGCGTGAAGTTGCCTGGCGGATGGAGATGGCAATGCGCGACGCCGGCGCCGACGGCATCAGCTTCGACACCATCGTGGCCGCCGGGACCAACGGGGCGATGGCCCACCATATGCCCACCGATAAGGTCATCCAACGCGGTGAGCCGATCGTCATAGATATGGGCGCCAGGGTGGGCGGCTACTGCTCCGACATCACCCGCACGGTAGTCGTCGGCGAGCCGGACGATATGTTCCACAAGATTTACAACATTGTTCTGGACGCGCAACTTACCGCCATCAGGGATGTTAAGACCGGGATGAATGGAGAGGAGGCCGACAAGCTGGCCCGGGATGTTATCGCCGGAGCGGGCTACGGAGACAGCTTCGGCCACAGCCTCGGCCATGGCGTGGGCTTGGCGGTTCACGAGATTCCAAGAGTCAGTCCCCGCTCTACCGACCTGCTGGACGTTAACTCCGTGTTCACCGTGGAACCGGGCATCTACCTCTCCGGCTGGGGGGGAGTGCGCATCGAGGACATCGTAATCCTGCGGGAAGGCGGAGCAACTCCGCTGAGCAAGGCATCAAAATAAAAGAACATAGTGCAGGGGCGCAACGGCTCTGCGACCTGCTTGAACGCTGGCGGACAAGACTGACAGGCGGTTGGAATGAGCATAAATTTCAGCGATCTTAATCGCGGCTTGGTGATCGAACTGGACGGCGCGCCGTGGATGGTGATGGACTATGAGCGCCACAAGATGCAGCAGCGGGCCCCGGTTACTCGCATTAAAATGAAGAACTTGCTCAGTGGCGCCGTGGTGGAGCGCACCTTCCAGCGTTACGACACCGGCTTCACCGTGGCCGATATTGACAACCGCCCTACGCAATACCTGTACACCGATGGCGAGTTTTATTACTTCCTTGACCAGGAAACCTTTGACCAGTACGAATTGACCACCGATATTCTTGGCGAGTCTTTGGGTTACCTCAAGGAAAACGCCCATGTCGAGGTGGTGTTCTATAAGGGCGCGGCCATCAGCGTTAACCTGCCTACTCACGTGGAACTGGAAGTCACTGAGACTGCGCCGTCCTTCAGGGGAGATACGGCCCAAGGCGGCAATAAGCCGGCCACTTTGGAGACTGGTCTGCGTGTCAATGTCCCTATGTTCATCACTCCCGGCACGGTGGTGCGGGTGGACACTCGAACCGGAGCCTACACCGAGCGTGTGAGCTAACGGCGTGCCAACATACACGGTCAGTCAGGTAACGTCGGAAATAAAGGAATTGCTGGAAAGCAACCCCTTCTTGGCCGACCTGTGGATTGAGGGAGAGGTTTCCAACCTTAGCGTGGCATCATCCGGCCATGCCTACTTCAACCTGAAAGACCAACACTCTGTGCTCCAGGCGGTAATGTTCCGTAACCGGCGCGGCCTGGAGATGCTGAAGAACGGCGTATCGGTGGCCGCCCATGGGCGAGCATCATTCTACGAACCTCGCGGAACCCTCAATATCTCGGTGGATATAGTCGCGCCTCAAGGCTTGGGCGAGCTGGCCCTGGAATTGGAGCGCCTCAAGGAAAAGCTGGCTGCCGAGGGGCTGTTCGACCCCGCCCGAAAACGTCCGCTGCCTGCCTTTCCCCAAGTAGCCGGCGTGGTGACATCGCCCACCGGAGCTGTGTTCCATGACATTCAGAACGTGCTGGGCCGCCGCTACCCTCTGGTGAAATTGGTGCTATCCCCGGCGATAGTGCAGGGCGCACAGGCCAAGGAAAGCATAGCCTCCGCCCTGGAGCGTCTGGACGATGAGGGCGGTTGCGACGTGATAATCGTCGCCCGCGGCGGCGGCTCGCTGGAAGACCTGTGGGCCTTCAACGAGGAAGTGGTCGCCCGCGCCATCTATGCTTGCCGAACGCCGGTGGTCAGCGGTGTCGGCCACGAAACAGACGAGACCATCGCGGACTATGTGGCCGACGTGCGCGCGCCTACGCCTTCGTCGGCTGCGGAGCTGGCAACACCGGATGTCCGCGACCTGAAGGCCACGATCTCCTACTTGACCAATATGATGGGGCGCAGTCTGTCAACCCGCATCCGGCAGGAGCGCGCCGGGGTTGACCGCGCCCTCCGCCAACTGGAGTTGGGCTTGCCCGACATCGGCACGTTGCGACGGCGAATTGACGACCAGTCCCGCATAGCTGTAACCGCCGCCGCATCTCTGTCCCAGCAGCGGCGATTGCAGGTGGACGCATTGTATCAGAGGTTGCGAGGTTTGGACCCTCAGGCCACCCTGTCGCGCGGCTTTGCCGTTGTGGAACTGGCTGCTTCCGGCCAAGCGCTGACCAGCACAGACCAGGCCCGTCCCGGCGATGCACTTAGCATAACGGTCTCCGACGGCGTGGTTCCGGCGGTGGCCGCCTCTCCGGAGCGAGCCCCGGCAACGTCGGCTTCAACAGTGAAAAAGAAGGGGAGCAAGGCGAAATCAGCCCGAGCTTCGGCGACTTTGTTCTAGGAATGGAATGGCAAAACGCTTTTGGCGTCCCTGTTGGCCTCGAAATCCTGGAGTCCGTTGAGAATGTTGCTATGACCTCTGATGATGCTCAATCCCTCAGCTTCGAGGACTCTTTCCGGCAGTTGGCGGAGATTGCGGAAGGAATGGAAAAGGGCGGTCTGACTCTGGCCGAGGCCACGGCTCGGTTTGAGCAGGGAATGAAGCTGGTGCAGCGCTGCAACTACCTGCTGGACACGGCGGAACTGGAGATTACCCAACTGCGGGCGAACTATCAGAGGCCGGGCGTGTCTGCTGGGCACACAAATGATTCCGAACCATCCTTCGATTACCCGGCGGATGATGGCGAGTTGTACGAGGACGAAGACAGTTTACCCTTCTAACTTTCTGATTTTTAACTTTCGGAAGGCTGCTGACTTCTAGTGATGCTGAGCCGCGTCAGAATTGATCTTCACGTCCATACCAGCTACTCTCATGACTCTGCGGCGCCGGTGCCATCGGTGTTGCAACGTTGCCGCGATTCCGGTCTGGGCATGGTTGCCATAACCGACCACAACAACATACGGGGCGGGCTGGAAGCGAGGGATAAGGATGGGATTCCGGTAATAGTAGGCGAGGAAATCAAGTCGGCGAAAGGCGATATAATCGGCCTATTTCTGGAAGAGCCGGTGCCGTCGCGGCTGGCCCCTTTGGAAACCGTGAAGCGGGTGAAAGACCAGGGCGGCCTGGTGGGAATCCCCCATCCCTTTGACCGCGTCCGGCCCACTGCGATGGGGCGGCGAGCGTTGCTGGAAATCCTGCCCTGGGTTGATTTTCTGGAAGGTTATAACGCTCATACTATGCTTTCTGGGGATAACCGGAAGGGTACGGAATTTGCCGCTGAACAATCGCTGCCAGTGGTGGCGTGCAGCGATTCCCATTCGGCCCTTGAATTGGGGCGCACTTACACGGAAGTTCCGGGGACGGAACTGGACGGCACGCCGGAAGGTCTGATGCGGGCAATTTGGGCGGGAACCTGCGTAGGCCGCCGCCCTCCGCCGTGGATGCTGCTGACTCCAGCCTACGCCAAGCTAAAGAAACTGCTGGTATAAATATGCTGCGAATCGGATGGTTTTCGACTGGCCGGGGCGAAGGCTCGCGGGGGTTGCTGCGTTTTGTGCATCAGCGGCTGTCTGGCATTGACGCCCGTATTGATTTCGTGTTCAGCAACCGCGCCCCCGGCGAGGCTGAAGGTTCCGATGAGTATTTTCGCTTGGCGCGGCATTATGGATTGCCGCTGATAACCCACTCGTCTGCTGCGTTCCGCAAACGGATGGGCGGGCGATTTGCCGATCACCGGGCCGAATATGACGCCGAAGTGCGGGAATTGCTGTCTGGTTACTGCCCGGATGTATGCGTTTTGGCCGGGTATATGCTCATCGCCAGCGGCGAACTATGCCGGGCCTTCTCTCTGCTGAACCTGCATCCGGCGTTGCCCGACGGCCCCGTGGGGACTTGGCAGGAGGTTGTGTGGCAGCTCATCGAACAGCGGGCATCCCGCACCGGCGCAATGATGCACCTGGCAACGGAAATGGTGGACCGGGGGCCGGTGGTATCCTACGCAACCGTGCCCCTAAACACGCCGGAGCTGGAACCGCATTGGCTGGAACTGGGTAGCCGGAGTGTCGCCGAGGTTAGGGCTGAACACGGTGAGGATTATAATCTGTTTCGCCTGATTCGCGGCGCGCAGTATTCCCGCGAACGCTATCTGCTGCTTGAGACTCTGCGAGTGCTAGGCCGTGGCGACATTGCTTTGGACGCCGGAAAAGCGAAGGTTGCGGAAGATGCAGGGGCGGACCCGCAACGGTTTGGCGGGTTATGTCTGGATGCGAGCATAGAGGAAGCGATGCTGAGGGACGGGGGTGGGGCGATCTAGGCCGACTTTCGGATTGGCGGCGACGAGGTTGTTGGCAAGGCCATCTTCGATCCGTTGGCGCTGTATAGACTAGGGAGCGTATATCCCTCGATGCTGTCGCGGTCTACCACGCAACGGGTCGCTCCGGTCATTGAGGGCAGGTTATACATCACATCAAGCAGCGTGTCCTCGATGATGTAGCGCAGGCACCGCGCGCCGGTAGAGTGGGTCAGGGCCCGGTTTGCTGTTGCTGACAGTGCGTCTTGGGTGAACTCCAACTCCACACCGTCCATTCTGAACAGGTGCTGGTATTGCTTAACCATGGCGTTTCTGGGCTCGGTCAGCACCCGGACCAGAGCCTCTTGGTCCAGTTGCTCCAGCATAACGGTGACTGGCAGACGCCCCACCATTTCAGGGATAAACCCGAACTCCAGCAAGTCGTCAGGAGTGACCGGGGGCGCTCCGTCTCCGGGAGACGAAGAAGGGATTCGGCTTCCCGCCAGAAAGCCCAGGCGGGACGCCCCGGCGTTGGCCCGGCTTTCCACTACCTGCGCCAGGCCGTCGAAAGCGCCGCCGCAGATGAACAGGATGTTGCGAGTGTCTATTTGCAGGAATTCCTGGTGGGGATGTTTGCGCCCTCCTTGGGGCGGAACATTGGCGATACACCCCTCGATGATTTTCAGCAACTCCTGTTGCACGCCTTCGCCGGACACATCCCGCGTGATGGAGCGATTTGCTCCCTCCTTGCGGGCGATCTTGTCCATCTCATCTATGTATATTATGCCGCGTTCTGCTCGCGGTATGTCCCAGTCGGCGGCTTGTATAAGGCGAAGCAGTATATTTTCCACATCTTCGCCGACGTACCCGGACTCGGTGAGGGACGTGGCGTCGCAGACGGCGAAGGGGACATCAAGGGTGCGGGCCAAAGTTTCCGCAAGCAAGGTCTTGCCGCAGCCTGTGGGGCCGATGAGGAGAATATTGGCCTTCTGAATTTCAACTCCGGAGGAATCGCTAGTGCGTATGCGTTTGAAATGGTTGTAAACCGCAACGCTGAGGATTTTCTTGGCCCTTTCCTGAGCCACCACGTAGGCGTCCAGGCTGGCGCAGATGTCTCGGGGACCCATCATCCGCAGGGGTGGGGGCTGTTCCTGTTCTTCTAACGTTTCCTCCGCCACTACCTGAGCCAGAACGCGGATGCAGGCGTAACATACTGCCGCGTGTCCCCGGCTGGAGAGCATTATCTCCGACCGGGAATGGGGCTTATCGCAGAAAGAACATTGAGATAACCGCGGATTGCTATAGCCGATAGTCAACTGTCGTTTCCCCCACTCGCAACATCCCGGCGATGCAGCCGGCGCAATCCTTGTATATCTAACTGCCTTCCTCTTCCTTCTTGGCGCCGAGGATTTCGTCAATCAGCCCATACTCGGTAGCCTGTTCAGCGGTGAGGTAGTAATCGCGGTCGGTGTCCACGGCAATTTTGTCGTAGGGTTGCCCGGTGTTCTCGGCCAGCATGGTCCGCAGCTTTTCCTGTAGCCGGATGATTTCCCGCGCTGCGATTTCGATATCGGAAGCCTGGCCTTGGGCGCCGCCAAGGGGCTGGTGCATATGGACAGTAGAGTTGGGTAGGGCATAGCGTTTGCCCTTGGCTCCGCCCGAAAGCAGGAGAGTGGCCATGCTGGCGGCCATGCCCAAACAGATGGTGGACACGTCAGGATTGATCAACTGCATAGTGTCGTAAATCGCCAAGCCCGCGCTGACCACTCCACCAGGGCTGGTGATGTACAGGTTAATGTCGCGGTCGGGGTCTTCCCGCTCAAGGAAGAGGAGCTGGGCGATGATGACGTTGGCTACCTGATCGTTGATGGGGGTATTGAGGAAGACAATCCGCTCCTTGAGTAGCAGGGAGTAGATATCAAAGGCCCGCTCACCCCTGGGACTGGTCTCGATGACCATGGGAATAATGCTCTGGGGTACGAATAGTCCATTGTTGAGGGGAGTGTCAGGCATTTGGGTAGTCTCCTCTTTTCGGTTCCCGGTTTCAGCAGTGCCCTTGGGTTGCGCTATTCGTTCTGGCCGTCCTGCTTCTTGGCGGTCAGGATTTCGTCAATCCAGCCGTATTCCAAGGCTTCCCCGGCGGTGAGGTAGAAGTCGCGGTTGGAGTCTTGGGACACTTTTTCGTAGGGCTGGCCGGTGTTTTCTGCGAGGATGGTGTTTAGTTGCCGCTCCAGCCGGAGGATCTCCCGCGCGGCAATCTCTATATCCGACGCTTGCCCTTGCGCCCCGCCCATGGCCTGGTGAGTGTGAATGGTGGAATTGGGCAGCGCGTAACGCTTTCCCTTTGCCCCGCCGGCCAGAAGGAACGATGCCATGCTGGCGGCCATCCCCAAACAGATGGTGGATACGTCAGGGGAGATCAACCGCATCGTGTCGTAAATGGCGAACCCGGAACGGATAACCCCCCCGGGACTGGTGATATAGAGGCTGATGTCCCGGTCCGGATCTTCCCGTTCCAGGAAGAGAAGCTGGGCAATGATGGTGTTGGCGACGCGGTCGTTGATGGGCGTGTTCAAGAAAACAATCCGTTCCCGCAGGAGCAGGGAGTAGATATCGAAGGCACGGTCTCCTCGGGGGCTGCTCTCGATGACTGTAGGGATGATGGCCTGAGGGACGAAAAGCCCATTTTGGTGAGGAGTGTTAAGCATTTGATTGCTCTCCGGTTTCGGTGGCGTCTGGGATACCCGCGCCAGCCTCCTGGCCGGTCTCGGCGGCCGGTTCGTCTGCCGCCGCTATTTCTTGGTCCTGGGGGACGGAACCCCGGCTATCTTCGTCATCCGAAGGGGCGTCTCCCTTAACAATTTCCACCAGCCGGGCCATCACCTTGCGGTTAAGCAGCGACGAGCGGATGGATTCCCGCGAGTCCTCGCTGCTCAGCATCCGGCGCAGGCCCTCTGCCGTCTCTTCCGACGCGTTTTCCATCAGGCGGCCGATTTCATCGTCCACTTCGCCGGGTTCGACTTCCACCGCCTCTTGCTGGGCAAGCTTGCGGAAAATCAGGAGTGTGGCCAGCCGGTCTTCCGCCTGGGGGCGGAGCTGCTCTTCCCATTGTTCTTTGCTCTGGCCAACAAAGCGGAGGTAAGTGTCCATGTCGAGCTGCTGATTGCGAAGGGTGCGCTCGTGGTCTTCGCGGATGGATTCCATCTCGCGCTGGTAGATGAGATCCGAAGCCTGAATGGTGGCTACTTTCTTGACTTCCTCGAGGCTGTTGCGTTCCAGTTCCCGCAGGGCAGTGGTCTCGGCGTCCTCGGTGAGCCGCTGGCGGATGTGCTCGGAAAGGGCTTCCAGGCTCTCGAAGCCTTCCCGAACCCCCTTGGCGAACTCGTCATCGAGTTCGGGCAGCCGCTTTTCTTTTACGGCTATGACTTTAACGCTGAATCGGCACTCGCTGGCGGCGGAACCTTCAGGAACGGACTCTTCCGGGAGCGGAAGAGTGAATTCCTTTTCTTGGCCTTCGGTCATACCCTCGATGTAGATCGAGAAGCCCGGAACCGGGAGGTTGTTGTCCATCTGGGGTATGTAGTCAACGCCTGCGTCATTGATGGCGTCTTCCCCGGCGATGGTTCCATGCACGTTCAGAGTAACCAGGTCTCCGAAGGCTACGGAACGATCGGCAGGCTCCCAAGGGGCGCTTTCGTATTGAAGCCCTTCCAGAACCTTATCTACGTCTTCGTCTCCGATGTCAACGCCGGCGGGCTGAAGGCGAATGGAGCGAAAGTCTCCCAAGTCCACTGTAGGTTCCAGCGGCACCACGGCCTTGAAGGACACAGGCTCGAGATCCAGGACCTCTAGCTGTGGCTCCACGAAAGCCCGGATTTCGTGTTCCCGCAGCACCTTGTCCAAGGACTCAGGAATCATAAACTCCAGCGCTTCCTGCACTAGCGTGTCCCGTCCCAAGTGGCTCTCCACGATGGAGCGGGGAGCTTTCCCGGGGCGAAAGCCGGGAATGCGAACACGCCCGGCCAGCCGACGATAGGAGCGGTTCAGGAACGGCTCCTCGTCTTCAGAATCCATAAGAATGCTGAGGGTCACCTCGGTCGGATTTTCCGATTCCCGTGTAACGTTCACCGGCTACCTTCTACGTCTCTACTGCGCCCGGCCAAGTCGCTGGCGCGTGAATTGCCCCTGTCGTTCGTTCGATGGAGTGTCCAAAGTATAGCACAGACGGGTTTATCGCAAAAGCGGGTTGTGGAGCGGGTATTCTCAGCAGGCGCTGGCATTGCCGGTTATTTCATCATTCCCGCTTTCTCGGGAATCCATGAGGGTTTGAGGGAACCCGGCTGCTATTGGCCCGGCTGTTCCTGGCTCCTGCTTTCGCGAGAATGACGCAGGCAAAGAGCAGAGACAACGGTATTGCCAGCGCGTGTTGGGAAATGGCCGCAGAGTGGGCCCACTGATGGGGAGCTGGTGCGGCTGCGCCATCACCGCAGAAAGAAATTTATTTATAGTATAAAAAATATCTAAAAAATATCTTAAATTTTAATTGACATTCGCAGAGGCGATTGGTAATCTCCCTATGTTTCATATCGGGAGCGCCGGCTTGGCCCTCGAACATCAGGGCAACTCCGCTATGTGAAACGGAGGTTGGTGGGGCAGTGGTTCTGGCGACACACATAACCGAAAAAATGGCAAAAGGCGGCATTGTGGCGGATGATTGGCTGGGAGATATGCAGGACGCCGTCTTCAGCCCCGCCGAGTCCCATCCGCCCCAATACCACTTGCCGGTCATGTCCGTGGAGGTGGTTGGCGGCCTTTCCGCCGAAGAAAGCGGCGTTATTTTGGACGGCACCCTGGGAGAGGGAGGCCACTCCGCCGCCATTCTGCGAGCCGATCCTCAGGCACGGTTGGTCATCGGCCTTGACTTGGACCAGCGTTCCGTAGCAGCGGCGTCTGAACGTCTCTCTCCCTTTGGCTCGCGCTTCTTGCCGATCCAGGGGAACTATGCCGATATGGTCGCGCTGGCTGCGGGGCAGGGTGTCCGGCAGGTGAACGGCGTACTGCTAGACTTGGGCTTCTCTTCCCGGCAGGTGGATTATCCCGGGTATGGGCTTTCCTTCCAGGCCGACGAGCCGTTGGATATGCGCTATGACGCCGGGCAGCCGGTTGACGCTTCCACCATCGTCAATTCCTGCTCCGAGTCAGAGTTGGCTGAACTATTCCGGCGCTACGGCGAAGAGCCTCGGGCGAGGGCAATCGCCCGAGGCATCGTCCGAGAGCGGGCCGCCCGGCCCCTCACCTCGACCGTGGCCCTGGCAACTCTGGTGGAGCGGTTAGCCGGAAGGCGGCGCGGCCGCCGGGTGCATCCGGCAACCCGAGTCTTTCAAGCTCTGCGAATAGCGGTAAACGGCGAGCTGGATAACTTGCAAACCGGGCTGGAGGCTGCGGTGGATCTGTTGCGGACGGGGGGGCGCTTGGCGGTTATCAGCTACCACAGCCTTGAAGACTGTATTGTGAAGAACTTTCTGGCCCGCCAGTCTGCCGATTGTGTCTGCCCTCCTGGTTTGCCGGTGTGCGCTTGCGGGCATAGCCCAACCCTGGAAATCATAAATCGCCGGGTAATGAGGCCCTCCGCTGAAGAAGTTGCAACCAACCCGCGCAGCCGGAGCGCCCGATTGCGTTTGGCCCGCCGTCTTGAAAAATAACCGGCGTAACCTTGGCAGGAAATTGCGCGACCTACGATTCAGTGAAGGGTGGTGACATAAATGCGAGACACGTTTTATACCGCAGTAGATATAGGCACGTCGAAAGTGACTGTCCTGCTTTCGCGGGTGGGAACCGAAGGTGACTTGAAAATCTTCGGCACCGGTGTTGTTCCTTCTGAAGGCATACAAAGGGGGCGGGTTGAAAATGTCGAAGAGGTAAGGGCCTCGGTCAAGGCTGCTCTCGTCGAAGCACAGCGCTACATAGGCCGTGGCTCGGTGTCCTGCAGCGCTTACGTCAGCGTGAGCGGCTCTCATATTTCCTGCATCAACCGTTCCGAGATTCTAGACAATCAAGCAACTATGGAAGACATATCAGCCAAGACGCTCGACGGTATGCTGCGGGGGGCCTTCCCGAAAATTGACCAGGCCCAGCAGGTGTTGCACATCATACCCATGAGCTACACCGTAGATGGGTTGACCGGCGTGCGCAACCCGACGGGATTGGCCGGGAATCTTGTCGAAATGGAGTCCCATGTGGTGGTGGGCGAGTCCGCCGCCCTGCAGAACACCGTCAAGGCTGTGGAAGGGAGAGACGTTTCGGTGCAAAGCCTGGTGATGCAGGGAATAGCGTCCGCTGAATCCACCCTTACCGGAGATGAGCGGGAGATGGGGGCTGTGTTGCTGGATATCGGCGCAGGCACCTCCGACCTAGTGGTTTACCGCCAGGGTGCGCCATGGTACTCCACGGTTCTCCCGGTGGGCAGCCACGCCTTGACCCGGGATCTGGCGACGGCTCTTCGGTCGCCCTTGCACGTGGCTGAGGAAGTCAAAATTAAGTGGGGAAGCGTGTTTCCGGAAAGCGTCCCCAGCGACGAGGAAGTCGAATTACCGCCTTTCCAGGGGCAGCGCCGCCAGTCGGTTCCCCGCCATGCTCTGGCCGGGCCGCTGCATGACCGTATGTCCGAAATTCTGAAAATGGCTATCAGCCGCATCCGTCAGGCAGGAATGAACGATTGGCCTATCGGCGGTCTGGTGCTGACCGGCGGAGGATCTCAGATGGCCGGACTGCCTGAACTGGCGGCCAAGATGGTTGGCGAGCCGGTGCGGGTCGGTTATCCCTACGGGATCCATGGTCTGCCCGTCCAGCTTCGCAAGCCCACGTTCTCGACGGCGGTAGGTCTGCTGATCTGGGGCATCAAGCACCACGATAATTCCCAGAAGCTCACCAAAGAGCCCCGGCCGGGGCGCTGGCGGCCACGGTTCCGGCCTTCGGTGAATCGGAAAGTGAGGGCGGGTTAACCGGCCGGCGCGGCTCTCGACAAGGCGTTCCGTATAGTCAATGACAGAAGTAGAGATGAGGGTCGGCGGAGATGGAATTGGAGACCTAGAGGGTTAGTCCTCAATTTGGGAACGAGTTACACCACAACCGGGTTTCAGGCCGGAATAGCCAAATCATCACACGGCGCGGAGGAAGCGTAATGACATCGGCGGCATGGGAATCCCTAGACGAACCGGAAAACACTTTTGACATGGTCCAGGAAATCAACGCCGGAGCGCCCACCATCAAGGTAGTTGGCGTGGGCGGCGGCGGCTCCAACGCGGTGAGCCGGATGTATAAGGAAAAGCTCCCAGTGGTGGAATACTACAGCATCAATACCGATGCCCAGCACCTTTTCCGGCTGGACGTTCCTCACCGCATGGCCATCGGCAACAACTTGACTCGCGGGCTGGGAGCCGGAGCGAATCCCGACCTGGGGCGTCAGGCTGCGGAAGAGAGCCGACAGGAAATCGCCCAGTCCATGCAGGGCGCCGACCTGGTGTTCATCGCCGTTGGCATGGGTGGCGGCACCGGCACCGGGGCCTCCCCGGTAGTGGCCCAGATCGCCAAGGAAGCGGGCGCTCTGACCGTGGGGGTGGTCAGCCGCCCCTTTGGCTTCGAGGCTGCCACCCGCAAGAAGAACGCAGAGGAAGGCATCGCCAAGCTGAAGGATCATGTGGACACGCTTATCGTCATCCCCAATGACCGTCTGCTCAACCTGGTTGACGGCGGGGAGTCGACCTATACCTGGGAAGACGCCCTTCACATGGCAGACTCTGTGCTGCAACAGGGCATTCAGGCCATCGCTGAGGTCATCACCGTGCCCGGCGAAATCAATGTGGACTTCGCTGACGTCCGCACCATCCTGAGCAACGCCGGCCCCGCCTGGCTGGCTATCGGCAAAGGAAGGGGCGATAACCGCGCCGCTGATGCGGCCCGTATGGCTACCAAGAGCCCGCTGCTGGACATCACTATGGACGGCGCCAAGCGGATCCTGTTTGTCATCACCGGCGGCGCCAGCCTCACTCTACAGGAAGTTCAGGATGCGGCCCAGGTCATCCAGGAAATGTCCGACCCCGAGGCCAACATAATTTTCGGCACTTGCCGAGACCCGCGGTTGGAGGACGAAATCAAGATTACCATGGTGGCCGCGGCCTTTCCGGTGCTGGCCGAGGCCCGGCAGATGCGGGAACAGGAACTGGAGCGCCTGCTTTCCGACGTTGCGCCCCTCTCCGAAGACGAGCTGGATGTTCCCAGCTTCCTGCGGCGCAGCTCCAGAGGCACCTTCCGCTAGGAGCTATCCAGGGCGGGCCAACCCTCGGCCCGCCCGCATCCCGCCACATTCATCCCGGCCCACATTATTGAGTAATGTTCCCGGCAACCTGACGCACTTATCCACCATATTCCAAGCAATCAACAATGGACGCCGGGAACCGTCTTTGGGTCGCCCCTCTTAGTAGGGGCGGCCCTTTTCCTTTGCTAGACCCAAAGGGAATTGACTTGCCGGCAGGCGTAAATTAGAATCTCCGCTACCAGAGGTGGTATTATTCGCCACAGATAGCACAAAATACCGTACATAATCTGAATTGGCTGCTTCTACAGGTTCAGTTAAGAGCGATATTTATGCGCTGCCCGTACTGCTCAGACAGAGAATCTAAGGTCACCGACTCCAGGACCAACGACGCGGGCATCCGCCGCCGCCGTGAGTGCCTGAACTGCCAGCGCAGGTTCACCACCCACGAGCGAGTACAGAACACTCCTATGATGGTTTCCAAGCGCGACGGACGGCGTGAGGAGTTCAGCCGCGAAAAAATGATTGCCGGGTTGAGCTTGGCCTGCGCCAAACGACCGGTCACCGTCCGCGCTATAGAGAGGATTGTTGACGGGATTGAAGCCGAGTTCCAGCAGGACGGCAGCAGCGAAGTGTCTTCGGACGTTCTCGGCACCGTCATTATGGACCGGCTCCGCGACCTGGACCGGGTGGCCTACATACGCTTCGCCAGCGTACACCGCAACTTTCAAGAGATAGAGAGCTTCGAGAAAGCGGTGCGCGATCTGCGCGACGGCGAACAGCAGTTGTTGCTCCTGGATATGCCGCCGCCCCGATCTCCGTCAAGGGGACGCCGCCGAAGCACTCCAATTGCTGCGCCGCTACGCAACGGGCTAGACGTCGAGATTTCCCAATCCGGTATTGATCAATCCGAGGAACCCGAAGAAGAAACGCAAAGTGAAGCTGTGGGGATGATGGGGGGCGAGAAGGAGTAACGCCTCATGGATAATGGCCTTCAACTTTCCCCGCTGACCAGACTGCTGGCCCTCAACACCGAAATTAGCGAGCTGCGCACTGCTCTGATGCACCAGCCGGTCGCCTCCGGCCGCATCGCCGAATTGCAGGACAGCGTTGACTTCCGTTGCCGCGCCAGCCTCGCCACCTGCTGGCTGGCTGGAGACTACGAACTGGAGGAAGAGGAAGAAGATGATGATCTGGAGGGCTTGGCTCGCGCCGAATAAGCCTGGCTCAGCTCCGGCAAGCCACCCGGCCGGGCGCTTGCTGAAATTGCGCAAAATGAAGACGCCTAAGCTCTTGACAAAATGCTCAGCTTCGCGCTCAGCGCCTACTTTACATAGTGTTTAGAAAGGTCGACAATGCTAGATATTGTATTGAAAGCTGGTTTGCTGTATCTTGAACAACATCGTTTTTAATGACATCAGCCTAGTGAAATCCCGGAGCAATCACTGATAGCATTCAGTAAAAGCCCACTAAGTGATGGGCAGTTGGCGGAGGGCGGAGGGTACTGTCCTATCGGGCTCCACTATTGAGATGAATTATGACTGCTATCAAAGACATCGCCGAAAGATCCGGCTTAAGCAACCCCAACCCGGAGAGCCGCCGCCGTGTCGCTGCAGCCTTGGCGGACGCCGGTATCGCGGAACAGATTAACCGGCGCTCTGGCGAGCTTAGCTCCAACGCAGAGGTGGTGTTGCGCCGACGCTACCTGTCCAAGGACCGTGAGGGCAATGTGCTGGAGGACGCCGACGGGATGTTCCGCCGCGTGGCCCGCAACTTGTCGCAGGCCGACAGGAACTATGGGGCGAGCGAAGCAGAGCGGCAGGCCACGGAAGACAGGTTCTATCACGCTATGCGGCGGCTTGAACTGCTGCCCAACTCGCCGACGCTGATGAACGCCGGGCGCGAGTTGCAGCAACTTTCCGCCTGCTTCGTGTTGCCGGTGGAAGATTCGCTGGATGGGATATTCAACAAGGTGAAGGAAACCGCGCTGATTCATAAGAGCGGCGGCGGCACCGGCTTCGCCTTTAGCCGCCTGCGGCCCGAGGGCGACGTGGTTGGCTCCACCGGCGGCGTTGCCAGCGGCCCGGTCAGCTTCATACGCGCCTTCGATACCGCCACTGATGTGGTGAAACAGGGCGGCACCCGTCGCGGCGCCAACATGGGTATCTTGGACGTGACCCATCCCGACATCCTGAAGTTCATTAAATCGAAGGAAGACGGGCGAACGCTGGTCAACTTCAATATATCCGTGGGCGTCAACGCTGACTTTATGGAGAAGGTCAAGCGAGGCGAATCTTATGACTTGGTGAACCCCCGCACCGGCAAGGTTACCGGCCAGTTGAACGCCCGCGAGGTTTTCGATCTGCTGGCGGAAATGGCCTGGAAGACCGGCGACCCGGGCTTGGTCTTCCTGGACATAATCAACCGCGACAACCCCAACCCGCAGTTGGGGCAGATTGAAAGCACGAACCCCTGTGGGGAGCAGCCCCTGTTGCCCCATGAGTCCTGCAACCTCGCTTCCATCAACCTAGCCCGCATGGTCCGCTTTGAGGCCGGCGACGCGGTGATCGATTGGGGGCGGCTGAATGAAACGGTTGAGGTCTCGGTTCACTTGCTGGACAACGTAATTGACATGAACGAATACCCCATCCCCGAAATCGCCGAAATGAGCAAAAAGACCCGCCGCATCGGTCTGGGAGTTATGGGCTTTGCCGACCTGCTGGTTCAGATGGCTGTGCCCTACGATTCTGAGGAAGCTCTGGAAATCGCCGAACGGGTGATGGGATTTATTCAGCAACAGACGCACCACGCCTCGATGAAGCTGGCGCAAATCAGAGAGCCGTTCCCGGCCTGGGAAGGGAGCGTATACAACGACCCAAGCCGCGGCGAAACACGCCTGATGCGGAACTCTGCGCCTACTACCATCGCGCCCACCGGCACTATCAGCATCATCGCCGGTGCGTCCAGCGGCATCGAACCGCTGTTTGCCCTGGGCTACGTTCGCAACGTGATGGACAACACCCGGCTTGTTGAAGGGAATCCCTATTTTGAGGCAGTGGCGCGGCGCGAGGGGTTCTACTCCGAACAGCTCGTTGAAGACATCGCCCGCACCGGCACCCTTGAGGGCCTGCCCGCCGCTAAATATAACGTGCCGCAGTGGGTGAAGAACGTCTTCCGTACCTCCCATGATATTTCCCCCGAGTGGCACGTGCGGATGCAGGGAGCGGCCCAGGCCCACACCGACAACGCGGTGTCCAAGACCATCAACTTCCCCCACACGGCCACAGTGGAAGATGTGGGCAGAGCCTATATGCTGGCCTACGAGCTTAGTTGCAAAGGCATAACCGTCTACCGCGACGGCAGCAAAGACGGGCAGGTTCTCAGCACAGGCGAAACCGGGCAGGAAAAGGCCGAAGGGTCCGCTCCTACGCCGGTCAGGGCCACTCCCCGCGGCCGCCCGCAATCTATTCAGGGCGTGACCGAGCGGTTGCGGACGGGCCACGGCAATATGTATGTCACCATCAATTTTGACGAGAACCAGCGGCCCTTTGAGGTGTTCGGCAATTTGGGGAAGGCCGGGGGGTGCGACTCCGCGCAGTTGGAGGCCATATCCCGGCTGGTGTCACTGGCTCTCCGCTCCGGTATTGACCCTGACGCCGTGCTGGAGCAGTTGCGGGGCATCACCTGTTGCCCAGCATGGGACGATGGAACATTAGTACGTTCCGGCCCGGATGCAGTGGCGCTGGCCCTGGAGCGTCACGCCTACGGCAGCGAGGGCCGCACTGCACCGCCCAGCCGTCCGTTGCAGATGGCTTTTGCCCCCGAAGTGGTGCACAGCGGCAATGGTCATAACCACGATAACGGCAACGGACGCACCGGCGGGAACACGCAATTGAGCGGACGCCGCTGCCCAGACTGTAACACCCCGGTGGTATACCAGGAAGGTTGCCTGATGTGCCTCTCATGCGGCTGGAATAAGTGCGAGTAGAGCCGCGGGGCCTTTTGGGCTCCGGCATCGCTGAGGATACGGGGAGGGCGCAGAGAAACTGAGCGACAGTTATCCTCTGCGCCCTCCCCGTTATATTCTGCTTCCTCTGAGCCGACCGGGGCGCGTGCTATAATCCGAACATACACAGACCCGAACAGATACATATAAGACAGATACAGATAAGGAAGAAGCTATGGACAGCGGCAGGAAACCCGGGATAGCAATAACGATGGGCGACCCATGCGGAATTGGCCCGGAAGTTGTGGCCAAAGCCCTGGCAGACCCGTGGGTGTACGCTTTCTGCCGTCCCGTGGTTGTGGGCAGCAGCTACGCCATGGAGCAGGCGGTGGCCCTGACCGGCGTGCCGCTGCGTGTTAGCCAGGCTGTCGACCCGGTTGCCGCCGGACAGGAAATTGGCGTTATTGACGTGGTGGACATCGGGAATCTGAACCCGGAAGACATCACCGTCGGCGAGATTAACCCCACTTGCGGCAAGGCGGCGATGGAGTGGGTGACCCGCGCCGGAGAGTTGGCGGCGGCCGGTGTAGTAGATGGGCTTGCCACCGCGCCGTTGAACAAGGAGGCCGCCAGCTTGGCCGGGTACAAGTCCATTGGACACATGGAGTTGTTGCAGGAGCTTACCGGTTCTGCCACCGTGGCCACTATGCTTATGGCCCGCAACTTGCGTGTCGTTCACCTCACCACCCACCGCTCGTTGCGAGCGGCCTGCGACTACGTGAAGAAAGACCGTATCCTCAGCTACCTGCGCCTCACCCATGAGTCCTTCGTAAAATTTGGATTCCGGGAACCGCGCATCGCCGCCGCCGCTCTTAACCCTCATGGCAGCGACGGTGGATTGCTGGGCAGCGAGGAGTCCGAGGAAATTTCACCGGCCGTGGAGGCGGCCTGCGCCGAGGGCATCAACGCCTTCGGCCCAATTCCGGCCGACATCGTATTCCACCATGCCGCAGAAGACCGCTACGACGCAGTGCTGGCGATGTACCATGACCAGGGCCATATTCCAGTCAAGGTATACGGGTTTGAGGAAAGTATTACCGCCAATCTGGGCCTGCCCTTCGTGCGCACTTCGGTAGACCACGGCACCGCCTTCGACATCGCTGGCAAGGGCGTGGCCTCTCACACCAGTATGCTGGAGTCCATCCGCCTCGCAGTGGCGCTGGTCAGGGGCGACGGTCTGGCCGGCTTCTAGCCGACGCATTCCCTCTCCCTCCATTCCCTCTCTCCGAGGAATGACCAAGGCGGGGTGATCCCAAGTGATATAATCCCCTGGCTGGAGATATTCACTGTAGAGACGAGAGTAAGATGAAGCTATCTTTCATCGGCGGCGGGAAAATGGCCGAGTCCATCGTCCACGGCGTGCTGGCCGGCAAGCTGGCCGGGCCGGGCGACATTGTGGTGGGCGAGCCTGTGGCTGAGCGCCGGGCTTTTCTGAAAAGAGAATTCGGCGTATCGTCCCTGTCCGACAACCTGGAAGCCGCCTCCGGGTCTGATCTGCTGGTGTTGGCGGTGAAACCGCAAGACTTGGGGGCAGTGCTGGCCCAATTGAAAGGCAGCCTCGATCCGGGGCAGGCCGCTCTTTCCATCGTCGCCGGGGCCCGGATGTCTACTCTTTCGCAGGGGCTGAGCCATGAGGCGGTCGTCCGGGTGATGCCCAACACGCCCGCCCAGGTGGGCAGCGGCATGACCCTTTGGACCTGCTCCCCGGACGTGAGTGCGCCCCAGCGCGAAATGACCAGAGCGGTGCTGTCCAGCGTCGGCGAGGAGATATGCGTTTCCGACGAGAAATATATGGACATGGCGACCGCTCTGAGCGCCAGCGGGCCAGCCTATGTTTTCCTGTTCATTGAGGCTCTGATTGACGCCGGGGTGTACGTTGGCATGCCCCGCGACATGGCCCGCACGCTGGCCCTGCAAACCGTTTTCGGCAGCACAAGGCTGGTTATGGAGACCGGCAGGCACCCGGCGGAACTGAAAGACATGGTGGTCTCTCCCGGCGGCACGACGGCCGAGGCGTTGCGGGTGCTGGAGGAGCAGGGCTTGCCGGCGGCCATCGTCGCCGCAGTGGACGCCGCCTTCAGGAAATCGGTCCAGCTTGGGCAAGGCTAGGCCGGGGCGTTTCCCCGTGCCGGGGCGTTTCCCCCTATAAGATGCTGAGATGCTTTACAGCATAATTGATTGGATTATCATTCTCTTTACCCTGGCCATTTTTTCCAGGGTGATACTCTCGTTTGCGGTTTACTTTGTCCGGCCTCCTCATCCGCCGTGGCTGGTCACCCTGGACGGCATGATAAACTCGATAACCGAGCCGGTGCTGGCTCCCATCCGACGGATGTTGCCCAACATGGGCGGGTTTGACTTCAGCCCGATGGTGGTGCTGGTCATACTCTGGATCATTCGGGCCGCGGTGGCGGAGATAGGCGGTTGACCGGCAACCCTCCCTTGCGTAGACTCGGAGCGGAACTATATCAGTGGTTAGTCGAATGCAACAGCAAGAATTACTCAAGGGAAACACTGATACGTTGCTGCTGGCCTTGCTGCAAGACGAGCCGATGTATGGCTATCAGATAGTGAAGGAAGTCAATCAGCGCAGCAACGGCTATTTCGCCTTCAAGGAAGGCACGCTATATCCTGCGTTGCATCGGCTGGAGCGGGCCGCCCTTGTTGAAGGCCGCTGGGAAAACACGCCCAATAGCGTGCGCCGCCGTTACTATCTAATCACTGTTAAGGGGCGGCAGGCGTTGGATGATCGGCTGCGAGAGTGGCAGCGTTTCAGCCGCGCTATGAACTCCATCATGCTGGCAGGAACTCAATAGCCGACCATCAGGGCGTTGCGATAATGCCGGGCCCAATAAACAACTACCTAAATTCGCTGGCTCGAAGACTCCACCTGGACCCGCAGAATGAGCGGGAGATATTGGAGGAGTTGCAGGCCCACATCGAAGATAAAGCTGCCGAGCTGGAAGGCCAGGGACTCGATCGCGAGACGGCCCTAAACTGCGCCGTGGAAGAGATGGGCGCACCGCGAACTTTAGCCAGCCGGATGTATGCCATTCATAGCACCGGGGTATGGCGTGACGTGGTTCTGGCTATGTTCCCCCACTTTCTCCTGGCCGCATTGTTTGCCCTTCACCTCTGGAGCCACTATTTCCTGGTGTCGTTGGTGTTGGTGGTCATCGCCTTCGTAACTTGGCGCAACTGGCGGGCCGGGCGTCCCAGCAAGTGGTCGTACACCTGGATGGGCTACACTCTAGCCGCTCCTGCCATCTCTTGGTTGCTTTCGCTGATTGCCTTGGGCTACGGGGGTTGGACACTGCTGACCACCGGGCAGTTGCCATTCAATGTAGCGCTTTTTTTTCTGCTGGTGGGCTATGTGCCTTTCTCCATGTGGATTGTCTACAACGTGGTGTCTAAGATAGCGCAACGAGACTGGCTTCTGGTCTCGCTGACTGCCTTGCCCTTTCCATTCCTGACCTCGTGGGTGCTGTTCCTGAACTGGTCAGGTGGTCTGTGGAGCGATCATGCCGAGCGGATGCAACAGTCGGACACCGCCCGCGCCTGCATCTTCCTGTCCCTGGCAATAACCACCGCGGTCTTTCTGAAAGTCGGGCCGCGGCTGGTGCGCATTGGGCTGCTGGCGGTGATTACCTCCATCCTTATTGTCATAACCGCGTTGTCCCTGCCGGTGGATTTGGGCTTTGTCGCGGTAGGGCTGATGATTCTGGCGTCGGTAGCCTTTCTGCTCTCCCCCGCAGTGCTGGAAGCGCAGGCGAGCCGCCGAAACCGGCTGAGCATGGCCAGTCAGGGAGAAGACGAAAACTCCCGCTGGTATTCGGACACCACCTAGCCTCCTGGCGTCTGCAGTGTCTCTCTCATCTCAACGGCTCGACCCTGATGAAGACGCTGCCCGTCTCCGGGCTTTGCTGCTGTCGGATGTCCGCGCCGCTGACCTGCGCCCCGGAAGTCCCAAGCTGCTGATGCTGGCCGGCCTCCCCGGCGCCGGAAAGAGCGCCTTCGCCCGGGAAGTGTCTTCCCACCGCCCGTTTCTGAGACTGGAGTCCGACCGGATTCGCAAGTTCTTGGCGCCTCAACCGCAATACACCCCCGACGAGCACAGGCGTGTATTTCAGGCTTGTCACCAGTTGCTCGATGTGTTTCTGGAGCAGGGATATCCTCTGATTTTCGACGCGACCAATCTGACCGAAAGGAGCCGCCGCCCGGTTTACGCCATAGCCCGAAAGCGAGGCGCGCCCTTCGCCATCGCAGTAGTGACCGCGCCGCCAGAAATCGTTCGCCAGCGCTTGCGTGCTCGCAAGTCGGGCCTGGACCCGGAAACCTGGTCTGACGCAGGGTGGGACATATATTCCCGCATGGCCCCGGCGTGGGAGACAGTGAGGTGTCCGCATTTTCTGGTGGACACTTCCGGGGATATAACCTGGGCGCTCCGGCAGGCGCTGGACTGGGCCGAAACATAAGGTGGCCCGGTTCCTGGTGGTAAAGCTATGGCGAATCGTTTACCCTCTGGGCAACACTCACTCAACCCGTAGGTAAGACGAATGAAAATCAACGTAGAAACGATAGACATAATTACAGCCGCCACTCCCGCGCTAGTGATCAACCTGTTCAGCGGAGTCGAAAAACCCGGCGGGGCAACCGGAGCGGTGAATCAGGCTCTGGACGGGGCAATTAACCGGTTGATTGAAGACGGCGAAATCAAGGGCAAACAAGGCGAACTCACCATGGTGCACACAATGGGTAAAATTGGGCCGACCCGCGTCCTGGTCGCCGGGCTGGGCAATCAGGATGATTTCGACGCCGACGTTGCCCGCCGCGTGTCATCAGAGGCGCTCCGTTACCTGCGTCGGAGGGGCGTCAGAGAAGCGGTGTCCATCGCCCACGGCGCAGGCGCGGGCGGGCTGTCGCCGGAGGAGGCGGGCCGCGCCGTGGCCGAAGGGTCGCTGCTGGGGCTATACCGCTTCGACCGCTACCACACCAACGGCGACAGCCCGGACAGCGAGTTTGCCGAGCTGACCATTGCCGAACGGGACGAAGAACGCGCCCAAGCCATTCGCAACGGGGTGGCCCATGGCCGGACGATGGCAGAAGCCACACTGATTGCCCGCAACATGGTCAACGAACCTGCCAACGTGATGAATCCTACGGCGATGGCCGAAACCGCCCGCCGGGTGGCCGAAGCGCATGGCCTCGGCTTCGAGGCGCTGGACAACGCCCAGATGAAGGAAATGGGTATGGGCGCCTTTATCGGCGTAGCCCAAGGCTCCGTCGAACCGGCCAAGCTCATTATCCTCACCTACGCAGGAGATCCGGATAACCCGAGCAACAACTTGGGCCTAATCGGTAAGGGCATCACCTTCGACACCGGCGGCATATCCATCAAACCGGCTGGGGGAATGGAATCTATGAAGGGTGACATGGCCGGGGGCGCCTCGGTCATCGCCGCCATGCAAATCATCGCCCAACTGAGGCCCCGCATCAACGTCACCGGCATGGTGGCAGCTACCGAAAATATGCCTGGCGGCTCGGCCCAGCGCCCCGGCGATGTGGTGCGGGCGATGAACGGCAAGACCATCGAGGTCATTAACACTGACGCCGAGGGCCGCTTGGTGCTGGCCGACGCCCTCTGCCTGGCCCGCCAGCGGGGAATTACCCGCTTGGTGGACATCGCCACCCTTACCGGCGCAATGGTCACCACTCTGGGCAAAGCCTGCACCGGCGTGATGGGTAATGACGCCACTCTCATCGGCGGCGTTATCCAGGCGGGCAAGCAGACCGGAGAAAAATTCTGGGAACTGCCGATGTTCGACGAATACAAGGATCTGATTCGCAGCGATATAGCCGATATGAAAAACAGCGGCGGGCGGCAGGCAGGTTCCATCAGCGCCGCTTTTCTGCTTAAAGAGTTTGTCGGGGGCGCTGCTTGGGCCCACCTGGACATCGCCGGCACTTCCACCTCGGAAAAGGAGGCAGGATACCTGGTCAAGGGCGCAACCGGCGCCCCAGCCCGCACCCTGGCGCAGTTGGCGCTGAACTTGGCCGCGTTATGATTCAGGACAGCCACGTATAATTCCAGTCGACAATCCGGAATGCTCAACAGAGGGAATGAATGAGTATACGTCGCGTCATCGTAGAAGTTCTGGTGATTGCCGGGGTGCTGACCGGAGTGCTGGGGGCTGTGTCGGTTTATAGTCTGGATAAGCTACTGGATAGCGACGAGGCGGCGGAGCGTGCCGTGGCGGCGCTGGCCGAACCGGAAGTGCGAGAGTTTATAGGGGAGAACGTAGTTCAGCAAATTGTGTCCGCTAATCCAGACTTTCTGGGGGCACAGATTCTGCTGGAGCAAATAGTGTCGGCCGCCATTGCCGCGCCCGCTTTCCGGCCCATATATGAAGCAGCTATCCGCGACCTGCATCGAACGCTCATCCTCGGTGAATTGGACACCCTCTCAGTGCAGCTCTCAGATATGGTGCTCATCGTGCGGACTCAGGCAGCGGTGCTTTCCCCGGATGTGAGCGCCCAAATACCCGACGACCTCACCGATATGCTGATTGAGATACAGTCCCATCCCCTGATAGCGGACGCCGCACAGATTAGCAATGACATTCGCGTGTTGGCTTTCGTGTTGCCTCTGCTGTCGTTACTGGCTTTCTGCGCCGCGATACTTCTGTCCAGAGATCGGCTGCAAGCGTGGGTTAGGGTAGGGTTGGGAGTGATGGTCATCGGACTGTTGCTGCTGGTGGGTGAAGCGGCGGCCGGGACGCTGTTTCCTTTGGCGTTCGAGGGAGAAGAGGAGCGGGGGGTGGCGAGCGCTATCTGGAGAGCATTTGCCGGAGACATAAGCCTGTGGGGCCTCGTTTTAGCCGCTTTCGGGGTAATAGTGGTGGTCGCCGTGTGGTGGACTCGGGAACCATCCGATGCGGCGGCACGCTTGGGCAAGTTACGCCGGTTTATGGAACCTCCGGCGGGGAAGCTCCCCCGGCTGTTGTGGGTGAGCGTCTGGATATTGATTGGCGGCCTCCTGATATTCGACTGGCAGGGAGTGGTGCAGGTCATTGCCGTCTTGTCCGGAGCTGTTCTGATAGCCAACGCGCTGGCCGAACTGCTGCGAATGATAACGCCGGAGCAGATTGCCGACGCGGCTTTGTCGGAAGTCCCGGCCGGGCGCCCAGGTCTTCGGGGGATGCTGAATGTTGTCGCTGCCGGGGTTGCCGTCATTGCTGTCATCGCGGGGGGGTACTTCTTCATTGAACGAAGCGGCGGGAGTGGCGTGGCCTCTGCGACATTTGATTCGGCTTTCGACCCGGCCTGCAATGGACACGTCCTTTTGTGCGAACGGAGTCTGGACAACATCACCACTGCCGCCACCCATAACTCTATGTCCAGCGCCGAAGGCGGGTTTACTCTGTCCAACCACTCCCGGGGCATTATCCCTCAGTTGGATGCCGGATACCGGGGGTTGATGATTGATCTGCATTACGGCATCGCGTCGGAACGAAGCCGGTTGGTGGTGACCGATATCGCGCCTCCTACAGAGGAAGAACGCCAGGCGATGATAGAGCAGTTGGGTGCTGCGGCAGTGAGTTCCGCAGAGGAACTGCGCCGGCGAAACCTGGCGGCGGACGGTGTTAAGGATATCTATATGTGCCACGTTATGTGTGAGCTCGGCGCTGTTCTCTTTTCCGGCGAGCTGGAGCTGATTCGAGATTGGCTGGAGCAGAACCCCCGGGAAGTCCTGCTTATCATCATCGAAGACCATGTGGCTCCCCAAGACATCGAAGCCGCCTTTGAGTCCGCTGGACTGGTTCAGTACACGCATACCCAGGCACTGGGCGAGCAATGGCCCACGCTGTTGGAGATGATAGACTCCGGCCGGCGGCTGGTGGTGATGGCCGAGAAGGATACCGGCGGCGTTCCTTGGTATCACGACGCTTTTACCTTCGTCCAAGAAACGCCTTACTCTTTCCAGAAGGTGGAAGATTTTGACTGCGCTCCCAACCGGGGCAGTGCGGACAGTCCTCTCTTTATGGTCAACCACTGGGTCACCCCGGCTCTGGCCGGGGCCGGAGCCATCGCCAATTCCGCTGCTGTCCTGGAGGAACGCATCGCCGACTGCCGGGAGGTGCGGGGTCTGGTTCCGAACATACTGGGAGTTGACTTTTATGCCGAAGGAGACGCGCCGGCTGTGGCCGCGAAACTTAACGGAATCCTCGAGGAAAATTCGAAGGAGTAGCCCCCGGAGACGAACGGGAATAGGGTCTGGATAGCATTTCTGAATCCTAAACTGGGATGCGCGGCCGGACGGCAGGGGAAACCCGGCGTAGTGTATAATCGCCCTGCCATAACCCCTTTCGGCGGCGGAAACGCCTGAAAGCGCGGCGCAAAGGAAATATCCCGGCTTTGAAATATCCCGGCTTTAAGGAGAGAATAATGGCGAAAGTTGAAGGTCTGGGACACGTCGGCATCTATGCCGAAGACATAATGAAGCAACGCGATTTCTATACCCGCGTGCTGGGCCTCCAGATAGCCGACGAAGATCTGGACGGCCGCGGGATGAGCTTTCTCAGCTCTGACCCGGAGCGGGAACACCACGAGTTCGTGCTGATGAAGGGCCGGGTATCCTCCGAGGGCGACAAGGTGATTCAGCAGATTTCCTTCATTGTTCCCGGGCTGGATGACCTGAAGGAATACCACCAGCGAATCAAAGCGGAAGGCGTACAGATTGACCGGATCGTCAGCCACGGCAACGCCTTTGGGATGTATTTCTTCGACCCGGAAGGCAACCGGATCGAGCTGTACTGCAAGACCGGCTTCGACGTACCTCAGCCCCACGGCGACCTCATTGACCTTGAGGCTTCCAACGAGGAGCTGATTGGCATTGCCAAGGCTGCGATTCCGGCGAACTGACGCTTCGGAATACTTCTGTTAACGCCGCATATTTACTTGGGCAGCGCCCCCACTTCTTCCTTCTCTTTCTGGGGAAAGCTAGGGTGGGGGCCTGCCTCATTTCGCGGCTTGCCCAGCTTACGCTGAGCTTGAGAATGGATACTTTCCGGCGATCATAGGTGATGAGCAGCACAGATGCGGTTCGGTTCGACGACCTGCCCCGCGCTTACCACGTGTTCAAGTGGAGAGTGCTGCTGGCTTTTGCGGTCTTTTATCTGTTCGCCTACCTGGGCCGTTTTAGTCTCTATCCGCTGGGCCCTCTGGTAAAAGAAAGTCTGGTTCTCAGTAATGTTGAAGTTGCGATTATCTGGGCCATGCTGTTCTGGGGATTCGCGCTGGGCGATGTGCTTCACGGGCGGCTGGCGGAAGCCTTCGGGTTGCGTTTGTGGGCAATGCTGGGGGCGGTGCTGACCGCTGTTTTCAATTGGGCCACCAGTTACGCGACCTCGTCCCTCACAATGGCTATCCCGTTAAGTCTGGCCGGCTTTGTGAATGCAGCCTGCTGGGCCCCCTCCATGAGCATGATTTCCCAATGGTGGCCCCGAAGCCGCCGGGGCGTAGCCATGGGAATTGTCGGCACGGCTGCGGGCGGCGCGATGCTGGTGATGTGGGCGCTGGCCGGCTGGGTGGGCGCGGAATGGGGCTGGCGCGCTGCCTTCCGGTATTTGCCGCTTATATTTGCCATTCTGGGGGTGGCTTTCTATTTCCTTGTACGGGACCGGCCCGCAGACTTGGGACTCCCGGAGTACGTCGAAGAGGATGAGGTATCCGCCACTCCGGAATCCATAGATGCCGAGCGGCTGCGGGGGTTGGGGCCATACCGCGTGTTGCTAGGGAACTCCCGCTTCCTGTTGGCCTGCCAAGTCAAGGGGTTGGAGAATGTGGTCCGATACGGGCTGACCACGTGGGTCGCGATCTATTATTCCGAGGCGGGCGGACTGTCTATCGAGTCCACGGTATTGGTAACGGTGCTGTTGCCGGTGGGCTACCTGATCGCGCCTACGCTGTCGGGGTTTATTTCCGACCGCTTCCTCAATAGCCAGCGTCGGCCCTTGGTAATCTCATCCTGTATTGCCAGCGCCGTAATAATCTCGGTTATCGCCTTGGTGCCGCCGTCCAACGAGATTCTGGGAGCGGCGCTGCTGCTGGTCGGGGGGATAGCTATGGGAATGTCGCCCATGTCTACGGTGTCGGTAGATATGGGCGGACGCCGGATGGCTGGCACAGCGGCGGGAGTGCTGGACGCCCACGGTTACCTTTACGCCGGCGCCCAGGCTATCGTGTTCGGGGTGGTGCTGGACATGACGGGCAGCCCGTGGCCCATAGTGTTCTTGTCTATGGCCGCGACGCGCGTCGTCTCAGTATTCATGATCAGGGTCGTGCGAGTGTAGTCTGATGGCGCGTGCCGCCGGAAGGTCTTTCCATGACTTGGGGCCAGACGCAGGGGAAGTTGGGCCAGCGGCCGGAGTGGTGGCGTCTTGATTCGAGTGTTCTGTAAGGGTGTATCCTGGCTGTTCCAGTTCTTAGTGGTGCTGGGCGCGTTGCTGACTCTCTTTATCGCGGTCACTCCCCAAGGACGCGCCGGATTCCACACCGCGCTGTTCGTAACGCAGGTGTTGGAACTTCCCTTCAAGCCCCAGGCATGGTTCACCGATGAGCCGCTGCGCCACGAGGTGCACTACCAGTCGTCGGACGGCACTACGGTGGCCGACGTCTACCGCAATGCCGACGGCAAGCCCCGGGCCGCAGTGGTGCTGTTCCTGGGAGCCAATGCCGCCGGACGCGACGACCCGGACGTTATCAACTTGGGCAACGCCCTGGCTAGAGCCGGCTATGTCACGATGTTCCACTGGTCGCCCAGCATGGCCTTGAAGTCCAACATCGAACCCGCCGAGGCCGAAAATCTGGTGTGGGCGTTCCAGTATCTCATCGAACGGGAGTACGTAGACCCGGAACGCGCCGGGCTAGGCGGATTTTGCGTCGGCGCATCCTTCGCGCTGGTGGCCGCCGCCGACCCTCGAATTCAGGACCGGGTGCATTTCGTGAACGCCTTCGGCCCATATTTCGATGCCGAAACCCTGCTGCTTCAAGCAGCGTCGCGCTCAATGGTATACGCCGGAGAGCGGATACCCTGGGATCCAGACCCTCTCACATTGCAGGTGCTGGCCAACGAGCTGATTGAAACGCTGGACGACCCGGCGGACGCTGACGCGCTAACTCGCCGCTATATGAACAACCAGGCGTTGACTCCGGCCGAACTGGACGCCCTGTCGCCCCAGGCGAGGACGGTGGCCGGCCTCCTGGACGGCACAACGCCGGAGCGAGCATCCTCCCTATACGCTGAGTTGCCCGGCGACTTCCGCAGAGACCTGGCGGCAATCTCTCCCTCTGCTCACGTGGACAACATCCGCGCCCGCCTTCTGGTTTTGCATGACCGGCACGACCGGCTGGTTCCCGCCGCCGAGTCTCGCCGCCTGTTGGCCGCAACCGAAGATCGAGGCAACGTCCGCTACACCGAAGTGCTGGCCTTTGAGCATGTGCGTCCCAGCGGCGGCGGCGTGGGCGCCATTCTCAGCGAGGCGTTCCGCTTGTACCGTCATATGTACGATATCATCCGCATTGCTTGGTGACCGGCGGGGTGAGGACGTTAAATCAGTTCCTTGATTACAACAGCATGGCGGGCGGGTCGGTTGACGCGACTGGCGTATCAGTTTCTGGCTTCACCGCACTTGCCGCATCCAGTAAATCGGTCGTTAAGGATGGCATTATGGTTTCTAAATTTACTTCAGCTATTGCCTTACGCAGAGAAATAGCAATGTCTTCAAGCCGAGCAGCAGTTTCCAAAAGGTCAACGCCCAAACCTTGCCGGATTAGCTGATAGCAAAAATCTTGCCAGTCCATACCTTTATCCCATGCAGACCGAGACAAGACATACCAAAAATCAACCCTCACTGGAAGCAGTAAAACCGGGGGGCTGATTTCCTCAAATCGGACGCCAGGCACTGTACTGAGAGCCTTTCTAATTGTCCAAGTATCTCTTAGAACAAGGTTGACGACTCTCTCGCAGTCAAAGGCTGATATATTCTTTTCTACGGCAGCTAACGCCAACAGCCACTGATCGGATTCGCGCTCAAGCCTGCATATACTACTGGCTTGGCTAATCCCAATTTTTTCCTCGTCAATTTTCCAGCGTATGCCTTTGGGGAGTTTGAATATGAGATGCCTTGACCTTAAAAATCCGACTTTCAAACTTAAAGTATGTGATGTGTTCAATCGCTCTGCGATAGCATCGTAAGAATGAAATTTTTGGTGCAGTATGTTTACTGCCTCTCCGATTTCAGACGGCTTTCTGTTGGCGATGTCAGCCAAGCACTTTATGGCGTCTTTTTCTTCCATCACCTCGGCCGCCTTAACACGTCCGATATCATGTGACTGACGATAGTAGTTTCGTTGTCCAAACCCCTTTCCTTACCCCATTCCATCAGCCTGCCGTGCAATTCTCCTGGTATGGCAAACTGAACCACTCGGCTGGCCTCCTGCAGTTTCTCCTTTACATGAGACTCCAAGTCTTCAATGGGCGCGTTATGCCCCTTTTCTTCCATAGCCGAAATCGCGTGACTACGGCTGTCTTGATTAAGCCCAAGAATCCAGTTTGCTCGTTCTTTCATCCTGTCTTGGGATTGCTCAATACGGCCGCCGTCGAAAGTGTTCCGCACGATTGCTACGGCATTTTGTTGGGAGAGAATGCCTTGGTCTACCATTTGTTTGACGTCTTCTGGCAGCGCAACTAGAGAGTAATAACGCTGAACAGTTTGTACTGTAACCCCCAGAAATTCGGCTGCGAGATTGAGGGCTTCAGCAGCAGTATATCCTGATCCATTGTATTGCTTGAATATCCGTTCCGTCCAATACGCTTTGTCGCTGGAAGTGAGATCTCCTCTGCTCTCGTTTTCCGTCCACGACCGCTGGATAGCGTCATTATCGCTCAGGTCGAGTATAAAGGCGGGAATCTCAACCAAGCCGAGTTCCATGCACGCCTTGAAACGGCACTGGCCGGTAACGTGTTCGTAGGCGTATTGAGACGCGGAATCGGGGTGTGGGCGGACTACGATTGCCATTTCAGGCCAGTAGCCATGCGCTTGAATGGAAGACTTGACTACATCAACATTTAAGTCGATTCCTTGTCGCCGGACATTGACCGAGCTGTTCGGGTCAATTTGGCTCACCTTGATTTGTTCAACAGCGGCCATCTCCAAAACCCCCTTACCTAATCGGTCTTGGGTAATCTGGGCAAGCCTGGCTCTGGTGCCTTCAGTTTCGACGTAATCCAGCTTTTCGCTCCGCCAAGCGTCACTGCACTCTTGCTCGTTGACTTTACGCCGACATCGGCTAAAATTGGTTTCAGCAAATAATTGCAACTGCCAGGATTCGCGCATTGCATCACGACCATGCCTTGGAAAGGCTTCGTCTTCAGGGACATAGGCTCACCCCCCAGCGGTTGCTGGTGCTCTCCGTGATGGCTGAGGGCAAGCAGCACATGGGTGTGGACGAGGTGTTTCACCGCGCCCGCGAGGCGTATCAGTTCATGGACATCGCCACCGTGTATCGCACACTGCGCCTGTTCCGGAACGCCGGTGTAGTAACCGAGGTCGAGATCGGGGACAGACTCCATTACGAACTGACACTGCCCGACGACCGGCATCACCACATGGTATGCCGTGTCTGTAGCGGCGCCTTCAATCTCAGCCCCCACTATCTGTTGGAGTTTCGTGAGACCCTGGTGCGGGAATTCGGTTTTCTACCCGACCTTGAACACTTCTCAATAACTGGCATCTGCGCCGATTGCCAAGGACAGGGCGGGGGAAGCGCACGGCAACCTGGTGTTGCGGACTCTCAGAGCTAAGAGTTGATTCAGTGATTTTTGGGCAGGCGAAACAATTCCCCGGTTATGGTTTAGCCCTTTCGATTCTGTTAGCGGCCGCCTTGGCAGCCGGGTGCGGCAGCGAAGAAGGCGGAGGAGAGAAACTGAAGGTGGTGACCACGGTTTCTCCCATCACTAGCATAGTTGAGAACATCGGCGGCGACCGCATCGAGCTGGTGGGAGTGGTTCCGGAAGGGGTCAACTCGCACGTCTTTGAGCCGCAGCCGTCGCTGGCCAAGCTGTTGGCTGACGCAGATCTGATCATCGCCAACGGGTTGTTCCTGGAACAGCCCACCATAGAATTGGCCGAGGCCAACAAAAAAGACGAAACGCCCATCCTGATGTTGGGCGACAGCGCCATCACGCGGGAGCAGTGGCAGTTCGACTTCAGCTTCCCTGAATCAGAGGGACATCCCAATCCACACCTCTGGACTGATCCGATGCTTGGTCTGAAGTACGCCGAGCTGTGTCAAGAGCAGATGGCGTCCCTGGACCTAGATAATGCCGACTACTACAAGCAGAACCTGGAGGTCTTTCGCCAGCGGATCAACGCTATGGACGCTGCCATCCGGCAGTCTGTGGCGACCATTCCACCGGAGAACCGGCGCTTGGTGACCTACCATGACTCATGGGCCTACTTCGCCCTCTCTTATGGGATGGAGGTTATTGGAGCAGTGCAGCCCTCGGATTTCGCCGAACCTTCGGCAAGGGAGGTTGCCGAACTCATTGACCAAGTCAAGGAACTGGGGTTGCCGGCAATTTTCGGCTCCGAGGAATTCCCCAGCGACGTCCTGGAAATCATCGCCCGTGAGGGAAAGACCACCTTCGTTGACCAGTTGGCTGACGACGACCTGCCCGGCGCGCCGGGAGACGCGGAACATTCCTACTTGGGTTTGATGCGCCAGAATATGCAAATTATGATACCGGCGTTGGGCGGCAATGCGGATGCCTTCAGGGACATTGACGTTGGCACTGTTTTCGAGGGCGAAAGCGGAGCGGTCTACCCCCAGTAGCGGGTGGTCTCCCCTTGCTTCCCGCTCAAGCAGGAAGAGCAGGGTCTAGGTGAACCTGATGAGCCATCGGATTTTGGAGGAAGTGTAGCCATGTATCTGCATCCCAGGCTGCTGTCATTGGCCTCTGATATTCGCTGGCGTATCATCATATCCGCCGTAATCGGAATGCTGGCTGTGGCCGCAGGCGTGGCCCGCCTCGCTGTGGCCGCAGTGATCATCGTGGAGGTGGTGCGCGGCAACGCTACCTTCGAGTCCCTCACGTGGCCGTTGGTTATTATGGCCGGCCTCATCGTGGCTAGAGCTTACCTGCAATACCAACAGGAAGTTATGAGCCACCACACCGCCAGCATGGTTAAAGTGAAGCTCCGGGAACGGCTGTACGCGCATTCCCTGGCGTTGGGGCCGGGGCACTTCGATTCCTCACGCACGGGCGACGCCCTGATGTCCCTGGCCGAGGGCGTAGAGCGCCTCGAGTCTTTCTTCGGACGCTACCTGCCGCAGATGATCGTTGCGGCATTGGCCCCGGTGGTCATCTTCATCTTTATGGCCCTCATAGACTTCCGGACGGGTCTCATCTTCTTGGCATTCGCCGTTCTGACGCTGGTCATTCCCAACCTGTTCCACCGCTGGAACCGCGAGCGCAGCATGGCCCGGCGCGATGCCTACGGGGCATTGGGGGCAGACTTCCTGGACGCGGTTCAAGGACTGTCTACGCTCAAGGCATTCGGGCAGAGCCGCGCCCGCGGCGAGCTGCTGGCGGAGCGCGCCCGCGACCTGTTCCGAACCACTATGGGCGTGCTGGCGGCCAACGCCGCCACCGGCGCGCTTACTATTTTGGGCATCACCGGCGGTGCGGCGGTGGCCTTGGGCTGGGGCGCGGTGCGAGTGGCCGACGGCGAACTGGAACTGAGAGCGCTGATGATTGTTCTAATGCTCGGCGTGGAAGTCTTTCGCCCGCTTCGGGAGCTGGTGCAGCTATATCACGACGGCGTGATGGCCATGTCCTCTGCTGAGGGGATATTTGCCATCATGGACTCGCCGGTGACCGTGCGCGACCCCGAGGAGAGCAAAGCGTCTGGCCCGGCTGTGGAACATGCCCCGTTCGCGGGGCCGAACCTTAGTTCGCAAACCGAGGAGAACAAAGCGTCTGGCCCGGCTGTGGAACCGGCTGAACGTCTTCGTCCGGAAATCGTTTTCGAGCAGGTAAGTCACGCCTACAATCAAGGACGGCGCCCTGCGCTGCGCGACCTGTCCTTCACCTTGCAAGAGGGCGAGACCCTGGGACTTGTGGGGCCCAGCGGCGCGGGCAAATCCACGGTCGTCTGGCTGATGCTGCGCTTCTTTGATCCGCAACAGGGAGTAATTCGGCTGGGCGGACAGGATCTGCGGGACATACCGCTGGAAGAACTTCGCCGTCAGGTTTCGGTGGTTACCCAAGACACTTATCTCTTTCACGGCGCCGTGGCCGAAAACCTGCGTTTCGGGAACCCGAATGCTACACAAGAGGAACTGGAAGCAGCGGCGCGGGCGGCCAACGCGCACGAATTCATCCGCCACCTGCCCCAAGGCTACGAAACGGTGGTTGGCGAGCGGGCCGTTAGGCTTTCCGGCGGGCAGAAGCAGCGCATCGCCATTGCTCGCGCTCTGCTCAAGGATGCGCCCATCCTGATACTGGATGAGGCCCTGTCCAGCGTGGACGCCGAAAACGAGGCGGTTATCCAGGAAGCCCTGGAGCGGTTAATGGCCGGGCGGACGACGCTGATCATCGCCCATCGTCTGTCCAGCGTGGTCAACGCAGACCGCATCCTCGTGTTGGACGAAGGCCGGCTGGTGGAGTCTGGCAGCCATTCCGGGATGCTGGCCGCCGGTGGCCTCTATGCCGGCCTGATGGCGCAGCAGCAGGAGCGGTTGGACTTCGTGTTTCATCCTGAGCTTGTCGAACGGACCTCCCGCGAGATACGCCACGAAGGTCAACCTGCGGCTCCACAGATTGACGCATCAGCCTTCATGCCGCAGACCGTGCACCAAGTCCACGGACATCACCATCACGAAGCGCCGAAAACGCATCACCGCGACGATAGATACGACCATGACCGCCACGATCACGCGGAAGCGCAGACCGACCACCGGGACGGGCCCCGCAGCTATGGTCATCACCATATCGAAGCGCAGACCGACCACCCGGAGGGAGGTCGTAACCACGGGCGCGAGCAGCGCCATACAGCCCAGGCTTCACCCGAGCATGCCCATAGTTCGCAGCCGGATGCCGAAGCCTTCACGCCCCGGCCAGGGCACGACGGCCACGGTCATCACCACCATACTGCCCCCGCATCTCGCCACAATCCGCACTTGGACAAGCGCCTGGAGCATCTCTACGGAGACCGCCGGGCGGCGCTGGGCATCTTCACCGTGTGGATGCGGTTGCTGGGGTTGGTCAAGCCGTGGAGCACCGAGCTGGCGCTGACATTCCTGCTGGGTGTGGCGCATCATGGCACGGCCATCGGCGTCGGAGTCGTGAGCGCGCTGCTGGTAGGCCAGGTAATCACCGGCGGCGACCTCACCTTGTTGCTGATTCTGTTGGCGGCGCTGACGCCGCTGGCGGCCTTCTTCATCTGGACCGAATCGTGGGTGGCCCATGATCTGGCCTATCGCCTGCTGGCGGAAATGCGGGTGGACGTGTATCGCAAACTGGATCCTCTTGCGCCTGCCTACATGACACGGCGACGTTCCGGGGATCTGGTCAGCGTGGTCGGGGGCGACGTGGAGACTGTCGAGTTCTTCTTCGCCCACACCATTACCCCCGCTTTCACTGCCGTCGTGGTGCCGGGCGTAGTTGTGGCGGTGTTGGCTGTCATCGCTTGGCCAATGGCGCTGGCCGTAGCCCCCTTCCTGCTGGCGGTAGCCCTCAGCCCATTCATTGCCCAGAAGCGCTCTGAGCAGCTCGGGGAGGAGCTGCGCCACCAATTGGGAGACGTTCACGCCCACATGGTGGACAGTATCCAGGGGATGCGCGAAATTTCCGCCTTCGGACAAGGCAGGGCGAGAACGGCTGAAATGGTAGCCAATAGCTGGCGATTCGCACACTTCCAGCTACGCTTTCTCAAGGAGCGCGCCTTCCAGATTGGCTTCATAGAGGCTATGACGGCGCTGGGCGGACTGGTGGTGCTGGCAATTGGAGTGTGGTTGCTGACCAACGGCAACATTTCCAGGCCCGAACTGATTCTGGCAGTGGTGCTCTCAGTCGCTGCTTTCGCCCCGGTGTCAGACATAGCGCGCACGATGAAACAACTGATGGAAACGCTGGCGGCGTCGCGTCGGCTGTTTGCTATTCATGACGAACCGGTTCCGGTGACGGACGGAACCGGCGCGCACCGGTATAACGATAATGATGGCAGATATGACGAACATCAAGCGGCCGCGCCTTCCCTGGTGTTCGAATCTGTCGGGTTCGATTACGGCCCTGGCGAACCCCAGGCGCTCAGCGAAGTCAGCTTCACCGTCGAACCAGGACACACCGTTGCTCTGGTTGGACGTTCCGGCGCAGGCAAGACAACCTGCGCGAATCTCGTTATGCGGTTCTGGGATCCCTCCGTCGGCTCGGTGCAACTGGACGGACACAATATCCGCGATTTCAAGCTGGACGACCTGCGCGGCAAGGTTGCCCTTGTGTCTCAGGATACCTACCTGTTCAACGCCAGTATACGGGAAAACATACTGCTAGGCCGTCCCGAGGCATCACGGGCCGAGCTGGAAGAGGCTGCGCGACAGGCTAATTGTCACGATTTCATCACCGCTTTCCCTGAGGGGTACGACACTACAGTGGGCGAGCGGGGTATGCAGCTCTCCGGCGGACAGCGCCAGCGCATCGCCATTGCCCGCGCTCTGCTGAAGAACGCGCCGGTGCTGATTCTGGACGAGGCGACTTCGCACCTCGATGCTGTGAGCGAAAGCCAGTTGAGGCAGGCGTTGGAAAACCTGATGCAGGGACGCACGACCCTGGTCATTGCTCACCGGCTGTCCACCATCCGCGGCGCCGACCGCATTGTGGTGCTGGACCATGGAGAGGCGGTGGAACAGGGAAATCATAAGGAATTGCTGGAGCGGAATGGTCTCTACGCCCAGCTTGTCGCGACTCAGTTGGTGAGCGCGGCCAATGGCCCGGCGTCCGGCGAACACCGGCCCCACCAGTCTCCCGTCCGGCGCGGAGAGGACGGCCCCCACGATCAGCCAACGCCATTGCCCGCGGATTGGACGGGAGTTCCCGGGGGGAGCCACCATCATCATTAGGGACTTGCCGTTCTCTCAAATCCGGCCTAGCCCCGCCCTGAGCTTGCCGAATGACGCGAAGAGCGGCAACCGGACAAGGTGCGTTAGAAGAAGATATTTTCAGGCGAAGGCTTAATCTAACCGATGTTGCATCCCATCCCTCATACATACCGTTCCGGCGCGCTGCTGGTGGAAATAAACGGCCTCTCCTGCGGCTACGAGAAGCAGAAGGTGCTCAACCAGGTTGACCTGCAGATAATGCGGGGCGATTTCGTGGGTCTTCTGGGGCCGAGCGGTTCCGGCAAGACCACGCTGCTCCGCTCGATGTTGGGCGCAGTGGACGTTTACGAAGGCGAAGTGCTGGTTGACGGAGTTGGAACCTCGCAGAAGCGGCCCCGAATTGGCTATGTGCCTCAATTGGAGACCATCGATTGGAACTTTCCCGTGACTGTTCGAGAAGTGGTAATGATGGGCCGCACTATGGAAAACCGCTTCTTCCCCTGGTTCCGGCGGGAAGAAAAGGAACTGGCCGACCGGATGATGGACCAACTGGGAATCCTGCACCTGGCCGGGCGCCACATCCGCGAACTGTCCGGGGGGCAGCAGCAACGCGCTTTTCTGGCCAGGGCGCTGGTCAGCAGCCCGTCGCTGTTGTTGCTGGATGAACCCACCTCGGGCGTCGACGTGAAGACCCGCGACGACGTAATGCACCTGCTTCACGACCTCAACCACGAGGGCGTTACCATCGTCATCACCACCCACGAAATCAACGCTGTTGCGGTGCATCTGCCGTGGTTGGCCATCCTTACATCCAATGACGGGACATCCAATGACGGAGCTGGGAGAATCCTGGCCGAGGGGCCGCCCTCCCAAGTAATAACGTCTGAGATACTGTACCAGACCTATGGCGCTGAAATGCCCGTGATTCACTACGAAGGAATGCCCATTGTAGCCGAGATCCCTCACCGATTTGGTCGCCCCGCCACTTTATCTCCCGCTACTGCATTCCCTGCTACTTCATTCAACGGCGAGGGGCCTCATAGCGAGGAAGCGGCGCCAGGGCACAGCCACAGTCATGCTTGATACACTGCTGGAACCCTTCGGGTACCCGTTTATGCTGCGCGGCATGGCTGCAGCTATCTTGGCCGGCGCATTGTGCGGCGGTATTGGCGTTTACATTATTCTGAAGCGAATGGCCTACGTTGGACATGGGCTGGCCCACGCTGTCCTGGGCGGCGCGGTGGTCTCCTATGTGATGTCCCTCAACTTTCTGGTTGGTTCAACCGTCTGGGGTTTCCTGTGCGCCCAGCTCATAACCCTTACCACCAAGAAGAGAAAAATAGCTTACGATGCCGCGATAGGCGTGATTACCACGGCCAGCTTCGCCATGGGCATCGTGCTAATCAGCCGTTACAAGAACTTCACGCGAGACTTTGAGACAGCCCTGTTCGGCAACATCGTGGGTGTGACTTCCGGGGATCTGGCTGCCTTGGCCGTGGTTACCGGAGTTGTAGCGCTGGTGCTTTTCGTGGCCTACAAGCACTTCCTTTTCACCACCTTCGACGGCGATGTTGCCCAGTTCTATGGCGTTCCCACGGGGTGGGTGGAAGCTATGTTCTCCCTGGTGTTGGCCGGGACCATCGTGGTCTCGCTCCAGGTGCTGGGCGTGCTGCTCATCGCTGGGGCAACAGTGATACCCCCTGTGTCGGCGCGAATGCTCACCGACAGCTTCCCCCGAATGCTGATGCTGTCAGCGGGAATCGGGGCGGTTTGCGGTTTCTTCGGCATTTACCTGAGCTATTTTGTGGACGTGTCATCCGGCGCAACCATAGTCTTGGTGGAAGCCGGGGTGTTTGCCGTGATTATGACCTATTCCAGTTTGAGTTCCCGCCTGTCTCTGTACAAGCGCGGGGCAGCACGGCGACGTGAGCCTCGCCGTGTCCCGTACAGCGCGGAGCCGACTGCATCCTCTCCGGATACCGGCGCCGCTCGTGGACCTGAGCCGGTCAAGACTGAAGGGGACTGATGTTCATCCTCGGTCAAGGTTAGTGACGCAACAGCCCCGGCAGGCCCGCCGGGGCTGTTGTCTGAGAGCCGGTCTTGTATAAATGCGAGCCATAGTTTGACCCTCCCCGAAGAGAGAGGGAGCTGGCCGGGGCGTTTAAGCCTCGGTCTGCTCGGTCTGGCTGCCATTGACGGTGATGGTGATGTGGGCCATAGCGGTGTCGTCGGGCGCGCCGTGCCAGTGGTTCTCTCCAGCGGGGATGACGACGACGTCGCCTTGGGAGACTTCGATAACCTCGCTATCGGTGGCAACTTTGCCGGTTCCTTCGGTGATGACCAGAATCTGGTCGCCCGAGTGCTTGTGGAACTTGTTGCGGGAACCGGCGTCAAAGGCGACGATGGCGAAATTGAAATTGTTTGAGTCATCCGGGTTCAGAATCGGCTGACGCCACACCTGAGTTCCAGTCATCAGTCCGCCGCTGCCTAGGGGAGCCATATCGGCTGTAGTACGGGGTACATCGCTCATAGTTACTTTCTTCATTGGTTTCTCTCCTGCAATACGTTGCTTTGTCGCTGTCTGTTCAGGCAGTTTAGTCCAATTTATGCTGTAGACAATCATACATTCGCCCGGCGGCATAGTCCAGCAGCGCTTGTCCTTTGGTATTCCAGGCGCGTGGTATTCCAGGCGCGCGCTGGCATGCCGGTTTTTCGTCATTCCCTCGAAAGCGGGAATCTATGCGGCTTTGAGGGAGTTAGGCCGCTATATGCAGGGAGTCAGGCCGCTATATGTACTATATGCAAGGATGCGCCGGGTTCCGGTGAAAGCCGAAATGGCGGGGCGAAGGGCAGCAATGACGGCGGTGTTGAGCAATGCCCAGCCCTGCACAGGCTTAGGATGGACGGTTTGAGGTACTGAGGGCGAACCGTTAGGGGTTGCGGTTCGCCCTCACCCGCTGCGGCGCATTTCTTCCAGCGATTCGGCGATGGTGCGGGCCAAGGCGCCGGGTCGGTCAGCGAATTCCGGCGTGGGATACCATTCGTAATCGAAGCTGTGCAGCGTATTTCCCTCGATGCTGCAACGCAGGTCAGATACCGTTACCTGGAATCCCAGCTTCTTGCTCGCCTGCTCCGCCAGCATATCCAGCACCACGCCGGGGCAGCCGAAGACTACCAGGAAGCCGCCTTGCCGCCCGTTGCTGGAGGTGTCGGAAACGCGGGCGCGGAACACCGGCCCGTAGAGGTCGAACTCTACGATGGTGTAGGCACGTTCCGGCACGTTGTAATCGGGCCAGCCGATATTGATGCTGCCACCAACTTCCCAATGGTGCATACTCGTTCGCTCTGAGATTCGAGAAGGATTAGCCCATGGCGATGGCCGGGCGTGCCGACTCCACCCTTCGCCCTTGCTTGAAGACCGCCTTCACCCGGCGCAGCGCGTTGATGTCGGCTATCGGGTCGCCTTCCACGAGCAACAGGTCGGCGGATTTGCCGACTTCGATACTGCCGGTTTCCGATGACATACCCAGTGCGGCAGCGGGGTTGCGGGTGCCGGCCTGGATGGCCTGCATCGGCGTCAGTCCGGCGTCGCGCATGGCGATGATTTCGCCTTGAAAGTCGCCGAAGGGATAGCTGCCCCAGCCGCAGTCGGAACCGCCGGCGAGCCTGACCCCGGCGCGAATCAGCTCCCCGAACTGCACCATAGCGGCGCCGCCCATACGGTTGGAGCGCTCCCACCGCTCCTGCTCGGCGGGGGTGAACGGACGCTGCTCCTTGATCCGTTCTAAATAGGCGCGAGATACCCGGCCCAAGTGCATGGTGGGGTTTAGCCACACGCCAGACTCAGCCAGCCGGGCCGCAGTGGATTCATCATAGCGGTACGAGCCGTCGGAATCGGCGAAAAAGCAATGCAGGATGGCGTCCACCCCGGCGTCGAGAGCGAAGTTGATCGATTCGGTGCATCGGCAGTGGGCCAGCACTGGGCGGTTGCGATTGTGGGACTCGTCAACCAGGGCTTTCAGTTCCTCAAGAGTGAAAGATGCCCGGTAGGGATCGCTGGTCAAGGTACTGCCGCCCGAGGCCGCGACCTTTATGAAGTCCGCGCCCTGCTTGACTCGCTCCCTCACGGCGGCTCGAATGCCGGTGGCTCCGTCCACTTCGCCGCCCATAAACCATAGATGGCCGCCCGTTATTGTGAGAGGCGGCCCAGACACCAGCGTCCGTGGCCCTTGGGCGATTCCCTGTGCAAGTCCTTCCTTCAGGGAAAAGGCGGTGTTGTTCCAGGACCCGCAGTCGCACAGAGTGGTTACGCCGGTGGACAGGGCATCGGCGACGTTGCGGGCCGAGCGAAGAAGGCGGACGTCATCGCTGTCGTCGCGGTCAACTTCCTCGCCGGTGCGTCCGTCGCCCGGCATATTGGTGTGGGTGTGCAAGTCGAACAGGCCGGGCAGCAACGTTGAATCCGGGAACTCCAGAATCTCGCGGCCCGCGCCGCCCTGTGCGTTGTCTAACTCCTCGCGCCGTCCAATCCACCAGATGCCGGCATCGCTGAAGGCTACGGCCATGCCCTGCTGTGGAGCGTCCTGAACCCCGTCAATCAGCTTGCCGGGCAAGATAACCGAGGTATTTGCGTGAGTGTGGGGGCTGCGAGAATCGGTCAACGCTGCAACTCCTGCTCGCCTGGGCGCTTCCGGCTGGCTGGCGCCGATTATAGCCGGAATTATAGCCGCCCGCCATTGGTGGGCGGCAGGGCTATCACCGCTCCCGCAGCATCAGCAGCGCCAGAGGCACGCCCGACAGGATGATGAGGAGCAAGGACGGCATTGCGGCTCGGGCGAAGAATGCTTCTGAGGTGAACGACCACACAGAGGTTGCCAGGGTGCTGAAACCCGTGGGGCTGAGGATCAGCGTGGCTGGCAGCTCCTTCATAGTCAGCAGAAATACCAGCGAGGCCCCGGCTGCAATGCCTGGGCGGGCCGCTGGCAGTGTGACCGAAGTGAATGCGCCCAAGGGCGAGCGGCCCAGCCCGCGCGCCGCTTCCTCCACGCGAGGGTTCATTTGCAACAGCGTCGTCCGTACTGCTCCCAGAGCGGGAGACAGGAACAACGCCACATAGCCTAGCAAAAGCAGCCCGATGGTCTGGTAGATAAAACCGGCGTAGTTGGCTCCGAAGAACACCAGGGCCAGGGCGATGGCAATTCCTGGCAGAGCGAAGCTGACATATCCCAAACGCTCCAGTGCTCCGCTCAGTAGCCCCGGATGTCTCACCGATAGCAATCCCACCGGAAGAGCAGCCATAGTAGCCGCCAAAGCTGCCAGCGCGGATATGTATAGCGAGTTGCGCGCCGCTTCCCACAGCGGGTCCAAGTCCTCCCCGGCCAAAACGCCGCGCACCACCCAGTAAATCAGGATTCCGAGAGGTAAACCCAAGCCCAGCGCTGTCACCAAAGCGCAGAGACTTACCGCGGGCCAGCGCCAACGTCCCAACCGCACTGTTGCCGCGGGGCGGGTGGTTCCCGGCGAGGTGGAGTAATAGCGGCTGCGTCCCCGGCTGACGAACTCCAGCGCAACCAATGCTAATGCCAATGCCACCAGAACCAGGGACAGCCCAGCGCCCAGGGTTCTGTCCAGAGACGATTCATATTGCGAGAATATGGCCCAGGTGAAGGTCTCGTAGCGCAGCAAGGAAACTGCCCCGAAGTCGCTCAGCGTGTAGAGGCCCACCAGCAGCGCCCCGGCGCCAACAGCAGGTCGCAGTAACGGCACGACCGCACGGCAAAAAGTGGCGACCGGACCTAGCCCCAGCCCTCTCGCTGATTCTTCCAGCGCGGGGTCCATCCTTTGCAACGCCGCCCGGACGGTGAGCAGCACGTATGGATAGCTTAGCAAGATGAGGGTTAGCGTCGCCCCGGTGAAGCCATATATGCTGGGCAGCCGGTCTATGCCTAAAGGCTCCTCCAGCGCGCCCTGCAACATCCCGCGCGGCCCCAGAGCCACCACGGCCACGAACCCGGCCACGTAGCTGGGAATCACCAGCGGCAGCGAGGTCAGCACGGCCCAAGCCCGGCGCAGGGGCAGGTCGGTTCGCGTCGTAAGCCATGCCAGCGGCACCGCGACTGCCACTGACCCGGCAGTGACCGCTGCCACCAGAAGCAGGGTGCGCCCGAGTATGCCAGCGACTCTCGGTCGGAAAAGCAGCTCCCACAGGTCGCTGCCCCCGCCCAATGACCGCACTGCCAGATACACTGGCGGCAACAGCAACGCCGCCCCCACTATGAGGGCAGGTAACAGTATCACGGGCGGAGTATTAAGAATTTTTGGGCGGATGCGGGCGACTGTCGCCACAGGGTTCTTCACGAGGCCAAGCCGCAGAAAACAGATAGCGGACCACGCCGAATATGCTTAAACTGTTGCATAAACTAAGTATACACGATATAGCTTCGCTCCATAAAATTGCTGTAATGTTAGGTAAATGTGCCAGTCTTCGCGGTTGGCGGCATATAGCAGCCCGGCGGTTGACACAGACTCTCCTTATGCCTACACTACCCAGCGCTCGCATTATCTGATGTTATTCATAACTGTTGGCATTGCTAGTCATTCGTATTCTGCGAGAGCTGGAACAGCGCAGCGTTGACAGAATGATAAATGCGCCGACGATAGACAAAGCTCACCCTACGTCAAACTTTGCAGAGGGGTTTGGCAGGCCGGCGCTGGAATGCGCCGGGGTGGTTAAACGCTTTGGCGGCGTCGAGGCGGTGGCAGGCTTGGACCTTGCCGTTGAGTCCGGCAAGATACTGGCGCTGCTGGGGCCTAGCGGCTGCGGTAAAACGACGTTGCTACGTCTGGTTGCCGGCTTCGAGCAGCCGGATGAAGGCGAGATAGCCGTTGGCGGGCGTGTCGTCAGTTCCGCTACTGGCTCACTGCCCCCGGAGAAGCGGCGCATAGGCATGGTTTTCCAGGAAGGGGCTTTGTTTCCCCACCTAACGGTGGAGCAGAACGTGGGCTACGGTTTGCCAAAGGGATCGGATCGCTCCCGGCGTACCGGCGAAGCGCTGGAACTGGTGGGTCTCGTGGAATTGAGCAGGCGGATGCCTCACGAATTGTCCGGCGGGCAACAGCAAAGGGTGGCTCTGGCCCGGGCTTTGGCTCCCAGGCCGGACATACTGTTGCTGGATGAACCCTTTTCCAACCTCGACGCCAAGCTGAGAGAACAACTGCAGCGCGACGTTGCAGGCATCCTGCACGCCAGCCAAGTTACTGCCGTGTTCGTCACTCATGACCAGCAAGCCGCCTTGGCGGTGGGGGATGAGGTAGCGGTTATGAGCCAGGGCCGTTTGGAGCAGATCGGCTCTCCGGCTGCCGTTTTTCACTCTCCAGAATCCAAGTTCGCCGCACAATTCATTGGAGTTGTTGATTTTCTGCCCGTGCACAAGGTGGACGGACAAATGACCTGCGAGCTTGGAAGCCTGGATTGGGGCGGCAAGGGCAGCGAAGACCATAACAGCGAGCCTGAAGCTCAACAGTTGGCGAACATTGCCGCTGGAGGTTTGCCGGGGGCGCCGTTGGAGATTATGGTTCGCCCGGACTGTCTCGAATGTAACCTCGATGACAACGGCCAGGGCGTGATTGTGGAACGGGAATTTCAGGGCGCCTTCTACCAGTACCGGGTGCGGTTGCCATCGAGCAGGGAAGTGCGTTGCCTGATGCCCCACGTTGCCGAATTTCCTGTCGGCGTCACCGTTTCTCTGCGACTGCGGGAAGGGCACCGGCCACGCCTGTTCGCGAACGGCAGACTGGCAGGCGTTGCTCCCCTGCGAGGCTGACTGCCATTGTCGGCTCTGCTCCAATCTTGCCCTCGGTCTCTGTTATAATTTTTTCGCCGTCCCAAACTGGCGAAATTTATTACAGCATCGAGGGGTTTGATGCCGCGACCCAGAAAGGCCACCGCCGCGCAGAGCGACTTTTCTGAAAATAATGGGCAGCACGATCGGCTGTCGCCCGGCACCGAGAACTATCTGCTGTGCCTGTATCGGCTGTGGGAAGACGATGAGAATCCTACCATCACCCAGCTAACCGATGTCCTGCGCCGCCTGCCATCCACCGAAGGGCTGGGAACATCGGTGCCGTCGGTGGCCGGTATGATACGCCGGATGGCCCGGCAGCAGTTGGTCGACATCGGTTCGGACAAACGCATCCGCCTCACCAAGCTGGGAATGGAAGGTGGAGAAGACATCGCCCGGCGGCACCGGCTGGCCGAGTGGATGGTGGTGAGGTTGCTGGGGATGGAGCTGCACCAGGCCCACAATGAGGCGCACCGCCTGGAGCATGGTATGTCGCAGCAGCTTATGGAAAAATTGGTGGAGAAGCTGGGCCATCCCCGGCGCTCTCCTTACGGACGTCCCATACCCGGCACCGGCGAACCCAAAATCCCCGCCAATTCCGTTACGCTGGGCGCTGCTGAGCCGGGCCGATCCTACATCGTGGATCGGGTGCCAGAGGAAGACTCGCAGTTGCTGAAGTTTCTTTCAGATTCGGAAATCATCCCAGAACAGACCGTGACCATAGCTGGGGCCACTCCTTTTCTGGGGGTGATGGAAGTGGCTACCAGACAGGGCCAAGTTTCCATGGGCATCGCCGTGGCCCACCAGATAGTGGTGCGTCCGGCTTGAATCTGGAAATTCCTACCCGGCCAGTTGCTCCCGTACCTGCGCCCAGCCTTCGGCCATTTTGCGATCGGGGAAGGCCGGAGAGCCTTCCCCGCGATAGACGCTCACCAGCACGAATACTGGGCCTTCTTGCTTCATCGCCTCTTCCAGCCCGATAAGAAGCTCTTCCAGCCGGTCGAAGTGGTAGGCCTTGGCGTAGCCGGAGGAAACCGCCATCTGCAGTAGGTCCAGATGGGCCAGTTCCTTGATAGGCGCGCCGCCTGTGGATGGGTGGGTGGCGTCGTCAAATACGAAATGCACCAGATTCGATGGATGGGACTCTCCGATGGTGGCAAGGCCCCCCAAGTTGGTGCGGAGGGTGGCGTCGCAATCCAAAGTCAGGATTTTACGCTCAGGCCGGGCTAGAGCCAAGCCCAACCCAACGGCAGGAGCGCGGTCCATGCAGTCCATAAGATCCAGGTCCAGCTCCCGCCGCTCCGAGACCCGTCCCCACTCTCGCAACGCTGATGAGGTGGACACGACCAGCGCATCGCCCCGGTGGTAGTTTACCGCCCGGGCTGCTTCGCCGTAGGGGATTCCGGGCGATATTTGCGTGTTGGAAGGGGGTTCGCTCACGATTTGGAACCATTGCCTGAGCTGGGATCGCCTTCATCGCGGCCTGCTCCGGGATTAACGGATGGAGGCCGCCGGAAGCCCACCATCGCCCACATGGCAACCAAGACGGCAACCCCTCCCCCAATGCCCAAGGGGATGTTGGAACGCTCGAAGGCCTGGAACAGCAACCAGAAACCCCACACGAACAGCGCATAGGCCCCCAGCCGCAGTAGAAGGCCCTTGCCCAAACCGGCAAGCATTATTGCACCCTCCCAGCGAGCGAGTTGTTGGCGGAGGTTTTCGGCGTGGTCATCGTTTCCTGATGTGACCGGGCGGGGCAGGATAGCAGCCTGCCCCGTTATGGGCTATCAAAACCTTGGTTCAGAGCCGAAAAGGGTGTCTAGCCGTTGCCTAGTATAGCAGGCATCTCGCGGATGGCTACTTGCATGGTGCGCGAGGCGCGCTGGCGGAACTGAACCGGAGTGTTCTCTATTTCGGGTTTGATGGACAGGTGGACAAACACCGGCCCCTTGGCGGCCATCGCTTCCGCAATGCCAGTGGTCAGGTCTTCCAGGTTGTCGAAGGAGAAAGTGGCGGCGTAACCGGCGGCCTTGGCCATGCCTTCCCAGTCGGCTTTGCTGGAGCCTGGAACAGGCTGCCCGCCAGTGACAGCGTAGACGCCGTTGTCGAACAGCACGTGGCAGAGGTTCTCCGGCGTCTTGTTGGCGAGGGTCACCATCGCGCCCAAGTTCATTAGCAGGCTGCCGTCGCCGTCCAGGCACATCACTTTGCGGTCGGGCTGGGCCAGCGCCAGTCCCAAGGCCACGTTGGAGGCCTTGCCCATAGCGCCCGACAGCGGCATATCCAAGTTTTCTTGGGTTGTGACTGAAGGCAGTCCGAAGCGGACGTTGTTGGCGTTCATGGTGGCGATGATTACGGCTTCGCCCCGGTTGGCGTCAATCAGCTTGACTGCTTCCTGATTGTCAATCATAAGGCTGTTTCCTCAAGTTCCCTCCCCCTCAGGGGAAGGTTAGGGTGGGGGCGTTCTCTGCGGGTTGCCGGTTAAGCGCCGAACTCGGTGCCCACTAGTACCGCGACCGGCTTCTGAGTGCGGTCAGCCTCCGCGATGGCGACGCTGATGCGGTCGGCGTCCTCGTCGGTTTCGATTAGGTAGTAATTGATGCCCCAGGCGTGGAGGATGTGCTCGATAAACCGGGCTGCTGAGTCATTGGTTATTCCGTGGCGGCTCCAGCCCCGGTAGCCTACCAGCATCACCAGCGGCTGATTCACGTCCAGCCCCAAGCCGCGTATGGAGTCCCCAGACTCGAATATGCCGGTGTTCTGAATCAGGACGATGGGCCGCTTGCCGCCAACCCACAGTCCGGCGGCGATGGCCATGGTCTCGCCCTCGCGGCAGACCGGCACCAGATCCAGAGAAGGCTCGCCGGTAAGCAGTTGGTACATAAAGTTGGTCTCGCTGTCGGGCAGCCAGACCACGTGGGTGATGTTGTTCTTCTTCAGTTCCTCGACCACCGAGGTGGGATGCAGTACAACCTCGTGAGTAGTCATCGCGCTCCTTCCGGCCCCGCGAAGTCAGCTCAAAAGCCAGCGGGACCGCCCCATTATATTCACGGGCTGGAAAAACCGTCAAATATCGGAGCCCTGCGCCGGGGCGCCGTTTCCCAACTCTGCTGCATCGGGGATAGGGGTTTTACAGCGTCAAATCAAACTCGCGGCGAGAGGCGAACAGGGGCGCCGGGGCGTTGCGGGCGAGATGCAGTGGCGCTGGGCCTGAGCCGTGGACGTAGGCCGTGATGAGCGTCCGGGCGGTTTCAACCATTACATCGGCGGCGGCGGGGGGCAGCGGTTCAGGGATTGGCGTTCGCATCTTGGGCGAGGTGAGATAATTATACCAGGCGTTCAGCACTTCCTGCACCGCTACGTCTTCCGGCTGGGCGCGCAGGCGCAGGGCCGCGCCCCGCTGATAATTGGGCAGCCGCCCCAACAGCCAGTCTAGGTATAGCGGGTCGGCAGCTACCCGTTCTGGCAGGATGAGGCCCCCGGCCGCTTCGATGACATAGACCGGTTCGCTACCCGCTATCCGCCTTTCCGCGGGAATTCGGTCGGCGTCGGCCAGGTAGACTGGAATCAGGATGGGCGGGTGCGGTTCTTTCACCGCATCGCCCAAGGCAAACAGGAATGCGGCGCTGGCAACTGTGGCGGCCAGTGGATCGGCGGTCATACCTAGGAACTGGCGGGAGATGTCCAACAGCGCGTCTAGCGAATCCTGCCCCCCGGCCAACTGCCCGGCCATGGCTGTGGCGGCGGCGGCGGCCAGCGCGTTTCCGTCGCCGCAATAGGGCGCGATGCAGGATAACAAGGGAAGGTCCTCCAGCTCCGCGAGTGCTGTTGCGTCTCCTGTTTTCTCGAGGGTGGGCTGCTGCGTTCCCCCCGGTCCTTGGTAATCCCGGTATAAGCTGGGCAGCAGAGCGGGTGAAGGCTCATTAAAATCGAAGCGCTCCAGGAGGGTCAGCAGCGATCGGGTCAGGTCCATGGCCGCCGCGTCATCGCCGACGCCCATGGACAGACGGAAGAAGGGCCAAGAAAAAAAGTCCTCGCCGAGAAAGTTGCCCAGCCCAGCCCCGGCGAAATAGTCGCCGCTGATGATGTCCCACAAGTTGCGCTCCGAGCTACGCGGCTCCAGGAAGCGATAGGCCATCAGGCGGCACAGTAAGGACAGGCAAGTATGCCGGATAAAGACGTCGAGGCTGGCGGCGCTGCCTGGGGCGCGGCGAGCCGACCAAGCCCGGATGCAGCTTTCCACCGGCGCGAGGGACTCCGATTCGAAGTAGAGCGCCTCCAGCCGCCGGAGCGCCCGGAGGATGGGAGGACGGTCGGGGGCAAGGGCCTTTGCCAGTGAATCGGATTCGGTGTGTGACGTCACGATTCGCGCTAAAACCCGGCGTTCTTGGGCGTGCGCGGGAAGGGGATGACGTCCCGGATGTTGGACACGCCGGTGATGAACTGGATAGTGCGCTCGAAACCTAGCCCAAAGCCGGCGTGGGGGACGGTGCCGTAACGGCGCAGGTCCATATACCAGTAATAATCGGCTTCGTCCAACCCTGCCTCGGCCATGCGCCGCGTCAGCGCGTCGCGGCGCTCCTCGCGTTGGCTGCCGCCGATGATTTCGCCAATGCCGGGAGCTAGAACGTCCATAGCCCGCACCGTCTTGTCATCGTCGTTGAGGCGCATATAGAACGACTTGATTTCCTTGGGGTAGTCTGTGACGATAACGGGTCTCCCGATGCGTTTCTCGGTCAGGTAACGCTCATGCTCTGATTGCAGGTCATCACCCCAACTGACCGGGTACTCGAAGGACTCCCCTGAGTTCAGCAGCATATCCACAGCTTCGGTGTAGGTGATGCGTTCGAACCGGGAGTTGATAATGTTTTCCAAGGTGGCGATGATTTTATCGTTGTACCAGCGGTTGAAGAATTCCATGTCTTCGCCGCAGTTGTTGAGGACGTAGCTGAATATGTGCTTGAGAAAGTCCTCTGCCAGTTCCGCCAGACCATCCAGTTCGCAGAAGGCCACCTCCGGCTCAACCATCCAGAACTCCGCCAGATGCCGCGATGTATTGGAGTTCTCCGCCCGGAACGTCGGCCCAAAGGTATAGACGTTAGACAGGGCCATGGCAAATATTTCCGCTTCTAACTGCCCGCTGACGGTCAGGAAGGTGGGGCGCCCGAAGAAATCATCATCGTATGGAGACCGGGCGGCCTCCACGATTCCCTCACGCTTCGGCGGGTTGTCCAGGTCGAGGGTGGTGACGCGAAACATCGAACCCGCGCCCTCGGCGTCGCTGGCGGTGATGATTGGCGTCTGGATGTACAGAAAACCGCGTTGCTGAAAGAAGGAATGGATGGCGAAGGCGGCGTCGCTGCGGACACGGGCCATGGCGCCGAAGGTGTTGGTGCGGGGCCGCAGGTGGGCAATCTCCCGCAGGAACTCCGGCGTGTGCCGCTTCTTCTGCAACGGATAGGTTTCCGGGTCGGCTTCGCCCAGCAGCCGGACTTCCTGCGCCTGAATTTCGTACTGCTGCCCCTTGCCTTGGGACTCCACCACCTGTCCCACCACGGCGACGCTGCAACCGGTGGTTAGGGAGTTGGCGACGGCGTAGGCCGGGCTATCCTCGCCAATCACTACTTGCAGGTCGCGCAGGGTGGAGCCGTCGTTGACCTGAACGAAGGATACCGATCGGGACGAGCGGCGGGTCTTGACCCAGCCTTGGACCAGCGCCTCCCCCAAGGGTGAGGCGCTGGCGAAAATGTCGCTGATTCTGGTGCGCTGCATCTGACGCCTCCTAACTGGCCGTCGAGACCGGATGCGCTTCCCACTGGTTGGCCCATTGCTGGATGGCCTCGACCACCTGCCGGAAGGCCCGTCCCTTCTGAGTAAGGGAGTATTCCACCAGCACCGGCTTGCTGTCGTACACCCGGCGCTCGACTATTCCGGACTCCTCCAGCTCGTGGAGACGCTGGGACAGCAGGCGGTCGCTGAGGCCCTGGACGTAGCTGGAGATGTCGCTGAATCGGCGCGGCTCCGCCAGCATACAGCGAATGATCATGCAATTCCATTTCTTGCTGAGGACGCTTATTGCCCGGTCGAAACGCGGGCAAGGCTCCAGGCAGTCCATCGAAAGTTCCATGTCAGTCCCCAATTCCGCTGATTTTTGGGTTTGGGAGATATTAGCACGCTAATAAAAAATTAGCCACTATTAACCTCTTGACAGCATAAAATAAAGTAGCTAATCTATTATTAGTTACTTTCTATACAGCCCGACAAGCTGATAGGTAAGTAAATAAACCAAGTGGTCACCCGACCACGAAGGAGACCAGCAATGGCCACGTTCACCCCCGACAAGGTTTTCCCGGACACCACCGCCGCCGCCGTGTTCCCCGCTGCGCCGCAGGACTTCAAGGCGCACACCGGCCTCGTCGCCCGCCTCTTGGCCCGCGTCTCCAAGTGGTCCGGTGACTACGCCGACTACCAGATGGAGTCCTGCGTCTGGCGGAAGCTCGCCATCTAGAGGCGCAGCGCCGGGGCGGGTTTCCCGCCCCGGCATTAAACCACCCTGGCGTAATGGCGATTATATTTATCAAGAGCGACCGCTCTGCAAGAAAGGAGTATCCGGTGGCTAAGTTCACATCTCGCAAAGTTTCTCAAAACGGCGATACCGCTGCGCTCCCTGCCGCCAGGAAACCCCAGCCCAGGCAAGGTTGGCGCGGTGAGATTGTTCGCAGACTCGCTTACGTTCCGGATTCCTTCTACGGTTGGGTTTCGGGCCCGGCTATGACCGACATGGAGCGAGAGCGAACCACTCTGGCGGAGGCCAGGAACTCGCGGAGCTGCGGAACCCTAATCATCTAGCGCAGGCTCCGATTTCGCAGTCAGCGGCGCCCAGGCTCACCGGCCCGGCGCCGCTTTCCTTTTCTTCGCCTGTCCTTTTAGGAGTTTCCTTATCAGTCGGTTGCCCTTTTCACCGGGTACAAGCATCCGCGACGGCGGCGAATACGTCCTGAACGGTCACCTTATCAGTCGGCTGCCCTTTTCGCCGGGTACAGGGGCGGTCTTTGTTTGCGCCATTCCGTCGCCTGCTCATAAGCGTGTCCGATTCGCAGCAGGTTCGATTCGGAGAGGTGAGGGCCGATTAGCTGCATCCCCACCGGCAGGGGAGGGTGGGATTCGCCGGACACAAAGCCGCAGGGAACCGACAGGCCGGGCAGACCGGCAATGTTCGCGGGCAGGGTGCAGACGTCAATGAGATACATTTGCACCGGGTCGCCGGTCTTCTCGCCTACAGGGAAGGCCACTACCGGCGAGGTGGGGGTTACCAAGGCGTCTACGGTCTCGAAGACTTGGGCAAAGTCCCGGCGAATCAGGGTTCGAGCCTGTTGCGCCTTGAGGTAATAGGCGTCGTAGTAACCCGCCGACAGTGCGAAGGCGCCCAGCATAATGCGGCGCGTGACCTCTGGGCCGAAGCCGCGCTGCCGCGTCTGCTCCATCGCCCCCCACATATCGACGGCTTGCTGATCAGAGTAGCCGTACTTCACGCCGTCGTATCGGGCAAGGTTGGCTGAACATTCCGATGGCGCGATGATGTAGTAGCAGGCCAGCGCATACTTGGTCGACGGCAGCGAGACCTCGCTAATGGACGCCCCCAGCTCTTCCAGCGTCTCGATAGCCCGCTCCACCGCCCGGCGCACGCCGTCTTCGATGCCCTCGGCGAAATACTCTCTTGGCACGCCCAAACGAATCCCGCTCAAATCCCCTGCGCCATACAGCCCGGCGCTGAAATCGGCAACTGGGGCGGGCAGTGAGGTAGCGTCGCGGGGGTCATGGCCGGCTATGGCGCTGAGGGCGAGAGCGCAGTCGGCCACGCTGCGCCCGATGGGACCAATCTGGTCCAGCGAGGAGGCGTAGGCCACCAGCCCGTAGCGGCTGACCAGCCCGTAGGATGGTTTCAGCCCCACTACGCCGCACATCGCCGCCGGCTGCCGCACGCTGCCGCCGGTGTCGGAGCCGAGGGCATAGACAGCTTCGCCCGAAGCCACCGCCGCGGCCGCCCCGCCGCTGCTGCCTCCGGGGACACGGGCGGCGTCCCACGGGTTATGGGTGGGGTGGAAGGCTGAGTTTTCGCAGGACGATCCCATAGCGAACTCATCCATATTCCCCTTGCCCAGCATCACCGCGCCCTGCCGGAACAGCCGTTCCACCGCCGTCGAGTTGTAGACCGGCACGTAGTCGGCCAGCATCCGCGAGGCGCAAGTGGTGCGCACCCCCTCGGTGCACATAACATCTTTAATCTGCAACGGAATGCCGGTCAGCGGCGAGCCGATTCCCTCCGCCAGCATACGGTCGGCGGCCTCTGCCTGGGCCAGCGCCAGGTCCGGCGTCAGCGTGATGAACGAGCGCACGGAACCCTCGACGGCCTCGATACGCTCCAAACAGGCGCGGGTCAGCTCCACAGAACTAACTTCGCGGCAGGTCAGCAATTCGCGGGCTTCTTGTATGGTCAGCCAGTTATGCTCAGGCAACGGCTCTACTCACGGGGGATTTTCTTGCCTACTCGTCCAGAACGGCTTTGACGCGGAAGAAATCGCCTTCGCGCCTGGGCGCATTGCTCAACGCTTCGTCCGGGGAGAGAGAATCCGCCGGGGCGTCCTCGCGCATCACTGCCCGCAGCTCGCCGGCGTGACCTGTGGGTTCGACTCCGGTGGTGTCCAATTCGTTCAGCGCCTCGAACTGGTCAATGATGTCGGAGAGCTGCCTGGCGTAGATATCTATCTCTTCCTCGGAAACTCCGATTCGGGTCAAGGCTGCGATATGGACTACTTGAGAGCGTTCAAGGGGCACAGGATACCTCTCGACGTTAATTCTGGGCCAATCGCGTTAAATTTGGGCCAATCGAGAATGGCGTATCATAATTTACCATATTCAAGCCCGCCTTTTATGGGCGGATGCTGTATGATTCGTCCAGTAAATCTGCCGCCGCCTCTTCGGAATTGCCTTCTTCACTAGAATGGCGGTATTGGGCGGCTCTCATCCGCAAGGAATGCCCCGACCTGTGTTTAACCGCTTGTTTGACTGGCGCCCCCGGACGCCCTTCTACTACGGCTGGCTCATCCTGGGCATCACGTCCTTCGCCACCTTTGCCGCCACCGGCGTCTCTCAGGTGGTGCTGGGCGGGATACAGGTATATATCAGCGATGACACCGGCTGGAGCGCCAGCACATTATCCTATGCGGCCACTATCGGCACTTGGTGTTCCGGGCTGATTGCGCCGGTCATCGGGCGGATGGCCGACCGGCACGGCCCGCGTTGGCTGATGCCCTCCGGTCTGGTCATTGCCGGAGCGTGTTTCCTGCTGTTATCTGGAGTCAGTTCGGTCTGGCAGTTCTACGCCGCCTACGTGGTGGCGCGGGCGGTGTCCAATCCGGTGCTGATAGGCCTGGTGCCGCGCACTGCCGCGGTCAACTTTTTCCGGCGGCGGCGCAACATCGCTTTGGCGATGGTCTCCACCTTCCGGCCCATAGCCGGGGCGATAAACATTCAGCTTTTCGCGCTTATCGCCATCACCCAGAGCTGGCGTGAGGCTTTTCGCTACTTGGGGATATTCGCTTTTGCCCTGGTTATCCCGGTGGCGTTGCTGATGCGAAGGCGTCCTGAAGATATTGGGCTTCAGCCGGATGGGGCAGGCAGGGCTTCCCCGCCCCAACCCTCCGCCGGAGGGAGAGGGAGTTCAGCGGAGGCTGTATCCGCCGAAACGAGCTGGACGGTGCGCGAGGCTATACGAACCCGCCCTTACTGGCTAATTGTCGCCACTGCCTCCGTGGGAACTCTGGCCTCCAGCAGCGTGGGTTTCAGCCTGGTGCCTTATCTGGTGGAGGGCGCAGGCTTGAGTGTCACCGCCGCCGCCGGCGTGCTGAGTTTCGGCACTGTGCTGTCCATCGCCAATGTGGGCTGGGGCTACTTGTCGGACAAGTTCACGCCGCGCCGTTGCCTGATGGTGACCATGGTAGGATCCGGGGCGCTGCTGGCCTATCTGACAATGGTGGATTCGCTGGCCGAGGCACTGGTGTTTGCGTTGGTGTGGGGCGTGTTCTCTGGGGCGGTAGGGAGCATGGAGAATATGATGCTGGCCCAATACTACGGGCGCGATTCCTACGGCTCGCTGCTGGGGCTGTTCTCTCCCTTTCAGACGGCGGCGCTGGGCCTTGGGCCGTCGCTGGCTTCCCTGTTGCGGACCGTATCGGGCAGCTACGGGTTGCTGTATATGGCGATGGTGGCGGCTTATCTGGTCTCGGCGGCGTTGCTCTACTTGGTCCGCGCGCCCCGGCAGAGGGCCGGGGTTTCCCAAGAGATCGCCGCCTGAGCGCGATGCGCGGGGCGCGTACCGGCAGTACGCGCCCCGAATTACCCAACCGAGTGCTTGCTCTACCGGCTGTAACCCGATGGAGTGGAGGGCGGGAGCCTCCCCTCAACGTCTCCGGTTATGTGTTCCAGCAGGAAAGCGAAATCGTTGTAGGCGTCCAGCCTTCCCAAGTCGCGCTCAAGGGAGCGCAGTTGTTCTTGTAAGGCGGTAAAGTCTAGGTGCGCTTCCCTGTAATCGCCGTCGTATCCGGCGCCGGGCAGGGAGCCGTAGCGGTCGGCGACCAGAGCCACGATGCCGCCCAAGTGGGCCAGTGGCTGCCCCTCGAAACCGCCGCCGCCCCAGACCGCCAAGGCGGCGGGAGAGCCGCCCGACTGTTTCCGCCCTTTTCCGGTGGCCGGGTCAACCCATCGCAGTTCAATCTTCTCGAAAGGCGCTGCCGCCTGGCCCAGAGACAGCCCTTCCGCCAGCTCCAGTTCATAGAAGACGGTGATGGACGCCCCAGAGTAAATCTCGGCGAACTCCTTACGGTTCTGAGTAAAGGTCTCATCGGATGTCACCCGGTTTTCGTAGCCGATGATGCGCCAGCGGGCCACCACTTCGGGGTTCCAGGTCACTTGGGCGCGGGTCTGGTCGGCGAAGGGGGTGGACAAGGCCAGCCAGTTCTCGCGGCTGAAGGTCGCCTGCGCCTGGGCGGCGTCGCGCAGGTAGCGATACCAGCCGTTGCCGTGCTGGGCCAGTTGCTCCAGCAGAACGTCGTTGTAGTTGTTGATGCCGACGCCGACGGCAATTAGGCGCAACGGGTTTTGGGTGTTGGCGTCATAGGCCGTTTCCAGGATGGCGAAGGGGTCGGTGGCGTCCACGTTGGCTACGCCGTCGGACATCAAGACGACGTAGTTGTGGGCGCCGGGCCGCTGGCTGCGGGCCTCGTTAGCCCATTGGACCCCCAGATTCAGACCGGCCTGCACGTTGGTGCCGCCGTGGGGTTGCAGCCAATTGATGGAGTCGCGCACCCGAGGGTCGTCCGGCGGGCGGTGTTCGACCGTGTAATTGCCAAGCACCTCTTCGGTGAAGTGAACCACGGCGATGCGGTCTTCGGCGCCTAAGCTCTGTCGGATGCTTTCCGCCGCCTGGCGGGCTATGTCCACCCGGTTGCCTTCGCCCATGGAACCCGAAGCATCCAGCACCAGAGTTACGTTCAGCGGCTTGTCCTCCACCAGTTCCGGAGCCTGAAAGGCGACGCGCGCCAACAGTTTGCCGTCGTCTAGCGGGTGGCGATACAGGTCGCTGGAAATGGCGAATTCATCGCTGTCCGAGGGCGGAGGGTAGCCGTAATCGAAGGCGTTAATCCATTCCTCGGCCCGTACCGAGTCCGGGTTGATTTCATAGCCGTAACTGGCCCAGCCCAGGGCCAGGTGGTAGGACGTGTGGTCAGTGTCCAGGCTGAAGGTCGAGACGTTATCCGACGTCGCCTCCACGAAAATCTGACGGGGGTAGCCCTGGAAATTCGTGCCCGGAGGCTGACCGCTCCCGCCGCTGGCCGTTGCCGGAGCGGGCGCAGCCGTCGGAGGAACCGCGGCCCCCGCCCTACCCTGAGGGAGCTGAATAGCGGCCGCTCCATTGTCCCCGCGCGTCCCTACCTGACCACCGGCTCCGGCAGGCCCGGCAGGCCCTGCTTGACCATCGGCTCCGGCAGACCCGGCTTGACCAACGGCTCCGGCAGGCCCGGCAGGTCCCCTAATCCCCATAGATCCCGACGCAGTAGGAGAGGTGATGGGCGTGGCGGGCGCGGCGGGCGCGTCCGGCCCGCCATTGCCGGACACAGCCCAAAACGTGGCGGCGGCGGCCACTGCGACCACAGTCACCCTAGCGACCGTGAAGGCCGCCTTTCCCCGGCCTTCACGCATCGGGGCCAGACTGCCCAGCAGTCGGGATAACAAAGATGAAGCGGGCCGTTCCTCCAAACGGCTTTCCAGCCACTCCCACGGGTCGCCGGAGGCGCGCAGGTTGTCAGCATCGGCGTCGAAATGCTCCCGGAGAATGCGCTCCATTTCCTGGTCAAATTCGTTATCCGGCGAATCGTTGTAGGCCATTACGCTAACCTCCTTCTTGTGAGCAACGAGGGGTAAGAAATGAGGACTGAGAGCCGCTTTCTCGCTCCTCGCCGGTTAGTTCGGAGTCGTCCAACTGCTCCCTCAGAAGGGCTAAGGCTCGGTGCAGGCGCGATTTCACGGTGCCCTCCCGGACGCCCAGCGTCCGGGCCGCCTCCGGCACAGTCAACCCTGCGAAGTAACGCAGCGCCACCACTTGCTGATGATCCGGGCTGAGTCCGGCGATAGCCCGGCGCAATGCCAGGCGGTTTTCCAGGTTGTCCAGCGTTTCTACCGGGGAGTCGCTGCCGCAATCAGGTTCCTCCGGTCCGTTGCCGTTGAAATGCACTGTCTCAATAGTGCGTTTTCGTTGCTGGGACAGAACCGCGTTGACCAGAATCCTCAGGAGCCAGGGCTTGACCGGGTTGCCGCGGCGAAACCCGTGGATGCCCCGCCATGCCGAAAGCAGGGCTTCCTGCACTTGCTCCTCGGCCACGGCGCGGTTGCCGGTCATCAACACCGCTGTGCCGAACAGCACATCCTTGTATTGCTCCACCAAGTGCCGGAAAGCATCGCGGTCGCCGTTTTGAGAGCGCAGGATGGCTTCGTTGTCAGTCATTAGTTGCCCTCATGCTTCAAATTGCGCATGGGCTTTGGAAGATAATATGCCTCCAAGCGCCGAATCGTTCCCTGGCTTGCCGGCAAAAAAGGAAATCGCTGGCCGCCGTTCCAGCCGGCCGGCCTTGTCATTCCGCTGGAACGGGGATCCACTGGTTGGGGCAGTTTGGGGCGCAGCCGTCGCGCAGTTGTATCTCCGGTGTCCTCCGTGATAGCATTTATGTTCCAAATCATAGTATGCGGCAGTAAGGAGCGTGCGATGGGAATCCTGAACCTCCCCAACCGCACTCTGGCGGTGATGGACAACTACCCTTTTTTGCGCTCGCTGAACAATGAGTGCATTGACCTGATTGCCATTGACCCGCCCTTTGCCGCCAATGAGACATTCACCAGCAAGCCCAGGCCGCCCATCAGCCAGGCGGAGTTTGATGAAGAGGCTGCGCTGGCAAAGGCGCACGGCGCGGCCCACAACGAGGGCATCGGGGAGACGCGGGTGCGCGACATCTGGCGGTGGGATGAGGACGTACACCCGGCTTGGAAAGCTCGTATTGCTGACGATTACCCGGCGACGCACTCGGTGATTGAAGCGGTAGAGGCGTGCGCTACTGAAAATGAGGCCGCCTACATCGCTTATATGGCCGTCCGCCTCATCGAATGCCGCCGGGTTCTGAAACCCACGGGCAGCATCTATGTCCACTGCGACGACCACTCCAACAGCTACCTGCGAATGCTGCTGGACGCCGTGTTCGGGGCGAACAACTTCCGCAACGAAATAAAATGGAACCGGAGCGGCGGGAAATCAGACTCTAAAAAGTGGGGGCGAGTTTCGGATAACCTGCTCTACTATACGAAAAGCGCAACCTATGCTTGGAATCAGCAGTACCAGCCCCACAACCCCGACTATGTTCGTAAAACTTACAGGTACGACGACAATGATGGGCGGGGACTGTATCGCAAATTGCCACTGCACGCCGCCGGCCTTAGCGGAGGGGAATCCGGCATACCCTGGGGCGGTTACGACCCTGGTGAGAGAGGTAATCACTGGCGGACTCCCACACAGGGAATCATGTCAGCATACATCCGTGAGCACAATCTTATTCCGGGCTGGCCGGACGCTTACCCCAGCGTTCATGTTCGCCTAGAGGCACTCAACGATGCAGGTCTAATTGCATGGTCTCGCAATGGAGTTCCAGAGATAAAGACCTACTTATCAGCAACAAATGGGATTGCCGCCACCGACTTCATTGCTGATATTTCAATGGCGTCAGGCAATGAGGCAACCGGCTACTCCACGCAGAAGCCGATGGCGCTTTACGAGCGCATCATCAAGGCCTCCAGCAACCCCGGCGATGTGGTTTTGGACATATTCGCCGGCTGCGCCACCACCGCCGTTGCCGCCGAGCGGCTGGGCCGGCAGTGGCTGGCCTGCGATATGGCATACCGGAGCTGGACCATGCTCAAACGCCGGTTCTACCTCAACGGCATCCGCTTGGAAGGTATGACCGACGCGACCATAAGCGCCTTGGCGTCGGTGAAGAAGGCCAGAGGGTTTCAGGAGCCGCAGCAATGGACCTCCGCTGCAGTCATTGGCCCCGGCGAACTGCCCCAGCGGGATGATACTAACCCGGAACCTTACGATGACCTACAGCGGGTGTTAGCCAGAAGCAGGACTGTTCAAAACGCCAACTGGTCGGGCCATATACCCAAAGAGGATGCCAAACAACTGCTGGTGGAGAAGTTTGGCCCAGTGTGCTGGGGCTGCGGCTACGAACCGCGGCGGCCCAATGGCAGCCTGGACCTTACTCTGCTGGAAGTTGACCATATTCGGGCTCGCCGCCCCACGGAGGGAGTCCCCGGGGATGATGAGTTGTACAATCTGGCCCTGTTGCACCGCACCTGCAACAGCATGAAAAGCAACCGGATGACACTGGAGGAGCTGCGGCGTTATAACGCGGATAACGGCTTTCTGTATGTCACAAAAGCCGGCGACCTGGTTGACTTGCACGAAGCTGTGCAGTTTGCGATGGAGCAGATTATGCAACGCGGGGTTCAAAGTTCTCTGCAAGCCGGAGAAAGCCGCTAACGTCGCATAACCCCCTCAGTTTCCCTTGGAAAACCAGACGGTTCAGTTCATTTCAGAGCCGCCGGAAACGCTGATGGACAGGCCGGTCACGTAGTCGGACTCGGCTGAGGACAGGAAGGCGGCCATGCGGGCGATGTCGTCGCCTTGGGCCACGCGGCCCATAGGCACTCGCACGGCGCGGTCGGCGATCATACCGGCGCGGTACTCCTCGCTGGACTCGCCCTGAGGGGCCAGCGCCGCGGCGATGAAGTCCACCCGCTCGGTGTCCACCAGGCCGGGGCAGATGGCGTTGACGTTGACCCGGTGCTGCGCCATCTCTTGGGCCAGGGCCTGGGTGAAGCCGATGACGGCGAACTTGGAGGCGCAGTAGGCCGCATAGCGGGCGATGCCCCGCTTGCCCGCGCCCGATGAGATGTTGATAATCTTGCCGCCGCCGCCCCGTGCCGTCATGTGCCGGGCCACGGCCCGCGAGACCAGGTAGGTGCCGCGGACGTTGACGCGCATCACTTCGTCGAAGGCTTCCTCCTCCAGTTCCACCACCAGCACACGATCCTTGCCGGGACGGGAGCCGGCGTTGTTGACCAAAATGTCTATGCGCCCGAATTTGGCTAGTGTCTGCCCGACCATATCGTCGACCTGGCCGCTGTCGGATACGTCTGAGAAGATAGCCAACGACTCGCGTCCCTGGGCCTCGATTTCGGCGGCCACGCTGTTCAGCCCCTCCCAGCCGGCTTGCCGGTCTTCGGCGCGGATGGCGTCGAGGCTTTGGGGAACGTCGGTGACCACGACGTTGGCGCCCTCGGAGGCGAGGCGCGCGGCGATGGCGCGGCCGATGCCGTGGCGTCCGCCTGCGCCGGTTACCAAGGCAATTTTTCCGTTCAGGTCATACATATCAGGTCCTCTCCCGCGCCCCTAACAAATAACGGGGCAAAATCTCTGCCCCCTTTTGCTTCCAGCCGACCGATAGGGCGAAGAAGCTGAAAGCGACCACCGCCATTACTGCGCCGGAGGGCAGGTTGAAGTGGTAGGAAAGATACAGTCCCGCAACGCCGGACGCAACTCCGATGAGCGCTGCAGCCAGCATTGCCCCCGTGAAGCTCCGAGTGAGTTGCAGGGCCGCCGCCGCTGGGGTAATCAGCATCGAAATAACCAGAATTACGCCCACAGCCTGCAATGCAATGACCACGACCATCGCCAGCAGAGCCAGCAGAATGTGTTCCAGCTTTTCCGTAGGCAGACCAATGACGGATGCGCCGGACGGGTCGAAGTTGGCGAAGACCAGTTCCTTGTGCAAGCCGTAGAGCGTAAGCATCACCGCCGCGGCCACGCCAAGGGTAATGTACACCTCAACTTGGGATACCCCCAGCACGTTGCCGAGCAATATATCTTCCAGCCGTACCTGGACCAAAACCCCCTGAGCCGAGGCGACGCTGATCATTATGACGCCGATGGCGAACAGGGCGGCGAACAGTATGCCCACGGAAGCGTCCTCGCCCACGCCGGCCCGCTTTATCAGGTAGCCGCTCAGCAGAGCCATCCCGATGGCCATGGGGATGCCGCCGACGAAAACGCTGGCCGAGGCGGCGCCGAATATGGCAGCCGCCACTACCCCGGGCAGTACCGAGTGGGCGAGGCCGTCACTCATAAACCCCAGGCCGCGGGTGACCACGTATACGCCCGCCACTGGGCACATCACGCCCACGATTACGGCAACGATGAACGCCCGGACCATGAACTCATACTGGAACGGGCCGGCCAGAGCCTCAGAGATGATGTCCATGTTCGTCTCCCCCAAGTCCGTGTCCGTGGAATGGCACAGCTCCGAAAGGCCCGTATAGCTGTGACATCACCTCTTCGTTCAGCACCTCGCCGGGCGGGCCGCAGGCGCATACGTTGCAGTTCAAGCACAAGCACTCATCGCAGTAGTGAGCCATGTGATTGATGTCGTGGGACGACATCATAATGGTGCGTCCGTCATCCCGCAGCTCCAGCAGCACGTCCATCAGCGCGGTCTGGGAGGCGACGTCCACGCCGCTGAACGCTTCGTCCAGCAACAGGATGTCGGCGCCCTGGGCCAGGGCGCGGGCGACGAAGACGCGCTGACGCTGCCCGCCGGAAAGTTCGTAGATAAGTGACTTTCGCCGCTCCCACATCCCGACGCGGTTCATAGCCTCCCCGGCGGCGGCGCGGTCGGCGCGGCCCGGACGCCGGAACCAGCCGGCGTGGCGCACCCGGCCTTGCATCACCACGTCCCAAGCGTTTATTGGCATACGAGGGTTCACGCGCTCGTACTGGGGGACGTAGGCGACGGCGCCCCGGGCCTTCGGCATGGAATTACCGTGAATCAGTACCCGCCCTGAAGTAGCGGGAAGCAGAGCGGTTATGACGTTGAACAAAGTGCTTTTGCCGGCCCCGTTTGGCCCGACGACTCCCATAAGGCAGCCTGGGCCGGCGCTAAAGCTCACCCGGTCTAGAATCCGCACCCCATCGAATTCCACCGTAAGGTCCTCGGCGGCTAGGGGAGGAGCAGGCAATTGGGCTGTCATAAGCTAACGCAAAGCCTCCACGATGGTGTTGACATCGTAGCGCATCAGGTTGAGGTAGGTTCCGGCCTCGCCGCCCGGCTCGCCCAGAGAGCCGGTGTACAGCCCCCCGATGAGCGTTGCGCCCGTCTCTTCGGCGACGCGCTGCGCCAGCCGCCCGCTGTGGGACCTTTCGGTGAATACGGCGGGTACGCCTTTGCGCTCGATGGTCTCGATGAGTTCGGCGAGGTCCTGGGCCGTGGGCTCCGCTTCGGTGGATAATCCGGGGAATACGGCGCCGGCCACCTCGAAGCCATACCGCGCGGCGAAGTACTGGAAGCTGTCGTGGGACGTCACCAATACGCGGCGGTCTTCAGGCAGCGTTGCTGTCTGTTCCTCAATCCATTGGTGCAACTCATCCAGTCGCTGGTTGTAAGCGGCGGCGTTGTCGCGGTAGAGGGTCTGCCCGGCCGGGTCCGCCGTGGAAAGCTGGGCGGCGATGCTACTGACCGCCTTCTTCACCCGCAGCGGGTCGAACCAGAAATGTGGGTCGAGTTCGCCGTGGCCGTGGCCGTGGCCGTCTTCCTCTTCGTGGCCGTGTCCCTCATGTTCCTCAGTCTCGCCCAGGATGCCGACAAAGGCTATCTTGGTGGGGTTGCCGGCGACATCCCAACTCTCTACGACTTCCAAGTCGTGGCCGTCTAGGCGCAGCACCTTGCCGCCAACGGAGTCGGTGATGAATACCGAGCCGGGAGCGGTGGCGATGTGCGCACGCGCCCAGAAGCCCGTCTCCACCGGCGTGGTCAGGAAGTCCCGGGCGGAGGCAAGCAAATCGAGGTCATGGGAGTCATACATTCGTAGCTCGCCGTCGCTCATTGTCACTAGCAGCGCCTCACCGTCGTGGCTGATAGCGACGTTAACCGGGCCTAGTTCCTCGGAAGTAGGGATGAGCCGCTCCATGCTGCCTTCTTCAGAATCAACCACGTACAGGCCAACCGCCGATCCGAGGGCGAAGAAGTGAGCCAAGCCGGGATAACCCCAGAGCGAGCCAATGCGGAAGTCATCGGGTTCGCCGTCCGGGGCAGGGATGAAACCGCCATCGTATTCCCCATCATGGGCCTCCACGAACAGTACGCCGCCGATGCATCCGAATACTGCAATATGACCATTGCCCGCGTCGCCGTGCAGCCCCTCGCAGCCTTCTTCGCGGTGCAACACGTCGCCATCAAGGTTCACGATTTCTGCGCCGATGGGCAACGCGTACTCTCCCGGGTCTGTATCGTAGTCGGGATGCTGGATGCTTACTGCGAATAGGTTGTCCTCCAAAGGGACGGCCCCCCCATGCTGCGGCCCCACATTGATTTTGGGAGGAACATAGCCGCCGCCTTCCTCTTCCAGTTCGTGTTCGTTAAGCAGCACAACGTCGCCAGATCCGTCGTAGAAGATGGCGGCCCACTCGCCGCCCACGTACAGATGCACCGGGCGGTCGCCGGACAGGTCTATGTCCAGGAGCTCCACCGGCCCTTCCACTTGGTCGAAGTGGTCGCCGTGGGCCTCCAAGTATATGCCGCCATCAAAGACGTGAGCGGTGTTGGCGTCGGTGGATACGGCGATGGCGAAGCGCCCGCTCTTGGTGGCGTAGACGCGGCCGGCCCGCGATCCCAGGTCGAAGGCGTTCTGCCCCACGTCGCCGTGTTCCAAGTCTATAACGGACATCATTCCCGTTTCGCCGTCGCCGATGAGCAGGCGGCCGATGGCCCGTTCCTCTTCGTGTTCGTCGTAGCCGATGGCGTGTTCGTCAAAGATTTCCACGAAATCTATGGGGTCAACGGCCTCTCCCAAGGCCACTATTGCGTCGCGGTTGCGGGCGGCGTTCTCTATGAGCTCGTCCAGCCAGCCGTCTTCGAGGGACAGTCCGACGCTGAACACGAGACCGGCATCGGCGATGCGGGCGATGTCCTGTGCCCCCGGTTGGTATGTGTGCGGGTCGGCGTTGGCCGGCAGCAGCGGGAAAACGTCTACCCGGTCCTGCCCGACGGCCCGTATCCAGTCGGCCACGATGTTGCTGGTGGCTACAACGTTCAGTTTACCGGCAGGGGGCTGCGCTGTGGGGTTGGACCGGGCTGGTGTTATGGGGGCAGCGGTGGCCATCGTGGTGGGGGATGTTGGAGCCGGCGAGTCCGTCGCTGTCGGAGAAGCCTGGGGTGCAGTTGAGGCCGGGGCGGCGCTTGTCGCCGGAGCTTCCGTGGGCGAGTCGCCTCCGCAGGCAATCGCCAGCAGCAAAATCAGGGGGATTGCCAGGATGCCGAACATCCATGTCGAGTTCCGATTCACCATTTAGTACACCTTCTCCTGAAAAGTTTTGGCAGTCAGTCTCAATTTGGCTGATTTTCAAGACGTAGTATCATTATAGGGTATTAAATGAGACTATGTATCAATTTGCATTAAAATTAAGACAGTGTCTCAAAAAAATTTGCAATCGGTATGGAGCATTAATGCCGTTGAAAAAGTTAAGCTACGGCTTGGGCGTTTTCGGCGCAATCGCGGCAGCGGCCATAGACTTCCAGCCAGTGGCCGCTTAACTCGAACCCGTGTCGCGCTGATGTTGTTGCCAGCACGTCCTCTATGTCGCAGCCGGTCAGGTCCTGGGACGAGTCGCAGTGAACGCAGAGCAGGTGATGGTGGTGGCCGCGGTGGCTCAACTGGTAGTGGAGGTCGCCGTCTTCAAGCAGCACCCTGCAGATTACTCTGGCCTCTACCAGTATTTTCAGAGTGCGGTATACGGTGGCCCGGCTCAGATTGGGCGGCAACTTCTGACGCAAGCCCTCGGCAGTGAAGTGCCGCGACTGCTCTCCGATGGCAGCGGCCAAAGCTCGCCGAGGCGCAGTTGAGCGGTATCCTCGCTCTTCCAGAGCCTCCAAGATTTGGCCGGTTGCGGAAACGTTTCGTTTCTTTAGCGCCATAACAAAACAACCGAGACTGTTATTGAGACAATGTCTCTATTTATAGAAATTCTACACCGTGAGGATAAGGAAGTCAACAGCCAGTAACGGCATTGCCGTGGCTTCCCGTTACTGGCTGTTGACTTCCAGATACCAGTCGTCTCCGGCGGGAGGCCAGGGATTGTCGGGGGAAAGGACTTGGGAAAGCTGGGTGAAGGCGCCCATAAATCCGGCAGGGTGGAGCCAGATGCTGTTGAACCCCAGGTTGGTGTAATTGGCGGTCTGGCGCGATGAGGTAAACCGCGCCCCCTGCTCTGCCAGATGTGCGTCCATTGCGAGCGAGTCGGCGATTTCGTAGATAGTTAGGTAGAGGCCTTCGCCGTAGCGGTCTAGGAACCGCTGGGAAGGCGCATCAGGGCTAGTCGGCTGGGCCAATTCGATAAACGTGTCCCGGCCTAGCAGTGGGAGGACGGCGATTTCAAGGCCGGTAAAGCTGACCTGAAACCGCTTGGTTGCCCGGAGGCCGAACATCTCGCCCCATCGGAACAAGGCTTCGTCCAGGTTCCGCACCAGCACGGCGATTTGCCGCAGCCGGAGCGTGCCGGGCTGGGTGGCATTGTGTTGCCAGTCCGGGCCGGAAGGCGGCCATAGGGAACCCCGCTCCACAATGCGCAACCGCGCTCCGTTGGCCGACGCCGGGTCTACCGATACACTAGACCCGCCCAGCCACCGCGTTACGCCGCTAACCTTGACGCCGATGCCGCTCAGACGCTCAATGAGCAACTTGAACTCGTCCGTGTCAAACACCAGCTCATACGGCCCCGGCCCTCGCTTTGCCAGATAGCGAGCTGCTTCGGCGTCATTGGAAACGGGCTGTAGAAGCCCGACGAACGTGCCGTCTCCGGCCAGCAGAATGGAGCTTTGCAGATTCCTCGCCGAGTCGCGGTAGACGCTTTCCATCCCCAAATAGCTCTGGTAGCGGCTACTCGCCAAGCCCAGGTCGTTGACCACGAAATTGACTTGACGCAAGCGATGCAACATAACGCTTACTCGCGGGAGGGCAAAGAAACTACTGCCCTTCCCCCCACGTGGCGCTCGCCCTTGGCGCCCAGCATCAGGATGTCGCACTCGGCGACATTGAGGCCGTTTTCGCGCCGCAGGTCGGTGATGGTCGCTTCAAGAGTAAGAGGCCGGTTGTGCGGCACCGGCTGGCGAAACACCACGTCCAAGTCGCGGATGGCGTCGGGGCCGGCCCAGTCGGTGAGCAACTGCGCCATCATCGCCATCGCCATGATTCCTGGAACGATGGGGCCTTCCATGCCCGACTGGAGGGCGGTTTCTATGTCGGTGAAGCGGTTTGGGGTGGGCGGAGACCAAACGCCGCAAAAGTCGGATACGCCCTCGGTGGTGGCTATGGTCTCGACTGGGCCAATCTGGTCGCCTAGTTCTACGTCTTCAAAGTAAGTCATAATCCTGAAAATCCCCGAATCCGGCAAGCCCAGGTTCTGAGTCCCGTTACATACTCACGGGAATCACTCGCGGCGGGCGAAGGATTCCTGTACCTCAGCCACAACTTCTCCGGTTTGATTGCGGAAGGTGGTTTCCCAGACGACGAACACCATAGTGCCGGATCGTCCGGTCTTGGCGTAAACGTCCTTGAGGTGCGATGAGGCGGTTATGTTGTCCCCGGCGTATATGGGAGCGATAGGCTGCACCCGCTGGCCGGCGTGCATCTGAACCCGCCCGAATTCCAGGCCGATGTCGGGCAACTGGACCTCGCGCACGAATATCGAGCACAGGGTGGGGGGCGCAATCAGGCCCCGATAGCCTTGCTCCCTGGCTCCGGCGTCGGAAGTGAAGGCTGCGCCATTCTCGCCCAAGCTGGCGTTCAGGGTCGAAATCATATCTGCCGTAATCTCGAACGGGCCGGCGCAATGCTCTTTTTCGTGCAACGACCGGTCATATTTCAACTCGGTTGTCATAGGGCTATCTCCGGCTTTCCCTAGCTTTCTACTTGTTGCCGCGGATGAATGATGTCAGGCTGATGCAACTCCGGCGGTTGCTTCCAGGCGCACTGGCTGGAACTGCTTGCTTAGCAAAGCGTCAACCAACTGCCCCTCGTTGGCGATGACTGACCGGAATTCGGTCATGCAAGCAGCCAGGTGGCTGGTCAAGTGCGCGTCGCTGCCCCCGATGCCCAGATAGCCAAACTGCTGACGCAACTCCTCAGCGCGTTCGTTCTCGCCGGCCCGGCCGCCTCCGTTGAGCAGCTCCACCACCTCCACGCCGGGAAATAACTCGCCTTGCTGGATGTACTCAGTCAGCCCGATGCCAAACCGGCCCGGATGAGCCGGAATCGCTACAGCGTCGTGTTGCCGCGCCGCCTGCATCAGCTCTCGGGCGTCCATCCGCACGTCGGAAAAATCAATGTCGCGGGTCAGGCCCTCGCTGACGCCGTACACCAAGAAGTGGCCGTAGCGGGTGTCCAGCTCTGAACCTTTTAGAACGAGCATTCCGTACTGTTCGGCCAGCTCCGAATAGTCCTTGTCGAAGTCGAATTTGCGATGCTCGGTTAGGACGATTCCGTCAACGACGTAGCCCCGCTTTCGCAGCACCTGCACCCATTTGACATATTGCTCCACTGTGGCCCGGGAATCATCGGAGGAAACGGAATGGCAATGCAGGTCCAAAAACACGTCGCCTGAACTCCTATACACGCCGCCAGAATGATGAGCGGCACTGCAGACTATCATAAACAACGATACCCAATACGGCAACCACCCGGCAGAAGGCCAAACAGGAGGGCGTCAAAACCCAGCGTTGATCCCTCGTTTATGCTGGCCGACAGTCAGAGGCGCAAGTAGTCGACCGGGGGCGCCGGCCGTCCGCAAGCAGAGGAATCTAGGCCTTGGTGGGGGCCATCTTCAAGCGCACAAAGCTGGGGCCGTGCAAAACTTCTATAATGGCGGCGCAGGCGTCTTCGGGGTATCCCATAGGTGTAATCCCATGAGTTATTGACTTAAACCCCTCACTCTATTGTGAGGCTATGGGGAAGCGGGAGGCCCGCGGACCTGTAAGCCGGGTTCTGTATCCCGAAAACTCGGGATGGTGACCATCTATCTAGCCCCCCGGTTTGCGCCGGGACCCGCCTTTCGACAGGCTTGCGCCAGCGGGGCGGGACGGCGTTGCCGCCGTGGTCGAGCAGCCAACCCGGGGACGAGCCGGGCGCTCATAGTCCCTCTATTCGGCCTTGCTCCAGGTGGGGTTTGACCGCCGCTGCGTCGCCACAGTCGGCCGGGCGCTCTTGCCGCCCGATTTCACCCTTACCCCGATTAACCTCGCGGCCGCCGGGGCGGTATGTTTCTGCGCCACTTTCCGTCCCCCGCGCCGGACTAATCCCTTGCGGAAGCCTGGGCGTTACCCAGCACCCTGCCCGGTGGAGCCCGGACTTTCCTCCCTGGTTCGCTCCTCGCGAAGCAACCAGGGCGGCCACCCGGCCCGCAGTACCTCCACCGCCAATCTAGCATAGGCACTAATGGGGGTCAACTTAACCACGGCAGTGGCGGCGCTTACCAGATTGTCGCTAGATCCAGCACGAAACCAGGCAGCACCGGGTCGCCGGATACCGTGGCCGGTTCTTCCTGAATATCCACAGGCTGGCTGGGGCGATAGACGTACACCCGCCGGTTTTGCGGATCGAGGAGCCATCCTAACCGGCTGCCGTTCTCCAGATACTCCGCCATCTTCGCCTGCGCTATCGCCAGGCTGTCCGACGGAGAACGAAGCTCGATGGCAAAGTCAGGGAAGGTGCGTCCGAAAGCCCTCTGCTCTGTTCTGCTCAGGGATTCCCACCGCGACAAAGGCATCCAGGAAGCGTCAGGGGCGCGTACTGCCCCATTGGGCAGAGTGTATCCGGCATTGGAGCCGAAGGCGCGGCCAGTGCCGTCTTGCATAGCCCAGTTACCCAACTGCCGGGCCAATTCAAGCTCCTGCCAGCCACTTTCCAAACTCGCAGGCGGCATAATAATCAATTCCCTCTTCGCCGTAAGCTCCATTCGCAGTTCACGGTTGTCGGAGCATAGCTGAAGGAACTGTTCTTCGGTCATTTCCAGCGTGCGAATGTCCAGAGCCAGCCTGTAGGGCAGGGTTGCGTCTGGCGCAATGGCGGGCGGTTTGGCGGCAGTCATAGCTACAGTTCCGCACTTTCATGAGAGGCCGGCCAAGTTGGGCATAAACAAGCCGGCCGGGTGCGATCTCCTTTCCCTTTGGCGTTCTAGATGTTGATGGGCGACTACTCCACGAACAGCATCCGGCCGCAACTGGAGCAGTTGACTGTTTGACGGCCGCTCTTGACCCGCTGGCGCAGTTGGGTGGGCAGCGACATCCGGCAGCCCTGGCAGAGGTCGCGCTCCACCTTGGCAACCGCGCGGCCGCCTTTGGACTTCCGCAGGGCTTCGTAGCGGCGCAGGGCGGTCTGCTCCACCTGTCCTGCCAGCAGTTCTCGTTGCTCTTGGTAGTTTGTGCGCTCGGCGCGCAGGCTGCTGACAATCTGGTTCAATTCACTTCGCCGGGATTCCCAGCGAGACTTGGATGCCGTGAGTTCGATATGAAGCTCGGCGCACCGGGTCTGGGACTCTTCGAGCTGAATGGAAAGCTCCAGGGACATCGCTTCATTCTGCTCTAGAAGGTTGCGGACATTGCCCGCTTCATGCTGAAGAGACTCCAAGTCGCGGGCATTGGCCATCGAACCGTCATACAACCGGGATTCCAGCGATTCCGACCGTTCCCGCCGCACCGCGGTCTCCATCTGATTGTCGTAGTGGCGAGTTTCTATTTCCTTGAGCCGCTTCTCTTCGGCTTGGAGCGCATTCTCCAGGTTCTCTATGGAAATCTCGGTTTCCAGCTCCTCTTCGGCCTCAGCCAAAGTGCGCTCAACCCGGTCAATGTCCAGGTCAATTTCCTGTAACGCGTATAACTGTCTGACGGTCGTCATATCGCCCCGCGGGACTGCGATGTCCAAGCCATTGGATTCTAGGAACGCTGTCTGCCGTTGTCAACTTGCGGAGGGATGACACGGCGGCGCGACGCAGCTAGAATCAGCTCAATATACTTTCCTTGGCTGTTATCTAGATCCTTGACTGTTACCTAGAATTGAAGAGCGGCTAGAAACGCCCTCGAGGAGGATGCTACCAATGACGCTTTCCAGGCTGGACAACGAAAAGTTGACCCGGGTTGGCGCTGGGACGCCGATGGGCGAGACAATGCGCCGCTACTGGCTGCCTGCTCTGCTGTGCGACGAACTGCCTGAACCAGACTGTCCGCCGGTGCGCGTGCGGTTGCTGGGCGAGAATCTGGTGGCCTTTCGCGACACCTCAGGGCAGGCGGGCCTGCTGGAGGAGTTCTGCCCCCACAGGCGAACCTCGCTGTTCCTGGGCCGCAACGAAGAGGGCGGCCTGCGCTGTGTCTATCATGGCTGGAAGTTCGATGTCATGGGCAACTGCCTGCACATGATGAACGAGCCGGAGGACAGTGATTATCACACCAAGGTCAAGGCCATATCATACCCGGTGACGGAAATGGGCGGCGTGCTCTGGGCCTATATGGGGCCAGCCGACCGACAGCCTCCTCTGCCCCGGTTTGAGTGGACACAGGTGCCGGACAGTCACCGCCTGATCACCAAGAATCGCCAAGAATGCAACTGGCTGCAGGCTCTTGAAGGCGGGATAGACACGGCCCACGCTCCTATCCTGCACCGTCGCATTACCAAGAACACAACCCGTCCCGGCTTCGGAGTGGATACCGATTTTGTCACCGGCAAAGCCCCTAGGGTCGAAGTTGACCGCACCGACTACGGTTATCGCTATGCGGGAGTCCGCGAACTGGAGGGCCAGAGCAAGAACTTTATCCGCTCCTACCACTTTGTGCTGCCTTTCCACCAAATGCGTCCGCAACAGTTCGGCCTGGCGGGCGGGCCCACCCGCGCTATGATAGCCGGACATTGCTGGGTTCCGACCGACGATGAAAATTCGATGGTATTCAACTGGCTGTACAGCTACGGAGATGAACCGCTTTCCGAAGCCGACCGGGACATCGAGCGCCAGCTTGGGCGCGGCCCCGACGACCTGGACGCCAACTATCGGGCCTACCGCAACCGGGACAATGACTGGATGATCAACCGCCAGGTCCAGAAGTATGAGACCTTCACCGGCATTGAAGGCATCAACACGCAGGACCAGGCGGTGCAGGAGAGCATGGGGCCAATCGTGGACCGGAGCGCGGAGAACCTGGCCGCCAGTGATATGGCTATCGTGGTGGCCCGCCGGATGCTCCTCGGCGCCTCCGACACGGTAGCCGACGGCGGCGACCCGCCCGGCGTGTCGGAAAGCTACTACAAACTGCGGGCAATAGACAGCATCCTTCCCGCGGAGGCTGTCTGGCAGGAAGCCCTGGCCGACCAGATGTATCCAGCGGGGTAGCCGGGGCCAAAGCGTAATTCTGAAGCGGTCCGGCCACGCCAGGACGGGCCGCTCTGTTAACTATACCATTCATACATCGTTGGTCTAATGTACTGCGCAACCATACACTGCCAGTAATGATTATCCGTTCTGTGCGCCACCGAGGTTTGCGGCGGCTGCTTGAGGACGATAACCCACGACTCCCGCAGCAAGACTTGGCGGGACGGGCGCGCAGCATTTTGGCGCCTCTGATTCTGGCCGATGACCTTGCCAGCTCATCAATATTATCCCGCCCGGCTGGCGCGTCCACCGGCTGGCTTTCCGGCGACCGGCGCGGCGCGAGGAGTGGAGCATTTCGGTATCCGGCAACTGGCGAATCACTTTTGGAGAGGAGAATGGCTACATAGACCGATTGAATCTGGAGGATTACCACTGATGGACACCGACGGCATAAAAGTGAATATGGCTCCGGCTCATCCCGGCGATTTCATTCGGACGGAAGTCATTGAGGAGTTGGGGTTTGAGCGAGACAAGGGCGGCGGAGATTCTGGGGGTTCAGAGAGAGACGCTTTCGGCTCTGCTGAACGGCAACGCCGCCTTATCGCCGGAGATGGCCCTGCGAATGGAGCAAGCCTTTGGCGTCAGTAAGGATCTGCTGTTGCGGATGCAGCCCTGGCATGACCACGCCTCGCAGATGCGCGCCAGCGCCGACGAAACCGCGGTTCACCGCCGCCTTTACGGGTGATAGCCGGTTCATCTGAAAAAGGCGTCGCGCGCTTTAGTGATAAACTCAGTCAAGGTGCCTTTATGCTCGTCAAGGTCGTTTGACTTGACCTGAATCCTATAGTACCCGTTATGGGCATCGTATTGCAGGGTAGACAGGCCCGTCTCCTCCAGCAAGCCGGTTGTTTCTTCCGATTGGGGAATCTTGAACCCCCTCACGACCGTGGGCGACTTGCGAGGCGCGAATGTCACGAAACCCGTACTACTCCGCCAGAGAATATGCTGATGTGAGACTTGTTGTACTTTGGCCCCATTACTAGCTGGATTGTGTTAATCAATTCAACCAGCCGGCCCATAATCTGCAGCGACTCCCTTGATTTATTTTTCCCAATATGCCCGGTTCACCGCCTCCCCTGCATCCTCTTCCTCAGTGCCTAGCCGGGTTAAGTCAACGACACCGGTAGCAATCAGCGTGAACGCTCCTATTGACTTCGACTTCCTTCAGATGAATCGCTATCAGCGGGATTGTTCCGTTGAGCAGAGAAATCACGTTAAGAAACCGGCTGGTGACGTCCTCCGCCACAATCACGGCGATTCTCTGGTGACGTCCTCCGCCACAATCACGGCGATTCTATTGATGTCCGGGGGCTGTTTCCCAGTTTTCTCCAACTAGGCTGGCGGCAGGATGATGGGCAGCGGCTCCACTTCCTCCAGACCCGGCGGGTTGATGGCGTCCAGCGATTCCAGTAGCGCGTTCAGGCTGTACATAACCTCGGTAAGCTCCGGTTCCTGGATGTCCAGCCCTACGGCGCGACCCAGAGCCTGTATGTCCTCTTTCGACAAGTCGGCCATGTATGCCTCCGATTATGCAATGGTTTATGTAACGGTTCGATTTGCGCGATGGTTTTATACGGCGTCATACTGCGGGATAATGCACCGCCCGTCAAGACATCGCCCGTATCCGTCGCCGCCGCCCGATTTGGGGTATACTGGCATCGCCCCGGCTGAATCGTTTCCCGGTCGGCGCTTGCTATAGGACAGGATGAGCGGCTATGGCCGATTACAAGACAATCCAGGTTGACCTTGGCCTCGAATCGTCATTTTCCGAGTTACCGGCTCCGGTGGATATTGGCGACTGGTCTTACTACTTGGCAAAAAACCGCAAGGGCGTTTACCAACTGCTTTCCGCTGTTTGCCCGCATCAGATGGGCGAAGTTGTGGACTGGGGGGGCGTGTTCATGTGCCCCGATCATGGGTGGCGCTTCGAGAAGACCGAAGGCGTCTGCATAAACGGGCCCAACTCGCGCATGACGGCGTTCCCAGTTGCGGTGGAAGACGGCCGGCTCGTCGCCACGGTGCCAGACGATTAGCGCCCTTCCACCCCGAACTTCTTCTAGTCCAGTAGAGAATCAGAGCGGTCAGGAGTGGGTTATGAATCAGAGCGATATTCCCTTCCTAAGCGCATCGGAGTTGTCACGCCTTATCGAATCCCGGCAGGTGTCGCCGGTGCAGGCCGCGGAAGCCTACTTTGAGCGCATCGCCGAGGTTGATGGCAAGCTGAATTCCTACATCACCGTCACCAGGGAGCACGCCCTCGAAGCCGCCCGGCAGGCCGAGGCGGAAATCGCCTTCGGCAATTACCGCGGCCCGTTGCATGGCATACCCTTGGCGGTTAAGGACCAGTTCAACACGGCGGGAATACTCACCACCGGCGGTTCGTCTATTCTCAGTGATTTTGTTCCGGACGAAGACGCCACGGTGATGGCTAAGCTCAAAGAGGCGGGCGCGGTGCTATTGGGCAAGCTCAACATGAGCGAGTTTGCCATGTCCGAAATCTACCATCACCCCTACGGCACTCCCCGCAACCCCGGCACTTCCAGCAGCGGTTCCGGCGCAGCCACCGCCGCGTTTCTGTGCGCGACTTCGCTGGGAGAGGACACCGGCGGCTCGATACGCGGGCCAGCGAACTTTTCGGGGTTGGTGGGCATTCGCCCCAGCTTTGGCCGGGTCAGCCGCTACGGCGTGATGGGCGGCTCGTGGTCAATGGACACCGTCGGCCCCATATCCCGCACCGTTGAGGACGCAGCCATCACCCTACAGGCCATCGCGGGCCACGACCCCCAAGACCCCTATACCTGGAACGTTCCGGTGCCCGATTACCGGGCTGCCCTGACCGGCGACATCGGCGGCTTGAAGGTAGGCGTCATCGCGGAACGGATGGACGCGCCCAACCTGGATCCCGAGATGCGCGATGCAGTGACCGCCGCCATTGGCGCACTGGGCGAGCTGGGCGCCAGCTCCCAGGAAGTCAGCATCCCGCTTGCTCCCCACGCAGGCGCATTGAGCTGGACTATGATCGGAGTGGAATGGGCCAGCCTGCACCGGAAGACCTTCGAGCCGAATTTCGAACAATTGGACCGCAACAACCAGATTCGCTTCCTCACCGGGCTGGTCATTCCGGCCCAAGCCTATAACAAAGCCCAGAAGGTGCGGGCGCTGTTGCGGCAAGAGATCCTGTCGGCCCTGGACGAAGTGGACGTGCTGGCCCTGCCGGCGGGGATTGGCGCCGCGCCGCCGGTGGAGAGCGTTCCCGGGGTGCAGAGCAAGGAGCAGGCATTGGCCGGACTGAACGCCCGCATCAGCTTCACCGGGCCATTCAACCTCGCCGGCGTTCCCGCGATTTCCGTCCCCTGTGGCTTCACCGCCTCCGGGCTGCCCCTGGGGATACAAATCGTCGGAAAACCCTTCGCAGAGGAAACTCTGTTCCGGGTGGCGCACGCCTACGAGCAAGCCACCGGCTGGCACACCCGCCGCCCTCCCATCTAACCCCAACCTTATTATTGCGTCAAAAACCCGAGCGAGGAACATCATGCCTGAAGACATAAGCCTGATGGAAGCGATTTACAGCCAGCGGCAGATTACGCGCTACCGCCGCGACCCGGTGCCGCGCGAGGCAATTGAGCAGATTATTGACGCCGCCATTCGCGCCCCCAGCGGCGGAAACACCCAGCCGTGGCATTTCATCGCTGTCACAGACCCGGAGCTAATCGGGAAGATTGGTGGACTGTACCGCGATATCTGGCTGGGAGCGCAAGGCGCAGAGCCAGGGCCGGATGAGCCCCCGGCATACCGGCAGGCCCGGCATCTGGCCCATCGTATGCCCGAGGTCCCGGCGATGATTCTGGTATGCGTTGACCATACGAAGGGTTCGGCCCCCTACACGCCCGGGCAGCCCATTGAGCGGGGGCGCTACGCCTCGTCCATCTGGTTGGCGATCCAGAACCTGTTCCTTGCGGCGCGATCGTTGGGCTTGGGAACCCGCATCACCACCGTTCACATACGCCGCGAGGAGCAGATCAAGGAGTGGCTGGGAATACCGGAGCACGTGGAAACGGTGTGCCTGACGCCCTTGGGTTACCCGAGGGGCAGTTTCGGCCCCACCCAGCGGGCACCGGCGGAAGAGGTCAGCTCCTTCAACCGCTACGGCAGCCGGTAGCCCCTCTCCTGCTAAAAACCCGTGCCCCTCCCCGCTAAAAATAAAAGAGCGCTCCAAAATGAAAGGCCCCCGGCGTAAATTGCCGGGGGCCTTTTTTCGTGCCTGTCGAGTCGGGCGGGTTACTTACTTGTTGGTGATGACCGGCATCTTCTTGACGGAGCGGAAGGTGATGCTGGGTTCGTACTCCATATCGTAGGTCGGCAGTTCCATATCAGGGTAGCGCTCGGCCAGTTCACGGAACACTTCCTGCCCTTCTACGCGGGCGATTGTGGCTCCCAGGCAGTGGTGGATGCCGGCGCCGAAGGAAACGTGCGGGTTGGGCCAGCGGGTGATGTCCATTTCGTCGGGCCGCTCGAACTTGTTGGGGTCGCGGTTGGCCGAGGGAATGAACCAGCGGAGGCGGTCATCCTTCTTGATGAGCTTGCCTCGCATCTCCACGTCCTGCGCGGCCAGACGCTGAATCGACTTCACCGGAGAGTCGTAGCGCAGGGCCTCTTCGTTGGCTCGCACCATCATGCCCTGAGGGTCGGCCTTCAGCATATCCCACTGGTCCCGGTTCTGCATGAAGGCCAGGGTGCCGTTGCAAATCAGGTTGATAGTGGTCTCGTGACCGGCCAGCAACAGCAGAGAGGTGTTGACCAGCGCCTGCTCGCGGGTGAAGACACCGGCCTTTTCGCCCTGCGCCAGGATGGATATGAAGTCGTCGCCGGGGTTTACGATGCGCTCCTCAACCATGGGGTCAACGTACTCAAGCATCTCCTCCATGCCTTCCACCAGCTTGGGCAGGCGGTTGGCCTCGCCGCGGGCGATGTTGAGCAGCTTCTCGGCGATGGCTCGAATGTAAGGGCGCTCAGCTTTCGGCACGCCCATCATTTCGGCGATGACCAGCACCGGCAGAGGCGTCGCCAAGTCGCGCATCAAGTCGAAATCTTCCTTGTCCTCCGCCTCGTCCAGCAGTTCGTTGATGGCGTTTTGGACCAAGGGCCGCCATTCCTCCATCGACTTGGGAGTGAAGTAGGTGTGGACGACCTTCCGCATCTCCAGATGGTCGGGCCGGTCGTACTGGATGAACTGCTTGCCTTGGTAGTTGCGAACGAACTCGTACAGTTCGTTATCGGACTCGTTGATTGCCGGGTAGGGCCCGCGAGGATCGTTGAGCCATACCGCGCTGGAGAACAGCTCGTGGTTGCGGGTAAGCCAGACGAGATCATCGTGTCTGGTGATGACCCACAACTCGTACAGCTCGTTCCAGTGGACCGGGTCCTCCTCCCGGAGCTGACCGTAATAAGTGTAGGGGTCGTACATAATTTCTGGGGCAAACATATTTTCGTTGAAGGTCGTTACCATAACCTCACCAACGTAAGTAGAATTTTGCAACTCTATGTCAAGGGCAGGGAGTTGTCAAGCAGCGCAACCGCATTTTTTCGTTTGTCATTTTCGTTGGCTTTTGTCAAACGTGGCTCCATCATCCATAATAACGACATTCGTCCGGCCCGCGTTTTCCGCGGTTGAAGAGTGATGAAGGCCGGGCGCTACAGGAGATAGCGATGCGTGTTCTATTGGTCGCCACCAACCGGCAAGACCGGCTGAACAGCCGGATGAACGCCCAGCCTATGCCCATTGGCCTGGCCTATATCGCCGGCCATCTGGACCACGAACGGCACCAGGTGAAGGTAATTGACCTGATGTTCGCCGAAGACTACCTGGCGGAAATCGAGCAGACCGTCCGCGAGTTTCAGCCCCACGTGGTTGGCATCTCGTTGCGGAACCTTAGCAATCACAGCTATCTGAACACCCAGTGGGCTTTGCCTGTCACCAGAAGCGTCATTGACCGCATCCGAGAGCATAGCAACGCCACCATCATCGTGGGCGGCCCTGCTTTCAGCTTGCTGCCCGAGCAGTGCTTCGAGTTCCTGAAACCCGACCTGGGAGTGGCCGGGGACGCCGGCGAGACCTTCGCCGAGGTCTGCAACCGCATCGAGATCGGCGAGCGTTCAGCCCACGATCTGCCGGGCGTAGTCCATGCCAAGGACGGCGGCGTTGTGCTGAACGAAGGGCTGTGCGTATCGGCTTTCGCCAGTCGCCCTCGCCTCGAAGACCTGGAGATGGAGAAATATCGCAACGCCGGATTCGGCATCGGCGTGCTTACCAAGCTGGGCAGCTTCTCCTACCCCACCCCCGCCTCCACGTCCGGTATGACCGATGCGGACTTTCGGGTAATCCGCCCCATAGACGAAGTGGTGGCCGAGGTCAGGGAGCTTTGGGAGAAGTATCAGTTGCGCAAGGTCTTTTTCGTAGACAATGGTTTCAACTTCCCCCTGGATCACGCCAAGTCTCTGTGCAGCGCTCTCATTGAGGCCGACATCGGAGTGCGCTGGAACACCTGCCTGGCATCCTTCAACTGCGACGCTGAGCTGGTCCGCCTGATGAAGGACGCGGGCTGCGCTCTGGTGCTGATGGGCAACCGCGGCGGCGACCCACACGACGGCGCCGGATCTATGGAAGAGCAAATGGGTGCGCAACTGGAGGTTCCCAGGCTATGCGAAGAAGGGGGGCTGCACTACACGGTGGCTCGCACCTTTGGGGAACCGGGGGAGACACGGGAGACGGTGGAGCACAAGCTGGACTTCCTGCGCCGCGTCAACCCCGCTCTTGCCAATCTGCGCGTCGGCGTGAGCATCATGCCCGGCACTGACGTGGCTGCATTGGCTCTGGAAGAGGGGATCATTTCCGACGAAAGCGAGCTGATTGAACCCACCTTTTATATCGCTGAGGAAGTGCGCGAGTGGATTGTGCCGTATCTCCAGGAACAGGCCGCGTCCCACCCCCGCTGGAATCTCTGGTAGACAAGTTTCCATCTCTGCCGGAGAGAAAGTTAAGGCGAAATTGGCCTGCTCATCCTGAAATTGCGGCTCCATCCTGGCCCTCCCCTTCTGGGGGAGGGAACTTATTCTCCCGCATCGGCGGCTACGGCAGACTCCATTGCCTGTATGGCAACTTCTATCTGCCCGTCGTCGGGCTGGCGGGTAGTCAGGCGTTGCAGCCACAGACCGGGGGCGGCCAGCGCTTTCCCGATAAGGGCGGTTTGGTGGCGTCCGCTGAACCGGATTACTTCGTAGCTGGCGGCGGCGATCACGGGCAGCAGCAGCACGCGGGAGGCAATGCGCCACCACCAGGACAAGTCCAGCAGGGCAAAGGCGATAAAGACCCCTACGGAAACCACAACCACCGTCAACAGAAAGGCGGTGCCGCACCGGGGATGGGGCGTGCCGAACTTGCGCACGTTGTCAACGTTCAGCGGCAGCCCGGCCTCGAAGGCATGGACCGTCATGTGCTCTGCGCCGTGGTAAGCATAGACCCGGCGTATGTCGGGCATCATGCCTATGACTGAAATATAGCCGACCAGAATGACCAGCCGGATTGCGCTTTCCACCACCTCGCTGAGCAGACCGCTGCCCAAAGCCGGTTCCAACAGCCTGACGACGCCGATAGGCAGAAGGAAGAACAAGCCGATTCCGAAGATGAGGGAGAAAGCCAGGGTCGAGGCCATCATCCAGCCGGGAATGCCCTCGCCGTCGCTCTTCCGCGATCCCGGCTCGACTGAGGCCAGATCCGCCGACATCTGGAGGGCCTTGATGCCCAAAACCAGCGTTTCCAACAGAGCCAGGACGCCACGAAAGAGCGGCCAGCGGCGCAGCCGTCCATTATAGAGAGGATTCAGTCGCTCGCGATGTTGCTCGATACTGCCGTCCTCGCGGCGAACGGCGAGGCTGAACCATTCGCGGCCCCGAATCATAACCCCTTCGATTACGGCTTGGCCGCCATAGGCGTGAGCAGGCTGAATCGCCAAGAGAATGGCCTCGGAAAGACGGAGTTGGGTGGATTCGAATTTGCAAAAATAAAATCGAGGGCGCCCGGCCCCCGATTTTTGTTGCCGGCGATGTTACCGACGGTTGAAACGGCGGTTAAATCTCTCGATGCGGCCTTGGGTGTCCACGATGCGCTGCTCTCCCGTGTAGAAGGGATGGCACTTGCTGCATATTTCCACCCGCAGTTGCGGCCTGGTGGCTCCCGTCTGAAACGTGTGGCCGCAGGAACAGGTGACTGTAGCGTTGAAGAACCGGGGATGTATGTCAGTTTTCATGCCGGAGCTTCCTTAGAATCGCAATTCCCTCTCCTAGCGGAGGAGGGCCGGAGTGGGGCGCTTTAGCCTACGACTGAGCCAGCGGATAAACGCTGACCCGGCGGCGACCCTTGGCGGCCCATTCATACTTGACCTCACCGTTGGTCTTGGCGAATAGGGTGTAGTCGCGCCCCAGCCCCACGTTGGTGCCGGGGCGGATGCGGCTGCCCCGCTGCCTCACCAAGATGGAGCCGCTGGTCACGCGCTGCCCGCCGTAGCATTTCACGCCCAGCCGTTTCGAATTGCTGTCGCGGCCGTTGTTGGTGCTGCCGCCCGCTTTCTTATGAGCCATGAGCCTGCCCTGCCTTAACCGCCCGGTCCGTCCCTTGTTCCCTAAACCCTTTTTTGGAGAAGATTAAGGTGAGGGGAGGTTAGGCGGTGAGAATGTCCTGAATCACTACTCTTGTGTAGGACTGCCGGTGACCTCGCTTGCGGCGATACCGGGTCTTGGCCTTGTACTTGTAGACGATGAGCTTGCGGTCTTTGTAGTGCGACTTGACCTGCGCCCGCACCATCGCGCCAGGCACGACGGGGGATCCTATAGTCAGCTCTCCGTCCCTGGAAACTGCGAGAACATCGCCGAATTCGGCCAGCGAATCAACTTCCATAGGAAGCAACTCGACGTCCAAGGTGTCTCCGGGCTGGACCCGGTACTGCTTTCCGCCTGTCTTAAATACTGCGTAATCCATGCAAACCTCAGCTAAGTACAATACCCCGGAACGCTCCGTCTGTCAACAAAAATGGCGGCAGCTCGACCGCTCTGCGCCCATTTGTTGCGAATATGTGGTGTATAATACCGCCGTTGCAATACTGGGATGCTTGCTGGGAGGCAGCAGATTGGCTTCTACACAACAAACCGGGTTGTCTGGCGCTGAGTTGCGCCGGGCCTTCCGTACAGGGTTCGACCGTCTGGAAGCATACCGTGACACTGTCAACGCCCTGAACGTGTTTCCGGTTCCCGACGGCGACACCGGAACCAATATGTCACTGACCCTGCGCTCCGGCATCGAGCGATGCCCTGACGATGACGGCCTGAGTGCCGGCGAAGTCGCCCGGGAACTGGCGCAAGGCACCTTCTTCGGCGCAAGGGGCAACAGCGGCGTTATCCTGTCCCAGTTCTTCAAGGGTTTTGGCGACGCCTTTCAGGGACGGGAAACCTGCTCCCCGCTTGACTTGGCCCAAGCTCTGGATACGGCCCGGGAAGCGGCCTACGGCGCCGTGGGAAACCCCCGTGAAGGCACTATGTTAACCGTAATCCGCCGCGCTGCCGAAGCCGCTCTGGAGGCGGGCGAAGGCTCGGAATTCGCAGACGTGCTGGAGGCTGCCTACTTGGCCTCCTGCGTTGCCCTTAAGAACACCCCGGAGCAACTGCCGGTATTGAAGGAAGCGGGGGTTGTGGACTCGGGCGGCTTGGGTGTGGTGGTCATTCTGAGCGGCGTGCTGGAAGGGCTGGCCCCCGAGCGTTCCCGCGATGCGAGCGCAAAAGCCGGGCTTGAAGGCATTATAGACGACAGCATGGCTTCGCTGGGCGATTCCACCAAACCCCAGGATGCAGGCTTCGTTCACCAGTCTTTGGAAGCGGATTGGGGTTACTGCACTGAGTTCATTATCAACGGCCAAAGTCTCAGCGTTCAGGAAGTGCGGCAGTACTTCAATGAAAACGCCCGCTCCACCGTGGTGGTTGGTGATCCGGAACACGTGCGGGTTCATATTCACGCTGATGACCCCGGCCCGGCCATCAGCTACGCAGTGGTGTTGGGGACCGTCTCCAACGTCAAGATTGAAAGCATGGACGACCAGAACGCAGAGTGGGCCGCCGGGCACAGCGCTCCGGCCGCCGCCGCAGCCGAGCTGGCGGTGGTGGCCGTGGCCGCGGGTGATGGGATGGCCGGGCTGTTTATGGAGTCGGGCTGCGGCCACGTCATCCAGGGTGGACAGACCATGAACCCCAGTGTGCAGCAAATTATGCAGGGAGTGCAGCGCGCCGGGGGGGAAAACACCATTTTTCTGCCCAACAACAAGAACATCATCCTGACCGCGCAGCAGGTTGCGGCCAACGACCCCACCGTGCGCGTCGTCCCTACCCGCAGCATCCCCCAGGGGGTGGCGGCCCTGCTGGCCTACAACCCCCTTTCACCGCTGGAGGAGAACCTCGCCGCAATGGAGGAAACGCTGTCTGCTGTGACCACCATTGAAGTTACCCAGGCGGTGCGCGACACCAGCGTTGACGGCGTGGATATCAGTCTTGGCGACTATATCGCCCTTGTGGACAACAAGCTGGTAATCGCTGCCCAGTCTCCGGAAGCGGCGCTGGAGCAGGCTATCGCGATAGCAGGCGTGGAGACTGATTCCATCTTGACCATCTACCGGGGCGCGGACGCCGACCCGGACGCTGCCGAAGCCTGTGCCGCCGCTCTGGAATCTAGGACGCCGGGGGTTCAGGTTGACCGGCTTTACGGCGGGCAGCCCCACTACCACTACCTGGCTTCTATCGAGTAACTCAGGCGAGTAACGCGGGAAAATACTCCGCCAAAGGCGAGACCGCCAAAAGGCAAGCTGGAGACTTCATGTCCATTCGAGTAGTAACCGACAGCGTGGCGGACTTGCCCCCGGCGTTGGCCAGCGCCAATGATATTACGGTGATTCCGGCCTATGTCATTATCGGCAACGAGACCTACCGGGATGGGCTGGATATTTCCGCTGACCGTTTCTACGAGCAACTAGGTACGCTTCCTCGCCTTCCGACCACATCTCAGCCCACTATGGCTGATTTCCAGGAAGTCTACCGGCGGTTGCTGGACCAAGGCCATCAGATAGTTTCCATCCACTGTAGCGGGAAGCTGAGCGGCACGGTCAATTCGGCCACCCAAGCCAAAGCCGCTCTGGGAGATGCCGCTCAAATAGAAATTGTGGACTCACAGTTAGCTTCGGCGCCCCAGGCTCTGGCGGCGTTGAATGCCGCGGAATGGGCTAGGGAAATGTCTGATTTCCATGAACTTTCCCGCCGCGTTCGGCAGTCTCTTGCCGGTTACCATACCTACGTATTGTTGGACACCCTTGAGTTCCTGAAAAAGGGCGGACGCATCGGCAAAGCGGCAGCCTTTGTCGGCGGTATGCTCAAAGTTAAGCCCATCCTCACCGTCCGCGATGGAGAGGTTCTCCCGGTTGAGCGCCCCCGCAGCCGTGAGCGAGGCAAGACCCGGCTTGTCGAGCTGGTGCGCGACCTCGCCCCCGTTAGCCGTATCAATGTGTGCTACAGCACCGACCGGGCGCAAGCCCAGGACATCCGCGCCGAATTGTCCGGAATGGTGGATCCAGAACACTTGGTGGAGTCGCGTTTCGGCTCGGTGCTGGGCACTTATCTTGGCCCCAACGCCCTCGGGGTAGCAGTCGCGCAAGGCAGCGGCGACTGGCTGTAACCCGAGAGCGCCTGCCTTTTTTGACTAGAGTGATTGTCCGGTGACCCGCCAGGGAAACAATACGCCGGAATGGGCCGGGGCATTGGGGAAAATTCTCGCCCTAGAGTCCACGCGAGCCTATGACAACGGCGCGGTAATCGGCGGGCTTGACAGGTTCCGCGAACGCTGGCAAGCGGAGATGTCCGCCTGCCTCGGCGAGACCCCCGATGCCGCTTTCCTGTTGCGCCAAGACTATGGCTCGATGTCCTCCGAACAGCGCGAGGTCTGGACGGAACGCTGGAAGTTGCTGATTGAGGCCACGGAAACCGATACGTCGGTGGATGCCGCTGCGCCCCGCGCCGTTCCACGTTCCGTCCATCCTGAAATCGTCGAACGGCACACCACGACGCTTTCCACTCCCACCCCTCATCCCGCGGCAAGCTCAGGGCGAGCCAGCGGGGCATTGCCAAGGCAAGGGGATCCAACTACCCCGGGACGAACCATTCGGACTCAGCCCAAGCCCCGCCCAGCCTATGGTGTTCCGCCCTTCGGTCGAACCGTTGACGACCCGGTCGAATTACTCAAGGGTGTTGACGCCAAGGCTGCGCAGCGCCTGGAGCGGCTGGACGTTGCCACGGTGCGCGACTTGCTCTACCTGTTCCCCAGGCGCCATGATGATTACTCCAACATCGTCAGCATCTCCGAAATCGTGCCGGGCCAGGAATGCACCGTCGTCGCCGCCGTCTGGGAGTCGCGGGTGATTGCGCAGGGCGCCAAGGGCCGGCGGAAAGATACTGAGGCAGTGCTGGGAGACGATACCGGCAACATTCGCGCCATCTGGTTCGGGCAGCAGTACATCGCCCGCACGCTCAGGCCAGGCGGCCTGGTAGCCATCAGCGGCAAGCCGGAACTATTCCGGGGGCAGCCGGTGTTCAACTCTCCGGTGTCCTTCCCTGCAGACTCGGAAGCCGCGGCCATCCATACCGGACGCTTGGCGCCGGTGTATCCCCTGACCGAAGGGCTGCGAATGCCCGCCCTCCGGAACCTCACTTGGCAGGCTCTCCAAAACTGGCTGGGCGGTGTGGAGGAAACGCTGCCCGACCAGGCGCGGGAAGGGCGTATGCCGCTGCGGGAGGCGATATTCCAGGCGCACTACCCCGATGACCCGGAAGTCTGGCAGGCGGCCCGCTCACGCTTGGCCTTCGATGAGCTTCTGACGCTGCAACTGGCGATGCAGTCCCGCCGCAGCGAATCGCAGGCCGAAGTCCGAGGCGTTTCCGTCGCTCCCCAGATTGATGTAGCCGGGCAGTTCCTGCGCTCTCTTCCCTTCGAGCTGACTGGGGCCCAGTCCCGCTGTATCGCCGAGATTGCCGGTGATATGGCCCGGGAGTCGCCGCCGATGAACCGGCTATTGCAGGGCGAGGTCGGCAGCGGCAAGACGGTGGTGGCTCTGGCCGCCCTGCTGTCCGCCTCCGCCGCCGGATTCCAGGGTGCGCTGATGGCCCCCACCGAGGTGCTGGCGGAGCAACATTTCCGCTCCACCGCCCGCCTGCTGGAGGGCCGCCCCCGCCAGATGGACGGAAACAACCTGCTCTCCGTTTCCCTGGACGGCCTTCCCCGTCCGGTGACCATCGGCCTGCTGACCGGCAGCGTCCGGGCGCGGGAAAAGCGGCTGCTGACTGCCATGGCCGCCGACGGCGCCCTGGATCTGGTGTTCGGCACACAGGCTCTGATACAGGAAGGCGTGTCCTTGCCCAATCTGGCCTTGGCCATCGCCGACGAGCAACATCGCTTCGGTGTGATGCAGCGTTCCGCCCTGCGGCGGCGGGGCGGAGAAAACCCTCACACGCTGATAATGTCGGCCACTCCTATACCCCGCACGTTGTCTCTTACATTGTACGGTGACCTGGACATTTCCACTATTGACCAACTCCCGGCAGGGCGCCAGAAAGTCGGCACCCGGTGGGTTGCCCCGGAGCAGCGAGAGGCCGCCTACCGCTTTGTCCGCAAGCAGGCGCAAGAAGGCCGGCAGGCATTCGTGGTCTGCCCGCTCATCGAGGAGTCGGCCACTATTGAGGCCAGGGCCGCCACCGAAGAACACGAGCGGCTGTCGAGGCAGGTATTCCCGGACTTGCGCGTGGGCCTGCTGCACGGGCGGATGCCCCCGCGGGACAAGGACGCTATCTTGCGGCAGTTCAGCGACGGCGGCTTTGACGTGTTGGTTACAACGGCAGTGGTGGAAGTGGGCATTGACGTTCCCAACGCCACTATCATGCTCATCGAAGGCGCGGAACGTTTCGGACTGGCCCAACTGCACCAGTTCCGGGGCCGGGTGGGACGCGGCGAGCACCAGAGCTACTGCCTGCTGTTGCCCTCGGAAACGGGGGCCGACATCGGAGTGGCAGCCAAGGAACGGCTGTCGGCCCTCGAGCGCACCCACGACGGATTTGAGCTTGCCGAGATAGACCTGGAACTGCGCGGGCCGGGCGACTTTTTCGGAACCCGGCAGAGCGGCCTGCCTGCCCTGCGAATGGCCCGCTTTTCCGACCGCGGACTGTTGGAATCCGCCCGCGATCTGGCCGCCCGCATCGCCGCCGAAGACCCGCAACTCTCCTCCCCCCGGCACGCCGCTCTCGCCGCTCAGGTAGCCCGCTTCACCAGCCGCGCCAACGCCGACGCCAGTTGAACCGGATGTTCATGGCAGTTGCCGCAGAGAATTAGTATTTGCCGGTAGTCTCTGACGCTGGCCCGCTGAGTCGAGAGATACCCCGGTTTGCGTCCGGTACACAGAAAGGCTAGGGGCAATCCGGCAACCCCCCGGCACCGGAGAAACGTCCTTGCAAACTGCCTGGCACACACCCGCTCAACGGGTTGCCGCCGAGGTCCAGCGATCTCAGTTTAGCGAGGTTGCCCAGCCATGGGGGAATCGGCCCGCTCAACTGGTTGTCGCTGAGGTACAGATATGTCAGGTTGGCGAGGTTGCCCAACTCTGGGGGAATCGGCCCGCTCAACTCGTTGTCGTCGAGGTACAGCGATGACAGATTGGCGAGGTTGCCCAACTCTGGGGGAATCGGCCCGCTCAACTCGTTGTCGCTGAGGTACAGATATGTCAGGTTGGCGAGGTTGCCCAACTCTGGGGGAATCGGCCCGCTCAACTGGTTGTAGCCGAGGCCCAGCCATGTCAGGTTGGCGAGGTTGCCCAACTCTGGGGGAATCGGCCCGCTCAACTCGTTGTCGCTGAGGTACAGATATGTCAGGTTGGCGAGGTTGCCCAACTCTGGGGGAATCTCGCTCAACTGGTTGTCGCTGAGGTTCAGCGATGACAGGTTGGCGAGGTTGCCCAACTCTGGGGGAATCTCGCTCAACCCGTTGTCGTCGAGGTCCAGCGATGTCAGTTTAGCGAGGTTGCCCAACTCTGGGGGAATCTCGCTCAACTGGTTGTAGCTGAGGCTCAGCGATGTCAGGTTGGCGAGGTTGCCCAACAACTCTAGGGGAATCTCGCTCAACCCGTTGTCGCTGAGGTCCAGCGATGTGAGTTTAGCGAGGTTGCCCAACTCTGGGGGAATCTCGCTCAACCCGTTGTCGCTGAGGCTCAGCGATGTGAGTTTAGCGAGGTTGCCCAACTCTGGGGGAATCTCGCTCAACCCGTTGTCGCTGAGGCTCAGCGATGTCAGATTGGCGAGGTTGCCCAACTCTGGGGGAATCTCGCTCAACCCGTTGTCGCTGAGGCTCAGCGATGTCAGATTGGCGAGGTTGCCCAACTCTGGGGGAATCTCGCTCAACTGGTTGTGGCTGAGGTACAGATATGTCAGTCTGGCGAGGTTGCCCAACTCTGGGGGAATCTCGCTCAACTGGTTGTGGCTGAGGTACAGATGTGTCAGGTTGGCGAGGTTGCCCAACTCTGGGGGAATCTCGCTCAACTGGTTGTGGCTGAGGTACAGATGTGTCAGGTTGGCGAGGTTGCCCAACTCTGGGGGAATCGGCCCGCTCAACTCGTTGTCGCTGAGGTACAGATATGTCAGGTTGGCGAGGTTGCCCAACTCTGGGGGAATCGGCCCGCTCAACCCGTTGCCCCAGAGGTACAGATATGTCAGGTTGGCGAGGTTGCCCAGCTCTGGGGGAATCGCCCCGATCAACCCATTGCCGCTGAGGTCCAGGCTAATTACTCGGCCTGCTTCGGTAGTAACACCGTACCATTGTCCGACAGGAGCGGAACTCAGCCAACCGCTATTGTTATACCAGCTTTCGCTGCTAGTGGCGTTATATAAGGACACCAAAGTTTCCCTGTCTGTCTCAGCCGTAGACGCAAGTGCAGGAATAGGCGTGGGTGCAGGCGTGGGCGTAGGCGTGGGCGTGGGCGTGGGTGCAGGCGTGGGCGTAGGCGTAGGCGTAGGTGCAGGCGTGGGCGTGGGTGCAGGCGTAGGTGTAGGCGTGTCTGCGGTTTGGTCATTGGTTAACGCGGTGGGTGGCGGAGTGGTGGTTGGTTCGCTAGAGTTGCAGGCCAGCAGTAAGGACAGCAGAACCGGGGCGAGGATACAGATTATCAGGAAATATCGGGATTCAAGGGACGATATTTTGAGCATTTCGACCCTCGGTAATGTAGATATGAGGTCTCGGTGGACAGCACTTCAGAAAAGCCCGGAATCGCGCAGAATATGGGGCTGCCGGTCACGTATGCGTCCGGTCACGTATGCGTCCGGTCGCGTATGAGTATAGTAAGATGAGGCCCTACCCCGGAGCCTTGAAGCGGTAGCCGACGTTCCAGATGGTCTCAATGAAGGAGCGCCCCGGCGACTCCACCTTGGAGCGCAGCCGCCTTACGTGGACGTCCACAGTGCGGGTGCCGCCCAAGTAGTCGTAGCCCCAAACCTGGCTCAGCAACGCCTCGCGGGTGTAGACCCGGCCCGGGTTGGAGGCCAGCAGCGACAGCAGTTGAAACTCCTTGTAGGTCAGCGTCACGCGCCGCCCCGCTGCCGAGACCTCGTAGCGTTCCAAGTCAATGGTGATGTCTCCCACCGACAGCGTTTGCGCTCCGGAGGGGCCGTTGACCCGGTAAACCGCTTGCTTCACCCGCAAAGATAATTCGTCGTCGGATGCTGGGCATATTAGCAGTTCGTCGGGATTAAGCGCGGGGTCGTAACGTTCCACCGCATCCTTGGGGATGGCGGCCAGCACGGGCACTTTGCGCTCCCGGCAGTGTTCGATGACCCGCCGGGCCGCTCCGGTTTCCAAGGACGCCAGGTCCAGCAGAACGGCGTCCGGCGAATTGCCGTTTACTTCGTTCGTCAGGAACTCGCCGTCATTTTCAATCCGGTAGCCCATTCCGGTGCGCCCGGCGGCCTCGGCCAGCTCTCTTCCGCCGCCGTGGTTGTTGAGAACTATTACGTTATACAACTGCCAGACCCAACCCTTGCGATGACCCGCCGCCGCCCGTTGGCGCCGCGACGCACTCTGCTATGCCGCAGTATACCAAAAGTTCTCTCCTCGCCGGAGTCCTAAGATACATAAGAAAATTAGATACATAAGAAAATTGCGAAACCGGCCCGGCCTCTCTCCCTCACTCCTGAAAATCCTGCCCATCTATGTAAATAACCCCTGACACCTCCCCCTTGCCAACCCCGAAAGCGCCTCCCTACCATTATTACTGTCCGGTATTACTGTCCGGCCAACCCGCCCCAGGATCCCCGTGGCCGCACCCCGGCCCCGGGGATGACCAAAGACGAACACCGCAAAATGGCCGGAGCAACAAAATCCCGCCCCTAACCCAATCTCAGGAAGCGCCGCCGCCAACATCACAAAATGGCCGGTTATTGCCGGAAATGGCCGGAAAAAACAAAATCTTGCCCCTAACTCAATTTCAGGAAATGCCAGCCGCCAACATCACAAAGTGGCCGGTTATTGCCGCAAATGGCCGGGAAAAACAAAATCTTGCCCCTAACTCAATCTCAGGAAGTGCCGCAATGTCCCTCTCCCAACTACGCCGCCGCGTCAACGCCCTCTGCCGCAAGCTCGCCCCCGAACTCGAAGTAGCCCGCCTCCGCCGCCTCGCCGAAGACTACTGCGAAGAGTGGGACGCCGCCGTTGCCAGCCACCAGGAACCCCCGCCCTTCGACCCGGTAACCGACGGCCCCAAGCACCTGGCCCAGCGCATCTCCGAAACCGGCGTCCGCCTCAATACCTATATGAACCTGCGCCGGTACCTCCAGGGCTGCCGCGAGCGGGGCCAACCCCCCGGCGTCCGCGAATTCCTCCGCGCCCTGCTCCCCTGGGCCGAACCCGGCGGCTACCTCGAAATACTCCGCTGGGACGCCCCCGGCCGCTAACACCCCTGCCGCCGGAGCCCACGCCTTCAGAAATAAAGGAGACAGGCCGGAGTAGTTTCGCAATTTTCTCATCTGTCCAAGTCGCCCGGTTTGACGCTCTTTCAGCCGCAAACTATGATAGAGGGCAACGCAGAAACCCAATGCCGGTAGACGGAGAGGGCAGGTATGACCGTTCAGACTATCGAATCCGCCGCCGTAGAGGCGCGCCGCCGCATCCGCTCCAACCAGTGGCGCGGAGTAACTTCGGGGGTAGCTCCGGGCCATGTGCAGGCTAACCTGGCGATCCTGCCCCGCGATATGGCCTTTGATTTCCTGCTGTTTTGCCAGCGCAACCCCCGGCCCTGTCCGCTGCTGGAAGTAGTCGAAGCGGGCAGTGTGGAGCCGGTGTTGACTGCTCCCGGGGCCGATATCCGCACCGACGCCGCTGGATATCGGGTCTATCGCAACGGAGACCTCATCACCGAGACGGACACGCTGGAAGATTACTGGCGGGACGACCTGGTCAGTTTCCTGATGGGATGCAGTTTTTCCTTTGAGACGGCTATGACCGACGCGGGCATACCTCTCCGCCACCAAGAACAGGGCAAGAATGTGGCGATGTACATTACCAACGTTGAGACCGCACCGGCGGGCGCGTTTTCCGGGCCTATGGTGGTGAGTATGCGCCCCATCAAACGGGAGCAGGTGGTGCGGGCCGTGCAGGTCACCTCCCGTTTCCCGGCGACCCACGGCGCGCCGGTTCACATCGGCAGCCCCAGCGACATCGGCATCCGAGACCTGGACTTGCCCGACTTCGGCGAAGCGGTGGAAATCAAACCCGATGAAGAGCCGGTGTTCTGGGCCTGCGGCGTGACTCCTCAAGCCGTGGCCCTGAGTTGCAAGCCGCCCCTGATGATGACCCACGCCCCCGGCAAGATGTTTATTACCGACCAGCGCGACGCCGACTACGCAGTGCTGTAAACGCGCTTCCCGCAAATCCCCTCTCTCCGTAAGAGCGCGAATCTTTGCCTGCCAACTATGCTCCCGGCCAACTATGCTCAAGGAGAAGCCCTTTGCCGGAATCTATTGAAGACGTAATCCTCGACTTCGACAAGCGCGGAATGCTGGCTCTGAAGCCCCACCTGCCCGCAGACTTCTGCGAACAGGCTGCTCAATATGTGGTTAATCACCCGGGGCATACTCTGATTGTCACGGGCTTCTACGTGCTGATTGCTGGCAAACCGGAGACAGACGGCCCGCCCGGCGCTATCGCAATTGGCAACGCGCTGATGGCCCTTGGGCGTCAGGTGACCTACGTCACCGACGACTGCACCGCTCCGCTCCTCCGTCAGTGGGCGGGAGATGCCGAAGTTATCGAGTTTCCCGTGGCCGGAATAGAGGAAAGCAAGCAGTACGCCGCTCAGTTGCTGGAGCGGACGCAACCCGCCCTCCTCATATCCATCGAGCGCTGCGGGCGCAACCGCAACGACGAGTACCTGAATATGCGGGGCCGCGATATCACCCCACAGACGGCGCGGGTGGACTACCTATTCGACGGCAGCGTTCCATCAGTTGGCATCGGCGACGGCGGCAACGAAATCGGCATGGGCAACCTCGTCGAAATCATCCCGTCAGTGGATAGCCTGCCCGACTCCCCGGCCATCGCCGAGGTTGACCGCCTGGTTATCGCCAGCGTGTCCAACTGGGGCGGCTACGGGCTGGTCGCCGCCATTTCGCGGCTGACTGGCAGAAATTTACTCCCTTCCGCAGAATCCGAAGCCGTGATGGTGCAAGCCATGGTGGATGCCGGAGCAGTGGATGGCACCACGGGCGACGCAGTTCCGACCGTGGACAACTTCTCAATGGAAGACAATGGCTCCCTGATGACTCGCCTGCACCGTCTGGCGGACGGCGCACCAAGCTAACGGGGTTGAGCTTGGTGCTTAAAGACATAGCGACTCAATCAACCCTATTGAGTGGCGCTGGCTGTTCGGGGTTGAGCTTGGTGCTTAAAGACATAGCGACTCAATCACTGGCCCTGCTGGCGGTTGCCGTGTTGTTGCTGTCGTCCGCGGGGCCGATGTTTGACCATCACTTTCCCGAGCGGCATCCCGCGCATGTCCATCTGTACCTCGGAATCGCCGAAGGAGACCATTCCCATCCCTTCGAGCATTCCCACGTCCACTATGACGCGATGTACGCCCCGGCTTCCAGTGGCGGAGATGCGGCATACTTCGCTCCCTCAGACGGCGCTGTCCGCGTCCACGCCGATGCTGCTGCGCTCACGCCCACCTCGTTGCCGCGATTCCGCGACGGCGGCGGGCTGCCGCCAGGCAGGGTGGGCGACACTACAGACGCTTTGCGCGGCATAACCACTGCACCGCTTCGGCAACCTCCCAGGGCCTAGCTCCTTTCTGAATTCCCTAAACGGGCGAATGCCAGCGAAAGGAGTGTTTATGCAAAGGCATTTCCGCAAGAGTGTTTGGCTTGCGGTGGCCTCTCTGGTCATCTTGAGCCTCGCCGCCGGAACCCTGCTGGCCCACGAGGGCCGGCCCGTCGGCGACTACCGTTTCGTTGTCGGCTGGCTCGAAGAGCCTTCTTATGAAGGCGCAAGAAACGCCGTATCGGTAGCAATCACCAAAGTTGTAGACAGAGAATCTGCTGAAGGCGACGCCCAATCATCCGGCGGACAGCAGGAGGAAAGCCAGCACGGAGAAGGGGATGGGCACCAGCACCATGGGGGAAGCGAAAACACCGATTCCGGCTCTGGCGGTGAACATAGCGACAGCAGGATGGTCGAAAAGGAAAACACCCGCACCATGGCGCCAAAAGGAGCTGCGAAACCATTAGCAAGCGTTGTGGGCCAGCATAGTGAAACTGCTGTGCCGGTGGAGGGTATTGAGGGCTCGATTCAGGTCGAGGTTGCCCATGTCCCCACCGGGGCCAAGCGAACTATGGATCTAATAGCTGTATTCGGCGAACCGGGGCATTATGTGGCTCACCTGATTCCCACAGCTTCCGGAGTTTACGAATTCAGGGTATTCGGTGCTGTCGAGGGTGTGGCAATAGACGAAACCTTTGCTTCCAGGGGCGGGGGAGGCGGCTTCGACGATATCCGAACCTCGGCCGGACTGCACTTTCCCGAGGAGTTGCCCGAACTCCGCGAAATCGAAAGCGGCGTTCGCGGCGCGCTGGCCACGGCTCAGAAAGCGCAAGATGCGGCCCTGGCCGCGCAACAGGATGGGGGTGGCAAGACCCTGGCCATCGTCGCGCTAATTGCGGGCATTGCCGGGGTGGTATTCGGCATAGGTGGCCTATTCCTCGGCCTGAGGGCGCGTCAGACTTAACTCGCAGAGAGATTGTTGGCTGCTATATCTCATAGTACGGCCGCTGGCCGGATCCGGCTGGCGGTCAATCATCTAGGATACTCCTTTGCTTTTCTGCTGGCGTTGCTGGTCGCGCTGGTCTGCTGGGCGTTGTTTCCCGCTCATGCCTCCGCCCACGCCAACTTGGTATCGTCCGATCCGTCGGCCAACACCGAACTGGATACGGCCCCGAACCGCGTCATCATTTGGTTTACGGAACCCATCGAATCTGCTTTTAGTGAAATCAGGGTGCTGGACGCTGCCGGAAGACAGGTGGATGAGGGCGACAGCACGGTGGACGATCTTAACCCGCTGGTAATGTCAGTGGGGCTGCGCAACGTTCCCGACGGCGCCTATACCGTAGCCTGGAAGAACGTGTCGACCGTTGACGGCCACCGGGTGCGCGGTTCCTTCGTCTTCGCGGTAGGACAACCCCTGTCTGCCGCTCCCGTCCAGGTGGAAGAGCAGCCCTTGTTGCAATCGCCTTTCTCTCCGCTGCTCTATTGGCTGACGCTGTTGGGTGTGCTGACGATGGCGGGCGGGCTGGTATTTGAGCTGCTGGTGGCTCGGCCCGTACTTTTGGCAGTTCAGGTCCCGAGCGTAATTCGAGAGGCCGGCCTTGCCCTATCTGCGCGGTCATCACGCCTGATGTGGCTGGCTTTGGTGGTATTTCTGGCTGCGTCGGCAGGTCAACTGCTTTCGCTGGTTACAGTTGACACATCCTTGTGGGAAGCATTGGGCGGGCCTCTATGGACTACTCTATTCTCGACCGGGTGGGGGAAGCTGTGGCTTTGGCGCATCGCGGCGGCTGCGGCATTTGGGGTCTTGCTATTCGGATTACGGTTCGCGCCGGAACTCTGGCGGCCCGCAGTGCGGACGCTGGCGTTGGCCTTGGGAGGCGCGGCGCTCTGGACGCTGGCGCTGACGAGCCACGGCGCGGCTACCGTTGACATCAGGAATATGACCCTGGCTGCCGACTTCCTGCACCTCGCGGCCTCGGCTTTCTGGATTGGCGCGCTGTTTCACTTCGTTCTGGGCCTGTCGCCGCTGCGGAAACTGCCTGAGGCGGAGCGCCGGGAATGTTTGGCTTCCATAGTGCCGAGATTCTCGGTGGTGGCCTCGCTCAGTGTTGCCGTGATTGTCGTTACCGGCGTATTCAGCGGATGGGCGCAGATCACGGTTGTTGAGGCCCTGACCACGCCCTACGGAATAACCCTGATAGCCAAGGTCTCGCTGGTCCTTCCGTTGTTGTTTTTGGGGGGGCTAAATTTGGTGTGGGTGCGGCCCCGCCTGCGCCGCGATGCGAAGTCAGCGGGCTGGCTGCGGAGGCTGCTGATTGGCGAGGCGGCTCTGGCGGCGCTAATCCTGGCCGCTGTGGGGATGCTCACCAGCCTGGAACCGGCCCGTCAGGTGGCGTCCCGCGATCTAGCGGAGTCCCGGCAGTTCCTGACTTTCAGTGATACGGTGTCCGGCGATAACATCCAGTTGGAAGTGTCGCCGGGACGAGTGGGATCCAACGATCTCACCGTCACCCTCACCGACCGGCTGGGCCGGCCCATTGCCAACGCCAGTGAAGTGCTGGCGCGGCTGGTTTTTCTGGAATCCGACTTGGGCGACCAAACGCTATCTGTGACTTCGATAGGGGATGGCCGGTACGTCCGCAAGGATGCCCAGTTAAGCATTGCCGGAGTATGGCAGGCCGAGTTGGTGGTGCGACGCCCCGATGCGTTCGATGCCCGCACCGCTTTTCGCTTTGAGGCGTTATCCACCGGAACCGCAGGTAGCGGCGCCATATCTCCTTCGCCTGCAACAGCCTACCTGATGCTGGGATCTGGGTTGTTGGTCTTGGGGATGCTGTTCCTTGGGGCTGGGCTGCCTTTGGGCGGCTGGTTCTCTCGTCCGGGCGCAGGCGTGATGACCCCAGGCATAGCCGCAGTGGCCGCCGGGTTGATGCTGCTGTTCAATGCTCAGCTCGGCATCGGGGGGGACGAAATTCTACAGAACCCGTTTCCGCCTACGCCGGAATCACTGGAGTCCGGCGCTTCAACCTACAGCCAAGTCTGTCAGGCTTGTCACGGCGAGGGGGGACGCGGGGACGGGACTGGGGGTGCAGGCCTCGACCCGCCTCCCGCCGACCTGGTGGTTCACGTGCCGCTACACTCCGACGCGGATCTGTTTCGGTTCATCCGCGACGGTATTCCCGGCACCGGCATGGCGCCCCTTGGCGACCGTCTGAGCGACGAACAAATATGGCATACGGTCAACTACATTCGGACGTTGGAGGAGTGAAGAATAAGAATGGGTCGAACCGGAAACGCCGTCTAGTCTCCCGCTGGGGCCAGTGTCTTTTCCTCCACGGCCAGCAGGCGGCGCAGCTCAAAGATTTCGTCGCGGAACTGGGCGGCCTTCTCAAACTTAAGCGACTTGGCGGCGTCTTTCATTTGCACTTCTAGGTCTTTGACCACCTTGAACATATCGGCGCGGGACATTTCCTTGCGGACGGTGTTGTATCGGGTGCGGTTCTCGGCGATGGACTTGATGCCTTCGGTAATGTCGTGGATTTCCTTCTGGATACTCTGCGGCTCGATGCCGTGTCTCTGGTTGTGCTCGGTCTGGAGTTGGCGGCGGCGGGCGGTCTCGTCAATGGCCCGCCGCATCGAGTCAGTTATGCGGTCGGCGTACATCACCACATGGCCGTTGGCGTGCCGTGCGGCGCGGCCTATGGTCTGTATCATTGAGGTCTCGGAGCGCAGGTATCCTTCCTTGTCGGCGTCCAGAATGGCGACCATGCTGACCTCCGGCAGGTCCAGCCCCTCCCGCAGGAGGTTGATGCCCACGATGACGTCGTAGACGCCGAGGCGCAGGTCGCGCAGGATTTCGATGCGGTCGAGGGTCTCGATGTCTGAGTGAATATAGGTGTTGCGTATGCCCATCTCGGAGAGGTAATCGGCCAGTTCTTCCGCCATTCGCTTGGTCAAGGTGGTCACCAGCACCCGCTCGGCGTGTTGCACCCGCTCCTTGATTCGCCACAGCAGGTCGTCTATCTGCCCGGTCGTGGGCAGCACCTCCACCGTGGGGTCCAGCAGACCGGTGGGGCGAATGACTTGCTCCACCACCTGTTGGCTCTGCTGTAGCTCGAATGGGCCAGGGGTGGCCGACACGTAGACCACCTGGTTAATGCGGCTTTGGTATTCATCGAAATTCAGCGGGCGGTTGTCTAAGGCCGAGGGCAAGCGGAATCCAAATTCCACCAGTGTCTTTTTGCGAGAGTAGTCTCCGCCATACATCGCGCGCACTTGGGGAAGCGTCATGTGCGACTCGTCCACAAACAGCAGGTAATCCTTTGGAAAGTAGTCCAGAAGCGTCCAGGGGGCGCTGCCGGCGGGCCGCTGGGAAAGGTGGCGGGCGTAGTTTTCGACGCCGGAGCAGAACCCGGTTTCCTGCAACATTTCCAGGTCGTAGTTGGTGCGGCTCTCTAGTCGCGCCGCTTCCAGAATCTTGCCGGCGGCGCGCAATTCCCGCAGCCGCCATTCCAGCTCCTCGCGGATTCCGGTGACGGCCAAGTCCAGCTTGTCTTTGGTGGTTACGAAGTGATTGGCGGGGTAGACGGCTACCTGGGGCAGTTCGGCCAGCACCTCGCCGGTCAGCGGGTCGAGCTGGACGATGCGCTCCACCTCATCGCCGAAGAACTGGATACGGACGGCCGCTTCTTCATAGGCCGGCACCAGTTCCAGCACATCGCCCCGGACCCGGAATTTGGCCCGGGAAAGCTCCAGGTCGTTGCGGTCATACTGCATATCCACCAGTTGCCGCACTAACTGGCTGCGGTTGCGAATCTCGCCCACCTTCACCTGCGCCACCAAGTTGAAGTAGTCTTGGGGGTCGCCGAGGCCATAGATGCAAGACACCGAGGCGACGATAAGCACGTCTCGGCGGGTGAGCAGCGACGTGGTGGCCGACAGACGCAGCTTGTCCAACTCTTCGTTGACGCTGGAGTCCTTTTCGATGTAGGTGTCGGATTGCGGAACGTAGGCTTCCGGCTGGTAATAGTCGTAGTAGGAAACAAAGTACTCGACGGCGTTGTGGGGGAAGAACTCCTTGAACTCCGAAGCGAGTTGCGCGGCGAGAGTCTTGTTGTGTGCCATGACCAGCGTCGGTTTCTGCACCTGCTGGACGATATTGGCCATGGTGAAGGTCTTGCCGCTGCCGGTGACGCCCATCAGACTCTGACGCGGCATACTACTCGCCACGCCCTCGGACAGGCGGGCCACCGCAGCGGGCTGGTCTCCGGTCATACTGAAGTCGGCCTCTAGTTGGAAGAGACGGTCTTCGGGCTGGGCATTGCGCTGCTCATTGACCTCGCCCCCGGCATCAGCCCATTTCTTCCCGCGCGCGTAGGTGGTCATGCTTTGCTTCCTGCTTGAATTCGTTTACGTAACAGATTAGGCTTCCAAAGTTCAGTCATTGGGATGCAAAAATATGTCTTGCCGCGGACAACTTCAGGCGATAGTTGTCCAAGAAGCTGCACTACTCCGTGGCGTCAAGGTGAAGTCCCTTGGTGAAAGATTACAAGTTTCTCGTTCAAAATCCGGCTCGAAGCATTGTGCTTGGCAGTATTATCAGATATTTGCTCAGAAGGATCTTCCAATTGCCGGAAATCGAAAACTCGAATACGTCGTGTCTTAATAGGTCTGGTTTACCCCCGCTCAATTTTACCCAGTGCCTTGATAGAAGCGCTTGAGAAAGACTTGTCGCCGCACAGGTAGCAGACAAAAGCAGGCACGTTCTCCACTATGAAGGCTTGCGGAATATCGCAGGCCGAGAAACTGGCAGTTTTTTCTTCAACAGTGTCTACTCCGTTGCAGTAATGACAATTCATGGAGTCTCTCTCTCCCTGCGGCTGCGATAACCGTCGTTCCATTCATCAGGCTGTCTCTTCTGGGAAGTATGCAGTAATGACCACTGGCATAGGCGAGTTAGCGCATACCAAATGCCCTACCCGTCCTTTACCATAAGAAGACTCTTAAAATGGCCGACCGCAATCTGAACCAGATCAGCGTGAATGTGCGGAATTTCTTGAGAATCAGACATTTCCATACTCCAATGGATTATGCGAAAAATTACACTACTTGCTGAACCCTTTAACTCTACCCCCGGTGGGCGAATTGTTGCAGGGCGCGGCGGATTTTTTCTTCGACATTGAGGCCGTCGGGTTCGGGGATGGCGGCAATGGCTGCCCTGGCTTCGGCAGCCGAGTAGCCCAGGGCTGACAGCGCCGCCAGGACCTCGCTGTCGCCAGAGGCTGCTGCTACGCCTTCGCTTTCGATGGTCTCCACCTTGTCCCGAAGGTCGAGGATGATGCGGCTGGCGGTGCGGCGGCCAACGCCTGGCGCGGCGGCCAGCGCGGCGGCGTCGCCCGACGCAACAGCCAACTGCAACGACGCCGGGTCCAGCGCCGAAAGCAGAGCCAGCCCTAGCCGGGGGCCGACCCCGGACACGCCGGTAAGCAGGGTGAACAGTTGCAGCGAATTGTCGTCGGGAAACCCGTAGAGCGTTGGCTGTTCATCGCGGATACGAAGCAGGGTGTGAAGAGAAACCATGTCACCCGTTTCTCCCAGCGCGGAGATGGCGTTAGCGGGGACGAAGACTTGCAGTGTTACGCCTCCCACCTTGACATGGACCCAGTCCGGGCCAACAGCGGAGAGAATTCCCTGCAAGCCAACAATCATAGCGCAGTCCCCGGCGCGGCAGAGGCGCAGAACCGCACCGCTACCTTTCCCGCCCCGGTGGAATTTCGTTCATCAGAGCGCCCGCTGCCTGTTGTTGCGACAGGTGACACAGCCCTATGGCAAGGGCATCGGCGGCGTCAAATTCCAGAGTTGCGGGAAGACCCAGGGTAGCCGTAACTATACCCCGCACTTGCCCTTTGCTGGCCGCGCCATGATCGGCGACGGCTCGTTTCACTTGGGCAGGGGCGTACTTGTGAATGGGAATACCCTGGCTGGCCGCGCCAATGAGCACCACCGCCTGAGCCTGCCCTATGGCCAGGGACGAGCCGGGGAAGCTGCGCTCGCCGCGGCCCACAAAGGGATCTTCAATGGCGACCTCAGCGGGCCGAAAAATGGCGATAAGGTTGTGGATATGGGTGTACATCTGGTAGAGACGGCTTTCGATGGGCATGGACGACGGGAGAGAAATTACCCCGTAGTCGACGGCCTCCATGTTGGGCTTCTCTACAACGACGCCGTATCCCATGCGCAGGGTGCCTGGGTCAATAGCCAAGATGGTCATTCGCGGCTCCCTGCTCGGTATCTAGCGATTTAACGGCGTAAAGGTTAGATCTACGGCTTACGCGCCTTCGATCCTGTTGATTCGGCTGTCCAGGCGGACTATCTCGGCTTGCGTTAGCGGTACGAAGGCCAGCAACGCCTGAACCGCTTCATCCGACCTTCGCACAGTCTCAGCCAACTCCCTCATTTCTTCTTCCTGCTGCCTTTGGTACTCTTCCCGATACCTTTCGGAAGCCTCTGTGAAAGTCTCCAACCGCTGCACTGATTCATTGAGCGCCTGCGACGCGGCAATCAATAACTGAGAGACTTCTTCCAGTGTGGTTATTCGTGCTCCATAGACATAGGGGACACTACGCTCCTTCGCTCCAGCGCACGAATAGGCCTGCTTCGCCCTAGCCGACCTGGTAGCGTTCCAGCACTTCGGGCGGGAAGTCGGCGTTGGTGAAGGCCTTTTGCACGTCATCCAAGTCTTCCAGGGCATCCAGCAAACGGAGGGTTTGCTCCGATTCCTTGTCGCCCAAGGCAATGGTCGCTTTGGGAACCATGGACATTTCGGCAGAGCGAATGGCTACGTTCCCGGCCTCGATAGCTTTCTGAACGCCTTGAAGATTCTCAATGGGGCAGTAGATATCCAGCACGCCTTCGTCAACCTCGATGTCCTCCGCGCCGGCGTCTATGGCCAGCAGACCCAGTTCCTCTGCCCGTTCTTCGTCATCAATGTCTATGGTCACTACGCCGCGCAACTCGAAGTTCCAGGCAACGCAGCCAGACTCGCCGAGGTTGCCGCCCCCTCGGTTGAAGGCCGAGCGCACGTCGGCGGCGGTGCGGTTTCGGTTGGTGGTAACTGCTTGCAGCAGGATTGCGCCCCCACCGGGGCCGTATCCCTCATAGGTCACCTGCTCTAGCGTCTCCCCGTCGCTGCCCTCGCCGCTGCCCCGCTTGAGGGCGCGGTTGATGCTGTCCTGCGGCATATTGTTGCTCTTGGCCCGATCAAGAGCCAGGCGGAGTTTGAAATTCATATCAGGGTCAACTCCGCCGCCTTCCCGGACAGCCAAGGCGATGTCGCGGCTGAGCTTGGTGAACAGGGCGCCACGCTTGGCGTCGGCGGCGCCTTTCTGGTGCTTGATAGTGGACCATTTGGAATGACCGGACATTGCGCCACCTCCCGGCCTGGCAAAAGGTTGGCTCGATTGTAGCATCGGCCTTGATAAAGGGTCAAAGCGTGATGGTCACCGCAAACCATCCGGAAGGCGCACCGTCATGCTATTGGCGGCTACGTCTACGTCAAGCACCACCTGCGCCGTGGCGGGAATCAGCAGCTCTCTGCCGTCGTGACGTATGATGTATACGTCGTTGCTGCCGGTTTCGAGGATTTCCTTGATTTCACCCAACTCCTCTCCCGCTTCGGTGCGCACCTGCATCCCGATTAGCTGATAATGGAAATATTCCCCCTCCTCCAGCGCGGCGCCGTTGTCAGGGTCTGCGGTGAGGTACTTTCCAGCGAGGGAGCTGGCTTGAGACCTGGTGAAGATGCCGTGCAGCCATAGCAGGGCGTTGCCCGCGCCGACTTGATGGAAGGCGGAGATGACGTAGGTTCTGGGGGCGACGAGCAGGGCGCGTCCGGGGTCAAATCGTCCTGGGAGGTCGCTGAGGAGCTGGACGCTGAGGCCGCCGTCTCGCCCGTGGGGGCCAATAATCCGCGCCACTATTACCGGATCAATGGGTTGCTGCAAAGGGGTGTTTGGGGTGTTCAAGGAAATGAGTGGAAAGAAGAGCTAGTCTATTTCAAGGGTGGCTTGGGAGCCATCTTTCACTGCGGCAACGCGAAGGATGGCGCGCATGGCCTGGGCCACCCGGCCCTGCCGCCCGATGACCTTGCCCTTGTCTTCTGCAGCTACTTGCAGGCGGAAAACCGTCCGGTTCCCTTCTGTCATTTCAATCACCTGGACGGCTTCGGGGTTGCTGACCAATGATGAGGCAATGTACTCGATGAGTTCCTTCATTCCTCGGATTCCTCGCCGGGTTCTTCGGCGTCAGCCGGTTCCGCTTCAGCGTCGGCCGAGATTTTCACCTGAGCCAACACGCCGTTCTTATCCAAAATTCGCTGCACCGGGTCAGATGCCTGCGCGCCAAGGCGCAACCAGTGCAGGGCGCGGTCGCGCTTGATAGTGACAGCCGGAGGGTTTTGCATTGGGTCGTAGGTGCCGATCCACTCGAGGTAAGCTCCGTCGCGGGGGGATTTGGCCTCTGCGACCACAATTCTATACGCAGGCTTCTTTTTCTTACCTACCCTGGCGAGTCGAATCCTTAGCATTAAATCTCCGTGCGCCGTTCTATAGTACGGCGAAATTGTACGAATTGCGTAGTTGATTGTCAATTATTCTTTGAGTTAAGAGGGCTTGCCGTGCGCTGTAAGCAAAGAAATCGGGCCCGGCCAACTCTGGCTTAGGGTCGCCCAAAATCCATCCTGGATCCTAGGGGCGATGGTAGACATTGGCCTGGGCCCGACGTTCGGGTTCTCTTATTTCGTGGCGAATAGCTACGAAACGATCACCTCGTCGCGTCCAGACTGATGCCTACCATCGCCCCTGCGTGTTAAACTATCGTCCATTCTTATCACCTCCTTGCTTCAAATTCCGCACAGCGGTTAACGGCATTCTACCTCCGCTGATTCGCCCGTGTCAACACCAATTTCTGAACTTCTCCAGAATTCTGGTCAAACCGGAATTCCGGTCGGTATCTTTCGGTAGGTTAAAGGCTGAGCCCGTACCAAAAGGCCTCCGGCGGCGTTTCTGGCGCCGTGCGATTTCGGTAGGTTAAAGGCTGATCCCGTGCCAGAAGGGTTGTCAACTTGATGCGAGTTATATTTATGGGAACGCCAGCGCCGGTAGCGCCTGTGCTGGAAAGGCTTTGCCGGGTGCCGGAAGTTGATGTAGTGGCCGCGGTTACGCCTCCCGACCGTGAGCGTGGACGGGGCCGCCGTTCCGAACCGCCGCCCATGAAGGAAACGGCCCAGCGCCTTGGGGTTTTGGTACTTCAGCCCGACACCCTGCGCTCCCGATCTGTCCAGAACCAGTTGGCCGGGTTGGAGGCCGATGCAATCGTTGTAGCCGCCTATGGCAGGCTGCTTCCTTCTGCTATTTTGGAAATGCCGTCCCACGGTTGCCTCAACCTGCATCCCTCGCTGCTGCCCCGGCACCGCGGCCCATCTCCGGTGGCTACGGCCATACTTGAGGGTAATGAGGTCACTGGAATTTCAGTTATGTTGCTAGATGAAGGGATGGACACCGGGCCGTTGATAGCCCAGTGGGATTACGCCCTTACCGGGCAAGAGACCACCGGCGAACTGACTGACACGCTCTTTGATTTAGGGGCGGAGCTGCTGGTGGAAATTCTCCCCCCATGGGTTCGGGGCGAGCTGCAAGCCCAGCCGCAGGACAGCGCCGGAGCCACTGTCTCGCGCAAGCTGGAGCGAGCCGATGGTGCAGCTGACTGGACGCTTCCGGCGGAGGCGCTGGCCCGCCAATGCCGGGCTTATACCCCTTGGCCGGGACTGTATACCAGATGGGAAGGCAAGACGCTCAAGCTGCTGGGAGTTACGGCGTTCCCCGCTTACCGCACTGGCGCTGCTGTGCCTGGTCAAGTGATAACTGCTGTATCGGGCAATGGGATTCACGTGGTCACCGGGCGAGGGGTATTGGCGCTGGAACGGGTTCAGTTAGAGGGGCGGCGCGCAGTCTCCGGCGAGGAATTTCTGAGAGGCTATCCCGATATATCCGAGGCCAGGCTGGCTGTCGGACCGTGAATTAGAGTAGCAAGGAGAATATCCCTATGGCGAGAGCAATCCCTGAAGAATCCCAGGTGCTGCAATGGCTGGACTCGCTGAAAAACTGGGGCCGCTGGGGGCCGGACGACCAGTTAGGATGCCTGAATCTCATCGGCCCGGAGCAGAGAAAGCGGGCTGTTGGATTGGTGACCGATGGCGCGCCTGTCAGTTGCGCCCGGCCCATCACCACCGAGATGGCCGCCGACGTTACTTATCAAGTGCAGCGGTTCATGGTGGACAGCGGCGAGGGACGGGACACCGACCCGCCGGAGCGCCGCTATACTCGGCGCGGGGCCGCCGAGTTCATTGGCATGGTGTTTCACGGCCAGACTATCACGCATATAGACGCTATGTCTCATTATTCGTGGAATGGCCTGATGTATAACGGCGTTCCCGCCAGCCGAATCACTTCCAGGGACGGGGCGCAGTCCCACAGCATCGAGGCGGCTTACGAGGGTATCGTCAGCCGGGGCGTGCTGCTGGATCTGCCGGCGGTCAAGGGCATGGATTGGCTTGACCCCACGCAGCCGGTTATGCCCGAAGACTTGGAGGAAGCGGAACAGGCGCAGGGCGTCCGGGTGGGAGAAGGCGACATTCTGCTCGTCCGAACCGGCAACTACCGAATGCGATTGGAACGCGGTCCCCTCTCGCCGTCTGACGCGATGACCGCCTGTCAATCAGCTTGCGCCCCGTGGTTCAAGGAGCGCGGCATTGCCATGATGGGCACCGACACCTCCAATGATGCCCGCCCCAATCCCTACAAGACCATCGGCAATCCGCTGCACACCATCTGCCTGGTTAGCCTGGGGTTGTGGTTCATAGACAATGCCAACCTGGAGGAATTGGCTGCCGCCTGCTCCGGAAGAGATCGGCACGAGTTCATGCTGACTTTGGCTCCCCTGCGCCTGCGCAACGTGACCGGCTCGCCGGTCAACCCTATCGCGCTGTTTTAGCGGTTGCCGCTGGGCAGGATTTTTCGCAGTGACGCGAACAGCGCGCCGGATAGGAAGGAAGCCGCAACCAGCGCCACGCCCAGCAATATCACCACCGTCGCCGAGGGTATGAAGCCTCCGGTTGCTTGGCGGCCGAATGATTCCAGAAGGTCGCCCGCCAGATTGACCGCCGATGCAGGCACATCGCTGGAATAGGAGGCGGAGTAAGTTATCGCACTATTGAGCTGACCGGGTATGGCCGAATTCAGCACGAACCCCACAATCAGGCAAACGCCGCCGCCTATGACCAGCGATATTCCTGGCCAGCGCAGCATTCCCGACGGGCTGGGCAGGTAAACCAGGGCCAGCAGCAGGCTGCTGATCACCACGACCGCTAACGCGATATATTTCGCTGGGCCGTTGGCGGCGGTGACCAACTCCCGCAGGTCTCCGGCCTGGGACTCGATGTCTCCCTTGGTGAGGTCTTTGGACCACTCTGTGATTTTTTCGATTAACTCCAGTCGGTCGCCGGGTTGCAACTCCCGGCGGATGTCGGCTATGGCAGCGTCAGTCAGGGGCTCAATCAGGGACGCGGCGACTGCCTTGAGGAAAGCTCTGGAGTCGCCTTCTATGAATGACTGGCGCAGTTTTCCCCGCGTTTCTCTCAGAAGCAGGGACGCCTGGGAGTTGAGCGCCGTGTCAAAGAGAATCTGGTCGAACCATCGGTCGAATCCGCGCTCGCGGCATTCTCTGGTTAGCGATTCTAGGGACGGCACAGATTCGGGCAGCTTGCCGGTGGAGAGCCGGGCTGCCGGGACTGCGTAGTCGGCGGCAAGCTGTCGGAGGGTATCCGCTGAGCAGCCCGTCTCCGTTGATTCAGCAATTTCCAGCTCATCAATGAAGCGATAGACCTTGGCCTCAACCACCGATTCTACCCGCTCCAGCGGTTCCCGCAGGTCAGCGTAAATTTCCAGATCGTTGGTTTCGTGGCGCATATAGCGGGTGAAGCGGTCTATATTGTTTTCGGTTTGTTCTTGCAGGTATGCCGGGGGCATAATTCCCCTGAGCAACTCAACAGTTTCTTCATGGGATTTTAATTCGACGCCGCCCAGCAGATTGCGGGTTTGCTCTCGTATCGCCTCGTCCACCAGAACCTCGTCGTAGACTCGGTTGTAAGCGTCTGTTTCGTTGATCGCGGCGTAGTAGGTTTCGGCGGTGACCAGCCGCTCTGAAAAATTGGCGAAGACGAGGAAATAAAGCAGGCCGCCCAGAACCGCCAACCCCAGAACTGGGCCAATCAAGATGCGCAACAGCGTTACCAGACAGCCCATGTTACGCCCCCGGCTTTGCCGGGCTGATTCCTTGATTTCCCGTTCCGGGGGTTGTTGGAGCCGCATATTTGCGGGCAGAGGGAATCACGGCTTTAGAACTTGGGCCGTATGCCCATTGAGGTCAACCGGCGCACCCGCTCCGCCGTGGGTGGGTGGGTGGAGAATAGGTTGGCGAGATTCGCGCCTTTGAGCGGGTTGACGATAAACAGGTGAGATGCGCCTTCGGCGACCTTCATCGGCTGGTCTTCCGCGCCGCGCTCCAGCTTTTGCAGGGCGCTGGCGAGGGCCAGGGGATTGCCGCAGGTGTGGGCTCCGGTGGCGTCGGCCTGGAACTCCCGCGTCCGCGACACCGCCGCCCGCACCACCGCCGCCGCAATGGGCATCACGATGGCGATGATGAGCAGCCCGATGATGTTTCCGCCCCTGTCGTCGTCGTCACTGCTTCCGCCAAACCCACCGAAGATGGCCGAAAGCTGGGCTAGAAAAGCCAGCATGGAAATAGCTCCGGCGATGCTGGCAACAACCGCCATAATCAAGGTGTCGCGGTTGCCTACGTGGGCCATCTCGTGGGCTAAAACTGCTGACAGCTCATCGCGGTTCAGGATGCGGCGTATGCCCGTGGTGACCGCCACAGCAGCGTTCTTGGGGCTACGGCCAGTGGCGAAGGCGTTGGGGGACTCGGTGTGGATCTCGTAGACTTTGGGCATCGGCAAGCCCGCCCGCCGAGCCTGCTCGCGGACTATGCCGTACAGTTCGGGGTCGTCATGCTCGGTGATGGGGTGAGATTTGGTGATGCTCAAAGCAATCTTGTCGCTGAACCAGTAGGCCCCGAAGTTCATTGCCAGGGCGAAGATCAGCGCTATGACCACCCCAGCTTGACCCCCGACAGCGCCGCCAATGATCAGCAACATCACTGACAACACCATCATCAGGATAAATGTTTTTAGTGTGTTCAAGGCTTTTAACCTCTGTTTTTCAGCAAACTCAGGGCTGTTTTGCGGCGTCCCGAAGTTTAATCAAGCCAGATTGCCATTCAAAACGCCAGATTGCCATTCAATTTGATTATAGCACTGGGAACAGGCGAAATTGCGAAATGATGTGGGCGCCCGGTTGCCGGGCGGCGGGTCTGCGGAAAGGCCAACCTGTCATTTGTGCGAGAGCGGGTGTGCGAGAGCGGGAATGTGCGAGAGCGGGAATGTGCGAGAGAGGCCGGAGTAGTTTCGGAGTTTTCTCTTCCTGAAGACGCCGGCTGCGGCGGCCGGGAGTGTTAGCGGCCTGGGGCGTCCCAGCGGAGTATTTCGAGGTAGCCGCCGGGTTCGGCCCAGGGGAGCAGGGCGCGGAGGAATTCGCGGACGCCGGGGGTTTGGCCCCGCTCGCGGCAGTTGCGAAGGTACCGGCGCAGGTTCATATAGGTGTTGAGGCGGACGCCGGTTTCGGCGATGCGCTGGGCCAGGTGTTTGGGGCCGTCCGTTACCGGGTCGAAGGGCAGGGGTTCTTGGTGGTTGGCAACGGCCACGTCCCACTCTTCGCAATAGTCTTCGGCGAGGCGGCGGAGGCGGACTACTTCGAGCTCGGGGGCGAGCTTGCGGCAGAGGGCGTTGACGCGGCGGCGGAGCTGGGAGAGGGACATTGCGGCACTTCCTGAGATTGGGTTAGGGGCGTAATTTTGTTTTTCCGGCCATTTCCGGCAATAACCGGCCATATTCGGCGGTGTTCGTCTTTGTTCATCGCCGGGGCCGGGGTGCGGCCCCGGGGATCCTGGGGCGAGTTGGGCCGGACAGTAATACCGGACAATAATAATGGTAGGGAGGCGCTTTCGGGGTTGGCAAGGGGGCGGTGTCAGGGGTTTTTACGCAGATGGGCAGGATTTTCAGGCGTGAGGGAGAGGGGCCGGGTAGGTTTCGCAATTTTCACCGGGAACAGGCGAAATTGACACTCCAATTCCGTTGGTGATATATTTCACATAGTCTGGCGACCTACTCGCGCGTTTTTTTGTATGGCGGTTTTTGTATGGCATTGAAGATTGCGGTTTTGGCCAAGCAGGTTCTTGATCCTGAGATGCCCATGGCGGCATTTCGCATCGACGACGGCGCCAAGCGCGTGGTTCCGCCCGCTAATATTCCGCCAGTCGTAAACGGTTTCGACGAAAACGCTGTGGAAGCCGCTCTTCGAATCAAGGATGCCCAGGAAGCCACAGTCACCGTTATATCTACGGGCGCCGAGTTCGCCCTGGATGTAATGAAGAAGCCACTGTCCATGGGCGCCGACGAGCTGGTGCTGTTGCAGGATGACTCCTTCGCCAACACCATTGACAGTTTTCAGACCGCCCAGCTTCTGGCTGCCGCAATCCGCAAGCTAGACGGATTCGACCTCATCATTTGCGGAAGGCAGGCTTCCGACTGGGACAATGCTCAGGTGCCGCTGGGGGTCGCGGAGATTCTGGGCCTCTCCTGCGTCTCTCTGGGCAAGAAGGTAGATGTGGCCGAGGGCAAAGCCATCGTCGAGCGCATCGTGCCGGACGGATACCAAGTTGTGGAAGCCGCTTTGCCCGCTCTGGTCACCGTCAGTAACGAACTGGGCCAACCCCGTTACCCCACCCTGCGCGGCATAATGGCCGCTACCCGAAAACGCCCAACGGTCTGGGGCAAGGCCGATCTGGGCTTGGACGAATCTCAGTCGGAAGGGCGCATAACTCTGCGGCAGCTTTTCATTCCGGTAAGCGACCAGGAATGCGAAATTATCGAGGGCGAGGACGCAACCGACTCCGGGCGCCTCCTGGCCCTTAAACTGCGGGAAGCGAAGATAATCTAAGGTCCACGCGCTCGCCTATTTGACGAGAGGCGAACCGCTTTCTTTCAACCTACCGTCACGTCTTTTCTGGAGGCCGCAATGGCTGACGCCACCGGAGTTCTGGTAATCGGACAAACGTCTGGATACAGGCTGGACTCTACCGCCGCCGAACTGCTGGCCGCAGGCCGCAACATAGCCGCCGCGCTGGGAGAGGAACTGTCTATCGGGCTGCTCGGCGACACACTGGATGTCCCGGCCCAGCAGGCCATCGCCCACGGCGCAGACCGGGTCTACGCAGTCAATCATCCGTTGCTTGCCGAATACCAGCCAGACCTGCATCTGGTTGCGCTGGACGCCCTGTGCCGGGATGTCAACCCCCGGGTGGTGCTGATATCGCGCACCACCGAGGGACGTGAACTGGCCCCCAGATTGGCCTTCCGCTTGGGTGTGGGGCTGGCGCAGGATTGCCTGGAAGTGTCGGTTGATGAATCTACTCAGACTCTTTTAGCCAACCGTCCGGTATACGGCGGCAACGCTGTCGCGGTGGTGAGTTGTGAGCATACGCCCCAGATAGCTGCCATCCGCCCCAAGTCCTATGAACCATCGGAGGCCGATGGCTCGCGTCAGGGTCAGGTAGTGTCCTTTCCGGTAGAACTGGACGCTTCCCAAGCCAAAACCCGCGTTATAGAGACGGTGCGTGAGGAATCGGAAGGCGTCAAGCTGGAAGAGGCTCGGGTGGTGGTGTCTGGCGGACGCGGACTCGGCGGGCCGGAGCCCTTCTCTGGCTTGGAAGAACTGGCGAAACTCTTGGGCGGAGCCGTCGGGGCTTCACGGGCTGCCGTGGATTCCGGCTGGGTTCCTTCATCCTACCAGGTAGGGTTGACGGGCAAGGCCATTACTCCCGATCTCTATATCACCGTGGCGATTTCCGGAGCCAGTCAGCACATGGCGGGCTGCTCCGGGGCCAAGTGTATCGTCGCTATCAACAAGGATGGCGACGCCAATATCTTCAAGGACGCACGCTATGGAGTGATCGGCGATTGGGAAAGAGTGCTGCCCGCGCTGACTGAGGCCGTCCGAGAGCTGGTGGACAGTTAGACTACCGCCACGCACAGCAACGGCGCAATTCGAGAGCGCAAACAGTGCGCCCTTACTGCAATATCACGTTGTCTATGAGGCGCACCGCCCCCAAATGCGCCGCCGCGGACAGCATAGCGCCCGGCGCCGCCCACTCCAGCTCCTCCAGCGTGCCGGGGGCGGCTACGCTCACGTAGTCTATGTCGCCCAGCATTGGTTCGGTTTCCAACACGCGCCTTACCGATTCGCGTATTGCGCCAGCATCCCTCTCTCCCCGCTCCCAAGCCGACTGCCCGGCAGACAGGGCGCGATACACCACTGCGGCCGCCTGCTGCTGGGCCGGGTCCAGCCGGACATTGCGGCTGCTCATTGCTAATCCGTTGGCCTCGCGCACTGTGGGCAGCGTCACGATTTCGATGCCCATGTCCAAGTCTCGCGCCAGCTTGCGGACGACCACAGTCTGTTGCCCGTCCTTCTGGCCGAAATAGGCCCGTTCCGGTTGCACTATGCCGAACAGCTTAGCAACCACCGTCGCCACGCCCCGAAAATGACCGGGCCGGGTTGCGCCTTCCAGCCGCTCGGCTATTGGCCCCACATCCACCCAAGTGTCGAACCCAGGTGGGTATATCTCGGCCACGCCGGGAACAAACGCCAAATCCACCCCGCGCCGGCGCAGCATCTCCAGGTCGCCATCCAGGTCGCGGGGGTACTTGCCAAAGTCCTCGCCTTCTCCGAACTGGGTAGGATTGACGAATATGCTTACGGCGACGCTGGCGCAGTCGGCGCGGGCATTGTCAACCAGCGACAGATGCCCGTCATGAAGCGCGCCCATCGTCGGCGTCAAGCCCAGCGGGCGAGCCGATTCCCGGCAGGCTAGGCGCATTTCGTTTTTTGACGTCACAACCAGCATTGCTTTCTATGTCCGCCCCGGCAGGTTGCCTGGAAGTTCCGAGATCGCCGGAACGCCGCCCAATCCGGTTGCCCGTCGCACCGCCAGCATAACGGCCTGTGCCGTAACCTCGACGGCCGCCGCTCCCAAGGCGGTGAGGTCAACAGATTGGTCAGACTCCCCGGTGGCCATGGCAAACATCGTGTCGCCGTCTCGAATAGTATGGCAAGGGCGAACCGTCATCGCCAGCCCGTCATGGCTCACCCGCGCTAGGTAGTTCGATTCCTCGCGGCTTAGCTGGGCGTCGGTGGCTACCACGCCGATGGTGGTGTTTACCGGCCCGGTTGGCGATGCGGACGGCGAACCGTCCAGCAGGATACCCACAGGGTCGTCGAAACCGCCGTCTTGCCGCCGCGGTCCGGCCAGCAGTTCGCCAGTCTGGTAGTCCCATATACCGCCGATGGCGTTTACGGCGACCACTGCGCCTACCGACAGGCCATTGGGAAAGCGTATACTTGCCGAGCCGAGACCGCCCTTGACCGCTCGCGTGGCGCCGCCGGTTTTGGCGACGGTGGCCCCGGTGCCTGCCCCTACGGTGCCCTCCGCCAGGGCGTCCTTTGACGCGGCGGCACAGGCTACCATCCCTTCCTGCGGGCCGGGCCGCACTTTCGAGTTCACCAGTCCTAAGTCGTAGATAATAGCTGAGGACACTATCGGCACGATGACCTCCGGCGACACGCGGAAGCCGACGCCGCGCTGTTCCAGCCAGGCCATTACTCCGGCGGCGGCATCCAACCCGAAGGCGCTGCCCCCGCTGAGGCACACCGCGAAGAGCTGATCCACCCGACGCGCCGGTTGGAGCAGGTCGGTCTCCCGCGTTCCCGGAGATCCCCCGCGCACGTCCACCCCTCCCACGGCGCCCCTGCGGCACAGCACGACCGTGCAGCCGGTGGCGTTCTCCAAGTCGGTGTAATGCCCTGCTTCGATACCGGGCACGGAAGTTATGGTTCGATTCAATGAGATGCCCCTTCCCAACCATCCTCAGCAAGAAGAGGATAATATGGGTATGAACGTGTAACTAATTTTGTGTCTTGTAATTGGGGAAAGGAGTTAGCAGTACGATAATTCCCGCGGCTGCCGTCAGAATCCCAACGTAAATGTACATTGAGCCGTAGCCGCCCAAATTGTCAATGATATAGGCCACCAAGAGGGTGGATGCGAAGCCCACTGCACCGTTTATGCCGAACACCAGGCCCGCTACGGTGGCCTCGGTGCCTCGATCCGCTGCGTCCAGGATGCCAGCTAGCATCACTTGGTGGAGCGCAAAGCTGAACAGGCCCAGCGCCGCCATCACCAGCGGCACTAAAAGGCCGTCGCCCGCCGGCCGAATCAAGAAAGGCAGAATGGCCGCCAGCGCCAGACCGGGCACCAGTATCTGCTTCCGGCCCAGCTTGTCGGACAGTTGCCCCAGGATGGGCGAAGAAATCGCGCCCGTTCCGGTGAGCAGCGCCATCTGGAGACCGGTCCAGAAGTATGAGAAACCAAGGCCGCCTTCGCTGGGCGAGTTTTCCAGATAGAACGGAGTCCAGTCGAACATTGCGTTGTTGGCCACGCTTCGAAGGGACGCGGCCACCAGCAGCGCGAACATTGCCGGGTTTCGGAAGAAGTTCCATCCGGCCCCAGCCAGCGTCCGCAGCGTCCGGGTCTCGGCGTCCCCCGGTTGTAAGTTATCTTCCCGGCCCAAGTCCCGCAGAGACCACCACACAAACAGAGCCACCACTGCCGCCGGAATGGCGTACAGAAACAGCACTTCTCTCCATATCAGGTATAGCAGCAGTGTACCTGCCACCAAAGGGCCCAGGGCATTGCCGACAGTGGAGCCGAAGCTGTGGATGGATATGGAGAAGGCGCGGCGGTCGGTGAATCGGCGAGACAGAGACGCGATGGCCGGCAGATGCCATAGCGAGCCGGGTATGGAAATCAGTACCACCCCGATAATCAGCACGCCCCAATTGGGCGATATTCCAATGACCACGAAGGCAATGACATTCAGCGCCATGCAGGCGGTGAGCATCACCCCCCACTGGTCCCGGAAGCGGTCAACTAGTACCCCCGATCCCATGCTGATCAACCCGTTGCCGCTGGTGCGGATACCGAGCAGGAACCCGGTCTGTCGCGTGGTGAGGCTGAAAGTGTTGGCGATGGCGGTCAAAAACACTGGAAAGCCCAAGTCGTACAGGTGGGCCACGCCATGCCCAAAAGTGAGCGAGAATAGGATGAACCACCGGTTCTGCCTGCGTCCGCCTGATGCCTGTACCGCTTGCGCCATATATGTCGGCCCGAATCCTGTTTTCGACCGTAGCCGCTTCAGTGCGGCATACCGCCTGATTCTATTCCCGCGTCCGCAAGGGCGCAACCTGGTTTCGGCAGCGGAAACGCTCCTTATGCTGTGCTATGCTACGCCAAAGCTATGAACAGATAGCTGGGTTATGGAGGAGGATATGGCCTATTCTGGGTTCAACTTGGAAGGAAGGGTTGCGCTGGTGACCGGCGCGGCTCGCGGCATCGGAGCCGCGCTGGCTGTGGGACTGGCCGAGGCCGGGGCCGACGTTGCCGTGTCCGACATGGCGGCGCGGCTGGAATTGGCCCGCGATACTCAGTCTCAGGCGGAAGCGAAAGGAGCGAGCAGCGCCACCTACGAACTGGACGTGCTGGATATTGACGGCATCCCGGGCGTTATTGATCGCGTGGTGAACGACTTTGGGAAGCTGGACATTCTCATCAACAACGCCGGCATTCGTATCCGCAAGCCGGCGCTGGAGGTGACCGAAGCCGATTGGGACGCCACTGTGGACACCAATCTCAAGGGTTTGTTCTTCTGCGCCCAGGCCGCCGCCCGTCCGATGATTGCTCAGGGCTGGGGGCGCATCGTCAACATCGGGTCGCAGTTTTCTGTGGTGGGGTCGGTTGACCGCGCCCCGTACATTGCCAGCAAGCACGGGGTTGCCGGACTCACCCGCGCCCTTGCCGCGGAATGGGCGCAGTTTGGCGTAACGGTCAACGCCATCGGCCCCGGCCCCACCGAGACACCCGGGATGTTGGCCGCCGATGACCGCCCCTCTGAGCAGGTACAGACGGACCTGGACTACCGGATGCCCTTGGGCCGCCGAATGCAGCCGGAAGAACTGATCGGCGCGGCAGTCTATCTCGCCAGCCCGGCCGCCGGAGCCACCACCGGCCATCTGCTGCTGGTGGATGGCGGCTGGACTGCACTGTAATTCATAACACTAATTAGGAGGAAATGTATGCCGTCGGACAACTTGGAACAGAGATTGCAGGTTCTCGAAGACATCGAAGCGATCAAGAAGCTGAAGCACAGTTACTGCGCCTACTGTGACGACCAGTATGACCCCGACGCGCTGGCCGACCTGTTCGTTGAGGATGCCGTCTGGGATGGCAAGGAACGGGGGCGTAATGAGGGACGCGAGGCCATCCGCGCTTTCTTCAAGAACGCTCCGCAGCGCCTGCCCTTCGCCATTCACATGGTGCTGAACCCGATAATCGAAGTGAACGGAGACCGCGCCACCGGCGTCTGGTATCTGTTTCAGCCCTGCACCTACGCCGACGGAGACCGGGCAGTCTGGGGATCGGCCCGGTACGACGAGGAATATGTTCGGGTGGACGGCCAGTGGAAGTTCCTTAATCTCACCCTGACCTCCCACTTCTGGACGCCCTTTGACGGCAAAGGCTGGGCGGAGACGAAGTTCGTCTAGCAGTCAACCCAGTTGTTCCAGTTGGGCGATAATCTCCTCGTTGTCGGCGCGGTCAGACGCTGAGGTCTTCCCGATATATTCCCATTGAATGACGCCCTGCTTGTCTATAATAAATGTGGACGGCGCAGGCAGTTCATTGTTGAAGAGGTTGAACACGCCGTAGGCCCTGACCGCCTTGGCGCCGGGGTCTGAGAGAACTTGGAATTCCAAGCCAATGGATTCTATCGCCCTCTGGGCTCCTGTTAGGCTGTCAACGCTTACGGCCAAGATCTCTGCGTCTAGGCCGGATATGATGGCGTAGTCCTCTTGCAGCTCAACGAGCTGCCCGCGACAGTAGGTTCACCAGAACCCCCGGTAGAACACTAGCACCACATTCTTGTTCCCCGCGTATGAGGCGAGGCTGACCGTCTCGCCTTTAGCGTTGGGAAGCTCAAAGGCGGGGGCGAGCTTGGCCGATGGCATGGGCGCGTTGGCGGAGGGCAGCGTCGCCTCGCTCGCATCGGCGGCAGTGGCCTGCACGTCCGTCGCCGGAGCTTGGGTTGCCGAAGCCTGCCGCTCTGGAGTGTAGCCAGTCGGCTCTCCGCCGCAAGCGGTCAGCGTAAAGACGGTTAACGCCAGCAGGACGAGCCAGCGGGATATGCCAGTCAAGCTCCGTCCCTTCCTGTTCGAGGTTATCAGCGTCGACCCTAAAGTTTCCATGATGTTTCTTGCTGTTTCATACCGCTTTGGCAGTGGAGCCGGTTGCATAGGTAGCTACGCCAGACAGCGGACTGGCTCTCCGCCGTTGAGGGTCACCATATCAGCGGCGATGGGGCCGAGATCAAGAACTGTCCCCGCCGGTTCGCCGCGCAGTTCTGAGTATGCGCGATGCATATTGCCCGCAATGCGCTCCGAGTCGTGCCAGCCGGAGAACCGGCCCAAGTTTGTCTGCCGAGCTGCTTCCAACGGCGTCAAACCGGACTCGAAGGCTGCTTTGGCGGTTTCCTGCACGAAACGAAGGTAGGCTTCGAGGTCGTCCATCACTTGCGGGCCACACACGGATCCGTGGCCTGGCACTATGGTCTCGGCCCCTAATTCTCTCAGCCTGTCCAGCGCGACCAGGGATCCGGAGATTGACCCCATGGCTACAAAGGGCGTGCCGCCGTTGAACACCAGGTCGCCGGTGAACAGAAGACGGCGCTCCGGCAACCACACCACCGCGTCGTTGGTGGTATGGGCCGGCCCCATGTAGTGCAGCTCCAGCTTCAGATCGTCAACGTACAGGTCGAGCCGTTCCTGGAAGGTTATGAAGGGCGGAGCCAGTTCCAGGTTGCCCCAGACCACATTGGGGAAGAGGGGATGCAGAGTGTGGAGGCCGGTATCAATGACCGTCTGCCGGCACAGCTCATGCCCCACGATGGACGCCCCGGACAACAGATAGTTGCCGTGGGTGTGGTCGCCGTGGTGGTGAGTGTTGACCAGCGTGCGGATCGGAAGATCAGTAACGCCGCCGATGGCGCGCAGGAAGGCGCGAGTGCGCGCTTCGGTGAAGCAGGTGTCCACCACGGAAACTGCGCCGCTCCCGGTGATGAAGCCAGTGTTGTTCAGGCCCCAACTGCCGTCCAACTGAATGTAGGCGTAAACGCCGGGGCTGACCTCCTCCACCGCGGGCTGAGGCAATTCGTCGGGGCTGTGAGCGTGATGGGAAGCTGCTTCCGGCGGCATGGGGGCCTCCTGCGAGTTAGTGTCCTCAATATACGGTGGCTTCTGTGGTGGGGTCAACCGGATGTGGCGGCTTCAGCGACGGGGATGTATGATTTTTCGGAGGTGCGGCGGCGCAGCCGCAGGCCAAACAAACGCCGGGAGAAATAACGAGATGGCGGTCACTGCCCCTTATGGTTCATGGAAGTCGCCTATCACTACCGGCCTGATAGTTTCAGGCGCAGTGGGCCTGGGACAAATTGCGCTGGACGGAGACGGCGTGTATTGGGTTGAGATGCGCCCCTCCGAAGGCGGACGCATGGTTATCGTGCGGCGAGGCGGCGATGGCGCAACCGTTGATGTCACACCCGAACCTTACAGCGTCCGCACTCGAGTTCACGAATACGGAGGCGGGGCGTTCTTGGTTGCCGGAGGAACGGTGTTTTTCTCCAACTTCGCTGACCAGCGTATGTACCGTCAGGATGCCGGCGCAGAACCCAGGGCCATCACGCCGGAGGCCCCCCGGCGCTACGCCGACGGCGTGTTCGACGCGGAACGAGGGCGCATTGTCTGCGTGCGTGAAGACCACTCCGGCGAAGGCGAGCCGGTCAACACCATAGCGGCAGTGGACGCGGAAGGCGCGAACCCGCAGGAGACGCTGTTCGCCAGCGCCGATTTCTGCGCCGCTCCGCGCCTGAGCCCCGGCGGCGACTGTCTCGCCTGGCTGGCCTGGAATCACCCCAATATGCCGTGGGACGGCGCCACTCTGTTGCTGGCTGACTTCGAGGCTGACGGGCGGCTGGGCGAGGCGCAGACGATAGCAGGCGGCCCTTCGACAAGCTCAGGGTGGGAAGAGTCCGTTCTGCAACCCCTTTGGTCGCCGGAGGGCGAGCTTTATTTCGCGTCCGACCGCAACGGCTGGTGGAACTTGTACTGTTGGCGCAAGGGCAAAGTTGAGCCGGTGCTGGAAATGCAGGCGGAATTTGCCCGTCCGCAATGGATCTTTGACCCGGCGGCATACGGATTCCTCGACCGGGGGCGCATCGCTTGCAGCTACGTAGACCGCGGAGTGTGGAATATGGGTATTCTTGACCGGGAGACCGGAGTTCTGACGCGTCAGGATTTGCCATACTCCGAGATGGGCCGGGGAGAACTGAGGGCTGAAGGGAACCGAGTCGTCTTTTCCGCAGGCGCGCCCGACAAGCCCATGTCTCTGATGTTGCTGGATGTGACTACAGGCGCAGTGGAAACCCTGCAACAGGCCCATGAGCTTGAGGTGGATTCAGCCTATCTGTCGTCCCCGGAATCGGTGGAGTTCGAGACCGTCGGCGGCAGGACGGCCCACGCCTTCTATTATCCGCCGCGTAACCCTGACTTCGTTGCCCCTGAGAGCGAGAAGCCGCCGCTGCTGGTGAAGAGTCATGGCGGCCCCACCGCGTCGGCCTCCACAGCTTTGAACCTGGGCATACAGTTCTGGACCAGCCGGGGCTTCGGCGTGATTGACGTCAACTACGGAGGCAGCACGGGCTACGGGACGGAATACCGGAGGCGTCTGAACGGGACATGGGGCATCGTGGACGTGGACGACTGCGTGAATGCGGCGCGGTTCTTGGCGGCCCGGGGCGACGCCGACCCGGAACGGCTGGCGATTAGCGGAGGCAGCGCCGGCGGCTACACCACCTTGGCGGCCCTTACTTTTCATGACGTTTTCCGGGCTGGGGCCAGCTACTACGGCGTCAGCGACCTGGAGGCCCTGGCCAAGGAAACGCACAAGTTTGAATCGCGCTACCTCGACAGCCTGGTGGGGCCATACCCGGAGCGGCGCGACCTGTACATCGAGCGCTCGCCCATCCACCATACGCATCTGCTGTCTTGCCCGCTGCTGTTGCTGCAAGGGTTAGAGGACGAAATAGTGCCGCCCAATCAGGCAGAGATGATGTTCGAGGCGGTGCGCGCCAAGGGCCTGCCCACGGCCTACGTGCCTTTCGAGGGGGAGCAGCACGGCTTCCGGCGCTCGGAAAACATCAAGCGCGCACTGGAAGTGGAACTGTACTTCTACTCGCGAATCTTCGGCTTCGACCTGGCCGATGCGATTGAGCCGGTGAAGATTGAGAACCTGCCGGGTTAAGGCGTTTTCGCTCATCCGCTGTCTTTGACGTCCAGGGTAACCGGCACTGAAACCGCGGTTGACATATTTGCCGCGAGACGTGTATACAAGGGCCGGATCCTTTGGCGAGGATGTTATGGCAAAGCGCAAAGCGATAATACCCCCCCCCCCGACACCAGCAGCGTAAGCAGCGCGAACCGCATTCTGTACAGCTATGACTGCCTGGACGTTCTTAATGACGAACTGGCGCTGCCTGCGGGTTCCGTTGACCTGATTTACCTTGACCCGCCGTTCAACTCCAATAGCCATTACAACCTGCCTTTCCACGGAAAAGACAAAGACGGCGCCCCTGTTGAGGCCTTTAAGGACACTTGGAACTGGGGACCCAAAGAAGACCAGTTGATGCAGGAGCTGAAGTCCGGCCCGCGGACGCGGCATTTGGCGGATATTGTCCGGTTGGCGCAGGATGTCGAATATGGCAGTACCCAATCCAGCCTCGCCGCCTACCTGCTGAATATGGCGGCTCGCCTGCTGCCAATGCGCCGGGTATTGGCGGACAGCGGCTCCATCTACCTGCATTGCGACGACACGGCCAGCCATTACCTGAAACTGGTAATGGATTTCATCTTCGGAAGGCATAATTTCCGCAACGAAATTATATGGAAGCGGAATAGCAGCCACAACGACAGCAAAGGCTGGGGGAGGGTTACTGACAGCTTGCTGTTCTACGGCCCGCCAATCAATACTGATGCTGTGCGCGTGCCATTGGACGCCGGATACGTCTCCAAAGCGTACCGGCACCGGGATGACCGCGGCGTGTTCCGCGTTGACAACCTGACTGCCAAGGGGCTGTCCGGCGGCGGTTATTACTATGACTTTCACGGACACAACGGCCCCTGGCGTTATCCGGAAAGCCGTATGCAGGAACTGGAGAGGGAAGGGAAGATTTACCTGCCCAAGAAACGCGGCGGAGTGCCCGGTTATAAACGCTATCTGGAGAATAACAAGGGACAGATTCCGCCCAGCTTGTGGACAGATATTCCCAAGCTGGAAAGCAGTATGCCCGAGCGGCTAGGCTACCCGACACAGAAACCGTCGGCGCTGTTGGAGCGAATCATAAAGGCGTCGTCGCCTCCCGGCGGGTTGGTGCTGGATCCGTTCTGCGGCTGTGGCACGGCGGTTCACGCCGCCGAGAACCTGGGGCGCCGCTGGATCGGGATTGATATTTCCGCCTTTGCCGTTGGGCTGATGCGGGAGCGAATACTGCGAAATTTCCGGCAGTTGACTACTGACGATGTGCTGGTGCGGGGCGTTCCGGTCAGCGCTGCTGAAGCCGAAGACCTAGCTAGGCAAGACAAGTTCGAGTTTGAGAAGTGGGTTTGCGGCGCCATCGGAGCAGAAGGGATGTTCCACGAGCCGGGAAGCCGGGGGGCTGACGGCGGCGTAGACGGCGTAATGAAGTTTTATCCTTTGCGGCTGGGCAAAAAAACAAAAGCGGAATACGCCATCGTTCAAGTCAAGGGCGGGAATGTCACAGCGGATTCAGTCAAGGCCCTTAAGTCCACCGTTGACCGCTTTGGCGCGACCGCAGGCGTGATGGTCTGCTTTTCCCGGTATATGAGAACGGTGGAGAATCAGCGGAGCCGGGAGGTATTCAGCGACGATATAGCCGCCTATCCTGTGATTCAAGGATACAGCGTTGAAGATTTGCTGACGGGCAAGTCTCTGGACTTGCCACTGTACGGATACAGGCGTGAAGGCGGGCGGATGGGAGTCTAGGCCGATTGCCGCTGGCCGTCCAAAGCTGGCTGTTGCGCCGGAAAGCCCGGCGCGGATGGGGGTAGCATATATTTGGGGCGCTAATCCCCGGCGGCCAGCCGGGTCTTGTGGTCGCGGCGGCTGGCGCAGGTGCCGCACCAGCCGTAGAAGTCTATTCGCTGGCCGGTGAACAGGAAATCGGTGGAAGCTTCCAGTTGCGCTTTGAGCTGAGATACTACTTCTTGACCCGCGGCCGAGTCCACTACCCCACCGCAGCCGACACAGACCAGATTAGCGTGAGGGGAGAGGTTGGCGTCGTAGCGGGACTGCTTCTGAAAGGGCAGGGCGCGCACTATTCCCGCCTGCTCCAGCGTCTCCAGCGTTGAGTAGACGGTGGCCAGGGTCACGTAGGGAAAGAATTCCTTGACCCGGTGATAGATTTCCTTTACCGACGGGTGATCGCCTGAGTTCACCACAACTTCGGCAATGGCAAGACGCTGCGGCGTCTGCCGGATGCCCAGTTCTTTCAGTTTTGTTGCTAACTGTTCTGGTGTTGTCAATGTTCCTCGATTGGAGGTGAGGGTGTTTCCAAGAGTATGGAAAGGGGGACGGTGAAGTCCCCCTTTGGGGTGAGTTACCGCGAAAGGGAGAGCGGATCGTACTAGAGGCGGCCGCCGAAGAACATCGGCTGCTGCTTGCGGTAGACTTGGATGCGGTTGCGGCAGGATTCCACCACAAATAAGCGGTCCTGCTCGTCCACCTCGACGGCGCAGGCGCCCCAGAACAGCTTTTCGCGCTCGATGCCTTGGGCGATTTCACGCTCATGCCACATCTCGGCGTTGGCGTCCAGCTTGTCTTTACCCCACTTGGAGATGGTGGCGTCGCCTGCCAGAGTAGCAACCATTTCACCCTCGGGGCTGTATATCCGCACCTTCTCATTGCCCCAGTCGGCAATGTAGACCAGCCCCTGGCTGTCGGTGTCCACGCTGGTGGGGCGCTGGAGGTCACCTTTGCCGTACTGGTGAAGGAACTGGCCGTCATGGGTGAACTTCTGTATGCGGTCGTTGCCCCAGTCGGCGATGAAGACGTTGCCGTGCTTGTCGATGGAGATGCCCCAAGGCAGGCTCATCTCACCCTCGCCGCTGCCTTGGGAACCCCACTGGGAGATGAACTGGCCATCGGCAGTGAACTTCTGGACCCGGTGGTTCTTGCTGTCCACGATAAACATGTTGTCGTCGGCGTCGAAGGCTATGCCGGACGGCCCGTCCAGTTCGCCCTCGCCGCTGCCCTTGACGCCCCATTTGCCCAGCCATTCACCGTCGCGGTTGAACATGGAGATGCGGTTCAGCCATTCGTCGGCGATATAGACGTTGCCTTTGCTGTCAATAGCGACGGAGGTGGGCCAGATGAGGGAGCCGTCGTTTTCGTTTTCTTCGGTTTCGCCGGCGGTGTGGACGCCGCGGGCGAACTCGCCCACATAGTCCTCGTCCACGGTGCAGATGGTGATACGCTTGCCGTCGGGCCGGTATTCATAGGAGCGGTTGACGACGTACATGGTGTCGTCCTCGCCCAAGGCCACGGCGACGGGGTTGCGGAAGCCGGGGCCGGAGAACTCCCCGCGCCCGATGGTGTGGCTGTACTGGAAGGTGATGCCGATAGTCTGTGTAGCCATCGTTACCTCGCTTTTGTAGGAGTGAGCGAAGAGAAGCGAGGAGTGAGAGATTCCTTTCACTCCCGACGGTTGTTTTCGCACTCCTTACCGGATGAAGTCCATCTGCTCGAAGGTTCCGCCGACGATGGGTTTGGCGTCGAGGCCCAGCCACTGCTCCAGCAGGGTGGAGTAGAGGCCGCGGAAGTCGTTGTTGTAGTGCAGGTCGCCTTCCAGCAGCTTTTCAGGGGCTAGGGAGGGGTATTCGCCGTACAGCCCGCCCTTGACGTGGTCGCCGACGACGAAGGCCACGCCGCCGGAGCCGTGGTCGGTGCCGGAGCCGTTGTCGTGGACGCGGCGTCCGAACTCGGTGAATACCAGCAGTGTTACGTTGTCGCTGGCCGACTTTTCACTGATGTCCTGATAGAAGCTGGAAATGGCGCGAGAGGTGTCGCTCCACAGCTTGGCGTGGGCGCTGAGTTCCCCGGCGTGGGTGTCGAAGCTGTTGTAGGGCGCGGTGGTGTAGAGGAAGCGGGTGCCCAGGTTGGCCATGTGGACCATGGCGATGTTGCGCATATACTGGGCTACCGAATCGTTGCCGTACTCCACCGAAGAATTGTACATACCGGGGGCGGTTGCCAGGATGTCGGCGCCCTTGAGGGCGTCCATGCCGGTGTGGGACAGGTAGTCAACCACGGCCCCTCGGCCAAGGGCCGGCGAGTACATCCGTGAGAACAGATCGAGGGCGTCGTCACGCTCCTCTTCTTCGATGCCGGTCAGCACGCCATAGGTCTCCAGGTTGCCCACCGAGGCCACCGGGACCTGCGGGGCCGCCATGGAACGGGGCAACCCGCGCCCGAAGTTGACTCCGGTAAGCACGTTCTCGGCCTTGGGGTCAATGTCGCGGATTGCCCGGCCAATCCAGCCCTCGGTGCCTACCTTGTCCGGCTCGCAGGTGTGCCAGATGTCCATAGAGCGGAAGTGAGAGCGGTTGGGATTCGGGTAGCCGATGCCCTGGATGACTGCGACTTTGCCCTGGTCGTACAACTGCTTCAGGTGAGCCATTGCGGGGTTGAAGCCCACGTAATCGTTGAGGGGCAACACTTGCTCGCCGGAGACGCGCACCGTGGGGCGGTTGTCGGCGTACAGGGGGTCTCCGTAGGGTATTAACGTATTTACGGCGTCATTGCCGCCCGAAAGCTGCAATACCACCAGCACGGGGTCTTTCTTGGTTGAAGTCATAGCCTGGACACTCCTTCGTAGGTGTCTTGTACGTAGGTGTCTTGTAGCCGTTTTATTGTCTGATTTCTTGGCCGTGGCGTCTATTCGGCCGTCGTTCCACCGTCAATGACCAGCTCGGAGCCGGTCACGAAAGACGATTCGTTGGAGGCCAGGTAGATTACGCCGTAGGCGATGTCTTCAGGGACGCCGACCCGCTTGAGAGGCAGGCGCTGCATCCGCGCTTCCCATCGCGCAGGGTCGGAAAAGGTGTCCCGGATCATTTCGGTGTCAATGGGGCCGGGATGCACTGAGTTACAGCGTATGTTGTCTGAGGCATACTGGATTGCGGTGGACTTGGTCAGCAGGCGGACGGCGCCTTTGGTGGCAGTGTAGCTGGCGGAACCCTCCGGGCTTCCTACCAAGCCGGCGGTGGACGATATGTTGATGATGGAGCCGCCGCCGGCCTCCCGCATTGCGGGGATAGCGGCCTTTGTGCCTAAAAACACGCCCTTGGCGTTGATGTCCATAATCCGTTCCCAGTCTTCCACTGTGGTGTCCTCGATACCCTTGCGGATGAGGATGCCGGCGTTGTTGACCAGAGTGTCCAGGTGGCCGTAGGCGGAGACCGCGGTTGAGACCGCAGCGTTCCATTGTTCTTCGCTGGTTACGTCCAAGGGGACGTAGGTTACGTCCAGCCCGGCCTCGGCCAACTCGGACTCCACCTGTCTGCCCAGATCGTCTAGGATGTCGCCGATGACGACCTTGGCCCCTTCCTGGGCCATCATTCTGGCCTCAACAGCTCCCTGGCCTCTGGCCCCGCCGCTGATAAGGACTACCTTGCCGTCCAGTCTGCCCATGTTTCACTCCGAAACAAGCGTTAGGAATTTGGGGAAATGAGCGGAGCATTATCTCCACTCACTTCCCGTTACTGCGCTCCTATCCCGTTGCTGTACACCTATGCGAACTGGTATTCCTGCGTGGCTACGATGAGCTGGAGGGTTTGACCGACGCGGCGGGCGTAGTCTTCTGTGCCAGTCTGCAACGGGCCGCCCTTCTCGATGTGGTCAATCAGATAGTCGAAGGTCTCGCTGGGCAGTTGGTAGGCCCCGACCATATCGAGACAGCGGTCAATGAAAGATCGAGGGTCGCTGATGTCCTCGGCGCTCAGGCGCTCGACGATGGCGCGGATGCCGGGCAGCTCGGTATTGCCCACTTGGTCGGCGGCGAAGTTGATGCGTTCCACCAGCGTGCCGCTGTCAATCCACTCGGCGCCGGTGTGCCAGCCCTCGACGGTGGGTGGGTTCATCAGGTCCTGGCCCATGTATCGGATTTCCATGGCGATGGGGTGCAGGCCGGGCTTGGGGTGAGTGAAGTCCTGCACCAGACGCATAGTGCCGGCCACGGTCTCCGCTGGGCTCTTCACCTTGGCGAAGCGGGCGTTCTTGAAGAAATCCGAGTTAAACAGCGTCCGCAGCATGGCGGTCAGGTTATAGTTGGACTCGAAGTAGGCGTCTTCCAGCATCTTGATGGCTTCGGGGTCACGAGGGGGCGTCTCCTGCCAGGCTGGCACCTGGGGCTCGTCGGCCACGAAGAAGTTGTACAGGTGGCGGGCGACGAAGCGGGCCGTGGCCTGCTGGCGGGTGATGATGTCAATGATTTCCTCGCCGCCGAAATTGCCGGTCTCGCCCAAGAAAGTCTTTTCATCTTTGTCGTGGTCGGCAGTGTTGAAAACGAACTGGGAGGCGTAGCGCCCGTAGGGGTAGCGGGGGATGGCGTTGGTGATGGTCCAGCCGGTGAAGGCGCGGGCGCACTCTTTCACGTCATCTTCGGAGTAGTTGGCGTGGCCGTCCATACCCACGCCCATGGAGAACAGTTCCAGGAGCTCGCGCCCGAAGTTCTCGTTGATGGCGTCTTTGTGGCTCATACAGTTGTCCAGATAGAACACCATGGCCGGGTCGCGGGATAGCTCCAGCAGCAGGTCACTCAGGCTGCCCATGCCCAGGGCGCGGAACATATCCAGTTGGTCCTGAATCTGGCGTCCGTGCTCGCACTTGGAATTGCCGGTGCAGAAAATCCCGTGCCAGAACAGGGTCATCTTTTCTTGGAGTGGCCGCTGGGTGTTAATCATCCGGTAGGTCAGATAGGCCTGGTTGATTTCCAGAGCGTTCATCTCCTTCCAGTCGACGAAATAGCGCTCCAGAAGGCGCCGATCCAGGTCTGGTTGCTCCATGGGAGAGAGGAATTCTTCGACGGTGGCCTCATAACCGCGGGCGGCCCGCCGCTCTATTTCCTCGTAAGTGGCGCCAAATCCGGCGCGACGCATAAGATGGGCCATAAGCTCGATGTCTTGATTGGCCATGAAAGCCTCTCCTGCCTGGTTGTATGGAAGCCGGAAAGTGTGGCCGGCATAGGGAGCCAAGATGCAAAGCGATGATGGAATTTGCCTCTTTTGTTGAGCTGATTATATTGATTTCTAAGTAAGATTGTCTATGTTTTTCGGCAAACCCGCCCAGAGTGATTTACAGCCTGAGATTACAATGAAGCTATTGTCCCTCCAATGTACTCACTTTATGAGAGATTTTAGGGATAATATAGCTAAATATAGTATATTATCCCTCTATAAAATGCGCAATTCGTAATACGCGTAACATAGAGATACTGTACACGGGCAGACTATATTAAGAACCCGGTTAGACTTCGTGTTCCGCTTCAGTCCTGAGGAATCGCCGTATGCGGTGGAGCCTTGGAAGAGCAAGAAAATAGGGCACTTTCATCGTAGTTATGTTTAGCTGGGTAGCTATGTTTAGCTGGCTGCGAAGGATGGATCCCGATGCTCGGCGCATGGCCTTCGCCGAGGCACAAGGCCCTTTGAGCTTGGGATTTGGGACGCCTGAGCATGGCATTTGGGGCGCCGCTATGGCCGTCGGCGACGCGGGCTTCGGGCAAATCTGGGCTTGGATGAGGCGCCAACTACACCAGTGGTCTGATCGTCGGCTGGACATAATTCAGCCGCGGCAATGAACAAAAATCAATAGGGCAAGCTCTCTGAAGACCACAGGGAATCTTGCTGGAAGAGGCGTTATCAAAGAGCTTGAGTGAGCTGAAAATCACCGCGGTTCAGCGCAAAGCGGAGCCGCTGAAGAACAGCAACGCCGGGGTGGAGTGCCGGGCGTTCTCTCCTACCTTGCAGGATTAGGCCTTCAAGAACGCTGTGCTGGGCGTCCTCATGCCCGGTTGGGTAGGACGGGCGGACGGTGCGGACGATCCCATCGTAAGCGTGTTCAACGAGAAAGTGGGGCCTATCGTGGGCATCAACCAGCCGTGGGCATCAAAAGATGTCCCAAAGGCTCCGCAGTTCAGGTTCCCATAACCTTGCCGCCGGAAGGGTTATGGCCCTGCGATACTCCAAGCAGACGAGGTTACGAAATTAGACGCAGAGGCCGCAGAGAGTTCATTTTCTGCGGCCTCTGGGTTCGTGGGGGGATGCTCCGTCTAGCTGCCGCCGAAGCGCCGCCGGTGCTGGCGCAGGGCGCAGTCGTTCATTATCACCGGGATGCCGGCGGCTTCAGCTTTGGACTTGGCTTCCTCATTTATCACGCCGTCCTGCATCCAGATATAGCGGGCGCCGACCTCGATGGCTTCATCCACCACCGGCGGCACTTGGTCGGAACGGCGGAACACGTCCACCATATCTATCGGCTCCGGCACCGACTTCAGGTCGGGATAGCTTTTCTCGCCCAACGCTTCTTCGATGACCGGATTCACCGGAATGATGCGGTATCCCTGGCTTTGCAGATAGCTGGCTACCCGGTGGCTGTCACGCTCCGGGTTATTAGAAAGCCCAACCACCGCGATTGTTTTGCTGTTGCGCAGTTGTTCGTCCACCAAGTCGGCAAATTCGGTTGCCATAATGTTTCTCCTGCTGGTCTTTGATTATAGGCCAGACTCCGTGGGCTGTGGGCTACGGCCAATTCCTGCCCGATATGTAGCGGTATGCGGCGATGGCCGCGGTCGCGCCGTCACCCGCCGCCGATACCAGTTGCGAGGATGAGTGCTGGCGGATGTCGCCTGCTGCGTACACCCCGGGAATGGCTGTCTCCATGGAGGCGTTGACTAGGATATGGCCGCCGCCGTCGGTTTCCAGCAGCCCCTGGGCGAGACCGGCGTTGGGGGTCAGGCCCACGTATACGAACAGGCCGGAAAGCTCCTGCGCTCCCTGCTCGCCGGTGGCGAGGTTGGTGGTTCGGACGCCGGAAACCGTGTTTTCACCCAGCACTTCGTCAATGACCGTGTTCCAGACGACTTCGATTTTGGGGTCGGCCAGCACCCGGTCGGCCAGCGCCCGTTGCGCCCGGAGCTGGTCGCGCCGGTGGAACAGCAGCACCCGTCCGGCGTATTGCGAAAGCACCAAGGCCTCGTCGGCGGCCGAGTCGCCGCCGCCGGCTATGCCCACCACTTCTCCGCTGTATAGCGGGCCGTCGCAGGTGGCGCACTGCGAGACGCCCCGGCCCGTAAACTCCTCTTCGCCTGGGACGCCCAGCAGCCGCAGCGTGGATCCCGCCGCGATTATGACCGCCTTGGCCCGATAGTCGCCTGAGTCGGACGAAACGGCGCGGTAGCCGTCCTGCTCCGCGATGCCGGATGCCTCGCCCATAATGAACATGGCCCCGGCAGTCATGGCTTGCTCTTGGGCTATGGCTGCCAGGTCTGCGCCCATAATTCCTTCGGGGAAGCCGGGGTAGTTCTCGACTTTCTCCACGTTGATGATGGACGCGCCGCCCATCATGCGCTCGATGACCCCAACGCTAAGCCCGTATCGCGCCGCATACATACCGGCGGTCATTCCGGCCAGCCCCCCACCGATAACCAGAATGTCATAGTCAGTAGCCATATTATTCAATCCTGAGATCGAGCAATCCTGAGTTTGGGTAGTTCGGCCCTTGTGTGCCGCTACTATATTGTCGGCGCTTTTGGGGTGTCAACAATGCTGATCCGCTCCATCATTCTGAGCGCCCTGAGCGCCAACTCCATCGTTGCTGAGCGCACAGAAAAATCTCACACCCCCGCTCGCCTCCCGCTTCCTCTGGTTTGACACCGTTAAGGGCCGACCGTAGACTGAAACCCTCGCCGAAATTATGGCGCCTTCCGGCAGTTTGACACTGTTGTGGGCCAACCATAGACTGAAACCACAATACAGTCGCCGTTTACTGAAACCACAATACAGTCGCCGTTTATGGAGTGCTTCATGCCGTCCTTAGCCGAGATGGACCCACAGATTGCCGCAGCGCTGGAAGACGAAGATCGTCGGCAGCGCGAGTCCATCGTTCTCATCGCCTCGGAGAACTACGCCAGCAAGGCGGTGCTGGCCTCCGGTTCCAGCATCATCAGCAACAAATATGCCGAGGGCTACCCCGGACGGCGTTACTATGGCGGCTGCGAACACGTGGATGTGGTGGAAAGCCTGGCTATCGAGCGGGCCAAAGAGTTGTTCGGAGCGGAACACGCCAATGTGCAGCCCCACAGCGGGGCGCAGGCCAACATGGCGGTCTACTTCGCGCTGTTGGAGCCTGGCGACACCGTGATGGGGATGCAGCTCGACCACGGCGGCCACTTGACTCACGGCGCCAAGGTCAACTTCTCTGGCAGACTTTACAACTTCGTTTCCTACGGCGTGAGCCGGGAAACGGAGACGATTGACTTCGACGAAGCGGAGCGGCTGGCCCAAGAACACCGCCCCAAAATCATCGTCGCCGGATACAGCGCCTACCCCCGCGTCATAGACTTCCCTCGCTTCCGGGCCATTGCTGATAGCGTGGGAGCGTACCTTATGGTGGATATGGCCCATATCTCCGGTCTGATTGCGGGAGGAGCGCATCCGTCGCCGCTGCCCCACGCCCAGATAGTGACCTCCACAACGCAGAAAAGCCTGCGCGGCCCGCGGGGCGGCTTTATTATGTGTACCGAAGAGCTGGCCCGCGACATTGATTTCGCCGTGTTTCCGGTGATGCAGGGCGGACCGATGATGCACACTATCGCCGGTAAAGCCGTGTGCTTCGGCCAGGCCCTCCAGCCGGATTTCTCCCGCTACGCCCATCAGGTGGTGGCGAATTGCCAAGCGCTGGCGGCCGAGCTTTCCGAAGCAGGTATGCGCCTGGTGTCGGGCGGGACCGATAATCACTTGGTTCTGGTGGATGTAACCCCCCTGGGCATCACGGGCCGCCAGGCAGAGCAGGCTCTGGAGTCCGTGGGTATCATTGCCAACAAGAACGCCATTCCCTACGACACGCGCCCGCCCCGCGTCACCAGCGGACTGCGTCTTGGCACCCCGGCCATCACCAGCCGCGGCATGGGCGCGGCGGAAACGGCGCAGGTGGCGGGCATGGTGGCGCGGACGCTGACGAACACCAAGGACAAGGCGATGCACGCACAGGTGGCGGCGGAAGTGCGGGATCTGACGGCCAGATTCCCAGTGCCGGGAATTGATGACTAACGGCCAGTTGAGAGAAAGCGGCTCTGATGGTATAATCCTCCCACTATTTCGCCGATAAGGGGTACTCTTGCGTCACTACGAACTTGTCGTTGTCCTCAGCCCGATGATCAGCCCCGATGAGGCTGGGCAGGCTTGGGAGCGCATCAAGGGTTTCATCACCAACCGCGAGGCGGAAATTGTCCATGAAGAGCGTTGGGGCACCCGGCGTCTAGCTTACCCGGTAAAGAAAGGCCAGCATCAATTTCTGGAAGGAAACTACCATCTGACCCGGTTCGCCACTGAGCAGTCCATTAACCGGGAGTTAGAGAACTACCTGAAGCTAGATGATCAGGTGTTGCGCTCACTGGTGACGGTCACGCTGACTGAGGAAGAGCTGGCGGCCCATGCGGCGCAGACCCGCGCTCCTCGCCCGCCGCGTCCGCCGGCTGGCGCGCCCCCGACGGGCAGCCCGGTTCCTGCGGCGGCTGCGGCTGCGCCTGCCAGTGGTGGAGCGGTTGCCGCGCCAACGGCGGAAGCTCCGGCTCCTCCTGTTGCAGAGACGCCACCAGCCGAAGCGCCTGCGGAGCCCCCGGCGCCCGAAGCCGAAGCCGCGCCGCCTGCTGACCGCCAGCCGGAACAGCCTTCAGAGTAGCGGGGGCAGAAGTGAACAAAATTATCGTCATCGGCCATTTAGGCCGCGACCCGGAAATGCGCTACACACCCAATGGCGACTCGATCACATCCTTCAGCGTTGCCTCAAGCCGTCGCTATCGTACTCGCGAAGGTGAGCAACGAGAAGAAACTGAGTGGTTCAATGTCAGCGCTTTTGGCCGGCTTGCCGACATTTGCAATCAGTATCTGACCAAAGGCCAGCAGGTTTATGTTGAAGGCCGTTTGCGTAGCCGGAGTTACACCGACCGCGACGGTCAGTCACGCTACTCACTTGACGTAAATTTAGTTGAAATGCAGATGCTAGGGCGCCGCGGCGACAACGAGTATGGCGGTGGCGACCGCGGCGGTTATGGCGATCGGGGAGGCTCAGGAGGAGGACAGGGTGGGGGCAATGAGCCGCCGTGGGACGAAACCGACGATTTGCCTTTCTAGCCTCGCGCTAGACACACAGCCGGAAAGCCCAGCCAAGAAAGTTCAGGACGCACTCATCTCCAAAGGAAACGAAACACCCGGCCCCGGCGTTGCCCGCAGGGCCGGAAAGTTCAGAAGGAAACGAAACGTATGACTACCGAAGCAGCTCCCGCTAACAGGCCGCCTGATGGCCCGCCCGGGGGGCGCCCACCCGGAGGGCCGGGTGGACGGCCAGGGGGCGGCAGACCGGGCGGACGCCCCGGGGGGCGTCCCCGGGGGCGCTTTGTGCCGCGCCGCCGTGTTTGCACTTTCTGCGTCGAGCACATCAAGCTCATTGACTACAAAGACATCGAGAAAATTCGGCGGTTTGTCTCCGACCGGGCCAAAATCGAGCCGCGCCGCCGTACCGGGGTTTGCGCCAAACACCAGCGGGCCTTGCGCATCGCAATTCAGCGCGCTCGCCATATTGCCCTGATTCCCTTTGTGGCCCACCACTCCTTTCCCAGCGCTCGCCGCTGACCAGCCAAGTTACTGGATGCGCATGCACGGCGCCCGAATTTACTCGTTGAGAATGAGCTATGGCCCTTGCCCGGCTGAGTGGCCGTTTTAGGGAGACGCAGGGCCGGGCCAGCCGCCGCCGGGCGATGCGTTTACGCCCCGGAGATGGCCCCGACGCCGATGCTCCTTCACTGACAGAACGAAAGCAACGCCGTCGGCTTTATTGGTCCATCGGCATCGGCGCATTTCTGCTGGCGGTGATATTCGGCGTGGTGGTTTTCGGATATTACCGCGAGTTCTACCGCCCGCCGCGGGTATGGGCTGGCAGCGTCAATAACGTCGAGTTTACCATGGGCGACTTGGTGCAGCGTATCCGGGTGCTGCAGGGCGTCAACCGCTACCAGGGTGGCCGTGTGGATCTCAGCAAAGTTCCCTTTGAGTACCTTCAAAATCTGATTAATGCCGAAATACTGCGTCAGGCTGCGCCGGGACTAAATATCAAGCCCTCTGATGATGTGATTGAGGCCGCCCTGCGCCGCCAGTTCCAACCGACGGCGCCAGAGGGTCAGGAGGTGGATCCCGGTCAGTTGGAGCGTGAGTTTCAGAACAGCTATCAGACTTTTCTAACCGCCACCGGCCTCACCGATTCGGAATACCGCGTTATACTCGAAGAGGATTTGACCCGCGCCGGATTGTCCGCAATGCTCTCCCAGGAAATCGAAAGTCCGCAGGAACAAGTAGAAGTCCAATGGATTAGGATGCCTATTGACCCTACCGAGGCCGGAGCCAGCAGTTTGCAACCCGACCAGGTGGCGAAGCGACTGGAAGTGGAAGACTTCGCCACCGTCGCGCGGGAAGTTTCTCGCTCTGCGGGATACGCTGACCCTTCCGGCTACGTGGGGTGGGTGCCGCGGGGAGCTTTCCCTGACTTGGATCCTTTGCTTTACGGAGATGCCGGGATAGGAAGGGTCGCCTTGCCCCCAGGGAAAATGAGTGCCCCGGAGTACGTGCCGGACGGAATCTACATCGTCGAAAAACTGTCTGGTCCGGAGTCGCGGGAACTGAGTGACCGGATAGGGTTTAAGCTGATGCTGGAATTGACTCAAAAATGGCAAGATGATGCGTTGCAGGCAGGCACGACCAACAAAACGGTGAAAATGAATTTCAACAGCAGGTTTTATGACTGGGTGGCCGACCAGGTGTTCGTGACCGCTCCGCGTGTCCCGGCCTCCGGCCAGCCTGGGCAGTAGGCGACTTGAAAATGACCAGTGATTCCAGCATAAATGTGGGCCTTATGGGATTGGGTGTCGTCGGTGGCGGCATAGCCTCTGCGTTGCTGCGCGATCCCTCGCCGGTGACCGACAGTGTTGGATGCCCAGTCAGACTGCGAAAGGCGCTGGTGCGCGACATTTCCCGACCCCGGGGCATGGAACTGCCGCCTGGACTGCTAACCACCAACGCCGAAGACATCCTTGACGACCCCGAAATTGACATACTGGTCGAAGTAATGGGCGGGTCTGATCCAGCGGCGGACTATTTCCGGCGGGCTATATCTGCCGGTAAACACGTGGTTACCGCCAACAAGGAAGTGATGGCGAAGGAGGGCGCTGACCTGATGGCGATGGCCCACGCCAACCGGGTCAGTCTGCTGTTCGAGGCCAGCGTTGGCGGTGGAATCCCTATTGTCGGCTGCCTGATGAATGAACTGGCCGCCAATCACGTTTACTCCATCCGCACTATCATCAACGGCACCACCAACTACATCCTCACCCGTATGTCCCAGCAACGTACCGCTTTCGCCGAAGCCTTGGCCGAAGCGCAAGGCCTCGGTTATGCCGAAGCGGACCCCACCAATGACGTGGAAGGGATAGACGCCTCCTACAAGCTAACCGTGCTGGCGACCTTGGCTTATGGTCGCCGCTTCCGCCCTGAAGACGTTTTCCGGCAAGGTATTTCCGCGCTAGAACCGCAGGATTTCCGTTACGCGCAAGAATTCGGCTACTCTATCAAATCGCTGGCAATCGCAGACGTGAACGCCGGCGCGGTGCAGTTGCGGGTTTACCCTGCCTTGGTTCCTTCGGAAAATATGCTCGCCAACGTCAATGGCGTGTACAATGCGGTGGAAGTAGACGGCGATCTGTGCGGGCGCGTGCTGTTTCACGGTATGGGCGCGGGGCGAGGCCCCACCACCAGCGCAGTGTTGGGAGATCTGGTCGAGACTGCCCGCTTGGTGCGCGACAACGCCGTGCCGGGCAGCCTGCGGGAACTCTCGCAGGAGCTGGCTGTCCGGTCAATTGATGAATTACAGACCAGATATTACATCCGTCTGATTGTGGCTGACTGCGCTGGCGTGCTGGCCCAGATTGCCAAGGCCTTGGGCGACTGCGACATCAGTATTGCATCGGTGTTGCAAAAGGACGCGGACATAGAGACACAAAGCGCGGAAATCGTCATAATGACCCACCCGTCGCAGGAATCTTCGGTCCAACATGCCCTGCTGGACATCGGCAGGCTGCCGCCGGTGCGCCGGGTGGGAAACATGATTAGAATTGAGGAGTAAAGTTCTCCCGGATTTGAGATAATTCATCTATGTCCGGGACTATGTTTGAGATGATATGGGCGTTGGCGTACTGAAAACATACAGCGACCTGTTGCCGGTCACCCACGCTACGCCTATGATTACTCTGGGCGAGGGCGACACGCCGCTAGTCAAGTCCAACCGGCTGGCTGCGGAGTTGGGTTGTCCGGAACTGTACTTCAAGCTGGAAGGCTGCAATCCCACTGGCTCGTTCAAAGACCGGGGTATGGTGGTCGCGATCGCCAAGGCGCTGGAGGAAGGAAGCAGGGCCATAATGTGCGCTTCCACCGGCAACACCAGCGCCGCCGCCGCCGCCTTTGGCGCTTACAGCGGACTGCCCGCTTTGGTGATTATCCCCCGCGGTGAAGTGGCGATGGGTAAGTTGGCCCAGGCCATGGCTTACGGAGCGAAAATCATCATGGTCAACGGCAACTTCGATACGGCCCTTGATCTGGTGCGCTCTTTCACTACCAAACACGAGGTCACCTTGGTCAATTCAGTCAACCCGTACCGGCTGGAAGGCCAGAAGACCGCGGCGTTTGAGATTGTAGACGCCCTGGGAGACGCGCCCGATTATCTGTTTATACCGGTAGGCAACGCTGGCAACATTACCGCATACTGGCGAGGATTCCGCGAATACTACGAGTTGGGTCTCAGTAAAACGCTGCCCAAGATGATGGGCTTCCAGGCGGAGGGGGCAGCTCCCATTGTGCGGGGCGAGCCTATCGCCAACCCGCAGACTATCGCATCCGCTATCCGCATCGGCAACCCGGCCAGTTGGAAGGGTGCGCTGGAGGCCCGAGACGGCTCCGGCGGCGCCATAGACATGGTGTCAGACGATGAAATACTGGAAGGCTACCGGTTGCTGGCTTCCCATGAGGGAATTTTTTGTGAACCGGCGTCGGCGGCTTCCTTCGCCGGACTGGTCAAGCTGCACAAGAAGGGGCTGGACCTGTCGGACCAGCGGGTGGTCTGTGTCTTTACTGGCACCGGGCTGAAAGATCCCGATCTGGCGGTCACCAGCGTTGCCCCGCAGACTATCGTTGTTGAGCCAACGCTGGAGGCGGTGGAGGCCGTCGCTCTGTCCTAGCGTCAAGGAACCATAAAATCCCCGCTCTCTTCAGGAAGGGGTTTAACGAGGGAAAATCACGGTCGAACAGAGCCGGATACAGCGGGCGGTGTCGGATATTTTGGAAGCCTTGGGCGAAGACCCCCGAAGGGAGGGTCTGGAGCAGACGCCTGCCCGCGTGGCGCGAATGTACCAATCCCTTTTCGCCGGGGTAGGAGTATGCGCCGAAGACGCTATTGACGCTGTTTTCGAAACTGCCGCCAAAGACCCGGTGGTTCTGAGCCATTTGTCTTTTTATTCGATGTGTGAACACCACCTGATACCCTTTTTCGGAGAAGCCCGGATCGGCTACGTTCCAACACGCCGAATCGCCGGGATAAGCAAACTGGGCCGCACTCTGGAACTCGCCGCCGCCAAGCCACAGGTGCAGGAGCGGCTGACTGCTGAAGTAGCGGATGCCATTTACAATGTTTTGCGGCCCGAAATAGTGGTGGTCGAACTGGAAGCCGAACATCTTTGTATGTCTATGCGCGGTATTCGCAAACCGGGCGCCAAAATGCTCACCGCTGCTGTTAGGGACACGTCATCCAACAAGGAGACTAGAGAAACATTACTGAATCTGATGCACAGCAGTTAGCCGTGTCCGTTGCCCCAATTACTTCCTTTCAGGACGCGCAGGGGGAATGGGATTCCGTATTGCGTGACTCCCCGGTCGCCAGCATTTTCCTTTCCCCCCAGTGGCAGGAAGTCTGGTGGGAGAATTTCAGTGAAGGGCGGGAAATGACCAGCTTCAGTGTTCCTGCTGCTGGTGGAGGTGTGGACGCTTTGGCGTCTCTGTCTCGCTTGAACAACTCTATAGGTTTCATCGGCGCGCCCGATACCTTCGACTACAACGACTTCTTGGTGCGCCCCGGTTTCGAAGAAGCCTTTTACGGGACGTTGCTGGACGTCCTGAACGGCTGGGAGTGGGACAATTTGCGCCTAGACTCTCTGCTCGAAGACTCGCCTACCTTGGCGCATCTGCCGGAAATGGCCCGTGAGCGGGGCTATTCAGTGGAAATAGAATACGAAGACGTAACCTCAGGGGTGTCCCTTCCGGAAGATTGGGAACAATTCCTGGGACTGCTAAGCAAGAAAGACCGGCACGAACTGCGTCGTAAGCTGCGCCGCCTAGACTCGCAGACCGATTGGCGCTGGCGCTGTGTGACCACCCCAGATGAAATTGTGGCGAACTTCGATAACTTCCTCTCTCTGATGCGGATGAGCCGCACCGACAAGGAAGAGTATATGACGCCAGAACGGGAGAAGTTCTTCCGCGCTCTGGCCCAGCGTATGTCCGAACTGGACCGTGTCCGGTTGTTCTTTATGGAGATGGACGGAGCCCAGGTCGCCGCCAGTCTGTGTTTCGACTATGGTTCAGCGCGGCTGTTGTACAATAGCGGTTACGATCCCAGCCTGTCTTATTACAGTGTCGGGCTGCTGTTGCACGCAATGTGCGTGAGGGATGCCATCGAACATGGACTCGAGTATTTTGATTTCCTGCGTGGCCCGGAACCCTACAAGGCGCACTTGGGTGGCCGCCAGAAGAGTCTTTACAGAATGGTGGTGAACCGAAGTTGAGCGTTGAGCGAGTCGCGTTCATTGCGTTCCACGCCTGTCCCTTGGCTGCCCCCGGACAAGGGAAGTCGGGGGGTATGAATGTCTACGTCAGGGAGCTGTCCCGGGCGATGGGCGAATCGGGAATCCTGGTAGACATTTTTACCCGCGAACACGAGGGCGGCTCCGGTATCGAGGAAATTATCCCCGGCGTCCGCGTTATTCATCTGCCCGGTGGCCCCTATGATGCCGAAGTCGGCGACCTGTACGCCCATCTCCCCCGGTTTCTGGAGGAACTTCACGCTTTTCGGAAACGGGAGGGGCATACCTACGACGTGACGCATTCCCACTACTGGCTTTCCGCTTGGATCGGCCAGCGTTTTTCCCGGAGTTTGGCCGTTCCCCACGTGGTCACTTTCCACACCCTGGCCCTGATCAAGATGCAGTCGCGGGCGGGAGAAGTGGAACCGGAGGCGCGCCCGGCGGTGGAGCGGGAAGCGATGCTCACCGCCGACCGCATTATCGCTTTTAGCGGCCACGAGCGCGACGCTATGGCCCGTCTGTACGGCGCTGACCCTGACCGGGTGATGCTGGCCCCGTGTGGAGTAGACCTGACCAAGTTCCGTCCGCTGGACCAGAAGGAAGTCCGCAAGCGGCTGGGACTCAATGGCGAGAAGGTGTTGCTCTATGTGGGCCGAGTGGAGCCGCTGAAGGGCCTGGACCTCTTGGTGGAAACTGCCGCGCAGATGGAGGCGGAGGAAGAAAACGTCCGTATGATGGTAGTGGGTGGCGGTGGCCCCGGCGAACCCGAAACTGACCGGGTGCGCCGTCTGGCGGTGGAGCGGCAGGTGGATGGCCTGATTGACTTCGTGGGGCGGGTCAATCACGATGATTTGCCCTTGTATTATAACGCCGCCGACGTTTGCGTGTTGCCTTCATACTATGAGAGTTTCGGCTTGGTGGCGCTGGAGTCCATGGCCTGCGGCACGCCGGTAGTCGCCAGCCGGGTGGGCGGTCTGCCCACCATCGTTCACCACGGGCATACAGGCTACCTCAAGTCTTGGCGCTGCCCAGAGGCGTTTGCCCACTCCGTGGAGATGATAATTTCCAGTTCAAGCCTTCAGGAAAGCATGGGTGTTGCAGCGAGGCAACAGGCCGAGCTGATGGGTTGGAGTAACGTTGCCTCCATGATTTCCGGGGAGTATCACGCTTTGACCTCCAGGGAAAGCCCGGCCGGCAGTTAACGCGATGGCATCACCTGCCGAATCCGGAGGAATCCCGGAGGCGACCGGGAGCCGTCGCCGATTTTCACTTCTGCGCCGGATAGCAGGTCATTTTCAACGGACGCTGGTCGGCGGGGTGCTAGTGATGTTGCCGATCGGCATCACTGCCTTGGTTGTGAAGTTCCTCTTCGACCTGTTGAACCCCATTCTCCAGAGGGTCACCGACCTGCTTCCCGGCCCAGACATTCACGGCACCGGCCTGATGGCGCTGTTAGTGCTGATTTACCTGGTGGGCTTGGTCGCGGCCTTCGTGCTAGGACGCCGCATAATTGGCGTAGCGCACCAGGTTATGGAGCTGATTCCCTTTGTCAAGGGGATATACAGCACCACACGCACTGCGGTGCAACTCCTGGGCGGGAATCTTGATGCGAAAGCGAACGAAAAGTACTCCGGCGTGGTGCTAATTGAGTTTCCCCGGTCCGGCATCCACTCCATTGGACTGGTTACTTCCCGCATGGATAACCCCGACGGGGGCGAATTTCTGTCGGTCTACATCCCCACCACTCCTATACCGTCGTCCGGGTTTCTGGTGATTGTCCCGGATACTGAAGTTATTACGACGGATATATCAGTGGAAGACGCGATGAGCGTGGTGGTTTCCGGCGGGATATTGACGCGCCGGGTGTTTGAAAGCTCCGAGTTCTATGAAACAGGTGATGGAGACTGAAACTACCGTGACACAGGCAAGCAAGACTGGAACTGATAGGAGGATTTCGGGCAATGGTCGATACACCGCAGCGCGTTCTGGTGGTGATTCCCCACCCTAATGATTCCGAATTCTGGTGCGCCGGCAGCATCGCTAAGTGGATAAATGAAGGCGCAGCCGTTCGCTACGTGATTTGCACTGATGGAAGCAAAGGCGCTATTGACCCGGCTATTTCCGCATCAGAACTGGCCTCTGCGAGGGAGCGGGAGCAGGCCGACGCAGCCCGCGAACTGGGAGTGCAGGAGTTGGTATCTCTGCGGCGTCCCGACGGAGGCTTGGAAGACGCCGACGATTTCCGAAGAGACCTGGTGCGTCAGATTCGCCAAATGCGGCCTGACATCGTCCTTTGCCCCGAACCTTACCGTAAAAACCTGGCCTGGCACCGCGACAGCCGCATAGCCGGACAGGTTACCTTGGATGCCGTGTTTCCCTGCGCCCGCGATCATCTGCACTTTGAAGAACTGTGGCGGGATGAGGGACTGGAGCCGCACAAAACCGGCGTCGTCTTGTTTTGGGGGGCGGAGACGCCTGACACATTCATAGACATCGGCTCATTTCTCGCTTCCAAGACTCTCGCCGTGAAGGCGAACAAGAGCCGTTTGGCCGGCCGCGCCGATGAAGAGATTGACGGCTTCATCCACCAGCAGGCCAAAGAGGGAGCCGGGGATTCGGGAGCCAGTTATGGCGAGGCATTCCGCAGGATAAACTTCCGAACCTAAGACTTCGGGCAGGGAATTACAGCGGGTCGCGCGGCTCTTTCAGCATCGCGTGGCGCAACAGAGGGAGCGGGGGGGCGCCGTATGACAGCAGATGGTCGTGGAAGCCTCGGAGAGAGTAGCCGCCGTTTTGCTCGCGGCGGTAGTCCTCCCGCAGCTTGAGAATCATCAGTTTGCCCAGCGTGTAATTCAGATAACCGGGATCAAAGACGCCGCGCAGGGCTTCCCGCCTCGCCGGATGCTCTCCCATATAGGCGTTTTCTACAAAGAACTGCGTTGCTTGTTCCACTGTCATGTCGCCGGTGTGCATGGCAATGGAACACATATAGCGGCAATTACGCACCAGCGCTTCCAGCAATTGCGTCAGCAGCAATTCCGGCTTTCCCTGCCCGTATTCCGTTTCTAGCATCATCTGCTCGGTGTAGTGGGCCCAGCCCTCGCTGAAGGCGTAAGACGTGGTTGCGCGGTTGACCAGCGGCAATGGACTGCCATACCTGCTGTGCAGGTTGTGGACAAAATGGCCGGGATAAACCTCATGAATCGAGATGATTTTTAGCGTGTTGTAGTCGAACTTTGCCAGCCATTCCTCTGCTTGCTCCGCAGTCCAGTGGTCTTCTACCGGCGTAACGTAATAGAAAGACTCCGTGGCCCGCGTTTCCAGTGCGCCTGCGCTGTCCATGGCGGCGAAGGCGTAGCGCATATAGGCCGGAGTTTCCACAACCGAGCAGCGGTCTTCGGAGGGCAAGGAAATAATGTCATGGTCGGCCAGCGACTGCCGGATGCCCTCCAGCATATCCCGGGTATCGGGAATGAGAGTTTCAGCGGATGGATGGTTTCGCCCAATGTCCTGCACGATTTCCCGGACAGTCTTGCCGGGATCTATGGATTTGGCTACCTCCCTGACATAGGCTAAGTTGTCGTCCAGGTTTGCTTGCCCCACGGCGGCGATGCGTTCAACTGGCAAGTCCAGCCCCTCCCCGACAGTTAACATCCGGGAATACAAACGGCTGCCGATAGCGAAGCCGTTCTCTCCACCCCTGGCGCGCGACTTCAGATTCTCGACGAATTCTTCCAGAGAAGTCGCGGCAGTATCCAAAGCGGCTGTGAAGGCAGCGGAAATTTCCTGGTCATTGGTATTGTGGGCAAAGGCCGCCAAGTCGCTCCGGTAGAAGCGGGCCATTCCGGAGTAGCTTTCCACACTCATATCCACCATGTGGGGAGAAAGTTCTTCACTCAGGGCAGCGACCACCGTTTGCAGAAAATCGGGAACCTGACGCAGCGCAGCGGCGGCGGCGCGGAGCCGGTCCTCCAGCGGAGCATAGTCACGCCGGACGTAGTTACCCATATTCAGGAACCCTGCCTGGCGCATGGGATTGTTTTCCAGCGGTCTCATCTCCTCGAAGGTAAACAGTTCACGCTCCAAGAACAGCTCCAGCATTCGGTAGGAAAGCAGCTCCTCCGGCTCCAGCGAAGACGCGCCCAGGGATTGCAGTTCCTCCTTCCCCCGGCGAATTTCGTGCTTGCGCCGGGCTACCTGCGATGGCGACAGATCGGGGAGGCGTCCGTCGTACTCATGACGCCCGATGCGTGCCCCTGCGGTGGGGTAAAAGTCCCAGTGTTCAGCGATGAGCCGTTCCGACAGGGCATTGAATTCTGAACCGCTGCTGTTCTGCGTCATGGCTGCTGTCCTGCATGGAGGAGGATGAGATTCAGGGGCGGTTTCACGCCGCCCCGAGGTAGTATAGGGAGTTGGCCGGGTTTGCGCCGCCGCGGCCTAGAGGATTTCGCTAATCTGGTACTGCGGGGAGATGTCAGTGTAGTTCTTGATGTCTCCCAAAATTTCGCGCCCATGGGTCTTGAAACCCTCGTGAACTTCGTCCGTAGTGTTGAAATACAGGGCGACCATGGCCCGGAACGGGGCGGGGGCGTTGGGGTCAGCGTCAGACACGCCCTTTTCCAGTTCGCTGCGGCTCAGGCCGATAGGATCCAGCAGGCGATGCACCGTTTCCATGTGTGGGCCGGCCCAGTAGTCGAAATCGAAGCTCTTGCCTTCCTCGTTGGGATATAACACGGTTACTTTAATCATCGGGGATTCTCCTCGTTCTTGGGCGTTTATTCGGCTTTCTCGTTGTGCTGAAACGCCGTATCTGGGCCAGTGTACATTCAGGCCCGTACCCTGGCAACGCCCAATCCAAGACATTCACCGCGACGTATTTGTTATGACGTATTTGCTACAATGACAGGGAAGATACCCCAAGAGTGGATTCTCGCAGTTTCAGGATTGAGTCTTGCTGTTATCAAAGGTTCTCCGGTTGGCGTTTCGACTTTCGCTGGCTGTGGCGGCTCTGTTGCTGGTTGTTGCTTGCTCGTCGGGCAGCGGCGATTCTGAATCCACCGGAGGCGGAGATGATTTGGCGCTGGTTTGGGAAGCGTGGGAAGCGCTTCACGCCAATTATGCTGCCCCGGATGCGCTGGATAGGGAAGTGCTGGTTGGCGGCGCCATTGGGCGAATAATGGAGTTGGGAGAAATTGCCCCCTATCCCTTCCTAACCGACCTGGGCCGGATGAGGGGGCAGATTCCCGCTGGAACGCCCGAAGGGTTGACTGACCTTTGGAGGGCAGCACAGGTCTACCGGCAAGAGAGACCGGAGGCCGAATCTGAGAAAGTAGCCAGCACTCTGGTTCAAGGGATGATGGATGAGTTGCCAGGTTCCTTCTCGGTCTTTCTGACACCAGAACAATTCCAGGAAGCCAAAGAGCAGGTGGAGCGGAATCTCGAGGGTTCCTACTTAGGGATAGGCGCCCGCGTGATGGCGGAGGAGGGACGTATCCTGCTCTTTCCCTTTTCAGATTCACCAGCAGAGAAAGCCGGAATTCAACAGGGCGATACCCTGATGGCCGTGAATGGCGCGCCGGTGGGTGACGCCACTCCCGCGGAAGTGACCGCCCAAGTCAAGGGGACGGCAGGCACGAAGGTGCGCCTGCTGCTGGAGCGATTTGGAGAGCCGGAAGCTCTGGAGCTGGAAGTGTTTCGCGGTGACATCGAGTTTGAAACGGTGGCCAGCCAGCTTGTTCAGGGCGGTATTGGCTATGTTAGAGTTGTCCGCTTCCGTGACAACACCGGCAGCCAAGTGTTTGAGGCTTTGGAGCGGCTTAAACAGTTCGATATGTTGGCCCTGATTCTTGATCTTCGGCGCAACCCAGGAGGCTCGGCGGAGGCTGCGGCGGAAGTGGCGGCCCAACTGCTGCCTCCCGGCGGCCTGTTCCGATACGTTGAAGGCCGGGAAGGAGAGCGCACGGAACACCTGATCCCCAAATATGACAATCGCCTGGGTCTGGACGATTTACCGGTGGCCGTCCTGGTTGATGGCCTGACTATCAGAGAAGCGGAAGCCTTGGCCGCCGTTTTGCAAGAAGCCGGGCGGGTAGTGTTGGTGGGTGTTCCAACCTACGGTGAAGGATCGGGATACGGCTTTGTGGAACTGGAGGATGGCTCTGCGTTGTATATCCCCACTTCCCGCTGGTACACCCCCGGCGGCGTCTGGATAGGTGAGCGGCCGGTGCAACCTGACTTTTTCGTGGAATACCAAGAGACGTCATCCGGAGTAGGCGGCGAAGCGCAGTTCAATACCGCCTATGAGTTGCTGGACGAGCAATTGCCTCTCTTCCGCTAACTCCGGTCGTTGCCGTTGTATCTGTAAGACAGGCTGGGGCGCCCTAAGGTGCGCCCCAGCAATGCATCATCTTGACGGCGAAAGGCGGTTTGTTGGGGTTGCCTACTCCTCTTGGCACCGCAGGCAGACGTAGGCGCTGCGATCTTCTGGCAGGCTGTCTACGTTTACGTTGCGGCGCCGGTTGCACACCGAGCAAAGGACCGACTCGGTGACGGGTTGAGGCGGTCGCGGAGGGGCAGTGACGGTGGTTGCCCCTCTGAACCCTTGGTAGCCAGGGTTGGTCTCCTTCAGCCGCAGGAATCGTTCCCGGTCTTTCCGGCCCATGGTATGCCTCCGCGGGACGGGTTGGAGCTATCGGACCTCGACGACGGCGCCAGCCTCTTCCAGCTTGACCTTGACCGAATCGGCCTCATCGCGCGGCACGGATTCCTTGACGGCGGCGGGGGCTGACTCCACCAGTTCCTTGGCTTCGCGCAGGCCCAGAGAAGTTACTTCGCGCACTGCCTTGATGACGTTAATCTTGTTGGGGCCAATCTCGCGGATGTGAACCTCGAATTCGGTCTTTTCTTCCTCTTCGGCGGCGGACGCGGCTTCGCCACCAGCGGGAGCGGCAGCCACGGCCATCGGCGCAGCGGCGGTCACTCCGAATTCCTCTTCCAGCGATTTGACCAGATCGGCGAGGTCAACCACGTTCATTTCTTTGATTGCGCTGATTAGTTCCTCTTTCGTCAGTGCCATTGCTTTTCCCTCAGTTTAATTTGGCAGTGAATTTGGTGTTGACGTTGAGTTATGAGCCTTCTAGTTGGCGCATACGGGCGCGCAGCACGTTGTCGAAGTTTTGCAGCGGGCCGTTCAAGGCTCCCGCCAGCCGCGCCATTGGGGCTTGCATCTGGGCCAGCAGCAACGAGAGCATTTGCGGTCTGGGGGGGAGCGTGGCGAGACGGGTGACCCCTTCCGGCCCCATGGTCGCCCCGTCGCCCAGTACCGCGCCCCGTATAGAGAAGGTGTTTGCGTTGGCGCGGGCATAATCTGCCAGCGCTTTGGCGGCGGCGGCCGGGTCATCGTAGCCAAAAGCGACTACGGTGGGCCCCTGCACTATCTCCTTCACCTGGGGTCTGCCTGCCTGTTCGGCAGCCAGATACATCAAGGTGTTCTTAACCACGGTGAAATCCAGGCCGTTAGCAGCCATGGCACGACGCAATTCGACCATTTGATTCACCGTGGTCCGAGTGTAATCGGCCCCGAAGGTGATGGTGCTGCGCTCCAGCTGCCCCTTCAGTTCCTCAACCCGGTTGATTTTCTCCTGTGTTGGCAAGGCATACCTCCAGATACAGACTGCGCAAAGAAAAGCCCTGCGCCGACACAAAGAGATGGCGCAGGGCAATGTATCCCTAGATAGACTACCGTCGCGCCTCGGCGGGCGGCTGAACCATTACCCTAATAAGGGCCCGCTGTCTTTGGCGTGGGCTATTCGTTTGTCCGTTTAAGTTAACAGCTTAGTTCTCCGGGCGCAAGGCCTGAAGAGCGGTCAGGTCCATTGGGACGCTGGGGCCCATGCTGGAGGACAGATGCGCTGAGCGGAAATACTGGCCTTTCAGGGCCGCTGGGCGGTCGCGAGAGATGGCGTCTGTGAGCGCAGCCATATTGCCCAGCAGCATATTGGCCTCGAAGCTGATTTTGCCGATGGCGCAGTGGATGATGGCCGTGCGGTCGGTGCGGTATTCGGTTCGTCCGCCCTTGGCTTCCTGGATGGTGCGGGGCAGGTCTTGGGGTTGCACCATGGTACCGGAGCGGGGGTTGGGCATCAGTCCCCTACGCCCCAAGATACGGCCCAGCTTGCCGATTTTTGGCATTATCTGAGGGGTGGCCAGACCTACATCGAAGTCGACCCAACCTCCTTCGATGCGCTCGATGAGGTCGTCTTCTCCTACATAATCAGCCCCGGCCTGCCGGGCGGCTTCGGCGCCCTCGGCTCCGGCGAATACCAGTACCCGCACGGTCTTGCCGATGCCGTGGGGCAGACCGACGACGCCGCGAACCATTTGGTCGGCGTGGCGCGGGTCAACATTTGTGCGGAGGTGAAACTCCACCGTTTCGTCGAACTTGGCTGTAGAAACGTCCTTCAGCAGGTCTACGGCCTCTGTGGGGCTGTAGAGCCGGTCGGGGTTTACCCGCTCGGCCACGTTGCTATAGCGCCGGCTGCGGCTGGGCATTTGCTTACTCTCCCGACACCTGTATTCCCATGCTTCGGGCGGTGCCTTCGATGATTGCCATTGCTTCTTCCACGCTGCCGGCGTTCAGGTCCGGCAACTTGCTCTGAGCGATTTCCCGCAGGGCGTCGCGGCTGATGGTTCCCACTCGGCCTTGGCTCGTGTCTGATGCGCCCTTTGCGACACCAGCGGCTTTTCGGAGCATATCCGACGCCGGAGGCGTGCGGGTCACGAAGCTAAACGAGCGGTCTTCGTATACCGTTAGATGGACTGGCACGATGGTTCCGGCATCGTTGGCCGTGCGGGCATTGTATTCTTTGACGAAGCCCATGATGTTGACGCCGTGCTGTCCCAGCGCGGGGCCGACCGGCGGGGCCGGGGTTGCTTTTCCTGCTTGCAGTTGCAACTTGATGGTTGCGCGAACCTTTTTCGCCACTTGGGACTCCTGAATGGGCTCCGCCCTCGCAGCCGGTTAAGGCGTAGGGCGGAATCTTGACTAAATTCTTTCCACTTGGAGGAAGTCCAGTTCCACCGGCGTTTCCCGTCCGAAGAAAGATACCAGAACGCGGACCTTGCCTTTGCTTTCGTCGACGTCGTTGATGGCGCCGATGAAGTCTACGAAAGGCCCCTCGGTGATGCGGACGGTCTCGCCGCGCTCCAGGGCAATTTTGACGCGACTGGAATCGTTCTCCACCTGCCTGAGAATGTCCTCGATTTGCTTGTCTTCCAGCGGCACCGGCTTGGGCCGGCTGTCGCGTTCATCTTCGGTGGAGACGAAGCCGGTCACTCCCGGAGTGTTGCGGACGGCATACCAGCTTTCGTCATCCATGCTCATGTGGACCAGGATGTATCCGGGAAACAGCTTCTTGCGTTCTGAACGGCGCTTGCCGTCCTTGAAGACCACTTCTTCCTCGGTTGGAACCAACACCTTTTTGATGCGGTCTTCCATATCGAGGCTGTTGATGCGCAGGTTAAGATTTTTCTCTACCAGGTCTTCCTGACCGGAGTAGGTGTGGACGATGTACCAGCGCATATCCTCTGGCTGGGTTTCGATCTCCGATATGTCGTTATTGTTCGTCATTGGAGCCACCCGGTGCTAATTAACTACGCCCCCAGACCGCTTGAGCCCGGGGGCGGATTTTAGAAATCCCGATATCTGTTTGGCGCGCGGCGCGGCCCATGCCGGGGCCGATGGTTAGAGGCCGAAGATCACGCGATTAAACAGCTCGGCAAACACCCGGTCCAGACCGCCTAGAAAGAAGCCGGCTGCGATGGCCAAGACGATGACCACCATGGTCAGGCGGGCGGTTTCCTCGCGGCTGGGCCAGACGCACTTCCTCAGCTCTTCATACGTTTCGCGCATGAACTGCGTGGGGCTGGTGCGTCCGCCCCCGGACGGTGAGAGTATTCGCTGGGCGCGTGAACTGGCCCTGGCCATTGACTACCTCACTTCCCGGTGGGGGCGGTGGCTGCGGCAGCGGGAGCAGTACTTGCGCAATTCCAGCCGTTGCGGGTCGTTGCGGCGGTTCTTCATCGAAGTGTAGTTCCGCTCGCGGCACTCCCCACACTGCAGGGTGATAATCTGGCGGATGTCCACGTTCTTCCTAGCCATTCCTTCGTCTCCGCTGAGGTCAGTGTTAGTCCATCACCTCGGTGATTACGCCGGAGCCAACGGTGCGTCCGCCCTCTCGTATGGCGAAGCGCATTCCGCTTTCCAGAGGAACTGGGGAAATCAGTTCGATGTCCATCTGGACATTGTCGCCGGGCATCACCATCTCGACGCCTTCGGGGAGGCCGATGGAGCCGGTGATGTCGCTGGTGCGGATGTAGAACTGGGGCTTATAACCGCTGAAGAACGGGGTGTGCCGCCCGCCTTCCTCCCGGCTTAGCACATACACCTCAGCCTTGGCCTTGGTGTGGGGCCTCATGGAGCCGGGCTTGACCAGTACTTGGCCCCGCTCCACCTCGTCGCGGTCAACGCCGCGCAACAGCACGCCCACCGCGTCGCCCGCTTGCGAGATGTCCAGCGACTTGTGGAACATCTCCAGTCCGGTGGCTACGGTGGCGCGAGTGTCGCCGAAGCGGATGATTTCCACCGGCTCGCCGACTTTGATGGTGCCGCGCTCGACCCGGCCGGTCACCACGGTGCCGCGCCCCTTGATGCCGAACACGTCTTCGATGGGCATAAGGAAAGGCAGCTCAGTGGCGCGGGGGGGTACGGGAATCCAGCCGTCCATCGCGCCGACCAACTCGACGATGCTCTGCTCGTACTCCGCTTCGCCTTCCAGGGCCTTCAAGCCGCTGACCCGGACTATGGGAGTGTCATCTCCCGGAAAGTCGTAGCGGTTAAGGAGGTCGCGAATTTCCAGCTCCACCAGTTCCAAGAGTTCTTCGTCGTCCATCATGTCTACCTTGTTGAGAGCGACGAGGATGCGTGGAACCTCTACCTGGCGGGCCAGGAGGATATGTTCGCGGGTTTGGGGCATAGGGCCGTCGGGAGCGCTTACCACCAGCACTGCCCCATCCATCTGAGCTGCGCCGGTGATCATATTTTTGATGTAGTCGGCGTGGCCTGGGCAGTCCACGTGAGCGTAGTGGCGGGATTCGGTCTCGTACTCCACGTGGGCAATGGCTATGGTTACGCCGCGGGCCTTTTCCTCCGGGGCGTTGTCAATGGAGTCCATGTCCAAGTATTTTGCCTGGCCCCGGTCTGCTAATACCTTGGTGATAGCGGAGGTCAAAGTGGTCTTGCCGTGGTCCACGTGCCCGATGGTTCCCACGTTAACGTGATCCTTCGACCGGTCAAACTGCTGTCTGGCCATGTTGTGCCGTGTCCTCCTTAATGCCCTGCAACTAATATGGTCATTATTCTGGAGCCCAGAGGCGGGATTGAACCGCCGACCCCGTTCTTACCAAGAACGTGCTCTACCGCTGAGCTATCTGGGCTTGTTTTAGGATTGTGAATGCTGGCAGTGAGCAACGGGGGCTATCCTGACTATTCCCTAAGATGGCTATTATGCCGCACGGCTGCTCACGGCCTGAGTTACTGGTGGAGGGAGCAGGATTCGAACCTGCGAAGCCCTTCCGGACGCCAGATTTACAGTCTGGTGGCTTTAACCACTCACCCATCCCTCCAATATGCCGGGCCTTGCTATGTTCGCACATCCACCGCCTGGAAACAACATTCCTGCCCTTCTGCGCCATCCCTGCGACGGGACGCGCCGCCAGTAGTGGAAGACGATTTGGAGCCCCAGAGGGGATTCGAACCCCTAACCTGTCGATTACAAATCGACTGCGCTTCCATTGCGCCACAGGGGCATCAAAGAAGCCTGAAGTGTGCTCCTAGATACATCATTTGGAAAGCAGCCCCACATCCGTAAGGCTACCTATTATGCAACATCCACAGCCATTATATTGACCAACGGGCGGCAAGTCAAACCTGTTAATCGGGGGAATTGCAAATTAATCGGCGGGATTGCAAAGCCCTCTTTCCGCTTTTGGCGTTCTCGCGCAATTGGAAATCAAGTCCAGCCCGATGCCGAGCTTGTTGGAGTTTTGTCATTCCGGCATTCTCGCGCAATTGGAAATGCGCTTGCGCCTTCGGGAACTGTCCGTGGTCGGAGCTGCCATAGATTCCCGCTTTGACGGGAGTGGCGGGGCTTTTGCAATTCTCTCCTGGCGATTTTCTCCGAAGTTCCGCTGGCGCTATGGGCCTGCCTTTAGCCTGCTCTGGGTTGACTGGATTTCGAGCGTGACTTAAACTGCCTGCGCCGCCGCCGCCGTATTTCATCGTTACTGCCGTATTTTACATTCCACCCTCAGGTATAGGTATCTGAACAGTGCCCGCCAAGCATAGATGAACCTAAAGGAATATATCCGAGATATCCCAGATTTTCCTGAGCCGGGGATTTTGTTCCGCGACATTACTCCACTGCTCGCCAACCCGGTTGCCTTCGACTATGCCGTTGGGGAGTTGGCTGAGAAATGCCGGGAGCCGGATTTCGACATTGTGGTGGCCGTTGAGTCCCGGGGTTTTATCTTTGGCGCGCCGCTGGCCCGCGAGCTGGGCAAGCCACTGGCTCCGGTTCGCAAGGCAGGCAAGCTGCCCTTCGATGTCTATTCCGTCGAATATGACTTGGAATACGGACACAACGTTCTGGAAATTCACACCGACGCCATTGCTCCCGGTCAGCGCGCGCTGATTGTTGACGACCTGCTGGCCGTTGGCGGCACGCTCTCGGCCGCTGCCCAGTTGGTTGAGGCCTGCGGCGGCGTGGTGGCGCGGCTTGCCGTGGTCATCGAGCTGGCTTTTCTGGATGGGCGCAGCCGCCTGGCGGGAAGCGACGTGGTTTCCCTTATCCAGTATTAGGAAAATGTCCGAATCCTTCCCGCAGGTTCAAAGTGAACAAAAAGGAGGCCTGGAATGGCAGGTCAGGTTAGAGTGGGCAACGTTGACATTGTGGCGGTGCTGGATATGGTTCCGCCGCCCCGCGAGCCGTGGATGATGTTTCCAGCCACTTCCGAGCCGGACTGGGCAGGTCATCAGCACGCGCTGGAATGCGGCCAACTACAGCTCTACTATCTGCACTTCTTCCTGCGCTCCGAGGGCAAGACTATCATGGTGGACACTGGCATGGGGCCAGGACCGCACCCAGATCGCGGCAACCGCACCGGCGACTTGGTGAATCAACTCAGGCTTAAGGGCGTCAACCCTGAGGACATCGACGTGGTCGCCCACACCCATTTGCACGGCGACCACGTGGGCTGGAACGTGGACTATACCCCCGAAAAACCTGCCCCCACCTTCCCCCAAGCCCGCTATCTGGTGCCTCGACTGGATTGGGAGCATTTCACGAAGCCGGAGGTTATTGGCAGCGCCCCGCAAGTCACCAATAGCGTAATTCCTCTGGAAGGCATGGGCGTTATGGATTTGGTGGATACCGAACACACCATCACCGGCGAAGTCAAGATGCTCACCGCGTCGGGGCATACGCCAGGACACATGGTCATAGACATCACATCCCAAGGCGAGCGGGCCATGGTGGTGGGCGACCTGCTGCACAGCAAGGTGCAGGTGGAGCGCCCCGACTGGACCGCCGGGGTGGATACGGACAAGGAAGACAGCCGACACAATCGGGAGCGTATTCTCGACCAGGCCGAGGCAGAGAACATTGTAATCGCCGCCGGCCACTTCCATCCCGACGACCACATCGGACGGGTGATAAGGAAGGAAGGCCGCCGCTATTGGCAAATTCTGTAACCAACGTCTCTGTATCTCTAGGCAGGTGAACGCCGTGACCACCGAATTCAACAACGAAGATGACCCGTATCTGCGCCCCTACCAGCCGGACTTGGAAAACGAGTTGGGCTATGAGGATGAGGACGAGGACGAAGAAGAGGCGCTAGACCTGGAGGAGGCTGCCGCCGACTTCCGAATGCGCTACTACGGGCCGGAGAACAACCCCCAGCCCCCGGCGGCGATGGCCGAATTGGCCCCGGACGTGATGCGGCTGGTGGATGCCGTGGTCTATGGCGAGATATACAACCGCCCCGCCGTTGACCTGAAAACCCGCAGCCTTTGCACCATCGCCGCGCTGGTGGTATTGGGCCACAGCCCGCAGATGATCAAGCGGCACATTACCGGGGCGCTGCATATCGGCGCCACCGAGGAAGAAATCTCGGAAATCATCGCGCAAATGGTGTTCTACGGCGGAATGCCGGCGGCGGTAAACGCCTTCCGCATTGCCAAGGAGACTTTTGATGAGCAAAATGGCCGGCACGATTCACCCGCAGCCGGGAGACCGGAAAGGCCCGGCGCGGGAAGATATGGGGCCACCCCCAGCGGCTACTCGCCACCTTACAGCCGCCAAAACGTGCGCGACGCCGGGCCGGAAAGCATACCTGGAGGCCCTGCGCCCGCCGCCTCACCGCCAGAACGCCCCCGCATCGGGCCGGGCGTAGGGGCGCCTGGCCGCGCCCCCTATAACCGCCCCAACCAAGATAATCGCAACGCCGGGCGCGCCGCCGGACAAAACGACAGGAGAGAGAGGGATGAAGATAGGGTTCATCGGAACCGGCAACATGGGCAATCCGATGGCCGCCAATCTGATTCGGGCCGGCCACCAGCTAACCGTCCACGACCTGCGGCGCGAGGCCGCAACCAACCTTCTGGAGATGGGCGCCGAGTGGGCGGACAGCCCCAAAGAGGCCGTCCCGGGCAACGACGCGGTCCTAACCAGTCTTCCCGTCCCGCGGGACGTCGAGGGGGTAATAGCGGGCGAGGAGGGGGTCCTGGAGGGCGCAGATAGCGGCTCGGTAATCTTCGACCTCTCCACCAATTCGCCTACCGTCGTCCGGCGCCTGCACGGAATCTGCGCCGAACGGGGCGTCGCTCTGCTGGACTCTCCGGTCAGTGGCGGCACCTACGGCGCAGCGGCAGGAACGCTGGCGGTAATGGTCGGCGGCGACCGCGCCCTCTTCGAGCGTTTTGAGGCCACTCTGGGGGCAATTGGAAGCCACGTGGTCTACTGCGGGGACATCGGAGCCGGGTCGGTCTGCAAGATATGCAACAATCTGATGAGTATGGGGATTGGCGTGTTGCTCTCCGAGGCCCTGACCTTGGGCGTCAAGGCAGGGGTTGACCTGGCCACGTTGGCCGATGTCATCGCCCACAGTTCCGGCAGCTCGCGGCGGTTAACGGAAAAGTTCGCCCGGTTCTTGTTCCAAGGCAACTTCGAGCCGGGATTCGCCACCGCCCTGGCCGCCAAGGACGTGCGCCTTGCCACTGACCTCGGACGGGAATACGGTGTGCCTATGGACCTGTCCAACCTGGTGGATCAGCGCCATGTCGAAGCGATGTTCCGTGGCTTTGGGCCGGAAGACTCTGACGCCGTGGCCCGCATACAGGAAGAAAAGGCGGGCGTGCAACTGCGGCTGAACGTCTAGCCAATAACTTGCATATCTCTCTCCACCCGGAAGAGGGTTAAGGTAAGAACGATTTCCCAATGCGTAATTTATCTTGGGAGCAGTTTATCCCCGGCGCAGTTCGCCTTGGGCGTAGTTTATCCCCGGATGGAAATGAATATGAACCGGTCCGACATAGTTGAATTCAGTGACACCGTTGAAATCATTGAGGAGTGCTACCGGATGGGCTGGAGCGACGGCCTTCCGGTGGTGCCGCCGGTGGAATACAAGGTACGGGAAATGCTGGAGCTCTCCGGGATGACCGGCGAGGAGGAGATAGTCACTTTCGATATGCGCCGGCGAGTGCTGACGTCGGAGAACGCCGCCGCCAACGCCGTGATGGCCGGCTGCCTGCCGGAGTATTTCCCAGTTCTTACCACCGCCCTGCGGACACTGGACGAGGAAAAGAACTACGTTAATATGGCGGCGTCGTCTACCAGCTCGCCGGCCATCTTGATGATCGTCAACGGCCCCATCCGGCATACGCTGGAGATGAACTCCCGCGACGGCATATTCGGCCCCGGCAACCGGGCCAACGCCTGTTTGGGACGGGCCGTGCGGCTCTGCTTTATGAATGGGTTTGAAGCCCGCCCCGGCGTCCTCGACCGGGGAACGCTGGGCAATCCGAGCAAATACACGCTTACCTTCGCCGAAAACGAAGAGGACTCCCCGTGGGAACCGCTACATGTCAGCCGCGGGTTCCAGCCCGGAGACAGTTGCGTCACCATTGCCGTGGCCTACAACCCCATTACAGTCAACAACTCCTATGGGCAGAATGGGGAGATGATCTTGGCCTCGGTCGCGGACACGCTTAAGAGCGCCTGCCTGGCCTGGCGCTTCCCGGCTCAGTGGGCGCTGGTATTCGGCCCCGAACACGCCATCACCTTGAACGAAGACGGCTGGACGCGGCGGAGCATCCAAGAATATCTGATTGAACACGCCGCCCGCCCGCAGGCGGAGCTGATTCGCCTCGGCATCGCCCAAGGCCCGGAGCGGGAAGGCGACGAGCAACTGCTGCGGCGCTGTTCCCGCGAGCCTGACGACATCATCATCGTGATGGGCGGCGGCACTGGCGGGCGCAACAGCGCCATCATAGATACCACCAACTACCAGATACGCACCCGTAAGATTGAAGCGCCAGGATAGAGATTAAAGCGCCAGGATAGCGGCGGGGGTATTGAACACTTGCCCAAAATGTTGTTCACTGGCAAATGACTGAGGAAACAGGTTACGCAGGAGAGAATTATGGCGGACACAGTTATGGTCAGAGATGTCAGACTGGTGAACCCCACGGGCCTTGAGCTTGCCGTTGGAGACTTCCGGCTGAACGACCGGCCTGGTTCTCTGGAGGGCAAAACCCTGGGACTTCTGGAAAACTCCAAATCCAACTCGGACAAGGTGTTGAACGAGCTGGGCCGCATCCTACAGGAAAAGTATGGGTTCAAGGAAGTCCGGATGTTCAGCAAGCATTCGGCTTCTCTGCCTACCAAGCCGGAGACCGTCGAGGATATGCTGAACGGCGTTGATGTGCTTATCACCGGGGTTGGGGATTGAGGGTCATGCAGTTCGTGCAGTGTGCACGACGGCATCGAAATGGAACGGCTGGGCATCCCCACCGCCTCCATCATTACCCATGTTTTCAACAACACCGCCAAGGCCATGACCCGCATGATGGGAGTGCCGGATTACGAGTACGTCGTTGCTCCGCATCCGCTGTCCAGCCTTACCGATGAAGAATGCCGCCAGCGAGCGGAGGCCCTGCTCCCCGACGTCGAGCGGATCCTGCTGGGAAGCGTGGCGCGCGTGGAGTAATACCGCCCGAAATAGCCATCCCTGTGCCTATGTTGGCGTTACCAAGTGGGGCGAGTGGAGACTCGCCCCACTCTTTTGCTTGCAAGCCTCTTTGGAGGTGAGGAACGCTTGCCGAATTGTTGAATCACTATCGGGCAATATGTTAGTATCGCCTTGATTGTTAATTCTTTCACGAACGGACGGGTGGCAGCTACTCCCTGCCCTTGAGGCAGGTCCGAGGACGCCGCCGACTCCCGGCTCAGGAGTCCGGCCACATGGATGGTCTGGAACGGCGCATCGAGGGGGCTGTCCGCGGTCAGACTCAACCAACGGTTACGATTCTGTCTTCCCTGCTGGCCGTTCAAGACGAACTCCACTACATCCCTCGCCAAGCCGTTGAGTGGGTAGCCCAGTATATGGGCGCTACGGTCAACGATGTATGGGCGGTGGCGTCTTTCTACCCCAACTTCCGTTTCCAGCCCCCGGCGGAGCGTCAGGTAGAAGTGTGTTGGGGCGCGTCCTGTCACCTGATGGGCGCAATGGGAGTGGTGGATGCCGTTTTGGAGGCTGCCGGACTGGAAAGCGAGGGAGAACGTTCCGACCACCGGCTTTCGGTACGGCTCAACACCTGCCTCGGTGCTTGCGCCCAAGCCCCTGTCATGTCCTTTGATCACCACTTGGTGGGCCGCGTCAACCCTGGAGCGGCAGCCCAGCGCGTGTCTGAGATATTGCGGCCTTTCGACTAGCTCGAGAGACGAAGAGGCTCAAAGTGGAGTTCATGCCCGCTGATTACGAACAATTGAAAGCGGAGGCGTTGCGCCGGAGGGATGCCGACGCTAGCCGACCTTGGCTCCGCGTTGGCACCGCCCTGTGTGGTCAGGCCGCCGGAGCCGACGCCGTGGTTGCCGCCCTGCGTGATGCGCTCGAAAGCCAGGGCGTAGACGCTCGCATCAGCGAGGTTGGCTGCATTGGCCTGTGCTACGCAGAGCCGCTGTTGGACGTGCAGCTGCCTAGCGGCCCGCGGGTGTTCTACGGTAACTTCGATCCGGAACTGGCTGGTGAAGTCGTCTCGGCGCACGTTGCCGGAGGCTCGCCCGTGGAAGAGCTGGCCCTCGGCTACTTGGCCCCGGAAGGTATGGAGGACAGCTTTGTTCCGCCATCTGGGCTGCCCAATTTGGCCTTGCATCCGATGCGGGTATGGGAGCGCCGAATCGCTCTTCGCAACGCGGGCAACATAGACCCGCTAGACATTTATCAGTACATCGCAACCGGCGGTTATCGCGCCCTGAATCGCGCGCTGCTGGAAATGACGCCTGAAGACGCTTTGCAGCAAGTCAACGAGTCCGGTCTGCGCGGACGGGGCGGCGCGGCTTTTCCCACCGCCACAAAGTGGCGGTTCCTTGCCGGAAATCCGTCGCGTGACAAATATGTGCTCTGCAACTGTGAAGAGGGCGATCCCGGCGCCTTCAATGACAAAGCAATTCTGGAGAGCGATCCCCATACGCTAGTCGAAGGGGTTATATTGGCAGGGTACGCTACCGGGGCCAGCCGCGGCTACATATTCATACGCCACGGCCATGACGGCCCCATAGACCGCTGCCGGACAGCCGTCCGGCAAGCACAGGAGTTGGGGCTGCTGGGGAATAACATCCTGGGTTCGGAATTCAGCTTCGACATAGAAGTCGCTCTCACGGGAGACTCCTACGTTGCCGGGGAAGAAAGCGCGCTGATGGAGGCCATCGAGGGCAAGCGGGCCATGCCCCGGTTTCGTCCGCCCTTCCCGGCGCAATATGGGCTGTTCGGCAAGCCTACCAACATCAACAACGTAAAAACCTTGTCCTACGTGCCGGAAATCATGTCGAGGGGCGGCGAGTGGTTCGCCAGCATAGGACACGAGCGCAGCACCGGTACTGCCATCCTCTGCCTGTCCGGCGCCTTGAACTATACCGGCATGATGGAAGTCCCGCTGGGAATCAACCTGAAGGACGTACTGTATGACGCCGCCGGAGGCATACGGGGCGGGAAACAGCTCAAGTTCCTTCAGACAGGCGGGCCGCTGGGCGGGGTGCTAGCCGCCGACAACGTTGACATTGTTCTCGACTTCGAGGTGCTGCGAAACGCTGGCGCCATTCTTGGTTCCGGGGGCATCATTGCCGCCGACGAGGACACCTGCGTCGTGGACTTGACCAGGGCTCTGGTGGCTTTTTGTCAGTACGAATCCTGCGGCAAGTGCTTTCCCTGCCGAATGGGGATGAGCCACCTCCTGGAGGTGCTGGAACGTATCTGTAGCCTTGAAGGCGAGCGGGAAGACTTGGATCTAATGCGGAACACTGGGGAAAATATGCAGGCCGGCTCGCTGTGCGGCCACGGGCAGTTGGGATTCAATCCCGTATCATCGGCGCTGAGGTATTTCCCCGGCGAGTTCGAGGCGCATATATTAGAACGCCGATGCCCGACTGGCACATGCAACGAACCGCGGTTCTCGCCCAGCCGGTCGCGGCGGTAAGTCTTTTTCACCTTGAGCCTGTCGAAAGACAAGGGGGGAGCGAGTTAAGATGCCCGATGACATCACCATCACAATTGACGGGATAGAGGTTGCCGCCCAGCCCGGCAAGATGGTGCTGGAAGCGGCTATTGACGCCGGAATCTACGTCCCCTACTTGTGCTATCACCCCGGCATGAAGCCCTATGCCGCTTGCCGAATGTGCGTGGTGGAAGTCGAAGGGCAGCGTGGTTACCCCGCCGCCTGCACCCTGCCGGTGTCCGACGGCATGGTGGTGCGCAACCAGGTGAACGAAGTTGACCAACTCCGCCGGTCGGTTATGGAAATGCTCATCGCGGAGCACCCCAACGGCTGCCTGACTTGTCACCGGATAGACATCTGCGGGCCGAGCGATGTTTGCCTGCGCCACGTATCGGTCAACGATCGCTGCGTAACTTGCCCCAAGAACGAGCGCTGCGAGCTGAAAGACACGGTGCGTTACCTGGGTATGAACCTGGAATCGCCTTTGGGCTACAAGTACCGCAACATTCCGCTGGAAGTGTCTGATCCCTTCTATGACCGCGACTATAACCTCTGTATCGTCTGCGGGCGGTGCGTCCGGGCCTGCGAGGAGTTGCGCGGCGACGACGCCATTGGCTTCACTGAACGCAGCGGTCAGGCCTTGGTGGGAACTTCCTTCGGAACTTCGCTGCTGGAGTCCGGCTGCGAGTTCTGCGGCGCTTGCATTGATGTCTGCCCGGTGGGCGCGCTGGTGGAGCGGGGCCACAAGTGGGAGAAGGCGCGGCGAGTGGAGCGGTCAATCTGCCCTCACTGTCCGGTTGGGTGCCAGTTGAATCTGGAATTCAACGGAAAGGACGTACTGATTCGCGCCGTGCCGGAGCTCAACTCGCCCGCCAACAAGGGACAAGCCTGCTTCAAGGGCAAGTTCGGCCTGGAGTTCGTTAACGACGGAGACCGGTTGACTTCCCCGCTCATCCGGCGCGATGGCGTGTTGCAGGCAGCCGATTGGGATGAGGCGCTGGACTACGCGGCAGAGCGCCTCCGGCGTTATGCCGGAGATGGGGCGAGCAGGCCGGAGTTCGCGCTGCTCGCCTCGCCCACTGGCACCAACGAAGAGCTTTACTTGGCTCAGAAATTTACTCGCGCAGTGATGCATTCCAATAACATAGATATGACCTCCAATACCAATCCTGAGCTAGTATGGGGGCTGGAATCTACCTTGGGCACCCCTGCGGCGACCAACTCAATCTGGGAATTGGAGCAGGCCGGTTGCATCCTGTCCTTTAACAACAACTCCACCGAAGAACAGAACGTTCTTGCCGTTCCCATCAAGCGTGCTGCCCGTAAGGACGCCAAGCTGGTAGTTATAGACTCCAGAGAAGTCGAGCTTACCCGGTACGCTCATCTCTGGCTCCGCCCGGCGCCTGGAGCCGAACTCCTCCTTCTGGGCGGCATACTGCGCAGCATCCTTGACCAGAGTCTCGATAGAGAGGACTGGCTGTCCCAAAACTGCGAGAGTCCGGCGACTCTTCATTACGCCCTTGAATCCTTGGACCTGGACGAAGTGGCGGCCACTACCGGCGTTTCCAGAGAGGATATTGCTGAAGCGGCGCGTTTGTATGCCGGAGCGGACGCCGGAGCGGTGGTGTATGGGCTAGACAATATACCAGACAACCATAAGCGCAACTGTGTGTTCGCTCTGGTTGACCTGGCCCTCCTTACCGGAAACCTGGGCAAGGCTGGGGGCGGACTGTATCCCATGAGGCAGGGCGCGAATGAACAGGGAGGGTGGGATGCCGGTTGCCTGCCAAATCGCCTGCCCGGTTATGGATGGGTGTCCGAAGAAGCTGACCGGCAAGCGATTGAGGCCGTTTGGGGAAACCCGGCTCCGAAAGAGCCGGGGTTGGGGCTGGCCCAGTCGGTGGAGGCCGCGCGGAATGGAAGGCTCAAGGCAGCCATTGTAATCGGCGACAGCCCCAATTTCACCAACGGCAGGTTGGGAGACGCAGTTGAAGCTCTGGCCGCGCTGGATTTTCTGGTAGTCCACGACACTTTCCTCACGACATTGGCCCAGCGGGCCGACGTTGTATTGCCAAGAGACACATTCGCGGAAAAGGACGGCACGTATACTAATCTGGAGCGGAGAGTCCAGCGGCTAAAGCCGGCCTTGGCGCGGGATGACGGGGGATGCTCGGAAGGCCGGGTATTGACGGAACTGGCCCAGCGCATCAAGCCGGATGCCCTTCCACCCATGGAGCCGGCCCAAGTCTTTGATGAATTAGCCAAAGCGGCGCAAATCTACGGCGGCATTTCCCATGTTCGGCTGGAGCGTGAGGGATCTCTGGTGTTGCGGACGCAGTTGGATAGCCCGCAACCGACACAGGTTCTCTACGCCAGCCGCCAGCACAATGGCTTGCAGTGGCCTTGCCCCGACTCGGAACATCCCGGCACTGCGACGCTCTATCTGGGCGGGTTCGGAGAACGGAAGGCCGAGCCTATGACTCCGGCTTTCAACCTGCCCCCGCTCCGTGCAAGCGCCGGGGAAGGGCTGGCGGAATTTCCGCTGTGGTTTGCTCCCGGGAGAGTCTTGCTTCAGCAACACCGCGATATGGAAATTGTGAAGGGTAAGCGAAACCGGATAATGCGTGAGGAATGGGTGGAGATTAACCCGGCGGACGCCGCAGAAACAGGGGTTTCCGAAGGCGACAAGGTAGCGGTGGAAACGCCGGATGGCAGCATATTGCCCGGCGTGGCGCGGTTCAATTCAAGCCTTCCCAGAGGCGTGGTCGGGTGTACCGGACTTTTCGGACAGTTAGCTATCGAAATGGAAGCCAGCCAGGAGCCAGACCCGGCCGCACTGCTTCCCGGACTGGAAGTGAGACCTGCCAGGCTGGTCAAGGCGGAACGATAAAGACAACTCGCCTCCCGGCGTCAGTAATTGATTGCGCTTTGAGTGTATCCAAATGGCAGGGTACTCCAGGCGCAGGGAGAAGGAGGGAACCATGGTAGAGACAGTTAACTCCGATGCTGCCAGAGAAATAGATCTTACCCCGAATCCTGCTTTTCCCAAAGCGCGTCTGGTCGAGCGCAGAGATATTACCGAAGACCTGATGGTCATAAGACTGGAGCCGGAAGAAGGAGGCAGCTTCAACTTCAAGCCGGGCCAGTATTGTACATTGGGTCTTGGCCCTATTGAACGCGCCTATTCCATTGCCTCCGCTCCGCACGAGAAAGTTCTGGAAGTTTTCGTCGAGCTGGTGCCGGACGGCGAACTCACCCCGCTGATGTGGCAGCTCCAACCCGGCGACGCTATGTCCATCCGCCCCCGAGCCAAAGGCATCTTTACTATGGACCAAAAGGCGCATCACCACTTTATGCTGTCCACTGTCACCGGGGTCTCGCCATCAGTGAGTATGGTGCGGGACTATCTGTATAATCAGGGCGAAGGGCATACTTTCTATGTTTTGCTAGGGGCGAGCTATTACGAAGAACTGACCTATGACAAGGAATTTATCGAGTTGGCTGAGAAGCACCCGGAGGTGGTCAAATTCGTGCCTACAGTTAGCCGCCCTGGAGACCCGCGCAACAAGGAATGGAAAGGGCCATCCGGCCGCGTCAACGTCATTGCTGAGGAGTATTTAGAGAAATTCCAGCTTCCACAGGATGACACGCTGGTCTACGCTTGCGGGCACCCCGGGATGATTGAAGACCTGAAGGCCAAGCTGCCCCCGCAAGGATGGCGCTTCAAGGAGGAGCGTTTCTGGAAAGAGTGATTGTTTCCGCATCCCCTTATTCTGCGGCTTTATCCCTCTCCCGGAAAGGAGAGGGAACTTTTTATGAATGGTACGCCGTGAATTGGCGTAGACCCGGCCCGGCGTGGTATAGAATTACGGTAGTTGTCCTGTGGTAAAGCTCAGGAAGGATAGGATTAGTGACTCCGGTCCGCCGCCAGTACCTGAAAATCAAGGAAGCCTACCGCGATTCCATCGTGCTGTTTCGTATGGGAGACTTTTACGAGACCTTCGATGAAGACGCGCGTCTTGTCGCTCGCGAACTGGACATAACGCTAACTAGCCGCAGCTTGGGTAAAAATCTGCGGGTGCCGATGGCCGGTGTTCCGTCTCATTCTGTGGAGTCCTATCTGGCGCGGCTGGTGAAGAAAGGCCATCAGGTCGCTGTCTGCGAACAGCTAAGCGACCCGGCGCTGTCCAAAGGGTTGGTGGACCGCGATGTAGTTCGCGTGGTGACGCCCGGCACTGTTTTCGAGGATTCCCTTCTTGACCGGACGGCTAACAATTACTTGGCTGCCCTAGCTGTAGATGGCGCCAGAGTTGGATTGGCCTACGCTGACATAACCACCGGCGAATTTGCCGCGTCCCAACTGCCCATCGCCCAGTTGCCGCTGGAATTAGGCCGAATAGCCCCGGCGGAAGTGCTGGTTTCTCAGTCTGCCCTGAGTAACCTGGAAAGCACTGAAATTCTCGACATGGAGGGCGCCTCCTACCGCTTTACGCCGATGGATGACGCCCTGTTCGAGCAGGAAACCGCCGCGGCCAGTTTGTTAGCGCACTTTCGTATTCACACACTGGAATCCTTCGGGTGCGAGAACTTGCCGCTGGTTGTGTCCGCGGCGGGAGTTATCGTTGACTACCTAGGGCGCACCCGACCTTCTGCAAACTCAGGTTCGGTGGTGAATTCGGGTGGGAGAGCCGGAGTGCAGCTTGGCAGCCTCGCTGTCTACTCCGGGCAGCAATACATGGCGTTAGACTCTCGCACGCGGCGCAATCTGGAGCTGTTCGAGGGTGGGCGCAATGAACAGAGAGAGCTCTCGCTGCTGGCCGCGATTGACCGTACTCTAACCGTTCTGGGGGCGCGGTTGCTGCGTAGATGGCTGGGTCAGCCGCTGCTGGAGCTGTCTGCCCTGGAGCAACGGCTAGATGCGGTGAACAGTTTTTATAACGACGGGTTGGCCCGGAGCGCGGTCGCGGCGGCGCTGGCCGGCGTGACCGATCTGGAGCGCATCATGGGTCGCGTCGTTGCCGGGACGGTGGCCCCCCGGGAACTGCTGGCGTTGAAATCCGGCCTCGATACCCTGCCGGAGCTGGGGGAGCGCATCGCAGGACTAGGCTCGAGCCTGAAATGGCTTCACCCCGGGCTGCTGCCCGTACCGGATGTGGTCACGCTCGTCGAGGCTGCTATAGAGCCGGAGCTGCCCGGTGCGGTTGGCGACGGGAATGTAATACGGGCAGGATTCTCCGCCGAAATAGACGAACTCAAAAACGCCAGCGTCAATGCGCGACAATACATCGCCGGCCTCGAGCAAAAAGAAAGGGAGCGAACCGGCCTCCGATCGCTTAAAGTGGGCTATAACCAAGTTTTTGGCTACTACATCGAAGTTTCCAAATCGCAGACCCACAACTTGCCCAGCGACTACATCCGCCGACAGACCCTTACTAACGCCGAGCGCTACATCGTCCCTGAACTGAAAGAATACGAGTCATTGGCCCTAAACGCCCGGGAGAGATTGGCGGAGGCGGAGGCCGAGGTCTACCGGCGCGTCTGCGCTCAGATGGCCGAGTCCGCCGAGGAGGTAGTCCGCGCCGCCGCCGCTATCGCGCAGGTTGACGTATTTTGCGGGCTGGCTCAGGTGGCGGTGGACAACGGTTACAGGCGGCCAGTGGTGGATGACGGCCAGGTCATTCGTATCCGCGAAGGACGCCATCCGGTGGTGGAGCGGGTGCTGCCCTCCGGCGAGTACGTACCCAACGACGTTGAATTGTCCTCGTCATCCGATGGAAGCGGGGCTCGGGTCGTGGTGTTGACCGGCCCCAACATGGCGGGGAAGTCCACCTATATCCGGCAGGTTGCTCTGATTACGCTGCTTGCTCAGATTGGCAGCTTCGTTCCGGCGGCCGAGGCTCATATCGGACTGGTAGACCGCATTTTTACTCGTGTCGGCCTGCAAGATGACCTTGCAACCGGACAGTCCACCTTTATGGTGGAAATGGTGGAGACAGCGGCGATCCTGAACCAGGCCACGCCCCGATCTCTGGTGATTCTGGATGAAATTGGGCGTGGCACCAGCACTTACGACGGGCTGTCCATAGCTCGTGCGGTCATCGAACACCTGCACAACGACCCGAGGCTGGGCTGCAAGACGCTGTTCGCCACCCATTACCACGAACTCACCCAATTGGCCGCCACTCTTCCCGGGGTCCGCAACTACAGCGTGGCGGTGGCCGAAGAAGGCAGCGATGTAGTCTTCCTGCACCGCATCATCCCCGGCGGCGCCGACCGGAGTTATGGCGTCCATGTGGCTCGCTTGGCCGGACTGCCGCCGGGGGTCGTCAACCGTGCTTGGGAAGTGCTAGGCGACCTGGAATCGCCGCCCGCGCTTGTACCGGGGCTGGGCAGCCGCAAGCGTTCGGCCCGCTCATCCCCATCACAGCAATTGGCCCTCTTCCCGTCCGCGTCTTCTTTGGCCGATGCCGTCCGTGCGCTGGACGTTCCGAACATGACGCCCCTGGAGGCGCTCAACAAGCTCTACGAATTACAGGAGCAGGCTAATTATCTGCCCTGAAATGTTCATAAAAATGGTTCATACCCGTCAGTGTTACCGTTTTCCGCGGCTGGCCTGCGATATAAAATGGGCCTCAATATCAGTTTCGATCCCTACTTGATTGTATGTTGAGGATTCCATGAACCAGCCGGTGCAGTTCTATTGGTGGCCCCGTTGATCCACCTGCCGGAAAGCAAGGGAGTTTCTCTTGCAAAATGAATTAGTCTTGCAGGAGCGGGACTACTTCAAGGAACCCTTCAGCGAGGAAGAAATCCGCGAAATGGCTGCTCTTTCCGGCATTGATCAAATTTTCGCGCGCCGCAGCCCCAGCCTGAAGCAGATGGGGTTAGTGGGACGGGAACTGTCCGAAGACGAAATGGTCAACTTGATGCTTAAGGAACCGAAGCTGGTTCGGCGGCCTTTGATACGGGTGGGCAATCAGGTCTTTATCGGCGGCAGCGGATCTGTTCTTGATTCCGTGGTGGATGCGGCTGCCTGAATTCGGTTGTCCGTCTCTGGCGCAAACGCAGAGGCAATCACGGTTGCGCCTGATAGTTTCTGGCAGGTATCATACATAATCTAAATACCCTCCCAGCGGTAATTCCCATTACTGTTGGAGCAGGGAATGCAGTTATGGGAAGGGCCGAAGACCGCCGATGAAGATTTTTTTTGATGTTGACTACACTATTTTAGGTTTGGACAATAGCTTGCGCCCCCAGACCAAGGAGACGTTTCAAGCGCTCTTGGACGAAGAGCATCAGATATACATTTGGTCGGGGATGGGAGAACGATGGGAAGTCATCGAAAAACACCAGCTCAAGCCCTACGTGAGTGGGGTGTTTGGGAAGCCCACACACCATTTCCACGAGCGGCTGGAAGAGTTGGGCGTGCCTTTCGAGCCGGACTTCGTCATTGACGATTACCCGGAAGTAGTGGCCGCTTTCGGCGGGGTATGGGTGCCTCCCTACTTCTTCAAGCGCTCTCCCGACCGGGAAATGGAGCGGGTCTACCGCATCGCGCAGGACTTTGCCGCCACCGGAACGTCCGAAGACAAGCAATATCGCGCCAAGGGCACTATCGTACCCCTCTTCTAGTTGGATGCAGGCGGTAACTCTTGTACGAATATAGACCAATCAGGATTCTGCCGCCCGCCCTTGCCACCCGGATTGCCGCCGGAGAAGTGGTCGAACGGCCCGCCTCCGTGGTCAAGGAGCTAGTTGAGAACTCGATAGACGCCGGGGCCTCTCAGATAACGGTCGAGATTCGGGCCGGTGGCGTTGAACTTATCAGGATCATTGACAACGGCGCCGGCATACCCTCTGGTGAAGTGCCGCTTGCCTTTCACCGCCACGCCACCAGCAAGCTCGATTCCGCTGAACAGCTTGACTCTGTGGCGACTATGGGATTCCGGGGCGAGGCGCTGCCCAGTATCGCCGCTGTTTCCCGGGTTACCATCCAGACTCGCCCGCCCGCCGATAGCGCCGGATACCGCCTGGTCTTCCATTGGGGAGACCAGGTGGAGTCTGGCAGGGAAGGGTGCGCGCCCGGCACAGCGATTGAAGTCGCCCAGCTTTTCGGCAACCAGCCGGCCCGCCGCAAGTTCCTGCGCTCGCCTCAAGCGGAGACAGCGCGGGTGCAGGAGTTGGTCAGCCGATACGCGCTCGCCTTCCCCGAAATCCGCTTCCGTCTGGCGCTGTTATCTGACAAAGGCGAGCGGCGGGTGTCGCTGACCACTCCTGGCAACGGCCAGCCGCGAGAGGCGCTTATGGCAGTCTACGGGTCGCAGGCTGCTGAGAATATGCTGGAAGTCCAGGCCGAAGACCTAGAGACGGGCTATGCTGTGGAAGGTTTCGTTGCCGCTCCCAATGTCAGCCGCGCCAACCGTACCTATATGACCTTCTTCGTTAACCGCCGCCTGATCCAGAGCCGGATGCTGGCCTACGCCATTGAGGAAGCCTACGCAGGGCTTTTGCAGACGAAGCGATACCCGGTGGCGGCCGTTAACGTGGTTATGCCCTATTCCGAGGTTGACGTGAACTCCCATCCGGCCAAGCGCGAGGTGCGTTTCCATTACGAAAGCCGGGTGTTCTCTCTCACCCAGCGAGGGGTGCGGGCCGCCTTGGTGTCCAACTCGCCAGTTCCTGCCTTTGCGCAGACATCGGGAGGGTTCTCGTCCTTCGGCGACTCAAAGGCCGGCTTGCCTGCTTCCGGCACAACGCTACCGGGATATGGCGGCGGCGCAATCAGGGCACCGGATCCGGCGTCGGAGGCGCTGACGCTGCTGGGCCGCCCATCCGTGCCGCTGCGAGTGGTGGGGCAGTTGAAACAGACTTACGTCGTGGCGGAAGGGACAGAGGGGATGTACTTGGTGGATCAGCATGCGGCCCATGAGCGGGTGGTTTTCGAGCGCATCTGCGAACGGCGGGACGAGCGGAACACTGTGTCTCAGCCGTTGCTGGCTCCGGTCAGCGTGGAGCTTACGCCGTCGCACGCTACTACGTTGCAGGACAATCTGGAGGCCATCACGGCCTACGGGTTCGAGGTGGAGCCTTTCGGGGAGCGGACGTACCTGTTGCGAGCCGTGCCGGAGGTATTGACTGTCAACGATCCCGGCAAGGAGCTGGTTGACATTCTGGATATGGTCACCCTGGAAGGGCTGACTCGGCATAAGGAGGACGTGATGGCTGCGTCAATCGCTTGCCATGCGGCCATCCGGGCCGGGCAGTCGTTGAGCGAGGCGGAGATGACCGCGTTGCTGGAGCAGCTTGAGGCTACCTTCAATCCGCACACCTGCCCGCACGGTCGGCCCACGATGATCCGCTTCACTTCGCACCAGGTTGAGCGGGAGTTCGGGCGGCGTTAGCGCGGTTTGTTTCGCGTTCTTTGTTTCCCGAGAAATGGGGGCGCTCCTCGCTCAACCCTCACCTGGAGGGAAAGGGGCTTGATACGCGCGATACTAGGAGACGAGCTGCCAGTAGCGGCGGCCCTCGGCGCGGGCTACGCGGCCGAAGCCTCCGTGGTGGCAGATGGCCATGATGGCGTCTTCGGACTCGGCGCGTTCTATCATTGCGGCGCGGGTGGCTACGCCCTGGTCGCCGTCCATATCGAAGCTGAATTTCCAGCTTGTCTCCGTTATCTGGGTTGGGCCATGGAATACGTCGCCGAGGATGTAGGCTCGCTGTCCGCCGGATACAACAGCGAGGCTCATGGAGCCGGGAGTGTGGCCGGGAGTGGGAATGGCGGTGATTTCGCTAGTGAGGGCGTGCTCACCGTCCAGCAAGTCGAGGACGCCGAGGGTCTGGAGGGGGCCGAGGGCCAAGTCCCAGTGGGGCGGGAACAGCTCCATTACCTCGGGGCGCTGAAAAACCTCCCAGTCGGCGCGATGGGCGACGTAGCGGGCGTTGGGGAAGGTGGCGCGGGGAGCTTCCCCCAGTTCGTGGGTCACATTCCAGCCCACGTGGTCGAAGTGCAGGTGACTGAAGAAGACGGTGTTGATGTCGGCCGGGTTGACGCCGACCGCTTCTAGCTCCTGCAAGAGCCGCCCGTCTACGCCTCCGGCCATGGCCTCGACGGAGTGAGGGTTGGTGGTTGCGCCGCCGATGCCGGTGTCCACGAGGATGGTTTGCCCCTCGGAGCGTATCAGGTAACACTCGAAATGAGCCAGCAGGTGATCACCTCTGAACCCGCTAGGATACTGCTCCTGGTAGGGCTTCCATGCCCCGGCAGGCACCTCTGGGAAGACGTCGATAAGAGGTAGCGTGGCCTCGTTGTCGTTAAGAGAAAGAATTTCCACGTTACCGACAGTCAGCCTGGCTTCGGGCATAGCGAGTCCTCCTGTGGAGTATACTAAACCAAGAATTTCGGGATTAGGAGATTTCAGGACGAGGATGTCCTAAATGCTTCCTGATTCAGCAAATCTTGTTGCGGCGCTGCCGCCCGGCCGGTGCGATATTGCGGGCCTAAGCCAAACCGTTGCGGCGAGGGTCCTGGCGCGGGTCTACAGCAGGGTGGAAGATGGAATCCTCGTCGGGGAACTCCTGATTTATGGCGGCTGTGCTGTTGGAGCCGCCGCGGAGGGCGGAGATAGGCCCGGCCACGATGGCCAAGGCCGCTGCGCCTATGCCGAGTTTGGCGAGGAAGCTGCGGCGGGACTCGCCGGACTTGGGGTTGTTCTGTTCTGGTGGGTTGAGTTCGGACGCCACTTTATGCTCCTTGGAGTAGACCAGTGAGGTAAGCTCAGGACAGGCCGCGCCCTCTGCCAGACGTTGAATCGAGATTATCTTAGATTGTACCCGACGGGCGGATAATTGCAATATCTCGTCGCCCGCAGGTGTTCGCGCCACGCGGCGGCGTAGCCGGTTGCTTCGTCATTCCCGCCTTTGTGAGAATAGCCGTGTGGGGCGTCGTGGGTGTGGCGTTTGGTTTAACCGGTGTCGTTCATGATCATTTGGGCCACTTGGCGGCCCATGCGGATGGAGTAGTTGGTGCCTCGGTCTTCGGGGAATATCTGGGTGGTGTTGGCGAGGTAGAGGTTGCGGACAGGGGTGCGGTGGGGCGGGATGCGCCGGCTGTAGTTGCGGCCGATGATAGGCTGGGCACCGTCTACGCGGTGGTGGTGGTAGCCCTGTACCCAAGAGCGGTCGAAGGCGGGATTGAGCTTGCGCAAGTGGGGGATAAAGAGCTGGAGCAGCTCTTCCGGCCCCATCTGGTACAGTTCGCTGTTACGGTCTGGGTAGTTGCTGAAATAGACGATGTGCTTGCCGCCGTAGAGGGACTTGTCGATCATATTGGTGTGCTCGATAACGCCGACAAAGGGCATATCGCTGTCGGCGATGTTGAGCCAGTACTTGGCGGTAAGAGGGCGGTCGAGCTCCAGAATCAGCAGCACGGCGGAGAGGTAGCTGACGCTAGTGAGCATCTGCTGGTAGTCATCAGGCATTGGCGGGACGAGGCGGGTGAAGACGTAGGATGGAGTGGTGGCGATGACGACGTCGTAGTCGCGCTGCTCGGGATCAGAGTCGCGGCCTTGCTGAATCTGGAGGCCGGCGGCTTTGTCGCCGTCTATGAGCACCTGGCTGACGAAGGAGGATGTGTGGATGTCTCCGCCTTGGTCGCGGATTCGCTGGGCGAGGGTATCTATGACCTCGCCGAAGCTGCCCATAGGGTAGCCAAGGCGTTCCTTCTGTAGAGTCTTGCCGCGGGAGGCGACGCGGAGGCGGACTTTGCCCCACAGCCAAGTCATGCTGACCTGATCGTAGTGGTCGCCGAATTTGCCTCGCAGCAGCGGCTCGAAGAGCACTTCATATGCCTTGCGTCCCATGTGCTGGGAGAGCCAGTCGCGGGCGGTGATGTCCTCGAATCGGGAATAGTCTGTGGTGCGCTGGAGGCGAAGAGTCCAGAGGCCGACGCGGAAACGATCCCACAACGATAGGGGCTTGAAACGCAGCAAGTCCATGGGGGTGGAGAAGTCCCAGATTCGGCCTTGATGATAGAGGCCGACTTTGGACTCGAGCCAGGCGAGCTTGTGGCCGAGGCCGAGCTCGTGAATCAGCCCGGTGATGTCGGTATCGCTGACGAAGAGGTGGTGGTAGCCGCGCTCGAGCTGTCCGCCGCCGACGGGAAAGGTGGACGCCTGCCCCCCGAGGAAGGGGGCGACCTCGAAGACCTCGGCGTAGTGGCCTTGGGTGGTCAGGTCGTAGGCGGCTGCCAGGCCGGCGACACCTCCGCCGATGATGCCGACTCTCACGGCCGGGCTCCTTCGCCTTTGACGGATGCAGGGGCGTTGTTGGAAGCGATGGCGGAATGGCCGGATGACGCAACCGGGGTTTCGGAGGGCGTGCCGAGTAACTGCTTTACGCTGAGGCTCTGTTTGAGCAGAATGGCGACAATAATGATGAGTCCGACGATGTTTACGGGGAGCCAGAGGGCTACCAGGTGGACGAAGACGGAGTAGGCGCCGGCGACGGTGGCTCCTACTCCGAGGGCGATGAGGGTTTGCTGGGCGACGACCTCGAAGGGGCCGATGCCGCCAACGGCGCTGGGAATGCCGGTGGCGAGGTTGGAAGTGGCCGTGAGCAGGGCGATGGCCAGCACGTAGGCGAGCGTGGAGTCGAAGTGGGAGCCGATGTCGAAGGAGTAGGAGACAAGGAAGTAGACGGAACCCTCGCAGAGCCAGACGGGAAGGGAGAGCAGCGCCAGCGCTAGGTGTTTGCGTGGGGAACTGAGGATACTGAGGGCGGAAACGAAGGAACGGAAAAAGCGCAGGGCCGGGGATCGCAGCTTCGCCGGTAGCAGGCCGAGGAAGCGCTCGACAGCGGCGTCGAAGGCAGGCCAGACGGCAAGGAGGGTGAAGAAGATGAGGAATCCGCCAAAGACGGCTCCGACGGCGACGGCGAGCAAGATGGCGGTGGTTTGAGAGACGCCCGCGCCATTGTTGAACTGACTCATCAGCAGGAGCCAAGGGGTGGCGACGGCAATGAGGGCGACTAGGGTGAGGCCGTCGAAGACTCGCTCGACGGCGACGCTGCCGAGAGCGGAGCTAGCGCTGAAGTTCTCTTGACGGGCGAGACGGTAGGAGCGAACCAACTCGCCGAGGCGCATTGGGAGCAGGTTGTTGGCGGTGTAGCCGACGATGACTACTGGGTAAAGGCGGTGCAGCGGGAAGCGGCGCAGAGGTGCGAGGAGGTATTGCCAGCGGTAGACGCGGAAAAAGATACCCACGAAGTAGAGGGCGACGGCTGGTATGAGGTAGACGTAGTTGGCCTCGGTGAGCAGGGTTTTCAGATCACCTGGTTCCAGTTGCCGGTAGAAGAACAGCAGTAACGCCACGCTGATGGCTATTCCGGCCCACAGGTGCCAGCGGGCAACTAGGGCGTTTATCCAGGTTTGTCTTTTCTCAGCGACCAATGTTGAGATTCCTTAGCTTCGCCGGCGGCAGGTGGGATTCGTCGGCGCGCATTCCAGATTCGCCGGGCATCCAGTGTCGCGTATTTAGTGTCGGGCGTCCAGTATAGACTGACTCAGGGGCGGCCTCAAGGCAGATAGCCGCAAAATTCGGAGGTATACCAGTCTCCGTCAAGCCTGCGGAAGAGCGACCTACCCCCTGTGGTTGTGCCACGTTCTGGTTAGGGCCTGTTTGAAAAGAAGTTATATCCTTAGATTACCCAAATAGCGTATTGACAGGCGCCAGACTTGAATACGTCTTCAACCCATGGAACGAAATCATAGCGACTAGGGAGTTCGATATGACAAAAGGGCATCACTTTGGCAAATCCTCATCCTCTCCGCTCTGATCCTGGCAGTCACTATGGTGGGACTTCTGTTCAACCCCATAGGCAAGGCAGAAGGGCATGAGGAGGGGTGGAAGACTATTCCACAATGTGTGAAATACGAACAAATTGATCCCAATCCTTCATACTGCGTCAAATGGGGCAGCGGCCCCGGGTATTACGTCCTCCCTCACGACCATTAGGGGATATTGAAACGGACAGACAAATTTGATCAACAGGAAGTAGCCGCCGGAACACCGGCGGCTACTTGTGTATGGGCAGATACGCTCATGGCGTCCTCAAGGCAGGTATATGTAGTATTTTCTATCCTGCCAATCGGCTTCTAGATTGCGGAAAAGTAGGTAATTCAGAATACTGGCCCAACTCTTACTGCTGGTGACCGTATCGCCAAAGAAACGGAAGTCCTTGGCGAGCTGGGTGTGCATGGGCACTTCCTCGCGCTTCTCGTGGGGTCTGCGGTAGGTCTCGGGGAACCAGATGAGGTTGATGAAAGGACCTTGGCGGCGGTAGGTCTCGCGGACTGCGCTATCGTCACCGATGTGGATGTCTCTGACCAGCAGGCCAGCCGGGTTGCCGAAGTTGTAGTTGCCGTCATCGTCACGGCTGCCTTCTAGGGTGATACAGTTGGGGTCCTCTTCGGCGGTGGCTCTAAAGCAGCGGAACTCCATGCGCCCGTCGCGGGTGTGGTGGCGGACGTACCACTGGAGGGGATACCACATATCGCGGTTAACTTTTACCGATTCTACGTTAGCGGACAGCGGGTAAACTTCTTTTTCCAAGGTGCGCAGGGTTTCCCGGAGGTCTGCGGAGCCTTGGGCGTAGACCATTACCTCGACATTGGAGTCGTCGTAGGTGTAGGCGGCGCGGACTGCGCCCCAGGCGCCGAACGCCAGTAGCAGGGCGGCGAGGCCGAGGCCGACGGCTGGGGCGGCGCGGCCTCGGCCGGCGGCGCGGTATACGTAGGCGGCGACGAAGGCGGAAACCGCTATGGAGGCCAGCAGGAGCCAGTGCGCCGTGCCGAAGGGCCGCTCCGGGTCAATGTACTGGAGGAAGAGGTAGACGGCCGCGGCAACAATGAAAGGCACGAGGCCCAGCAGGCCCACGAGCATGAGTTCGCCGCCACGCCGCAGGATGCCCGGCCAGTCGACCCGGTCGGCCAGCTCGCCGAGGAACTTGGCGGCGACGAGGATGAAGGGGGTGGTGATGTTGACCACCAGCCACGGCATTTTCTCGGTGGCTACGGTGTAGGCGGCCAAAGACAACACGGCCCAGATGCCCAACGCCAACCCCAACACGTCCCGCTGCCGGATAAAGTAGATTATTCCGGCAATACCGAAAACCATGGGGAGCAGTTCGTATACCGACAGGCCGACGAAGTAGTAGTACCAAGGCTGGTTGCCGCGCGCCACATCCTGCTGGGCAATCCAGTATCCTATTCCCTGCCATGAGCCGGTGAATATGCCGGACAGGTTGGTGAACAGTGTGGTGTAGAGGGCCGCCCAAATGACGTAGAAAATGGCTGCGCAAATCAGCCACGTCCGCCCGAGCCACCAGATGCCGAGAGTCGCTGAGACCGCAAGGGCGCCCAGCAGCATTGCAAGGGCGACAACGTAGTTGGCGGGCACCCCGGCGTTGCCAGTGCTGATAGCCGTGTTGCCAGGCAGCACCGCGTTGACTATTGATTGAACGTCCAGTACCGGTGTGAACAGCACTGAATAGAGGGCCGTTAAACCTGCCGGGACGAAAATCAGCAAGGTAGTCCGCTCTAGCGAAAGGTGGCTCCGCCAGGCAAACCCCGCCGCCGCGAATACCGCTAGGACAAAAAGAGTCCAGTCGGCAGTTTGCAGGGCGAAATTTGCAGATGCGAGACTGGAATACGGGCGGAAAATTAGCCAGGCGCAGGCGAAGACGCATGTCAGCGGCAGAGCAATCAGGCCAAACACCCGTTCCCAGTTGAGAGGGCCTCTACTGAGCAGCCATACCAGGGCCGTCAGACCGGCGACGACCGCGGCGGCATGGGCAGGCCAGGGAACGGCGGCTACCGGGAGCAGCAGGACGCTGCCCTGCCAGGCCGGAGCGCCGGTCAGCCCCTTGCTGCCGTCGGCGTTCAGCACGTTGTTGCCGGTGAGCGGGTCTGGGTTGGCCAGCGTCAGGCCCAGCAGTCCCTGGAACAGCCCGATGATGGCCGACCACTGGGGAAGGGTCAGGGTGACCAGCAGCAGGAGCAGCACCGGTTTGGTCCCTTCCCGAACTAGTTTGGCCCGTCCCCTGACCCAATCCCACAGCTCAGGGAGGGCGGCCGCGAAGACAATCAGCCCAAAAATCGCCACCAGCAAATAGGCCGTTTCCTTGGTGGCGAACATAAAGGCCAAAACTGCAGACGCAAGATAAAGATATGTGCGGCGCTGGCCTGGTTCCCGTTGGGAGTGAAGATAGCGCCACATAAGGGTGAACAGAGCCACAGCCCAGAACATCATGATGATGTCGTTGCGCCCGAAGCGGCTGAAGTAGAGCAGCGCCGGGGAGAGGGCCAGCATTATGGCCGCGATGAGCGCGGCGCGCCGCCCTATGTGGTCGCGTAGGAAGTAGGGGAGTCCCACCAACGCGGTTCCGAACACGGCGTAGCCGAGGCGGGAAGTGAAGTCGCTGTCGCCCAAGATGGTGAAGATGGCCGCGACCATTTCTATCTGGAACGGGCCGTGCATCCAGGCGGAGTGGAAGTAGTCGGCGCCGAAAATCCAGGGCCAACCCAACGCGCCGCCGGAACTGTTAGCCAGTTTGAAAGAGAAGTGCAGGTGGATGGCCTCATCATAGTGCATCGTGCGTCCGCTGAGCTCAAACAGGCGCAGGCCCAGCGCGGCTACTATGACGGCCAAGAACGCGACTTCCAGCCAGCCGCAACGGCGCAGCCCTGCACCTGCTTTGTTCAGGAGGGCGGACGGCCAACCGGGTATGGAATCTGCGATATTTATGAAGGTCATTGTTTCCCTGATTTCGCGGCTTGGGCGACTACTCAATGGGGGTATCTTCCCACATTTCGTAGACAATTACGTCATACTGGTGAAAAGCGGTTTTCAGGAAGTCGCCGTATTGAGGCAGGTCAGACACGCCGTAGGTTTGGCGTTCCCGGCTTCCGAGATAAACGTAACGCACGCCGTAGCGTTCTAGCAACCGGCGAGCCTCTTGAGGGTCGCGGCCCGAGTATATGGCGGCAATGGCTTCTTCTCTCCCGGCGAAGGTCTCGTGAGAGCCGCGCCACTGGATTTCATGGCCCTTCCAGCCCAACAATGCTGCCCGGCCTGTGGCGGCGGAGATGCGCCCGTAATCGGTGTAGTCGTTGCCCACTGCTTCAACGATTCGGCCCGGCTCCGCTTCATTATGCAGCCATTTGATGGCGGCGTATTCACCTGGGGAGTCTTCTTTGAGGAATGCCAGCCCGTCGAGAGTGCGTCCTTCTGCGGAAGAGGCGCTGCGGGTCAACACTGCGCCCGCCGTGTAGTAGAAGGACGCCGCGAGCAACAGGGCCAGCGCCCCAGCGCCCACAACCCGCAGCGCTGTTGCTCCCTTGCCAAGCCATTGACTTCCGGACGGAGCGCCGGCTCGTGTCGGCCGCAAAGTATACAATGCGAAGGCGGCGACGATGCCCAGCAGCAGCCATGCCTGGTAGTAGAGCTTGAACATCGTGTTCATTCGCCGCCAGGCTCCACCGAAAGAGTCCACGATGTGGAACAGTTCGGCTCCCAGCAACAGGTAGAACGCCAGGGCCATCATCATCAATGTAAACGCCGCCGGTTGATTCCCACGCCGCGTTAGAGACATTGCGCAGTATGCGGCGGCGGCAACGATCGCCGTACCTGGCCCGGCCAGGATGAGCCTGTTTCCCAAGTCGTACAGCGCAGACCCGGCCCCGTCGGCAGCTATGGCGAAAATGAAACCTGTCGCCACCCATACTCCGACAGGAAGGACAGCCACTGCAATAACTGTTGCTGCTGCCGGAGCGTCGGAGGGTTCAGGCCGTGGTGTCCGCAGCAAAATCTTTGCGAGGAACGCTAGGGACAGAAGGATGAACAAGCCCAATACGACAAACAGCAGGAACGGGCGAGTGGAGACCTCCTGCAAGGGCAGTATCCCGGATATCTGACCATTGAACGAGCCGAAATGGAAGGGCGCGAACATAGCCAGCGCCAAAACGAGCAGGGGCGCAAATACCGCAGCGGCAGAGACAGCAGCCTGCGGGAGTGAGGTTGGGTGATCCCGGTAGCCCTTGAGAAGCAGCGCACCGGCAAGCAGGGTCAGGAAAGTCGGGAAATCCCAGAAGTTTATGAAGGCAAGAGCTCCGCCGGACAGAGCGAGAAACGCCGCCTGCGCTGGGTGGCGCCGCAGCCATGACAGACCTAACGGCTCTGGGGAAAGGCAGGCGTTCAGCGCCGCGGATATGCCGAGCAACAGGAACGGTATCGCCAGGACGTGGGCGTGAAGGTCGCCGAGCACAAAGCTGAGGGCTGGGAATTCGGTTATGGTGTAGTCGAGGCTCGCGCCCTCTGCGGAAAGAGTGTCTATGACCCGGGAGCTGCGGAACCACCACCAGAAATCCTGCGGGAAGACGCCTCCGGCTGTTGACGCGGTATTCAGCCCCTTGATTGCCGCCCAGTCCCAGAATCCCTCTCCGGCCCACCCCCGCACCCGAACAAATTCCAGGCCTCCCATCAGGTTGCCGGCAGCAGAGTCAGCGCTGGGGCCGCGGCCCCAGCAGCGAGGGCCTGGCGTAAGCGGCCACCGGCGAGACGGACCAGGTTATAGACCAGTCCGAAGGCGATGGCTCCGGCCAGTGCAGGTATGGTGGCGATGCCTAGGTTGTAGGCCGTGGATGTGGCGGCCCCGCTCAATTTGGCCAAGAAAGCCACAATGATGTGGCCGAAGTAGTAATAGCTGATGGAGTGGCCGGAGAGCCACAGGTCTTCCGCTGGAAAGTACCGCGTTTGGTGCGCTGCGTTGAGCAGCATGAAGTCCATCGGCTTTTCGGTGTGCGTGATGGCCGGGGAGCCGGATGCCACGAAGGCCCATAAGGCGAACAACCCGGCGAATATCAACTCAGCGGTTAGAAGGATGGGCCAGTTATGGCTCAGGAATTCGCGCAGTTGGTTCCAATGCAGACGATACAACCATACAGAACCGGCTACGGCGACCAAGAATATGGCCCAGACGGTGAGTTGGGTATTGGGCCAGATGTGGGCCAGCCCCAAGACCCATAGCACGTAGGAAAACAGAAGCAGGGCGGCGGGTTTGAGTAGCGTCAGGCCGCGGTCGGGCAGGAAGCGAAACAGCAAGAAGGCCCATGGTAAGGCCACCACAGCCGCCGCTTCCAATAGCAAAAACCATATCAGAGCGTCCGACATTGGTCACCCGGCCAGATGCCCCCGCCCAACTCTCCCCCGGAGGGAGAGGCAGCTCTAGGGGAAAGGGAACAGTCAGGACACGGGTGCAAGGAGGGCGTCCACGAAGTCGTTGGCGTCGAAGGGCGCCATGTCGTTCAAACCCTCGCCCGTGCCGATGAACAGGATAGGCATTTGAAGTTCCTGCTTGATGGCGAGGACGATGCCGCCACGGGCGGTGCCGTCCAGCTTGGCGAGAAAGATGCCGGTGCAGTTTACCGCTTCCCGGAAAGACTTGGCTTGCGCCAGCCCGTTGTGTCCGGTGGTGGCGTCTAGGGCCAGAATCACCTCATGGGGCGCGGTCTGGTCCTGCCGTTTCAGCACGCGGTGAATCTTCCGCAGCTCTTCCATGAGGTTGGATTTGGTGTGCAGCCGCCCGGCGGTGTCGAATATCAAGACGTCGGCGCCCCGCGACTTGCTGGCTTGATAGGAGTCGTAAGCAACGGCGCCGGGGTCTGCTCCGGGGGTATGCCGGATGACGTCCACGCCCACCCGCTGGCCGAGGATTTCCAACTGATCGGCGGCGGCGGCGCGAAAAGTGTCGCCCGCGCCCAGGATGACCTTGCGCCCGGATTGGGTGAAGTGATGGGCGAGTTTGGCGATGCTGGTGGTCTTCCCGGCGCCGTTGACGCCCACCATCAGGATAACGTAGGGCTTGGCTGAACCGTTTGACCATCCTTCGACAAGCTCAGAATGAGCGGACGCGCTATTAGCGTCTGGCGCGAGGTCTTCGGTCAAGGCCTGTTTCAGGGCCTCGGTAATTTCATCAGAGGATTCCAGGCGTTCCTGCCGCACCTTCTGCCTGAGACGGTCAATGATTCGGAGTGACGTTTCCACTCCGACATCTGAGGAAATGAGGATTTCCTCTATCTCGTCCCAGACGGAATCGTCCAGCCGGGAGGAGCGCAACAGATTGGCGATGCGCCCGAACCAGCGTTCACGGCTGGGCTTTATCGCCTGCTCCGTGGCCTTTTTCTCTTCTTCCCGGTTGCGTCGAAACAGTCGCAACATTTTCGCTTAATTCACGCTCCGAGTCGCCGCGCTTCCCCGGACACCTAAAGGCGAGGCCGGCGTTTGGATGATGTATAAAATGCTAACGACGTCCCCTCAAGCTGAACCGCCGTAGCAATCCCGGCTCAGGGTTGGCTTCGGAGAGCGGAGCAGCAGCAGTGTCTAGGGGTTCATGCGGCAGGGGCCGATTTGCCGAAACCGTTCCGTTGGTGGAATCATAGGCGGAAATAAGGGCTGCCAAGGCTGCCTCGGCGGCGGCGCGTTCTGCCTCCGACTTCTTGCTCCCTTGCCCTCTGCCGATTATCTCACTGCCGACAAGTGCCTCGACGCTGAATACCGGGTTGTGATCCGGGCCTTCGCGGTGAGCGAGGCGGTAAGTTGGCGTGGGGCGCCCCTGCCCTTGCAGGTATTCCTGCAGGCGGGATTTGGGGTTTTCTGGCGGGGGGCCGCCTTTAGATAAGCTCAGGGTGACGGCTGCCAGTTCGTCAATCATGTTGACGGTGATAAACTCCCGCGCGGCTTCCATTCCTTGGTCGAGATATACAGCAGCTATGACGGCCTCCACCGCGGCGGCGAGAACGGAGGCTTGATCGCGCCCGCCGGAGGCTTCGACGCCGCGCCCCACCAGCAGCCGCTCGCCCAAACCCCAGCGGCGCGCGACCTGCGCCAGAGATTCGCCTCGCACCAGCGATGAGCGGGATTTGGTCAACTGTCCTTCGTCAGCGCCGGGGAAATGGCGGTACAGGTGGGCCGACACGGTCATCTCAAGGACTGCGTCACCGAGGAACTCCAGTCGTTCATAGGACTCGGTGGCGTCTAGTCCGTGTTCGTTGCAGTAAGAACGGTGGACGAGCGCGCGACGTAGAAGGCTGGGGTCCCGGAACTGGAACCCCAGCAGTGAATCCTGATCGGGGGATGGGGGGATACTAGATGACCCCATGAGGCCACGGCGGCTGCGGTCGCTTGAACTCGCCAACGTGGACGAATTCGCTCATCGACTTCATCAAGTTGTCGTAGATTTCCACAGACTGTTCATCGGGCGGGATGAACATCTTGAGGAAGGCGAAGTTGCCGTTGTCGAAGACGAAGGTAGGCACCCCGAAAGCGCCGTACTCATCCACCGCCTTGGTGTGGCTCTCGGCCAGCTCGCGCAAGAGTTCGGGGTCGGCGATGTCCTCACGGAAGCGGGCCATGTCGATCCCGGCGGCGTCGCCAGCCGCGTCAATGACGGCCTGGTCGTTCAGGTCTGCCTTGTCCTCGTGGCGGGCCCTGAGCAGAGCCATAAAGTAGGCTTCGAAAACCTCTTTGCCTTGACGCTTGACGGCCAGCCCGGCCTTGTGGGCCAGCAGGATGGGGTCTTCGCCGCTGATGACTGCGGGGCGTTCCCAGACGTTGTCGCCGTCCTTGTTGTTGACTTGGGACAGCGAGAAGGGCTGCCAGTCAATTTCGATGGGCTGTCCGGTCTGCTCCCGAACTTTTGCCAACCACATGTTGGCATTGTAGACAAAGGGTCAACGAAAATCGTAATAGGTTGTGAACTCAGCCTCGGCCATGTCATGCCTCCTGCCGGTTTTAGCGTCCGCACCCATCTCCTGGGCGAAAGGGCCGCTCTGCCCCGAATTGTAGCTATGCCCTCATTCATTGTCAAAGTCAAAGAGATATCGCCGTCAAAGAAGTATTGTCTAAGAGGCGTCCAGCCTCTTCGTACTGGGGTATAGCCCGGCATTGATGAAGTGTTATCGAAGAGGAGTCCAGCCTCCTCGTCCTGGGGTATAGCCCGGCGTCAATAAGGAGAGGCCGTGTGATATAATTTTTGCCCCTGAGATCCATGTCCTGCTGTGTCTTGGAGGCCTCCCACGGCTGTTGTCTCGCGCAGTTCCCTCAACGCTTGCTCCCTGGCTGCCGGCCTTGGCGATGGGCAGCGCGAGGCGTTTGAGGTTGCGCATGAATTGGCTCGAGAAACGGGGATGGAAGTGTTTCTGGTTGGCGGGCCGGTGCGGGATGCGCTTCTGGGAGCGTCGGCGCTGGACTTGGATTTCGCCGTTGAGGGTGATGCTGTGGCGTTGGCGCGCAGGCTGGCGGGGCGGCTGGCCTTTCGGCGAGCTAAGGATGTGCGGGTGACTGCTCACCCTCGCTTTGGAACGGCGACAATCTCCTTTCGGCAGACTGACGGCGAGGGGAGCAGGGAACGCATTGATTTGGTGACCGCCCGCCGAGAGAGCTACCCGCAACCGGGGCAACTGCCTCGGGTTATCCCAGCCAAAATCGGCGACGATCTGGCGCGCCGGGACTTCTCCATCAACGCGATGGCGTTGTCCCTTTGCCCGTCCGACGCCGCTTTGCTTGATCCGCTGGGGGGACTTGGCGACTTGGAGGCCGGGATTGTTCGTGCCCTGCATCCGCTGAGTTTCGTTGACGACCCGACGCGGATGATGCGTGCTGTGCGCTACGAGCAACGATTCGGGTTCAGTATCGGCAAGGAGACGCAGGAGGCGATGTTCGGCGCCGTATCCGCGGGGCACATGAATGCGGTGAGCGGTGCCCGATGGCGGCACGAGCTGGAGCGTATACTTAACGAAGCCAATCCCGTTGCGCCGCTTTTGCGGGCATCTGAAATGGGGTTGCTGGCCGGAGTGCATCCTGCTTTCGACAAGCTCAGGACGAACGGCGGAAGCGAATTGCAACGGCTGGACATCCTTCGGCACGCTTGGGGCACAGTGCAGCCTGACCATTGCTTGGCGGCGCTGTTCAGCCCGTTAAGCGCCTTGGAGGCAGAATGGGTTATCCAAAGGGTTGGACTTTCAGGACGGCGGGCCACGCTGGCCCGTGATACCATTGAACTGAAGCAATCCGAGCCGCAGGTACGGGCCAGCGCTGGGCGTCCCTCAGAATTGGCCCGGATGCTGGAAGGGAGAGAGCCGGCGGCGGTTTCGGCTTGGGCCGAACTCACTGCGGACGAAGGGGTTGCAGGCGCCCTGCGCCGCTACGCCACGAAGTTGCGGTTCGTGAAGCCGGAGCTTTCCGGCGCTGCGCTGCTGGGAATGGGCGTCGCCGAAGGGCCGATGGTGGGGGAAATCCTGGCCTGTCTCCGTGAAGCCCGGCAAGACGGAACCGTGAAGAGCAAAGAGGAAGAGATGGCCTTGGCGCGGGATTGTATGGCCCGCGCCAATCCAGAATTTACTGATTAAAGCCCTTCGACAAGCGCAGCCCGGCAACAAGCTCAGGAGAACGATGGCGGAACTACCTATAGACGAAGGGGAACTGGGAGACGAAGGGGAACTGGAATCCTGCGTAATCTGCGGAGAAGCCCTGGACGGCTTCAACGAAACTTCCTGCCAGATGTGCGGCGGGAAGTTTCACCAGCCGTGGAGCCAGGATTCGGAATCGCCCCAGTGTGGGCGCATCGGCAGTCATGAGGATGCTCTGGCTATCGTTTTTCTCTGCGACGACTGCTTCTATGGCCGCCGGACCTGAAGTCGCCCTCACCCTCTCTCCCCGAAAGAGAGGGGGCTTTTTCGAGGGTAGAAAAGCTCTCACCCCCTCCATAAAGAGGGGAAGAATCATCAATAGGAGACAATGACCGATGCAAGCGGTGTATATCGAGGCCCACGGCGGCCCCGAGGTTCTGACATTGGGTGAGCGGCCCGAGCCGGATACGGCGGTGGGACAGGTGAAGGTGCGGGTGCGGGCCACGGCCCTGAACCGGCTGGATCTTTATACCAGGGCAGGTGACCGGGGGCTGGAGCGGCAGTTTCCGCCGCCTTTGATTCTGGGCGGCGACTGCGCCGGCGAAGTGGCCGCAGTCGGCGCGGATGTAACGGGCCTGAAGGAAGGAGACCGGGTGGTAATCAATCCCCGCCTCTCGTGCCAGCAGTGCCCAGCCTGCCTCTCCGGACAGGATGACCTGTGCCGCCGCTCGCAGTTCCTCGGCAGCGCTCTGGACGGCAGCTATGCGGAGTATCTGAGCGTTTCGGCGGCCAATGCCCACGTCATTGGGCCGGGAGTGAGCTTTGAGCAGGGCGCGGCCATACCAACCACATATCTGCCGGTATGGAATATGCTGGTGCGCCGCCTGCAACTGAAACCGTGGCAGACCGTGCTCGTGCTGTCTGCATCGGCGGGCGTTGGAACTGCCGCAATACAAATGGCCAAGGATGTTATCGGCGCCCGGGTCATTGCCACCACCAGTACCGCTGAGAAGGCGGCCAAGGCGCGGGAACTGGGCGCGGACGAAGTGATTAACTATACCGAAGAGGACATCCGCCAGCGGGTCCGCGAGATCACTAGCGGGGCTGGGGTGGACTGCGTTGTAGACCATGTGGGGGCGGACTTCTTTGGCCCGGCCTTCGCGTCGCTACGCGCCGGGGGGCGCTACGGGATATGCGGGGCCACCACCGGACTGCGCGCCGAGCTGCATCTCGGTCTGCTGTTTAGCCAGCAGAAAGAGGTTTATGGCGTGTATATGGGCACCAAGGAAGATATGCGGCAGATAGTGGAGATGCTGAATCGCGGCGCAGTCCGGCCCGTGGTCGACCGCGCATTTCCCCTGTCGGACGCCGCCGCCGCTCATGAGGCGATGGAAGCGGCCAGCTTCTTCGGCAAGCTGCTTCTGACCCAGGCGTAGCCGCAGCGGTTGCCCGCTCGATGGCGCCCCTATCGGTATCATTCAGAGAATGCAGGCTTCTGACCCAGGCGTAACCGCAGCCGTTGCCTGTTCCTTCGATAAGCCCAAGGTAGGGCAGGGATCGTTTAGCGCACTGGCGCTGTGGGGCCGGGCAGAAGTTGCCCGGCCTTCGATAAGTTCAGAATCAGGACAAGCGTGGGGGGGTGTTGCGGTCGCTCTTACGATGGCTGTTTGGCTTTGGCCGTTCCCGTAGGGGAGGTCAACGCCCCGGGATGCGCCTCGGACGGCCGTTCTTGGTGCAGGTTGTTTCAGTACAAGACGGCGATTCCCTTGTCGTCCGGCTGGCTCGCTCCAGAAACGACGAGCAATATCGAGTCCGGCTTTATGCCATTGATGCGCCGGAACGCGACCAGCAGTTTGGCAGCGAGGCGCGGGATTATTTGCGGGGTTTGGTCCGGAATCGCGCTGACCTGACGCTGGAAACTGTGGACACCGACCAGTACGGAAGGCTGGTCGGTGTCTTGTATTACCGGGGGATGGACCGCCGGAGGTCTATCAATCGCTTGATGGTGGAGCAGGGGCTGGCCTATTGGTACAGCAGTTTCGGGGGACATGAGTTGGGGCTGGAACGGGCGGAGCGGGACGCCAGGCGCAGGCATCGCGGTGTGTGGGCATCCGGTGGTCAGGTCGCTCCGTGGGAGCACCGGCGAAAGCAGCGCCAAGCGGTAGCGAGCGGCGGGAATTGGAAGTGGCTGTTGCTGGGAGTGGTGGCGGGCGCGGTTGTGGGAGTTGTCGTAGTGTGGGCTATATTTGCCTAGCCGCTTTCCGTCCGGGCCGGTTTCCTGTCGCGCAGACGCCTGCCGTGAAAGAGGTACTGATTGGCGTAGCCGGCGTAACGCCCGAAGTGGCCCTGCGCCCATTGCAGCAGCACGCGGTTGGTGGGGGTCTTCTGGCCTGGGAAGTACCATTCGGCGAGGGCGCGGCGCACCCATACGTCAATGGGGAAGGCTTCCATCTTTTCCAGCGACATCAGCGCGATGCAGTCGGCTATCTTGTCGCCGATGCCCTTCAGGGACATCAACTCGGCTTTGGCTTCTGGGTAGGGCGCGGACACTAGGTAATCCAAGTCAAGGCGTTTCTCGGCGACGGCGATGGCGGCTTGGTGGACGTAGGGCGCTCGAAAACCCAGCCTCAGCCGCCGCAGTTCGGCTTCGCCCGCTTCGGCCAAGTCTGTGGGCGTGGGGAACGTGTTGCGGGTTATCGTCTCCTCTCCCTCCGCCGAGGGACTGGGGTTTGGGAGCGTCAGCGGGTCGCCGAATTCGGCGGAAAGCCGCTCCATGTTGCGATGGATGGTCTCGATGTTGGAGTTGGCGGAGCAGATGTAGGCGATCAGACATTCCCACGGTTCCTGACGCAACACGCGGAGTCCGGGGTAACGCTCTACCTGGGCCGCCACATTGGGGTCGCCGGTTATCTCGGCTTGAATAGCTTTCAGGTCGTCGTCCAGCCGCAGATGGTCCCGGATTCTGGGAATCATCGCTTGAGGGGCGGACGGGCTGCTCAGGAAGTCTATTGCCTGGCCCTGCTGCCGGATAAGGAGCAACTCGCCCCGGAGTACGCCGCTGCACCACTCTCCTTCGGCAAACTCAGGATGACCGGCCCGTTTCCAGCGGTGGGCCTGCCCGCCCAGCAGGCTGGCCTCCAGGTCCACGGGCTGCCCAGCGTCAAATTTCCCGGCCAGGGTCGGGGGCAGGCTACCGGGAGCGAGCGCCACGGCGCCCTCCCCTTCGGCTCCGCTCCGGGCCGGCTTCCAGCCATCGGGCCGCCAGCATACCGACGTTGGCGGTCAGGCAGGGGGTGTGGCGGCAGGGGGGCATCGAGTCCTGGAAGGCCCGGCCGTAGCCGTGGCTGATGATTCTCGAGTCCAGCACCACGATGTTTCCCCGGTCGTCCTTGTTGCGAATCAGGCGTCCGATGCCCTGCCGGAAGCGCAGTACGGCATTGGGGACGGAGTATTCGCTGAAAGCATCATCGTACAAGTTGGAGCGGGACTGGACGATGGGGTCGCTGGGAACCTGGAAGGGCAATCTGGCAATCACCAACGCCTTCAACAGGCCCGAGGGCAGATCCACGCCTTCCCAGAAGCTGGCCGTACCGAGAAGCACGCTGCGAGGGTCGTCGGCGAAAGCGGACATTAAGTAGGGGGCGGAGCCGTCAACACCCTGTGCCAGAACCGGGATGCCGTGGGGTTCCAGCAGCGGGCGGAGCCGCTGGGCCACCGCCCGCAGGGATGAATGAGCGGTGAAGAGGGCCATTGTCCGGCCTTCCAGCGCTTGACCAAGCTGAGACAGCACATCGGCGGCCGCGGCCACGTATCCGTTGGCGTTGGGCTGCGGCATATCCTCCGGGATGAGGGCCTGGGCCGCCCTTTCGTAGTCGAAAGGAGAACCCACCAGCAGTTCGGCGGTGTTTTCTGAGACGCCCACGCGCCGCTTCAGGTACTCGAAGTCGCCGCTGGCGCTCAGGGTTGCGCTGGTCAGCGCTACGCAGTCTTTTTCCTTGAACAACTTTTCCGCGAGGATACCGCTAACGTCCAGCGGGGCGGAGTGGAGGGATATGGCGTTTTGGGAAGGGCTAACGTTCAGCCAATGAATGTTGTGTTCTGCGGCCTCTCCTTCGGGGTCAAGGATGGATTTCAGACGCGCGGCCAGCTCCGTCAGGCCGTCGGCAAGGGAGTCCGCCTCCACCGCGATGGCGGACTGGTCGGGAGCCGCCTGAAGCCGGTTTGAGTCGAGAAACTTACGCAGGCTACCCACTGAGTTGCGTGCTTGTGCCAGCCGGGTGTCAAGATTTTCCCATGCCAGATGTAACTCTTCCCAAGCAGAGGAACTGCGCACTGCCGAAGTAATCAATAGCTGGTTCTGGTCGCCTTGATCTCTGTTGCGGCCCCGGCGCTGGCTGACGCGCAGCATTTCCACAGCTTGGAACAGTCTTTCCCAAGACTCTTGCAGGCGGGGGCTATCGGTTTCCACTGCCGCGATTGCCGCCTGCCCTGCCCGGACTGTAGGTTCGGTTGCATCTTCGCCGGTGAGGGCGCGCCTTACGTCTGCGGTCAAACGGCCTGCGGGTTCCCATACGCGGTCCAGTTCATTTTGGGGCAACTCGAAGCCGAACTGATTTGTGGCCGCTTCTTCCAGGTGGTGGGCCTCGTCAATGATGACGTTGTTGTATTCGGGAATCAGGCCGCCGCCGAAGGCCAGGTCGGCCATCAGCAGAGCGTGGTTGACCACGATGATGTGAGCCTGCTCGGCCCTCTGGCGGGCGGCGCGAAGGAAGCAGGGCCTGTCGCCATTAGGTGACGCGGCGCGCATATCGAGGCAGAAGCCTTTTTCGCCTGCGGAGATGTGGTTCCAAGTGACGGCGTCGCGGCCAAGCAGGTTGATTTCGCCGCGGTCGCCCGACTCGGTTTCCTGAAGCCACACCGAGGTTTTGGCCAGCAGCTTGGCGTCGTCAACCGACAGCGATTCGGCGCGGGACAATTGACCCCAGCGGCGCAGGCAGAGGTAGTTGGCCCGCCCTTTGAGCAGCGCCACCTTGAGCGCGCCGGGTTCCAGCAGCCCCGATTCCTCCAAGACCTTTTGTAGCGCTGGAATGTCCTTGCCGATTAGTTGTTCCTGGAGATTGATGGTGTTGGTGGACACCACCACCCGCTGACCCTTGGAGACGGCGAATAGCGCCGCGGGGAGCAGGTAGGCCAGCGACTTGCCGACGCCAGTGCCGCCCTCGATTACCAGGTGATGCTGGTTGTAGATTGCGTCGGTGACCGCATCCAGCATTTCTTCTTGTTCAAGGCGATGCTCAAAGCCGTCGAACGCCTTGGCGAATGGGCCTTGAGGGCCGAGCATACCGCGAAGGTCGTTTTCACCGATGGGGTCAAGATTTTCGCTGCCGCCTTCGGGATGTCCGCGGCGTCTTTCTGGGGGGCTGAGCCGCTGAGCCAACTGCGCTTGGTTCAAGCCGGACGGGCCTACCGATGACAGTGCAGCGGCGCTGGCAGCGGCCATGCCGGAGAGGACGGGGTAAAGAGGCCAATTGCTGCGGCGGGCCAGACCGGCCATATAGGTGAGCAGGCCGCCGTCCTGCTCACCGGCGATGCGGAGGAGTTTTATGTATAGCTCCTTGTGGGCTAGGGCATCGTACACGGCGCGGTGGCTGCGTTGGTCTCGCTGGGCCTGCTCGGGCCTGATGCCCAGCTCGTCAATCAGCCGGGCGAGGGAGTAACGTCGCTGGAAGGGGAGGAATACGGTCGCCAGGTCGAGAGTGTCAAAGGCAGGGTTGAGCAGAGGCAGGCCGTGGGATTCGAGGAATCCTAAGTCAAAATTAACGCTGTGGCCCACTATCGGCACAAGTGGCTGGGAATCGCGGGTTATGAATTCGGCTAAGTCATCGCGTATCTGAGGGAAGGATGGGGCGCGGCGGATGTCCTGCGGGGTGATGCCGGTGTAACGCTGAACGAACTCCGGGATTTCGCGTCCCGGATTGATGAAGGTCTGGAAGGTGTCCAGAACTTCATCGCCCTGGAAGCGCACAGCCCCGACTTCGAGGATGGAGTCGCTCTCGGCTCTGAGGCCGGTGGTCTCCAAGTCAATGGCGACGCAAATCTGTTCTAGGGGAGACTGTGTTTCTGCGCTCAGGCTGCGCGGGCCGAACTGGTGAATCGAAGCCATCACACTCCCATCCCACCCTGCTTTTCTGGGGCAGGCTCTATGGCGCGGATGCAGGTGAGTTTAGCACGGCCGCCCTTATGGTTCGAGAGCCTTGTGTCAGTGCTTTAGGCGATAGGCGATTTTTTGCATTTATGAACAGGATGTACAAGATGATATTTATTGGGGCCCTCCGGATTCGCGCGAAAGTGAGGATCGGAGAACCTAAGCACTAAATTGCAACGATGTCGCGTCAGCAGGAAGGGGAGAATGCACTGGCAAGTTCAGCAGGCGGAGTAGCGCTTGATTGCGCCGTTTCGTAGGCCGACGACCGGGTGATACTGGCCGGAGTGAAGGGCTTTGAGGAATTCGGCCTCGGTGGTGATTTCGTCGTGAAACTCGGTTACGAACTTGCCGAGTCCGTGGAGGGAGTGGGCGTCGCTGCCGCCGGTTACGGGCAGGTCGAGCATTCCGGCCACTTTCAGGGCGAACTCGTTTTCGCGGTCTATGGTGCCGCCGTTGGCGACCTCTACGGCATCGGCCAGCTTGAATACCGGATGGTCGAGAGCGTCTTCCGGCGCTTGGGGCAGCTCGTCAGGCACCGACTGGTAGATGAGGGCGCGCGAGCGGTTGCCGCTGCTGCTGAGGACGCCCCGGAAAGGGTGAGCAGTGATTACGAAGCCGCCGGCGGCGGTGGCGGCCCTGCGGAGTTCGGCGGCCTTGTTGAAACCTGCTTGGTACTTGTCCAGCCCAAAAGCCAGCATATGACCCAGGTCGGTTTCGACTTCCATGGCCCGAATCAGGACGACGCTGTGAAGGGCAGCGAATTTCTGAAACTCATGGCGGTCCCAAGGTCCGGCGTGTTCGGTGATGCAGAGGCCGCGCAGCCCCAGCCGGTCGGCTTCCAGCACCATGTCCTCTGGGGTGAGGCTGCTGTCGCTGCTGCCTTTGGTGGTGTGTATGTGCAGGTCGAAAAGTCTGGCCATGTGCCAAATCCTGCCTCTTTTGTTTCTTCGCAGGGGCGCGGCCCCTCCCGGTGGAACTATCTTGAGTCTATGCCTTGCGACGATTTTCGTCAACCAGAATTTCTGGGGACGCAAGATTTCTAGGGACACGAGATTTTTGGGAACATCTAGGGAGAGGCTAGGGTGAGACTGGGCGCGCTCCGGCTCCCGGGGGTGTATGCGCCAGAGCTCCGGACAACTCTGGGAAGCGAGAGAGGGGCAGGACTTCGCCGGTATCCTCATAGTGGCGGATCAGTTCGCGAAGGCCGTCCGGCACCCGTTTAGTGGCTTCGGTGGCAGCGTCGTAGCCGACGTAGATCGCTTCAATGGCGGTTAGAAGCAATTCGGGGTTGGGACGGTAGAGTTCCATATTCATAACCAGGCTGGTGTTGCCGATGCGAGAGACGCGCACATAGACCTCGACAATTTCGTCAATACGGGCTGGGGCCTTGAACTCCAGCGTGGTTTTGACCACGGCGAAATCGAAGTAGCCGGACTGGGGCAGGTGATAGATGCCGATGCCCAAGTTGCGGTAATACTCGGCTTGGGCCAGTTCCAGATAGCCGAGATATGCGCCGTTGAAGACGATGCCTTGCGCGTCGCACTCCATCCAGCGGATGCGAAACTCGGCGCGGAACTGGAAATCAGCTTTGGGCATTGCCGGTCTCTTTATCCGAATATCCCAGTTGAGCCAGATAGGCGCGGTCTTCGGGGGTGAGCGGGGCGGTTTTCAGCAGGCCGGGGCGTAGGGCCAAGGTGCGCTCCAGAGACTTGCGACGGCGCCAGAGTTCAATTTCGGCGTGGTGGCCCGACAGCAGCACTTCGGGGGCCGCCATCCCGCGATACTCGGCAGGACGGGTGTAGAGCGGGTGTTGCAACAGGCCGGTGGTGATGGAATCCCCGGCGTGAGACGGGCCAGCCACGCCGGGCAACAGGCGGGTGACGGCGTCTATGATGACCATAGCAGGCAGCTCGCCGCCGGTAAGCACGTAGTCGCCGACGCTTATCATCCGAGTCGCTAGTCCCTCCGCTATGCGCTCGTCCACCCCGGCATAGTGGCCGCAGATGAGGGCGATGCTTTTCGTCTGGCTCAGAGGGGCGTGGGCCAGTTCCTCAACAATTCTCTGGGTTAACGGCTCTCCCTGGGGCGTAAGCAGTATGACGGGTATTGCAGCGCGCTCTGCATCGGTGTAGCAGGACAGGGCGGCTTCGGCAGCCTCGAATACCGGCTCCGGCTTCAACACCATTCCGCGCCCTCCGCCGAACTGGTAGTCGTCGGCGGTGCCATGGACGTCGTGGGTGTAGTCGCGGATGTTGGTGGCCTCGATGATGACCTGCCCGCGCTGCACCGCCCGCGCCACGATGCTGAACTGCAGGGGTTGGCTGAAGGCCTCGGGAAAGAGGGTCAGGATATGGAATCGCATGACCGCGGCCGGTTCTAGACTGCCGCCGGCGTTTTGGGGGGCAGTTTGTCCACGTAGGCGATGCCGCCCTTCATTACCAGCATGATGGCTTCCTTGTTTCGAAGGACGCTTACGCTCTTCAGCGGGTCGCCGGATACGGCGATGAGGTCGGCTTGCTTGCCCTTTTCTACGGAGCCGATTTCTTGGTCCAGGCCGATGCACTCTGCGGCCCAGCCGGTGGCTGTTTGGATGGCCTGCATCGGGGTCAGGCCGCGCTCGACCATTAGCTCGATTTCGCGGGCGTTGTCACCGTGGACGAAGCCGCCGGCATCGGTTCCGGCGGTTATCTTGGCCCCGGCTTCGACTGCCTTGTGCAGACTGTCCTGGTGGGTGCGGAACAGGGCCTCGGCGCGGGCCTTGACGTGGGGCGCACTGATGGCGGAGTGAAACTCGTAGACCTCGAAGGTCGGGGTGAAGAAAGTGTTGTTGTCGGCCATCATCTTGAGCAGGTCGGGGTCGTCGGCCAGGTAGCAGCCATGCTCCACGGAGCCGACGCCGGCTTCGATGCACATCCGCAGTCCGGGGCCGCCGAGGGCGTGGCACATGGTCAGTTTGCCGTGGGCCGCGGCTTCGTCCACCAGGGCCTTGACCTCATCGGGGCCAAAGGCGATGTCCATAGGGCCGTGGCCTTGGCGGGAGCTGGCGCCGCCGGTGGTGGCGAACTTGATAACGTCGGCTCCTACCCGCACCATATCGCGCACGATGGAGCGGGCGGCCTTCGGGCCGTTGGCGACGCCGATGGGGCGCATGGGATCGGTGGCGTAGGCCGTTCGGTGGCCGGAGGGCGCCACCCGGTCTCCGATGCCGCCGGTGGGCGAGATGATGGAGACGGCAGTGAGCAGGCGAGGGCCGTTTATCAACCCTTCGGCAATGGCTTGCTTAAAGCCTGCGTCCAGCCCGCCTGCGTCGCGGATGGTGGTGTAGCCCGCCGCCAGTGAGTCTTCGATGGCCCTAGCGGTTTTCAGGTGGGCGAGCGATGCGGGTTCCTCGATTTCCCAGCGGGAAAGCAGGCTGTAATTCTTGTCGGCCAGATGATCGTGGGTGTCAATGAGGCCGGGCAGCAGGGTCAGGCCGGTAAGGTCTATTTCCTCGGCATCGGGGGGGATGTTAACCGAGCCGCGCGGCCCCGCTGCCTCTATGCGCTCGCCGTCCAGCAACACCACGGCATCAGGCAGGGGAGGGCCGCCGGTTCCGTCTATCAGGGTCGCCCCGACTAACACTTTCATCGAAATGCCTCCCCCCGGCCCGGCTAAGGCGGGCCAAGCCATTGTTTGTTGCAGTAATGCTAGTTAGGGGCGGGTACGCTGTCAATACGGACTTGGCTTTCCGGTCTTTCTGAATCAGGATTTACCGGATAGGGAACCTCGAGAATACTCAAAGGCGGTAAACCTAATTCAGACAAAAAGGGGAATTCGCGTCCTCTTGGAACCTGTAACCCTGCGTTGGCTTAGCTATAATTCCACTAAATTGGGATGCTGAGCGCGGAACAATGCGGAGTATGAGCGATGCGGGATATAGCGATGCGGGATACATGGAAAAAGATTGCCCTGGCTCTTGGGTCGGCGATTCTTGTGGGCGTCATAGCGTGCGGCGCTTCGGCTCAGGGGATTGTTTACGTCTCGGAAATGGACAAAGACTCGGAAATCTATGTGGTCGCCCCGGACTCTGGAGATTCCGCTCCGGTTTCGCGCCGCCCGTCATCATTGGAGTCCGGCCCTCGGTGGTCTCCCGATGGCAAGCGCATCGCCTTTGTGTCTGCCGCCTCTTCCGCTAGTGCGGGAGCCGGCAACCTAGATATCTTCGTAGTGAGCATTGACGGAGGTGAAGACGTCCGCCGTCTCGCTTCCCAAAGCGGCAACGAGGAAGCACCCCTCTGGACTGCGGACGGCGGGCGGGTCGCCTATGTTGCGGAAGTGGACGGCCAGTCCGACGTTTATGTGGTGGCGTTGGAATCAGAGAACGACGCGGAAGGCCGGCCGGCTCGCATCACTACCACCGGAGCTGAGGAATTTTTGGGCGACTGGTCGCCTGATGGCGAGTGGCTGGTGTTCTCCCAGCGAGGGAACGTGGACACGCAAGGTTTGTGGCTGCGGAATCCAAACGGCGTTGATCTGTTGCGACTAACCGGGGAAAACGACCTGGCTCCGGTGTGGTCGCCCGACGGAGACGCAATAGCCTTCGTGCGTAACGTCGAGGGCAACCGCGACATTTACCTGTTGCAGCCCAAAGATGACGACTGGCGCGAGCCGGTGAAAATCGAACCGCTGATTGCGTCCCCGGAAGCCGACCATTCCCCGGCTTGGGCGCCTGACGGCGATACGCTGGTTTATGTGTCGGAACGTGACGGCAACCCGGAGATTTACGTCTACGAAACCGACGAAGACGACCCGCCGCAACGGCTGACCAGGAACGAAGTGGAGGATAGCCAGCCGGTGTGGTCTCCCGACGGCAATCGGATCGCCTTCGTTTCCGTCCTCCACGGTGAAAGCGATATCTTCGCTATGGACGCTGACGGCAGCAACCAGCAGCGGCTGACTCACAACGATGTGAAGGATCACTCGCCAGATTGGTAAGCGGCGCTCTGCTTCACATTGGTAAGAGGCGCTCTGCTTCACAGATGATGCGCCCCTGCTGCTATACTGGGATCAGACTGGCTCAGGGGGCTGGAAATCAGAATGGACTACAGCAAAATCGAGCCTATTATGGGCAACCTGTGGTCGCCCATCGCCGCGGTTTCGAGTCACTGGCGGGGGCAAGACAACGCCCAAATTTGCGTGTCCATCGGCGGCGCGTCTATTGTAGCGGAGCGCCCCAGGGTTATAACCCAGATATACAAGACGAATCACAGCCACGAAATGATAGCGGGAAGCGAGGCTTTCGCACTGAATTTTCCGAGATCTGACCAACTGGAGTGGATTGACCGGTTTGGAATGAATTCCGGGCGCGATTGCGACAAGATGGAGGGGCTAGGCTACAGAGCTGGGGAAACCGGCAGCCCGCTCTTCACCGATTGCTGGGGATGGCTGGATTGCCGCGTGGTCAACGCCATGGACGGCGGCGATTTAACCTGCTTCTTGGCCGAGGTGGTGGACGGGTTTACGGTCTGCGACGGGCAGCCTCTGTGGTGGCGGGATGCCCGCTTGCGGATGCCGGAGGAATGGATGCGAGCCTACAGCGAAAAACAGACCGCTGAAGTAGCCTTTTCCCGCGCCAATATGCGCAGGATAGGCTATCCCTCTGCGTAAGCTGAATTAGCGACACACTGCTCCATTAGCTCATACCGGAGGATATCCTTGTCCAGCAATATGGAAACGATGCGCCCGTATATCCAACAGCTTCACGATACACCGCACAAGACCGTGCTGGCGGTTTCAGGGGCCGGCACGCAGGCAGTGGCCTGGCTGCTGGGCGTGAGTGGGGCGTCGCGCACCATCCTGGAAGTGGCGGTTCCTTACGGGCGGCTGGCGATGCGGGATTTTTTGGGATTTGAGCCTGCCCAGTCGGCGGCGGCGGAAACGGCGCGGCAGTTGGCGCGCCGCGCTTATGAGCGGGCGCGCTCTCAGCTTGAGGACGACTCTCCTGCCGTGGGCTTGGCCTGCGCTGCCGCCATTGCCACTGACCGTTACCGGAGAGGTGACCATCGGGCCTTCGTGTCGGCGTGGGACGATACCAGAATCGCAACATGGTCTCTCACTTTTCACAAGGGGCTGCGGGATCGGGCTGGAGAAGAAGACGTGGTTAGCCGCCTGATAGTGCAGGCGCTTTCGGAATTTTCAGGGCTGACTCCGGGGCTGGAGCCAGGTCTCACAGAGGGGGACTCCCTGGAGGTGGAGCGCATTGCCCGCCCGGAACCCTTGGAGGAATTGCTGGCCGGAGATGTCCGGTGGGTGGTACGCCGCCCTGACGGTGGTATGGAGGTGGAGGGCGAAGTTCCTTCGATACTTCTGCCCGGCTCCTTCAACCCGCTGCACGCCGGGCACAGGGGAATGATGGAAACGGCAACCCGCTTCACGGGGTCTACCGGCTTCTTCGGTGGCGCTCAAGACGCGGGAGCCTTCGAATTGTCGGTGACCAACGTGGACAAGCCGCCGTTGGAAAAGGCCGAAATACTGAGGCGGTTGGGGCAGTTCGAACCGAAGGATACGGTAGTCTTGACCCGCGCTGAAACATTTCGGAAGAAGGCGGCCCTGTTCCCGGGGCGAGCCTTCGTGCAGGGCTGGGATACGACGGTGAGGCTGGTGGCGCCCCGCTACTATGGAGGCGAGGCGCAGATGATGCTGGCTCTGGCCGAGATGATGGCAGGCGGGGCGAGGTTTCTGGTAGCCGGGCGGGCCGAGGGTGGGAATTTTCGGACACTGGCCGGGGTGGATATTCCGGCCGGGTTTGCGCCTATGTTTTCTGAGATACCGGAAGGGGAGTTCCGGCGGGACATTTCTTCCAGTGAATTGCGGCAGAGTCAGGGCGGCGGTTAGCCTTCGTTGCCTTATTATTCAGCTTTGGCTTAATTGACACTCAACGGGCGCTTTGTTATATTCCCGTCCGCTTGGAAGGTCAATGGGATCTATCTTAAGATTCAGCGCAGGCAGGGCAGAATTTTTCGCAAGAAACCTGCCTCCGGCTTGGTGAGCGGCTAAATCTATGCTGCTGGACATCTTCAACCCGGAAATTTTTACCGAGAACTGGACTGCGGTGGCGCTTTCGGCGCTGGTTGCCGTGGCGGCCATCATCGGGATGTTCAGTGCATCGCAGTTTCTGTCGGCCCGGCGGAAATCAGAAACTAAGCTGACTACCTACGAGTGTGGGATTCCGGCGACCCCGTATATCTGGTCTAACATAAATGTCCGCTTTTATATCTTCGCCATCCTGTTCCTGATTTTTGACGTTGAGGCAGTGTTCCTGTTTCCGTGGGCAGTGATATTCCTGCAAGATCAGGTTACGTCTCTGCCCTTTTATGCCATGATGCTGTTCTTGGCGGTGCTGGGCTTTGCCATAGTGTACGCCTGGCGCAAGGGGGTTCTTGAATGGCAGAAATAATTCTGCCCTCGGCAAGCTCAGGTCAGACTGTGCAGATCGAGATGGGAACCGGCAATCGGCCCGGCCGCAGCCTGTTCGATCAGACGGTAGGGTCGCGGGCGCCCGGCGTCATCACCACGACCACCGGCCAGCTCTTCGCCATGGCCCGCAAGTCGTCTTTGTGGACGCTCAGCTTCGGGCTGGCCTGCTGCGCTATCGAAATGATTTCCACCTACATGGCCCACCACGACTTCGACAGGTTCGGCGTGGTGACCTGGCCTTCACCGCGCCAGTCCGACGTGATGATTGTGGCGGGCACGGTGGTCAAGAAAATGGCGGAACCCATCCGGCTGCTCTACGAACAGATGCCAGAACCCAAGTGGGTCATCGCAATGGGAAGTTGCGCTACCAATGGCGGGCCGTATTACCGCTCCTACTCGGTAGTGATGGGTGTTGATCATATTATCCCGGTGGATGTGTACGTTCCAGGATGCCCGCCCCGCCCGGAGGCGTTGCTCTACGGCATCCTGAAACTCCAGGAAAAAATCATGCAGGACGCCGGCAGTCCCTCGGCCCTTCGGCAGGCGCAGGAATCAGAATGACCGAGCTTGGGACAACATCCGAAGAAGGCCACCCGGAAGAAGTAGAGGAGCTGACGGAAGGGGCGGATCTCAGTTCCCTGAACGTCGACGGACGCGCTCTGCTGGATTCTGCCCTGGATGTACTGCGCGACTATCACCCACAGCCCGGAGCTCTCAGCGATCTCCCTCAAGTCACCGTGGAACGGCAGCATATTCTCGATGTTTGCCGCGCTATGAAAAACGACGGACGTATCGGCGGCAGGATGCTGCTCTGCCTGACGGCCGTCGATTATCCGCCGGCCACATCACAAGCGCGGGGCGGCGGAGGAAGGCCCGGCCATGCAGGAAGGGAAGCAACGGAAGAGGCCGCCGCATCGGCACAAGTAGGGCGGTTGGAAATGGTGTATGTGTTGCAGTCGCTGGATCCTGAGCGGACCATTGTTTTGAAGACAGAGGCCCCTTACGATGACCCGGTGGTGCCGTCGGTCACCTCGATATGGCGGGCAGCAGATTGGTATGAGCGGGAAGCGCACGACTTGTTCGGCGTGGTTTTCAATGGACACCCAGACCTGTCGCCCTTGTTGCTTTATGACGGGTTCGAAGGGTATCCGGGGCGCAAGGAATTTCCCTTTTACGAGTACCGCGAGTTCTGACGGTTAAAAACATAGATTCAATTCTACGAGTACCGCGAGTTCTGACAGTTAAAGACATAGATTCAATTCACAGAATACACAAGATGATGATTTTTATTCTGTATGCCCGGTGAATCTATGCGAAATGGGGATATGGAGCGTCTGACGTTAACCGCGCGGGTGGAGCGGGAGGATGACAGGTTTGTGGCCCGGATCGAGGGCACCTCGCCATTTGCGCAAATGCCGCAGGGTGAAGGGGAGTCTCCGGATTCAGCCTTGGAAGAACTGGTTCAGGCCATGCTGTCTTGGATTTCCAGCCAGGATTGCGCTGAGAGCATGGCGCGGGTCTTGGCCGAGGCCGGGTTCCCGCAAATAGACGACGACACCGAATTAGAACTGGAGTTTGTACCCCATAGTGAGTGTTTGACAGATGTCGGGCAAGGGGAAACTTGATAGACAGGGTTGTATACCAGATTGAAGAATCGAAGGCCGGAGAGTCATTCCAGGCAGCTTGCCCGGAGTTGCTGATTACGGCTTTCGGGGATACGCCGGAGGATGCGCGAAACGCGCTCCGCCAGCAGGTGGCGGAATACTTGGAAGACTGCGATAATCTGGGCGCGCTGGATGAAGCCCTTATCGAAGCCGGATTTTATTTCGACCCCGATCCTTGTACCGGAGACGGGGTGTGGATGAGCAACGAAGTCAAGCCGGTGGAAGGGCCGGACATAGTGATACTCTAGGCAAACGCCTCAAATCAAAAATCACCGCGTCATTGCGTAGTAATGGTTGAAGCTGCCAGAAACGTAACCTCTAACGCCGAACCGATTGAGATGTTGCTCAACATGGGGCCGCAGCATCCCTCGACGCATGGCGTTTTCCGCATGGTGCTGTGGGTTGATGGCGAGAAAGTCGTGGATATCGTGCCGCACATCGGCTATCTGCATCGTGGCTCGGAGAAGCTGTGCGAGGGCGAGCAGTACCACCAGGTGATTACGCTGTTCGACCGGCTGGACTATATCGCCAACTTCAACAACGAACACATCTATTGCCGCGCCGTTGAGAAGCTGATGGGGCTGGAAGTCCCGGAAAGGGCGGAGTACGTGCGGGTCATACTCTGTGAACTGAACCGCATCGCAAGCCACCTGTTGTTCATAGCCACTATGGGGCTGGACGCCGGAGCGATGACTCCCTCAATGTTTTGCTTCCGGGGCCGCGAGCGCATTCAAGGGTTCTTTGAGGCAGTGTCCGGCGCCCGTATGATGCACAACTACTTCCGCGTCGGAGGCCTCAAGGAAGACGTGCCGGAAGACTTCATGCCCCGCCTCCGCCAGTTGATGCCTCTGATTCAGGAAGACCTGGAAGAATCAGACAAGTTGCTCAGTTTCAACGAGATTTTCCTGGCGCGCCTCAAGGACGTCTCCCCGATCACCGCCGAAGACGCCATTGACTATGGGCTGACCGGGCCTTGCCTGCGGGCGTCGGGCGTGGATTATGACGTGCGCAAGGCGGCGCCCTACTCCATTTACGACCGCTTCGACTTTGATGTGCCTATCGGTCTTGACGGCGACTGCTGGGATCGCTATTACCTGCGGGTACAGGAGTGCCACGAGTCCATTCGCATTGTCGAACAGGCGATGGCTCACTGGAGCGAAAGAGTGAATAGCGGAGAGTGGATGGTGAGCAACTCTCCGTTGCTTGCCATCAACTCGGCGCCGGGCGGCAGCCGCCGTCTGCTGCGCCCCCCGGCCGGCGAAGTCTATGTGCGGGCAGAAAATCCCCGCGGCGAAATTGGGGTCTATCTGGTGAGCGACGGAGCCGACCGCCCTTATCGCCTCAAGGTACGCCCGCCCTCTTTCTGCAATCTTTCGGCTATTCGTCATATGCTAATCGATACTTGGGTGGCCGATTCGGTGGTAATCCTGGGGTCGTTGGACATTGTGATGGGCGAGGTTGACCGCTGATGCCCATGCTTCTGTTTATCTCTTGGGCCGACTTGGGCTGGATTGTGCTTGGCCTGTTCCTGATGTTCAACGCCCTGTCTATCGTCGTGCTGTCGCTGACCTGGCTGGAGCGCAAGGCTTTGGGGCGGTTGCAGCGGAGGCTGGGGCCGACCCGCAGCGGCCCAATGGGGCTGATGCAGCCCATCGCCGATGCCCTCAAGCTGATAATCAAGGAAGACATCATCCCCACATCGTCGGAGAAGGCTATATTCTGGGGCGCGCCGATCATCGTGATGCTGTCGGCATTTATGATTTGGGTGACCATTCCCGGATCCCAGAATGCCGTTATCAAGAACTTGGATCTGGGTTTGTTCTACATCATCGCCTTCTCGGTCATCGGAATCTTGGGGCTGGTGCTGGCAGGCTGGGGGTCGGCCAACAAGTACGGCACGCTGGGCGGACTACGGGCGGCGGCGCAACTGGTTAGCTACGAAATCCCCATCATCATGGTGGCGGTATCGGTGGCGATGCTGGCGCAGTCGCTGGACTTGCGGGAAATCGTGGCGCAGCAGAGCAGCTACCCCTTCGCGCTGGTGCAGCCGCTGGGATTGGTGGTGTTTTTCATCGCCGGACTGGCCGAGGTGGGACGGACGCCCTTCGACATATATTTCGCCGAGTCCGAAATCGTGGGCGGGCCGTTTGTCGAGTACAGCGGGGCCCACTGGTCGCTGTTCTTCCTGGCCGAGTACATCAATACCTTCGCTATCGCCGCGCTGACGGTCATACTGTTCTTTGGAGGCTGGCTTGGGCCTGGGCTGTCGGGCTACTGGGCCATCATCTGGTTCTTGTTCAAGGTCTACTTGGTCATACTGGTTATTTTCTGGATACGGGGAACCTTTCCGAGGCTGCGCATTGACCAGTTGATGGCCTTCGCCTGGAAGGTGGTCGTTCCGCTATCTTTCCTGACTGTTGTGATGACCGCCATCTACCAGTTTTACGGGTGGCCGGCCTGGTCGCTGACGCTGATGTCGCTGGCGGGTCTGGTGTGGGTGGCATACGCAATCTACCGCCGGATGGCTGGCCCGGCCAGCCGGGTAGCCCAGGTGAGGGCGCGACAGGAGGCGCTGATGGCCTCGCGCCGTCGGCAACGGGCTGAGTCCGGAGTCAACTCAGGAGACTGATATGTGGAACAGCGTAAAGGGTATGTTCATAACCCTGCTCTCGTCGGCCAAGGGGTTGCGAGAGCCGGTAACCAGGCAGTATCCGGCCACTGGCAACTTGTTGCAGCGGGAGGAAGCGCCGACGCCGGTGCAGGACCGTTTCATGGGCTTCCCGGCGTTGACTTGGGACGATGATGTTGGCGAACCCTACTGCACGAGCTGCATGGTCTGCATACGTCACTGTCCGACGCAGTGTATGTCAGCGACGATGCAGGATAACCCCCTGCAAGCCGAGGGCAAAAGCACCCGCCGCAAAATAGTGGAGAGCTTCGAGATAAACCTCAACCGCTGTATCTTGTGCGGAATATGCGTCGAGTGGTGTAACTTTGACGCCATCGTAATGTCTCATGAACACGAGATGAGCACGTTCGTCCGCAACGGCGACCGAGTGGACCTGCCTTCGCTGCTGGAACTGGGCTGGAAGCACCAGCAGGAAACCGACTGGGTTCCGCCGACGAAACGCGGGAAATAGATGCGCCCCACCCTAACCCTCCCCCGGAGGGAGAGGGAATTTCAGGACACACTCTAAGGAAATGACGGTTCACTAGATGTCTTTGGCCCTGTTCATAGTGCTGGCTGTGGTCACCCTGGGTGGTGGGCTGGCGGTCGTAACGTCCCGAAACGTGGTCCACGCGGCGCTGGCGTTGCTGGTATCGTTGGTGGCAGTGGCGGGCGTCTACCTGACGCTTTACGCCGAGTTCCTGGCGTTGGTGCAGGTGCTGATATACGGCGGGGCCATCGTCATCGTGCTGATATTCGCCATAATGCTTACCCGTAGCGCCGAGTATCCGCGCACTTCCGACAACAAGCAATGGCCGCTGGCGGCGGCGGCGGCGTTGGGGCTGCTGGGCGTGCTGGTTCCGGCGTTCCTGATTAACGCAGTGCGTGATACAGAAGGGCAGAATGCCGCGTTTACCGACATCGGCAAGTCGCTGTTCACCACTTGGGCCGTCCCTTTCGAAATTGCCTCTCTGGTGTTGCTGGTGTCCTTGATAGGGGCCATAATCATCGCCCGCTCCGGGCCGGGGGAGAACTAGGCTGTGGTTGATCTGGTCTGGTTCCAACTCCTGAGCGCCGCCCTGTTCGTCATTGGGCTGTACGGTGTTTTGGCGCGGCGCAGTGCTGTGCTCATACTGATGTCCATCGAGTTGATGCTGAACGCGGTCAACATCAACTTGATAGCGGCGGCCTCTCACATGGAAGGATTTGGCAGCTTCAGCAGTTTTGATGGGCAGCTCATCGCAATTTTCATCATCACCGTAGCCGCGGCCGAGGTTGGCTTGGCCCTGGCCATCATCCTGAGGATGTACCGCAACCGTTCCACTGTGAACGTGGACGAAATTGATTTGATGAAATGGTAGGAACATTCTTGCGCATTCAACCAGCCGGAATGAGGGCTAAGGCAACGGGAGCGTCCTGCTGATGCAGTGGGCCTGGCTGATTCCGGTGTTCAGCTTTGCTGTCGCGCCGATCATTGTGGTCATCGGCAACCGGCTGCCCCGCATATTTAGAATGCCGGGGGGCGCGCTGCTGTCTATTCCCGCCATCGCCGCCGGGTTCGTTTTTTTCTGGATCGCGCTGTTCGGGTGGATGGACGCTTCCACTGCAACGGAACAATGCTACATAGCCGCAGGAACTGAAGCCCTGACCTGCAACTATGAACGGACCTGGTTCAACGCCGGGCTGCCTGATGAACTCGGCAGCGTGGCCCTGACCTGGGGCTTCTTTGTTGATCCGTTGACCATCGCTATGTTGGGGTTGGTCACCTTCGTGGCCCTGATGGTGCAGATTTATTCGCTGGGTTATATGCGCGGCGACCCGCGAATCAACTGGTACTTCGCAGTCCACGCGCTGTTCGCCGCCTCGATGCTGACTATCATCCTGTCCGACAGCTTCCTGTTGCTCTACGTGGCCTGGGAGCTGGTGGGCGTATGTTCATATATGCTCATCGGGTTCTGGCACGAGCGCCCCGCGGCGCGGGAGGCGGCCAAGAAGGCGTTTATTGTTACCCGGATAGGCGACGTTGGGCTGCTCGTGGGCATCCTGCTGCTGTGGCGGGAGGTTGGCACCTTCAGCATGACCGACGCCTTCGCTGCGGTGCAGGCCGGAACGATGAGCGAGGGGGTGTCCATCGCCGCCGCCCTGCTGTTGTTCCTGGGCGCTATGGGCAAGTCGGCGCAGATCCCCTTCCACGTTTGGCTGCCGGACGCAATGGAGGGGCCAACGCCGGTTAGCGCGCTGATACACGCCGCGACGATGGTGGTCGCCGGGGTGTTCCTGGTGGCCCGCGCCTTCCCGCTGTTTGAGGCTTACGATGCCGTGCCGTTGCTGGTGGTGGCTATCGTGGGGCTGGTCACGGCTCTGGTGACTTCCACAATTGCGCTGGCGGCAACGGACATAAAGCGCATATTGGCATACTCGACGGTTAGCCATTTGGGGCTGATGATGCTGTCGCTGGGGGCCTTTGGCTATACTGCCGCTATATTCCACTTGCTGGCCCACGGGTTCGCCAAGGCGTTGCTGTTTTTGGGGGCCGGCAGCGTCATCCACAGCACAGAGGAGCAGGAAATCTCCAAACTGGGTGGACTGCGCCGGGTGATGCCGGTTACCACCATCGTGTTTGCGATAGGCGCAATGTCCCTGGGCGGCATACCCATCCTGGCCGGGTTCTGGAGCAAGGACGAGATATTGCAAGCGGTGAGCCACGGACGCAACCCCGTGTTCATCGTATTCGCGCTGATAACGGCGCTATTGAGCGCGCTGTACATGGGCCGGGCGCTTTTCGCCACTTTTTTCGGCAGGCTGCCCCGCGAATTGGAGCATACCCACGAATCGCCGGCGGTTATGACCGTGCCGCTGGTGTTGCTGGCGATTCTGGCAGTGGGCTTCGGGTTCATCAGTTTCAATTGGCCGGGGGCCTTCGGCGGGTTCGGCTACTTCGTTTTCTACCACAAAGGCCACGGATTTGAGTTCACTTGGTGGATTGGGATTCTGTCGGCGGTGATGGCAGTCGGCTCGTTCGTATTCGCTTACCTAGTTTACGAGCGGGGAAGCGTATCCTTAGCCTCCCTTCGAGAGAGGTTCGCCCCGTTGCTGCGCTTGGTGGAGAACAAGTATTACTTCGATGAAGTCTATCAATGGACGATTGACCGGGTGGTGCTGGTCTTGGCCGGTTTCATCGGTTTCTTTGACCGGGCCATCGTCAACGACATAGCAATCAACGGCCCGGCGGACACGGTGAGGCGGTTGGGCATTGTCCTGCGGCTGCACGTCACGGGGCATCTGTACAGCTACGCGCTGGCGATGACGCTGGGCATCTTGGGACTGGGCATCTTTTGGTGGCTGGCTACTTCGTGAATAGGAGTGAGCGCAGAGCAGTGAGAAATGAGAACAAGGCAGCTTCTCTCCGCTCACTCCTATTCCCTGCCTCACCGGTGAAGCCGTGAGCAACTTAGACAGCGTTGCGCTGCTGCTGCTGATTCTGGTGCCGCTGGCCGGGGCTGGGCTGATGATGTTTATGCCCGGCGACCGCCCCAAGGACTCTTGGTATTTCGCGCTGTTCATCGGCGCAATATCGCTGGTCTTGTCGGTGCTTATCTTCGCCCGGTACGATTACAACGCAGGCGGCTTCCAGTTCATCCGCACCTACGAATGGCTGCCGGGGCCGCTGGACATCAGCTTGGCGCTGGGCGTTGACGGAATCGCGGCTCCGCTGGTGGTGCTCAACGGCATCGTGCTGATGGGCGGGGTCATCATCTCGCAGAACATTACTTACCGCACGCGCGAGTTTTTCGTGCTGTTGCTGGCTCTCGCCGCCGGGGTATACGGCGTGTTCGTGGTGCGGGACCTGTTCTTCCTCTTCTTCTTCTACGAACTGGCCGTGTTGCCGATGTATCTGCTCATAGGAGTGTGGGGCAGCAGCACCGACTTCGGCACCTTCCTGCGAACCAAGGAATACGGCGCGATGAAGCTCATCATCTTCCTCGTTGCCGGCAGCATACTCATCTGGGTGGGCATACTGGCGGTTTACGCCGAGGCGTCGGGACAGGGCGACGGGACGTTCTCGCTGCAAACGCTGGCGCAGATGGCCGAGGATGGACGGTTCGACAGCACCTTCCAGACGCTGGTGTTCCCACTGTTCATGGTGGGGTTCGGCTCACTGGCGGGCCTCTGGCCGTTCCATACGTGGTCGCCCGACGGACACGTGGCGGCGCCCACGGCGGTGTCCATGCTCCACGCCGGGGTGCTGATGAAGCTGGGGGCCTACGGCATCATCCGCGTGGGCATTTTTCTGTTGCCGGAAGGGGCGGATAACTGGATGCCGGTGCTGATTGCATTGGGCACGGTCAACGTGCTTTATGGCGCGGTCTCGGCGATGTCGCAGCAGGACTTGAAATATATTATCGGTTACTCCAGCGTCAGCCACATGGGCTATGTGCTGATGGGCATCGCCACTCTGGACAGCATCGGCATGGGCGGGGCTGTGTTGCAAATGTTCTCTCATGGGGTGATGACCGCCCTGATGTTCGCGCTGGTGGGGGCGATATACGACCGGACGCATATTCGGGACATCAATGTGCTGAACGGGCTGTTCGGGCGGATGGGCGTAACCAGTTTCTTCTTCGCCATCGCCGGGCTGTGCTCTCTGGGACTGCCGGGGATGAGCGGATTTATTGCGGAGTTTATGGTGTTCACCGGGGTTTTCCGCACCTACCTGCCTTTGGCTATCCTGGCGGTTATTGGTGCGGCCATTACTGCCGTATACATCCTGAGGCTGCTGGCGCGCACCTTCTTTGGCGAGCCGGATGCCACGTTTTTAGAAAAATACGGGGGGGCCGGGCTGTCCGATGCCGGAGTGCTGGAAAAGTCGGTGGCAGGCGCCTTCGTACTGGTAATAATCTTCGTTGGCGTTTGGCCGGAACCCATGATGCGGGTGATTAACGTCAGCGTAACCACCATACCTGGAGTCTAGGTTGCCGTGTCGCTAACCTCAAATCTCGACCTGCTCACGCCGGAGTTCGCCTTGGCGGGCTTGGCCTTCTTAGTGTTCGCGGCAGACCTAGTGTTGCCCGAGGGCCGGAAGCACCTGCTGGGGTGGCTGTCCATCGCCGGGCTGCTGGCGCTGATTGCCGTGTCGGTAATTATGCTGTGGGGCGTAGAGGAGACGCTATACGACGGGCTGCTGGCGGTGGACGACTTTTCGCTGTGGTTCAAGGTGCTCTTCATGGGCATCGGGGTGTTTATCATCCTGAGTTCCTTGGACTTCGTGAGCCAGCATCTTGAACACAAGGGAGAGTTCTACGGGATCGTGCTGTTCTCCGTGTTGGGCATGAACGTGATGGCTCAAGCGCGGGAATTGCTGACAGCCTATATCGCCCTGGAGCTGCTGAGTTTCAGCCTGTACGTGCTGGCGGCTTACGCCCGCGACAGCGCCAAGTCCAACGAGGGAGGGCTGAAATACATCATTGTCGGCGCCTTCAGCTCCGCCATCCTGCTGTACGGCGTCAGTATGGTCTATGGCGTTCTGGGAGTGACCAAATTTGAGGCCATTGCCGCAGGGCTGGCCGCGGCCGATGCGGTAAGTCCGTCTCTGTGGGTGGGAGTGGCGCTCATCATGGTTGGTCTAGGCTTCAAGGTGGCGGCGGTGCCGTTCCATATGTGGGCGCCGGACGTTTACGAAGGCGCGCCCTATCCCATCACCGCTTACCTGTCCATTGGTTCCAAGGCGGCGGCCTTCGCGCTGGTGCTGCGGCTGACGGCGGAGGGGTTCGTGCCGGCGGGCGACCGCTGGGAGCAATGGCAATTGATCCTGGCGGTGCTGGCCGCGGTCACGATGATGGTGGGCAACCTGGTGGCCCTAGCGCAGCGCAACCTGAAACGGTTGCTGGCCTATTCCAGTATCGGCCACAGCGGGTTTATCCTGGCCGGGGTCGCCGCGCTGTCGCTGGACTCCAACCTGCCCTCCAACGGCGTGATGCTGTATTTGGTGGGCTATTCCGTGACCAACTTCGTGGTGTTTGGCGGGTTGATTTCCTTCTTTAATATGACCGGCAAGGAGATGATGTCTGATCTGGCCGGGCTGGGCGGGACACAGCCGTTCCTGGCGGCCTCAATTGGCATCGGTATGTTTTCGCTGGCCGGGTTGCCCATATTTGCCGGTTTCGCCATCAAGTTCTACCTGTTCACCGCCGTTGCCGATGAGGGTTTTCTGTGGCTGGCCGGCCTGGCGGTGTTCGCCAGCCTGGTCTCGCTATACTACTACCTTCAGGTAATCCGGCAGATGTATATTGCGCCTGCGGAGGGCGAACCGGCTTACGGACATGGATACGGCTATGAACATATTGACGCGGGACACGGCGGCGATACTGACGGCCACGACGACGAACACGAAACGCCGCCGGCCCGCCGCTACGGCGCGGCGCAGTTCGAGACTCACCCGGACTTGGGACGCCGCCCGTCGGTTACGGTTATGATAGTTTTGGGAGCCGGACTCTTGGCAGTGTTCTGGATTGGCGTATATCCTTCCCCGCTGCTGGATACGATTGACGCAGCAAGCAAGGCCATTTTGCCATGATTATCGCCGTAATTGGCAGCAGCAACCCCCCGAGCCAGGAACTCATAGACTTGGGCGAGGGCGTTGGGCGAGAGTTGGCCCGGCGCGGTGCGACGGTAGTGTGCGGCGGTCTCAGCGGCGTTATGGAGGCCGTATGCCGAGGGGCCAAGTCCGAGGGCGGAGCCACCATCGGGATATTGCCCGGCCGGGTGCCTACCGACGCCAATCAGTACGTGGACATTCCGATTGTCACCACGATGGGCTACTCCCGTAACGTCATCGTGGTGCATACCGGGGCGGCGGTAATTGCGGTCGGCGGGGCTTTCGGGACGCTTTGCGAAATTGCCTACGCCCTTGACGCCCGGATTCCAGTAGTGGGGCTTAGCACTTGGCCCTTGACTGCCACGGGCGAAGGGACGCTCATTCACGACAGCATTATTCGCGCCGCCGATCCGGCGGATGCCGTGGAAAAAGCTATAGCCGCAGCGGAGTCTCGAAGCGCATAGAAACTCAGCTCCAAAGTCGCCCTGATGCAATCGGGGCATAAGTGAAGGCAGCGGCATGAGCGGCGATACAGGCGGCATTTTCATCGAGTCCGTTCTGGGACGGGAAGTCCTGGATTCCCGCGGAAATCCCACCGTTGAAGCCGAGGTGCGCCTATCCAACGGTATTATGGGCCGCGCCCTCGTTCCGTCAGGGGCCAGCACCGGTAGCTATGAAGCGGTGGAGTTGCGTGACGGCGTCGCCGCCCGCTTTGGCGGCCGCGGGGTGTTGCAGGCCGTAGCCAACGTGAACGATACAATCCGCCCCTGGCTGACGGGGTGGTCGCCGCTGGAACAGGGGGACATAGACGAGGGGTTGTGTGCGCTGGATGGCGCTCCGAACAAGGGCCGGCTGGGCGCCAATGCCATCTTGTCAGTGTCGCTGGCGGTGGCCCATGCCGCGGCCGCCATCTCTGGAGCAAATGGTAGAGGCGTCAACCTGTGGCGTTACCTGGCGGGTGATGGGCCGGTCAGTCTGCCAGTGCCGATGTTCAACATCCTGAACGGAGGGAGGCACGCTTCCGACTCCGCCGACATTCAGGAATTTATGGTTCTGCCGGTGGGTATGCCTGCCTTTTCCGATGCGTTGCGAGCCGGAACCGAGATATACCAGTCGCTTCGCTCGTTGCTCCACGCCGGGGGCCATAGCCTGAACGTGGGGGATGAAGGCGGTTTCGCGCCGTCGTTGCCGTCCAACCGCGACGCGCTGGAACTGGTGCTAAAGGCAGTGGAAGCGGCAGGCTATCATCCGGGCCGCGACGTTTACTTGGGGCTGGATGTAGCCGCCACCGAGCTTTATGTGCCTGATGAAGGCGGGGCCGCGACGGGCAGTTACGTGCTGGAGCGGGAAGGCACGACGCTATCCTCTGCCGAACTCATCGGCCTGTATGATGAATGGGTCCGGGAATATCCTGTCATCAGCATTGAGGACGGCCTGTCCGAAGACGATTGGGACGGCTGGAAGGCGATGCGGGAGCGGCTTGGCGACTCGGTACAATTGGTAGGGGACGATTTGCTGGTCACCAACATCGCCCGCATCAGCCGCAGCATTGAAGAGCGGGCCAGCAACGCCGTGCTGCTGAAACCCAATCAGATAGGCACCCTTACCGAAACCCGCCAAGCGCTGGACATGGCCCGCGCCGCCGGGTGGGGCGCGGTAATGAGTCACCGTTCCGGAGAGACGGAAGACACCACTATCGCCGATCTTGCCGTGGGCTGGGACGTGCGCCAGATCAAGACAGGCGCGCCGGCGCGTTCCGAACGGGTCGCCAAATACAACCGCCTGCTACGTATTGAGAGGGAGCTGGGGGATGAGGCGGTATACGCCAGCACGTCGGCCTTTGAGTATTTGGGGCGGGCCCTGGAATAATGTGGGCTCGGAATGGTAGGCATCTGATCGGGCTGAGCCATAGTGTAGAATACTCGCAGTTTGCGACGCAGAGGTAAATCATGGTTACGCGGATTGGAATCAACGGGTTTGGACGAATCGGCAGGCTGGTGCTTAGAGCCAATCAGGAGCGCAACGAGGGCAAGGTGGAAGTGGCGGCGGTCAATGACCTAACCGACGCCGAGACCAACGCCCATCTGCTCAAATATGATACCAACTACGGAGGCTATCCCGGCAAAGTGGAAGCCAACAACGGCGATTTGGTGGTGGACGGGCGTAGCATCAAGGTATTTTCCGAGCGCGACCCGTCGGCCATTCCATGGGGCGAGATGGGCGTTGACCTGGTAGTCGAATCGACCGGCATCTTCACCGACGCCGAGAAGGCATCCGGCCACCTGACGGGAGGCGCCAAGAAGGTCATCATATCCGCGCCGGCTCGCGGCGAAGACCTGACGCTGGTGTTTGGCGTCAACGACCACCTGTATGACGCCGACAAGCACACAATCGTCTCCAACGCCTCCTGCACCACCAACTGCTTCGCACCGATGGTTAAGGTGCTGCATGACCAGTTCGTGGTGGAGCATGGATTGATGTCCACCATCCACTCCTATACCAACGATCAGGCCATCTTGGACCAACGCCACGGCGACCTGCGGCGGGCGCGGGCGGCGGCGATGAACATCATCCCCACCAGCACCGGCGCAGCCCGCGCTGTGGGGCTGGTTTTGCCTGAATTGAACGGCAAACTACATGGCATGGCCTTCCGAGTGCCAACCGCTACCGGCTCCATCACTGACTTCACCGCTCAGGTGGCTCACGACGTATCTGTTGCCGATGTGAACGCCGCCTTCCAGAAGGCCGCTGAGAACGAACTCAAGGGCATACTGGAATACTGCGACGAACCTCTAGTCAGCTCGGACTTCCGCGGCAACCCGCACAGTTGCATCTTCGATGCCCTGTCCACCATCGTGATGGCCGACCGGATGGTGAAAATTATGGGCTGGTACGACAACGAGTGGGGATACTCCTGCCGCACCGCCGACTTGGCAGCCATGATGAGCGAGAAGGGCATCTAAACTCAATTTCTGAAGGGAGCGCGTAGAGATTCGGGGGTAAAGACTTCTCAGTGGCTTTTATGTCCCCTTTGGCTAATTTTAGCCGGTACTGCACTTTGAACGGCCGGGTTTCCTGGCCGTTCTTCGTGTTGGCGGCCATCGCCGTCGCGGCGCTGGCCCTGCGGCTACATGGCATCAACTGGGACGGCGGCTACGGTTTTCACCCCGATGAGCGGGACATTTATATGCGCTCCGACTGTATGTATGCCCTGCTCACCGATAACCCCCACGCCGACACTTGCGGATACCTGGCAGACTACCCTGAAGCGGAACCCGGGCTGAGGGGTCTCGGCGCTTTTTTTGACCCTGAGCGCAGTCCGCTCAACCCCCACTGGTTCCCGCTGGGCAGTATCCTGATTTACGTCTTGGTGTTTTTCCGGTCGGTGATAGAGCTGTTTACCGACATTGGCGGGATGGAGATGCGGTATGTGGGCCGCACTCTGTCAGCGCTGGCCGATGTGGGGTCGCTGTTGATGGTCTTTGTGCTGGGCCGCAGGCTGTACGGGCGGAACGTGGGGCTTCTGGCCGCCGGGCTGACAGCGCTGGCCGTGATTCACGTGCAACACAGCCACTTCTACCGGCCCGAGACTTTTACCGTCCTTTTAACCCTGGTCTGCATTTGGGCCACGCTGCGGATGGTGGAGAGGCGGCGGCTGCGCGACTCGGCATTGCTGGGGCTGATGCTAGGGCTGGCCCTGTCGCCCAAGGTGAATGTGTTGCCGCTGCTGGCTCCGCTGGCCTTGGGGTATGCCTATTGCGTGCTGGACGAAGCGGAGGGGCGCTGGGAAAGCATCACTCCGGAAATTGTGCAGAAGATTGCCGGTCACGCGTTGCTGGCTGGGGTTGTGACGCTGGCCGTTTTCTTTGTGACCACTCCCTACGCCTTTATAGACATAGGCGCTTTCGCCGCCGACGTGATGGCGCAGACCCGAATGGCGCGCAATGCGGGGCTCTGGCCCTTCACGACGCAGTACGTGGACACGCCGGCGTTCCTCTACCAGATAAAGCAGACAGCAGTGTGGGGGCTTGGCCTGCCGCTGGGAGTGGTGGCGTGGCTGTCCATACCCTTCACCGCCGCGCTGGTTCTGTATCAAATGAAAACGGGGAAGCGGCATTATATCCGCGCCGACCTGCTGCTGCTGGCTTGGGTGGTTCCCAGCCTGCTGTTTCTGGAAAGTTTTGAGGTGCGCTTCCTACGCTATCTCTTCCCGCTGATGCCGGTGATGATCTTGCTGGCGTCGCGGATGATGCTGTGGGAGGTGGAAAAGGCCGACTCGTTGGTCCGGCGTCTGTCGTCGGTGGGGCGCAGTGCCGGGCGCGCTTTTCGCTCCCACGCAAGCGCCGGGGAACGGGCAGCAAAGGTTCTGCTGGTTGCAACGGTGACGGCGCTGGTATTTGTTGTCGCCGGCACGGCCTTTTATTCTCTCGCTTTTCAGCGGATGTATGCCAACGATCACCCTGGGCTGGAGGCGTCCCGGTGGGTTCTTGCGGAAGTGCCGCTAGGGTCGTCCATTGTCATGGACAATCATTGGGATGAATGGCTGCCGGGTCTCTATTCTTACGACATTTGGCAATTTCCACTCTATGAGCCGGATACCGAGACGAAAATGCGGACATTGGCCGGGAGACTTGCCCTCTCCGACTACCTGATTTTCTACAGCCACCGGCCCTATGCCAGTGCGGCCCAGGACCCGCAACGCTTTCCATACAGCAACAACTATTACCGACTGCTGTTCTCCGGCGAACTTGGCTACAGGCTGCACCGGAGCTTCACCAACTATCCGTCCTTGGGTGGAGTGGTCTTCCGCGACGATGCGCTGGCGCGGGCTGGGCTGTTCAGCCCGGCGCCGGAAATACCTCCACCTGACGCGAACTTTACCCTAGACTTCGGGTATGCCGACGACAACGTGGTGGGCTATGACCACCCCCGCGTTCTGGTCTTACGCAACGCTGCGCGCCTGAGTGAACCCCGGCTGCGGGGAATGCTAATGGAACCCCATGGCGAGGATGGCGCAGACCCATCATCCACCGCCCTAATGCTGTTGCCGGAAGTCTTGGACAAGCAGCGAGACGGCGGCACTTTCAGCGACATTGTAAACCGGGATGGATGGACCAATGATGCGCCGGTTCTGGCGTGGTTGCTGGCAGTGGAGCTGATTTACCTGTTGACACTGCCCTTGGCCCTTTTTATATTCCGCCCGCTGCCCGACCGAGGCATCCTGCTGGCCCGGATTCTAGGATTGCTGGCGGTCTGCTATGTGGCATGGCTAATCGTGTCGCTGGGCTGGATTGACTTTTCCCGAGGCGCGGTTTACATAGGCATGGGAGTGGTGGCGGTGGCTTCAGGCGTTGCCTTGTGGTTTAACCGCCGGGAGGTTTGGGAGTTTGTCCGGGCGCGATGGCGGCTGCTGGTCTTCAGCGAGGCGTTGTTTCTCGCCGCTTTTCTCGCATTCGTGGCCGTGCGATACTTCAACCCTGATCTTTGGCATCCCTACCGGGGTGGTGAGAAGCCGATGGAACTGGCCTATCTCACCGCCGTTTTCCGCTCTACTGCGCTGCCGCCCTTCGACCCGTGGTTTGCCGGTGGGTATCTGAACTACTATTACTGGGGTTACTTCGTCGTTGCTTCGGTGACGCGGGTATCGGCTGTATTGCCGACGACAGCCTTTAACTTGGCCGTGCCGCTATTCTTCGCTCTTACGTTCACTGGGGCGTTCTCGCTCGGTTACAACCTAGCCGCCGGAGTACGCCGGGTTGGGGCTAAATGTCGGTCTGAAGCGAAGATGCCCGCAGGTGGCCGCAGTGGATGCCGGGCGCTGCCTCCTGCGGTTTGCGGCCTTGCGGCGGCAGGGTTTGTCGCGCTTATTGGCAACCTCGACGGCATCGCGCAAATTGTTCAAGGCGCGTGGGGCAAAGCGGTGGACGGCGCGGCATGGGGCGGGTTCGACTTTTGGCGCAGCAGCCGTATGATTCCGCCGCTGGAGAGCTTCGAGCCTTCGGCTCTGGCCTTTTGGTTACCAGACTTCATTGCGGGCGACGCCGGGGCATCATGGCATATCACCGAATTTCCCTTTTTCACCTTCCTGTTTGCTGATCTGCACGCCCACATGATGGTCATTCCGTTTACGCTGCTGGTATTGGGCCTGGGTTTGTGCATAGTGGCCGGATTGCGCAGTGGCAGCTCCGGTTGGCGGGCCGCAATTGCTCTGGCGCTGGCAGTGGCGGTAGGGTCGTTGTGGGCCATCAATAGTTGGGACTATCCGTCTTACCTGATCCTGACGCTTGGGCTGACCGCCGTTGCCGCGTTGTTCACTCGAGGCAGCCCCCGGCGCAAACTAGCGTTGTTTGTCATGCTAGGAGGTGGGATAGTGGTGGTCAGTTTGCTGTCGTTCTGGCCTTTTCATCAGAATTACGAAACATTCAACAACGGCCTGGATGCGTCGAGGTGGCGAACTCCGGTTGACCGGTTCCTGGCGATTCATGGGCTATTCCTATTTGTCATCGCAACATATTTGATTGTGCGGACGCGCCGCGACTGGCAACCTTGATCCTAAACGCACTGAACAGGAACCAAATTCCTGTGGAAATGCGGTGGTTGCGCCTCATAGTCGCTCCCTTGATTGCCGCCGCCGTTGTGGTTGCAATCCTCGGCTACTGGAACGTTCTGCTGCTATTGGGCTTGCTGGCCTTGGTCGCTGTGGCCGGGTGGCGCGCGTTGCAATCCCCGGAACCGTCACGCCCTTATGAGGTGGTGATTCTGGCGATGGTGGGTATGGCGGCTCTTATTGCCATAGGGGTTGATTTCGTGACAGTTGAGGGTGACATCGGCCGGATGAACACCCTGTTCAAGTACTACCTTGAAGTTTGGGTGCTCATGGCGATCGCCGCCGCTTATATGCTGTGGCGGTTGGGGGCGTCGTGGCTGCCGCGCCTCCGGCCCGGACCAGCGGCTGCATGGCTGTTTGTGCTGGCGCTCCTGGTGGGCTGCTCGCTGATATACACTGCCCTTGGCACGCGCGACCGGGTGGGCGACCGGTTCGCCGACTTGCCGCCGACGCTGGACGGAACGGCATATATGACTGTCGCTGAACATTGGGAGCACGATGAGATATTCCCGCTGCTGTGGGACTATCAGGCCATCAGGTGGCTTCAGGACCACGTTGAGGGGTCTCCGGTGGTGCTGGAAGCCCACATGGATCAGTACCGGTGGGGAGGCCGCATCGCCAATTACACCGGACTGCCCACGGTCATCGGCTGGCCGTGGCACCAGATCCAGCAACGTTTCGGTTACCGGCAGCAGGTGCATGAGCGCGCAGCCCACGTCCGGCTGGCCTATGAGACTACCGACACCACGATAGCGGCAGACTTGCTCAGGCGGTACGATGTGGCCTATGTGGTGGTGGGCGAACTGGAACGGCTGAATTACCCGGCGGAAGGACTGGCGAAGTTTGAGATGATGGCGGAATCAGGAATGATCAGGAAGGTCTACGAGAACGAGGGCACGGCGATTTTCCACACTGAATTTCCATAAAATATAACCTTGACATAAATCTAGAAATAGTATAAGATTTCAACCAATACAAAGGCGTCGCTGTTCAGTTCCCTCGGCATATCGAGAAGGAATCTTGGGCGGCATTTAAGTAGATGGTCGGGGGCTTCGGTTCCTTGAGCTTCGCTTCCGCCGGCGGGAGCGTTCCGTCGGCGGGGGGATAACGAAGCCCGGCCTAATAGGCTCTCCCTTGCTACCCGTGGTTGTGGTTGTGTGGTGCGGAGAAAACAAGGGAGAGCCGGTTTTTCTTGCCTCTTTCGCCAACCCCGGCTCTTAGCCTCCTGGCGTTTGCTGTGGCGTCCACTTGGGGTATGACCCCAACACCCGCAACGAACTTGCCCTTCCTCCGATGGCCGCGATGGCCTCATGCATAAGCGGATCTTCCCGGTGACCGTCGCAGTCAATAAAGAACACGTACTGCCCCAGAGACTGCTTGGTGGGCCGCGACTCGATTTTAACCAAGTTGATTTCCCTCTTGGCAAACTCCCCTATCACCCCATACAACTGCCCCGGGAGGTCCTGAGCGAAGGTGAAAAACAGGGAAGTCTTGTCATTCCCCGTCTGCTCGTGGTCTGACTTGGAGAGCACTACGAAGCGGGTGGCGTTGGCGGCCACGTCCTGTATCCCGGAGGCCAGAATTTCAGCGTGGTACAAAGATGCCGAGCGGCGCGGCGCGATGGCTACTGCCGGAGCGTCGCTGCTCATGGCGTCGCCCACGGCCTGGGCGGTGCTGAGAGATGCCGACCGGACGGCGTTGGTGAAGTTACGCTCCAGGTATTCCCGGCACTGGGCCAAGGCTTGCGGATGCGAATAGATAACCTGGACTTCATCCAGCCGTGTACCGGGTTGGCCCATCAGGTAGTGTTCAATGGGCAAGACGATTTCATGGCAGATGAAGAGGGAATTTTCGCTAATCAACAGGTCGAGGGTGAAGTTTACCGATCCCTCTATGCTGTTTTCGATGGGCGCCACGCCCTGGCCGGTCTCACCTGCGGCGACTGCTTGTCCAACGGCTGAGATGCTGGGATAGGGCCGCAATTCTGCGGCGGGCCTGTCATTCGTAAGAGAGTCGTATAGCAGGGCTGCTTCCTCGGTATAGGTGCCGGAAGGCCCCAGGAATGCGAGAACCTCATTATATGCTGAGCGGGCCACAGTCAGACTCCGGTCAGGATGTCGTAGAGTAACTGTTCGTCGCCGCTGGAAGTCACTGCGATGAGTTCATCCTCGGCCTCGACTAAGTGGTTGGAAGGCAAGTCCGCGCGCCCCTTCTTAACAATCAGCGAGATAAAACTGTTGGGCGGAAGCGGAAGCTCCCCCAGGCGCTTGCCTACAATATCGGCGCTGGGCGGCACGGCCACACACACCAGCTCCATTCCGGGCTGACGAAAGGACATCAAGTGCCGCAATGGGTGTCCAGGAATGCCTTCCTCCAGAGCGCTGAGAGCAAGGTGAATCCAGTTAACCACCACGTCAATGCCTAACTCTTCGAATACCGGCTCGTTTTTGGGGTCTTTGATCAGGGTCATGGTGCGCGGAGTTTGGAATATGTGCTGAACGGTCTGACAGACTACCAGGTTGGTGGCGTCCACTCCGGTCGAGGCAACCACAACGTCCGCCCGCTCCGCTCCGGCTTTTTGTAGAACGTCTATGTCTGCGCCGTCGCCCAGCAGGGCAGCAATGCCCAGATCTTCCGTGATCATCTGGTAACGGTCCATACCCCGTTCGATAACCGCCACTTCGTGGCCGCCGGTCGCCAGCGCTCGGGCAAGGTGGTAACCGGCCTCGCTGCAACCGACGATTATGATGTACATTTTCTCGCTCCCTCCAACAAAGGCGAAGATCCAGGGAAGGCGAGGATCCGGGCTAAATGAGTTTGCATATTGTTTTAGGCGTCCAAGACCTGCCGGATGTCTTGCAGTATCCCGCGGGAATAGCCTACCACGTTCAGGCCCAATGCGGTGTACAGGATTTGTAGTTGGAGATTTTCCACATGGCATACGACGCGGGGCACGTTGAACATTTGCTTGGCGACTTGAGCCAGGAGCAAATTCTCGTGGTCGTCGTCGGAGAGCGCGAGAAAAGCGCCGGCTTGGCTGATGCCTGCCCCCAGCAGGTAGTCCTGCATCACAGGCTCAGCGAGCAGGGCTACAGTCACGCCTGGGTAGGCGTTCAACCGCTCCAACCGGCTGCGATCCTTGCCCAGCACTGTAATTTCCATATCTTCGCCGACCAGGTCGCGGGTAGCGCTGGCAGCTAACTGGCCCCAACCGTAGATTAGAATTCGCACCGGCAGTCCCGTCTCCCTACAAATGCGAGCCCGGAAAATGGGCAACCGGAGCGGTATCGCGCCAGAGCAACACTTGGCAAGGAGCATAGTGGAAGATATGGGATGCTGCGGCGCCCATGCTGCATTGCCCCATGGCCCGGTTGTAGGGGATGCCGACGATAATTATTTCCGCTTGCTTGATTTCCACTTCTCGCACAATTGCTGCCCCGGCCTGGCGGGCGCGCATACAACTTGCTTCCAGGCCGCGGCACTTTTCTTCGTGGGCGATGCGCTCGTAGCGGGACAGCAGTTCCTCCGCCCGGTCTACATCGGCAGTGACTTCCGCTTCCAGCGACAGGGAGAGTGGCACTTCAATCACGTGAAGAGCGTGGAGTTGAGCTTTGTTTGAACGCGCCATCTGGCAGGCCCAGCGAAAAGCGCGTTCACTGTGGGGTGAGTCATTTACCGGAACCAGAATGCTATTAACGCCTTGTCTCATCATCCGCGCTCGCCAGTGAGATTCGCCCTTTCGACAAGCTCAGGATTTCCGTTCCCCAATTTTCGCGCAGTTACAAAGGGCACGCTAGTATTATGGACAGCCCAAGTTTTTACAACCGCTCTCAATGCGTGTTGGCATTGCTGGGTGTGTTGGCATTGCTGATTGAATGGCAATGCGTTATCTGCCATTCCCGCTTTCGCGGAAATCTGCGCCTTCCCGCTGACTGAAGCCGGGTGCTGGACAGCCTTCCGGTTTCCCGCGAAGGCGGGAATAGCGGCGTTTTTTGACATTACCAACACGTGTTGAGGCTACCCTTGTACGAATATAGCCCCGGCATAACCAGTGTACGAATATAGGCCCGGCATAACCGGGACTCATTGTCTAGGCCCTGCCGCGGACCGCTCTTTCTTCGGCGGTTGAGCTTTCGGCCAGACGTTTGGCGATTTCGGGCAGTTTGCTGAGTTGCTCACTGGTGGCAGCCAAGATAAGCACGTCGCCCGGCTGCACCACCTCGTCTTTGGCTGGGTGCAGGAAAGAGGTACGGCCTCGCCGTATGGCCACCACCGAGATACCATGGCGATCGCCGGCCCCGGACAGTTCTGCCGCCTCCAGGGTCTGGTTCAGCATACCCTCCGGAGGTCGAATTTTGCTTATGCCGTAGTTGGTCAGGATGGGCATATAGTCCAGCAGCTCCCGGGTGAACTCCAGTCTGGCGATACGGCGAGCGTTCTCGGCTTCGGGGAAAATCACCCGGTCCGCGCCGATGCGCTCCAGCGTCTCGCCGTGCAGGTCATTGGCGGCGCGGGCGATAATCATAGGAATGCCCAAGCTCTTCAGCAACACCGTCACCCCGACGCTGGCCTGAACGTTGTCGCTGCCCAGCGCCACGATGGCTACGTCATAATCGGGAAGGTCCAGCTCCCTCAGCACCGACTCGTTGGTGGCGTCGGCCCGAACCGCATAGGTGACCTGCCCTAACTGCTCCTGGATTTTGGCCTCGTCGTAGTCTATCGCCAGCACGTCGTGGCCGCTTTGATACAGCTCTCGCGCCATAGTGGAGCCGAAACGTCCCATCCCGATGACGCAAACCTGCTTGTTCATCCTGCGCCTCCGCTCAAGTCTTAACCTATTCTAACCCTTTCCTGGGCGAAACGGTACAAGACGATTTCGTCTTCTTTGGGCGCCATGGACAATGCGAGAATCAAGGGGCCTACTCTGCCGACGAACATTGCTACCATGAAAATGGCTTGGGACGGCAGCCCTAGGGAAGGGACTATGCCAGTTGTGGCTCCAACAGTGGCCAAGGCGGATACGAAGTCGAAGAGGAGGGAAAGGAAACGTATTTCCGTCTCCAAAGAGATAAGGGTCATCGCTGAGATGAAGATTATGGCCACTCCCAAAGCGGCGACAGATAGAGCGCGATGGACCTGAGGCTGGGGAATCTCTCGTCCGAAGGCTTCGGCGTGCGGCCTGCTTCGCAGGGAAGACACTACGGCCGCAATCAGGACAGCGAAGGTGACTACTTTGATGCCACCGGCCACTGAGCCGGGAGCGCCTCCAATGTACATTAACGCCGTGAAGGTCATTGCAGTAGCGTCGGAGACTTGGCCGAAGTCTATGGTGCTGAAGCCGGCAGTGCGCCCGCTCACCGTCAGGAACATCGCGTTGAAGGCGCGGTCCAGCCAGCCAATTGTCCCCATGGTGTCTGGGTTGTTGAACTCCGCAAGGGCCAGAATCGCGCCGCCTAGCAGCCACAGGCCCATGCTGGTCACCGTCACCAGCTTGGTGTCGAGGGAGAAGCGAGCGAACCGGCGGCTCCGCCAGACGTCCACCATCATCACCCATCCCAGGCCGCCCAAGGCAATTAAGGCAGTCATCGTAATCAGCACAGCCGGGGCTGACACAAACCGAGCCGCGTTTCCCGATGCCGCCTCGGGTATGATGTTGAACCCGGCGTTGTTGAAAGAGGAGACGGAAAGGAAGATCGAGTACCAGTAGGATTGCCCCTGCCCCGTGCCGTCCACCCCGTTAATTTGGGTGAAGAAAATCAGCGACCCGGCCAGATAAATCAGCAGGACGATGACGATGACGTTGCGGCCAAAAGAACGGATGGCCCTCATCTGATTCACCCCTGCGGCGTCGCTCATGAGCCCGCGGGTTAACGCTCTTTGCTGTATCGTGGTGCGGTTGCCTAGGGCGAGTAGCAGGAAAGTGCTGATTACCATGAAGCCTAGCCCCCCCATGGCCATCAGAACAAATATGACAGCTTGGCCGAAGGGGGCCCAGTAGTCTGGGGTGCTGACCACAGTATGCCCGGTCACGGTCACGGCGGACGTGGAGGTGAAGAAGGCAGTTGCTATGGGGGTGAACTCGCCGGAGTTGGCGGCCAGAGGCAGTGTGAGCAGCCCTGCACCGACAGCTATCAGCAGAGTGAAACTGCCGGTCAGGATGCCGGATATGCCCAATATCCGGCGGGGGCGGCGTGGGGATTCGTTCCGGCGGGTGGTCTGTGGGGCGTCTCGGCGCCGGGGCAGCCTGATGATGGCGTCTATGGGCCGGCTTCCCCGGTTATCAGCCAAACTAATAGACTCCAGTTGCTGGCCGCCTCACTCTTGTATCAGATGTGGGGCCGTTTCAAGATGCTGGGGCCGTTTCAAGATGCTGGGGCCGTTTCAAGAAAGGAGGAACAGCGCATTGTTGAGGAGATGCGCTTCCCTTGCATTCCAAGGGGATTTTAGGATTGCCCCTCGTTCCTGTCAATCTGAGCAATTGCGGAGGGATTCTCGGTGCGCGTCGGCGTTGCCGGTTGCTGCATCATTCCTGCGAAAACGGGCCTGCGAAAACGGGCCTGCGAAAACGGGCCTGCGAAAACGGGAATCCATACAGCTTTGAGGAAGCTAGACTGCTATTGGCTAGGACGCTCCGGATTCCCTTTTCGCGGGAGTGGCAGGATAAAGGGCAGCGATGGCCGGATTGCCGGTGCGTGTAAGATGCCAATTGCGCCGGGGAGGGACGTACAATTGGCATCGAGAGGGAAATGCCGTCCATAAAAACCACTTCTCGGCTATGCTGGTATAATCTACGGGCGCAGTCCTTATATCCGATAAATACGACAGGTGACAGTTCAATGATGACCGGCGAATCAAAAGTCCGGCAGGTGGAACTGGGATTTGACCCGGCTTCGATAGACCAAAAGTGGCAGCATAGATGGGAAAGGGATGAACTTCACAAGGTGCCGGACGATGATCCACGGCCCAAGTGGTATGAGATGACGATGTACCCCTATCCCTCGGGCGACCTGCACATCGGTCACTGGTACGCGATGGCGCCGGCCGATGCTCACGCCCGCTTTCGCCGGATGCAGGGTTACAACGTGTTGCACCCCATCGGGTTTGATGCCTTTGGCTTGCCCGCCGAGAACGCCGCCATCAGCCGGGGCATACATCCCTACGAATGGACGATGAGCAACATTGAGAATATGCGGCGGCAGCTTCGTTCAATTGGAGCGATTTATGATTGGGATCGGGAAGTCATCTGTTGCGATCCCGAATACTACCGCTGGAATCAGTGGTTCTTCCTCAAGCTCTACGAGCAAGGGTTGGCCTATCGGGCCAACGCTCCTGTGGTCTGGTGCCCTTCCTGCGTCACCGTCCTGGCCAATGAGCAGGTGCTGAACGGGGCCTGCGAGCGCTGTGAGACTGTGGTCACCCGCCGCGACCTGGAGCAGTGGTTCTTCAGGATTACCGAGTACGCCGACCGCCTAATGGACTTCAGCGGGCTGGTCGAATGGCCCGACAAGATTCTCACGATGCAGAATAATTGGATCGGCAAGAGCGCTGGCGTAGAAATCAGCTTCGACATCTCTTCCGCGGGGCTGGAGGAGCGGGAAATTCGCACCTTCACCACCCGCATTGACACCATTTTTGGCGTGACCTCTATCGTCCTGGCCCCGGAGCATCCTCTGGTAGAGAAGCTGACCCTTCCGCAACGGCGGCAGGAGGTGGAGGACTACGTGGCCCAAGCCCGCCGCACTTCCGAGATAGAACGCCTTTCCACAGACAAAGAGAAGACCGGCGTCTTCACTGGCAGTTACGCAGTGAACCGACTGAATTACGAGCGTGTTCCCATCTACATCAGCGACTACGTGCTTACTACCTATGGCACCGGCGCGGTGATGGGCGTTCCGGCCCATGACGCCCGCGACTTCGACTTTGCGCGCAAGTATCGTCTGCCCATTCGGCAGGTCATAGCGCCTATATCGTGGGATGGCAAGGAGCTGACCGAGGCGTACTTGGGCGACGGCTTTATGACCAACTCGGGCCCCTACGACGGTATGACCAACGAAGAGGGGATCGAAGCCATTTCTGACGACGTTGAGAAGTATGGCTGGGGGAAGCGGACCGTGTCATACCGTATACGCGACTGGCTGATTTCTCGCCAGCGTTATTGGGGAACGCCGATTCCGATGATCTACTGCGACACTTGCGGCGTTGTTCCCGTGCCTGAGTCCGACCTTCCGGTGCTGTTGCCTCCGGATTTCGTATTCCAGGGGGACGGGTCGAAACCTAGCGGCGAGTCGCCTTTGGTCGCCAGCGCTGAGTTTGTCAATACAGCCTGCCCGTCCTGCGGCGGGCTTGGGCGGCGCGAAACGGACACGATGGACACGTTCATGGACTCGTCCTGGTACATGATGCGCTACATCAGCCCACATTTCTCAGAAGGGCCGTCAGCCCCTGAAATGATCAAGTCCTGGATGCCGGTAGACCAGTACACCGGCGGCGCGGAACACGCGGTGATGCACCTGCTCTATTCCCGGTTTTTCATCAAGGCTCTGTACGACATGGGAATGGTGGATTTCGAAGAGCCCTTCCTGAGGCTGTTCAATCAGGGTGTAATACTGGGCCAGGATCACGAGAAGATGAGCAAGAGCCGGGGCAACGTGGTTAACCCCGACGATGTGGTGGGAGTGCTGGGCGCGGACGCCGTGCGCTGCTTCCTGATGTTCATTGGCCCTTGGGACCACGGGGGCCCCTGGAGCGGCGACGGCATCAACGGCATTGCCCGGTGGCTCAACCGGGTGTGGGACCTCGCTGGCCGGAACCGGACAGGGCTGGCCGGCTCAGACAGCGCGGCGGAACGGGAGACGGAGCGCCTGCTCCACCAGACGGTGCGCAAGTGCTACAACGATCTCGATCGGTTCAAGTTCAACACCGCCATTGCATCGCTTATGGAGCTTACCAATCGCCTGAACAAGGTATGGGCCGATGGCAGCGTGTCTCCGGAAATGTGGAGTGAATGCGTTGACAAGCTGCTTCTGATGCTGGCGCCGATGGCCCCGCATCTCACCGAAGAGTTGTGGGAACGCGCCGGACGCGAGTACAGCATTCACCAGCAGCCTTTCCCATCGTGGGACGAGGATCTGGCTGCCGACGAGGTGTTCACGCTGGTGGTGCAGGTCAACGGGAAAGTGCGCGATAAGCTGGAAGTCCCGGTGGGTATTCCGGAGGCGCAGGCTCAAGAACTGGCAATGGCTAGTCCGCGAGTCCAGAGCTTCCTGGACGGCAAGTCGGTGAATAAGACGGTCTACGTGCCTGGCCGCCTGCTCAACGTGGTGGTGCAATAGTGGCCGCGCCCGGCGTCTTCTACGGGGTTGGCGTTGGCCCCGGCGACCCTGAATTGCTCACCGTGCGCGCCCATCGGCTGCTGGAGAAGGTCGGTGTTGTCTGCTTTACCCAACTGGACAATGGGGCCCCCAGTTTCGCTGTTGATGTGGTGCGGCAGTTACTTTCCGGTGATGTGGAAATGCTGCCCATCATCATTCCTGCTGACGATTCTCCGGTCAACCCTGACACGTGGCATGAGGCCGCCATGCGTATCGGCGCGAAGCTGCGGGGAGGCCAGGACGTGGCTTTTATTACTGAAGGCGATCCGATGCTGTACAGCGAATTTCCTCACCTGATTGATCATGTGCAGGCGGAGGAAATAGCCGGGCTGAGCGTCGAGGTGGTGCCGGGAGTGCCTTCTGTGATGGCTGCGGCGGCCAGTTCCGGCGTTCCGCTGGTTAGCCAGGGGCAGCGGCTCGCCATTTTGCCGGAGGTCTACGGGATAGACGACCTGCGTGAGGCCATCACCAACTACGACACCATCGTACTGATGGAAATTGATCATAACCTGATGCGGGCGCTGGCTAACTTGGAGAATCTGGGCCTCGCCGGACACGCCATCTATGTCCGCCAGGCCAGTACCGTCAGCGAGCGGGTGATACACGACATCAGCAAGCTCACAGCGGAGGATTTGGACTACTTTTCGTTGCTGATTATCAAACGGTAGTGGACGAAGTTGGGAGCGCGGGTGAGATTTTCTGCATATCAGGGATGTCTTGTCCGCCTGATTTCGCTGGAACAAGCAATTTTAGTGATGCAGGATCCGGTACGAAATCCAGATCCAGAGCGTCTAAACGGCTAAGAGCTGGTCATATTTGCCGGGACATTGGCATTTTGGCCGAGTGATTGTGGGTGTTGACGCCGAAATGACTGTCAAGGCGTTCATAGATAGCTGTTTTCGGCTTTAAAATCACTCTAGAGGGATAGATAGGCTGTAAGCGCTGCTTATTGAGGCTGATGTGGGTATTCTGATGACAGACTTTCGCTCTGAGAGAATCAACGCGTAATGAAGAACCGTTGCCTGGGGTAATGCCGACTTCGACAATGACGGCCAGTTGCCTATTCGAAATAGAGGATGCAATCAGTTTCGACAGCCTTTCCCATATAATGGTCTTCACGCCCCAATGGGTGATGAAGAAGAGTCTTTGGGCGCAGACGCTGGTCTTTCAATGACGCCCAGAAAACATAAACCATATCCGCAGGAGATTGAGCGATGACTACTACGGTGCAACCGGCAGACGTGATGGTTACATGTAACGGGATGAATTTTCATTACTTGGACTGGGGCAATGAAGGCGCGCCTGTTATGTTGCTGCTCCATGGTCTGAGGGGCCATTGCCGTTCTTGGGACGACGTGGCGGCGCGATTCTGCGGCGATTACCACGTGTTGGCCTTGGATCAGCGGGGGCGCGGCGAAACGGACTGGGCGCCCCGCGGCGACTACTCCACCGACGCTTTCGTGGCCGATCTGGAAGAAATCTGCTACACATTGGGGATTGAGAAGTTCACCCTTATCGGTCATTCCATGGGTGGGCGGAACAGCATGGCCTTCGCAGGGCGCAACGCCGGGATGTTGGAAAAGCTGGTCATAGTGGATATAGGCCCGGAAATTGACCCGGCGGGATCGGCCCGCATCACCCGCGAGGTGGTGGAAGTCCCCGAGGAGTTCGACACCTTTGAGGATGCGTTCCAGCACGTGAACGCGCAGAATCGGTTTGCCTCCGAAGCAGTTATGCGGCGCAGGCTGACTTACCAGACAAAGGAGCTGCCTAACGGGAGGCTCGGTTGGCGCTACGACCCGGAGATCCGCGAGCAGCGCCGTAACGGCGCCGGCGCTCCCCCGCCTGACCTCTGGACGCCTTTGAGCAAAGTGACCTGCCCCACCCTGATAGTGCGAGGGTCGGAGACCGACACGCTGAGCCTCAGCGTCGCCGAGAGAATGGTGGAGACTTTGGCTGACGGCAGGCTGGTTCACGTGGATAATGCGGCCCACATGGTGTTTGAAGACAACCCCGGCGACTTCAATGCCGCACTGACAGATTTTCTTGGTTGACGAGAGGAAACGGCGATTCTCATGAATAAATAACGCCGAAATATATTGGGTTATGTTTCAAGAGTGAATATCTATATTCATTTAGATATCTAACCCGAAATTAAACGGCGTTTATAAAAGGAGACAAAATGAGCATGGCCTCCAACCAACACCTGGAGTCCGCTGCCGGCCTCATCAAGCTGTTCCGGGTGGTCAGTGCTCCCCTGCCCGACGGGAATACAGGCGCGGGGCTGAAGTTCCACACCAATCGAGGGGGGTTCAGCGGTATTGTCCACCGGGCAGAGAGGGCTGACCGAGCCGTTATCTGGGTATGCGGCGCCCGGGGAGGCTTTGGCGGGCCGGGGCCGGGAACCTATGCCAGACTGTCTGAGCTGTTGATCAGCCAGGGGATAACTTCACTGCGCCTGGACTACCGCTTCCCCAACGACTTGCTGGAATGTGTGCTGGATCTGTTGACCGGTGTTGAGTACCTTAAAGAGAACGGCTATGGCCCGGTGGTAGTGGTGGGGCATTCCTTTGGCGGGGCGGTGGTCATCGCAGCGGGGGCGACCAGCGGCCACATCAAGGGCGTGGTGTCGCTGTCACCGCAGACCTATGGGGCTGGTATGGCCGGACAGCTTGCCCCGCGGAAGTTGCTGGTGGCCCACGGCAAGGCCGACACACGCTTGCCCTTCTCCTGTGCGCTCCAGATATACGAGTGGGCCAAGGAACCCAAGGAATTGGCGCTGTTCGAGGGTGCGGAACATCGCTTGGAAGAGTGCCGGGATGAACTTGAAACCCTCCTGTCTGCCTGGATCCCGGCAACCTTGAACGAAGAGATAGAGATTGCCGCGAGCATATAGCATTGATGGGACATAAATGGGGACGTAAGCACTGGCTGTTCACCCAAGACGGATGCCCAAAACGCTGATCGGGAGGCAATTATGCTGGACTTGATTATCAAGGGCGGGACCGTGGTTGCGCCCGGGGGCGCAGGTCTCATGGACGTAGGCATTCAGGGGGAGCAGATTGCGGCGGTAGCCTCGCCCGGCGCTCTGGATGACATTGGAGCGGGCGAGACAATAGACGCTACCGGAATGATTGTCTTGCCCGGAGGCATCGAACCCCACGCTCACATCAACGTGCCGGTGCCGGATTATTGGGCCGGCGGCGACACCGGCGTCTTCACCCAGCCGCCCGAGGCAGCCAGCCGCGCCGCCGCCTTCGGGGGCGTCACAACCTACGTGGATTTCGCCGGGGCCCTGCCGTTGACCCCGGGGGCCGTGCCTCCCTCGGATCCTATTATGGGCCAGATCGAAGTGCGACGGGACATTTTCCGGGGCCACTCGTACACCGACTACACTTTCCACTACATCCTGGCCGGCGCCATTCCCCCCGTCACGCTCGGCGAGATTGGCGAGGCGATTCAGTCGGGCGTCGCCAGCTTCAAGATTTTCACTACCTTCCACGCCCGCGTTCCTATGGGCCACCTGTGGGAGATTTTCCAGGAAGTCGGCAGGCACGGCGGCATTATGGCGGTTCACGCCGAAGAGGATGACATCGTTACCTATATGGAGGACAAGCTGGAGCGGGAGGGCCGCGACCACGGCTCAAACCTGCACTTGGCCCACAACAACATTTCTGAGGACATTTCCTTTCGCAAGGTAACGAGGCTTGCTCAAAGCACCGAGACGGGTATCTACTTTGTTCACGCCACAGCTAAAGAGGGCGTCGCCGCTATCGCAGAAGCCCGCGCCGCCCAACTGCCGGTTTACGGCGAGGCCCTGCACAACTACCTTGAATTCACCTGCGACGACTACTTGAAACCCGACGGCCTCGCCATCCACACCTACCCGGCCATCAAGTTCTCCGAAGACCGAGACGCGCTACAGCAGGGGCTGGTGGACGGCCCCATCTCCACCACTGCCACCGACGAGTGGACTACTTACAAGAACGTCAAACTGGCGGGCGAAACCATACGCACCTTGTGCGGGGGGCATAACGGCATCGAGACCCGAATGCCGGTTACCTACACCAAGCTGGTGTCCACCGGGCGCATTGGCCTGGAGCGCTTTGCCGCCATCACCTCCACCAACGCCGCCAAAATTCTAGGTATGTATCCGCAGAAGGGCGCCATCGCCGTGGGCAGCGACGCCGACATCGTAATCTTCGACCCCAACCTGAAAAAGACGATAACGGTGGACGAACTTCACGCCGAATCCGACTACTCCATCTGGGACGGCTTCCACTGCGAGGGCTATCCAATAATGACCATGCTGCGCGGCAAGGCGATAGTCCGCAACGGGCAGCTCTTGGGAGATAGCAGCGACGGGCGGTGGCTCTCGCGCCGGGTTGCGCCGAGGGTGGTGACGCAGACCTCGGTGTAGGGGTTACGGAATCACGCGCGGTTGGGGAACGAATGCTGAACGGGGGTGAGGTGATGTCTACTGCGTCTCTTCCTAGCTGAGGATTTGATTCTCTCGAAAGTCTGCGAAGTCCTTTGAGGGGGCAGGAATTACTACGAATCGGGCATGGTGGAGTCAGCGATTCGGCCGGGAAACAGGCTCTTCGCCGAGGTTCAAGGCAGCGAGTGGGAGCCTTACCACGTAGGCGTCACATTGGATAGCGACTACTTCACCGCGTCTTGCACGCGCCCATACAATTGGGAGGGTATTGCAAGCACGTTGTGGCGGCCCTGCTGACCTTGGCGCACGGCGATGGATTGGTGGCCGTGGGAGTTCCCGTTGAAGATAGGCTGCCGGAGTTGGACGCCGACGAATGAGGGCGCTTGCCATCAAGATGGTCGAATTCGCCCCGAATTGTCCGAACCATAGATTTGTGTTGCGGTCAGGCCGTCCCTGAGCGCTCGTTAGTTAATAGAAGTTATCCGAGCAGCGGCGCAACCTCTGTGTAGATACGCTCTATTTGCGCCGGGTCGGGCCAGGTTGGGCCGACCATCACTGTCTTGGCGCCGGCGTCAATGTAGGCTTGGAGCTTGGCGGCGCAGTCCTCGGGACGGCCAAAGGCGCAGGCGTTTTCCACGTCGTACTGCGGCCCGTAGTAGGCGTGGGTGAAGGCTTCCAGTTCACGCTTGGCGCGGTCGCGGTCGGAGTCAACGTAGGTGTAGATCAGCTTGGAGGAGTCCAGAGCGTCCGGGTCTTTGCCTGCGGCGGCGGCGTAGTCGCGGATCATGCCCCAGGCTTGGGCGAAGGTCTCGGGGCTGGCCGCTCCTCCGGCGACCCAGCCGTCGGTCTGCTCGGCGGCGCGTTGCAGGGCAGTGTCGGCGGAGCCGCCGATGATGATGGGAATGGAGGGTTGCTGCACCGGCTTGGGGTCTATGTTCACGCTGTCCAGCGTGTAATAGCGGCCGTGGTGGGTGACGTCGCGCTCGCTCCAGAGGCGGCGCATGACCTCCAGTCCCTCGTTGAACCGGCTCACCCGGCGCCGCACGTCAATTCCCAAGGGACCAAACTCGTTGTCACGCCCGCCCAGCGATATGCCCAGCGTCAAACGCCCACCCGATAGATAATCCAGGGTTGCAGTGGTCTTTGCCACCAGCACCGGATGGCGCAGGACGAACAGCAGCACCGAGGTTCCCAGACGCACCCGCTGGGTGACCGTGGCGGCGCAGGCCAGCAGCGTCATCGGGTCAATGATGCTGTTGGGGTGAAAAATCCGGTCAATGACCCACAGCGAATCGTAGCCGAGCTCCTCGGCCCGGCGGAAGAAGGCGGAATACTCGGCGAGAGTCGGCGGCGTTCCGCTGAAGCCGCCGGGAACCAGGATGCCAAGTTTCGCGTTGGTTGCCATTCCAGACCCTCCAGGGTACTACGGCTCCGTATCGTAGACTATCTTGCCGTCCCGAAAAGTTACTACCCGGCCAGTCAAGGCTATCGCCCGCCGCCGGGCCTTCATCGTGGCCCGGCGCATCGCTGCTTCCAAACCGGGATTGGGCTTGCCGCTGCTGTTGCGCCAGACCAAACCTTCGCTCTCCGCATTAGCAGACAAACGCTCTTCCGGGACAGTCTTTTTTTGGTGGTCACTCACGTTCCACTTCGCGGATTTCCCATTCGTTCACCAGGTCTCTGTAAATGTGTTGGAAGTTGCGCCAACTGGTATGAAACCGTCGGCGAACCACATTCTCCGGCACATTGTGGCCGCCTTCCTGCACCCTCTGCCGAACTCGGGCAATTGCTGTTTCCGGGGATGACAGACGCAGGAAAATCAGTGTAACCCAATAGCCTTGCGCTTGCCAACGCGGAATCATCCGGGCGTAGCCCCGTCCGCTGAGCGTGGTCTCAAAGGCGAAATTTTCGCCCCTGCTCACGCAGGCGTCAATCATCGCCAGAATCATCCACCCTGCCTGAATCGCCGCCCTTCGGGCTGGAGAGGATTCAGACCGGCGGCGAGGAGGTCGGCGTTGATAAAGGTGGGGCATTCTGCCTCGTTGGGCAGAAACTCCCTGGCAAGGGTGGTTTTGCCGGCGCCGTTGGGCCCGGCGATGATGAGGATTTTCTTCTCAGGGTTGTTTGTCATGCCAGCCCTTAAACCGCCCCCGTTTCCCGCAAGGCCGCCACCTCCGCGCCGCTGTAGCCCAGCAGTCCGGTCAGTAGGCCGTCTGTGTCTTGGCCGAGGGTTGGCGGGGGCGCGAAGGTGTCAGGGGCGCCGGTCTTGATAGGGTTGCCGGCGGTGCGGTAGCTTCCGGCGACCGGGTGGTTGATTTCCGCCACCATATTACGGAGCTGCACCTGCGGGTCGGCCAGCGCCTCGGCTATGTTGTTTACCGGGCCGCCGGGAACGTCCCATTTCAGGAGCAGGGTTTCCCAATCGGGGCGGGATTTGGCGGAGAATCCGGCAGTTAGGGCCTCCTCTAGCGCTGCGCGGTTTTCGATGCGGGCGGACGCGGTGGTGAAACGCTGGTCTTCATCCATGCCGCGCAGCGACTCCACTTCACCTGACATCATTTGCAGCGTTTTCATGGCGAATTCCTGGCTGGCGCAGTGAACTTGCATATATTTGCCATCGGAGCACTGGTATGCCCCGACGGGCAGGTTGGACGGGTGGCCTGATCCGAATGGGTTCGGGCACTTCGCCGGAGACAAGGTAGAACTGACCGAGATGTGCCTGCAGGGCAATCTGTACGTCCAGCAGCGAGATGTCCAGCCGTTGTCCCTTGCCGGTGACCCTGCGCCCGTACAGGGCCGAGGCGATGCTGAGGGCAGCTACGTAGCCGCCCACCATATCGCCCACTGGAAAACCCATAAACACCGGAGGCTGGCCGGGGTTGCCGGTTACGCTCATCCCTCCGCCCATGGCCTGCACTATGCCATCGAAGCCGGGTCGCTCGCGATAGGGCCCCTCTTGTCCGAAGGCCGACAGCGAGCAGGATATTACGGACGGGTTGACTGCCCGCAGGGACGGGTAATCCAGCCCCAGACGCTCTAGCGCCGAGGGGCGAAAGGCGTCGAAAACCACATCGGACACCGTGACGAGTCGGTGGCAGACCTCCCGGCCCTGCGGTGTCCGCAGGTCTATGGTGACGCTCTTCTTGTTGCGGTTAAAGTTCAAGTAATAGGCGCTCTCGCCGCCGAGAAAGTGAGGGCCGATGCGGCGCGACATATCCCCCGCGCCGGGCTGCTCTATCTTGATGACCTCCGCGCCGAGGTCGCCCAGCGTCCGCGCCGCCACCGGGCCGGCGATAGCCTGCGACATTTCCAGGATTCGGACGCCCTGTAATGGCGGGGTCATGGCGCGTTCTCAGTTTCCGGCGAGATCATATACGGATTACTCCGTGGAAAGCAGGGCTGCCAGTTGCCGCACGTCGTCCATCTCTTCCAGCGATTCGACGGCGGATATGATTTCCTGTTGCCGCTCAGGGCTGATTACCGGGGCGGTCAGGGCGTTGAACTTCTCCTTCATTTCGTTCCAGGACAGGGCGTTTTCCGGGTCGCCCTTGGGGTAGCGGATGTCGTTGCGCAGGCGGCGTCCGCTAGTAGTGGCGACTTCGGCCCAGGCTCGGAATTCGCGGGGGAAGTGGGCGTCCAATTCCGGGTCGGTAACGCACTTGACCCGCGGCATTATGCGGCGGATTTCCGGGCGATCCGGCACTCCCTCCGCGTATTCCTCCAGCGAGGCGCGACCATAGGCCAATGCAACCGCCGCGCCGAAGGGCATGGAGAATTGCATATCCACCACCGTCTTGGGGTTGGCCTTGTCTTCCTCCGGAGATGCCACCAGTTTGAAACCGCCGCTTAGCACGCCTATGGTTACTTCCTCAACGTCTTCGGACGTCAGACCATGGGCGTTGCGCAATTCAATGAGGCAGTCAATGGGCCCCTGCTTGTAGCGGCAGCAGGCGTGGGGCTTGATGCCCGTGTGGGTTATGAGGTATTCATCGCCCAGGTCGCGCAGCACCAGCGACGGGTCCGGGTTTCCCGAATAGGCTTGCAGGAATCCGTCGCGCCCTTCCAGGATGGTGGTTGGCCCGGTGTAGCCGGAACGGGCCAGCAGCGCGGCCCAGGAACCGCTGTGTGAGGCCCAGCCGGGGTGGAAACGCTTGGTCCAGGCTCCCTGCGCCAAGTATTCCATGCTGCCTGCCGTCTGGCTGCCCGCGATGCCCAGGGCGTGGATGAAATCGTCGCCCTGCAGCCCCAGCAGCCGCCCGGCCACCACCGCCGCTCCAAAGGCCCCGCAGGTGCCGGTGGGATGGAAGCCGCGCCCGTAATGTTCCGACGGTTGCAGGGCCCGGCCCAGCCGCACAATGACGTCATACCCGGCGACCACGGCGGCAATGAAGTCTTTGCCCGAAACCTGCGCCAGGTCGGCCATGGAGAGGGCTGTGGGGAAGGCAACCACGCCGGGATGCAGCGACGCCTCGTTGTTCACGTCGTCCATCTCGATGCTGTGGAAGGCGATGCCGTTAGCCATGGAAGCATACTCCGGCAGTGCCCGGTACGGTGTGCCAACGACAGTCGACGGACCGGGGCGGCCTAGCCGTTGCAGCGCGTCAACGGCGGCGCGGGCCGAGCCAGTGGTGGAGCCGTTGAGCGTAACTGCAGCGAAGTCGAGGCAGAGGTATTTGGCCCAGTCTATGACGTCCGGTGACAGGTCTTCGTATTGCAGAGACTGGGCGAAGTTGCCCAAGGCGCGGGTGATGCCGCTTTCGTTGTTGGTTTGCACCATGGTCTGTTGCCTCCAAAAAGATGATTGCCGCTACTTCGGGGTCAGCTCTGACAGGTCGCGCGAAACCTCGATAGAGTAGGGTTTTGCGGGCCATGGCGGGCGGCCCATCTCGTAAAGCGTGTGCAGGATGCCTAGCTTCCGGATAACTTGGCGGGGGGTTATATCTAGGTCTTCCAGCTCTCTCCGGGTGATCTCCCGGATTTCGCCGTTGCCATCGAAGCGAATTTTGACGGCGCTGCGCCCAACTTCTTCCACCCAAGCTTTACCGTGCCTCTCGGTCGCTTCGATGGGAGATTCTTGCTTAAGCAGTCTCTCCATTTCCCAAGTCAAATGAAACCACCGGAAAACCGGGCCGTCCAGCTTGTCTATGTGCGGGCGTAGGTGTCTGAGGTCAAGCCTGACCGAGGCATCCAAAACTTCGATGCCTTCTAGCCTGTGATTGGGGTCAAGGTCAACCACTAGAAAAAAATCCACCGAATCTACCTGAATACTCTCCATGTGGTTTCGCTTTTCTACCAAATAAATGTATGCCGCATCCGCGGCGGCATCGTAGGTTATCCTCATTTCGATTCTTCCCAGAATCCGAATCGTGTTTTTACAGTCACTGTTACGATGATATTTCTCTCGATAACATACACCACGGAAACCTCTTTGTGGGGATAAAATCGGTTGTTCTGTTGGTAACCGTCAGTCAACACACGTCTGGCTATAAATCGCCCGAATCGGGCTGGCGATACTGTTCCGGTTCGGGCCACAAGCCTGACTTCTTCCTCGGTGGTTCCCCGTTCTGGCAGATTGCTTATGGTATGGGGGGCAACCCGGATTTCGCGCTTGCAATGCTGAACCCCCACCCTATAACCCCGACTCGTAGAGGAAGTCTCCGGTGGGGAAGTTGTTGAGCAGGTTGCGGGCGATGACCAGGCGCTGGATTTCGTTGGTGCCTTCGCCAATCATCATCAGGGGCGCGTCGCGGAAGTGGCGCTCCACCGGCAGGTCTTGGGTGTAGCCATAGCCTCCGTGGATGCGCAGGGCGTCGGTGGCGACCTGCATACACATCTCGCTGGCGAACAACTTGGCCATGCCCGCCTCCATATCGGCGCGCTCGCCCCGATCCTTCTTGTCGGCGGCGTGCAGCACCATCAGGTGAGCGGCCTGTATCTGGGTCGCCATGTTGGCCAGCATTACCTGTATGCTCTGGTGTTCACCGATGGGCTTGCCGAAGGTCTGCCGTTGCTTGGCGTAGCGGGTGGATTCCTCCAGCGCGGCGCGGGCCACGCCGAGGCAGCGGGCGGCGACGTTGATGCGGCCCAGTTCAAGGCCGCTCATAATCTGGTAGAAGCCCTTGCCTTCCTCTCCGCCCACCAAGTTGCCGCCGGAAACGCGATATTGGTCGAAGGAAAGTTCGCAGGTGTCTACGCCCTTGTAGCCCAGCTTGGGAATGTCGCGCACCACGTTGAAGCCCGGCCCCTTCTCGGCTATGAATATGCTGATGCCGCGCCGGGGCGGGTCGGCGTCCGTGTCTGTCTTGGCGACCAGAGCGAAGGTGTTGCCGTGGCGCCCGTTGGTAATCAGGCTCTTGGTTCCGTTGACCACGTACTCGTCGCCGTCGCGGGCGGCCCGGGTTTCGATGGCCTGAACGTCGCTGCCCGCGTTGGGTTCAGTGATGCAGATGCCGCCCCGCTTCTCGCCGGTGGACATCAGCGGCAGGAACTGCTCTTTTTGCTCCCTTGTCCCGTGGGCAAACACCATATAGGCCATTATCAGGTGAGAATTCAGTATTCCGCTGAGGCTCATCCAGCCGCGGCAAATCTCCTCGATGACCAAGGCGTAGGAGGCCACGTCCAGTTCCAGCCCGCCATACTCTTCGGGGATGACCGCGCCGAACAGCCCCAGTTCCTTCATACGCTCTACCAAATCGAAAGGGTATTCGTCGGCGCGCTCCATCTCCATCGCCACCGGCTGGACTTCCCGACGGACGAACTCCCGGATGGTAGCTACCATGCCGCGCTGCGCTTCAGTCAATTGAGGCAAGACTTCACCCGATTCCTTATCGCCCGATTCTCTATCTGAATGGTTCTGGCATTTTAGCACGAGCCGTATCTGAGAGAATTGCAAAAGGCCCGGTTACCCCCCCCCCCCCCCCCCCCCCCCCCCCGTATTGACAGGTATCCCCCTTGGCCTTGCGATAATCTCCGTCCATTCTGTTTATCAATGTGAAAACAGGAACGCTATTTTGCTTCCCTTGTATCTGACTTGGGTTTGACACCCTACGGGCGGCACACTAAACTCGCCTGTAACTGCGCGCCTTGATTGTTTCTATTGGCCCTGAGCTGGTAGAAGGGCAGATGTTTTCCAACACGTGATGGGCCGCGTCCGCTTTCGCCTCCAAAACGTCTAAATTCGTGAGGTATCGCAATGCCAGACAAACCTGAATACATAGATCTTCTCAACGACATTCGCCTACAGGAGCACCGGGCCGGAATCTACCTCAAGGCCTGGGCCGACAAGACCGGGCATCCGGGGCTGAAGGGTTGCCTGTCTCTGGTAGCCGAGCGCGAGACCAGCCACGGCGACATCTTCGAGCGGCGCATCCGCGAGTTGGGCGGCGCCCCTGAGGATAAGGACGACCCCAATTTCAGCGAGCGGCTGCGCGTGGCCGGTTCGGACATGACCGACGCAGATAAGATCGTCTGGATGCGCGAGGCCCAGACCCGTGTCTCTTTGCCTACTGTGCGCCAGCGCTATGAAGCCGCGGCAGAGGACGAGTCCGTCGACCGGCTGACGCGCTCCTTGATCAAGTGGTTTACCGAGGTGGAGGACGACTCCGGCGCATCCATGCGGGCAGTGTACGCCGAGATTGAGCAGGGAATCTGACCGGATGAATTCAGAGCTTTTTTCGTGGCGTAATGACCGCGATTGCATGAACAATATGCCGACGAAAGCAGGATAAATCCCAACTTGGTGAGATGCCTCAATCCGGTGAGACGCCTCAATATGGAAGTCTGTGAAGATAAACTATGTGGCGCCGAACTAGACTGGGGATTGGGATTCGATTCGGTGTGAATCGCCCGCCTTTGGCGAGCACACCGTCAGCAGATCGCCGTACAGCCTGCTGGCGGCCATCGCCGCCAAGTCCGAGCGTGCCAAAATAGACGCGGCCTGCACTATCGCGCTCTGGCGGGCTCCGCTGGACATCATCAGCCGGGGCGCCTGATAGTTGGGGCCGGCTTTGCTACCGGAAGCGGGGTGCTATATCTGCGGCCTGGACAGTGGCGAATCCTAGGGCAGGCCCCGCGAAGGCATGGATATAGCCATCTAATTCAGGACGGAAGAGACGTTCTCCTAAAATAGGGCGAATTTTTCAGCCTCCGGAAGGGCACGTAATTCCCGAGCCAGTTCAGCAACCTTGTCTGCCTATCTTCAATGGAGGTAACCCATAGCCCCAAATAGGTTGATATTGCCATCCCCAACCGCTGGAGGCTGTTTACAGTTGGTAGCAGTCTTATTCCGCTGTCCCCGGACTCAGACTAGAACCTTATGAAAGGGATGCCCAACTTCGGCTAAGGAGCATTTCGTTCCGGGACAAGTATACGTATACTGCGTATACAATATCGATAAAGGCCAACTCTTAGCAAGAGAAAACCTATGACCACCATCAACAGCCAAGAAGATTTTTTGCGCTCCCTTTCGGAAAACCCCGAATGGAAGGCCGAAGTGCGCGCCCAAATACTCGGCGAGGAACTCCTGCAACTGCCTGCCCGTTTCGATGCCTTCGCTGGTCAGATGGCCGAATTCACCGCCGAGATGAAGGGATTCGTTGCCAGGCAAGAACAGATCAACGTGGAGATGAAGGGATTCGTATCTGAGATGAAAGACTTCGTCGCCAGGCAGGAACAGCACAATGCAGAGCAAAAGCTGACCAATACCCGCATCTGGACCGACTTGGGTCGGCTGAAAGGCCACTATGCCCGGGAAGTAACACTCCGAAAGGCGGAATCCATCACTTTGCTTATGGGACTGGAGTATATCCGCACCGTACCCGGCGGAGAGCTGACCAGGATGGCCCTGAAAATGGCGCAGGGGCAAGTGCTCAGCAACGAGCTGAGGAGCTTCCAGGACGCTGATATGATTGTCGAAGCCTCGGACGGTGATACCGTCCAATACATTGCGGTCGAGGCGTCCTTTACGGCAGATCTGCGCGACACCAACCGCGCCTTGCGGAACGCCAGATTCCTGGCGGAGTTCACCGGCCAGCCTTCCCGTGCCGCCATCGCCAGCGTCAAAAACGACGATTCCATAAACTGGCAGATAGCCTCCGGCGACGTCTACTGGCACGAAATCGAGGAGCGTGATATGGAGCCGGAATAATGCTCGATTTTATAGTAATTGGGCCGCTTAACCTGCGATAGCAACCGGCACGGTTGGTTTGAGTGAAACTTATAGAGCGTAAAACTAACCAGGGGCGACAGTTGTAGCAAAGGCTTGATGTAATTGACCAAGGTATGCGGTTATCAGGATTGCAGGCAACATATCCCGTTGCGGTTCATTCTTTGCGCTCAGCACTACGGAGCCAAAATGGTAAGCCTCGAACGAAGACGGTGACGTATTCTTCATCTATATCCTGAAACTGAATGGAGGGAAGTTCTAAGCAGGACATGCCTGGGAACTCCGGGAGCGGATGATGGGGCATCATGGCGGAAAGACCGGGAGTGCCGCCCGTCAAAATCCACGCTTGCCCTGATTCGATACCGTAGATGCCTGAGAGGAAGATGCTGAAGCCGAGGCGCGCATTAAAGAACTTATTGACAAGAACGATCGGGAAGTGCGCCGAATGATCACCGAATTTCTCTACTCGATATGCGAAGTGGACACAGAAGTAGATAGAGAGACAGCGCCTCAACCCGCCGGCAACGTCCGGAAAACCGGATATCCCCGCGCCGGCGCCCGAACCGGCAAGCAGTTGGCAACCGGCGCACTGTTGGCAGGTACATACAGCAAGAATCCCTGCCAGCCAAATCCCAGCAGGGGCAGCAAAGGCCAATAGGAGCGATTAACATGGCAACTCTGGACGTTCTTACCTACGGATTCGCCCTTAACACCGACCAAGGGTCCTTCGGCTACTCGACCAACTCGCTGCTGCGGGTAGGCCGCCACAACATACTGATAGACACCGGCCCTTCCTCGCGGCGCCCCTTCCTGTACCGGGCGCTTACTGATATGGGCCTGACTACCGACGACATTGACATAGTGATCCTCACCCATATGCACTGGGATCATTGTCAGAACACTGACCTGTTCCGCAACGCCCGGGTGCTGGTCAACCCCACGGAGATTGACTACGCCCGCAACCCCAACCGTTGGGATTTGGCAGTGGCGGCGGGCATGGCCGATATGATGCGCAATATGAAGGTGGAAGTTGTCTCCGAAGGCGACACTATCGTCGAGGGCGTAACCGTTCTGGAAACGCCGGGCCATACCAAAGGCCACATGAGCGTGCTGACTGAGATAGACGGGGAGAAAGTGCTGATAGCTGGGGACGCGATGCCGGAGAGCGGCACGGTGGCCCGGGGCATTCCCTACAACATTTTCTGGGATACCGAAGACGCCCATGCCAGCGTTGAAAAGATGGTGGCGTCGTCCAACGTTTTTTATCCCGGCCATGACCGTCCCTTCCGCGTAGAGGGAGACGAAATCGCTTACTTGCACGGCCCGGCCAACATTGAGGTGATGAACAGCACCGAGGGCGGCGGCACCGCATCCCTGACTTTCACGGTCAGCGCGGCCCGCACGGTGAACGTGGACCTGGTCCAGAAACCGCGGGAGTCATAGGGTTGTGGCGAATACGAGCGCCGAACAGGAAATCCGGGAAGCGCTGGATATACTGGCGGCAGCCCGTCCGGAATTCTGGAGCCGGACGGCCTGCGGCGTCACCCGCTCACTGACGCCAATTCCGGCGCTGCTGGACCGAAACGCCTACTCGGCTGAAACGGCCCGGTCCAGAATCCTGCTGATTGGTGGGCTGTCAGGCCGGGCCGCCGACGTTGATATGGCCCTCCACGCCCTCGAGCTATATGCGGGAGGTGGCGATGGCCTGGCCCTGCGGATTGGCCTCAGCGCCGTGCCTTGCGCCAACCCCGACGGCTTGCGCCTCGGTTCCGGGCCGGATAATGGCGTAGGCGGCAATCCGTCGCGGGGCTACCCGCCGGTAGGCAACTTCTACTTTGACGATCAGAATCCGGAAAAGCGCTACCTGTGGCGTTGGATCTGCTTCCAGGCGCCGGACCTGGTGCTGGAAGTGCAGTCGGGCAGCGGTTCCGTTGTCTGGGAATGCAACCCCGCGGCCCGTCGGCTCGCGCCCGCCCTCGGCGCCCGTGAGTCCCGTGAATCCAATGAAGACACGCTTTTGAGGGCGTTGGGCGACGGCTACCCCGAGGGTTTGGGCGTCATTCCGGCCCTCCGGTTGACTGTGTCCGAGGATCAGCTCCCGCGGGAGATTAGCCGGTTGTTTGGCGTGGTGCAGCAGACGGGCCTGTCAGCAAAGTCAGCAGCCCGGCAGACGCTCGATAGCCGTCGGCAGCGCAGTCCTGTCGAGATTGGCCGGATCCTAGCTGCCGCCTATGGACATTCCTTCGAGCCTGTCGTTTACACCCAGGGAGTGCCTGTCAGTGGACGGTTGCGCTTGGCCGATCTGGACCAAAGTGATGCCGGCCCTTCCTCTGAAATCACCGGTGAAATCACCGGACTTCTGCGCAACTTCGTTGACGGCGCTTCGGCGTCGGTCGGTTTTGGAGAAAGTCTGGCTCCCTCAGCGCTGGCTGCGGTTTTGTGGGGGGACGAGTTGACCTCTGCTACCGGTGACGGACGTTACGCCAACTTGATTATTTACGCCGCCAACCGCTTCAGTCCCGCTCCTCCGGGGGAAGCGCCGCCGCCTTGCGACCCGGACTTTCGCACTGAGGATATGTTTATGGCCGGCGCAATTCTGGGGCGCGCCTTCCAGATTACAGGCGAGAGCCACTACGCTGATCTGCTGACGGTCTTTCTGGTGGACGGCAATATCCAGCAGGACAATGGGCTGTTCTGGCACTGCCGCTCCGCCCCGTTCTACTGGGGCAGGGGCAACGGATTCGCTGCCCTGGGCCTGGCCGAAACGCTGACTTACCTTCCCCAAGAACACACTGGCCGCGCTGAAGTCATGGCGATGTATCTGCGGCTGGTAGAGGCCCTGCGCGGGCTGCAACGCTCTTCGGGTCTGCTGCCCCAGACACTGGATTTCCCAGGCTCTTATGGAGAGTTCACTGCTACTTGCATGATGGGCTATGCGGTGGCGCGTGGACTGCGCCGGGGCTGGCTCCCCGACGATTTCCGAGCCTCGCTGGGACTAGCCTGGCAGTCAGTATCGGAGCGCATTGACGATGTGGGCAATGTGGTGGATGCCTGCGCCAGTACCGGCGTCCAAAACAATGTCCGAGACTACCTCGACCGCCCGGCCATCTACGGGTTCGATGACCGCAGCGGCGGACTTGCGCTCTGGTTCGCGGTGGAAATGGAACGGCTGACGCGGGGTTTGTAACAGGCAGCGTTGGCGCGATAGCCGGTTATCGCGCTAAATTCAAGCAGGTATAAGCATAGAAACAAGGAACGCTAAGGAAGCGACAATGACACAGCCTAGCGCCACCGAACCGTATGATCCCGAAGCCGTTGAAGACTACCGGCAGCAATCCCGATATTTTCTCTTGAGGGCGCGGGAATACTTGGCCGCTGATGACTTGCATCAAGCGTCAGAGAAAGGCTGGGGCGCAGCGGCTTGGATGGCTAAGGCCGTCGCGGTCACGCAAGGTTGGGAATATAGACAGCACGCCCAGTTCGGCGTCGTGTTGTATAACGCAGGCGATTTGATCGGCAATGACCGGCTGAGGGTGCTTGGCGCCGTCGCCTATGGGTTGCACCAGAATTATTACATCCGCAAGCGCTTTTTAAACGACCGGGCCATTAGCCAGAGTCTCGACGATATGTCCGAACTGCTGGATACCCTCGAACCGCTGACCAATCCTGATGACGAACAGGCAAACGGGTGACTGCTATCCCAAATTGAGGAGGGATAAAGTATGACCACCATAACCGGCTCAAACGTTGTGCTTTCCAACCAGGAATTCAACGTGGTAGGAACTCGCCCTATCCGGCAGGACGGCGCGGAGAAAGTTACGGGGCGCGCCCGCTATGGCGCCGACATCAACCTGCCGGGGCTGTTGCACGCCCGTGTGCTTCGCAGTCCTCACGCCCACGCTCGCATCAAGTCCATAGATGCCAGCAAAGCTGAGGCCCTTGAGGGCGTGCGCGGCGTGGTGACAGCGGCGGACTTGCCCCAGCCCCAGGGCCACATCAGCGATCAGACCGAGGCCTCGATGGTCAACCCCAAGTTCCTTAGCAACAACTGCCTGGCTGCCGATAAGGTGCTGTACAAGGGTCACGCGGTTGCTGCTGTGGCAGCCACCAGTCTGCACATCGCGGAGAAGGCGCTAGACCTTATAGAGGTTGAGTACGAAGCGCTGGATTCGGTGACCGACGTGCTGGAAGCGATGAAGCCTGAGGCGCCCGTTCTTCACGAGCGTCTGGCCACCATGGCTAACCCCAATATGCGTACTGGCGGGCTTTTGGATGATGGTGACTCTTCGGGTAGCACCAACATCGCCAATCATTTCCTTTTCGAAATGGGAGACATCGAACAGGGCTTCAAGGAGGCCGACGTCATTGTGGAGCGCGAGTTCCGCACCCAGTCGGTGCATCAGGGCTACATCGAGCCGCACACCGCTACGGTAAACTGGGGGCCGGATGGCGACATCACCATCTGGAGCAGCAGCCAGGGCCATTTCAACGTGCGTGACCAGGTGGCCCTCGTCGCCGGTGTTCCCATCTCCCGAATCAAGGCCATTCCCATGGAAATTGGCGGCGGCTTCGGAGGCAAGACGCTGGTGTACCTCGAGCCGGTGGCGGCCATCCTGTCCCGGAAGACCGGCCACCCGGTAAAGCTCAGTATGAGCCGTTCCGAGGTGTTCCAAGGTTCCGGCCCCACCGCGGGGTCGTGGATGCGCTGCAAAGTGGGAGCGACCCACGACGGTCGAATCACCGCCGTTGACGCCGCCATGGCCTATGAAGCCGGCGCATACCCCGGCTCGCCCATCAACCCCGGCGTGCAGTGTATGACCGGGCCCTACAGCATCGCCAACGGGCGGCTGGAAGGGTACGATGTGGTGTTGAACAAACCCAAGACCGCCGCCTACCGCGCTCCCGGCGCTCCGGCCGCGGCCTTTGCCATAGAGACCGTGATGGACGAGATTTGCCAGAAAATTGGCATGGACCCTCTGGAGTTCCGCCTGCTCAACGGCTCCAAAGAAGGCACCCGTCGACTTACCGGCCCGGTTTTCGGCAAGATTGGCAACATCGAAACTCTTCAGGCAGCCAAAGACCACGAACACTGGGGCGCACCGCTGGAAAAGAATAGCGGGAATGGAAAGTACCGGGGCCGGGGCGTGGCTGCCGGCTACTGGTTTAACGCCAGCGGCCCATCCAGCGCCGTAGCCAGCGTCAACCCCGACGGCGCCGTCAGCCTGATAGAGGGTTCGCCGGACATCGGCGGCTCCCGTGCTGCCGTTTCCATGCAGTTGGCCGAGGTTTTGGGCATTGCCGCCGAGGACGTTCGCCCTCTGGTGGGAGACACGGACTCGGTGGGTTACACGTCTATGACTGGCGGGAGCGGCGTGGCGTTTAAGACCGGCTGGGCCGCTTACGAGGCCGCGCTGGACATCCGCAACCAGTTGGTGGAGCGGGCCGCCCGCATCTGGGACGTTGACCCCAGCCTCATCGAATACAAAGACGGTGGAGCCTCCCATGCCTCAGACCCTGAATTGCGACTGTCCTTCAAGGAGCTTGCCGCCCGTCAGAACGGCACCGGCGGCCCGGTGGTGGGGCGCGGCAACGTGGCCCCGACGGGTGTGGGCGGGGCCTTCGCGGTTCACATAGCCGACGTAGAAGTTGACCCGGAAACGGGCAAGGTGGACGTCCTGCGCTACACCGCATTGCAAGACGCAGGCAAGGCCATCCATCCCAGCTACGTTGAGGGCCAGATCCAGGGCGGCGCGGTCCAGGGCATCGGCTGGGCGCTGAACGAGGAGTACGTCTTCGACAGCGACGGCAGTATGCTCAACCCCACCTTCCTTGACTACCGTATGCCCACCAGCCTGGACCTGCCGATGATTGACACGGTGGTCGTCGAGGTTGCCAACCCTGGCCATCCCTACGGGGTGCGCGGCGTCGGCGAGGTGCCTATCGTTCCCCCCATGGCCGCCATCGCCAACGCTATCCATGACGCCTTGGGTGTTCGCATGGAACAGCTTCCGATGTCTCCCGGCGCATTGCTGGAAGCGCTGTGGGAGCAGAACAGTTCGTAGTTCCGTTCGTCCTGAGCTGGTCTAAGGACGAATATGCGCTTTTCTCAGGGGCGTACTCCTTACGTGTTGAAGGGCGTGCGCCCCTGACTACGCCAATCAATAACTTATTGCCCCTGACTACGCCAATCAATAACTTATTAAGGAAATGAATCTATGTTGCCGCGGGACGTAGCGGAATTCTTGGCCCTGGATTATCTGGACTACGTGCAGCCGATGCTGATTTACATTGCGTCGCCCTATGCCTCCGATTCCGCAATCGTTCGCGAAGCGCGCCTCGAAGCAGTGCGCTTTGTCTGCGGCAAATTGGTCAACGAAGGGAAAATCGCGCTGTCTCCAATGGTGTATACCAGCGAACTGGCGCAAAGAGGCTACCACCCGCCGCAGGGCTGGTACGCCTGGGATTTGCAGTTCTTGGCCCGCGCCGATCAGTTGCTGGTGTTGCAACTGCCGGGCTGGGAGCAGAGCAAAGGCGTGCTGATAGAGATAGCCGCCGCCCAGACCAAAGGCATACCCGTCCGCCTGATGCCGCTGGAGGACGCGAAGCTGCCAGCGGAGATTTTGGAGGGTTTGTGCGAGAGGGAATAGGGAACTTGGCGCGCGTATAAGCAGGGTTAGCTGTGTGCGAGAATCACAACTTCACGTTTGATGTTGACCGGGCATACGAAGACCAACTGACGGCAGTGTTGCAAGCCAGCCCGGCACATTCGATAACCGCGCCGGACGCGCCCCAGACTTTTGGCGTCTATGCTCTATATTGGAATGGCGTTCCGGTTTACGTGGGGCAAGCCAGAAATCTGCGAAACCGGCTGCGCGATCACCTGCGAAAAATTCAGAGGAGAAATGGTATAGATGCGGAAGATGTCACTTGCAAGTATCTGACAATTGAGAGGGTATGGGAAGTTTCCCGCGCCGAAGAGGTCTTGATTAACAAGTTTGGGCCTGAATGGAACGGCATTCCGGGATTCAGTGTGCACACTCCGGGAAGAGGACGCCCTGGGATGCCCAACTACATCAATCAGTGGGATCAGCGGTTCCCTTTGCTGGACTAGTTGGGGCTTTGAAGGACAACCGCGGCGTCGTACAGCCCGGAATTTCTTTTCGCAGTAGCGATTCGTGCCCCGCTGTTGACGATGCTGGATCCCACTCGCTCCCGCAGCTTAGTAACGTTCAGTACCGATAAACCGCGCATTTCCGCTATGGGGCACAGCAGCTCCTCAACCTTCATTTCCCGGCCCTGGACGATGGAGTTTCCCACTACCACGACTGCGGTTCCGCTTGGTTTCAGGAATATGCTCAGCAGCCTGCAAAATCGGTCAATGTCGTTCATGTACGCCGCTACGTAATTGGCCCAACCGTTGCCGCCATAAACTCCGCGATCGCGGTTAATTTGACGGATTTTCGCGATTTCTTCTTCAAGTTGCGGAAATTGCTGCGTGAGGGGAATTTCCGTGTCGCCCCTGACCGTCTGCCAGAACTTGCCGAAGTTGCCGGTCTCCAACGGCTTCAGCTCGCCCGGCGATTGAACCAACCCGCTCCAGAAAAGCTGTGGACGGCTGTTGCGGACATAATGATAGTTGTTCATATATGGCGGCGAGGTTACGACAAGGTCAACCGACGCCGCGGCAATATGACTTGCGGCGTCGAAAAAAGAATGTTGATAAACCTGCCACTCAGGGGCGCAATTCTGCCCGGCGGATTCGTTCTGAAACTCGTCAATATCCGCCATCATATCGCCAAGTTTGGCGGCCAGAATCCGGCCTACATCAGCGTCGTCCACCAGAGCCTTTCCCGCGGCCGGGCGGGTGCCTAGCGACGGTTCGTAAGAATAGTTGGAAAACTCCACCATCACGGACGCAAAGGCGACCCGGAAAAGGTCATTTATCTGCGGCGGCAAAGCGCCTATATAATCCAGGGTTAGCAAAACCTTGCGCTCCACGGCCGGGGAAAAGAAGGGAATCCGGCTCCTGAACCCGGTGGGCGGCGAGCTGCGCGGCTGTTTATCAGAGGACGCCGCGCCTTCCATAAAACTTTCGTAACCCTTCACGCCGTCCTGGAGTTCGCGCAGGCAAATATCTGCCGCGCCCAGCTTTACCCGGCAAACCAGCGCAGCGAAGGGGTTAATCTCGAACCCGATGCCGTTTAGTCCCAGACGGTTCGCTTCCACCAGAGTTGTGCCTACCCCGGCGAAGGGATCCAAAACCACGCAATCTCTGTGAGGGCGTGGCAGGAATTGGGCGATGGCGTTGCGGGCGAATTCGCCGGAGAACCCGGCAATCCAGTTGGCCCAGCGGTGCATTGCCAGCGATTTGTTGAGGGCCGATGCCGCCTCGCCGTAACTGCCGTCCGGCGGCCCGGCTTGCCAGAGATGCGCCTGTGCGTTCATACTGCCGTGTGTCCCTCGGGTTTATGCTGGTAACTATGTTTGTCCAATCATAACCCACCGGCCACGGGGCGCAATGGGCATCTGTCAGCGTATCTTGGACCGTTTGGCGTTTTGGAAGGAGCGTAAAGAATGAAAGCGGGTAACGCCTTGAGCTACACCTTCAACAGTGTGCGCCACGAGATGGTTTGCGGCCCGGACGCCATATCCGGCCTGCCCGGCGTGCTGGAACGCGCTGGCGCATCGCGGGCGATGGTGCTGTGCGGCCCGTCCATTCTTGCCCACTCGGACGTTGTGCTGCGAGTGCAGGAGGCTCTGAGAGACAGCTTTGTGGGGTTGTACTCCGGCGTTGCGCCCCATTCGCCGGTAGCCACTCTGGATGCCGCGGTCGCGCTGGCCCGTGAGACCGGGCCGGACGCACTCATCAGTGTGGGCGGTGGCAGCACTCACGACACCACCAAAGGCGTCGCCACCCTATTGGGAGAGGGAGGCCGGATCCACGACTACGAAACATATTTCGAACCGCCGGACACCACCATCTACCCAGAACTGTCTTCTGACCGGTTGCCCATTATCACTGTGCCGACAACGATGGGCGGGGCCGAGCTGAGCCGGGGCGCGGGTTTCGCCGACCGGGACCTAAGCCGCAAGATCCTGGTCACAGACCCCCATACCATTCCGGGTTATATTGTCATTGATGGCAAGGCATTAGCCACAACTCCTTTGGGGATACTCACGTCTACGGCTATGGGCCAACTCAGAATTGCCATCGAGACCGTTTACGCCACCACGCACAACCCGATATCCGACGCTCTGGCCCTTCACGCCATTGGTCTTCTCGTGGAAAATTTGCCCCGTTGCGCAGACCTTGAGGTTGACAGCCTGCTGAACACCAAGACCGCGGCTTGTATGGCCTCGCTGGGCAACTTGGGCGGACTTGGGCTGAACACCGCCATTGCCCACCACGTTGGCGGAATTTTCGATGTTCCCCACGGCGAGGCCAACGCTATCCTTCTGCCCCACACCATGCGCTACAACGCGGAAGCCTGCGCTGATCGCCTGATGCTGATTGCTGGCGCTATGGGTATTGATACCGGCGGTATGAGCGACGGCGAAGCGGCGCAGGCTGCGGCCGACGGTGTGGAAAGCCTGCGCCGCTCGCTGGGGCTACCCGGTCGGCTTCGGGACGTGGGCGTGCCGGAGGAAGGGCTGGAGTTGATTGCGTCGGCCACGCTCCACGACCGCGCCCTGGCCACAAATCCCCGCCCGGTGTCTGACGCTGGGCCGGTAATGACCGTGCTCCGGGAAGCCTGGTAGACGGGAAAAGGCAAGGGCAAAATATGCCGGGCGATGTATATTCTCGTCCGGCGTTGATGCTGGAGTTAGGCCCCTGATCCGGGCAAGTGTGCGAGATGCCCGGCTTGTCTGTCCTTTGAGGTCTAGCCGAAGAACTCGCGCAGCAAGGCCGCCAGTTCCGCCGATTTCTCGACGTCTGAGCGGTGGCCGCAGTCTTCGAGAGTCACTAGTTGCGAGCCGGTGATGGAGTTGTTGTATACCTCGCCCGCGCTGGGCGGGATCACGGCGTCGTTGCGCCCCCAAACTATGAGAGAAGGCATATCCTTAAGGCGACCGAGGCGATGGGGAAGGCTGCGGTCGTGCATATAGGGACGCCAGCTCAGCCGGCACGCTTCTTCCCGGGCTGTCTCCCACTGTTCGATCTGTTCCGGCGAAGGCTCATCTGGGCATACCTGTTGGAATTCCGCCGCCGCTGAGGGATTGTGGAAGCCGGCGGTGATGAATTCCTTGGAGACTATCAGGAACATATCCAGGATTTCACCCGTTGGCGGCAAAATTCCGGCGGGAGCGGCCAGAGCCATTTTGCGGAACACGCTGGGATCCTGCGTCGCCATCTCTGCCGCCAGCCAGCCGCCGATGGAGAACCCCACCACGTTCAGGTTGGATAGGCCCATTTCCTCCAGCGCCCAGATAGCCCAGGTTGCGCTGTCCCGTATATTCATGATCCAGTCAAGGCGGTCGGTTACCCCGAAACCGGGAAGGGACGGCGCGTAGACAGTGTAGTTCTTGGCTAGTTCTTCATGCAGTCGCAGCCAGCCAGGCTGCCCCATTTCGTCGTGGAGTACCAGCAACGGGTCGCCACTGCCACCTTTCAGTACCTGCATCTCCGCCCCCGCCACTTGCACTCTTTCCTCAGTCCACGTCGCCGAACTTGTCGTCATCGGGTTGTTCCTCCCTGGGGCCTCGCAGTAGAGAAAGAGTTGAGCGAATTGCGGGGCCTGAATGATTGTCCAAGCGCGCGCCGGGATTGTCAACCCAGCGCGACGGATTCCGTTAGAGCGTTCCGGAAGGGTTTTCCGGCAGTATCCGTTTGTCAGCGCAAGGACGGAATGGCAAAATAGCTGTGGAATTTCCGGCTCCAATACAGAGCCGAGGCAAAGAACGAATCTGAAAACGGGGTGCGAATAATGCCGCCAATTCGAGTGAACCGCGCCAAGGAGAAGCTGCAACGCGGTGAGGTGGTCACCACCATATCGGGATTGCAGGACAGCGACATCATAGACTTCCTGGGGCCCTTGGGATTCGACGCAGCCTGGATCGAGTGCGAACACGGCCCGGTGGATTGGGACGCCTTGGGAGATATGACCCGTGCCTGTGACTTGTGGGGGATGACCTCAATCACCAGGGTCAACGCCAACGATCCCGGTTTGATAACCCGTACCCTCGACCGGGGCAGCATGGGCATAGTCGTGCCGCACGTTAACAGCATCGAAGCCGCCGAGCAGGCCGCCCAGTCGGCCAAGTATGCGCCGCTGGGCTACCGGGGGATGTTCGGCGGGCGCCAGTCCTTCGGCGTCTCCGACTACTTCCACACGGCCAACGGCCAGACTATGGTCGTGGTGCTGCTCGAGGAAGTGGAAGCCCTCGCCAACATTGAGGAAATTCTCAAGGTTGACAACATAGACGTCTTTTTCGTGGCGCCGTCCGACCTGGCCCAGACCATGGGGCATATCGGCAACGCCGAACACCCGGAGGTGCAGGCCGCCATTGAAGAGGCCATCGGTAAGATTGTTAATGCTGGTCGAACTCCCGGCACCCTGGCTAACGACTCGAACATCGGAAAGTTCAAGGAAATGGGCGTCAAGTTCCTGATGACTTCCTGGAACGGCTGGGTTGTCCGAGGCGCTTCTGAATTCCTTCAGAGGGCCTCAGCCTAGCCAGGCAGCATCAGACGCTTGTCACGAAGACGATTAGGGAGCGGTTGTGCAGTAACGCCGCCCCTCAATTCTCCTAGGGAAACTCTGTGCTCTGCTCAGGAGGCTCATCTATGGCCCCGATCTCCGGCCGGTCCGGGTTCGCCGGGTCCGGGTTAACGGGAAGAAGGGCCACTGCTCCGATGACGAACAGGGCCGCGCAGCCTGCAATGAGGGTCGTGTATCCCAAATTTTCTGAAGTGTGATTCAGCAAGTCTATGCCAGGTCCGAACAGCCGGGGAATTGCCGCCCCTCCGATGGTGGACAGATTTACGATGCCAATGTGAGCGCCCGCCTGCTGTTCGTTTCCCAGCACGTTGGCCAAGGCCCAGTTGGCGCTGAGCAAGGCCCCGGCCGACGCGCCGATAATGCTGGCGGTTACCAGCAATCCTGAAGTGGTGTCAACGAGCAGCAGCCATGAGGTGCTGACAGCCCCCGCGGCGGCTCCGGCTATGACCACCGGCTTGTGGCCGGTGCGGTCGGAAATCCACCCGGCGGCGAAGACCGCTGCCGCCAGCGTCCCTCCGATAACGGGAATCATTTGGCTGAGAGTCTGCGCCGGGTTGTCCGCCTCCACCACGTCCCGCAGGAAGAAAAGGCCGTATGTGGGGAAGGAGTAAATCGCGGTCATCAACAGCAGGCGGGAAAACAGGAACAACCCGAACTGCCGGTTGAGCACTCGCGGCAAAGGCGCATCGCTTTTTCTGACTGGCCGGGCCCAGCGGCGAGGGTCTCGCGCCAAGACTGTGGCGCAGGTAATCATCACCGATATGGTCAGCGCCGTACCCAATAGAGCGAAGACGGCCCATTCCCAGTTCACATAGACCGGCACGGGGCCTAGCCCCGAACCGGCAGCAATGCCTATGAGCGCGGCGCAGGCGGTAATCAGCGCCAACCCGCCGACTGCATCCATCAGTATCTTTATTGAAGACGCAACCCCCACGCGGGACCGCGGCACTAAGTCCCGGATGAGCGCCATCCCTGGGCCATAGGCGATGTTCAAGTTGGCCTGAATGAACATCCAGGTGGCGAACAGGGCGGCCAGGGTGGAGGAAAGGGCGAGAAACACCAAGCTGCCGCAGACAACCACAGTGCCGGAAATGATGTAAGGAATGCGGCGGCCCAAGGGCGACCGGGTGCGATCGCTCAGCCGTCCGATGAGCGGCTGAATCACGGCCGCGACCAGCAGACCTCCCATCCCCAGCATTGCCAGATAGGTGTTCTTGAGATCCTCTGGGGCTAGGGAAAGCACGATAACGGGCAAAACCGCCGTGTCCATCGCCGTGATGAACCCGGTGACCCCGAAGCTGAAGGCATTGAGCCGTATCAGCGATAGGCTGCTCCAGCTCGTCTTTGCCGGGGCTTTGGGCATTTAGAGCGTGCGCCGGTAATTGATGAAAGACATGAAAACGCCGACACATGAGAGAGGTTTGAGGGGGTATCCCTAGCGAAGTCTCTATGAATGTGGATAGCAAGATGTGGGTAGCAGCTATCCGGGCGCAGCAGGGGCGCGGTTCAAGATTACCCCATATCATACAACCAACACTACTGAAAATGAGAAGTTGATTCTGAGAGAGGACGAATTGAAAATTTGTTGCCTTTTGCCTAGTGGCGCCGAAATTCTGTATGCCCTGGGACTGGACGATAACATAATCGGGGTTAGCGACCTCTGCGATTACCCGCCGGAAATTTTACAGACCAAGACAGTTGTCAGCCGCAGCAGAGTTGACCCGTCAGTAATGTCTAGTGAAGAGGTGGAGGCCGCCTTGCTAGATATTCTTGCCAGAGGCGAGAGCCCCTACGAGCTGGACTATGAGTGGCTGGCCCGGGAGTCGCCGGATATAATTTTCACCCAAGACCTGTGCCATATCTGCGAAATCGACGCCGGAGAAGTCAACCTGGCGGTGCGGGGAATGCCGGTTCAACCCAAGGTGGTGGTGCTGCAACCTAGGACCTTTGTGGACATACTAGACTCGATAACTGAGGTGGGTGAGGTCTGCGGCGCCCCGGAACGGGCGGCTGAACTGGTGGCGTCGCTACAAGAAAGGGTTGACGCGATAGCAGGTAAGATCAAGTCTGCCGTCTCCCTAACGAATGCGAGGCAGCCTTCGGTGTTTTCGCTGGAGGGTGTCAATCCCCTGGTGGCTGGAGGGCACTGGATACCAGATATGCTGAGGATGGCCGGCGGCAGCATCACGGCGCTGGAGCCGGGCTGCAACGCCAGGCGGCTGGAGTGGCGGGAGGTGCTGGAGGCCGCGCCTGAGAAATTGTTCGTTGACCTGTGTTCGTCCGACGTGGCTCGCCACCTGCGGGAAGCGCCCTGGCTGGCGGCGCAGAAAGGGTGGCGCAGTATTCCGGCGGTGGCTGCTGGCGAAGTCTACCTGATTGACCACACCTACTTCAGTTGCCCGGGGCCCAGAGTGGTAGACGGGCTGGAAATCTTGGCCCAATTGACTCACCCGCAACTGTTTGGAGACATGATTCCGCCGGATGTTGTGGTGAAGCTCGACGGCGCCGCGGCTGCCGGCACGCCGCCGGAAGACATCGCTGCCTGCTTTCGCCCTTTCCCATAGGGTTGCCCGGACAGTCTAGCCGTGTAAGTTCGAGAGTCAAATGGTAGCGCAGATAATAATTGCGTATTATAATTGCGCAAATTGAACGACCCGGCTATCCAGCCCAATGACTTGCCGTTTGCGGGATTCAGCAGGCAGGCGCGTTCCGCGAGGGTCGTGACTTGGGGTGTGTATGACCTCATTCGACAAGAACGAATTTAGGGCGGCTCTTTCCGAGTTCGCCACCGGCGTTACCGTCATCACTACGCAGGACGATGAAGGCAACCCCCACACCATGACCGCAAACTCCTTCACGTCTGTTTGTTTGGAGCCGCCCATTGTCTTGGTGTGCGTAGCCCATGGCACCCACACCTATGGCTATCTGGAGGAGCGGCAGCAGTTCGGCGTCAACTTCCTCACTGACCAGCAGGAGGAGGTGGGCACATATTTCGCGAAGAAACCCCAAGACCGCACCGGCGGGGTGGAATACAGCTTCTCAGAATCGGGAAACGGCGTTCCTGTGCTTGACGGCTCGGCTATTTTCCTGAGTTGCGACGTTGTGGGGGCCCACGTGTACGGCGACCATACCGTCTTTATAGGGGAGGTTAAGGAAATCCGCCGCAACGAATGCGAAAATCCCCTTATGTTCTACCGGAGCCGCTGGTATCATCCCCACCGCGCTTGACGGTTCTTGCCACCCTGAAATTGCAGCGCAAAAAGAGCGCCGGTTATACGATGACCGGCGCTCTTTCGTTTTTCGGGCCGGAGTGTTCTACTCAATTTGCCTTTCCGGCGACTTGAAAGTTGCCAGAAAGTCTTCGATTTCCTCGTTAACCTGCTGGTATTTCTCCATGTGCGCGAAGTGGCTGCCGCCCGGGATGATGGCTTGGGTCGCGCCCTGGATGCTGTTGGTCAGGTATCTGGAATACTTGACCGGCGTCATCACGTCATCACTGCCGCAGATGACGCGGGTGGGCAACTTTATCTCATTCACGCTGTCCATAACATCGAAGTTATCGCAAGCCGTGAAGTCGTTTAGCTCCACCTCCGGCCCGACTTCGGCAGCCCGTTGCCTCAGTACCGGATGGACTTCGGCGTTCACGCCTCGGTAATAGTCCAGATGCTGCTCCAGCCAGAGGGATTTGTCTTCTCTGGCCTCGCGGCACCGTTGAAGGTATTGTGGGTGAACCCTAAGGCGTGCTCCTGTGCCGAGGAGGATGAGGCCGCGCAGCTCCTCCGGGTATTTCAGGGCGTAACGCATGGCGATGGCGCCGCCCATGGAATGACCGCAGAGGATGACGTTCTTGTAGCGTCGCGCCCGAATGAACCCGCGCACCCATTCTAGGTAGCCGTCAACAGTATCGCACGGCTTGCCGTCAGGATGGCCGGGCAGGTCAATCGCCTTGGCGCTACGGAAGTGCCGAAGCTGGTAGTAAAAGGAAAGGCTGGAGCACCCTGCTCCATGAAGGAAGACCAGTTTCATTCCCAATTTGCTGTCTCTCCTAAATTGACATTTATTATAGTGTAATTATATAAATATCATTAGTCAAGATGTATTTGACACAAGGCGATTATGTTTCTCACGATATATTACGCAAAACGACGCGGAGTAAGCTCGTTTCAGGAAGTAGCTGGGATGCGGACTGATGCAGTGGGCGCGGAGTTCTGCAAACGAAGACAGGGGCGGGCGTTAGCCCGCCCCTGTCTTCCGGCTGATTTCGGCAGGAAACACTGGGTTTAGTCTGTTTCCATCTCTTCAGAGATGCCGTTTTCCCCTGGCTCGTGTCCATTGGCGCTGCTGCGCCCGTTGCGGCGGTGTCCGTTGGCGGATGGGTCTTCGATGCCGGTGTGATCCGTTTCTTGGAATACCGCGATGGATGCGACATAGTCGTCAGCCTTCCGCTCTTTCCAGAGAATAACTCCCTGAGCGATGCGCCCGGTCTCGCGCACGTCGTCTATGCTGATGCGGACCACTTGGGCCTTGGCCGAGATAATCAGCATTTCCTGCTGCTCCGGGTCAGAAACTATCCGGGCTGCGGCAAGGGGGCCGGCCTTTTCCGTCAATTGGAAGGTGCGAACCCCTTGTCCACCGCGTCCTTTTCGAGTATAGCTGGAGGTGGCAGTCATTTTGCCATACCCTCGTTGACTGACTACCAGCAGTTGGCTGTTGGGAGTAACGACCCCCATAGCAATCACCTTGTCGTCCTCAATCAGCCGCACCCCCCGGACACCCCCTGCTGTTCTGGAGCGGGGCGTGAGGTCGTCAATGGCGAACCGAATGGCTTGGCCCTTCTCGGTTACCATCATCGCGTCTTTGGCGTCGCCCACCTGGGCCACTGACACCAGTTCATCGTCTTGGGTCAAGTTCATTACGATGAGGCCGGAGGCGCGGATGTTGGTCAGTTCGCCGGTCTTGAGAGACTTAATTTGCCCCTTCTTGGTGGCCAACAGAAGGGGATATTCGTCTTTCGGGTTGTCAATCAGGAGCATAGCCTGTACCTGCTCGTTCCTTTGCAGGGGGAGCAGGTTCGACAGCAATACGCCTCGGGAGGTGCGGGAGGCCTCGCTGGGCATCTGGTAGGCCCGCAAGGGATAGACCCGTCCGCGGTTGGTGAAAAAGAATAGAGTGCTGTGAGTGTTCACCACCAACAAGTCGAGGATGGCGTCGCCCTCGCGGGTGGTCATACCGCTCACGCCCTTGCCGCCCCGGTTCTGCTGCCGGAAAGCGCTGGGGGGCACCCGTTTGACATAACCGCGCTGGCTGAGGGTGACTATGATGTCTTCTTGAGGTATCAGGGACTCCGGCGTCTCCTCTCCGATTTCCTCTTCTTGAATGGTGGTGCGGCGCGGATTGTTGAACGACTTCTTCAGTTGGCGAGTCTCCGATTTAATCTCTGTCAGAATCTTGTCCTGATCGTTTAGGAGGGCTTCCAGCTCCGCAATCTTCTGGAGCAGTTCGGCGTGTTCATTTTCTAGTCTCTCGCGCTCCAGGGCGGCTAAGCGGCGCAGTTGCATATCCAGGATGGCCTGAGCCTGAGCTTCCGACAGGTCTAGCTGCTGCGTCAGGTTAGTGCGTGATTCCTCCACGTCGGCAGAGCTGCGAATAATTTCGATAACCTCGTCAATGCGGTCCAATGCCAGCAACAGCCCCTGCACGATGTGGTCCCGGTCTCGCGCCCGTTGCAACTGGTATTCCGACCGGCGCCGGATTACCTCCTCCCGGTGCTGGATGAAGAAATCCAGGCAGCGGCGCAAGGGAAGCACCTGCGGCTGCCCATCCACCAGGGCCAGCATTATGGAGTTGAAGGATGACCGCAAAGCCGTTTGGCGGAGCAGGTTGTTCAGAACTACCCGGGGCTGGGCGTCCCGGCGCAGTTCGATAACGATGCGCATTCCGCGACGGTCTGATTCGTCCCGAATGTCCGAGATGCCGTCTATCTTCCGCTCCCGGGCCAACGCCGCCATCCGCTCAATGAGGGTGGCCTTGTTGACTTGATAAGGAAGAGAGGTAACGATGATGTTCTCGCGGTTGTTGCGGGTCTCCTCGAACTCGGTCTCGGCCTCCATGATTATGCGGCCCCGGCCCGTGGTGTAGGTATCCACGATTCCCTTTCTGCCCCGTATCTTGGCTCCGGTAGGGAAGTCCGGGCCGGCTACGTAGCGCATAAGACGCTCGGTGGTGGCTTCCGGGTGGTCAATGAGGTGTACGATGGCGTCGCAGATTTCTCCCAGGTTGTGGGGCGGAATGTTGGTTGCCATTCCCACGGCGATGCCGGACGCGCCGTTAACCAGCATATTGGGCAACCGGGCGGGCAGCACGAGAGGCTCGTTCAGCCTATCGTCGAAGTTGGGAATGAAATCCACCGTGTTCTGGTCTATGTCGGCCAGCAGTTCCTCGGTGATCGGCGCAAGCCGGGCCTCGGTGTAGCGCATGGCCGCTGGGGGGTCGCCGTCTATGCTGCCGAAATTGCCCTGACCGGCAATCAGCGGGTAGCGCATCGAAAAGTCCTGCGCCAGACGCACTAGGGCGTCGTAGACCGCGCCATCTCCGTGGGGGTGAAACTTGCCCAGCACTTCGCCAACGATACTTGCCCCCTTGCGGAACTGGGAGCCTGGGCGGATGCCCATATCGTGCATAGCGTAGAGGATACGCCGCTGCACCGGCTTCAACCCGTCCCGGACGTCGGGAAGCGCCCGCGCCACGATAACGCTCATGGCGTAGGTGAGATACGAAGTCCGCATCTCGTCTTCAATACGAATAGGCTGTTCTCCGGGCGGCTGAACCGGGGCAGTAGTTACCATAGGTCAATGCTCCTCAAGCCACTGCTGCGGGCAAATTACTTGGAAGGTTGCACTGGCGCTGGGAAGACCGGTCAGGCCGTTAGAGTCGCCTCGAAACGTTCCGCCCGCTCGTGCAGCCCAGCAAAGAGATTGGCGAAGAGTCGCGGCACCTCATCCTGGCGCTCCGGGTGGCATTGCAGCCCGATTACCCAACTGTGCTCCGGGCTTTCGACTCCCTCTACCAACCCGTCCTCGACGCTATATGCTGTGGACATCAGGCGCGGCGCTCTTTGCGCTTCGGCGAGGCCCTGGTGGTGGTAGCTGTTGACCTTGAAAAATCCGGCAGAGCCAATGATGGCTGCCGACTTCGCGCCGGGGGCGACATATATCTGATGGGTGGCCGGGCCGCTGCCGGGATCTCCGTTATGGGTTTCAAGGTTACGGTGGCGGGGCAGGTCCTGAATCAGCCTCCCTCCGAAAGCCACGTTGAGCAGTTGCATTCCCCGGCAGATGGCCAGCACCGGCATATCCGCTGACAATGCGTGCTCCAGAACGCGAAACTCCAGCTCGTCCAGTTCGGGGCATAGCTTTAGCCTGGCGTTGGGGTCGGGTTCTTGGCTGTATCGCGCCGGGTGTATATCCGGCCCGCCTGAAAGCAGCAACCCACCCACTCCCTTCATCAACTCAGGGGTGGATATGTCGGCATGGGTCTCAGGGAGAAGCACCCGCGTTTCCGCGCCGGCTGACTCCACAGCGTCAACGTAGCGGCGGGCATTCCGCTTGCTGACAGAGGTGATTGCAACTACTGACATACTACTTAAATTATACTTGAATTGGGGACGGATTGGCAGTCTGAATCGCGCTGCTTGCGCTGCTTTCGCTGTATGGACTGAAATGCGTATTTGCGGCGCGGGCAGCTATTTTGATAAGCTAGAGCTATAGAAGAGGCCGAGCCTCTCTAAGGATGGGAAAGGCTATGAAAGAGGTCATCCAGGGAGCAGTGGAGACCCTGCGGGAAGGACACCCCTGCGTGCTGGCTACCGTAGTGCGCACCAAAGGTTCAACCCCGCAGAAGGCAGGCGCAATGCTTTTGGTGCGCGATGACGGTAGCGGCCTTGGCACGCTCGGCGGCGGCTGCGTTGAGGGTGACATCTGGTTCGCAGCCAAGGAGATGTTGCGACAGGGGGGAGGGCCTGAATTCAAGGACTACTACCTGAACGAAGACATCGCCGCCCGGGACGGGCTGGTCTGCGGCGGCACGATGTATTTCTACCTGGAGCCGTTGCGCCAACTGGATGACTTTCTGCCCCTCGGCGACGAAGTCCTGGAAGCATACGACGGCGGGGAACCGGTCAGCCTCGCCACCGTGGTCAACAGCCCGCGCCACCCGGAACGCTTGGGAGCCAAACTGTTGCTGCGGGCCGACGGGACGGTTTCCGGCAGCTTGGGCTCTGCTGAACTGGACGCGCCTGCTATGGAGACGGCTATGCGAGTCGCCGCCGTTGGCAACACCGAGTCTATCTCCACGGAGGACGGCGCCGAGATATTCGTCGAAGGGTTCACCACGCCGCCCACGCTGGTTATGGTCGGAGGCGGCCATGTGGGGAAGGCGACGGCGGACTTGGCCCGATTCCTAGGGTATCGGGTCTTTATCGTTGACGACCGGCCGGAGTTCTCTAACGAAGAGCGATTCCCCTACGCGGAGCAAACCATCGTTACGCCCTACGACCAGTGGTCGGAGCATCTGAGCGTAAACGTGAATAGCTATGTGGTCGTTGCCACACGAGGACACCGGTATGACGATATGGCCCTGGAGTCGGCCCTCAAGACCCGGGCCCGCTACATTGGACTGTTGGGCAGCCGCCGCAAGACTCTGATGATATATCGCCGCCTGATGGAGCAGGGCGTCACCAAGGAGCGAATCAAGGAAGTGTATGCGCCGGTGGGTCTCAATATCGGCGCCCTGACGCCGGAAGAGATAGCCGTCAGTATTATGTCGGAAATCGTTATGGTCCGGCGCGGCGGCGACGGGGGACGGATGCAGATGGGTGACTGGTACGTAGACCGCGCCGCCAGCATCGTGGAACGCGCGGTAGAGGTCTAGCGGATGCCCGGCGCCTGGGCAATCCTGCTGGCTGCCGGGGAGTCCACCCGGATGGGGCAGTTGAAGGCGTTTCTACCCTGGCGCGGACAAACCCTGCTGGAGCATCAGATTTCCTGCCTGTTGGAAGGCGGGGTAGAACGGGTGTTGGTGGTGTTGGGCCACCGGGCTGGTGAGTTGCGACCCTTTTTGGAGGGCAAAGAGGGAGTTGCCTGGACGCTGAATCCCGGTTACCGACAGGGCAAGACCACCTCGATCAAGGCGGGCCTGTCTGCCCTGGACCCCGAGGCCGTGGAGGATATCCTATTGCTCAACGTGGACCAGCCCCGCACTGCCGGTGACGTCGCCAGTATCTTGAGCGCTCACCGCAGCCGCGGACACGTCGTCACAGTGCCCGAGTACCGGGGCAAGGGAGGGCACCCCATCGTTCTATCCGCAGCGCTGTTGCCTGAACTGCTTGAAATCGAAGAGGAGTCGCAAGGCATCAAGGCCGTGGTTCGCAGCCGTCTGGAATCAGTGAACCGCGTTCCGTTGGACAACCCGGAGATACTGCTAGACCTCAACACCCCCGAACAGTACCGCGCGGCGGTGGAGGCTGCCGAAACTTAGTCCTCTGCCGACAGCTCCTCGATATCATTGAGAGAATAGTCCGCCGCTAAACCCGTTTGCCGTTGGGCATCAGGGCCGAGGCTGCAAAGCCAAAGAAGTACAGACCGGCGGCGAGGTAGAAGGCCGAACCCCAGCCGTAGTATTCCGCCAGCACGCCCGCGACAATGGACGCCATGGCGCCGAAGAAGGCGTTGCTGCCCCACATCAGCCCGATGAACGACCCCTCGAGACCTTTGCCCTCGGCCACGTCTATGGCGGCGGCCTGGGTCATAGAGTTGACGGTGAAGATGAACACCCCAAACAGGAACACCATCGCTGTCATACCCCAGCCGCCGCCGATTATGACAATGGCCAGAGTGATAGCTCCGGTGGCGCCCATTATGAACATCGTTATGAGCTTGCGGCCAATGCGATCGGACAATGCCCCGAACAGAGGGCCGGTCACAATGCCGGGGATTGCGAATAGAGCCACGTGGAACCCTATAGAAATGTTGCCGTAGCCCAGGTCATCCTTCAGATAGAAGGGAATCACCCAGAGCAGCGACCGGTCACCCATTCCCCGGACGGCCGATACGGTGAAGATGCTCCACATCCCGGTTCCGCGGAAGGAGTCGGCCATACTGCGCAATTGGGTCTTTATCTTTTCCTTATAGTTGACGCCGGGCAGAGGGGGGCCGTCCACGTTGCGCAACAGGATAAAGATGGCTGCGGACAGGACCAGCATAATGGGGGCTCCGCCGCCCACTATCCAGCGCCAGTTCACTGACCAGTCCCAAGGCCACCATTCCGACCCCCACCATTCCGCGCCTCCGGCTGCTCCCCCCAGCAGGGCGCCCACAATCAGCGGCCCGATCCAGTCCCCTAGGTTGCCAGTGGAGCGGTGCATCGAGATGAACAGGCCCCTCCTGGCCGGAAACCGTTGCGCCAGCAGGCCCAGGGCAGGCGGATGCCACATCGCGGTTCCGGCTGAAGCTATCGCCAGCGCCGCCAGAATCAGCGCATAACTCGGGGCAATGGAGACCAGCAAATAGCCGACGCCGATGAGCATCAGGCTGAGAGTAAGCACCTGAGCCCGGCGGTGCTGGAAAATGTCCACGAAGAACCCGCCGGACATACTGGTCGCGCCGCCGGCAAGCTGACGCACCCCGTCCATGAGACCAGCCTGAATCGGGTTGAGTCCCATGGCCACGTATATGGCCGGAATGAGAACCAGGAACCCGCGCCCGTACATATGCTCCAGGGTGTGGGCGCCTATGACCGTGGTTACCATGATGGGGTCTTTGGTGCGGCGTGGCCCATATTCCGCTGGGGTTACCGGTCTCGCTGCTGCTTGTGCCACTGGACGCGATCCTTGTTTGAGCTGAGTGCCAATTATCAATTCCCGAAATTATACACGCTGTCAGTATTCCAGGAAGGCCTGCTGGAGCCAGTCGCGCTCGCTGCTGACCGTCAGGGCCAGCATCAGAAGCACGCGGGCCTTCTGAGGCAGCAGGTTGTCGCAGACGAGGAAGCCCTGCTCCTCCTTGCGCGGTGTGTTGACTACCCGGCCCGCCGTGGAGCGGGAGGCCAGCACCACTGGGATGCCGTCGTCCACCGCCCTGGCTGCCGCCGCCAAGAACGCTGGCGGGAATGTGCCGCCTCCGAACCCGACTACCACTAGCCCGCCGGGGCGCAGTTGCCGCACCGCGTCCAGCACCGAACCGTCGGCCCCGGCGTAGGAGTAGACGATTTCCACCCGCGGCAGGCTGTCCCGCGCGGCCACGTCGAAAGGCGTGGCGGTGGTGTGATTGCGAAGCGGCATACGGTAGAACACCACTTGCCCATCGGAGTCGGCATATCCGAGGAAGCCAAGCTCGTTGGGACGAAAAGTCTCGACACGGAAAGTGTTGGCCTTGGAAACGTCACGGGCGGAGTGAATTTCGTTGTTCAACACCGTCAGTACGCCCATGCCGCCCGCGTGGGGCGATGCGGCGATGCGCACCGCGTCCATCAGGTTCAGGTCGGCGTCAGTGCTGATGGCCGTCGGGGGTCGCATGGCGCCGGTGACCACCACCGGCCTGTCCGTTTTCACCGTCAGGTGCAGGAAATAAGCCGTTTCTTCCAGCGTGGCCGTCCCGTGGGTTACTGCCACCCCCGTCAAGGGGCTGCCCGCGGCCAGCAGGCTGTTGATTCTGCCGGTCAGGGCCAGCCATTCCGTCGCGCCGATGGCGGTGCTGCCCACGCTGACCAGATCCTCGGAAGTAACCGACGCGAAGTCCGCGATTTCGGGGACTCGCTCTAAGGACTGCCCGATGGTGAGATGGTCGCCGATTTCGGAGTATAGGATGTAGTCCAGCCGGTCAGGGCCGATGCCGGCGATGCTGCCGCCGGTGCCGATTACGTGTACCTGCGGTTTGGCTGCGGTCATAGTAGCAGTCTCCTCGATGGCGATAAATTCTATGTCAAGGGAGTCTAGGTCAAGAAAAACAGGAACAACGGTTGCTATAATAACCCATCCGCCCGAAGAAAATGCCGGAGGAACGCTTGCGGGCTCTCATCGTCTCGGACATACATGCCAACCTGGAGGCGCTTGAAGCCGTTATTGCCGATGCCCTTACGAATGCTAGGGGGCAACGTGGAGGGTTCGATTGCGTGTGGTGCCTGGGCGACATGGTGGGTTACGGCCCGGATCCCTCGGAATGCCTGCGGTTGCTGCGGGATTTCGACTTAGTGGCTGTGGCCGGCAATCACGACTATGCCGCCGCCGGGGTGATTGATGCGTCGGACTTCAACGGCGCAGCCTACGCCGCCATCCGCTGGACTGCGGAGCAATTGGACGCCGGCGATAGGGGCTTTCTGTCCGAACTGCCGATGGTGATCCTTCAGCCGCCGTTTACACTGGTTCACGGTAGCCTTCGCGCCCCGATTGTCGAATATCTGTTGCATCCCGCGCAAGCTCTCGCCACATTTGAGCTGCTGACAACTCCGTATTGCCTGGTAGGGCACTCCCACCAGCCCTTCATCTGCCGCGATATGGCGCCTGCGCCCTTGTTCTTCCCTCTGCCCAAGAATGGCCGGACGCCGCTGGGTAATGGACGCTGTATCATCAACCCCGGCAGCGTGGGCCAGCCGCGAGACCGGGATGCCCGGGCCAGCTACGCGGTCTTTGACAGCGATGGGCCGGTGATAGAACACTACCGCGTTGAATATGACATCGCAGCCACCCAAGGCAAGATGCGCCGCGCAAGGCTCCCTGAAGGCCTCATAGACCGGCTAGACTACGGAGCGTGAATTCGAAAGGCGGATTTGACAGAGCCGCCCGTCATTGGTAGATTGGAACACAGCGGCCCGCTAGCTCAACTGGCAGAGCAACGGACTCTTAATCCGTAGGTTCTCGGTTCGACCCCGAGGCGGGTCACCACAAAGCGCGCCAATTGCCGCCCTTCCGGTTCGGAGGGGCGGCTGTTTTTCGCAACATAACACAAGCGTAACACGGCGGAACTTGTGATTGTCCGCCTGCCGGTCTAAATTACCAGTGATCCTATCGGATTCAGCCCGAAAACCGGGCGTTTCTGAAATCAGGAATATAGGAGAAGCGCAAATGTCCGATGCTGCTACGACCATCTTCGCGCTGCAACGAAACTGGGATATGGTGTCCGCTGCCGTGGCCGGCGTTGACGACGCCACTCTTTCCAGTATGCCCAATGACCATTCCAACTCCATAGCCTGGCTGGTCTGGCACATGACCCGCGTGGCAGACCGTTTCATCCACAGCCGCTTTCAGGATACCGGACAGGTCTGGACCGTTGGTGGATGGCATGAGAAATTCGGCATGAACGCCGACCCGGACGAGTTCGGCATGGGGTGGAGCACCGGCCAGGTGGCAAACTGGGCCTGCCCTTCCCGAGATGTGCTGATGGGCTATTATGACGCAGTCAACGGTGCGGCCCGCGACTACATCAGTGGCCTTGACGCCGATGGTCTGGCCCGCCAGGTGCCTGCCGCAGCGCCAGGCGCCACCATGCCGGTGGCGGATGCCCTGGGCATCCTGGTGTGGGACAACATCGTCCACGGCGGACAGGTGGCCTACATCCGCGGCTACTTTGAGGGCATGGGTTGGCACCGCTAGTCCGCGTGCGTTGGTTTCGAGATTGCCGAGGGGAAACGGGCGGCTCTTCAACAAGTTCGGGGGCAGCGGTTGCGGGGGCCGAGGTTTATTCCAGATCCTGATTCCGCTTGCGCCGCGCTTTTCGATTTTCCGCCATGGCCGCCCGCGATGCCTCGTAGCCGGCGATGTATTCGGCGACAGATGTGCGGGCGATGGCTTCGCCGATGAGGTCAAGGGGCAGGTCATCCAGTTTCCTGAATCTCACGCAGGCCTTGCCCATGTCCAGCTTTTTCCCGGCGGCGGCGAAGCCCCCGGTGAACCAGCGCAGGGTTTCATCGTCGCCGTAAACGTTCATCAGGTATAGCGACATATGCCGCTTCTGAGAGGCAAGGGCGGCATACATAAGGGGATGGCTGTTGTAGGTGTGGGGATAGGTTTCCAGCGGGATAACGTAAGTTATCATCCCGAAGCCCACCTCCTCGGCGTAGCCCTGGGGCAGGCGCTCCAGAATCAGTTCGCGCAGACTGACGATTTGCTCCGCCCGGTCTTTGGGCAGTCCCGCGATGTATTCCTCCACCGTGTCCGGAATTGGGCCATTTCCGCTATGATTCATAGCCGCGATGTCCTCCTCGAAAATGCTTCGCCTTTCCCTGAAATAGCATAATAGGGATGCGGCTGTCCGAGGCCCATCTCAACGGCCTGATTTCAGAGAATTTCCTCGAAATGCCTTCTGTTATCGCTAGAATGAGCCGGGCAATTCAACATATAATGCGGGCATAGAGAGTGCGGGATGTGGGAGGCAGAACGCGCGGCCCAAGCGCAGTTCAGCAGCCAAGCCTCTCGGCTGCCAGTAGCGCGGAAACTCTTCCACAAACCCAATTGCGGCCTGTTGCCGGTATGGTGGCGCGGGTCAGCTTGACAATATGGAGAGTTACACGCATGACGATAACCAGAACTCGATTCATTTTGCTCATCGCAGTAACCGCGCTGCTCTTGAGCATCCCGGCCATCGTGTCGGCGCAATCTGCCCGTCCGAGCAAGTATGGCGGAAATGCCTTTATTGACGGCGAGAAGGCCCCTGAAGGCACGCTGGTTGAAGCACTGTCTGGTGAAACTGTAGTCGGAAGCACGAAAGTCAAGGAGGCGTCTGACCAGACCAATTACATTTTGATCGTAGAGAAACCATCGGGGCCACTGGAGCTGACATTCAAGGTGGATGGAAAGGTTGCGGAAGAGACGCCCACTTCAATAGATGGGGAAGAGACGTCCACTTGGATGGATGGTAAGATAAGGTCTGGCGTCGATCTGCACGCTAACAGTGTCGTTGCGACTCCGACCCCTCCGGCAACGCCAACGCCACAGTCGACAACAGCACCCGTTCGCGGACCGGTGGGGCCCGCCGGGCCTGCCGGCGAGATGGGAGCGGCTGGTCCACAGGGACCCCAGGGCATCCGAGGCGCGGAAGGCGCCCAGGGGCCGACAGGCGAACGTGGGGCAGACGGCCGCACCGGCCCGCAGGGAGAGACTGGCGTCCAAGGTATACAAGGTCCTCAGGGCGTCGCAGGCCCCTCAGGCCCCTCAGGACCCGCAGGCTCCCAGGGCGTGGCCGGGCCCGCAGGCAGTTCAGGCAGCTTCTTGATTGCGATCATTGCGCTGGTCGTGGCCTTCCTGGCCTTGCTGATTGCCGTCGGGTTCTGGATATGGGGCCTACAGTCCAGCTAGGGTTTGTAAATGAGCCCCAGACCCCAGAGGTTGCGCTCCGCGGAGTGGAACGGTGAAGTAAACGTCCGGTAGCTTACCCTAGTACGTTTGGCGGCGGACCCTGTGCTATGATGAATGGTAGCAGGGTCTGGCCGCCAATTTGCGTGTAAGCCTAGCCCCAACGGGGAAGTGTCGAAACAGGTAGACGAGCATGACTTAGGATCATGTGCTGCAAAGCGTGGGAGTTCGAGTCTCCCCTTCCCCACCAACAGACTGCCTCTTCTGGGCCCATCACATGTTCCCTCCTCCGTGTTGGGTCTGCCCCTTCGAGTTACCAGCCAATGATATGACTTCCTTGACTCCGGCAGGCGGGCTTTAGTTTTTCCAGCCCCAGTGTTGTTGGGCGTCGCTGCTGTTATGCCTGAAAAGGGTGCTACCCGCGGCTTCAATGCTCTATCTGCTGGCGCCCTTGGACGCCACTCCTCCGCTGGTCTGTTTCGGTTCATCCGCGACGGGTTTTAATGCTCTATCGGCTGCCACCTTGCACGTCTGGCGGACAGTGCGCCCGGCCTGAGATTTTTGGTGGCCAGCACAACCTGAGGGATAATACGCTAAGATAGCGCGGGTTAACCCTCGGGTATTCTCATCGCGCCGACATTGCTTGGTGCTTCATCATTCCGCGAAAGCGGGAATCCACGCGATTTTGAGGAACCCAGGCTGTTATTAGCAAGGACGTCCGGATTCCTGCGGAGACAGGAATGACGGAACAAAGGGCAGTGATGACAGTGTTGCCGGCCCGCGTTGAGAATGCCAATCGACAGGTGAATTTACGCTAGTTTGATTTCTGAAGTGACGCTTTTGTTGGTTTGCCGGCAGAGGGAGACGCACCTGCCTCTCATGTTGAAGCGCTTCTCTTTATTGGGTTGCTCATAGTTGTAGCCAAGCTGGCGGAGGGCGTTCTGAGCTGGGCCGGACTTAGCTCGATAATAGCCTACACCGGCGTCGGAATCCTGCTAGGGCCGGTCACCGGACTGATAGACGTCACTGACGCTAACCACCTAAAGATATTCCTGGACATCGGCGTTTTCATATTTTCTTCCTCATAGGCTTGGAAGAAATTGACATTCCGGGCTTCATGTCCACTGTTGGCACCTATCTGGCGAGGCTGGATACGCCTGTTGTTTTGTCTGCCGGGTTGATGGGGAAAGGCGTGGCCGAAATTGTCCTGCTCTTGGTATTGTTGGATACCGGCGTGATTGCCAAGGATGTTTTTCTCTGCTGGCGATTATCATGTTCGGATACATTCTGCTGATGCCTTGGATCATATCTCTGGCGGTCAGAAGGGCCAAGATGCCAGAAGAGATCTCGCAACCGCGGACCATGATGACGGCTTTTGACCGGCATGCCCTTGTGGACGTTATAGTCGGCTCCGTAACGGACCGGACGCGCACTTATCCAGGCCCGGCCCTGCCAGTGAGCAGCTTTTTGAATGATTGGCTTGTTCCGAATCAGACCGACTATTTGATAGTGGAGCGGGGCGTTCCGGTAGGCGCCGTGTCGTTAACCAGAGTGAATTTTCGGCGCAGACTGTTCTTCTGGCGCAGGGGTTCTTTTGCCGACACTCCGCAGCGGTCACTAATGCGCCGGGGACGCCTCACGTCAATCCGGAAGAGCCGATTGAAGATGCGCTGGAACGGATGGCGGACAGTTCGATGACGATTATCCCGGTAATGGATAGAAATACCGGCGGGTTCTTGGGAATGGTTTCCAGCAACGAAATTCTGAAGCTGGTAGCATTGATGGACGAAATTCGGGAAGAAGCCCGGCGGATGTCGGATGATTCAGAACCGGATACTGCCGCCTTATGGCGTATGGCTCGCAACACGGGCGGGCTTGTCCTCCGTTAAATAAAAGAACCCCTGCATTGCCGCAAGGGTTCTTTCTGGGGGTGTCCCGAGAGTCCGTTTTGTAACAGGGGCGAAGTGGTGGTCTAGTAAGATCCGTATCCTTCGGCCTTAAGGCAGGAGGCCCAGTGGTCTGGGCTGACTTCCCGCGGTTCCGGGATCGTCCTGGCGCAAGAGTCATCCGCGATGGGGCAGCGAGGATGGAATACGCAACCGGACGGCGGGTTCAATGGACTGGGGACTTCACCGGTCAACAGCACCCTCTCCCGCTGGGCGTCCAGCACCGGATCGGGAATAGGCACCGCAGAAAGGAGAGCGCGGGTGTATGGGTGAATCGGGTTGCGGTAAATCTCGTTGCGCTCGGCAATTTCCACCATGTGGCCCAGATACATCACGCCCACCCGGTCGCTGATGTGACGCACAACTGAGAGGTCATGGGCGATGAAAAGGTAGGTAAGGTTGAATTGCTCTTGCAACTCCTCCAGCAGGTTGATTATCTGGGCCTGAATCGAAACGTCCAGGGCGGAGACCGGCTCGTCGGCCACGATGAACTGGGGGCTGACCGAAATGGCGCGGGCCACTCCGATGCGCTGGCGCTGGCCGCCGCTGAACTCGTGAGGGAAACGGTCGGCCATGTAGGGATTCAGGCCCACGTTTACCAGCAGGTCTGCCACGCGCTCGCGATACTCGTTCTTGCCGCTGACCAGGCCGTGAACGATGAGCGGTTCGCCGATGATGTTGCCGGCGGTCATTCGGGGGTTGAGGGAACTGTAAGGGTCTTGGAAAATCACCTGCATCTGGCGGCGCATAGTCCGCATCTGCTTGGTCCCCAGTTGGGTTAGGTCCTGGCCATCAAAAAGCACCTGACCGCTGGTGGGCTTGTATAGCTGAAGGATGCAGCGGCCCGTGGTGGTCTTGCCGCAGCCGCTTTCCCCCACCAGCCCCAGCGTTTCGCCTCGCTTCACGGAAAAACTGACGTCGTCAACGGCTTTGACGTGGGCCACGGTTCTTTGAAACAGCATCCCGGAGGTAACAGGAAAATGCATCTTCAGATTTTTGATTTCCAGCAGGATATCGTCATCCTGTGCTGCGGTGGTGTTTTGAGGCGCGGTCTCCTGCACTGTTGTCATCTTGGCTACTCTCCGCCCGGATTTTCAGGTTCCGCAAACCCGGAACCGCTCAGGAAATCTACAGCGCCTGGGCCCAGGTCTTCGGCGCGCCAGCAAGCCGACCAATGCTCTGGGTTGGTCTCTTGCAGCCCCGGGGCATCGGTGGCGCATTTGTCAACGGCCCAGCGGCACCGGGCGCGGAAGGCGCATCCGGCGGGCAGGTTGACCAAGTCGGGCGGCTGACCTTCGATGGGATCCAGCTTGGCCCGCCGGGGCAGGTCCAGCCGTGGCACCGAGCGAAGCAGGCCGACGGTGTACGGGTGGCGGGGGTTAGAGTAAATCTCGCGAGCACTCCCCCTTTCGATTATGCGCCCGGCGTACATAATGTTCACCCGGTCGGCATAGCGGGCCACGACCCCCAGGTTGTGGGTGATGACGATCAGAGCGACCCCGAATTCGGTGGTCAGTGACTTCATCAACTCCAGAATCTGGGCCTGAATAGTCACGTCTAAGGCCGTGGTAGGCTCGTCGGCAATAATCAGGCGAGGATTGCAGCTCAGCGCCATGGCGATCATCACGCGCTGCCGCATTCCGCCGCTGAACTGGTGCGGATATTGCTTGATGCGCTGATCCGGGTCGGGGATGCCGACGCGGGCCAGCAGGTCTACGCCTTCGCGGCGGGCTTCCGCCTTGCTCATACCCTTGTGAAGTTGCAGGGTCTCGGTCAGTTGCCGCTCTATGGTAAGCACCGGGTTCAACGATGTCATAGGCTCCTGAAAAACCATGGACATCTTCGCGCCCCGGATATTGCGCATATCGGCCATGTCAATTCTCAGGATGTCCTCGCCGTCTAGCAAGACTTCACCGTTGACTATCCTGCCTGGCGGATCGGGGATGAGCCGCATCAGCGACAGCGCACTGACGCTCTTTCCGCATCCACTCTCGCCGACCAGCCCCAGGGTCTCCCCTTCCGACAAGTCGTAAGATACCCCGTCAACGGCCTTGACCACACCGTCCATGGTGAAGAAATGGGTTTGCAAGTCCTTGACTTCAAGAAGAGTGGCCAAGAGACCTCCTACACACCGTTTGACGATGTGCTCTCCCTGAGATTGAAAGCTAAAAACTAGCAGGGCTAAAATGTTTTCGGATTATGGGGTAAACCGCTCTCAAATGCAAACCGAGGGGGATTGCAAGCCAGTCTGGTGGTAGTAAAAGACACGAAAGATAATAAAGGCAGAGTAGGGTGAAGCTATGAAGGCGGCTGTGGAGTCCCTTTTCACCGCTCGCGAATCGCACCGTTCACTAATCTTAGGAGAAAATTGCGAAACTACTCCGGCCTGTGTCCTTTATTTCTGAAGGCGTCGGCTCCGGCGGCCGGGGGTGTTACCGGCCGGGGGCGTCCCAGCGGAGTATTTCGAGGTAGCCGCCGGGTTCGGCCCAGGGGAGCAGGGCGCGGAGAAATTCGCGGACGCCGGGGATTACGCCCCGCTCGCGGCAGTTGCGAAGGTACCGGCGCAGGTTCATATAGGTGTTGAGCCGGGCGCCGGTTTCGGCGATGCGCTGGGCGAGGTGCTTGGGGCCGTCCGTTACCGGGTCGAAGGGCGGGGGTTCCTGGTGGCTGGCAAGGGCGGCGTCCCACTCTTCGCAGTAGTCTTCGGCGAGGCGGCGGAGGCGGGCTACTTCGAGTTCGGGGGCGAGCTTGCGGCAGAGGGCGTCGACGCGGCGGCGGAGCTGGGAGAGGGACATTGCGGCACTTCCTGAGATTGGGTTAGGGGCGGGATTTTTGTTTTCCCGGTCATTTGCGGCAATAACCGGCCACTTTGCGGTGTTCGCTGCTGGCATTTCCTGAGATTGGGTTAGGGCGGGATTTTGTTTTTCCCGGCCATATTCGGCCAGTTTTGCGATGTTCGCTGCTGGCCGGGAAAGGGCAGTGCAGACAGCGCCCGAGGGGATCCTGGGCGGGTTGGGCCGGACAGTAATAATGGTAGGGAGGCGCTTTCGGGGTTGGCAAGGGGGAGGTGTCAGGGGTTATTTACATAGATGGGCAGGATTTTCAGGAGTGAGGCCGGGCCGGTTTCGCAATTTTCTCATCTTAGCGCCAGTCATTGCGTGATTCCCGCTGCATTGTTAACCTGAACGGGTGATTTTTGACCCCACCACTCAGGAGGTTGCCCCGTGACTCGCTCTCTGCCTTACGCCGATATGGACAAAATTCTATCCCTGTCCAAGCGACGCGGATTCGTGTTTCAGAGCAGCGAGATTTACGGCGGTCTCGGCTCCACGTGGGACTACGGGCCGCTGGGAGTGGAGCTTAAGCGCAACGTCAAGGAAGCGTGGTGGCAGTCGGTCATCTCCGGGCGGGACGACATGGTGGGTCTGGACGCCGCCATTCTGATGCACCCCCGGACTTGGGAAGCCAGCGGCCACGTGGAGAATTTCAGCGACCCGCTGGTGGAGTGCCGCGAGTGCAACCAGAGGTTTCGCCAAGACCACCTCTTAGAAGGGAAGGGCATTGATCCTGCCGCTCCCAATGCAGCCGAGGCACTAGGGAGCCTGCGCTGCCCCGACTGCGATGGCGAGTTTACCGCGCCGCGCCGCTTCAACTTGATGTTCCGCACCTTTATGGGGCCGGTGGAGGATACCGCCCACGAGGTCTGGCTGCGGCCGGAGACGGCCCAGGGAATTTTCGTCAACTTTCCCAACGTGGTGAACTCCACCCGCAAGAAGTTGCCTTTTGGCATCGGGCAGATTGGTAAGTCATTCCGCAACGAAATCACGCCCGGCAACTTTACCTTCCGCACCCGCGAGTTCGAGCAGATGGAGGTAGAGTTTTTCGTCCGCCCCGAGACGGACCTGGAGTGGCTGAACCGCTGGGTGAAAGACCGCTTCCAGTGGTACATTGACCTGGGCATTCGCCCAGAGAATCTGCGGCTGCGGCGGCACGGTCCGGACGAGCTGGCCCACTACGCCAAGGACTGCTACGACATCGAGTACCGCTTCCCGTGGGGCTGGGCCGAACTGGAGGGGATCGCCGACCGCACCGACTTCGACCTGAAGCAGCACGCTGAGTTCAGCGGGGAAGACTTGTCGTATTTCGACGACAGCGCCAGTCCGCCGGAACGCTACTATCCCTACGTCATAGAGCCATCGGGCGGAGTAGACCGCGCCACCCTGGCCTTCTGGCTGGACGCCTACGACGAAGAGCCGGACTCTTCGGCAGTCTCTGGGCCGGGCGGTGCGGTGCGCGTGGTCTCCCGCATCCACCGCCGCCTGGCCCCGATTATGGCAGCGGTGCTGCCGCTGAGCCGCAACGAGCGGCTGACCCCGACGGCCCGCCGGGTTCACGACCTGCTGCGCTCTCACTTCGCCGCCCAGTACGACGACGCCCAGAGCATTGGCCGCCGCTACCGGCGCCAAGACGAAATCGGTACGCCCTACTGCGTCACCGTGGATTTCGATACCCTCGATGATCATCAGGTTACTGTCCGGGACAGGGACACTATGTACCAGGCGCGAGTACCCATTGCGCGATTGGTGGAGGTACTGCGTGACAAGCTGGAACACGGCTGGTAGGCCGGAAGATTCCTCTCTCCATCGGGAGAGGATAATGGTGAGGGCGTCCACTATGCCGAATCTGGTTTCATCCGCTGTCCGACAGGGTCTGTATACCCACTTGGTGGGTCGCCGTATTCTGCATTATTCCGAGCTTAAATCCACTATGAATGAGGCGGCGCGACTGGCCGGAGAGGGAGCTGAAGAGGGAACCGTGGTCATTGCCGAGCGGCAGTCGGCGGGGCGAGGGCGTCAGGGACGCAGTTGGGTTTCCGAACCCGGGAATCTGCTTTTCTCGATATTGTTCCGGCCCGCGATGGCTCAGTTGCCGTTCATCAGCATCATCGGCGGTGTGGCGGCGGCGCGGGCGATCCGCAAGACTACTGGCTTGGCCCCCCGCATCAAATGGCCCAACGACCTGATGCTGGACGGACGCAAGGCGGCGGGCATACTGGCCGAGAGCGCGATTGTGGGCGATTCCGTATGCTATGCTGTTTTGGGCATCGGCATCAATGTCGCGCTCGATGTCTCCGAGTCTGAGGAAATATCCGCTTTCGCCACCAGCGTTAACGCGGCGGCCGAGCGTGAGGTGAACCGGGAGGCGTTGCTGCGGCAATTGCTTCTAGATTTGGACGATCTCTACATAAGCCTGGGACGTGGAGCGTCACCTCTGCCGGAATGGTGCGACCTTTTGGAAACTACTGGCCGCCGGGTGGAAGCAACCTTCGGCAAAGATACTTATGCAGGACTGGCCGAGGGAGTGGACGGCGCAGGCAATCTGCTGCTGCGCCTGGACGACGGCGCACTCATAACCCTCACCGCCGGTGACGTTACTCTCGGCGGAGCGGCGCAATAATAAATTCGGCATTACCGAAGAAATCTGGAATCCACGGAAAGCGTTGGAGCAACTATGCTGGAATCACTGAGTCTTGACGGAAGAACGGTAGTGATAACTGGGGGAGGCACCGGCTTGGGTCTGGCAATGGTGCGTGCCCTAGCCCGCGCCGGAGCAACGCTGGCCATCGCTGGCCGTCGCTCCGGGCCCATCGAAGCTGCCGCCGCCGAAGCGGAGGCTCTGGGCAGCGAGGCCATCGCCGTAGCCGCCGACGTTACCGATTCCGCGCAGGTGAACGCACTGATGGAGGCCGCCATCTCTCGGTTCGGCAAGATAGACGTGCTAATCAATAACGCCGGAGCGGTGCAAGACAACGTCCGCAAGCCCATCTGGGAAATCACCGACGAAGACTGGCATCGCATTATGGACGTAAACCTGAGCGGAGCCTTTTTCTGCTCCCGCGCCGTCTCCAAGCCTATGATGGAGCAGGGCTACGGTAAGATAGTCAACGTAGCTTCGGGATTCGGGATGCGGGGTGGCCGCGATATCTATATGTATTGCACCAGCAAGGGCGGAATGATTCAGCTCACCCGCGTGCTGTCCTTCAACCTCGCCCGCTATGGTGTTACCGCCAACAGCATTGTGCCGGGCTTTGTGCCCACCGGGGATATGGGAGCAACCACGTCGAGCTTGCCCCGTTCCGGTGACTTTCTGCCCATCGGCAAGCTGGGCAAGCCCGAAGACTTCGGCCCGTTGGCGGTGTTCCTTTCGTCCAGCGCCTCGGACTATATGTCCGGCGAGATGATAATTGCTGATGGCGGCGGGCTGGCCGGAGGTATCACTCCCACGGGCCACGCTCCGCTGATTTCGCTGGAGCCGTAGGGCCGGGGACGCCCTCACTCTAACCCTCTCCCTTCCATAGAGGGAACTACACAGGAGCGAAAAATGCCGGTTTTGCCGGAATATGGATTGTCAGAAAAGGTAGCATTATTCGCCACATCGGGCGGCGGTGAAGCCCCGTTTATGGCTGGGGCGCTGGCCGAGGCGGGCGCGGCCGTATTCGCCGTGGCTCGCACCCAACCGTTGTTGGACGCAGTGATGGCCGCGCTGCCCCCTGGCAGTTCCGGGGCGGTGATGAACCCCGGTTCCGACGTGAGCGCCGCTCGCGTGATGGAAGAATTGGGCCGCCGTCATGACCGGGTGGACATACTGGTCAACGACTGCCGAAGTATGTATGCTGCTCCTCTTACGGAAATTCAGCAACTGGCTTGGGAAGAGGTTCAGACGCGCAATGTCAAGATGCCGTTCCTGCTCTCCCAGCAGGTACTGCCTCGAATGGCCGAGCGGGAGTATGGGCGAGTGGTCAACATCGTTTCGGAGCTGGCGGAGCGGGGAATGATTAACGGTTCCGCTTTTGCCGCCAGCCAGGCAGCTCTGTTGTCTCTGACCCGTTCACTGGCCGTGGAGTGGGGCCGGCACAACATCCGCGTCAACGCGCTGGGAACGGGCTGGATAGACTCCACCGGCCAGCCTGTCGAGCAGCAACTGGAAGAACTGTTGGTGCGCTACACCCCCCTGCGCCGCAAGGGCCGCCCGGAAGACTTGGGGCCGCTGCTGGTCTATCTGTGCTCCGAATCGTGCGATTACTCCACCGGCCAGCCGGTCTACGTGGACGGGGGGTTGAACGCGCACCCTTAGATCGCCCGGATTGATGCCGATTACGTGATCGCCAAATCGTCTTCTCCTATTCAATTATTCAATCATCAGAGCGCAGTCGCTATGGTTGATGAACTGGTTGATAGTGACGACGGCCACTCCAGGCAATACTCTGGATAAGGACTGTGGGACTCTATGCCACTATCCAAACGCCAGACTTGGTTGTCATTGCAAGGTTGCGGTTCAGTTCTGCCTCGGCACTCTCCTTTCCCGCAGCCGTTACCCGTCAGCGGTTCCGCCCTATAATTGTTGCGCCGCCGTTACCCATACAAGCCGCGCGAGGCCCTTTATGACACTAAAGCCCGTTGCCCCGGCTCCGGAGGCCGGGGTCTTCATCCGCCTCCCGGACGCGCCTCCCCCGGAGGATATGAACAACTACCTGTATTTCTCCCGTCCCGGCTATCCGCCCTCCTTGGCCAGCCACTTGGGGAACCATGAGACTACCATTATGATTAGCGAGGCGTACTTGGCCCGTGTCCCTACACGGAGTCGCCAGGGACTCCTGCTTCCCGATCTGCTTATCGCCTTCGATGTGGACCCGCAAGCCGTCATCGCCCGCAACGGCTACATCATTTCCGAGCAGGGCAAGCCGCCGGACTTTGTGCTGGAAATCGGCTCTGCCAGAACTGGGCGCCGCGACATCACTGTTAAACGGGGCGGGTACGCCGCTTTCGGCGTTGCCGAATACTGGCGGTTTGATCCGTCGGGCGGCCGCTATCACCGGGCGCACCTGGGGGGTGACCTGCTGGTGAACGGCGAATACCAGCCCATTCCCGTCAACCGGATAGACGATGAGCATTACCACGGCCACAGCGCGGTGCTGAACCTCGATCTTTGCTGGGAAGAAGGCCAACTGCGCTGGTACGATCCGGTGTCGGGGCGCTACCTGCCGACTTTCGATGATGTGCAGGCCGCCCAAGTCGCTGCCGAAGCCGAGCGCGACGCCGAACGCGAAGCGCGCCTCTCCGCTGAAGCCCGCATCCTACAACTGGAGGAGGAACTCCGCTGTCGGCAGAACCTCAACTCGCCGGAAACGCTCTAAGATCTCCGGCGGCTGTTGCATAATAACCGGCGTCCGCTACAATAGATATTGAATGAAGCGGCAGACCGCAGAATCAGCCACGCCCGTCGCGCGTTTGCGTGGTATGGCCGATTTTACCGGCGATGCCCTCCTCCGGCGCGAGCAGCTACAGCGCCGCCTTGTTGCCCTTCTCGTCAGCTACGGTTACCGGGGGCTGGATACTCCATTGCTAGAGCCCACGGAGCTGTTTCTTCGCAAGTCCGGCGGCGAGTTAGCTTCTCAGCTATTCAGCTTCACCGACCCCGGGAGCCGGGCCGTCAGCCTGCGCCCCGAATTCACCGCCCCGGCCATGCGCCACTATCTTGAGCGGGCCGACGAAATCGAGCTTCCGGCGCGTTGGCAGTACTGCGGGCCGGTGTTCCGGTTCGATGGCTCGCCCCCGTCGCAAGCATCGGACAGGCGCGGCAGCGGCGGCCAGTTCACCCAAATTGGCGGCGAGATGCTGGGAGCGTCCGGCGTGACAGCCGACGTCGAACTGCTGGATCTAGCGGTTTCAGCGCTCTCTGCGTCGGGCCTGCGTCAGTGGACGCTGCGCTTGGCCGACCTGAACATCCTCAACAGCCTGTTGGCTCCGTTGGAGCTGTCGGAACGCGCCCGCACGTTCGTGGTACAGCGCGTGCCGCTGCTGCGCGATGGCCCGGCGCCGATTCCCCGCCTGATGGAAGATGCGCGGCGTCTCCACGTTATCGGGCACCTTGCTGCCGATGATGACTACCTGAGCCAAGCCGTACACGGCCTCGACGACGACGAGGCGCGGAACGTGCTTCTGGGTGTGTTGCGCTCCAATCCCCTCGACCAACTGGGTCAGCGCAAGCCGGAGGAAGTGGTCGAGCGGCTCCTCCGCAAGATTCGCCGCCCCGACGCCGAGGAAAGCCTGCGCCTCGCCTTGCAGACCGCTGGCGAACTGGCTCAAGTTCGGGGTAATGCGGCGGCAGCTCTTGACGGAGCGTTTGCTGTATTGCGAAAAGCGGGCGCCGATACCACGCCTGCCGACCGGTTGCGGCAGCTCATCGGGATGTTGCCCGAACGGCAAGATGCATCTGGGACGATTGTGCTGGACTTCGGACTGGTTCGGGGGTTGGCTTATTACAACGGCATCATCTTCGAGGTGTCGCATCCCGGCTGGCCGGGGCCGCTGGGCGGCGGCGGACGATACGACGGTTTGGCCCGCGACTTGGGCGGAAACCAGCGGCTGCCTGCCTTGGGGTTCGCCTACAATCTGGACGCATTGGTTGACCTGACCGCCGATGATTCTATCGCTTCCGGCGCAGAACCTCGCGGTGTTTTGGTGATGGCCGACAGTGACGCCGCTCACGCTCTCGCGCTTAAAACTGCCCAAGAACTTCGCGAACAGGGGGAGACCGCCGAAATGGAAGTGACCGGGCGCTCAATCTCTGAAGCCCGCGCCTATGCCTCCCGCCGCGGACTGGCCCGCGTGGCAGTAGTGGGAGAGGATGGCAAGACCACAACTTACTATCTCTGAATTAGGCTCCTCCGAATTACCCCTCCCGGTGGAGAGGCTCGGGGCGAGGGCGTAAATGAGCGATACCGAAACCGCCAGCAGACAGTCGTCGCTGCGCTTGCTGTTGCCTAGCGACGGCGACCTGCACCAGCCGACACTGGACTTTTTGCGTGCCTGCGGCCTGCCGGTACGCCGCCCCAACGCTCGCCGCTATACCGCCACGGTGCCTGCGCTGCCCGGAATCGAAGTGCTGTTCCAACGCACCGCCGACATCACCGCGAAGGTGGAGGAAGGCAGCGCCGAATTGGGCGTCACCGGTATGGACCGTCTGCTGGAATACCGTGAAGATGGCCAGCGGGCCGCCGTCTTGGTGGACAATTTGGGCTATGGCCGCTGTGAGTTGGTGTTGGCGGTGCCCGACGTATGGCTGGATGTCACGTCGCTTGCTGACCTCGCCGACCTCGCACTGGAATTTCGCCAAAAGGGAATGCAACTACGTATCGCCACCAAGTACCCGCGTCTGCTAAGCGGATTTCTCCACGACCACGGCATCAATTATTTTACTCTGGCCCCGGCCTCGGGAACGCTGGAGGCGGCCCCTCTCGCCGGTTACGCCGACCTCATCGCCGACCTCACCGCCACCGGGACCACCCTGCGCGAAAACCGCCTGAAAACGCTGGAAGACGGCACGATCCTCAGTTCTCAAGCATGTATGCTGGCCAACGCGGAGCTGTTGGCGGAGTCGCCGAAGGCGCGAGAACTGACCCGCGGCCTGATCGAGATGATGGAAGCTCATCTGCGGGCGGAACCGTACTATCGCTTGACCGCCAATGTTCAGGGGGATTCCTCCGACGTGGTGAGTGCGATGATCCTAGCCCGCCCCGCCCTTGCCGGACTGCGTGGGCCGACGGTGGCGCGGGTTCACAGCATAGAGGAGCAGGACTGGTTCTCCGTCAGCCTGCTGGTGAAGAAAGACCGGCTGCTGGAGGCCGTAGACCACCTGCGAAGCTGCGGCGCCGAAGACGTGGCAGCCTCGCAGCTCTCCTATCTGTTTGACGGGCGTTCTCACGCCTACGAAGCCTTGTTCGGTACAGGGCTGGGTGAAGGTTAGACAAGCCCTTTTGGAAGGGCTAGAATACGGTGTCCCCAAGTTCGGTGGCAGCGACGTCGCTTTGCAGGCCGGGCCAAGACGGGGATGAGCCGCTCCATGGCCAGGCATAAGGACGCAGAGAATGCCCAACCTGCCCATGCACATCTACCTGGCCCATCAAGTAGCTGAACAGCTTGACTGGGGCTATGTTTACGACCACATTGGCAGCTTCTACTTAGGTTCCACCTCGCCCGACATTCGCGCTATGACCAAGTGGCCCCGGGAGCAGACCCACTTCGCCCCTTTGTCGGTGCGCGAAGTCGGGACAGGGACCCGCGCCATGTTTGAGAATTACCCGGAGCTGATCAACGAAAGCGCCCAGTCTCTGGCGACCAGAACCTTCCTGCTGGGCTATGTTTGCCACCTGGCCGCCGATGAAGTCTGGATAACTACGGTATACCGGCCCAACTTCGATACTGCTAGCGAAAAAACCCGCCTTACCAGCGACCAGGTGCAGGCCGACATCTGGGATCGGGCTTTACAACTGGATATGGACCGGCTTTCGCTGCCCGATGTTCGAGGCCCGCTGGACGCCGGCCAAGCCGTTTCCTGCGGCGACACCGGAGTGTCCGTAGCCTTTTTTGAGGATGGCCTGCTTACTCAATGGAAGGAGCGGGTGTCCGGTTTCGTCGGACGGGAATTTGACTGGTCGCGGCTGAAATTCGCCCTCAACCGGATGTACCGCGACAATGGCGAAGTGCAACAAAGCGTAGACCGCTTTTTGGAGCGGATGCCGTATAGCCTGGAAGAAGTCTACCAGAGGATTCCCGAAGCCCGCGTTGAGACTTACCGACAGGAAGCCGTGGCCGCCACCATCGCCCAAGTGCGTGAGTTCCTGCCAGACTGAATCACCATTCGACACTCCGAAAAGCCAAGAAAGAATCCAAAGGAGTTGGATCAGTGACTATTGACGGCTATGAGGACGGAGAATGGGTTCTCCTGCTGGAAGTTGCCGATAAGTTGGACGCCGCTGCCGAGAACAGGCAAGACTGCCTCTCGACGTTATGTACTTTGTCAAGAGTGGGCAGTTGGATGGTAGTGGAAGGGGCGGATGTATATTTCGCTCCATGCGACAATAGTGATTATAAACGCACTGCCGGACAAGGCAGTCTTCTTGTGGAAACCTACACTCCAGGCGATGGGTCAATACCTACGCGGGTGGCAAGGCGTTTCGGGCTTAACGAAACAAATGTCTGTAAAAATTCGGGACACACCTTGCAGGGAGACAAGCTCATAGACCGTCCGATATTTCAGGCGCAACACGAAAAGTCTGGGGAAGAGGTGTTGTGTCCAACGACCCTGCGAGAGATCGTGTCACAAGATGGAGATGACGATGAGGATGATTACTGGAAGCCATTAAAATGGAGTCGGCTTCAAACGGTAGTAGATTCCTCTGGAGGGCAGACAGAGAGATTCAAACTCCTGGCTGCGATTTTGCGCCGTTTGGGGGAGGCAAAAATGGATTCGGAAACCTTTATCCCATACGGGATACAATTCGCGGATTCAGATTTCATTGACGGCTTTTAACAAATACTCTCGATGTAGTCCGTCGTTACCAGATTGCTGTCGCTTTGCGGGCTGTTAAGATTTATCAAACTGGAGCGTGTTCATTGGGATTGATTAACATAATTCGCGGCGCGGAGAACGCCGGGAACGTCCTGACGCGGATTGACCCCTTGGATCTGTCTGCACTGCCTGAATCCGTATTGGCGCGGACGCATCAGGCGTTCGGCGAGGGTGTTTCTCCGGCGGAGTCGGTGGTGCGGATGCTGGCCGATGTGAAGCGCGAGGGCGACACGGCCATCCGCCGCTACGCGAAGCTGCTGGACGGCGCCGAACTTGAGGACTTCCGTATTTCCCAAACCGAGTTGGCCACCGCCAGCGAGCAGGTCAGCCCGGAGCTTTGGGAATCTCTGGAATTGGCCGCTCAGAGAATCCGCTCCTTTCACCAGTCAACAATGCCCGGTGAGTGGTTGGACCCGGCGCAGGGATTGGGCGAGCTGGTGCGGCCCTTGACCCGCGTCGGCGTCTATGCCCCCGGCGGCAGCGCGGCCTACCCTTCCACGGTGCTGATGACGGTAATCCCGGCCCGTGTCGCCGGGGTTCAGGAAATTATTCTCACCACCCCCCCCGCCGGCTCGCAGCCTTTGAATCCCGCTGTGGTGGCCGCCGCCAAAATTGCTGGTGTGGACGCGATGTACCAGGTCGGCGGTGTCCCGGCTATCGGGGCGTTGGCCTACGGCACCGAGTCCATTCCCCGCGTGGACAAAATCTGCGGCCCTGGCAACATATTCGTGGCCTACGCCAAGAAGCTGGTGCAGGGCGCAGTGGACATTGACGGCGTTTTTGGCCCTACGGAGACCATCATCTTGGCCGACGGAGACGCCAACGCGGATTTCTGCGCCGCCGATCTCATCGCCCAAGCCGAGCACGACCCGCTGGCTACCGCCATTCTGGTCACCGACAGCGAGGCGCTAATCACCCGTGTCGAGGCGCAACTGGAGTTACGGCTCGCCGCAGCTCCTCGGGGCGAGGTGGCGCGGCAGGCCCTGGAGCGGCAGGGCCGCGTGGTGCTGGTGGACTCGCTGGACGAGGGCGTGGAACTGGTTAACCGCATTGCGCCGGAGCATCTGTGCCTTTTGCTGCGGGAACCGTGGAGCTGGGTGGGCCGGATCCACCACGCCGGAGGGCTGTTCTTGGGGGAGTATTCGCCGGAAGTTATGGGCGACTACATCGCTGGGCCCAGCCACGTCATGCCCACCGGCGGCACTGCCCGTTTTGGCTCCGCCCTCAGCGTTCACCACTTTCTCCGCACGATGCCGGTGGTGGGCCTCAGTCCTGATGACTTCCGGAATCTTGGCCCAGCCGCTGTACAGATAGCCAACGCAGAAGGGCTGGCCGGGCATGCGGGAGCGGTGCAAGCGCGGCTGGATTCCCTCGAAGCGAAGGTTGGCTAGTCCCTCCAACGAATAACGAATATGGCTAGTCTTTCCAACGAACAAAGAATAATCATTCAAGTCAGGTCAAGAGAACATGGCCGAATTTCCTGAGCAACTTCAACAGTCAATGCTGCCCCACATCCGCGGATTGGATGTCTACCAGGGCGTGGAGCCTGTGGAGGTAATGGCCGAGCGGGCCGGAATTCCGCCGGAAAAAATCATCCGGCTCAACGGCAATGAGAACCCCTATGGCCCGTCCCCTGCGGTGGCGAAGGCGTTGGCCGGTTTCCCGAACTTCAACCACTACCCTGACCCGGAACAGCGCCAGTTGCGACAGGCTCTTTCCGGCTACGTGGGCATTGACCCGGAACGCATCATCGCGGGCAACGGCAGCGACGAACTCATAGATATGCTGTTTCGGATGTTCATTGGCCCCGGGGACAACATCATTAATCTTACCCCCACCTTTGGGATGTATTCGCTAGGGGCCGAAATTTGCGGCGGACAGGCGGTTTCGGCGCCGCGGGATGACAACTTCGAGATTGATCTGGAAGGCGTGAAGCTGGCAATCACTCCGCGCACCAAGGCCGTCGTGGTCTGTTCGCCCAACAATCCCACCGGCAATATGCCCAGCGAGGCCGAAGTTCGGGCGCTGCTGGACACCGGTATCCTGGTGATAGTGGATGAAGCCTATTACGAATTCTGCGGCCAGACCCTGATGCCGCTGCTGCACGAATACCCCAACCTGGTGGTGCTGCGGACTTTCAGTAAATGGGCCGGACTGGCCGGACTGCGCATCGGCCTCGGGGCGATGCACCCCGACCTGGCCCGGACGATGATGTCGGTTAAGCCGCCCTACAACGTCAACCTGGCTGCGGAAACCGCCCTCATCGCGTCGCTGGAGGATATGCCGGCCCTGCTGGAGCGAGTCAACGCCATAGTGGCCGAGCGGGAGCGAATGCACGGGCTGCTGTCGGCCCTCCCCGCTGTCAAGCCCTATCCTTCGCAGGCCAACTTCATCCTGTGCCAGCTACCCGAGGGCAGCGGCCAGAAAGTGTTCGAGGGTCTCTGCAATCGCGGCATATTCCTTCGCCACTGGAATAATCCCCGGCTAAAGGACTGCGTCCGCACCTCCGTTGGCCTCCCAGAGGAAAACGACGCGGTGGCGGCGGCCCTGGCCGAGCTTACGGAGGGCGCCAATGGCTGACCCCTTGAACCCTCCGGCAACTCCTGAGGGTCGCATAGCAATGCTGCACCGCACAACCGGCGAAACCGACATCCGTCTGTCCCTCAATCTCGACGGCGCGGGCGTCTACGACGTGGACACGGGCAACGGCTTCCTGGACCACATGGTCAGCCAGATTTCCCGACATGGGCTGATAGACATATCACTGAAAGCGGAAGGCGACCTGCACACCGGCTGGCATCACTTGGTGGAGGATGTGGGAATCACGCTGGGGCGAGCCTTCAATGAAGCCATCGGCGACGCGCGAGGCATCCGCCGCATGGGACACGCTATCGTGCCGCTGGACGAGACGCTGGCGATGGTGGCGCTGGACTGCTCAGGCCGGGGCTATGCGGTCATCGAAACCACCATAGACGATTCGATGGTGGAGACGTTGCCCGGCTCACTGGTGCGCCACTTCTTCGAGTCCTTCGCCTTGGAGGGCAAAATCAACCTCCACGCCAAAATCCTCACCGGCATTGACCCCCACCACAAGGCCGAGGCCCTGTGCAAGGCCATGGCCCGTGCCCTCCGCGACGCCTTGGAGCCCGACCCTCGCTCACCCCATGCCGTGCCCAGCACTAAAGGGACGCTAAGCGGGTAGTTTTGGTCTCCCCGCGGATTCTCCGCTAATGGTTGACATCAGGGCATTCAGATTTCACAATAAAGATTATCAAAGACGCAAAATCTTAAAAGTCTCTCTGGAGGGAGGAGGGACGCCGCGCCTTTGTTGTCCAGATGAGCAGCCTTCGAGACAGGTTCCTGCACCGCAGACTCGGTTTGATACGGATTTGCTCATATCCTGCTCAGCGAAGGAGTGATATGGAATTCCGGCACAGAATCTTTTTGAGAGTCGGCGCCTTGATATTGTCCATGGTTGCAACTTTCTTAATCACTGGCTTGGCAATCGCAGACGGAGAGCACCCCAGTTACCAAGCCACGGTTGGGGGCGTTGCCAAGAACCTGACCCTCGGTATGGAAGTAGCGCAGGGTTCTCTTCTTGACGATGGAAGTTGTGATTTTTCCGGCCCCCTGGTAATCACGGGCAGACCCACGAAGGAAAAAAACTCCGGCCTAGTCACAGTAAGCGTCACAAAAGACTGCTCGCTGGTCGTTTCCAACCTGCAATGGGACAATGTGTCCAGCGACTCAGGCAGTAGGCGTTCTCCTATGGCTTTACCCGCTCCACGCAGCGGCATTCAGGCTACTAAGGCAGCCAGTGCGCCGGCGGAATTCATAGGCTACGTAGAGTCACGGGTAACCGACAGATTTGACATTGAAGTGAACTCAGTCGAGGCTGGTATCCAATACTTTGACGATGGCTCCACTGTATCGGGTGGACATTCCGGATTCCACGATTGGCGCTGGTTTAAGTTGTCTGGATGGGTGAAAGACTCCGGTGCATCCGGTGAATTTACAACTGGCCTGAATGTAATCTCCACTTGGACGGAAGGTGAATTCCACAACGATAATTGTCTTCATGGACAAAAATGTCGCTCGAAACACCGGGGCACATTTTTCACCTACCCGGGAGACGCGCGCTGGCACTGCACTTTCTACGGCGGCGTCCACCGGCTGTTGAAGCACCACTGTTATGGCGATGTAACGGATGTTGCCGACTAAGCTCAGTTGAACTCATCAGACGCTGCCCCGGACAATGCGTAACCTTTACGGGAGTGCCGGTTATCGGCTGGCGCTCCCGCAGGAAGGGAGTTGATGAGATCGAGAGAACCCTCTCCGAAATTCACGTCAAGGCAAGATATTTGGATCGACACCAAAGCGGGCAGATTTGCGATTCCTCATCTGTGCCTAGGTGCTTTCATTGTTACTGCCACGCTGCTGAATGACTTCAATAGCTTCATAGTCTTAAAGGCTCTGACGGTCCTAGTAACCGTCACCGCTTTTGGGATTCTGACCATATATTTCATTGCGCAAGCCGATATCAGAGACTCGGAAAGGTATGCCCGATATGGCCGCCGGTTGGCCGTTGCCTACCTGTGCTTTATTGTAGGGGTAGTGTTCATTTCATGGACATACCTCATTGGATATGCGTTTTTGTCCCTCGTCTATTTGGCGGAATCGGCAATTCTGCTGGTTATCGCTTGGCGCACCGCCAGAGAATTGCGGCAATAAAGCTAACCTCCGGTGTACCGGCGCCAACTTTCGCGCAACGCTCGTCGCACTTTCTAAGTCGGCGTTCACCGGCTGTTGAAACACCACTGTTATGGCGATGTAACGGATGTTGCCGACTAAGCTCAGTTGAACTCATCAGACGCTGCCCCGGACAATGCGTAACCTCTACGGGAGTGCCGGTTATCGGCTGGCGCTCCCGTAGGAAGGGAGTTGATAGAATGGGTAGATACTATCCAGAATATCCGCGGTGGCGGCTCTGCGGGCAAGGCAGAGGGTTGAGGAACCTTGCGGTTTTCCATGCAGCATCGAGCGGATTCCTCATAGGAGATCTCCTTCATTATGACTACCCAAACCTTGTAATTGGGATGGTTCTGATGATCTCTGTCATCTGCTTTGGGTTCCTGCCTATGTATCTTGTAAAGAAGGCTAAGGAAAAGGAATCTGAACAATACGCCTCTTATAGTTACAGGACGGCCGTTGCCTACCTGTGCTTTAGCGTAGGGGTAGTGTTCATTTCATGGACTTACCTAATCGGGTATGCGTTTTTGTCCCTCGTCTATTTGGCGGAATCGGCAATTCTGCTGGTTATCGCTTGGCGCACCGCCAGAGAATTGCGGCAATAAAGCTAACCTCCGGTGTACCGGCGCCAATTTTCGCGCAACGCTCGTCATCACGCGACGTTCGTCATCAGAGGGCAGCGAGGGTGCAACCCCATTCCGCCGTTGGCTTGAGAGGAGCGATCCTTAAAGCTCCCGCCCCCGCCGGGCGATGAACTCCGGGAACGCCTGCTCCACGCCGTAGCCCTTAACCTCGCTGGTGAAGCTGACCTCGTTCTCCCACATCCCGCGCAGGTCGGCAGCCTTGTCTTGGAGCAATAATCGCTTGATGCCGGTCACGGACTCCGGCCGGTGGCCGGCGATGGTGGCGGCGATTTCCATGGTCTTGGCGCGCAGCTCTGCTGTCGGGACCAAGTGATTGAGCAATCCGACGCGGTATGCTTCCTCAGCCTCTACCACGCGGCCGGTGAACAGGTATTCCTTGGCGATGGGCCAGCCCACTTGGTTGGTCAGCGTCCAGGTGCTGTTGATGCGGCCATAGGCTACGGCCAGGAAACGGAAGCGGGTGTTTTCGCAGCCGACCCGCAGATCCAGACACGAGGCCAACACCGCGCCTCCGCCGTAGGCCAGCCCGTTCATCATGCCAATGACTGGTATCGGGGATGCGGAAATGTCGTACATCCAGTTCTGGTACTGGAGGGAGTTGGCCTCTTGCTGTTCTTCGGTCAGCTCCACAGCGTGCACCCGTTGCTCGTGGATGTCGCCGCCCGCAGAAAAGGCCCGCTCTCCCGCGCCCGTAATCACGATGCACCCCACGCCGCCGTCTTCGTTGGCAGACATAACGGCGTGGTGCAGCTCTGCGTCCAGCTTGTGGTTCATCGCGTTGAGAACTTCGGGCCGGTTCATTGTGATGATCTTGACGCGGTCTTCGATTTCCACCAGCAGGTGCTCGTATTCCATGGGGGTATCCTCCGGGGCGGGAAAAGCCGCCTGATTTTGTAACTGCCTGATTTTGTAACTGATTGTATGGATTAAACGTCCGGAGCGCAAAGGGCATAGAACGAATGCCGTCCTGTGTTAAACTGCGGAGCAATTGCTCAATCCGGAGGCAACAGCATTGACCCAGCGATTCAAGTCTGGTGAAGCGGTAATCGAACTTCTGAAACAAGAGGGCGTCTCCCACATCTTTGGCATTGTCGGCTCGTCCTTTCTGGACATTCTCGATCCTCTGTACGACCGTGAGGATATGCGCTTCGTGGGCGTTCGCCACGAGCAGGGCGCGGCGTTAATGGCCGACGGGTTCAGCCGCATTTCCGGCGCCCCCAGCGTGTGCCTGGCCACCAATGGGCCGGGGGTGCTCAATTTGACCTACGGCATTGGTTCCGCCTACGTCGCCCACTCGCCTGTGGTGGTGATTGCTCCGTCGGCATCACGCCGCGACCAGTACCGCGGTTCCACCCAGGAATTTGACCAGGTGGCGTTGTTCAAGCCCATCACTAAGGCGTCCTTTCCCATCAACCGCATAGACCGGCTGCCCGACGCCTTGCGCCATGCTTTCCGGGTCGCGACCTCCGGGAAGATGGGGCCTGTAATGCTGGACATTCCCCGCGATCTGCTTCCCGGCGCTGAGGTGGAGCTGGACCTGCTGCCTCCCGATGCTTACCGCGCCGGCCAGACCCGCTCACGCGGCGATTTGGGGTTGATCCAGCGGGCCGCCGCCGTGCTGGCCTCCGCTCAGCGCCTGGTCATCTTGGCCGGGGGCGGCGTGCAGTGGAGCAACGCCGGCGCGGCCGTGTGCCGTCTGGCTGAGTTGACCGGGGCGGCCATTGTCACCTCTTACGGGCGGGCCGACGCCGTGCCCTCAGACCACCCTAATTTCCTCGGTCACCTAGGCCGCTTGGGTTCAACCGAGGGCATCGAGGCGACGCGAGAAGCGGACGTTATCCTGGCCGTCGGCACCCGCTTGGGGCAGTCCACGACGTTTTATGACCACCGCTATATCCCCGCAGAGGCCCGGATAATCCAGATAGAGATAGACCCGGAAGAGATCGGACGCAACTATCCGGTGACCGTCGGAATCGAAGGTGATGCCGGGGCGGTGACGGAAGGATTGCTGGAGGAACTGCGGCAGCGGGAACCGCGCGTCAACCCGCAGTGGGCCGAGGAGGTCAATGCCTGGACTGCCCGCCGCGCCGAACGGCTGCGCGGGGAGGAACGATTGGACACCATGCCGATGAAGCCGCAGCGGGTGTACGCCGAGCTGCGCAAGGTAATGCCCCGCGACGCCATCATTGCGCTGGACGCGGGACTGGCCCCCAACTTCGGACAGGACCGGCTGGATTTCTTCCAGCCCCGCAGCTTGATGACCTCGCTGGATCTGGGTGGGTTGGGCTTCAGCTTCCCCGCCGCCTTGGGGGCCCAGTTTGCCGCGCCGCACCGCCCGGTGGTCAACTTCAACGGCGATGGCGGTTTCCTGTTCAACGCCCAGGAATTCGCCACCGCGGTTGAATACAACCTGCCGGTGGTCACGGTGATAATGAACAACGGTAGCTGGGGTTCGGAAAAAGCCTACCAGCGTTACGCCTTCAACGAGCGTTACGTCGGGGCCGACACCCTCAATCCACGCTATGACAAGTACGCTGAGCTGTTCGGCGGCGTGGGCTACTATGTGGAGCGCCCGGAGGATGTGGGCAACGCGATGCAGGAGGCCCTGAACGCAGGCAAGCCCAGCATCATCGAAATCCCCATAGACCCCGACGAACTGCCACGCCCTGCCCGCCTCGCCGACGTGCAGGCGCAACCTTAATCCTAGAAAAACTAGAGAGGGCGCATAGCATACAGAGGATCTTGTAAAATGTCTCTCTGCGCTCTCCGTGTTCTCTGTGGTGATTTATGCCAGAGCCAGTTTTCCCTCAGGACATTAGTCTCGAAGGCAACGCCATCATCATAATGTGGGATGATGGGCATCGCAGTCCCTATTCTCATCGCTACCTGCGGCTGCGCTGCCCCTGCGCCAGTTGCGTCGAGGAGATGACGGGAAAACCCATCTTGGACCCGGACTTGGTGCCAGCCAACGTCCGGGCCATAGACCATATGCCGGTGGGCAACTACGGAATGCAATTCCTGTGGGACGACACTCACTACACCGGCATATACACCTACCGGGCGCTGCGCGCCGCCTGCACCTGCATCGTGTGCAACGAGGCGCGGGCGGAAGCCGCCGCGGAGGGAGGCTAGTCCGTGTGTCTTAGCTCGATGGCGTTTCGGGACGGGAGCGCATGGGCTTTTCCAGCGATGCTTTGAACTTGGGGGCAGTGAAGGTGTTGGAGCGGAATGCGAAACTGGAAAGCTGCCGTTGCGCAGGTTCATCACACTGACCGCAAGGAACCGTTTCATTTGACTTGGAAACCGGCCGTATCAGCTCGAATTCGTTATCGCACTTGGAGCAATAGTATTCGTAGACTGGCATCGGTATACTCTCGCCTGAAGAATTTCTCTATATTCTAACCCCGATGCCGAGGATTCGCCACGGCTCGATGGCTGCACGGATTCGCCGCTAACAGAACAAGCTCACCTAAGAAATACGGATGATGACGTTATGCCCGAATCAACCGACGTTGCCATTATAGGCGGAGGCGCAGCAGGGTGCGCCATCGCCTTCTACCTGGCTGAGGCCGGCCTCAGCGCCACCATCATAGAGCGCGAGGGCATAGGCTCCCAAGCCTCGGGTTATGCCGCCGGCGCGCTTAACCCCCTGGTGGGCTCCGGCATTCCGGGTCCGCTGGGCGATTTTGCCTGGGAATCCTTCCATATTCACCGTCAGCTCTACCCCAAGCTCAGCGAGTTGACCGGCGTAGACTACCAACTGCGCACATTGCCGGAAATACGGATTACTTTCGACGAGGCAGAAGCGTCGGCCTTTGACAAGTTGGCGGACCGTATCCTCCGCACCGATCATTTTGCCGCTTCGATGACCGAGCAGTGGCGGATACGGAAACTGGAGCCTAGGGTGAACAGCGAGTTCGCAGGTTGTGTCTTCACCCGCGGCAATTATATGCTGGACAGCCTCGGCTTCACGCAAGCAATGGCTGCCGCAGCTCAGCATTCGGGCGCCAAGGTGCGCCCCGGCACGGTGCGCGGCCTGGAATTGCAGGGAGACCAGGTAAGCCGGGTTCTGTTGGAAGACGGTGAGATTGACTGCGGCGAGGTGGCGCTGGCCATGGGCCCGTGGTCGCGGCAAGCCGAAAGCTGGCTGAACGCCTACATCCCGGTGGACCCGCTAAAGGGTGAAATACTGCGCATGAGACTGCCTGGCCCGCCGCTGGAATATGAGGTAGTCGGAGAAGGGGCTGCTCTTTACCCCAAGCCCGACGGCCTGGTCTGGTGCGGCACCACCGAGGACTGGCGGGGCTTCGACCGCCAGCCGCTTGTTGAGACCAAGGCGCGCATATTGGAAGGAGCCAAGCGGCTGTTTCCGAGTATCGTTGAGGCCACGCTGGTAACTCACACTGCTTGCCTGCGGCCCGTAACGCCGGACTGGTTGCCTATACTGGGCCGCGTCCCCGGCTACCGCAACGCCTGGCTGGCTACCGGCGCGGGCAAAAAAGGCATCCTTCTTGCCCCTGGTATCGGCAAGGCCATCGCCGACCTCATCGCCACCGACGGCACCGCCTTGCCCATAGACAACTTCGCGCCGGAGCGATTCGCGGCGCCGGCAGCGGCATGACTGCCTTCCCGTCCTGTCCTGTGATTCCTGCACCGCCCGGCTATTCCGGCGCGGAGGCCCGGCTATGACGACGGCCAAGAAGATAACCAACGCCTGGATTAACCGGACCCTCCCCGACATCTTCTACGAAGAGCCGGAGCCGGTCGAGGATGGTATGCAACAGGAGCGGTCCATAGACTATATTAAGCGATTGCTGTCGGCATACTATCAAGACCGCGATGACGTGTTCGTCTCCAATGCCGTCTTCATATCCTATGACATAACCAACGGCAATGCTCGCGTCCAGCCAGATCTCTTCATAGCCCTCGGGGTTGACGCGGCAGCCATACGGGAGAACCTGCCGAACTACTGGATATGGGAGACAAAGAAAGTCCCGGACTTCGTGATGGAGGTGGCGTCGCCCAGCACGGCGGCCAACGACCTGAGAGGCAAGCGCGACCTCTACGCTCGGTTGGGAGTAGCCGAGTACTGGCGCTTCGACCCGACGGGAGGCGATCTATACGGCCAACCTATGGCCGGGGAGCGGCTGGAGGACGAGCGTTACGTTCCTTACGAAATTGACGCCCGCCACGATGGTTCAGCTCTGGCGCACAGCCCGCTCCTGAATCTGGACTTTTATTGGGACGGCGCTAACTTTGACGCGCTGGATCCGGGAACGGGGAAAACCATAGACCTGCTGACCTCGGAACGGGAAGCGCGCCAAGCGGCGGAAACAAGAGCCGCGCAGGCCGAAGCAAGAGCCGCGCAGGCCGAAGCCGAGGCCGCCCGCTTGCGGGAGCAACTGCAACGCCGACAACCGGGGTAGCGGCGGTGTGCTGGCCGAGCAGCATTGGCCTCCGTCCTACTTTCCGACCTGAAACTTCGCTCCGGAGCGATCCTCGGCACCGGCAGGACTTTAAGACGGAGTTTCGAGCATGGCCCCTGGCATAACCATAACCGCCGGAGCAGTGGAGTTCAGCCCGGCCCTGAATAACACATCTGCTGGTGCGACAGTAACCATTGCTCAGATCTAATCAGAAAGACTCATGTATTCTACGTTGGGAGCAGTAGGTTGTCTATAGGCTGGGCAATTGCGGGCATCGGCTCCCACGCCGACTTGAAAATCGCGCCCGCTATGAGGTTGGCGCAGGACTCGCGGCTGGTGGCAGTGTACAGCCGCGATCAGGATCGAGCAGACGCGTTTGCCGAGAAACATAATGCCGACGCCGCGCACAGCAGCCTGGACGCGATGCTGGCCGACTCGCGGGTTGACGCCGTATTCGTGGCCTCTCCAAACCACCTGCACGCGCCGCAGACCATTAAATCCGCCGCGGCCGGCAAGCACGTATTGGCCGAGAAACCGATGGCGAACTCGGTTTCGGACGCAGCCGCCATGGTTGACGCTTGCCGAGACCACGGTGTTGCGCTGGGGCTGGGCTTCGAGCTTCGGTTTCATCCGGCCCATCTCTGGGCGCGCCAACTGATTGACCAAGGCGCTATCGGGCGCATCCGGCTAGCCCACGGGCAGTGGGGCCGGGGCAACCGGGGTGAGCCGGAGCATCTGCCCCGCGTCGGCCTGCGGGAGTGGTGGGAAACGCCGGAACTGATTGGCGAGGCATCGGTGTTGGTCGGGTTGGGCGTCCATGTCTTCGACCTGATGCGTTTCCTTCTGCGTGAGGAGGTCGTGGAAGTCGCGGCCATGACGGACGGCCAGACGGCCCGGCAGCCGCTGGAGCATATCGCGACCATCGCCCTGCGGATGAGCGGCGGGACGATTGCCCAAGGGATGTGCGGGCGGATGTTGCCCGATACGCAGAACGATTTGGCTCTCTACGGCTCCGACGGGCGCATCGCCACTAAGGAAACCGTTTGGGAGGCCCGGTTAGGGCGAGCCGAGGTGGTCGGCTCCACCGTCAATCAGTCTCAAAGCTACGAATATGACTATCTCGCCAACTTTGTTGCTGAATTGGAAGATTTTCACGACGCTCTGAAACAAGGCCGTTCCCCGTCGGCGACAGGCGAGGATGGGTTGCGGGCCGCCCATATCACCGCCGCCGCCATCGAGTCGGCAAAGACCGGGCGGGCAGTCAAAATTATGCCGCCAGCGCACAGTCATTAAGCAAGTCCGGCTATTAAGGCAGAACTAGCAAATAAGGCGAAATTTAAGGAAGGCAGACCATGACTAACACAGCTACAAACACCGGGCCGCAGGGCGCATTGCGCGGTGTCCGGATAGTTGAGTTCGGGCAGTACATCCCCGGCCCGCTGCTGGGGATGCTGTTGGCCGGACAAGGGGCCGACGTAATCAAGGTGGAGCGGCCCGGCGGCGATCCGGCCCGCAGTGAACCCGCCTTCGCCACCTGGAACCGAGACAAACGGTCAGTGGAGCTGGACTTGAAAACGGCGGATGGACTAAAGCAGGCCCAGGATCTGATAAATTGGGCGGACGTGCTGGTCGAGAACTTCCGCCCCGGCGTGGCCGACCGCCTGGGCATCGGTTACGGCGCAGCAAAGGGCAACCCAGGCCTCATTTACTGTTCGCTTCCCGGTTTTGGGGAAGACAGCCCCCATCGCCACGAACGGGGTTGGGAGCCTATCGTAGGCGCGGCTACCGGCGCACACCAGGGCGTAGCGGGGATGGAGGAGCCGCTCTTCCTGCCCTTGCCTTCTGCAAGTACCTTCGCGGCCATTATCGGCTCGGTGTCGGTGGTGATGGCGCTGAACGCCAGGCAGCGCACCGGCAAAGGCCAGCGCATCGAGGTTCCCCTGCACAGTGCTATGTTCGCCGCTATGGGACGCCACTTGTCCAACTTCCACAATATCAACCCGCCCGACCTGTTTCAGCTTCCCCGCAACGTCATGTCTCACCAGTACCAGTGCGCCGACGGCCGCTACGTACAGAATCACGGTATGTACCAGCGCTTCGCCAGCCAGTTCCTTCAGGCGGCGGGCCGCACCGAGTGGATTGAGGACCTAGAGGACCTGTACGGGGCTGAGGTAAGCCGCGAAACCATCGAAATGTGGCGGGAAAGGGTGGAAAACCTGTTTCGAGAGAAGACCGCCAAAGAGTGGGAGGACGCCATAGCCGAGACGGGCGGAGCCTGCACCATCTGCAAGACAGTGGACGAATGGCTGGTGCACGACCACGCCATAGCTGGCGGCATGGTGGTGGAGGTAAATGACGCGGTTCACGGCCTGATGAAACAGCCCGGCGCTCCGGTGCGCCTGCGTGGAACTCCCAGCCCGGTGCCCGTCCGCGCTCCGAAGCTGGGCGAGCATACCGCGACGGCACTGGCGGAAGTGCGGGCCGCCATCCCCCGCTCTACCCTGTCGGACGGCGAAAACATTCTATCCGCCTTGGAAGGCGTGCGAGTGCTTGACCTCTGCATCGTATTGGCCGGCCCCACCTGCGGGCGCACGCTGGGGGAGTTTGGGGCCGATGTTATCAAGATTGACGACCCGTCGCGTCCTTACGACTATGCCGGGAACCTGGACGTTAACCGGGGCAAGCGCAGCATACAGATTGATCTAAAGAAAGAGGAAGGGCGTCAGATCTTTTGGAAGCTACTGGAGACCGCCGACGTGGTGGTGGAAAACAATCGCAAGGGCAGCCTGGCACGCTTGGGTCTGGGATATGACGAAGTCCGTAAACGCCGCCCCGATATTGTCTACGCTTCCCTCAACGCTTTTGGTCGAGAAGGCCCGTGGGCAGAACGCCCAGGCTGGGAGCAACTGGCGCAGGCCACTACCGGCATCCAAGTGCGGCGAGGAGGGCGCGACGCCGCCCCCCAACTGCTGCCCTACCCGATGAACGATTACGCCACCGGCCTGCTGGGGGCCTACTCCGTGGCCCTGGCCTTGCATGAGCGCAGGCGCACTGGCCGGGGGCAGTCAGTGGATGGCGGCTTGGCCCTGACGGCCTGTCTGCTCCAGTCTCCCTACTTCCTGGATTACGAAGGTTACCACCGCTCCGAACCGGAGGGGCTGGGTGTGCGCGGATTCTCGGCATTGTCGCGTCTTTACAAGGCCGCCGACGGCTGGCTCTATCTGCACTGCGCCGATGATTCCGCTTGGGATAGACTGACCGGTCTGAATGAGTTTGCGCACCTCGCGATAGACGGGCGATTCGGCGACTCGGAATCTAGGGCGCGAAATCATGAAAGTCTTGCCGAGGCCATTTCTGCGGTGTTGGCGGTAGACCCCCGCCAGCGGTGGCTTGAGCGCTTAACCAGTGTCGGTGTCAGCGCTATAGAAAACATTGCAATCCCAGACTTCCACGCCGACCCTTGCGTCCGCAAGGCCGGGCTGGTAGTCAGCCGTGAGCATCCGGAATTTGGCGTGGCAGACCACTTGGGAGTTGTCGCCAGGCTGTCGGGCACCCCCGCCCGGTTGGGCCGTCCGACACCGGCGCTGGGTGCGGAAACCGATGAAATCCTGTCCGAAGCCGGTTACACGGCTGTAGAAATCGCGGCCCTGAAAGGCGCTGGCGCGGTGGTCCAGTATAGCGGTTAATGGGCCTGCGCACGGTGGCGGGAAGTTCGGGCGCGTGGTAAACTAGCGGCATTCGGCGGGAAGGGGCAGTTGCCTTGCTGAGTATCTACAACACCCTTACCAAAAGGGTAGAAGAGATTGAGCCTGCTGAGCCGGGCTCCATTCGGATGTACACCTGTGGGCCGACGGTATACCGTGACGCCCACATCGGCAACCTGCGAACCTATATGATGGCCGACTGGATTCGCCGCGCCCTGGTGCGTCATGGCCTTGAAGTCCAGCACGTCAAGAACATCACCGACGTTGGCCATATGCGCCAGGAGCTGGTGGAAACCGGGGGCGACAAGATGATTCTGGCCGCTCTTGCCGAAGGCAAGACGGTACAGGAAATCGCCCAGCTATATGCCGGGCGGTTCCACCGCGACGAAGCCCGCCTGAACATCATGGAGGCCCACACCTTCCCGTGGGCCAGCCAACATATCCCGGAAATGTTGTCCATAGTCGGCGAGCTGCTGGAAAAGGGACACGCCTATGAGCGCGGCGGAAACATCTACTTCGATGTGCCCAGCTTTGCCGACTACGGCAAACTTTCGCGCAACACTGGCGCAGACCTCCTTGAAGGCGTCCGCGCCGAGGCCGACCCGCTCAAGCGCGACCCTCGAGACTTCACGCTATGGAAGGCTGCCGAACCTGGCCGGGATGTGAAATGGGACAGCCCATGGGGACCAGGATTCCCCGGATGGCATATCGAATGCTCGGCCATGGCCTCCAAGTATTTGGGCGAGTTTTTCGACATCCACACTGGCGGCGTGGATAACATTTTCCCGCATCATGAAGACGAAATCGCTCAGAGCGAAGCGGCCTTCGGCCAACAGCACGTCCGCTATTGGGTGCACGGACAGCACTTGCTGGCCGACGGCGCGAAGATGGCGAAATCTTCGGGTAACGTCTTTCTGGTGGAAGAACTGATTGAAAGGGGATTCGACCCCCTTTCCTTCCGCTATCTTTGCATGACGGTGCTGTACCGCCACCGAATGAACTTCACTTTCACGTCGCTAAAAGCGGCAGAGAAGGCGTTGACCAACCTGCGGGCCCGCATCTGGCAGTGGAGCATGGAGCCGGACGCCAACGGGCACAACGCCGAGGCCGAAGAATACCGCCGGCGCCTCTGGGCAGCGGTGGATTCCGACTTGAACTTGCCCAGCGCCCTGGCGGTCACTTGGGAAATGGCGCGCTCCAATCTTCCCGGTAGGGTCAAGATGGAGTTGCTACTGGACTTTGACCGGATGTTTGGCCTCGACCTGCACAAGGCGCCGGCCGACAACGAGGTTGGCGAGGAAATCGTGGCGACGATACGGGAGCGGGAAGCGCTGCGTCAGCAACGGACCTGGGACACCGCCGACTCTATGCGCGCCCGGCTCTCCTCCGACGGCTACGTGGTGGAGGACGTTCAGGGCGGCGCTCGAGTGCGCCCCAAGACGCCCATGGAGCGGCGCTTGGAAAAGTGGGACTTGGTTTCATCTTCCCGGGAGGTGACTTCGCGCCTGCACGAGCCTTCCCGCTACGACTTCACGTTTATCCTGAACGCCTACGGTTACTCCGAAGATGTGCGGCGCTGCGTCAACGGAATGCTCCGGCACTCCGAAGGCTACTCAGCCGAAATCATCGTCATTGACAGCGGCTCCACTGACGGCACCGGTGAGATGCTGGAAGAGATGCGGGGGGAGCATGAAAACCTGCGCGTCATCCACTGCGATCACGTCATAGGGGACGCCGCCAGCAAGAACATCGGCATCAAACAGAGCCTTGGAAAGTACATCATTATCGTGGACGGTTCGGCGGAGATTGTGGGCGAGATTCTCGGGACTGTTTCTGAGCAGCTCAGCGATCCCAGTGTCGGCATATTCGGCCCCTACGGGCTAACTACGGACGATATGCAGCACTTCCACGAAGAGGTGTCCCAAGGCGAAGCCGACGCGATGCAGGCTTATTGTATGTCCTTCCGGCGCGATGCAGTCAACACTGTCGGCCTGATGCGCGAGGTCTTCCGGTTCTACCGCAACCTGGATATTGACTACTGTTTCCAGTTCAAGGACAAGGGATACCGTGTGATAGCCGACTCTTCCCTGCCATTGGTTCGCCACGAACACCGGCAGTGGACGGAACTGGACGATAATCAGCGCGACGAGCTTTCGCGCAAGAATTTTGGCCGCTTCCTCAAGCGATGGGGCAACCGGCCCGACCTGCTGATTACTGCCGGGGCCAGGGGATTCGGTAGTCAATTCCGTCACTAGACCAGCGTTTTCGTGCCTCGTCCGCGCGCCATATTTTCCTGCGCTGCCCCCTATGCCGGCCGCGCACAGTGGGAGCATTTGAGCGTTGTCTGAGTTAGCCGACAGGCTGCTGGCTGGCGAGCAACGGGCCTTATCCCGGGTCATTTCCATGCTGGAGCGGGGAGACCCGGCTGCTGCCGAAGTGATGCGGGACATAGACGGCTACACGGGCAGGGCCTACATCTTAGGCATAACTGGCCCGCCCGGCGCAGGCAAAAGCACCATCGCTGACCAGCTCACCCGGTTGTTGCGTGAGTGCGACCAGCGGGTCGGCATTGTCGCTGTTGACCCTACTAGCCCCTTCAGCGGCGGCGCTCTGCTCGGTGACCGCATCAGGATGCAGCGGCACTACCTGGATTCCGGCGTGTTCATCCGAAGCGTTGCCACCCGCGGACAGACCGGCGGATTGCCCCGCATCGTCAAGGGAATTGCCAGGGCGCTGGATGCCGCCGGTTGCGACGTGGTGATAGTGGAAACCGTGGGCGTTGGGCAGACGGAGTTGGGCATTATGGGCGTGGCCGATACTGTTGCCGTCGCCCTCATACCGGAAGCCGGAGACTCCATACAGGCGCTAAAGGCCGGCGTGATGGAAATTGCTGACCTGTACGTGGTGAACAAGGCAGACCGCAACGGAGCCGACCAGATGGCCGCGTCGGTAACTGCCATGCTTCAGATGTCGCTGAACACGCCGGAGTGGGCGCCGCCTGTGACGCTGACCGCCGCCCACGCGGGCCGGGGCATCGAAGAGCTTTGGGGGAAATTGCAGGAGCATCGCGCATTCCTGGAAACCAGCGGCAATCTGTCCAAGCGCCGCGGCGAACACCGGACGCAGGAGTTTTTGGAAGTAGTCGAAGAGGAACTAGTGCGCCGCCTGCGTCATCTGGTGCAGACCGATCCCGTCCTCCTGGCGCGTTTGGAGCGCGTATCCTCCCGGGAAGCTGAGCCCTACTCGGCTGCGCTGGAATTCCTCAAAAATTCCGCTCTCAACCCGGAGCTTCTCATCACTCCGACCGTCTGAACTGCCGCCGGCGATGCCCGCCCCTTCGCCGCTGTCGAAAACCCTATGCGTCATCCCGAAAACTGCTATGCTTGTCACCAGGAGGTTATGGTATTATCGTTCCCCGCCCTTGGGGACATCGGGGTTACCAAAATTCTTGGCCCCGATTCTAGCTATGGGAGGTGCGAAGATGGATTTGAACATTCAGGGCCGGAACATTGAGATTACCCGTTCTATGAAGGAGCACGTGGCTGCCAAGCTCGACTCCCTCGACCGCCATCTGCCTGCCATCATCCGGGCCGAGGTAGAGATGTCCACAGAGCCGACGCGCTCACAGCAGGACCGGGTGGTGGTGCAGATGTCTCTGAATGTCGGCGGAGATCTCTTGCGCGCCCAGCGCCGCGCCGCTAATGCGCGGGCCGCGGTCAACGCCACTGCCGACGCGCTCGACCGTCAGCTCAAACGCTGGAAGTCCCAGCACTACCGAAGCGAACGGGCTTCCCGCAACGCGCCGGACGCCGACCAGGTGGCCCGGGAACCCCTGACGCCCAGTAGCGAGGTTGTGGACGACGAGGTTCTGTCGGCCCCTACAGGCGATCTTGTGCGAATCAAGCATTTCGATATGGAGCCGATGACAGTAGAAGAGGCCGCTCTCCAGATGCAGTATCTCGACCACAGCTTCTATATGTTTCTCGACGCGGACACCAACCGCTACAGCGTCCTCTATCTCCGCGCCGACGCCAACTATGGGCTGATACAACCGTCCGCGGGGTAGCGAGCGAGGGGAAAGAAGTCGGGTCGGCATTGGGGGCTACACGGGGCGCAGAAAACTGCGCCCTTTCTTTTTCGGGAAGTTAGCTCAAGAGCCGCTATCTACTCCGTCGCCACCGAACAGGGTGTGGCGCCGCGGTTTTTGAAGAACGGAGGACTGCGATGAGTAAGTTCCAATATCGAAAAATCAGGTTCACAGATTGGGATTTCCAGAATTTAGGAATTAAGGCCAATGGTATTGGCGAAACTTGGGATGAGTTGAACGGGTATCTCAATATCTTGTGCGGACAGCCGGACAGTCTCGGCAAGTGGGCCTATGTGCCTGCTTTAATGAATGTCTCCTATTCAGGCTTTATACATTCTCTTAGCTTTGAACCTTCTCCTCAAGGTAAAGCGCTGCGGGAAGCGGGATTCAAATTGAAAACGTGCTACTTAGACGCTGATAAGCAAATCATGGAGGAGGGCAGGAAATTTTTCAGATTGCCTCCCAATCCGATGATTTATATCCTAAGAGTCAGCGAGATTCAACACGCATTCGGGTATACAATGCCCGGTGTGAATGATGTCAATCCCTAAGAACACGCATACGTTCTGATTTCAGACGATGGTGATTACGCTGAATACCTCAAAGACATCAGAAAGGCAGGCGCTGAAGCCTTTGTTTTCGGTACTGATAAATGCGGCCGAAAACTCGTTAATGCCCTAGGATAAGACTACTTTATCCTGCTCAACAGGCCCTATGTGGTTCTCAAATGCTTGAATGCAGTGCGAAAATTGAAAGGTAATCCAACCACTAACTCCGAACTTGGTAACTTGTGCAGGAAAGCCCTTGCGGATGATGATTGGGACAAATTCCCGCATGACACCGGCTTTAGCAAACAGTATCCATAGGCCGGAGCCAGAGGTTATGTGGAATCAGCGGGACTAATCAGAATACATAAGGTTGGTAACGATCCCAATCACGGAAGTTAAACGCTGCCCCATTGCCAATGGGCCCAACCATCGAGGCCGGCCGGAATGCCCGGCCTCGATGGTTCCGGTAGGTCGCTGCCCAGTTATCCTGCCCCGTTTTCCCGGTCGTTGCTGCCGTTGCCGCCCGTGTTGTTGCCCATTGACATAAAGTTTCCCAGCATGGAGGTGAACTCCATGGGGAATATCCACTTGGTGGAGGGGGAATCGCCCAGCGACTTTAGTGTGTCGAAGTATTGCAGGCTCATAGTCCGGCCGTCTGCCTGGTTGGCTACCTGGTTGATGCGCTCCAGCGCCTCGCTGAACCCCATCGCCCGCAGCACTGCAGCCTGCTGTTCGCCCTCAGCCTTCAGGATTTCCGACTGGCGCTCGCCCTCGGCTTTCAGGATGGCTGACTGCTTTTCGCCCTCGGCGCGGTTGATCTGCGACTGACGGGCGCCCTCGGACTCGGTAATCTCGGCGGTCTTGATGGCCTCGGCGGATTTCTCCCGCTCCATAGCCTGCTTCACGCCGGGCGGCGGGTCTATTTCGTTGATTTCGACCTGTGATACCTTGACGCCCCAACGCTCCGTAACCTCGTCCATCCTAACTTGTAGAGCGTCGCGGATGCGCTCTCGCTCAGTCAGCGCGTCGGCCAGCGTGGTGGAGCCAATTACAGCGCGAAGGGTGGCAAAGGCCAAGTTAATTACCGCCATCTCGAAGTTCTGCACTTCCAACACGGCCCGGTCGGCCATATTCTCCATAATCCGGTAGTAGATAACGAAGTCCATGTCCACCACCACGTTGTCCGCAGTGATGTACTTCTGGGTTGGCACCCGGGCCACACGCTCCCGCAGGTCAACCTTGGTGCCGTGGTAGACGAAAGGGATAAGAAAGTGAAGCCCCGAGGTCTTTGTGCCGGTATAGGTGCCGAACCGCTGCACGACCATGCGCTGGTACTGTTGCACCATGATGAGACCTGCCGACATAGCGCCCTCCTTGGGTTTTTGACCCGACTTATTTTTCGGATTGGGCTAAGTACGGGTATTCAGGACGGCCCACGGTCAGCACCAGCCCCTCGACTTGAAAAACCCAGACTTCCTCGCCGGCTTCGATGGGGCTGCCGTCGGCGCTTACCGCCGTCCAAGTCTCGTTGGCGATACGAACAACGCCCCGGGGGGACAAGGCTTGAGTTACCACCCCGGCCTCGCCAACGACGGACTTCCTAGCATCTGCCCGCCGCTCACGCCGTGACTTCACCGCTTCCCGTGCCAAGTATAGCACGCTGGATGCCGTCACTAGGGCGGAGCCAACGATGAGCCATCGGTTTACCGACAGCGGCGGCATGGTGGGGGACGCATCGCCGAACTGGGCAAACAGCAGCAGCCCGCCAATCACCAGGCTGACCACCGATGCGATGCCCAGCACGCCGAACCCGACTACCACCACCTCCGCCGCGGCCAGTGCGACAGCCAGCAAAATCAGGGCCGCCCCGGCCCAGTTGACCGGCAGATTTCCCAGTGCGACAAAGGCCAAAATCAGGCAGATGACCCCCACTATCGCCGGCACAAGCAGTCCTGGGTTAAACAACTCTATGACTATGCCGAGGCCGCCGATGGTCAGCAACAGAAACGACACGTTGGGGTCGGACAGGAACTCCAACAGCGTTTCCAGCAGATTCTGCTCCAGGCTGCGTATTGTTAGCGCGCCGGTCTCCAGCGTAACCGGCCCTTCGGATGTCTGGGCGGTGCGCCCGTTCAGTTGAGTTAGCAGGCTGTCTATGTCCTCGGCGATGAAGTCCGCCACGTTTCCGGCCACCGCTTCCTGGGCGGTATATGAGGCTGCTTCCCGGACGGTGGCCTCCAGCAGTTCTGCGTTGCGCCCGCGTTCTTGGGCGATGCTGCGAATCAGGGCCGCAGCATCGTTCTCCACCTTGCTGGCCAGCGTTTCTTCCAGGTCTTGACCAGTGGCGGAAACCGGGGTGGCTGCGCCGATATTGGAGCCAGGAGCCATAACGGCGAAGTTGGCCGCTGCGGTGATGAAGGTTCCCGCCGAGCCGGCCCGCGCTCCGGCCGGGGAGACATACACCGCCGTTGGCGCTGGCGAAGCCAACAACCGCTCCACGATGTTGCGAGTCGAGTTGAGCATCCCGCCGGGTGTGTCGAGCCTTATTATCAGCAGTTCCGCACTGCCCGCCGCGGCTTCTTCGATAGCGCGCTCGATAAATCGGTCTTTGACTGGATTTATCAAGCCGTCCACCGTGATGACCAGTACGTGCGGCTCCGTCATTTCCTGCGCTCGCGCCTGCCCAGCCAACAGCCCGGCCAGGCCCAGCAGCAAAGCCAGCGCCGAGCAAACCGAAATAAAGCGCTTGAGACATTGCCAAGTCGCCATATCATAACCCGCCAACTTTCCGGCCTCGTTTCGCGGCCCGAAATCCCAACATCAATTATACGCCTGCCCCAAACCCTAGAGCCTTTTCATTTTCCGGTTTGGGATTGCAGAGTTCCTTCATTGCCGCAAAACGCCGTTGCCGTTCTCGCCGTCGTCGGTTTCGTTTGGGATTGCAGAGTTCCTTCATTGCCGCAAAACGCCGTTGCCGTTCTCGCCGTCGTCGGTTTCGTTTGGGATTGCAGGGTTCCTTCATTGCCGCAAAACGGAAACCCACGGGCCTTTGCTCCTGCTATAGTTAGGATCTGATTATTGTCTACTGACGTATTAAAATAATAAGGGATACCTGCCGAGGTGTTGCGATGCGAATGGAAAAACCGGCTGTTCTGATACTCCGAAAGGCAGTGGCATTGCTGTTGCTGTCTATTATGGTGGCTGTCTTGGCTGCTTGCAGCGGTGCGGCAGGAGATCCGAAAACTGAATTGGCCCAGGCGCAAGGGTCGGACGCCGCCGATGGGCCGCAGACGGAAGCGAACGGAGCAGCCCTTGGGGAATCTTCGCGGTCAGTGGCGGCGGTTGTGCCGGTAGGGTCTACCGCGGCTCCCGGCACGGGTGGGTTGGGCCAGCAGCCAGTCAATCCCGAATCCTCGCCAGCGGCCCTAACGCCCAGCGGCGCACTGCCCGCGCCCGCCGCTATTACCCCGGAGCAAATAGTGGCGGCCTTTGAAGATGTCCTGCATGGCATTTATGAAAACACTCTTTCCTCGGTGGTTTATATCCAGGTGCGTAACCAGGATGGAGAAGAGCTGCAAAGGATGTGGGGGGTTCCTCGGGAACCCCTGTGGAGCACAGGGTCCGGCTTCGTATGGGACGGCGAGGGTCATATAGTCACCAACCATCACGTCGTAGATAGCGTGATTGGCGGCACGAACGAGGTGACAGTTATTTTCGCTGACTCCACCCAGGTCACAGGAACGGTAGTGGGCGGCGATCCTCATTCCGACCTGGCTGTAATCAAGCTGGAGGAAGGTGACTGGGAGTTGCGCCCGGTAACCCTGGGCGATAGCAGCGCGGTCAAGGTGGGGCAACTGGCGGTGGCTATTGGCGCTCCCTTCGGGCAGGAATTCACCGTGACCTCCGGCATAGTAAGCGCCGTCGAACGCAGCATCACCGGAGGAAGGAGCTTCACCATTCCTGAAGTGATACAGACCGACTCTGCTATTAACCCCGGCAACTCGGGCGGACCGCTTCTCGACCGGCTAGGCCAGGTCATCGGCATCAACACCCAGATTATAAGCTCCACCGGGAACTACTCCGGCGTCGGTATGGCCGTGCCAATCAACATCGCCCGCCGGGTGGTGCCTTCGTTGATTGCTGATGGGGAGTTTAACTACCCTTGGATCGGAATTAGCATTAGAACGGTGGACGCGGCCTACGCCGAAGAACTGGAGCTGCCGGAGGGATCCCATGGCGCGCTGATAGGAACGCTCGTAGACGGCAGCCCGGCAGATAAAGCAGGACTGCTCGCCTCGGAATCCACAGTCGCCATCAATGGCGTAGACTACCCCGCAGGGGGCGACATCATTATCGCCATCGGCCCTGATGAAGTCGCCGGTTCCAGCGAGCTGATTGCCCTCCTGACGTACCACAACAGCCCCGGCGACACTGTGACCTTCACGGTGTTGCGCAACGGTGAACGAAAGGAAATCGAGGTGACCCTGGGCGAACGTCCCTAACCCGAATGGCAAAGCGCGCAACAGGAACAGGAAATTGCCCACCATAAGCTCCATATACACTGCGGCAGTCAAGTCGCTGGCTTTGCAGTCGAGAACATCGGTGTCAGTAGGCCCGCCAGGGATTGCAGAAGACCGGCGCTTTCACCTGGTAGATGGGCGCGGCAGGCTGTTAACCCAGCGGCAGCGCCCTCAGTTGGCCTTGGTGTTCGCCACCTATGACGTTGAAAGCGAAAGTCTGGCGCTGGCATTTCCCGACGGTCTGGAATTGGCAGGCCGGGTCGAGTTGGGCGAGCCGGTGCGGACGCCTGTATGGGGCCGTCTTGTTTCCGGGCGAGTGGCCGCGGGTGAATGGAACGAAGCGCTTTCCCGCTACTGCGGCGGCCCTGTCCGGCTGGTAAAGACCGATGGCGCCGGCCTGTCCTTTGACGAATACCCTATATCGCTATTATCACAAGCCTCCATAGACCTGTTGAGCCAAAGAGCCGGCGGCGTCCGGGAATTCGAGGGGCGGCGCTTCCGCCCCAATTTCCTGCTCGACGGTTGTTCTCCCCACGAAGAGGATTTCTGGCTCGGAGGCGTTATCGCCATTGGGCCGGAACTGCGTCTGAGGCTGGTTGCCCCCGACCCGCGCTGCGCCATCACCACCGTGGACCCGGACACAGGTCAGCGCGACTTCGACACGCCCCGCCTGTTGCTGTCTTACCGCCCTTCCGTCCGCGCCCCATACTTCGGTGTGTATGGCGTCGTGGAAAGCCCTGGCGTCGTATCCCTTGGCGATGAGGTTGAGGTCGCGGTTCCGCCGGTGGGCCGGTAGTAGAGTTTGACAGGCCCGTGTAGCCCTATCTACACTCTTACCCGGCACGGTTAGCCTATTGCCAAGAGGTGGAGCGCCATGAAAGAGAACCGCGTCAAGCGCATTATGCGGGAAGGCGGGCTGGCTATCGTCAGCCACATCGGATTTTCAGATCCGGCGGTGGTGGAAATCATTGCAGCGGCCGGCTTTGACGGCGCGTTCATAGACATGGAGCATTCGGCTTTCGATATGCGGACCGTCGGTGAGATGATTCGCGTGGCCGACCTCTGCGGCATAACGCCCATCGTGCGGGTGCCGGAGAATAACCCCAAGACCATTCTTCGCATTCTGGACGCGGGCGCCCAAGGCATTCAGGTGCCACACATCGAGGGCGCTGAGGGGGCCAAGCGCGCCGTCGCTGCCGTCCGCTACCCGCCGGTGGGTGAGCGTGGCGGCGCGGGTAGCACCCGCGCCGCGGGTTACGGAGCCGTTCCCTGGACGGAACACATGGAGACCTCCAACGACGAAATTCTTCTCATAGTGATGACAGAGGACAAGCGGGGACTGGACGAAATCGAGGAGATTGCCGCCGTTGACGGCGTGGACGTTATATCCCTCGGCCCCACCGACATCTCGACGGCGCTGGGAATGACCGACCCCAACGACCCCCGGCTGCGGGAGACCTTCGTGGAGTTGGCGGATCGGGTGAACGCTGTGGGTAAGGCAAAGGTCTACATTCCGGTCAATCACTCGGCGTTGCGTCTGTCGCCGCAGGAACTGTTGAGCATGGGAGTCAACTATACATCGGTGGCGCCTGCTCCGCCGACCATCGTGCTGAACTCGTTGAAGGAGTCGGCGGCGCGCATCCGCGAGGAAACTCGAAAGCGTTGACCGTCTAGCCTCTGGAAGCGAAGTAGCCCATTGCACAGTCTAGCTTGAAACGCGGAGACCTTGATATCGCTACTCAAAGAATTCTACCGAAGGCTTTGAACATCGTCGCCAACCGTGAGTATCTCGACGCGGCGATGGAGGACTCTCTCCGAAACGAAGGCGGGAAAGAATACTTGCAGCTCCGGCGAATGGTGGCTGAAAAGGGGCTTCTGGAGCGCCAGTACCTCTATTACGCCGTGAAGATTCCCGGAATGCTGGCGATGCTGGCCTTGGGAATTGCGGTAATCACGCTCTTCGACCAGCTATGGGTGCAGATGCTCAACGCCGTGTTCTTGGCTGTTGTGTTTGCTCAGTTCGGCTTTATAGGCCACGACTCCGGCCATCGCCAGATATTCCGCTCCGCCCGCAACAACGACCTGGTGATGCTGCTGGCTGGCCTGGTCACTGGAATGACCCCCAGCTGGTGGCAGGACAAGCACAACACTCACCATCGCAACCCTAACCAGCTTGGCGCGGATGGGGACATCGAGGTCTCGGTGTTCGCCTTCACCGAGGAACAAGCCCTGGATAAGAAAGGCCCCCTGCGTTTTCTGGTAAGATACCAAGCCTTTTTCTTCTACCCAGTGTTGCTCCTGACTTCGTTGAGCCTTTTAGGTGGAGGAGTTGCCTACTTGGTGCGCCGTGAGCGGGTGCGCTACCCTGTTGCCGAGGCCACAGTAGTTGTGGCGGGTATCGGACTGTATTTAGCGATTCTGTTTTTGCTCCTCCCGCCCTGGCAGGCTGCGCTGTTTATAGTGGTGCATCGTGCGCTGGCCGGATTTCACATGGGATCAGTGTTCGCCCCCAACCACAAGGGAATGCCGGTGCTGGATCCCGGGTCGAAGCTGGATTACCTGCGCCAACAGGTCCTGACGGCCCGGGACGTTTTGCCCAATCCGGTAATAGACTTCGCCTATGGAGGGTTGAATTACCAGATTGAGCACCATCTGTTTCCCAATATGCCCCGCAACCGCTTGAAAGACGCTCGTGAAGTTGTTAAAGCCTTCTGCCTGGAACACGGCATTCCCTACCACGAGACCGGGTTCTGGCAGTCTCAGCGGGAAATCTTGGGCTTTATGCACGAGGTCAGTGCGCCGTTGCGCCGGAAGCGCGCCGGAACCTAGGTAGCGCAGAGGGCTGGCGGCGTTGGCCGGAAACCCTGGTTTTCAGCCTGTGAGGCTTGCTGTTGTTGTTGCACGAACTGCGGTAGACCTCTTCCTGCGATAATGGGCTTGAATGAAACTAGGCTTCCTCGATGTCGGAGTGAAGGGTATCCAGCGTCGGCAGCATCCCATATCAGATCCACCACTACCTGCGAGGCGGTTAATGGCTGCTTAGCGGTGTCTATGAGTTCGATGGCCGAGCCGATGATCTGTATGACCTCTAATAGGAGTGACGTGGGTGGCGTTGAACCGCGCCGCCACTAAGCAACCCCGCAGAGATGCGACGCTGTCGCGGGTCAGCAACATCTCAAGGGCGGTGTCGTCCGGGCCGACATTGACACCCCGGATGCTGGATGCCATCTCCAGAACGGTTTCTAACCCCGGCTGGCTGTTGGTCGCGTCCTGTTGAGCTGCCCACTGCACCACGCGGGCGATGGTCTGGGCGCGCTCAATCCAGCGCCCAGCCAGATCAGGTTGTAGACGCGGGAATCGGTAATCCAGCGATCGGCTCCCGAGGCAATCGTTCTCGAATCTGTGCTGCCGATCATCTGCCCCTCTCCGGTCTCTCGATGATAGGGAGGCCAATGGCCCTGATTTCGTTCCGAACCACACAAGCCTGCTCCAGCAATTCCAGTGCGTCCCCCAGCGTGGGACGGCTTTCTCCCAGGTTCACTTCGGCGATGGCTGCGATGTCTTCGCCTCCTCCCCTAGAAAAGAAAGAGCCGGTCACCGGCGAAACATCGGTATAATCGCGGCCAACGCTCAATTTGACATAATCACAGGCAGGAGGGAGGATCAGGCCCTTGGTGGGGTCGGCTCCCAGCCATCCGTGGCCTGGGTGGAAGAACTCCACCCAGGAATGGGTCTCGCCGGTCTGCCCGGTTATCAGGCCACTGGCGTAACGGCATGGAACCTTCAGCGCCCGCAGCATCCCCAAGGCAAGATGAGTCTTGTCCTGGCAGACCCCCTCACCTGCGACTATCACCTGGTCGGCGGTGGTCGCGACGGACGTCGTGCCGCGCTTATAGAGGATGTTTTGATACACCCACTGCACGATGCTGTTGACTGTTACAAGCAGGCTGCCGTTTCCACCCGCAATATCGGCGGCCAGGCGGGCCACCGTTTCCGGCTCCACCAGAGGGGATACGACGGTGTATTCGAAACTCTCGGGCAATTCCTGGAGGCCGGTGATGGGAACATCAGCAACGACCGGGGGTACGGTGGAGAGCTTAACGCTTCCGGCAGAGGCCACAATGAAGACGGTGTGCGGCTCGATGATCCGAAGACGGCGCACCTGATTGCCAAAACGGTCCTTGAAATCAACGCCGCTGCCCTGGGGGATGGACCACATATTGGTCTCACAGGCGTATTGCCCCTCTCCCTCCCGGGGGAAGATGCGGAGCTGGTTGTCATTGTGGATAACAGTATCGGAGTAGCCGTATCTAACCGCGTATATGAAGGACGCGGTCACGGTATCTGTCGGACTACCCACGTCGATTTGCATAGGCCACCAGACGAATTATTCGTGATTTTGCTGCCGGGCTGGGCAACCCTGGTCAGACCGCCGGGGAATACGGACACGTTGCTGCCGCCGCCGCTCTGCACCGCGAACACGCGAAGGTCCATGTGGTGCGGTTCCAGTCTGCTGGTATGTGTATTGAAAGGGAATTATACGCCATTTTAGCCACTCCACAGAAATGTCAAACCATTTTAGCCAAGACTGAGTTTCAACTACTTGGCCGAGGTGGTATGGCAGCGTTCGCACCGCCCATCGCGGTACATGATGTCAGGGTAGTAGACCTCCCACTCACAGACCACGCACCGGTAAACCTTCGGCTTTGCCAATGGCTTGCGCCAGGCCGCGCAAGGTTTGGGCATAACGAACACGCCCAGCCCGCCATAGCCCTGACGGGTCTTGATGACCAGCTGCTCCAAGTTCTCCAGCGCGAAGCGCCGGTTGTCAATGTCGCCCAGGTTGTAGCTGCAGGCCTGTTCCAAGACTGGCGCCTCGCCAAGATAGTGCTTAATCATCTGTGGCGCCCAGAGAAATACCAGCTTGTCGTTCGCTGCCCCAGTGCCGATGCCGTTGACCGGCGCCACCTTGCCGTCTAGGTAGGCCTCGCGCAGGCGGAAACGAACAGGTCCAGGTCTTCGGTGAGGGGCGGAACATCTCTATCCAGCTCCGCTTGTTGGCGGGCGATGCTCCACCGCTTGGCAAGTGTATCGAAACTCAGGCGCCTGATGCTGGTGATGTGGCAACCAAACCACTAATCTTTTCGATGGCGTTAGACATTTTGCAATTGCAGGTATTCTAAAATGTAGATGTTACGGAGGAATTAGCGGAGGCCAAAGGGAGCAAAATGGCCTAATTGTCCCAGCAAACTGGCTATGGTACTCTGAACAGTGGGAAGTAGAAATCTATAGAGAGCGAGGGCGTAGTGTTAAAGGATGTGGCGGCAGAGTCCCCGATGAGCGACGCCCGAGCCATGCAAGCAGAGGCCATGGCGCGGCTAGAAGCAGGAGACTGGCGCGACGCCTCAGAAAAGGCGTGGTGCGCCACGCGCAACGCAACACAAGCCGTAGTCCTGGAAATCTATGGCGTGGACAGCCCGCGGAGCACAAACATAGACGCTGGCATCCGCTTTCTGGCCAGAGAGCGGGGCGGTGAGTGGGTCGGGCTGCGGAAAGATTACACGGAAGTAGTCTATCATCTGCACATTGAAGCCTTTTATGGTGGTGTCTACCACGACGACATCCCTGACTTGGTGCGAGGCGTTTCGGACTACATCCGGCTGGCCGAGGAATTGGCCCTGGATGGTCGAGTATCTAGCGTCTAGCTGCCACGCCATTATCATGGAAGATGGAATGACGTAGAGGATATCCCCAAAACAACCCGGTCTAACTTGAAAAAGGGAAACTAACGGCATGGAGGGCACTGTTCATTCTAGTTGCGCTAGTTGCGGGTTTGGGCTGTGGAATGTCAGAAGAGGAAAAGCGTAAGGGTTTTCACTGTTTGTCTACATGGGACGGCAACCATGATGACTTAGAAAATTTGATTCGCCCCCTCTTGAATGATCCTAGCAGTATGGAAACTTTTAGCACCCGGATATCCCCTGTGGGCGAGGAAGGTCAGCATACGCTGATTATGGACCACGGAGCCCGCAATGCCTTTGGCGGCATGGTACGAGCAACGGCCATTGTGTCCATCGACCACGAATCCTGTGAAATCGTGGATATCGATACATTAGGACTTGAATGATAGTAGACTTTCTACTAACCATGTCAAGATGCTAGTTGCTCCGCGTAACTATTTCCCTGCTCTCAAGACTGCCCCCTAATACACAATGCCGCCTTCGAAGCAAAGGCGGCATTCCCCTTGTCGTGTCTTTGTTTCGTTGTGGGCTGCCCTAGTCCGGGTTTAGCTCGGCGAAGCGGGGCATGACCTCATTGGCGAACAGGTTCATGGACTTTTCCCAGTTTTGCTGGTTTTCGATGTTATCGTAAATGAGGGTGAGCAGGGTGCCAAAGCCGCCGCACATTTCGTAGAGGCTGAGCAGCCGCTTCTCTACGGTGTCGGGCGAGCCGACGAGCCACACGTGTTCCGCCATATACTCCGGGGTCACGGCTTCGTCCGGAACGCTGGAGTCGTGCTTGATAACGTGAGTCAGACCGAAGGCGCTGAACAAGGGCAACAGGTAGTCGCCCCAAACGCGGCCCAGCATTCCGTTGATGGCGCCGTCCATCGCCTCGTCGTCGGAGTCGGCCACCCACACGTCCCGGGTGATGCGCCAGTCGGAGCGTTTGGGCGTCCGCCCGCCGCGGGCTGCGCCCTCTGCGATGGCGTCCCAATGGCTGATGACGTAATCATGGTTGAAGGCCAGGCTCATGGGGATGAAGCCCCGCTCCCCGGCGATTTTCAGCGTTTCCGAGCCGATGCTTACCGAGGCGACGCCAACGGGCGGGTGCGGCTTCTGGTAGGGCTTGATGAAGAAACGCAGCGTGTCCAACATCGGCTCCGGGTAGTTCACGTCCCAGAAGTCGCCCTTGTACTCAAAAGGTTCATCGCTGGCCCATAACTTGAGAATGATGTCTATGGCCTCTCGGGTCATGCGGCGGTGCTGGCCGTTCATCCCGTCCACGTCGAACAGCCGGTAATCAGTGGGCAGTCCGCTGGAGCCGATGCCGAACATAAAGCGGCCCTGGGCCATGTGGTCCAGGTAGGCCACGCGGCAAGCCAGCTCGGCGGGATGGTGATAAGGCAGGAGATGGACGCCGGTGCAGAGTTTGATGTTCTTTGTCCGCATCAGCGCTTGGGCAATCATCAGGTCTGGGGCCGGAATAGGCTCCCACGGCGAGGTAAAATGCTCGCCAATCCAAGCCTCGGAAAACCCTAAATCATCGGCCATTTCAAGGCAATCCAAGTCCCACTGGTGGGCGGCATACATATCGCGTTCCGGCGGGTGCGAGGGCATCATAAACATTCCGTATTTCATCAGTCCTCCATTTGCCTGGTTTGGCTGCGGACGGACCAGGTGCCGGGCTGTGCCGCCCCAGACCCTTAGCCGCGTCCCCAATTTACCACGTAACGTTCAGGTTGTGAAATGGAGCAGGTTGTGAAATGGAGGTTTGAATGCCTGAGCAGCCGAGATTTGCCGGAGCGCCCCTTGAATCCGGTTATATTATTCTCTAAGATATACTAGGCAAGATATTATATTTATTGAATGTCATTGGCCGCGCGATTGCCCTTGCGTTGGCCCCCTTGGAGGCAGTGCGCTGTTATTAGTGGTGGCGACAGAACCTGCGTCTGACACAGGGCCTATATGAGGCCGCGCGGCATTTTCTATGGCTGGTGGCTTACAGCAATAGCCGGCGCGGTTATGGCGTTGACCTCGGTGCCGGTGTTTCACGCCAATACGGTGTGGGTGGTGGCCATAGAATCGGCGTTTCCCCACTGGTCCCGCTTTCAACTTGGTCTGGCCTTGACCATGACCCGGGTGGAAGGCGGGCTTTTCGGTGTCCTAGAAGGTTATTTGGCCGACCGTTTCGGGGCCCGGCGTATGGTGATGATCGGGTTGCTGGCGCTCTCGGCCGCCTTTGTCTTCTTCGCTTTCACGCAAAACTTCTGGTGGTTCCTTCTCGCCTTTGTGTTGCTTTCCATGGGTCAAGGGCTGGGTGGTTGGGTGCCGCTGATGACGCTGATGAACCATTGGTTTGTGCGTCACCGAGGGTTGGCCATGGGCCTGGTGATGGTGGGAATGGGCATCGGAGCGATGACCATCGTGCCGGCCATCGCCTGGAGCACAGATCCGGAAGTCGGACGGATGGGTTGGATACCGTCCGCCCCTTGGGATCTGGCTGACCCGGTGGGCCGTTTGGGATGGCGCAACACCGGATTGCTGGTGGCCGCCACCGTCTTTGTTTCCGCCCTGATTCTGCCCCGCTTCATCTACAGCAGGCCGGAAGACCGGGGACTTCGCCCGGATGGAGAATCGCGGGTGGAGGCGCGCGCTAACGGAGGACAAAGCGCAGTATCCGCCGCCGAAGAAAGCATAGGCATTACCGTCCGGCAGGCGTTAAAGACTCAGGCCTTTTGGTGCATTTCCTTTGGTCACGGCTTGGGCTCTATGATCATACTCGCCATAATGTCCCAGTTTGGACTCATGATGAAGGACTTGGGTTATGGCGTTCAGACCAGCGCATGGATAGTTACGCTTTATACTGCGGTATCTATCGTATTTCAGTTGGCGGGCGGCTATATCGGCGACCGTGTTGCCAAGAACATCGCGCTGTTCGTGTTCACCAGTTTGCAGGCTGTGGCCGTGGTTGTACTGGTGCTCTCGTCCCATATAGCTATGATTTCCCTCTTTGCCGTTCTTTTCGGCATCGGATTCGGCGGGCGCACTCCGCTAACTACCGCCATCCGAGGAGAGTATTTCGGTCGGGCCTCCTTCGGGAAGATATTGGGCATTTCCACGCTGCCGATGAATGCGATGTTGCTCATCGCCGGGCCTATGGCCGGACTTATGCGCGACCAGTTCGGCGACTATGACCTGGCTTTCCTTACCTTGGCCGGACTGAACGGGATCGGCGCTGTTCTCTTCCTCGTAGCCCGAAGGCCCAGGATTCAGCTCGCCCAAGCAACGCCCGTTCCTATAGCGCCCGTAGCCGCGGGCGACGCATAATATGCCCGCTATTCACTGCCTCTGTGTTCCTCAACCGTCTGTTGCTGCATTGCAGCCTGCCCCTGCGGCCAATCTATGACCATGGCCCGCGCCCTCTTCTCCCGGCGCATTTTCTACGGTTGGACACTCGTTGGCGTAGCCGCCTTCGTTATGGTCATCGGCACCGTGCCGCTGTTTCAGGGAATGACTGCCTGGTTTGTGGTACTGGAGCGGGAGTTCACCTGGTCGCGCACTCAGCTTTCCATCGCCTTCTCCCTGAGCCGGGTGGAAGGCTCGATTATGGGGCCGGTTAGCGGCTACCTCATAGACAGGCTTGGTTCGCGGCGCATGGTGCTTATCGGGTTGGTGATTGCCGGTGTCGGATTCGTGTTTATGAGCCGGATGACCAACATCTGGCACTTCTACGCGGCCTTCGTCGTAATGAGCATGGGCGTTGGCCTCGGCACCTGGATGCCGATGATGACGGCGCTCAATAACTGGTTCACCCGCAACCGCTCCACGGCTATGGCCTTGTCGATGGAGGGGTTCCTGCTAGGCGGAATGGTGCTGGTGCCGTTGCTGGCTTTCGCCATTGACCCCGAGGCGGTGGGCCGCCCCGGCTGGCGCAACACTGCGCTGGCTATCGGCCTGTTCCTGATTGTTGTGGCTTTTCCGCTTTCCATGCTGATCCGCAACGCTCCCGAACCCTATGGGCAATATCCCGACGGCGACGAGGCGGCGGCGAAGGCCAGGCAGTCCGCCACTCCCGGAGCGCCGGACAACCAGACGGACTACACCTGGCAGGAGGCGGTGCGAACCAAAAACTTCTGGCTGATAACGATGGGCCACGCCTGCTCTTCCATCGTGATAGTCACCATAACGGTGCATCTGGGGCCGATGCTGGACGACCGGGGCTTTTCGTTACAGACAACAGGATGGATTGTTGGCGCCTATACCGGCGTGGCGGCTATTTTCACGCTGATTGGCGGCTACGTCGGAGACCGCCTGCCGATACGCCTGGGTCTGTTTGGCTTCTCGGCAGTGCAGTCGGGGGCGGTGCTGGCGCTGATAATGGCCGAGACCGCGCCCATGGCCTATCTGTTCGCGGTTCTGATGGGCATCGGATTCGGCGGGCGCAATCCTTTGACCACTGCCATCCGGGGCGTCTACTTCGGACGCAAAGCCTTTGCCAGCATCACTGGGATGTCTATGATTCCGATGAACATTCTGCTGCTGGCCGCGCCGCTGTTCGCTGGCATAATGTTCGACGCCACCCAGAGTTATACGGTGCCTATGGCGGTAGTGGCGGTAGTCAGCCTGGGGGGTTCGACGCTGTTCCTGTTTTTGGGAAGCCCGCAGGCCGCTCCCTCCCGCCGCCGGGCGGCAGCCCAGCAGGGCGAGCCAGCGGATTAGTGCCCGGCGCGAGAGTATGCCCGCTGGTACATCCAATTTATTCCGGGCCGGTCAAGAAGCGATGTGGTGGCAAGAGATTTGGGATGAATTATTACCTGCTGATTGCCAAGATAGTCGCCAGCATAACTTTGCTGTTCGCCTTCGGCGCATTCAATTTCCTGTTCCGCCGGGCCGCCGACCGGATGGCAAAAGCCCGGCCATGTCGTTAGTGCGGCTCGCCACAGCCAAAAGAGCGGCCGGGTAGCTCAGCGGGATTACACTGATTGGCTTTCTCGCGCTGCTCTGGAGCATCAACTTCCCATAGTTTGGCCGTTGCTTCCGGGGCAATCCTGGCGGCCATAGGAATCGGGTTTTTTGCTCAGTGGTCCATTCTTAGCAACGCCACTGCCAGCAGCATTATGTTCTGGTGGTTCCCTATATACGTTGGAGGCCGTATAGGCCTGCTGCCCGACAAATCGTTTTCAGCGGTCATCAAGGAATTCACGCCTTTCTTCACTATTGAGGAGTTCACGCCTTTTTTCATCATTGCCTTTTTTCATCATTATGGAAGACGAGGAAGGCAACCAAGTTACGCTTCCCAACACGATCCTGCTTCAGCAGATGTTTGTTGTTTACAATGTCCCCAGGGAGCTGGGAGGCAGTGGAGGAAGACCATCCCGGCTGATGGGGCAGGGTGGGAGACTGGCCGACATTCAGCGTGAACCAGACCGCAGGCGGCGAGCGTTACGGCGGCTTGCCCGGAGAGCGAAAAGCCAGCTAACAAGAAAGGCGCCTGGGAATCCCCAAGCGCCGGTTTTCCGTTCTGTGCCTGAGTGCGCCTAAGACGGTCTGGGCTAGGAAAAGTCGCCGCTCAGCCGACGCTGCGGGTCAGTAGTTCCCGGATTTCCACAATGGTGGCGGCAATCCAGTCGTCGGCCTTGGCGGCCGTGCGGCCGCGGCGCTCGCGGCCAAAGGCCTGGTCGTCAATGTCCGGGGTTTCGGCGCGTATGTCCCGCTCAATCTGGTGCATCTCGATTTCCGCGATTTCGGGGCGCTCAATCCAGTGGCAGATGTAGTCGTGGTCGCCCGTGTAGAAAACGGCGACGGGAATGGACATCCACTTTCCTTCTTTCAGGAACTCGTTCATGATATCGTGGTGCGAATCGCGGGGGAAGATGCGCATCTCCATCCCCGCGGCCTCGCAGATTCGGGCCAGCACCGGCAGGCCGCGCACCACATCGCCGCACCAATCCTCACCCAGCACCAGCATCTTCTTGGGGCCGTCCTCGCGGGATGCCAGTTCCTGGAAGGCTTGGGTGTCCTCGGCGGAAAGCAGGCACCCGCCATAGAAGCCTTCGAAGCGTGCTTTGTTCACCTTGATTTCGTTCATATAGGCCAGATAATCGAACCCCTCGGAATACCGCTGCGGGGTCACTACGCTGGTTTCTCTTGCCATATTGCCCCCGTAAATGTTGGGTTTTAATTCTTGGGGAAAAGAATTGAACACAGGCTCACGGCCCGTCAGCCAATCTCTCAACCGGTCATTCCCTGGAAGCCCACTGCCACCTTGCCGTCGGGGTAGATGATGATAGGCACGGTGTCGGCGTAGTCCAGGGCTTCGTCCAGGGTATCCTGGCTCTGGTCCACCCGCCGCTCCTCGTATTCGATGCCTTCCCTCTTCCAGGCGGCGCGCAGGGCGTCGCAAGCCGGGCAGACGGTGAGGGTGTAGACGATTGGTATATCGGCCATCGGCGGCCTCCTTCAACAAGCTCAGGCGACAAGCCCAGGACGAACCTTTGCCCGGCGCGGCCTCGCCGGCGGCCGCCTCGCGCGGGCATTTTACAACGCCGCAGGGCCGGACGCCAACCGGGGTCTTTGCCCTCGCCTGTGTTTCGTTTAAGCGTGTTTTTCTACGCCTGGGCAAGGTTGAAACAAATTTTATGATACAGACTCTCTTGACTTCGGACTCCTAAAACGGAACGTTACTGCAGTATCCCACATATATTCATGTATTTGTAATCTTGGCAACACTCCTAACATTGACACTGGAGTTGGCTACAGCGTAACCGACGGCGTAGTCATTGCCGCCAAACTGCGGAATTAGCAGTTTGGGCCGTTTTGCGACGCTGCCCTGCGGAACTTCCGGTGCCGCAGAACCCTGCGATGACGGCGACGAAGTTGCTCTACGGGTAACTTCGAGTGTAATCCCGAGACGAAAAATCACAGCCACTGGTTGGAGCGCGTTTGCCGCTGCGGGCGGGCGCGGCTATAATAGGGTTGCCGTAGGCTCGCCCCGCAGCGGTTCTACGCGCCATCAATTCTGCCTGCCCGATTCGCGCCCGCGGCTAACCGCCCGGACGCCGGGAATGGAGGAGTAATGTTCACCCTTTTCGTGACCGTCAAAATCAAGGAAGGCCACCGCGACGAATTTATCGCAGCTACCAAAGGCGACGCCGAAGGCTCCAACACTGCCGAGCCGGGTTGCCTGCGCTTCGACGTGCTGGCCGACAACAACGACCCTAACACGGTCTACCTGTATGAAGTCTACGAGAACCGCGACGCCTGGGAGACCGCCCACCGCTCCATGCCGCACTACACCCAGTGGCGCGAGACCGTGGCCGACTGGTTCGACGGCGACCCACAGCGCATCGAGACGACGACGCTGTTCCGCAAAGAGGATTTCGCTTAGCCGGAGTTTCCGCTGAGCGTTGTCTGCTCCGTCTGCCCATTCTGCCTGAATCCCGATTCTGCATGGGGCCAAGGCATACAGTATTAGAGGATACGCAAGATAGTATCCTATCCCGAGCACCCTAACCCCGCGAAAACCCTGATTCAGACAGAATGGGCGTAAACCCCGCCCGGTGCCTACGCCAGCCGTTGCAGAACCCGGCGGAAGGCGTCCACCAAGGCGTCCACTTCCCCTTCGCCAATGACCGTGGATACGGCGCCCACTAGGTTGGGAGCCATTAGTATTCCTTCGTTCAGCAACCCCAAGAACACTTGGTGGCGGAAAGCGGCGTCGGCGGAGGCGATGTCGCGGTAGCCCACCAGCTCACCGTCCAAGAAGTGGATGCCGAAGAGGGAACCGAGGCCGGTGATCTGCACCGGAACCTCCAGCTCCTGTCCAGCCTCCCGCAACCCGTGGCGCAGATACTCGGTGACTTCGGCCAGACGGCGGTAGACTTCCGGAGTTAGCTGTTCCAGCGTCACCGCTCCGGCCAGCATGGTAACCGGGTTAGCGTTGAAGGTGCCGGCGTGGGCCACCCGGGGGCCGCCCGTCCCTGACCCGGCAGAAGGGTCGTACATACCCATAATGTCTTGCCGACCCCCGAAAGCGCCCACGGCGAATCCCCCGCCGATGATTTTGCCCAGAGAAGTCATATCGGGCGTGATTTGGTAGTATTCCTGCGCCCCGCCGGGAGCGATACGGTAGCTGATTACCTCGTCGAAAATCAGAACGGAGCCGTTCTCGGTAGCGAACTCCCGCAGCATAGACAAGAACTCGCGGGTGGCGGGCAGCATCCCCACCGACCCCAGCATCGGCTCTACGATGACCGCAGCCAGTTGCTCCTTGTGCCGCTCGAGTATTTCCCGCGCCGCTTCCGTTTCGTTGAAAGGCAGCACCACTACCGAGTCCAGCACTCCCTCAGCCAGCCCCTCGGTGGCGGGTTGGGCGTCGGGGTTGAGCCGCTCGCCAGACTTGCGGGGGTCTACGCGCACGCTGACGCTTACGGTGTCGTGGCTGCCGTGGTATCCGCCCTCGGCCTTGGCGATAAGGCTACGGCCAGTGAAGGCGCGAGCGGCGCGGATAGTGTTCAGAGTGGCCTCGGTGCCGGAGTTGGTGAACCGCGCCATCTCGAAGCTGGGGATGCGCTCGCACAGCAACCGGGCCAGCCGCACCTGATGGCGGTTGGGCGCGTTATACACTACCCCCTGCTCCAGTTGCTGCCGCACCGCCTCAACCACGGGATCCGGAGAGTGGCCCAAAATCAGCGTGGTCATTGTGCCGATGAAGTCCAGCCTGTCGGCGCCATCGGCATCCACCACATGGGCGCCGGATGCTTCTTCCACGAAAATGGGATAGGGTTGCCAGAAGATGGAGTTGCGGCTGTCGCCTCCCGGCAGATAGCGCTTCGCTTCTTCCCACGCCGCCTTGGATTTGGCAGTTGTTTCTAGGTAGCGATCCAGTTCTGTGCTCATTGATGCTCCTCCGGCAGTGGTGTTGATAATGCGCGAGGAATCAGGCCGCCGCGGGAATGGCAGGGCTGGGGAAATAGATGCGCCGGAGCGCTCCGCTGCCGAAACTCAGTATGACCGTGATAAGGAACAATAGCCCGCCGGCCGCCATCACCACCGGAGCGGAAAACACGTCGGCTATGGCCGCATTAATCATATTGGTCACTGCCATGCTGCCGCCGATGTGAACTGAGTAGACTCCGGCAACCCGGCCCCGCACCTCGTCGTCAACCAGTGTCTGGATAACCGTGTGGCTGATGGTCATGAAGCCGGCCTGGGTGGCCCCGATGAACACCGTGGCAAGTATGGAAAATTCCCGCACTGTGGACAAGGCCAGCAGTATTGGAGCTATCCCGCTCAGCAACCCGAAAATCAGAAAAATTTTTCCCCGGAGCGCCGTGTTTCGGACCCCGGCAAGGAAAATGGAAGAGAGGAGCGCCCCCACGCCGACGCCGGCAAGCAAGTAGCTGACCCCCACCGACCCTGCGCCCAGCTTGTCTTCTGAAATAGCCGGCAGAATCGCCTCGTAAGACATTACAAAGGCGCAGTGAGTCAGCACCAGCAGCACCATCGCCAAGATCGACGGCCGAGTGTATACGTACTCAAACCCGGCCAACATATTGCGCCAGAAACTTTGGGAAGCGTTCATTCTGCCAGTGGAGCGAGCGCCGATTCTAGAAACTTCTATAAATCCGATGAGATAGAAGGCGCTGCAAAGCCAGAAGGCCGCTTCGATGTTGATGTAACCCAGCAACGGGAGGATGGCCAGCGCCCCTACCATCCGCGAGCCTTGCTGTGTCGCTTGATTCAGAGCCAGGGCGTTAAGCAGGTGTTCCTTCGGCACCAGATTGGGAATCAGGGCGGTGGCTACTGTCATCTGACCGGCTCGGAGAGTGCCGTTAAACAAGGCCAGCAGCATCAATGTCCAGGGCCCGGCCAAGTCGTTCATCACCAGCATCGCCAAGAGTATGTTATGGGCTAGATTGAGAGCGAAGATCCACCGCAGCATAGTCTGGCGGTCAAAACGGTCGGCCAGATAACCGACGATAGGTGTGGAAAACACCCTCGGAATCATAGCGGCGAAGGTTATGATGCCCACCCAGGCCGATTCTCCGGTAATTTCCCAAGCCAACCAGCCGCGAGCGACAATCAAGGCCCAGGCCGCCGCCCCAGAACACGTGGTGGCAATCCACATAGTCCGGTAATCGGCGTATTTCAGACCCAGCAGGAAGCGGTCTCTGGTCGCGGCTAGATGCAAAAGCAAGAACAACCCCGTTCGCCCGTTGCGAGGCAGGTTCACGGATGACGCATTATACCAGTATCCCGGAAAGGTTACCCTTCGGCTGCGGCAACGCCGGGGCCTTTCCATTCCTCCCTTCATTCGCGCGAAAATGAGAGTTTATGGCGGTTCTGACTACGGACAGTTTCTGAACGGCTCCAGCGGATTCCCCCGAAAGCGGGAACGACGGGATTTTTGCAATTTCTACTGGTGGGAGGTAAGGCTGATATGCCGAATCGCACCAGGAAAACCGGGCAGAGGGAAGGCATCCTTTTCTTATGCAACCTGCCCCAGGCAGGCAGGAGTGCCGTCCCAGGCGCAGATGCCGCCGTGCAGCGTCCCTGTTGAGGCCGGCGCAGGTGAATCACTGAACACGATGCCCTGCTTCACCAGGGTTCTGATGAATCGTTTTGACGCCGGTTCAATGACTTCGTACAATCAACGCCAGATACACCGCAACGCCAGATACACCGCAACGCCAGATACACCGCAACGCCAGATACACCGCAACGCCAGATACACCGCAACGCCAGATACACCGCAACGCCAGATACACCGCAACGCCAGATACACCGCAACGTCAGATACACCGCAGGGAAATTCTGTCCCGTTTGGAATAGGGGCTGCCATGACTACACCTGCATTGCCCGCCCGCCGGCCCGGCGGCGCAACCCTTGATGAACACACCAGGATCAGCCGGCGGTTCATCCGGCACGCCCGGGAGCAACTGGCGCGGGGCAACCGCCTACAGGCTTCAGAGAAGACTTGGGGGGATAGCCCACGCGCTAAAGGCCATCGCCAAGGAGAGGAGCTGGCGCAGCCGCAGCCACGACCAGATTCGCGCCGTAGGAAAACAAATCCCACAAGAATTCAACCATATTGATATTGCCTTCGCCACTTCGTCCGCAGAGCAAATGCACCGGAACTTCTACGAAAACGATGCCGACACCGGTACGACAGCAGGGATTATGTGGTCGGCGGAGTCGGTTTTGCCGGATTTGGAAGCCATACGGAACGCCCCGCCGCGTCTTGTCACGATACGCACCCCTGCTCAACGCAACAATATAGCGATGCTTACCGGCCGGAACGATGTTGAAATTGGGGACGGCTCGGCTGCCGGGTTTTCCAACAATCACCCGGATATGCCTTTCCAGGCTGACGACAATCCGCCGGGGGGCCTCCCGGCGCCTGGCCGCCCCGCCGGGCCCGGTGGCGGCGCCGTCCGGCAACGCTGACGAGGCTGCCGAACCGGGACTGCCGCCGGAAGAGGCCGATGTCACCTAGGCGGACGCAAGCGAGAGGGCGGAATCAATTCCGGCTCTGTCGCCTCCCCTGAACTTGGGAGTCTGCCGGACTCCCTGCCGTCCGCTCCCGCGCCATCTTCCTCCGCCCGGACTCCTAAGGAGACTTTCGATTCTCTGGCGCAGAGTGGCGGCCCCGGATCCCCTGCCAAGAAACCCCGCTCCATTAGCCTTCCCCGCAGCCAACCCTCGCTGGAGGATTACCTGCAACCGGGAACGAATCGAGGCGGCATTCGTCATCGCCCCGATTGTTCGCCCCACCCAGGTTCCGCATTGCGGTGTAAGGCAGTCCGGTTTCGTTGTTATCCCGGCCGCGATTCGGCTTTGGAGCAATGCCGCCCCGGCACGACAGGAATGAGCCTGCCAATCCTTTTACGCCGGTTATGCCGGAGTATGCGTTATGCCGGAGTATGCGCATTCCGCCAAGCCCGCTTGTTCCCGCCGTGCGCCCTGCCCGATTACGCAAACCGCCGCTGTTATGACGTGATCCGTCCTCCAAGTGATCCGTTCTCCAGTTGTTTCCGCCCTAAGTTTTACATACCCCTACTGGCGGCCCCCGGCTTGACGGCTCTGCCCAGACTATCTAAAATTCCAAGTGCTTATGTCACTGCAAACACCCGAAGAAGGACGGCTTCTGCCGCCGTATCGTGTTCTGGACCTGAGTGGGCCGGAGGCCGTGTTCTGCGGCAAGCTCTTGGCTGATTATGGGGCCGATGTAGTGCGGGTGGAGCTGCCCGGGGGGCACGATTCCCGCGCCCGCGCTCCTTTCGTCGGAGATATTCCGGGGCAGGAACGCAGCCTCTACTTTCTGTTTTACAACACCAACAAGCGCTCTATTACCCTCGACCTGCAATCTGAACGCGGCCGTGAACTTTTTCGGCGGCTGGTGGCGCAGTCAGACGTGGTGCTGGAGAGCTTTGCGGTGGGTTACATGGACTCGTTGGGATTTAGCTATGATGCGCTGCGTGAAATCAACCCCGGCATCGTAATGGCGTCAGTTACGCCTTTCGGACAGACCGGCCCGTGGAAGGATTACCAGTCCACCGACCTGATCGCCCTTGCCGCCAGCGGTTTTATGCAGATCACCGGTGAACCCGGCGGCCCACCCATGCGGCAGGGCAACGAGCAGTCGCACTTTCCCGGCGCGCAGTTCGCTGCTGCGTCCATCCTGGCGGCGCTTTACTACCGAGACTTCGCCGATGGGGAAGGGCAGTACATTGACGTTTCGTTGCAGGAAGCGCTGATTACCTATTACACCGACGCCCATCCGGCCCTCGCCTGGATGCAGATGGGCGAGAACGTGACTCGTGTCGGGGCTACCTCGACGCTGGTGATTCCTCTGGGCGCTTACCCCAGCGCCGACGGCTGGATTTCGGCAGGCATTATCACCCCCCGCGAGTGGGATACGCTGGCCGAGTGGATTTACGAGGTCACCGGAAACGAAGAGGTGCTGAACGACGCCTATCGCGGCGGCAACCAGGATCGTGCGCCCTATAACGACATAATCACGGCGCTGGTCATAGACTTCACCACCCGCTACACCAGCGAATACCTGTTCCATGAGGGCCAGCGGCGCAACTTGGTGTTTATTCCGGTCAACACCGTGTCCGACCTGTTGGCCGACCCCCAGCTTGAGGCCAGCAACTTCTGGTTCGGCCTTGACCACCCGGAGACAGAGACGTTGCAGTATCCTCTCGGCGTGTTCGACAGCGAGGAGGTCTCGCCGGGCGCGAACCCGGCTCCGAGTCTGGGACAGGACAATAGCGCAATATACGGCGGCGAGCTGGGGCTGTCGGCGGCAGAGCTGGATACGCTGCGGCGAGATGGCGTGATTTAGCCGGTAAGGATGGCAGTCCGGCAAGATCGTTACCGCCGGGGAGCGTAACAGGTTAACCTCTGGCGCAAGAGAGCAACTTTAGGGCAGCATAAGTGCTCTGAGGCAGTATAAGCAAGGATAATGGCGGCAGACAGCAGTGCTTTGGAAGAGCTGATTGCCCGGTGGCGCGACTACCAAAGCAGCAGACAGACACAGCCAAATTCTGATATGGAGATGGTGGAAGGCCGTCTGAGGGATGCAGCGACGGTCTTAGTTCAAGCAGGGCTTACCGTTGACGAAGCCTTTATGGTAGCTGTCAACCGAATAGCCAGCCTGGACGCCGTGTCCCGGAATTTCGCCCAAGAACACTGGGAGCGGTTGTGGCGCTCGCCGACGGCAGTGACCGCCAAGTCCGGCCAGCGCTTTGATGTGGCGGCGGCCTTTCTGCTGGCTGTCGCCGCAGCCTTGGCGATAAAGCTCCCTGAACTGTTCGGAAGCTCCCTCTCAGATGGATCCAGTCAGTTTTACTTCCTCAACCTCAGTTTTTTCGCACTGCCCATGCTGGCCTGTTACTTTGCCTGGAAACGGCGTCTGGGGCCGGTGCGCTGGTTTCTGCTGGCGTTGCCCTTTGCAGCGGCCGCGGTCATAGTAAACGCCTACCCGTTCAATGATTCCTCTGTCGCCACTGCGCCTTTGGCCGGGCTGCATCTGCCCATTGCCCTGTGGTTGGCAGTGGGCGTTGCCTATACCGGAGGCCGCTGGATTTTCGGCGGCGGCCGATGGATGGACTTCATCCGATTTACTGGTGAGTTTGCTATCTACTACACCCTGATTGCTCTGGGCGGCGGCGTGCTGACTGGGTTGGCTTGGGTGATGTTCGACGCCATCGGGGTGGATATATCCATCTTTGCGACGGAATGGGCGCTGCCCTGCGGCGCGATGGGCGCGATGCCGGTCTGCGCGTGGCTGGTGGAGAGCAGGCGGAACGTCGTCGAGAACGTAGCGCCGATGCTGGCTCGGGTGTTCACGCCTCTGGCCGCCGCGCTGTTGCTGGCCTTCCTGTCAACGATGGTGTGGACGGGGCGGGGCGTAAACCCGGGCCGGGAGCCTCTAATCGCCTTTGATCTGCTGCTGGCGTTGGTGTTGGGCTTGCTGCTCTACTCGGTGTCGGCCCGAAACCCACAGGCCCCGCCCAACGCCTTTGACTGGCTGACGGCGCTGCTGGTGGTCTGCGCCCTGGCCGCCGACGCCGTGGCTCTGGCCGCCATTGCCGCCCGCATCACCGAGTTTGGGTTCAGCGCCAACAAGATGGCCGCTCTGGGCGAAAACCTGATATTGCTGGTCATCCTGGCCTGCTCGGTCTGGTTCTACGCCCGCTTCCTGAGCCGGCGGGGTGCCTTCGACGCCCTGGAGCGTTGGCAGATAGCCTGCCTGCCGGTGTACGCATTATGGGCGGTGGTAGTGGTGGTGGTGTTTCCGCCGGTGTTTGGGTATGCTTAACGGGCGGCGGTTGCCTTGCGCGCCGCCGGGATAAAGGGAGCAGGTATGTCCAACAAAGCTCTATCCGGTCTGAGAATCATCGAGTTGGGCCCTTATGTGGCCCTGCCCCTCACCGGGCGTATCCTGGCCTCCTTGGGAGCCGAAGTCATCAAAGTCGAGACCAACAAAGTGCTGGACGAGATGTCGTTTATCCCTGCTTGGTCGCGGGGCGCCGGACAGCCCGACTTCCAGCGCAGCAAGAAGCGCGTGAGCATTGATGTGCGCACTCCAGGCGGGCTGGAGGTGTTTCAAGAGTTGGTAAAAGTCAGCGACGTGTTTATGACCAACTTTCGCCGCAACATACTTGACCGCTGGGGCATAGATTTTCCGGCAGTGCGGCAACTGCGTCCAGATATCATCCTGATGTGGCAGACCGGGCTGGGCGGCATCGGCCCCTACTACACTTATAAGTCCTACGGGATTTTGGTGCAGCACATGGGCGGCGTGTCGCTGATGACCGGCGACGAAGGCGAGCCGCCGTCGGCCATAAACACGTCCTATTCCGACTATCATACCGGCGTGTTTCAGCCCTCGGCCATCATCGGCGCGCTGATGCGGCGGCGACTGACCGGGCAGCCCGCCACTATGGAGTCCTCGATATTCAAGTCCGGCGCGGTCACCGCCGGTCCGTCCATCCTCGATTATCAGGTCAATGGGAGGTTGCCCCAGCGTATCGCCAACCGGGACGCGGCCGGGGCTCCCCACGGCGTCTACCAGTGCCAGGGTGAAGACCGCTGGTGCGCCATTGCGGTCCAGAACGGCGAGCAGTGGGCTGCGCTCCGCCGGGCAATGGGCAACCCGGAATGGAGCGATACGCCGGACTTTGACACTGTGGAAGGCCGCTTGTCCAATCAGGACAGGCTTGATGCGCTGATTGGCGAGTGGACGTCGCAACTTACTGCCGGAGACGTTATGGAGCGTTTGCAGCGCGAGGGCGTTCCCGCCAGTATAGTATCGCAGGGCGATGACCTGTACGCCAGCGAACATCTTCAGGCCCGCGACTTCTACCGGCCATCGCCATACTACGTTGCCGAGCGCGGCGCCCCGGCCTGGGAGTGGGAGAAGCGCGATAGCCTTGCCTGGGCAACCCCGGTGCGGCTGTCCAAGACGCCAATGGAGTTCGGACACTACAGCAACGTCGGGGAAGACAACGATTATGTGTTCTGCGAGATCCTGGGGATGCCCCAAGCTGAGGTGGAGTCGCTGGTGAAGAACGGGGCACTCTACTGAATTTTACTTGACCAGAATACGTTCTTACTCTAACCCTCTCCCTCTGGGGGAAGGAATTTTTGCAGGAAACCGGATATGGTTGATTACAGCGGTTACAAAGATATTCTGATTGAAAAGAAAGACGGCGTCGCTCTGCTGACGATGAACCGCCCTGAGGTTTTCAACGCCACCGGATTCACCCTGCACAACGAGCTGAGCCGGGTATGGCTGGACTTGGGGCAGGACCCGGAGGTGCGGGTGGCGGTCATCACAGGGAATGGCAACGCTTTTTCCGCTGGGGGCGACTTTGAGATGATCGAGCAGTCTATCGGCAACGCGGAAGTCATCGCCGGCACGATGCAGGAAGCCCGTGACATCGTGCACAACATGATCAACCTCGACAAGCCGGTCATATCGGCCATCAACGGCGTGGCCGTGGGCGCTGGGCTGGCGGTGGCGCTCCTGGCCGACATATCAATCGCGTCGGAGCGGGCCAGGTTCACCGACGGCCACGTGCGCCTGGGAGTTGCGGCGGGCGACCATGCCGCCGTCATCTGGCCGCTGCTCATCGGGATGGCCAAGGCCAAGTACTACCTGATGACCTGCGAGTTTCTGGACGGCGCAGAGGCGGAGCGGCTGGGGCTGGTTAGCCTCTGCGTACCTCACGACGAACTTATGGAGCGGGCGATGGGCGTGGCTCGCAAGCTGGCGTCCGGCCCCCAGCCGGCCCTGCGCTACACCAAACGATCGCTGAACCAATGGCTGCGCATGGCGGAACATACCGCCTTTGACTACTCACTGGCCCTGGAGATGCTCAACTTCTTCGGCCCCGACGTGCGCGAGGGCCTGGACTCAGTGCGCCAGAAGCGCGACCCGGATTTTCCGTCGGCGCGCTAGGGCCGGGTCATAACCACCGCCAGGGCCACTATAGCCAACACCAGCAGCAGGTTGACGCGGGCTGCCCACTGTACGAACAGGCGTGCCGGGCCGGTGAGCAGCGGCGAGCCGGACACTCGCGCCGCTTCCAGTCGGTCCATCATTCTCGGGCCCAGCCAAAAGTCGTGAGCTAGGCTGAGCAGTATCACAATGACGAACAGCCCGGTCTTCATCTGCAAAAACTGGAGGAAGTGGCCTTCTCCTCCGAAGAACGTGCTGGGCCGGACTCCCCAATGAGTCCAGGCCAAATAGCCGCCGGTGACCGCCAGCACCATCATCGAAGCCCAGGCAACCTTTACGAATTTCTCCGCTGCGCTACGCAGGACCCCGAAGCCAATATTCGCATCGTGTCGGGCAAGTGGGATCATCACCATCGCAAGGAAAAGCATCCCGCCCAGCCAGGTTATGGCGGCGACAACGTGTATGTAGACGATGGCTTGGTACATCGGCTATTTCCCTCCTCCAGGATTTCACCCTCACCTTGGCTCTCTCCCTCAAAAGAGAGGTGATTTGGGCGGCTCTTCCTCCACCAAGGGGAGATTTTGGCTAATTATCTAGGGAAGCCAAGGTATGTCTTCCTTAAGGTAGTGGGTGGCGCGGAAGACTCGGTTGACCAGTTGGTTTTCGATGTCGAGGTGGAAGTGGGGGTTTATGAACTCCCAGACCACCTCGCCTTCCGGCGTTACTTGGAACATACGGCCGAACTGCCCCTCGGTTATCAGTGTATTGCCGTTGGGCAAGCGGCGAGCGCCGGAAATGTAGGGGCTGAAGAAATTGTAGGCGGGGTTGTCGCGGTATTCCCAGACGATTTCGTTGCTGACCGGATTGACCTCGATGACCCTGGAAAAAGGCAGCCCAATTTCGCGCCGGTGCGAGCCGTTGTCGAATATCAGCACGTTGCCGTTGGGCAACATACTGGGGTCGTGCTGCTGGGCCAAGGTTTCGTAGCCCAACTGCCAGACGATTTCGTTGCTGGCCTTGTCCACTATACCGACGGTGGAGATGTTGCGGAAGCTGAACAGCACGCGGTCGCCGGGCAGGGGCGCGAGAGTATTGCCGTGGCTCCACTCGTCGCGCAGGTCGTTGAAGGTTACGATGTGCCTTTCCAAATCCAGATGCTCGGCGGCGCGCCATTCCCACACGCTGTTGCCGTTGGCGTCAACCTCCACGAGTGCGTCGGCCCACATTCCTTCCGGCGCGGAGCCAGCGACGCCGCCCTTGACCTGCGCCGCAAGCGAGGCGTCAATAAGCTCAACGTTCATATAGAGAGCGCCGCCCGATTCAGTGCGCCGGGCGTCGTGGTGATGGTCGGGGTCGCGGTGCTCCCATACCACGTTGCCGTCTGGGTCGGCTTCCAGCATCACGCCGCCCTTAAACCGTTTCCACGATGGAAAACGCTCCCAGGTGTCGTCCCTAATCTTGCCGCCATAGAACAGATTGCCGTTGGGCAGCAGATAGCCGTACAGCCCCGGCGGATGGGGCATCGTCCACTGGTGCGCCACGTTCCCGCCGAGGTCAATCAGGTACACGTCACCGGGGCTGGACATGGGCGTAAACAGCACGTAGCCGGGGCAGGCTTGCTCAGGGTCAAAGGCGGTCAGGCCGGTTCGCGCCATACGGCGGCGAGTCTGCTGGTCAACATTAGGCATATTCTTTCGCCTCCATTGTCATTTCCGTATCCCCTTATTTCCATTGCCACCGGTCATTCCAGCGAAGACGGAAATCTGCAAACCACAGCGAAGCGAGCTTTTCTACTGCCGCTTTTCCCGGTATTCCCGTGAGTCGGGAATAATAGGTTAGGCGGGGATGACGGGTTAGGCCAGTTACTGAGCGACGTAACCGCCGTCCACTGCCATGTTGTGGCCGGTGACAAAGCTGGCCGCGGGAGACGACAGCCAGACCACGGCCTCGGCTATTTCCTGCGGCTCGCCCAGTCGTCCTATCGGATGGCGGGATATGATAGTTTCTTCCATATTTTGATAGTTGTCGAACAGAGGGCGCACCAGCGGCGTGTTGATGTAGCCGGGACAGACCGAGTTGACGCGGATGCCGTCGGCGGCGTATTCCAGAGCCGCGGCCTTGGTTAGCCCCACCACGCCGTGCTTGGCCGCCATGTAGGCCACCGAGCCGGGGGTGGCGATGAGGCCCATAATGGACGCCGTGTTAACGATGGCCCCGCTGCCTTGCTTGAGCATCTGCGGGATTTCGGCCTTCATCGAAAGCCAGACGCCTTTTAGGTTGATGCGTATAACCCGGTCGAAGTCTTCCTCTTCGTAGTCGGCGGAGCGCCGCCGCTCGCGCCCGCCGGATATACCGGCGTTGTTAAAGGCGCAGTCCAGACTGCCGAAAGCCTCCACGGCCCGTTGCGCCATAAGCTGCGCCCCGGTGAAATCGGAAACGTCAGCGTGGACCAGCACGGCCTCACCGCCCGCCTCCTTGATGAGCTGCACAGTTTCCTCCCCGCCTTCCACATTCACGTCCGCCACCACTACGCGCGCGCCTTCGCGGGCGTAGGCCAGGGACGCGGCCCGTCCGATGCCGGAACCTCCCCCGGTGACCAGCGCTGTTTTGCCGTCAAGTTGTTCCGCCATAATTTCCTCTCTCATTATGATAGTAGGGCAAATTATAATAATAGTAGCGCAGATTGTAACCGCCCAGATGTGTTGCGCCACCCTCGCCAGCGTTACAAGCCACCCTCGCCAGCATTACAAGATGAGGATGATGGTAACGGGATGATGGTAAAATGATGCCCGCAGTACGTAAAACCAAGCCTTAACGGGGCCTGACTTCGAGGTGAAGCAATGCCGAACCCTGCCCCCAACATGACCGATTATGAGCACGCCTGCCGCAACGACCGCCTTGAAGCGCCGGAATACTTCAACTTCGGTTTCGACGTGGTGGACAAGTGGGCTGAAGACCGCACCAAGCTGGCCCTGCTGTCCGTTGATCCCAGCGGTGAGAAAGCTACGCATCACACCTTCTGGGAGCTGAAGACGCTCACTGACCGGTTTGCCAATGCTCTACAGGAGCTGGGTGTCAAGAAAGGCGACCGCGTGTTTATTATGCTGCCGCGAATACCGGAGTGGTACGTGGCAATGGTGGCGCTGTTCAAGCTGGGAGCGTTGCCTATGCCTGCCACCACGCTGCTGACGCCGGGCGACATCGAGTATCGCATCAACCGCGCTGAAGCGGTGATGGCGATAACCGATGGTGAAAACGCCGACAAGGTTGATCGGGCCGCCGGGGGTTGTCCCACTCTGAAACATCTGTTGGCCACCGGCGAAGAGCGGCGCGGCTGGCTGTCCTATCGGCGACTGGTGAACGAGGCTCTGCCAGTGTTGGAAGGCGTGGAGCCAACCCGCAGCAACGACCCGTTGCTTATCTACTTCACATCCGGCACCGTCGGCTATCCCAAGATGGTGTTGCATACCCAGGCATCCTGCGCTATTGGCCACGTGCTGACCGCTAAATACTGGCACGACCTCAAGCCTACCGACCTGCACTGGACGCTGTCGGATACCGGCTGGGCCAAAGCGGCTTACGGTAAGCTGTTTGGGCAGTGGACGCTGGGCGCGACGGTGATGCAGCACGACGCCCGCGGCCGGTTCGACGCCCCGATGACGCTGCGGATGCTGGAGCGGTTTGGCGTCACGTCTTTCTGCGCTCCCCCCACGGCCTACCGGATGATGGTGCTGGAAGATCTCTCCAAGTATGACCTCCGCAGCCTGCGCCACTGCACCGGCGCGGGCGAACCGCTAAACCCCGAAGTTATGAAGCAGTGGGAGGACGGCACGGGCCTGACCATATATGATGGTTACGGCCAGACCGAGACGGTGTTGCTGGTGGGCAACTACCGTTGTCTCCCGGTGCGCCCAGGTTCTATGGGCAAGCCGATGCCGGGGTTCACCGTCGGGGTGGTGGACGATGATGGGAGCGAAGTTCCGGTGGGAGAGGAAGGTCAGATTGCGGTGAAGGTCAGTCCAGAGCGCCCGGTTGGCCTCTTTCAAGAATACTGGCGCGACGACGAAGGAATGGAGCGCTCTTTCGTAGGCGACTGGTATCTGACGGGCGACAAGGCTTACAAAGACGAGGACGGCTATTACTGGTTCGTAGGCCGCGCCGACGACGTGATCATATCTGCCGGATACCGCATCGGGCCGTTCGAGGTGGAGAGCGCGCTCATCGAGCATCCGGCGGTGGCCGAGTCCGCCGTGGTTGCCAGCCCTGACCCGGTGCGCGGCGAAATTGTTAAAGCCTTCGTCATCCTTGCCCCTGGCTACGTGCCTTCCGATGAGCTGGTGTTGAGCATCCAGGACCACGTGCGTAGCACTACAGCGCCCTACAAATACCCCCGCGCTGTCGAGTTCGTGATTGAGTTGCCCAAGACGGTTAGCGGCAAAATCCGCCGCATCGAGCTTCGTGATCTGGAGCTGGAGCGGGCTAGGTCATCCTGATCTTGTCGTGCTTGAGCCGGCATACCCTGGGTCAGCGGAAGGAGGGAGTAGCAGCTATGGACAGTTTCAGCGACCAGCTTCGCGCCGAAGCGGAACCCATCTGGCGGCAAATTTTCGCCCACCCGTTTTTGCGGGAAATCAAAGAAGGCACACTGCCCCTAGAGACCTTTCAATACTATCTGGGGCAGGACTATCTGTATCTGGAAGGCTTCGCCCGATGCGTGGCGATCGCTCTGGCTAAATCGCCTAATGCGGATGTTCTGGAAGAGTTGGCGAAGCGCGTCCTGACCCCCATTGAGCGCCCGTTGCATCACAAGCTGCTGGAGGCGGCCGGTCTGACTCTGGACGACGCTAAGAGAGCCGTCCCGTCTCCCACCAACGCCGGATACGTGAACCATATGCTGGCGGTAGCCAACCGCGAAGGGCTGGGGCCGACGGCGGCGGCCATGCTGCCCTGCCCCTGGACTTATCATTTGCTGCGGGAAGAATTGGGCCAGTCGGAACATCCGCTGTACGGACAGTGGACCAGCTTCTATGTGTCGGGATTGCTGGAAGACAGTGTAGCGGCATGGCGCGGTTTCGTAGACCGGCAGGCGCAGGAGGCCGGAGCCGAGGAGCTGGAGGCAATGCGGCAGGCGTTCCTCACCAGCAGCCGCTATGAGTATATGTTCTGGGACGCTGCCCACCGGCGTGAACAGTGGCCGGTGTAGGCGCTTTCTTAACGCAAAGACGCAAAGGAGGCTTATATGCCCAAAGCGCCAATCAACGGGATCGAACTCTACTACGAATCTCACGGCAGCGGGCCAGCCATCGTATTCGCCCATGGGCGCGGCGGCAATCACATGAGCTGGTGGCGGCAGTTGGCCCGGTTCTCTGGCGAGTACCGTTGCATCACCTTCGATCACCGCGGCTGGGGGCAGTCCATCGCCGAATATGGGTCTCCGCTGCGGGAGAACTTCGCCTCAGACTTGATTGCGCTGCTGGACTATCTGGGTGTTGAAGAGACTTTCCTCGTGGCGCAATCCATGGGCGGTTTCAGTTGCCTCGAGTTCGCGCTGGCCTGTCCAGAGCGGACGCTGGGTCTCGTGCTGGGAAATACCACCGGCGGCGTTACCTCGCCGGGCGTGTTGACTGAGCTGGTCAAGGCGAATCCGCCCGATGGCCTCGCCCGCTCCCTGTCCGCTGGTTTCATCGCCGGGCAACCCGCCCTGACCTTTCTCTACCAGCAGATACAAGGGCTGAACCCCGAACGGGGGGAGGACGGCGTAATCTCTGGCTTCCGGCGGGAAGACGGCAGACAGGAAGCAGACTTCTTTGGCTGGCAGACGCCTACGCTGCTGATAGTGGGAGACGAGGACGCTATCTTCCCGCCCAACGTTATATCCGAGGTGCAGAAGATCATTCCGGACTCCCGAATGGAAGTGGTTTACGGGGCTGCTCACTCCACATATTTCGAGAAGGCTGATGAGTTCAACAGGCTGCTCTCCGGCTTCCTGTTGGGGGTGCTGGCCGAGCAGACGGCCAATGCGCCGGCCGACTAGACTCCAAGCATCGCAGCCGGGCGTCCCTGGCCCCAAGACGATAACAGGGCAGACTTTATGCCTGCCCTGTTATCATTTCCCGAAAGCCGTCCAGCCTTTACGGTGCGGTGGCGCCTCCGAATGCTCCCCATCCGGCGGGTATTTGAACGATGCCCGGCTCGAGGGCGTTTACATCAGACTGGCCGCAGAAGGCCATGCAGCGGTCTACCTCTTCCCTCAGCAACTCCAGCACGCCGTGGACGCCGTTGTCTCCGTCAACCGCCAAGCCCCAGAACAGCGGGCGTCCGATGGCGACGGCTTTAGCTCCCAAGGCCAGGGCCTTGATTACGTCGCTGCCGCGACGGACGCCGGAGTCTACGTAGACCTCGGCCCGTCCGTTGGTGGCCTCGACGATTTCCGGCACCATCTCGATGGCGCCCATAGTCATATCCAACTGGCGCCCGCCGTGGGTGGAAACCAAGATACCGTCAACGCCGTTCTCGACGGCCTGGTGGGCGTCCTCGGCGGTGCGTACGCCTTTCAGCACCAGCGGCAGGGAGGTTAGGCCGCGCAGCCATTCCAGTTCCCGCCAGGTGATGGGTGGAGAGTAGGATACGTCCCAGCCTTCGGTTTCGTCAGTGCCGCTGATCGCGCTGCGGTCGGCGTCCACGCCCCGGAAGTTGCCCAAGTCATGCTCGCGCTTGTAGCGGTTGCGGAGGTCGCGCTCTTTGGGGCTGGCGACCGGGGTGTCAATGGTTAGCACGATAGCTTTGAACCCGGCTTCCTCAGCTCGGTGCACCAGCATCTCGGTGAAGCTGTAGCCCCGGTGGTAAAGCTGAAACCACAGTGGGCCGGAGGCGGCGTCCGACACTTCCTCCATGCTATAGTTGGACGACGTGCTGAGCATCATCAGGGTATCGGAGCGCCCGGCGCCCCGGGCCGTGGCGACCTCACCGTCGGGGTGGGCCAGCATATGACTGCCAGCCGGGGCCACCATCACCGGCATACTGATTTCCTGCCCCAGCACGGTGGTAGAAATTTTTCGCTCCTGCACATCCCTCAGGAAGCGGGGCCGGAGGGTTAACTGCTCAAAGGCGGAACGGTTGCGGCGAGTAGTGAACTCGTCCATCGAACCGGCCTCGATGAATTCCCAGTTATTATAGGGCAAGGCCAGCTTTGCCCTAGCTTCGTAGTCATATAGGTTGATGGGGTCGTTAGCCATGTGCGCCTCCTGCTTGCCTTAGGCAAGTCGAAATTATCTTTACTCTACCCCGGACAGGTTGTAGTGGCAAGGGGCGGCTGCGGATATAGGGGCGCGCAAAACCCGTAATTGCGAGCTTAACGTGACAACCCCGTTCCGGTTTTGGCGGCTTCCACTGCCGGGGTCCCATACTACCGCGGCGAGGTTATTGGGTTGCGCGCGGAATGAGCGTTGGCAGACCCGATTTTTACCCCTCCCTAAGCCGCGTTTCGCGCACACATTATCCCGCTGCCTTATGCTAAAATACGCTTCCTTGGTATCCGTAGTTGGTGTCCGTGGTTCTGCGGAATCTTACCCCTGCGCCTTCGGGCGAATGGATTTGCCCAGTGACTGAGCGTATTCTTGTCGCCGTAGCCTGGCCTTACGCCAACGGCCCGCTACACTTGGGCCACGTGGCGGGCTGCTACCTCTCTGCCGACATATTCGCCCGCTATCACCGGCTTAAGGGCAACCGCGTGCTGATGGTGTCCGGCAGTGACACCCATGGCACGCCTATAACCATCCGCGCCGACCAGGAAGGCGTTACTCCCGCTGAGGTGGTGGAGCGCTATCACGCCCTGTTCTTGGAATCATGGGAAAAGCTGGGCATATCCTTCGACTTGTTCACCCACACCAACACCGCCAATCATGAAGCCGTAACCCACGATATATTCAAGACCCTTCTGGAAAAAGGTCACATCTATACCGACAGTACTTTGCTGGCCTATTGCCCGCAGTGTGTCCGTTTTCTGCCCGACCGCTACGTGGAGGGCGTTTGCCCCCATTGCGCCAACACCCGGGCCCGGGGCGACCAGTGCGATGCTTGTGGCCGAACCCTTGACCCGCGCGACCTGCTGGAGCCGCGCTGCGCTCTCAGCGGAGACACGCCGGAGTTTCGAGAGTCGGAGCATTTCTTTCTGCGGCTGTCAGCTTTCCAGGAGCCGTTGCTGGAGTGGGTTGCCAAGCAGTCCCATTGGCGGGCCAATGTGCTTAACTTCACCCGCCGCTTCCTGGAGGATGGCCTGCACGACCGCGCCATCTCCCGCGATTTGGATTGGGGAGTTCCCATTCCGCTGGAAGGCTACGAATCGAAGAAAATCTATGTCTGGTTCGAGGCGGTTATCGGCTATCTGTCTGCGGCGGTGGAGTGGGCGCAAATTCATGGCGAGCCGGACAGTTGGCAGGATTTTTGGAAGGACCCAAAGAGCCGCTCCTACTACTTCATTGGTAAGGACAACATCCCCTTCCACAGCATCATCTGGCCGGCCATGATTATGGGGTATGGCAACGGGCTGAACCTGCCCTATGACGTGCCGGCTAACGAGTTCCTGAGCCTGGAGAATCAGAAATTTTCCACTAGCCAGAACTGGGCCGTCTGGGTTCCTGATTATCTGGAACGTTACGACCCAGATCCGTTGCGCTACCTGCTGTCGGTCAATATGCCCGAATCCGCCGATTCCGATTTCTCTTGGGGCGAGTTTGTCCGACGCAACAACGAGGAGCTGGTCGCCACCTACGGCAACCTGGTCAACCGGGTGCTGACCTTCGCCTATCGTAACTTCGACGGCCGGATTCCCACTCCCGGCGAACTGGACGATGCCGACCGGGACATCCTCGATTCGGCGCGGGCCGCTATGGACGAGGTGAGCGCCAGCCTGGGCGCTTGCCGCTTCAAGGCGGCCATCACCCGCATCTTTGCCTTAGCCCAGGAGGCCAACCGCTACCTGGACGCTAAAGCCCCCTGGCGCGCCATCCGCGAAGACCGCGAGGCTGCCGCCACCAGCCTGTGGGTAACTATCGCCGTCATCAATTGTCTGAAGATCCTGCTCCACCCGTTTATGCCCTTCAGCTCTCAGCGGCTCCACGAATTCTTGGGGCAGGACGGAAAAGTAGAGGAAGGGGGTTGGGATTTCGAGTCAGCGGTAAGCTCCGTGGCCGGCGGACGGGAACTGCGCCGTCCCGCGCCGCTCTATACCAAGCTGGAGCCGGAAGTGGTGGAGCAGGAAGTCGCCCGGCTGGACGCCGGAGCCGACTGACAGATACGCCAATGCTTTACGGACTGGACGAACGTACCGCGGGCATCTATGCCCCGGTTCAGGATGGGCTTGACTTGGTGGAAGCCAAGCTCAAGGACCTGGCGGGGCAGGCCACCGCTGCGACTGAAGGCTTGCGCCCCCTGCTGGACTACGTGGCTGGGACCGGCGGCAAGCGCATTCGTCCTGCCATAACCCTGCTGGCGTCCCACTCCTACCCCCACGACCCAGACAAGCTGGTTTTGATGGCCAGCGCCGTTGAGCTGTTGCATCTCGCCACCCTCATCCACGACGATACGGTGGACGATTCCTCCACCCGGCGGGGCCGCGCCACCGTCAGCAACGTGTGGGGACATCACGTGTCGGTGCTGTTTGGCGACTACGTGTTCGCCACCTCCGCCACCTTCGTCTGCGACACCGAAAACCTCCGCATTATGCGCCGCTTCTCAGAAACCATCATGGAGCTGGCCAGCGGGGAGCTAATAGAGTATTTTGGCGCCTATGATCCGAATCAGGCCCGTGAACTGTATGACGACCGCATCTACCGCAAGACCGCTTCTCTCTTTTGCACTGCCGGAGAATCCGGCGCGGTTCTGGCCGGCGCCCCTGAGGGTGAAGTGCAGGCCATGCGGCGCTACGCCTACAACATCGGTATGGCTTTCCAAGTGGGCGACGACCTGCTGGACTTCCAGAGCGATGAAACCAGCATGGGCAAGCCGGTGGGCTCCGACCTCCTGCACGGCGTGCTGACGCTGCCAACCATTATGCTCATAGAGCGATACCCCAATGACAACCCGGTGGCAGTCCTGTTCCAGGATCGAGACAACCTCGACAAGCTGCAAAAAGTGTTGGACACTATCAACAACTCCAGCATCATGCAGGACTGCTGGGAAGTGGTCCGCGACTACTGCGACCGTGCCTGCGCCGAACTACAGGCCCTCCCTCAAGGCGAGGCCCGCGACTCTCTGGCTGCCCTGGCGGAATACGTCCGCGACAGGCAGCGGTAGTGAATAGCTCTCCAGCTCCGCCTTGACGCAATACGCCGGGCTTGGCTACACTGCCATCAACCTAGGCTCACAGGAAGCGGGGACCTCTTATGTGTGGCGTTAGTGGCATCCTTCACAAGAATCCGGCAGCCGGCGTTGGCTTGCCTTCCGTGGGCGGCGAGCTCATCCGTATGCTCGATCCACTCACGCACCGAGGCCGCGACTCCAGCGGAGTTACCATCGTTGGCGAGCGGCCCGATGGAGATTTTATAGTACGCATCTGGGCAAACAACGTCCGTGAGGTCGAAGATGAACTGGCCCGCGCCGAGGATACCGTGCGCCGAGTAGGCGGCGTCGTATGCTCCAGCGGCCACACCGGGCAGTTCCTCCGCTTGGTGGTCAATTACGAAGGCGAGACCTCGGAACTGGCCGCCGCGCTGTCGGCCACGCCGGGCGTAGCCCTCCACAGCATCGGCCACGCCTCCGAGGTCATTAAGGATGTTGGCACGCCCGCGGCAATGTCCCAGCGCCACGGCATTGGCGCCATTCGCGGCACCCACGGCATCGGCCATGTGCGGATGGCTACCGAGAGCCGGGTTGACGTAAACCATGCCCATCCATTCTGGGCCTACCCTTTCCCCGACGTTTCCGTGGTTCACAACGGCCAGTTGACCAACTACCACAAGCTGCGCCGGATGTACGAAGACCAGGGCCACTACTTTCAGACCGGCAACGACTCGGAACTAATCGCCGTCTACCTGGCCGACAAGCTGGCTCAGGGCGAAGGTCTGAGCGACGCTCTGCGAGCTTCGCTGGATGACCTAGACGGCACTTTCACCTATCTGGTGGCGACCCGCGACGGCTTGGGCTACGCCAAAGACCAGTGGTCTGCCAAGCCGCTGGTCACTATGGAAACCGACGACGTTATCGCTATAGCCTCCGAGGAAATCGCTCTGCGCGGCGTCCTTTCCCCGGATATGGAAGGGCGGGAGACTGACCGGGTGGAGCCGCAGAAAAGCGAGGTTATGACCTGGTTACTATAGACGCCGCCAACCTGGACACTCGCGCCCTGAACTCAGAGCTGAAACGGCTGACTTCGTCAGGCAGCGAAGTGACTGTCCTAAACCCCAACGCCCGCCATAACTTGGCCGTTGGCGTCTTTGAGAACTGCTCCATCCGTTTCCAGGGCAGCGTCGGCTATTATGCCGCCAGCTTGCTGGATGGGCCGGAGGTGGTCATTGAAGGCAACGCCGGCTGGGCCGTGGGTGATAATCTGATGAGCGGTAAGATAACCGTGGCGAAGAACGCCGGGGCGTCTGCCGGATCCACTATGCGCGGTGGCGAGCTGGTCATTGGCGGCGACGCTGGGGCCAGGGCCGGCATCTCCATGAAAGGCGGCACGCTGATCATCGGTGGCAACGCCGGTTTCCTCACCGGCTTTATGATGCAGAAGGGACGCATCATAATCTGCGGCGACGCCGGAGAAGCCTTGGGAGATTCAATGTATGAGGGCGCTATCTACGTCGCCGGCAGCATCGCCTCCTTGGGCGCCGACGCTACCATCGAGGAAATGAGCGAAGACGAGCTCATAGACATTCTGTCCGCCTTGGAGTCTCAAGGCATCACCGGCCAGCGCAGCTTCACCAAAGTGGTGTCGGCCAAGCGCTTCTACCACTACGACTCTCTGGAGCGCTTGGAAAAATCGGTGTTGTAAGCGTATGGCAGCGGGTTAAGCAGGCAGCAGACCAGAGGCAAAGAAGTCATCCGGCAGGTTGTTCACCGCCGCAATAATGCCCTCGGCGCCTGATGGCGGTTCAACCAGTTTCTTGCTGATCCGGTCATTAAGGAAGCTGTACATTTCTGTCAGAGGCCGGTTGTTTCGGATTTGAATGAAACCAACTTGGCTGTTTTCCGCAGTCTGCCGGGCGTTGGACTTGGGGCCGATCTGGTCGAATATGACTATCCCGCCAGAGCCGACGCGGTTAATCTTGTCTTCGATCACTTCCTGATTGCCGCGTTCAATCAGGCCCATCTCCACCCTGATGCACCCACGGCGGCTGGCGATTTCCACATCTATCTCACGGGAAACCTCGGCGTCCCGTTGCATATTTAGCCAGAAGTCTACACCTTTCTTCTCGGCGAACTCCCAGGTTTTGGGCAGTCTTATTAGTCAGGCCCAGCAGCCACCAGGCTAAATCGCTCCTGCCCTCCTCCAGTTTAGCGTGGAGAGCGATCATCCACTCATCAAACCACGATGCGGCCGTCCAGCATCACGGTGCAGTTTAGCGTGGAGAGCGATCATCCACTCATCAAATCCGGCATTGTCGGGCAAGCGTCGCCTGACAGCGATTAGTTCCCGATAGGCGTCGAGTAGCTGATTGCGCGTTTCTCCTTCCATGTATAGGCGATAGTTGTATGCTTGGAACAACGCCGCGACAATCTGCCGTACCCCTGAAACGGAGTTCAGATCATATAGGTTCGGCGTCATGATCTGCGCTCCAATAGTATTGGAGGTCGTCGAAGTCCACCGGGAGGGAAAGAGAGAGTTGTTGTAGCTCCCGGCGCATAACGTCGAAGTAGCCCGTCCGCTTCTCGATAAGGATGAACCGGCGGCCCATGGCAGCAGCCATCCGGCCCACGGTTCCGCTCCCGGCAAAGGGGTCCAGCACACTGTCGCCCTCAAAGGAGTAGTAGCGCAGGACGCGGCTGACCAGTTCGTCGGGGAACACGGCGGGGTGGAGCGCATGGTTGGACGGGGTGATGTCCCAAACGTTGGTCTTGTCGTACTCGCCCAGGATGCGGGAACGCTCCAGTGCCTGCGGGTCTGGGTGATTTCGCAGGTTCCAGTCAATCAGGCGGTTGGTTTTCTTGCGGTACACCAGCACGTATTCAGTTACAGTGACCGGTTTGTATTGGAGGGGCTGGCGGTCGGCGGCGAAACGGCGCCCTCGCCCCAAATGCCAGCCGGCCCCCTCGGGCTTGCGCCAGATAATGTCGTCAATAAACTCGAAGCCAATGCTGTCGAGAACCGGATGCAGGTCGAAGGGAATGGGCAGCCGTTTGCTGGCGGTGTTGCGGGATGTGCGCCGCACCAGCACCGGAGACACGTTGACGATGAGGAATCGCCCCTCGGCCAACACCGCATGGCAGGTATCAAATACTTGCCCAAGAAAGTCGAGGTAGGACGGATAATCAACGTACTCGGCACATTCGGGCTTGGCGTTGAAATAGGGAGGTGAAGTAAAAACCAACTGGGCGCTGGCGGGCGGAAACTCGGACAGTACGGCCCGACAGTCTCCCAGTATGATTTTGCTGGGGATGGGCGGAAAGGAAATGCGGGATTTTTTCCCGTCACGGGACGGCTGACTCACATAGCGAAGCGAATTCAGCCGCTCGTCAACCATAGTAGGCGCAGGCGCGCGGAGAATCTCGCCGGTAGGGCCAATCTGAATTTCGCCGATGGGATGGCTCGGGTCATGGGTGGTTACCAGAGCGATGCGCCAGCGATCCAGCCGGTCGTCCCATTCCGGCAGTCCCAGCGATGCAGCGGTGGCTGATAGTCCGGGCAGCCATTCCTGGAGCCAGTCTTGGGCTAAGCGGCGTATGTCACCGGTGAGCAGTCTGACGGCGGTCATAATTCCCTTAGCCGGAAGTCTCGGAGTCACTGGGCCAGTATTATTTAGGCGTGCTGGCCGGTATTGTACGCAATTCGCTATACTTCCTACAATCAGCGAGTGTCATCGCTTCGCCCTAACTGGACGCCGGCATTCTGGAGTGGCTGCTGACCTGGAATCTGCGACGGGCCGGATGGGACCCAGGCAAAGGCAGCGAATCTGAGAACCGCTTTCCCCAATCCGCCTAATTAGGGATATAATTCCCACAAACATTTCCCACAAACATCCAGGGAGGCTCGGCGCTATGGTAATGGACAGCAGTCAAATCTGGCCTCCTTGGGTTATGGAAGATATCCACGCCAAGGCCGAACTGGGCCGCTATCGTATCCGCGGCTTTTCGTCTTTTCAGAAGGTTCCTCACTTTGATGACCTCACTTTCCTGTCCACCGGCCTGACCCGGTTTCCGCTGGAAGGCTACAAGGAACGGTGCGAAACCCGCACTGTCATCGGCGCCCGCTTCGCCGAAAATCCGCTGATTCTGGAAACGCCGGTTTACATCAGCGGAATGAGCTACGGCGCGCTGTCGGCCAACGCCAAGGTGGCCCTGGGCAAGGCCGCCGCCATGGTCGGCTCGGCCAGCAGCACCGGCGACGGCGGGATGCTGCCCGGCGAGCGAGCCGCTTCTGAGAAGCTGATCTACCAGGTGCTGCCCAGCCGTTACGGATTCAATCCCCATCATCTGGCCCAGGCCCAGGCCATCGAAATCGTGGTGGGACAGGGGGCCAAGCCCGGCACTGGCGGAATGCTTATGGGAGTCAAGGTGCAAGACGACGTGGCCGAAATGCGTGACCTGCCCTTGGGCATAGACCAGCGCAGCCCGGCCCGGCACCCCGACTGGCTCGGCCCCGACGACCTGGCGATCAAAATCGAGCAACTGCGCGAGGCCACCGACTGGCGTCTGCCGGTTCACGTGAAGCTGGGCGCCTGCCGGGTGGACGACGATGTGAAGCTGGCGGCTAAAGCCGGGGCCGACGCCATCGTGATAGACAGTATGCTGGCCGGCACCGGAGCGTCTGCCGAGGTGTTGTTGGAGCACAGCGGCATTCCCACCGTCCCCGCCATCGTCATGGCGCGGGAGGCCCTGCGCGAGCTTGGGCTGTACGGCAAGGTCAGCCTCATCGCCTCCGGCGGCATACGCAGCGGAGCCGATGCCGCCAAGTCCCTGGCCTTGGGCGCGGACGCCGTAGCCATAGGCATCGGCGCCCTGCTCGCCCTCAACTGCAACAAGGAAATACCGGAAAGCAACTTCGAGGAGGAAGTTGGCGTTCCCGCCGGATACTGCCGCTTCTGTCATACCGGCAAATGTCCCGTCGGCATCGCAACGCAAGACCCGGCGCTGATGCAGCGACTCGACCCTGACGAAGGCGCGGAACGGGTTGCCAACTTCATAAACTCTATGACCATGGAAATGACGCTGCTCACCCGCTCCCTCGGCAAGGGCGACGTCCACAGCCTAGAGCCGGAAGACTTGGCCGCCCTGACCATCGAGGCGTCAGCCATGGCCCGCGTGCCGCTGGTGGGAACCAACAAGGTCTTCGGTTGGTAGCGGAAGCGAATCTGTGAAGCGAATACTGGATGTTCATTCCCTATCGCTCAAGGCAGGCCGATTCACGAAAATCGAATCAGCGCGCCCCGATCCGGCCCTATTTGGCGTAACGGATGGAAAGGCTGTCGGGACATATTTTGAGCATAGATTCCGGGACTATTTGGATGAGCGATACACTTATGAAAAAGGGAGTTCCGCCAGCGGGATTGACTTCCCTGGTCTCAACGTTGATATGAAAGTCACACGCATCACCCAGCCGCAATCTTCCTGCCCGTTCAAGTCGGCGCGTCAGAAGATATACGGCTTGGGTTATTCCCTCTTGGTATTTGTGTATGAAAAGACCGACGATGCAGAGACACAAACAGGAAAGCTAGAATTCTTGCACACTGTCTTTGTTGGCGAAAGCAGGACGGCGGATTACCAGACCACTACCGGCATACTCAACATAATTGAAAACGACGGCAACATAGACGACTTGATGGCGTTTATGCAAGAACGTTCTCTTCCGGTATATGATATTCGAGCGTTGCAGTTAGCGCAGGAATTGTTGGAGGATCCTCCTAGTTAGGGTACTTGACAATTTCTAATGCCCTACAGTGGAGGCTTTAATATCAGAGGGCACTAAATCAGGCCGGATACGTGGAAGGGATTCAACGAATACGGTAGAGCGATGGCAACCAAAAACGGACGCATACAAGAATTCGGCGATTTCCAAACGCCGCTGCAACTGGCGCATGGCGTGTGTTCATTGCTTGCCAAGCGTGGAGTGGCGCCTACTTCTGTGCTTGAGCCTACTTGTGGCGAAGGGAATTTTCTGGTAGCTGCTCTCCGTGCTTTCCCCGAAATTAAAAATGCTGTCGGTATGGACATCAATCCCGGACATATTGACCGTGCCCAGGCTGCGATGCAGGCTGTTGCGGGCAACTGCGCGGTGGAAATCCGGCGAGAAAACTTCTTCAGCGCCGACTGGGGGCGAGTGATTGATTCTCTGCCCGAACCCCTGCTGGTCATAGGTAACCCGCCTTGGGTCACTAACTCCGCCCTTGGGTGCTTGGGTGCTTCCAACGCTCCTGAAAAAGCCAACTTCCAAAATTATCGTGGAATTGACGCAATCACCGGGAAAAGTAACTTCGACGTATCAGAATGGATGATCCTTAAAACGTTGGACTGGATTGTTAATAAACAGGCTGTCATAGCAATGCTGTGCAAGACCTCCGTGGCGAGAAAAGTTTTGCGTCACGCTTGGAAAACAGGGAAGCTTATAGCACAGGCGGATATTTACCGTATTGACGCTGCGGCTCACTTCGGAGTTGCGGTGGATGCCTGTCTTTTAGTAATCAACTCTTCTTTAGCAGCAGAAAGCGTGAATTGCCGGATTTATGATAACCTTTCCGAACACGTCGCGCCAACTGTTATGAAGTATGACAACGGGCGGCTACTGGCTAACGAGGCGACATATAAGTCTTGGAGTCACCTTGAAAGAAACAGCAGGGAAAGAAACAGCAGGGAAAGAAACAGCAGGGAAAGAAACAGCAGGGAAAGAAACAGCAGGGAAAGAAACAGCAGGGAAAGAAACAGCAGGGAAAGAAACAGCAGGGAAAGAAACAGCAGGCACGCTTGGCGCTCCGGAATCAAGCATGACTGCTCTAAAATCATGGAATTGCGGGAACTAAATGGCGAATACCGGAACGGGTTAGGCGAAAGCGCAAGCATGGAAACCGACTATCTCTATCCGATGCTAAAAAGCTCCGACATTGCCAAAGTTTCTGAACCGCGCCCATCCCGCCTGATGCTGGTGCCTCAGCGGTTTGTGGGAGAGGATACCAGCCTGATTAAGCGAAACGCCCCGAAAACTTGGGAATATCTCGAAAATCACTTGGAACTGCTTCAACGCCGGGCCAGTTCCATCTATCGCGATCGTCCAAAATCTCCATATTCGGAGTTGGCGAATACTAATTTTCGCCTTGGAAAGTTGCGATTTCCGGTTTGTACCAGGCTATGAGCTTCAAGGTAATCGGCTCATCTTCAGGCAAACCTGTGGTGCTTGACGATACGTGTTATTTTATGCCTTGCCGAACCCAGGAGGAAGCCGTATCTATAGCAGAAATGCTGAACTCCGAAATCGCGCAAGAATTCTTTTCCGCCTTTATATTTTGGGACTCCAAACGGCCAATCACGGCAGAATTATTGCAGCGGCTTGACCTTCTGGCCTTGGCCCAAGAATTGAAGGCGAAAGCGCCAATGATGGCGTATCAACCGGCGATGCGAATTGTGGGTAATATGCCTTCGGACTCTTGGCATACTGGCGTATAATTGCCCCAACCATCCGCACAAGGAGCGGCAGCATGACCGACCGGCAAGAAATCGCCCAGCGCATGAAAGACGACGAAATCCGCTTTCTTCTGGCCCAGTTCGTTGATCTGAACGGCTCACCCAAGGTCAAAATGGTGCCGGTGGAGCATTTCGAGGACGTGCTGGACGACGGCGCGGGGTTCGCCGGCGCCGCCCTGCCCGGCATGGGCCAAGGGCCTCATTCCCACGATATGATGGCCCGCATTGACCTCGATTCCTATACTCCGGTGCCATGGGAGGATGGGCTGGCCCGCTTCGCCAGCGACCTGTTCGTGGATGGCGAACCGCATCCCTACTGTCCCCGTCAGCGCTTCAAGTCGCTGTTGAACCACGCTAGGGCCGAGGGTTACGTCTTCAACGTTGGCATCGAGCCGGAGCATTTTCTGGTCACCAGGAACGCCGCCGGCTCCATCCAGGTATGGGACCCCAACGACATGGACAGTCTGCGCAAGCCCTGCTACGACTTCAAGGGCATCGCCAACGTTATGGGCTATCTGCGCGATATGATGGATGCCATGCGCCGCATTGGCTGGGACGCTTACCAGTCTGACCACGAGGACGCCAACGGCCAGTACGAAATCAACTTCCACTACTCGGATGCCCTGACCACCGCCGACCGCTACACCTTCTTCAAGATGATGACCAGCCAGTACGCCCAGAGGCACGGGGCCATCGCCACCCACATGGCTAAGCCCTTCACCGACCGCACCGGCAGCGGCGGCCACATCCATTATCATATTGCCGACTCCGAGACGGGTGAAAACTTGTTCCTCGACGAAAACGACCAGCGCGGCCTCGGCCTGTCGCAGATGGCTTACCATTTCATCGGTGGCATATTCGCCCACGCCCCGGCCCTGTGCTGTGTAATGTCGCCGACGGTCAACTGCTACAAGCGGCTGCAAGTCGGCCCGGCGCTGATGGGTTCCACATCAGGCTTCCTGTGGACGCCCGCCTTCGTGTCCTATGGCGACAACAACCGCACGCAGATGATACGCACCGCAGGCCCCGGCCACCTGGAAGACCGGACTATGTCCGCCGCCTGCAACCCCTACCTGGCCTTCGGCTCCTACTTGGCCGCCGGGCTGGACGGCATCCGTCGTCGTCTCGACCCCGGTGAACCCAACTTGGGCAATCTCTACGCCCTCGGGCTGGACGAAATCCGCCGCCGCGGGGTGCGGATGCTCCCCCAGTCCCTGGCCGAGTCTCTGGCCGAACTGCAAGCCGACGCAGTGGTGCGCGACTCGCTGGGTGTAATCTATGGAGAGTTCATCGAGCAGAAGGAAGCCGAGTGGCGCGAGTACCACCGTCAGGTGACGCCGTGGGAGATAGAGCGTTATCTAACGCTGTTTTAGCCAAGATTAGGCCGGAAACAAAAAGATATGGAGCCTGCTGCTGTGAAAGCCCCTAGAGAGTATGAACTATGCGCTCCGACGATACAGGCCCTGCGTTTGCTGGGTGGCGCCGGTTCAATACAAGACATGGCTCAAGCGGTTATCAATCAAATGCGATTGCCGGAGGAATTAGTCTGGCAGGCGCATAGCAACACCTGTCAAACCGAGTTTGAATACAGACTTGCTTGGGCTCGGACTATCCCTAAAACTTGTGGTTTTGTGGAAAATCCGAAGCGGGGTTTCTGGGCTTTGACAGAGGAAGGGCTGTATCAAAGTAGGATAGTTTCCGAAGAAATCAGGAGGATGTATCTGGAACAGCGCCCGGCGCGCCTGAGCTTGGGGTTTACTCCCGCAATCGAATCGCCTCAGCCGGACTTGGGTGAGGATGAATTCTGGGATCGCTTGACGACAGAGCAGTTCTTCGCAGGGTATGCTGAAGAGGATGTCCTGCATGACACAGCCTAGAGGTGTACAGAGAGATACTTGCTTGGTGATGTTGTAACTCTGGTGGATCCTGCAACAGGCAGCGGAATGCCTCGCCCGGCTTTAATTCCGGCAGATACGAAGGACGACGACATTGTTGTTGCCCGTATCACTACCCACCAGCCCAGAGATTCTTTTGATGTTTCTGTTAATGACTTGTCTCAGGCAAGCCTGAGCCGGATGTCCGTGGTCAGGCCGCGTAAGCTGGCCACAATACAGAGGAGCAGACTAAACCGCAAAATAGGTACTTTGTCTACAGTCGACTTGGGAAGGGTTAAAAATCCCTTTAGACGTTTGGGTATAGTTTAATAGCTTCTTATGTCCTTCCTTATGAACTGCCCCAACTGCGGGGAACGCGGCGTTAACGAGTTCCGCTTTGGCGGGGAGATTGTTTCGCGGCCTGCGCCCGGCGCTGCGGAGGGCGACTGGAGCAACTATTTCTACTTTCGCCCCAACGCCGCCGGTATCCAGCAGGAATGGTGGAACCACCGTTACGGCTGCCGACGCTGGTTCTACGCCCGCCGCGACACCACTACTAACGAAGTGCAGGAAACCTTCTGGCCGGGTAATCCCCCGAAGGCGTGAGGGAGCGCAGGCTCGAACGATATGCCCAACAGTAACAACCCCCGTCAGTCCCGACTGGAATCTCAGCCGGGTGAAGCCATTGACCGCTCCACCCCGGTGGAGTTCGAGTTCAACGGGCGCCACGTCCGGGCGTTCCGGGGCGACACGGTGGCTTCGGCCCTCTACGCTGATGGAACCCGAATTTTCAGCCGCAGCTTCAAGTATCACCGGCCTCGCGGTTTGCTTTGTTGTTCCGGCAACTGCCCCAACTGCCTGGTGACCGCCGGCGGCGAACCCAACGTGCGCGCCTGTGTGCGCGCCGTGGAGCCGGACCTGCAAGTCCGCAGCCAGAACGCCTGGCCCTCGCTGCGGCTCGACCTGCTGTCGCTGCTGGACAAGTTGCACTGGCTGATGCCCGTCGGCTTTTACTACAAGGCCCTGCACCGCCCCAAGTTGCTGTGGCTGCTGGCCCGGCGGCTCATCCGCCGCGTTGGCGGGCTGGGCAGCCTAGACATCAATGCAACTCACGAAACGGAGTACAGCAGCCGCAACCTCCACGCTGACGTTGCCGTGGTCGGCGGCGGCCCCGCTGGAATCTCGGCGGCCCTAGCCGCGGCTCAAACTGGGGCCAGCGTGACTCTGATTGACGACCAGCCAACCCTCGGCGGCCACCTGCGCTATGGCCGCCAGCCCGGAACAGAGGCCGCCAGCCGGCTCGCGGAACAGGTCGCGCAATCGCCAAACATAAATACGCTCAGCAATGCCACGGTCTTTGGCCTGTACCAGCACAACCTGCTGGCCGTGCTTACCGGCGATGGGCTGGTGCGCCTGCGGGCCGGAAAGGTAGTCCTCGCCACCGGAGCTCAAGAATCCCCGCTGCTGTTCGAGAACAACGATCTTCCCGGAATAATGCTCGCATCGGCGGCCCGGCGTCTTGCTGCCCTCTATGGCGTCCGCCCCGGGCGCGAGGCAGTGGTGGCGACCGAGACGGCGGAGGGCTACCAAACCGCGCTCGAACTGTTGGACGCCGATGTGCGCGTTGCGGCAGTGGTGGACGCTTCCGATACGCCATCCGGTGAGGTAGCCGAGGCAGTGCGGGAGCGTGGAGTAACCGTCCTGACCGGCCACCGCATAGCCAAGGCTGTTGGGCGCGGGCGGGTCAAAGCCGTCCTAGTCACCCCCACTAGCGGAGCGAACTCCAATGCCCGCCGGATTCGCTGCGACCTGCTTTGTATGTCGGGAAAGTTCCAGCCGCTGGACGCGCTGTTTCACCAGATGGGCGCATCGCAGCCGGACGTGACGCTGGCCGGTAGCGTCAACGGGGCAAGTGGGCTGGAAGACATAATCCGTCAGGGCCGGGAGGCCGGACTGAAGGCCGCCAACATTGACTCTGATCCCGGCGATAAAGCGATGCTGCCGGAGTTGCAATCCGCGCGTTTCCCTGTTGTGCCTCCGGGTAAGAATTCCCGCACCTACGTTTGCTTCTGCGAGGATGTTTCCGCTCACGACATAGAGCAGGCCATCGGCGAAGGATTTGCCGACGTGCAGACGCTGAAGCGTTACACTACAGTCACCATGGGCCCTTGCCAAGGCAAGATGTGCGGTCGGGCGCTGTCCAGTATCTGTAACGCTCATGCCGGCCCCCAACGGGCGGGCGCGATGGCTGACACCTACACGACCTCGCGCCCGCCGTACCAACCGGTCTCGCTGGCGGTCCTGGCCGGGCGGGAGCGAATGCCCATGAAGCGGACGCCGATGGACCGGATACACCGGGAGTTGGGAGCCGCTATGGTCGAATCCGGCCCTTGGTGGCGCCCCCACAACTACGGCTCACCCGCGGATGAATGCGTCGCCGTGCGCGAGCGGGTGGGCGTCATAGACGTTGGCACCTTGGGCAAGTTGGAGGTGCTGGGCCGCGACGCCCCGCAGTTGCTCGACCGCCTCTATACTCACCGCTTTTCCGACCTGCCCGTGGGCCGTATCCGCTATGGCCTGATGACTTCCGACAACGGCGTCATCCTCGACGACGGAACGGTGACCCGCCTTGCCGCCGACCGCTACTTTGTCACTACCACATCGGGCAATGCCGATGTCATCGAAGAGTGGTTCAACTGGTGGAACGCCGGGGCTGCCAACTGCGCCCACGTGGTCAACGTCACAGCCGCATACGGCGCAGTGAACCTCGCTGGCCCCAAGGCCCGCGACACGCTGACCAAGCTCACCGGAATTGACCTTTCGACCCGGAATTTCCGCTATATGCGCTCGGCCCAAGGCGAAGTTGCCGGTGTCCCCTGCCTGCTGCTGCGGATCGGCTTCGTGGGCGAAACGGGCTGGGAGCTGCACTTCCCCGCCGAGTATGGCGAATATATGTGGAGCGCTATCATGGAGGCAGGCCGCGAATTCGGCATCTCCCCCTTTGGACTGGAAGCGCAGCGCATCCTGCGGCTGGAAAAGGGCCACGTCATTGTGGGTCAGGACACCGACGCTGTTTCCACGCCTATGGACGTCGGATCCGCTTGGGCCGTACGTTTCGATAAACCGGACTTCATCGGTCGCGGCGGACTGGCCGTCGCCGCCGGACGCGGCCTTCAGCAACGGTTGGTCGGATTCGTGATGCCAGGGGCCGTCGCGCCCGAGGACGGCGCGCCTGTGGTCAGCGGCGGACGGCCCGTGGGCCGGGTGACCAGCGCCCGCCTCAGTCCCACGCTGGGCCGTGGCTTTGGCCTAGCCTGGGTGCCGCCCCGCCTGGCCGAAGAAGGCGCATCCATCGAAGTGCTGATTGGGGGCCGTCCTGCAACCGCCCGCGTAACCCTACAGCCGGCCTACGACCCGGAAGGCCACCGGCTGCGGAGCTGAACGATGTCACCCGCTCTCAACAAAAGCCTGGCCCCGCAAAGACGCACCGCCATGTATCACGCCCAGTTAGCTATGGGAGCCGTCATGGCCGACGCCGACGGCTGGCAGTTGCCCCTCCACTACGGCGATGTTCCGCGGGAAGCGGCATGGCTGCGTGAAACGGCAGGAGTCTCCGACGTAAGCCCCATCGGCAAGCTGCGTGTCGTCGGTGAAGACGCGGCGCAAATGGTCAAGACTCTATTGCCCGAAGCCGTGGAACTGTCCACTGGCTCGGTGAGCGAAGCTGACTCTCCCATTGAACGCGGCGGCAAACTGCTGGCCGCCCGGCTGGCTCCGGATGAGTTCGTGGTGCTGACCCCTGCTGGCGTAGCGCCCTTTGCGATAAACGGGATGCAGCCTAGCGACCTGAATTGTGCCCACGCTATTGACGTGACATCAGGGCTGTGCGGAGTAGCTATAGCCGGCCCGGCCGGGCCGGGGATGATGAGCCGCATCACCGAGATAGACACATCTCCCCGCGCACTGCCCGACCTGGCCTGCGTACAGTCCCGGTTCGCGGATGTCCAGGGAATACTGTTGCGCCGCGACGCCGGTGGCATTGCAATGTGCCAACTCTACGCAGGACGCGAGTTTGGCGAATACCTATGGGAAGTCTTAGTTGAGGCCGCCCGCGAAATGGGCGGGGGCCCTGTGGGAACCGAAGCCTTGTTGGGGCTGAGGGATTCGGGCTAAGGCCGGTGATCGAGATGTTTCAGCTTTTTCGCAAAAACCGGATGTGGCGGGAGCGACCCCTGAAAGACCGCTATCGCGTGGTCATAATCGGTGGTGGCGTGCACGGGCTTTCCACCGCTTATTACCTGACGAAGCTGGGCGTGAAGGACATCGCGGTTCTCGACAAAGGTTACTTGGGCGGCGGGGCCAGCGCGCGCACCACGGCCATCATCCGCTCCAACTATCTCACCGTCGAGGGCATTCCGTTTTTCGACGAAAGCGTCAAGCTGTATGAGGGGCTGGCCAAGGATCTGAACTTCAACCTGCTGTTCAACCAGATGGGGCGATTGGACTTGGGGCACACGGATGCCGCCGTCTACGCACTGCGGATGCGCACCGAGTTCAACCGCATCCTGGGCGTGGACAGCCGGATGATCGGCCCGGCCGAAATCAAGCGCTTGGTGCCGTCTATGAGTCTGCGGGAAGGGTTGCCCTACCCCATCATTGGCGCACTGTACCATCCGCCCTGCGGCGTGATACGGCATGACGCCGTGGTCTGGGGGTTCGGTCGCGGCGCAGACCGCGGGGGCGCAGAGCTGCATCCCTTCACCGAGGTCACCGCCATAGGCTCCGCCAACGGACGGGTCACCGGTGTCGAGACCAGCCGGGGATTCGTCGGGGCCGAGGTGGTGCTGAACGCCACCGCCGGATGGAGCAGCGACGTGGCCCGCCTCGCCGGAGTGTCTCTGCCCATCACCACCCATCCCTTGCAGGCGATGGTCACCGAGCCGCTCAAGCCTTTCCTCGACAAGACCATCTCCTCGGCCAACCTGCACGCCTACGTTTACCAGACCGACCGGGGCGAGGTGGTAATCGGCGGTGGGGTTGATCCTTACCCATCGTACAGTATGCGCTCGGCCCTGTTGCCCATGGAACAACTGGCGGGGCATACGCTGGAGATGTTCCCTTGTCTGGCTAAGGCAAAAGTGTTGCGCCAGTGGGCCGGGCTGTGCGATATGACCCCCGATTACGCCCCCATTATGGGAGCGGTGGACGGGCTGGAGGGCTTCATCGTGTCCTGCGGCTGGGGCAGTTGGGGCTTCAAGGCCGCGCCCGCCGCTGGCAAGAACATCGCCAGCCTGATAGCCACCGGCGAAACCCCAGACCTTATCAAGCCCTTCGCCCTCTCAAGGTTCCATCAGGGCAAGCTGGTCAACGAGCGAGCCGCCGCCCCCGCCGCCGCCATCCACTGATTCACTTAGATCCCAGAAATTGGCTCAAATCATCCAACCCTTGAGTGCTGAGTTCTTCACCTACGGGGTAGGGAGCGCGGATGATTGGGGCTCCGGTTGCCGCATAAATCATTACCAGTACTTGGTTGTACTCCAGTTCATCCAATCTTCTGTCAGGATTCTGAGGGTTCGGCCCTACTATGTGAGAACAGCCGGGCGCATTGCAAGTTTTATCAATTTCCCCCTCGAACAGCATAAACCAGACTAAGTCGTCTTTGCTCCGCCACGGTTGAAAGTTGCTGTCTATCGGCGCGCCGCTTCGAATCACCTTAGCCTGCTCAAGAGTCATAACAGCGCCGGTGACTGCGTCCGGTTCGCCAATCAGTCGGCCGAATCCGGCTCCAATACTCCCTAAAGCCCGTGCGCGCTGGAGGGCCAGTGGAACGGCCTTTTCCGGCGGCAAAATCGCAGCTTCGGATTGGCGTGAGTCTTTTTCAGCTATCTCAGGCATAAACCTCATCAAGTCATCAAGACCTGCGGGCTTGCGCTCTTGGCCAGATACAACGGCAGTGCGAGATATGAGAAGGCCGGTTTCCGCATCCATAATCACGAGTACTTGGCTATATTTAGCTGAATCCGACTCCAATTTCTCGCTGATTTGGCGTCTACCGTTTACCTCGCCGTCGAATATCACAAGCCAAACCAAGTTCTCTCTATACAGCCACTGTTGAGTGTTGGGGTCAATCGAATAACCGGTATCTATCTCGACCGCCTCGTTCAGGGTGATAATGGCTCCGGCAACCCCCCTTGGCTTGCCAATTAGCCCACCGAACCCTGGGCCTCCGTAAATCGAATCTGACGCCCACTCGGTAGCTATGGGAACTGCCTCCTCAGGGGGCAGCCCCGTTGCGGCATCGGCCGTTGTGGCATCTGATCGTACGACTGTTGCGTATATTATCAATGCAGCAAATATAGCCAGGATCAAGGCCAACGCAACAAAAAGCAGAAGATTTCGTGAATTGAATAGATTGGATGAAAGCATAATTCTATCTCCTGCCTCTATCTATCCTTGACACGCCAATCGTTGCTTCTGGCTCCGTTGAGAATTTCGTATTCCCTAGGAGCGGTGTTGTAATCTGCGGCAGAGCACATACACGCCCAATTCCCAGAGTCAGCCTTTCGATATGTTGAATGCTCGTATTCAACATCGCCAATGCTGATCGAAAGGTTATCTGTTTCTCCACCAGCGGCAGCGTTATCCCCGATTTCCCAGCCAAGATAAGCGCTCATAACAGGCGAGGCTAACGAGTTGTGATAGAAGCTCCAAAACCCGCCTGCGTTATGGCTGACTTGATAGTTATAAAAATTCCCAATTGCCGGGTTAGGACCATATCCAAACCATTCGCGGCGATTGAGTAGTGAATCTCGATAAGCGACAAAAACCTTTGGAACATTTGCATGCTTATATCCTTTAATCCATCCAATTTCAACGTATATGACATCAGATTTATGAGTAATTTCTTGCACAAACACTCTGTGATAGCTCCACCCAGAATCTACATCGGGATTTGCGGTCTCGATGTATGAATACGCTCCTGCAATGTTATTTGGGTAAGGTTTATAACGAAACGCATTTTCGAGCGCCGATAAAGTATTTCCGCTCGGCATTGACATTATAAATACGACAATTGCTAGAGCCGCAGGCATCGCATAAAATTTTCTGGAAGATATCTTCGCGCCAATTCCGGGCATACAAGCCTCATACAATGCTTAAATTGGAAGAACCGCTGGAAATTTTAGGTGGTCAGACAATCAAACGCAAGCCCAAGAGCCGTTGAAAATTGACATTTGCTTGCGCTGATACTAAACTCCCTATGTATTAGGCAGGAAAGTTCGTTTCCTATCGTATCAGAATACCGATTCAGCAAAAATAAGGAGGAATTATGCCCGAATTCGACCTCGTGATACGCGGAGGCACCGTGGTTGACGGCACCGGCATCCCCCGGTTCCGCGGCGATCTGGCTATCAAAGACGGCCGGGTGGCGATGATCAGCGGGCGCATCGTTGCTGGCGGCGCGAAGGAACTGGACGCCAGCGGCTGCATCGTGGCCCCCGGCGCGGTTGACCTGCACACCCACTACGACGCCCAGCTCAACTGGGACCCCTACGCTTCCCTGTCGGGCCAGTTCGGCGTGACCTCGCTGACCGTTGGGCAGTGCGGCTTCGGCTTCGCGCCGACGCGCCCAGAAGACCGCGACCTGAATATGCGGATGATGAACCGCATTGAAGCCATTCCTCTGGAGTCCATGCGGCAAGGGATGCGGTGGGACTGGGAAACCTTCCCGGAGTATATGGACAGCCTGGACAAGCAGGGCCTCGGCGTCAACGTGGGTTGCTTGGTGCCGTTCTCGCCCCTGCGCGGTTATGTGCTGGGCATGATACCGGCTCGCGAGCGCACCTCGGTCACCGAGGCTGAACTCAACCAGATGAAACAGATTCTTTACGATTCGATGAAAGCCGGCGCTTTCGGTATCTCGGCGGACAAGAACTTGGAAGACCGGCCCGAGGACGGCAGTTGGCTGCCTAGCCATGTGGCATCCAAAGAAGAATTTCTGGCCTTGTCGCAGGTTCTGGCCCAGTTCGGCGTTGGACACATCGGCTGGACCATTGGCATCTCCGACGACCGCCCGGCGCAACGAGATATGCTGGCCGAGATGGTTCGGATGAGCGGCCGCCCCCTCCACGTCATCCTCGGGGACGAAGAAGGCTACGAGTGGCTCAAGGAAGTCCGCGAGGAAGGACTGCCCGTCATCGCCCAGGAAACGGCGGTTCCCGTCATCTCCGAGTTCAAGCTCTCCGAGTACAACCTGTTTGACTATATGCCCCACTGGGTGCAGCCGCTGGTTGGCGCTAAGGAGGAGCGCATCGCCAAGCTGTCTGAGGACGGCGTGCGCATCGGCATGAAGCAGGATGTCATTGAGCGCCCGCACCCGCGCACCGACTGGGCGCAGGTGCAGGTTGTCGAGGTGGCCCACGAGCGAAACCTGAAGTATGAGGGCCTCAGCATCGCCGACATCGCCGAGGCCGAGGGCAAGGAGCCGCTGGACGCTTTCCTGGACATCGCCTTGGATGAGGACTTGGAAACCGAATTCGCCCATCCGGCCGGCGGCCGCGGCGACAACGACCACGAATACATCTCCAGCCCCTTCTCGCACATCTCAGTGTCGGACGGCGGCGCGCACACCCGGTTCCTGGTTAACAGCATCTGGCCGGTCTATTTCCTAGGCCACTGGATCCGGGAAAAGGAGCTGATGTCCCTGGAGCAGGCGCACCAGAAGATGAGCGCCCTGCCCGCCTGGTTCTCCGATATGAAGAACCGCGGCACCCTGCGGGTCGGTGACTTCGCTGACATCATGGTCTACAACATGGACGAGCTGGGCCTGCTCTATGACAAGCCTCAGTTCGCCACCGACTTCCCCGGCGGGGAGAAACGGCTGGTGCAGATGCCCACCGGCATCCGCTACATCCTGGTCAACGGCAACCTTACCTTCCAGGAGAACGAGTGCACCGGCGCCCTGCCCGGCAAGCTGCTCCGCAGCTATGATCAGGTCGGCTAACCGGCCTCTCGCATCCCGGCAACCAATGGCCCCGCCGTACTCGGCGGGGCTTCTTATTTACAGCGCAGCAAAATTGGCCGGTATAATACAGCTATGTAGCTGATTTCGTAACATATATGGCGAATTGCCGCCGAAGTTTGACATATATTTGCCTCAAGCCTAAACTGCCCTAGAACTAGACTTTTATCCTGCCGGAATCAGGCATTCCGGTTATATGGAGGCAGGATTATGCCCGAATTCGACCTCGTGATACGCGGAGGCACCGTGGTTGACGGCACCGGCATCCCCCGGTTCCGCGGCGATCTGGCTATCAAAGACGGCCGGGTGGCGATGATCAGCGGGCGCATCGTTGCTGGCGGCGCGAAGGAACTGGACGCCAGCGGCTGCATCGTGGCCCCCGGCGCGGTTGACCTGCACACCCACTACGACGCCCAGCTCAACTGGGATCCCTACGCTTCTTTGTCTGGTTGGTTCGGCGTGACCTCGCTGACCGTCGGGCAGTGCGGCTTCGGCTTCGCGCCGACGCGCCCAGAAGACCGCGACCTGAATATGCGGATGATGAACCGCATTGAGGCCATTCCCCTGGAGTCCATGCGGCAAGGGATGCGGTGGGACTGGGAGACCTTTCCGGAATATATGGACAGCCTGGACAAGCAGGGCCTCGGCGTCAACGTGGGTTGCTTGGTGCCGTTCTCGCCCCTGCGCGGTTACGTGCTGGGCATGATACCGGCTCGCGAGCGCACCTCGGTTACCGAGGCTGAACTCAACCAGATGAAACAGATTCTTTACGATTCGATGAAAGCCGGCGCTTTCGGTATCTCGGCGGACAAGAACTTGGAAGACCGGCCCGAGGACGGCAGTTGGCTGCCTAGCCATGTGGCATCCAAAGAAGAATTTCTGGCCTTGTCGCAGGTTCTGGCCCAGTTCGGCGTCGGGCATCTGGGCTGGACCATTGGCATCTCCGACGACCGCCCGGCGCAACGAGATATGCTGGCTGAGATGGTGCGGATGAGCGGCCGCCCCCTCCACGTAGTTCTTGGCGACGATGAGGGCTACGACTGGCTCAACGAGGTGCGCGACGAGGGCCTGCCGATTGTGGCCCAGCTGGGATCAGTGCCGACCATCTCCGAGTTCAAGCTCTCCGAGTACAACCTGTTTGACTATATGCCCCACTGGGTGCAGCCGCTGGTTGGCGCTAAGGAGGAGCGCATCGCCAAGCTGTCCGAAGACGGCGTTCGGATTGGCATGAAGCAGGACGTGATTGACCGTCCCCATCCTAGGACCGACTGGACCAGGTTGCAGGTTGTCGAGGTGGCCCACGAACGCAACCTGAAGTACGAGGGCCTCAGCATCGCCGACATCGCCGAGGCCGAGGGCAAGCACCCGCTGGACGCTTTCCTGGACATCGCCTTGGATGAGGGCTTGGAAACCGAATTCGCCCATCCCTCCAACAATCGGGGCGACGAGGTTACAGGCGAAAGGTTGAAGAGCCCCTACGTCCACATCTCGGTGTCGGACGGCGGCGCCCACACCCGATTCTTGGTCAACAGCGTCTGGCCGGTCTACTTCTTGGGACACTGGGTCCGAGACCGGGAGTTGATGTCCTTGGAGCAGGCCCACAACAAGATGAGCGCCCTGCCCGCCTGGTTCTCCGACATGAAAAACCGCGGCACTCTGCGCGTGGGCGACTTCGCCGACATTATGGTCTACAACATGGATGAGCTGGGGCTGATGTACGACAAGCCTCAGTTCGCCACCGACTTCCCCGGTGAGGAAAAGCGGCTGATTCAGATGCCCACGGGCATACGCTACATCCTGGTCAACGGCACGGTGACCTTCCAAGAGAACGAGTGCACCGGCGCCCTGCCTGGCAAGCTGCTCCGCAGCTATGATCAGGTCGGCTAGGACCAGCGAGGCCTTAGCGCAACGACAAAGGGGCGGCCCACTGGCCGCCCCTTTGTATATTTATTTCTAGGTTGTGTTGACATTTTGATATAATGATTATACGTCAAATATTAGCTGCCTCCAGCAATGGCCAAGATTCTCGAGTCCTTGCGTGGCTGCCACCGGCCTGTATGCCGGTCAGGAAGAGGAATGCCAACGGGGTTTCATCGAGGCCGTCCTGTGGATTAAACGCTCCGGCGCCCAATAGTGGCTGCTTCCGGCGAGTATGGAAATTGGAACAGCGCCTATTAAGAGATTTGCCCGCTGGACGGACAAACGCATTTGGGAGCAGATGCAGCATCACTTCGCCGGCGACCTGGCATGGAGTGCCTCATCATCAACAGCGCGGTGGCCCGGGCGCATCCTTGCGCCGCAGGGCGCCCCTCAAAAAAGGGCGGACGGGGGGCAAGCCCTAAGCCGGAGCGGGTTTACCACCAATATCCAGGTGAGCGTGGACGGCTTGGGAAATCCCTTGCGCCTAATCCTGACTGAGGGGCAGCAGCATGACGTTACCCAAGCTGAGAGCCTGATAGCCGGCTATGACGGCGAGTACGTGCTTGCCGACAAAAGATACGATTCCCTGAAGTTTCGCCAGTGCATCCCGGAGCGGGGCATGACTCCGGTGATTCCGTCCCGCTCCAACCGGAAGGAACCCTGGGACTACAACGCGCGTATATAATAGGAGCGTCACTTGGTCTAATGCCTCATCAACAAGACAAAGCACTATCTCCGGATATGCTCCCGGTTTGAGAAGCCGGACACCAGATACCTTGAATTCCTGCGTTTCGCCGGCACTCTCATTTGGTTGCGGTGAAATGCCAACACAACCTAATGGCTTGATCCGGATATGAAATTTCTTCCACTCACTACTCGTCTGGCACCAGCGCCACCAGCTTTCCTTCCTGCTGGGTTACCAGGAACACCTTCATTCGCAGTTCAGGGTTATTGACGCAACGGCCGTCTCCCTTTTCGTACTCATAGCCGTGAGTGTCGCAGACGAACACGTCCTCGCCCACGTCCTCGACCTCGCCGCCTTGGTGCGGGCACAGGGTGGATAACATACGGTAGCCCTCACTGCCTCTTACCAGGAAATAATTGGCGGAGCCGACCTTCACCAGCTTGGGAAGCTCAGTGAACGATGATTCCTCGCCTAAGTCCACCCGCACCTTCTTGGAGCGGGCCGAGCCGCTGATTTGCCGCATCGTGATTCTGTTAACCTGCCTTTCCGTAGCCATCGGCTAATACTCCCAACCGGTACGATTCCGGCAAGTATAGCAAATACGCCCCGGCCGGGCTATCGTCAGCCTATCGCGTCTGCCGCCGACAGCGTACGGTTCAGGTGATTTGCTGCCTGCCGTTTCGCTATTCCCGATGGATCTAGAATGCCACAGGCGGTTAGGCCACCTGAAACAGAACGCTGCATCTACCCCCCCAAGTCGCTTGACATGAACGTTTCAGGCATTAAAATCCGGCAATGGTTCATGAAATGAGCAGACGGACAATGCAGTCGCGGGCAAATCGAAGAAAAGTGTGGGATGATATGTGGTCGTGGGATAGGACGCTGCTGGTTGCGGCTGGTTTAGTACTGTTGTCCCATTATAATGAGCCGTGATCTAAATAGAAATTCCGGCAGGAACCGGAGTTTTCTATATCTGTGCTTGGGAATCGCATCTCTGGCCCTTGCCACCGCTGGCGTGGTGTTTATAATCGGTTCTGGACAGAGTCTTAAAGAAACTGCTCAAACCCCGAATCATCCGCTTCCTGAAACCATCCCTTTTTCCCACGCGCCTGAAGGTCCGGCTTCCCCAGCCTCGATAGCTTCCCCAGACGGCTCCGTGGTTGTAACCCTGCCCCAAAGCCTCGCTCTCGGAAAACCGCAGCTTGTATTCAGGGAGTTGTCTCTCCTCCCAAAAGACCCCGCCTTCCTCCCGACTTTTCCCGTTTAATACGGGTTTTTTACGTAGCTTTTCATGCTGCCGATGGCGCGCTTTGGCAACCGCCCCTGCCGGAACCAGCCAGCCTGTCAGTGCGTCTAACCGGGCGTCAATACAATCTGGCCGACGGAGACCCATACCGCTTGGTGGCCCTTCGGTACGACGATTCGGCTCGGCTATGGGAAATGCTTCCGGTGTCGCTGGATCTGCCCTGGCTCAGAGTTCATATCACTACGGACGCCATGGGCCTGTTCGCTATCGCAGTCGGCGCCGACGAAAATGTCGTAGGCGACCCGCTGCCTGTGCCAACGGAGCGGCCGCCATACCCGGAGCCAACTGTCCCGGTCATTACCAAGACCATAAGCGCAACTCCCCCTCCAACGGCGTCCTTTCTCGTTCCAACACCAACCCCGAATCCGACGTTCCCCCCAACCCTTACCCCAACTCCTACACTGACGCGCGCGCCTGCACCAACCGCAGCACTGACTGCAACACCACCCCCTACGGCAACGCCAAAGCCGACACCGCAACAGACGGCAACCCCGATCCCAACAGCAACACCCACACCCACCCAGATGCCCACACCTGTTCCTGGATATATGCTGTTTGTCAATGGCAGGCAAGTTATGCCCAAGGATGCCGAGTTCTATGTGCCCCTTGGCGTCTTGACTATCAATGACCTCCCGGATTCCACCGGAAAATATCCTCCTGGAACAGCGGTCAGTTTCAACGTGCGCCTTAATCTGCAAGATTCCGATATGCAGATTACCGGAGTGGATAGCGTCGAAGGCTTACGCGCTGAACTGCGGATGAGCAGCCATCGCTTCGCTACAGTGTATATTTCGCCGCCGCCAACACCCACGCCGCCGCCAACACCCACGCCACCGCCAACACCGACACTGACACCGACACCCACCCAGATGCCCACACCTGTTCCTGGATATATGCTGTTTGTCAATGGCAGGCAAGTTATGCCCAAGGATGTCGAGTTCTATGTGCCCCTGGGCGTCTTGACTATCAATGACCTCCCTGATTCCACCGGAAAATATCCTCCTGGAACAGCGGTCAGTTTCAACGTGCGCCTTAATCTGAGAAATTCCGATATACAGATTACCGGAGTGGATAACGTCGAAGGCTTACGCGCTGAACTGCGGATGAGCAGCCATCGCTTCGTTACAGTGTATATTTCGCCGCCGCCCACGCCCCCGCCCCCGCCGACACTCACACTCAGGCCAACACCCACACCCACGCCGACGCCAACAGTGGTGCCAACACCCACGCCGACACCGACACTCACGCCTACGCCTACGCCTACGCCTACGCCTACGCCTACGCCTATGCCGACACTCACACCCACGCCGACACCGACACTCACGCCGACGCCGACGCCAACACTGGTGCCCACACCCACGCCGACACCCACACCCACGCCGACATCGACACCGACACCGACACTCACGCCAACACTGGTGCCGACTCCGACATCCACACCCACGCCGATGCCGACACTCACGCCGACACCGACGCCTGAGCATCCGGCAGGAGGACGGATAGCGTTCCAGTCTAACCGCGATGGGAACAGCGAAATATACATAATGGGTTGCGACGGCTCACACCCTGTTAACCTGACCAATCACCCCACAGAAGATAGGGAGCCGACGTGGGCCAGCGGCGGACGGCTGGCTTTCAGTTCCAACCGAAGCGCTGCGGGTGGGTTCGACATATATTTGCTTACTATGGAACCGTGGGGCATTACCCGTCTCACTACTGACGCCGCCGCCGACGAATCTCCGGCCCTCTCGCCCGACGGCAGCAAAGTCGCATTCGTGTCCCACCGCGATGGCAACGCCGAAATATACGTACTGGACATCTTTAGCAAGACACTGACCAATATCACCAATAATTCCGCTGAAGATCTTGATCCCGCCTGGTCGCTGGACGGTAGCAGAATCGCCTTTGCCAGCTACCGGGGTGGCGATTTTGACATCTACATTGCCGACGCCGATGGAGCCAATCTGTTTAACTTTACCGATAGTGAAGAAGATTACAAAAACGGTTTTGATGAGCGTTGGCCCGACTTTGGAGATTATGAAGATGACGAACGCATAGCCTTTGCATCCAATCGCGAGGGCAACTGGGAAATATACACTTACCACGATGCGCAAGGGCTGATGCGGGTAACCAACACCGGGATGACCGACACTGCTCCCAGTTGGAGTTCATCCGGCAAGGAAATTATTTTCCAAACTGACCGGGACCGGAATGCCGGCGGGTTCGAGGTGTTCGAGGCCATTGCCGACGGAGGGGAAGGAAGAAACCTGACCAAGAGCGGTGACAGTGACGACGCTTACCCAGACTGGGAGCCGGTAGACCACACTGGCTTCTGCGATAAATTGGCTCCAACCCCCCAGCCCAAGCCTCAACCGGCGCCGACGCCCACGCCCGCCCCTGATGAGACGTCGGGCTATCCCGCAGGCGGACGGATTGCTTTTCAGTCTGACCGCGACGGGAACAGCGAAATATACATAATGGGTTGCGACGGCTCACATCCCGTTAACCTGACAATCCACGAATCCGAAGACAGAGAGCCTTCATGGAGCGGCAATGGTCTCCTGGCCTTTCGTTCCAACCGGGACGCGAAGGACGATGACAAGGACAATTTCGACATATATCTGATGAACCCGGAAACGAAAGAAGTCGTAAGGCTGACCACTGACGCGGCTGTCGGCGAATCGCTTGCCCTCTCGCCCGACGGCAGCAGGGTTGCCTTCGTATCTCACCGTGACGGCAACTCCGAAATATACGTACTGGACATATCCAGCAAGACACTGACCAACATCACCAATAATTCCGCCGAAGATCTTGATCCTGCCTGGTCTGGGGACGGTAGCAGAGTCGCCTTTGCCAGCTACCGGGGCGGCGATTTCGACATCTACATTTCCAACGCTGACGGCTCTAATCCGTTGAATTTGACGGGGAGTGAAGGCGACGATGAGGGAGCGTTCAACGAGCGCTGGCCGGACTTTGGAGCTTATGAGGGCGCAGAGGTTATTGCCTTTTCGTCCGATAGCGTCGGTAATTGGGAAATATACGCTTACTCCGATGCGGAAGGACTGACGCGGGTAACTAATACCGGGATGACCGACGCTGCTCCCAGTTGGAGTTCATCCGGCAACGAAATTGTCTTCCAAACTGACCGGGACCGGGACGCCGGCGGGTTCGAGGTGTTCAGGGCCACTGCCTACGGAGAAGAAGGAAGAAACCTGACCAAGAGCGACGACAGTGACGACGCTTACCCGTCCTGGGAGCCGGTAGCCCACTCTGGATTCTGCGCCGAATTGACTCCAATACCTGCGCCTATACCAGTTCCAACCCCAACACCTATTCTTATCTCAACGCCGACGCCAACGCCAACGCCCGCGCCAACACCGACGCCAACGCCCGTGCCGACGCCCATGCCCGTGCCGACGCCCGCGCCCGTGCCCGTGCCGACGCCGACGCCCGCGCCCATGCCCGTGCCGACGCCAACGCCAACACCGACGCCCATGCCAACGCCGACGCCGACGCCGACACCCGTGCCCGTGCCCGTGCCAACACCGACGCCCGCGCCAACGCCCGCGCCAACACCGACGCCAACGCCCGTGCCGACGCCCGCGCCCGTGCCCGTGCCGACGCCGACGCCCGCGCCCATGCCCGTGCCGACGCCAACGCCAACACCGACGCCCATGCCAACGCCGACGCCGACACCCGTGCCCGTGCCCGTGCCCGTGCCAACACCGACGCCCGCGCCAACACCGACGCCCTCGCCCGTGCCGACGCCCATGCCCGCGCCGACGCCGACGCCCGTGCCGACGCCCATGCCCGCGCCGACGCCCATGCCCGTGCCGACGCCAACGCCAACACCGACGCCCGCGCCGACGCCGACGCCCATGCCAACGCCAACGCCGACGCCCGTGCCAACGCCGACGCCCATGCCAACGCCGACGCCCGCGCCAACGCCGACGCCCATGCCAACACCGACGCCCGCGCCAACGCCGACGCCGACGCCAACGCCGCCGGAATCCATTGCGGTGGTCTTGCCTGAGTATCTTGCAGGTGGGCGGATAGCATTCCAGTCCGACCGCGATGGAAACAACGAAATCTACATAATGGGTTGCGACGGCTCACATCCCGTCAACCTGACCAACCACCCCGCAGAGGATAAGGAGCCGTCGTGGGCCAGCGGTGGGCAGTTGGCTTTCAGTTCCAACAGGAGCGCTGCGGGCGGGTTTGATATATATCTGCTTACGCTCGAGCCGTGGGGTATTATCAGGCTTACCACTCACGCTGCCGACGACGAGTCACCGGCGCTCTCCCCCGACGGCAGTAAGGTCGCCTTCGTGTCTCACCGTGACGGCAATACCGACATTTACGTGCTGGACATTGCGAGCAAGGAGCTTGCCAGGGCCACGGTTAACGAGGACAAAGACTTGGACCCGGCTTGGTCGCCGGACGGCGAAAAACTGGTCTTCGCCAGCGACCGCGATGGCGATTTTGACCTCTACACTGTTAAGCTCGATGGCACTGGTCTTGAAAACCTTTCCGACAGCGATTTCAACGACCGCTGGCCCGATTGGGGGCGTGATGTGTACGACGACGAATACATCGCCTTTGTCTCCAATCGCGGCAAGGACAGCAAGATATACACAATGTTCTCCGACGGCACGGAACAATCGGCAGCCGAAGTTAACCCGGCATCAGTTGATAGCGAACCTAGCATGGACTTGGCTGCCGAGTACATGGTGTTTCATAGAACGCAGTTCAATTACCATAAGGTGTTCACGATGTCTTATTACGGTGATGATGAGGTGAATATCAGCGGCAGAAACATCGGCAACGACAGTTCCCCTGATTGGGAACCGTCGGAAGAGGCCGTATATTGCGGCGGAGAGCCAGTCCCACAAGACTAACGAAACGCTATACTTATAAATATGCTTAGCGACACAAAACTGTTCAGGCTATGACTACTCGCCACCAGATTCGGCTGGACGATGCCACTATCGAGTACACTGTTCAGCGCAGCCGCCGCCGGAAGAAAACGGTGCAGATAAGCGTCTCTGGGGGCGCCGTGGTGGTCTCGGCGCCGTGGCGCACGCCCAACCGTGAGATTCAGGACATTGTCCAAAAGCGGAGCGGCTGGATTCTCGGCAAGCTGGAAGTCGAGGCTCAGGAACCGGCCCCCCTCCGGCTGGTGACCGGCGACACCTTGCCCTATCTGGGGCGAGAGATGCTGTTGATGGTCAAAGAGGACGACGCGCGCAAGCCGTCGGCCCGGCTGGACGGCGGCCGTCTGCTGGTGACGGCGCCCCGGGGCTTGGCCGAAGACCAGCGGCGGGAGCAGGTGCGGGTGGCCCTAGAAGCCTGGTATCGGGCGCAGGCTCTGGATCTATTGACCGGCAGCGTCGCTCGTTGGCTGCCAGTTATGGGCCGGAGCGAAATACCCCGTGTGCTGGTGCGCGAACAGCGGACTCGCTGGGGCAGTTGCAGCGCCGACGGCACTCTGCGTTTCAGTTGGCGGCTGGCAATGGTGGAGCCGGATCTGATTGACTCCGTGGCCGTCCACGAACTGGCCCACCTGGACGTCATGAACCACTCCCCGGCCTTCTGGTCCGTAGTGTTGCAGGTTATGCCCGACGCCCGCCAGCGGCGCAAACGTTTGGGTGAAGCGGGCCGCCGCCTTCCTCTCTGAACATCTTTAAGCGAGGGGCAAAACTCGTGATTGCGAGTGTAGCGCGACCACCTTGTTCCGGTTTTGGCGGCTTCCACGATAGACGTCCCTTACTACGGCAGCGATATTCTTGGGCTGCGCACGGAATGACAATTGCAGCCCCGAGTTTTGCCCTTTTCTAGATCTTGGCCCCGCATTTCAAATTCTCCTACGGGCGTGTTAACATTGGAGAGTATGAACCCGTCACATATAAGAAATTTCTGTATCATCGCCCACATTGACCACGGCAAGTCTACACTGGCCGACCGGTTCCTGGAAATCACCGGCACGGTGCGGCCCCAAGAGATGAAGGCGCAGTTTCTGGACCAGATGGAACTGGAACGGGAGCGTGGCATCACCATCAAGGGCAAAGCGGTGACTATGTATCACCAAGCCCCGGATGGCGAGACCTATCAGCTCAATCTCATTGACACTCCCGGTCATGTGGACTTTAGCTATGAGGTGTCGCGGGCGCTGGCCGCCTGCGAAGGCGCGTTGCTGGTAGTGGACGCCAGCCAGGGCGTCGAAGCCCAGACCATCGCCAACACCCTGTTGGCGATGGGGTATGACCTCGATCTGATTCCAGTTCTTAACAAAGTGGATCTGCCACAAGCCGAACCGGACCGGGTCGCAGGGGAAGTAGAGCAGGTCTTTGGCTTTCGCCGCGACGAAGTGCTGTTCGTGTCGGCCAAGGAAGGCACTGGCGCTAAGGAAATTCTTGACGCTGTGGTGGATCGAATTCCACCGCCGGGCGGCAATCCCGAAGAGTCGACCAGGGCGCTGGTCTTTGACTCGGTTTACAACCAGTACAAGGGGATTATTGCCCACATTCGAATGGAAGACGGCGATATTTCCCGTCTTGACCGTATTCGGGTGATGTCCTCCGGCCGCACCGCCGAAATCGTGGAAGTGGGAATTTTTTCTCCGGCGCCAACGCCCACCGATCGACTGGAAACAGGACAGGTCGGTTACGTTGCCACCGGGTTTAAGGACGTGCGCGAATGCACCGTTGGCGACACGCTCACCATAGACCGGTCGCCGGCCACAGAACCGCTCCCGGGATACGTGCCGCTGAAGTCCATGGTATTCGCCGGGCTGTATCCCTCCGATGGCGAACAGTACGGAAACCTCCGCGCCGCCTTGGAGAAGTTACAGCTTAACGATGCCTCGCTGACCATCGAGCCGGAAAACAGCGCGGCCCTAGGCTTCGGCTTCCGCTGTGGCTTCCTCGGCCTGATGCATCTGGAAATCGTGCAGGAGCGGCTGGAGCGGGAATACGATTTGGCCCTCATCGTCACTGCGCCCAGCGTGGCCTACCAGGTGACGCTTAACAGCGGCGAGGTCATCAAGGTGGACAGCCCGGCCAAACTGCCCTCGCCCAACGATTACACCGATATAGAAGAGCCGGTCTTGGATCTCACCATCGTGGCCCCCAGTCGCCATGTCGGCGCCTTGATGGAGCTGATGCACTCGCGCCGCTCCGAGTTCAAGCGAATGGAGTACATCCAAACTCAGGGCAGCCAGAACGAGGGCGTTGCCGGCCTTTCAGCGGGCTCTGGGGATAACTCCCGCGTGATGATGGAATACACTATGCCCCTGGTGGAGATGCTGGCCGACTTCTACAACCAACTGAAATCGCGCACCCAGGGTTACGCCTCGCTGGACTACACTTTCATAGGCTACCGCAAGGCGCCGCTGGTCAGGGTGGACGTCCTGGTCAATCATATGCCCGTGGAGGCTCTGTCTATGATCCTCCACCGAGACCAGGCAATGAGCCAAGGCCGCCGAGTGGTGGAAAGGTTGCGCGTGACTATCCCCCGCCAGCTATTCGAGGTGCCGATTCAGGCCGCCATCGGCAGCCGAATCATCGCCCGCGAGACCGTCCGCGCCATGCGCAAGGACGTTCTGGCCAAGTGCTATGGCGGCGACATAACCCGCAAGCGCAAGCTGCTGGAACGCCAGAAGGAAGGCAAGAAGCGCCTCAAGATGGTCGGCCAGGTGGAGATCCCACAGGAAGCGTTTCTCACGCTGCTGGAAGTGGGCGGCGAGGGGTAATCATACAGGATCGCGATGCGCGCTCTGAAGTTCAATTCAAGTGAACGAAGCGGGTTAATTCGAGGAATCTCTGCCCCTTAAAACCCCAGTGCTTCCCGCAGTCTACCCAACTGTTCCAGGTGCGCTCGCCAATGGCGGTCGAAGGCGGTCAGGGCCGTGCCCAGTGTGCGTTCCAAGTCTTCTCCGCGCGTGCGTTGGTGCATCAGCACGCGCCGGCCTTCTAGATCGGGGTCGTTGGCAGCCTCCAAAGCCTTGCTGAACACCCCGAAGAAACCCCCAATGTCTGCTTCAACCTCGTCCATGTCCAGCGTGGCCCGTGCCTCGGTGACATTGGTGTGGTCGGACCAGACTTCGTACTCGCTGATTTCGCCCGACACGATGCCCTTCACTACTGCCGCCATGCCACCGGACGGGGTGTCCAGAAGATGGTAAACAATCTCCCTCGCTGACCAGTCCGACTCGTCCGGCTTCCAGTCGAGGCAGTAGTTCATGCCGTCCAGCAGTTCTAGTAGGGCGGCCCGTAGCGAGTCTATGTTATCCTGTTGGCTTTGAATGGTAGTCAAGGTTGCGCCCTCGCCCTAACCCTCTCCCTCGAGGAAAGGAGATTACTTATAAAGAAAGGGATTACTTAATGTCAATATCCCGCAGCAGCTCGCGGACAGCGGCGCGGGTGTCGTCGCGGCGGAGGGCGTACTCCAGCGAAGCGCGGAGCAACCCCAGCGGCTGACCGCCGTCGTAGCGGATGCCCTGGAACTCGTAGGCGTAGAGTTCGGCGATTTCCAACAGCAGCGAGATCCCGTCGGTTAGCTGAATCTCGCCCTTGGCCCCCGGACGGGTGCGTTCCAGGCAGTCGAAAATTTCCGGAGGCAGTATATAGCGTCCGACGATGGACAAGTTTGATGGCGCTTCCTCACGCGGCGGCTTTTCCACCAGCCCCCGAACTTGGTGCAGCCCATCGCCCGCGGGGATGGAGTCCACTACGCCGTAGTTATGCACCGTCTCCCAGGGCATCTGCTCCACCGCCACCACCCCGGCTTGCGTGCGGTCGAAAATGGCTGACATCTGCGCGACCACCCCCGGCCCGGTTCCCCCTGAGGTTGTAGAAGGATGCACAATGTCATCGGGCAGTATGACCACGAAAGGTTCATCGCCCACAGCGTCTCGGGCCATCAGCACGGCATGGCCCAGTCCTAGCGCCTCTTCCTGTATCACGAAAGACACCTTGGCAATCCGCGATGCCTGTAACACCTTGTCCAGCAGGTCTTGGGAGCCGTTCTCGGACAGCCGACGCTCCAACTCAGGTGAAGGCTGAAAGTAGGACGCAATGCCTTCCTTGCCGGGAGACGTGACTATAATTACTTCCTCGACTCCGCCCTCGGCGGCCTCTTCCACCACATATTGAAGCATCGGACGGTCGAGGATGGGCAGAAGTTCCTTGGGGACAGACTTGGTCACTGGCAGAAACCTAGTGCCCAAACCGGCCGCGGGGATGACAGCTTTCTTGACGGGCATAATCAACCACCAGCAATTTAAGCGCGTATAGTCTAGCACTGCCGGTCTAGTGCAACAACGCTGTCGGCATTTGCCAATTACCTGCGCGAGGTTATTTTTTGATGCGCCAAGGCATTAGATTTCACCCACTGATGCCGGGCAGTCCGCCACGCCCCTTGCCCCCAAGGGCTAACCGAAGGGACGTTACGACTTTTGGAATTTCTCCTTTTGGAACTTCTCTCGGAGCAGTTGCGGCTTGCTTTTGGCGCGCCGAGGGTTTAAGGCAGCCTAACGCACTGCGTGATCGTGATAAGGGAGATTCATGCGAAGAATCATCATTCCGCTTCTGTTCGTGGCGTTGCTGATCATCGCAGCGGTCGTGCCGGTCTCCGCCGACGGAGGCGGCTCCGGCGAAAGCCACCCTGGTGGAATCTGTGAATACTGGTCCTAGCGCCGGTCCCTGAGCGGTGCAGAAAACGAGGCCCCCAATCTTCGGGGGCCTCGCTTTTCCCTGATTGCGCTAGTAAGGGCAGGCTACAGTCGGTGCAGGTAACGGCTGATTTCATAGTCGGTGACTTGCGAGCAGTATTCTTCCCACTCCATTCGCTTGTTTTGGATGAAGCTGGGGAAAATGTGAGAGCCGAGGGCGTCTCGCAGCAGGTCGCTGTCTTCAGCCAGTGAAATGGCGTGCCCCAAGCTGCTGGGCAGGGAGCGTATGCCTAGGGTCTGGCGTTGCTCCTGGCCCATTTGGGAGGCGTTGCCGGAAGCGGGAGGTGAGGGCGGGTAGTCCTCTTCGATGCCTTTCATGCCCGCCGCCAGCATCGCACTGAAGGCGAGGTAAGGGTTGCAGGCAGAGTCCGTGGCGCGGTATTCAATCCGCATGGAACTTTCGTAGCCCGGTTTGTATGCCGGCACCCGCACCAGATCGGCCCGGTTGACGTGCGACCACGAAACGTAAGCCGGAGCCTCGAACCCGGGTATGAGCCGCTTGTAGGAGTTCACCCACTGGTTTGTGACCAAGGTAATCTCTGGGGCGTGACGCAACAATCCAGCTATGAACTTGTGTCCCACCTCAGACAGATAATGCTCGTCGTCCTCGTCGAAAAAGGCGTTATGCTCCCCTCTAAACAGCGACTGATGTATGTGCATCCCGGAGCCGTTGACACCTGGGATAGGCTTGGGCATAAAGGTGGCGTAGGCGCCCCTTATCTGCGCCAACTCCTTGACCACCAGACGCGCAGTCATCACGCTGTCTGCCATCGCCAGCGCATCGGTGTATTGCAGGTCAATCTCGTGCTGGCTGGGGGCGGCTTCGTGATGGGAATACTTTACTGGAACGTCCATCTCGGCCAGGTTTAGAACGGTGTCGCGGCGCAGATCGCTTGCCGGCTGACTGGAAAGCTGGTCGAAGTAGCCGCCACGGTCCAGCGGCTCGGGTTCATCGGGACTCTTCAGGTAGAAGTATTCCAATTCAGTTCCGACGTAGTAGGTATAGCCTATTCCGGCCAGTCGCTCCAGATTGCGCTTTAGAACCGCTCTTGAGTCGCCTTCAAAGATGTCGCCGCCGGGCCGCTGGATGTCGCAGAACATCCGGGCCACTGCGTTTTGCTGCGGACGCCAGGGCAGTAGGGTGAAGGTGTTGGGGTCGGGGAAGGCTCGCATATCGCTTTCGTCGGAGCGGGCGTAGCTCTCGATGGCTGAGCCGTCGAATCCAACGCCCTCCTCGATGGCGTCGCGCAGGTCGGCAGCGTTGATGGCAAACCCCTTAAGGTTGCCCAGGATGTCGGGAAACCAGAGGCGGATGAACTTGACGTCGGCGTCCTCGGCCGTCTGCAACACGTAGTCCCGCGCCGCCGGATCAATGTTTGTCCTGAATGCCATGGCAGCCTCCTGCGCTCTGCCTGCGCGGCGTCAATCAGAAAAAGCCGCGCCTTTGGGATTGCTATTTTATCATTAGCAGGGAAGGGAATGCCGCAGAATAAATCCGGACTGCGGCAAAACAACGTATAAGAGGCATAGCAAGAGGCCGATGAAAGAACCTTGCTGGCCTTTCTCTTGAGACTGTGAAGAGTGGCGCGCCTGGCAGGACTCGAACCCGCAACCCCTGGGTCCGAAGCCCAGTGCTCTATCCATTGAGCTACAGGCGCATGAAGGTTTCCGCGCTAGGGTTTACGGCACTAGGGTTTACGAAGGAACGGCTGGGGCGAGCGACGGGGTTCGAACCCGTGATCTCCTGTGCCACAGACAGGCGCCTTGACCACTCGGCTACGCTCGCCACGCGCTATTATGCTAACAAATACCTGCAGCCGTTACAAGCGTATCGCGCCTCTGGCAGTGGATCAGTCTGGCTGGCAATCAGATTGAAAAATGCGCCAAACTGCTACACTGCCCTGCCACTCTGTGAGTTGCCTTAATTGAAACTTGGCGAGTTGGACGCATACAATACCGCAATAAAATTGACACCGCAATAAAATTGACCGCAATTAAGATTGCGCTAACATCGGCACGCTTATTCTTCAGCAGGGACAGGAAAGAATGGGCGCAGCAGGACTGTGGGCATGAAAATCGTAAGCACGTATAGAACCATTGGAATTTTCGCTGGATTAGTAGCGCTGATGTTGCTCGCGGCCTGCGGAGGCGAGGCCGCAACGCCCACTGAAACGCCGGGCCCCGCCGCCACTTCTGCGCCAGCGGCGGCTCCGGCCTCCCCGGCTGCTGGAGAGGAATCTCCGCCGGAAGAGGGCGCGGCCCCCGGCGCCGCCAAGTTCGTGCAGCTTTACGTTGACCCGCCTACCCTTGACCCGCACCTGACTACCGACGCCACCTCCGCCCGCATTATCGTCGAAGTCTTTGGGGGGCTGGTGACCATTGACCCCAATCTGGACATCGTGCCGGACCTGGCGGAAAGCTGGGACATAAGCGGAGACGGTAGGGTCTACACCTTTCACCTGCGCCCCGATGCAGTGTTCCATGACGGTAAGCCGGTCACGGCCCACGACGTTATATGGTCTCTGGAGCGGGCCACCAATCCGCTTACCGAGTCTCCGGCGGTGGATCAGTACCTGGGCGACATTGTCGGCGTGAAGGAGAAAGTGGCTGGCGACGCGCCCACCATTTCCGGGGTGCGCTTTATTGATGAACACAGGGTTGAGATAGCCATAGACGAAGCTAAGTCCTACTTCCTTGCCAAGCTCACCTACCCCACGGGATTTGTGCTGGACAAGGAAAATGTGGATGCCAATCCCCGCAACTGGTTCCGCGAGCCCAACGGCACCGGCCCTTTCCGCCTCGCCGAGTATCGAGTGGGCGAGACCCTGAAGCTGGCCCGCAACGAAAACTACCACCTCGGCGCGCCCAAATTGGAGGAAGTGGAGTTCATTCTCAGCGGCGGCACGCAATTACTGATGTACGAGAACGACGAAATACACATCGCCGGCGTGAGCTTGGCCGACCTCGACCGGCTCAACGACCCTGATAATGAGCTGTACCCGGAACTGCGAACTGCACCGCCCAACTTCAGCGTCAATTACATCGGTATGAACGTCAACGAACCGCCGCTGGACGACGTGAAGGTGCGCCAAGCCCTCAATTACGCCATAGATAAGCAGGAAATCGCCAGCATAGTGCTGGGCGATATGGTGGAGCCTGCCGACGGCATCTTGCCGCCCAACTTTCCTGGATACGCCGAGAGCGTCCAGGGTTACGAATTTGACCCGGTTCAGGCCAGGCAACTGCTGGAAGAATCCAAATATGGAAATGACCTGGCGAATATGCCGCCCATTACCATTACTACCCCGGGCAGCTTTGGGGCAAATGTCAGTTTGGACATGGAAGTTGTGTTGCAGATGTGGGAGCGGAACTTGGGCATCACCACTGAGTTCCAGCAGACCGAATTCGCCACCTTCCTGAAAGACCTGCACAAGGGCCGGTTCCAGATGTTCGATATCGGCTGGATTGCCGACTATCCCGACCCGGAGAACTTCTTGGACTTCCTGTTCCACACTGAAAGCTCCAACAACCACACCCACTACAGTAACCCCGAGGTGGATGAGCTGCTGACGAAGGCTCGGGTCGAAACCGATACCGAACTCCGATACTCGCTCTACAACCAGGCCGAGCAAAAAATCCTGGACGACGCGCCCTGGATCCCGCTTTGGTTCGACGGGGATACCAAACTGCTGATCAAGCCCAATGTGCACGACTTCTTTTTGCCGCCGCTGATCATCCCACGTATGCGATACGTCTACCTGACCGAGGAATAGGAGCCGCCGGAACGCATGGCCCCCTACATCCTGCGCCGACTGCTGTGGCTGCCGGTCATACTGCTCATCGTGTCCTTCGTGACTTTTGTGCTGGGCCGGTACGGGCCGGGAGACCCGGTGGAGGTTATGATGGGGACCAAGTATGACCCGGTTGCAGCGGAGCGCATCCGGGAGCGGCTGGGCCTGAACGACAACATCTTCGTCCAGTACGGGCGATATCTCAGACAGGTAGCCAGAGGCGATTTCGGCGAGAGCCTGAAATACCGGGGCCGTACAGTGGCCGAATTGCTGCGAAGCAAGATGTGGGTCTCGGCGCAACTGAACATCGCTGCGCTAACATTGGCGGTCGGTCTGGGCGTTCCCATCGGACTCTTTGCCGCGCTCCGGAAAGGCACCCTGATGGACCCGGCGGCAGTGTCTATGACGCTCTTTTGGCAGTCGGTGCCGGTCTTCGTTACCGGGCCGGGTCTGCTGTGGGTCTTTGCCTGGAAGCTGGATGTGCTGCCTACTCATGGCTGGGGCGGATTCTTTGATACCCGCATCATCCTGCCGGCCATCGTTATGGGCGTTGTTGGCGTGGCCTTGATTGCCAGGCTAGTGCGCGCTAGTACGCTGGAGGTTATCAGCAGCGACTACGTCCGCACGGCCCGCGCCAAAGGCTTGCCGGAAATGACGGTGCGTCTGAGGCACATACTGCGGAACTCTATGATTCCGGTGATTACTCACGTGGGGTTTTCACTGTCGGGCCTTTTGACTACCTCTTTCGTGGTCGAACGTTACTTCGGCATTCCAGGCGTGGGCAATCTGCTCATCGAGGCATTCTTCGCCCGCGATTTTCCGATAATAGACGGCGCCCTGCTTATAGGCACAACGATTTTCGTGTTTTCCAATCTGCTGGTGGACCTGATTTACCCCGTGCTGGATCCTAGGATACGTCTGGGTCAGGGCTATGCTACTTAGCGGTCAAAGGGGCGCTGGTGCGCTGACGGTTCCGGAACAGGGGCGCAGTTATTGGGCAATTTCCCTGCGGCGGCTGCTGTCCAACAAGATTGGAGTCGCTTGTCTGAGCGTTATCCTGCTGCTGTATGGCGCTGGTATTTTTGCCCCTCTGGTTACGCCCTATGGCTATAACGACCAAAATCTGGCGATAGTGAAGCAGCCCCCCAGCCTCACGCACCCCTTCGGGACTGACCGGCTGGGCCGCGACATCCTGACCCGCGTCATCTACGGCTTGCGGACTACCGTCATCCTGACCGTGGCGACAGTGACCACTGGCAGCCTGCTCTTGGGCGTTTCGCTGGGGCTGGCGGCAGGTTATTTCGGGAGGTTGGCCGACACCATAATCATGCGGGTGGGTGAGATAAGCACGTCCTTCCCGGAAGTGTTTCTGGTGCTGATTATGGTCTCCACCGTGCGCCAGCCGATGAGGGAATGGCTGCGGGGAGTCGAAGATGCTCTGGGAGTCGAAATCATCAGGCTGGGAATAGCCGACTATTTCGCGCTGTCGCTGGCCTTGGCGATATTCTCTTGGTTCGGTATGGCGCGGCTGGTGCGGGGCCAGGTGCTGCAAGCAAGGGAGGAGCAGTATGTGGACGCCGCCCGCTCCATCGGCTGCCGCACGCCCCGTGTGCTGTTCCGGCACGTTTTGCCCAACGTGATGGGGCCGGTGATAGTGACGGTATCCGCCGGCCTGGGCGCGGTGGCCGGCGCCGAAATGCTGATCAGCTTCCTAGGCATCGGAATCCAGCCGCCTACGCCCAGCCTGGGAGTGATGATTTTCGAAAACGGCAGCCTTTCGGTATTGCGGACGAACCCCCATCTGTTGTTGTTCCCGGCTGGAGTGATAGTGGTGTTGCTCTTTACCTTCAACCTGCTGGGTGACGCAGTAAACGACGCCTTTAACCCGAGGACCCGGTAGAGTTCCCATCGCGCTTCCGGCGACCTGAGAGGAAGGGCAGCGCCCCCAGCCCTAGGGGGCCAGCCATAAGCGCCAGCGTACCCAAACCGATGGATGCCGCTCCGTCCGGCGGAGCGGAGCAGCCAGACGGCGCGCCGCCGTCTTCGCCTCGATTTGGTTGTGGCGCATGGGTAGACTCTGCCGCCGGTTCCGGGGTTGCTCCTTCCTGCTCAGAAGACTCGGCGGAAGTTTCCCCGGCTTCCGGTTCTGCGTCGGCCGCGGCTTCCCCTTCATCCCCTGAAGATTCCTCGGGTTCCTGTATACGGTTTTCCAGTTCTTCCGGGGAGGGCAGCGGCTCCAGCCCGAGCGACAGCCGCCATGCCGTATCCATCCCGTACTGGTCAACGCCATAGATCCGCATCAGCGCGGTGTCTATATCCTGAGTCTGGCGAACCACGCTGAAGAGTTCGGAAATACGATGCTCGCCCCATTCCCGGACCATAAAGCTGACCACCGACTTGCCCTGCCCGTAGGCGATGAGTATGTCATCAGGCTCACCCGTGAACGACTGCAAGTACCACAGGGGGCGGATGCGACGGGTGTAGACGCCATAGCGCAGGGCGGCGTCGTAGTCGTCGGTCTGGTCTATGTTGCCGTACTCCGCAAGACCCTCGTTGAGCCACGCCGGAACGGCGGCGGAAGTGCCGCCGGCGGCCTCGGCCACCAGCAGGTGGGTGAACTCGTGGGAAACCGTGCCTGTTACGGTGGCATCGAACCCGTGCACAAGCAGCACTCGCTCGTCTGTGAAAGCCATACCCTGAGCCTGCAGATCCTGGTTCACCGCCGCCGACCGGAAGGGCAGGGCCATGGACATATGGCGGTAATTGTTGTAGGCCACAATCCTCAACGGTTCAGTGGGGGCGATGCCCAGCACCTTTACCATATCGCCCATGGTCTGCCGGGCCGCTTCGAGGATAATACGCGCCCGCTCCTCCACATACTCGCTGTAGTAGTAGACGGTAATCAGGTCGTCGGACACGGTAAACCATTGGAAACGGTTGTCTATGTAGACGAACTCGGTTTCTTCAGTGCGGGCCAGGTCGCCGGCCTTGTCGCGCACCTCGAAGTGATAGCTGATTTTAGTGCCAGGCGGGAAGTAACCACCGCTCCCAGACGTGGACACCATAGACTCGCTTTCGACGCGTTCTCCCGGCTCGAACTCAAACGAGCGATAGGCGCTCCGTCCGCTCTGGTCGGCCTTCTTGAAAAAGACCCTTACCTCGTCGATGATGCCGGGGCTTTCTGCGGCAACGTGAAACACTATACCATCGGGGAAATTGCTTTCCGCCGTGGCCTCCACCACCTTGACCCCTCCCTCTGCCCTTACAAGAGCAGGGGCCGATGCCGGCCATGTCGCCGCCAAGGCCGCGAGCCACAGAGCCAGCAGAATCGTTATGAATCGCAGTCGCCTAACCATATCTAGCCTTCCTCTCTAGCCTTCCTCGCGATGCTTTGAGGGAGCATGTTTTGAGGCGATGCCTTGAGTTTACTACAAACCTAGGGGTGTGCAAAATCTTGGGTTGAAGATTGCTGGTGACGAATTCAATCAGTATAGCAGCGGTTTCAGGAACGGCGGGGGGAGTGTTGCGGGCTGCCGTTCAACTGTTGGGCGAGCCGGTAAAGGGATAGGGAATTGCCCTACGGACTAGAGCGGGGCTAAGCAGCAATGATGTTGGGGAATGAGCGGCGAACCGGCATGACAAGCCGTGTCTCGCCGCGCCGGAAGGAAATGGCGGGCCGGTTTCAGCCAGGCGGCCAGCAACTCCGGCGCCGGTTGTCACAGGGCGGCGCAGTCCGGTTGCTTCACCGCGGCCAGGGCGATGGCCTGGGACATCAGCATCTGAAACATGGCGTGCATCCGCACCTTGGCTAAACCGAAGTAACGGTGCCGCTCCAGGCGGCCCGGATACTTCCATTGGCTGAACATCCGCTCGACGCTCCACCGTTTGGCGTACTTTTCCCGCCACTGCGGACTGCCCCGGCGGATGCGTCCGCCGAAGAGCCGGATGTCCTGCTTCGGGTCCTCCCAGCCCCAGTCGCCGCAGGCGGCGTAGCCGCGGACCTGTCCCTGGCGGCGGCAGCCCTCCGGCGGGCAGCGGTACAGGTGTTGCCCGCTTTCCGGGTCGGTGCGGACGTACATCATCTCCTGTCCGCCCAGACAGACGGGGACGCCATCGGTGGTGTAGATGCCGCCGTGAAGTTGACCATTGGAGGGCTTGCGCTTGTGTATCACCGGGGCGGCTCCCCTGCGGTGGACGTATTCGTTATTGGAGCGGGAATCGTAACCCCGGTCAGCCATGACCGCCGAACCCGGCCCCAGGCTAAACCATCCGTTTTGCGATTCGGCCTTTTCCAGCAGGGGCTGTAGTAGCGGGGAATCGTTCCGGCTGGCGGTGGTCGCCGTCATGGTAATGGGCAAGTTAAAGTTGGCGTCGGCAACGGCGTGGACCTTATAGCCGAAGACCCATTCCTCGCCGGATTCGTCTTGGGCGCTGTGCTTCCTGGTCCACGAGGCTTCGGGGTCTGCGGGGCCGCCGGGGTTGCGCCTGCTGGACTTGCGGCTGGGGTTGGCCCAGGCCGGGATGGTGGTGGAGTCCGCGGCTATATCCTGACCGAAGCCGGGCAAAAGCTCCGCCAACCGGCGGGTGAGGTTGCCGAAGCAGGCTTCCACCTGCGCCACGCACTCCAGTGCGAGGAACTGGAACACCCGGCAGAAGGTGGTGCGGTGAGGCAGACGGCTGGTAAACCCGCAGACGGAGCGGAGGGCCGGGTCATTCTGGAGGCGCCGCACCAAGGCGGAGACATTGGGGACGCCCAGGGCGTAGGCGGCGAGATGGGCGCGCAGGATGGGGCGGCGGGGGAAGGGCTTGCGTCCGGTGGAGTGGCGGCCCTTTAGCCCGGACAGGATGCCGTCTAAGTCAATCCGATCCAGTTGGAAACGCAACTCCGCCAGATCGGGAAAAGGCGGCGGGCACGGACTCTTGACAAAAGGGCAATTTGTTGTACTATTGTTGAAGACCACAGGAACCTGACTTCCTCAAGTGGTTTAGAAACCGCGCGGAGCTGCTAACTCCTGTGCGGTTTCGCTTTTTATGAATGCAGAACTATTGTACCAATAATTTGCTGCGAAAGCAACCGGAAACGGCGAAAATCAGGGATGCTCAACCCGGAATTGTCAAAGAGGCAGGCGATTTCGCCTGCCTCTTTGTTTTGGGAATTACCGGGTTAACACACAACGCAGAATAAACCTGCGAAGCGCGGATTTGACATATACCGCCAAGAGATATACTCTGATTTTCGCTCAAACTGAGGCCCCACTTGTCTGGGGGGGGGGGACACAGACCAGAATGGCTGTTGGGTAGTTTGCGATATAATTCCCATATAATTCCCTGTCAGAGGGTAACGCTGTGTTGAACCGTGTCCTGTACGCCGACGACTGCCTGAATGTCCTGAATGACGAACTGGCCCTGCCGACGGATTCGGTAGACCTGATTTACCTCGACCCGCCCTTCAACTCCAAGAGCATCTATAATCTGCCCTTCAAAGGCAAGGACAAGGATGCCCGCCCGGTAGAGGCGTTCAAGGATACTTGGACTTGGGGCAGCAAAGAGGACGCCCTGCTGTCGAAACTGTCGAAAGGTCCCCAGACCAGGCTGCTGGCGGATATTGTAAAGATAGCCCGTCAAATTGACATAAGCGGGGGGGGGGTAAGAACTCCAAGTCCAGGCTGGACGCCTATCTGCTGAATATGGCTATCCGCTTGCTGGAAATGCGCCGGGTGCTGAAGCCGACAGGCAGCATCTACCTGCACTGCGACCTCACCGCCAGTCATTACCTCAAATCCGTGATGGACGCTATCTTCGGCAAACAGAATTTCCGTAACGAGATAATTTGGCGGATTGGATGGGTGTCAGGCTTTAAGACACAGAAACGCGGCTGGATTCGGAACCACGACACACTGTTGTATTACGTGCGTTCCCCGGCAGCTATCAAGGAATTTAACAAAGAGTATCTGCCTTACCCCGATGGGTATGTCCGGCGTGATGGGCAATTGCCTACAGGGAAGGGTATACCTATCGAAGACACGTGGAATTGCTCCAACGGCGATATACTTGATTCGATAATGATTAAAAGTCTTTCAAGAGAGAAGCTAGGCTACCCGACGCAGAAGCCGTTGGCCCTATTGGAGCGCATCATCAAGGCGTCATCGCCGCCTGACGGACTGGTGTTGGACCCGTTCTGCGGCTGCGGCACGGCGGTGCACGCCGCCGAGAAGCTGGGGCGCCGCTGGATAGGCGTGGACATTTCTGCCTTCGCCACCGGGTTGGTGCGAAAGCGGATACTCAACAACTTTCCAACCTTGACCACCGATGACGTGATAGTGCACAAGGTTCCGGTGAGCATAGATGAAGCCGAGGAACTGGCGGATCGGGACAAGTTCGAGTTTGAGAAGTGGGTCTGCGGCGAGATAGGAGCCGAGGGTATGTTCCATTCGCCGGGAACGAGAGGCCCGGACGGAGGAGTGGACGGTGTGCTGAAGTTCTATCCCATCCGGTTCGATGGAAAGGTGAAGGAGGGAAAGGTGAAGGCGGAACTCGCCATAGTCCAAGTCAAAGGCGGCCGTGTAACGGTAGACGCGGTGAAAGCCCTCAAAACCACCGTAGACAACTACAAGGCTACCGCTGGGGTGATGGTCTGTTTCGGCAAGTATATGCCGACCGTGGAGAAACATCGGTACAAGTGTAGGTTCAAGGACTCCTTGGGAAAATACCCGGTGATACAGGGGTTCAGCATAGAGAGCCTGCTTAATGGCGAGCGTCTGCATTTGCCCACATACAGCCAAAGGCGATACGCCCAAGAACCCAGCGCGCAACCTGAACTTACAGCATAGGGCGCGTAAAGATGGCGCACAAGAAGAAGGAGCGGGGCGCCTGCCCAAGTATCTATTGCCGGAATTGAAGCCGCGCCCCGGCGGAGCGGAGATTACGCCGGATGCCCAATTATTACCCCTGCCGTGCGCCCTGCCCGATTACGCAAACCGCCGCGGTATGACGTGATTCGTCCTCCACTTTTCTCCGCCCTGAGTTTTGCACACCCCTATACAAACCCTAGTTAGCTTGACTGATAATTGGCCGTTGCATAGAATCGAAAGCTGCAATTCAGTGAAAGCCCGGCAGCTATACGAGTGACGGCTAGGTTGTTGCTTCTCTCTTTCGTAAAGCTCTGGCAAGTGGTGTAAAAAGATGGCGATTAGAGTTGGTCAGGTTTCTCAGCTAAGTTTCGAGCCTTTTTACATTGATATGGAGCGGCGCGGGGTGGAACTGCGGCCCATCGGCCTGAATGACGTGGCCCATGCCATCCGAGAGGGCGAGATAGACGGCGGGCCGGTCCCTCTTACCGACAGCTTCGGGATGGAACAGTTCGCCACTCCCGTTGCCGGTTTCTGCTTGTCGTCCGCTACCCGCTCCGGCAGCAATCTGGTCTATTCCCGTGTGCCTATCGAGGAACTCGAAGGCGGACGGATCGCCCTTTCCGAAGTGGATCCAACCACAGTGCAACTGCTTCAGGTACTCCTCGCCAAGAAATACCAGAAAGGCGCTCCCGAACTCGTTCAGCCCACCGACGAGCACGACGCGCTGGTCATCTCCGGAGATGCAGCTCTGCGCCGCCGCCGTGGTATGCGCGGATATGGTCACCGCTACGATCTGGGCGAAGAATGGCAACGCTTTACCGAACTGCCCTTCGTCTTCGCCCGCTGGATGCGCCGCAACGATATGGAGCGCCGGGATGCGATGTTGCTGGAGGACACGCTTTACGTCGGACTTGAGGAAGGTGTAGACAGCCTGTTCCATCTCTCAGATCCTCGCGAAAACCTGCTGATGCTGGCGCGCGACGTGATGGAGTACATTATAGGCTACCGTTACTTCGTTGGCCTTTCCGAACAAAAATCCATAGACCTCTTCCGCGGCTATTGCGACCAGACGATTACCTCATAAAAAGTTCTCTCTCCCTCCGGGAGGAGGTTAGCCGGGAGAGGGTCAAGGGCGGGGCATCCCTTATCCCTGCCGGAGGGCCAAGCTGTGGTCAAGGTTCTTGATTCTTGTTACGAATCCACAGGCCACCCCGGTTTTATCTGCGATTTCTCACCTCCCAAATCCGGCAGCATCTCTGAAGCGCGCAGGGCTGACATTCCCGCCGACTTCATCTCCGTCGCCTATAACCCCGGTCTGGCAGTCCGCGCCAACTCCGCTATGCTGGCCGCCGTCATCCGCCGCGAAATGGGCAAGGAAACCATCTTCACCCTAGCCACCCGCGATATGAACCGGCTGGCGATCCAGTCGCTGCTGCTGGGCGCGCAGATGCTGGATCTGGAGAACGTTGTGGTGGTGCAGGGCGACCCATTCAGTGACCGCGACCTGACCCAGATCAAACCGGCAGACGACTACCGTCCCACAGAGCTCATCGCCGGGATTCGCGCTATGAACCAAGGCGTGGACTTCCGGGGCAGCCGCCTGCGGGAACCAACCGAGTTCTGCATCGGCGCGACTTTTGATTTAGGGCGAGGTGATTTAGGGCGGGGTATTGAACCCGAGGCGGCCCTGGCGGCGCAAAAGGTGATGGCGGGAGTGGATTTCCTGATTTCCCAGCCTATCTTCAACCCGGATGATGCCCATCGCTTCCGCGACAGCTACCGGCGGCAGACCGGCGCCGAGTTGTCTGTCCCGGTGTTCTATGGCTTGCAAATCCTGGAACCGGACGGCGTCCGGTTCAGCCCCGTCCCCGACGGCGTGAAGCATGAACTGGAGGGGGGGCTTTCCGGCGTGGATATAGCGGTCGAGCTGTACCATCGGTTCCAGGAGGCCGGGCTGCGCAATGTTTACCTGATGCCGCCCATCCGGCGCGGCGGGGCGCGGAACTACGATGCGGCGCGGGAGTTTTTGGGGCGGGTTAAGGGAGCATGACATAAAGTCTTTTCTTTGGTCTGAATTATGTTACTGGCATGGATGGACAGGATGAGAGAGGATAGTTTTCATGCGAAATTGCTTTCAACTGCGTAAGTTCGATAAGGATTTTTTTCAGGTTGGCAATGATATATTGAACTTGCGTCGCCCTGTTGCAAGGCGAACTTGGAATTGGAGAGTTGTGTTCAGTTTGTTGCAGAAAATGGTTCGCTCTCCCAAGGTTATGACGGTTCTACTGGCGCTCATGCTTGTGACGATCCTGGGGGTATTCGTTGGAGGACTGATTTGGTTACTACTCATAGGGGTGCCGCTCCCGTTGGTCTTGTGGAGTATGCTGGGTCAGCCAAATGAGCCGGACGGGAAAGAGCGGCAGGCGGAATTGTTGTCCCTCGCGAAACGGCAAGATCGCAGGGACGTGTGGTGAAGTAAAGAAACGAACCTGTCCCGCGCTCGCGGCAGGTGTATCAGGTACATCGTTACTTTCAGGATTCCTCCAAATTCTGAAATCTCAGACAATTGCGCCAAATGAAGAAGGGGCAGGCACGAGGCCCGCCCCTGTATTGGAGATGCCCTCTCCCGAGGAAGAGGGTGAGGGGGCTATTTCGAGGCCCGTCGCTTACGGGCTCCACGGAACCGGGGCTAGGCTGTCTAGGGGGTCGGTGACTACGTCTACCACCGCAGGGCGGTTGGAAGCAAAGGCCTGTTCCAGTGCGCTCTGGATGTCGCTGGGGCGCTCCACGCGGATGCCGAAGCAGCCGATGGACTCGGCGACGCGGGCGAAGTTGGTGTTGGTGAAGCTCCACAGCTCCTCGGGGTGGCCGCCTTCCAGTCCGGCGTAGGCTCGTTCGTCCCCCCGCTGGTCCTGGCTGAGAGCGCTGTTGTTGTTGATGACGGTGACCACGTTGATGTTGTTGCGCACCGCCGTTTCCAGCTCGGCGATATGATACCAGAAGCCGCCGTCGCCGCTGAAGCAAAGCACCGGGCGGTCGGGTAGGGCGCACTTGGCCCCCATGGCCGCCGACAGCCCCCAGCCCAGCGATCCGGCGCAGCGGATGTAGCTCTGCGCGGAGTGGTTGAGGTCAATCATGCTGCCGGTCCAGATGCCGGCGTGGCCGGTGTCGGTCACCAGCATCGCGTCTGAGGGCAGAAATTGGGTGATTTCGTGGCACAGCCGCTCTGGGATGATGGGCACTGCGTCGGAATTGACACGGGGAGCTACGTCGTCCCGCCATTCCTGTACCAACTGTTGCGCTCGCGCCGTCCACTCGCTGCGTCCGCCAATGGGCTCCAGGGCCTCAATCATGCGCCTAAGAGTTGCCTTGGCGTCGCCGTGCATCGCCACTTGGGCCGGGTAGGTGCGGCCCAGTTCTGCGGGGTCTATGTCTATTTGAATTACCGGAGTGCCCGGGGATGGCACTCGCCACTCGTTGGTGACCTGGCTGCCGGTGTGGCTGCCGATGTAGAAGACTAGGTCGGCCTCGCTCACCGCCCGGTTGGCGCACCAGCGGGAATAGGAGCCGACTACCCCTACCGCCAGTGGATGGTTGTCTGGTATCGTCCCTTTGGCGTTCAGCGAGGTCGCCACTGGAATGGACAGCATCTCGGCCAGCTCTACGACCTCCTGCTGCGCCCCGGATGACGTTACGCCGCCGCCGGCCACGATTACCGGCCGCTGCGCCGACGTCAGGGCCCGCGCTGCCGCCCGCACACTCTCAGGGTCGGCCTCGGGGCGGAACGCCGGTAGCTGCGCGAAAGTTGACTCAAACAACACCTCGAAATCGCCTTCGGCTTCGGTGGCGAAATCGCCGGTCATTCCCTGAATGTCCAGATGCACCGGCGCTGGCGCCCCGGTGGTGGCCTCGCGGAAGGCTTGCCGCAGCAGATGGGGCAGTTGCTCCGCGTTGTCTACCACAGCGCTGAACTTGGTGACTGATGCGAAGGGGCGGGAGTGCTCGATTTCCTGATAGGCGTTCTTATACTGTTCGTCGCTGCGTTTGTGTCCGGTCAGAGCGATGACCGGCGACAGGCCCAGGTAGGCGTCCTGCAACCCGGCGGCCAAGTTGGCAGCGCCCACCGACTGGGCCATGCAGATGCCTGGCTTGCCCGAAGCGCGGGCATAACCGTCGGCCATGTAGGCGGCGGCCTTCTCGCCGTGGGTAATAACCCGCTTGATGCCATTCAAGTCCATCTCGGCCAGGGCCCGCCGCAGAATCGCAGGCACCAGGAACACATGAGTAACTCCATAAGCCTTGAGCGTGTCGGCCATGAATTTCGCGCCAGTCATACGCGCCATATCGTCAACTCCCGGTTTGTAAATGCGCCGGATGGTTTGACGCAAAGGCGCAATGACGCAATGGATTTCGATAACTCTGCGTCATTGCGCCTTTGCGCTACTGAGTTAGTTAAGGCTAGATGCCCCGCTCATCGAACACCTCTTTGGCGACGCGGGCGGCGTTGGCGGCAGTGGGCCAGCCGCCGTAGAAGGCCATGTGGCAGATAATCTCCGAAATCTCCTCCTTGGTGACGCCGTTGTCCAGGGCGCGTCCGAGGTGGCCCCGGAGCTGGTCGGTGCGGTAGAGGGCGATGAGGCTGGCTACGGTAATCAGGCTGCGGTCTCGCTTGGACAGTTCAGGCCGTTCCCAAACGTCTCCAAACAGCACATTGGCGCTCAGTTCTCCCAGCTTGGGCGAAATTTCTGCGGTGACAGTGCGTGCAGTAGTCATTGTTTTACTCCTATCGAAAAGTTCCCTCTCCCTGTGTTAAAGAGAGGGTTACAGTTATGCTGAAATTCCCGGCCCCCACGTAACCCCGAACTCGGCCCGCTCGAGACGGTGGCCTGAAAAGTCCTCTGCCTTGACCCCGGCCAGCCAAAGGGCCGCCTCGCGTATGGTTTCGGGCTGGTCCATCGGGATGTCCCCGGTGCCGGGCCAGTGCCCCCGGCGGTTCATCCAAGTATCTACCTTGCCGGGGCTGAGGACGTTGACTGCGATGTTGTGCTCTCGTGTTTCCTCGGCCAGGCTGATATAGGCGCGGTCGAGGGCGGCTTTGGTCATCGAGTAGCCGACGCGCCCCGGCCGGTAGCCCTGCGACGCACCGGAAGTGATGCAGAAAACCGAGCCGCCGCTTTTCTGCGCTATCATCGCCGGGAGAGCGTACTTGCACAGCAGGATTGGGGCGCGGATGTTGGTCGCCATCGCCTGGTCCAACAGATCCGCGTCCAGCTCGGTCACCGGCGACTCGCAATCAATGCCCGCGTTGGACACCACCACGTCAATGCGCCCGAAGTGTTGCAACGTCTCCGCCACCAGCCGTTGCAGGTCTTCCGCGAAAGTCACGTCGCACTGCACCGGCAAAGCCTCCCCTCCGGCAACGGCGATAGCGCGGGCCGTGTCGTTGATGTCTCCTGCGGCGTACTTGGGCCACTCTGAATGCGCAGATACGTCGCTAACGGTTCGGGATGCGACCACTACCTGAGCCCCAGCCTCGGCGTAGGCCAGGCAAATCTGCCTGCCGATGCCGCGGCTGCCCCCGGTTACTATTGCTACTTTACCTCTGAGCGTCATTTGCGCGTCCTCACCCTGACCCTCTCACGCTGAGGGAGGAAACTTTAGGCCACCGGGCGAAAATACGGTATCGTGATGTTGTTGTCCAGCGCCTGAAAAACTACCTCGACCGCCATTCCGACCTTGATGTTTTCGGGGTCAGGCTCGCACTCCACCAGGTTGGACGGCATACGCGGCCCATCTTCCAGCTCCACAATCACGGGTACGTAAGGAGCGCGATCTCGGAAGGGCGGCGTTGGCCCGCGGTGCACGATAGCGAAGGTGTAGATGGATCCCCGTCCGCTGCTCTGGATCCAGTTGGTGTCGCGCGAAAAGCAACCGGGGCAGATATCGCGGGGGTAGAAATAGGCAGTATCGCAGGCATTGCAATGCCGCAGCCACAGCTCCCCTTCGCGGCACTTCTCGAAGTAAAAGTCCGACTCCGGCTGCGGAGTTGGCGCCGGAATCGGTGGAGGCGACTGCTGCTGCGTCATATACGCTTCTCCTTGTTCTCGGTGCTGGGGAAATCAGGGCGTCAGCCCCTAGATTCGACGGCCCTAAGAATACGCAGGCAGGCCGCACCCGTCAAGAAAAAATGGCTTGCCCAGCGCGGCCGCTTCGGGTATGTTCACAGCGTCACACTTGCGACAGAGGCCGGGCTATGAGAATCACGGTTATGGGCGCGGGCAGCGTTGGCGGATACCTCGGCGGAATGCTGGCGCGGGGCGGGCATGACGTGTCGCTGATTGCGCGAGGGGCACACCTCGCCGCCATACGTGAGCGGGGCCTGCGCGTCGTGCGGGACGGCGAAGAGTTTACCGCCAATTGCGCCGCCACCGATGCCCCCAGCGATGTGGGCGCGGTAGACCTGATTCTGCTCACCGTCAAAACCTATCAGAACGCCGTTGCTGTGCCGCTTATGGCCCCTATGGTTGCTCCCGATACCGCCGTGCTTTGCCTGCAAAACGGCGTGGACAGCTATCTGGCCCCAGCATCCGCTTTCGGCGCCGGGCGAGTGCTGGCCGGGGCGGTGTATATCGAGGCCGGTATGCCCTCGCCCGGTGTGGCGCAGCAGGCGGGTGAGGTGGTGCGCGTGGTGCTAGGTGAGCCGGACGGTTCGCTGTCGGAGCGGGGACGGAACATCGCCGACGCCTTTAACGCCAGCGGCGTTCCGGCGGAATTGACGGGTGACATCCGCGCCGGGCTGTGGGCCAAATTCCTGTTCATCGCCACTATGGCTGGCGTGACCGCTATGGCGCGGCATACCCTCGCCGAGCTTATGCCGCGCCCCGAGTGGCGCGAGGTGGTGGTTGGCTGCCTGCGGGAAATCGAAGCGGCGGGCCGCGCCAATGGGGTCAACTTCCCGCCTGATATACACGATATTACGCTGGCCTACATTGAAGACAACCTGGCTGACCTGCAAGCCTCGATGCACACCGACGTTATGGCGGGCCGCCCGCTGGAGTTGGAGGCCCTGAATGGCGCGGTAGTCCGCGCGGCCCGCGCCGCCGGCGTGCCTACCCCCATCAACCACGTGATTTACGCGATGCTGAAGCCGCTGGCGGAAGGCGTTTCCTGAAATGCGCTGCCTTTGACACTACCTTGCATTGCCCTTAGCATTACGCTGCCCTTAGCATAGGCAAGGAAAGTATGAATTCACCCTGCATAACCCGGAGGTATGGCTATGGAAGCGAGTATGGTGTCTCACATCGCCATCTGCGTGCGCGACGTGGAGGCGTCGTTGGCCTTTTACCGCGACATTTTAGGGATGACGGTGGACTTCGATCAGGTCCAGGACACTACCACGGGTGGGCTGCCCAGCATCTACAAGCACTCCCGCAAAACCAGGCGCACCACCCACGTCCGCTACGGCCCGGGCAAGACCGCCCCGTCTTTGGTGCTGACTTGCCACCCGGGTGAGGAACCCGACGGCGCGCCCATCAAGCTGGACCAAGTGGGCATCAGCCACATTTCATTCACCGTTTCCGATGTCAAGGCTCTAGCCGACGAACTGATCAGCAAGGGCGTCGAGCTGGCCGCCCCTCTGGAAGGCTTCACGGCGCCGGACGGACGGGTTAGCAGCATCTTCGTCTACGACCCCGACGGCATTTTGGTGCAGTTCGACGACCACGGCTAACCGCCCAAGTCTTTGTTCATCATTAGCTTGTTTGAGGGTATGCGCGCCAATGACCGCCGCCAATGACCAACAGTTGAGCCACGCCGACCGCCACGACCTGGATAAGCTGGCCCGCTGGAAAGGAGGACTGGACTCGGCTGTGAACAACGGCGAATCGCCATTCCCCGCCTGTGCCATCTTCCTGGTGTCCCCGGATGACCACGCTTCCCACGACATCTTTCGACGCTACCGCTCCGCCTTCGAAGAATTGGGCGGCGGCTTTCATCACCTTGTGATTTTGGGGCAACACGGAGTCTCTTCGACCCAAGTCGCGTTTCTTGCTGAATTAGGGATGGGACAAGAGAGCGTGCCTCTTCTGGTCATTGCGCCAATGCCTAATACGGACGAGAGGGCGGGAAGCGTCTATTGCCTGGAACTGCCCAAGGGCGACCGCGATGTGGAGCTGGACGATTCGCAATCCTGGCGCGCTGTCTTGAAAGCGGTTCGCGCTGCGGTGTCAGATAAGGCACGACCGCCACTGGGCGGCGTTGTCGGGTTAAAGGCCGACACACTCCGCCGAGGCGGGCTGTCGGCGGCGGTAGACGGCATTTTGCAAGAGTTGAACAGTGATAGGTAGGGAGCGGACGGGCTGTGCGTCCCCCCTACAGCGCAGCGGCCACAATCGCCCAGACGCCCCATCCCGCCAGCAGCACGCCGGTTGCGCGGCTGACCCACTCGCTCATGGGCGTGACCTTTTCGGCCAACACAAAGGCGGCGAGGGCCGCAATCCAGACCAGATTCATCACGCCCAGCACGAAAAGCAGCAACATCAAGGCCCAGCAACATCCAAGACAGAAGGCCCCGTGCTCCAGCCCCATGCGAAGCGCGCCCTTAGGCCCTTCCCTCCAGGAGGTCATCAGGAAACCCATGGGTGTGCGGCACTGCTTCAGGCAGGCGTACTTTAAGGGACTCCACTGGAAGACCCCCGCCGCTAGCAGGAGCGCCCCGCCCAAGTACCCGCTGGTGGACGCGCCCATCATCGAGGACAGCAGCGAGGCTTGGTGCAGGCCCCAGTTGCCCACAGTTGCCGCTGCTGCGAAGGCCGTCCAGACAATGACATAGCCTGCCAAGAAAACGGCTGTCGGAACATAGGGCGCTTTCCGCTCCCGCCGCCTGCGATTCACTGCCGCGAACATAAGCAGCATGGGCGCGGCGGAGGGAGCCATCATCGCTACCATCATCACCGCCCACATCGCGAACATCAGGCTGAAGTCGGCGGCGCTCCAGGAGCGCATATCCGCCATCGTCATGTCCATACCGTTCACGGCGACGTAAACGGTATAGGCCCATGCGATGGTCGCGATGATGAGTATGGCGGCGATGACCACGGCCCGGTCTCGCCGGAGGGCCTGTTCAAGGGCTGATGACGTCGAAGTGGCGGCGGGTTGGGGTTGTCCGGTCACCGCTGGCGGCCCTCCTTAATCCGTAACCCGTGCCGGTTCACAGCCGGTTCACAGATTGCACGAGACTGTAACTTACAGCTTGACCCTATGTCGAGTAGTGCTATAATTCACGCCGCAGGAGGTGGGCAATTGGAAGCATTTGATTTCGTATCTCCGAGTAGTATCGACGAAACCGTCTCGATACTGAATGAGCATGGCGATCGGGCCAGAATAATTGCCGGCGGAACCGACATCCTCGTTATGATGCGGGCCGGGCGGCGCCTGGCCGATGTGGTAGTGGACGCCAAAGGCATCCCCGAACTCAACCAGATGACCTACACCCCCGAAGGCGGGCTGACCCTCGGCGCGGCAGTGCCGTGTTATCGCATATATCAGGACGAGGCTATATCGGCGGCCTATCCGGGGCTGATTGACTCGGCTGGTCTCATCGGCGGCATCCAGATTCAGGGCCGGGCCAGCATCGGCGGCAACTTGTGCAACGCCGCCCCCAGTGGCGACTCCATACCCGCGGTCATTGCGCTCAGCGGCGTCTGCAACGTCGCCGGGCCTAACGGAACCCGGCAGATAGCCGCGGAGGACTTTTGCACCGCGCCGGGCCAGAACGCACTGCAACAGGGCGAAATGCTGGTCTCCATATCCTTCCCCGCGCCCGCAGCCAACTCGGGCGCCAATTACCAGAGGTTTATCCCTCGCAACGAAATGGACATCGCTGTGGCTGGCGTTGGCAGTTCCGTAGTGTTGGACGCCTCGGGCCAGAACTTCGTGTCGGGCCGGGTCGCCTTGGCTTCGGTGGCGCCTACCCCGGTTTTCTCTCAGGCAGCCGGAGACAGCCTGGCCGGCAAGCCGGTCTCCGATGAAACTATTCGTGAGGCTTCGGAATTGGCTATGGCTGATGCCAAGCCCATCAACGATATGCGCGGCACCATTCGCCAGCGCATTCACCTTATCGGCGTGCTGACGCGCCGCACTCTCAATAATGCCGTCGAGCGGGCCAGGGGAGGCTAAAGGATGCCCGGAGTTGTTCACGTTCAAGCAAAGATAAACGGCGAAGACACCAACTTTCTGTGCGAGCCCCGTCAGAGCTTGCTGGAAGTGCTGCGGGACGTCCTTGGGATGACCGGCACCAAGGAAGGATGCAACGACGGTAACTGCGGCGCTTGCACCGTGATGCTGGACGGCCGCATCGTTGACTCCTGCTTGGTGCTGGGGGTTGAAATAGCGGGCCGCGAGGTACAGACCATCGAGGGTATGGCTTCGCCCGCCGGGCTTCACCCGTTGCAGCAGTCCTTCCTGGAGAATGCTGCGTTGCAGTGCGGTATCTGCACCCCCGGTTTCCTGCTGGCCTCACGCGCTCTGCTGGACGCCGAACCGGACGCCGACGAGGGGCGCATCCGCCACTGGCTGGCCGGCAACCTCTGCCGTTGCACCGGCTACGACAAAATCGTCCGCGCTGTGCTTCAGGTTAGCGCCGCTCCCGAAAAGTAACCGGGCCATCACTCAAGCGCATTCAGGCAGGCGCGCTCATAGCAATTAAAAAGGCGGCTCCCAACCGGGCCGCCTTTCCGGTGTACCCCGCTTTGCCCCCAAAGGGGAATTTTGCGACACAGAGGTGAGCAGGCAGTGACTTCATCGAATCAAGTTCTCTCCGAAGTCGAATACAACGTCGTCGGCAAGCGTCCGGTGCGCCCCGATGGGGTAGACAAGGTGACCGGCCGCGCTCAGTATGGGGCGGACGTGAAGCTGACCGGGCTACTCCACGCCAAGGTGCTGCGAAGCCCGCACCCTCACGCCCGTATTCGCTCCATAGACACCAGCAAGGCCGAAACCCTCCCCGGGGTCAAGGCAATTATCACCGCCAAAGACCTTCCCTTCGCCGATTTGTCCCGAGAGGAATTGGGCGGCGATTACAACCGCCTCAAGTTCGCCTCCGACCATATGCTTGCCAGCGACAAAGCTCTGTACAAGGGCCACCCGGTTGCCGCCGTCGCCGCCGCCAACGCCCACGTAGCTGAGTCTGCTCTGGCATTGATAGAGGTTGACTACGAAGTCCTGCCGGCAGTTGTGGACGTGCGCGAGGCGATGAAGGATAGCGCCCCGCTGCTTCACGAAGAGCTTCGCACGTCATCTATGGGCGAGATCGCCGACAAGCCGAGCAATGTAGCCTCTCATCTCAGCTACGAAAAGGGCGATGCGGAACAAGGCTTCACCGAGGCCGACGTAATCATCGAGAGGGAGTTGACCACTGCCTCGGTGCATCAGGGTTACATCGAGCCGCACAACTCCACCGCTATGTGGAATATAGACGGTCAGTTGAGTCTATGGACCAGCACCCAGGGCGCTTTCGCCGTGCGCGCCGCCGTCGCCGATGTGCTGCGCCTGCCGGTATCCAAAGTCAAGGTGACTCCCATGGAAATCGGCGGCGGGTTCGGCGGTAAAATCACCGCTTACCTGGACGCTATTACCGCCACGTTGTCCAAGAAAGCAGGCGCCCCGGTCAAGCAGTTGATGACCCGAGCCGAAGTTTTCGAGGCGTCCGGCCCAGCCCCCGGTTCGTGGATGAAAGTCAAGGTGGGCGCCAAAAATGACGGCCGCCTCACCGCGGTGCAGCTCGCTGTGGCGATGGACGCCGGCGCCTACCCCGGCTCGCCGGTAATGCAGGCGATGACTTGCGCCTTCGCCTGCTACGATGTGGAGAACGGCAAAGTGGACGGCTACGATGTGGTGGTGAACAAGCCCAAGACCTCCGCCTACCGCGCCCCTGGCTCCCCGCAGGCCGCTTTCGGTGTAGAGACAGTGATGGACGAGCTGTGCCAGCAACTTGGCATTGACCCCATCGACTTCCGTCTGCTCAACGCCTCTAAGGAAGGCACCCGCCGCATTGAAGGCCCGGTGGCCCGCCGCATTGGTTTGGTGGAATGCCTGGAAGCGGCCCGAGGCCATGACCACTACCGGACGCCCTTGACGGGCAAGAACCGCGGCCGCGGCGTGGCCGCCGGTTACTGGATGAACCGGGGGTTCCAGTCTAGTTGCGTTATCACCGTCAACTTCGATGGCACGGTCAGCCTGATTATGGGTTCTGTGGACATCGGCGGCACTCGCGCCTCTATCGCTCAGCAGGCCGCTGAGTCTCTGGGCATATCCTACGAGGACGTCAAGCCGACGGTGGTGGACACCGACTCCATCGGCTATACCATGGTGACAGGCGGCAGCCGCACGTCCTTCGCCACTGGCATCGCCGCTATTGAGGCCGCTGAGTCGGTCAAGGCGCAAATGATGGCCCGCGCCGCCAAGATCTGGGACACTGCCGAAGAAGACGTCGAGTATGTTGACGGTGTGGTGCGCCACAAGTCGGACCCGGAATTGCGGCTCAGTTTCAAGGACCTGGCCCGCCAGTTGGCCGGCACCGGCGGCGCCATCGCCGGGCAGTCTAACGTTGACCCAGCCGGCGAGGGCAACTCCTACGCCGTCCACTTGGCCGACGTGGAAGTTGACCCGGATACCGGTAAGACCGAGGTGACACGCTACACCGCCATCCAGGACGTGGGCAAGGCCGTGCATCCCAGCTATGTAGAGGGCCAGATGCAAGGTGGTGTGGTGCAGGGCATCGGCTGGGCCCTAAACGAAGAGTATTACTTCGACAACAACGGACGGATGATGAACCCGACCTTCTTGGACTACCGGATGCCCACATCCCTTGACCTGCCGATGATTGACACAGTAATCGTTGAGGTGGCGAATTCCGGCCATCCCTACGGCGTGCGGGGAGTCGGCGAAGTGCCTATCGTTCCCCCCATGGCCGCCATCGCCAACGGCATCCATGAGGCCACCGGCCTCCGCCTCCGCAGCCTGCCGATGACGCCGGGCAAGATACTGGAAGCGGAGTGGGAGCAGAACGGGGGCTAATCCCTAGCCCGCCATTTGGTCAGCAGGGGCGAGTTGGGAACCCGCCCCTGCGCATTTTCGCGCTGGATTCCTTACCTGGATTCCTTACTAAGGAAGGAAGGCTGAAAAGGAAAGAAGGCTAAAAAAGAAGGGTTGAATCAGCGCCGTTGGAAATGTAACCTGAAATCAAACTCTGACACTGGCCCTGACCGGACACTGGGAGGCTAATCATCGGCTCAGGAGGGTGGCCGTGGCGAAAGTATTTATACCCACAATGCTTCAATCGCTGACGGGTGGGGTCAAGCAGACCGAATGCCAGGGCCGAAACGTCCGACAGATTATTGACGGTCTGGAAACCCAATACCCCGGCATCAAGGCCCGTTTGGTGGAAGACGGCGAAATCCGGTCCAACTTGGCCGTAGCCATTGATGGCGATGTGGCCCGCATGGGAATGCTGGAGCGGGTGAACGATACCAGCGAGGTTCATTTCGTTCCTGCCATCGGCGGCGGCTAGGCCTGTCCGGGTCAATTGACTGCCTTGATTAAGGACGCTTACAATACCGGTGAGCCAACATCTGGGCAGGAACGATTGGGGTGCGTTTATTCCAGCGCAACACATGGACGGAGATGATAGAGAAAGCAACTTCCAGGGTGGAAAACTTGGTTTCTTCCGGTGGGGTAGTGTTCCGCAAGAACGGCGGGCGTCTTGAAACGGTCCTCTGCGGGCGTTCTGCCCCAGTGCGTTGGAGCCTCGCCAAGGGCACTCCCGACCCCGGCGAAACGCTGGAGCAGACTGCCCTGCGCGAGGTGCGAGAAGAGACGGGACTGGAGGTCGAGCTGGAAGAATCGTTGGGCAGCATCGAATACTGGTTCGCTGACCGGGACAACGATGTCCGCTACCACAAGACGGTGTACTTTTACTTGATGTCACCAGTGGGGGGCCACATTGACCAGCATGATCCTGAATTCGATGTGGTGCAATGGTTCGGCGTTGAAGAGGCCCTAGACTCCATGGCCTACGGCAATGAGGCGGCCGTGTTGCGGCGCGCCGTCGACGTTATCAAGACACGGCAAGGTTAAGGCCGAAATGGTTGAACTCCATGGCGCAAAGGTAATCCTCCGAGAAAAGCGCATCGAAGACGCCGAGAAGGATTACCGTTGGCGCAGTGACCCGGAAATCGCCCGGCTTGACGCGGCTTACCCCCTGAGTATGTCCTATGAACGCTACCTCAAGCTCTTCGAAGATCAGTTGCGTTACCCTACGCCAGGCTCCCACCACTTCGCCGCCGACGCCATTGATGGCACCTATATCGGCAACTGTATGTACTATGACTTGGACAGAGTGAGGCTAGAAGCCGAACTGGGCATAGTCATCGGAGACCGCGATTATTGGAGCAACTCCTATGGCTACGACGCGGTTACCACGCTGTTGGACTATATGTTCTCCGAAGTCAACCTGAACCGGGTCTACCTCCACACGCTGGACTGGAATGAGCGGGCACAGCGCTGTTTTTCCAAGTCCGGGTTCAAGCCAGTTCGGAGGGTCAGGAGGATGTCGCAGGACTTCATCCTGATGGAGGTGCTGCGAGATGACTGGCAAGAGACCGCAGAGGAACGCCTGGCCGCCAGGTTCAAGAGAATGGACAGCGCAAGGAACGGAGTCGGCGAGTCTGTCTGGACGGCCACTGATACCGGCTCCCCAGAAGCGAAGCCCGAGATGGAGCTGCCGCCTCGCCGCCGTTCTGTGTTCCCCCAATCCGGCGCCGACTAATTCACCCCTGCTTTAACCTCTTCCTCAAGATAGGGGATTTTATGAGGCAGCCGCCACCGCGTCCGGCAGGCTCATCGCCCCGGTGTACAGCGCCCGTCCCACTACCACACCTTCCACGCCGGTGGAAGCCAGCCGTCGAATATCTTCCATAGAAGCGACCCCCCCAGAGGCTAGCACTGCCATTCCTGTTTCCCGAACCAGTTGCGCGTTGGTGTCTAGGTCGGGGCCGGTGAGCATCCCGTCGCGGGCAATGTCGGTGTAGAGCAGCCGCACCGCTCCCAGAGCAGCCATTTGCCGCGCCAGCTCCAGAGCATTGACCTCGCTGGTTTCGGTCCATCCCTGCAACGCCACCATTCCATCGCGGGCATCAACTGATACAACTACCCGCTCGCTGCCATGCTTGCGGCAGACGTCCCGTACCATACCGGGGTCGCGCACCGCCGCTGTGCCGATGACTACGCGATCCACGCCGGTCTCCAGCCAGGCGCGCGTAGTGACCGCGCTGCGAATGCCGCCGCCCACCTGCACCGGAATGTCCAGAGCGGCAACGATGGTGGAGATGATTTCAAGATGCGCTGGCTCGCCGGTAGCGGCGCCATCCAGGTCTACCACGTGCAGCCGCTTCCCGCCCTGCTCCTGCCACTGCTGGGCAATTGTCAGAGGGTCATCCGAGAACACCGTCTCCCGCTCGAAGTCGCCCTGGCGCAGCCGAACGCACCGCCCGCCGCGAAGGTCAATAGCCGGAATCACTTCCATCTGATACCACCGGATACCTATTGAGTCTCAAAATAATCCCTTTTCGATAATCCCCTTGGAGGAGAGAGCCGGGGTGAGAGTGAAATCTCCGGGCGGCCGGCATTTCAGGATGGCGAGCCGGTGACCGCCATCGCCACAAAGTTACGGTAGATACGCAGTCCCACCGGGCCGCTCTTCTCCGGGTGGAACTGGGTGGCTACCACATTGTTATTTGCATAGACGCTACAGAAATGCAGTCCATATTCGGTTGTCCCAACAACTCCGCTCTGCTCCGAAAGGTCGGCATAGAAGCTGTGGACAAAATAGAAATAGCTGCCAGAATCTACCCCGCCCAGCGCCGGGTGAGCTTCGCTGAGGGTTACGCTGTTCCAGCCCATGTGCGGAATTTTCAGCGCCGCGCCGTGCCCCCCTTTTAATTTTTCCCCATTGGAGGGGACTGATGAGGGGAGACGCTTAACCTGGCCCGGCACGATGCCAAGGCATGGTGCGCCGCCCTCTTCCTCCGTCCAATCCAGCAGCAGTTGCAGTCCCAGGCAGATGCCGAGAAATGGGCGTCCGCTGGCTGCGTATTCCCGCAACGGCTCCACTAGCCCACGCTCTTGTAGAGCCGTCATGGCCGCTGGGCCGGAGCCGACGCCGGGCAACACCACGGCGTCGGCTCCGGCCAGATCTCTGGAATCGCCTGTCACCAGCGGCGCCACGCCGCAGTACTCCAGCGCCCGCGAAACGCTGCGCAGGTTTCCCGACTCATAGTCCAATACCACCAACTTCATCGCCATACCCTCTAAGCCCGCTGGCCGGTGGCGCGCTCGATAGGCAGCGCGCGGTCTTCGTAGCGGGCCAACACGAACAGCAGGTCGCCCAAGCGGTTGAGGTAAGACACCAGCAGTTCGTTGGTCAACAGTCCGGCTTCACCCATTGCCACCACCCGCCGCTCAGCAGTCCGCACCACGCAGCGGGCCAGATCCATAGCCGCCGACGCCGGAGAGCCGCCGGGCAAAATGAACACGGTGGGCATTGTCATATCCTGTTCCAGGCTGTCTATGGCCTCTTCCAGTTTCTCTACCATCTCCGGCGTTACCGGCGAGAAATGCTGCTGGAACAGTTCGTACTTGCTGGGGTCGGTGGCTAGTTCCGCGGCTACCGTAAACAGCTCGCTCTGTAGTTGGCGCAACAGCTCCTTCACTCGCTTGTCGCTGGACATAGCGCGAGCAAGGCCCATGGCAGACACAGCCTCATCGGTGATACCGTAGGCTTCGGTATGGGGGTTGTTCTTGGAGATCCGCCCGCCATAGAGCAGGCTGGTTTCCCCTTTGTCGCCGAACTTGGTATAGACCCGTTTGCGGTATTCTCCGGAAGTTGAAGAGGCCACAGGCGTCACCTTCTCAAAGCAGGCTGTATGGCTTAACGGCCACCAGACGATTTTAGCACAAGGTGTTTCCGTCCAACCGCATTCTGATTGGGGATACTCTTACCCCAACCTTTTCCAGAGAGAGAATGCGATAACACAACCGGCGCAATACCTGCGCCGGTTGTGTTATCGTGGGATAGCTACTAAACTTTTGGCCCGGCAGCTTGAACTCGCTGCACCGGGTTTGGACAAGCCCCATCAGTCCCGAGGTGATTTGTAATGCCGCCTGAAGTTCGCGTCATCGGCATAGAGGGTATGCCGGAGCTTGGCCCCGGAGACGATTTGGCCGGTCTGATGATAGATGCCGCAGTCGCCCAAGGAACCCGCATTGAGGGGGGCGATATACTGGTAGTCACCCAGAAGGTTATCTCCAAGGTAGAAGGCAAAGTGATCAGCTTCGAAGACATCGAGCCTTCGCAACTGGCCATCACCATCACTGAAGGCCACCGCCGCGATCCTCGCCACACTGAGGCCATACTGCGGGAGGCCGCCCGCATCGTGCGAATGGATCGGGGCGTCATCATCGCCGAGACCAAGCACGGCTTCTTCTGCGCTAATGCTGGTATTGACGCCTCCAACATACCTGGCGACAACACCATCGCCCTTCTGCCCGACGACTCCGACGCATCGGCCCGAGGCATTCGAGCCGCTGTGCAGGCGAGACTAGGCGTGAACGTAGCGGTTATCGTTTCCGACACTTTTGGACGTCCCTGGCGCAACGGAGCGGCCAACGTGGCCATAGGCGTGGCGGGCATGGACCCGCTGCTGGACTATGTAGGCGCGCTGGACGCCCACGGTAACGTGCTGCACACCACGCAGATTGCCGCAGCCGATGAGCTGGCCGCCACCGCCGAGCTGGTTACGGGGAAGGCCCTGGGCATTCCGGTGACCATCATACGCGGCTACGCCTTCGAGCCGGTGGAGGACGCCAGCATCCAAAAATTGCTGCGCAGAGGAGAGCGAGACCTGTTCCGCTAGAGCCACGAAATTACCTCTCCCTTGAATAGATAGAGCCATGGATAGAGTTATGGTGTGGGTGGAGCGTGGGGGACGAGCCAGGGCTTGACGGCGTGAAAGTCGCCGTCAAGAGACAGCGGAATTTGCCATTCCAGCTCGGATTCGGCGAAATTGCTTACGCCGACCCCCAGCAGCCGGAAGGTACGGCCCGCGGTAAACTCGGCAGACAGAAGGCGCCAGGCCGTATCCCGAATTGGCCCGGACTCGCTGGAAGGGGCTGCAAGAGTTGTTTGTCTGGTAAAGGTGGTGAAGTCGGCCAAACGCATCTTCACTGTGACGGTGCGCCCCTGTAGTCCTTTCTTATCGAGAGCATCGGCTACACTGTTGGCCAGATTGTCAAGCACTCGCCGCAGTTCTTCAGTGTCGCCGATGTCGTCGGGAAAGGTGGTTTCCGACGAGACCGACTTGGTGACGCGCTCAGTCTGCACCGGTTCGTCGTCGAGGCCGACGGCTCGCAGCCGCATTGCCCCGGCGCGCTGGCCGAACACCCGGCCGAACCACTCAGGAGACTGCTTCGCCAGCATCCCGATGGTGTCCACCCCCTCGGCTCTCAAACGCTCGGCGGTCTTGGGCCCGACGCCCCACAGCTTGCCCACTGGCAGAGGGGCCAAGAACCCGGCTTCCTCACCGGGCGGCACCACCACTAGCCCATCCGGTTTGTCCAAGTCTGAGGCGATTTTTGACACCGACTTACTGACGCTGACGCCCACTGAAACAGTCAGGCCAGTTTTCTCTTTCACCCGGCGCTTCAGTTCCAGCGCAACGCCCAGCGGCCAGCGGCCTTCCGCTTCGTCCACGGCATCGCTGATGTCGAGATAGGCTTCGTCCAGCGAAAGCGGCTGGATGACTTCCGTGCATTCGCGGAACACGTCCATCACCTGCTGCGACATATCCCGGTAGCGAGTGAATCGAGGCGGGACGATGATGCCTTGAGGACAAAGCCGGACGGCGGTGCGCATGGGCATGGCCGAATGCACCCCGAAGGGACGGGCTTCGTATGACGCCGTAGCCACCACGCCGCGGTTTTCCGGACGCCCGCCAACCAGCACCGGCTTCCCGAGCAGCTCTGGATTGTCCAGTTGCTCCACGGTGGCGTAGAAAGCGTCAAGGTCGGCGTGGATAATGTGCCTCATACCCTGGAGTATATTCCCTTTTGTTAGTTGAAAAAGACCAGCGATAGTCAGTATTCTCAGTGGAGCCGGTTTTATTCGATTTTTACATTGACGGACAGAACATATAAAGATGGGCAGGATACAAGGATACACAGGATTGAGCTGATTGGGGTGACATAGATTGCTGCGAAGGGGGAATGACGGGACAAAGGGCAGCCTTGACGGAATTGCCGGCGCGTGTTGACAATACCCGATAGCCGCCGTAGCGTCTGCGCGCTTGCCGCGCTACAATGGCGGCAACATTCGCCGCCGCACTACTCCAGACGCAGGAGACAGTATGCCTACCATTCTCGAAGAGTACATAGCCAAGCATCCGGGTTCGGCGCAGCGTTACGCGGAAAGTGTCAACATCTTCCCAGGCGGAGTCACCCACGACACCCGCTACGCCACGCCCTTCCCGCTGTTTATGACCCACGGAGTCGGCCCCCGTAAATGGGATGTGGACGGCAATGAATACGTGGACTACGTGTCGGGTCACGGCGCATTGTTGCTGGGCCACTCTCACCCGGCCATCGCCGAGGCCGTCTCTCACCAGATTCAGCGCGGCACCCACCTAGGCGCGTCTACCGACGAGGAACTGCGCTGGGCCAGGGCCATCAAGGCGCTGATGCCGTCTGTCGAAAAGGTGCGCTTCCACAGCTCCGGCACCGAGGCGACGCTGATGGCGATGCGGCTGGCCCGCGCCTATACCGGCAAGGACAAGGTCATCAAGCTACAGGACCACTTCCACGGCTGGCACGATTACGCTATGGCCGGTTCCGACCGTTCTGCGCCGGGCATTCCCGAGTCGAGCATGGGAACGATGGTTGTGGTTCCCGCCGGTGACCTTGCGGCAGTGGAGGATGTGTTGTCGAATGATGGCAACATCGCTGCCCTCATCCTGGAGCCCACCGGCGCTCACTACGGCCAGCTCCCCTATGACGTTCCCAGCTACCTCAAGGGGTTGCGGGAATTGACCGCGCAGCACGGAGTCATTCTGATTTTCGACGAGGTGGTCACCGGCTTCAGGGCGTCCCCCGGAGGCGCGCAAGTGCGTTACGGCATCTCGCCCGACCTGACCACCATGGCTAAAATAGTGGCCGGCGGACTGCCCGGCGGCGCAGTGGGCGGCAAAGCCGACATCGTGGATATGATTGCCCACCGGGGTGACCCGCAGTGGGACAACACCCGCCGCGTCTACCATCCGGGCACCTTCAACGGGAACCCGTTATCCGCTGCCGCTGGGGCCACGGTCCTTGAGATGATTGCTTCACAGCCCATCAATCAGCAGGCAGACGATATGGCTGCCCGGCTGAAAGCAGGGCTTGACGAGGCGTTGGGGCGACTGGAAATTCCCGGCCACGCCCACGGCATCGCCTCGATGATTCACGTGGTGCTGGCCGACTGCGACTGCGACCGTGAACTTTGCACTATGTCTCACTCGCAGATCGCCAGCGTAACGGCGTCTCCTGCGGTAACCGCGATGAAGCGCGGCCTCCAGAACCGCGGCGTGGACATAATGGGCCGCGACGCTTTCCTGGTATCCGCTACCCACAACGAGGCTGACATAGACCAGACCATCGAGGTTTTCGCCGACACGATGGCCGCTGTCCGAGCCGAGGGGCTGATTTAGCATTTGCCCGGAGTTGCATCTGCTAAAATTTTCTGGAGCTTGACAGGTAGCCAGCGAAGCAATGCAAGGAGTGTATGAAATGCCTTCGTTCGTGGATAAGCTGACGGTCAACGGCTCGGAAATGGATATGTACGCCGCAGTCCCCAGCGGCGGCACGGCGCCCTACCCGGCAGTGGTCATCGCCTTCCACGTCGGCGGGTTGGACGAGTTCGACAAGGTCATGGCAGACCGGCTGGCCGAGGCGGGCTACGCGGCCGTGGTGCCGGACCTGTTCCACCGCTACACGGAAGAACAATTGAACGGCCCCCGCTTAGAGCGGCTCAACTACCTGAATGACCCGGACATCATCGCCGACATGAACGCCGCGGTGGATTTCCTCGTCGCCGACTCTCATGTGGACAGCGACCGCATCGGCGTCACCGGCTTCTGCATGGGCGGGCGCATCGCCTGGATGATGGCGGCAGCCAACCCCATCTTCAAGGCAACCGTTCCCTTCTATGGCGGCAACATTATGGGTATCTGGGGCAGCGGTGCGCAGCCTCCCTTCGACATGACCGCCAACATCAACTGCCCTATGCTGTTCCACTTCGGCTCAATTGACGCTAATCCGTCTCTGGAGGACAGAGACAAGCTGGAGGCAGAGCTAATGCGGCTGGGGAAGACCTTCGAATTCCATACTTATGAGGGCGCCAACCATGCCTTCATGGATTTCAATAACCCCGATCGGCACCACCCGGAAGCGGCGGCGGCCGCTTGGCCGCGAACCATCGAGTTCTTCGACAAGCATCTCAAGTCCGCGACGGTAGCCGCCTAGCACTAGTGGAGCAACGGGAGATGCTTGCGCCTTCCCCATTAGGGAAGAGACCTTTCTGTGAAGGAGAAGCTAATGGCTCGCGTGTCATTGGACTTGGAGAATGCTGCTGACCTGGCGTCGTTGAACTCCGGGGGTTGGCGCACGGCGATGGGGCTGGTTCCTGGTGAACCGAACCAGGGCCTGATCGCCGAGATGCGGGAAAGCCCAGCCAGGCTGCCAGACTATGATGATTCCGGGTGGGAGCAGAACGCCGATATCCAGGAACGCCGTTCCGTCGGCCTCACCTTCGCTTGGTACCGGCTAAGGGTGACCATCCCGTCCACCGTTAAGGGAGAGGAAGTATCCGGCCGCCGGGTCTGGTTCGAGACGAACGTGGACAACTACGGCGAAGTCTACGTGGATGGCCAGATTGACCGCAACCTGTGGGTCATCACGGGCAACAACGTGCCCAAGCGAGTCCTTATCGAAGATAGCGCCGTTCCCGGTTCCGAACACGTCATAGCAGTTCTGGTTGGCAACGCCCCGCTGGCCGAGCCGGTGGGCACCATCTTCATTCGGTACGCTACTTTGGCGTTTGAGTAACGGAGCGTAGCGAGTCAGCCCAGCCCGCGCCTGTGAAGCGCAAACCGGAGGAGACTATGCCCGCATCATTACAGAAGCTCACCGTGGGCGACTCTGAAATGTCTGCCTACCTGAGCCTACCGGACGGGGAGGGGCCATTTCCGGCGATGATCGTCATTCACCATGCCCCGGGCGTCGATATGTTCATTCGTGAGACCGCCGATCGGCTGGCCCGAGAAGGGTACGCGACCGTTGCTCCAAACCTGTTTCACCGCATAACCAATGAGATGGTGGAGCAGACCGGACGCAGCAAGCGCGACCAGCTCAGTGACCCGGATATCACCTCCGACGTCAACGCCACGGTGGACTTCCTGCGTTCCCACAGCTCTGTGGATCAGGACCGGCTGGGCATCACCGGTTTCTGTATGGGTGGGCGGGTGGTCTGGCTGGCAGCCTGCACCAATCCACACTTCAAGGCCGCCGTGCCCTTCTACGGCGGCAACATATTCGTGCCTTGGGGTAACGGAGAAGTCCCGCCCTTCGATCTGGCCGACGGCATCAACTGTCCGGTGCTGTTCCACTTCGGGGAGATAGACGCCAATCCCTCGCAGGACGATATGCGAAAGCTGGACGGCGAGCTTACCCGGCTGGGCAAGCCGCACCGTTTCTACTCTTACCCCGGGGCAGACCACGCCTTTATGAACCGCTATATGCCTCAGCGCCATCACCGAACCTCGGCGGAAATGGCTTGGGCGCGAACCCGCGAGTTCCTCGCCGAGCAGCTTCAGCCCGCCCCCGTCGGCTGATAGTAAAATCCCTCCTCCGCTAGAGGAGGGTTAGAATGAGGGCGTTCTCATAAAAACCAGGAAATATGGTTACCGGAGGTTCCGATGACAACCAGCCGCTCATACGCCGGGACAGTGGCCGCCCCCGAATTCCCTGATGGGCTGGAGTGGGTCAACACCGACCGAGCGCTGACCATGGAGGAGTTGAAGGGCAAGATTGTCATTCTCGACTTCTGGACATACTGTTGAGTGAATTGTATGCACATCTTTCCGCAGTTGCGGAAACTGGAGCGCAAGTTCGCCAGCGAGCTGGTCGTCGTCGGCGTCCACTCGGCCAAGTTCCCTACCGAGAAAGAGACCAACAGCTTGACCGCCGCGGTCCGCCGGTGCGAGCTGGAGCATCCCGTAATCAATGACGCCGAGTTCCGTGTCTGGCAGCAGTATTCCTGCCGGGCCTGGCCAACACTGATGTTCATTGACCCTCGTGGCAACGTCGTCGGCAAACATGAGGGTGAGCTGACCTTTGACCAATTCGATACCCTGCTATCGGGCATGGTAGCCGAGTTCGACGAACTGGGAATTATGCAGCGCTCACCGTTGCCCACCACGCCGCCCCGCGGCCCGGAGAGCGCCCTCAGCTTCCCCGGCAAAGTGCTGGCCGACGGGGCGGGTAAGAGGCTTTTCATTGCCGACACCAACCACAACCGCATCATCGTCTCGTCCTTCGATGGCTATGTGAAGCAGGTAATTGGCGTCGGCGAGGAGGCCCTGGCAGACGGGCCTCTGGCACAGTCGGCCTTCAACCATCCGCAGGGCATGGCCATTGACGGGGATATCTTGTACGTTGCCGACACTGAGAACCACGCCATCCGTCGCGTTGACTTGCAAGCCGGAGAGGTGGAGACCATCGCCGGCACCGGCGAGCAGGGCTATGACCGAACCGGAGGCCGCCCCGGCCGCTCCACCAGCCTCAGTTCCCCGTGGGATGTCGCGCTGTATAATGGCGTCATGTACATCGCCATGGCCGGGATTCATCAGATCTGGTCGCTGGACTTGGGGACGGGCATTGTTGGGCCATACGCCGGAAGTGGGCGCGAAGCCATCACCGACGGCCCGATGGCTACCTCGGCTCTCGCCCAGCCCAGCGGCATCACTGTTGGTAATGACGGGACCGGCGTCGAGCGGCTGTACTTTGCAGACAGCGAGACCAGCGCCATCCGCAACGCCGACCTTGATCCCAATGGTTCGGTGCGGACACTCATCGGCCTGGGGCTGTTTGAGTTCGGTGACGTGGACGGCGACGACTTCCGGGTGCGTATGCAACACCCCATTGGCATCACCTACTACGACGGCGCGCTGTATGTGGCCGACACCTACAACCACAAAATCAAGCGAGTGCTGCCCAAGACCCGCTCGGCCTTCACCGTGGCGGGTACCGGCTCACCAGGCCACGTGGACGGCCCTTTCCCTCAGGAGGCCCGTTTCTCCGAACCCTGTGGGCTCAGCATCGCCAATGGAATGATGTATATCGCCGATACCAACAACCACGCCATTCGCGTCGCCGACATGGAAAGCTGTGAAGTCGCAACCTTGGAACTGGCCGGACTGTAAGGCCAGAGCGGGAAGAGAGACATGGAACCCATGCGGTTTATAGACGGCGATTCTCACGTTCTCGAACCGGAGTCCATCTGGGAGAATTACCTGGGAAAAAGTACCGCAACCTGGTCAGCGGAGCCTGCGGCGCGGCGTCCATTGACCTGCGCGACCCGGCGCTGGCTGCCGAGGAAGTGCGCCGCTGCGTTCTGGAGTACAATTTCAAGGCAGTTCACCTGAACCCGGAGCCAGTTCCCAATCTGCGCCTGTTTGACCCGGAGTGCGATGTCTTCTGGGCCGCCTGCGCTGAGCTGGGGGTTCCAGTCGGCCTGCACCCCAGTGCTAACACCCCTTCGACCAAGGGCTGCTGGACTATTTGCCCGGCCTGCGGAACTGCCGCACCACTGTGTCCTTCGTGGTGGGCAGTATGCTGGCCTGCACTGCCTTCATCATGGGCGGAGTCCTGGAACTCCACCCGGAGCTGAAACTGGTGTTCCTTGAGTCGGGCTGCGGTTGGGCCTCTTTCTGGCTGGACAAGCTGGAAGCGGGCATACAGGGAGGCACTCGACGGCTCAGAATCCAGGGCCTGAATAGCAACCCGGTTGATTATTTCCAGCGGCAGTGCTTCGTGGCTGCAGACCAGGACGATCCCGGCATCGCGCCGCTGATCGAGGCTATCGGCGACCATGTCATTGTCGGCGCAACCGACTTCGGGCATCCCGAAGGCAGGAAGTATTTCAGGGCAAAGCAGGATATGCTGGAACTGCCCAACGTGTCTATGGAGAGTAAGCGTAAGATACTGTGGGATAACGCCCTGCGCGCCTACCCTATAAATCCAAACTAAGGCGTATTTTCCAAGTGCCTTGCAAAAGCCGTTTGTTCTGAGTTTGTCTAAGGATTAGCGGCTTTCGTTTGCCCGCAAAATGACCCGGCGCAATCTATTTGGTAATCTGGAGGCTATAGCTGAAATTTTTATTGACCAGCTCTAGCGTCAACTGTCCCTGCGCTATGGCCGGTTGATCGACATTATTCGGTCGCGTCGGGACAAGTCCTGCTCGGCGGTGATTTCGGCATCGGGGAACTGCTGTAGGGCTAACGTTTTCACTGCGGAAAACTGCTCAGGGTCTAGCTCCAGCAGAATGATGCCAGGGCTGTTGAGCTTGTCGGGAGCTTGCGTCAGCAGCCGACGAACCAAGTCCAGGCCGTCGGGCCCGCCGTCCAGCGCAATTCGCGGCTCCTGCTGCACCTCGGGCTGGAGCGAGGAGATGCGTTCAGCCGGTAGGTACGGCAAGTTAGCGACGATAAGGTCAACGGGTTCGGGCAGCGGCTCCAGCAGGTCGCCGTGGCCCAGCCGCACCCGGTCATGAACGGAGTGGGCGCGGATGTTGTAGGCGGCTACGTCCAGGGCCGCTTCTGAGATGTCCACGGCGTAGATGCGGGCGGCGGGCAGGTGGATGGCGAGGTTCACCGCGATGGCCCCGCTGCCGGTGCCTACGTCGGCGATGGTTAGCTCCCGCGTCTCCATACCCATCAGCGCCATGAATAGCGTATGCTCCACCATGCCTTCGGTTTCCGGGCGGGGAATCAGCACGTCCGGCGTCACGACTACGTTGATGCCGTAGAACTCGCGAAAGCCTAAGATGTAGGCCAGCGGAAAGCGCTCCAGCCGTTGCGCCACGATGTCGGCTAACTGACGGGCCTCGCTGTCGGGAACCTCAGACTCCTGCTCAGCGAAGATGTTCTGGCGTGTCATTCGCATTACCGTCATGACCATCACCTCCGCTTCGAGGCGGGCGTCGGGTATTCCGGCGGCCTCTAGGGTCTGATGGGTCTGCTGGATTGTTTGGCGAATGCTGGCCATCGGAGCGGCGAACCTAGACCCCGGCCTCAGCCAGCAAGCGCTCCTCTTCCCAAGAGACCATGCGGTCTATGACGTCCTCCCAGTAGCCGTCCATCAGGCGAGGGATGCCGTGAAATGTGATACCGCTGCGGTGGTCGGTTACGCGGTCTTGAGGGTAGTTGTAAGTGCGGATTTTCTCAGCCCGTTCCGCGCCCCCTACCTGAGACCGGCGGGCTTGGGTGATTTCGGCGTCGTGACGTTCTTGTTCGGCCTCAAACAACCGCGCCCGGAGCATCGCCATGGCCCTTTGCTTGTTCTTGTGCTGCGAGCGCTCATCCTGGCAGACGACGGTCAGCCCGCTGGGTTCGTGAACGATGCGGACGGCGGTGGCAACCTTGTTGACGTTTTGCCCACCGTGACCTCCGGCATGGAATATGTCGATGCGCAAGTCGTTATCGCTGATTTTCACTTCGACTTCGTCTGCTTCCGGCAGCACAGCGACAGTGGCGGTGGAGGTGTGGATGCGGCCCTGCGCCTCGGTTTCCGGCACGCGCTGGACGCGGTGCACCCCGCTCTCGTACTTGAAGCGGCTGAAGGCGCCTTGGCCCTGCACCTCAAACACTATCTTGTTGTAGCCGCCCACCTCGCTGAGGTTGGCGTCCATCAAATCCACTTCCCAGCCACGGTTCTGGGCGTAACGGCTGTAGGCTCGATAAAGGTCGCGGGCAAACAGGCCGGCTTCGTCACCGCCGGTTCCTGCCCGGATCTCGATTATGACGTCGCGCTGGTCATTGGGGTTCTTGGGCAGCAGGGCGGTTCGCAGGGACAGTACGACCGCTTCCATGGTTTCCCGGTTGGCGTCTAGTTCATCCCGCGCCATCTGGGCTAAATCCGGCTCGGGCCCTTCCTGAATCAGGGCTTCCAGGTCGGCGATTTCCTCCAGCAGTTGCCGGTAGCGCAGGGCGATGCCGACCAGTCCCTCCAAGGATGCGCGCTCCTTTGCCAGCGCTTGTACTCTCTCGTAATTGACCACTACTTCCGGGTCGGCCATAGCCGACTCGATTTCTTCATAGCGGTGAATAATTGGCTCCAGTCTCTCAATCATTGAGGTCATTGCCAACCTTGTCTAATAGTTAGATTTGTTTCAAGAGGCACTTATATACAAGTTCAGTGAGTGGCGCATTATTACAAGTTTAACGCAAAAATCTTCGGAGATATAGTGCTGAATGCCGATGGGTCAACTTGACGGCAAGCGTTATATCCGTGCGCTTCCGTCGTTTTTTGTTGAGGGCGGTTTGTCGCCCCAATGCAGGCAAACCGTACCGAAGCCGAGGCGGCGATAGTCTACTTTCTGCAGCCCGGACTCCCGCATTACCGCGGCCAAGCCGTTGGCGTCATAGAAACGGTCAACCGACTGAGGCAGGTATGTGTAGGCGGCCCGGTCGCGAGCTACCAGCTTGCCGATGAGCGGCACCACGCCGTGGAAATACCCTCTAAACAGACGCGCCTTCAGCCCCGTTTTCATAGGTGAGAGTTCTAACAGCGCCACTCGCCCGCCGGGCATTACAACCCGAGTCATTTCCCTGACCGCCTGCTGCGCATCGGGCATATTGCGCAGGCTGAAACCGGCGGTGGCGCAGGCGAAGGTTCCAGTGGGGAAAGGCAGCGACAGTGCATCTCCAACCATGAAGTTGACCTTGCCGGACTGCTGCCGGGCCGCTTTTTCGCGCGCGCGCGCAATCATCTCCGGCAGCAGGTCAAGGGCGACGATACGGCCGGATTTGGAGCGGAGGGCCAACTGAAAGGCCAAGTCGCCTGTTCCGGTGGAAACGTCCAGCGCCGGGCCTGGCAACGTTTGGGCCGCCAAGGACGCCGTTTGACGTTTCCAGCCCCGGTGCATACCCAGGGTCATAACGTCGTTCATCAGGTCGTAATAGTCGGAGATGCGGGCAAAAAGATCGGCAACATAGCGTTGCCGCGCCGCGCCGGTCAGCCTCGCCATAGCAGCCGCATCGGGTGGAGGGTGCGACTGAAGGGGTTTAGCACAAGCCCCATATTTTCCAGAGTTACCGCGCCGAGCAGGGCTTGGTCGTCAGATTCCTCACCGAGGACGACCGGCGAATACTCTTCTCCCTGGGGAAGAATTATGTAACATCTCGACAAACTGCGAGTGACGACCGTGCCATCGGCCAATCTGAACCGCTCTTCTCGGGTTGGCTCCAGGCCGAGCGATTGCCAGACCACATGGGGGAGGAGCGTATAGCCTGCACCGCTATCCACCAGGAAATTAACGTTCTCTTCCTGACCTTGCGGGCCGAGAGCCCGCCCCTCGACGAAAGTGAGTCCCATCAGGTGGCCTTATCTCCATACTGCATATCTATGGGCAGTTCTTGGTCAATGCCCAATGCTACCAGAACTTTCCCTACCACATATTTTGCTATGTCATCCACACTCTGCGGATTGAGGTAGAAGGCCGGGTCGGGCGGCAGAATGACGGCTCCCATTCGACTAAGGGTGAGCATATTCTCCAGGTGTATGCTGTGGAGCGGAGTCTCTCGCGGCACTAACACCAGAGGACGGCGTTCCTTGAGGCACACGTCGGCGGCGCGCAGCAACAGGTTGTTGGAGATCCCGTTGGCCAGCGAGGCGATGCTGTTCATGCTGGCCGGAACCAAGGCCATCCCCGCCGCCGGGTAGCTTCCACTGGCGATGGGGGCCCTCAGATCGCTGATGCCGTAGTGGACAAAGGCCGGATGTTCCTGCCACTCCACCAGCGTTTCATTGAAGGAGTTCCCCAGCTCTTCCTGCCACACCATGCGGGCCGCATTGGAGCAGACGATGGCGGTGGCCGTATCCCGCCGCAGCAGTTCGTCCACCATTGCCCGCGCCATCAGCGCCCCGCTGGCGCCGGTAATGCCGACAATCACCGGCCCGGGCATCACTGGGCCACCGCCAATATGGTGAAGAGGAGAAGCGAGACGGATATGACGCTATTGTACTGGAACAAAGGGGAGCGCAATTTTGACAGGTCATCAGCCTTGATCAAGCTGTTCTCCAACGCCAGCAAGATAACTGCAATAGCCCAGCCAACGATGTAGTAGACCCCCAACTCCATCCAGAGGCCCACGGTGAGCAGGGCGGCAGCGGCCAGCAGGTGCATCGTCCGGGCCGTCCACAGGGCCGCGCCGATGCCGAACCTCTTTGCGAGCGAGTTGGTGCCGTACTGCCTGTCGAAGCCGTAATCAGCGCAGCCGTAGATGACGTCGAATCCGCCGGCCCACATCGCCACGGCGAAAGTTAGCAGCATAGGTTCGGGGTCAAGCTGTCCGGTCACGGCAATCCACGCGGCTGACGGGGATATGGCTAACGCGAACCCCAAGAAGAAGTGACAAGCCCAAGTGATATATTTGGTGAAGGAGTAGAACACCACGTAGAGGGCGGTTACCGGGGCCAGTAGCAGCGTCAGGTTGTTCAACTGCGATGCCGCGTAGAAGAAGACACCCGTGCCGGTCACCGCCAGGCCGATGACTTCGGCGGGTCGGACCAACCCTTGGGGGATATGCCGGCCCCGGGTCCTCGGGTTGGCAGCGTCTTCCTTACGATGAACGATGCGATTGGCCGACATTCCGAGGGTGCGCACGCCGGTTAAGGCCACCGTTATCCAGATGAAATTGCTCCAGCCAGGCCAGCCGCTGCCGCCGGAGTCGACCGAGGCCAGCATCATTCCGATGTAACAGAATGGGAGGGCGTAGAGCGATTCCCAGATCCGCACTACCCCTAGATAGTGGGGCAGCTTGACCAGTGGTATGCGTATGACGTCGGCAGTTTGCATTCTGTTGGTTGCTTTCAGGAAATGCCGTAGCTGGCCCATTTCTGGTCAACCAGCGACTTGATTTCAGGACTCATTACCACGTCCGGCGGCCATTCCCGTGTGCGCCCGCCCTCCAGAGGCATCTTGATGGTGGCGTCAATGCCTACCTTGCTGCCGAACTTTGGGGTCAGCGATGCGTGATCCAAGTCGTCTATTGGGCCGGTGGTGAACACGAAATCGGAGGCCGGGTCCATGTTGTTGGTAACCCGCCAGGCCACCTCCGATATGTTCTGTACGTCTACGAAGTGGTCAACGACGATGATTCCTTTGACCAGACTCATCAGTCCCAATCCCCAAAGCCCGTGCATAACCTTGCGGGCCTGGCCTGGATATTCCTTCTTCACCGACACGATGACCAAGTTATGAAACGCGCCCTCCGCCGGCATATTCATATCCACGACTTCAGGGAGAATAGTCTTGACCATCGGAAGGAACATTCGCTCGGTGACCTTACCCATCCAGTAGTCTTCCATTGGCGGGCGTCCCACGATGGTTGCTGGGTAGATGGGACGGTTACGGTGGGTTATGCAGGTAACGTGAAACACCGGATAATCGTCCGGCATAGAGTAATAGCCTGTGTGGTCGCCGAAGGGGCCTTCGCTGCGCTGCTCGTTCAGCGGCACATAGCCCTCCAACACGATTTCCGCTTCCGCTGGCACCATCAGGCTGCTGGTGCGCGCTTTGGCCAAGGCTACCCCCTCTTCACGCAGGAATCCCGCCACCACCATTTCGTCCAGATCGGGGGGCAGCGGGGCAGAGCCGGTCCAGATGGTGGCCGGGTCGCCTCCCAATGCCACCGCCACATCCATCCGGTCCAGGCCAAGCTGACGCCCGATACGCTCGTGGTGAGCGCCGACCTTGTGGGTCTGCCAGTGCATCCCGGTGGTGCAACGGTCATAGACCTGCATACGATAGATGCCGTAGTTCTGTACCCCAGTTTCCGGGTCGCGGGTAATCACCAGTGGCAGGGTGATGTAGGGGCCGCCGTCCATGGGCCAGCACTGGAGGATGGGAAACTTGAACAGGTCAACGTCCTGTCCTCGAAGCACCACGTCCTGGCAGGGCGGATTGCTGACTGTTCGGGGGCGAAAGGAGGCCAGGTTGACCAACTGCCCCAAGGCGCGGAGCTTGCCGGCCAGCCCCTCGGGCGGGCCTTGTACCAGATTCAGCGTCTCCTGAACCCGCCCCGCCACCTCATCTAGATCGTTCACTCCTAGCGCCCATGCTGTGCGCTGCGCTGAACCGTAGAGGTTTGTGACGACAGGTATGTTGTAACCCTGTGGATTTTCAAACAGCAGCGCCGGCCCCCCAGACTTGATAACCCGGTCGGTAATTTCGGCGATTTCCAGGTGCGGATCAACCAGCGTCGAAATGCGGCGCAGGTCTCCCTTTCGCTCCAGGAAGGCGATGTATTCTCGCAGGTCTCGAAATCTCATAATGGGGGAGGTCCCGCCTTGTGGCAAGCGTAGCAGACAAGCGTATCTGCACTAGCATAATTCTAGCCGGAAAGGGTGGGTGCTTCAATCGTGAGGGGAAATCAAAGAAAGAAGGGAGTTGGCAAAAATGCGTAGGGAAGCATCCCTGTTTATACAGGACGAAAGCAGGCGGTTAACGTGGATGTTGGCCAAGGGCCGGTATACCGGCCCTTGGCTGGTTTGTGGCTAAAAGACTAGAACCCGGAGGAGGATTCAGAGCGCATTCGGCTGAAGCAGTCGCTGCAATAGACAGGCCGGTCGCCGCGCGGTCGGAAGGGCACCATGGCATCGTTGCCGCACTCAGCGCAAACGATGGGATACATTTCCTTGGGGCCATCCTGATACATTCCACCGCCGCCGCCTCGTTGTTCGGTGCGGCGAACCGCCCGGCAACTGCGGCAGCGCTTGGGTTCGTTGCCAAACCCGCGAGCCTGGAAGAATTCCTGTTCCCCTGCGGTGAAAATAAACTCGGCGCCGCATTCCACGCAAATCAGGGTTTTGTCCGACAGTGCCACTGGTGACCTCCTTAGCACGTCCAAGCACAAGGGCTGGTTGTTTTGCGGCCCAGCAGACCAACCAACGCCGGTTGATGGAGGCTCTGGCCGGTTAACGCTGGAATACTTGCCCCGGATAACTCTATATGTGCTTGGCCCCACATTATACCTGTCAATGCGAGTTATGCAACCAAAATTGGTAAAAACGCACAATTTCGCACTATTCCGTAATTATATGTTCCCAGACTGTCGAAATGTTTCACGCAAAATGTCGGAGCCACAATTCCGAAATCCTCTTACAAACTGCTTTCGCTCAGATTCCCGTCTCCACCCTGAACCAAGAAACAGGATGACGCTTTGAAGACAGCCCACAAGGGCTGCCCTACGCGGATTCCCATTTCCTCCAGCGAGGCTCCGGTGACCTGACAGAGCAAAGGTACACCGCAGTCCAGCTCCACCGTGTAGCCCGGTGGTCTTGGCTCGACGCGGCTTACTGTCCCGGGAATCCGATTTCGGGCTGACGATCCCACCGGCTCTAGCGACGACAGGATGATGTCGGAAGCGCGTATGCCCACCGTCACCCATTCTTCCCCCGAAGCTGACATGGAGCTGCCCAGCGGCGTCTCCAGCATGAATCCGGCCTGAACGCCGAAGCCGGAGAGCCGCATGGTGCCGTCTTTGGGCTGGCGGGACTCTACTCTCATACGGAACAGGTTTTCTACTCCCACCAGTCGGGCGACCGCCGCTTGCCCCGGCTGTCCCAGAACATCCACAGGAGCGCCCCTGGCTATTGCTTGCCCGCCGTCAATCACCTGCACCTCATCACCCAAGGATAAAGCCTCTTCGCGGTCGTGAGTGACCAGTATCACCGGCGCTGGGTTGCGGGTCAGCATCGCCCGGAGTTCCTGCCGCACTGCGCGCCGCAGACCAGCATCCAACGCCGCGAAGGGTTCATCCAAGAGCAGGAGGCTGGGTTGAGTTGCCAGCGCCCGCGCCAAGGCCACCCGCTGTTGCTGCCCGCCGGAAAGCTCCCACGGATAGCGCTTTTCCAGCCCCGTGAGCTCAAAATTCTCCAGCATATCGGCGATTCTGATCATTGTCGCTTGGCTGCTACCATCGCGCAGCCCGTAGGCCACGTTCTGCGCCACGTTGAAGTGAGGGAAGAGGTGGTACTGCTGGGTCAGGTAGCCGACCCGCCGAAGGTGGGCCGGCAGCCAGATCTGGGCCTCACTGTCGTACACAGCTTGTCCATTTATTTCGACTCTCCCTGATACTGGTCTCTGCAACCCGGCCATTGCTCGCAGTGCAGTCGTCTTTCCGGCTCCCGACGGGCCAAACAGCACCAGCGCTTTCCCTGGCTCTACCGCCCATTCCAACCGCAATTCGAAGGCTCCTATCCGGCAGTGCAGCCACCCCCGGCAACCGCGCGTTTCGCCAGCATTGTTCATACCCGCCCGCTCCAGCGCCGCCGGGACGCCAGAGTCAGGGCCGTCAGCGCCAGGACTGAAACGGCCAACAGAAGCGATGACAAGGCCAGTGCGCTGTCGAGACTGGTTTCCATCGCAGTCATAATTGCCAGGGGCATAGTTTGCGTTTCCCCGATCAGGTTGCCCGCAAACATCATCGTCGCTCCAAACTCAGATAGCGCTCGCGCCCAAGACAGGCCCAAGCCGGTGATTATTGCCGGAGCCGCCAGTGGCAGCGTAATCCGCCTGAAAGTAGACAGAGGCGACATTCCCAGAGTCTGGGATACCTCCTCGTAGTCACGGGCCACGGACTGGAATCCCAACTTGGCTGAGCGTATGTAGAAGGGAGCGGCGACAAATATCTGGGCGAATACCACCGCTGCAGTGGTGAAAGATATGTCCAGTCCGGCGCTGTGCAGCAGCCCCCCCACTAGACCTCCTCGTCCGAAGGCCATCAGCATAGCCACGCCGGCCACCACCGGCGGCAGCACAATGGGCAGCTCCACCAGTGCATCAACCGTCCGGGCCACCCAATGATCGCTGCGGGCCAGTGCGTATGCGACAGGCGTTCCGACGACTATGACCACTCCGATGCTGATGACACTGGTGACCAGAGACAGACGGAGGGCGGTCAAGGCCAGGTCTCCGCCAATCTCGCTCCACAGATTGTCCTGTTGGGCCGCTTTTACCAGTAACGCAATGATAGGCAGGCCGATAAAGGCGGCGTAGAGCGCCCCTACTATTCCGCCCAGCGCCCCACTTGGCCTGCTGGGCCAGCGCCATTGCAAGCGTCGCTCTATCATCCCTGTAGCCTCCCGACTGCGGGAATCACGGCGCCTGGAATCCGTATTTGGCGAGTATGCCTTGAGCGGGTGAAGAGAGCACGAACTCCACGAACTCTTCGGCCCATTCCGGCTCGCCGGACTCGCGCATTACCGCGATGTGGAAAAGGGCTCGCACGGTGTTTGCCTCTGGGGGTAGCGGCAGCTCCCGCACCGAGCCGGCGGCTTCCGCCGTCATCGCGCCGGGCCGGTATACAACCCCGGCGTCGGCCTGCCCCAGGACAACCTTCTGCTCTACGAACTTCACGCTGGTTTCTTCGGAGACCACGTTTGCCAGCGTCCGGTTTGCAAAGTCGGCTCCCAAATCTGTATTCTGTTCAGACAACCGCGCCAGCATCCTCCGGGAGTATTGCCCAGCCGGAACGCTTTCGTGAGCCAATACCAGTTTCACTCCCGGGGCGGCAATTTCGCTGGCATCGTTGATTGCCGAATCAATGGATACTATTACCGCCAATGACGCGCTTGCAAAAGGGCGACTGCTCCCGGAGATAAGCCCGCTTTCTTCCGCCAAAGCCATTTGAACCTCATCCGCCGAGGCGAACACGTCCGCCGCCGCTCCCCATTCCAATTGTGAGCGCAACCTCTGGCTGCCGGCGAAATTCAGCTTTACCTCAACACTGGGGTTCTTTGATTCGAACTCTCGGGCGATGTCTCCGAAAGCGTCGGTGAGTGAGGCAGCAGCATACACGGTGATGACAGTTTCGTTCTCATCACCATTCCCACAGCCGGCCGCGATGCAGAGGATGATGGCGGCCAGGGTTGGGAAAATGAACTGTAGGACAATTGTTTGGAGCATAGCGCCATTGGATTTAGGCCATAAACAGGGCTTTTGCCCTTCGGCGTTTAATTGTGGCAACGGGCCGAATCTAACGGGGAATCGAGGATTTGTAAAGCTGGCGGGAGGATTTGTGAAGCTGGCGGAATGAAGCCCGATTGCCAACTGTCTTGACGCAATGAGATGGCTGGGTTGTAATAACCGGGCCGGGCCCCGATGCGGGGCGGCATACGTAAAAGACGGCTGGAGGTTCGACATGGCGCTAGTGCGCTGCGTTACCGAAATGGGAATGGGTGTTGACGTTCATGGGCGGAATTACACCACTGCGGCCCGGCGAGCCGTATTCGACGCCATTCACCACAGCAGCCTGGGTTTCCAGAGGATGCTGGGCAAGACCGCCGACGATATGCGAGTTGATGTAACCATCGGCGTGCCTAACCCCGAAGCGGTGGACAAGGATGTGGTGCTGTCGGCGCTTCCCCACGGCACCGGATACTGTGAGGCCGTGGCCGGTGGCCTCGAGGTTCCCAACGAGCGCGGCGATGATGCGCTGGTAATCGCCAACGCCGTGGTGATAGTCAGCTTCGACGACGGAAGTTAGTCTAAATACGCACCATACCCAGGTATCGGGCATATATCGGGCGTTTCAAGGCGGTTTGCCTTTGGGCCGCCCGGTTTGCGTTGGCCTAAAATTCACTCTCCCTTTGCTTGCCGCTGGGTTCAGCCGCAAATTCAGTGGCATTGCGGCCAGTGCGGAAATGAAATAATCAGCTAACGGCCCAAGAGCTTCTCCAGTGCCACATCCGACAGTTCGCCCAGCCTTTCGTGGCGGTCGAGGCCGGTAACGGTCAAGCGCACCAAGCCGTTGTTACCGATGAAAAACAGGCTGACGGCTTCTTCGTTCCCCAACATATGCTCGAAGACGCCGCTGGCCCCCGGCTCGCCTGGCCCTGTTTCGCCACGGTTCACCAGGTCGGCGCGTATTCCGTCTAGAGCCGACAGGGCCTGCTCGCGGTTCTCAAACAGGATAAGGCTCTGCAAGACCCGGAATTCGGAACCCTGCAACTCGACCTGCGCGGAGGGGCCGTCCAGCGATTGCTCTTCTGACACGGAGAACACGCTAACGTTGGTGTTGGGGAAATTCTCCGGCGAGAGCAGTAGCTCCCGGGGATTTGTTAGAGCATCGGAGCCGCAGGCGGTTGCCAAGACACAGAGCATAGCGGCCAAGGCCAAGACAAAGGACGACGTGAAGATGTGTGAGATAGTGAGACTCAATGCTGGCGTCCGTGGTCATGTTCCGGCGCGCCCCACCCGCCGGCGCCGGGGGTGCGGACGCTCAGCACGTCGCCTGCCTCCACGTCTATGAGTTCCTTGCCCGCCAACTGGACTTCCTCGAACCCGCCGCGCATCAGGACGTTCTCGCCGGGCTCGCCGTGGTGCCCTCCGTGATAGCCGGGGGGCGGAAGCCGCCGCCGCTCCGACATCAGCGTCACCCTCGCCGGGGCCAGGAACTCTACTTCGCGCACCACGCCGTCGCCGCCCCGGTATAGCCCATCGCCGCCGGATCCCCGGCGCAGGGCGTAGCGGCGCAGACGCAGCGGGAAGGCGAACTCCATGGCTTCGATGGGCGTGTTCATCGTGTTGGTCATGTGGGTCTGGATGCCCGATATGCCGTCCTTGTCAGGCCGGGCGCCCATTCCTCCGGCGATGGTCTCGTAGTAGACGTAGGGCTTCTCACGCACCGGGTCGTGGCCGCCGATAATCATATTGTTCATCGTGCCTTGGCTGGCTGCTGGAATCACCTGGGGCAGGGCTTGGGCTAGTGCGCCGAACAGCACGTCGGTAATCCGCTGCGAGGTTTCCACGTTGCCCCCGGCCACCCCGCGCTGCGGTCTGGGGTTAACCAGCGTTCCCTCCGGTGCGTGAATTCGCAGGGGACGCAGGCAGCCTTGGTTGGCCGGGGCTTGCTCCTGCAACAGGCAGCGCACCACGTACAGGCAGGCTGACACGGTTACGGCCACCGGCGCGTTGATGCAGCCTGGCCGCTGCGGCGATGTGCCGGTGAAATCTATGTCCATCTCGTCACCAGACACCGTAATGGTCACCGCGATAGGCACCGGCTCTTGGGTCAGGCCGTCGTCGTCCATGTAGTCCAAGACGCTATACGCGCCATCGGGAATATCCAGGATGGTATGGCGAGTCACCCGTTCAGAGTAGTCCAACAGGGCCGCCATGTGCTCTGAGGTCTCGGCGGCGCCGTATCGCTCGAACAGGTCACGCATCCGCTGCTCACCCACCCGGATGGACGCTGTTTGCGCCGCCAGGTCGCCCTTGCGTTCGTCGGGGGTGCGGGAGTTGCGGCAGATGAGCTGGATAACGTCGTGGTTCAGCCGCCCGCCTCTGGCCAGCTTGATGGGCGGTATGATAGTACCTTCCTGGTACAGCTCCGTTGACAGCGGCAGCGAACCGGGAGTCATACCCCCAACGTCGGCGTGATGGCCGCGGGCCGATACGAAAGCGGCCAGTTTTTTCTGTCTCTCCTCCCCTGCGTAGACTGGGGCCACCATGGTGATGTCGGGCAGATGCGTGCCACCCAAGTACGGGTCGTTGAGGATCACTATGTCCCCTGGTCTGAGCGCGTTTGGAAACACCTCCAGCGCCGCCCGCACAGACGCCGGCATCGCCCCCAGGTGCACCGGCACGTGGGCCGCCTGCGCCACCATGTTGCCCTCGGGGTCAAACATAGCGCAGGAAAAATCGCGCCGCTCCTTGATGTTGGGCGAGTAGGCTGTCCGCTGCAAAGCGACGCCCATCTCCTCGGCCACCGACTCGAACATATTCTTGAAGACTTCCAGGCTGACCGGGTCTACGGGCATGGGAGCACCTCGGCGGGCGTGAGCTAGTTCTCAGACAGTTGGGCGAGCGGGTCGTAGGTCTCGGCTCCTTCGAAGGGCGCCAGTTGAAAGAATTCGCTGGCCATTATCTGCTCCATGAAATCCTGTGGAAGCTGTGAAAATGGACCGTCTCTTTCAATCTGAGTGCGGTGACGCTCCAGCGACTCCTTCTTGAGGGCCACGTACCGGCTGACATTGAGGATGATGGTGACCTCGTCATCAGGGGTGCCTAGCGCCTCTGTATCGTCGGCAGAGAATGGGGGGCGTAATCCTAGCTCCGTCATCTTGTTCCACATACTTTGGAACAAGCTGCGTGGAAAGCAGACGTAGTACAGCAGCGGCCCTCTCTCATCCCGGCAGCGCTCCACGGCAGTCTCGGTACGCTGGCAGATGGTCACGTGGTCGGGATGGCCGTACCCGCCCGTGGGGTCGTGAGTAATCACCAAGTCCGGGCGCAACTCCCTGATAACCGCTTCGATCTGCTGGACAACCTTTTCCTCCGGGGCCTGAAACAAGCTCTTCGGATGATCATTGTCTTCCCACCCTGGCATACCGGAATCCCGATAGTTGAGGAACCGCACGTCCCGAATTCCAGTCAAGTCCATCGCCGCCCGCAGTTCGCCCTGACGCACCGCCGCCAATGTTTCCGGGGTAGCCAGCGCGGGGTCGCTGATTTCCCCCACATCGCCGTTGGTGGCGCAAATCAGCGTAACCCGATGTCCCCCGGCTACTAACAAGGCCAGCGTCCCTCCGCAGCCAAACCCTTCGTCGTCTGGGTGGGCGAAGATGGCGAGAACTGATAGTGTCATTAGAGAGTTCACCTTAAAGAATTGAATCCAACTGCTTGTGCTTGCCTGCCAGGACTTGCTCGAACGCCAGCTTCACCAAGCGTTTCTCTTCCAGGTAGGAACCGCCCTCTTCGGACAGCCGGATGGAAAGAGAATCGGTTTCGATATAGCAGTCAAACTTCATGTTACTTTGTAAAACGGCGGTACAGGAAGGCAGTATGAACTGTCTTACCGGCCGGTTCCATGACGACGCGAAGATATTTGCCGATTTCGGAAATATAGACCCAACAGGATTCTACCATCTTCTTGTACTTGCGCCCGAATCGGGTTGGTTAACGCTGGTTCACATCATGCCCGATAGATTTCTGGCCGCCAGCATTCGGCGCTCGAAATGATTGGTTGTCTTTAACGGCATATCTACCCCATCGTCAGCAACAGGTTGCCGTGGGCGTCAACCTCGCCCTGCCAGCCGGGGGGGATGACGGTGGTGGTGTCTAGCTGCACCACCAGGGCCGGGCCTGCGATGCGGTTGCCGGCGGCCAGAAGTTCCCGCTGGTAGAGCGGCGTGTCCAGTTCGCCCTCACGGAAGACAACGCCGACTGTGGAGATTTGCGCGCCTGCTGATCCGGAGCCTTGAACTGTTTCTAGTTGCAGTGCAGGCTTGTCCACCGCGAGGTTCAGTTTCAGGCGCAGGTTGACGATTTCCACCGGCTCGCCCCGGTCGGCGTAGCCGAAGCGTTGCAAGTGAGCGCGGTAGAAGCTGTCGGAGATGGCGCGGGCCAACCTGTCGGATGAGCGCGACGCCCGGGACGTGGGGTAGTCCACCGTCAGTTCGAAAGACTGGCCGATATAACGCACGTCCAGGAAACGGTGGGCCGTCATTCGCTCGGCTGGCAGTCCCTCCTGCTCCAGCTCGTTGCGAGCCAGCCCCTCCATGCCGTGGAATTCTTCCTCCAGCCGCGTCCGCTCCAAATCGCCGCCCCGCAGCATCACGGTGCGGGAGTAGTCCTTCACCACGTCGGCGATGGCGACGCCCAGGGCTGACAGGATGCCGGGGCGCGCGGGAATCAGCACGCGGGGTATGCCCAACTCCTGCGCCAGTTCGCAGCCGTGTACCGGCCCAGCGCCGCCGAAGGGAACCAGCGTGAAACTGCGCGGGTCGTATCCCCGCTCCAGTGATATGGCTCGGATGGCGCGCTCCATATTGGCGTTGACCACCCGGTTGATGCCCAGGGCGGCGTCCGGCGCGCTCAGCCCCAGCCGCGCCGCCAGCGACTCCATCAGCCCCCGGGCCCGTGGCAGGTCGAGGGTGAGACGGCCGCCCAAGAAGTGGTCGGGGCGCAAACGCCCCAGCAGCAGGTTGGCGTCGGATACCGTGAGCTGGTCGCCGCGTCCGTAGCAGGCCGGGCCGGGGTCTGCGCCCGCCGACTGCGGGCCGACGGTCAGCGCGCCCCCGGCGTCCACGCGGGCGATGGAGCCGCCTCCGGCGCCCACGGTGTGTATCTCAATCATCGGCACGCTGATAGGGTGACCGCCCACGCTGGAGCTGCCGGTTTCCTTGATTCTTCCCGGGCACAGAGAAACGTCGGTGGAGGTGCCCCCCATATCCAGCGTGATGATGTCGGGATACCCGGCCTGCTCCGCGACGTGAAAGGCGCCAACCACGCCGCCCGCCGGTCCGCTCAGGATGGTGCGCACCGGCTGCTCCGACGCCAGCCGGGCGGTGATGCTGCCCCCCGACGACTGCATAATGCGCAGTCCCTCGCCCAGGGATTGCTCCAGTTGACCGAGATAGCGGCTCATCACCTGCCCCACGTAGGCGTTGACCACCACGGTGCTAGTGCGCTCGTATTCGCGGAATTCGGGCAAAACGCGAGAGGATAGCGATATGAAGGGCGCGGGATCAAGTTTCCGCAGCGCCTCGTGAACCATATCCTCGTGAACCGGATTGAGAAAGGAAAACAGGAAAGACACGGCCACCGCATCAGCCCCGGATTCGGCGATGAGGAACATCAGGGCGTCTACGGCCTCGGTCGGCAGGTCTTCAAGTATCGCGCCGGTGTAGTCCACCCGTTCCGGCAGGCCGAAGCGCAGTTCCCAGGGAGCCAGCGCGGGGGCGCGGTCCTGCTCCAGGTTATACAGCTCGGCCCGGCTCTGACGGCCGATTTCCAGCACGTCCTCGAACCCCATCGTCGTGACCAGCGCAGTGCGCGCGCCCTTGCCCTCCAGCAGGGCGTTGGTGGCGACGGTGGAGCCGTGAACGAAGTCGGCCGCTCCCGTTTCGATGCCCACCTCCGCCACGCCCTGAACGATGCCTAGCGTCGGGTTTTGAGGGGTGGAAGGGAGCTTGTGAACGGTAAGGCTGCCGTCCTGCAACACGGCGATGTCGGTGAAAGTACCGCCTACGTCAATTCCAACCACGGTTCGGGGCATAGAGCGATGGCGTCTCCTGTGAAATTTTGGCATTCCTGCTTGGCGGGCTAGGCCCCCTGAAAAATCTCGGCTATGTCTAAGTCCAGTCCCGGAAGCACTACTGAGTCTATGCGCTCGCCGGAGCCGCGGATGTAGGCCCGCCGCCATTCCATTTTACCGGAATCCGGTTTACTGGAATTCGGGCCTGCCAGCCGCAAAACCTCGACGGTGCGGGCCTCCCCGGATACCAGCCAGCACTCGCGGACGTTAATCGCGGCGTAGTCGGCCAGCTTCTCTTCCATATAAGTCTTGCTGTTGCTGGGCGACAGAATCTCTACCACCAAGTCAGGGCCGCCGTTAATCCGGTCGCCCAGAATGTCAGATCTCTCGTTGCTGACAAATACTATGTCAGGCTGCCGCACCCGTAGAGTCTCCTGATCCACCACTACGTCGACGGGCGCATACCAAACTCCGCCCAACCGGTTCTCGCTAACGAAGCGATGAAGGGGTCGGTAGACCCCACCCGAATTAGTCTGATGGTAGAGAGTGGGCGCAGCAGACATAACCACCTCGCCGTCCACGATTTCCCGGCGCTCCATGGACTTCGGCTCTTGCAGATAATCTGCCCAAGTAATCAGTTTAGTCTGAGTTGTCATAACCCCTCCGGCCTCTGCCTTTGGCGACAGGGAGAAATGTTATCCTGCTACAGAGCATATCACGCTGGGCGCAGGCCGGCGTAGCGCTTGCCGGTGACCGACGGCTCGGCGGCCAGGTTGCGGCGGATGGTTGCCACCCGCTCACCGTCCAGCCCCAGCGCGGCGCACACCGCATCGTCCAGCGCAAGCCGCACCGGGCAGCCGTCCATCCTCGGCAGGGGCAGCAGCGTCCGCTCCGCCAGCGTGTCATAGGCCGCCGCCAGCCTGGCAACTGCGGATTCGCCAATGGCGGCGAAGTTGGGAACGATGAGCTTGCGCAGGTCGTCTATAGAAAAGCGGGGATAAGAAATCTCCTTGTTCGTGCGATTACCCAGCAATGCCAAGACTCCGATTGAGGAGTTCAGATAAACGCATAAGGCTTTCTCCAATGTCTGCCCATCCATTCCGGCAATAGCAATTCGACACGGAGTCCACGCTGAACCTACCGCCGGGGCATTCAACCTTACGCCAAGCATTCTGACGGTATTGAGCCTGGCCCGCATAGGCAACAAAAGCGTGCTACGTTCTTGCCAATAGCTTTCCGCTAAGTGGACTTTTTCTGGTTTCGCCGTGATATGGGTGTCTGGTTTCGCCGCCATTGATTGCGTAATCTCAGTATCGTGATGCCACAGGGAAACGCGGCCCTGGGCGTCCGGCATAGATGATTTGGTGAAGGCATCCCGTATCCGCTGGCCGGCCGGCCCGATGTCGGCGATGTTGCCCAACGCAGTAGACGGGTATAGTTGGCCCTCTTTCAGAGCGACAAATTCTTCACAAAGATACGGGGAAAGGAACTGAACCGCGCCCCAATCACCAGCGGCAATCCTACTGGCAGGCCATTCGTGAACTGTGCCGTGGTTCTGGCTTGCCACCGTGCCGTTGGCAATGGCCCACGCTACCGCTATTGCATCGGCAGGCGTTGCCGGATTCCTGGCAAGGTTGACCACCTTCGTTGGCGGCTTTGCCCCATTGCCAGGAAGCCAACGGCGGCAGACCAGCAACAGCTCGCCAATGCTGGTGTTCTCGGAGAAATAAATGCGTTCCGGGTCGTGGGAAGTGACTATGGTTTCAACGTGGTAGTGATTTCCCAAATACTTGCGAACCTCAAGGCCTGACTTGTCGGTAGCACCTACCAGTGGCAAAACCGTTGCCATCGCGCCTGTACTTGCCTTGTTGATGTATTCGGCCAAAACGAGAAACGCCCCGCTGTTGCCAGCCATATAGGTGGGCCGGTTGGCTAACAGATCTTTTTCCCGCGCCTTGATTTTACGCTCGGTTTCTGCGTCGAACTGGTCGTGGCGCAGGCTGTCGCGGGTGAAGGGCGGGTTCATAATCACTAGGTCGGCAGGTTCGGCGCGGGCGGTTTCCTCGCCGGTGTCCACCTGCTGCGCCGTTGGTTCCGCGTTGGGGAAGGGTATCAGCATCGGCTGGCTGTCGCCGAGGAAGTCCAGCGAGCCGAGGCGGGCCTTGCCGGTTTTGTCCACGCCTAGCAGGGTGCGTCCGATTTTCATATTGCGGAACTGGGTGGTGGGCGAGAGCAGGCCGAGGGTGGTGGCCGCCATGTGGGTGGCGGTGAGGTTCACGTCGTAGCCGCTGAATACCTGCTCGATGAGCGAGCGGGCCAGATTCCCATCTATGCCGGTTTGGGGCGCCAGTTCGCGGATACGCTCGGCAGCGGCCATCAGCAGGGTGCCGGTGCCGCAGGCTGGGTCGGTGATGCGCAGGCTGGCGATGGCATCAGGGTCGCTCCAGTCGCACATATCCTCGCGGATGGCCAAGGCGGCCAGCAGGGTTGCGGCGGCGGTGGTGGTGTAGAAAGAGCCGTCGTAGCGGGCGGTGTCCAGCACGGTATGAAAGATGCGCCCCAGCAGGTCGTGGCGCAGCCCCGCGATGTTTCCGGCCACGGTCAGCGCGGCCTTGGCGGTATCTTGAATTGCGCCGGTAAAGGCCGGATCGGGCGGGCAGGAAAGCAGGGCGGCGCGTCCGGTCTCGAAGATGGGCTTGTAGTCCAGCGCCAGAATCAGGTTCCAGGCATCCCCGAAATCGCCGATGGGGTTGGGGCTGTCAGCGCATATTTGCGCTTTCCATGGCGGCCATTCGCCGAGGAAGGGCTGTGGTTCCGGCGCGGGCGGGAGGCGATTGTCATATTCGGGCCGCATCCCGCTGAGATGGACGTCCAGCCGCGAATGGAACATAACGGCGGTGGCGGCCACCAGCAGGGCCCGCTTGGCCGGGGTGTTCCAGGGATCGCGCCCGGTTTTGGCTCGCGGCAGGTCAAGGGCCTGGGCCAGGCTGCGTTTTTGCCCTTCGTCCAGCCGACGGACGGCGGCATCCAGGCTGCCCGACAGGGAGGCGGCGGCAAAGTCAGGGTCGCCAAGCTGGGCCGGGGCCAGCCGGATGACCGAGGCCAACTGGTCCAGATTGCCTGATGTCCAGTTGACTGCGCCGTCGCTGTCGTCGCGGATGGTCCAGAGCAGTTTGGCTTTGGGCAAAGACTCTTGGGTGGTATCGCCGGGGTAGCAGAGGGCGACGGCAACGTCGGCCAGATTCTGATGGCGCGGCAAGCGGGCGTCGGCGTCGCTGATGGCCTCCCGGAGTTTAGTGCTGCTCTGCCCGTGTTCGGCTTCCACGGCGATTCGCGCCGGGCCGACCCGCACTTCGACGTCAACGCGGCGGTTCCCTGGGTGAATGACCTCCGGCCTGGCGTTAAGACCGCGTTCCCGCAGCTCACCAGACAGCCACACGTTGAGGGTCTGTTCGTGTTCTCGAGGCGAGTCCATACTCTCTTGCCCGATCATTCCTGAGAAGGGCGGAACCGAGGCGCAACGGTGAGGTTTTGGAGCCTGGTAGCAACCGCCCAAGGATCCTGGCCAGTCAGTTCCTCAATCCATTGGTAGATGTGATTTAGGTCATAAGTAAGGCTGTTACCCATCCGGGTGTAACCCGCCTCCGGAAGGGCTATCTCGCCATAGATCCTGCCGCCGGCGCACATCCCCATTTCCGGTAGGTTGCTTTGCCAGAAAACGGATTGATCCGGCGCAATCTCTTCGAGCAGATCCGCCAGGTCCGTCAGCGTGTGCGTGTTGGGGTGTTGGCAGCCCAACGCCGAGATAAGGGCTTCCATCGCGTGTTCCAAGGCTTGCTGCGCCTGGTTGTCTGTGCTGATGTCCGTTATGCCGTTGTCGAGCAATATCTGCATTGTGTTGTATTGCATATTGGCGTCGGCTATGCGCCTCTCGCGTTCTGGGCCTTCTTCCGTTCCGGGCCTTCTTCAGTGTAATCACCAGCGTAATCGCAGAATTCCTCTTCGTCGCGTCTGCGTCCGTATTCCCCCGGGTTCCTGGGCATAAATATCCCTTCTTTCCATGCGGCTCCGGCGGCGTGGTTGAGAGTTTGGCGGCTTTTGAGTTGATATTGGCCTGGGGTCAGGAATATGTGGTCAAAGCCCAAATTCCGGCCGTAGTTCTTTTTGATGATATCCCCGGTAGTTCTCCGGGCAGCCCTTTTCTGCTCGCTGTCCTGTTCAGAGCTGGTGATGACGATAAGATCAATGTCTGAGGGTTCGCGGTAATCGCCACGGGCGCGGGGGCCGAACAGTATGACGCATTCGGCGTCAAGGGAATCCCGGAGCTGCCGGGCGACGGCAACGGCCCTGGAGTCTGGGCCGTCGGATTTACCGGGGGTCATTGCATTTCCTCCGACGCCTTTTGACGGGCGTCCGGGTGCTAATCATCCAGCGCGATGCGCAGGCGCTTGTTGATGCGGCCCTTGCTTTCGTGGCCCACGACGCGGATGCGGCCCACCTCGGTGGTGTTGCTGACGTGGGTGCCGCCGTCGGCCTGCACGTCCAGACCCTGGATGTCTATGGTGCGGACTTCGCGGATGTTGGACGGGAGCAGGTTGATCTTGGTGCGAATCAGGTCGGGGATTTCCTCGGCCTCCTCGCGGGGCAGATTGGCGGCCAGGACGTTGCGGGCGGCGGCGACTTCCTCGTTGATTTTGGCCTCCACTTCCTCAGCGAAATCGGCGGACATACGCTCCAGCTCGAAGTCCATCCGGGCCTCGCCGGGCTGCATATTGCCGCCGGTGACCAGGGCGCCGTAGTCGCGCCAGACCACGCCGCAGAGAATGTGCAGCGCGGTATGAGTCCGCATCAGCCAGTAGCGGCGTTCCCAGTCTATGCGGCCGGAAACCCTGCTGCCGGTTTCGGGCCGCTCGCCGTCAATCAGGTGCACCAGCAGGCTACCGTCGCGCTTGACGCCGGCGACCCGATAGCCCCGTCCTTCGGCGGACAGTATGCCGGTGTCGCTGGGTTGCCCGCCTCCGCCGGTGTAAAAGGCGGTGCGGTCGAGGGTCACCCCTGCATCCGCCACGCCGGTGACGATGGCGTCGAATTCTTGCAGGTAGCTATGTTCATGGAACAGCAACTCAGTCATGGCGCCGCTTCCTTCTACAGTCTCAAGCTACAGTCTCAAGGCCGGCCCAAGCGGCAGTATTATAGCAGAAGGATCTGGAGGTTCTGCCGTTATTCCGGTATAGCCGCCGTCCAGGATATGCAATATGTTGTGCCTTTGGCCTATAATAGCGAGTCACATTGGTGGCCCGCGCTTTGCGTGAAGCCGCGCTTAACATTCAGGTCCTAACATTCAGGTGCTGAAAATGAAGATTTCGTGCTTGCAAGAGAATCTAAGCAGAGGGCTGTCCGTCGTTGGGCGCGCAGTAGCCAGCCGGGCGACTCTGCCCGTAACCCAGAACGTGCTGCTCGCCGCCGACCAGGGGATGCTCCGGCTGTCGGCTACCAACCTGGAAATCGCCATGACCACCTGGATAGGCGCGATGGTGGAGGAAGAGGGCGCGGTCACCGTTCCGGCGCGGCTGCTGACCGATTTTGTCAACTCTTTGGGCAATGATCGAATAGACATAGAAATGGAGCCTGGATCCCGGGTCCTGCAAATAAAGTCGGGACGCTCGCAAGCCAGCGTCAACGGGACAGATGCGGCGGAATTTCCGCCCATCCCCACAGTGGAGGAAGCCATGGTGGCCCGGGCCGAGCCGTCGGCGTTGCGGCTGGCTATCGCGCGGGTAGCCTTCGCTGCCGCTACCGAGGAATCCCGCCCGGTGTTGACCGGCGTGGAAGTGAAATTGCAAGAGGGCCGGTTTACCATGGCTGCCGCTGATGGATTCCGCCTCGCCGTGCATCATGGCGCTCTCACCCAGTCCACGCCCGAAGAGATGGGAATAATCATTCCGGCCCGCACGATGAACGAGCTTAACCGTCTGCTGGGCGACCACAATGAGCCTGTGGAGATTATGCTCACGCCGCAAAAAGGACAGGTGATGTTCCGGGTGCAGGGGGGCGATACTGTGGAGCTGGTGTCGCAACTGTTGCAAGGCACCTTCCCCAATTACGACCAGCTCATCCCCCAGAGCTATACTACCCGCGCCATTCTTGACTCTCAGGCCGCGTTGCGGGCTACCCGAACTGCCTCGATTTTCGCCCGTGACGGCTCCAACATCATACGGATGCACGTTATACCCAGCGAGGACGATCAGACGGCTAGAGGCAAGCTGCTCGTCTCTGCCCGCTCCGAAGAGGTGGGCGACAACCAGGATGAGGTGGATGTGGCCGAACTGGAAGGAGAAGAGGGCAAGATAGCCTTCAACAGCCGTTATCTGCTGGACGTGCTGTCGGTGTTGGACCGGGGCCAGGTAGCCATCGAGACAACCACATCTTCAAGCCCCGGCGTGTTCAAGCCCACGGACAGCGACGATTACGTTCACGTGGTGATGCCGATGTTTGTGCAGTGGTAGTAAAATTGGGTGACGGGAAGCGTGTCCGGTAAGCATACCCGGCAATTATGCCCGGTATGCATTATGAAGATACCCTCCCGGCCAGCAGACGGTGAGAATAGCGAAAAATCAATTAGCAGTTTGTATGGCCTCAGCGGAGGCGCCTGAGCAGCGACCTGCAAGTTATACCCGGCAAGTTATACCCGGCAGGTTATACCCGGAATCGCGGCGAGTTTCGATGTTGACACGGCGGGGCCGTATGAATACCCTTTGCTAACGGGCGATGCCCGCAGCAATCGCTATACTTGGTCGCCAAAAATCATGCCGGCCTGCGGCTGGCGGGGGCCTGCGCCCCGGAGTTAACGAATGTCAGACACCACCTTATTTCCCGTTACCGTGGTAGGTAGCTGGCCCCGATCGAACGAACTGGTTCGCGCCCTGCGCAGCAAAGAGGCAGGAGAGTCCACGCTGGCCGACTTCAATGCGGTGGCCGATGGCGAGGTGCTAGACTGTATCCGCGCACAAGAAGAGGCCGGAGTGGACATCCTCAGCGACGGCGAGCAGCGCCGCGACAACTTCTATTCCTTTGCAGTGGACAAGCTCAACGGTATGCAACTGATGAAGGTGTCGGAGCTGCTGAACTATTCGTCTGACCGCGCCCGAATGGAAGAGGTGCTGCGCGCATTGGACGTTCCCGCCTTCGCCATCAAGAGCCCCATCGCGATAGAAATGCTGAGCAAGCGCCAGGGACTGGCGCTGGATGAACTGGCGTTTCTGAAAGAGCACACCAACCGCGCCATCAAGATTCCGATTCCCGGGCCCTATATGCTCACCCGCTCCGCCTGGTTCGAAGGGCTGTCCGACAAGGCGTATCCCACCCCCGACGATTTGGCGAAAGACGTGGTGGCCCTGTTGCGAGAAGAGATTATCGCCCTGCGGGACAGCGGTTGTGACTTCGTTCAGTTGGACGAACCTACGCTGTCGCAAGTGGTTTTCGGAGAGGAAACCACTGAGACCTTTATGTGCGCCGCCCTGCCCAACCGCCGCGACCCGACCGACGAGCTGGAGATGGCTGTGCGGCTGATGAACGAAACGCTGGACGGCATTACCGGCATCAAGACCGGCGTTCACGTTTGCCGGGGCAACTGGAGTCGCAAGGAAGAAGTGTTGCTAACCGGCAACTATGGGCCGATGCTGCCCTACCTGGTGCAGATGAATATAGACCAGTTGGTGCTGGAATGCGCCACCCCCCGCGCCGGTGAGATGGAAGTCTTTAAGGAATACGGCAATGAGAAGGAAATCGGCCTCGGCGTCGTCAACCCTCGGACGGACGAGATCGAACCACCGGAGCAGATAGTGTCCCGGGTAAAGGAACTGTTGCAGTACTTCGACCCAGACAAGATATACCTGAACCCCGATTGCGGTTTCGGCACCTTCGCCGAACGCAACGTCAACACCCACGCCATCGCCATCGAGAAGATGAAGACCATCACTCAGGCTGCTCATATCCTGAGGGCCGAGTACGCCTAGTCCTCGACATTTACCAAGCTCCAAGCCCAAAAATACAGGAGTGCCCAAATGGCTCAGGAACCTGAAAGAGATCTGAACGGGCTTCCCCGGGAAAAGCTGGCTGAAGTGTTGGATTCCTTCCGAGATCCCGATGTGTTCAACGCAGTAACCGGCCCGTGGAAGTCAAGAGTCGCCTGGCAGGGCGGAATGAAGGCCCGCGCCTTTATGCGCAACCACACGGTAGATATGGACGAACCCGGCGACCTGACCGCCACCGACGTGGCCGCCAGCGCTCACGAACAACTGCTGTCGGCTATCGGGAGCTGCATGACTGTCGGCTTCGTGGTCAACGCCACCAAGCAAGGTGTGCGTATCCACGACCTCGAAGTGGCAGTGGAGGGCTATTTTGATAACATACGCAAGTGGGCCGGCGTAGAAGACGAGGGCAACCCCGGCTACGGCAGCATATCAGCCAAGTGCTACGTCCGCGCCGACGCCGACGAAGATACGCTGCGCGAAATCTGGCGACTGGCCGTCGAGGGTTCGCCTGTAACCCAGTCGGTAGTCAACCCGACTCAGGTCTCTACCGACTTCGAAGCGATCGGCTAATGGCTACTTTCGTATCTGCCGATTGGGTCGAAGAACGCATCGGCCGCCCGGGGTATCTGCTAGTAGATCCCAGGTCGGCTATGCGTTACCTGATGGGTCATCTGCGAGGCGCCGTCAGCGTTCCACTGAAGAAGTTGCAGGACGAACAAGGACGCCTTCGCCCGCCGGAAGATTTGGCCGCAACATTCGGCTCGGCCGGACTGGGAGACGGTATCACGCCTATCCTCTATGATGGCTCAGACGGACGCAACGCCGCGATGCACGCCTGGATCCTTGAATATCTGGGCCGCAACGACATCCATATTATGGACCTGCTGTACGACCACTGGAAAGGACAACGCCGCGAAGTGCTGTACCGCCCCGTGGCGCCCAGTTCAGCGACCTTCACGCGGAATGTCAGGGCGGACATACGCGCCACGGTGGATGACGCAGCCAACCCCGGCGGGACCACGCTGCTGGACACGCGTTCCGCCGAAGAATACCGCGGCGAGGCGGAGATAGACCAACGGCCCGGCCACATCCCCGGATCAATTCATCTCGCGTGGAGCGAGTTGGCTGGTGCTGACGGGAAGTTGCTAATCGAACCGGAACGGCTGGAGCAGGCCCTCTCATCCGTGGGCATTGGCCCCGGCGATTCGGTCATCGCATACTGCCGAAGTGGTCTGCGGGCAGCGCTTCCATACTTGGCGATGAAGCAGGCGGGCTACGAAGTGCGCCTTTACGACGGTTCGTATGCTGAGTGGATGATGAGCGGGAACCCCGTGGAAGTCTGATTACAAGACCGGCAGCGAACAATCAGAACGCCGGGCTGGTACAAAACCAGCCCGGCGTTCTGATTTCCAGCTTTTTGAACTAGAAACTCGCGGCCGCTAGGCCCACGGATCGTAGGAACCGAAGTTCCACAGATAGCCTTCCGGGTCGCGGGCAGTATACAGACGCCCTCCGTAGTCCTGATCGGCGATTGCGTAGACAATTTCCGCTCCGGCCGCTATGGCCTGATGGTAGTGGCCGTCTATTTCCTCAATGATGATATAGGGCGCCTGCGTATTGATGCCCGCCTCTTCCGGAGTTTTGACCAAACCGTCATTTTCCTCCGGTGGCCGCACCGAGCCAAGCATAATCATTCCATTGCCCAAAGTAAGCTGGGCATGGGAGATGCCACCCCGGTCGTCTGGGATTACCAGGTGCGGAGAAAAACCGAATGCCTGGCAAAGCCAGTCCATCGCGGCGGGTGCGTCGCGGTAGCGCATTCCTGGAATGATGTTGCCCTTGCCAGTGTAGCTCATAATCTCTGTTAAACCTCCGCAGATTCCGGCGATTTCGCCGTCCATCAATCTTACCACTACCTCTCTTACCAGCTATTTCGCCCGGACACAACCATCCGCCGACAAATTCAGGCAAACTTGAATGTATGCCTGTGTATCAGCACGCGAAAAAACTTGTTCATAAACTTAATATAATTATATGTTGACACGTTTAAAATTATGTCTATATTATCTTTATATATTCGCGTCGATGATGTATGTCCTAAAGATTTTGCTAATCACGCGATACGCAAGGCTCAAAATTTGAAACTAGCGCTAAGGAGGTTTGGTTTATGCTCAAGGTTTTCCGTTTTTTCGCACCCGTGGCTGCGCTACAAGCGCTGCTATTGTTGTCGGCGGCTTGTAGCGCAGCCACGGCGACACCGCAGCCCACCCCCACGCCGCTTAACATGGAAGAGTTGCGGTCAATTGTCCGAGAAGCAGTGTCCGAAGCGGCTCCTGCGCCGTCCGCCAGCGAGCCGGCTATATCCGAAGACCAGCTACAGGCGCTGGTTGAGAATGCTGTGGCCTCCTCAATGCGATCCTCAACCACCGAGAGCCTCACCGCGGAAGATGTCGAGGAGTTGGTGCAGTCGGCAGTGGAGTCAGCCGTTGAACCCGGATTAACCCAGGCCGAGATAGAGACGGCAGTATCGGAGGCTGTAGCGGACGCTTTGGCTGCGGAGTTAGGCAGGTCGCCTTCACCGGGGCCGCTGGTCATCTACTCGGGCCGCAGCGAGTCTCTCGTGGGTGCCATTATCCAGCAGTTCAGCCAGGCAACTGATATCAAAGTGGAAGTCAAGTATGCCGGTACGCCGCAACTGGCGGCCACACTCCTGGAAGAAGGAGGCAATTCCCCTGCCGATATTTTCTTCGCCCAGGATCCCGGCAGTTTGGGAGCTGTGGAGGGAATGCTGACCACCCTTCCCGGCCGGGTGCTGAGCCGGGTGCCGGACTGGGCGCGTTCACCTCAGGGCAAATGGGTCGGGCTTTCGGGCCGCGCCCGCACCGTGGTCTACAATCCCCAGCGAATTAGCGAAGAAGAATTGCCGGACGACGTTTGGGACTTCGTTAACCCGGAATGGGAAGGACGCATCGGCTGGGCTCCCACCAATGCCTCATTTCAGACTATGGTTACCGCGATGCGCGCTCTGTGGGGCGAAGAAAAGGCACGCATGTGGCTGGAAGGCGTACAGGCTAACAATCCCACAATCTACCCCAAGAACACGCCGCAGGTGGCCGCCGTCGCCGCGGGCGAGATTGATGTTGGCCTGGTTAACCACTACTACCTGTTCCGCTTCCTATCTGAGGAAGGTGAAGACTTTCCGGCGCGCAATTACCACCCGCGAGCCGGCGGACCGGGGGCAACAGTGATGGTGGCTGGTGCGGGTATCCTATCTACGGCAGACAATAAAGAGGCGGCCGAGAAATTTTTGGAGTTTATGCTCTCGCGCGTAGGCCAGCAGTATTTCGCGGGGCAGACCTTCGAGTACCCCTTAGTGGAAGGCGTGAAGGTTCCCCGCGTGCTGGTTCCGCTGGATGACATCAGCCATCCCAGCATTCCGATAAGGGACTTGTCTGACCTGGAAGGCACCCAGCGACTGTTAAGCGATGCCGGAGTGCTGCCCTAATCAACGAACGAGGGAACAATCACATCCTGACATCAACCTTCTCCGGATTGGTTAGGGTGTGATTGCCCCTAAACCGATTCAGGAGGGGTGAGTATGACCCCAGTATTTCCATATACCATTCGACGGAGTCAAGACGGTTGGCGAGGCGAGTTGCTTCTGAGGCTTCGCAATGGGAAGGCGGCTACGTCATCCATCTATCTTCGGAGCAAGCTAAGATGAGAGCAGGCCAGGATGCTGGCCGTAGAAATGCGTGGGCCGGCCTCCGGCAACTGTCTCTTGCATCACATGGCCGTGCTTTTGGCGGAGGCGCTGAACGCCAAGATAAGCCATGTAGTCATCAAGCGCGTGGCCCCCACAGACGAGGCGGCCGGAATGGTGCGAATGGTGGTGTCCACAGCAGAATTGCGCTCCACCCAAGTTGACGCTGCCGCGGCGTTGCCGTTGGCAATTCACACGGGGCTGCCGATTTTGTGGACGGCGAATTTTCCCTTGCCGAACATCGAGGTGAGGGGAACAAGATGAGTTACTCGAAGGCGGTACGGCGACTCCTGACCAAATGACGCGCTATCAAGAAGTTCCGGCCCAATTCCCCAAGCGTTCCAAGCACTGATTGAGAGGCTTGAAATGCCCGGAAACCCGGATGCCTGACTGGGGAATGACGGCAAACTGTGACCTGAATTTGAGAAGGGATGTATGGCAATGACGGTGAGAAACTCTGAATCTACGGGCGTGTACCAAGCAATCTACGGGCGCAGGAGCGCTTGGAAGTTTTCTGAAGAGTCAGTTGACATGATGGCGGTTGAGCGGATGCTGGATGCGGCAGTATGGGCCCCTAACCATCGCCTGACCGAGCCTTGGCGCTTCTTTGTCTTGGAGCAGGACAGCCCAGCGCGATTGAAGGCGGCGGAACTGGCCCATGGGTTTCAACTGCAACGCACTGGAGACGAGCGCCGGGCTGACGCCGCGAGACAGAAGGTATTGGAGCCGCCGGTGATTATCTATGTCTACACTGTGCCGGGCCCCAACGATGAGACCACCAAAGAAAATTATGCTTCGGTGTGCATTGCAGTCCACAACGTTTCTCTGGCCGGGTTTGCCGAGGGACTGGCCGTGACCTGGGAGACCGGTGGAGTGACGCGGCATCCGGGATTGAAGGAATTGCTGGGGGCAGAAGAATTGTGGGAAATGACGGCTATGCTCCTCATCGGACATCCTGGCGAGCATCCGGTCTCTCGCCGCTCGCCCGCCTCCGGTTTAGTGCGCTGGTTTGAGGCAGACGGCGAAATACGATAGCTTTTTGGAAAATCTCGGACATTCCTTGCTGGGGGATACCAGGCGGTATGGGGCAGTCGGCTGGCGGGCTGCGAGCCTGGTCTCCGGAAGCGGCTCTCTTGATTGCGCCCCCGGGGTTATGCCGCCGGGTTCCGCTTTTCGGCCCTCCCAGCAGAGCTGAAAACGGAGCTGAAGCGTCCCTTGGCCTGTCTGGGGTTATTACTGTCCTGCGGGGCGGGTGATACGCGCTTCCTTCCCTATGCTGCCTGCCCCGCAGGGGAACACCCTAATATGGGATTACCACGCAAAAGAATTACTTGCCTGCTGCCTTCACCGCCAAGCGGTTGCGGAACAAGGCCGGCTCTACGTAGGCGCTGGGCGACGACAAAGCGTCGTCTATGATTTCCAATACCGCGAGGATGGCCGGGTTGCTCAACAGAGCATCCCGTTTCTCTGGCGTGTCGGCTAGAGGTTCGTACCCGGCAGTCCCGGCGCTCTGAGAGTCCACGACCTCGGCGGCCCCAAGGATGGCCTGTTCAACTTCGGACTGGTCAATCACCCCATGCAGCCGCCAGTTGGCGAGAATGGCTCCGTCTATGCGCTCGGTGGCCCGGTCCTTCATCTCCTCAATCTGGTCGAAGTTGGGGACGCCGCTGCAACCGACGCCCCGGCGCACCCACGGCTCCACGTAGGCCACCATGCTGTGGGCGTAACGGAGCGCCAGATTGGCCTTGACCTCCGGGTCGGCCACCTTTTCTTCTTTGAGCAGCGGAAAGGATAACAGCGATACGCGGTCTATGTTCAGGGCCGGGGAGTCCAGCATGACCCGCTGCACCTCATCCACGTCAATCATGTGGTAGTGCATGGAATGAAGGTCGCTGGGATAGGGAGCGGGAACCCAGGCCGTGTTGCCACCGGTGCGGGGGTGGTCAATCTTCCGTTCCAGCATCTCGGACATGGCGCGGTTGCGTACTTGCATTCCCTTGCCTATCTTTCCGCGGCGGTGCACCCCAGCGTGGAGGCTCACGTCCACGTTGTGGCGTTCGTAGCTGGTGTTAAAGGTTTCCTGGGTCAGGTCGTCGCGCAGATCCACAGGCCCGGCGTGCATTTGAGCCCGAATCTGGGAGCCGGTGCGGTCGAGGAAGCCGGTATTAGTGAAGAAAGTTCGGCCCTGGGCAGCCCGCAGGGCGTCAGACAATTGCAAGGTCATGCCCAGCTCTTCGTTCATTATGCCGATCAGAATGCAACCCGGCGTCAGGCCCAGGCGGCCCTCGATGGCCTCAAACAGCCTGACTTGCTCGGCGACTTCATCTGCGGTTTGCAATTTGGGGGTGACCTGGTAAACCATCCCGCGGCTGCTGTTGGGGCCGCGCGTTGGCATCGGGCCGGAACCGTCGGCTCTATCTTCACCGTTGGATCCCTTATCGTGACTGGTGGCTATGAGGGTGGTCAGTAGCAGCCCCAGCATACGCTCAGAGATTTCCTGGCCGCCGACCTTGACGATGCCGGTGTACATATGCAGCGACACGTTGCGTACCGACATCAGGCTGGTGCTTTTAAGGGTGCGGGGCTGGCCGTCGGCTCCGGTGCAGGTATGGTCGGAGTTCAGCGTCTTGCGGTTGCCCCGGGAGCTATAGCCCACCAGGTCGCCGCGAATCAGTCCCAGATAGTTCCGCAGCGACGCCACCAGGTCTTCGGCGTCCACCACGGCCACAGCATCCTCGAAATCAACGATGTTGGTGACTGCCGACTCTACAAAGAGGTCCCGGAACTGCCCGTTTTCCTCGTTAACCTTGCCGCCCTCATAGAGCTGAAACAGGATACGGATCCCGTTGTCTTCCAGGTAGAACTCGTCCAAGTTACCCTGTTCGTTGATGTTGAACCCGTAGAACTTGCCTGGGTCGCTCAATCGCGCCTCGCCCTCGGCAGTATGCCCTACCAGTTCGTAATTTCCGCCACCGGTCTGTTGAACGGAGAACTGGTTGATTTCCCCGATGCCGCCTGCGTTATCCCATGTGGCAACGTGCCGGTCGAGGAGGGCGTTGGTCTCTTCCACCACCATACGCAGGCGAGCCGGGCGCTGTTGCTGCCGGTCTATTTCGCGGTGGACGTCGCTAAGGAAGAAGGCATCGTACAGGCTGCCCCAGCGGGCGTTGGCGCCGCCGACGGCCATGCTGGCGTTGGAAACCGGGGTTACCAGTTCAGGGCCGTTCTGGTCCATTTCCGCGTCCAACTTTGGAGTGGTCATCTCGAAATCTACGGGCCGGTCTGTCTGAAGGTAGCCTATGCCCATCAGGAACTGTTCCAGATCGGCTGCGTCCTGCTCTCGCGATTCCTGCGAGGGACGCCAGCCTGACCTTCGCTTGTCTTGGTAATAGTTGTCGATCTGTTGCTGAACGTTAGCCCGGCGCTCCAGCAGCGCCCGGTTAGGCGGATCGAACTCCTCGACCAGTTCGCCCAAGTGCCGGAAAACCGCCTCGGCGCTCCAAGAAGTCCCGGGTACAACCTCGTCCCGGGCAAACTCAAAAAGAAGGTCGTCAACCTCTACCTTGTTACCTGAGGGAAGTTCCAGTTGTGCCATGTTACGCTCCGCGAAGGGGAATCGGGTGAAGGGGAATCGGGGAGTTATGATTCTCGACGGCTGTATTCTAAGCGGAGCGAAAGCTCTGACACAATTGAGAGAGGCATTCCTCCACTAATGGAGACGGCGGCAAGGTCTTGTCGGCTGTCACGGCGCGAACATAGGGATCACTGTCCAACAGGCGTGCGCCTTAGCGTGAAGCCAAAGCCGGGTGAATGGGCTTTCGCCTGCAGGTGTTCCGGGAACCGGAAACGGTGGCAGCAGCAGTTGTTTTGCCTGGGGCTGTCTTGCCATATCGCTCGTTTGCTGGCAGATCCGCGGCGCCGGCAAGTCGCCTCACGCCGCCCTGATTGTGCCAGTAGGCCGGGGACTACCAAGATTTCACAACCGGCAGCACCTCTTCGGCAAAGAGCTTCAGGCTTCGCTCCGCGACGTCGAGCGGTATGCCACCGAAGCGGAAAGCGACGTTCCACTCGAATTCGCCGAGCAGTTCCCGGCGTTCCTCAAGCCCTCGCAGAATCTTATCCGGCGTGCCCCAACTGGCTGCCTTCATAAAACCCTCGACAGCCCCTTCGAGACCGGCCGAGCGAGCGATTTCAGCCTTCTGCTGGTAAGCGTTGTAGCCTTTTACCTGGCTGAAGTGATCGCTGAGGAACTCGTAGTGGTAGAAATTGCTCTCGACAAACTTGCCCTGGTACTGGCGAGCCTCTTCCTCGCACTGCTCCAAGTCGGCGCCGCACACGACGAACTCGGTGAGCATCAGGGCTGGCGGCTCAGTGCCGTGAAATTCACGGTGCAATGCCCTGCCGAGTTCGACTCCCGGCATCCGCATTTCCCAAGGACGATCCGCGAACATAACTATGTGGGCGCCAAGTTTGGCTGCTGAGAGTATCGATTCGTCGCTGGCGGCAACGGCGTAGATGCGCCCGTCGAAGGAGTGTTGCGGCCTTGGCCGAATCTCCGTCCGCGGTTGCTTGTAGTAAGTTCCGTTGCCCTCAATGAAGCCCGTATTGAGGGCTTCGACAATCATCGGCGCCGCTTCATCGAAGCGATCCCGGGATTCATCCATGCTGATGCCGAAGGCTTCGAATTCGCGCCGGGCCAGACCTCGTCCGAACCCCAGGCGGAGACGGCCGCCGCTTAGCATATCGAGAACGGCGGCGTTTTCCGCCACCCGTAGCGGGTTATGCCAAGGGAGAATCACTGCGGCCGTCCCTACGTCGATGTCGGGATGTTTTGCGGCCAGGTGGGTCATCAGCTGGAGATTGTCCGGCACGAAAGAATAATCGTTGAAGTGGTGCTCTGCCGACCAAAGGCTGTCGAACCCCGAGTCCGCAGCGATTTCAGCGAGGCGCAGCTCCTCCTCCCACATCTGGCCATCCGGCCCTTCTTCCCAGCCGTAACTGGAAAAGACCATCATCATTCCGACATCCATGCTAATTCTCCTGTCGTTTCATTGTAATTATCCGCCGGGAAATTACCTGCGGCTCTGGTAAATTGACGCTAGAAACTCGGCTTGGTGGGGAAGGGGGTCAATTGGAGTTCGTGGGTCCAGCAGGATTTGTCCTGGGTGTGCAGATAGTAGAAGGCATCAGCGATCTTGATGGGATTCATCAGCAAATCTGGATTCTGCTGAGCGTGCGGCAAGGCCCGGGTGCCAGGGGAATCAATCATGCCGTCAATCACCACGTTGGCGACGTGCACTCCGTGCTCGGAATACTCCTCTGTCAACGCCTGGGCCAGCGCCCGCATCAGCACCCGCGGGTAATACAGCGACTGTCCGGTGTACCGCTTTCTTCCCCGCAAGGAAAAATTGTTGTTGGAAATCAGAATCGTTCCCTCGCCTCGCTCTCGCATGGAGGGCAAAACTTCTTTGGCGACCAGGAAGGGGCCGCTGCTGGCGATGTGCTGCGCGGTTTCGAACATCTCGAAGGGAATATATTCCAGCAGCTCCATTTCCGGTGGAAGGTCGCGCCCCTCCAGATAGCCCGCATTGTAGACTAGGACGTTTGGGTCGCCGGCTTGCTCCCGGATTTGAGAGAACGCATTCGATATCGAGTCGCGGGACGCCAGATCCAGCTCGACTACCATGCCCACGCCGCCATCCTCCCGGATTGCCGCCTCCAACGGAGCCGCGTTGGCGGCATTGCGGGTGGTCAGCACCGTGAAGAAGCCCTCTTGCGCAAATTTCAGGGAAATGGCTCCCCCTACGCCCCAACGCACACCGACGGGCAGATCGCTGTCATCAATGGCTCCGCCATGAACCAGGTGGGTGTTACGGCCGTCTGACTGCCATTTAGAGGTTGCTCCAATAACGACGGCGACTGGTTTCTGGCTTGAGTTCATATCTGGTTCCTTTTATAGAGATGTCTGATGGAGATGCCGGATGCCCGCAGTAACCGAGAGCCAAGCCTGCTGGCGGCGACTGTTATATCCACGTATCGCCGCACTTGCAAGAAGAGTCCCCGGTGAATTCAGCGCCGCCACTTTCCGGTCAATCAGGCAGCACAAGGATAGCGGGTCTCGGATTACTGTACTACAAACCCTTGAATGGGTGGTAATTTTCTGAGAAAAGCGGATTGTTTGGGATTTCGTCAATAGAGTTTGCTCCGGGTCATCGCTGCCTGGAATTGGTGGGCGGCCAAGTATGATGCCGCACTTTTGCGTACCGGATTGCCACATCGCAAACTGATGGAATTCCAAAGCACCCTTCCCAATCCGATGACGCAACTTGTACAAGCCCTGAAATAGTCCCACGTTTCCATCCGGTTGCCTTTGGTCCCGGTTGCTTTTGGTTCGGGTTGCCTTTGGGCGGTATCACCCGGTTCATTCCAGGGCGCCGACTTGGTTCAGCGGCGCTGGTTGCATCCCGGCGGAATTGGCACCCGTTGACGATAATAACCTCGGCAACATCGTACTCTCAGGCTGCGGGAATAACTGGCTGCCCGGTCATTTGACAATCCCGGTCTCACGCCCATAATGGGCAGTGCATCCAAGGCCACTCGCGGCTAGTCCAACAGTTAGGAGAGCATAGTGACTACCAGTATAGAGGCCGGGAAACGCCCCGGCAGCGATTACAAAGTCGTCGGCACCAGGCCCATTCGCCACGACGGGATAGATAAAGTTACCGGCGCGGCCAAGTATGGCGCTGACATTCAATTGGCCGGAATGCTGCACGGCAAGGTGCTGCGCAGTCCCTATGCTCACGCCCGGATCCGCTCCATTGACACCAGCCGGGCGGAGGCCCTTCCCGGCGTGCTGGGGGCGGTAACTGCCAAGGACTTCCCCATCATCCAGGACCAGATTATTGACCTGGCCGAAACACAGGGCAACGTCCGGCTGATGGCCGAGCACGTCATGGCCCACCAGAAGGCCCTCTACCAGGGCCACGCCGTGGCTGCGGTGGCCGCCACCAGCCCTCACATCGCCGAGCAGGCCCTCGCCCTGATTGACATAGACTATGAAGTGCTGGAGCCGGTGTTGTCCATTGAGGACGCCATGCGCCCCGACGCTCCGGTCATCCACGATACTCTTTCGACCCACTTCAAGCAGGAACGCTTCGCTCGCGGCGAGGATACCGGGACGCGGGGCAACATCGCCAGCCACATCCAGCACAAGCTGGGCGACGTGGAGAAAGGCTTCAGGGAAGCCGATGTAGTTCTGGAGCGCGAATACCTCACCGGCACCGTCCACCAGGGTTACATCGAACCTCATGCCTCCACTGCCACATGGGCTGGTGATGGCCGCCTGACCGTCTGGACCTGCACGCAAGGCTCCTTCGCCATTCGCAGCTCCACTGCCGCCATCTGCGGCGTGCCCGAGGACATGGTGCGGGTGATTCCCACGGAAATTGGCGGCGGGTTCGGGGCGAAAATCACTACATACCTGGAGCCGCTGGCCGCCATCCTCTCCAAGAAGACCGGCCGCCCAGTCAAGATGGTGATGAGCCGCAAGGACGTATTCGAAGGCACCGGCCCCACTTCCGCCACCACGCTGAGGACCAAGATAGGGGCAACCAAGGATGGCAGGATAACTGCGATCCAGTCTTGGATGGCTTTCGAAGCCGGCGCCTTCCCCGGCTCGCCAGTGGGCGGCGGAACGCTGTGCGCCACTGGCCCGTACAACATCGAGAACCTGCTGATCGACGGTTATGACGTCGTGGTCAATAAGCAGAAGGTTCAGGCCTACCGCGCTCCCGGCCAGCCCCAGGGCGCTTTTGCCATTGAACCTATCATAGATGAGCTGGCCGAGGCTCTGGATATGGACCCGCTGGAACTGCGCCTGAGGAACGTCGCCAAAGAGGGCGACCGTATGCCCAACGGCGTAGCCCACCCGCGTTTCGGCGTCCGCGAAATGGAAGAGGCGATGAAGTCTCACCCTCATTACGGCGCGCCGCTGGGCGAGTCTTCCGGCTCCGGATTGCGGGGACGCGGCGTCGCCGTGGGCTACCGCTGGCAGGCCGGGCAGATGTCGGCCGCCACTATCATTGTCAACAGCAACGGCACCATCAACCTGGTCACCGGCTCGGTGGATATCGGCGGCACCCGCACCGCGGTGGCGATGCAGGCCGCTGAGGTGCTGGGCATTGCCGCCGAGGACGTGATTCCGACAGTGGTCGATACCGACACCATCGGCTACACCGCCGTGACCGGCGGCAGCCGCACCGCCTTCGATACCGGCTTGGCCGCGATACAGGCTGCTGAGGACATCAAACGCCAGATGGCCGCCCGCGCCTCCGCCATCTGGGAAGTGCAGGAAGAGGATGTAGTTTTCGAGGACGGCGTGTTCACTTGCACCCGCAACCCCGAGGATCGCTTCACCTTCAAGGAGCTGGCTGGGCGGATGATGCGCACCGGCGGCCCAATCACTACCTCGGTATCGGCGGTTTCCACCGGCGTCGGCCCCATCATTGCCGGCAACATCTTCGACGTTGAGGTCGATCAGGAGACCGGGAAAGTTGACGTAGTCCGCTGCACCGCCTTTATGGACGTAGGCACCGCCGTGCATCCCAGCTACGTTGAGGGCCAGATTCAGGGCGGCACGGTGCAGGGCATCGGCTGGGCCTTGAATGAAGAATACAACTACAACGACCAGGGCGTGATGCTCAACTCTAGCTTCCTCGACTACCGGATGCCCACCAGCCTGGATGTGCCGATGATAGAGACGGTGATGGTGGAAGTTCCCAACCCCCGCCATCCCTTCGGACTGCGCGGCGTGGGTGAAGCCCCCATCATTCCTCCCCTGCCCGCCATCGCCAACGCTGTCTCCAACGCCATCGGCGTCCGCATTAACAAGCTGCCCATAACCCCCGCTGACGTGCTGGAGGCCCTGGAGAGCAAGTAGACGCGCCCCAAGCCGCGGGATTTGAACAGGCCCCGTTCAATACGGGGCCTGTTTTTTGCGAAATGCGCGTATCTGACAGAGACTTAGCCAGCGACAGGTTGGGTTAAGATAGTTCGGCCTGCCTCTAAATTCAACGCCGCAGGCTGCGCCCGCTGCCCTGCTGGGCCATTGCCTGGAATGTTTAAGCCGATATGACTACTGCCGCAGGCTCGCCCGGGCGCTCCGGCGCCATTCTCGCAGTTCTTGGCAACCCGGACTTCCGGCTGCTATGGATTGCCGGCGGGCTGGACAATTCTGGCCGGTGGATGGAAGCGGTGGTAATGGCGCTGCTGATGCTAGACATCGGCGGCTCTGCCCTTCAGGTTGCCTTGCTCTTCGCCTTTCGGTGGACACCGATGCTGCTGTTCGCGCTGCTGTCAGGGATGGCGGCCGACCGCGCCAACCGCTGGATTGTGATCATAGTGGCCCGAGGCGTGGCGGTGGTGGTGGCCGCCATCCTGCTGGCGCTGGTAGCCAACGGGGAGGTCTCGCCCGAGCACCTGTTCATCGGCTCGCTGTTATTGGGCTGGCTCTACGTGCTGGAATTCCCGTCGCGGCGCTCCTTCATATACGAACTGGTCGGCGGACACCAGGTGGTGGGGGCAATGTCGCTGGAGACCATCACTACCACTATTGGGCGACTCATAGGCCCTCTGGCCGCCGGATTTCTGGTAGGGCAGGCGGGCTTCACCGCCGCCTTTGCTACCCTGTTGACTCTCTATGCCCTCGCTTTCATATTTACTCTATTAGTCAAGACTCGGCTTCCCCCGCGGGCCATTGGCCGGTTCGCCTTCTGGTCCACGGTGAAAACAGGATTCGGTTACGCTTTCTCCAACCCGATAGTGCGAGCCGTGCTGGCTGGAACCATCATCTTCAACGCCCTGGCCTTCAGCGTGGAATCGCTTTTTCCGGTAGTGGCGAAAGAGCATCTGGACGTTGGCCCTGAACTGACCGGGGCGCTTATTTCCGCCCAGTCATTCGGAACGCTGGGGGCGGCTCTGGGTATCGGAATGATTCCCAACCTGCGCTACCACGGCCGCGTATTTTGCATCGGGATGGTAATACAACTGGCTAGTTTGATAGCCTTTGCGCTGTCTCCGTGGTATACGCTCTCATTCGCGCTTCTATTTTGTTCCGGCTTGGGGGCGGCGGGATTCAGCACAATGCAAAGCACCATCATAATGCTGTCGTCGCCGCCGGAGATACGGGGCGCAGCCTTGGGCGTGCTGGGCCAGTGCATCGGCGTCGCTGCCGTGGGTGGGGTAATCGTCGGGTTCGTGGCCGAGGAATTGAGCGCACGGGCTGCGGTCGGCCTCAGCACCGGGTTAGGAATGGCCCTGCTGATTCCGGTTATCGTCTTTTCGCCCCTAGTGCGGCGTCCGGTTACGCCGCCGGGCGAGTGACCAATCCGAGCGGGCTATCCAGTGTATGGTATCCAGTGTATGGTCAAGGTGGATTTCGGACACTACAGCAACGTCGGTGCTATCCAGTGTATGGTCAAGGGTATAACGCGGGCGGTCAAGGGCTACAAGGCCCCCTCGCCTCCAGCGCGTCTATCTAACCCGTGGGAAACAGTTCCTGTTACGGCAGCGTCGTTACAACGCCCCCTCGCTTTCCAGCGTCTCCAATTCCTGGGGGGTCAGCTTGCCGATGCTGCACAGGATCTCGCGGTTGTGCTGGCCCAGCGTTGGCGGCGTTTCCGCGGGCGTCTCGACGCAGGCGGTCAGGCGCACCGGAGTGCGGGGCGAGCGGAAGGTTCCGCCCAGCGTATCGCCGGTGTCCACGTACATCCGGCGGCCTTCCAGGTGCGGGCAGTGGGCCAGCTCTTCCATCGTCTGCGCCATACCCATAGAGAAGCCTAGGGCCACCAGCTTCTCGGCGATTTCCAGCTTGGTAAGGTTGACCGACCACTGCTCGATGGCCGGCACGAATTCGTTGACGAAAAACTCGCCGCTCAGTTCCCCTCCGAGAAAGCGCGGGTTCTCCGCCAGGTCGTCGCGTCCGATGGTCTGCCATAGCGCCCGCAGCCGCTCCTCCGAGCGCGCCCCGGCCAGCGCCACGTAACCGTCCCTGGCGCGGAAGGTGACGCCCGCCGTCGCCATGCGGTCGTGGGAGCGGCCCGGCGCCTGCCCGGTGGCGTGATAGTGGTTCATATTGCTTTCGATGTGCGAGACCATGCACTCATACATCGCCACGTCTATGTGCTGCCCCCGCCCCGTCTTCCGCCGCGTTTCCAGCGCCAGCACAATGCTGAGGGCGGCCCATAGTCCGGGTATCGAGTCGCCGATGTTGTCGCCCACTGCTTGGGGTGGCCCGTCCGGGTCGCCGGTCAGCTCCATCCACCCGGACATTGCTTGTATCGCCATGTTGTTGGCCGGCCAGTTGGAGTAGGGGCCGGTCAGTCCTTCGCTGTCGCCGTAGCCGGTGATGCTGGCATAGATGAGCCCCGGGTTAACCTCGCTAAGCCGGTCATAGCCCAGCCCCAGCCGCCGGAAAGCCCCCGAACCCCAGTTGTCCACCAGCACGTCCGACGCCGCTGCCATATTCTCGAAGGCCTCTTTGCAGCGCGGATTCCGCAGGTCAATGCTCACGCTCTTCTTGTTGCGGTTCACGCCCAAAAACCGCGAACTCATCCGGTTGCCGTCGGCGTCGGTGATGAAGGGCGTCCGGCCCCGCGCGATGTCTCCGGCGCCGGGCCGCTCAATCTTGATGACCTCCGCGCCCATATCGGCCAGAATCAGCGAACAGAAAGGCCCGGCGACGATGTGCGTGGCGTCCAGCACGCGAATGCCTTCCAAGGGCAGCGGCAGACCCGTTGGCATACTGAGGGGAAACTGTAAGGGCATAGTCATGGCTTCACCTGATTTTCCTGATTCCGTTTATTGCCCTGTCCGGGCTTTGACCAAAGCGTAGTAATCCACGGCCTGCTGTTGCGCCCATGCCAGGTTTATCAGGTCGGCGGTGGTGTCGGCCAGCATCTCGCCCGCGTCGGCGATTTCGGCGCGGTATTCGGCTAGGTGAACCCGCCGGTTGTTCTTGCGGACGTTGTGGGCTGGGCATAACGGGGCGCGGTTCCAGATCTGGTTGGAGCCGTCCTTTGACTTGGGGTCTATGTGGTCGAGGTGAAAGTTGTTGGCGGTTTCCACGATGGCCCCGTTGGGGCGGCGGTTGGCGAACCCGCAGCACCATGCCGTATAGCCCGACAGTTTCAGCAGGTATTCCAGCATCTCCCTTTCCGGAATCAGGCTGGACGGGATTTTGTATTTTCTTTCCGGCAGTTCTTTGATGTCGTGGCGTTCCTCCGGGTCGGTGTCGCTGCGTTCCGGCAGGTCGAAGGGCGAGCGGGTAATGACGTTGGCGGCGACAATCAGCGACGGCTGTTCCGCGCTTTGATTCCCGTCCACGGCGTAATGGAACTTGGCGAACTGCCGCCGCAGCACGGTCAGGGCGCGGGGCGATATGTCGCAGGCGAGCCACTGCCGCCCGTTGCGCTCGGCGGCCACGGGAACGTAGGCGCAGCCCGCGAAACAGTCTAACACCACGTCGCCGGGGTTGCTGCTGGCGAGGATGATGCGCTCAGCCAGGGCCACCGGCTTCTGCGTTGGGTAGCCGGTGCGCTCCCCCGACTGCCCTGACAAGTTGGGAATGTCGTCCCATAAATTCGTAGCGTTCCGGCCGGGCGGCAGATACGTCTTGCGATAAGGCCGCCCGGAATTTGACCACACTAGCAATCCCTCTTGGTCAAGTGCTTCCAGTTTCTCCCTCACCATACGCCAGCCCCATTCCGGAGTATATCCTTTATATTCGTATGCAAGATTTGGCCGAGGCCCCATTGAAGCTGTCCTTATGATTTCGTGTAGCCTGTACTTTCCTCTTTCATCATCGTATCGGTAGAAATCCGATACATATTCATCATCGTGAGGAACATATACAGGATTCCATATCCGCTTGCTCGTTTTGGAATAGAATAAAATTATGTCCCTTACCTGCCCGAAGCGCTTGGAATCATTGTGAGAGCTCGTCCTCTGCCAAGTGATTTCGCTCAAAAAATTGTCCATTCCGAAAGTAGCGTCCATAACCGATCTCAGATATGGACTGGCCGTAGGGTCGCAGTGCAGGTAAATGCTGCCAGTTGCCTTGAGTATGCGGCGCATCTCGATAATGCGTATTGCCATATAGCAAAGATAGGCTGCCATTCCCTCGCTGTGGGCGCGGCGGGCGGCGTCTATCACGGCGGCCAGGGCCGGATAATCCTCCTCAATGCGGCTAATCCAGTCTTCGTGAACGTCGTTCTCCCAGCGCCACATATCGCTGAACCGCGCCCGGTTGTCGGCGTCGGGCCATTCGATGCCGGCGTTGGCCGCGTCTTGGGCGCTGTGGAGGCCCCAAGCGGCCAGGGTGTCGCGTTCCAACTGGAACTCGGCGTCGGTCAGCGGCGGTTTCAGGCTGCCCGTGAAGGTCTGATTCTTGGCGAAGGGCGGGTCTATGCAGATTAGGTCAACGCTTTCGTTGTCCAACTGCCGCAGCAGGTTGAGGTTGTCGGCGATGAACAGGTGGCGGTTTAGCGGGTGTTCCATAGGTTCACCTTGTCAGTCGTTTCGTGGTGATGGGGAGGCCCTCACTCTGACCCTTCCCGGGAGGAACTTATGGGGAGGGAACTGATGCTTGGGGCAGCCCGTAGCTGTCGAGCAGGCCGTCCACCATACCGGTGGCCCGCTCCCAATCGTAGGTGCGGAAGGAGTTGTTGCGGACGACGTAGCCTGCCCCGGCGTAGAACAGCTCGAACTGTATGTGCCTTGAGGCGAACTCCGAGCCGATGGCGTCCCAGGCCAGCTTGAACAGCTTGACCCGCTCCTCCGCTTCCGGCCCGATCGCGCTCTGGCTGCGATTGATGTAGTCCACGATTTCCGGGTTGCGGAAATCGTTGGCGGATGAGGGCAGCATTATGGGGCTGCCGCCGGCTAGGTCCCGCAATGTATTCATCAGTTGCGGGTAGAGTTCTTGGGCCATCACCTGCGCGGTGTAGAGGGGATGGCGATCCGGCGCGTAGTAAGGCCCCACGTACCGCCCACTCGCTTCCATCCCGTGAACCAGCCCCTCGATTGCTCCTGCCTGGGCCGCCAGTCTGCCGAGGGTCTCGACCACCTGCGGGACACGGGTTAGGCCATTGGCGTCGGCCATTTTGCGGGCCAGTCCAACAAGAAACCGCAGCTTTACCATCACCCGAACCTGGGACTGGTAGTTCTGAAAGATGTGCGTCGGGGCCTCGTGGAACTGATCCCGGCAGAGCGCGATGTCGCGGTGGATAAACACGCGATCCCAAGGCACCTTCACTTCGTCGAAATAGAGGACGGCGTCGTTCTCGTCCAGACTATGGGACAGCGGGCTGTCGAACTTGCTGGGCGCCGACGCCTCATAGGACTTGCGGGAGAGGATCTTCAGCCCCGGCGCGTTCATAGGCATCGCCACCGAGAAAGCGTGCTTTTCGGCTCCGGGTTGCAGGGGCTGGATGGTGGTGCATAGCACCTCGTTGGCGAGGATACTGCTGGTTCCCAGGGTCTTGGCGCCTTTGATGGTCACTCCGGTCGAGTCCTCGTCGCAGATTCCCGCCACCAAGAACTCGTCGTGCTCCCCAGTCCAGCCCTGCGGGTTGGTGATGACATAGGTGACAAACAGGTCGTTGTCGCGCGCGTACTGGAAATAGTCAGCCAGGGCCTGCGCCCGTTCCTTGCCGTGCGCCCGGAACAGGTCAAGGCGCATCATCATCCCGGCCAGGGATGACGCCACGTGATCGGGCGAGCGGCCCATGTAGCCATAAGTGCACTCGGCCCATGCTTCCAGCGCCCGGCGCCGCGCCACCAGCTCGCCGTAGGATTCCGGCAATTGCCAGGAGCGATTGACCCGCTTCCCGCTGGTGGGCGACTCGAAGGTCATAAGCTCCCGGTTTTCCGGCGCAGCCTGGAAGTCGTACAGGCCCGCCGCCGTCCGCACGGCGTTCCGGTAGGCCGGATGCTCCACCACATCGGTTATCAGTTGCCCGTCCAGAAAGACTTGCCGCCCGTCGCGCAGACTGTCCAGATATTGCTGTCCTGTCCTGATCATCGTTTCGCCCCGCGTTCATTGTGAGCTTGTGAAGGATGGAGATGAGATAAGGATGGAGATGAGATAAGGATGGAGATGAGATAGTGAAGGTCATGATAGCATAGGGCTGCCGATGCCCTAAGCAGCCACGGCCTTTGCTATAATCGGGCGGAAGTTTGATTGCCAGGCGGGAGGCGGAGTATGCGGCTGATTTCGTGGAATGTTAACGGCATACGGGCAGTCCACAAGAAAGGCTTCCTGGAATGGTTCACGGCGGAGCAGCCCGACGTGCTGTGTATTCAGGAAACCAAGGCCCACGAGTCGCAATTGCCGACGGCCTTGAAGCAGGTTGAAGGCTATTCCGCCTGGTTCACAACGCCGGAGCGCAAGGGCTACAGCGGAGTGGGCCTCTATACCCGCCGCGAGCCGCGCAGCGTATCCTTCGGGCTGGGCGTGGAGCGGTTCGACAGCGAAGGGCGCACCATTGTCGCCGACTTCGATGATTTCGTGTTCCTGGGAATCTACTTCCCCAACGGCAAGCGCTCCGCGGAACGGCTGCGCTACAAGATGGAGTTCTACGACGCTTTCCTGGAATACGTGGAAAATCTGCGGCGCGAGGGGCGCAGCGTAGTGGTCTGCGGCGACGTTAATACTGCGCACAAGGAAATTGACTTGGCGCGTCCCAAGGAAAACGCCAAAATCTCCGGCTTCCTGCCCGAAGAAAGGGCTTGGATGGACAGCTTCCTGGAACATGGTTACGTGGATACTTTCCGCCAGTTTAATGAGGAGCCGGGCAACTACAGCTATTGGGATCAGATGACTAAAGCTCGGGACCGGAACGTGGGCTGGCGTATAGACTACTTCTTTGCCGACAGCGAATTTGCCCCGAGGCTCGCCAGCGCCTTCATTCTGCCCGAGGTAACGGGTTCCGACCACTGTCCGGTGGGCATAGAAATCGCCTGACCCGTCTCAATGGGCCGACCAGAGCTTGACGCTGAAAAGGGACAGCGCGCCCGCCCAATTCACTCCCGCAGGAAGAACTGCTATGAAAGACACCGTGGAAGTCTTTTTCCATTCCCAGCAGCCCTATACTCATCTGAACGAGGAAGACATCGCGCAGTACAACTCCGGGCGGCTGGATTTCCCCAACACCTACTTCGACCCGGAGAAGGCCCACAATCTCTATAACCAGTACCACGAACAGTATGCCATGGCTGATGAGGCGGGTCTCGACGGTATTATGACCAATGAGCATCATTCGTCGTACTGGAATATGAAGCCCTCGGCCAATCTGGACGCCGCGGTAATCAGCCGGATCACCCGGCGGGCGAAAATCGCAATCTTGGGCAACATAATCCCCATTAACGACCCGGTTCGGATGGCCGAAGAACTGGCGATGCTGGACTGTTACTCCAACGGGCGGCTCATCTCCGGTTTCGTGCGCGGCGGCGCGGTAGAGACATTGCAGGCGGGGATAGACCCGACAGAGAACCGCGACCGCTTTGAAGAAGCCCACGACCTCATCATCAAGTGCTGGACGCAGCCCGGCCCCTTCCGGTTTGAGGGACGCTACTACCACCACCGCGTGGTGAATCCGTGGGTGCTGCCGGTGCAGAAGCCGCATCCGCCGGTCTGGTTCCCCGGCGGCAGCAGCCCCGAGAGCGTTGTCTGGGCGGCCAGCCACCAGTACGCTTATATGAACCTGGGGGCGCTGATCAGCCTGACCAAGGAGCTGAAGCAGGTCTACATAGACACGGCAAAAGAGGTGGGCTTCACCCCCGGCCCGGAGCATTTCGGTTATCAGGTGCGGGCGCTGGTGGCCGACACCGACGAGAAAGCGCAGGAACTGGGGCGCGGCTTCCTGTGGGCCGGCCAGCACCGGATGCGCGGCCCGGTGGAGCACCTGGACCCACCCGGCTACCAGTCGCCCACCGCCAGCCGCCTGGCGGCGCGCCGCATCGGCGGCGGGGGCGGCCCGGCCATGGGTTACGAGGACTTGCAGCAGGTCAAGGCCATCATCGTCGGCAGCCCGGATACTGTCATCAAGAAGCTGTCCGAGACTATCGAAGAACTCAACCCCGGCTATATGATTCTCATTGGCAGCGACGGCAACATACCTCACAAGGACGTGATGCGTTCGGCGGAGCTGCTGGGCAAAGAAGTGACGCCTGCGCTTCACGAAATCCAGCTTGCGCCCTATGAATAACCGCAGGAATGCCACGCCTTCCGCGTATAGCTGGTATAATCGGCGGCTGAGAATCGAAGGAGAGTCGAGGGGTAAATGAGTAGAGTGACTCAGTCGGCAAATGCGCTTCTGCGACAGTTTCGCAGCAAGGAAAAATACTTGCTGGAAGGAGAGCTTTTGCCGGAGAGCATAGCGGAGGCCTACGAAATACAGGCGGCTTATCAAGGTGCGTTGACCGGAGACTATGGCCCGGTGGCAGGATACAAGATTGCCTATACCACCGCTGCCTTGCAGCAGGCGTCGGGCATCAGCGAGCCGGTGGCCGGGGTGATTCTCGCCAATAACGTGCGCCATTCCCCCGCAGCGCTGGACTCCGCCGACTTCCTGCAACCCGGCATTGAGTGTGAAGTTGGAGCGCGTTTGGGCAAAGACCTGCCCGCCTCGGGCGCGCCCTACGACCGGGAAGGCGTTTCGGAAGCGGTGGATGCGGTTATGACTGCCTTCGAGGTGGTGGACAACCGCCGGACTCAGGGGCAGGATACGCAGACTCAGCTATTGACCACCATCGCCTCCAACATCCTGAACGCCGGGGTGGCGCTGGGAGAGGCGGTGCCCGGCTGGCACAGCATAGACCTGGCCGCCTCGCGCGGCTATATGACCATCAACGGCGAACTGGTGGGCGAAGGAATGGGCGCCGACGTTATGGGGCATCCGCTGGAGCCATTGGCCTGGCTGGCCAATACCCTGGCTGCCCGCGGCGAGGGGCTGTCCGCCGGAATGGTGGTGATCACCGGCAGCATAGTTTCCCCCAAGTGGCTCAAGCCCGGCGACACGGCGCTCATCGGTATAGATGGGCTAGGCGAGGCCAGACTGAGCGTTGCCTAGATTCCGGCGCTATAAACCCGGCCAGCGCTTGTAGGGAAACGCTGGCCCCTTGACACGGTGAGGTTGCATATAGTGGTTACGGCAAGGAGCATAGGAGCGCCATCGGATGCGCAGATGTCCCCCAAGGGGATTGAGCGCGTTCGGGAGTTGTTTTTCGAGCAAATAGAATCGGGCCAGCACCCTGGATCTGCCTTGGCCGTATACCGCTACGGGCAGTTAGTTGTGGATTTGTATGGCGGGCTGGCCGACCAAGATGCCGGACAGCCGGTGGACGAAAACACTATGTTCGTCCTGTATTCCTCCACCAAGCCGGTAACTGCCTGTTGCCTGTTTATCTTGTGGGAGCGCGGCAAGCTTGATTGGGATGATCGGGTATCCGACCATTGGCCCGAATTCGCCCAGTCTGGCAAAGAAGATGTGACCATCGCCCAGGTGCTGACTCACCGGGGAGGCTTCCCCGACAGCCCTAGTCACATGACTTGGGATCGCTGGAGCGATTGGAACGCGGCGGTCAAGGCGATGGAGGAGCTGCGGCCCGACTACCCGCCGGGACGGGTCATCGCCTACCATCCCCGCAACTTCGGATGGGTCTGCGGCGAGCTGGTGCGGCGCATAGACGGCCGCCCCATCAACCGTTTCGTCCGCGAGGAAATCACCCGTCCGCTGGGTATCAATGATCTCTACATCGGCCTGCCGGAGTGGATGCTGCCCCGGGTAGCCAAGCTCCACGCGATGGAGGACTGCGACCGGCGCAGCCAGGTTGACCTTTATAACCGCCCGGAGGTTCATCGCACGGTGCAGCCGTCCGGCGGCGGCATATCAACTGCCCGCGGGCTGGCCCGGTTCTTCGCTATGATGCAGCTTGGCGGCACGCTGGACGGGGCCACCGTAATGGCTCCGGAAACGGTAGCCGAAGTGACCTCGCCCCACTCCGAGGGCATTGACCACTCGCTGAACCGCCGCGTCATCCGGGGGATGGGGCTGTCGCTGGCCGACCCCCGCAGCGGCGCGCCGGACAAACTCAACCCGCGCATTTTCGGCCACGCCGGTTCTGGCACCTCGGTGGGCTGGGCCAACCCCGACAACGGCTTGGCAGTGGCCTACATTACCAACGGCTTCCGAGCTGAGGCGACCAACACGCCCAGATTGGCGGCTATTTCCCAAGCAGTCGCCGACGCCTGTGAATAGGGCCTACTCCACCTCACCGGAAAAGGCTATTCGCCAATGCCCGTCAAGGCGCTGAAACACCATCAGCAGCCGCCGGGTGTCAATGGGCGTGGCGACGGCAAGGTATGTTTCGTAATCGCCATTGGCATTCCGGGTTGGGGGTGTCTCTTCCGACACCTCCAGCTTCACCCGAAACAGACGCATACGTCTGATGTCCCTGCGTATTGGTTCCTCTTCCAGGGCGCGGTAGCCGGTCTCCAGAAAATTTAGCGCCCGCTCGGCGTCGTAATCGTTGAACGCCGCCCAGTAGTCGCGGACTATCCGGCGGATGGCTGCCGCGTTTTCTGTGTCGCTTTCCGGCGGTGCGGTAGCTGTCGGCTGCTCTGTTGCTGTGGCGGGGGGCTTCGTTACCGCAGGCGAGGCGGTGACCAAGGGCCGGGTTGCAGCGGCGCGGGCGGGTGAGGGTTGAGCAGACGGGCTCTCGGATACTGGGGTAGCTGTGACGGTGGGGATGTTGGGTGTAGGCCCGGCCTCTCCCCCGCAGGCCGCCAGACAGACCAGCGCTATAGAAATCGAGGTCAGCACAGCCCCCAGGTCATCTGGAAATTTCTGTAATGGCAGTCTCAGGCCATTGCATACCCTTTTCCAGTACATTATCCTGAAAGCGCGACGGGCGGAAAGAGCATAGAACGGCCTGCCGCCAAATCCCCCTCCGCCAAATCCAACGAGGTTACGGAGTTTAACGATGGCCGGTCCCAAACAAGCCTACACCATTGAACTGAATCCCGACCAGATGGCCTTCATCCGCCAAGCCAAGGAAAAGTATAACCTCTCCAGCGAAGACAAGGCGATGCGGGCGGCGCTGGACTACCTCATCACCAGCCCCGACATCCACGCCACCGTGTTTTCCGAACCCCGCTGTCTGCGTTGCGAGTAGCAGCATTACTTGGCAATCCCCTAACCCAACTGCTGTACAGCTTCCAGCGCCAGCCGGTAGCCGTACACTCCGCAACCATAGACCGCGCCCTTGCACACCGGCAGCACTTGAGAAACAGTGCCGCGAGCCGTCGGGTTCGACACGTGAACTTCGTAGACTGGGAACTTGACTTGGGTGATAGCGTTCCGCAACGGTCCGGCCACGGTGGTGTAGCCCGCTGGGTTTATCAATGCGGCGTCAAAGTCCCGTTCATGAGCGTCGTATAGCGCGTTGACCACCTCGCCTTCGATGTTTGAGTGGAACAACTCCACGTCAACGCCCAGGGCCTCGGCGTAACCCCTGATTTGCTCGTCTATATCGTCCAGCGTGGCCGAGCCGAAGATCTCGACCTGCGACTTGCCGCGCATATTCATCCCTGCGCCCTGGATTACCAGAACCTTGCTCATCTTCCTCGCTCCTTCTCTATTTAACGGACTGTTCTGATGCGGTTACTAGCCGGTCAAACCGTTAGTCCTGAGCTTGTCCCTCGTTGTCCTGAGCTTGCCTAAGGGCGGTCATTTGAGCGGGTTTGTCCTACTCCGCCCCCGGCCCAGTATACTGCGGCCCCCCTGGGGCGGGTTCGTTGGGCACTTCGGTAACATAGCCGGCCAGCATGATATCCAGTTGCAGCATTAGCATCTTGTTCCAGGCCGAGGTCGCTTGCATTGCCAGATCGGGGTCGGCCAGTTCCCGACGCAGCAGGTCTGCCACGGCGGACTGGATGTAGGAAATCGTGCCTATCATAAAACGCGCCGGCACTGATCCCAGATGGGAGCGATGCAGTGGCGGGTGGCTGTGGACGATGCCCATGGCCAGCACGCGAATGGGATAGTCTTCGTCCATCTGGAAGTCAATAGAGCCGCGCAGCCAGCGCATCAGGCTGTGTTTGCGCCGGGTTAGCCTTTCCTCATTAACGCTTCCGTGTTCATCGCTGAAAAAGCGTCGCGACTCCGGGAAACTCAAGAAGTTGTCATAAACCGAGGCGGTCAACTCTTCTCCGTGGGTCAGCACCACCTCCCGGGTTGCCTGGATTAGTTCCAGCCCCTTTTGGTCCAGGCCCACGAATTCCGCCAGTTCCTGCATTCGTCCGGGCCAGTCTATCACTCGTGCCATCAACAGCTCCGTCTCGCCCGATTCAAGGGGCGTCGGCCTTTGTGAATATACCCCCTCGGCAGCATAGGGGCAACCCGGATTCATCGGGCCGGTTGCGAAACGGGCAGCCGGATGAGGGGCGTAAACATGATTGCTGGAAGAAGCAGGGCCAGCGCCGCTATGGCGTGCAACGAAATGGTCTGCTGCAATGTCAGCGCAGACACCACAAAGAAGATTTCCATCGCTCCCAACAGGTTGGCAATGCCGATGCAGAAGCTCAGCAGTCCCATCATCTGCCCCCGTATCTCCGGCGGAGACACCAGCATCATTATGCTGCTCTGCATAGTGGAGAACCCAGCCTGCCCAAGGCCGCTGCCCAGCAGCAGCGCGAAGGCCAGAGCGTACCACGGCGACCACGCGTAGGCCGCCGAAGCCAGCAGCACGATGATCGAGCCGAAGGCGAAATAGCGTCCGTGAAACCGGATCCCCCTAGTCGAAGCCATCACTGCCGCGCCGGCCAAGTGTCCAAACCCGTCGGCGGCCACCAATACCCCAACCAGGGCAGGCCCGACCCCCAGCAGTTCCTTGCCAACGGCGGGGATGAACTGCTGCAAGGGGAAAGCCCAGGCGTTCATCACTAAGGTGATGGAGAGCATTCCCACCAGCACTCCGCTCTTCCAGGCAAAGCGGAAGGCGTTGCTCACCCCTTGCCAAATTGGCGGCAAAACGACCCGAAGGCCGGCCTCCGGAATTCGTAGCCGTGAGATGAGCCAAAGGTTGCCGGCCTGGACGAACAGCAGGAATATGTAGGCCGCCGGGTATCCTGAAAACTCGATGAGAAGCCCGCATACCACCGGGCCGATCATCTTCCCGACGTTCTGAGCGATTACGTCGAGGGACATCGCATTGACGATCCGCTCCCGCCCTGCTATGTCAAAAATTCCTGTTCGGCGGGACGGGTCCTCGATAGCCTTGGTCGTCCCTTGAATAAACGCCGCCGTGAAGATGTGCCAGGTCTGAAGGAAGTCCATGTCATACAGCATCAGCGCGAGCAGGCCGGCGACGGAGACCAGGTTGACGGCCTGCACCAATAGGATGACTCGTTGCCGGTCAAAGCGGTCGGCAATGTAGCCTGCTATTTGCGAGACGAATGGCCTGGGCAGGTTGTTGACAACCCAGAGGAGCATCAACTGAGATGCCGATGAGTCGGTTACTTTAAGTATCAGCAAGCTCCACGCCAGAAGCTCGTACCGCCGCCCGAACTCAGCCAGCGTGCCCACGGCCCAGATAACGCGGAAATCCCGCTCCCGCATCAGTGTCAGCGCAGTACCGCGAATGCCCGGAATCGGCCTCATTGACGCTCCGCTGCCCGTCTCCGCCGTGACTGGCGGGAATCACAGTATTCTAACCCCAAGCGTGTAGGGAGGGGCAAAAAATCGGGGCTGTCAATGGTCACTCCGAACACAGCCCAAGAATCTCTTTGCGGTAATATGGGTGTCTATTGTAGAAGCCGCCAAAACCGGCACAAGGTTGTCGCGCTACGCTCGCAATCACGAGTTTTGCCCTTCCCTACAAGCGGGGATGCTTGCGGTAGTTTTAGGGCGGACTGGTATAATGAATGCAAGAGGATTGGAGGATTGTAGGAGGGCAGTACTCCCGCGGAGGGATTGATAATGAACTTGGGAACGCTGTTCAAGAATTTCCACTTAGAAAAAGTCAAGCTGAACTTTCGGGTGGCTCAAGTTGAGCTTTCATTTCAGCAGACCGACCGGGATGCGGCTTGGGAGCTTTATGTTGAGATGCTGACCAGAGTCGTCACGCAGCCTTTGCCCGCCGAAGTTGGGGATGAGCAAACAGCTCTGGACAGCGTTTATTCCCTGTTCTCGACTACCCGCGAAATTCTGCGCCGACGGGGGCAGGGAGCGACGGAATTCAGCAAGGTCGCCATACCGGTGCTGAACCAGGTAGTGCGGCCCTTTACCGCCAAATGGCATAAAGAGACCCTGGCTGGGGCATTCAACTGCGAAATCAAACGGAAAGAATTTCGCGCAGAGCTAGAAGAATTACAAGAAGAACTGCGAAACTACAACCGCATACTCGCGGAAGTCGCCGGGGTGGAAGATTTGACCGACTTGGAGTCAGCAGAGGAAAACGATGCCTCAGCAAGCACTCAGGCATAAGGTTTTCATCAGCTTTTACCACGAAGACCAGGTGTACAAAGACCGGTTTGTCAGCGCGATGGGTGATGATTTCGTGGACAAGTCGGTTGAAGACGGAGACATAGATGATACCAACATCAAGGCTAAAACCATCCGGCAGAAAATCCGTGACGAATTCATCGCGGACGCCACTGTAACCGTTGTACTGATTGGCCCTTGCACCTGGCAGCGCAAGCACGTGGATTGGGAAATCGGCTCCAGTCTGCGACATACCCAAAATAATTCCCGTTGTGGTCTGTTAGGCATTCTGCTTCCCAATCACCCAGACTTTGGAAAAAACACGTACCGCCCTCACCTAATACCACCTAGATTGGCAGATAACTGCGATGGAGATAATCCTTACGCAAAGATATACAACTGGAAACATCTGTATCCGGTAGCGATAAATTCAATCCGCGACTGGATTCATTTAGCCTTTCAGAGAAGAGATGGACACCACCCCACAAACAAACGGACACAATTTAGTCGCAACCGGAGCGGTAACTGTCTGGACGGATGGACGGATTAGAGCAGCCTGAAGACAGCGGCAGGCCCGCTTGGCACTGAAGGGCGGAACGGTGACGCCGGAGCGTCCCACTTCTTGGGACTTCCCGACTGGGGCGCGTCGCATTCCGTTGATTATCGCCCACCGGGGTGATGTGACAAGTGCGCCGGAGAACACCCTGCCCGCCTTCCGCAGCGCCTATGAACGAGGCGCCGACGGCATAGAACTGGATGTTCGCCTCACCCGCGACGGGCAACTGGTGGTGTTTCATGACCGCACCCTTAAGCGCACCGGCGGCAGGCGTGCGATGGTGAGCAACGTTACCCTTGACGAGGTGCGCGCCTTGGATGTGGGAGGTTGGTTCGCGCAGGAGTTTCACGGCGAGCAGGCTCCAACCCTTGACGAGGTGTTCGAGCTGTTACCCCGCGATTATCTGATTAACGTGGAGATGAAGGCCGTCATAGACAATATGCGGTTCATCGCCCACCGGGTCGCAGAAGCCGTTCGCCGCCACGAACGTTGGGCCAGTACGCTGGCTGCCAGCTTCAACCCCATCTCGCTTTGGGAACTCCGCAAAATTGAGCCGCGCATTATGCGCGCCTATATCTGGTCGCACCGTCATCCCCCGCCCATCCGCTCGCGCTGCTTCAGTCCGTTGGTCAAGGCCCACTGGTATGACCCGGCAGACGGCAGCTACAATCCGGGCCTGATGCGGCGGATACGCGCCCGAGGCGTCCGAACCCTGGCATGGGACGTGGATTTCGACTGCGACCTGTCCCGCATGGCGGCGGCGAGTTTGGATGCTACCGTGACCGACAATTTGGCCCGGCTGATTCAACAACGTCTCAAAATAGAAGGCCGTGAACTGTCCGGTTAACGGTATTCTCAACGCGCGCTGGGATTGCCGTTTACTTCGTTTCCCTCGCGAAAGTGGCAATTCAGGGAGTCCGGCTAAAGCCTGATTGGCCGTAGCAATGGCCTGGAAATTCCGGCATTTGCGGAAATGACGCGCCCTCGGCGATTCCAAAACGGAAAATGAAAAGCATTGGAGAATACCCGTTCGGCTCTTGCCCGTCTGCCAAAGACTTGATAGAATCAAGTTGCCCCATTGCGCCCTTCGCGTAATGGCCCTCGATTTTTGGAGGGCTGTTTGTGACCGTTGTTGACGATATCAAGGCCCGCTTGGATATTCTCGAAGTCGTCGGGCAGCGTGTGCCGCTGCAACGGGCGGGACGCAGCTACAAAGGCAACTGCCCCTTCCACCAAGAACGAACACCGTCGTTTCACGTGTTCCCAGATAGCCAGTCTTGGCGCTGTTTCGGGGCCTGTGCCACCGGCGGCGACGCCATCACCTTCGTGATGCGCGCCGAAAGCCTGGAGTTTGGGGATGCCATCCGCGAGCTGGCCCGGCGTACCGGGGTGCAATTGCAGGAACGCCGGGAGTCCAGAGTTGACCCCACGTCCTACGACATAAATGAGGCTGCCCGAGCCTACTTCCAGCGCCTCCTCGCTTCAACCCAAGGGGCCGATGCCAGAGCGTATATGGAGAGACGCGGACTTGACCGCGATGTCTCCGACACATTTCAGATAGGGCTGGCCCCTTCCGACGGCGAGTCTCTGCGCGGCCACCTTATCCGCGAGGGATTTTCCGCCGTCCAGTTGGCGGCGGCCGGCGTGGTGAGGGAAGGGGAAGATGGCCGTCAGCGCGACCTGTTTCGCGGGCGTCTGATGGTTCCCATCCGCGACGCCGAAGGCCGGTTGGCAGGCTTCGGCGGCCGGTCTTTAGACGATTCCGAGCCCAAGTACCTCAACTCTCCGCAGAGCGAGGTGTTCGATAAGAGCCGTATCCTCTATGCCATGGATCGGGCAAGAGACGATATCAGGAAGAACGGCGCAGTTATCGTTGAGGGGTACATGGACGCCATTGCGGCCCACCAGTCCGGCTTTCGCAACGTGGTGGCCTCCATGGGTACGGCTCTCACCGAAACGCAGGTGGACGCCATCCGCCGGATGACGAACCGGGTGACCATGGCCTTGGATCAGGACGCGGCTGGGCAGCAGGCCACCCTGCGGAGCTTGGAATCTTCCTGGCGCATCTACCAAAGCCGGGTGGCCGGACAGTCTCGGGGCACGATGCTGCTGCAACGCCCCGAAAACCCCGAGATCCGAATCGCTTCCATGCCCCCGGGACAGGATCCGGACGAGGTCATACGCCGCTCGCCCACAGAATGGAGCCGACTGGTGGAAGAAGCCAAGCCGTTGCTGGACTTCCTCATTTCCGCCACCACGGCCAGCATAGATCCGTCAACGGCCCAAGGCAAGGCTGCCATAGCCGAGGCTATATTCCCGCTAATCGCAGCAGTGCAGGACGCCCCGCAACAGGACTATTACTTTCAGAAGTTGGCCGGTGAGCTTAGCGTAACGCCGGAGACGCTACTGGCCAGCGTCGGCAGGCCCACAGCGGCCCGAAGGCCCCGGACGCCTCAGAACCGGCAACAGCCGACAGAACAGACTGCGGCAACGTCGCCTTTCGCCAGTCTGGAGCGCGACCCGGTCGAGGAGTATTGCCTGTCCCTGCTGATGAGTTACCCAGACCTGAGCGAGTATGCCAAGCCGTTGACGCCCGAACATTTTTGGAGGCACGAAAACCGAGAAATATTCGGCAGCTACCTGAATTCAGAAAGTGATGCCGGAGTAGATGTTTGGGACAATGCTCCACCCGGGGTCAGGGAGCAGTGGGAAGCATTGCGACAGAAGGCGTTGCCGGCAATGGATTTGGTCAAACGCCGACAGGCGATAGGCGATGTTGTAACGCAGTTGGAGAAACGCAGCCTGCGTCGGCTGAAGGCGGAAGAACGAATTCGCTTCCATGAGACCCCGCCTGATCTGGACACTGAAGACTTGCGAGATACTGTGGCGGTCAATCAGCGAATGAAGCACGCCGAAACCCGTAACCGGAACCGCGTCCGGTAGGCCGGATGGCAGTTCCTATCCCCTTGGGCCAGTCCACGTAAGGAGTTTTCATGGTAAGTCACCGGCACACCGCAAGAGAACTGAACCCGGAAGATTTTCTGGAGCCGCCCGCAGAAGAAACCGAAGAGCGCGACCCTATAATTGACATTTTTCGCAAGGCAGATGCCGTCCGCGACGATGCGCCCGAAGACGGCGATGGAATTGCTGCCCCGAGTGCGGTTCCGCTGCCCGTGACCAGTGAAGAGGAGCAATGGGACGCGCCCGATGCTGAAAGCAGCACGGAAACGCCCGATGGCGCTGCGCCCGATGCGGAAGCCGAAGATACTGAACGCGGGCCTGAAGCCGCCGAATCTATGGAAGTGCTCGACGACCCGGTGCGTATGTACCTGCGGGAAATAGGCCGCGTTCGTCTGCTGACCTCCGCCGATGAGCGAAAGCTGGCCCGCCAATTAGAGGGTGGCAAGCACTTGCAGGGCGTGAAGTCGGAATTGGCCGATGAAATGGGGGAAGCCCCGCGCCCCTGGCAGATAACCACCCGGCTCATAGAACGCCTGATCGAGGCCGAACCGTTGATTAACGCTATCGCCAAGGACTTCCGGGTCAGATATAACGACGCTTTGACGCAACTCCTAGAACTCCCGGAGCTGCGGGCGAAAATGCCGGCTTCCTTCTTCGGCGAAGAAGGCCGGCCTCTACCGGAGCCTTCGTCCGCCCTCAATTATGATGAAGATATGGAGGCCGGGGCGGAAAATGCCCTAGACTCCGCCGCCGGCCCCGACACTGAAACCGCTGACGACGGCGAAATTCAGCCTTTAGATCCTGCTTTGGCTGAAATTCTGGACAACCCGGAAGTGAGCCAGCAGACCAAAGATTCTCTGAGCGCTCTGCGCGAAAGCCAAGAAGAAGTCCTGCCCGCCGACCCCAACTTGTCCGATATTCTGGATAACCAAGAAGTTGACGAAGCCGTGAAGCGGGATTTGCAGGGTGTCTACCGGCCCGCTCCCCCGGCTGACGCCGGTTCCAGCGGGGAACTGGAGGCGAAAAACGGAAAGGCTCCGCATGAGGGGGCTCCCGGTCAACTCGACCAAACCCCCGATCAACCCGATCAGAATGAAGAGCCTTTTGATCCCACTCTGTCGGAAATCATGGAAATGCCGGATCTGAAGGAAGCAATGCCCCCGGAATTGTATCAAGCCATCAAGAACGTGGTGCTGCCCTTCAATCCCAGCTTATCGCAGATTATGGGCGACCCGGAACAGCGAGAGGTAATGAGCCCGCATTTGTTGCCGGTAAATCCCGCGCTGTCGCAGGTTATAAACAACGCCCAATTGCGCGGTGCTATCGACGCCGAGGTCTCTCAGGAAATGCTGGGGCGGCTATCCGAAGAACTGGATGAGCCAACGGATGGAATCCGCCGTAGGGTGTTGGATCTTTCCCTCAGTTCTTGGGTGTTGTCGCCCCGGACTGTGGATGCTCTCAGGGACTGCCAGTTGACAGAGCTGAGCGGCGCGCTGGGAAGCCCTGAGCATCTGGCGCGGCTGCAAAGATTGGACCCTGTGCTGCGGGGGCACTACGACGGCGTTCAGTCGGAAAGCGAGCGGGCGCAGTCCCACCTGACCGAGGCCAACCTGCGGTTGGTGGTCAGCGTGGCCAAGAAATATATTGGCCGCGGCATGGCCCTGCTGGATATGATTCAGGAAGGTAACATTGGCCTGATACGGGCAGTTGAAAAGTTCGACTACCGAAAGGGCTACAAGTTCAGCACCTACGCCACTTGGTGGATTCGGCAGGCCATTACCCGCTCCATCGCCGACCAGGCCCGCACCATCCGCATTCCGGTCCACATGGTGGAAACCATCAACAAGCTGATGCGGCAGCACCGGCGGTTGCTGCAAGAGTATGGGCGCGAGCCGACGCCGGAGGAAATCGGCCAGGCCATGGAAATCGGCCCAGAGAAAGTGGAGGAAATCCTCAAAATCTCCCAAGAGCCTGTCTCCCTCGAAACTCCTATCGGAGAGGAGGAAGACTCTCACCTCGGTGATTTCATCGAAGACCGCAATGCCCCCGCGCCGGCCGACGCAGCCTCCTTCCAGTTGCTCAAGGAGCAGGTGAACGAAGTGCTGCACACTCTCACCGAACGTGAGGCCCGCGTGCTGCAACTCCGTTTCGGGCTGGAAGACGGGCGCAGCCGCACCCTTGAGGAAGTCGGACGCGAGTTTGGGGTTACTAGGGAGCGAATCCGTCAAATTGAAGCCAAGGCGTTACGAAAGCTGCGGCACCCGTCTCGCTCCCGCAAGCTCCGGGACTTTTTGGAGTAATCCGGGTCAAAGACCAGATTAGAACAGCAAATAACTGAATCGAACAGTGCGCCGAGCGTAGCAGGGGCGGGGCTAAACCCCGCCCCTGCTACCGTAAGAGCAGTAGACATAATATAAAGAACATGGTGTTATGTAATCTGATTTCGTTAAAATCGGCGATAGCGATTGCCGATTTTGTTGTATCCCTAGAGAAACGGACGATATACTCGCCTCAGTTGCAAGCGAGGGAGGAGGTTCTTGTGGGAGAAATGACTACCCCAAAGTGTTTGAAGTGCGACGCAGGCTACCTGGTTCCGCTATCGGATTACGGCGGACAAGGAGCAGCAGTGCATTTCAAGGCTTGGGTCTGCGTGAATCCGCCGTGCGGATTTAACATAAAGATACGGAATGGCGACATATATCTCAACGAGCCTATCACTCCGGGGGCAATGAACACACCCAGGGCTCGCTGAACAGCGGTTTAACCCCGCTTCAAAACGGAATTGGGTAAATTCCAAACGCCTCCCTCATAATCCCTGAACGCTCCGGGGAACAGCGGGCGGTGGTGAAGCGACTCTCCTGCTCCCCGGTAAGCCAATCCGCAGTGCGGAGGCTTCCGGGGAATCCAGGGAGAATGAGTGATACTACGGTTGCATATTACGACTATTTGACGCTTCGGCGGAAGACATACGGATTCTGGGATCGAAGCAAAATTGGCCCCTGCCCATCCTGATTGCGGAGGAATTTTTACGGATATCGGCGGCGCTCCCTAGGGCTACGCAATAATGCCCGATCCGATATGGCAAAGTCCGAAGTGGAAGCCTCCGAAACCGCTCCTGGCCGGACGTTAAATGCCAAGGTGCAGAACCGAAACGGTAAGCGGAAAGCCGGTTGATTCTTCTAAAGATGCCCTTTGGCTGTTCCTGTCTCGTTTGGTCTGCACCACCAGCCGGTAATTGACGAGGAATTGACAGCCCACAAATCGACTGCTAAAAGTCGGCAGATTCGAATAAAGGTTGCTTAATCAGAGTCTTCGGTTGAGCCGCTGTTGGAGTTGGTGATTTTCAGCGTCCGCAGCCTTCTTCCCGCCACCACCATAACCTCGACACGCAATCCTCCACTCTCCACTACATCGCCAATGTGAGGGATACGCCCCAAGTTGTGGTAGACGAACCCCCCAACCGTGTCAAAATCGTCGCTCTCGATGCTGACCCCGAAAAGATCCTGCACCTCTTCCGTGCTTAGTCCGGCGCTGACGTAGACAGCCCCTTCCTCATCCCGGCTAATCTCCGCCTCTCGGGCGCGGGAAAATTCGTCCTCAATCTCCCCGACGATTTCCTCCAGCACGTCCTCCATAGTCACCAGACCTTCGGTGCCGCCGTACTCGTCCACTACTATGGCAATTTGGGTGCGGCGCTGACGGAACTCTTCCAACAATTCGTCAACCCGCTTGGTTTCGGGAACGATGAAGGCCGGGCGAGTCAGCGATCTTAAGTCGCTATCGTCCTCTGGATTTGCAATCGCGGCCAGCAGGTCTCTGACATAGATTATGCCCAGAACGCCGTCTATAGTTTCGGTATACACAGGAATGCGGCTATGCCCATATTCGACAATGGTGGCAGCAGCATCTTTCAACGATGTGCCGGCCTCTATGGCCACCATATCCAGACGCGGCACCATCACCTCCCGAACCGTGGTGTAGTCCAGCTCGATGATGGAGCGGAGCATCGCACGGTCCCGCTGGTCCAGGCCGCTCAGCTCCTCCTCAGTAATGGCTGGCTCATCGGGAGGGATGTTCAGTCCGGCGCCGTTTTCCGGTGCGGCATTGCTGTTGGCGCCGGCCCCTTCTTCCGCAGTCCGGCGTAGTTGGCCCTTCTCTCGCTTCTTTCCCCCTAGCGTCCTGTTCAGCCATCTGAAGGGCTTCATGGCAAAGGCCCACTATGACAGACAAATATGCTGAAGGTGAAAAAGCAGCGGGGGCGCAATGGGAGGAACTGCGAAGCCGACAAGTCCCAAGCCAGACTCGGACGGTGGCGCGCCGGAGGAAAGACGGGGCTGCATAAACCTGGGGGTGCGTTATCTGTATCCAATCCTAATAATCTCCCGAAACTCAAGGCGGCCGGCGCTTAGAGACCTTTTCGGCTGCGCCGCTGCGGAGAGGACGGGCTATTCCAAGTTACGCTTTATAGTAGCAGGCACACCCACGGCTAGTCTACTGGGTGGTATGTCCTTGGTCACTACCGACCCGGCTCCGGTTATGGAACCTTCCCCCACTGTCACCGGCGCGACCAGCATCGTGTCGCAGCCGATGAATGCGCCGTCCCCCACGACAGTTCGGTGCTTCTCCTTGCCGTCGTAATTGCAGGTGATCATTCCCGCGCCCACATTGACCCTGGCTCCGATGGTGGCGTCGCCGACGTAGCCGAAGTGTCCCATAACCGCGCCCGCCTTGAGCCGACTCTCCTTAACCTCAACGTAATTGCCGATGTGGACACCCGACTCCAAGTACGCCCCGGTCCGAAGGTGACTGAAGGGGCCGATATCGGTACAGCCTTCCATCACGGCCTCTTCCAGCACCGATGACGTGACCCGGCACTCGCTGCCCACAACAGTATCGCGTATGACCGAGTTAGGGCCGATTTCGCAGTTTTCGCCAATAGACGTTTGGCCCAAGAGCATGGTGTTGGGCAATATCACGGTATCCATCCCGATGGTAACTTCGGCGTCTATGTAAACCGATGCCGGGTCAGTCATAGTGACTCCGGCCAGCATCCAGCGCTCCCGGATACGCCGTCGCATAGTCTCTTCCACCATGGACAACTGCATCCGGTCGTTCACGCCCATAGCTTCCAACGGATCTGTCGCACCGACCGCGAATATCGCATCACCTCCTTCTGCGCCGATGTCGGCCAGTGCAGTGAGGTAGAGTTCTCCTGACGGGCTGGGCCGAACTTTCTGAACCGCCCGCCACATCCAGTCAGCCTCGAAGCAGTACACCCCGGCATTGACCTCCCGCCAGGCCGTCCTGAGCTTGTCGAAGGACGCAACGTCGGGTGGTCCGGCAACATTGATGGCCTCAACAATGCTGATAACCCTGCCACCCTCTACGAATACCCGGCCCAAATCGGTTTTTCCTTCAAGGGTCGCAGTCAGCAGGGTCATCTGGGCTGCTTGGGCGGTGTGCTTTTCGAGGAGAAGCGCAACGGATTCGGCGCTCACCAGCGGGGTATCCCCACCGATTACAAGCACTTGCTCCGTCTGGCCTTGTAGCAGCGGCGCGCAGCAGGCCAGAGCTCCGCCGGTGCCATTGCGCTGCGGCTGAACAGCATACTCCACCGAATCTCCCAGTACAGCCCTAATCGCGGCCTCATTCTCTGGCGACACGACGACCACCACCGGGTTCGCGCCCGCCTCTTTCAGCAGAGCCACCGGGTAGCGAACCATCTCCTTGCCGCAGACCCGATGCAGCGGCTTGGGAATCCGAGACCGCATCCGCCGGCCTTCGCCCGCGGCCATTACAACGCCGGCCAAGCTCATAGCCATACCCTCCGGCGGCTCCGTTGAGATCGGTGGCCGCCCCTTAGATTATAACCCGGCGCGGACAGACGGTTCACGAAAATTGCGAAACTAATCTGGTCCCTCTCCGCCATTCCTGTGAAACCCGCAATCCAAGAATCCTTTACGTCTAAAAATCCTGCCCATCTTGTTCATCAATGTAAAAAACCGCCTGTAACGAAACGCTGCCCCTGACACCGGAGCCGGTATCTTTCAGGAACGACGGGATTGACGTTTCCGTTGAGTTGCCAGGCTGTAACCGGGCAACCACGTCGTTTCGCAATTTTCTCACGGTTCACATTCGCGTTGACATAGGTAAACGCCAACGGCACAATTGGGCTGCTTCCGGGTGTATTTATGCCCCCAGCTAACCGCAATCGAAGGTTTTAATTATGGACCGCAACGAATTGCCCTTTCTCAGCGCAACTGCTCTGGCGCAATTGTACAGGTCGGGGGAGGTTTCGCCGGTCGAAGCGGCGGAGTCTTACCTGGCCCGCATTGAGCAGGTGGATCCGGATCTGAATTCCTACATCACCGTTACCGCAGACCGGGCGTTGGTGGAGGCCCGTCAGTCTGAATCGGAAATCGCCTCCGGGCAGTACCGGGGGTTGCTTCACGGTGTCCCGGTAGCGGTCAAGGATCAATTCTGCACCGAGGGCGTCCTAACCAGCGGAGGCTCGGAAATACTGCGAGACTATGTGCCGGACTACGACGCCACGGTGATGAGCAAGCTGAAAGAAGCGGGAGCGGTTCTGCTGGGCAAGCTCAATATGAGTGAGTTTGCCATGGGCGACGCTTTTCGTCACCCTTACGGACGCCCGCGCAACCCTTGGGACTTGGCGCGCAACCCCGGCACCTCCAGCAGCGGCTCCGGAGCCGCCACCGCCGCCTTCCTGTGCGCCACGTCGCTGGGCGAGGATACCGCCGGTTCCATCCGCGGCCCTGCCGCCTTTTGCGGCCTGGTGGGAATCCGGCCTACCTGGGGGTTGGTCAGCCGCTACGGGATGCTGCCCTCCACCTGGTCTATGGACGCAGCCGGCCCAATATCGCGTAGCGTGACCGACTGCGCCGCCACTCTGGGGGCTATCGCCGGATACGACCCCAATGATCCCTATACTCGCAACGCCCCCGTACCCGACTACTTAGACGGCCTCGACGCCGGCATACGCGGCCTGCGAGTGGGAGTGTTGAGCGACCGCGTGAATGCCGATGGCGTGGAGCCGGACATCAGCAGTGCGGTAAACCGCGCTGTCGCTCAGTTGGGCGAACTGGGCGCGGAAGTCGTGGAAATCTCTATACCCATGATAGCCCAGTCGGCGGCAATATCCACCGCCCTAATCTACGTGGACGCCACCGCAGTACACCGGAAAGGCCTCGACGCTCACCCTGAGAAGTACGACCACAACAACCGGGTGCGCCTTCTGACTGGCGCGCTGATTCCGGCCCAGGCCCACCAAAAGGCTAACCGCCTGCGCCAAATACTCCGAAACCAGTTACTGGACGCCTTTGAGCGTGTGGACATTCTCGTTCTGCCGACGTCCTCGGTGCAGGCAACTCCCATTCCGGAGGAGGCCGGACTGTCCAAGAACGGAAAAGAAGACTTCCTGACGATGCTCAGCGGGAGGCGCACATACACCACACCCTCTAACCTGGCGGGCGTTCCTGCGCTGTCTATCAACTGCGGCTTCACGGCAGACAATCTCCCTGTCGGTTTCCAACTGGTAGGCCGCCCCTTCGACGAACCGACGGTGTTGCGGGTGGCATACGCTTATGAACAGGCTACGGAGTGGCATACCCGGCGGCCGCCGGTATAACCGCAAAGGCCGGTAATCGCCTGGTCCCAAATCTTTATGGCAAGGCAAACTAATTTAGAGGAGCCGCTATGCCGGAAATTCACGAACTTACCGCAACCCAACTCGCCCGCCAGATTCGCGCTCACGCGCTCAGCGCCGTTGAAGTTGCTGAGGCATTGCTGGCCCGCACCGGCACGCTGGAATCCCTGCAAGCCTGGGTTTATCTTGACCGCGAGACCGTGCTGGCCGACGCCGTGCAGCGGCAGCGGGAGCTGGACACGCTGCCCGAAGTGGGGCCGCTGCACGGTGTGCCGGTGGGTGTCAAGGACATTTTCTATACTGCCGGAATCCCCACCACCGCCTGCTCGCAGGTGTACGCCGATTTTGTGCCGGAGTATGACGCGGCTGTCCTGACCAGTCTAAAGCAGGCCGGGGCCATTATGATGGGCAAGACGGTGACCACCGAGTTTGCCTGCCTTGACCCCTCGCCCACACTGAACCCGTGGAACCCGGCCCATACCCCGGGCGGCTCCAGCAGCGGCTCGGCGGTGTCGGTGGCCTCAGGGATGTGCCCCGTAGCCTTGGGTTCGCAGACCGTCGGGTCGGTGCTGCGCCCCGCGTCCTACAACGGCGTAGTCGGCCTCAAGCCCACCTACGGGCGGGTGAGCCGCTACGGGGTGGTGCCGGTTAGCTGGTCGCTGGACACCATGGGCTGGATGTCCCGCTCGGTGGAGGATGCCGCCCTATTGCTGCAAGTGATGACCGGCCCCGACGCCAACGACCCGGTGTGCGCCCGCTTTCCCGCCGCCGATTACCTGTCGGGACTGGAAGACGCCCAGCCGCCGCGCATCAGTTTGATAACGTCTTTCTTTATGGAAGAATCCGACGCCGAAACGCAACGGCATACCCGCGATACGCTCAACCGGCTGGCCGGCGCCGGGGCCGAGGTGGACGAAGCGACGCTGCCGGGTAGCTTCGGTACGGCTATTGAAGACCAGCTCATCATAATGCGCTGCGAGGCCGCCGCCTTTCACCAGCCAATGTACGAGACGCGCTCGGAAGAATACCGCCCCCTGTTGCGCCGACTGATAGGCCGAGGACTGGAAACCAGCGCCGTTGAGTATTCGAGAGCGCTGGAGCGGCGGCTGCAATTCATCACCGATATGCAGGCTCTGGCCGAAAACGCCGATGTCCTGCTCACGCCGGCCACGCCCACCCCAGCGCTGGCCGACCTAACCAATACCGGCAACACTACGTTCCAAGGCCCGTGGACTTCCTGCGGCCTGCCTACCATCACTATACCGTTGGGGCTGGCGGAGTCGGGGCTGCCTATGGGCCTGCAACTCATCGCCGCGCCCTTCCGGGAGGAGCGCCTGCTGGCCGCCGCCCGTTGGTGCGAGCGCGTTCTGGACTTCCATCTCGCGCCTCCGGTCTAACATGCTGAATGGGGAGGCGGAGACAACCCGCTTTCCGGCATCGTTAAAAGTTCGAGTTATCTGAGCCTAATATACCCCCTGTGAGAGCCAGCCATGACCGCCAAACGGACCTCGCCGCTGTCCTATGACCCGGCGAAACAGTTCCCGGAATGGCCCCCCAGGAACGATACGCAGAATTCCATCTTCCTCAATGTACCCCGGCTATCAGCCCGCTTTGGGAGAAGACGCGCACCGGGGCCATAGCGAAATTCTGAACCTGGACTTGTGTTGAGAACACGGCCAACTGCGCTGGTATGATCCGGTTTCGCAGAGTTACATCCTTACCTGCGCCGATGAAAAGGAAGGACGCATAGCCGCCGAAGCGTAAGTCACCCAAGCCCAAGCCTGCATCCGGCAATTGGAAGACGAACTGGCCGCCGAGACCAATAATCACGGCTCCTTATGTAAACTACACCATAGGAGAAACCACGATGCCGCAAGCCAACATCCCATCCGAAGAGGAAGTCCTGAGCTATTTCGACAAGTTTTCCAATTGGGGCCGCTGGGGGGAGGATGACGAGTTGGGCGCCCCCAATCTGATTACGCCCGATAAGGTGAAGCGGGCCATCGCCACGGTTCAGGAAGGCGTTCGCATCTCTATGGCCCGCACCGTCAGCTTTGAGGCCAGCGTGGACGCCCCGGTTCCCCCGGTGCATTTTATGGTGGAGAGCGGCGAGGGCTGGGCCAGCGGCCAGAAGGTCAGTAATCGCGCCTTCCCCGCAGCCACCGACTACTTCGGGATGATTTTCCACGGCTACACCGTCACCCATGTAGACAGCTTGGCCCACTTCTTTTGGAATGGGAAGACCTATAACGGCAAACCCGCGCACTTGGTGTCCACCAGCCTGGGCGCTACCTTCGGCTCGGTGGAGGAGGCCAAAGAGGGCATCATCACCCGCGCCGTGCTGGTGGATGTGCCGATGATCAAAGGCATTGACTGGATTGATCGGGGCGAAGGCGTGATGATTGACGACATTCTGGCCGCCGAAGAGCGCTGCGGGTTCAAGGTGGAGGAGGGCGACGTGCTGCTGATACGCACCGGCCAGCTCCACCGCCGCAACGTCGAAGGCCCGTGGCCTCGGGAGGCCGGCTCCGCCGCTTGTCAGGCCTCCTGCCTGCCCCTGTTTTACGAGCGGGGAATCGCCATGCTGGGCACCGACACCGGCAACGACGTTAACCCGCCTCAATACGAAAAAGTGCCCAGTCCCATCCACCAGGTCGGCATCACCGCTATGGGCATCTGGATTCTGGACAATGCCAACTTGGAAGAAGTCGCTGTAGCCTGTCGGGAGCGCAACCGCTGGGAGTTCCTGATTTCCATTGGGCCGCTGCGCCTGCACAACACCACCGGCTCCCCGGTCAACCCCATCGCGATTTTCTAGCACACATACAGGCAATACTTAACAGGCCGGGAGGGCAAGCCTGCGCCCCGGCGCTGTAAATTGGATCAGGGGGTAGAAATATGCCGAACTATGTCTATGTCGCGGCCCAAGACGACAACAAAATTGCGTGTTTCAGTATGGACGCCGACACCGGCGCGTTGACGCACCGGGCCGATGTGTCGCTGTCTGGCGGGCCGTCGTTGCTGGCTGTCAGCCCCGACCGGCGCTCGCTCTACGCCGGGCATAGGGAAGAGCCGGAAATCTCCAGCCACAGGATTGACCCGGACAGTGGTGAGCTGACTCTAACCGGCTCGGTAACGCCTGAAGACGCCCCCGCCTTCCTAACCACCGACCGCACAGGCCGTCACCTGTTGGCTTCCTACTACGCTGGTGGACGCGCCGGGGTGCATCCCATCGGCGGCGATGGCGAGTTGGGCGGCCCGCCCACCGAATGGCTCCCCACCGACGACGGAGCCCACGCCATCCAGACCGACCGCTCCAACCGTTTCGCTTTCGTGCCGCACATTGCCCGAATTCAGGATAACGTGCTGGAGCCGCCCAAAAACATCCCCGGGCCCAACGTGATTTACCAGTTTCGCTTCGATGCCGACACTGGACGCCTGACGCCTAACGACCCGGCGATAGTGGAGATGAACGGACTGCTTGGCCCCCGTCACTTCTGCTTCCACCCGTCGCTGGATGTGGTCTACTTCTCCGACGAGCAGGGTAGCAGCGTCACCGCCTACAATATGGACGCTTCGGGCAGGCTGTCTGCTTTTCAGACTATCTCCACCCTGCCGGAAGGCCACACCGAACGCAACACCTGCTCTCAAATTCAGATGACGCCCGGCGGGGATTTCCTATACGTTCCCAACCGGGGTCACAACAGCATTGCCGGGTTCGCGGTGGATGCCGAAACCGGGGCTTTAACCGCCGCCGGGCGCGTCCCTACCGAGGCAGTTCCCAGTGCCTTCAGCCTTGACCCGCAGGGAAAGTTCGTCTTTGCCGCCGGTTCCGCCACTGGACGCCTCGCTTCGTACAGCATCAACGTAGACACCGGCGAACTCACGCTCCTTGCCACCTACGACGTGGGCCAACGACCGATGTGGGTGTTAACCACGACCTTGGGAGAGTAAGCAGGGGCAATCTGCTTTTGGAAGCCCGTCCCCTCCCGTCATTTCTCTGTGTCGGGAACCTGGGATTTTCTGGCCTGCTAAGGGTAGTCCGGCGGCCCTTCGCTCCAGCCCGCCACCCGCTCGCACCAGAGGGCCGCGCCCAGCAGCTTGCCTTCTTCGGCCAGCGGGCTGCCGAACTGCACCGCCAGGGGCATTCCTTGGTCGCTCAGGCCCGACGGCACTACCAAAGTGGGCAGTCCGGCGGCAGTCCAGGGAGATTGAAAGGCGGCGTCGCCGGTGGTGTTGAGGTCTTTGGGCGCCGGCGTCGGCGTGGCCGGTGTCATCACCACGTCCACTTGTTGCGCCATCTCGTTCATTGCAGCGCGGAACTCCCGCCGCAGCCGCAGGGCCTTTAGGTAAGTCGCCGGCGGAATGATCAGGCCCATCTCAATACCGGCCCGAATGCGCGGGCCGTAATCGGCGGCCCGGTGGCGGTGGTTGGCTTCGTGGAAGGCGGCGCATTCCACGTTCATCACAATGCGCTGCATACTGTGGGCCCAGGCGAAGCTGCCGGGTAGCGGCAGTTCCACCACCTCAGCCCCGGCCAATGCCAGATGTTGGGCTACCGATTCGGTATGCGCCCAAATTTCCGGCGAGGCATAGTCCTCAAAGTATTCCCGCACCAGTCCAATGCGCGGAGCGCGGTCGCCTTCGGCCATCTGTTGGCTAAAATCCTGGGCGGGAAGACGCAGCGCGCCGGGGTCATTATCGTCTTCGCCGCTCAGCACGTTTAGCATCAGCGCGGCGTCGGCCACGGTGCGAGTCAGGATGCCCACATGGTCCAGAGACCAGCTTACCGGCACCACACCGTAGCGGCTGATGCGTCCATAAGTGGGCTTAAGTCCGACAATGCCGTTGTAGGCCGCCGGGCGGCAGGTGGAGCCGCCGGTCTGTGAACCCAAGGCCGCCGGAACCATCCGCGCCGCCACCGCCGCCGAGGAGCCGCTGCTGGAGCCGCCTGGGGTATGCTCCGGATTCCACGGGTTGCGAGTTGGCGATGGGTCAGAAGTGGCAAATTCGGTGGTCACCGTCTTCCCCAGTATGATGCCGCCGGCCTCCTTGATTTTCGCCACCGACGTGGCGTCGAACTCCGGCACAAAGTCGGCGTAAACTTTGGAGCCGCAGGCAGTCAGCATTCCGGCGGTATAGAAGATGTCCTTCAACCCCACTGGTACGCCGTGGATGGCCCCCAACGGCCCGCCCCAGTCCGCTGTGATTTCCCGTTGTCGGGCCGTTTCCAGCACTTCCTCGCGGTCTATGGTCACCCACGCTTTCAGGTCGTCGTTCAGCGTGTCAATCCGCGCCAGCAGCGATTCCGCCAGCGCCACCGGTGACAGGCTGCCCTGACGGATCTGGGCGGCCGCTTCCGTTACGGAAAGCTCATAAGGTTCAGGCATAGCAAAACCTCGCTCACGCGAATCTCAGTTCCAAATCAGCCGTGAAGCAGCGGCTCCAAATCGGCATGGGCGTCCACCTGTTCGACGTCCGCCATTTGACGGGCCGTTGTCTGTAAGAAGTCCTCCAGCTCTCTGGCCCGCGCTTCCCCAAACTCGGTTACGGCCCTCCGGCGCAGCTCGGCGTATATCCGCTCCGGGTCGAGGTTCCGCATCATTTTCGCTCCGTTCTATGTCGAAATTGCTTGCAATCGCACTTTCAGTCAACATAATCGCATTCTAAGCCCGCTGTAGCGGGCGGTCAATCGAGCCCGGCGAGTTTGCCAGGCCTTGCGCAAAGTCCCGCAGGGCTTTCGAAAAGCCGTTCGGCTAGGTTGTCATCCTTCGCTGTGCTGGAATCCCGGTTGCGGAGCTGAGACCGTCCTTTTCGCTACCTGATTTCTTCGGGCGTCATTCATATACTTCGCGCAACCCCTGGCCAGTCTGAGGCTGGTATAATCACGAGAACCTGCGGCTTTTGAGATGAGGAAATAATATGTCTGACGGACTTTCCGCCATCCTCGAATCCCCGGAGCACGCCTTGCTCGCCAGCGTGGGCGGCAATACCGAAGGCCCGCTGTGGCATCCTGACGGCTATCTGACTTTCGTTTCCCTCACCGAGAGCCGTTTGTACCGCTGGGACGAGGCCAATGGGGTCAGCGTGCTGCGCGAAGGCACCGGCGAGGGCAACGGCTGCGCCTTCGATCGGGAAGGGCGCCTGCTGATGTGCGAGGGCGCAGACCACCGCCGCGTCACCCGCATGGAGGCCGGCGGCGCCGTTACTGCCATCGCCGAACGCTGGCAGGGTCAGCGGTTTCACAAGCCCAACGACGTGGTTTGCCGCTCAGACGGCAGCGTCTACTTTACCGATCCGTCTTTGCGGCTGGAGCCGGAGCTGCGCGAGTACGACTTTGCCGGTGTGTTCCGCATCGCTCCGGACGGGGAGGTGCATCTGGCTACCGACGGCTGTGAATACCCCAATGGCCTGGCTTTCTCGCCCGATGAGTCGGTGCTGTATGTCGCTATCAGCCGCATCAGCCTCGACTGCTTGGGCGAAGAAGACCGGGGGGAAGTCTGCAATCACCGCAAGATCCGCGCCTTTGACGTGGCCGCCGACGGCTCGCTAGGCAACAATCGAGTGTTCGCCGATATGAGTTCAGCGGAGCCGGGCGTTCCCGACGGCATGAAGGTGGACACCGCCGGTCGCGTTTTCTGCACTGGCTCCGGCGGCATCTGGGTCTTCGAGCCGGACGGAACCCACATCGGCGTCATCCGCGGGCCGGAAGTCCCCCGAAACCTGGCCTTCGGCGGCCCGGACTATCGCACCGTCTACACCACACCAGGTCAATCAGTTTACAGCTTCCGGGTGACCACGCCGGGCATTGCGCCCTAGCGCAGTCAGCGCTCTCAACAACCCCTCCGCCTTGGGGATGGGTTGAGATAGTGGTGAATCTTCCGTAGATAAATTCCCAACGCCATGTATCATTGGCGATGTATCATTAGCGTCAACCCCCAAACAGCAATCAGGAGAGCTATCGTGGCCTCTAGCAGAATTGTCGGTTCCGGCGACTACTCATACGAGATGAATGAGGAGTGGGCCAAACTTCCCGAAGGGTGGGAGATGCCCACTGCGGCGGTCTATGGCGATTCCCATGACCGGGTCTACGCCTTTAACCGTGACCCGGAGCATCCGGTCTGCATTTTCGACAAGGACGGCAACTTCCTGTCGTCCTGGGGCGCGGGGCTGATTACCTTCGCTCACTCCATCTTGCTGGACAAGGATGACAACGTTTGGCTGGTGGACCGCAATACCCACGAGGTTCACAAGTACACCGGCGACGGTCAGCACCTTATGACCATCGGACAGAAGGGCGTCCGCTCCGACACTGGCGTTGACCCCGAGGACTATAGCTCTACGGCCTTTCAGTCCGTCACTCACGGCGGCCCTCCCTTCAATATGCCAGCCGGCATAGCCCTCAACGGCCAGGGGCAGATATTCATCGCCGACGGCTACGCCAACGCCCGCGTCCATAAGTTCACTCCCGAAGGCGAGCTGATTCAGTCTTGGGGCGAACCCGGCGACGGCCCAGGGCAGTTCCGGTTGCCCCACGGCATCTGGATTGACCGCCACGATCAGGTGCTGGTGGCCGACCGGGAGAACGACCGGGTGCAGGCTTTCACCCAGGACGGAGAGTACATCACCACTTGGCCCAGCAAGCTCATCGGCCCGGCCCTGTTCTATATCGACTCCGATGACATCGTGTACATTCCCGAGCATAACGGAGGGCTGTTCAGCGTGTTGTCGCTGGAGGGCGAGATAATCACGCAGTGGGGGTCGGAACTTCACCGTTCTTGCCACGGCGTGTGGGCCGACTCCAATAAGGATCTCTACTTCGTTATGCCCGGCGAATGGGGCCGCAGCCGCCGCGTAGTCAAGTTCCACCGCCGCTAACTGTTGCCTCATCAGACTGCGAAGGGCGCGGGACTTGCGCTCTAAACGCGCCCTTTGCTATATTGTTAGCGCGATGGGGCTGTAGCTCACTCGGGAGAGCGCTTCAATGGCATTGAAGAGGTAGAGGGTTCGATCCCCTCCAGCTCCACCATCCTCACCCCGGGCTCGCCGCAGGCAGCGCCGGACTTCCAAGAGTCGGCCCCTTCACGCGGCTCTACCAAGGCTTCCCGTATTTGATCGACCCGGAGCATTCTTGTGCCTTCACGCCAATCTGTTCTCTTCGACCGCTGGCCTCGCTTTGCCGCGCATCATCCGTGGCGGGTACTGGCCGGGGCGTTAGTCGTCATCGTTGCCCTGATCGTTGCCGCCAACACCGTAGGGGGCAGTTACGTAGACCGTTTTTCCATACCGGGCGCCGAGTCCCAACAGGCGTTTGACCTCCTGAACGAACGGTTCCCCCAACAGGCGGGGGATGCGGCGACCGTGGTGCTTCGCTCGGCTGATGGGTTTGACGCGCCAGAGACGGAAGCGGCCGTGGAAGAACTCATAGCAGAGCTCGCTGCGCTCCCGGGCGTGGTCGCTGTCTACTCGCCATACGAGGTTCCCGGCTCGATTTCCGGCAGCGGGACTATCGCCAGGCTGGAAGCGCGCTACGACCTACCGGCCTTCGAGATAGAAGAGGGCATCGTGGAGGCCCTTTTCGAACTGCGCGAAGAGCTATCCACGGACAGCTTGCAGGTCGAGCTTACCGGGCCGGTCGCGTTCGTGGGCGAACAGGAAGAACCCGGGGAGGCGGAGCTCATCGGCCTGATAGCCGCGGCCATCATCCTGGTCATTGCCTTCGGCTCGGTGGTGGCGATGGGCCTTCCGATTATCACGGCCCTCGGCGGACTCATCCCAGGCTTTATGATAGTCGGGATTGCCTCGCGGTTTGTGGACATGGCGTCGTTTACGCCGCAATTCGCTTCAATGATTGGCATCGGGGTGGGCATAGACTACGCGCTGCTGATTGTGACCCGCTTCCGGGAGGCGAAGAGCGGCGGCATGGAGATTGACGATGCCATCGCCATCGCGATGCGCACGGCAGGGCGAGCAGTGCTGTTCGCCGGAGCCATAGTTGTCCTTGCCCTGCTAGGGTTATGGTCTAGCGGAATCCCGTTCGTCGGCTGGGTTGCGACTGCCGCCGCAATCATCGTAGCGATACTGATTACCGTCGCGCTCATTCTCCTGCCGGCGATTCTCGCCCTGCTCGGCAGGCATATTGACCGCCTGTCCGTGCCGCTGTTTACGAGCAAGAAGAATGCCGGCGAAGGCGGCGCCGGGTACTGGTGGAGCCGCCTCATACAACGCTATCCCATCGTATTCCTCGTCCTCTCTCTCGCCGTGCTGCTCACTCTTAGCAGTCCGATACTTGGTATGCGCCTCGGTTCGGCGGACGCCAGTTCGAATCCCGAGACGGCGACGACGCGTCGCGCCTACGACCTGCTTTCCGAGGGTTTCGGGCCGGGATTCAACGGGCCTATCCTGATTGCGATGGACGTGCGGAGCGAGGAAGCCGCCGCCACTGTCAGGAATCTTCCTAGCCGCCTTTCCCAAGAGGAGGGCATCGCATTCGCCACTCCGCCCGTTTTCAACCCAGCCGGAGACACGGCGATTATGACGGTCATCCCTGAGAGCGCCCCGCAGGATGAGGCGACCAATGAGCTGGTGGAAAGCGTTCGAAGGTTCCTGGCCTCCGAGGTCGCTTCCCCGGACTTGGCGCTTTATGCTGGCGGACAGACCGCCGCCTTTATAGATGTCGCGGAGAAGATGGCTGACGGGCTGCCGATTTTCGTCGCCGTAGTCATAGGACTGAGCGTCCTTCTGCTGGCGGTCGTGTTCAGGTCCATCCTGGTGCCGGTCAAGGCGGCGCTCATGATTCTGCTCTCCCTCGGCGTGGGGTTCGGCGTCGTGACGGCAGTGTTCCAGTGGGGCTGGATGGGCGGGCTGCTCGGCGTCGGCAGCACCGGCCCGGTGGAGTCGTTCCTGCCGATGATGCTCTTCGCTATCATCTTCGGACTCTCGATGGACTACGAGGTGTTCCTGCTCACCCGGGTTCAGGAGGAATATCTTGGCTCGCGGCAGCCGTCCGCCGCCGTGCAGCGCGGGCAGGCCATCACTTTCCGCGTTATTATCGCCGCCGGGCTTATTATGAGTTCCGTGTTCTTGAGCTTTACTCTGGTTGACACCCGGGTCATCAAGGAGTTCGGATACGGCCTAGGCATCGCGATTCTGGCTGATGCGCTGATTGTCCGCATGGTGCTGGTTCCGGCGCTGATGCATTTGTTCGGCAATGCGGCCTGGTGGTTCCCGTCCTGGCTGGACCGGCGGCTGCCCAGCATTAGCGTTGATGCCGCGCCGGACAAGCCCGAACTAGAACTGCCCTGAATAGCCCAGGCGGGAGTGCCGGAGATAGCCGGTCTTTCCAAAGGCAAATTCGGTATTGCTGACACCCAACGCTGGTCTGGAGATGCGCAGAGGGCACGTTCCTTTCCAGTTGGTTTCTTTACAGGTTTGACGGGATTTTTATAGGCCAAGGATTCTTGGATTCCGGGTTCCTCCGGAATGCCGGGAACTAAATCACCTAAATTGCAACGATGCTTGCGCAGAGGCAAGCCTTGACGAACTGGCAGATTCTGCATACAGTTTCCCGAAGGCCGACGATTTTGCGGGTATATCAGTCCACAATGGCAGCTTGCTTTTCGCGCTGCCCCGACTGTTCCCATAGCGAGGCCCCGCCATGATGATGGAACACTTGGGCATACGCTGGGGGTACGTGTTCCTGCGCTCCGCCAACTACCTCGGTCCAGAAGAATTCAACGAGCTGATGCTCCAGGCCGTGGAGATGTATCTCAGCGGCGAATTCGAGCGCAAGGTGAAGCACGATAGCTTCGAGGGCCGCCTTTTTACCGAAGGCCGCTACGAAGTTATGGGCGGTCTTGGCGGCCAACGCTTCGACGCCGATCTGGAAACTGCCTATGGGCGCGACCAGGCTACCTTCCTGGTTAACGAGCAAACTGGCGGCGGGGGATCCCCCATTTCCGTTAACTGAATAATCTTTTCTCCTTAATAGGGGAGTGACAGGGCGCGGGTAAGTTTCCCCACAATAAACATCCACCCCCGCGGAGCTTGAAATGGCTGCTGAAATTCCGCTGTCCCGCCAAGTGGGCCGGGTCCCCTCGTCCGTAGTGCCTCTCGACGCCGGAGAGGAAGTCCGCTACCTCAACATCGTTGAAGACGCAATAACCGTGGATGTCCACCAGCACCCCTTCGTGCTGCCAGAGGCAATGGAGCAGCTCATCGACCTAGTTCGCATTGGACGCTATCAGTGGGGCTACGATGCGGCTCGCGCCGGTGGCTGGACTGCTGTCACCACCGCCAACGTGTTCGGAGGTCTCAAGAGCACGGCCGATATGTCCTTCGTCGAATACGACGACGTTGCCGCTGAAGTGGGCAGCATGGTGGCCGACGTGGCAACTCAAGATAACATAACCCGCATTGGCGGCGCCGCTGACATCGAGGCCGCCAAGCAGCAGGGCAACATTGGCTTTATGCCCACCCTGGAGCATCTGCCCATTGGTAACCGCATCGAGAGGCTGGACCAACTCTTTAGCATGGGCGTGCGCCTGGCCGGCATCACCTATAACCGCCGCAACTACATCGGCGATGGGTTATATGAGCGCAATCCCGGCGGCCTCAGCGATTTCGGCATCGAAGTCGTGCGCCGGATGAACGACCTGGGCATGGCCGTAGACCTGTCTCACGCCTCAATGCCGACGGCTCTGGACGCCATTGAGTTTTCCCACGTCCCCGTCGTATTCAGCCATAACGCCGCTTACACGCTTCGCCCCAACCGCCGCACCCGCCGCGACGAAGAACTGGTGGCCTGCGCCGAGAATGGCGGCCTCATCTGCATCACCGCCGTCCCCAACTCCCTCAGCGACGACCCAGAGCAGGACATCGAGTGCGTCCTTGACCATTACGACTATATGGTCAACTTGGTGGGCGTTGACCACGTGGGTATCGGCACCGACACCACCGTCGGTGACCATGTGGCTTTCCACAAGCTGATGATGGGGCGCGATGGGTTGAGTGAATACCCATCTCCATACCTAAACGGTCTGGAATCTCCCGCCGACGGCGGCAACATCGCGCGCGGCCTAATCCGACGAGGCTACTCGGACGAAAACGTCCGCAAAATTATAGGCGGCAATGCCATGAATTTCTTCCGCCGCGTTATCGGCTAGACCCCAGATGCTGTATTGACCGGAGATCCAGCTATGAACTGTCCCGATTGCAACAGTGCCCTTGATGAGCGCAAATATCGAGGCTTGGAAGTTGACCACTGCTCCCAGTGCCAGGGCCTGTGGCTCGACTTCGACGAGCTTGATTTGCTGGAAGACACAGCCAACCGCGACGAAGTCCTGAAAGGTATGCGCGAGTATGCCCAGCGCTCCGGCGAACGGCCCTGTCCCCACTGTGGCGCGGCTATGGATGTATTCAACTATCGCGCCCATAACTTGCCCATCGAACACTGTCCCAACGGACACGGCTATTGGCTCGACAAGGGTGAAGAGGAGCGGGTTCTGGAACTGATGAAGCGTCGATCCCGCGACCTGCGCCGCTCTGAGTCCGCCGAGCAGCAATGGTCCCGGTTTATGGAACGCGGCGCCAGCCGCGGCGGTTTCCTCGACCGGATTCGAGATCTGTTCAGCTAAGGTTGGCTGAGACCCACTCCAGCGCGCTCTTAGCCAATTCTATGGGGTCGGGATTTAGTGATTCATAGGCGACGCTGCGGCTGGGATGAGGAAGCTGGACAACGGAAAAATCGTCGGCGCTGCTATAAGTTCGAATTATCAATTCCGATTGCGAACTAAAATCATCCCGCTCCGAACAGAATACTTTGCCTGATTTATCCAGCAGTGATTCGGGCGCCGGCTTAAAAAATTCTCCATCTCGACCATCTCACCTTCTCCCTATACCTGCAACACGAATATCTTGCAAAGCGTCCGCCAAAGGCCGACCGTTCATTATCGGCTTGTAGAAAGATGAACGGTCGGCCTTCACAAACACGCGCTTTAACCTGGGTAGTTGTTGCTGCCGCCCACGGCGCAGGCTTCCGTTAGCGTAAGCCGCTGCACTGAGCCGAACTCGCCGCGAGGGTAGCCCAACGGCATACAGTAAACCACCTGCGCCTTGACCGGATTCGGGATCTGTTAGGTGGCTACTTTCCATACATCTTGGACATAAACCTTCGCACGGACTCATCCGACCGGGAGTAGTCGTACTGCGCGAACCGCCGCATCCGAAGTTGCACTACGTCGCCGTTGAAGAACCGCTCGTATAACGTCTGCCGCGACCCGAACTGTGTCCCGATCAGGTCCCATGCCAGCCGGAACAGCCGAACCCGCTCTGCTGCCCCGATATTCGTCCCTTGAAAATACTTCTCGATGTCTGCCGCCAGCGGCCCGGCTATGTCTGCCTCTGCCGGAGTAAGCATCAGCCCACTTGCCGCAAGCTGCTGCACGATTGCGATTACCCGGGCATAGGCATCCGGATACCAGTGGCGCATGGCAATCCACGGCTCTGGCGCAGGCCAGATGCCTTCGGCTCCCTCCAGCCGGGCTGCGTCTGATTCGGCGGCCCGCATATAGGCCCGCACCGTCTCGATAGTGTCTATGATCTCCGCGGTCTTCTCCTGAACGTGCCCATACACACCGATGCCGATGGCCTCCGTCATTGTGTGGACGATTCCAAGAATGAACTCCAGCTTTGCAATGTTCTTCACCGACACTTGTTGCATATAGTGCCGCCACAGCGTGGCCTGCGTCACGGTGCGGTTGCCCAACTCCACGTCGTCATAAAGGAACACCCGCTCCCATGGAACTAGCACATCGTCGAAGATTGCCAGCGAGTCCATTTCATCGTACTGCCCAGACAGCGGGTAATCGCCCAGCGGCAGCCCGAAGTCATGGGATGGGCGGCAGATGAATTTCAAGCCCTTGATGTTCGACGGAACGGCGAACCCGATGCAATACTTGCGGTCTTCCTCAACGTCGGCCCGCAGAGGCCGGTACAGCGGAGCGAATATCTCGTCGGAGAAGGGCGCCAGTGTCGCCAAGTTCTTCGCTCCCCGAACCACCACCCCCTCAGCGCAGGTATCCACCACCCCTACCGCAACGTATGGGTCAGGCAATTCCGACAATCCCACTGACCGGTTCACCTGCGGGTGACCGAAGGCATGGGTCAGGCACAGGTCACGCTCCCGCACGTACTCGTGGTACGCTCGCAGTCGCTCAGCAAAACTAGGGTCCTTCTCCCCAAAGAGATTTGCCAACTGCCGCGATGCTGTGAGCTGTATGTTTACGTAATCCGGCGTGCGCCCCAGCATCCCATGGCACGACTCGGCCACGATTTCCAGAGACACTCTTCGCCGCATCAGGTCGTCGTGGTTCTCTGGCACTAGGTAAGACAGTCCTACCGGCTCCCCGGAGGTTGGCGACGCAAATGTCATCTTCTCGTGCAACTCAGGCGAGTGTTGCAGGTCATAAATCCCCGCCAGTGTCTGAGCCATTCGCTTCAGCTTGGGATGCGTTGTAACGTCGGCCACACGCTCGCCCTCAAGCCATACCTCCCGCTGGTCACGCAGTCCCTCTAGGAACTGCTCTCCTGTTCTTACCGCCATTGGGCTGTCTCCTGTCTACTATTGTTTTAAGAGCGTCTGCACTGCTAACACTGCTAAACGGGGCGCACGATAATGCGCCCCGTTTAACGTCCCTGCATCCCTGCCAGGCGCGCAGTCGTGCGTCCAGCCGTTCGAGTTGCGCTCTAACCCGGGTAGTTGTTGCTCCACCCGTTCACGCCGCAGACTTCCGCCAGCGGAAGCCGCTGCACCGAACCGAACTCGCCCCGGGGATAGCCTAGCGGCATACAGTACACCACCTGCGCGCCGTCGGGGATGCCAAACAGTTGGTGGACGCGCTCCTCGACCACCGGGTGCAGCGTGGCGATGGTGCCGCCAACCCCGAAGGCGCGCGCCGCCAGCAGCATATTCTGCGCCGATGGTATCACCGATCCTGCCGCCTGCGGTCCCTTGGCCGTGGCGCACACCAGCGCCATCACCGGCGCGTCGCCTATCTCGTTAGCCATGCGCATCGCCGACCGCATCGAGCTTTTCCCCGGCGGTATATCCTCCGGCCCCATGATGCCCGCGTCGGCCCGCTTGGCCCACCAGGCCTCGCGGTACAGCTCGGCCAGCTTGCTCCGCATCTCGACGTCCTTGACCAGGATGAAACGCCACTGCTGGTTGTTCCCGCCATTCGGCGCCCGGATGGTTGCCTCCATGATGTCTTCCAGCACATCGTCGGGAATTGGGTCCTTCTTGAAACGGCGAATGGCCCGTTGGGTGAACATAGCCTCACCCAGAGGCATTGCGTTCAGACGATCGGCTGTAGTCATTCTTGTTATTTCCTCCTTGATTTTCATACTGCCGGTGATGAGAGCGCCGGTGCCCAATACCGGGTAGCTATTCTTGTTATTTCCTCCTTGACTTTCATAATTCCCTCTGCCTTTGGCAAGGGGTTGAGGGACAGGAGATTAGGGGTATTTATAGGGGCGTCTACATTTGGGAGAAGGCTAGTAGTGAGGGCACCCTGTCCGTGGATCCGCCAGCAGGCGCCCGTAGCCGTGTACCGGGCCGGCGACCCCGGCCAGGGCCAGCGCTCGCCACAGCGTGGCCGAGTGCGATGTGACCACTGGCTTGCCGATGGCGTCCTCCAGCGCCTGCGCTGCAGCCATGGCGTCGAAGTTCATGCAGCTTATGAACAGCCCGTCGGCTTCCCTGCCGCTATGTTTGTTGTTATCGCGCCACGCCCCCAGCGCAAAGCGATATATCTCCTCGGGCGAAACCGCGGCGAACTCGGCGGCGGTTTCCAGTTCCATGCCCGACGCCGTCACGGTTTCGATGCCCGCCTCCGCCAAGTAGCGGCTCTCCGCCTCGTGGTAGCTGTGTGGGTAGGGGCTGGCCAGCGCCACGCGGCGTATACCCAAATGCTGTAGCGCTTCCACCGCCGCCAGCATCGTTGAGGTCATGGGCGCGCCCCACTGCCGCTCCATGTCTTCACAGAATTCCCGGTCTTTCGTCAGCCCGCGCTGCGCCCCGCTGACCGTGCAGCAGTAGGCGATGGAGTCCACGCCTGCCGAGGCCAGTTCCTGCACTGCCCGCGACGAGTTGCGCTCCATATCCAGCAGTGCATCCAGCCCGTCCCCGCCCAGCATCATCCTGCTGGCGAAGAACCCCACATCCGGCACAACCTTTGGGTAGCGAAGCTCTGACACAGTTGAGGCGCTGACTACCACCAGCCCGATTTTCGCTCTCGTGGACAGCCCTTCAAGAGTTCCGTTGGCGGTTGACATAGTGCGCCCTCACCTCGGCTCCCCAGCTACGGGAGAAAAATCTGTTGAAATGTTACCACACGTTCGCATGGCGGTTGATGTTGATATAATGACCCTTGGCTGGCGGGATTAAGAGTCCCTCTTGCCCGGAGCCAATACCGGGGCGGCCAATGCCGGTACGCAGGAGGGAATTGTGGCTGATAACACAAACACCTGGGACGCCGAAACCGTCTATCAGCGGTTGGGCATTGCCCCCATCATCAACGCCGCGGGTTCCATCACCCGCCTCGGCGGGACACGGACGCGCCCGGAAACCCTAGACCTTATGTCTAGGGCGGCGCGGGTGATGGTGAACATAGACGACCTCAATCGCGCTGCGGGAAAGGAATTAGCCCGGCTCACCGGCGCCGAGTCCGGTTTCGTTTGCAGCGGAGCGGCAGGCGGTCTGGTCTTGCAGGCGGCAGCCGTGATAGCCGGCAATGACCCGGTGAATATGCGAAAGCTGCCCGACACAGAAGGCTTGAAGAACGAAATCGCCATTCATACTATGCACCGCTTCCCCTACGACCAGGCCTATCGCGCCGCAGGAGCGAAGATGGTCGAGTTCGGAGACTATCTCTTCGCCCATCCCTGGCAGCTTGAGGGCGCCATTAACGAGCGCACCGCCGCCGTCGCTTACCTCTGCGCCCCCTTCGCCAGCAACAAGGTGCTGCCGCTGGAGCGCGTCTGCGAAATTGCCCACGACCGCGAGGTGCCGGTCATCGTGGACGCCGCCTCGATGCTGCCGCCCCGCGCTAACCTATACCGCTACCTCCGGGCTGGCGCGGACATGGTAGTCTACAGCGGCGGCAAGGGCATCCGCGGCCCTCAAGGCAGCGGCATTCTCGTTGGCCGCTCTGATCTCATTGAAGCCGCCTCTGCCCAAGCTAATCCCGCCCAGTTCCTTGGGCGCGGCATGAAGGTGGCCAAGGAAGAAATTATCGGGCTTGTGGCCTCCCTGTCCGCCTTCGTTGAAGAGGACGAAGCTGCCGAGATAGCCGCTTACCGCGCCATAGCGCAGCGCGTGACCGATGCGCTGGTCGAACTGCCCGGCCTGCGCGTGACCATGGAACACGATGGCATCAACTACCTGATACCTCATACCGTCATCCGCTTCACAGACGAGTGGCGCGGTCCCTCCCGCGACGCTATCGCCGCCGCCATGGAGCGGGGCAACCCGCAGGTATACCTGCACCAGCTCGGCGGCCCGCTCGAACTCGCCGTTGACCCCTTAAACCTCACAGAAGAAGAAGTCGAAGTAGTCATTCGCAGGCTGAGAGAAGAGCTGACCCGATAAATCAAAATATTGTGCCAAAACCACATAACTAGGAGCGAACAATGTCCATCAAGATTGACCTCCGTGTGCCGCCCTGCAAACCTGGGCCGATGGTCGCCGACTTTGTGAAGCAATGCGAAGACGCTGGATTCAACGGGGTAGGTATCCTCGACTCCCAGCTTCTGGAGCGCGACTGCTTCGTCAGCATGGCTGCCGCAGTCATGGCTACTGACCAGATCAACGTCGCCTCTGCGGTCACCAACCCGGCCACGCGGCACCCGTCGGTGGTCGCCTCGGCAGCCCAGACTGTTTCGGAGCTCGCCCCCGGCCGCGTGCAGATCTGGATCGGGCGCGGCTACAGCTCCACTGCCACCATCGGCATCCCTCCGTCCACTGTTCGCCAGATGCGCCACGCCGTGGTCACCATGAAGGAGCTGATGTCTGGGGAAATGGTGTCCTTTGGCAACGACGCCACCAGCCGTATGCGCCACGGCGGTGAATCCCCGGCGCCACCCGTCTACATCGCCGCCACCGGCCCTCGGGTCATGAAAGTCGCCGGTGAGGTGGCCGACGGCGCGCTGCTGATGACCGGCATCCACCCCGGAGCCGTTTCTGAGGCGCGGAATATCATTGCAGACGGCGCCCGCGCTGCCGGACGCAACCCCGACGACGTGGAGACCATTTTTACCGCTACCACCATCATCAAGGATGACCTCAAGGAGGCCCGCGAAGTCGCCCGCCCCCTCGCGGTCTCGCGCCTTATGGAGGAAACTTACCAGCCTTGGCTCAGGGCCGCAGGCATAGACATCGGAGACCTGGAGCTCCCCGCCGGCCTGTGGGACCTGTATCCTGACGTCCCCCACGCGGAAGACTGGGAGAAGGCCCAAGAACTTTGCTCTTTCCTGCCCGACGACGCCCTGGCCGCCATCTGCGACTACATGGGCCTCATCGGCACCCCCGAGTACTGCGCCGAGCGTATCCGAAAAGCCGAACAGGAGGGCCTCACCCACCTGTACTTGATGACCGGCGCAACCTATGAGTTCGCCACCGGCGAACTGGCTGCCTTCCGCGACCATATCTTCCCGTCCCTTGATCCCAACGGCAATTAGACGCACTGCGCTTTGCCCGTCTTGAACCCGGAATCTGCCGTCTGACCGTTCATCCGCGCTTTGTCGAAAAATGAGCGGTCAGAGCCGTCCGCTACGAGGAAATCGAAGGGAAATCGGATTGAGACGGCGGCGGCCTCAAAGAATGGCGTTATTGGCTTGGCAAGCTGTAAAATGATAGCGAGAATAGCATCGGAAACTCCCCTCACGATGGCAATTCTGCCGGTTTGGTCAAACTATGAAAGGGATACTTGGAGCGATCACAGGGAGAAAGCGATTCGCGCCGGCCTTGTTGTTGGCGCTGCTTTCCCTTGCCTTGATTTCGTCCGCGGCCTGCGGCGACGAGGCAGCCCCAAGCGCTGTCCCCACGAAAAGCGTCTCGCCCGGTGAACTTTCCACGGTTGACGTGGTTCGCCAATTAACGCCTTCGGTGGTTCATGTGCTTACCATTCCGTTCGAGGCCGGCGCTGATGGTCCGACCTTGTCCGGCATCGGGGTTGGCACTGGAATTGTCCTGCAATCCGACGGCTACGTTCTGACCAACAATCATCTCATAGACGGGGCGGAGTCAATTGTGATAACGCTTCACAATGGCGAAAGCTACCCGGCGAGGCTGGTGGGAGGCGATTCCAACCCCGACGTGGCCGTTGTCAAAATTGATGCTACTGGACTGCAACCCGCCCGGCCCGGCAGTGCAGAGAGCTTGCAGGTGGGACAGGATGTCATCGCCATCGGTCACGCCTTGGCTCTGCCCGGCGGGCCGACGGTGAGCAAGGGCGTCGTCAGCGCCTTGGGACGCTCCGTTGAGGATGGATTACAAGACACTTTCGTTGACTTGATTCAAACCGATGCCTCTATCAACCCTGGCAACAGCGGTGGCCCCTTGGTCAACGATCGCGGAGAAGTGATCGGCGTGAATACCGCCAGCTTCAGCGGCGGGCAGGGCATCAATTTCGCCATCAACATTGATGACGCTATGGTGGTCTCGCGCCAGCTCATTGAGCATGGGTTTGTTGAGCGGGGATACTTGGGCATCGCCCCCCTGAATCTCACTCCGGTCATTGCCAGCCAGATGGGTGTTCCGGCGCAAGAGGGGGTCATCGTCGCCAGTGTGTTCGAGGGTTCGGATGCTCAATCCGACGGGTTGCGAGGCGGCGACGTTATCGTGGCTATCGACGGACAGCCCATCCGGAACACCGGAGACTTTTCCAAGTTTCTGCTGGCCAATCCACCCGGCCAGCGTATTTCGGTCCGCCTTTATCGCAACGGCGTGGAGCTGGAAACCGAGGCTACCCTAGGCGATATGCCTGCTTTCTAACTCCGGTTATTCTTAGCCGCCGGAATGCCCTTTCCCGGAATATCTGAGGGGAGCGATTTCCCGCGTTCACGCAATAGACAGATTCGGCGCCTTTGGATACCATATCCAACGGCTGGCGCAGCAATATCCAACGGCTGGCGCAGCAATATCCAACGGCTGACGCAACAATATCCAACGGCTGGCGCAGCAATGCGGGCCCCACCCATGGCAAAGGGATGTTCAACCATTTTCGGGCGGAACCGGATGGCGCAGGACGCTTGGCGCTATACCTGTTGAAGGACGGGGCCGCTACGCATAGCTCAGAGGAATGCCTTGACCGCTTCGGCTCTTGACCAGCTTTGCATAAACACCATCCGGTTTTTGTCTGTTGACACGGTGCAGAAGGCGCGTTCCGGGCACCCCGGCGCGCCGATGGGGGCCGCCCCCATGGCCTATGTGTTGTGGGACCGGTTTCTCAAGCACAACCCCGCCGACCCGCATTGGCCCGACCGCGACCGCTTTGTTCTTTCCGCCGGACACGCTTCAGCGCTGCTCTACTCTATGCTCCACCTGACCGGCTATGACTTGCCGCTGGAAGAATTGCGGCGATTCCGGCAGTGGGGCAGCCGCACCCCTGGCCATCCCGAATATGGCCTCACTCCCGGCGTCGAAGTGACCACCGGCCCGCTGGGGCAGGGTGTGGCCAACGCCGTTGGCATGGCCCTCGCCGAGCGGTGGCTGGCAACCCGCTTCAACCGCCCCGGCCACGAAATCATTGACCACTACACCTACGCTTTGGCCTCGGATGGTGACCTTCAGGAAGGCGTCGCATCTGAAGCGGCTTCCCTTGCCGGCACTCTGGGGTTGGGTAAACTAATCGTGATTTATGACGACAACCAGATTTCCATTGAGGGCGACACCGACATCGCTTTTTTGGAGGATGTTCCCCGCCGTTTCGAGTCCTATGGCTGGCAAGTGCTGGGCGGCATGGACGGACGCGACCTGGACGCCGTTACCGCCGCAATCTCCGAAGCCAAGGCCGAGACCAACAAACCTGCTTTGATCGTCTGCCATACCGTTATTGGATACGGCAGCCCCAACAAAGCCGGCACCGGCGGCGTCCACGGCGCACCGCTGGGCGACGATGAGATAGCGCTTACCAGGCAGCAATTGGAGTGGCCCTATTCCGACAGCTTCACCGTCCCCGTGGGTGTCGGCGAACACTTGGGCCGCGCCAAAGAGAGAGGGCGGCAACGGCAGCAGGAATGGCAGGACGCCCTAGCCAAGTACCGGGAAAGCTATGCAGACGAAGCCAGGCAGTTGGACGAAGCGCTGAACGGCGAGTTGTCCTCCGGGTGGAATGGTGGAATGTCCGGCTTGTTCAACGATGGCAAGGCCGTCTCCACCCGCGAAGCGTCGGGAAAGGTGATGAACGCCATCGCCGGTGCTGTTCCCAACCTCATCGGCGGCTCAGCAGACCTGGCTCCCTCCACTCTGACGATACTTAACAGTGAGAGACATATCGGCCCCGGCAACTTCGACGGGCGCAACTTGCACTTTGGCGTCCGCGAACACGCTATGGGCGCGGTGTGCAACGGCATCGCCGTCCACGGCGGGGCGATTCCCTACGCTTCCACCTTCCTGATTTTCTCCGACTATCTGCGCCCCGCCCTGCGTCTGAGCGCTCTGATGGAGCAGCAGGTGATTTACGTTTTCACTCATGACTCTGTGGGACTGGGGGAAGACGGCCCCACGCATCAGCCTGTCGAGCATCTGATGTCGTTGCGCGCAATACCAAATTTGACGGTTATCCGCCCCGCCGACGCCACTGAGACGGCGGCGGCATGGCAAGCGGCCCTGGAGCGGCGCGGCAGCCCTACCGCTCTCGCCCTAAGCCGTCAGAATCTGCCGGTGCTGGATACCGCTCTAAACTTGGAGTCACCGAACTGCCTGTTCCCCTCAGAGGGCGCGGCCAAAGGCGCCTACGTGCTTTGGGAAAGCGCCTCCTCATCCCATGATGATGGCCCGCAGGTCATCATCATCGCTACCGGCTCGGAAGTGCACATAGCCTTGGAAGCCGTCCGAACGCTCCAAGACGAGGGAATCAGCGCCCGCCTGGTTTCCATGCCTTCGTGGGAGCTGTTTGAGGAGCAGTCCAAGGAATACCGCGACGCCGTGCTCCCACCGGGCCAGCGAGCCCGGCTGTCGATTGAGGCTGGCGCAACCAGCGGCTGGGCTCGCTACGTCGGACTGGATGGCGCGTCCATCGGAATGTCCACCTTCGGCGCGTCGGCTCCTGGCAGCGTCGTGCTGGAGCAGTTCGGCTTCACTGCCTTGCGTGTCGCCGAAGAAGCGCGCAAATTGGTCAACAGTGGTGAATAGTAGTGAGCGCATCCAGACATACGTCTGCGCCTGTCCTGCGTCACGCCGAAGGGGCTGAGATACTACGCCAGGCGATTGACGGACTTGTCAGGAAGCGCATTCCCCAGCGACTTCGAGAGCGCGACCACACCGTCTGGCGTCCGGACCAGCGCGAAATCACAGACCGGCTCGGCTGGCTCGATGCTGGCGATTTTCTGCGCCCCCATCTACCGGAGCTGAACGCATTCGTTAGTGAAATTTGCAGCGAGGGCTATCGTGATGTGGTGCTGCTTGGCATGGGCGGCAGCAGCCTCGGCCCAGAAGTCATTCGCCTCTCCTTACTGCCGTTGGACGATGGCAACTCCCACTCGCGTGAAAACCCCCGCCTGACCCTTCTGGATTCCACAGCGCCTGGTCAGGTTGCTGCTGTTACCGCGGCTATTGACCCTGAGCATACGCTGTTCATAGTCTCCTCTAAGTCCGGCGGTACCATAGAAACCCTTTCCTTCTATCGTCACTTTCGGAGCTTAGCAGAATCGGCCCGTTTGAAAGACGGCGCCGGCTCCAACTTCGTCGCCATTACCGACACAGGCACTCCGTTGGAGCGCTTGGGCCGGGAGGCGGGTTTTCGCCGGGTGTTCCTGAACCCGGCGGACATTGGAGGGCGCTACTCCGTGCTGTCGTGGTTCGGAATGCTGCCCGCGGCCCTGGCGGGAATAGATGTCGCCCGCCTGCTGGACAGCGCCGCCGCGATGCGCGACCGGTGTCTGGGCGCCGCCGCCGAGACTAACCCCGGCCTCTTCCTAGGCGCATTGCTCGGCGGGATGACTTTGGCCGGACGCGACAAGGTAACGCTGATTACTCCGCCGCCCATAGACAGCTTCGGACTTTGGATAGAGCAGATGGTTGCCGAGAGCCTGGGCAAAGAGGGCCGGGGCATTGTTCCGGTGGCTGGTGAGCCCGTGCTCCCTCCGGACTGCTACGGCGATGACCGTCTGTTCGTATACCTGCGGACAGAGGATGGCGCAGATGTGTCCGTCATTCGTTCCTATGACCAGGCCGTTGAACGGCTGGAGGACGCTGGGCATCCGGTGGCGCGACTGGGATTGGCCGACCCCTATGCTCTCGGCGCTGAGTTCTTCCGCTGGGAATATGCGACTGCGTTAGCAGGTTCGATGCTGGACGTTCATCCTTTCGATCAACCCGACGTGCAGGGCGCGAAGGACAACACAGACGCCCTGTTGGAAGCCTACCTTAAGCAGGGACATCTGCCGGAGCGCGCCGCGCCGGGATCTGTGGCGGCATTGCTTGACCAGGCCCAGCCCGGCGATTACCTAGCCATAATGTCTTACTTCCCGCCCGACCCGGCGGCTGACGCGCTGTTGGACGAACTACGGTCACGGATTATGGAACAGCGCCGCATAGCCACCACCGCGGGCTATGGCCCACGCTGTCTGCACTCCACCGGACAGCTTCACAAGGGGGGGCCCGGGTCCGGCTTGTACCTGCAACTGACCATGGACCTCTACCAGGAACCGCCTATCCCGGGCCAGCAATACGGATTTGATGTCCTGGCTACTGCTCAGGCCATCGGCGACTATCAGGCGCTCAGCAATCTTGGCCGCCGTCTGGTGGCCGTCAACCTTGGCGACGACGTCATCAGTGGGCTGAGACGTCTCCTCGACGAATTTTAGACGCGACAGGCGCCTCCTATCTATCACGAAAGGGTCAGGCACGAAAGGGTCAGGCACGGAAAGGGTCAGGGTAACTATCGCACGGATGCGGACAAGGAGGCGCTTCTTTGGAAATCGGGCTGGTAGGTCTCGGGCGTATGGGCGCCATCATGGCGCGACGGCTGATTCTCGGCGGACACCGTGTCGTTTCCTATGACCTTGATGCCGAAGCGGTGTCCGCCAGCGGACAGTTTGGCGCTGATGGGGCGTCGTCACTGCCAGATCTTGTCTCGTCTCTGTCGCCGCCGCGAGGCGTATGGCTGATGCTGCCCCACGGACAGCCAACTCAGGACACGATGAACGCCCTGTCTGCTTTGCTTTCCCCCGGCGACGCCATCCTCGACGGCGGCAACGCCAACTACAAGGACACTATGCGCCGCGCCAAGGGACTGGCCCCTCAAGGCATAGACCTCATTGATGTGGGAACCAGTGGAGGCATCTGGGGACTCACCACCGGGTTCTGCCTCATGGCCGGTGGCCCCGATGAAGCGGTGAAGCGCCTTGAACCTGCGTTTCGCACCTTGGCCCCCAGCGAAAACACTGGCTACTGCCACGTTGGCCCCAGCGGAACGGGCCACTTCGTAAAGATGGTGCATAACGGTGTGGAATACGCCTTGATGCAGGCCTACGCCGAGGGTTTCGAGCTGCTGGCCGCCAAAGAGGAATTCGACCTGGATCTGGCCGCCATCGCCGAGACCTGGCGATACGGCTCCGTCGTCCGTTCCTGGCTGCTCGACCTCACTGCCGCCGCCCTTAAAGAAGACCCGCGCCTTGAAAACTTGCAAGCCTTCGTGGAAGACTCCGGCGAAGGCCGTTGGACGGTGCAGGAGTCGGTGGATCTCGGAGTTCCAACTCCGGCCATTACCGCAGCTCTGCAACAGCGGTTCCGCTCACGGCAGAATGGACCTCTCGGAGCCAAGCTCCTCGCCGCCCTGCGCCAGCAGTTCGGCGGCCATGCAATAAGACGCACCGGCCAGTAGGCAGTAGGTGAACGATGGCGAAACAGACCACTACCATCGTCATATTCGGCGCTTCGGGCGACTTGGCCAGCAATAAACTTGCCCCTGCCCTGGCTGACCTGTACGCCAAGGGGCGTTTAGACCCGGAGGTCCAGATAGTCGGCGTCTCCCGCAGCGACATGACTGCCGACGAATTTCGCGCCTCCTTCTACGAGGGCTTCGGCCAAGAATCAGACTTCCCTCCTGCGCCCGAACTATGGAACGACCTCGCCAACCGGGTCCACAGTTGCTACGGGGACGTTTCCGCCCCAGACGGCTTTCGTGAACTGGAGCGCACTCTGAGCAGCATAGAGTCGCCCGAAAAACCTGCCAACCGCCTCTACTACCTGGCCTTGGCCCCGTTTCTGTTTGCCCCGGCGGTCCAGGCTTTGGGCCGGGCGGGATACCAGTCCGAAAACGAATGTTGGCGCCGGGTTGTGGTGGAAAAACCCTTCGGCGTTAATCTCGAAACCGCTAAAGAACTCAACCGCGTTGTCCACTCGGTGTTTAATGAGCACCAGGTCTACCGCATCGACCACTACCTGGGCAAGGAGACAGTGCAGAACCTTCTGGTATTCCGCTTCGCCAACGCCATATTCGAGCCTCTCTGGTCTCGCAACTACATAGACAACATACAGATAACGGTGTCCGAGTCCGTATCCATCGCTGATAGGGCCGCCTACTACGACCGCGCCGGCGTGCTGAGGGATATGTTCCAGAGTCACCTGCTCCAGTTGCTGGCGGTGGTTGCTATGGAGCCGCCCTCTACCTTCGAGGCCGACACCCTTCGCAATGAAAAAGTTAAAGTGCTGGAATCGGTTCGGTCTATTTCCGCTCAGGACGCCCCTCGTTGCGCCATTCAGGGCCAGTACGACGGTTATCTGGATGAGCCGGGCGTCCCGCCTGATTCCCGGACCGCCACCTACTCTGCCCTTCGCCTCGACGTGGACAACTGGCGTTGGCAGGGTGTTCCTTTCTACTTGCGCTCCGGCAAAGCCTTGACCAACAAGCGCACCGAGGTGCTGATCCAGTTCCGACGCCCACCACATCTTATCTTCCCACAAGGGCGCCGCGCCGCTATCAGCTCCAATACGTTGTCCATCTGCCTCCAGCCCAACGAGGGAGTCCACCTCGAGTTCCAGGCAAAGACCCCAGACTCTACCCTTGACCTGCGCCCGGTGAACCTAGAATTCCACTACCAGGACTCATTTGGGGGGCAGGAGATCCCGGACGCCTATGAGCGCCTGTTGCTCGACGCCCTCAATGGTGACGCTTCCCTATTCATCCGAAGCGACGAAATCGAGCAGTCCTGGAGTGTTATGGACCCTATCATAGAGGGACTGTCCGGCCCATCAGCCCGCCCTCCGGAGATTTACGGCCTCGGCAGCGAGGGCCCCTTTGGTGCCGACGACTTTCTTGCCAGAGACGGCCGAGCCTGGCTGGGCAAGTGCGTCGGCGGGTAAAGAACGCGCGGTATACTCAAGGCCTAATCCCCTAAAGAGAGCGATAACTATGCCTGACTTCCGCATCGGCGTAGACATTGGCGGCACTTTCACCGACATCGTGTTCCTAAGCGATGACGGACAGGTACTGACCCGCAAGGCCGCCAGCACCCCTGACGATTACAGCCGAGCCGTCCTCAACGGCATCCGCGCCGGTATGGAAGAGCTGGGCATCGAACCATCCGCCGTCACCGAAGTCGGCCATGGCTTCACGGTAGCTACCAATGCCATTATCGAGCAGAAAGGCGCTCACACCGCCCTCATTACCACCGAGGGCTTCCGGGACGTTCTGGAGTTTCGCCGCAACCGCACGCCCCGGCTTTATGACCTCTACTACGAAAAATCCCCGGCGCTGGTCAAGCGCCAGTACCGTCTCGAGGTCAGCGAACGCCTCAACTTCCGCGGGGAAACGCTGCGCCCGTTAGACACCGCCTCGGTTGATTGCGCTGTTAAGTCTGTCATAGACAGCGGAGTAGACTCAGTTGCCGTCTGCCTGCTCCATTCTTACGCCAACCCCTCCCACGAGCAGTACGTGTCCCAGGTACTGACTGAGCGTGCCCCATGGGTCATCCAGACCCTGTCATCTGACCTGCTACCTGAGATGAAAGAGTATGAGCGCACCAGCACCACGGTCATCAACAGCTATGTCCGCCCGGTCGTGGAGCGATATCTGACCCTGCTCACTGAGGGTCTTGAGGACATGGGGATAACCGTCCCGCTGGCGGTCATGCAGTCCAATGGCGGCCTGGCTACCTCCGCCATCGCCATGGAGCGCCCGGTTTACTGCATCGAGTCAGGGCCCGCCGCCGGAGTGGTCGGAGCCTACCACCTTGGGCGCCGCCTTGATATGCCGAATCTGATGACGTTGGATATGGGCGGCACCACTGCCAAAGCGTCCATCATCGAGAACGGCGAGATGTTGCAAGCGCCGGAATATGAAGTTGGCGGCGGCATCAGCGTCGGCCATCGCCTGCTGCGCGGCAGCGGTCACATCCTGCGTGTCCCGGCCATAGACCTCGCCGAGGTGGGCGCGGGCGGCGGCAGTATTGCCACCGTTGATCGTAGCGGTTCGCTTCGTGTCGGCCCCCAGAGCTCCGGGGCCTACCCCGGCCCGGCCTGCTACAGTCTGGGAGGGCGGGACGCCACGGTCACTGACGCCGATGTGCTGCTGGGTTACCTGAACCCCCAGCATCTGCTGGCAGGCGACTTCCCCATCGACGCTGATCTTGCCCGCCGCGCCATTGCGGACAACGTGGCCGGCCCTCTGAACCTGTCTGATGTTGAGGCCGCCCACGGCATACATTTGTTGGTCAACTCCAACATGGGCCGGGCGCTGCGAGCCGTTTCCAGTGAACGGGGCCGCGATCCCCGCCGCTTCGACCTCATCTGCTTCGGCGGCGGCGGGCCGGTTCATGCCGTCGGCCTTGCCGATATGCTGGACATAACCCGCGTGGTCGTTCCGCCCTTCCCCGGCGTATTCAGCAGTTTCGGACTCTTGGTCGCCGATGTTGAACACCACTTCGTCCAGACCCACTTCAAGACCTTCGAGGATATAGACCTCCCCACCTTTGCCGGACTGGTCGAAGGTATGTGGGAAGAGGGCCGCCGACAGCTCCGCCTCGAAGGATTCGGCGACTCCCGCCACGAAATAATCACCCAAGCCGATATGAAATACGAAGGCCAGGTCTCCGACCTGACCGTGGCTGTCCCATCCGGTCCGATCACCCAGGCCACTTTGACGGCCATCGCCGAGAATTTCGACCAAGAACACGAACAGTCCTTTGGCTACCGCACAGACGCCAGTTATCAGCTAGTCAACATCCGCGTTATCGCTCGCGGCCTGCCGGACCAAGCCCGGATGCCCGCCCGCTTCGAGCTACCCGCTGCCACCAACGGTGGCCCCACTGCCCGTCCCGTCTACTTTGGACCCACCTTCGGCTGGGCCGACACCCCGGTAGTCAGCCGCTCCAGCCTCTCCGGACGCTCTGAACCTGGCCCTTTGATAATCGAAGAATACGACTCCACGACGGTGGTTCCGCCAACCTGGAACGCCTCAGTTGACGAAGCCAGCAACATCGTTCTGGAGCGAAGCTGACTCTTGGCGTTGGAGCGAAGCTGACTCTTGGCGGCAGCGTGCGCCGTTGGTTCCCGTACTCTCTGCTTTCCGCTTTAATCATGCTGGGCGAAGCCGACACGAGCTAACCGGCGCTGCCCTAGCCAACGTCAGCTTGCGGGGCGCTATTCCTTCCCAGCGACCCCTGGAAGCGGAAAGACGCTCTCCGGTTGAACAATGCCGCATATTCATGAATTGTCGGGAAGAAAGGGAACCGCAGGAAGAAAGGCGGCGATCAACCCCTCTCTCCCTGCAGTGGGTTAGGAACTAAGCCGCCCCGGCCCAAGCCACGCCGTTCAGAACTATCTGCTGGAACTCCGGCGTCTCGAAGCTGCGCCCGTCGTGTCCCAGTAGCAGCACGAACACCTTGCCGTCCCCGTACTCGCGCGTCCACCCCAGCGGGTACGTGCCTCCGGGCATAAAAGTTGGCGCCCGGTCCGGCCCCCACGGCCACGTCCCGTCCTCCGAGCCTCCGGTTAGGAATACGTCGTTGCCTTCTTTGAACGTCGTGTTCATGTACAGCTCGTCGTTGGTGACGAAGTCCGACACCCCGGCAGCCCCGGCGTGCGCTGAATTACTGACATTCACCTGCATCTCGCTGTAAGGCGGATGATAGCTTGTCCCTGTAATCCACCCGCCGCCGGTGATTTCATCGAATTCAGACCATCCACTTGGCACGCAGCAGGCGATGTGGAGGCACACAAAGCCCTTGCCAGATTTGATGTAGCTCTTTAGCCCTTCCTTCTCGGCGGCGTTCATCTCCCAGTCGCCGAAGTCCGGCAGGTTCTCCCGCCGCGTGTTGAACACCAGCGCATCGTAGGAGCTCATTCCCGGCGAATCGGCCAGTATAGAAGCATCCTCCGTAACCGTGACGTCATGCCCCGCCTCCTTGAGAAACCCATCCAACACCGGCGTGGATTCTTCGTAGGGGTGCCTGCCCCCGGAAATTACCAGCAGTTTCATCGCATTGTCTCCTAATACTGAATGTTCTCTCGTCTAAGGGAGGGATTGCCGAGGCAGAAATGTTTGTTGAGTTAACCGTTAGCCCGGATGCCGCTGAGGCGCAGCTAGAACTGCGCCGCCAACGCCCGGTCTCCCTCGACCGTGATGTATCCTGCGGCCACCGCTTTTTCCACTGTGAGCCTCCCGTAAGCCAGCAGTGCAAAGGTGGACCCATCACACTTGAACGTCACGTCGGCGGTGGCGCCTATGCTGTCTTCCATCCGCAATTCACCGCCGCCTGCCACGATGTCGCGACTCCCGCCGTCAGTCAGGTCGAAGCGGAACCGTGACGGCGAGGCAATACTCGCCCCTGGTTGGAACAGCCTGCCCACAACGAACCCGGGCAACAACTCCATGAGAGTTGGAACCACGTTATCAGGCAGCTTGGCCGATGGCTCCAAGCGCGAGCGGATGTCCCACTCGTGCACCGACATTTCGGCAAGCCGCAATATCAGGTATCGCCTGACAGTCAGGTAGGCCGCAGGATGATAGCACTGTTTGTCCCAGTCTTCAGGGCTCATCTGGGCCAGCAGCGCGTCCAGCCGCTTGCAGTTCTGCGCGAAGGCGTCCACCAGCGTTTCCCCCAGGCTTTCACGCATCGCCACTGCCCTTGCTGCGTTGGCTGCCATGCGGCCGACAAGGTCAACCTCCTCGGGTGGGCCCATCCCGTCTGGCGGCGAAGAGTCGCCATTGGCTCCCCGCTCGATATTGGCTGAGAACATATCCACGGCCATCGTCATGTGGGCCACTACGTCGGCGTTGTTCCACTCGTCGCAAGCGCTTTGCGTCTGCCAGTCTTGGGAAGTCAGTCCCTTGAAGTAGTCCAGCAGTCGCGCTGACTCCGAACTCACCAGCGCGGCCAGTTCCTCGGATGTTGCCATTTAGGTTCCTCCGGTTGCGTTCCCTTTCCCTCAAAGGGGAGATTAGTGTTAAGGCGCCCTGTATCCTAGCTTGACAGGAAGGCCAGCAGTTCCCGGTTAACGTCCTCGGGACATTCCCACTGCAGGAAGTGACCGTAGTCGCCCAGGTGCTTCGATTGCACTCCAGGAATCACCCCGCGCCAGGCGTCTTCCAGAGGCCCCGCGCCCATCTCCTCAGCGGTGCGGACGCGGCGTGTACCGTAAAGGAACAGCGCCGGCGCCGACAGCGTGCGTCCCTCGTCGGCCCGCCAGTCCGCCGGGTCCAGGTAGGCAGCCGCGCGGTAGTAGTTGAACCCGCCGCGCAGCCCGCCGGGCGCCGAGTACACCTTGACGTATTCGCCAATGATTTCCTGGGTCAGCGGATATTTATTAATCGTCCAGTCCCGCAGGATGTGGCGCAGGTAGATTTCCTCGCGCCCCTCCAGCAGCTTTTCCGGCAAGTCGAACTGTTGGTGGAAATACGAATGCCACCGTTCCCGAACTACCGCAGGCGCCTGTGGCCCAAGCTGCTCGTAAGGCGGCGTCGCGTCCAGGAAGGCAATCTTGCGCACGGCTTCCTCGTGATCCAGCGCAAACCGGAAGCCCACCCGCGCCCCTATGTCGTGCGATACGATGTTCACGCTCTCATGACCTAGCTGCCGCACCAACTCGTACATATCCGCCGCTGCCGTGCGCGTGTCATACCCATAGAACGGCTTGTCCGAGTGTCCGAACCCGCGCATATCAGGAACGATGACCTGATACTGCCCGGAAAAAGCGTTAATCTGGTTTCGCCAGGAGTACCAGAACTCCGGCCACCCATGCAGGAAGAGCACCGGGTCGCCCTCTCCCTCCAGAACGTAGTGAATGTTGATCCCATTGATTCGGGCCGTATGATGGCTCCACTGTTCGGGGTTCAGGCCGGTCATAACATCCTTCTCCTTACCTCCCCGCCTCTGCCTCCTTGCCTTTCCAAGGGGTGAGGTGGACTCTTGAGTTCGTCCTGCCTGTGAAACTGTCCCGACGAAAACAGGGGCGGGAATCTAGCGCTGTTAGTTGTGAGTGTGTCGAAGGATGGGTTGCCAACAGGCTTAGCGGGGTTCGACACACTCATCATTGATTCTCCAGGACTCCAAGACGCCTCGCTTCCTAATGCGCAATTGGACTGGGCACCCAGCCTCCATACACCGGGTACTGGCTGCACACAAACTCGATGTACGCGGGCTGCCCCGCGCCATTGGCCGCCTGCGCCCGCTTAAGCGCGTCAACGATCTCCGTTGGCTCTGATACCCGCTCGGCGTGCAGCCCCAGTTCCGAGGCCACCCGCGACATATCCACGTCGTCCGGCCCCATCACCCTGTGGGTGAACGGATCGTGGCCCTCGCCCCAGAACCCGGGGCCGTAGCCAGCGAACCCGCCGTTGCTGATGTGAACCACAGTGATGCCGATCTTCTGCCTTACCGGCACTTCCAGGTTGCCCAGCATATACCCGACGCCTGCGTCACCGGTCACCGCCACGCACTGCCGCTCTGGGAAAGCCAGCTTGGCCGCCATTGCCCCCGCCAGGCCAAAGCCCAGCGTGGAGATGTTGCCCCAGCCGAGGAACCCCCGCGGAATCAGCGTGTCGTAAACCGTGCTGAGCTGGTCTCGCGTGTTGCCCGAGTCGTGCGTCACAAATGAACTCATGGGGTCCAACGCCTTCATCATATCGCCGAACACCCGGTAAGGGTTGATGGGCTTGTCGTCCGAAACCATCGCTTCCCGGTACTTCGCCAGCCCGGCGTCTCTCGACGTCTTGACTGCCGCCGCCACCCCGTCGGCGTCCCGTTGCGCTCCGCCCGTGCGTTCCGCCAAGCCGTCGGCCAAGGCCCGGAGCGTAAACTTGGCGTCGCCCAGCACAGCGTGCCTGGTGGGATAGATGCGGTTGATGTGGAACTCGTCCAGGTTGCACTGGATGATGGTCTTGCCGGCCGGGTTGGGGATGCCGTGGGTGAACCGGCCTGGCGAAAGGCTGGAGCCGACGGCCAGAATGACGTCGCTCTTCCCCAGAAACTCGGCGGGATGATCGCCCCGCACGCCCACGAAAAGCGGGTGGTTCTCCGGGAAAGCCCCTTTGGCCTTCAGAGTGGTGATGACCGGGGCGTTGGCCAGCTCCGCCAGTTCCTTAAGCTCTGCTGACGCGCCCGCATATATCACGCCTTCCCCGGCGTAGATGAGAGGGTTCTTGGCGTTCATCAGCAGGTCAACCGCCGTGGTTACGTCTTCGGGGTTCGGGCCGGCCTTGTAGGCCCTTACCGGAAAGTAAGGGTCGGCCTCCTCGTCGAAGGTTGCCGTCGCGTTGGGCACCGCCAGCACCACTGGCCCGGGCCGCCCGCTGCGCAGCATCGTAAATGCCCTCCGCATGAACTCCGGAACCCGATCAGGACGATCTATGTACCCGAACCACTTCGAGACGGTCTTCAAGCTGGTGGTGACATCGAACTGCGTGTTCTCTGAGCTTCCGGCAGGTATGCCGTCGGTGATGCACAGCATCGGCGAGTTGTCCTCGAAAGCCTGCGCCAGTCCTGGGTATGAGTACTGCAGGCCCGCGCCGTTAACGCCGCCCTGCACCGTGCAGACTCCGATGCGTTCCCCAGCGGTTACCCGCGAGTATGCGTCGGCCAGCGCCACCGCGTAGCGGTCGTCGCGCATCATTATCATTGGCACGCCCTCGCGCCCCAGCGCGTTGTTCACCCGGCATACCGGAAAGGTTGATACCCATTCAATGCCTTCCTGCTTCAGTATCCGGGCAATCGCGGTTGCAACGTCAATGCTCATTTGTAACCCTCGTGATGGGATGGAATTTGGGCTGATTGTATCATTACAGGCGAATAAGGTGGGCGCAGCAGACGAATAAGGTGGGACGCTTCACCAATTTCTCGTTAAGGACACCATTGGCGCAGTCAATTCGGCACAGCTACCGAGGGCTGTAGACCAGGCGTGGGTGGCTAACAAGACCGGATTGTCGAAAATGACTGCGAAGTCGCGTGGGTACGCGCGGGCAGCCAGTGTTATCTTAGGGCCGGAAACAGTAACTTTAGGTTAGAGAGCTATAGGTTCGAGCTAATGGAGGGTTATAAGCCCATAAGCACTTGTTACGTTGAGTTCTCCGGTCTGGCCCGTATCACGCGGCCCGTTGACCCCGCTCGTCGAAGAAAGTTGGTGCTACCCCAAGATTCACAGGTTGTTCCCTGATTCGAACCGGGCAAGTTTTGATGACCCCCAAGGCTAACTTGCGACAACAAATGAAAATTTCAGCTACGAAGGAAACATGACAGGAACTTCAACCGGCAGCTCGCTCCAGCCCGGTCGCCGCATCTTCTACGGATGGTTCATCGTCGCTGCGGCGGGTCTGGTCGTATTTAGCACCGGCCCTGGGCAGTCCTATGTTTTCTCGGTTTTCATTGATTCCATAATTGAGGATACAGGACTGTCCCGCACCGGAATTTCCGTCCTATACTTGGCCAGCACCCTAGTGAGCGCCGTTGTGGTGACCTTTGTCAGCCGCCTTGCCGACCGGTACGGGCCGAGAATAATGCTAGTGGCCGCCGGATTGGGTCTCGGCGCAGCCTGCTTCGGCATGGCTGCCGCCACCCACATTCTCATCTTCTTCATCGCCTTCGCCAGCTTGCGTGCCCTGGGTCAGGGCTCGTTGAGCATTAACTGCATCCTTCTGGTGAACCAGTGGTTCGTCTCGCTGCGGGGCCGGGCCGTCGGAATGATGACCTTGGGAGCGATGCTCTCTACTGCTCTATTCCCATCGTTTGCTAGGTTTCTGATCGAGAGCATCGACTGGCGCGGGGCCTATGTTGTACTTGGCGCGGTGGCCGTTGGGCTGATCGTTCCGGTGGCGCTTTTTGTCGTCAGAAACCGGCCTGAAGACGTGGGGTTGTTCCCTGATGGCTCTTCCCGTCCGCCCGCCTCGGAGACCAGGCAGGCGATGCCCGGAGTCCATAGACACGCCAAGGTTTACAGTTCTCCCAGCTTCTGGCTGCTGGCGCTGGCGCTGAGTTCGCCTAGCCTGATTACCACAGCGCTGATGTTCCACCAAGCATCAATCTTCCAAGAGAACGGGCTGAGTGCGACCCTGGCGGCGGGAGCCTTTGCGATTTTCTCGGTCTCGTCCGCGGTCAGCTCGCTGGCGGCCGGGTTCGTGTCGGATCGAGTCGGCCCCAAAGCCCTCCTCTTTTTCTCGATGGCGACTCTGGTGGCGGCCTTGGCGCTGGCCGTGGTAATCAACTCGTTGTTCGCGGCAGTGGTCTATGTGGTGATGATGGGAGTCTCCAGCGGGGCCTATATCATCGTCCACAGCACAATCTGGGCCTACTACTATGGCCGCCACGGATTGGGTCGGGTTCAGGGGCCGGCCATGACCCTCTCCGTTTGTGCTTCGGCAGTGGGCCCCCTTCCCTTGGCGGTGTTCCAAGAACTGACCGGGACTTATACTCTTGGCATGATCGCAATGATGGCCCTGCCAGCGCTGTCTTTGCCCGTGCTGTTTTTCACCCGCCCCGGCGGAACAAATCAGCCGGAATAGCTCCTCCCCGAATGTGCCTCAGACGTTGAAAGACCCAGCGACGCCGGGCGTTTCCCTTGCGCCCCTGCCCGTGCCTATGGCACTATGCCCTTAACCCGCTCAACTCTGCGAGTCCGCGGCGAAGAGGAGAGTCTGATGCTGCAAACGACCGATCCAGTAACCCGCGAAATCATCAAGAACGCCTTGATGAGCGCTGCCGACACCATGGCCCTCACTGTGGTCCGCACCGCCCGCTCGGCCGTCATCAAGCACGGCATGGACTTCTCCACATCCCTGTTCAACGCCGAGGGCCAACAGGTCGCCCAAGGCCTTACCCTCCCGCCCCACCTAGGCAGCATGGCCCCGGCGCTGGAGGGCGTGATGAACGCCTTTGGCGACGACGTGCGCCCCGGAGACATCTTCGCCAACAACGACCCCTACGAGGGCGCCAGCCACCTGCCCGACATTTTCCTGTTCAAGCCTATCTTCGTCAACGACGTCCTCATAGGCTGGAGCTGCTGTATCGGACACCAGACCGACATCGGCGGGCGTGTGGCTGGCGGCAACGCCTGCGACAACACCGAAATCTATCAGGAAGGACTCATCCTCCCGCCGCTCAAGCTCTACGAAGAGGGCGAGCTTAACCGCGCTGTCTGGCGCATCCTGGAGAAGAATGTTCGCGTCCCGGAGAAGGTCCTTGGCGACGTCCAGGCCCTCTTGTCCGCCGTCCGGTTCGGTGAGCGAGATCTGCTGCGCCTTGTCGGCGAGTATGGCCTTGAAGAGATGAAGAGCTACATGGCCGACATACTCGATACCACTGAAGCTCTCACCCGCGCCGAGATTTCTTCCCTCCCGCAGGGCGAATGGCAGTTCGTAGACCACATAGACAACGACGGCATAGACCCTCAGCCCATAGACATCCACGTCAGCGTCAAAATTGACGGCGACGAGGTCTTCGTCGACTTCGACGGCACTTCCCCACAGGCCAAGGGCAGCATCAACCCCAACTTCGCTTACACCAAGTCCAACGTCTACGCCGTGATGAAGTGCCTCATTGACCCGGCTATCCAGTCCAACAGCGGCTTCTTCCGGCCCTTCAACATCACTGCGCCCGAGGGTTGTTTCGTCAACCCGCAGCACCCCGCGCCCGTGGCGGCCCGCGGCCTCGCCGGTTTCCGCATCTGCCAGGCAATGTTCGGCGCCATGGCGCAAGCCCTGCCCGGGCGGGTGCCGGCAGCCTGGGGCGGCGGCGAAATTGGCTTGTCCTTCGGGGGCTACCACCCCAACCGCAAGGCATGGGTCTACCTGGAATTCAACAACGACGGGCCCCGAGGCGGCGGCCCCAGCATAGACGGCGCCGATGGCCTCGCCTCGCCCGTGCTGAATATGGCCAACACCCCTATCGAGAGCATCGAGTCCGACCAGCCCCTGCTCGTCGAGCGTTACGGCCTTGTCCCCGACACCGGCGGCGCCGGCCAGTACCGCGGCGGTCTCGGCATAGTCCGCGAATTCCGCGTCCTCGCCGAGGAAGCCACCTTCCAGTTGCGCTCCGACCGCACCAACTTCCGGCCCTGGGGGGTTGAAGGCGGGAAACCTGGCACCCCCACCCAAAACTGGCTGAACCCCGGCACGCCGGAGGAGCAGGAGTTACCCGGCAAGCACCTGATGACGCTGAAGCGGGGCGACCTCTACCGGGTGGTGCAGGCCGGCGCGGGCGGCTACGGCAACCCGCTGGAGCGCGATCCCTATGCGGTGGTGGAGGATGTGGCGCAAGAAAAGCTGACGCCGGAGCACGCGAGGGCGGAGTACGGCGTCGTGGTGGACGATGCGGGCGAGCTGGACATGGCGGCTACGGAGGCGCTGCGGGAAAAGTTGCAGATGGGTGAATTTTCCAAGCCGAGATATATCTTGGGGCCGGAACAGCTCCGTTTGGCCCATGCCCTCCTCGCGGAAGCCAACCGCGCCTTTGACGACGGCGACACTCTCCTCGGCTCGCAAAAGCTGTGGGATGCTGCGGGATCACTGGTGACTATCATCTCCCAGCAGCGCGGCTGGCCTTGTCAGACGCCCGGCGACCTGGCCGCTGCCGCCGACCGCCTAGCCGGGGAGTATGATTACGAGCCGGATCTGGGCGCCGAGTTTGGCGCCGCTGAGGACTTCCTGGAGAATGTCGGCTCCGAATTTATGAGGCCATACGAAATCGAAGATTCACGCGAGTCGGTTCAGCGTTTCATACATAACCTAGAGAAGTTACAGGCGTTGGCTGCTGGGTGAACCCTGCGGAACACATCGCGGCAGCGTTGGATTTCCTAGCGTTGGCGAATGGCCTCATGCGGCGGAGAAACCGGCTGTTGCGCTCTGAACTTCTTTGGTGCGCCGCAGCTCACGCAGTCAAGGCTGTTGCGAAGCAGCAAGGTTGGCAAAGCCGAAGCCATGATGATCTATTTCAAGCCGTTAGACTCTTGTCGCGCAATCTTGACAATGGCGACTTGCGGGACTGGTTCAAACGCGCCAGCCGTCTGCACCGCAATATGTATGAGGGTGATATGCACGACCGGGCTATAGACAGAGATGAAAGCCGCGTGCGCAGTTTAGTTCACCGCTTGGAGGTGCTGGTCAACTGATCGCGCCTGGTTTGCTCTGGTTACAAGCGCAACTTACTAAAGCCCGGCTAAGATACTGATGAATGAACAGTTAATAGCCTGAGCATTGGACAATGCAATTGCAAAGGTCGTTTCTGGCGAAATCAAGAAATTGCTTAATGGAATGGAGCCTGAGCAGAAGGTCAAAGCAGTTTGTGACGCGTTGCGGGAATTAGATTATTTAATGCTTGGCTATCATCCAAACTATAGTAATGATATGACTGCGTTCCTGTATGTATCTTGGTATCAGCCAAAGCAAATCAATTTAATTTGTAGTGTAATCAAGTTGACGATAAACCTTAAGAAAGACAGCAATTTTATCTTGGACAGCAGTAGAAAGCTGAATGTTTCAGGCTTTGATTGTGGCGCACTGGCGATACAGTTTGCGGTTGCTTTGGCTGTAGCGAATGTTATACAGAGAAACGAATTTATACCTAATAGTTAATGTTAGTTCGTATGGTACTTCTAAACCTATTATAGAGCTAGGGAAGAAGATTTGGCGGTGCTTCCAAATTAAAATGAACCGAAAACCAATCACCTATGCCGAAACATTATGTGGTTTCTTGACGCCAGCGTTGATTAGCAATTTAGTTCTATTGTATGTAAAACTTATATCAAATAATAAAGAGGGTAAAGCGTGCCAGCCTCATGCCCTTCTCAGCTCCCTGTTTGGTGCAGACGGATACCACGCGGTGATGGCCTGCACGAAACCTGTCGGCATTTACCCTGACCATATCAGCGAAACCGCTGTCGCCTATATTTCCGACCGGGAGGCGCTGACGAAGGCGATGGGGTTCATGGATGCTTATGACTTCACTCTGAACCTGTATAGCGGCTGCTCTTTTGGCTGTACTTATTGCTACGCCGCCTTCTTCAGCCGTGACATAGAGAAGCGGGATAGCTGGGGTAAGTGGGTCAGCGTCAAGGACAACGCTGTCGAATTGCTGAAAAAACGCAAACCGGGCACGCTGGACGGCAAGCTCATCTATATGAGAAGCGTCACCGACCCCTACCAGCCGAGCTTCGTTCCAAGACGAATACTTGGAGCATTATCGCACGGTGTTTGGCGTGCTACGCGATTCGCTGCCGCAGTTGGGAGAAGGCAAGACGGGATTCGAGCCTCCCTTCTAAGCCTCCTTAGCACGCCAACTGTGCCGCCTACAATGGCATAGTGGTTAACCTTAATTGATCCAGTGTCCACGCAAAAAGGCGGGTTCCAAACCCGCCTTTTGTTTGTAACTGGGGTAGAGTCAGCGTTAGTTGGGCGTCACTGCCAGGGCGCGGATTTCGCCGAACTCTTTCCTGAGCTTGCTCCAGGTTTCGCCGCCGTCCTCGCTTACGTAGACGTAGCCGAAGAGGCTGGCGGCGGCCACTACGTTGGGCATTTCAGGGTTGTTGGCGAGCCAGTAGACCACCGAGTTGGGTTCGACGGGGAGGTTGGCCTTCTCCCAGTTCTGGCCGCCGTCGCGGGTGACCTGCACCGCGCCGGTCACGCCGGGGATGAAGTCACCGTTGCCCACGAACATTGTGCTGGGGTCGTCGGCCTTGATGACCACGCCGCGGCAGTAGGAGCGGGCGTCATTTTCGCTGAACTTGGGGAAATAGTGGTAGTCCCAGCTCTCTCCCTCGTCGTTGCTGCTGGCGATGCCGAAGGGGCTGGTGCAGAAGAAGGCAGGGTTGTCGCCCGCGCGCAGGGCCATGCCGTGGATGTCGCCGTGGAAGGGGTCGGGGCCGAGGTCGGGCAGATGGACCCAGTTGTCGCCGCCGTCCAGGCTCTTGTATACGCCGTCAACCTCAATCCCGGCCCAAACGGTGCGGCTGTCGCGGGGGTCAACGATGATGTTGGTGGTGCGGGGTGTGCCGATGGGGCACTCCATGTTGACGCCCATGTCCAGCTTCTGCCAAGACTTGCCGCCGTCGCGGGAGCGGAAACCCTCGGGCCTGGTGCCGGCGAAGATGGTGTCCGAGTTGGCCGGGTCTACGGCCACTGACCAAACCTGGAGGTCGCCGAAGGGCGTCTCGACGGCTTCCCAGCTCAGGCCGTTGTCCTCGGTGCGGAACAAGCCCAGACCGTCGGAGCCAGCCAGGATGCGGTGAGGGTTGTCGGGGTAGGTGCGCAGGGCGCGGATGTTGCCCTCGGTGGGGATGGGGTTGCGGATCTTGGTCCAAGTGTCGCCGCTGTCGGAGCTGATGTTGAGCCCTTGCCCAACGGTGCCCACGAATATGGAGTAGTTACCGGACATTTTCGTGCCTCCCAAAGCGTATTTCGGAGTCTGCTTGGGTCTGGGGTTATGATAGCCGCACTACGGGGAAAATTCCAGCGGAAGGCGACGAAGAGAGCTGTGTCAGGTGGCGAACGCCTGCTGCTGTGCCCATCGTCGAGTTGACACTCTGACGCTGCCCCTTCACAATGAAGCCAGAGGCATACTGGAATACTGGGAGGTTCAGGATGACCACAACCACTGCCTACACGGTGGACGAGTTCATTGACGACGTGCGCGGGATCTTCGACGCGACGCAGGACCCGCTGGCGCAGGCCAAGGGCGTGTCTGAGAAAATGGAAGCTCTGCTGGCCACCCCAGGCTGGCTGGAGGAGCGGCTGGAGTTGCCGGACGAGGGCGGGTATGGGCGCTACGACCTGCATCTGGACGAGGACTACGGGCATCCGGGCGGCGGATTCTGGTTGATGGCCTCCGTGCAGAAGCCGGATCAAGACAACTTGCCCCACGACCACGGCGCGGCTTGGGTGGTTTACGGCGTGTACGAGGGCGCCATCAAGCAGACTAAGTTCCGCTGGTTCTACCCGGGCGAGGGCGTGGACTCGGTGCAGATCAAAGAAACGGGCGACTTTGTGCAAGGGGACGGCAAGGTGGCGTTCTTCCTGCCGGGCGAGATCCACAACACGTTGAACGTGACGGGCGACCGGGCGCTAGTGGTGCGGCTGGAGTCGCAGAAGCTGGACCGGGTGGTGCGCTATCAGTATAACCCAGAGGAAGGCACCGTGGCGGTTATGGACCGGTAGAAACACCTGCCTGTCTCCGGGTTTGCGCGTGGGTTGAAAGAAAGCGCCCCTCAATTGAGAGGGGCGCTTCGCTTTCCCTCTCAACTAGGTTGATTGCAGTACGCTAAATTTGATCTATCATCTACTTGTGGGCAACCGCTCTCGCAACTTTCCCTTAGCGCAATGGGTTGGCGCTGGAAACTCTGCCCGTACAGGACGTCAGCGATAATGTCGCGCCAGCTCGGAGGCATAGCGGCGGCCGAGGGCGTCGCGGTGTTGGCGCGTCCAGTCAGTGAGGCGCGTCGTTCCCGTGGGCTGGTCTGCCGAGACGAGGTGTCCCGCCATCAGGCCGTCTATTTCGTCACGAGTCAGCACCACGTCTCGGAGGATGAGGCCCATCAGGGCGGCGGCGGTATAGGCCATCGTAGGAGGCAGGTGGAGCAGGCGGGCGCGGCCTCCGGCGGTTTGCCGAATCATCCGCACCATTTCTTGAAAGGTGAAGATCTCGGGGCCTACGGCGTCCGTAGTTGTGTTGCCGCCGGCGCTGGCGGATTCAACGGCAAGGCGGGCTACGTCGTCTACGAACACGGGCTGCACCGGATAATCGCCCCGGCCGGCGATGGGGAATACCGGGAAGCGGCGCAGGAACCAGGCGATGTTGTTGATTAGTATATCTTCCCTTCCGAAGATGACTGTGGGGCGAATGATGTTGTAGATCAGTCCGGACTGCCGAATGGCGTCCTCTACCAGCCCCTTGCTGCGGAAGTAGGGCAGAGGCGACTCACGGGACACGCCTGTGATGCTGATGTGGACTATGCGTTGCACCCCGGCCTCGACTGCCGCGTTGATGAGGTTTCGGGAGTTGCGGACCGCGGTGTCGTGGTTAACGGGGCCGCGGGCGAAACGCACCCAGTAGGTGTTGTAGAGGGTGGCGGTTTCTCGCAGGCTCTCGGTCAACTGGCCAGGGTTGTCGAAATCCAGTGGGCGACGCTCCACCCGGTCGCCGAAGGGACTGGACGACGACGGGTTCCGAGTAAGGGTTCGGACTGTTGCTCCGCTGTCCAACAGGCGTTGGGCGATGTAGCGGCCGGTGTAACCGAAGGCGCCGGTGACTGCGGATAGATGAGGCTGGGTCATAGATTGATGCGCTCCTGACGGCTTTCCGCAACACAATAGTTCTCCTCACATACTAAGAGGGTGTGCGACAAAGGGTTAATGCCGACGAAAGGCGGTCTGAAAAGAATGTGCAGGAACGGCGCATACCAAGGGAACGCCTCCACCCTAATAAAATGCAGACTACCTTGCTTTGTTGCGCTTCCGCTCTCAAGCTATCCTCCCCAACCGAAGTGCTTCTCGGAGTGCAGCAGATACGCGCAGTCCCCTGACGCAAAGGTATCTGAATACCAGGTAGCGCCCACAGAAGAGCCGGTCACTTGGTTATTTGAGTAATGCGTATCCGCCCCGCTTCCCAAAAGGTTAATTGCTGGATTACCCTGAAGCGCACAGGGAAAAGTCGTATTGTGAAACTCTTGATCCGCTTCCATAACAGCACTGTGGGTTTCAAGCAAGCCCTCACAAGTGCCTGCCCCTTGGCTCCAGCCTGAAAGTTTGAGCCATTTCTTTACACACTTCCCTCCTTGGTGGATTACGTCATTCTCTGAATTAACCATCCACCGAAGTACAACTTTCAAGGAGTTGACATTGAGTTGGATCAGGTCTTCCCAAGCAGTCTTGATATTGGCAACTCTGGTTATGTTACTTGAGTCGACAGCCGAATTCTCTGTGGATGAAGTATCCTGATTTGGAGAGCTTGGCGGGGGAATATGAACAGTTTCCGACTCATAGACAGACTCGTCGTTTCCGCTGGCCATATCTTCCTCTACACGAGTGCCTTCTTCAACGAGAATTTTACAGGCGGCGAAGTTAACCGCTAGTGTCCTTACCACTCTCCCGGCTTCCCCAAAGGCGAGTTCCAGCGTGTCGGTGAATTTGCAGACCTCTCCAAATTTTTCGCCTGCGTTAATTCTGCGCGTCGCGCCTACCAACGGTTCGCTGTCTGAATGATCGTAGCGAACGACTTCTTCTCCTTCCAGGTCCAAAGGTTCGTCCGCTTGGATGCGCACCAAGTCACTGGCCCCCAGAAAGTAAATCAGCAACGCCAGGAGAGCGAGCATCAGGACGCCAAGCCCTCTGGCGAATTTGGTTCTGCCGAACATTTCCGAACCTCCTATGACCTAGAGTCCTTACGGGTTCATATCGGCACAAATTCTGGTGTATTGACCACCTCCTTACAGCTATGCTACGAAGAATAATATCGCTTGTCAAGATGTAATTCATTGCAAAATGAAATGTAATGGCAGGCTGTCTCTGTTAACCAGGGGCCGCAAAAAACAGCCCCGCTTGTTGAGCGGGGCTGTTAGTCAACCTGAGAGGGCGGATGGTGCGAGGTTTTCACTCCCCATCCTGACTTTCTCCCACAAGGGAGGAAGGGACTGGATTTCCGCGAAAGCGGGAATGACGCAGGCGGTTATGGGGCCAGGCCGGCGGTCCCGGAACTGATGGTGTCCATGCGGGGCCGGTTGTCGTAAGGCTGCAACTGGACTTCGTGCAGGGCGGGAATTACCTCTTTGCCTAGCAGCTCGATGCTGCGCATCACGTCCTTGTGCTCCATGGCGCCTTCGTTGCCGTAGATGTGAATGTAGCCGGGGCTGAGGCGCTCAATGACCTCGGTCAGCTTCTGGGTCACGGTGTCGGGGCTGCCGACGATGATGTTGTTGACGCCGCGAAGCTGGTCGTAGGAGAGGCCCACGCCCAAGCCGCCGGCGCCGGCCACGTTGCCGGTGGGCCGCTGAGCCTTGACGCTGACGGCGGCGCGGGACTGGTAGCCGGGCGGGTCGTTATGCTCCGCCGGCCCGCGCTGGCGGTGTTCGATGGTCCACATGAACTCCTTGCCCAGTTCGATGGCCTTCTCGTCGGTATCGGCCACCAGACAGCGGAGCAGATATCCGAAATGCTCGGGGCCGGCCGTCCAGCCTTCCTCTTCGGCGGTGTCTATGTAGACCTGCTTGAGCCACTCGGTGGTGTCTACGAGGGCGCCGAGGTTCATATATGGGTGCTTGTGTTTCGCGGCCCAGACCACGCTCTCCGGGCTGCCGGTGCCGGGGAACCAGATGTCGGGGCGGGGTTTCTGCATAGGGACGACCCACGGGTTGACCGCGCGGTAGTGGTAATACTGGCCCTCGTAGCGGAAGGGGCCCGGCTCGGTCCAGCACTTGATAATCAGGTCGTGGGCTTCCTCGAAGCGGGCGCGGTTCTCGGTGGGGTTGACGCCGCCCTGCAACGTCTCGACAGCGGTGCCGCGCACGAAGCCGGAGATAATCCGGCCGCCGGAGTAACAGTCGAGCATGGCGATTTCTTCGGCCATGCGAATGGGGTCGTTGATGGCAATGACGTTGCCGAGGATGGCAATCTTGACGTTCTTGGTGAGCTTGGCGATGACGGCGGCGTCGAGATTGACCGCCGGCTTCATGCACCAGTACGAGGCGTGATGCTCGTTGCTCATAATGCCGTCGAAGCCAACTTCGTCGGCCAGGGCGTACTGCTCATGGTACTGATTGTAGAGGATGCTGGCCTTGTGGGGGTCGAAATACGTGTTTGGGAACCCCAGTCGGCCCGAGTCGAACTGTTCCAGGTCCTCATTGCTGACATGGCCGTAGGGCTGCTCGGAGAACCAGTAAATTTCCGCCTTGTCTTTAGGTCGCGCAAGCTGATCGACCATTGCTCCACTCCTTTCCCGGCGTTCGCGGCACCGGATTTGGGCGCGTACCGGCTAGAGATTTCAGTGGCCGGTTGAGTCTGTGAACGTGTAATTGTGTGACGAATTCCCGTTCAAGGCTCGGAACGCATCCCGCTTTTTGTTGGCGCAATTATAGTCAACGCAGGTATGTTAGGCAACTGCGGGGAAATGGCGGTATTCTCAGCACGCGCTGGCATTGCCGGTTGCTTCGTCATTCCCGCGAAAGCGGGAATCACGGGACAAAGGGCAACGATGGGATATCGCCAGTGTCGTTGGGAATACCCAATGGCAACTTCGGGTTGTGGCGTTAGGAGTCACCGGTTAACATTGGGGCGAGGTCACGCCGCCTGCGATAAGCCTTCGACGAGTTTAGGGCAAGGCAGACGAGACGGGTACAAAACGCTGTGTCAAAAGGAGTGCGGATATGGCCCTATCATTGGTGGACGCAAACCGGATTATCGGAGCTTCGATAGCCGAGGCGGAAAGAATTGGTGTCAAGCTGAGCGTGGCGGTGGTGGATGGAGGAGGGCAACTGGTGGCCTTCCAGCGGATGGAGGGGGCCATCGCGGTGAGCGCGACGGCGGCTCCGGGCAAAGCGGTGGGGTCGGTGTTCTTCGGACGGGACAGCGCGCAAATTAACCCGGAGTCGCCGGTGATGCAGGCTATCATCGCCAGCCAGGGCGGACGCATCATCCCGGCGCAGGGCGCGATTCCCATATACCAAAACGGCGAGCTGGTGGGGGCTATCGGTGGCAGCGGAGGGACAGCGCAGGAAGATGAGGACTGCGTGCGCAAGGGTCTGGAGGCCCTTTAAGGACTTGCCACGAAAGGAACCTCTTGGCGAAACAGAAAGGGGCAGGCTTATATGTCCTGTCCCTTTCCGCTTGTCCTGAGCAGAGCGAAGAAAGAAGGGCATAGTGATGGGCCTCGCCCTGGTGACGTGTGCTGACCAGAGACGGAGTCAGCGCCCTGATGGCAGGGCATCCGGTGTCGTCGAGTACGCCTACTGGGACAGCGCACCTGAACGACTGGATGCGCGACCACCACAACATCGTTTACTCGGATACAGAGAGACGCGTTGCGATTTCAGGAAACTTGGGAGCGGACGCAGACGGGTATCAAGTTCGAGATGCCATTGAGGAGTCGAAGCAGTGAAGGCAGTGCGCGACACGCCAAGGTTGCCGCATGGTTATAGGAAGACCAGCATTGCCTAGGGTACGCTCTTGGCCTAGATGCTGTCGCGGCGCTGATGGAAAGGCGGTGTTCGCTGAATTCTGCGACATCGTTGACGAAGTGATTGAGATGACCCACGACGACGGCATACCGCTGCCAATGGCGGGTACTAGCCTCATTGACTGATTGCAAGAATTTGCCCGAACCAAAGAGTCTGTCTGATAACCAGAGTCTGTCTAATAAGGAAAGCCCAGGCACAGGCCCACATCAGTCTTGCAACTGCTGTTGTGCGGACTACGAGGCTGAGGCTAACTGGAGATTACGGCGAAGGATGGGATTTCGCTGTCTCTTTACTTGAGCTTGCTCTCAGTTTTGTCGGTCGAATCGTCCGCGTGCCTAGCGATTGGATGGACTCCTGCTTCACTACCGGGCGTTTCGCGTTCCTGCCAGCCTAGGCACATTCGCGCTATGGCAAGCCCGGTAAGTATTACAACAATGACTGATAATGCCAGCCAGAACGCCCTCCATGAGAACCGGATCCGACGGCGTGTTGGCCCGGGGCCGGGCGGGATTGCAGGAATCACTCGCGGGCACCCCATAAATGGAGTTCAGGTCTATAAACTGGAATACAGGCAAATGGAGTCGTATTGGCGGCAAAGCGAACAGGGGCGCTGCCCACAACACCCCTGTTCTCGCCGGTTAGCGTGCTTTGCTTGTGATGGCCTGTTTTTAGGAACCTTACTCCGGCAGCCACATCGCGCTGGAGATTTCGCTGAACTCGCGGCGCAGCTTGTTCCAGGAGTCGCCGCCGTCATCGCTGCGGTAGAGGTAGCCGTAGCGGCTGCCTGCCAGCACTACCGACGGGTCGGCGGACTGGATATTGACCGTCCACATAGCGGTGTTGGGTTCCACCGGCAAGGGAAGATTCTCCCAGGTCTTGCCAGTATCCTTGGAGCGCATTACCATGCCGGTCTGGCCAGGCGTGGTATCGCCGATGGTCACGAATATCACGCTGGGATTGTCTGGCTGCACCATAATTCCCCGGGGATAGGTCAGCGGGAAGACATCGCGGATTCCCAACTGCTCCCAACTGGCCCCGTTGTCGGCGCTAGTGTAGACGTCGTTGTTCACCACCACTACCACGGTCTTTGGCGGCCCGGCGGCTACGGCTACGTTATGGACGTCGGGGTTGGGGATGGCGCCGTTGATGGAATCCCAAGTGTCTCCGGCGTCGGAACTGTGGCGCAGGCCGTCCACTTCCAGCCCGACCCAAACATCACGGTGATTTTGCGGGTCAATGGCGATGCCGGTGACCCGCGGCACCCCCACGTTGGGGCATTCTTCGGCCACTTGCACCGGGCGTTGCTCCCAAGTCTGCCCGCCGTTGGTGGAGCGGAACACTCCGGCCGGGTTGGGGGTGCCGGTTCCGGCGAACATCAGTTGAGAGTCGGCCGAATCGGTTGCCAGCGCCCAGACGCAGGAGCCGCTCATCGCCGTGTCCAAGAGCCTCCACTGCTGGCCGGCGTCATCGCTGCGGTACAGCCCTTTGTCGGTTCCGGCAAAGACCACGCCGGGCCGGTCTGGGTGGTTGGCCAGGGTTCTCACCAGGGCATCCGAGTGCATCCCGGCGTCTATGCCGACCCGCCGCCAAGACTCGCCGCCGTCGGCGCTGCGCATAATGCCCTGCCCGATAGTGCCTACCAGGATTGTCTTTACGCCGGTCATGACAATACCTCCCGGCTGTTAAATTTCCTCTCCCTTCGGGAGAGAGCGGGGATCTTTGTTTTTGGAAACTTAAGACAGCGCTGCTATCACCTCGTCGGTGGTGCGCACGCGGACTAGCAGGGGCAGGACGTGCTTGATGGTCATTTCATGGACATCTTCCTCGCCGGCGGTGCAGCAGTCGCTTACCACCACGCACTGGAGGTCGCGGTTCTTGGCGTCGCGGGCGGTGCCTTCCACGCTGCGCTGGGTGGAGATGCCGCCGACCAGAATGGTTTCTGTGCCAAGAGCCTTTAGTATGCTGTCCATATTAGTGCCGTAGAAGGCGCTGAACCTGGGCTTGACTACGATGTAGTCGCCGGGATCGGGAGCCAGCTCGTCCACTACTTCCACTGCCGGAGTCCCGGCCAGCATCGCGCCGCCCCCGCCGCCGATGTCGGAGACGGTCCTGGGCGCGTCGGCGTTGTCGGCCCGGCGGTGGGTGGTGATGTAGATGAGGGGTGTGCCTGCCTGTCGGCAGTGGGCCACCAGCCGGACGAAATTATCGGTGACCGCCTGGCGGTTGGCCGGGGGGTTGTAGGGCGGGCCTTCGCCTTTCGCCACCGCGTTAATCATATCCACCAGAATGACGGCAGTGGTCTTGGGGTCGAGCTTTAGGGCGTCAGGCATACCAAAACTCCAACGGAATGACTTAGAAACCTGAGACAACGACTGGGGAAACCGGTTCATCCTTCGACTATGCCTTTCGGTTAGACTTAAGGCAGGACGAACGGGTTGTTTCGCTTGCATCCATTCGCTTGCATCCAAATGTATGGGAGATTGAGTTTTCCACGTTTCCTTTCGGAGTTTAACTTAATTAAAGGCCGGTTGCACTGAGGGCTTCGGGTAATGCGGAAGATTGCGAAATTTCCTCCCCCATCCGGGAAAAGCCAGGGTGGAGACGAATTATCAGCTTTGGGGCCAGTGAAGCCGGACCCATCCCAGCGATGCGCTTGCCGCTACTGCCATCACACCTGCCAGAACATTGAACAAGATATCTTGAGGGTCGAAGACCCGGTTGGGCAGAAACGCCTGAATGCCTTCGTCGAGCGTTCCGGACAGCGCTGTTGCCAAGACGGCCAGCAGGGCGGGCGTGGGTACGGGGCTCTGGCTTGCCCTTTCCGTTAGAGCTTCGTAGATGAATACAGCCAGCACGCCGTACTCGATGAGGTGGGTACGCTCCGGTATTCCCATTCGGACAAATACCATTAGATAGGCGGCGGCGAGGCCTAGGGCGACTACAATTTCAGCTCCTCTCGGTCGCGTCTTCAGCCCTTGTGTCACGATGGCTGCCCCAACCAGAAGCATTCCGAGGACAAAAGCGGCTTCCAGCAAACCCCGGCCGCTCAATACTCCGGCCAGGATCGGCGTAATGCCAATGGTTGAGTAGATTGCCACCAAGACGGCCAGAGCCCAGAGCCAGAGGCGCCGCTCGCGAGCGGAGGTAAAAACTAGAGCGATTCTAAAGTTTCCCCTCCTTGGAAGAAAGTTGAGGTAAGAAAGTTGGGGTAAGAAAGTTGGGGTAAGAAAGTTGGGGTAAGAAAGTTGGGGTAAGAAAGTTGAGGTGCGGCCAGTCTACCCTGACGTATACGCCGCTGGGCTGGCTAGAAACTTGGTGCGGCAGTCGAGGCCGCAGAAGTAGATCCAACTGCCGTCGTGGAAGATGCGGGTTCCTTGGGCCGGGTCAACCTCGGAAGCGCCGTGGCGCGTCTGAGAAGTCTGGGCCCGGGCCTGCGCTTCGTCAATTTCCTTCCCACAAACGGGATCTTTGGCCATGATAATTCTCCATCCTGTCCTGAGCTTGTCGCCTGAGCCTGGCGGGGAATGGCTCCGGGTTGGAGCTATGCGGGTAGTGGGAGGCCGAGGCGCACTTTGCCTGGCTTGTCCAGCAGCGCGCTGGCGATCCTGGTGCGGTGGTCGAAGGTGGTGCCCAACCGCATGGTCCAAGCCGACACCCGCCGCAGCCACAGGTGCAGGTCGAACTCCATCATAAAGCCGATGCCGCCGTGAATAACCTGAGACTGACGCACCACCGCCTCGCACTTTTCGTTGGCGAAAGCCTTGGCCTGAGACACTTCCACCCCGGCGGACAGGCCCTGGTCCATCTTCCATAGAGCCTCGTAGGTTAGCAATTGCGCGCCGTCGGTGAAGAGCAGCATATCGGCGCACATATGCTGTATGGACTGGAAAGAGGCGATGGGCCGCCCGAAGGCAACGCGGTTCTTGGCGTAGTCAATAGCCATTTCGGCGTCCTTGCGGGTTGCGCCAATCATCTGGCAACACAGCAGCGCGGTGGCCCGCTCCAGCATTCGCTCGAGGATGGGCCAGCCGCCGTGCAGTTCGCCCACCAGGTCGGCCCCGGTGACTCGCACGTTGTCGAAGGACACGCGGCTCTGTTTGTCTTTGGCGATGGTTACTAGAGGGGTTTGCGTTACGCCCACGCCGTTGGGGTCAATGAGAAACAGCGAAATCCCTTCGTTATCTTCCGACGCCGGGGCGGTTCGAACGGCTACCAAGCAGCGATTGGCGACGTTGAAGTTGTCGACGAACATCTTTTCGCCGTTGAGGATCCAGGCATCGCCGTCAGGCTGCGCTTGCTGCGCGATGGCGGATGAGATTAGGCGCGGGTCGCGCTCGATAACGGCCCAAGTCAGCACGATGCTGCCGCTGCAAACGGCAGGCAGCAGTTCGCGTTTCTGCGCCTCAGTTCCGGCTTCGGCTACGGTCAGCGCGGTAACCATAGTGCTATGCAACGGCACCGGAGCCAGAACCCGGCCCATTTCTTCCATCACCAGCCCCAAGTAGGTCAGCGGCAACCCTTGTCCGCCGTATCCTTCCGGAATAGCCAGCCCCAGCCAGCCCAAATCGGCCATTTGCTTCCAGAGGGCGGGCGGATAGCCGTTCTCGTCCAGCTCCATCTCGCGCACCAGATACGTGGAGACTTCGGCTTCCAGGAATTCTCGGGCCGCGTTTTTTAGCAGTTGTTCTTCTTCAGAAGGCAGTATATCCATATTTTCCTTAGTAATCCCTCCCCTTTTTGGGAAAGGGGCAGGGTGAGGGTGGTCTCTCTTACCCGCGCGGCATTCCCAGCCCGCGGCGGGCCATCTGGTCGCGCATCACCTGCACGCTACCGTGGTTGATGCCCGACTGGAAAGCGCCCATAACGTTGTGGGCAAAGACGCCGTCCTCGATGGCCTCTTCGGAGTTGCTGAGCAGTGTGGCATAGGGGCCCAGAATTTGGGTGATAGCCTCGGTGGTGTGGACGCCGTGTTCGGGGGCCCAAACCTTTTCCGCTGAGCCTTCGTAGGTGAAGTTGCCGCCCCGCTCCACCAGCGACATACTGCGCATGGTCATCAGGCGGCAGACCTGCGCCTCTGTCCACAGCTCAGCCAGCTTGTCGCGGACGGCCGGATCGTCGGCCGGGGAGTGGCCGCCGAAGTCGTTTTCCTTGACCCAGTTTACGATGTCTTCGTCCCGGCGCACGGAAATCAGGTAGCGGCTGGCCCCCACCCGGTCGAGGTTCAGCCCCATGGCGCCCACGTACCAGCCAGCGTTTTCTTCGCCCAGCATCATGGACGCCGGAACGCGCACGTCCTCGAAAAAGGTCTCGTTGGTGCGGGCCATGCCGTAGGTCGTGCCCAGCGGCGCGGGCGGGTCGCTCTGGATGGTCCAGAGAGGCCGCACGGTAATGCCGGGAGCGTCCATCGGCACCAGGAATATGGATATGCCGCGATGCCGGGGCGCCTCGGGGTCGGTGCGGGCCATCAGATAGACGTGGGTGGCGTAGTGAGCCGCCGAGGTGTACATCTTCTGGCCGTTGATGACATATTCGTCGCCGTCTCGCACGGCCCGGCACTGGAGGCCGGCCAAGTCTGCCCCGGCCTGGGGTTCGGTGAAGCCGAGGGCGAAGATAATTTCGCCGTTAATCAGGCCGGGAATGAAGTGTCGCTTCTGCTCTTCGGTGCCGGCCGCCAGGATGGCCGGGGCGCCGCTGCCCGCCCCGCCAACGGCGATGCCGACGCGGGTGAACTCTTCCTCAACGATGTATTGCTCGATGCGGCTGCCGCCCTGCCCGCCGTATTCCTTGGGCCAGCTAATGCCAATCCACTGGCGTTCAGCGACTTTGCGAATCAGCTCGCGGTAATGGACGCCGCGTCCGCCTTCTTCGGCGGTTTCCAGTTCCCCGAGCACGTCATCGGTAACGTGCTCGGCGATAAATTGCTGCACTTCCCGGCGCAGAGATTCCTGCTCCGGCGTATATCCAAAGTCCATTGCTCGCCCCTTTGCCTGTGGAATGGATAAGCGACTTTCCGAGTATGCCACTCACCTGTCATTGTCTTGCGAGAGGGTGGCAGTGTCAAGTAAAGGGTTGTCGGGAGAAAATTGCAAAATAGCGTTCCTGTTTTCACATTGACAGACGGGATGTACAGGAGGATGGACGAGGATTATCCGCAACGCCGAAGGAGATGCCTGTGAATGCGGGAAAACGGGGCCTTTTGCGAATTTTCCTGTCAGCGCGGGGCCTTGCGATTATTGGCGCAAATTGTCTGAACCAGAGGGTTCAAAGTTGGGGATTTTCAGGATTTTCCGAGAAGCCTGGCGCCGATTTGAACAGCAGGGCAGACATATAAGCTCCACCGAACTGTCTGCAATGTGCTGTCTCATTACCGCTAAATTGTCGCCGTTATAGAAATGACCGAGCATTGGTTTGACCCCTATAGCAGTCCATTTGCCGGGATTTTTGCTCAGCGTGACAGACTCTAACCCAACCCGGCCAGGACGGGGCGCAGCTCCTCAATCAGCGGGAGCAGGAATTCCTGCCAAGCGCCAACTATGCCGAAGTCGGCGGATCGGAAGATGGTGGCGCGGCGATTCTGGTTTATGGCGACGATGATTCCCGCCCGTTGCAGTCCTACGGTGTGGTTGAACGCGCCGCGTATGCCGACGGCGATGTAGACCGTGGGGGCGATGGTGCGGCCGCTGATGCCTACCTGCAACTGCTGGGGCAGCCAGCCCGCGTGAACCACGTCGCGGGTGGTGGCGACCGATGCGCCGATGGAGCGGGCCGTCTCCAGCAGCGCCGCTACGTTTTCTTCCTCTACGCCCATCCCCAGCCCGACTACTATGCGCGCGCGGGCCAAGTCCAGCCCCTCGGTGTCTTCCTGAAATTCCTCGCTGACGAGCCGCACGTCGGAGCCGTTGAAGGGTTCAGCAGACAGATGTTCCACCACGGCCTCAGCCCCAGGATCCGCTGCCGCCGGGGTTAGCAGGCCGGGCCGCAGCGTGACTAGGTTGGGCCGGGTTTTGGACAGTATGGGAGCCACCACGTTGCCGCCCAAGGCGGGTTTCAACTGCACCAAGCGGCCCTCGTCATCTATTTCCAGGTCTATGGCGTCGCCAGTCAATCCCAGGTTCAACCGCGCCGCCAGCCGGGACGCCAGGTCGCGCCCGTCGGCGGTGGAGGCGAAGAAGATGGCGTAGGGACGCTCGCGCTCCACGGCGGCGGCAAAAGCGTTGCCCACGGCGCGGCTGGATACCGGAACATAGGAGCTGTCCGGCCCCAGCGCGGAATTGTCCAGCGTCAACACCCGGTCGGCTCCGGCGGAGGCCAAAGCCGGGCCGCGGGTTTCCCCGCCGGGGGCAATGACCACTGCCACGACCTCGCTGCGGGTCACGGCGGTCAGTTCCCGCGCCTTGCCCAGCATCTCGAAAGTGACGTGGGCCAGGCCGTCCCGGGTGTTCTCGGCAACCACCCAAATGCTGCGTTCCGACGCTCCGGGATAGCGGGGCAAGACTTCCGGCGAGGCTTCCGGCCCGGCGGAGTCCAGTTCGGCCAGCCGCTCTCGCACCGAGTCGGCCACCTGCCGCGCGGCCTCATCCGGCGTAACTTCCTGTAGCGTCACGCCGAGGCGGTTAGGCTCCACCAGCCGGATTTCGTTAACCCAGGTGGGTGAGCCTTCCGACCCGAATTGCGTTGGGTCGTCCGACAGTTGGGCGCAGGTGACTTGATCCACCGGCTTCGTTGCGGCTTCCTCCATCTGCTGGCGGTTGGGGAAAAGCTCCGGAGCGACTCCTTCGGTTACACAGATGACCGCGGGCAGGCTGCATTCAAGGGTTTGGAGGCCCTCGTCGGTGATGCGCTCGACGATGGCGGCGCGCCGGTCCTCGCTGAGGTTCAGGCGACGGACGTGGCTGACGTGGGGCAGGCCCATGAGCTCGGCCACCTCCGGGCCGACCTGCCCGGTCTCGCCGTCGGTGCTGTTGCGCCCGCAGATGATGAGGTCGGGCTGCTCGCGGGCCAATGCTAACGCCAGGACGCGGGAGGTCGCCAGCGTGTCGCTGCCGGCCAAGGCGCGGTCGGTGACCAGCACCCCCCGGTCGGCTCCCAGGGCCAGACAGTAGGTCAGCCCCTCGGCGGCGCCGGGCGGCCCCATAGTCAGCGCGACAACCTCGTCATCTTCGGGAGCGGGGGACGCGGTTTTCAGCTCCACCGCCCGCACCAGGCCCAGAACGTCGAAGGGGTTTACCTCAGAAGGGACGCCCTCGCGGATGATGGTTCTAGCTTCGTAGTCGAACCGCATCCGGGCGATAACCGGGACGTATTTCATGCAGACGGCGGTTTTCATGGGCGGTCACTTCTTTATGGCAGATTGGCGATAAACTCTTGGCATTGGCCGGTTTTCCAGTTGTCGCGTATCCATTCCGCCCGCATTCTGGCTAAGGACTGTATCTCTTCGGCCAGCTTGCGGTCTTTCATCCACTTGTCCTTCCGGTTATCGTTTTGCAGCCCTTTCAGTGTCTTGGTGTCCGACTTGCGGCTGTTGCAGGGGGCGCAAATCAGAATCCGGTTGGTGATGTAGTTCTCACCGCCTTGAGACTTGGGGCTGATGTGGTCGAGGTGAAAGAAGTCGGCTTCCAACAGGCGTCCGCAACCGGCGCATCCTGTGAGTCCGTTGCGTTGCTGGGCGACGTTGAGGATGCGGCGCATCAGGGCGTTGGTGATTTGCTGCCACGGTTCCGTGGGCCTGCGCCTTTTCAGGTTCAGCACCGGGGCGGCCGCTTCGTTATCGTCGGTGCGGGCCGGGAACTCTTCGCCTTTCTCCCGGTTGTCAATCAGGGTGAGGCTGTATTCGGCGAATTGCAGCATCCCATTTTCGTTGCGCTTGCCTTCCTGCTCGGGGTCGTCCACCAGAATACCGTATTCCCGCAGGCGGCTGGTGACCCTGGAATAGGCTTGATCCCAGATGTCCATGCCAACCCACTGCCGCCCCAGACGCTCGGCGGCTACGGGCGTGGTGGCGCAACCGCAGAAGGGATCCAGCACAATGTCGCCGGGGTTGCTGGACGCCTGGATGATGCGCTCATAGAGAGCCAGCGGCTTCTGCGTCGGGTAGCCGGTGCGCTCCTTGTGCCACGACCGTAATGGAAGAATATCAGTCCAGACGTCATCAGCAGGCGAGCCGGGATGCTCATCCAAGTAAACTTTCAACCGTGGAACCCCATTTCTGGTCCAAAATATCCGATTTTCCGATAAAAGCCTGGCAATGCCGGCATCGTTGTGCATCCAATGCCGTTCTTTGGGCGGCGGGATTACTCCCCGGTCACCGAAATTGCGCCCCGGCCCCGGCCCGGCGCCGGATAAATCAGCCGACATAAACTTGCGCCCATCCGGGTCTTTGTAACGATAATAATTTTGGACGTATTCCGGGTCTAGTGGTTGAAAAATAGGGTTCCAAGTTGATTCTGAGCTTTTGCGGTAGAATAGGATGCTATCATGAACGTTGCCCAGACCTTTTGCGTCGCTATGGCTGGTGGTTCTGCGCCAGACGATTTCGGACTTGAAATTCTTTGAGCCAAAAATCGCGTCCAGCAAGGATTTCGTCCAAGCGTGGGCCGTGTGGTCAATATGGAGATAGATACTGCCGTCATCGCGCAGGATGCGGTGCATCTCCATCAGCCTTACGCCCAGCCAGCAGAGGAAGGCGCCCATATCGTCGCCGTAGGTGGCTCGGGCGGCGTCAATCACTTTCCAGGCGCCGGGCCAGTCGTCCTGAATCTGGTCAATCCAGTCGTCGTGGTTTTCGGCGACGGCGTTGCCCTTGCGGTCGAGGCCGAGGATGTCCTTCTGCCAGGTCCAGCGGTCATCGTAGCCGCCCGCGTCGCTGAAAAAGCCCCGCTGCTTCTTGAAGGGCGGGTCGGTGGCGATGAGATGGACGGTCTCGCTGTTCATCCGGCGCAGGGCGGGGAGGTTGTCGCCGTAGTAGAGCGTGCGGTTCCGGAAATTGGGAGTGGGCATATTTGCGTCGTCCGTCGCCCTCAGCATTCGCCTAATGGCATCGGGGGCTATTCCGGGTTCGGATGTTTGTCGGTGAGGATGTGCCAGTAGACGGCGCCGGAATCTATAAGCTCGTCCACGGCGCGGTCGTTTCTGACGCTGGCGATGGCGGCGCGGGCGGGTCTTCCGGTGAAATCGGTCAGGATCCCGGCGTTCCTTTGGGCCCGGTCGCTGTCGCGGAGGTCTGCGGTGTAAGAGATTTCCATGGCTATGTAGATGATACCGGAATCGTCCGCAGCTTCGATCACCAAATCGGCTTCGCGGAAACTTCTACGCTCGTTGACCGTCATAGCGCTGTCCGCGTTCCTGTGGGCCATCTCCAGAAGGTCATCCTTATGCAGGGTACGGGTGTAGGTAAAACCCATGTCATTGGCTATGCCTTTTGCGTCTTCGATGACGGCGCTGCGGGCATAGAAGCCTTTGATTTGACCGATGTCGTTGCTCATTCGGTCCAGTCGGCGCTCGACTCGGGCGTTGATCTGTCTTTGCTCGGCGTTGAACTGCCTTTGCTCGGCGTTGAACTGCTTTTGCTCGGCGTTGATCTGTCTTTGCTCGGCGTTGAACTGCTTTTGCTCGGCGTTGAACTGTCTTTGCTCGGCGTTGAACTGCTTTTGCTCGGCGTTGAACTGCTTTTGCTCGGCGTTGAACTGCTTTTGCTCGGCGTTGATCTGTCTTTGCTCGGCGTTGATCTGCTCCTGAGAGGCAATGAATGAGTCCACCCGATTGGCGAAGGACGCCATTTGTTCTATGAAAGCCTTGAGATGAGCAGGGAGATTCAACAGTTCGTCCCCCAGTATCTGGGCGCGCACTGCGTCTCGCCATTCGGGGTTCTCCGAAAGGGCGCGTAGAAAGTCTTCCTGATTGTTGATGATTGTCATCTCGGTGCCCGGGACCTAGACTTCCTTGTTATTGTAGCATTGAAAAGATGTCTAAACGGTATGTGAGGTCTTAGGCCGACTCGCCGGATATGTTGGTCAGCACCGCCTCTTCCCGAACCTCGGCGGTTATTCGTTGCAGGCGGGGGCTGATGGACACCGGGAATTGCGGCGGGCGGCGCAAGCTCTTGAACTTGGCATCGAGCGAAGCGAAATCCTCACGGAAACGTTCTCGCAGTTCGGCGGCGGCAAGGGGCGGCTCAGTGCGGACGCCGTTAACCATAACTTCCCGCAATACCGGCTCAGCCCCCACGGGGCCGGACTCTTCCTGCAACCCGATGATGTCGCCGGACAGCGAGCCATCGGCGTTGCGCCGCCGGAAAACCTGCTTTGCGCCGGGCAAGGAAACCTTGCCTTCACTCAACTTCATCACGGGCCGCCCGTCGAAGCAGACCAGCTTGTAGACCATGTCCGACCAGGGCGCGTCGGCGGACACGCCGGCCTTGGTGCCAACGCCAAACAGGTCTATGGGCGCGTCACCCTGCACCAGCGAGTCCAGCTCGTATTCATCCAGCCCGCCGCTCACCAGCACCTTGACGTAACCTAGTCCCTCGCCGTCCAGCGCCTGCCGAACTTGGCGGCTCAATTCGGCGTAGTCGCCGGAGTCCAGCCGCACTGCCGTCAGGCGGTGCGTCTCTTGATTGGGATAGGCGGCTTCCAGCTCTTTGCCGATGGTGACAGCGTTCCAGGCCCCGGTGATGGTGTCGTAAGTGTCCAGCAGCAACACTGTTCGGTCGGGAAAGCAACGGGAGTAGGCGCGAAAGGCGTCCAACTCCGAAGGAAAGCTGGAAATGAACGAATGGGCCATGGTGCCGGCGGGAGGAATGCCGTAGTGGCTGGCTGCCAGGACGTTGCTGGTGGAGGCGAACCCGGCGATGTAGCTGGCCCGGGCCATCTTCATCGCGGCGTCGGAACCCTGAGTGCGCCGGGAAGCGAAGTCGGCTATTCCCCGCCCCTGCGCTGCCCAGACGCAGCGGGCCGCCTTGGTGGCTAGTGACGTTTGCAGGTTCATCTGGTTGATGATGTAGGTTTCGGCCAGTTGCGCCTCGATAATGGGGGCAGTGATTTCCAGTACCGGCTCGTCGGCGAAAAACAGCCGCCCTTCGGGAATAGCCCGAACGCTGCCGGTAAACCGCACGCCCCGCAGGTAGTCCAGAAAGTCGCGGGTGAATACCCCCAGAGAGTGAAGGTAGCCGATGGCCTCGCCGTCGAACTGTAGTCCGGCCAGGTAATCCAGTACGTCGTCAAGGCCGGCCGCCGCCAGGTAGCCGCGGTTGGGGGGGTAGCTGCGCACCGTGAGTCCGAAGGTGGCCGGGCCGTGCATACCCTGGCTGAAATAAGCCTGGGCCATAGTCAATTCGTAGAGGTCAGTAAACAACCCCAGTTGCCCGTCGCTGTGTGCCAGGTTGGGTCTGCTCATGGAGCAACCAAATCCGTCGCCCAATCTGCTGCCAGATGATAGGTTGGCAGTATTATCTTGTCGTGCGTGGATAGTGTCAACCAAGACCGGGAACGCCAAGACAGAAAACTCCAAAAAAGGCGGCGTTCCTTTGTTAGAGGTTTTTACGTGGATGAACAGGATAGACAGGATATTTAGCTGTACGGAGTTCTTGGGCTTCGGGTTTTGAAAGGATTCTGGGAAGCGTGCCATCTGGATTGCAACGATACTGAAGGAAAAGAAAATTGCGAAACCACCCCGGCCCCTCTCCCTCACTCCTAAAATCCTGCCCATCTATGTAAATAACCCCTGACACCTCCCCCTTGCCAACCCCGAAAGCGCCTCCCTACCATTATTACTGTCCGGCCCAACTCGTATTACTGTCTGGCCCAACTCGCCCCAGGATCCCCGGGGCCGCACCCTTGCCCCGGCGATGATCAAAGACGAACATCGCAAAACTGGCCGAAAATGCCCGGAGAAACAAAATTACGCCTCTAACCCAATCTCAGGAAGTAACCAGCGAAGATTGCAAAAATGGCCGCAAAAAACAAAATCCCGCCCCTAACCCAATCTCAGGAAGCGCCGCCGCCAACATCACAAAGTGGCCGGTTATTGCCGCAAATGGCCGGGAAAAACAAAATCCCGCCCCTAACCCAATCTCAGGAAGTGCCGCAATGTCCCTCTCCCAGCTTCGCCGCCGCGTCAACGCCCTCTGCCGCAAGCTCGCCCCCGAACTCGAAGTAGTCCGCCTCCGCCGCCTCGCCGAAGACTATTGCGAAGAGTGGGACGCCGCCGTTGCCAGCCATCAAGAACCCCCGCCCTTCGACCCGGTAACGGACGGCCCCAAGCACCTGGCCCAGCGCATCGCCGAGACCGGCGTCCGCCTCAACACCTATATGAACCTGCGCCGGTACCTTCGCAACTGCCGCGAGCGGGGCCAACCCCCCGGCGTCCGCGAATTTCTCCGCGCCCTGCTCCCCTGGGCTGAACCCGGCGGCTATCTCGAAATACTCCGCTGGGACGCCCCAGGCCGGTAACACCCCTGCCGCCGGAGCGGGCGCCTTCAGAAATAAAGGAGACAGGCCGGAGTAGTTTCGCAGTTTTCTCTGAAGGAAACAGAATCCTTGCCTAGCGCGTTTGTCCGTGGCAAAATCAACCTACAGGAGGGCTGCCATGACTACTGAAGCCAACTACACGGATCGCTATGGACTTCCTCTAACCACCAACTCGCAGACCGCCCTGTCCCACTATGCGGAGGGACTGGACTTGGCCCTGTCACAGAACTTCGGGGCCGAGGAAGCGTTTGCCCGCGCTGCTGAGGCTGATGAGGGATTTGCGCTGGCGTATGCCTCGCGGTCGTTCTTGGAGTTTCTCCGCATCGCCGTGCCGGAGGCGAGAGCCAGCGCGGAAACAGCGGTCAAGCTGTCATCCGGGCTGAGCGGCCGGGAACGGGGCTACGTTGACGTGGTGTCCAAGTTCGTCAACGGGCAGAACCATGCCGCCACCGCCGCAGCGCATGAGCACCTGAAAGAATTTCCCCGTGACGCAATGCTTATGCGCCTTGCCCAGCGGCTTTACACGCAGGGCTGCGTCGGAATCGGCGCGCCGGACTATCCGCCCCGGTTCTACCGGCTCATGACCGAGGCTGCACCCCACTACGGAGAAGATTGGGCATTCATGGGGCAGTACGCTTGGGCCAATCACGAAGTGGGCAAAATGGCCGAGGGTATGGACCTGGCGGAGCGCTCGCTGGATCTGAACCCAGCCAACGGCGTGGCCGCTCACTCCGTGGCCCACGTGTACTACGAGATGAGCCAGGATGATGAGGGCGCGTCCTTCCTGGGGAGTTGGCTGGAAGATTACGACCGCCGCTCCACTTACCGGGTGCACCTGTCCTGGCACCAGGCGCTGTTCCAGTTGGCGCTGGGGCGCTATAACCAGGCTTTGAGCTGGTACGAGCAAGACATCCGCCCGTCGGTGCAGGAGCTCAAGTATGCGGCATTGGCCGACAGTGCTTCGCTGGTTTGGCGGATGAAAATCTATGGCGACACCGCGCCTCAAGCGCCATGGAGCGAACTGGTGGAGCTGGCCGCTCCGGCGGCCGCCCGTCCGGGGCCGTCGTTCCGCGATGCCCACGCCGCCCTGGCGTTCACCGCCGCCGGAGACGACGAGTCTTTCGGCAAGCTGGTAGACGGGTTACAAGCTATGGCCAACGCGGGCGACGCCTGTGCTCTGGAAGCGACACTCCCGCTGGTGAAAGGGATAGGGGCTTTCGGGCGCGGCGACTATGGCGAAGCGGTGCGGCTGATGGAGCCGGTCTACCCACAGTTGACCCGTGTGGGTGGAAGCCACGCCCAGCGGCTGGTGTTCGAGGACACGCTCCTTGAGGCTTACCTGAGGGCTGAAGAGTTTGACAAGGCCACTGGTATGTTGCGGGAGCGTCTGGCCCGCCGCGAATCCCCCAGGGAGATGTACTGGCTGGCCCGCGCCCAGATGGGGCAGGGCAGCCAGGGCGAAGCCATCAGGAACGCCGCCCACGTCAAGGAAACTTGGGATCAGGCCGACACCAATACCCCCGAATACGCCCGCCTGACCCAGTTGGCCGCAGACTAGGAAAATCACCGCAGGGCAGTCGCATTTGGAGTCACAAGCCTGTTATTGCTGCGAAAGCGGGAATAAGGGGATGGAATTGCCGTTCAGATGCGATTGCCCTGGAAAGCATAACCACGCAGACGGTCCACAAACGCATTGGGGCGGGTTTCCAGGCCCGCCCTAAAGTTTGCTCCACACTGGCGCTCCGCCGATAACGGTCATCACCGTCTCCAGTCCCGCCAAGTCTTCCGGTGCGGCAGCGAGGGGGCTGGCGTTCACCAGCGCCATATCGGCCAGCTTGCCGGGTGCGATGCTGCCCTTCTCTCCTGATGTTCCCTCCACCTCGGCGGCGGCGATGGTGTACATTCGCAGGGCGGCTTCCGCGCTTACCCCTTGGGTTTCGTCCCGGCCGGCGCACAACGGTTTTCCGTCCCCGGCGCGGCGCGTAACGGCGCTGTAAATGGCAGGCCAGGGATTGGGGTCTGTCACCGGCGCGTCGGAACCGAAGGCCACGGGAACTCCGGCATAGCGCAACGCTCCCGCCGGATACAGATGGGGCAGCAGCCGGGCCTGGACGTTTTCGCGGTATGCCGCGCCATTGTGGTAGAGGAACCCGGGGTTAGTGACTACCGCAGCCCCGGATCTGCTTACCGTGCCAATGATATGCCGCGTGCCTTCGGCACAGTGTTCCAAGCGGTCAATGAGGGGCGGATGCCGGTTTGCAGCCAAGACTTCTGCGGCGGCGGCGACGGCCTCTTCCTCAATGCAATGAACGGCCGCCGGAAAGCCCCGGTGATGAGCGTCGGACACCAACGCCGCCAATTCCAGGGCCGACGGATGGAGCGCGCCCGACGTCAGAGTGAGCATTATCTTGGCGTGTCCCAATCGCAGCCAGTGGCTGCCGACGCCGAAAGTCAGCCCTTCCCCGGCGAGTTCGTCCAGCCGCCCGGCTCCGGCAAACATTGTGATGCGGCATAACAGTGCGCCATCGGACTGCAATTGCTGGAAGACGCGCCATCGCTCGATGCCGTTGTCTGCGCCCGCATCCTGCACCGAGGTTATGCCATAGCTTGCCAGCAGTTGTCCGGCGGCCCGCATCCCGTCTTCAAACTGCTGCGGAGTGCGTGTGTTACCCAAGCGCTGGCGCAGGAAGGAACGCATCTCGAATAGAGTTCCGTCTGGCTCCCCAGTTTCCGCCGCCCGGCCAATCACGCCGCCCGGAGGGTCGGGGGTTTCGCGGTGTATGCCCGCCAATTCCAGAGCGCGGCTGTTGAGGGCGGTGGCGTGGCCGCTGCGATGCTCCAGCCAAACCGGATGTTCCGGCGCCGCAGCGTCCAGATCCCAACGGCTGGGATGGTGCTTTTCGGCCATTTGCAGGTCGTCATAGCCGTGGCCGCGCACCCAGCTTCCGGAGGGGCGCGCTGCCGCCCATTGCCGCAGCAACGCCAGCAAAGCCGGGATGGATGGCGCTCGTTGAGGACTGCAATCGAGGTCTTGCAACCGCCGCGCCAGCCCGGGAAGGTGGCAGTGGGCGTCGTTGAATCCGGGCAACAGGGTGAGGCCCCGGCAGTCAATCACCTGCGCCGACCCGGAAGCCATGCGCCGCACATCGTCGTTGCCGCCAACCGCCGCGATGCGCTCTCCGGCAACGGCCACTGCTTCGGCGCGAGGGCGCGTTCGTTCCATTGTCAGCGCATTGGCGTTGACCAGAACGAGGTTGACTTTGCAGGTTGGCACGGCTGATGGCAAACGCCCACGGCGGTGGGGAATCTGAACGCCCGGTTACGTTTTAGAACCGAAAGGCAATGGCGCGAAGGCTGCGTCGTGCTGTTCGTCGGCGTGGTAGGAGCTTCTCACCAGCGGGCCGGACGCCACGTGCTTGAAGCCCATCTCCAGGCCCGCAGCCCGCAGCTCCTCGAACTCCTCGGGCTTGTAGAAGCGGTTGATGGCGATGTGCTTGGACGACGGGCGCAGGTATTGGCCGATGGTCAGCAGGTCGCAGTCCACTCCCCGCAGGTCGTTCATCGTTGCCAGCACTTCGTCCGACGCTTCGCCCATGCCTACGATGATGCCGGACTTGGTGACCGTGGCCGGCTCGATTTCCTTGGACTTGGCCAGCAGCTCCAGAGACAGATTGTAGTTGCCCTTGGGCCGCACCCTGGGGAAAATTCGGATGGTGGACTCGATGTTGTGGTTCAGCACCGCGGGGCCGGCCTCGATGACCTTGCCCAGCGCGTCCCAATTTCCCGCGAAGTCGGGAATTAGCACCTCGACCCGGCACTCAGGCATCACATCGCGTATTCGGCTGATGCAGGCGGCGAAAATATGCGCGCCGCCATCGGGGAGGTCGTCGCGGTTGACCGACGTTATGACGCAGTAGCGCAGGCCCATAGCTTGCACCGTTTCGGCCAACCTCTTCGGTTCCTGCAAATCGACGGCAAAGGGGCGGCCCGTGGTGACGGCGCAGTAGTGGCAGCGGCGGGTGCAGATATCGCCGAGAATCATAAAGGTGGCTGTGCCGCGGCTCCAGCACTCGCCGATGTTGGGGCAGTGGGCTTCCTCGCAAACGGTGTGCAGCTCCTGGCTGCGCATCAGTTCCTTGAGCTGCATATAGCGCGGGCTGCCGGGCATTTGCACTTTCAGCCATTCGGGAAGCCGGGGCCGCAGTTCGACGGTTTTCTTCGGTTGGGTCATCGAGTCCTCAGTATCCGGTTGTATATGCGCGCTATTCTATTATAACAACTGTACCAGACGGGGCGTTACTCGGCACTTCTCGGCGGCGATTATAGCGTCTATGTCGGCGGCAGCGCGTTGCAGGCCCAGGTCGCCGTTTTCGTTGACCACGCGGTAGTCGTATTCGTGAATCCGGACCAGTTCCTCTTCCGCCGTTCTTAGGCGACGCTCCAGTTCCGGCGCGGACTCTGTCATGCGGTCTTGCAGCCGCTGCCGGAGGTCGGCCAGCGACGGGGGAATCAGGAAGATGAGCAGGGACTCCGGGGCCATCCGCCGGATGGTGCCTGCACCCTGCACGTCTATCTTCAGGATAACGTCCTTGCCGGAGCGCAGGGCGTCGCGGGCTTGGCTGCGCGGCACGCCGTACCAGCGTCCGTAGACCTCGGCGCACTCTATAAACTCGTCGCGCTCTCGCATCCGGGCGAAGGTGTCTGGGTCAAGGAAGATGTAATCAACGCCGTCGCGCTCGCCGGTGCGGATGGGCCGGGTGGTGGCGGTTACGGCGAAATGCCAAGGGCGCTCCAGCTTCCGCAATTCGGCCAGCGCCGCGTCTTTGCCTACGCCCGAAGGCCCGGACAACACTACCAGCAGCGGCGGAGAGGGACTGGATTCTGGGATGCGCGAATCCAACAGCTAGACTCCCTTTCCTTCTCCCCGCAAGGCGGGGTTGGTGTGGGGGGGTAGCCCTGCCAGCAAATCTAAATCGCCCCAGAATTCGGGGTAAGACACGGAGGCGTCGGCTGCGCCGTGAACCTTCGTCTCACCCTCGGCCAGCAGTCCGCAGACTGACATCGCCATGGCAAGGCGGTGGTCGCCATGAGACTGGCAAGCTGCGCCAGTCAGTCGTCCGGTTCCGCGTATGACCATGCCGTCGTCGCGGGCTTCGATGTTTGCGCCGAGCCGCGACAGCTCCCCGACGGTGGTGGCGATGCGGTCTGATTCTTTTACTCGTAGCTCGGCGGCGTCGCGGATGACCGTTTCCCCTTCCGCGAAGCAGGCGGCGACGGCCAGAATCGGGGCCTCGTCCAGGATGCGGGGAATCATATCGCCGCCGATTTCGATGCCGCGCAGTTGGCCCGGCGTCACCAGCAAGTCGGCCACCGGCTCCCCGCCCTCGGTGCGTTCGTCCACCAGCAACAGGCTGTCGCCCGCGCCCATAGCCAGCAGTGTGTCTATGATTCCGGTGCGGCTGGGATTCAGGCCCACGCCGCGCACTATTACCCTCGAATCGGGATGGCACAGCCCGGCCACAATCCAGAAGGCCGCTGAGCTAATGTCGCCAGGCACCGAGATATCTGCCGCCTGCAACGGCCCCGGACGCAGCGACAAGGCCAGGCCGTCCTGCTCCACGGTCGCGCCCATTGCGGTGACCATACGCTCGGTGTGGTCTCGGGATAGAGCGGGTTGGTGAATCACGGTGTCCCCTTCTGCAGACAGCCCGGCGAGCAGGATGCAAGACTTGACCTGCGCGCTGGCAACCGGCAAGTCGTATTCGATGCCTCGCAGGGAGCCGCCGCGTATGACCAGCGGAGCAAGCGAGCCGTCTTGCCGGCCCGTCACCTGAGCCCCCATCCGTTGCAACGGGTCAACGATACGCCGCATGGGACGGGAGCGCAGCGATGAGTCGCCGGTCAGGACTGAGAGGAACGGTTGCGCCGCCAGTAGCCCGGAGAGCAACCGCATCGAAGTGCCGCTGTTGCCCGCGTCGAGAATGTCCGACGGCTCTTCCAGCGTCGGCCCCCGTCCGGCAACGGTGTATTCTCCGAGGCTGCCCCCCTCGGTAATTTCGACTTCCATGCCGCGCAGGCAGCCCATGGTGGACATAACGTCCTCCCCGTTGGATAGCCCGGTAACGCGGGCCGTGCCGTGGGCCATGGCGTTGAGGATGAGGGCGCGGTGGGAAATGGATTTGTCGCCCGGCACCGCCAGCTCACCCCGGAGCTTGACCGGCCTAGTGATGGCGCGAACTGTTGCTTGTGCCGTCATAGCCTAATTCCGTTCGCGCCCGCTTCGTTCATTGTCTCTGTCTTTGCCACCGCTAAAGAAGCGGCGCTGGGCATCCATTATCTTACGGCCCATAAACATCTCACCCATTGACTCGCTGAAGCTGGGAATGTCCGGCGCGTTGCGTTCCGCTTGGCCTCCCGGCGCAATGGAGCCGGACAGCCAGCGCGCCCGCTCTTTGGAGGCGCGCTCAAACAACTGTTCTACTATTTCTGGGTCTGGCCCGGGCTGCTCATTGAGCAGGTTGCGTATTTCGTAAAGCTCGCGGATGAAGGAATCAATCCAGCTTACGATGGGTTCGCGGTTGGTGATGGAAATGTCGCGGTGCATAATGGCGTCGCCCGAAGCGAGCCGGGACAGGTCGCGGAAGCCTGATGACGCCAGTTGGGCGATGTCGTCCCAGTTGGCGCTCTTGGAAACGGTCTGCATCAGCGCCACCGACATCATAAAGGGCAGATGGCTGACGGCGGCGACAAAGCTGTCGTGTTCGCCGGCGCTGATGAAAAACGGTTTTGCGCCGACGGCTTCGGCCATAGTCGTAACCGCGGAGACAGCTTGCTCCTTAGTGTCGGGGTTGGGTACGACGCAATAGGCCTTGCCTGCAAACAGGTCTGCGGAGGCGTGTTCCGGGCCAGCGGTTTCCCGCCCTGCCATTGGGTGCCCGCCGACGTACTGCGCCGTCTTGGGCAGAAGCTCCGCGGCCCACCCGGCGACCACCTGCTTGGAACTGCCGACGTCGGTGACTACCACATCTTCTTGTAACATCGGGCCAATGGCTTCCATCAGATCGCGCATCGCCATGACCGGCGTAGCCAGCACCACTACGTCGGCTCCTTCGACCACCGGCTGAATGCGTCCTTCAACCTTGTGAAATGCTCCCTGTTTCTGCGCTCCGTTGCGTGCTCTGCTCTCGTAGTCCGTTCCCGCCAGTTCCAGGTTACGCAAGTCCGACTGGCGGAGGGCCAGAGCCAATGAAGTTCCAATCAGGCCGGTGCCGATAATCGCTATCTTGGCCAAAGCGGCCTCCTAGCCCGCCTTAGCGGGGGCGGCGTTAAAGCAACATTCTACAACATCCCGCCGTCCGTAACACCCCGCCATGCGCCCGTCGCTGACAGGCCGGGTTAAAGCGCGGCCCATGCAGCCTCTGCGATGTCGGTGCGGACAACTTTCTCGTAAGGCTGCCGCTCGCGGCACATACCGGCTGCCAGCAGGATGTCGTGCAGGTTTTCGTACTCCGGCCGGCCAAGAACAGGACTCACCGGCCATTGTTCATGGTTCTGATACCGGGCGATGGATGCCGCCAACACTTCTTGGGAAGCTCCCGGGAAGAAGCCCGAGACGGTCTCCGCGGCCTCGCCCGGTTTAGCCGAAGATAGCCAATGAAGGGCGCGCGCAAAGCCTAGAGTGAAACGGCCCGCGGTGTCTTCCCGATCCGCCAGAAAGCGATGGGTGGCGGCGAAGGAGCTGTATGCCAAGGGGCCGTTTTCCGGCCCCAGGGCTGCCAGCAGGTAACCGTCGCCGTTGGTTATCAACTGCTGGACCACTGGCTCAGCCACATGGACGTACTCCGCTTGTCCGCCGCGGAATGCGGCCACGGCGCTATCTAGGGAAAGTCCGGTCCGCAGATCCAAGTCCGAGGCTTCGAGTCCGTGACGGCGTAGCGCGTACTGAAAGGAGGCCCAAGGCATGGGCGAGAAGCCCACCGGAATCACCCGGCTGCCCCGGAGCGACTCCCAGTCGAAGGTATCCTGCGGCTGTCGGCCCAAAATGAAGAAGCCGTCGCGAGAGTTTATCTTGGCGAAATGCAACGGCACCGTCTCCGCTCCCCAATCGGAGGCTATGATGGAGCGCATTATGCCGCTCTGCACAATGTCGGCGGCGTCGTGATGCAGGGCGCTCAGTGGATGGGAGAACTGCGGCGGGCAGGTGCTGAACTCCACGTCCAGCCCTTCCCGCTCCAGAAAGCCTCCGGCCACCGAAACGTAGATGGGCGTATAAAAAATGGAGCGCCAGGTCTCCATTAGACGTAAGGGATGGCGCGATGCTGAGGACATCTTCCTACTCCGCCAGGAAGGGTAGCAGCGCGCCCAGGAAGCCCTCCGGGTCTTCCACCTGCGGGATGTGTCCGATGCTTGGCAGGATAACCTTGCGGGCGTTGACGATGTTGTTGTGCAACAGCTCTTCGCCGTCGCGCAACCGGTCTATCTCGCCATATAGCACCATAGTTGACGACGCCTTAATCAGCGGGAGGCGGGACATAATGTCATACCAGGCCAGCGACTCCATCAGGTTGCGAACCCACGGGCCGGCCTTGGCCCGGCTGTTATTGTTCTTGTCCAGCCATTCCTCAGTTGGTTCAGCGAAGGTGGTGCCGTCCTTCAAATCTTGCAGCGTGCGCGGCTTGGGCAAACCGTCGGCATCATACTGGGCCAGCGTGTCGGCCAGCCGCTCCTTGGCGGTGAAGGCGTTCCACACCGGCGCCCCGACCAGCGTCAGCTTGTCCACCCGGTCGGGGAAGCTGGCCGCGGTTTCCGTGGCAAGGACGGCGCCCACCGAGTTGCCCACGACGTGCGCCCGGTGGATGTTCAGAACCTGGCAGGCTTCGTCCAGGGCTTTGGCGTAGTCGGGCAAATTGAAGTGGCGCTGCGGCTTGTCGGAATCGCCATGCCCCAGCATATCGAAGGCGTAGACCGTGTAGTCCTGGGCGATGGCATCTATAACGTATTCCCAAGTCCAGACTGATGTTCCCAGTGGATGCAGCAATACCACCGGATAGCCGGCGCCCTTCTTAACGAAGTGCATATTGCCCTCGGGGGTGGGGACGCTGTCTGTGAGGTCGCGGCGAACAAACAGAGCCATGGAGCCTCCTCATATCGGCAGGGAGAGTGTTGTGGGAGAGCGGCTTTTCCTACAGCTTTGGCACAATAGGGAATCTGGTCGCATCCCGCCGGTTCTTTGGCACATGGTATCATACCGGGACTATCCCAGCAGCCCGCTTTTCCAGGCTGCCGAGGTTGTTCCGTGGCATCGCAAGACTACTATGACCTCCTCGGGGTTCCTCCGTCGGCCAGCGCCACGGAAATCCAGCAGGCTTTTCGGCGGCTGGCCCTACGTTACCACCCAGACGTTGATAGCAGTCCTGATGCGGTAGCAAGATTCCAAGAGATTAATGCGGCCTATCAGGTGCTGGGAGACCCGGCCAGAAGGGCGGCGTATGACGCTTCTCTGGCCCCTGAGCCGTCTTCACCAGTGGAACGATGCCGCGCCGGCCGAGTAAATATCCGTCGCAGCTACTTCCAAAGGCGAGTGCGGGCGGCTGCGAACCCCAGATCAACCTGGAATTACTACGATGTCCTCGGCGTTCCGCACAACGCCTCGCTTGAAACCATCCTTCGGGCCTATCAGCGACTGTACCGGGAGTTTTACTCTGGCAGAGAGCAAGATCCTGAGACGGCATCCATCCTGCGAGAAATCGTCGAAGCGCGCGAAGCGCTGGGCGACCCGGAAAAGAGGCTTGCCTATGACTGTCTGCCTGCCTACCGTCAGCCGCCGGGCCGGCCCGCTGCGCCCCGGCCTGCCAGTGCCCGCGTATGTCTGGTTGCCCGGTTGTTGCCCCCTCTGACAGCGCTGTCCGCTTTGGCCCGGCGGGCAGGAGCCGTCCTGAAGCGGAAAACGGCCCGATAACAGGTAAAAGGCGGAAAGCCTTGCCGGGGCATAGCTGCTGTCCCTCTCCTTGCGTTGACCTTTCCCCATCTGTATGCCAGAATCGGAACAAGCATAGAAAAGGCTGGCAGACTGCGCGGGTTTTAGAGGAAGAAGGTGCGAGAGCCTATCTGGACTAGAGACCGGCTGCGGAGCCTGGTCAACCGGGAGATTGGCGACTACCGGATTATTGTCGTTTCCAACCGTCAGCCCTATGTCCACGAGCTGGTTGACGGGGAGCTGAGCGTTAGCACTCCGGCCGGCGGCGTAACCACTGCTATTGATCCTCTGATGCAGGAATGCGCCGGCACCTGGATTGCCCACGGCGGCGGCGCGGGCGACTACCTGGCGGTGGACGAAAAGAACCGCGTAATGGTGCCGCCGGACGACCCTTCCTACACTCTCCAGCTAATGTGGCTGACTGCCGAGCAGCAGCAGGGGTACTACTATAGCGTTTCCAACGAAGGGCTGTGGCCGCTGTGTCACAACGCCTTCATCGAACCTACCTTTGAGCAGTCCGACTGGGAAACCTACACCGCCGTCAACCGCGCCTTCGCCCAGCAAGTCAGCGAGGAAATAGACGGCTCCCCGGCTGCCGTGTTCATCCAAGACTATCATTTGGCCCTGCTGCCCCGCTTCCTGCGCGACCTTGACCCCGACGTAATTACCGGCCAGTTCTGGCACATTCCCTGGCCCAACTACGAGGTCTTCCGCATCTGCCCTTGGCAGGATGAACTGCTGGACGGGTTGTTGGGCAACGATATGCTGGGCTTTCACCTCGGCGATCACTGCAACAACTTCATGGAAGCCGCCTCTCGCATACTGGGAGCTCGCGTCAATCAGGAATACAGCCTGGTTTATCACCGAGACGACTCTACGTTGGTTCGCCCGGTTCCCATCAGTGTAGACTTCGGCCAACTGGAAACTGAGGCCCAAAGTCCCCAAGTCTCCGAGGAGATGGAGCGGCTTACCGCCGAATGGGGGCTGGGGGATAAAATAGTCGGCCTGGGCATAGACCGTATTGACTACACCAAGGGCATTCCCCACCGCATTCGGGCCATCAACCGGTTCCTGGAGCTGAACCCGCAGTACATCGGCAAAGTGGTGTTCATTCAGGCCGGTGTGATGAGCCGCACCAACATTATCGCCTACCAGCAGCTATCCGACCAGATTGACCGGCTGCTGGATGACGTGAACGGCCGCTTCGCTACCGATGACTGGCAACCCATAATGTATATGCCCACGGACCTGCCCTACCTGACGCTTATGGCCCTGCGAAGGCTGGCCCGTTTCTGCGTGGTTAGCTCTCTGCACGACGGTATGAACCTGGTGGCCAAGGAATATGTCGCCAGCCGCTACGACCATGACGGCGTGCTGATCCTCAGCCCCTTCACCGGCGCGGCCCTAGAGCTAACCGACGCGCTGATAGTCAACCCCTACGACGTCGAGCGGTTCGCCGGAGCTATCGGTGAGGCCGTCGAAATGCCACGCCAGGAACGTCAGGTGCGGATGGCTAATATGAGGGCGGTGGTGCAGGAGAACAATATCTACAAATGGGCAGCCCGCTCACTGGTAGATATGATGCAGGTGGGCCGTCGCGCCCGCCATCCTATCCGCAGCATCTGACCTCCGCAGCATCTGACGTGAAGCCGCAGGAAATTCATCCTTTCCCTCATTCATTCTCGTCCTCAATGTAGAGGCAATCTTGGAAATGGCCCACCTGCTGAACATCTGGCCGTCGGTCCGCGCCCGCCTGGTCCGTCCGCACCCTTACAAGCGTGGCCGTATCCTCCTCCTCTTCGACTACGACGGCACGCTGACGCCTATTGCGCCGCGCCCCGATGATGCGCTGCTGCCGGAGGAAGCGCGGGAATTGCTGACAGCTCTGGCAACCCACCGCCGTTGCATTGCGGGCATCGTCAGCGGGCGCAGCCTGGCCGACCTTATGGTTCTGGCCGACATTCAAGGTCTCGTCTACGCCGGCAACCACGGTATGGAAATTCGCGGGCCGGGGCTGGATTTCACTCATCCTCAAGCCATCACTGCCCGGGATGCCCTGGACCAAGTTCAGGCAAGTCTGGCCGACGCGCTGGCCCATGTCCCCGGCGTAATCGTGGAACACAAAGGGCTTACTCTTAGTGTCCATTACCGGGCCACGCCCGAACCGCTGGCCGGCGAGGTTGATGATGTGGTGACGGCAATAGCCGAGTCTTGCCCTTTCACTAATAGCGGGGAGGGCGGACCGCTACGGATTACCAGAGGCAAGATGGTGGTGGAGGTGCGCCCAGCCATTTCGTGGGATAAAGGGAAGGCCATCGAAAGGATTCGCGAGAGCTTTGACGACTGCCCCTTCCCCGTCTATTTCGGTGACGACCTGACCGACGAGGACGGTTTTCGGGCGGTGCAGAATATGGGCGGACTAGCGGTCTTTGTGGGAAAGGCGCGTCAAGGCACAGTGGCACTGCACCAGTTGGACTCGCCCGATGAGGTCTTGGAAACGATGCGCTTGATACTGGGTGCGCTTGATACTGAAGGAACTGTAAGGGCGCGGGCGACTAATCCTATTCTCCCTCCGGAGGAGGGTTAGGCTGGGATGGGGTTAGGGTCGAGTTGCCCCTGTCGGCCTCGATTTCGCTTACCTTGTTTATACGTCGCTGGAAGCGGGTTTCGGGCATAAACTCCGCGCCGATGAAGGCTGCGATTACCTCTTTGGCAGTCTCGATTCCGATGACTCTCCCGCCCAAGCAGAGGACGTTCATATCGTTATGCTCCACCCCCTGCCGCGCAGTGTAGGTATCGTGGCACAGGCAGGCGCGGATTCCACCAACCTTGTTGGTTGCGATGCTGGCTCCGACGCCGCTGCCGCAAATCATAACGCCTCTTTCGGCCTGATTGCCGATTACCGAACGGGCCACAGCGGCGGCAAAATCAGGGAAATCGTCGGCGGGGTCGAGAGTGTGCGCCCCGATGTCCACCACCTGATGCCCCGATGATTCCAGCCAGGGAACAACCTGCGCCTTGAGGTCGAATCCGGCGTGATCTGCGCCGATGGCGAGCTTCATGGCGTCTGCTCCTTTCTTGGGCCACAGCTCATCTGTATCCCGCCCAACCGGGCTACCTAGGATTTGCGGTTCCCGGAAATGCGCCCCCGGTTGGTCAAGAATACTGATATGCCGGCACCGGCGCAAGTTTGCCTAGCGAGGCTAGGCATTGCACAGTTCGCATCGGTATCTGAGGCGTGTTAGACTGGCATATCTGCCAAGCGCCTATATCGCTTAGGCACAATATCAACAGTCGCTCCAATGAGGGCTGGCCGGACAATGGCATGATAAAGGTTATCACATTCGACTTCTACAATACTCTGGTCAAGTTCTGGCCGCCATTGGAGGAAATTCAGCAGGCCGCTTGCTGGAAAATGGGCCTGAGTGTTTCACGAGAGGCCATCCGGCAGGGTTACGCCAAGGCCGACATCCTGTTCAATCGCGCCAACGAAGATGAACCGCTGTCGCTACGCTCACCAGAGCGCAGACTGGAATTTTTCGCCGAATATGAGCAAGTCATCCTTGAGACCGCCGGCGTTCCGGTGACCATCGGGCTGGCGAGGCAAATCTGGGCGTTAGCCATTGCGGTCCCCAAGGAATTCACCCCCTTTGAAGACACCAAGCCTGCGTTGGAATCCCTGCGCGAGCACGGCTACCGTTTGGGAGTGATAACCAACCTGCGGGCAGACCTGGAGCCGCTGATTCGCCGGGCCGGACTGGAAGGCGCCTTTGACTTTTCTGTTACCTCGGCTCAAGCAGGGATGGAGAAGCCGCATCCGCCCATATTCCAGGAAGCGCTGCGCCGCGCCGGGGTTGCTGTCCCTGGACTTGCACCGGCGGAAGCCCTGCATGTTGGCGACCAAGTCCGTTCCGATGTGGCCGGCGCCCGCGCCGCGGGGATGCAGGCCGCTCTGCTGGACCGGGGCGGCTGGCATGAACCGGTGGAAGGCTGTCTTAAAATTTCTCAGCTTGGCGAAATCATCGAGTTGCTCGAATCCGAATCGAGAACTCTGTCCTAACTCTGACTCTCTCCCATAGAGACTAGGAATTTGGGGATAGGGAATTTCTTGAATGTCAGGAGCGTTGACATGACACAGGAGACTCACAACGGGCAGCACGGCCATTCCTCGGTTCGGGTAGCCGTCTGGTACGACTACATTTGACCGTGGTGCTATATCGGCCTGGAGCGGGTCGACAATTTGGCCAAGGAATTTGACATCGAGGTGGAAGGCCGGGCATACCTGTTGCGTCCCGACACTCCCAGATCTGGAACAGAACGTCCCACCCGCCCCGGCGAGACCGCCGACGAGCTGTCGGAGCCGTTGCGCGGGCAGGCGCGGGAGTCGGGTCTGATTATGCGCCCGCCGCCCAACACCCCCAACACGCTGTACTCGCTAGAGGCCACCGAGTACGCCCAGCAGAACGGCAAATTCTTGGAGTTCCACCGAGCCGCCTACAAGGCCTTCTGGGAAGACGGCAAGGACATCGGTCAAATCGAAATCTTGGCCGACATCGCCAACGGCATAGAGCTGGACGGCGTGGATATGGCCCGGAGCCTGGAAGAGGGCGCCCACTCGCAGACGGTCATCGCCCAATATAAAGAGGCCCTGCAATACGGTATAAACGGCATTCCCACCTTTTTGGTGGGCAACCTGCTTTTCACTGGCGCCCATCCCTACCCGGTGTTCAAGCAGGCGATGGAGCGTTACCTGAGCCAGTAGCCAAGGCGCAGGCGAGTCTGACGGCGCAGGGGCGCACAACCTGCGCCCTTGTAGGTTCGGTATTGCGGACATTTCCGGGCGTAAATGCTCCACTTCTCGAAGGATTGGACTATGGGAGATTGCAAACACTGCGGCAAGAAAGCGGGCTTCCTCCGCCGGGTTCATGGCGAATGCCAGGCGGCCCGCGACCGCGGCTGGGAGGAGATGGTGGCGGTGGTGGAACAGGTCGCCGGTTCCTTGAGCTTCAGCCAGACGCAACTGAGACTCGACCTGTTGGATATCGCCAAAGGATCTTACTTCGACGGCGAGGGCATCAACGCAGCCATTGCCGAAGGCTGGCATCGCGCCGTTGGAGCCAGCCTGTCCGATGGTATCATCACTCAGGAAGAAGAGGCCCGGCTGCGCGATTTCCGGGATAAATTCGCCATCCAAAACCAGCGGAAAACCGGGGCCGTCTTGGAACGGGCCGCCCGCGACCGCGTGATGTTGGACGCCCGCCTGTCCGCGCTGGCAGTTACTGGTGGCCAGACTCATCTCGACAGCCTGTCTCAAGCGTTCCGCAAACTGGGGCTGCCGCCTGCCGAAGAACGCCGCCTGATGGTTCAAGCCTGGGAGTCAGCGGTCGAGGGTTCGCTGGAAGACGGAGTGCTGTCGCTGGACGAAGAGGCAGCGCTAATCCGTTACCTTAATCACTTCGGCTTGACTGTAGCCGAGGTTGACGGCAACGGCGCCCATCACAATATGGTCAAGTCTGCCGTCATACGGGAACTGACCGAGGGAATCATCCCCCAGCGCCAAAACTTTTCCGGGCATCCCTTCAACTTGATGAAGTCCGAGAAGCTGGTCTGGCTGTTTGACGGAGTTGACTACATCGAGACTAAAACTCGGCGGGAACGGCGCGGTACATCCCACGGCCTCAGCATCCGGGTTGCCCGCGGCCTCTACTACCGGCCTAGCACGTTCCGCAGTCAGCTACATGAGTGGGAAGAAAGCATTCACTCCGACACCGGGCTGCTGGGCGTGACCACCAAACACATCTACTTTCACGGCCCCAAGAAACGCTTCCGGGTGCGGTTGGATAAAATCGTGTCCTTCGAGCCATACAATGACGGCATTGGCGTTATCCGCGACACTCAGACAGCCAAGCCGGAGATTTTCGTGGTCGGGGACGGCTGGTTTATCTATAATCTGGTCACCAACGTTTCTAACCTCTAACGGCTATGCCCCGCCGCGCACTAGGAGAACCGGGCTGCCAGACTGACGCACCACGCGCTCGGCGACGCTGCCTAGCACCAGGCGGCCTACACCGGAACGACCGTGAGTGGTCATGGCTACCAGATTATTGGGAGTTGCGGCGGCCAGGTCTGCGATGCAAGCCGCTGGCTGGCCGTGGAGCAGTTGCGGTTCCACCGAAGCCGCGCCCTGCTGAGCCAGCAGCTCCTTCAGTTGAGACAGGTAGCCTTCGGCCTCGCTGTCTATCGCCTGGATATAGTCTTGGTAGGAGGGCACGGCGCGGGCCATTTCAGACGGGCCGGCGGACAGGGAGCGGTAGTATTCATCCGCGGATGGATTGACACGGACCAGGTCAACGGTAAGGCCCATAGCCGCCGACAGATAGGCCGCGTGGGGCAAAATTTCCTCGGCCAGATCCGAGCCGTCCACTGGAACGGTAATGCGCTCAAATCTGCTTTCCCCGGTCTCGTTATCCGTTGTCGAAGCCTGCCCTTGGGAGCCGGCGCGGATGATAAGCAACGGGTTGCCGGTGAGATGCAGAACCTTGTCGGCGACGCTTCCCATCCACCAGCGGGAGATCCCGGAACGCCCATGGCTGGACATCGTAATAAGTGTGCCGGGGTCTTTAGCCGCTTCTTCCACGATGGCCGCCGCCGGTTCTCCTTGGGGGGTTGAAGTGTCGGCGTTTATACCGGTTTCCCGCAGGGTGGCAACCACGGTTTCGGCGTAATTCCGGGCGTGCTGGGTGCGGTGATCCGACGTTTCCTGGTAGTGGAGCGACGGGTTCAGATGTTGTCCGATGCTGGGGTGTTCCGGCTCGATAGCCAAGAGCAGCGTTATGGGCAATGACAAAGCGGCGGCAAGCGCCCGGGAGTAGGGTAGCGCCTGCTCCGACAGGTCGGAGCCGTCCAATGGCGTCAAGATTCGCGTATACATATCAATCGCTTCTCTCCCTAGCCTCAAGTTCCGGGCGGTCAGTCGTCTCCCGGCGCCGGGGCCAGCCCGCCGCTGGGTAAGATCGCGCGTCCGGCGGTGTTTCTCCTTCCGCTTTCCAAGGCGTCTATCTCGGCAGCCGTTTCGGATTCGGCCAGCAGACCATAGTTTACCGCATACAGCCGTTCATAAACACCGCCGGAGGCCAGCAGTTCGTCGTGAGACCCCATTTCCACCAATTGGCCCCGGTCCAGGACGATTATCGTGTCGGCGTTTCGCACCGTCGAAAGCCGGTGGGCGATTACTATGGACGTGCGCCCTCGCAGCACTCGGTGCAGCGCTTGCTGAATCATCAGCTCGGTCTGAGTGTCTATGCTGGCGGTGGCCTCGTCCAAGACTATTACACGAGGGTCGCCGACGACGGCGCGGGCAAAGCTGAGTAGCTGCCGCTGCCCCACGCTGAGGTTGACTCCCCGCTCGGCCAGCACCGTGTCGTAGCCATTGTCCAGGTTCATTATAAATTCGTGGGCGCCGACGGTCTTGGCCGCTTCAATGACCTCCTCGCCGGTGGCGCCTTCTTGGTTATAGCGGATGTTGTCGGCAATGGTGCCGGAAAACAGATACGGCTCCTGCAACACCATGCTCATCTGGCTCGCCAGAGAGCGACGGGTTACGTGGCGTATGTCATGGCCATCCACCAGAATGCGGCCCTGGGTTACGTCGGCGAAGCGGTGAATGAGGGTCACCAGCGTGCTCTTGCCCGCACCGGTGGAGCCGACGATGGCGACGTTCTCGCCGGGCCGGATGTGCAGGTTGACGTCCTTCAGAACGTCTATGCCCGGAACGTAGTGGAAATATACGTTCTCGAACCGAATTTCACCTTCAACCTGCGGCAAGTCTTTGGCATCCGGGTCGTCCTTTACCTCGGGTTCCAGGTCCAGCACCTCGAAGATGCGAACTCCGGCGGACATGGCGCGCTGGAGCTGGCTGTACTGCATAGTCAGGTGGCGAATGGGTTCAAAGAACCGCTGAATGTATAGGGCGAAGGCCACTAGAACGCCCCATTCCAGAGCGCCGCCGCCGGCCATCGTTCCGCCGGCCAGCACCACTCCGAAGCCCATGGCGACGCCGATGAGCAACTCCACCACCGGCTGTAGCGCGCCGGAATAACGGCTGGCCTCCATGTTGGCGTTGAGATGCTCGGTGTTCAACTCGTCGAAGTGGGCCATGTTGGTATCTTGACGGTTGAGGCTCTGCACCACTCGAATCCCGGTGATGTTCTGGTTATACTCGCCGTTGACCATAGCGATCGCTCGGCGAATGCGCATAAAGGAATGCCGTGCGAACTTTTGCCAGTAGCCTAGGATGAAGAACAGGGGCGGGACGATGCCCAGGCAGATTAGCGCCAGTTGCCAGTCAATAATCAGCATCATGGTGACGATGCCGAACAGGCTCAGAAGATCCGAGAAGCTCTGGACGATCAGCTCGAAAGTTTCTTGCAACTGGAGAACGTCGCTCTGGCTGCGCGACATAATGCGCCCCACTGGGGTGCGGTGGTAGAAGGAGGGCGACATCTCCTGCAAATGGTTGAACATCTTGGTTCGCAGGGAATACAGAATGCCCTGCCCCACTCGCGGCATAAAGACGAACTGCATAAAGTTGGCGCCAAAGTGGACTGCCGCCACCACGAAGAACGACAAGGCAATCCAGTTTAGCAACGTCCCGTTGCCGTCGCTGATGGCGCTGTCTATGGCCTGCTGTATCAGGAAGGGAATGCAGACGTTGGCCCCGGTATAGAGCGCCACCGCCAGCACGGACAGCGTGGCATCCCGCTTATAAGGCGCGATGTAAGTCATCAGGCGCATTACGACCTTATGGTCATAAGCTGCGCCTACGATTGACTCATCGCTGAGATTATCGGCAGTGGGCGCACGGTCGCCGGCCGCGTTGAGGCCGCGCATACCCCCCATCATGCCACCGAAACCGCCCCCTGGCCCTCCCATTCGCATCTTAGACCCCCCTTGTTCCCGGTATTCTCTCTCCCTCCGGAGGGGAGTTTGGCTGGGGGCGCCCTCCGGACTCCGGGGCAACCAGGGCAACGTCCAGCATCAGTTCCTCCTGCGGGCGCAACTGGAGTTCCAGGATCTCTCGGTATATGCCGTTGGCCTCGTACAGCCCATAGTGCGTTCCCTGTTCCACGATCCGCCCCCGGTCCAGCACGATGATGTGGTCGGCGTTTTGCACGGTGCTGAGGCGATGGGCGATGACGAAAGTGGTTCGTCCTTTCATCACTGCCACCATTGCCCGATGAATCAGGCGTTCCGTCTCCACGTCCACACTGGAGGTGGAGTCGTCTAGAATCAGAACCGGCGGGTCTACCAGCACGCTGCGGGCGATGGAGAGCCGCTGGCGTTGCCCACCCGACAGAGTGGTGCCGCGCTCGCCCACCCAAGTGTCATAGCCGTTGGGCAGCGTCATAATATGGTCGTGGAGCTGGGCCACTTGGGCGGCTCGAATCACGTCTTCTATAGACGAATCGGAAACGCCGTAGGCTATGTTGTCTCGGATGGTGGCGCTGAACAGGAATACGTCCTGTTGCACGATGCCCACATTGCGGCGCAACGATTCCAGGGTGAAGTTTCGGATGTCCTGTCTGTCAATGGTGATCCGTCCGTCGTCCACCTCGTAGAAGCGGGGGAGCAGGTTTACGATGGTGCTTTTACCGCTGCCAGGCGCCCCCAAGATGGCTATAACCTGATTCTTTTGCGCCGTGATATTGACATTGCGAAGGGCTGGGATTCGGGGGTCATATCCGAAAGAAACGTTTTCGAATCGCACGGTCCCTTCGGCTCGTCCCATTACCGAGGCGTCTTCCCGCTCCTCTACCGGGGACGGCGCGTCCAGCACGTCGAAGAGGCGACGCCCAGACGAAATGGCCCGCGAGAAGCTGTTAATGATGAATCCGGCCATACGGACTGGGAAAGTGAGCTGGTTCAAGAAAAGCATGAACATCGCCATCTCGCCGGGGGTGAGATCTCCCCGCAGCACTTCCCAACCGCCGTACCACAGAATCAGCCCCAGCGCGACGGTGAAATAGAAGGACATCCAGGCGCTGTTGGTGCCTTGAGTCCGCTCGGACATAAAGTATTCGCTGCGCAACTGGCGGGCCTTGCGGTCGTACTTGCGCTTCTCGAACTCCTCGGAGGCAAAAGCCTTGACGACGCTCATCCCCACCAGGTTTTCCTGGAGGACGGTTACCGTTTCGCCCATAGTTACCTGGACTTTTGTCCACATAACGCGCAGGCGACCCATTATCAAGACGGAACGCACTACGATGAGTGGTATGAAGGCCAGACTGATTAACGTCAGTTCCCAGTTGATGAATACGAGTATCACCATCAGCGCCACAGCCCGGAGAGCGGCTTCGATGGAGCGCACCATTCCGATGTTCACGTAGCGCCGGATGGCCTCCACGTCGGCGGTGGCCTTGGACATCAGATCGCCGGTGTGCTCCTTGTCGTGGTAGGCGAAGCTCATGTGTTGCAACTTATTGTAGAACCGGTTGCGCAACACGTAAGAGACTTTTTGGGATAGCGAGTCGGTGGTGTAGGTGCGGGCGAAATCGAAGGCGCCCCGCGCCAGACTGGCGGCCAGCAACCCAACGGCCAGCCATACCAGCGTCGAGGTAGCCGGGTCTTTCCCATGAAAAGTATTGGCGGCTTTGTCGAACCAGACCAATGTGTCTATGGCCCGGCCAAACAGGAAGGGGATGAACAGCGAAAATCCGACAGCAATGGCGAAGGTGGCGTATGCCAGAATAAGGCGAGTGCGAAACTGCCAGGCGATGGCGTTTATGCGTATCAGTATTCCCATCTAACCAGCTTGCTTATTGAGTCCTTTCAAGACGTGCGTTCTTCTGTGGATCGGCGGCTGGGCTACATTCGTTCCGGTGCGCTCATTCCCATGAGTTCCAGAGAGCGGCGAAACACTATCTGCGCCGACTCCACTAGCTTGAGCCGCGCCAGCGTGACGCCGGCATCCTCCGGGTTGGCGGAGATGACGCGGCAGTTTTCGTAGAACCCGTGAAATGCCTGCGCCAGTTCCATGGCGAAATGAGGCAGGTGATGAGGCTCCATGGTCCGGGCCATCTGCTGCACCAGTTCCGGCAACCGCAGCATGGCGCGCACCAGAGCCAATTCGCTGGGGTCATTCAGCAGAGAAACGTCGCCCCCGCTCCAGTCAATGTTGCGTTCTCGGGCAAGATTCAGGATGCCGGCGTTGCGTGCATGGGCGTATTGCACATAGTACACCGGATTTTCCGACGATTCCTTCTTGGCTAACTCCAGATCGAACTCCATTTGCGTGGATGCTGTCCGGGCTAGGAAGAAATAGCGGCAGGCGTCGCTGCCAACCTCGTTGGCCAGTTCCCGCAACGTTACGAAGTCGCCAGTGCGCTTGGAGGCGCGCACCACTTCGTTGCCCCGCTTGAGGGTGACCATCTGAGCGATGAGGATGGTGAGCCTTTCCGGGTCGATGCCCAGGGCCTGCACTGCCGCCTTCATTCGGGGCACGTGGCCCTGATGATCAGCTCCCCAGATGTTGACCACGGCATCGTAGTTGCGGGCGACGAACTTGTTGTAGTGGTAGGCTATGTCAGAGGCGAAGTACGTCGGCTCTCCGGAAGAACGCACCACCACGTTGTCTTTTTCTTCGCCGAGGATCGTCGAATTGAACCACAGGGCATCTTCTCGCTGCGAGAGGTAGCCCTTTTCTCGCAGCCTCCCCAAGGCCGTGTCGTACTCGCCTTCGGCATAGAGGCTGCGCTCGCTGAACCAGTTATCGAACTCGACGCCAATCTGTCTCAGGTCTTCGCGGATCAGGCCGACCATCTTTTCGCGGCTCAGATCCCCGATTTTACGGATGGTCTGGTCATATTCGTCAGTGCCGAGAGGCTGGTTGAGAAATAGGTCGCCCTTGACGCTGGCGATTTCCTGGGCCAGTTCGGAGATGTATTCGCCCATATAGCCGTTGGTGGGCATGGGGGCGTCTTTCCCGTAAGACTGGCGGTAGCGGGCCAGAACCGAGCGGTAGAAGGCTTCCATCTGACTGCCGGCGTCGTTGACGTAATACTCGCGGGTGACGTGGTAGCCGGCGGCCCCCAGCACGTTGGCGAGGGCGCTGCCCAGCACTGCGCCGCGTGTGTGTGACCCACGTGAACCGGCCCGGTGGGATTCACGCTAACGAACTCAATCATCACCCGGCGATTGTCGCCGTACTCGATGTTTCCGAAGGCTGCGCCGGTCTGTCGCACAACTTCCACCTGTTGCTGGAGCCAACTGTCTCTGAGGCGGAAATTGATGAATCCGGGCGGAGCTGCTTCCACTGACCCTACCGGCCCGCTTTCGGGGATGCGAGTTACCAGGGCCTGAGCTAACTCCAGCGGATTGATGCGTGTGGCGCGCGCCAGCCGCAGGGGGAGATTGGTGGCAAAGTCCCCGTGCTCGGGATTCCCCGGGTGCTCCACCTGGATATCGGGCGTGGTCTCCAGACGGAGAACTCCGTCGGTTCGAGCGGCTTCCACCGCTTCAGATACCAGACGCCGGATGTTGTCAATTAGCGGGGCTGTGGACATAGCCGACCATTCCTCCAGTATTTCATACTGGCCGTAGGTGCTTCCCATCTCGGAATTGTTCAGTCCAAGGACAGCAGAACGGAAAGCTAAATTCTATCACATTGGCCCGCTTCAATCTCCACCGGCGAGCGACAGGTATTCGCAACACTCTGGATTTCCGGGAAAGCAGGAATAGCGGGATTTGGTGGCGCCATCACACGTTGGGAAGGCTAGGCGTTTGGTCTTTCCGCATTCTCCATCCAGCCTTGCTGGACTGTTTCCTGAATTGTTTCTTTGTAAAACGGAAAGGGTTAAATTTGGCGGAAGGGCATTTTCGCGATGAGGATTGCCAGCCCCGAATGAAACCTCTGAGGTGGAAAGGGCGTGTCTGAATCAGGAGTTGAAGAAGAACTGATTAACGCTGCCGCGGTGCAGGTGGAACCGCGGACCGCTCCGCCCCAGGAGTCGGCCGTAGAGCGGGCCTCCATTCTGGAGGAAATGCTCTACAAAGATGTGCGAGATGGGGCGTGGAGCTATTATATGAGCCTGCACCTATCTGACCGGGCAGCGGTGTTGATGGAACTGCCGGGCCGCATACGGCGCTCACTGGCGCAAGAAATGCAACCGGAGACTATGGCCGGCCTCCTGGGATACATGGAACCGCGCGTATCTGTCAGGATATTGCGGGGGTTTTCTCCGGCGGAGCTCGCTGACGTTCTGGATTTGACCGATCCGGCAACTTCGACGGAGATTCTGGGGCGTTTGCCCAGTGACGAAAGGCTCGACATTATCGAAGCGATGGAGGCCTCGAAGCCCGTGGAGGCTTTACTACGCTACGAAGAAGGTAGCATTGGCCGGCTCATAGACCCCCCCCCCCCCCCCCGCTGCTGTTCTTAGCGAAGATACGACTGTTCCCATCGCCTTGGATCGCTTGCGGCTGATGGGGCCTGCCGCTGAGGAGATGCGATAGCTCTTTGTAGTAAATAGCTACGGCCTCCTGGTGGGATCTCTTAATCCGGTGCGCTTGGCGCTGGCTCGCCCCAGCTCCACCGTAGGTCAGATTATGGATCGCAATATCACTTCCGTAACCGCTTCAATGGACGAGCATATTGCGGTTCAAATCATGAGCCAGCTCAAAGTCAGCGAACTGCCGGTGGTGGAAGAGGATGGCCGTTTGGCCGGGCTGGTGCGCGCGGAGGACGCGGTGGAAGCGGTAGAAGACATTGCCACGGAGGATATGTTTCGTATGGCCGGCATCGGCGAAGAACGGATCACTGGGCCGGTGTCTGAATCCGTCCGCAGCCGGTTTCCCTGGCTGGCGCTGAACTTGGTCACAGTGTTTCTAGCCGCTACAGTCATAGGTCTTTTCGAGTCCACCATCGCCAAGATGGTGGCGCTGGCGGCATTTCTGCCGGTGGTCGCCGGTCAGGGCGGCATCGGCGGTACCCAGACCGTGACGCTGGTGGTTCGCAGTTTGGCTATGGGCGAACTCCCGCGCAGCCTGGGAATGCGGATTCTGCGTCGAGAGGTGATTCTGGGGGTGATTCACGGCCTAGTCCTAGGAGCAATCATAGGCGGCGTAGGCTGGGCTTGGGAAGGTAATGTTGCTCTGGGCGCGGTGTTGGCCCTGGCTATGACCGGCAACATGGTTGTGGCGTCCGTTGCCGGGGCCGGGGTGCCGCTGTTGTTGCGACGTCTGCGTATGGATCCGGCGGTATCGGCGGCAGTGTTCGTCACCACCTTCACCGACGTGATAGGCTTTGCCTTGTTCTTAGGGTTGGCCGCCGTTTTCATTGAGTTTCTGGTTTAATGATGTTCTAACTCTTGGATAGATACGGTCACGAAACCCACAGCGAGGTTTGTCATGTCCGGTACGATAGCGCTGGTTGGCGGCGATGAGTTCCGAGTCGGCTGCGAAGAGATGGATCGCGAGGTGATGCGCCGTGCTCTTACAAATCGTGCTCTTACAGGTAAGGGAAGCAAAGGCCCGGCCAGAGTCATAATCATTCCCACCGCTGCGGTCACGGGACCGGCGAAGGCGGCCAACGACGGCGTGACCCATTTCGCGGGCCTGGGCGGCGCGGCCAGCCAACTGATGGTGCTGGAGTCTGCCCATACTAATGATGCCGCCTTCCTCGCGCCGGTTAGCGATGCCGACGTGGTCTACTTCACCGGAGGTAGTCCCGACCATCTGCTGGCTACGCTCAACGAATCGGCGCTGCTGAGACTGCTGACCGAAGGGTTGGAGCGAGGGCTGGCGCTGGGTGGCTCATCGGCCGGGGCGATGGTAATGGGTTCTGTGATGCGTCGCCCCAGCTCCGGTGGCTGGGTGGAAGGGCTGGGCATCGCCCCTAATATCGGTGTGCTGCCCCACCACGAGCGGCGTGACCCGGCGGAAACGCTGACGGAATTGCGGCAGTCCGCCCCTGACGGAGTGGTCTACCTGGGCATTGACGCCCGCACCGGGGTCATCGGCAGCCCCGGTGACTGGCAGGTCGCCGGGTTCGGCAAGGTGACTGTCTACCGCCCTTCGGCAAGCTCAGCGACCGGAGACTTCGCAGTGTTCGGCGCAGGGGAGCGGCTACCGGAAGGGATTTAGGAGGGGCCGGCAGTACGGCTGTCAGTCTGCTACGGGCGACACTGTTATAGTCGGCCGGAACTCATCGCTGGACCGGGAATCCAGAGTCCCAACCTCGACGGTACATTGACCCTTAAGGAGCGGCTGTGGAGAATTTGCGTTGGCTGGGCCGGAGGCTATAGTGCGCCCGGTTTCATGCCCTTCATACAAGCGCAACCAAACTTTGTCGGGTATTATATCCAGATGGGAGTCCCCTGAGTATTTATCCAACCGAATTTGCGCCTCGCTTGGCCTCTCCAAAACAAAGCTGAATGCGCGCGCATTTCTTGTTCTTGTTAGCTTATAGCCATGGCCGCATTGACTGGGCAAAAAGGCTTTCCTAAATGATGGTCCTGCTGATAGAGCCAAGCTCTACATCGAGGCAATGTTCGAGAATTTTCGGCCCCTCAGCAATGGCTTCCAGAGACTCAAACTCAACGTTGTAGAGTCCGCTGCTACCTTAAGTATCTCTTGCGAGTATCCGTTTGCGTGATTGCTGGCCTTCCACCGGGGCATAATCGCCGTTATGCAGAGATAACGTTACATCCACGTTGTCCGAACCATCAGACCAGCAGTAAACGGAGACCTCGGCAGTGGCGTCTAGTGACAACTGGTTCCCGGGGACATTGAAGTCTATCCCCGCTGAATCGCCGGTTTTTAATGCGGCCGTGTTCTTCCCGGCGCCGGATCCTTGGTAAATGCGAGGAAAATAACGTCCCCCGCCTCAGAGTCTCTCCGCCTCTGAGCCTGTAATTATGTGGATGACCCGAATCCTTGTTCGTCTATTGACGCCCTCACTGACGTGAGACTCGCGCCCACTGCTTCTCCGATGCTGGCCATCGTTGCCGAAAACTGAACTCCAACCACCTCCGGCCCGCTTCCGGCGAAGGCTGCTTCCACGTCCGTAATCTCCTAGTCCGTAATCTCGTAGAAAGCCAGAACGGGTATGGACGCGGCTACGGTTGTGGATGCAGGATATACCGTCGGCGTGTCGGTTAGGGCAGCATGGGCGTAGGTCGGCGGGCGGAAAGATAGGCGTGGGCGTGGGTTCCGCAAAAGCCGCTAACCGGGCGCTATCGTCCCAAGAAAAATAGGCAGAAGATGGACTTCAGGGGGACTACATCAAATTCTACCCCCGGCGGTCGCGCAGCTCCTGCCAGACCTGCTCTGGCTTGATGCCCGAGGCAGCCATCAGCACCAGGGTGTGATACAGAAGGTCAGCGATTTCTGGGGGCAGATTTTCCGTGTTGCCCTGGGCGGCGGCCAGAGCTGTTTCGCCGGCCTCCTCGATGACTTTCTGGGCGATACGGCCCACTCCTTCCTGCAACAGTTTGACGGTGTAGCTCTCGCCCGTGTATGGAGCTTCGGCGGGCATTTCACGCTGCCGGTCCTGCACTACGGCGTACAGCTCGCTGAGGATGCCCGGTCCCCTATCGGTGTCTTCATAGCCCTCGGGCAGCCCCTCCAGCGGATTGAAGAAGCAGGAGGGGTTGCCGGTGTGGCAGGTCGGCCCGTCCGGGTCCACTTTCAGCAGGATGGTGTCGCCATCGCAGTCCAGCCAGGCCTCTTTTAGGTTCAGGTAATTTCCTGAGACCTCGCCTTTGTGCCACAGGTCTTCTTGGCTGCGGCTGTAAAACCAGACCTGGATGCCCTCGACGGTACGCTTGATGGATCCCGGGTTCATATATCCCAGCATCAGAACGTTGCCGGTATTGACGTCTTGGGCGATGGCCGGAACCAACCCCTGCTCGTTCAGCTTGACTTTCATAACAGCTTTACCCCGATTCAAATTTCTGACGATTGCCCTGACTTTCTTGCCTGACTTTCTTGGGAGAGGAGCAACGTTCAGTTTTAGGTATTTGGTTAATGAAACGAGATTGGCATTGAAAATTTCGTTCCCCACGGTTTTTGAGAGAGGAGGCATGGTTTTCGCACAAGGCGCACCACCTAAAACTGAACTCTACCGAGCGATCGCCTGCACTTTACGCAAACTCTCTCTCGATGAGCTCCGGCAATTCTAGGAGGCTGGAGACTTGGTGCGCTGGCGGCGGAAGGCCATCGCGCAGGCCGCGGCCGCCCGGCCGGTTAATCCAGACGGCGTTCATGCCAATGCCAGAGGCGCCGTATACGTCCTCGTAGTGCCGGTCGCCCACGTAAAGCGTCTGTTCAGGCGGAAGTGACAGGCGGCGCAGCATTTCCAGGAAGAGTTCGGGCTGAGGCTTGTAGCTGCGAGCTACCTCGGATGACAGCACGGTCTCGAACTCGAAACCCAGCAGCTTCAAGTTGGGCAGCAGAAACCCGTCATCGGCGTTGGAGAGGACGGCGGTGCGGTAGCGGGCCTGCAACTCCCGCAGCGCCTGCGGCGTTTCCGGGAACGGCTCACGGCGTGAAAGGTCGGCGAAAAAGCGGTTGGTGGCGGCATCGGCGTTCCCGGACACGCCCAACTGCTCGAAGGCCAGTCTGAACCCGTTGGCCCAGGCGTCGAAGTAAGTCTGGAAGGGCAGTGACGGGTCGGTGCGGCGCAGGCGAAACTGCTCCTCCGACTCGTGCCAGCCCTCCCAAAGCTGTTCTGCCGTGATGTTGAGGCCCTGCTCCTCAACTATTGACTTGAAGCTGGTGCGCCATTGACCGCTGGGATCCTGCACCAGTGTTTGGTACATATCGAATATGACGGCCTTAATTTCAGGCACTGAGACGCCCTCGCCCTAACTTTCCCCCGCTGGGGAAGGGAATTTTGCCGGTGACCTTCTGTAGTGAGAGGGGAATTTCGTCATATCAGGAATCGGTTGCGAGTCAGGCGCGAGGGCGCACCAGCACGCCGCGCCTGCTGAGATAATCTTTGGCCTCACCGATGGAGTACTCACCGAAGTGAAAGATGCTGGCTGCCAGAACGGCGTCGGCTTGGCCCACGTCTAGAGCGTCGTAGAGATGATCGAGGTTGCCGGCTCCCCCGCTGGCTATGACCGGCACGGGGGTAGCTTGGGACACGGCGCAGGTAAGCCCCAGGTCGTAGCCCCGCTTTTGCCCGTCCTCGTCCATACTGGTCAGCAGAATCTCGCCTGCTCCCAGCTCCACGGCGCGAACCGCCCATTTAACGGCGTCAATGCTGGTGGGAGTGCGGCCTCCGCGGGTATACACCTCCCAATGGGAACCGGCGTCCAGAGACAGGGAGCCGTCGGCAAGCCTAGCTCCGTCATTCCCGAGAAAACGGGAATCCTCCACCCGCTTGGCGTCAATGGCGATGACGATGCACTGGTTGCCGAACTGCGTTGCGCCCTGGCCTATCAAAGCCGGGTGGTTGACAGCGGCCGTGTTCAGAGAAACCTTGTCAGCCCCGGCTTTGAGCATCCGGCGTATGTCCTCGACAGTGCGGATACCGCCCCCTACGGTGAGGGGAATGAAAACCTTTTCGGATACCCGCCGCACCACGTCAACCATAGTGTCGCGGGAGTCGGAGCTGGCGGTGATGTCGAGGAACACGAGTTCGTCGCCGCCTTCCCGGTCGTAGACGGCGGCCAGCTCCGCCGGGTCGCCGGCGTCTCTCAACTCCACGAAACTGATTCCCTTGACGACCCGTCCGGCGTCCACATCCAGGCAGGGAATGATGCGCTTGGTCAACACGGCTGCATAACCGCCCGATTGAGGTTGTGAAAATTCCCGTAGCAGTATATCACCGCGCCCGGCGTTGGCGCGGCAGTTGGCGGGGTTTGAGGCATACGCTAGAATAGGTACGGCAAGCAAACTGAAAGTAAAGTCGAGAGGTCTGTTATGGCGATTTCATTGGCCGAGGCGAATCGTATCGTGGAAGGCGCGGTAGAAGCCGCTAACGAGATGGGCATCAGAATCAATGTTGCCGTCTGTGACGCTGGGGGACGCTTGGTAGCTTTCAACCGTATGGACGGCGCAATCTGGGGCGGGGTTTATGGCTCCCAGGGCAAGGCCGTAGCCAGCGCCGCCTTTGGCCGCTCCAGCGGCGAACTACAGGAGCGGGCCGGCACGCCTATTATCTCCGGCATTCTGGCCGCTGAGGGCGGACACGGCATCCCTAGCCAAGGCGCGCTGCCCATCATACGCAACGGCATGGTGGATGGTGCCTGTGGCGTGGGTGGCGGCACTAGCCAGCAGGACGAGGATTGCGCCGCCGCCGGGATTGCCAAGCTGTAAGGCGGGGCTGCCCGAGTATGGCATAGGTGTAAATCACAGGGAGCGCGGGAGGAGCGCTCCCGCACTCGTTTCCGTTTCTGGCCGCAGAAGGGCTGTTACCGCCGCTGGGCTGCCGCTGCCGCCGATGAGCCGGAGGATGCCTATGACCAGCACGGCGCCGGTGGCGGGCAAGTGGTCGAGGTTGGTCAGGTTTTCCAGCACGATGCGGGGTTGAGCCAGTACCAGTCTGCTTACTGTGAAGCCGCTGTCAATACCCGGCTCAACGCCGGCTGTGTCGCTTCCCAGTCCGGCTACTCTACGCTCGTTGACCAGCAGTGAAGCCGCGCCTAGGCCAAAGCCTGGGAAATGCAAGACGCCGCTGGGGTCGGCGCCAAGATAGGCCGCTGGGCTGCCCCAGCGCTCGCCCCAGCCGGTGAGCAGCAGGGCGATGCTGTTGGCAGGTATATTGCCGTGGCGCGCTTCCCAGGCCGTCAGGTCGTCCACGGTCAGGGCGTAGTCTCGGGTGGCCTGGCACTGATCGCGCGCGTCTATGACCACGGCGGGCTTGACTAGTTCCTCCGCCGGATATTCATCTACTGTTCTGCCGCCTGGGTGAAAGCTGGCCGGGGCGGTGAGGTGTGTTCCGCCATGTTCACTCATAGAGACCCGCCGCAGATAGTAGCCGTCGCGCCCGATGTCGGCCCAGGTCTTGAACTCCACGGGCGGGTCGCCGGGCCAGCGTGGCATATGCGGCGATACCGGATGGCTCAGGTCCACTATATTCGCATATTGAAAAGCCCCGATAACATCGGGGCTTTCGTTGTGTGTTTGTTGTCCGATTTTCTCATCCTCACTGAGCCGGCAAATACCGGGGGCTGAGCCAGCCGGTGTCCTCTATCTGTTGCCGGATAACGTCGCGGTCGATCCAGCGCATAGCGCCCTGGGGGCTGGTGGCGAAAGCCTGCATCGCCCGATCGGGCCTGGTTCCCAACACCGTGCAGCGCGCCTCCGGGTGTTCCTGGTTGATGACATAGCCGCGATAGTAAATTTTCATAGTGCGCTTCTTCCCTAATTCGGCGAAACCGCCGCGAAATTGCTGAACGCACTTATGTTCTAATAAATCCAGCGAAAGTTCAATGGGCAACTGTCAGCAGAATTTGCGGCAGGCAAAACTAGGGATGAATAGCCTTGAACTCTTGGGGCATAACTGCCTGGGCTTCGTCTTGACGGACGGTTTTGCGTTAGGTTGTGGATGCTTCCGCAAGAAACTCGGACAGCGGGCGGGATTGCTGGGTGGAGGCGGTCATGTCCCGCACGACGACTTCGCCCTTGAGAATCTCGTCATCGCCCATGATGAGGGCGTAGGGTATGCTCAGGGCGTTGGCTTGGCGCATCTGGCCGCGCAGTCCCCGGGAGCCACTGCTAAGGATGGCCCCAATCCCGGCGCGGCGCAGCTTGACCGCCAGTTCCAAGGCCGCTGGCCGCGCATTCTCGCCCACGTTGGCTACCAGGTAGCGCGGCGACGGTTCGTCGGGAACCGGGGCCTCTGCGCGTTTGAGGTTCAAGGTGAGCCGCTCCATGCCGGTGGCGAACCCGATGCCGGGCGTGGGCCGCCCGCCCAGTTGGGTAATCAGCCCGTCGTAACGCCCGCCGCCGCAGATGGTGGACTGCCCGCCGGCGTCCAGTGGCTGAATCTCGAATACCGTGCGGGTATAGTAATCCAGTCCGCGCACCAGCCGGTGGTCCACGGTGTGAGGCAGGTTCATAACATCCAGATAGCCGGCCAGCTTGTCCCAATGCTCGCGGCAGCCGTCACACAGGTAATCGGTGGAGCGTGGGGCTTCGTCGCCGAGGGCGTGGCAAGCTTCCACCTTGCAGTCCAGCAACCGCAGGGGGTTGCGCTCCAGCCGGTCGCGGCAGTCGGGGCATAGCCGGGAGTGGTGATTGGCGTAGTAGCCGCGCAACCGCTCCACGTAGGCCGGGCGGCATTCCCCGTCGCCAATGCTGTTGACCAACAGGTTGATGTCGCGCAGGCCGAGGCTGCTCATCAGCTCCCAGGCGATTTCGATGACCTCGGCGTCCACCGAGGGGTCGGCGTCGCCCAGGGCTTCCACGCCGAACTGGTGGTGCTGGCGGAAGCGTCCGGCCTGGGGCCGCTCGTAGCGGAAGACGGGGCAGAAGTAATACATCCGAACCGGCTGGGGCAGGTTGTGCATCCCGTGCTCCAGATAGGCGCGGCAGACGGGCGCGGTGCCTTCGGGCCGCAGGGTGACGCTGTCGCCGCCCCGGTCGTCGAAAGTGTACATCTCCTTTTCGACGATGTCCGTCCCCTCCCCGACCGAGCGTATGAAGAGGCTGGAATCCTCGAAGGCCGGAGTGTCGATGCGCCCATAGCCGAAGCGGTTGGCAATCTCTAGCGCCTTGGACTCGATGTAGCGCCAGTATTTCTGTTCGCCGGGCAAATGGTCGGCAGTGCCGCGGGGAGCGCGAAAGACCACAGTTGTTACTCCGTAGACATAGATAACATGGGTTGACGGCCCACATCCATAGAAAATCCGCCGTCTAGGTACTGAGAGAACAGTATGAGAGACCAAGTGTCGAATTTGGAACGGAACTGTGACAGGGATTGTATGCTGAAGAATTTGCCGTTGTACTTGGAGCCAACGGAAAACTCTTCGGTTGCCGATGATTTGATTTTTCTGTCTACGATTGCTTCGTATACAAATCCGATATGCCTGGAGGCTGTTATCGAAGACGAATCAATGACCATACCAATCGGCATTAACGGACAGTCCAAGTCAACCCCAATTTCTTCCGAAACTTCCCGCTTAACGGTCTCTTCAAAATTTTACTGACAGATTTGCTGCTGCAAATGCGGTCTATGTGGCCGCCGACTACGAAGCTAAAGCGATGACTTAAGTCTCTACGCTGCTGGCGAGCTTGACGAAACATGCAATAGCGGCCGGTGCTGTCGCGGAAAATAGCACAAGGAATAGGCTGCAGCCATTGCTCGGAGATTTCGGCTTCCACCCGCGGTATCCATTTGAGGCAATCGGTAATCGAGTCAATAACCTTGCTGGCAAGCGGCCACGGCACGAAGCCGTCAAGCCCATCAATATGCTCTCTTGGCAGCACCAGAATTTTCCGCATCGAGTTCACCGTTCAGGAACGATTTGGGAACAAATCCAGAATGCTGTCGGCAACCTGCGCCGCGGTTGACTGGACCGTGGAATTTTCGTTTTTGCTGGTGTTGATGTCAGTAATCTTGAATTCGCTCCCATATTTGCTGCGGACTTCTGAGTAAGCTTGGTTCAATCTCTTCAGGACTTCGTGATTCATTGCTTTACCTGGCTCATCTATGAGCTTGTCTGCATTTTCCCGCTCCATAGAAGTCTTCGAATCAGCAGTAAACAGAAACACTGAATCGATTACAGACCGCCATTCTTTGAGAGATATGAAATTCTGAATAGTCTCGCACGTTTCGAGAGGAATCTTTCCATCGCTTTTAAGGAACTGAAACCAGGCCAGCGCGTCGAAAAGTCCTCGGTCAAGAATTGCCAAATGATACTTGTCGGAATGGTGAAGACCCTCGAGTATGTGGGTGAGCGCATACGACGCTGACCATGTGTTGAAGGCAACTAGGTTGTCTTTGAGATAATAAGGCGTCCGCTTGGATGCGCCTTCAGTTGGGGCGAGCACATTAAAGCCGACCCGGTGAAAGAAATGGTACACGATATCTATGCAGGTACTCTTGCCGCTTTTGGGAGTACCTGAAAATTCGACGAATACCGGATGCGCCGACGGATTGGATTTCTGGTAATCCAGCGCGAGGTTGGCCTTTTCCCGCAGGGCGTTTAAGTCTGGCACGGATAATCCTCGAGCGTATGAGCTGGATTGGCGCCTGATAGTTGAAGTAAAGCACTCCGTAAGACGGCAAGTCAACTTGCTGGGTGAACTGGATTGTCTCGATTTGTGCCTTGCGTACTACACCCGTCCCTCCCCGGCCAGCTCGGCCAGCTCCGCCGTAGTGAGGCCGCCGATGCCGCACAGCACTTCGGCGTTGTGTTCGCCCAGCAGCGGGGGCTGGCGGTTGGGCGTTCCCGGCGTGCCAGCCAGGTGGATGGGGGTGTTGACGGTTCGGAAAACGCCGCCCATATCGTTGCCGCCGTTGATGAACATTCCGCGGGCTTCCAGGTGAGGGCAGTTATCAAGGTCGGCCTGATCCTGCACCATGCCCATGGAGTAGCCGATTTCTATCAGGCGTTGGGTTACTTCCGCTTTGGGGCGTTCTTTGGTCCATTCCTCAATGGCTGGGACGAAATGGTTCATATAGAACTCGCCGCTGACGCCTTCGCCCAGATACCGCGGGTCTTCGGTTAGGTCTTCGCGGCCGATGAGCCGCCAGAGGTCTTTCCATTTCTCGGCGCCACCGGCCCCAGCTAGCACCACGTAGCCGTCTTTGGCCCGCAGGGAGAGTTGGGCGCTGAGCATATTGCCCCGCTCCCGTCCGGCGACTTGGCTGGTCGCTTGGTAGAAGGGCATGGTGCTGGTCATGTGGGCCACCATACAGTCGTACATCGCCATGTCTATGTACTGGCCCTGACCGGTGCGGTGGCGGCTTTCCAGCGCCATCATTATCGCCAGCGCCGTCCATACGCCGGGAACGGAGTCGCCGATGTTGTCTCCGACCATCTGCGGACCTGGGTCGCCCGACTCATTTGGCGGGCCGCCGGTGACGGTCATCCAGCCGCCCATGCCTTGGACGCAGGGGTTGTTGGCGGGCCAGTGGGAGTATGGGCCCGGAGCCGGGCCGTCGGGGTCGCCGTAGCCGGTGAGGCTGGCGTAGATGATGCGAGGGTTGATTTCGTTCAGACGGTCGTAGCCCAGGCCAAGGCGGCGCAGCGCTCCCGGCCCCCAGTTGTCCAGCAGCACGTCGGATTCGGTTACCATACGCTCGAAAGCCTGCTTGCAGCGCGGTTCGCGGAGGTCAATGGTTACGCTTTTCTTGTTGCGGTTGAGGCCCAAGTAGCGGGAACTGACCCGCTGCCCTTGCGGGCCTTCGATGAACGGGCCGTTGCTGCGCCCTCGCTCGCCTGCGCCGGGGCGTTCGATTTTAATTACCTCGGCCCCCATATCGGCCAGAATCATAGAGCAGAAAGGGCCGGCGACGATGTGGGTTACGTCCAGCACTCGCAGCCCTTCTAACGGGCGCGGCGTAATCTCGGGCGCGGCGGTCATTGCTGCTCCTCCGCACCCCCGGCCTGGGGGATTTCCAACCCTAATTGGGGATTGGCCGGGATTTGCAGGCCCAGGCCGTTGGCGATGAACCGCTGGGCGTTGCGAACGTAGTTGGCCGTTGGGTTTTGCAGCCGGGCTTCCTGCGCCGGACTCAGGGGGCGAATCTGGCCCGGTACGCCGATGACCAACGAGCGGGGCGGCACGTGACCGCGCACGATGGCCCCGGCGCCGATAAACACGTAATCTCCCACGTCGGCGTCCTCCAGCAATACTGCGTTGACGCCGACCAGTACGTTGCTGCCCACCTTGCCGCCGTGAATCACTGCGCCATGGGTCAGCAGCACGTTGTCGCCCAGCTCCAGGTGGTCGTCGGTGTGCAGGGTGCAGTTGTCTTGCAGCGAGCAGTTCTTGCCGACAATGATATCGCCGTAGTCGGCGCGAATGACCGCGCCGGGCCAGACGCTGGAACCCTCGCCAATGGTGACGTCGCCGACGATGTAGGCGGCTTCGCTGACGAAAACGGAGGGGTGTATTTTCGGAAACTTGCCGTCAAGCCCGCGTATCAAGTGGACCTCCCCGGTCTGGATTTAACTACAATACGGTGGATTTAATTGCTACAAGAATACAGCGTGAGCCGCCCAATCGCCACTGCCGAAAGGGCCTGATTACAGGCTACAGTCCAAAGGCGCCCTTCAGTCCTTGTACGCTATGGTGGCAGGCGTAGGCTACTATGAAGAACTTGACCTGCTTGCCGAGGCCCACGGCTGTCAGGTATCGCCACAGTGGGTAGCGCAGAGCCCCGGCGGCAATGCCGGCCACGTCGAAGAGGGGATTGGGGATTGCAGATATGGCAAAGAGCAGGAGCCAGCCCCGCCGCCGCATCCAGTTCTCCACGCGGTGATAAAAACGGCGGCCCTCCAATACGCCGCTGCCGCTGTAGCCCAAGAAATAGCCGGTTAGCTCTCCGATAGCTCCCGCCAGGCCGGCGATGATTGCCACGGCGGCGGGGTTCAGGAACGTGGCGGTGGTGCAGGTTATTGCCAATGCCGGAACCGGCACGACCAGCCCGCCGCTGGCCAGCAGCACCGCTCCGGCCACCGCTCCGTAGCTCAGCCGGCCGACACTGATGCGGTCTTGCATAAAGAAGGCAATGGCGGAAATTACCGCGACGCCGAGCAGGATCAGGAAGCGGCCCCGCCAACAGGAGGTCAGGCATTCGACAATGGAGTGGAAGGCGAGGATTCGGACGTCGTGGCGGGGAATGGAGGCGACGTCTTCCCCTGCGGCCGTTGCTTCGTCGGTTGGGCGGCCGTTTTTTCCGGCAGCGCCGGGCGGAGTGTCTAATGGCTGTGCGATGCCGTCAGCCCTTGAATCCGCGCTCTCCCTCCGGGGCCGCTCGCTGGGTCACTTCTCGCTGGCAACCGTGAAACTGCCGCGGTAGGGAACGGTTGGGAGAGGAAGTCAGTGAGGATGCGGTTGAACTCTTCCGGTTTTTCCATTTGAGGCCAGTGGCCGCATTCCGGGAGTACGTGTACCGTACTGCGGGGCAGGGCTCGCCGGACGTCCTCCGCCCTGACGGGGGGTATCACCAGGTCTTCCTCGCCCCATACCGCCAAGATCGGGCCGGGGAGGTCTCGAAGGCGGTCTACAATGTGATGTTCGCGGCGCAGTCCCAGCAGGTTGACGCCGGAACGCACGGATCGAAGCATCACTTGAGGCGCGTGAGGTAGGCAGCTCACCCGGATCATCTCCGGTAAAATTTCGTCCAGAATGGCGGGCGGGCGGAAGAAGATGCGCTTGGTCATGGCGGTTTTGCTTATCATGCGGGGTTTGTAGATTAGTTCCCCGAGCACCGGGACGGAAATTATGCGCAAGGGCCAAGAGAGCCGCCGCCCCAGCCCCGCTGAGGCTACCAAGACAACCCTGTCCACTCTGTCTGGATATTCGAGAGCGGTCACACCGACAACCAGGCCGCCCGCTGAATTTCCCACCAGCGAAAAGCGCTCTATGCCCAGTTCGGTGGCGAAGTCGGCCAAGAAGCGAGCGCCGCTCTCTGGAGCATATCCGAGCTGGTTGGCCAAGCCGGAGTCGCCGTAGCCGGGCAGGTCTATGGCTATGGCCGTGAATCCTGCGTCAGACAAGGCGTCCATGTTGCAATACCAAGTAATCATGGAAGAAGCCAAGCCGTGTACCAGCAACACGGCCGGTCCCTCTCCGGCCACAGCGTAGCGGATGTTTATTCCGTGAATGCGGACATTCTTGATTTGCGCCCGCTGCATTAAGGCCGCCCTCATTTGGCAAAAGCCTTGCTTTTCCCAATTAAGTTATTGGTGCCGGGACACCGCGGCGCCAAGTTTACACCAAAGCCGCCTCCAGCGGTTCACTGTCGCCCGGAGCGAAGGTATCCTGCCTAGCCAGGGTGACCCCGTCCGGCCCTGCGTCAACCAATACGTGGTCGCCTGGCGATAGCTCGCCGGAAAGCACCGACCGGGCCAGCGGGTTTTCCAGATGGCGTTGTATCGCCCGGCGCAAAGGTCTGGCGCCGTAAACCGGGTCGAAGCCCTCCCGGGCCAGCCAGAAGGAGGCTTCACGGGTCAGCTCAAAGGTAATTTCCCGTTCCTTCAGACGCGCTTGCACATCTCGGACCATAAGCTGCACAATCTGCTCTTGGTTCAACGGGTGGAAGACGATAGTCTCGTCAATCCGGTTCAGAAACTCCGGGCGGAAGGCGCGCCCTAGCGCGGCGTCCACCGATTCTCGCAACACCCGCATTTCATCCTGCCTGTCGCGGCTGTCTGGGCGGAACCCGAAGGGCTGACGCCGCATTCCCTCGGTCCCCAGGTTGCTGGTCATTATAATGATGGTGTTGCGGAAATCAACGGTGCGACCTTGGCCGTCGGTCAACCGCCCATCTTCCAGAATCTGAAGCAGGATGTTGAACACGTCGGGGTGCGCTTTCTCGATTTCGTCAAGCAGCAACACCCGGTAGGGCCGCCGCCGCACCGCCTCGGTGAGCTGCCCGCCCTCATCATAGCCAACATAACCCGGAGGCGCGCCGACCAAACGCGAGACGGTGTGCCGTTCCATATATTCCGACATATCTACGCGGACCATGTTGGCTTCGTCGTCGAACAGGAACTCGGCCAGCGCCCGGGCCAGCTCGGTCTTGCCGACGCCGGTAGGCCCCAGGAAGATGAAGCTGCCGATGGGCCGGCGCGGGTCTCCCAGGCCGGAGCGGGAGCGGCGAATGGCTTCGGCCACGGCCGCCACGGCCTCGTGCTGCCCGATGATGCGCCGGTGCAGGTCGGCTTCCATGTGGACTAGGCGCTCTCCTTCTCCTTCCAGCAGACGCCCGGTGGGTATGCCGGTCCATACAGACACCAGATGGGCGATATCCATATCGCACACCACCCGGTCGGACTCGCTCCCAGAAGGATGGGCTTGTCGCTCGGCGTCATATTCCTGTTGCAGCCGCAGCCGCTCGGTGCGAAGCTCCGCTGCGTGTTCGTATTCGGAACGCTCGGCGGCAGACGCTTCCTGATCATTCAGGAAACGGATGCGCTCTTCCAGTTTTTTCAGCGGCGCAGGCAGGATTTCCGCGTCAATTCGCAGCTTGCTGGCAGCCTCGTCTATGAAGTCAACCGCCTTGTCCGGCAGTTGGCGCCCGGTGATATAGCGGTCGCTGAGCCGGGCAGCCGCTTCCAGGGCCTGGTCGGTGATGGTCACCTTGTGGTGGCCCTCGTAGCGCGGCCGCAGTATCTTCAGTATTTCAACCGTGGCCTCAACCGATGGCTCTTCCAGGTAGATGGCCTGAAAGCGCCGCTCCAGGGCAGAGTCCCGCTCAATGTATTTGCGATACTCGTCGGAAGTGGTGGCGCCGACACACTGCATATCACCGCGGGCCAAGGCAGGTTTCAGCATATTGCTGGCGTCCATGCCGCCCTCGCTGCCGCCTGCGCCGACCATTGTATGCAGTTCGTCCAGGAAGAGAATCACCTCGCGGCTGGCTTCCTTGACCTCATCTATGACCGATTTCAGACGCTCCTCAAATTCGCCGCGGAACTTGGACCCGGCGACCATTGCCGACAGATCCAGCGCCATTACCCGGCGGTCCTTCAACGAGTCAGGCACGTCGCCGGAGGCGATGCGCTGAGCCAGGCCCTCGACGATGGCGGTCTTACCCACCCCGGCCTCGCCGATGATTACCGGATTATTCTTGCGGCGGCGGGTAAGGGTCTGCATCACTTGGCGAATTTCGGTGTCGCGGCCCACCACGGGGTCAAGCCTTCCCTCCCGCGCCATTTGTGTGAGGTCTATGCTGAAACGCTCCAGAGACCGGTAGCGGCTTTCGGCATCGGGGTCGTCCACCCGGTGGCTGCCCCTTACCTGGATCAACGCCCGATACACCCGCTCGCGGTCAATGCCGTGGGATTTCAGGATTTCGGCGGAAACGCCCTGTTGTTCCATTACTGCGGCGACGAAGAGATGCTCCGCTCCGATGAAGTCATCGTTGAGTCGGGCCGCTTCGGCCCGGGCGTTCTCGACCAAACGCTGCGCCCGGGGTGTGCCGTAAATCTGATTAGCTTCATAGGCCAGCTTGGGGGCAGATTCCAGAGCGTGATTCAAGGCTCCCCGGATGTCTCCGGCGGGAGCGGCCAATTCAGACAGGATGCGGGCGGGCACGCCGTCTTCCAGCTCCAGCAGGGCCAGCAGTATATGCTCCACGTCCCATTGGCTATGGCGGTGGCGGCGCACCAGTTCCTGCGAGGTTTGCAACACTTGGCGGGCCTGGTTGGTGAATTGGTCGTTTTGCGCTGTCATAGTCCACCTCCTTAGCCGGTCCCGCTGGGGCGGTTCCGGTCATCATTCTGTCTGTTCTTCTGTTGCCGGAGGATGTTGACAGCGCCGGTTAGCGCCGCCACCTCTGCCTCCAGCTCTTCGATGCGCGCCATCAGTTTTAGGGCTACCTCTGCGCCGGCCAGGTTTACTCCCATATCCTCGGTGAGTGCCCGCAGCCGGCGAATTTGCTCGATGTCGGCCATGGAATACAGCCTTTGCCGCCCCATAGTGCGCGAGGGCCAGATCAACCCGGCCCGTTCATAGTGGCGCAGGGTTTGGGCGTGAAGCCCGACAATGCGAGCCGCGACGCTGATGACGAAGCAGGGTTCGTCGTGTAGGCGCTCCTCTTCTGCTGCCATTGCTGAATTCCCCCTTGGTTTGCACGAGGCTTGTCCCTATGCTGGTTGTAGGGTGTTGGTTGTAGGTGAAGTCGCCGGATCTCTTGCTGAAGAGCGCTATTCAGCCGCGGCTGCGCCATTGACCGCGGAACGTTCCATCCGGATTTCTCTCAGCCGACGGAACAATTCGATTTCGTCTTCTGAAAGGTTAGGTGGAAGGATTAGCTTGACCGTAACGTACAGGTCGCCTCGATTCCCCCTCCCTGGCAGCTCGGGCATTCCTAGTCCCGAAAGGCGAAAGCGGCGGTCGTTGGGGGTGTTGGGAGGCACGGTCAGGGCCACCTTTCCAGTGAGGGTGGGAGCCAGGATTTCCGCGCCCAGGACGGCGTCGTCGATTTCCAGGTCAACTTCGGTATACAGGTCGCGCCCTTCGCGCTGGAACGCGCCGTGTTCCAGCACTGATACCACCAGGTAGAAGCCGCCTCCCTCACTGCCGCCGGAGGCTATATGTACCCGGGATCCTTGATCTACGCCAGGTGGTATTTTCACCTCCAGCGTGCGCCCATCGTTGAGCCGTAGAGTGCGGGTTGCGCCGTGGAAAGCCTCTTCCAATGTGACTTCCACCGGATATTCAGGCGGCGGATGGCGGCGGGACTGACCGCGCCCGGCGGTGAATAAGTCCTCGAATCGGAGTCCGGCATTACCGCTAAAATCCTGGAATGGCGTTCCGCCGCGTCCGCCAAAATTGGCGAAAATATCCTCGAAGTCTGAGTTGTTAACCGTTCGGCGGAAACCTCCCTCTGACGGGCCGCGCCCTCCGCCAGTGAGTAGCGAATCCCAATCGCCATCATCCATTTCGGGGAAACCTCCCTCTGACGGGCCGCGCCCTCCGCCTTGTCCGTACTCATCAGCGCGACGCCAGTTGTCGCCGTAGCGGTCATACTTCTTTCGGGAGTCTTCGTCTGAGAGGACTCCGTATGCCTCGTTGATTTCCTTGAACTTGTCCTCCGCCGCCGCATCGTTCTTGTTTACGTCGGGATGGTACTGCCGGGCTAACCGCCGGTAGGCTTGGCGAATATCCTTCTCTGTGGCGCCCCTGGCAACGCCCAGCACATCGTAGTAATTGCTCATTGCACCGCCTCACCGCCGATAATGTTTGTCTTTGAATCCGATTCCTGCTGGAAAACTTGACTTGAATATATCGTAATACTTGATACATACAGAGTCAACTATTGGCCTGAAATTTTAGTAGGCTTGCGGCTAAAGAGTTTTTTGAGACATTTCAACACACTCTGGCGTTGCCGGGTACTTTGTCATCCTTCCGAAATCGGGAACGTGCTTGCGCCGGTTCAGGAACTGCCTGCCTCAGAGCCGTCATAGATTCCCGAGAATGCGAAAATGGCGGAAGCGGGAAGAGGATGTCAAATTTCTCTTTTCCGGCTTAGGGATTCACTAGATTGCAGATTGGTGATACAATAGCCTTTTATAGTCAGCCTCGCCGTGGGTTGGCAGTGTTCCCCGATAGCTCAGCGGTAGAGCGGGCGGCTGTTAACCGCTAGGTCGCAGGTTCGAATCCTGCTCGGGGAGCCAACATTTATAAATCAGGCATCCAGAGTTAGTAGGCTATGGACGGGCGCAGCAGCAGTCTCTTCCGGCTATATCCCCTGCCTATGCCCTAGCTTTGGTGATTAGCGGGTAGCTATAGGCAACACTGGATAACCCCCGCGCCGCCGCCGCATAGAGGGTGGCACGGACGCCTCCATCGGGCCGACGCCGAAGAAGCCAGTCTGTTCCCTCCAAACCTCAGCTACCCCGGAAACCTCAACTCCGATGGTTTACCCTCTGAACCTGACAGTCCTCCACACCTTGGCCCTCTGCGGCTTCGTGGCATAGTTGGCCCGTTATTCCGCGCGTGACCGACACGGATTGGGACTGCGCCATATCTGGCAACTGCCCGAAGCAAGATAGATTCTCCTAAGAGTAGCGCGAAGGAAAGGCGCCCATAGGCCTCATCAGAGGCGTCTGCCGTCAGGGACAGCGGATCATAGCCGCCGGTCTGTCGGACTGAAAGCCTGATGGAAGAGGGGGATGTGTTTAATCTTGTTGCCTTTGGGAACTCCGCCATTTGCTTGCATTAGTGATTTATGATTACCCGATAGGGTATGAAGCGAATACGGGCGCGGCCTAAACCGAGTTGAGATTCCTTTGCCACTTGCTTCGGTGCCGCGTATATGCTCAGGGTGATAGCCAACTGGCATCTCCTTCTCAATCACACATCTTCGGGAGGCCATAACCTATGCCGTACTTATCTCTTACCGGCGTTGATTTGTGGTATGGAGACACTGGCGGACTGGGGGAGCCGGTTATCTTTCTTCACGCCGCCTCCGGCACCTCCGAAAGCTGGGTTTATCAAATGCCCGCGTTTACGGCGGCGGGTTACCGTTGCATCACCTATGACCGGCGCACCTGGGGGCGTTCCGCAGCCACGGAGCCAGCGCACCAGCCGGGCTTCGCCGGCGACGACTTGCACGCATTGCTAGAAGGGTTGTCCCTAGATCGGGTGCATCTGGTCGGCACGGCGGCAGGCGGCATCCCTGCCCTGGACTATGCCCTGAGCTACCCGGAGCGGGTACGCAGCTTGGTGGCTGCTAATACAATCGGAGGCGTGCAGGACGAGGCCTACCTGGAGGTGCAACGCCGCCTCCGTCCTCCTGAAATCCAGAATCTGCCAGTAGAGTTGCGGGAAGTTGGCCCTTCGTACCGGGGCATAAACCCGGAAGAGACAGGACGATGGCTGGAAATAGAATCGTCCAGTAGGCCGGGCGGGGCAGTTCCGGCGCAGCCGCTTCGTGAGCCTATCACCTACGCGCGGTTGCAGACTATGAAGGTTCCCACGCTCGTCATCTCCGGGGAAGCCGATCTGCTATCGCCCCCGGCGCTGATGCGGATGTTGGCGGCGCATATACCGGCATCTCGTTTCGTTTCCCTCCCTGAAGCAGGCCATGCCGGATTTTGGGAGCGGCCTCAAGTCTGGAACGGCTTGGTGCTGGAGTTCATCGGGCAGTATTAGGCTAAGAGACCTCCATGGCGCCGTCAGCGTCAAGACTCCCTTCTTGGTAAATCGCGTTGACATTGGACGCCCGCCCTAACTACACTCGCGGTTAGTTAAGAGCGCGAGGTTGGCATGAGGCGGTTCGAATACTTGGAGGCGCGGACGTTGCGGCAGGCTATCGGGATGTTGCGGAGGTATGGCGAGCAAGCCAGGATAGTCGCTGGCAGCACCGACTTCTTGGTCCGGTGGCGAGCCGGGTTCTGGCAGCCCGACTATGTGATTAACATCCAGCGCGTTCCCGGCCTGAGCCGGGTGACCTACAGCCAACGAAACGGGCTTCGGCTGGGCGCGCTGGTTAGTATTCAGACGCTGGAGCAACACCCGGTCATCCGCCAGCGCTACCCGGCGCTGGCCGCCGCCGCCGCTTCCTTTGCCGGGGTGCAGGTGCGGAACCTGGCAACGGTCGGCGGCAATATCTGCAACGCCTCTCCCTCGGGCGACACATTGCCCGCGTTGCTGGCATACGGCGCGGAGTGCCGTCTGTCGGGGCCGGACGGACATCGCCAGACAGCGCTGGAACAGCTCTTCACCGGGCCGGGGCAAACGGTGTTGACCCATGAAGAAGTGCTGACCGAGATCACCCTGCCACCGTTGCCGCCTAACACCGGCTCACTGTACATCAAGCACAGCCCGCGCGGGGCTATGGACATCGCCACCGTGGGCGTGGCATCTGCCGTGACGGTGGATCGCCGGTCGGGCGTGTGCACCGCCGCCTGTATTGCCTTAGGGGCCGTCGCCCCGACGCCTCTGCGGGCCCGCGCCGCCGAGGATATGCTCAGGGGCCGGGAGCTTGACGCCGAGCTGTTGCAGGCGGCTGCGGATCAGGCGGTCTCCCAAGCCAGCCCGATAGACGACGTTCGGGGAACCGCCGACTACCGCCGCGAGATGGTTGGAGTATTGACTCGCCGGACGCTGGAGCAGGCAACCGCTGCGGCCACGGGCCACCCTCTTGCCTACGAGGACCACCGGCGATTCGCCATTCAATTGAACTTCTGAATATCCGGAGACATAATCGTCGAGCCGACCATAACCAACTAGTCTCTATAGGACGGCGACATGAAGAGAGTTGTCCAGATTACCGTGAACGGGATGGAACGCACCATACCGGTGGAGCCTTTCTACTCGCTGCTGGATATGCTGCGGGACGAACTGCACCTGACCGGCGCCAAGAAGGGGTGCGACGAGGGCGACTGCGGAGCCTGCACAGTGCTGCTCAACGGGCAGCCGGTGACTTCGTGTCTGGTGTTGGCTCATAGCGCCCATGATGCCGAGGTCGCTACTATTGAGGGGTTGGCGTTGGAGGGCGAGCTTCATCCGGTGCAGCGCAGCTTTGCCGAAAACGGCGGACTGCAATGCGGCTACTGCACACCGGGCCTGATTATGGCCACCGTGGGGCTGCTGAACAATAATCCCGATCCTACCGAGGAGGAAGTGAAATTCGGACTCGGCGGGAACCTGTGCCGGTGTACCGGCTATTCCAAGGTCATAGAGGCGGTGATGGCCGCCGTGGAAAATTCGAGGGAGACGGAGTAGTTGAGATGGCGGAGTTCAACGTTCTTGGCAAGAACCACGTTCGCGTAGATGCGCTGGACAAGGTGACCGGCCACGCCATCTATGCCGGAGACGTTTACCTTCCCGAAATGCTGATGTGCAAGGTGCTGACCAGCGCCCGCAGCCATGCCCGTATAGTCAGCATAGACACCAGCGAGGCCGAGGCGTTGCCCGGTGTCCGAGGCGTCATCACCGGCAAGGACTTCCCTGACGTCTTCTTCGGTTCCGGCGCGCTGCGCGACCGCCGGGTCATGGCCCGAGACGAGGTGTTCTACGTCGGCGAGCCGATAGCGGCAGTGGCCGCTGACGACGAGATTACGGCAGTGGAAGCCCTGTCGCTGATTCGCGTGGAATACGAGGACCTAAACCGGGTAGTTGACCCGGTGGCGTCTCTCATCGGCGACACGATCACCGTTCACCCGAACCTGGAGAGCTTTGAGGGTTACGGCTTCGCCCTCGGCGGCAATAACTGCACTATGCTCGATGCCGACCGGGGAGAAGTGGACTCGGCATTTGCCGAAGCTGATCATATCATCGAAGAGACTTACCACACTCAGCCCATCAACCAGGGCTTCTTGGAACCAATGGCCTGCGTCGCCAACCTGGAAGCCAACGGAAGGCTCACAGTCTGGGCATCGACGCAAGGGCCCTACCAAGTGAGGCAGCAACTGGCCTCGGTGCTGGATATGCCCATCGGCAACATCAAGATAATCGCCATGGAACTGGGCGGCGGGTTCGGAGCCAAACTAAGGCTGGCCCTGGAAGCCTTCCCTGCGCTGCTGGCGATGAAGACGCATCGTCCGGTCAAGCTGGTCAACACCCGGGAGGAGACATTCACCCTCAACGGCCCGCGCTTGGAGACCAACATCTACCTGAAGACCGCCGTGACCAGCGCCGGAATCATCACCGCCCGTGAGGCCCGCAGCGTTTTCGACGTGGGCGCATACCTGGGCGCAGGCCCCAACTCCGGCGTGGGGCACGGCTTGGGCGCCTACGACATTCCCAATTTCCGGCTGCGGTCGTATGGCGTGTACACCAACAAGGTGTATGTAGGCTCCTATCGCGCCTCCGGCGTGGCCGATATGACCTTCGCTGTCGAGTCGCACATGGATGTCATCGCCCACAAGCTGGGTCTCGACCCGCTGGAGTTCCGGGAGATGAATGCCCTGGAGGAAGGGGACGTCAGCGTCAGCGGCGCCCGCATTCCCCGCCACGGTCTTGCCGAGGTCATGGGGGCGCTGAAAGAGAAGATGGCGCTGCCGCGCGCCGGAGCAGGCGCGGAACCCACCCCAACGGATGCAAGGATGGCTCGCGGCGTTGGCGTGGCCGTCGGCGAGTGGCGCAGCGGCAGCGGGCCTTCCACGGCGTCCATCAGCCTCAACGAGGATGGCACGGTGGGTTTGCTGACCGGCTCGGTGGATATCTCAGGCAGCGACACCTCCCTGGCGCAAATCGCCGCAGAGGTGCTGGGACTGGAACTGGAGCAGGTGATTGTCGCCAAACGGGATACCGACCTGGCTCCGTTCACCGGCCCCAGCGGGGGCAGCCGCATCGTGTACAGCCAAGGCAAAGCTGTGCAGATGGCCGCCGAGGATGTGCGGGACAAGCTGCTGGGGTTGGCGGCCGACAGATTGGGCGTGCCGGCCGACGCGCTTGAGTGCGAAGGTGGCGCGGTCTACGTCGTGGACAATCCCCCGCAGTCCATCGGGCTGGGCCAACTGGCGCGGATGAGCCTGTCTTCACGGGGTGGCCCCATAGTCGGCACGGCGTCGCTGTCCAGTATGCCCTACAATCCGGTGTTCAACGCCCAGGGCGCCGAGGTGCTGGTAGACCGCGAGACCGGGCAGGTGAAGGTCACCCGTTTCGTGCAGGCTCAGGACGTGGGGCTTGCGGTGAACCCCATGGGCGTAGAGGGGCAACTCGAAGGCGGCGCGGTTCAGGGCATCGGCCGGGCGCTGAGCGAGGAAATCCTGATTGACCGCGACACCGGCCAAATCCGCAACGCCTCGCTGGCAACTTATCTGATGCCCTTGGCGATAGATATGCCGGAAATCGAAAACGTGCTGGTGGAAGTGCCCAGCGAGGACGGGCCTTTCGGCCTCCGCGCCGTGGCCGAGCCGCCGGGATTCGGCCCGCCCGCGGCAATAGCCAATGCCATCTACGACGCGGTGGGAGTCCGCATCCGCACGCTCCCGCTGAGCCCGGAGCGGGTGCTGGCCGCCATCCAGGGCCGCGAACCGGATGACTACGGTATGGATGTGGAAGCTCTGCGCGCGGCGGAGGCCTAGATAACTCTCAGCAACCGGGTGTTGGACTCGAGTTGAACTCGAAAGGTAAATCCAATAACGGAATGGCCCGCTGACCGATATTGCCGTTGCCCCGGAACCCTTCGAGGCCAACAACACCCTTACTGTCCACGCAGGCGTGCCGGAGATGGCTGTCCGGGCATTGGGCAATTCCGGCACATCAGCCGCAAGGAGGAGGGCGTTGGCGCCATCGCCAAGATGTGCGAGGCTGTTCCCGCCATTGACGGAGTGGAGTTTGCCTGCACCTTCCGGGATGACCTGCCGGGCCTGCCGCGAATAAGCGTTAGCGCGATCATTGGTGGGACTACGACCTGCGCGGTCCCAATTTCGTTTCGGACTTCTGTACTGTGCTGGCGGACGTGCGTTTCCTGCCGGGGATGACCTCTGCGCCGGCCGGGGCGGATATCGAACGCGTCCTCGACGCTGCCAAGGCCGCGACCCTCACCGCGCTGGACGTTTGCAGCCTGCCAGGTAGGGCCGCCGTACTCGGCCCTTTAGTGGTTACTCGCCGATTCCCAGCTCGGCCTTCATATCGGCCACAGCTTGGTTGCGGGTCTTGCGCTGCCACTGGGGACGGGCGTTGATGGGTTCGTTGATGATTTCCGGGTCGATTTTCAGCGCCACGAAGACCGGGCCGGGCTGACTGAGGATTTCTTCGAGTTGGCTGCTGAAGTCCTCTAGGTTGTCTATGGAGTAGGTGGCCGGGTAGCCGCAGCCTTGGGCCACGACTTCGTAGGCCATTATGTCGGCGTTGGGCACGGGCTGGCCGCCGGTGGTGGCGTATACGCCATTGTCCAGCATGAAATGATACAGGTTCTTGGGCGCTTTTTCTGCGATGGTGGGCAGCGCGCCCATTCCCATCAGAACGTCGCCCTCGGAGTCGAATAGCACTACCCGCTGATCTGGCAGGGCGAGCGCCAGTCCCAAGGCAAAGGACGCATGGCCGCCCATGGCCGGATCGCCCAAGGGGAGGTCGCGGTCTGGCCGGTCACTAGTGTTGACCCAGTAGCGCCCGCCGCGGCCTGGTATTACAATGGCGTCTCCGCGCAGCTTGTTGAAAACCTCCAGCATCTCTGCTGTCTTCATCATTGCGAATCACTTCCTTAGCTCAAGTCCCCTTACCGGCTCACGTTGAATCCGTGGTACTCGTCCCCGACCAGCACGGCTACCGGCTTCTTTTCTTTGGAAGCCTCGGCAAAGGCTACGGAGATGCGGTCAGCATCTTCATCCGACTCCACCAGATAGTAGTTGATGTTAAAGGCGTGGAGGAACCGCTCGGTGTAGAACGCCGCCGTGTCGTTGATGACGCCGTGGCGGGTCCAGCCGCGGTAGCCCACCATCATCACCACCGGCGTGTTCATGCCTATGCCCCAGCCGCGAAGGGAGTCGCCAGACTCCATCATCCCGGTGTTCTGGATCAGAATGACCGGCTTCTTGCCTCCGGCGGCCAGTCCGGCGGCGGTGGAAAAAGCGTGGCCCTCACGGCTGACAGGCACTAGGTCAAGAGTCGGCTCGTCGCGCATCAGCACGTAGAGAAAATTCGTCTCGCTGTCCGGCAGCCAGACTACGTGGGTAACGCCGTTATTTTTCAGTTCCTCCAGAACGCGCGCGGGGCTGAGTTCTGCCATCTTGATTTCCCTCCTGAGTGGTGGCGGCATCCGCAGGCGCGAATGCCCCAACAGGTATACTCACTGGTTTGTAAAACGTCAACCTCAGTCGGCTGTTATCTGATATTCCGGCATCTAAGGCTGCGGGATGATTCCTTGGCTTGGATCCGCCAGTATTGTACCGGTTTTGGCAATCACTGCCCGGAGAGGACGCCGATGCAGTAAAATGCGCTCAGGCAGATAGGCTGCACGCCTATCGCAGGAGGAATACGATGGCCGAGACAATCCGCGAGGCGTATATTCGCAGAAACCCTAAGTCGGCGGCCCTGTTTCCCCGTTTCCAGCAGCATTTTCCTTCGGGCGGGGCAGGCCACGACGGCTACGTGGCCGACCCGTTTCCCATCACCATAGAACGGGGTCAAGGCCCGCGCAAGTGGGACGTGGACGGCAACGAATACATAGACTATGGGCTGGGTTCGGCATCGCTGCTGCTGGGCCATTCCCACCCGGAGGTAGTGGAGGCTCTGGTGCGGGCAGCGCCGGCGGGGTCGCACTACGGCTCCCCGGTGGAGGCGGCGCTGGAGTGGGGCGAGCGCGTTTGTAACCTGATGCCCTGCGCCGACAAGGTGCGGTTCGTGGGTTCCGGCGCCGAGGCCACGTCGCTGGCAATGCGCGTGGCCCGGGCCTATACCGGCAAGGACAAAATTGTGCGCTGGCAGTCCCACTACCACGGTTGGCACGACTACGTTATGCCGGGCAATCTGGCCCCCTTCGATGTGCCGTCGTCCACCGGAATACCAAAGGGCGCTGTTGACTCAGTGTTGGTGTTGCCGCCTGACCTGAACGCCTTGGAGCGTGCGCTGTCCACCGACAATGACATCGCCGGGGTCATCACCGAAGGGTCAGGGGCGTCCTATGGCACCGTTCCCCGCCAGGCCGGTTTCGTGGAGGGCGTCCGGGAATTGACAGAGAAGTACGGCGTGGTGATGATTCTGGACGAGGTTATCACCGGGTTCCGCTGGAGTCCCGGCGGGCTGCAAGAGGCGCTGAACATCCGGCCCGACCTCTGCACCATGGCGAAGATTCTGACTGGCGGCCTGCCGGGCGGCGCGGTGGCCGGACGGGATGACGTGATGGCGGTGATGGAGCAGACGGGCGACTCGCATCATGACCGTTTCGAGCGGGTCTACCACGGCGGCACGTTCAACGCCAACCCTTACTGCGCCGCCACCGGCAATGCCGCTCTGCGCATCGTTGCCACTGGAGATATGCAGGCGCAGGCTGATGCCATGGCCGCGCGACTGCGAACAGGTCTGCAAGAGGTGGTTGACCGTTACGAAGTAGCCGCTTCCGTTTACGGCGAGTCTTCCACTTTCCACATCTATTTCGGCGCACGCTCCATCGAAGGGCTAGACGCCAACGTTCTCAAGGGCGTATCGTCTGAGATTCAGACCAGCTTCCGCCAAGCCTTGCAGGTCCGCGGCGTTGACCTGATGTCCCGCACCAGCGGAGTTCTGTCCGGCGTTCATACGGAGTCCGACATAGATCAGAGCCTGGAATCCTTCGACGGCGCCATCAAGGCAATGATGGACGAGGGCCTGATAAGCCACCGTTAATCCGAGGACGCTATGGATACCATCCTTCGGAACGCCAGAATCACTGATGGCAGGGATGCGCCCTTGGTGGACATTGGCATCGAAGCGGGACGTATTGCCGCTATTGAGCGCGGACTGGCCGCCGAGGCCGAGGTTCTTGACCTCGGCGGCCGTCTCATCGCGCCCGGTTTTGTCGAGACGCATATCCACTTGGACAAGTCCTGCATCCTTGACCGCCTTACCTCTACTCAGGGCGGCTTGGACGAGGCCATCGGGGAGGTGGCCCGCCTCAAGCAGGAGTTCACCGCCGAGGACGTGTATCATCGCGCCAAGCGAACGCTGGAGAAGTGCGTACTCAACGGCACGACTCATATGCGCGCCCATCTGGAAGTGGACCCGGTCATCGGCCTTCGCAGTCTGGAGGGCATCCTGCCGCTGGTCGAGGAATTCAAGTGGGCCATGGACATCGAGATTTGCGTCTTTCCCCAGGAGGGACTGCTCAACAACCCCGGCACCGATGAGTTGATGGTGGAAGGACTCCGCCGGGGGGTAGAGTAGTGGGCGCGCCAAGTGGACGATCTGGAGAACCGGGTGCGCTACCAGGCCGTAGTCTGCTGTGCATCGCCGGACTTGCCGGACTCCCCCTAGGACAATCTGCTACTAACGCCCCTAGATGGGCTGCCGCTGGGCTTATCGCTTGTAGGGTCTTGGGACTCCAGGCGATCCTATTCATTTGGAAACAGGTGAAAAACCATGACTGAGATAGATCCTGACCCACTGTTGGCCTGCCCCGTCGGGTGCGCTTTCTTGCTGACTATTGAAAGGGACCAGGTTCCTATCGACCTTGCGATCGCACCCTTTGAGGCTTTCTCTCGCTTGGCGTCCGTCCTGCGCCGTATCACTCCGTGGTCTGGCACATTCGACCGCGATGTTGCGAAGCTGCTTTCCTCTGCACCCCGCTTGGCAGGCTTGGCTCGCGAAGCCGTAATCCATCCCGGAAGCCAATGGTGGACATCGCCCATGAACCCAGGACAGCAGATGGTGATACCGGACGACCCGTCCACTGAATCGCCTCCCCTTGAAGGTGCCCCAGTTTGGGAGTCTTATGCCGAACGTCCTCTGGAATGGCGTTTCACCTCCACCCTGCACGGCGAACTTTCATGCTTGGACACAATCATCGCATACGGTGTTGGGGACTGGCCGTATGATCAGCACCAGCGGGACAGGTTTAGAGCCGAAACGGACGAGTCTGCCCGCGTTCTTGAGGTTAAAGGCCCTGCTGACTGGCATTCCCTGTGCACGGACCACCCCCGACCAAATCAGCATCGGAACAGCCCTGCGGGAGAAGGTACGCTGACTCCAGACTGGCCCGGCGTCGCAACCCAGTGGGACGGCATCCACCTGACTTTCCTATCAATCCTGACTGCTCCTTTCGTCCGCCTCACGTCGGAAGCTGGAACCACCATGATGTGGTCGTGGAATACCGAAGGCACACTCTGGCTTTCGGGAAGTTTCCTACAGGCAGGCATCTCGCTCCCGCCAGTCAATGAGCTTGAATACGATATCAGGCCATTGATGTCCGGCGATCTGGCGTCTGAAACAGAACAGGCCCGGCGCAGGAATACACCGGGCCTGCCCGTTAGAAGCTACTCTTGGAATCAACAAGAGAGCGACCTATCGGCTGAGTAACCCCAGCCGGTTTCCGCATCACCGTTGGGCCACACGATTCTTTCCTCGCTGTATCCCCTGTAATGGCCGGGGACGCAGGCGATTGATGAGTTTGCTTGAACCTCCCTCTCCCCAGGTTTGTGGTCATACCCGGTAGGTCCCACGTTATCCCACCAGCAAAAGAGCCAGATACAGTCTTCCACTTGGAGTATGACTCTTATCTCCAGTTCCTGCACGTTGCCGGTGCATTTAACTGTGCTGACGACGTTGATTCTGGTGACGCGGTGGGTTGAATTGTGAGGCTGCTGTGTGTTGGCCGTACAGATGATGCTTTGGTTCCGTGGGGTCTCATGTCCCTTGGCGAAGACCACGCCTGACCCTGCCACCAAAGCCAAGCCCAGCGCCGCCAGGAGCCGACCAATAGATGTATCCGTTTCACTGCGATTTACTCCCTTGTAGAAACTCTGAATCGGGAACTCTCTCGGTTGCGCCTCTGGCGCTCAAACACTCACATACCCCACCCCACCTCCCCAAGAGACCGCTCACATCAATTGAGCTACAGGGAGCACAAAAACACGGTAGCGAGTTAAGTCGCTACCGTTATTTATCGCCGCATATTTCGACAAACTATAAAAAGAACTACTGAAACTGACGAATATCTTAACCGGTTCCGTTCTTTTTTAGCTTGTCATAAAGCCGTACTCCAAAAAAGAACGGAACCCCTAATCGCAGGAGGTCAGGGAGCCGTCCACCATTTCCAGGCGCCGGTCTCCGGCCTCTGCCAGCGACAGATCGTGGGTGGCGGTGATTACGGTGGCGCCATTGGCGGAGATTTCCCGCAGGATTGCGGCAATGGAGCGCGCGGTGGTGGTGTCAAGTTCCCCGGTGGGTTCGTCGGCGAAGACCACCTCCGGCTGGGTTACCAGCGCGCGGGCGATGGATACCCGTTGCTGTTCCCCGCCGGATAGCTCATAGGGCCTGTGACGGGCCCTTGTTCCCAGTCCCACTGAGTCCAGCGTTTCTTGAGCCCGCCGCCGCCGCTCCCGCCAAGAAACGCCGATGATGTGAAGGGGCAGTTCCACGTTTTCTTGGGCCGACAACAACGGCATCAGCCCGAAGGACTGGAAGACAAACCCGATTTTCCGGCGGCGGAGCTCCACCAGTTCCTTCTCGGGCAGCCGCGACAGGTCATCTCCCCGGAACGACACCGCGCCGCCGGTGGGTTGGTCCAGCCCCGAAAGCAGGTTGAGCAGGGTGGTCTTGCCGGAGCCGGAACGCCCGGTTACCGCCAGCATTTCACCTGCTCTTATGTCCAGGTCTACGCCGTTCACTGCCCATATCGTCGAGCCGCCGCTCTCAAACGCGCGGGTCAGGGAGGAAGCTGAGATAATTCCGTCACTCATTCAGGCGTACTCTGGCTGCTTCCGGGATGCCCGTCGGGCGGCAAGAGAGTAATGCGCCCGTCTTCCAAGCCCCCGTTTTCCACAAATATCTTGGCCAGTCCACGACGGCGGAAGCGGTCGGCGTATTCCTCGGGCAGTTGCAGGCGCCCGGCCTCGTCCACCACCAGAAACTCGTCCTCGGTGCGCGCGCCGTCCGGCCGGTACGATGCGGTTGATATTGTTTCGGAGCTGATGCGCCCGTCGCGGATATGCACCACCCGGTCTACGAACTGCGAGACTGCCGGATAGTGCGTAACGATGATGACGGTTACGCCGAAGCTGCGGTTTAGGGTTCGGAGCATCTCAAATACCAGCACGGCGTTGGCGGTGTCCAGTTCTCCCGTAGGCTCGTCGGCGAGAAGCAGAGGCGGCTGGTTGGCGAGGGCGACGCCGATGGCGGCCCGCTGCTGCTCGCCGCCGGAAAGTTGGTGGGGCATCCGCGACGCTTTATCGCCGATGCCCAAGGCTTCCAGCAATGTCATTGCCCAGTCTCGGCGGCGGCTTCCGGGTTGCCCGGCCAATGCCATGGGGAGCTCAATGTTGTCGGCTATGCTCAGATAAGGCAGCAGGTTGCGGGCGGTGGCTTGCCAGACGAAACCTACATCCTGGCGGCGGTATTCCACCAGCCCCTGCTCCGATATGTCCAGCAGGTCCCGCTGGCCCACCCTCACCTGTCCCGCCGATGGCCGGTCCAGGCCGGCAAGAATGTTCAGCAGAGTGCTCTTGCCGCTGCCGCTGGCCCCGACGATGGCGACTAGTTCACCTGGTTCAATAATCAGGTCCAGCCCTCGCAAGGCCACTACCTCTAGGTCGGCCCGCTTGTAGATCTTGAACAGGTCGCGGCAAACGACGAATGGGCCGGGGTGAGGGCGGCTCCCCCGTCCCTCTTTCTGGGAGAGAGGGAGGGATGTCGCAGGGGCGTTGCGATACTGGATTTGCGAGTCCATAGCTGTTGTCATTCTCCCATGCGGAGTACCTGTTGCAGTTGCAACTTTGCAGTCAACCAAGTCAGCCAAAGACCGCAGAGGCCGGTTACTGCGGACAGGATAGCGTAGGATACCAGCAAGCGCTGCCAGTCGGTAGTCAGCACCAGCGAGGGAGTGGCGCGGGCGCCTTCCTCGACCACTTCCATAAGTGGTAGCACGCTGGCGCCCATAAGCCAGCCGAGCAAGGTTCCCAGCCCGACGCCACAGATGACCATCAAGAACAAATTGAGCCACAAGATACGTTGCATCTGTCCCCGGGAAATTCCCAGAGTTCGGAGCAGCGCAAACTCCGTCTGCCTTTCCTTGGCGTCCAGATGAGAGAACAGCAACAGACCGGAAGCGCTGGCCAAGGCGACCGCCAGAAACAGCAGAACCAGCAGAGCGCCCCACCCGGCGTTGATTAGCGGCTGCTCGACCCGTAAGGCAACCATGGTCGGGGCGTGCAGGACTTTCCTGACGCTTACTCCCTGCTCGCGCAACGCCGCCGACACTGCCTCAGTATCGATGCCGGAACGCTCCGGGCCGTATTGTTCCGGGCCGTGTTGTTTCGGGTGGGAACCGTCCCCGGCCAGCCACAACTCATTTGCCCCGCGAGGCGGACGCGGACTGTACCGGATGGTCGCTTGGGTAAACCGGGGCAGGTCAACTACGTCAAAGGGCCGGTCGTCTGGGTTCAGAGTGGGGAAAAATTCCACTTCGGCGGCCACTTCCAGCAGCAGGGCATAGGTGGACATACCCAGGATGATAGTATCGCCAACTTCGGCGTCAGTGACTTCCAGGAACTGGGAGCTGACCAACGCGGGAATCGGTTCGTCTGCTGCTCCGGCCCTGATCCCGTTCAGCCCAACACCCCCAGAGGCCCAACTGAACCGGCTGGTTACGTCGAACTCCCCGGCAGCAGCGGACTGGCTGGGCTCCAGGGAATACAAGCCGGGCTTGCGAAAGTCCTCGATGATATGCCAGCCATTCGTGGAGCTGAAGTCGTGTATCGTTGTTACGCCGTCCGGTGTTTCCGTCTCCACCCTCCCGAGGAATACCGCTCCCCCGGCGCCTTCATTGAAGCGGCTGCGGACCGAAAAGGAAATCAGCTCTAGGGGCGGCTTCAAGGCCGTGCTTTGCCCTCTTCCGATTATTCCTTCATTGCTCGGGATCGGAGTAGTCAGGTCGAATAGGAAGCGCGCCCACTGTGTGTCCTGTAAATCTCCCAAGCGGGCGTCCGCAATGCGCCCTTCCGAGTCCCGGAAGCGCGCCCAGAGGTCAACCCCTCTGGCGGAATCGCCTGGTCTGGCCCAGAGCGCCAGAGCCGTTGCGCTGGAGGGCAAGGGGATGCCGTCTGCCCCGATATTTGCGCGGGAATCGGGATTAAGCGTCTCAGAGACGCCGTGCCTCAGCGTTAGCGACAGGTCTGCGAGGGAACGACCGTCGGCAAAGTCTTCCCGGAACCACGCGACATCGGAGATGCTTTCGGCGTCAACCGCCAGAAGCGTGCCGGAGGTGCTGAAGCCCGTGGTAGTGAGGTAGCCAGGGGAGCGGAATACATCGGCGGCGGCCGATAAGCCTTCTATGCCCTGTATGGTCTCGTGATTGGCGACCATTCCTCCGGCCTGATTCCAGCCGCCGTGCTGGACGCGCAAGTCCGCGCCGGCTTCGTATAATGCTCGTTCCTGCTGGCCGCGCTCCAGGGTTGAAGAGAAAGCGCTGCCCATTACGCCGAGGGCGGTAGCAAGCATCACCAAAACTATAAGCATCGCAGGCATCAGGGGGTCGCGGGCCAGATGCCGCAGCACGTGCACCAGCCAGGCTGGCCCCACCGGCCCGGCTACGCGGGCCAGCACCCCTGCGGCCCAAGGAAACAGGCGCAGCACGATCAGCCCGGCAGCGGCCAGTCCCAAGGCCGGCCCCAATAACAGGCTGTAGTCAATGGTCAACTCGCGGCTGCCCAGGGACTGCACCAAGAACGTGCCCCGGCTCTGAAGCTGCCACCACAGCAGCCCGATCAAGGTGAGCAGCACCAAGTCTAGGTAGTAGCGATGAAGCAGGCTGACGGTGGGAGGACGCGCCCCGGCCTGTCGCGCTTCGATGCTGCCCCGGCGGGCCGCAGCCAGGGTAGCCGCCGTGAAGACCAACACGGCCAGTCCGCCGCCGGCCAGACCGAGGAGGAAGGCTTCTTGGGAAATGTCGGCTGGCACTCCCGCCAGGGCATCGGAGGATCCGCTCAGTTCAAAGAATATCACGCCCAGCAGCTTGACTACTCCCAATGCAAGGAAGGGGCCTGCGATCACGGCGGGCACGGCCAACAGCAGCCCCTCGCCGAGGCCAAGAACACTGAGCTGCCAGACCATAGCTCCCCGGCTCTTGAGCACGGAGATTTCGCCTGACCTGGATCGCACAATCAGGCCAGCCACTAGAGCCAGGTAGTAGACCAGGATACCGGTAACCAAAAACAGCACTAGGTACAAAGGCAAACGGGCCAGTAGAAGTTGCTCCTCGAAGCTGCGGAGCAGGTTGTCCAGCCGTATCGAATAGCTGGAGTTCTTCAGTCCTGTGGAGAGTGAACCCTGGATGCCGGCGAGTATTGCCTGCACCTCTTCGACTTCGTTGGCGCGCATCCTCTGCCAGTCAGGGAAGAAATACCAAGTCGTATCGGCATACAATGAAGGATACGTTCCCAAGACTCTCTCAATCAGAGCGTCTTCGTCAGCAAAAAGAGGTATCAGGGTCCACCGGTCATCCTTTCGGCTGGCGGCAGACGATAATCCGTACCAGAATTCATCCGAGGTATCCACTCTCTCGAAGATGGCGGCGATGCGCACTTCGGCTGTCGGCCAGTCAAAGAAGGATGTTGCCGGAAAAACCTCCATAACATCGCCCACTCCCAGTTGAAGCAGTTCCGCCCCTAGCTTATCTACTGCCACGTCCAGCGGGTGGCCTGGAGTAGCCGTCCCTTCCGGCCAATGACCTTCCAGCACCCTAACTCGGCTGGAAATGCCGGTTAGGTATCCGATAGACCCCCTGGGTCTGGTGTCTTTGTCGATTTCCAGGTTGGGGCGTCCTTGAAAGAAAAAAGTAGCAGTTTCCAGGTAACGCGAATGCTCCCTGAGATATGGAACAAAAGGCCCGATCATCTGCTGTTCCACAAAGACTTCCCTCTCCTTGAACGCCTGACGCCGGCCTTCGACATCTTGCGGGTCGTCCCTGCTGCTGAAGGAGCGCACCCAGAAATTAACGTCTTCCGGGTCTGCCTGCGACAGCTCTCCGCGCAACGCGGCGTTAGCTAACAGGTTCGAGAAGATGACTCCGCTGGCCATCAACGCCACAGCCAGCAGGATGCTGCCAAACAGTACCGACTCCAGCCTCCAACCGCTCCCGCTCTTATGCGGATGAAAGCGTCCGACTGCAATCACGTATGCAAATCTCAGGAGCGAAGCCATCGTCCTATGACCCTCCCCGCAGGGCGTCAACGGGCTTTGCGCGCTGGGCCAAGAACGCTGCGAAGACAGCCGAAGCCGTCAAGGCTGCTATCAAGCCGATCAGAACCGAGAACAGCAGCACGCCGTGTACCTCGGGAATCATAGGCGGCACCAGGCTGGCGCCCCGTGACGCGCTTGATTGGGAAATGGGATCGAGAAGTCTCACCAGCGCCAATCCGGGCCAGTAACCGATAACTGCCCCGATCACAATGGCCGCGCCGCCCATCAGCCACTTTTCTGCCACCATAGAGAAGAAAAGTTGCCCTTTGGACATACCCAGCGCCCTGGCAACCGCCGTATCCATGCTCCCCGCCTGCCCGTACTTGTACAGATATGGGGCCCCGCTGTGCAGCAACAGGGCGGTCAATACGACCAACCCTATCCCGGTCATGCTCAGTCCGGTGAGTCCGTTCCAGCCCCCTCCGGCCAGAGGATTTCGGGAAGCATCAGTTGCCGCCGCCTGCCGGTCTGTAACGGAGGCGAGTGGTGGCAGTTGGTCCGCAATCCTGGCAGTCACAGTATTGCGGTCGTATGCCGGATCCAGGGAGAGCCAAATCTCCTGTGGAGAAGCCTGCCCACTGCCCGGAGGCAGAAACCGCAGGTAGGAAAGGTAGCCGTTGATATCCAGAAGCAGGAACGGACGCCGGAAGTTGGTCACCGTAGGAAAAAAGTCGCTCACTTCCACCACTTCTATTGGAATGGAAGCGCGGCCGTGTTCGATGCGCAGGGTTTGCCCGCGGTGCAGTCCGGCGCCGCCAATGGCCGGGAGAGGAAGAGAAACTGGCGAGATGTGAATGCCCCGCTGCTCGCCCCGGAAAGGCTCTTCCCAAGAGAAGGTAAGGCTCCCCACCCCTTCGGCAAGCTCAAGGGACGGGCCAGCCTGATCTTTGTGGGGGCGAGGAGGGCCGGTTGTCAGGCTGTCTGGGACGCTCCCGGTGGCGCCAAGGGGTTTCCAGTTGCCGATAGTATCGAACTCTTCCAGCACGACGCCTTCTTTCGGGAGCGATGAGCCGAAGGCGGTGAAGCCGTCTATGTGGATACGGGCTGCAGCCACCCTTGCGAAAGAGCTGGTGCTGAAAAAAATCGCTGTCAGGAACAACTGCCGGTCGCTTGCGGCTAACCGCTCCGGCAGCTCGCCCTCTATGAACTGCCAGCCCTGCGTCTCTTGTACAAGGGACGATTCTTGTACAAGGGGCGAGATCAGGGCCGTATCACCCCTTGGGCCTCCGAACCTACCGAGGGAAACGTTGCGGTATCGCCCATCTGTATCGGCCAGCCGCGCCCATACGTTGATGTTGGCTTGCAGTTCCCGGTCATTCAGTTCTCCGGTTTCCAGCCATACTCCAATTCTCTCTATGCCGGACGGAAGAGGGACGCCGACTCGCCCAGCGGAGTTGGGGCCGTAAGCGCCGCCAGCCTGACCTGAGCCTGTCGAAGGGTGGATGTGTGAGGCCAACTCCGGAAGTGTGGCGTTGGCGAAGTCATCTCGAAACCAGGCCGACTGCGCCATTGCTTGCAGGTCGGCGGCAATCAGCAATGCGGGTACGGTGGTATGTCCTTCAATCAAACTGACTGAATCGCGCAGAATGGGTGTTGCCGCTTGCACTCCAGGTACAGATGCCAAGCTGTCGGCGAGACCCGGGGTGACCCCTGGTCCGGAAACCACGGCATCGCCGCCAATCCGGTAAAGGGTCTGGTCGCTTTGACTTCTCGACAAGCTGGACTGAAAGGTGGCGCCGAACACGCCCAAGGCTGCGGCCAACATCAGCAGAACTGCCAGTGACGACGGCAGAACCGGGTCTCGAGCCAAACGGGCCAGCGTGACGGAAGACCACCCAGGCCCGGCCCGCATACACAGCCATACCACCGAGCGAACCAGCAAAGGCAGGACTCGCATCAGAAGCAATGCGGCGGTAAGCAGCGCCAGGACCGGAGCGAGAATCAGGACCGGGTCCACTTCAAGACCGCGCGACGCCAAAGCGCGGGAAGCGAAGCCATCCTGCTGCTGGAACTGCCACCAGACCAATCCGGCGACCAGGACGGCCACTAGGTCCAGGTAGTAGCGGTGAAAAAATGAGATCGCAGGCGGCCGAGAGCGGCCGGCTTGAGTGTCGGCAATCGTTGTCCGCGCCCGTCCGGCTGCCGAAATTGCCAGTACGGCTACAGACAGGATTGCGCCCGCTGCCCCAGTCCAGTACATATCCCCAGATAGAACAACCTGAATCGGGCCACCGTCCAGTTCGCCAAAGGTGGGCAGAAGAAGGAAGCGAACAATCAGCCATGCCAGCATAGGGCCAATGGCTACAGCGGCCAGAGCTATGATGCTCTCGACAAGAAGCAATACCCCGCATACCTGGATGACGCTGGCTCCCCGGCTGCGCATCAGACCAAGTTCATCCGCTTGGCCGCGGCCCAGTATCCCGGTAATCAATGCCAGAAAATACAGAACTATGATAAAGACTAGGGATATGAACACGTAGATAGGCACCCTGGCAAGGGTCAGGTCTCTCTTGAACTCTTCTAGAGTCAGTCCCAAGCGGCTGAAAACGAAGGTTCGCGGGTAAGATTTGTTGAGGTCCGTTTCCAACCCGGACAAGGCTTCTTGAGTAGCCTCCACCGTCCCGGCGGTAATTACCGCCGGATCAACAAAAAGATTGAAACCGAAGTCTCCGACAGCAGTGGGGAAACGGCGCCCCAGGACTTGCAGGAAGTCCTCCTCGGTGATGTAGGCCGGCACGACCAGCATCTCCCCGACTGTCTGGACGCTGAACTGGTTGGGCGCCCCCAGCCAGTACTCTTCTCTAGGGTCAATGGGGTCGGCCACTCCCACAATGTTGAGTATGATTCGCTTTTCCGGCGCGGCCCTGAAAGGCGTAATGAAGAGCTTTGTGCCTACCTCATAACCCATGTCCTTGGCGACGCGCCGCCCGACGACGGCTTCCATCTCAACTCCGTCGGGCCCGGACGTTCCGCCTCCCGCGCTTGTATGGGTGCGGGGCCAATTCCCTTCGAGGATGCGGGAATGTTCCACGAACCCGGTCATAAAGAATGGCCTTCCTGAAGGAGCGCCCAAGGAAGAGCTGCGAGGTACGGGATTTGTGGTGACTGCCATTCCGGTCTGCGTGCGGCCGAAGCGTTCTTGGTTTACCGTCAGGAGGCCGATTCTCCGCTGCGCCGTCTCCTCGGCTATGCCGCGAAGTTCGGCGTAGTCTTCCGGGCCCAGGGGTCGGTTCTGAGCCAGGATCTGTATGTGCAACGAACCCGGCTGCTCGCTGAACAGGGCGTGCCGCACCCCAGCCTCCGCCAGCGCCGCCGAGTAGAGGGCAGTGGCGCTCAGCATTATCACTGCGGTAAAGATGCCCAGGGCAGTCACGGCAGACAACCCCCAAGAGCTGCGTAGCCGCCGCCGCATCACCCACAGAGAAAGTCTGAATAACTGCGTCATACGATAGATTATAATGCGTCTTTCTTCAGGGCGAGCTGGCCGTAGAGCGTCGGCGTTGTTGCTATTGCTCTGGCCAAAAGCGAAACCGGACACAGGTCTTATCGGGAAGCGCCGCTGTTGGTGGCGTTAGCCCAAAATCATTTGACCGGATCCGGTCCGTATGGGAATCCTGCCTCGCATCGGTTATCGTCATAGCGAAAGCGCTGGCGGCCTTGTCAGCAGTCATATCCAGCATTATTACAGGCTCTCTTGGCATAGCTTCGTTATGCCGCGGCCCCTGCTTGTAAGCCGGCGCCTTCGACTGTCTCTAGGCGGTGGTTATTCAATTTCCCGGCCGCAGTGCGGGCACGTTCTCAAGGCAGAGAGATTGCGCTCTTGGCTGACCTGCTCCATAAAGCTGGAACCCAGAATGCCCGCCGGCAGCGCAAAAATGCCGATGCCCAGCAGCGCAATCACCCCGGCCAGCAGGCGGCCCAATGGAGTAACAGGCGCAACGTCTCCATAGCCGACGGTGGTCACAGTGATGATGCTCCACCACATCGCCTTTGGGATACTGGAAAACTTGTCCGGCTGGGCATCTCGTTCCACGAAATACATCAGCGACGCGGCCAACACCAGTAGCGCCCCCGCTACCGACACCACGGCTAACAGTTCGTTTTTCCTCGAAGAGACAGCGGAGGCCAAATGCTGCAGCCCCACCGAATAACGGGCCAGCCGAGCCATTCGGCTCACCAGACGCAAAGCACGGAAAGCCCCCAAGTCCAGCGAGGTAAAGGGCAGCAGCAGAATGACGAAATACGACATCACTGCTATTGCGTCGGTCACCATCAGCGGCTGCAGCATATAGCGCAGCCGTCCGGTGACCGGTTGGGCAAACCGGGGATCCGCAGTGCATACCCATAGCCGCAGCGTATACTCAACGGCGAATATGACGAAAGACACGCCCTCAAACCAGATGAAAAAGTCGGGCGCGACATTATAGAGGCGCGCATCGGTGCTGATGATGATCGCCACTACGTTGCTTATAATTAGCAGCAGTAGCAAGGTATCTACCACTTGGCTCACTCGGTCGCCGCTTTCTCCGACTTCCAGAATTTCGTGTAGTCTTTGTTTCATCGTTGCCTGCTGCGCTCTTCCCTGCTTGTATAATCTTGGCCGGAAATTGCTGACAGTTGAGAAAATTGCGAAACTATTCTGACCTCCCTCACGCCTGAAAATCCGGTCCATCCTGTTATCTGTGTAAATAACCTCTGACACCGCCCCCTTGCCAACCCCGATAACAACTCCCTACCATAATATTACTGTCCAGCCCAACCCGCCCAGGATCCCCTCGGGCGCTGCCTGCACTGCCCTTTCCCGGCCAGCAGCGAACATCGCAAAACTGGCCGGCAAAACAAAATCCCGCCCCTAACCCAATCTCAGGAAGTGCCGCCGCCAACATCGCAAAACTGGCCGCAAAAACAAAATCCCGCCCCTAACCCAATCTCAGGAAGTGCCGCCGCCAACATCGCAAAACTGGCCGCAAAAACAAAATCCCGCCCTAACTCAATCTCAGGAAGCGCCGCCGCCAACACCGCCCAATGGCCGGGTATGGCCGCAAATGGCCGGGAAAAACAAATCTTGCCCCTAACTCAATCTCAGGAAGTGCCGCAATGTCCCTCTCCCAACTCCGCCGCCGCGTCAACGCCCTCTGCCGCAAGCTCGCCCCCGAACTCGAAGTAGTCCGCCTCCGCCGCCTTGCCGAAGACTATTGCGAAGAGTGGGACGCTGCCCTTGCCAACCACCAGGAACCCCCGCCCTTCGACCCGGTAACGGACGGCCCCAGGCACCTGGCCCAGCGCATCTCCGAAACCGGCGTCCGGCTCAACACCTATATGAACCTGCGCCGGTACCTCCTGGGCTGCCGCGAGCGGGGCCAAACCCCCGGCGTCCGCGAATTCCTCCGCGCCCTGCTCCCCTGGGCCGAACCCGGCGGCTACCTCGAAATACTCCGCTGGGACGCCCCCGGCCGGTAATAACCCCTGCCGCCGGAGCTCACGCCTTCAGAAATAAAGGAGACAGGCCGGAGTAGTTTCGCAATTTTCTCGACAGTTGCCGGGTTATTTTCCGCAGCCGCTATGCTATCATCAAATAAAGGGTGTTACGTAAGGGCCTCTCCGCCCGCCCGATTCTTCTTCTCTCACATGGATATATGAGCGATCACTCCTCTACATCTCTTGCCATCGAGTCCCACGGTCTGGCGCGTAACTTTGGCCCAGTGCGGGCCGTGGACGGCGTTGACCTGGCAGTGCGCAAAGGCGAAATCTACGGATTCTTGGGCCCCAACGGCGCGGGTAAGACGACCGTCATCCGAATGCTGGTGACCCTGCTGGCCCCCACCGGCGGGAGCATTATAGTCGCCGGACACGACGTTATGCGTGAGGCGGACCAGGTGCGCAGCCGTATCGGCGTGGCTCTCCAGGAGGCCGCGCTGGACAGCAAGCAGACCGGACGCGAACTGTTGCGGCTTCAGGGGCGCCTATACGGACTCGGCAGGCGGGAAGTTGCCCGCCGCATTGAAGAACTTTCCGATTTGGTGGACATCGGCGAGGCCATGGACCGGCTCATCGGCACCTATTCCGGAGGAATGAAACGCCGTCTCGACCTGGCCGCCGCGCTGATTCACTCCCCAGATGTACTGTTTCTGGATGAGCCTACCACCGGTCTCGACCCCATCAGCCGCGCCCGCATCTGGGATGAGGTGCGTCAGATAAACTCCGAATCGGGCGTGACCATATTCCTCACCACTCAGTACTTGGAGGAAGCCGACGCTCTGGCTGAACGTGTTGGAATCATTGACCAAGGGAAACTGGCCGTCGAAGGTGCTCCCAACGAACTGAAGCGGGCCCGGGGATCCGACCTCATTGTGGCCCGACTGGATGGCGACGCCAGTCTCGCCATTGAGTCCCTGTCCGGCATTCCATCGGTCTTATCCCTAGAAGCCCATGGTAGGGAGATCACCATCAGCGTTGGCAATGGCGCCTCTGTAATCAGCGCCGTGGCTCTTCGGCTAAATGAATCAGGTCTGGAGGTCCAGGAGCTCACTCTGCGGACTCCCACCCTGGACGACGTTTTTCTGCAAGTCACCGGCACCCGCTTTCAGAGCGACAGCGCCCCTCAGGTTGCTGCCGGCGAAGAGGCGGCTTGACCCACCACTGGAGAAGCTCCCTCGCTATTCGACATGCTCAAGGGAAGCCCCCGGAAAGTTCAGTAACCAGGAGAATCCAATGACCGCGGTCCCTTCAACAAACTCAGGGCAGGGACGGGCGATTCAGGGAAGGAAAGCGGGTTTCATCCCGGATCTCATTTCAGTCTCCGAGCGGGCAGTGCGGTCGGTATTCAGAGACCCGGAAACGACGATACCCGCCCTGATCATCCCAGTCTTCATGTTCATAATGACAGTCGGGGCGCTGGAGGACTTCGCCAAGAGCATCCCGGGGTTGGACTACCGGGCCTTCCAGTTGCCCGTGGCTGTGCTGTTCGCCGTAACCGGCATCTCTCGCGCCACCACTGTGGTTACCGACATTCAGAGCGGCTATTTCGACCGGCTGGTGATGACCCCAGTTAACCGCCTGGCGCTGTTGTTGGGCCTCTTGGTGGCCGACTTGGCCTTGGTCGTGGCGTTGACCATCCCGGTTATCATCATGGGCTTCATCGCTGGAGTGGGGTTTGAGACCGGCATAGCGGGAATACTGGCGTTCATGTTCCTGGGAGGGCTATGGGGACTGATTTTTGCCGGATTTCCCTACGCAATCGCCTTCAAGACAGGCAACGCGGCGGCGGTGAATATGAGCTTCCTGCTGTTTTTCCCGTTTCTGTTTATGACCTCGCTGTTCGTCCCGCAGGAAGCCATGACCGGCTGGCTCTCTACTGCCGCCGACTACAATCCGGTGACTTACGTGCTGGCTGCCTTGCGCTCGCTGATATACGGAGGATGGGATGCCCAGGCTATACGCGATGGTATAATCTCCATAGCAGCAGTAGGCGTCCTCAGCATCGGGATGTCCTTGGTTGCTCTCAAGGGCCGGGCTACGAGGAAGTAAGCTCAGCGGCTAATCTGCTGTATTGCCCAGCCGCTCCAGCGCCAGCCCTTCGGCTTCAGTTATAAGCGAGACCAGGTTGGTTAGGGGCGTTTCTATTACAGGTTCGGGCCGGGGAAAGAGGAAGATTACTTCCTTGACTCTTTTGCCGGTGACTTTTTGCAGGGCCATAGCATAGGCCGCGCCCTGCATCCGGTAGCGTCCTATGGACGTCTCGGTATCTTCGCTCTCGTTCCTGTCGGATACGGGATCAGTCTTGTAGTCCACTACCACCAGCTCGCCGTCTTCCTCGAACAGCAGGTCTATGAAGCCTTGTAGAGAACCTTCAGCGACAGGCATGGCGACTGGGACCTCTCGCCAATAGCGTCCGCTGCCGACGGCCCGGCGCACCACGGGGCTCTCTATCGCCCGGCGGGCCAGATGGGCTAATTCCTTCTCGCTGTCGGGAATCCCCTCCACAATCGACTGTGCCTTGGCCCAAACTTCGATGTCGCTGCCCGTTTCCAGGTCTGCTGATTGCAACACGAAGTGGAGGGCGCGACCGATCAAGGTGCCGGCCCGTCCTCTGCGCCACGGCTCTGCGGGATCCCGTTCCACTTTTTCACCGGTTTCCGAATCCGACTTGACATCGGTATCCTTGCGGTCTAACGAAGTAGCGGCAACGAATGATGGCCGCCCCATCTCTTTCAGTAACTTCTTCCGTTGCTGAACCCAATGTTCACGAGCTTCCAGAGAATGGTCTAGGGAAACCGCAATAGCCTGGCTGTCGTCTTCTGCGGGCAGCGGCTCTGGCGATTGAACCGGGGCGGCTTCCCACAAGCTGGGGCTGTTTTTCAGGTAATCGGAAATTATACTGGCCGGAGCGTTTTTGCCTTCTTTGGCGGTGCGGCGCAGGCTGAGCACCAGGTGGTCGCGGGCGCGTGTGCACGCCACGTACATCAAGCGGACCTGTTCCGCTTTCTGCATCACCCTCTCCCGCTCCGCCATTTCCGCGTAACCCGGCGTGGTGATGCGGTTTTCTTGGGGGCCGACGCCGGCCTCCACGCGCCGCCGGCCCTGAGCTTGACGAAGGGGCCGGTCGAACAACGCCGGGGCGATGGTGTGCCGGGGGGGCGAGTTGATGCCGGTGAGGATTACCACCGGAAACTCCAGTCCTTTGGCGCCGTGGATGGTCATCACCCGAATCGCTTCTTCATCTTCCTCCGGAACGGGCATTTCAGTTACCCGGGCTTCCTCATCCATTTGACTCTGTAACCATTGAAGAAAGGTACGCAGAGAATTTCTACCGGGTTCCGTTGCGTCGCTGAAGAGCCGGGCCTGCTCCACCATAAAGCGGTAGCGCCGCCACTGCTCGCGCATTCGAGGGTGAGATACCGCTGCCTCCATTAGCAGCCGCTCGCGGATGAACCGGTCTATTAAGACACCGGGAGAATCTTCAACGTTCCTGCGGTGGTACTTTTTCAGCACGTCCAGAGCCTCGGACACCGGCCCCCTTCCGGGCTGTTCCTGCTTGGCCCGGTAGTTGAAACTTCCCCCGTTTTCATGATGAATGAACAGTTCAACGTCGCTGCAACCAAAAGCAGGAGAGCGCAGGGCGGCCACCGTAGCCACTTGATTGGACGGGTCGTCAATGGCCTTGAAGCAGTTCATCAAGTCCCGAATTTCCTGAGTCTGGAAGACCAGCGACGCGCTTTCCAGCCGGTAGGGTACGTCGGCGTCCTCCAGTGCCAGCTCCAGTTGACGCAGCCCGGTGCGGCGCGGCATAAGGACACAGATGTCGGCGTAGGTGGCGGGCCGGTATGTTTCAGTTATATCGTTGGCAGCCCTTTGGTCCAGCACCTGCCAGGGACTGCGGGTGATGTGATGCATCAACCGGGCAATGTCCGCTGATTCCATTTCGCGAACCGATTCCATGCTGACATCGTTCACTTCGTCGGCCAGCGCCCAGACCCGGGGCTTGAATTGGTGGGCTGTATCCGCCTTCCAACGGGCTTTCATTCCGCCGTCGGGGTAAGCGGCCTGGATATGCCCCCCTTCGTCCGCGCCGCCCTCGCCCAGCCACTTGTCGAAAAGGTAATTCACCCACGCGGTGACCGGTTCCTGAGAGCGGAAATTCTGTGTCAACTTTACCGTTTCACCGCCCATTCGGTCCCGCAATTGGTACATCTGGTTCACATCGGCGCGGCGGAAGCGATAGATGGACTGCTTGGGGTCGCCAACCACGAACAACTTGCCTTTCTCAGGGGTAATCTCGCCCCAGTCCTTGGGTCGTTCTCCGGGAGTGGCGAGCGGATCCGCGACCTCGGCCAAGAACATGGCTATCTCGGCTTGTATCGGATCAGTGTCCTGGGACTCGTCAATCAGCAGGTGAGAGAAGCGGCTCCGAAAATGATCGCGCACCTCAATGTTGTCGCGTAACAACTCGTGAGTCCAGACCAGCAGATCATGAAACTCAGCCCGTCCGTCGGTCTCACGCCGGGTTTTGGCATAGGTCAGGACGAAGCTCCGCAGCTCGCGCAGGATGGGTGTCAGTACCACCGAGCGCCCCACAGTCTCGATTTGCTTCAATTGGCTCCGAATCTCTTTGGGTGGAATGATCCAGTTTGATTCGCTTCCTACGTTGCCGGGCTTGAACGGCAAGATTCCGGTAATGCGGCGGCAAACTTCCAGCAGTTCCGGGTCTTCTTGCGTCAATCGGAGGCTTTCTGCCAGCCTTTCGTTTATGTAGGTGTACAGCCGGTCTTTGGCCTCCGGTTTCCCGCAAAATTCGAGCAGGGTTTCCAGCCCTTTGACCAGCGCCGCCACCGCCTGCCGATGGGGTTGAGTTGCGTATTCACAATCTGGGAGCGCGCTGCTGAATTCTGCGGACTGCAAGGCGTCGTAATTCAAATGGAAAGCGTTTGCTACATCGCGGAGATTCTTGAGCGTCATACCCAGTGCCAAAGCCATTGTCAAGTGCGGGGCGATGTCAGTATCGCCCTCCAGTTGTCTGCCAAGCCAGGCGTTCCAGGCGGCGTCGAACCGGAGTTCGGCGGCTATGGCGTCGGTGGTCTCGAATCCGGGCGGCAATCCTGCTTCCAGTGGGCGCTCGTGGAGCAGGGCAGAAGCGAAGGAATGGAGGGTCTGGAAGTAGGACTGGCCCAGACCGCCGCTGGCCTGGCGGCAACGGGAACGCTCCGCCTCGCTTCGAGACGGGTCATTGGCGGCCTTTCCCAGCTCCTGGCGGGTCCGGTCGCGCAACTCAGCGGCGGCGGCTTCGGTGAAGGTAATGGCCGCAATGCTTCCGATGGCCGCCTTCCCGGAAGCCACGAGATTTACCACTCGCTGTACCAGGCTGGTTGTCTTGCCGGTGCCGGCGCTGGCCTCAACGAACAGAGTTTCATCTAACTGCCCGCTGATTTTCAGGCGGGCGGCCATGTCACCGGGAATGAATTGCGTGGTCACTCCAACAGATCCTCTTCCTCGCCGTCGGGTGCCGTCTGTCCCTCCCCGGACAAGGACAGGTATCCTTCAATCAGGCCATTCCGCTTCTTCTGTTCCCAAAACCGAAGTCGGCGTGACTGGCACAGCATATCAAAATCGCAGTAGGTACAGTTGTTGATTCGTCCAGGAATACCAGGGTTGGCGGGAAATACGCCGCCGCGGATGCCTGCGGTGATCACAGATACGCCCTCGCGGAACCTCCTCAGCGTTTCGTGGTTGTTAATATCGAAAGGCTCGGATGGCGCAGACCTGAATTCGCCCCTTTCTGTAATAAACCAATAGATGGCAGGCACACTCCCCGCTTGGGGGAAGTGCCGCTTCGCCGCCAGCGAATAAGCCCCCAACTGGAGCCGCCTGCCTTGGTCTATCAGGTCGTGATTCAGTGCCTTAATGGAATCGCGCGATTGGCCGGTCTTGTAATCCACAATGAGTGTAGGGGCGCCGTCGTGGTTCAGGTCAATGCGGTCTATCCTCCCCCGGAAGCTAATTTGAGCATCTTCGTCGACCGCTTCCTGCCAGTCTTCTCCTTCCCCGAACTTGGTCTCGACTATAGTGTGAGCAGAACTGTACTGCGCCCTCAGTTCCGCGTCTTTTGCCAAGAACGCGTCCAAATCAGTCAGTATGTTCTGCTTTCCCATCTGCCACAGCAACGGCTTGCCGGTCAGGTCTCGCATTTCGTAGTCTCGGAACACGTCATGCGCGATTTGGCGGATTCGCTGGGCGCGCTCTTCGCTCCAGTCCTGGCCGGGGAGGGGTAGAAGGCCAGTCGATCCGGCTTCTTCGATAAACTTCTCCAGAATGTCATGCATCAGATTTCCCAAGTTCAGCCTGCTGATTATGGTTTCCTCCTCCGGGTCGTCCAGCGCGCTCAAATGAAGCACGTGCCCAAGGAGATAGCGGAACGGGCATACGGCCCAAGTTTCCAGGCTGGTGGGAGACAAGGGGCGGCGGTTCAGGTTCAGGGCGAATTGCGCATTTTCGGCCACCGACGACAGGTTGCCATCAAACTCGCTGAGGATGGGCCCAGCGCGGCTGCGGCCCATTTGCGCCGCTTTCGCCAATGGCCCGTCTTTTGCCAGTGGATGCGGTATGGGGTCTTTGCCCCGGGAATCAGACTTCCAATGCAGGAGTCGTTGCAGGTCATATTCGTGGCGATCTCCGGGTACATCTATGCTGGACAGGGAATCCTCGAGCGAGGCGGTGACGGTGAGCCAAGGACGCTTCAGCCCGGGGAGGCCGTCAGAAGACACCGAATCGCCTTCCAGCGCCGAAGCCTGTTCTAAGAGCCAAGGAGCCGGAAACGCCCGGCGTCTCAGCTCAGGGTCGGCCACCGGAAAGGAGAGCGCGCGGCGCGGCGCCGTAGCCAGCACGGACAAGTAATCGTAGCGTTCCCGGTTACTGCGCTGGGTCAACAAAGGTGGGCCGCCCGCCTTGCGCCATTCATTCTCTGGGAGCAGAGGGTCATCTTTGGGCGGGGGCGGCACGGAACCTTCTATCATGCCCACCACCCATACGGCATCGAAGCTCATTCCTGTTGCGGCGGAGAAGGAAGCCACGAACACGCCTTCTCCGGTGGCGCCGATATGTCCCTCCGGCTTCTGGAGATAATCTTCGATCACTTGTCGGAAAGCCCTCAGAGTAGCCGCCGAGTCGAGACTGTCGGCTGCCCGCAGTTCTTGCAACATCCTGTCTATTCGTTCCTTGGACGCGGACTCATCATCTTGGAGGTTGCGGCGCAGATATTTGCGGAGGAGTTTTTCGGCCCACTGGCAAAAGTCTCTCCACCCGGCCCCATTGGGAGGCGGATGAAGGGCAGTAGCCAGTTTTTCGACGAAGAGGAGCGCAGCTTGGGCCGACTGGGAGTCTATGCGCATACTCTCGGCGCGGGCTTCTGAAACCTCGCCGTCGGCCCTCTCAGCCTCTCTCACCTTCTGCTCGGCGTAGGTGGTCAGTTCCTTGCGCCATTGGTTTATCCCCCGGACCACTCCCGCCTTTCTGCTGATGGCGTCCCATCGGGCTGGACTGTAGTCCTCGCGTTTGATATTCCGGGGCCGGCGTATGGGACTTCCCGCCAGCCAGTCCATAACGTCGTCGCGCCGTAGAGCGTCCTCGGCGCCCAGACTGGAAGACAGCCGCAACAGCCCGGTTAGCGTACGGCCTGCGGCAGTGTCGCCCAACGGTTTCCGGTCTGGCCCGGTTGTTTTAATGCCAGCCAAGTCCAATTCATCGCGCACCAGCGAACTATAGGGCTGGTCTATACGGTAAAGCACTGCCATCCGGTGTAGCGGGATACCCGACTCAGCGCTCGTCACTATCTGTCGAATCACCCGTCGGAGTTCCGTGTGGGCATCCGGCGCGACGTGGATAGAGGCTTCGCCGGGCAGCAAGGGCGTTCCGGAACTCTCGCTGCCGCTCCCCTGGATTTCTCCCAGCAAAGGCCGGAGTGTGGCGGCCAATTGGTTCACCGGGGCATCGGCTTCACTGTCCCCCGTGACGCCTAGCAACACGGCGCACGGGCCTCTGCTCGCGAGGGCGCTGATGAGATTCACTTGACCTGGAGTGAGGTCATGGGGAAGGTAGAACACTATCAAGCCCAAGTCGCGCAAGGCTGGGGCAGCATCGGCATTCACTGCGCGCGTTGCTGCCTCGGCCATGTCTTCAGGGTCATACCAACCTTCGCTGGCGCGTTCACGGAAATAGCGATAGATGCGGACGACCTCTCGACGCACGCCGCCTGATTTTTCCAAGTCGCGCAACACCGCGTCAGGGACCAGACGCAACCGCCGGAAAGACTCGCGCACGCTAGACTGTGTGGAGCGATGCCTCCGAACTTGGGCCAACGGTTCCCCGGCCTGCTCCAATGCAGCCTGCACCAGCACGCTTTCGAGAATGGGGGTGAGCGGTCTGCGGCCTGAGTTGGCCATGGCAGCCCCGCCCAACAGTTCCGCCAGCCTTGGCAGTGGCAGGAAGCGCACGTTGACGAATCCGCTGTGTCCCAATTCCTGCCGCAAGCTCAGGTTAGCGTACTGCGACGGGCCGACTACCGTGACGGGCGTGAGGATGCCGCCTTCCCGCTTCGCATCTCTCACCAGCCGCCACAGAGCTTCTTTCAGCGCCGGAGATTGCCGGTCAACTATTAAGCAAGTCTTGTGCGCCGAGTTGTCGTTCATTCCCACAACATACCACAAGCTGGGCCGGTCTCAATGCGGCAAAGGCAAAGGCCGCAGGATTGGATGCCTGCGGCTCCTGACTGACTACTAGAAAACGGGAAAGTTAGCCGCTTTTTATCCACTCGGCGCAGCGCTCTCCAATCATAATGGTGGTGCAGTTGGTGTTGGCGCGGATGACGTTGGGCATCACAGAGGCATCGGCCACCTTGATGCCATCCAGCCCGTGAATGCTCAGATGCTGGTCTACCACTGCCATAGGGTCGCTGGCCGGCCCCATCTTGCAGGTGCCGGAGGCGTGGGTGGTGTTGAACACTGTGCGGCGCATCCAGGCGTCCAACGCCTCATCGGATACGAGGTCATCAGCCGACGGTTGCAACACCTTCTCCACGATGGAGGCGAAGGCGCTGTGCTCCAGCAGCTTCAGGCTGATTCGCACCGCCTCCCGCAGGCGCTCTCGGTCGCGCTCTTCTTCGAGGTAGCGGTAGTTTAGCGACGGCTGAACGTGGGGGTCGTTGGCAGTGAGACGCACCTCGCCCGCGCCGTCGGCCAGTTCCAGGATGCACTGAATACGCACCCCGCCTGCCTCGAAGGGGTCTGCTCCGCCGATGGGAGTAGAGAAAGACGACGCCGTTATCTGCATATCGTTGCGGTCGGGGGAGCCGGTGGCGGTGTAGCGCAAGCCGGTTTGGGTTCGCGGGGCCAGTGGGTCCTGCTCGTGGTCGTCCCTAACCTCGCAGATTACCGCTACGATGGGATGGTCGCGCAGGTTTTGGCCCACCCCGGGGAGTTCATGAATTACTGGAATGTTCATCTCGCGCAGATGACCGGCCGGGCCAACGCCGGAGAGCATCAGCAGTTGCGGCGAGGCCATGGCCCCACTGCTGAGGACTATCTGGTCAGCCTCCACCTGGTAGACCTCGCCGCCGCTCTCCACTTCGACGCCGATGGCCTTCGGCTTTTGCTCCGGCCCCGCGGGAGGAGCGAACAGTATGCGGCGCACGACCACGTTGGCCCTGACCGTAAGGTTCAGCCGGTGGCGAACCGCGCTGAGGAAGGTGAGGGCGGTGCTCATGCGGACGCCTTCGGGGTTGTTCATCGGGATAGGGCCGACGCCTCCCGAGTCGGGGGCGTTCATGTCGTAGTCTTCGGGATAGCCGGAATCAAGAGACGCTTGCACGAAGGCTCGCTGAAAAGGCAGCCATTCCTCCCGCTTGAAGCGGCGCACCGGGATGGGGCCTTCGTTGCCGTGGAAGTCGTCGGTGATGTCCATATCCGTCTCCATCTTGCGGAGGAACGGCAGGCAATCAATGTACTTCCACTCGTCGTTGCCTTCGGCAGCCCAGCCGTCGTAGTCCTCTGGCACGCCGCGCAGCAATACCTGGCCGTTGATGGCGCTGGTGCCACCGACCACCTTGCCCCGGGGCGCAGGCAGCATTTGGGTCTGCTCGGCGGAACCCTGCGCCCACCAAGTCCAGTTGTGGGGCGCGCCTTGGGCTGAGGCGTCGGGTTTGTAGCCGTATTTCAGGTCGTCGGGGTAATACTGGTAGTCCGGGTAGTCCGGCCCAGCCTCCAACAGCAGCACCGAGCGATTGGCGTCCTCAGCCAGGCGGGACGCGACCACGCATCCGCCGGAACCGGCCCCGATTACTATGACGTCGTACTTCATTCTATTTACCAGCCTTGATGAAGTCGGAAATCCTCTCGGCAATCATGATAGTGCTGACGTTGGTGTTGGCCCTTGGAGTGTCGGGCATAACGGAAGCGTCGCACACTCTCAACCCCTCGACACCATGAACCTGTCCATATTGGTCTACAACTGCCGTAGGATCCGACGCCGGGCCCATCTTGCAAGTTCCGACAAGGTGCTGGGAGGTGCGAACCATTTTGTGCAGCCAGGCGTCCAGTGCTTCGTCGGAAGCCAAGTCTTGATCGGTGGGGTCCAGCCGTTCCTTCATTATGCCCCGGTAGGCGTCGCTTTCCGTTAGCCGCACCACCAATCGGACACCGTCCCGCAGTCGCTCGATGTCGCTGTCGTTTTCCAGGAAGTGGTACTCGAGCAAGGGTTGATCGTGGGGATCTGCGGAAGTCAGCGTGACTTGCCCATGGCCTTGAGCCAAGTTCAGGATGACCGACATACGGAAGTCCTCGCCGGGCCCGGTAAGGTCTCCCATCGGAGTGGAGAAGGTGGTTGGGAAAAGCACCATATCGTTGCGCAGATCTGAGCCGGTTGCAGTGTAACGCAGGCCCAACTGCGTCCTGGACGCTTCAAAGTTCATAGGGAAGCCGTCCTGGGCGCTGAAGGCGATTCCCACTTGGGGATGGTCGCGGTAGTTCTGGCCCACGCCGGGCAGGTCGTGGACGACCGGGACGCCGACGCTCTCCAGGTGCGCCCGCGGCCCTACCCCGGAGTGCATTAGAATATGTGGCGAGGCAATGGAACCGGAGGAAAGGACAATGAGTTCGCCTTCCACGACGAAGGTCTCGCCGCCGCTCTCCACCTCAACGGCGACGGCCCTTTTGCCGTCGAACAGCACGCGAGTGGTCAGAGAGTTGGGTCGGATAGTCAGGTTGAGCCGGTGCCGGATTGGGTTGATGTAAGACAGGGCGGTGCTGAGCCTGACCCCGTCCACGTTATTCATCGGCAGCGGGGCCACGCCGGTGGAGTCGGGGTTGTTCATATCCTGCCCTGCAGCAAATCCATCGGCCACACAGGCAGCGTGGAAAGCGTGCATTAGCGGCTCCCACGCCTCTTCCTTGTGGCGGCGCACCCGCATGGGCCCATCGTCGCCATGGAAGTCGTCCCGTATGTCCAGATCCGTTTCCATGCGCCGGAAGGTGGGGAGGAGTTTGATATACTCCCACTCGTCGTTGCCTGCTGCGGCCCACGAGTCGTAATCCTCGGGCAGTCCGCGCAGGAATACCTGCCCATTGATGGCGCTGGTGCCGCCCACTACTTTGCCCCGGGGCGCGAACATATCGTTAGGGCGATCCGGGGTTGGTTTGCCGATGAAGGACCAGTTGTGCTCCGAGCCGTGCAGCGAGGCCAACTCGGACTGGTAGCCGTTCTTTAGCGCTTCAGGATAGGTCTCGATATCGGGATAGTCGGGCCCGGCCTCCAGCAACAGCACCGACCGCTTCGGGTCTTCCGACAGCCGCGCCGACAGAGCGCACCCGGCCGACCCCGCCCCCACAACAATCACGTCATACTTCATATTTGCACCTGCAACAAAATAAATTAGGACAGGCTAACGCCGCTAGGATACGGCAACGGCAGAGGGTGTTCAAGCGCGGTTGGGGCCGTGCTGACAAAATCCATTTGGCAAGCGCACAAGTGCCCCCAAAGCCTCACTATCGGAGGCCGGTGCCTGGCTTAATTCCGGCGCAAGGCGAACGTTCGGTCATTGGCGGCAGTTTGGCGCTATATCCCCAACAGCTTTTCCAGGTTCTTATGGAGAATGGCTTCCTTCTCTTGCATGGTTAGGCTTTCTAGGCTGAGAATCCAAGAAACCGGCCAGTCAGCGGCCATATCGAAGGGCCAGTCGGTGCCGAAGACCACGCGGTCTATACCCACGCTGTCTATGAGGTAACGCAGGGCCTCTTCGCTGTGGGTCAGGCAGTCGTAGTAGAACTTGTCCAGGTACTTGCTGGGCGGCTGCGCGATATGAGTCCGCGCCTCTCGCCGCACCTGCCAGCCGCGGTCCATGCGGCCGATGCCGTAGCAAGTGTAGCCCCCGCCGTGGCACAGGCAGACGCGCAGGTTGGGGCAGGCGTCCATCACTCCTCCGAAGACGAATGAGGCGAAGGTAACGGCCCGGTCGGCTAGATTGCCGATGGTGTTGGGCAGGTGGTAGCGGCTGTTGCGAGGGCTGACGATAGTGTCGCCGCCTTGGTGAATCAACATCACTGCGCCGGAGGCTTCCGCCGACTTCCACAAGGGCATAAATTCCGGCTCATCGAAGGTCTTGCCGTTGACGTGGTCGCCAATCATCGCGCCCTTCAGCCCCATGCTCATGCTGCGCTCAAGCTCGGACACGGAGGCGGCCACGTCCTGCATCGGCAGGGTGGCGAAGCCGGAAAACCGGTCGGGGCGGTCTTTCACCAGTTGGGCCACGTAGTCGTTGCATTCCCTGGCCATTCCGGTGACCATGGAAGCGTCCTTATCGTAACAGTAGAAGAAGGCGTTGGTAGATAGAACCTGAACATCCACGCCCAAGGAATTCATGTCGGCGATGCGCTCATCGGGCGACCAGGTGGTGCGGGGGTTGTAGCGCATATTGGGAACTGCGCTCGCTGTGATGCCGCGCCAGTTTTCTCCCTTGCGAAAGGCTTCAACGAAGCCAGCAGGCGTGATATGGGCATGGATGTCGATTGTTCGCATGGAGATTCCTCTGTTACTTTTGTTGCTTTTTGTCTGAGCCTGATATTTGCGCAAGAATCGGGCGGGCCATCAATGCTGATGATGTCCGGTGTCTTCCGGCGGCCCGGCCAGCAGGTCTATGCGTTCTAGCCACTTGACGCTCCATCGTCCGGCCCGGCCCGACACTGCCAGCCGACAGGGGCCGCCGTGTTCGTTGCTCAGCGGCGCTCCGTTGTGCCGCAGCGCCACAATGACGCCGGAGTCCCGCGCTTCCTCAAGGGTCATGCCCACGGTGTAACCGCCCGACGTGAAGCCGACGTACTGCGCTTCCGGCAGCGGGCCGGCATCGTCCAGCAGGTCGGCGACCGCGACGCCTTCCCAATGCTGGTCCGGCGCTACCCACCCGCTGACACACCGAAAATCGTCAACCATCTCTCCGTGAGACAATTTCGACAGCGCGTCAACGTCCAGCACCCGGGGCTGGGCTACCAACCCGCCGATGGCGAGCTGCAACCATGCCGCCTCTGGATTCTGCGCGCCGCAGACTGGCAGAACGGTCAAGACTTCCCTGCCGTTGTCGCTTCCTTCGTCTCCGCTTAGGACAGCCATAACAGCCTCCGCGATGATTCTGGCTAAAATCAGGTATCCATTAGCCTATTGCATATTATCGCGGGGCTGTACAACTGTCCATATTTCGTTTCCGCGCGGGGATCCTGGCGGTTCACAAAAAACTGCCCCCATGTTACGGTGAAGGCAGGGCAGACATATTGATGGAGAGAAGGCAATGATATTCGGCGCAATCACCAACTCTTGGCGTTTGCAACTGGAATCCGAGGATCTGCTGGCTCTGGTGGGGCAGGCCGAGGCGAAGGGTGCGCGCCACATTGAATTACGGCAAACTTGCCTGGGCGTCTGCGAATCGGGCGAAGGCGACGAGTGGCGTCCGTCCATGGATAGACTGGAGGAGGTGGTCAAGGCATACCCCGGCCTGACCTTCGATCTGGCCATGGCTTGGCCCGGTCTTACGCGGGAGACCGACCCGCAAGGCGAAGCCTGGCAGGCGGCGATTGCCGGGTCCAAGCTGGTAGGCGGCGATTCTCCACAGCTACGCATCGTTGACCCGGCGCCCTTCGACGCTCCGTGGAAATCACCGTCGGACATTTCCGAAGCGGCCTGGGGGCTAGCCGGATTGGCTACGGAGGCGGCGCGCCAGGGAGTCATACTCTCCATGGAGAACTCCGGGCAACCCATCGGCAGTATGGCTCTGCTGGTTGAGTGCGTCCGCGAGCGGATGCCCGCCGAATATCGCCAACACTTAGGGCTTTGCCCAGATCCTGCCAATCATCTGCGCCGTTTCCCAGGCTCCATGCCTCTGCGGGATCTCGAAGCATTGCCGCTGGATATGCTGAAAATCGTTCACTTCAAGCAGATGCGCGACGGCAGCGCCATCCCCGCGGTGGATGACGGCGACCTGGATTGCCGCGAGATGCGCGATATCCTAACAGCCAAGGGCTACGCGGGCGCGGCCATAATGGAAATTCCGCCCCACCCGGATGTTTTCGACAACCTGGAAGCCAGCTACGCCTATCTGAGCCAATAGCCTCGATAGGGCTTGATCAATCTTGCTGCTTCGCTTGCGTTAGTGCCGGGGAGCTCTGCCGTCAGCCCAATCGGGCGTATCTAACCCACCTGGTAGCGGGATAGAAAGGCCATGTTCAGCTCGTAGCCGATGCCGGGGCGATCCGGAACGGTGACATACCCGTCGGCGTCGGGCCTCAGCTTCGGCTCGAACATTTCGTCTCGCAGAGGGTCAACCGCGGCCGGGTAGTATTCTAGGAACTCGCTGTGGGGAACGGCGGCAGCCAACGGCAGTTGCAGTTCCTGGCAACCATGAGGCGCTATGGTCACGCCCCGCTCCGCTGCGAGGTTTGCCACGTCCATCGCCACGTCGTACCCAGGGCAGATGGTGGCGTCCACGTTGAGGATAGACGCGCCCTTGTAATCCAGCAACGTGCGGAAGTGAGCCAGGTGGTAGCCGTTCTCTCCCGTAGCGATTTTCACGCTGGAAATTTCCGCCAGTTGCCGGTGGCCCGCGTAGTTGTGAATGGGTAGGGGTTCTTCGAACCAGTAGACGCCGCACTCGGGCAGCAGGCGGGCGAACTCCATTGCTGTGGGCAGGTCTAGGGCGCAGTTGGCGTCCACCAGCAGCTCAGCGCCATTGCCAATGGCCTCGCGGGCGGCCGCGACGCGCTCCATGTCGCCGCCGACGCCTACGTTGGGGTCGCCAATCTTGATTTTCACCGCCCCGGCGTGCAGTTCCTTCACGTTGAACCGCACTTCATCTTTAAGCTCTTCCAGCCCCTTGCCCTCGGCATAGTAGCCGCCCGCGATGTAGGTTCGGATGCGCTGTTGGGCACCCCCCAACAGCTTATGCACCGATTGCCCCAAAGCCTTGCCCTTGATGTCCCAGCAGGCGATGTTTATGGCGGCCAAGACCTGCGTGTTTAGGCCGGCCGGGCCGAAAATTTTTATCAGCTTCTCGCCCAAGTCCACAACTATGCCCCGCGTATTCATTGGGTCGCGGCCAATGAGCAACGGGCGGAAATAATCAACATAAAGAGGGAATAGCGCCAGAGGCCGCTCGGCGGCGGTGCCTCCATTCCAGCCGTAGCCGGTGATGCCCGCGTCGGTACTGACTGTAATCTTGTGCAGCCGCCCCGGCCCGTAGAAGTGGCCGCCGTTCCAGATGCCCGGACGCTCCCACTCAAAGACTTCGCTGGTGACCCCGGTAATTTTCATTTAGAAACCCCGCGGTAGATTAGATCCATAGATGCCGGTGATCAGATGCCGGTGATCATCAACCCTTGGCAGAGGCAAACCCCACTTTCAACCAGCGCAGGCTCTTCGGTTCTCCGGAGAGTGGATAGCCCAGGCAAGGCTAGGGCAACCAAGGGCTTATAACTGTACTGGCGCAAGGCAGTGATGTTGCAGCGACGGACTTCCGCAGCAGTTCTGGCCGCCGCCAGCTACGATTCCATCTCCCCTGCTCTCTGAGAGTCGGCGCTGGGAGCAGCCGCTGCCTATACGCCGCCGGATGCGTCTGCGGCAATTCCCCGCCATGAATGCTCCGCAGACTCTTGCCGTCAATGGGAACCGCCGCTCCAGAAATGCCCATCCCCACATTCACTCGTAGCGCAATGCTTCCGCTGGGTAGATGTTGCTGGCCTGGCGGGCCGGCAGGAAGGTGGTCGCCAGCGAAAAGAGGTATGCTACGGCAATGATTATCCCGATTTGGAGCCATGGGATGCTGAACCGGATGGTCTCGATATCTTCGCGGATTTCCCGGACTATCAGATAGGAAATCACCGTTCCTAGCCCAACTCCGATGGCCACGCCAAGCAGGACTACGAAGGATGACTCGATCAGGAACGAAAGCTGCACCATGCGACGCCGGTAGCCGATGGCCCTCAGCACGCCAATCTGCTGGCGGCGCTCCACGACGGCCCGCAGGCTGACCACTCCTAGCGCGGCCACGCCTACCATCAGGCCCAGCCCCATGAACCCGGTGAGCAGATAGTTGAACGCCTGATTGGCCGACACCGATTCTTCCACCAACTCGGCCAGCACATCGCTCTCCAGCCCGTTGCGCTGGAAGGATGCCTCAAGGTCTCTGGATGCTTGGGCGACATCCACCCCTTCGGCAACCTTGATGCGGTAATTGGTGACCGGTATCGGGTATGGCGAAACCTCGTCCAACTGATTTCGGGCCGCAATCATTCCGAATCCCAGCGTTCCGAAGGCGTCTGCGGTTTCGTCAAGTACGCCTATTATGGTCATCGTAACCTGGGCGCCGCTATTGGGTTCCCGAACTTCAATGGAAACCGGCTGCATGGATTCGTCTTCGTAGTACAGCCCTTCCACCTGGAACTCCGGTGCGTCGTCGCCGCGAAATCCATTGCGGGTCGGCACTGCTATCGCGTCCACCACCGCCAGAGTGGAGTCGTTGCGCAAGGCTTCCCAGACCTCTTCTCCGGTTGCGCCGTAGCCTTCCGCAATGAAATGGAATTTCGTCTCCGAGTTGACCAGATACCCGTCATCGGCAGCCCGCACCGAATAGGATTTCCAGCTCTGCTCTTCTGCTCCAATCTGCCGTACTTGCACCGGAATATAGGTATAGCTGCCGATGGCCGGGAAGTTGGCTGAATCCAGTTCGGGGTGTTCTTCGATGGTCTGACGCAGGTTCTCGATGGGCGTGTTGGGGTTAACCCTGGCCGATATGTCCCAGCCGCCAACTACCGATGCGTCATCTGCTGCGGTGGTGCCGAAGGCTGCGGTGAGGATGGACATTACAATCATGGTGAAGATAACCAGAGCAAACATCGCCAAGGTCAGGCCAGTGCGGAACTTGGCGCTCATCGGGTAGGCTACTGCGGTCACCAACACCGGGCGCAGCCGCCCGATTCGCGCTGTCAGCGTGGTGAGCACTTTCAGCAATATGTCGGCGTTGTACATCACTGTCCACACGGCAGCGGCCACCATGGTTACGCCTGAGATGAAGAACAATTCGATTCCGCCGTTCAGTTCGCCAAAAACCCGCTCCAGAGAGCTGAAGGGGATGATCCAGAACACCAGCACCAGTACTCCGATAAAAGTGTAACCGGCCCGGTCGGACACCTCCGGGCGAACCTGGTTCAGGTTCATAAGCGACCGGAGCAGCAGGCCGAGGCCGACTATGGAAGCTGTCACTCCCAGCCGCATCCATACAGCGGAGTCGGTATTAGCGCCCAGCCACGCCAGCAGCAGGCCGGAGCTGACTACAATGATGGACAGAATGACTCGAATTGTGACCATCCAGCCCTGCCGGAAAGGGCTAAGGAGTAATTGAAAGAGGGTGTAAACAAAGACAAAGGGAGCTATGAAATTGGACAGCGGGGCCAAAATCAGCAGGACAATGCCCCGGATTATTCGGCCCGCCATAAAGGCGCGGACGCTGAAATAAAGCACTTGCAAAGGCAGGAGGAACAGGCCGGATATTATCAGCCGGGTCAATAGTTGCAGCGCGTCGGCCGTGTTGGTTTCCTGCGGCGTCGGCAAGTCGCGCACCGCCGCAACGATGTTCATCCTGCTAACCCGGTAGGCCGAAACGCCGACGGTGATAAAGGTAATCACCATACCCAGGCAATAGGCTACGATGGCGCTTCGCAGCTCGAAGTGGCGCGTGAGCTGGAAGTCGTCTGCTCCGGCCCCGCCGCCGGCGAATATCTGGTTGATGATGCCGACGATTAGGGCGCTGGCCAGCAGCCCAAGGCCCACGCCGACAAGCCCTGACACCAAGGAGTATGCTGTTCCCTCGAAGACAAACATCTGTATGAGATGCCATCTCTTGGCCCCGATGGCCCGGGCCATGCCCAACTCGGAACGCCGCGCTGCTGCCAGCATCACGAAAATCAGGAAAATGAGCAGAATTCCCACGATGATGGAGAACAGGCCGAATAGAATGAAGAAACTGGTCACCAGGCTGCCAACCTGCTCTGCCGTGTCCAGCAGGCTTCGCTTGATGTCTATCACCACGAACTCGGCCAAAGAGACCACCAGGGTGTTGACCTCGCGGGTGAGCTCTGTATCGCCGGTTTCCGCCACCGCATCCAAAAATTCTGAGCGGACATCCTCATTTGAGAAGAGAGAAATTAGTTCGTCGCTCAATTCTGGTTCAGACAGTTCCGTTTGCAGCAGGACAAGATTTTCCCGCGCCGACTCGGTTGAGAAAGACTTTTGCTCTCTCTCTTTGAGCCGTGCCATCACTTCCGGTCTGGACAGAGCGTCTTTCAGGCGCGAAGCGGCTTCGCGGTCGGTGAAAAGGACACGCAGAGTCTTGGTTACCTCGTCACTCAGTTTGGCGCCGCTGTATTCGTCGCCCTTGTTGGATACTACAATGGAATTGATGAATCCCTCTCGTCCAAACAATTCCTGCGCTTTTTTCAGGTGCAGCAGCAGAGTCGGCTCGGCGCCCACGGGGCCGCTGCCCGACACCACTCCTTTGACCTTCATGGAAACCGGCTCCCCGTAGACATAGACGGTCAGCGTGTCGCCGGGCAACGCTTCCAAGTCTTCAGAGGCTTCCGAATTGATAAATACTTCCATCGGCCCCAGGTCTTCCATTCGGACCTCGCCGCCGCCTTCCAAGTAGAACCCGCCAAACCCCTCCAGCGTGTCCGGGTTAACTCCGGCAATCTGCATACTCCCTTCGCTGATGGAGGTGCGGTCATTGATTGCCGGAGCGATTTCCGCCACTCCGGGAGCGAGGCCGTCTATGCTTTCGACGCCGGCCAACTCCTGTTGTAGAAGGGTGAAGCGCTCCATTGGAACATAAGCGGCGGCGCCAAACTGGTCGTTCTCGCCTGCTCGGGCCGAAATCACAAACTCATCAATAGTTCCCAGCCCGTCAACAACAGCCTTCTTGATGGAGAAGGTTAAAGTGTCGCCGGTTCCGAATGATGCCGCCATAATCAGCGTGGAAATCATTATCCCGGCGACAATCAAAGCAGTTTGGGCCTTGCGGCGGGGGATGTTTCGCAGTCCCATCTTCAGCATGACCCGGTTCCGGAGGGCCATGAAGCCGATAACGGCGAGGGCTGGCAGAAAAGCTGCCAGCAGGGCATACATGATCCAGTTCATTTTGACGCCGAAAAGGTCTTCCATTTATCCTCTGCCTGTGATTGCCGTCAGCCGCTTGAACTAATGGCGTTGGGGCCGTTTCCGGCATACGGCCCTCAACAGAAGCGTACCTCGCGCTTTCCACTTATCTATTATCTATTGGAAATGGCGATGGACCGTGGCCGTATCTTCTCCAAGAGATTGGGGATGCTTACGTTGAACAGGTAGTATACAACCGGCACTACGATCAGCGTCAGAGCGGTAGAGCTGATCAGCCCTCCGATAACTACGGTAGCGAGTTCCGAACTGATGATGCCACCCTCGCCGCCACTAAACGCCGCCAGGGGCAGCAGCGCGAAACTGGTGGTTAGCGCTGTCATGAGGATGGGTCGCAGCCGCACCCGGCCCCCCGTTATCAGCGCGTCGGTTACGGACATTCCTTTATCGCGCAACTGCTCCACGAATGCTATCAGAACTATGGCGTTGGTCACAACGATGCCGATGAGCAGCAACAGCCCCATCATAGCGGGAAGACCGAGGGTTCGCCCGGTGATCGCCAGGGCAACCATCACCCCAATAAGGGCCAGAGGCAGGCTGGTGATAATGATAAACGGATTTCGCAGAGACCCGAGGCTGGCCACCATTACCAAGTACATCAGGATGATACCCACCGCCATCGAAAGGAAGATGGCCTGAAAACCCTCGGCGATGTCAGCGAAAATGCCGCCGCTGGTTATGCTTACCCCCGAAGGCAGGTCGAGTTCGGCAATCTTTCGGTCAATTTCGACCCCCACTGCCTGGGTGTCCTCGGCGGTAATGTCGCCCGTAATGCTGGCAGAGCGCTGCCGGTCGGTCCGGCTTATGGTAACTGGGCCTTCTCTGGTGGTGAGCTGAGCCAGTTCCCGCAGAGGGGCCGTGCCGCCTGGCCCTGCGATAATCAAGTCTCCCACTTTCTCTAGGCTGCTTGCCGCTTCTCTGCCGCCGGACAGAACAACCTCAGTGGACTTTCCCTCGATATTTATGGTGGTTACGGCTTGTCCGACCAGGAACCGGCTGAGCTGGAACCCTACCTGGCGAGAGGTCAACCCAATGCCTGCGGCGGCGGACGGATCCACCTCTACGGCAACTTCTTGCCTGGCCTGGGCAACATCGCTAGACAGGTTGACCACTCCACCCAATGAGCTGAGAGAATCTACCAGCTCATCGGAGACTTTGGCGATATCCTGGTAGTTTGCGCCGGCAACGCTGATTTCGACTCCGGCTACGGGTGGGCCGTCGCTCAGCTCAGTAACTTGCAGTTGTCTGCTGGGGCTTTGCAGCCGTTCCCTCAATTCGCCGGCAGCGTCCTCTGGGGCGTCTGGAGTAAGGGCAACCAAGACGCTCGCCTGGTTGAAGGAGCCTGGTACGCCGCCTTCGCTCAAGTTGGTAGCCCCGACGGTGGCAGTGTAAATTTCGGCGATGCCCTTCACCTCATCCTCTATCTGAATGACTTCGGCCAATGTCCGGTCGGCCGTTGTTCCCGGCGGCAGGGTGATATTCAACTCGACGTACCTCTGACCGCCGCCGGGGAACAGGGTGACGGGTATCAATGACAACAAGGACAGGCTGGCCACGGTTAGGACAACGGAGGCGATGATAGTGAGGGCTTTATGCCCCAAGGCCCATCGGATTACCGGAGCGTAAGCCCGCTGCATCCAGGTCTCGTTGACGAAGGAGATGTCATCCTCGCCTGCTCCCTCCGGCAGGTCGCCGGGGCGCAGCAGGTAGGCGCCCAGCACCGGCACCGCCGTCAACGCCACCACCAGCGACGCCGCCAGGGCGAACACGACAGTAAGGGCAAAGGGCAGGAAGAAAGCCCCAACCAGCCCTTGGATGAACCCAAGGGGAATGAATACCACTATGGTGGTCAGTGTGGACGCAAAGATGGCCGGGCCAACCTCGGTGGTAGCGTCCAGCGCAGCCCTCCATCTCTCTCGGCCTGCCTGGATATGCCGGTACACGTTCTCCAGCACGACGATGGCGTCGTCCACCACACGGCCGACGGAAATGGCCAGGCCGCCGAGCGTCATAAAATTCAGCGTCATATCCTGCCAAGTCATCAGCAAGACCCCGGTGAGTACGCTGAGCGGGATGGACAGCGCGATGACTAAGGTGGGGCGCAGCGTGGTCAAGATGCCACGCACCACTGTCGGACGTATGGTCAACATAAAGATGAACACCACGCCGACAGCGAACAGAAATCCATAGAGAGCCTCGCTCAACAAGGTGTCGATTTGCTCCTGGATTTCCGGACCCTGATCCGAGACTATGATTATTTCGAGACCGGATGGAAGTTGCCCCAGCCCTTCCAGTGTTTCCCGGACAGCCTCTGTCACCTCGATGGTGTTGGCTTCTGCCTCTTTCAAAATGGAAACGTTGATGGCAGGCTTGCCGTTGGTGCGGGAGATGCTGGCGGGAACTGCTTCCGTCAGCTCAACATCAGCCACATCGCGTAGCATAACGGCTCCGGAAGGCGTGAAGCCGACTGCCAAGTTGCGGATTTCTTCCACCGAACCCAGGGTATGAATAGTCTTAACCGGTATTGAGCCGTCTTCTCCGAATATCAAACCTGCCGGAAGGGTAACGTTGTTTTCACTCAAGGCGGCCGCAATCTGGGGAAGGGCAACGCCGTTGGCGAGCATACGTCCGGGGTCCGCGGACACTCGCACTTGCCGCTCCACCTGTCCGGTAACGAGCACTTCAAGGATTCCGTCTATGCCGGAAAACCCGGGTAGAATCCGAGACTCGACAAACTCAGACGCGCTTTCGGCGCCTTCGTCTGTGATTACACTGAACTGGATGACCGGAATCTGGCCCGGATCGAAGCGGCCTACTTCGGGCTGCTCCACGCCGTCAGGAAAAGTCAGGATGCTTAAGTTGTTCCGTATTACACTTTCCGCGTCGGCCATATCCGTGCCGAACTTGAACGTCGCCAAGACGATTGAATTGCCCTCGAAGCTGGTCGACTGGATGCTTTCTAGTCCCTCCGCGCCCTCTATTACCCGCTCTATGGGAGCTGTCACATCATTCACTACCCCTTCGGGATCAGCCGATGGATATGATGTGGTAACGACTACCAGCGGGAACTCAATATCCGGAAACAGTTCTACCTGTAGCGAGTTGTATGCGAAAACGCCGCCAGCCAACAGTATGATTACTGCTAGTAAGGTGACGGTGCGTCTGCTGATGGCGGCGGCGGTTATGAATCGCATAGTCTCTCCGGTTACTGTTTTGCTGCATAAAAAAGTTGCCTGGCCGTTCTTGGCGATGGCTAAGGCGACATCCTGGTCTAATCAATTTTGCCGAATCTGTTTCTGGTTTCAACAGCGTTCGCCTAGTAATCTGTGGGCCGGGCTGACCAGCCTGCATTCAACCACCACGAATGGGAGCTACGGTTAAATCCGAGGTTGAGCGCAGGGGTCATGAGGGGTCATGAGTTGCCGAAACCGTCATCAACGACAGCGCCATCCCTCATGCGGACGATGCGGTGGGCCATCCTGCCCACTTCTTCGGAGTGAGTAACCAAGATAAAGCTCTGACGGTTGACCCGGTTGAGTTCGATGATGAGACGCATGATTTCGTCTGTAGTCTCGCTGTCCAAATCACCGGTAGGCTCGTCTGCCCAGATGATGGAAGGCTGGTTGATTAAGGCTCGGGCGATGGTGACCCGCTGGCGTTGTCCGCCGGAAAGCTCGCTGGGAAGGTGATTGGCCCGGTCAGCCAGCCCCACCTGATCCAGTATATCCAGAGAGCGGCGCCGGGACTCAGCAGCGCCGATGCCAGAGAGCAGCAGGGGCATTTCGACGTTTTCCACAGAAGACAGGACGGGAAGAAGGTTGTAGAGCTGAAACACAAAGCCCATATTGCGCGCGCGGTAGTCGCTGCGTTCATCGTCGGGCAGGTCGTGCAGCACCACACCGTCCACCATCACTTGGCCCGAATCCACGTCGTCCAGGCCGGACAGGCAGTTGAGCATAGTGGTTTTTCCGCAGCCGCTGGGACCCATTATGGCGACCATCTCCCCTCGCTGTACCGACAGGTCCACGCCGCGAAGAGCGTTGACCTTTACCTTGCCGGTGTCGTATGCCTTGTGGATTCCAACGGCGTGGACAATAGAGTCATCCATAGGATCTCCATCCCTCCCCAAACTCTTACCCAGATGATGTACGCAGAATTTGCTTCATTGGATTGCCTGGGATTGCCTGAAATTTGATAACTTGGAATTCCAAGTCTCGTATATTTATTACAGTATATCCCAAAATATCTCAAAATCGTTATACAAGTAGCAAGATTTCGTAACCGATAATTCTCTTAGCAGGCCGGAGGGAGCCATTTACATAGCCTTTAACAGTGTAAGGAAGGGGGAGTCTGGAGAAATGGGGTCTATGGGCGCTCTGGTCAGGACGGCTGTTCCAAGCGGAGCTTCAATTGCTCCAGCCACCACCAGAGGCGGCTCCAAACCATGCGCCGCTCTGGGTCGGTCAACTGGCGTCCGATGTGGCGGCGGGTGGCCGTGACGCCCTGGCCGGCGAGGAAGCCCCACGCTCCCGGCTCGCGGCGAATCCATGCCAGGGCCTTCTCTCGGTGGGCGCTGAGAATCTGCCGGAGAACAGGGTCCAAATCTTCAAGCGTAAGCGGCGGGGGCTGCGTCATCAGCCCCCGCCCACGGGACGCACAATCTCCAGAATGTCGCCGTCTTGCAGTGTTACCTCCGGATATTCCTCGCGTTTCAGTACCGCGCCGTTATATCCGACGGCGACGTGCTTGAGGTCCAAGCCGAAGGAATCCAGATATGACTCGAGATCCACGCTGGCATCTATGGGGCGGGGTTTTCCGTTCACCATCAGATTAATCATATCGGCAACAAGCCTCCGGTTATGGTGGGCGAGCGGGTATGGATTCCGCCAACGGTGGGCGGGATTGCCAGGCCTGACGTAGGGCCAGCTTCAACTCCTCAGCGGCCTCTTGCGGGTCAAGCGCCCTCAGGATGCTGCGAATGACGGCCACGCCGGAGGCCCCGGCGTCCACTACTTCGGCCAGATTGTAAGCCGCAATGCCGCCGATGCCAAAGAGCGGAACGCTGCATCGGCGCGAGACTTCACGCATCAGTTCCGGCCCGGCAGGAAATGCTCCGGGATGGGAGCGTGTGGGGAACATGGCGCCGACGAGCAGAAAGTCGGCGCCAGCAGCGGACGCGCCCATAGCGCCGTCTACAGAATGCACCGACCGCCCGATGAGTGCGCGGCTGGAGAGCAACTCCCGGGCCGTGGCTACCGGCAACGCATCCTCGCCCAACTGTACGCCATCGGCGGCTGCGGCGACGGCGACGTCAACGCGCTCGTTGACCAGAAAGACGGCCCGCCCGCCTACCGCCTGCTTCAATTCTTCCGCCAACGACAGCATCTGTCCGCCTGAAAGTTCCTTGGCGCGTAGCTGCACCAGTCCCACACCCCCGGCAACTGCCGCCGAAACACGGGGAACAAGCTCGTCCAGTATTGCCACCGACGTATCAACCACTAGGCAGAGACATGGCAGTTCTAGGGCAGCAGGCATTACCGGCTCTCGATTACGCCTAGGCCCCAGTGGCAACAGGCTGGGGAATGTTGCCGCTGGGGCTGCTGGCGGCGGCATACTGGCGCACTGCGATGCGACCGGCCAAGTATGCCTTGCGGCCTGCTTCGACGCCGGCCTTGAACGCTTCGGCCATCAGGGCCGGGTCGTTAGACTGCGCGATGGCGGTGTTTACCAGCACTGCGTCGGCGCCCATTTCCAAGGCTTCGGAGGCGTCGGAGGGAACAGCCAGTCCGGCGTCCACCACCACGGGAATGTTGGCCTGTTCGATGATTATGCGAACTTCCTCTTGGGTGTGGATGCCCTGGCCGGAGCCAATGGCTGATCCCAGAGGCATCACCGTAGCGCAGCCAACATCTTCAAGGTTCTTGGCCAGCACCGGGTCGGCGTGAATGTAAGGCAGAACGACAAAATCCTCCTCCACCAAGCGGCGCGCGGCTTCCAGTGTGGCCGCGCCGTCTGGGAAGAGATACTTGGGATCCGGGATGACTTCCAGCTTGACGAAGTTGGTCCTTCCAACCTCACGGCCCAACCGGGCCACGAAAAGCGCTTCCTCGACGGTGGCGCAGCCCGCGGTGTTGGGGAGCATCTGGTACCGGCCCCAGTCAATGTAGTCCAGCAGCGTCTTGCTGGTCGGGTCGTCGAGGTCAAGCCGCCGGATGGCCACCGTAATCATCTCGGTGCCGGAGGCCTCAACGGCAGCGACCATTTCCTCCATGGTGCGGTAGCGGCCAGTGCCGACTATCAGCCGGGAGTTGAATTTCTTGCCCGCAATAACCAGTTCGTCTGACATCTCGCCCCTGCTCCTAAAAGCGCTGCCTTCTAAGAAAGCGCCGTCCAGCAATGAAGTTAGAGTTAGCGAAAGCAAAGAGCCGCCGGAAAATCCGGGCGGCCCTTGAGCGAACCAGGTTCGGCGTCCTGTCCCTGCGCAGGTATTACCCCGGTCAGGTACAGACGGTCGGCGGCGATTGTGGCCGCCCTCTCAGCCTGGCTTACCCAAGCTCCCGCCAGAGCGTGTTTGAGTTCTACTATTACTGCTGTAGCTTACCATCGGGTTAGCAGGGGCGTCAACGCGGGGCGGGCGCCGGGCAGCCGGCTGCCCGGCCGGAGACGGCCGCTTTACGTCGGTTGGAATCCGGGTGCGGGTGGGTTCTTTGCTCTGTCCTCGCCCTTGCTTACCGCGATATCTATTGTTTCGTGAATTATATCCATTGGCACTACTACGGCAAGCCCGGAATTCTTCTCAAAGATTACCCTTGACCTCCTTGTCTGTGAGCTTACCGCAACGTCCTGATACGTAACGTATAAAGAAACCATACCAATCATTAGCGCCCTACTGTTAGATTTTGTGCCTTGAATTGCCGAGCTTTCCGGCCTGATGACTACCGAGCCACCACTGTTGCCGGGGAAGACGGTGCCGTCAATGAGTATCGTTCGTGAATTTCCGCCGAGCCAGTCTCTGATGCGGGCAATGCCCCCTTGCCGGATAATGGTGTAGTTGCGCTCTTCTCCGGCAACCCCTAGCGGGAAGCCCAAAATAAAAATGCCGTCGCCTTCCGATACCTCAAGATTCCTGGCTTCTTCACCTGGCTTCTTCAAGGGAAAGCGCGCTCCTCTCAGGAAAGAATTTTATATCAATTCCATCCTCCTGAAGCTGAAGCGCCGAGACAAACGTTACGGCCACATTGCAATCAGGGTTGGGGTGCACTGTCCAAAGTTCCGCACCGCTGTCATCCGTTAGCCGGACAGTGTATATTTTAGAATCCGAACCTGTTGGGCGGTTTAAGCGAACGTGGAGGTTGCCGGAACCTTCGAAAATATGGCAGTTGGTCACCAAGAATATGTGGTAATTACTGCTGGTGATAGCGCAAATACGCCATGACAGTCAATCATTTTCGATAGCCCCTCCCGGCTGGCCCGCCTCGTTGCTCACAAGCTCAACATAATCCCGCTCAATCTCTTGGTGAAAGCTCTCCGGCAGACGTGCCCAATCCCGCGCTTCTACCAGTATGGGAATGTTCGAGTTGCTCAGGGCGTCCTTCAGGTTTCGGAGAGTTGTGGTGGGAATGGGAGCCAATCCCGGAGCGCGCAGGGCTAGGTCGAGGTCACTCCCGTCGTGGCTTTGGCCGTTGACCCGGCTGCCGTAGGCCCATACGTCCACGCCAGGCAGGTGCTTTCGGACGAGCTCCTCGACTTGCTGACGGTAACGCGGCAGCAGATTCAGACGATTAGTCATCAGTTTCCTCCGCTATCACACCGGCCAGGACTTTGGCGTCGACTATGAATTGCGGCAACAGCCTGAGGGTGGTTTCTGCGAAACCCTCGCCGTAGTCATGGACTGTATCGTTGCGGTTGTCGCGGTATTGGAACCAGCGTTCAGAGCTTGCCACGGATATAAGGTCATGTTTGGCGGCGTGCCGGAATCTGTCCTTGAAAGTCAGACGGTCGGCTTGACGGTTGGAAGCGAAATAGGGCCGCAGGCGTCTCTTCAGCAGGCTGCCGCATTGCTCCAGAACAATCTCGAACTCCTTGACGCAAGCTGAGCGATAGATGTCGTAGGCAATGCTGTCCGCTTCCTCTTGCTGCAACTGATCGAGCGCCGTTTCTAGAGTCCGGATACAACGAACGAGAAAGTCTGTGTTGATGCTCACTACCTGACTGCTCCTTTCCCGTTGGTTCAGGCTCGGCGCTTCTTCCCGGTTTTTTCCTCAAAGAGCTGCCAGGTGCGCTCGTTGAAGGGGTAGTATTTGCCGGGGCTGCACTGCTCCACTTCCAACTGGGCCTTGACCACCGCTTCCACCTCTTCGCGTTCGTGGGCGATGCGGATTACTTCGTTCGCCGCCGCTGCTGGCACCACCACCGCGCCGTCGTCGTCGCCTACTATGGCGTCGCCGGGGCGGACGAGGACGCTGCCGCACTGGATAGCGTCGTTGACCTGCCAGGGCCAGAATTCGGCCGGGCCCTGCTTGGCGGTGGTGTTGGCTGCATATACCGGGAAGCCATACTCTTTGAGAGCGTTGCTGTCTCGCACAGCGCCGTCAGTGACTAATCCGCCCACCTTGCGCTGCATCAGGCGCATGAACTTGATGTCGCCGCCGATGGAGCTGTATTCCCATCCCATGGCGTCTATGACCAGCACGGTGTCTGGCCCGCACAACTCGAAGGCCACGTACTCCGCGGAGTCCGCGCCCTTGGGTTTGTCGCTTGCCAAGTCGGGGCGGTGCGGAACGAAGCGCAGGGTGACCGCCCGCCCGGCCATGGACTGCCCCGGCTGGAGAGGCTTGGCGCCGTGGATAAAACTCATCGGCCAGCCCATTACCCACAGGGCGTCAATCAACGTCTGGGTGGGGATGGCGCGCAGCGTTTTCAGCGTTTCGGCGGGGACATAGGGCGTAGCGGTCACTATGGGCCTCCGTTTCGTTTGGTTCTTTTGTGATATGGCTTTTGTGATATGGCCTTTATGATATGGAAAGTATGCCTCGCTCTAATTCCCTACTAGCACTGAGAGGGGATTCTATTGGCCCGGCGCACAGGCGCGGATTACCGCCATGGCCCGCTCCTTTGCGTTGGAACCTAATGCGCGGGGCGAGACTATGGGCAATTTTATCCCGGTATCGCGGTACTTCTGCAACCGCTCCCGGCACTCTTCGGGCGACCCGGCAAGGGCGACGCTGTCGACCAGACCGGCGGGAGCCAACGCTAGGGCGTCGTCTGCCCGTCCTTCTCTCCAGGCCTGGGCCATAGCGTTTACCTCGCCGGCGAACCCGGCCTCAGCCACCAGACGGCGGTAGCGGGGGAAGCGCAGGATGTAGGATGCGACATAGCGGCGCAGTTCGTCACGGGCGATGTCCCGGTCTTCTGAGACGGCGCACGCTATCAGGGTGGATACGTCCACGTCCTCCGGATTTCTTCCGGCGCGTTCCGACCCCGCGGCGATGTGCTTCACGGCGGCCGCGGCGTGGCCCAGTGTGCACCAGGTCAGTATTACCCCGTCGGAAATCTCTCCGCAGATTTCCAACATCCTGGGACGGACGGCGGCGAAGTATATGGGCATCTGGCGGCGCACAGGCTCGAACCACAGATCGAAGCGTTCGATATTGTACACATCGCCCCGATATCTAATATCGCTGTCGCGCAGGATTCCCCGGACAATGTCGGCGCATTCCCGCATTCGCTCTATCGGGCGGTTGAACTCCAGCCCGTGCTCCGGCTCCACCTGCACCTTGTGGCTGCTGCCGAGGCCGAGGATGAAGCGGCCGTTGGAGAAGTGGTCAACCGTGGCGGCGGCCATAGCGATGGTTGGCGCGGTGCGTACAAATACGCTGGTGATGCTGGTTCCCAGCTTGATGCGGTTGGTGGCCACCGCACAAGCGGTGAGGATGGCGAACTGATCCCCGCCATGCCCCTCGGCCACCCAGGCCGATTCGTAGCCCAGTTCCTCGGCTAGTTTCACGCATTCCACGATGTCCGGCGGCGACATCCCGCCGGAAAAACCGACTCCGATCCTTTCCATAACAGCCACGCCTCCCCGGCTCTCCCTTGAGTGAAGACAATTTTCCGTCTTCCCGTCTTGTGTCTTCCCGCCTTGTCCGTCTCCCCGCCTTGTCCGTCTCCCCGTCTTGTATTGAGCGCTTCCCATTGGCGGGATTGCCTTTCAAGGGACTATGATATGCCAAACCCACAGCGCAATTCCATTGGCGTAATGAGCTAAGGCGGCTTTCAGGCGCTGTTGAATCGGCCAAAGGACTGAAATGGCGAGCTATCCTACCTACCGCTGGGCGCTTATATGCCTTTATCTGATGTCCAGCGTCTCGGCGCAGATGGTGATAAACACCTTGGGAATTCTGTTGCCGTCCATCACCGCAGGGCTGGGCTTATCGCCGTCCCAGCAGGGGATTCTGGGTTCCGCGCCATTCTGGAGCACAATTGTGCTGGCAATCCCCATTGCCTGGGCCGGTTCCCGCCTCTCGCCCAAATGGCTCACGGCCTTCACCCTAGCGGGCTGCGCCCTGTGCCTGTTCATACAGAGCTGGGCGCCGGTGTTTGCCTTTCTGTTGCTGGGGCGGCTGCTGTTCGGCATATTCACCATTGCCCAGCAGCCGGCGCGGGCTTTGCTAACCCGCCAGTGGTTCCCGCTCCGTGAAGTAGTGCTGGTCAACGGCCTGTCCAACGTCTTTTTCGGTTTGGTGGTCGGCGGAGGACTGGCTCTTTCCCCCGTAATTCTCATACTTTTGGGGGACGACTGGCGCGGCACCCTTCGCATATTCGCTTTCTACTATGTTGCTCTCGCAGCAATTTGGCTGGTGATGGGACGCGACCGGGTGTCCGAGGAATTCTCCAGCGGCGAGTCCCAACCCCTCCTACCCTTGTTGCGCAGCGCCCTTATTCACCGGGACCTGTGGATTTGCGGCGGCGGGTTCTCCGGAGCCACCATGGCATTTTCGGCCTTCGTATCCTTTTACCCTACCCTGATGTTGCAAGAGTACGGCGTATCGCTGCGAACTAGCGGCATAGCCTTGGCGCTGGACGTTATCCTTGGCGGCATCGGCGGGCTGGCCATCGGCTACTACGCCGCCGCCTGGCGTAAGGAGGGAAGGTTCCTGCAAGTCTTGGGAATTCTAATGGCGGGTTCTTTCCTCGGGATGGTTCTTTTCAGATCTGTGCCGGTCATTTTTCTGATGGCCATCATCAACGGCGTTGCCTGGACTTTCTTTCCCATCCTGATTACTGTGCCTTTCAACCTGCGGGGCATACAGCCGAGGCAACTGGCGGTGGCATTCTCTTTCGTAATGATGCTCATATCGACAGGGCAGGCCATGGGGCCGCTGTTCATCGGATTCTTGGAGGAAGCCACCGGAAACCTAAAACTGGCAATGTTCATCGCCAGTTTCACCCCTCTTTCCCTGGTGGCCGCCGGCGCTACCCTGGGCTTTGGAACCCAGCACGCGCCGGCGCCCGTTACCGGCGACTGACCTGGCCTCCCGTTGATGGGCGCCGTCGTGCTATCCTGAACCAAACCGCTAATTCCTGCCAGAATCGGAGGCGCGAAATGACCATACGAAGGCCAACTTCCCAGGACCTCCGGCGGTTGGCGGAAGCCAACTACTTCGATATAACAGACTCCGAGATGGCGGCGTTCGAGGCGATGATTCCGGGACTGTTCGACTCCTATGACATACTTGAGCAGTTGCCTGAGCCGCGGACGCCCCTGCGCTATCCCAGCCGCGAAGCCGGAACGCGGCCCAGCCCCGAAGAAGACCCGTACAATGCCATTCTGCGCCGCTGCACCCTGCGGGGAGCCACCGGCGGCAAACTGGCGGGCAAGCGCATCGGACTGAAAAACAACATCTGCGTCGCCGGTATGCCTATGACCTGCGCCTCGCTAATCCTAGAGGACTACATCCCTGACTGCGACGCCACCATCGTCACTCGTATGCTGGACGAAGGAGCGGAGATAACAGCCATTCTCAATCTGGACAACTTCGCTTTCTCTGGCGCGGGCGACACCAGCGCCTTCGGCCCTACGCTCAACCCTCATAACACCGGCCACCTGGCTGGCGGCTCCTCCGGCGGTTCCGCTGCCGCGCTGTACTACGACGATATTGACATAACTATCGGCGGCGACCAGGGCGGCTCCATCCGCATCCCGGCTTCCTTCTGCGGCGTGGTGGGGCACAAGCCGACTCATGGGCTGGTGCCATACACCGGCATAGTCGGCATAGACAACACCTTCGACCATGCCGGACCGATGGCTCGAACCGTCTACGAGGCGGCTCTGATGCTGGAAGTCATTGCCGGAAAGGCCCCCCTGGACCCGCGTCAAGGCGAGGTTGCGTCGCAACCATACACCGAGGCCCTGAACGGCGACGCCTCCGGCCTTCGGATTGGCGTATTGACCGAAGGATTCGGACTTCCCGAATCCGACCTGGCGGTGGATTACCGGGTGCGCCGCGCCCTGCGCCTGCTGGCCGAGACCGGGGCGGTGGTGACCGATGTATCAGTCCCCTGGCATACCAAGGCCAGGGGCGTCGTTTGGGGGCTGATGGCCGAGGGCGCGACCGGGCTGCTTCAGACCAGCGGCACAGGCCGGCATTTCGAAGGGATGTACAACCCCGGACTGGCCCACGCTTTGGGAGCGGGACGCCGTTCCCAGGCCAACGACTTCCCGCCCACGGTCAAGCTGGTGCTGCTCATCGGCTCCTATATGACCGAGCAGTACAACAGCCGGATGTACGCCAAGGCCCAGAATATGCGCCGCGAACTGCGGGCCGCTTATGACGAAGCTCTGAACAGCTTCGATGTGCTGGCGATGCCCACCACGCCGATGCCGGCCCACCGCAACGACGCCAACGGGAACCCCTATGCCGTCCTGTCTCACGGCTGGGATATGCTAGCCAACACCGGCCCCTTTGATATGACCGGCCACCCGGCCATCAGTGTCCCTTGCGGCAAAACCGCAGAAGGGTTGCCCGTCGGCCTGATGCTGGTGGGCCGCCGCTTCGACGACGCCACCGTCCTCCGCGCCGCTCACGCCTTCGAGCAGACCGCTGCTTGGGAGACGCTGTAGCGGGGCTTGGGAAACTGCCTTCTCCTTCCGAGAGAAGATTATGGGGTGCCTGGCAGAGGGCGGCGGATAGGCCGAAAATCGCCCCGCCGCCCCGCTTAACAAATCAAACATCCACGCTATGATTCCTCCATGCCATAGCGAATGCAACTATGGCTATCCCAGACTGGAAACTGGTTTCTACACCCCGGAACACTTCCCAGATAACCACTATTCTCGCGTCCAAATACTGACCATAGAGGAACTGCTGACCGGAAACGTGCGGGCGGAATATCCCCGGTTGGCGCCGGAAGCTACCTTCCGCTCGTCCCTGAGCCGCAGACGTTCTGCCCGGTCGCAACCACGATTCGACTAAGACGTTGGGATGCCCTCACCTTAATAATCTCCCGCATTAGCCGGTTCTCATTGAGGTAGGGAATTCTCTACTCCAGCACGCCATCCCCTTCCAGCGAGCGGTATTCATCCTCGCTCAGGCCGATGATTTCGCGCAGGAAATGCTCGGTGTGCTGCCCCAGCAGGGGGGCGGGCGTGCCGAGACTGCCGGGGGTCAAGGATAGATCGAACTCGCTGAGGTCGGTGGCGTAGAGGCCAATTTCCGGGTGGGCCAGCCAGCGGAAATGCTGGCGGTGTTGCAACTGCGGGTCGTCGAACAGGTCGCGTGGGTCGTTGACCATCCCTGCCGGAACGCCCGCCTCTTGCAGACGCCGCATCAGGGGCCGCTGCTCGTGTTGGGCCGTCCATTGGGCGATTAGGGAATCCAGTTCGCCCTCATTGGCTTTGCGGCCCAGCAGCGTGGCGAAGGCGTCGCCGTGGAGTGGGCCGCCATCCGGCTCGGCTAAGGCGATTAGGGCCTTCCATTGTTCTTCCGCCTGGCAAGCCAGCGCCAGCCAGCGGTCGTCACCCAGGCAAGGGTAAACGCCGTGGGGTGCAGCCCCAGCGTCACGGTTACCCTGTCGTCCCTGCTCGCGTTCGTTGGCGGTGTAGTCCAACAGCAGCGGCGCGAGGAAGTGCATAGATGTTTCCAATTGCGAGAGGTCCAGGTGTGTCCCCTCGCCGGTGCGCCGACTGTAGTCCAGGGCCGCCAGTATCGCGGCCACGGCGAAACGGGGGACGATGAAGTCGGTGTAGGCGCCGTAAGGGTTGACCGGAGTGCGGTCGGGCCAGCCGGTGACATTAGTCAAGCCCACCAGCGACGACAGCACCGGGCCGAAGCCTGGCTGGCGCTCCATCGGCCCGCCGCGCCCCATCATCGAGGCGCTGAACATCACCAGCCCAGGGTTGACTGCCCACAGCTCCTCGAACCCCAGCCCCCAGCCCTCCATAGTGCCGGGGGTGAAATTCTCGGTCACGATATGCGCCCACCCGGCCAGCCTCAGCATCAATTCGCAGGCGCGGGGATGGCGCATATCTACGGTAATGCCCATCTTGTTAGCGTTGTAGCTGGCAAAGTAGGCGCTGCGGTTGATGCCGGACACGCCATCGCGGAAGGGAGCTGCCGAGCGCAGGGTTCCGGGGCGCTTGGCCGACTCCACTCTAACCACCGTCGCGCCGTACTCACCCAAGTACTTGGTGGTCATCGGCCCCACTGCAACCCAGCAAAAGTCGAGTACATTCACGCCGTCTAGCGGTTTTCGGGGGGACGGTTCTCGGCTCATTAGGTTATGCCCTTACCCTGGCCCTCTCCCGGGAGGAGAGAGGATTTATTCAATCAGATTGCGCCCCCGCGCCGCAGCAATTCGATTTCGGCGGACGACAGGCCCAGCTCGCCGCCATAAACCTCCAGGTTGTGCTCGCCCACCAGGGGCGCGCGATGGCGCAGTCCGGCCAACGCCGAGCCGTCGCCGCCCTTGATAAACGCGCCTGGATAGTCAATCGCCGTCCCTAGCTCCGGGTGTTCCAGCGGAGTGAAGTAGCCGCGGGCCGCCAATTGGGGATGCCGCCGCAGGTCTGAGGGCGTGGCCACCGGGAAGAGCAAAATCCGGCGGCTCAGGCTCTCTCGAGTTAGCTCCTCGCGGGTATGCCGCAGAAAGAACTCGCCCATCGGCCCAACCACCAAATCCATCACTTCGGGAGTGATGCGGCCATAGCCCATATTCTCCCACTCGACGGCCTGAAGCTGGGCCACGTCAAAACCGTCCTCCTCCATCCAGTGGAACAGGGCTCGGGTGCTGGCCGCCACGCCGCCGCCCTGAAGCATATAGTTGACGTAACCGTCGGCGCAGGGCCAGTTGATGCGCACCCGGTTCTCGCCGGAAGTCTGGCGGTAAACGCCCATCCGCTGCAATACTGCGCCCTCGATGTCCCAGATCTGCGGCGCGTGGGCCAGCGTCCGCGCCACCGCCTGCTGGCATGAGACGTCTACATGCTGCCCCTCGCCGGTGAGGGCGCGGTGAGTATGGGCCAGCATCGCGCCGGTTGCCCCCGCCGCCGAACCGTGCAGGTAGAAATGAGGGAAGCTGGGACGCAGCGGGGCGCGGTCGGGGTCGCCGGTCAGGTGCATGAATCCGCCCAGCGCCATGCCGGTTATGTCCGACGCCGGATATCTCGCATACGGCCCGTCCTGCCCAAAGGCGGTTATGGACACCATGACCACTCCGGGGTTGATTTCAGACAATCGCGAGTAACCCAGGCCGAGGCCGTCAAGGTAACCTGGGTCGAAAGATTCGATGACGAAATCGGCGGAAACGGCCAGCCGCTCCAGCAGCGCCCGCCCGTCGGTATGCTCCGGGTCGAGGGTAATGCCCCGCTTATTGGCGGCGTAGGCCCACCAGAACAGGCTCTTGCCCGGCGCCGGGTCGTCGCCGTAGAACGGCCCCACTCGCCGGGCCGGGCTGCCGCCGGGCGGCTCTACCTGCACCACGTCCGCGCCCAGGTCGCTCAGAATTTTGCCGCAGAGCAACCCGCGCTCATCGGTCAGATCCAGCACACGGTAGGGGCCGAGCAGCATATCAGCCGGGGAATCGGGCATACGCGCAGTCCGGAAAGGGGAATTTGCGGGTATTCTATGCTTATCCCGGTATTCGTCAAGGTTCTCGATCCCAAAAGACAGCCATCAAACCTTTGAAGTAGCTTGGCAGTGGTAAGATAAAGGCGGCATTCCACTCCACAATTCCGCAAAAGCCGAGTTTCTATGACAACACGAACCAATTGGCACAGCGACCACCCACCAGCCTGCACTTGCGCCTGGTGCGCCGAGAAACGTACAGTGCGCGGCGACCGCCGGAAAATCGGACGCAACGAAAAGTGTCCCTGCGGCAGCGGCAAGAAATACAAACGCTGCCACGGGGTGTAGGAGGGGTCGTCCGTGTTTCAAGGCTTCACCGCCGCGCAAATAGAAACCTCGGAAACAGTTATCAACTTGGTGTACGGCGGAATCGGGCCGCCGGCGCTGCTGTTGCACGGCTACCCGCAAACCCACGCGATGTGGCACAAGGTCGCGCCGATTCTGGCTGGGCGTTATACCATCGTCGCGCCCGACCTGCGGGGCTACGGTGATAGCGGAAAGCCTGTTGTAGACGGCGATCCGGAAAGATACTCCAAACGTCGCACCGCCCAAGACCAATTGGAAGTGATGACGGCGTTGGGCCATCATTCCTTCCACGTTGTCGGGCACGACCGGGGCGCGCGGGTGGGTTACCGGATGGCTCTGGATGCTCCGGAGCGGGTGCGGAGCTTCACTACGCTGGACGTGGCCCCATCGCAGGCGGCGTTTGAGGCGATGGACAGCAACCTGGCCTTTGCCTGGTTCCACTGGCACCTGATGCGCCAGCCCGAGCCGTTCCCCGAAACCCTCATCGGCAACAACGCCAAGTTCTACTTGGACTTCCTGCTGGAGCGGTGGACGGCAGTGGAGGGCGCGATTACTGATGCGGCCTACGCCGAGTATCTGCGCTGCTTTTCCAACCCGGAGACTATACGGGCGTCCTGCGCCGACTACCGTGCCGTTGACGTTGACCTGGCCCACGACGAAGCCGACCGGGGCCGTAAGCTGGCCTGCCCGGTGCTGGCGCTGTGGGGAGGCAATATGGCGAAGCGCCCAGGTTGGCAGACCGGTGGGCGATTGGATATGCTCAGGGTATGGCAGGAACGCGCGGCGGACGTGCAGGGCCGCCCCGTAGACTGCGGCCACTTTCTGGCTGAAGAAGCCCCGGAGGAAACGGCAGGCGATATACTGAAGTTTCTGGACGGCTGCTGACGCAAGAAAAATGCCATGCGAACCCTAACCGCTCACTTTTATCTAGTCTCATTTATCTAGTCTCATAGGGAGAGGCAGTTCCAATTTGGTTCGGATTGTATCGCCGGTTACTTCTTTGCGGGTATGAAACGCATCGAGAGCGAGTTGACACAGTGGCGGGCGTTCTTGCGCGTGAGACGCTCGCCGAGGAAGACATGGCCCAAGTGCCCGCTGCAGTTGGCGCACTCGATTTCTATGCGTCGTCCGTCCGGGTCTGGCAGCCGTCTCACCGCGCCCGGTATCTCGTCGTCGAATGCCGGCCAACCGCAGTGGGCGTCAAACTTGTCAACGGAAGAGTACAGTTCTGCGTTACAGCGTCGGCAGACGTAGATGCCTTCTTCGTAGAAGTCGTCGTACTCGCCAGTGAAGGGCGGCTCGGTGCCTTTCAGCTCAATGATGTACCGCTCCTGCGGGGTTAGAGAGTTGAAGGTGGACTGTTCCATTAGTCATAGTCTCCTTGGTGTAAGGTAAAAAAGATGTAAGGTAAAAAGAGGCGATGGTTGCCGGCTTTCAGAACACCGAGCCTCGCCATCACTGCCTCGGCAAGGCGCCAGCCAGTCGACTATTGAGTTCAGCCCAACCTTGTCCACTAGGACTGTTCATCCTGAACACACCAGCTTCTCACAGCCCGCGTATCGCGTCTGAATGCTTCTCGATGTCCCTAATTCAGAAATTGGAACTGCGGCTGGCCCCTAGGCCAGGCCGAGACAGCCCATAGCGTGTACCAATGGCGTGTGAAGGGTGGTGCCGAAGGTCAGAGTCGAACTGACACGGGGTCTCCCCCACCGGTTTTTGAGACCGGCGCGTCTACCATTTCGCCACTTCGGCTTGAACAATGAATCTAGGATGCTAACGCCATTATAACATCCGAAGGCCTCGCGCACTCCCAACTGTTCCCTTGACTTTCGAATGTTCTGCGTCAAAATGAAATCCGGTTGCTTCACCGTTCCTGCGAAGCCGAAAATCCATACGGCTTGAGGAGCCCAGGCGGCTATTGACTGGGGACGCTTCGGATTCCCGGTTTCGCGGAAATAGCGAGACAGAAGACAGCGGTGACGGCATCGCCGGCCCATACTGAGAGTACTAAGGGCCGGATTCGGGCCGGATTCGCTTGACTTGCGAAATTCGGAAAACATATAATCTGCGCAGCAGGTTATTGAGAAATGGTTAAACGAACATATCAACCCAAAAAGCGCCGCCGCGCGCGTGTCCACGGCTTTCGTTCCCGATCGGCAACGTCCGACGGGAGGGCAGTGTTGCGCCGAAGGCGGTTCAAAGGCCGCCACAAGCTGAGCGTGTGACTGTCGGCGCGAGCAATGCAACGCTGGCGCCGAATTTCCGGGCAGAAACGGCACTCACAAATCCACCGCGAGGGCTCCAGCGCCGCCAACCGGCTGCTGGTGATTCGTTATCTGGAAAACGGATTGGACCACAGCCGGTTCGCTTTTGTGGTCAGCAAGCGCATAGGCAATGCCGTAGCCCGAAACAGGGTCAAGCGCAGGCTTAGGGAGGCGGTGCGGGCTCGCCCATTGACGGGTGGATGGGATGTGGTCTTCATCGCCCGCCGTGGCATAGAGCAGGCTAGTTTCCGAGAGGTTGCGCGAGCCGTACGGAGCTTGCTGCGGCGCAGCCGAATCGCGGACGAGACTCCTCAGCAAGCCCAGGACCAGCGGCGGTAAGCAGGCATTGTTCCCGGTTTCGAGGCAAGCCCAAATAAAGGCGGTAAGCACCGAGCAATGAAGTTGGCGGTTCTCTGGTCTATTCGCGCCTATCAATCCAGCCTTTCCCTGCTATTGCCAACTTCCTGTAGGTATCTGCCCAGTTGCTCTCACTATTCCCACGACGCAGTGGACCGATACGGCGTGATTAAGGGCGCTTGGCTAGGCGCCAAACGCTTGGCCCGTTGTCATCCCTTGGGAGGCAAGGGATATGACCCGGTGCCATGAGTATCCGGACTCTCCGTTCGAGCTGAACTTGCTCCAACGCTTCATTTCTTCCGCAAATGCACCCGGAGCCGGACCCGCGCCAAGCGATTCTCCGGCTCCCCGTCCTGTAAGCTGCCGCATGCGTCCGGCTCTATGGGCTTTTCTGGCGATGTTGACTGCATTGCTGACGCTGGCCGCCTGCACCGGACGCGACATCGGCGGGGTGAGTTCCGGCTGGAACGCGCTGACCGCCAGCAACGGCGTGGTGTACGTGGGCACCAAGGATGGGCGGGTGCAGGCTCTGCGCGATGGAGACTCCGATGTGCCAGCGACCATCTGGCGATTTCCGGATTCGGATTCCTCTGATGACATAGATGGGGTTTTCGGTACGCCGTTAGTGGCCGAGGATCTGCTATTTGTCGCCGCTGAGAATGGTTTTTTATATGCCTTGGATCTGGAAAACGGCAACTCCGACAACCGGGGTTGGCGGAGGCCCAGAGGTCAACCCGAAGGGCTCCCCCCCTTGGTGGCAGGCCCGTCCTATGACCCGCTCAACCGCTTGGTGCTTGCGCCGTCTGATGACGGCAAACTATACGCGTATACCGTTGATTCCGGCGAAGAAGCTGAAACGTGGGATGGGCCTTTCCAAACCGGCGATAAAATCTGGTCGTCCCCTGCTGTTGCCGCCTTGGACGGCATTGCGATGGCTTGGTTCGGCTCCCACGACAGCCACATTTATGCGATCAACGTCTCCACAGGCGAGGAAATCTGGAGCTACGGCACCGGCGGGGTTGTCGCAGGCAAGCCCCTGTTGTTTGACGGTATGGTAATCGCCGGTTCTTTTGACAAGAAGCTCTATGCGCTCGACGCCCGTAACGGTTCGTTGCTCTGGACCTTCGAGGGAGGGAACTGGTTCTGGGCCGGCGCAGTCACCAACGGAGACATGATTTTCGCGCCCAATATGGACGGCAATATCTATGCTCTGAGTCGCGATGGTATCCTGCAATGGCAGTACGACTCCGGCGCGCCCATCGTTTCGCGTCCGGCGCTGGTGCCTGCCGGGCTGGCCGCCGCCAATAGAAACGGTGAAATCATCCTGTTGGACGTATCGCGCGGCGCTTCCCAGCGGGAAATGCGCAAGCTGACACTGGGCAGCGCGGAAATAACTGCGCCGCTCTACGCCTTGGGAGATTCCATATTCGTGGGCTCTCAAGACGGCAGCGTTCGCCGGGTGGACGCCACCATCCGTCGCCCTCTGGAACAGTGGTGGTGCTGGCACCCTGAAAACGATAACAACCGGTGCAACTGAAAGAGAAACAGCCTGAGGGCTGAACGGTCAGCCGGGCGCGGGCCCAGGTAGTGAGGCAGGTCATTTGGAGCTGATAGGCGACCTCTGGCGAGAAATCATCATACGGCCTATGTTGAACCTGTTGGTGGTGCTGTACACCATCTGCTTCAACAACATGGGTGTCGCTATCATCGTGTTCACTGCCATCGTCCGGCTGGTGACTCTGCCGCTGACCATCAAGCAGTTGCGACAAATGCGGGCAATGATGGACCTTCAGCCGCGAATGAAGGAAATTCAGGACCGGTACGGACGTGATCGGGCCAGGGTGTCTCAGGAAACTATGCGGCTGTATCGGGAGGCTGGAGTAAGCCCTGTGGGCTGCCTTGGCCCGCTGGTCATCCAGATGCCCATTCTCTTTGGTCTGTTCCGGGTGTTGATCCAGACGCTATACTCGCGTCCCGACAATTTGGTGGCGCTGGCGGAGAAATTCTACACTTGGATCCCGGTATTTCCCATCTACACTGCGGCGCCTCTAAGCGCCACTTTCCTCTGGCTGGACCTTTCCGAGCCAGACCCTTCAAATGTGGTCATGCCCGCGCTGGTTTTTATCTCCACCTGGCTTCAGCAAAAAATGACCATGACCCCGTCTACGGATCCCCGTCAGTCCACCAACCAGATGATGATGCTGTGGCTGATGCCGCTGATGATAGCCTTCTTTTCCTTTACCCTGCCCAGCGGATTGTCGCTGTATTGGATTGCTTCCAACGTCATCGGCATAGGGATTCAGTATTTCATCACCGGATGGCAGCCTATTTTCCCGCTGTTCCCCAAAGCGGAGCCGGTCCCGGCAGAAGGCCCGTCTTCGTCTTACCGCTACGATGATCCTGAGGAGGTTGATAGCGATGCAAGAACCTCTCGAAATGAGCGCACGAACCGTCGAAGAGGCAATCGAGATGGCTCTGAAAGAGCTAGACGTCGACCGCGAAGAGGCCGAGGTCGAAATACTAGGTAGAGGCAAAGCCGGATTCTTGGGCATAGGGGCCGAATTGGCCCGGGTGCGCGTCACCCGCCTGACCGCCGGCGGGTCAGCCACAGTCGCCCACGCCGCCGATGCCGGAGAGCAGTCCGCCGCTGCAATAGCCACTGCCGCAGTGGGCCAGATACTGGAAGCCGCCGGGGTCAACGTCACTCGCACCCTGCGCTCGGCCCACGACCCGGAAACCGGCGGCCCGGTTATTGATCTGGCCGGGGAGGATTCTGGGCTGCTCATCGGACGCAGAGGCCAGACGCTGCAAGCCCTGCAATTCTTGGTGACGCTCATTGTCCGCAGGAAACTGGGAGAGGACGTGCGAGTGGTGCTGGACGTGGAGAACTACCGCCAGCGCCGGGAGAGCTCCCTGCGCGATATGGCCGCCAAGGTTGCCAGCCGTGTGGCCCAGACCAATCGCAGTATCACACTGGAGCCGATGCCGCCGGCCGACCGTCGCGTTATCCATACATCCCTTGCTGAACACCCTGGAGTGAGAACGGAAAGCGCCGGAGAGGGCGATAACCGCAAAGTGACTGTCATGCCCCGCAGGGACTAGGGCCGGACCGCTTTCCATCGCCGGCGCCTGAAACTCGCCCTACCCTGCCCACCGCCGGGTTTGTTAACATTAGGGCTATCGCCCCATCAGGCAAGGCACGAGGAAATCGAAGATTGCAGAGCCGTAGGAGGGCTTTACTTTGATTGCGATTGAACCAACCCGAGAGGTTGTGTCCGAAGTATACGGCAGGCTTGACAAAAACTTGAGCGCCGTCCGGTCCGTCCAGAATCGTCCATTGACCCTGGCCGACAAGATTCTGCTCAGTCACTTGGACGACCCAGCCACCACCGGCATGGTGCGCGGCCAGACCTACGTTCAGTTGCGGCCCGACCGTGTTATCTTGCAGGACGTTCTGGGCCAGACTGCCATGCTCCAATTCATGCAAACCCGCCGGGCCACCACGGCAGTGCCGACGTCAGTGCACTGCGACCACCTGATTCAGGCGCGGGTGGAGGGAAGTCGCGACCTCACTGAGTCGCTGGCTGAAAACGATGAGGTCTACAACTTCCTCCGCACTGCGTCCGCCAAATATGGCGTTGGCTTTTGGTCGCCCGGCGCGGGCATAATCCACCAAGTGGCCTTTGAGAACTACGCATACCCCGGCGAGCTTATGATCGGCACCGACTCCCATACTCCTATGGGCGGCGGACTTGGCTCCATCTCCGTAGGCGTGGGCGGCGCCGATGCAGTGGAAGTTATGGCCGGCCTGCCTTGGGAAGTGCTTTACCCCCGGTTCATCGGGGTGCGTCTCACCGGCAAAATGAGCGGCTGGACCGCCCCCAAGGACGTGATTCTGAACTTGGCCGGGCAGTTGACGGTTTCCGGGGGAACCAACGCCATCATCGAATACTTCGGGCCGGGAACCGCTTCCATCAGCGCCACCGGCAAAGCCACCATCACCAACATGGGGGCGGAACTGGGCGCCACCACCTCGGTCTTCCCCTACGACGAGCGTATGGCCCGATACCTGCAGGCCACCCGTCGCGGCGACATCGCAGAGCTGGCCGATCAGTATCGCCACCTGCTGACTGCCGATCCGGAGTGCGAGGCCGACCCGGAGCAATACTACGACCGCATCGTAGAAATCAACCTTTCGGAGCTGGAGCCGCACCTGGTTGGTCCTCACTCGCCAGACCGCGCCCGCCCCATCTCCCAGATGTCGGCGGAGTTGAAGGAGGACGCCGGGCTGGTAGATGAGATTTCAGCAGCCCTCATCGGAAGCTGCACCAACTCGTCCTACGAAGATATGAGCCGCTCCGCCGATGTAGCCGAGCAGGCCAAGGCCAAGGGATTGCAGGCTGCCGTGCCTTTTATGGTCACTCCCGGCTCCGAGCAAGTGCGGGCCACCATTGAGCGCGACGGACAGATGCAGTCGCTCCAGGATATAAGCGCGACTGTGCTTGCTAATGCCTGTGGCCCCTGCATCGGCCAGTGGCGGCGCGCCGGCGAATCGGTGGGAAGTCCTAATACTATCGTAACGTCATACAATCGCAACTTCCCGGCCCGTAACGACGGCCAGCCTTCTACCATGAACCTGATCGGCAGCCCGGAGATTGTGACCGCCCTCGCCATCGGGGGGCGGCTGTCTTTCAACCCGCTAACTGACACTCTGACCGCGGCCGACGGTTCGGAGTTCCGTCTCGACCCGCCACAGGAAGCTCCGGAGGTTCCTCCATCCGACTTCGACGAGGGCCGCTCCTTCTACCAAGCCCCTCCCGAAGATGGCAGCAGCATTGACCTGACGGTATCGCCAGACAGCGAGCGTATCCAGCTTCTGGAGCCGTGGCCTGCCTGGGGTGGCGACGACTTCGTGGATATGCCCGCACTACTAAAGGCGCAGGGCAAGACCACCACCGACAGCATTTCGCCGGCGGGCGTGTGGTTGCGCTTCCGGGGGCACCTCGACCGCTTCAGCGACAATATGTTCATGGGCGCCATTAACGCCTACACCGGCGAGGCCGGTAAGGGTCTCAACGTTCTCACCGGCGAGCGGGACCAGGGTTTCTCCAGGATAGCCCGCAATTACAAGGCCCAAGGAGTAAAGTGGGTGGTCATCGGTGACTCCAACTACGGTGAGGGCAGCAGCCGGGAGCACGCCGCGCTCTCCCCCCGCCTGCTGGGCGGCGCGGCAGTCATCGCCCGTAGCTTCGCCCGCATCCATGAGAGCAACCTAAAGAAGCAGGGACTGTTGGCCCTCACCTTCTCCGACCCGGCCGACTACGACCGCATCCGCGAGGACGACCGCATCAGCCTGACCGGACTGAGTGGCATCAAGCCCGGCCAGCCGGTGCAATGCACAGTCAATCACAGCGATGGCACCTCCGATGCCCTGGAGCTACGGCATTCTTACAGCGAGTCCCAACTGGAATGGTTCCGGCTGGGATCGGCGCTAAACTTGTTCCACCAGTAGGCTGATTGTTGGGCCGCGCCGCGCTGGGTGTCTCTGTATCGCGTTCCGGCAGTCAGTTTGCAACAATATAAGCAGTTCGTTCGTCCTGCGCTTATGTAAGGACGAACGAACTGCCCTACAGACCCGGTACTACGGCAAACTACCCCAGTGGCGTCAAAAACTTCCCGCCAGGCGGCCCGGCAGCGTCCGGCAGCCGCCCTGAACAGGTTGACTCAGCGGTTGACCGACGGGAAAGGGGTGGATAGGATACCGCCGTGAACAGTGAGCCTTACCCCTACAACGACTATGGCCCGTTCGACAGCCCCCGTGAAGAGTGCGGGGTAATCGCCATATACGCCCCGGAAGAGACCGCCAGCCGCCTTGCTTTCTTCGGCCTCTTCGCCCTTCAACACCGGGGACAGGAAAGCGCCGGCATCGCCGCAACCTCCGGCGAGAGCGTAGCTGTCCACTCCAACATGGGCTTGGTGTCCCAAGTATTCCGCGAGCCCGACTTTCTTCCTCTCTCCGGTGAAATGGCCATCGGGCATACTCGCTATTCCACCACCGGAAGAAGCGAGTTGTGCAATGCCCAGCCGATGCTGGTAAACGGTCAAACCGGCAGTCTTGCGCTGGCCAACAATGGCAATATAATCAACGCTCCGCAGTTGAAAGAACAGCTCGCGGAGGAATGGGGCTGTTCTTTTAATTCCACCACCGACACTGAAATCATCGCCCAGATGATGGTCAACTCCCCAGGCCCCTGCTGGGAAGAGAGGGCATTTCAATGTATGCGCCGGTTGGAGGGGGCGTACTCCATCGTCGGCCTTACCCCAGACGCCCTAATTGCCGCCCGGGATCCGCTGGGCATCCGCCCGTTGTGTCTGGGACGCCGGGGCGACGGCTGGGTTATCGCTTCCGAGTCTTGCGCTCTGGATAACCTGGGCGCGGAGTTCGTCCGGGAAATTGATCCCGGTGAGGTGATAGTCATAGACGAGGATGGACTGCGCTCTGCCGTCTGGCCGGGAGTCGGCGGGGACAAAGTGCGCGCTCTCTGTGTTTTCGAGTTGATTTACTTTTCTCGCCCCGACAGTGTGATGGACGGGCAGTTGGTCCATTCCAAGCGGCAGCAGATGGGCATGGAACTGGCGCGCGAGCATCCGGTGGACGCCGACTTGGTTATCGGCATACCCGACTCGTCCACAGCCGCGGCAGTTGGCTACGCCTTGGAGTCAGGAATACCATTCAGCGAGGGGCTGATTAAGAACCGGTACGTGGGCCGGACCTTTATTGAACCAGAGCAGAAACTGCGCGATCTGGGCGTCCGCCAGAAGTTCAATAGCCTGGGGGACGTCATCAAGGGTAAGCGCATCGTGGTGGTGGACGACAGCATTGTTCGCGGCACCACCACCCCCCACGTGGTCAGCCTGCTGCGCCGGGCCGGGGCCACCCAAGTCCACATGAGGGTGTGCGCTCCGCCGATACGCCATCCCTGCTTCATGGGCGTGGACATGGCTTCCCGCAGGGAACTGCTGGCGGCTAACAACACCATCTCCGAAATCCGCGAGTTCATCGCCGCGGACACATTGGGTTACCTGAGCGTCAAAGGGCTTATGAAGGTCGTGGGCGGCGAGAAGGGCGGATTCTGCGACGCCTGCTTTACCGGCAACTACCCTGTGCCAGTGCAGTTGGAGTTGGACAAGGCGGTGTTGGAAAGCCCCGGCGGAGGATTCGGAATTGAGCGGTAATGAGCCCGGCGAAGCTTACGCTTACCTACAGTCCGGCGTTGACTTGGGCCGCATGGACGAACTGAAGGAGCGTATCCGGGGACTGGCAGCCAGCACTCACGGGCCGGAGGTCATTGAAGGCGGAGGCAGTTTCGCCGGACTCTTCCAGATAGGCGGCGGGGACGGGCCGGTACTGGTGGCGAGCGCTGACGGAGTCGGCACCAAGCTCAAGATAGCGGCACAGTTAGGGCATTTCGAGTCCATTGGCTGCGATCTGGTGACCCTGAACGTCAACGACATCCTTACCAAGGGCGCCAGACCCCTCTTCTTCCTCGACTACGTGGCCTTCAGCAACGTGGACACCCAAACGCTCGACTCGCTAATGCGGGGGATAGCCTGGGGTTGCCGCGAGGCGCAGTGCGCTCTCATCGGCGGCGAGACGGCGCAGATGCCGCAGGTCTACGCCGACGGCGAGATGGACTTGGCCGGTTTCGTGGTGGGGATTGTTGAGCGTGAGAAGCTGCTGGAACCTGCCAGAGTGAAAGAAGGAGACCGACTGCTAGGCATCCCGTCCAACGGTCTGCACACCAACGGCTTTTCGCTGGTTCGCAAGGTGTTCAACACCGACGACGACCCCGCCGGGCTGTTCCGTCGCTACGACGGACTGAACCACCAACTGGGCGAAGAACTGTTGCTGTATCATCGTTCGTACTACCCAATGCTCGCCCCTGTGCTCAGCCTGCTCAGCGGTTTGGCCCACATCACTGGCGGCGGGTTGCCCGGCAAGCTGCCGCCAGTGATGCCGGATGACTTGGCCGCCAGCATAGACACCGCCGCATGGACGCCCCCGCCCATCTTCGAGGTGTTGCGGCGCGAAGGCGACATAACCGACGCCGAGATGTTTCGGGTATTCAATATGGGTCTAGGCATGGTGGCAGTCTGCCCGGAAACCAACGTGTCCGCCTTCTGCGACAAAATCCCGGATGCTATCCCTGTGGGCGAGATTGTTCGCCGTGAAGCGGATGAACAGGTAAGTCTAAGCTGATGGTTCCAACCGTTTGTCCTCGCTTTGCTTTATAGATGGATGAACTCTTGGGATTCGACAAGAACCCTGACGGAGAGAAGACTTGAGAGCGCTGATCAGTGTTTATGACAAGACTGGCGTGGTCGAATTTGGCCGCCGCATCGCCGCTGCCGGGTATGAGCTGATAAGCACCGGAGGCACTCACCGCACGCTGACCGATGAGAGCGGCCTGAGCGTGAGGCAGGTGGCCGACGTCACCGGCTCGCCGGAAATCCTGGACGGGCGGGTCAAGACGCTGCACCCAGTCATTCATGGAGGGCTGCTGGCCCGCCGCGAGTCGCCGGAGCAGATGGACGAGCTGGCCGCCCACGGCATAGCCACCATAGATCTGGTGGTGGTCAACCTATATCCCTTCATCGCCACCGTCAGCCGACCCGGCGTAACGCTGGACGACGCGCTGGAAAACATAGATATCGGAGGCCCGACGATGCTGAGGGCCGCCGCCAAAAACTTCCCGTCGGTGGCGGTTGTCGTGGATCCAGCGGACTATGAATGGGTCGCCAACAAGCTAGCCGGCGAGGGTTTGACTGAAGAGGACCGACGTGGATTGGCGGCCAAAGCGTTCCGCCATGTCTCGGAATACGACGCGGCGGTAACCGATTACCTAAGCGCTACCAGAGAATTGGCAGAAACGCTACCCTCCCGCGTGACCATCTCGCTGGAAAGGGTGACCGGGCTGCGCTACGGCGAGAACCCACACCAACCGGGCGCGCTGTACGCTCCGGCCGGTGCTGCGCGGGCCGGCATTGCCGGGGCAACGCAGCTTCACGGGCGGGAACTGTCTTACAACAACCTGATGGACGCCGACGCCGCATGGCGCACCGTGTCCGACTTCGCCGAACCCACCGTGGCGGTAGTTAAACACAACAACCCATGTGGTCTTGCCAGCCGCAACGTCATTGCAGAGGCTTACCGGCGGGCCTACGAAGGCGACACCGTCAGCGCTTTCGGCGGCATAGTGGCCTTCAACCGCACCGTAGACGCCGCCGCCGCGCGAGCTATGGAGCCAGTGTTCTATGAGGTGGTAGTTGCTCCCGGATACGACGGCGATGCGCTGACCATATTGCAGCGGAAGCGTAACCTTCGCATCCTGACCATTGGCGCGGCTCCGCTGGGTTCGGCGCTGGACCTGCGGCCCGTCGCGGGCGGGATGCTGGTGCAGGGAGCAGATGACATTGCGGAAAACCCTGCCGAGTGGCGCACGGTCACTGAGCGAGAACCCAGGGCCGCCGAGAAGCAAGATCTGGCCTTCGCCTGGAAAGCGGCCAAGCACATCAAATCCAACGCCATAGTCTTCGCTAAAGACCGGGCACTGGTCGGAATGGGCGCCGGGCAGCCCAACCGGGTGGTCAGCGTACACCTGTCGCAACGCATCGCCTCCGACAAGTCCAATGGGGCAGTACTGGCGTCCGATGCCTTCTTCCCCTTCCCGGACAACATCGAGCTGGCCGCCGAGGCAGGCGTCACCGCCATCGTCCAGCCCGGCGGCTCAGTGCGCGATGAGGAAGTCATCGCCGCCGCTGACCAAGCCGGGTTGGCGATGGTGTTCACGGGGGTGCGCCATTTCCGCCACTAGCCGCCTCGACCGATTCCCATTCGGCTTGATATTGTCGAAGAGGCGTATATGAGCGCCAGTGTCGATGTCGTAATCCCCGTCTATAACGAAGAGGACGCTCTTCCGGTCAGCGTTCCCAGACTATGCGCCTTCCTGCGCGACAACCTGTTCAACCCGTGGCGGGTGACCATCGCTGACAACGCCTCTATAGACGGCACGCGGGCTGTCTCAGAATCCCTATGCCGTGCGCTCCCTGCCGTCAACTATATGTACCTTCCAGAGAAAGGTCGGGGGCGAGCTCTGAGGGCGGCATGGCTGAGCAGCGAATCCGACATCGTGAGCTACATGGATGTTGACCTGTCAACCGGCCTGTCCCATTTTCCGCAGTTAGTGCGAGAGCTGGAATCTGGTTGTCACGTTGCCATTGGCAGTCGGCTGAGCCGCGGCTCGCGGGTCACGCAGCGGAGCTTCAAACGGGAGTTCACTTCACGCAGCTACAACCTGCTCATCCGGTCAATGTTTTGGGTTGGTTTTCCTGATGCCCAATGCGGTTTCAAGGCGATGACGCGGCAGGCAGCGCAGGCCATTATCCCTCACGTGCAGAATAACAACTGGTTCTTTGATACCGAAATGCTGATAATTGCCGAGAAGCGCGGCTATCGCATTGGCGTGGTTCCGGTGGCCTGGGAGGACGACCCCACCAGCACCGTTAACGTACTGAAAACCGCTACGGAAGACATCAAGGGACTGCTCCGGCTGCGCTTCGGAGGTATCCCGCCAATGCTCCCGCCCAACCAATAATCCTGCGCCATCGCGTTAAAAGGACTATTGCTCATGGAACTTGGACTTGCCGGCAAGACTGTCATCATTACTGGCGGCGGCTCCAACATTGGCCGCGCCATCGTCCATGCCTTCGCCGAGGAGGGCAGCAACATTGTCATCGCCGAGCTGGACCCGGCGCAGGGCCAGCGGGTGGCCGACGAGGCGTCGGTCCTGGGCGCCGGCAGCCGAGCAACAGTGGTCACCACCGACGTCACCAGCCACGAATCAGTCAATGCGATGGTTGAGGCTGCCGCTGCGGAATTCGGTGGCATAGACGTTCTGGTGAACAACGCCGGCTGGACCATAGACCGGCTGTTCCTGGAGAAGCCCCGGTCGGAATGGGAGCGGGAGGTGCAGGTCAACCTGTGGGGCGCCATCAACTGTATTCACGCCGTGTTGCCGGGAATGGTGGAGCGGCAGGGCGGCAGCATCGTTTGTCTCAGCTCCGACGCCGGCCGGATGGGCGAATACCGCGAGGCGGTCTATTCGGCTTGCAAGGCCGGCGTCATCGCCCTGAGCAAGTCCATCGCCCGTGAGACCGGACGACACGGCCTCCGCCTGAACTGTGTCTGCCCGGGCCTGGTGGTGCCGCCCGACGAAGAGACCATCAGCGAGACCAGCATGTGGCGCGAGATGCGCGACGTCTTTACGCCGGAGGCCCGCGAGCGCGCCATTCGCTCCTACCCGTTGCGGCGGATGGCAGAGGCCCGCGAGATAGCCAACGCCGTGGTGTTCCTGGCCTCCGACGCCGCCGGGTTCATCACCGGCCAGACGCTAAGCGTCAGCGGCGGATATACGATGGCCTAGGAAGACTCACCTAAGCAGCATAAAGGTTGACAGCGGGATAGTCACGATACGAGGATCGTCAACTGCCCCGGAATTATCTTGGGTTATCAGCAGCCCGAAGGAAGCGTTGTTGACCGACTTTTCGAGGAAAGAGCGTATCCCCAGCGTATCTCGCAAAGGGTGTATCCGGCGTTGATATTTGATTTCCACCGGCACGCGCTGGGAGCCGGCTGTCAGCACAAAGTCCACTTCTCGGTCGGTTCCCCGTTCCGGGAAATGCGCGATGTCCAAACCGTGAATTGTAGACGCAACCGAGCCGAAAATACTTTCGGCCAGATAGCCGGCTAAAGGCGCAAGTTCCGGGCGCTTTTCTAATCCATCCGATGTTAGTGGAATCCGCTCCTGAAGCCAACTTGCGCGCAAACCATGGTCCACCAAGCATAGTTTGGAACTTCCCCGCTTTCTTTTGAGCCGTATCTCAAGGGGCGGAATCAGGCGAATCAGTAGTGTATCAGCCAAAAACCTGAGATATTGCGAGACTCTTTGGATACCTATATTTGCGTTCAATGATTGCCGCGACTCATCCGTAAGCATCGAAACTGTTGGCGTCTGCCCGGCGTAGCGGCAAGCCAGGCGAAAAAGCTCTTCCAGCAGTTGAGCGTCCCGCCTTCTGCCCCCGTGGCTGCTGACACGCAGATCATGTTGAATAACACGCTTTATCACAGTTTCGTTCAGCTGATCCGCAAGCAAAGGCCAGTCTATATTAGCCCGGTTGTGAACTAGAGGGTAACCACCACGTTCTGAAAAATGGCGGAACGCTTCCAGCCGAAACACGGAATTCTGTTGCCCATAGGAGCGCAAATCCTGCCAAAATTCCTTGTCAGTCAAGGAGCTAAGACCGTTGTCCGGCAAGAATGGCGGTATAGTGTCCAAGTTACGCAATGCGCCTATTTCTGTCAATGAAAGTACTCCCGCTTCGACTGGGCTGATGCGCCCCGCCAGGCTGTCTCGGCCCATTTCAATTCTTAAAGCGGAACTTCCGGTAATTATGACATTTACGGAAGTATTATCTACCAGCGACTTAAGTTGCGCGTGCCACCCGTCAAGATTTTGCACTTCATCGAAGAATAGATATGCCCTTTGCCCATCATGGGCGAGCGCGTTGAAATTCTTTTCAGTGATATTTTGCTGAAACCAGTCTGAGATTGTAAGAATAGGCTCTTTTGTTTTTTGTAGTGACTCAAGCTCATCAAATTGCACTCGAAGTATGCTGGTAGGGGATATTCCTTCTTTAAGCAAATCTTCGATAATGTGAAATTGAGCCGTAGTCTTTCCTACTTGGCGAGAACCGCGCACTAATACTATAGGAGCGATATTTGCGTCCAAGCGCCGACGTATCTGTGTTACCAGATGGCGGCGCATTCTGGGTTGTGGAGGTATAGTATCTCCAAGCCACCAAGGGTTCATACGGCGCAAGTCTGCGGATAATTGCGGTGAAATTTCTGGATCAACGAAAATAGGACGCTGCCTGTTCATTACGGTTGCCATCCACTAAAATTATATTGCGATGTTAGTGAATTGCTGTCCCGCCTTCAACGGATGTGCGGAAAAGCCGACGGCCCCGGACTTGCCGGGGCCGTTCTTGCGTTCCTTAGTTGCCGAGTGCCAGCTTAGAGCGCGGCGACCTTTTCGCGGAGGGCGTCGAGCTCGGCGATGAGCTGGGACTTGGGGTCATCCTTGGGAGCGTTGTTTATCTCGACCAGCTCCCAGGAGCGGCGCTCGATTTCCGGCAGCGTCGCCTGGAACAATTCCTCGTCCACGTCATTGGCGATGGTCGGGTAGCCGGCGCGGGTGATCATGGACTTAATCTTGCCCTGTTTGAACTGGTCAAGGGTCCAGGCCAGGGTCTCGCCGGAGGTGGTGACGTCCCAGTAAATCCGCACGTCTTGGTTGCGCGGGCCGTAGTGGTAGTGCGGGCCGTTCTGGAAGCAGTCGAAGGCCAGCAGCTCGACTTCCTGCCCTGCGATGTCGGACAGGACGTGGATAGCCATGCCCTCGTCGTTAATCTGCGGCAGGTGTCGGTACTCCAGACCGAACTTGAGGTTGCCGACCGTAATCTTATCGCCGTCCAGCATCTCTGGCATCAGGTGATGCACGGTGCGGCGGCCGCCGTTAGCCATCTCTCGCGCGGTGGTTTCGGCCTCGTCCAGCTTGGCGCTGTCAACAGGGTTGGCCTCCAGTTGACCGGCCAGTTCGTCGTACCCGGAGCGGCGCACCATATCCGGGAGGTTGTTGCGCAAGTTGCCGATGGTCCAGCCGAGGGGGTTGCCGGCAGTGGTCTTGTCCAGGAACAGCCGGATGTTGTGGTTCTCGGGGCCGTAGTGGTAGTGGGGGGCCTGGTCGAAGCAGTCGAAGCGCAGGATTTCCGTATCCTTGCCGTCGATCTCCGAGTAGACCTGTAGGCACAGGCCCTGGTCGTCCATGATTTCCGTCCGGTAGCTCATGGCTATGTCGATGGGACCAGCGTTGATGACGGTGTTGCCCTTTTCCACTTTGTGCCTCCTATGTTGCTATGATTGGGGTCGTGTGGCGGATAGGACGGGATTTTCACCCGCGTTACGTATGAATTATATCACGCCGGGGTATACTGGCAAGCAGAAAACGCAAATGGCGACAGAGTGACATAACGGGCGTTTCAAGGCGACACTATGGGTATCTTTCTCCCAACCCAATTCTTTGCTTAGGAATAGAAGGCTTATATGGTACCGATACCTTTTGCTACAGAAGGATACTGATGCGATATACTGCCAGAGGCGCAAGTCCGCATCACGCTCATCATTGACCGAACGTTTTTATGGAGGCCGTCTTCACGTTCTTATGGAGGCCGTCTTCGTGTCATTCAACGCTTTGCGCAACGGCGACTTTGGGCCGCAACGCGATTGCGGTTTATGTAGGGTAGCTTGATATGCAGTGGGGACACGCAGCCGTGCGCCCTTGCTAAAATTAGCTTAACCAAGCCAATCCCAACCGTTTGCCCTGAACTTGATGAAAGGATAAACGGGTTTCACTCGGCGTTTTGCCTAGGCATTCTGTGAATGCACTACTCAAAAACCGGGGTAAGTAACGGCAACAGCGACAATGATTATGCCAATTAGGAGAACCACACCACAGACAAGAAGTCCCCTCAACACCGTTCCCAAATGTCGCGCCAAATGCGTGGCGCAGGCTCTGAAAAAACAAATGGAACCCCCTTTGCAGCTTTGGCCGGGTGCCTGCCACAGCTACCCTAACCCATAAACAGCCCGCAAGGAGTATGATGAGGAACCCGATCCTCAGCGGGACTGTCTATGGGCTAGGCGGGGCGAACTAACAGGTAACTGTGGCATCAAGGATGGCAACCCCAGATCCGGTAAAAGTCAGGGGGAAACCGGGACGGTTGGCGGAGGTTATGGGTTTTGCGGGTGGTCTAGTCCCGCTTCCAGTTGGCGGATGCGAGCCTCAGCTTCGGCGCGGGCGGCCTCGGCGGCAAGCCGGGCGGTTCGCTCGGCGCGCCGGGCGGCCCGCTCTTCCGCAAAGGTTTCCAGGTAGCGGCAGCTCACCGGGTCCCAGAAGCGGAGTTGCCCGTTTTCCCAGCACAAATCCAAGCCCAGCGCCGCGCTGTGCCCCCAAAGGTAGTCGTCGTCGGTGTGATGTATGGGGATGGGTACATAGATGCCGTCCATCAGCCGGTCGCCAGCCAGGGGAACACTGTGGTAGTCGCCGCCTGTGTCGTCGAACCGCCAGTATTCGGGAACTCCCATCCTGGCGTAGTCTTCCCGCTTGGTGGTTTCGTCGCGCTCGCCGGTGGTTTTGGATGCCACTTCCAGCACGAAATCCGGCGGCTTGCCCTGCTCCGGTATCAGGTAGCCGAGGCGGGCCCGGTTGGCTGCCGGGTTGACATTGAAGGCGATAAGCAGATCTGGGTAGCGCACGCCCTCACGGTTTACGGTAAGCATCAGGGCGGCGGCCACTTCGCTGGTGATGATGGTGGTCTCCGGGTTGCCAAAGTGTTCGGCCAGAGATCCGGGATAGCCCGGCAGGTTGACGCTGTAGTAGGCAGTCATCTCTTCAGGCGGCGGCTCCGGGAATTGGACGATTTTTCCTTCATCCGCATCAAGTTGCAGGTGAGTGGGTTTGGTGGTCATATCGGCCTCGCCGGGCGGAAACTCAGGATGCCCGTATTGTATGCAATAGCATTGTAAGCAACGGCGCGGGGTTATCAAAGCCCCGGATTATGCGATAGTATGCTCAGAATCTTGACTTTCCGGCGAAGATTGAACCGGCAAGGAGCGACAGAATGGAAATCGGAGTTTCGATGCCCCGCATTCCCGACGGGCCGGGGCTGCGGGAGTTCGCGCAGGCGGCCGATGCCCTGGGATTCGAGTCGTTGCTCATCGGCGACCATATCGTGTTACCCACCGGCGGGACCACCCAGTACCCGTACACCGAGTCGGGCGGCTTCTCGCGCCCGGCGGACGAGCCATTCCTGGAGACTATGACACTGTTGGGATACTTGGCCGCCTGCACCGAGCGCATCAAGCTGGGCAGCACGGTGCTTATACTGCCGTACCGCAACCCGGTGGTTCAGGCCAAGATGTTTGCATCGCTGGATTCTCTCACCGGCGGGCGCATAATCTGCGGCATCGGCGTAGGCTGGCTGGAGAAGGAGTTCGACACGCTGGGCGTGAGCTACGCCGAGCGTGGCCCGCTGACCGACGAGTTTCTGGAGATTTTCCGCACATTGTGGTACTCCGACCACCCAGAGCATCACGGAAAACACTACCAGTTTGACGGCATCCAGTTTTATCCCAAACCGGTGCAGAATCCCCTACCCATCTGGGTTGGCGGCCACACCCGCGCCGCTCTGCGCCGAACCGCCAAGTACGGCGACTGCTGGCACACCACCCGTCAGACGCCGGAGTTTGTGGCGTCGCACATTCCCTACCTGCGGCAGCGGATCGATGAGGAAGGGCGCAGTGTGGAGGATGTTACGGTCTCACTGAAGCGCAGTCTGCACTTCACCGACATCGGTCTGCCGGAAATGAGCAGCGAGCGCAGCGAAGGCGCCCTGGTGTGCCGCACTCAAGAGGTCGTCGATGATCTGCACGCCTGTCATGAAATCGGCATCGGGCAATTGACCTACGACTTTCGCGTAAGTGAACTGGCCGACTGCATCCGGGTGATGGAACGCCTGGCCGACGCCGTGTTGCCGGCGGCAGGGCGGCTGGGGTGACGCAGCCTGCTCAAGGGGCGTCTGACAAGCGGTTCTCGTCTCTACAACGGTTTCCTGTAAGGGTGACTTATGACCAGTATTGAGAGGGCTTTTGAGGAAATAGACCGGTACGCCGAGCGCCGCATGACAGAGGTCAATATGCCTGGGATGGCCGTCGCGGTCACCAATCGGGAGAAACTGTTGCGGGTGGCGTCCTTCGGGTATGCCGACTTGGTTGCTGGCAAGCCGATCCGGCCCGGCTTGATGTTCGAGATAGGTTCCATCGGCAAGTCATTCACCAACGTCGCCCTGATGCAGCTTCGCGATGAAGGCCAATTGGAACTGAAGGCGCCAGTGTCCCGCTACCTTCCGTGGTTCGAGGTACAGTCCGATTACGGGCCGGTAACGCCTCACCATCTGATGACCCACACGTCCGGCCTGGTGACCGGCACCGATATAGGCCCCCATGGTCTCTACGAGTCCTGGGCCCTGCGGGACAGCCGGACTGGGACGCCTCCAGGGGAATACTTTCATTACTCGAATGTCGGATATAAGACCTTGGGTTTCCTGCTGGAAGAAGTGGACGGAAGACCATATCAGGACGCCATCCAGTCTCGGGTGCTCGACCCTCTGGGTATGCGGGATTCGCACCCTGTCATTGGATACGAAACACGAAGGCGCGCCGCGGTCGGCTATCGCAGATTTTATGACGACCGGCCTGAGCATAGGGACCACGGTCTGGTCCCGGCGCAATGGACCGAATACGGAGTGGGCGACGGTTGCCAGGCATCAACCGCCGAGGATATGTGCATCTATCTGAGGATGCTGATGAACCGGGGTTCCGGTTCGGCAGGCCGTATTATGTCCGAGGAAAGTTTTGGCCTGATGTCCCAACGGGCCATTGCAACCCAGCAGTGGGGAGGGGCCTGGTACGGGTACGGGCTGACTTCGTCCGATATTGAAGGCCACGCCTATTTGGGCCATGGCGGCAGCACAACCGGTTTCATGGCCGCTATGATTGCCGACTTGGACGCTGACATTGGAGTGGTGGTCTTGATTAATGGCATTGCCGAGTCCTACGGCGCAGTCGAGATGGCGATGCACTTCTTGAGCCTATTGCGGGCGGGATCGCGGCAGGAGGAAATGCCAGTTTCTCCGCCCGTCGCTGACCTGTCGCCAGTAAGCAATGCCGCTGATTACCGCGGTTCCTATGGCTCCGGTGAAGACCGTATGGTTATCACTGCCCAGGGCGACCGGCTGACGCTGCACTGGCGCGGCCGGGACGCCATCCTTGAGAAGCGCGGCGAGGATACCTTCTACGTCTCTCACCCAGGACTGGAGCTTTTCCTCTTGGAGTTCGGGCGCGACGGGAATCGTATTGTTGAGGTCTTTCACGGCCCTGATTGGTATGTTGGGGAAGGGTATTCCGGGCCCCTCGGCTTTGATTACCCGGAAGAGTGGGAAAGCTATCAGGGACACTACCGCACTTACAATTTCGGACTGACTAACTTCCGCATCGTGTTGCGGAAAGGCGCGCTGTTGCTGGTTTACCCTACGGGCGGCCATGAGATTTTGGCCCCGTTGGGCGACGGTCTGTTTCGCATCGGCGCTGACTTGCGCTCAGCCGAAACTCTTCGATTCGATGCGGTGGCGATGGGCCGGGCGTTACGCGCCACCTATTCGGGTTGTCCCTACTATCGGACGTATACCCCGTAAACACGGGTTGCTTCGCCGGGAGCCGTTGCGGATGGGAATTTCGGGGCCAGGAAATGGCCCCGGCTGCTTCAACCGGGGCCATTTGCAAAGTAAGGGCCGTCCCTCTGCGAGAGACTGGCCGCTAAAGCCCACTGTCCTTGAACCACTTGGCGCGCTTCACCAGTTCTTCGCTGGTGTGGCGCATGGCGGATAATTGCTTCTCCGTTACCGGGCGCTTCACTTGGGCAGGCGCGCCGACCACGAAAGAGTTGGCCGGAATCTGTGCCCCGGCCAGCACCGCCGAGTTGGCGGCGACCAAGCAGTTTTCTCCCAGCGTTACTTTGTTGAGTATGGTGCAGTTGTTGCCGAGCAGAGAGCCGCTCCCCACCCGGTCACAATGCACCACCACGCTGTGGCCTACCGAGACGTAATTTTCCAATGTCAGCCCGTTGCCGTGTATCACAGTTCCTTCTTGAATGTTGACATAATCGCCGATGACTATGGCGTCGTCGCCGTCGCCGCGGACAGTTACCCCTGGCCAGACGCTGGCATACTCGCCGATTTCCACATTTCCGACCACGTAGGCGAACTCGCTCACCCATGCCGTATCGGCCACTTTCGGGGTAACACCGTTGAGAGTGCGAATCAACTCAATGCTCCTGCAATCGAATTTTTGAGGCGGGTATAGCCCTCTCTTTGCAACCAGAGAATTTCCTGGCAGAGAGATTTCCTGCGCCGCTTAGTCCCGCACCGCGCCGACAGCCCGCCTGGCCTCGCGCTCCATGTCGCGGTTGATGATGGCCTGACGCTTGTCGTAGCGTCGCTTGCCCCGGGCTAGCCCCAGCTCCACCTTGGCGACATGGCCCTTGATGTATAGCCGTAAAGCCACCAACGTCAGGCCTTTCTCTGCCACATCGCTTTCCAGGTTGAGGATTTCGTCGTGGTGAAGCAGCAGTTTGCGGAGCCGGCGCGGGTCGTGGTTGAACTGGCTGGCCGGGTCGTAGGGCGCTATGTAGGTATTGTGCAGCCACATTTCGCCTTCGCGAACGCGGGCGTAGCCGTCGCTGAGATCAACCTTACCGGCTCGGATAGACTTGATTTCAGTGCCGGTTAGAACGATCCCGGCCTCGTGCCGCTCCAAGATTTCGTAATTGAAGAAAGCGCGGCGGTTGCTGGCTGCCGTGAGAATGCCGCCCGTTCCGTTGCTGCCGCCGCTTTTTACTGGGTTGCCGGATTTTTTCTTGGCCATAATTGCCACCGCGATATGTAGAGATTCACTGGTTGACGCTGGCTTGCGAGTTCTCAATCAGCTTAGTCAGCTCTTCAATGGCCAGGTCCAGTTGCAGGTCTTCCGAATCGTCTCCCGATGTTTCCTGAATGATGTCAGGGGTGACGCCCTCTCCCTCAATCAACTCTCCCGAAGGCGTGTACCAGCGGGCGATGGTGAAGTTGACCGCCGAGGCGTCGGTCAGCGGCCACAAGTTGTTGACGCTGCCCTTCCCGTAGGTAGTGCCTCCGATGGTAAGAGCTCGCCCGTGGTGCATTATGGCCCCGGCGAAGACCTCGCTGGCTGATGCGCTCCCGCTGTTCATCAAGACCACCATAGGAACGTCCAGAGCTATGCCGCCTGACTCGGTGTTCCAGTCGCGCCTGTTCCCCTGTCCGTCCAGTTGGTACAACACCAGCCCTTCCTCCACGAACTGGCTGGTGACCTCCACTACCGACGATACCAGGCCGCCGGGATTATTGCGAATGTCCACCACCAGACCCAGGCCCTTGGAACGCTGAAAGCGCTCCATAGCCCGTTGCAATTCTTCCTTGCTGGTCCCGCTAAACGAGGTGATCCGAAGATGCCCTATGCCGTCCACCAACATAGTTAGCCGGACACTCTCCAGCGGAATGACGCCGCGCACGATATCCAGTTCTTCGGTCTCGCCGGTCCTATCTTTCCGCACCAGCAACCGGACTGTAGTTCCCTTCTGGCCCCGGATGCGATTTATGGCCTCAAACAGCTCCATTCCTCTGGTGCTTTGGCCGTCAATTTCAAGAATAACGTCGAGAGGGAGAATACCCGCTTCGTCTGCGGGCGTATCCGGTATTGGAGCGACGATGGTAATCAGCCCATTGCGGATGCTCACCTCCGCTCCGATGCCTTCGAAATAGCCCTGAATGTCTTGCCGCATCATTGAATACTGGTCGGAGTCCAGATACGCAGCGTAGGGGTCGTTGATGGAGTCTATCATCCCGCGGATAGCCCCATCGGCGGCGGCCTGCGAGTCAATGCGGCCGGCGTCAATGTGCTCTCGCTCCAGAAGAGCCCATACCTCGGCCAGCTTGGCAAACTCCGGCGGCAATTTCCCAATCGCCTCTTCTGCCGACTCTCCGCCAGCAAAGGTGGAGCAACCGGCCGCCAGCAGAGTCGAGACCGGCAAAGCCAGCAACAATAAGAGGAACGAGGGCCATAGCGCTAAACGGGGCAACAAAAATCTCCCGCCAGAAATCCGGACAGCTATCCACCAGCCGCCGGAGTTCGATTTTATCACAGCCAGCCGGACACTTCAGAAACAGGCCGCCCGCGCACTGGGGTGTCTCGCATAAATCCCCTATCCAGCGCGAATATGGTAATATGTCGCGGTGGACGAAGGCTTTCGGCAAATCATCGACTGCATGAATCCTTTACTTGAGCAACTCCTGACCACCTAGCCGCATCGCCCATAGGGACGGAGCGGCAAAGCACCGAAGTTAACCATGACTAGTCAAGGAGGAGTAGTATGTCTACCCTTGCTGTGGAGGTTGTGTACCGGGGTATTTTCCAAAAAACCCTGGCGCGCAACATTGTTCGCTCCATAGTGTTCGCCGCCCGCAAGGACGGCAAGATCGGCACCGCTTTCGGACGCTACGGCGACTCCCCGGAGCGCAACGGCATCCCCGCAAAGCAGTTCGCCATCGTGGCCGAGGGCGCCGAGGAACTCGAGGAGAGCCTTGCCGTGTATCAGGCCACCAACGTGGACGTCACCATCAATGTTGACGACACGATGTGCAAGGGAATCGAATCCTGGGCCTGGTACGGTCTGCAACCCATAAACGAACTGACCAAGCCTGGCGGAACTCTTATCGTAACCTCCCGTCAGCAGGCCGACGCCCTGCTAGAGGACATCCACCCCAAAGAGTCCCCCTACAACCTGTCCATCGTCACCGGCATCCCCAGCTTCTCCGGTTTGTGGGTCTACAAAGATGACCACACCGATGCCCGAGTGCTGGGCGCGCTCTGCAAGGTCTGCCCGGAGCTGGTGAGCTTGGAGGCTATGCTCGAAACAATCGAAGAGCAAATGGGAGGCGGCACCAAGATTGCCTCGGCGCAGCGGTCTTTTGACCGTACCGCCACCCGCCCGGTGGAACCGGGCGAAGGTGGCAACCAGCGGGAAATGAAGTTCACCATGCCCGGCTGGAAGTCCATGGAAGAGGGCTTGGTCATTCGCGCCATTCCGGAGGGCGGAGAGTTCGCGGAAGGCGAGGGCGGCTACCTCCCTGGCCGCAGCGAGGTGTTCAAGAAATTCAGCACCCGCTCCATGCGCCCGGTCATAAACTTCGAGACCTGCATCAAATGCACTCTCTGCTGGCTGCAATGCCCCGACACCTGCTTTGATGTCACCCCCGACGGGCTGTATGACGCCAACATGGAAGCCTGCTGCGGCTGCGGCGTCTGCGAAGCAGTCTGCCCGGTGCCGGACTGCGTCACCATGGTAAATGAGGCCGAGTTCAATGACCACGACAGCCAGTGGCAGTGGTGGCAGAAGGACAAGAACGGTTACAACAAGTGGATGACCGATCTGGTGGATAAGCAGAAAGCCGAAACGCGCACCCACGGCTTCCACCACGTCGGCGGTTACGCCGAAGAGATTCAGGCGGACGGACAGCTCGGCCTGAGCGCGTCAGATGTGGAGGCGGACTAATGACCACCACCGTTCAGAACGAAATGTTCCAGCAGTCCACTGAGGAGCTGATCAGCGGCTCCGAAGCTATCGCCATCGCCTGCGCCCTGGCCGACGTTGACGTCATCACCGCCTATCCCATCCGGCCCTACGACACGGTTATGCAGTACGTGTCGAAGCTGAAGGCCGACGGCGTTTTCGACTGCGACTTCATCGTGGCGGAGAGCGAGCACTCGCAGTTCGAGATAGTCAAGCACGCCTCCGCGGTGGGGGCCCGCACGTTCTGCGGCTCCAGCGGCGTGGGCTGGTTCTATGCCTTCGAGGCCATAACCGTCACCGCCGGGCTGCGTATGCCGGTGGTGGCGATGGTCGGCAACCGGGCGCTGGACGACCCCGGCGCTTTCGGCGTGGAACACAACGACGCCATGGCCGTCCGCGATCTGGGCTGGCACCTGTATTGGGTGGCCACAGCTCAGGAAGCGCTGGACACGGCGTTGCTCGCCTACAAGGTATCCGAGGACCGCCGGGTGTTGCTTCCCTTCGCCATCAGTTGCGACGGTTCGTTCCTGACCCACTCGCAGGCCATCGTGCAGGTGCCGACGCGAGAGCAGGTAAACCGCTATCTGCCCGACTACAACCGCCACGAGCTCCAGCTTCACCCTGACAATCCCATCACCGTCGCCCCGCAGGTCAACGAGGATTGGCTGATGGAAATACGCCGCCAGACCGACGAGGCCATGCGCCGCACGGCTGGAGTGATTTACGAAGCCTACGATGAGTTCAAGGAAGTTTTCGGACGCGGAGATCCTAGCCCATTCATCGAAGAGTATATGACCGACGACGCGGAAATCATCCTCGTCGGCATGGGAACGCTCGCTATGCCCGCCCGTGTTGCGGTTCGGCGTATGCGAGAGCAAGGCAAGAAGGTCGGTTTCGTCCGCGTCAAGTTCTTCCGACCCTTCGCTGTTGAGGAGATTCAGAACGCCCTAAAGGGAGCCAAAGGCATCGCCGTTATTGACCGTGATTACTCCTACGGCTCTCCTTCCTTCGGCGGCGTCTTGTTTCACGAGCTGCGCTCTGCCCTGTATCCGCTACAGGAGCGCCCGCTGATGCTTAACTTCATCGCCGGTTTGGGCGGACGCGAAGTTATGGTCAAGGATGTAAATGAGATGGTCGAGACTACCGAAAAGGCGGTAGCGACTGGTAAAATCGAACAGGAAACTACCTGGATCGCGGTAAGGGAGTAAGAGCCATGACCACCATGATGACCGAGACTGACCTCCCGCGGGTTCGCGGCGTCAAGAACATCCCGGTGGAGGAGTTCTATTCCTCCGGTCACCGCACCTGCCAGGGCTGCGAGTCGGCGCTGACGATGCGGCTGATGATCAAGGCTGCCGGCCCGCGCAGCATCGTGCTGGGCAGCACCGGCTGTATGTATGTCGCCAACACCACCTATTACAGCACGCCATGGGTGGTGCCCTGGATGCACACCCAGCTCGGCTCCTCCGGCAGCGCCGCCACCGGCACCGCCGCAGGGCTGGCCTCCATGATGCGCAAGGGCAAGATGCACCAGGAGCCGATCAACGTCATCGCCTTCTGCGGCGACGGCGGCGGCGTGGACATGGGCCTGTCGGCCATTTCTGCCGCATTGCAGCACGATGAGTATAACCTGCTCATTCTTTGCTACGACAACGAGTCCTACGCCAACACCGACATACAGGTGTCGGGCAGTTCCCCGTGGGGCGCCAACAGCACCTTCAGCCCTCCGGGCAAGGTGCATCGCATCATGAACAGCCGGTGGAAGAAGAACACTGCGCCGATGCTGGCCGCCGGACACCCCGACGTGCGCTACATCGCCACCTCCTGCGCCTCCTACGGGCTGGACTTGAACAACAAAATTCGCCGCGCCCTGACCATCGGCGGCCCGACCTTCATCCACAACATTGACCCCTGCCCCAAGGGCTGGGACTACGACCCCAAGTATTCCCACGAGCTGGGGATGCTGGCTGTCGAGACTGGGCTGTGGGTGCAGTACGAGATCATAGACGGCGAGCTGATCCTCAACGGGGCCAGCCGCGCCATCGCCAAGGGCATCCGCAACCGCAAGCCCATCGAGGAATACCTCTCGCGGCAAGGCCGCTTCGCCCACTTCACCGCGGAAGACATCGCCCACTTCCAGCAGCGGGTGGACGATAGCTGGGAAAAGTGGTGGATTCCCGGCGTCATCCCCTTCACCATGACGGAGGACTAGTCGGCGCCGTTTCCTGATTCCGCGATTGCAATTCCAGAGGGCAGGCGTCAAGCCTGCCCTCTTATAATATTTGGTATATGGGGGTGAGCCACCACTACATCATTGACTCCCCCACCAAATCGCCCAACTTCTGGTGACCTGCCGACCACGCCTGGTGCGCCGCTACGGGATTGACTTTACCGAGACGCTAATCGGCGGCAGCGCGGCCTGCATCAATGCCGTGCTGAACCACCCGGAGTTGGAAGCGCTGCCCATTACCCTCGATGCGCGCCTGGACTGCGACGGAGACGCCATCAACCCGTCAATGGCCGAGGCATAGCAGCCGGGAATTGCCGGGCAGATTTCGATCCCGCCGGTCGCATTTTGCCCAATTGTCATCGCCCGATTTTGCCTTAAATGCCTCATCTTTCGGTTTAATCGGCAATCGTTTTCTCAAAATTAACGAATAAGCATCTTTATATGTCTGAAAATAAACACAACTTCCCTGAAGATATAGCGGATTACTTACATAACGTTAACGCATTCAGCTAACTTGTGCTATTATGATGAAACCTGTCTGATTCAACCGCCCCCGGAGCTATCGCCAAGCTCTGGGTAGCTATTGTGCCAGACACATACTCCAAATATAGCAAGGAGAGATATAAATGCGAACCGTGGTTATCATGTCCCTGGTCATTACGTTGATGGCCGTTCTGCTGGTGGCGTGCGGAGAAGCGGCTACCCCTGTGCCAACCAACACCCCCGTCCCGCCTACGAACACTCCGGCGCCGACAGAGGTGGCGGCCACCGAGACTTCTGCTAAAACCGACGACGACGGCAGTGCGATGTGGAAGGTCAGCGATGAGCTGGCCGCCTACGCAGCGGAACACGCCAATGGGCCCGGCGCCATCTACATTGGCGACGGCAACTGGGAAGCCCTGGTAGGCCCAGCGGTTACTGAAGGAGCCATTGAGGAATTTGGCGAAGACCTCGCCATTTCTCTGGGCGACGACAACGGCAACGTTCCACTCGACGCTATCGCTGATATCCAGTGGGCCTTCGAGTCGGATTACTACCGCTCGCTACCGGAAAAGGCCAGGCTGACTAATCCTACAGAGCTGGTTAGCCAGGGCGAAAGCATTACGCTACAGCACGCCTGCATCAACCGGACTCTGCTCTGGTGCAAGCACATGGACGCCTATTTCGTCCCCAACGTGCTGGAGCGCACCAACGGACAGGTCAAGATTGAAATTACCTCCTTCCCGGAACTGGGCCTGGCCGGGTTCGATACCATGTCTCTACTGGCTGAAGGAACACTGTCCCTCTCGGAGATTTACGGCGGTTACGTGGGCGGCGAATTTCCCACCCTGGCCGTGCAGTACCTGTGGGGACTGTGGCCCAACCACCAGACCCACTACGAAGTGCTGACCAACATTTTCGATGACATCGAGAAGGTGATTAAGGACGAAACCGGCGCCCAGGTTCTGTTCCACAACTGGATTGCCGGCGACGACCAGTTCTTCTTCAGCAAGTTCAAGCTGGAAAAACCCGAGGACTTCGAGGGCCTCAAGACCCGCAGCCACAGCACTGAGCTGTCTGACTGGATCAACTACATGGGCGCCAACGCTCAGGCTATGGCCTTCGCCGAAGTTTACACCGCCCTGGAGCGCGGCATCCTGGATGCCGGCGTCACCGGAGCCAACCCCGGCCTCTCGCAGCGGTGGTACGAAGTGACCGACTATATGAATGGCCGGCTGTACAGCTTCAACTCCACCACCAACGTGGTAAACAAGGACGTGTGGGACGGCATTCCCGCCGACCTGCAACAAATCCTGCTGGAAGAGGGCGCCAAGCACGAACTTGAAGCCCTTCGCCTGACTGCCATCCACAACGTCACTGGCATCTCCCGGAACGTCGAGGCCGGTCTGGAGCTGGTGGAGTTCGGCCCCGAAGCCAGGGCCTTGAGTCAGGAAGCCGCCCGTATGCAGGTGATTCCCAACTGGCTCAAGCGCGTAGGCTACCCTGAGAAAGGGCAATCTACCGTTGACGTATTCAACGAAAAGATTGGTCCCTTCGTCGGCCTCGAGATCGTGGCTGACGCCAGCGCCGAAAATGGTTTTGACATCATAGAGGCGCCGATCACGATGGGGCCACAGGCTCAGTAACCGCTTGGGGCGGCAACCCAATAGCAACAACAGGGAAGGGGCGGCCGCTTGGCCGCCCCTTCCCTGTTGTTGCAAAGCAGAATTCCGAAACAGGCGTCTGCACCCGCAACGTTGCCTTTAAGGCAGCAGTTGATTGCGGCGCAGGAGGGCCTTAAAAAAACACGCTCAGGTTCTTGGCGAGTATCACGTTAGAGTCCAGCACAATGGTGCGCCGCGCAATTTTCCACTCCCTTAAGGCCGGAGAGGACGCCGGGCGCAACAGGTCCTCACGGCAGCCGGCAAATACGTTCTCCTCAGTCTCATGGTGAGAACGGTAGAGGATGAAGGCGGTTTTCGCCTTGATCTCGCCGCCCGGCTGCGGCTCCACTACAAGATTACCCACCAGGTGGCGAGTGCGCGACGGAGGGTCTTCGCCCCACGCCATCCCGGTCTCCAGCCGCTCCACTCGCATGGCCAGATACGTTTTGTCATCCTCGAAAATCGCCAAATCTCCGACGGGAGTAAGCTCTCGCTCGGTCTCATGGCGGTGCACGTTCAGCCGGCGCGGCATAAAATAGAACACATCGTCAGTGAACAGGTCTAGCCACTCCCGGAAGCGGCGCTCGTCTAACAGCCAGGCTTCTCGGATGTAGAACTGCATCAGGTCATGCCAGAGTTCCATGCGAGAGTCTGTTGCGGCCTGCGCTTCGGTTGCCATGTATATCGCGCTCCAGCAGAGTTTCCTCTCCTTAAAAGAAGAGGGCCGGGGTGAGGGCGTCCTGCGCTACTATCCGCGCAAGGCTGCCGTGCCTTCGTATTTCATCACCTTCGGCTCCACCGGGATGTCCTCCCAGTTTTCGGCGTTCATGAATTGCTCCCAGCGCCGGTAAAAGAGCCTCTGGTTGCTCTCCGAGGTATAGCGCTCCGACACAACGCCCGGATAGTCGGGATGCCGCCGGTCGTGGCCTACGCCCATAGAGAGGTCTTGCGTGTACTTGCTTCCGAGGGGGCTGAGAGCCGAATTGGTTACGCCGCGCCAGTTGTCCATATCGTCCTGCTCGAAAATGCCGTTCACGCCGTTGTAGTTGCCGCTCCCCCGGCGCAGGGCCGTTTTCAGTTCTTCCGGCATATCTTTTTCCAGCACCACGAAGTGCCAAAACTCGGTTTGCAGCGGGCCTCGAGGGTGGGCCAGCCGCAGGCCCAGCACGCCGTTGGGGAACAGACTGTGGTTGCCCAGTTGCAGCCGCCGGGCCCGCAGGCTGCCCAGCCGACGCTCCGACTCTGCCAGAGTCTGGCGGTAGTATTCCTCGAAAGCCTCTCGGTTCTCGGCGGTGATGCCGTGGGTCTGCCGCGCCTGGTCGGCCCGCTCTAGAAACCGCATAGTCAGCGAGTGGCCGTTAACGAACAGGTGCTTGTTTTCCGACTGGAACTGTTGCTCGTGGGTTAGACGCGGGATGCCGCGGTGCCGCCCCTGCACGATGATGGCAGACAGGTGGGTTGTGGGGACGTGGTAGTTGTCGGAGCAGTTGTCCACCGCCGTCTTCCAGTTCACCGGCTCCATCCACTTGATTGGGCCAAGGGCTTCGGTGCCGTTGTCCAATCGGTTGAAACTAACGTCCAGCAGCCAGCGGGCGTCTCCCAAGTAGTCGTCCAGGTTGGGGGCGCCCTGGTCCCAAGTGGCGAACACGATGCCGGCGTAGGTATCGACCCGAGCTTGCACCAGACGCAGGCACTCGCGGTCCAGCGCGCCGTAGTAGGCCTCTTCTTCGCCAGGCAGGTATTCCAGCTCCCCCTGGTTAGAGTAAGTCCAGCCGTGATAAGCGCAGGCGAAGTTGCGGGCGTTCCCGGCGTCGGTGCGGACAATGCGATTGCCTCGGTGTCGGCACATATTCAGGAAGACCCGCAAATTACCCTGACCGTCGCGGCAGAGGATGACCGGCTCCTCGCCCATGTAGGTGTGGAAAAAATCGTTGGGCTTCGGCGCTAGCGATTCGTGACCTATCATCAGCCAGGCCCTTCCGAACACTTTTTCCTGCTCTTCGGCGTAGATGTCTGGATCTACGAATATGCGCCGGTCAAGCTGTCCTGTCTCCATGTCGATGATCTGGTATTTTCGCCCAGCGGCAACCATTGCGGCACCCCCGCGAGAGACTGGGATAAGGCTTCACTCAACAGTATCAATCATCCTGTGCATTCTGTCTATCAGTGTAGTAGAGTAGGGCTAATTAAAACTTCGATGATTGGGGAACCCCTATGAAGTTCGGAATTTTCACCATCGTGCCGTACCATGAGGACTTTACTCAGCAGCAGGCACTGAACGACGCGCTGGAGCAGATTAGAGCCAAGCCTTGCTTCGGGCAAGCGGCCATAGCCTGCATAACCAGGTCCGCTCCGATTCCGAGAGTTGGCACGGTCCCTTGCCTCGCCCGACAATTGCCCAGGCTTTCCAGAAAGGCGGGCTAAAAATGATTGCCCGATATACTAAGACCTTCAAGAAAATAATGGTTCTGGTCTTAGTTGCGTCAGCGGTTATCGCGGCGTTATTGATAGGCTTAACCCCAGCTCAGAAAGCGCCGATTCTGGCCCTCATTGGGGGCGGTGTTGTGTTCACGGGGCTAATTCCGCAAAGAAAGCCTCGATGTAATGAGGTGATTACATTATTTGGAACGTTTATACTTATCGCAGGGGCTTGGTTTGCGCTGGAAAACGCTACTGGTGGGAATGCGTGGCCGCTATTTGAATTGTCGGTGATAGCCCCTTTATTATTGGTATTTATCATCTCCCCTCTAGCTATAACGTGGTTCTCAATGAAAGGAACAACCAAAAACGCGAAAGAAAATGTAATGCGCGGACAGAGAGCGAGCGAAGAGAAAAGTCCTGCGGGAGGGTGCCCAATGACCACCGCAGCCTTCACCGAAGAATCAACCAGCAAGACCATCATGATTGGCGATATGCCCGTGCATTACCACGATGTTGGCGAGGGCGACCCGGTGGTTATGCTGCATTCCTATGGCCCCGGCACGACCGGATGGATTACCTTCCACAAGGCGTTGCCTGCCTTCGCCGAACATTACCGTTGCGTCGTGCTGGATTTGCCCAACTTCGGGCGCACCGGGCCGGTGGTCTACAACGAGCCGCTGCACAACCTCCAAGCCCGCACTGCGCTAGGGCTGATGGATGCTCTGGGTATCGAAAAAGCCCACTTGGTAGGCAACTCGCAAGGCGGACAGTCGGCGATGGTGCTGGCGATGAAGGAGCCGCAGCGAGTGGATAAACTGGTCTTCGGCGCCTGCCACATCCGCACCGGCGGCGACCTGTACCTGATGGGCAATCGCCCGTCCGAGGGGAGCCTGATAACCCGTGAGGTACGCGACAATCCCACCCGCGACAACGTGCGCCGCTACCTGCGGACTCACATAGACGACAACGAGCTGGTCACCGACGAACTGGTGGACTACATCTACAACAGCTACACCGGCAGCCCCGACCACATCAAGGCCGATGCCGAGTCATTCAGCGTGCCTTATGACCACGGCGTAGACCTGCCAAACATTACCGCCCCCAGCCTGATAATCTGGGGGCGCTACGATCGTATGTGCGTCTTCGAGATCGGTATCGCCGCGCTAAACAACATTGCCGATTCCCGTCTGGTAGTCCTCAATAACTGCGGCCATTGGGTCCCTTTCGAGAAGCCGGAGGAATACACGTCGCACGTGCTGAATTTCTTGCGAGGCAGTTAGCTTTGTTGCACTGTCATCCAGGAAGAGTCTCAATGGCCTGAGCGATTGCAGCCGATGATTCGATGCTTTGGATGTACTTATCCAGTTCATCGAAATGGCGCGGCATATCGTCGAACTGCGACGATGCCCTCGTAGTATCCGCTAACGTGGAAGGTTTGCCGCATATCAATGTATGCCCTTCGCATATCGCGGTCCATAGACCGCCCGATGAAGTAATACCTTCCCCGGTCGTTTTCGGGCAATTCCGATTCAGGTACGCCCTGCATCAGAAAGTAGGTGTTGGTGGCTCCCAAGGCGGCCAGCCAACCCTTGCCACAGGCGTTGCGCAGGCCAATCACCGCCGCGCCGCCCTTGGCCTCCTCTGCCCGGGCGAACTCGTCGCGGGCTGCATGCAATAATTCGCAGGCCAGATTCAGCCGATCATCAATTGATTCAACCATCATTTACCCCCGCAAATACCGTTCCTGCAACTCGACAAACTCATCTGTCCGGTTGACCTGGCGCAGCAGTTCCGGAGGCGCCTGTCGCTCTGCCAGGCCCTCCATCCCGCCGCCGTCCTTCAGATGCTTCAGGCTGTCGTAGATGGCCTTGACGGCCACGGCGAAAGTGGGGTTGCCCAGCATCAGGATGCGGACGCCGTTGGTCTCCAGGAACGAAGCGTCGTTGCGGACGTCTGCGGGCGGGTTCAGGACGCAGAGGGGCAGGGATGTCGCGCCGTGCACGGCCTCTAGCTGCTCGCGGCTGCGGGAGCCGGTGAGCATCAGGGCTTCGGCGCCGGTTTGGGAGTAGGCCCGGATGCGCTCGAGAGCCTCATCTAGCGGGCACAGGCCCAACGCGGCGGAGCGGGCCACGATGACGGTCGTTGGGTCGGTGCGGGCAGCGACCGCCGCTTCCAGCTTGCCCACCTGCTCCTTGGTGGAGACCAGGCCGGGGTCGGCGACGTTGAACTGCCGCGGCACGAAGTTGTCCTCTATCTCAATGCCGGCCACGCCGGCCGCTTCCATTTCACGCACGGTACGAACCACGTTAACGGCGTTACCAAAGCCGTCTTCGGCGTCCACCATCAGCGAGACGTCGGCCATGCGGGTGATGCGGCGGCAGTGATCCACGACATCAGACATATTGGACAGCACGCCGTCCGGAACTCCCAGGTTCGCCACCTTGCCCACTGAGCCGGAAAGCACGCAGACATCGTAGCCGAGCATAAGGGCGATTCGGGCCGACAGCGGGTCGAATATGTTGGCGGCCAGAGTGCAGGCAGGGCGGGCCAAGACCTCGCGAAACAGCTCACGGACGCGGGACATACACTCACCTCTTGTCTTGATTATGCTTCGGGAGGGGGTTCCGGGACGCCGCGGGCCAGAGCGGACGATCCACAGTAGGGGCAATGCCCCGAGGGCTGCCCGTTAGCGTTAATAGCCGGAAACTCTCTCCCACACTGGGCGCAGGTCAACGCAGGCGGCTCCGCGCCTTCCGGTGGAGTAGAGGCATCCTGCCGGTCTGGCGTGGTATCTGCCCGGTCTGGCGTGGCATCTGCCCGGTCTGGCGTGGTATCTGCAAGGAAAGTCGCCCGCGGCGAGCCGCTTCGTGGAGCGCCGGTTCTTGTTCTTGACGGCAGCATACGGTCTAGGCGTCCACCGCTGCCTTGCCAGTCTAACCTTCGCCTCAGTCTGGGAATTAGAATGACGGCGGCGAGGGCCGCCAGCCACACCGGACTGAATATTCCCAACCAGATCAGGATTGTCAGCAGGAATTGACCCAGGACAGACAGCGCCCTCACTGCTGACTTGGCGGTGCCGCCAATGTTCCAACCGGCAATGGCGAAACCCTCCACTTCAACCACAGAGACATTGAATTCGGCGGAGGCGCTGACCTCGCCTGCCTCGCTTTGGGCAGTCACTGTCAGGACTACCGGGTAGGGGCTGGGACGGTAATCCCGGAAAACGTGACGCGCCATTGCCCTCGTTTCGCCCTCCGGAGGCGCGTCAAACACAGTAGCCGAGCCATCGCCGAAATCCCAGCGATACTTGAAGTCCCAAAGACTTTCCGGGCGGGTGAAGGAGCCGCTGTATTCCACTTCGTCGCCTTCATCCACCACCCGGTTTTCACCGGCAAACACTTCGATGAAAGGGATTTCGGATACGGTGGCAATCAGCGTGTCCGATCCCAAGAACAGGCCAGCGTCGCCAATTCCGCTGAGGTTTAGCTGCACGATGTAGGGCGACTGCGCAACGTTGGTATAGGTATGAGTAACCGTAGCCGTAACTCGCTCGCCGGGGTCGGTGGTAGGAGCAGTGCGGGTTCCCTCCACCTTCGGAGAGCCGTCGCCGAAGTCCCAAGTGAACTTGAACTCGTCCACGCCGTCCGGGGGCTGGAAGCTGGCCCGGAAGGTATTGCTTAAACCAGCGCGGAAGGTGGCGTCAGGTCCGGCGTCCACAGCCATATCTCCGGGCCTGGTGGTGAGCGACAGGTTGACCAGCGAGTAAGCTGCCGTTTCGCTGAGAAACCTTAGTTTCCCTTCAATCGTCTCTATTTCCAATCGAATTTTGGCTAGCTCTACCTGAATATTTAGAGCCTCTTCGACATTCACGGCCTGTTCTAGAAAGTCCAGCAGGCGCTGTTCGGTGCTGCGCAGCCCGTTGAGGCGCGCCTGATTATCCACGAAATCATCGGTCACGTCCTGGCTGGCAGAAGTCTCATACTCCACCTTGTCCACCATCCGGCGCAACATCAGAACGAACTCGTCCAAGGATTCTGCCGGGACGCGAACGGAAAGACTGGCCTGATGCTTACGACTACGGTCTGAGCTTACCATCCAGCCGCCGAACTCGATGGTCAATTCGACGATTGCGTCACTGGATTGGGCTACGTCGGCAACGATAACGCCCATGTCCACCGTTCGCACGATAACACGGTTTTGGGCCAACGGCGCAGTGAGGGGCCGATTGGCTAATGGAGCGTTCTGGAAGAAGCCGGCCGACATGGATCCGTTTTCCGTGTTCTCCGCAGCCGGCTGATCGTCCGCCGCCGGGGCGAGTGTGGCCGCCGGCTCACTACGCTCCTGTGACACAGCCGCAGGAGTGGCAGGAGGCGCGAGAGTAGAACTATCTACCGCGCCGCAGGCCACTAGACCGGCCGCCAACAGAAAAATCGCAAGAGCAAACCGTGAGCAGAAAGCCCGCACTCGCATCAGCATATCCTCTCCTGTCGTGCGTGGGCCAAAACGCCCGCTCTAGACAAGCAATAACAAAGAGCATTGGAACTGCGGCTACGGGCGCAGAATCACCTTACCACGGGTTCCCCGGCTTGCCAGGTGACGGTGGGCGACAGCTACCTCGGACATCGGCAACACTTGGTCAACCACCAGCTTCGCCTTCCCGTCGGCCATTAGTGGGAAGATTTCGGACATAGCGGCCTGGTGGTCAAGGCGCCCCTGCGGCGAGCGGCCAATGCTGAAGCCGATGACGGTGCGATTGGCGGCGAATATCTCGCCGGCGGGCAGGCAGGCCGGCGTGCCGGAAGCGTTGCCGTAGGTAATCATCCGGCCATAGGAAGCGACGCAGCGCAGGCTCTTTTCCAGCACCGGCCCGCCTACGCATTCCAGTATCAGATCCACCCCAGCGCCGCCAGTCTGCTGGTTGACGGCTTCCTCAAAGTCCTGCTCGGTATAGTTGATGGCCACGTCGGCCCCCAGCGAGCGGCAGAGGGCCAGTTTTTCCTCGGTGGAGGCGGTGGCGATGACCCGGGCGCCCCATGCCTTGGCAAGCTGGATGGCGACGGTTCCCACGCCGGAGGCCCCGGCCTGGATCAACACGGTGTGTCCCGGCTCCAGTTGCCCGCGGGTCTTAAGCAGGTGATAGGCAGTCAGAAATACGATGGGCATACCGCCGGCCTGCACCGGGTCAACGGTTTCGGGGTAAGGAAAGACGAAGCTGCCGTTGACCGCCACCAGTTCAGCCTGACCGCCCGGCCCCATGGCCATCACCCGCTGGCCCACGGATACGCCCGAAACCTCGGAGCCGACTTCCACCACGGTTCCCGCCGCTTCCAGGCCTAGGGATGACGGCAGGTCTGGGCCTGGGTAGTTGCCTCCCCGTCGCATCAGGTCCGCATAATTCACTCCGGCGGCGTCCACCTTGATCAGAACCTGGTGGGGGCGCAGTTCCGGGTTGGGAGCGTCCTCCCACCGGAGTACGTCAAGGTCGCCGAATTCGTGGATGCGCACTGCTTTCATCTGGCGTTTCTCCTAGTTTTGTGAGGCTGTTGGGTTTCAGATTTCACCCTCGCCTTCACTTTCTCTCTCATCACTTTCTCTCTCATAGGGAAAGGAGACCATTTGGATGGTGGGGCGCCGATTGGCTTGCCGATTGGCTTATTGATAACCCCGGAACTGTGGGGCGGCTAACACCTCCTCGTTAATCATCCGCACCGGTTCGCCGCTGGCGAAGGCGCGAATGCCCTCTATGACGCCGGCGTACATGGCGGTGTAGGAGTCGTCAGTGACGTAACCCAAGTGCGGGCAGATGAGCGTGTTGTCCAGTTGCAGCAGAGGATGACTCTCCGGCAGCGGCTCCACGTCGAAGGTGTCCAACGCGGCCCCGGCGATTGCCTTGCGTTGCAGGGTGTCCACCAACGCAGCCTCGTCCACGATGGGGCCGCGGGAGATGTTGACGAGGTAAGCCGCCGGTTTCATCAGGGACAGTTCCCGGGCGCCTACCAGCCCGCGGGTACGTTGACTCAGGACTACATGAACTGACACGATATCGGAATCGCGGAACAGCGCGTCCTTGTCAACTAGCGTCGCTCCGCACTCGCGGGCCCGCTCGGCGGTGAGGTTTTGGCTCCAGGCGATGACGTTCATGTCGAAAGCATTGGCTACCCTCGCCACCAGCGAGCCGATATGCCCCAGCCCCAGCAGCCCAATGGTCTTGCCTTTCAGCCCGACGCCGACGGTAGTTCCCCACCGGCCTTCCCGCGAGAGCCGGTCTTCCAGAGGAATCTGCCGCACCAGCGCCAGGATCAGCCCCCAGGTCAGCTCTGTCGGCCCTTCGCCCGCGCCGTTGGTGCCGCAGACGGCGATGCCCAAGTCAGTTGCTGCCTGGATGTCGAAAGAGGCGTTGCGCCGCCCGGTGGTCACCAGCAGACGCAGGTTGGGCAGCCGCTCTAGCAGCGAGCGGGGGAAGGGAGTGCGCTCCCGCATACCCATCACCACGTCGAAACCGGCCAAACGTTCCGCAAGAGCGTCCTCGCTGCTCAGGTGGTCGCTGAAAAAGGCAACTTCGGTTCCCTGCGGTAACTGAGACCAGTCGGCCATGCTTTCGGCGACGCTTTGGTAGTCGTCAAGGACTGCGATTTTCATAGGTCTGCCCTCGTTATATGCGGAGCGCACAACCGTGCGGCCCTATGGTTTCGGTTATTTGTCGGTTATTTGAAGCAAGGCATTACCTGCTGCGTGATGATGCGCAGACTACGGGTTACCGCTTCCTCCCGGATGAGTCCGCCAGCATTTAACTCACCGACTATCCCATCCAGTCCGAGTTCTTCTTTAAGTTCGGTAAAGCGGTCAACCAGGCTCTCACCTGTGCCGAAGGCCACCTTCGTTTGCAACATCTCTTCGTAAGACATTGATGCCAGACGGTCGGCCCGCCCCTGCCGTGTGTCGGCGTCTCCTCCCGCTCTGCTGGAAGCCGAATCGCGCAACAGGGAACCCATGCGGTTGAAGTAGGCGTTGATGCTGTCTTGCGGCTCTTCGATGGCCGCCTCTTCCGTATCAGCAGCATAGACCGGGATGCGGAGCGACACGTCTCCGTTGCCCTCGTGTCCCGCTTCGCGCCAGGCCTTGCGGTATCCCTTAAGGTGGCTGCGGAGCTCTGGGATGTCCATACCCCGAAGACCGACGAAAATCGGGTGACCCTCACGGCCCAAGCGAGGGAAAGTCTCGGCGGTAGTAGCGGCGATGCGCAACGGCGGATGGGGTTGCTGATAGGGACGGGGCGACACCGTGGCCTCCGTAAACGTATAGAACTCCCCTTCGTAAGAGAACGGCTCTCCCTTCCAGGCCTCCAGGATAATGTTCAGGGCCTCGCGGAATCGCTCGCGGCTTTCCACGTAGGGGATTCCGTAGAGGTCATAGGAGCGGGCAAAGCCGCTGCGTCCCACGCCAAACTCGAAACGGCCCTCGCTTATCTGGTCCACGGTCGCCACTTCCTCGGCGATACGCAGCGGGTTGTTTAAAGGCAGCACGTGGACGGCCATTCCTATGCGCAGCCGCTGTGTTCGCGTGGCGATGGAACTGGCAACCACGATAGGTGAAGACAGCACTGAGCGCACCGGGTTGAAGTGAAGCTCGGCCAGCCATACACCATCCAATCCAAGATCCTCGGCGGCTTCCACCAGCCGGAATCCTTCCTGAAAGGACTCTGCCTCCGACAGTGACGGTCGGCTGCCAAACTCCATGAAGATGCCGAAGTGCATATCCCCTCCCACACGCATTTAACGGGGCTGCGCCGGAATCCGCCGCGCCGCTAAAGTATAGCACGGCCCCGGTAAAACACGGCGCCCGGTGAGACCTGGAACCGGGGGCGTTCCTTGACCAGCCGCCCTAGGCGGACTAACCTTGACTAGCCCGTCGGCAGGCCCCGGCCAGTCGCAACCGACGGCGGGGAGAGCTGCCATGGAACGGCAACCATACGACGTCGCCATCATCGGTGGGGGCATCATCGGGCTATCCACTGCCATGCACCTCATGCAGAGGTTTCCCAGGCTGCGGGTCGCCGTGCTAGAGAAAGAAGCTGAACTGGCAACGCATCAGACCGGACACAACAGCGGGGTTATCCACTCAGGTATCTACTATCGTCCCGGCTCTCACAAGGCCAACTTCTGCGTCGCGGGCGTGCAGAAGCTGATTCGTTTTTGCGACGAGAACGAAATCGAATACGAGCGCTGCGGCAAGGTAATCGTAGCCACCGACCAGTCGGAACTGGACCGCCTGGATACGCTCTACGAGCGGGGCGTGGCCAACGGAGTGGAGGGACTGGAAATCATCGACCCACAACGGCTGCGGGAAATCGAGCCGCACGCCGCCGGCATCCGGGCGCTGTGGGCCCCCGGCACCGGCATCGCCGATTACACCAAGGTTGCCCAAGTCTACGCCACCAAGTTTTCCCATGCCGGTGGAGACATTTTCACAGAGGCCCCGGTGCAGCGCATCACGCGGGACGGCGACTCTCTCTCGCTGGAGACTCTCAAGGGCACGGTGCAAGCCAGACACATAATCAACTGCGCCGGTCTCTACGCCGACAGGGTGGCCTCCATGATAGAAGATCGGGTGGACGTGCGCATCATCCCCTTCCGCGGCGAGTATTACACCCTGCGTCCCGAAAGCCAGCACCTGGTGTCCGGGCTGATATACCCGGTGCCGGACCCCCGGTTCCCCTTTTTGGGCGTCCATTACACCCGCAACATAAATGGCAGCGTGGAGGCAGGCCCCAATGCGGTTCTGGCGTTCAGCCGCGAGGGATACCGCAAGCAGGACGTGAATCTGGGGGAAACTCTGCAAACCCTGTCTTATCCTGGGTTCTGGAAGATGAGCGCAAAACACTGGCGCACCGGGCTGAGCGAGACACGGCGTTCCTATAGCAAGGGCATCTTCCTTCGCGACCTGCAACGCCTGCTCCCGGAAATTCAAGAGGAAGACCTGGCTCCCGGCGGTTCCGGGGTCCGCGCCCAGGCGGTGGCCGGCAACGGCGCGCTGCTGGACGACTTCAACATCATCCGGGGCCGGGAAGCAGTGCACGTGCTGAATGCCCCTTCTCCCGGCGCAACGTCGTCTCTGGCCATTGGAGAACACATCGTGGAACTGGCCGCGGAAGCCTTCGGTTTCCCAGAGCAACGAATCTGATTCCGCCGTATCCCGCTTTACATATTATTGCCCGCCTCTGCTCCTCCTATGTATACTCTAACCGCATTGGCAGGTCACTTATATCCAAGCTGGGATCTCGAGGGCAGGATGGGATGTCTGCCAACTGCGGGAGCTTAACCGAATGACGACCGAATCTGGCAACGCCCCATCGCCACCGTTGGAAATGGGATGGGTCAGCATCGGAGCAAAGCCGGTGGAAGACTACCTTCGGGCGGTGGGCGACGAACTGCCTATATACCGGCAGACCGGCCTAGCGCCCCCTCTATACGGGACCGCCGCGGCCCTTGGACTGTTGTTGAAGCTCCTGAATCTCTCACCGGGAGCCATTCATAGCCTCCAGGAGGTTGGCGCCCTGTCCCCTGTTACAATAGGCCAGGAATTAAAGTCTGTCGCCACTCTTGAGCGTCCCCGTCAGCGCGCGGGCCTACGGTTTGTTACAGCCTCCTGCGCCTTGGAAGCCTCCCCAGGCGTCCCTGCCATTGTCGGAAAAAGCACCGTCATGGTTGCCGACGCAGGTGACTCTTCGGAGCAACGGGAGGCCCGGCAACGGCCGGCGGACGATGCCCGCGGCTCCAGCGATTTGCCCGCGGTATCGCGCACGATTACTCAAGAGCGCCTGACAGCCTACGCTGACGCTTCCGGGGACGACAACCCATTGCACCTCGACGCCGGGTTCGCCGCCGAAACGCGGTTTGGCGGCATAATCGCCCACGGTATGCTCACCCTAGCCTTCATTTCCGAAATGATGACCGCATCCTTTGGCGAACCCTGGCTCACTAACGGTTCGTTGCGAGTGCGATTCAAGGGGGCGGCCTATCTCGGTGACCAAGTGGAAACCTGGGGCCGGCCCTTCAAATTCAGCGACAAACTTCTCACTTTCAATGTTGGGGCAAGAAACCCCTATACTGGTGAAGACCTAATTACCGGCACTGCCTCGGTAAAAACGAATTAGCTACGGCCCCCCCGCGGGGCCTCTAGTCAAGAGGTGCGTGATGCAACGCAATGGAACCGAAGACAGCCGTCCGGTACGGGTTGCTGTTGACGCCATGGGCGGCGACTTCGCCCCAGTGGAAACGGTCAAGGGCGCAGTTCACGCCCTGCGGTCAGTCAACGCCGAGCTGCTTCTGGTGGGTGATCCCGGCTTGGTGCAGGATGAACTATCCAAGTACGACACCGCCGGGCTGCCCATAATCGTGGTCCCCTCGGAAGGCAAAATCTTCGACGATGAGCACCCGCTCCAGGCGTTGCGCCAGAAACCTAAATCCTCGGTGATGGTGACCACTCAGTTGGTCAAGCAAGGACAGGCTGACGTAATGGTTTCTATGGGGTCCACCGGAGCGTCAATGGCCAGCGCGGTGCTGTCTCTCGGTTTGATGGAGGGCCTGGAGCGTCCTTGCTTGGGTGGGCCGTTCCTCGGCCTGGCTCCCAACACCGTGCTGGTGGACATAGGGAGCAATCTCGATTGCCGCCCCGGCCTGTTGCTGAGTTTCGCGGTGCTGGGCGCTGCCTTCGCCCACACCTATATGGGCATCGAGAACCCGCGCATCGGTCTGCTCAGCGTTGGCGCAGAGTCGGCTAAGGGAAACCGACAAATCCAGGAAAGCTACCAACTGTTCCAGGAGAGCCACCTAAACTTCGCAGGCAACGTCGAAGGCATGGACTTTTTCACCGACAAGGCTGACGTCATTATCTGCGACGGCTTCGTCGGCAACATACTGGTCAAGTTCACTGAGGGGATGGGTGGCGCACTGGCCAGCTTTGTGCGAGAGCGGCTGGCCGGCGCTGTGGAGTCCGCGATAGTTGAGAGCCTCGCCGGCGACTTGTGGGAGACGACCAACCGGCCGCGAACCGTAGGCGGCGGCCCTCTGTTTGGCGTTAACGCACCGGTGATTCTGGGCCACGGTTCCTGCCGCGCCAACGGAATCGAGGGCGCGGTGCGCACCGCCGTTCGCTACGTAAATGTGGGCCTGCTGGACATAATGCGCCAGGAACTGGCCGTTATGAACAACTCCGCCGCCCGCCGTTCGGCAATCTCTGGGGCAGGGAAGGCCGCCGATGCAGCAAACTAGCCCGGGGGTAAGCCTTGAAGGGCAGGTGGCCCTGGTCACCGGTTCGTCGCGCGGCATAGGCGCAGTCATCGCCCGCAGGTTCGCCATTGCCGGAGCCAAGGTGGCTTTAAACTACAACGCCAGTCTCACCGCCGCCACCGAAGTGATGGACTCCATCACCACCGGCGGAGGCGATGCCATGCTGATTGCCGGGGACGTTTCCGATGAGGTCAGCGCTCAGGAAACTATCAAAGCCGTGATTAAACGGTTCGGGCACATAGATATCCTGATTAACAACGCTGGAATTCACCGCGACCGCCTGCTGTTGCGTATGACGTCTGCTGATTTTGATGAAGTGCTTCAGGTAAATCTCCGAGGCGCGTTTCTCTGCACCAAGTACGTGATGCCTCACCTCATCCGGCAACATTACGGGCGTGTTATCAATGTGTCCTCAGTGGTCGGATTAACCGGCAATCCAGGTCAGGCCAACTACGCTGCCGCCAAGGCCGGGCTGATAGGATTCACCAAGGCAGTGGCCCGTGAAGTGGCCTCCCGCAACGTGACCGTTAACGCCGTCGCCCCCGGATACATCGCCACCGGGATGGTGGCAGACCTTACGGAAGAGCAGCGCAGCCAGATATTGGAACGCATCCCCATGGGCCGGTTCGGGACCTCAGATGACGTGGCGGAAACCGTTTTGTTCCTGAGCAGCAAAGGCGCCGGTTACCTGACGGGACAAGTGTTGACCATAGACGGCGGCCTGATTGCATAGCTTGCCCAGATAGGCCTCTCTCCCCCGGATAGGGTTAGGGCGAGGGGAATCTCAGGTTTCAGCAAGCCCACATCACCGGGTTTTGGAGATAAGAAATGCGCGCGACCACCAAGTTTCGCCGGCTTTTGGAGCAGCCCGGCATCATTATGGCTCCCGGAGCCTACGACTGCCTCACCGCCAAGCTGATCGAGTCCGCCGGATTCCCTGCCGTTTATATGACGGGCGCAGGAACGTCAGTCGCCCGTTTGGGCTATCCTGACCTGGCTCTGGCCACGATGACCGAGATGCTGGACAACGCATCGCAAATCGCGTCGGTAGTTGACATTCCAGTAATCGCCGACGCCGACACCGGATACGGCGGAGTACTGAACGTGCGCCGCACCGTCCGGCAGTACGAGCGCAGCGGCGTCGCAGCCCTGCATCTGGAGGACCAGAATTTCCCCAAGCGCTGTGGACACCTGGACGACAAGCGGGTCATCCCCGTCGAGGATATGGTGCAGAAAATCAACGCAGCGGTGGATGCCCGCACCGATGACGATTTCACCATCATTGTCCGCACCGACGCCCTGGCGGTGACCGGCTGGGACGACTCGATGCGCCGATGTGAAGAGTACGTCAAAGCCGGAGCCGATGTGCTGTTCGTCGAGGCTTTGAGAACGCCCGATGAAGTGGAGCGCGCCGCCCGCGAACTAAGCGTTCCCCTGCTGTACAACTACGTCGAAACCGGCAAGTCTCCCCTGCTCTCCGCTCAAGAACTCGAACGCTTCGGTTTCAAGATTGTCATTTTCCCGGCCAGCGCCTTGCTCACCGCCATGCAGTCCGTTCAGCAGACTCTGAATATCCTGAAGCAGCAAGGCACGACGGCTCACTTACTGGAGAATATGACCAGCCTGCAAGACTGCTTCGAGGCCGTTGGCCTGTCGGATATGCTGGCCGACGACGCCCGTTTCGCCGCTCCCCAGTCCGCTGCCGCCGACTAGCGCGGCGTTTAACAATCCCTGCTATGCCCTCGCCGACAGAATCGGTCTGGCGAGGCTACGGGTATCCAATAAAGACATATCTTTCCTGATATGTCAGGCCGGGCAAGGGGACAAGGCATAGCGCCGCTTTGAAAGGGTTGGGTCAATGAATCTCTTTGGGGAATTCAACCAGAGATTCGCCTCCCGGCTGTGTCATGAAGTCGAGACGTGGCAGAGGGACGGGGTGATTTCCGCCGAGCAGGGGCGGGCGATCCTGGCCCGTTACCCATCCGAATCTCCCGGCTACGAAGCCGCCCGCAGGCGGCAGGCCCTTGTCGTGGGCCTGTCTATCCTAGGAGCGGCGCTGGTTGGGTTGGGCATCATTTCTTTCTTCGCCGCCAATTGGGATGAAATACCGCGCGGCATCAAGCTCGGCTCGCTGGTCATCGGCATCTTGCTGGCCTACGGAGCGGGCTACTTCCTCTGGCAGCGGTTAGGGTACACGGCAATCGGCGTGGCGCTGGTGTTGCTGGGCTGCATCATCTACGGGGCCGGGGTGCACCTGATCGGGCAGATTTACCACATCCCCGTAGACCATCCCAACCTCACCTCGTTTTGGTTTCTGGGCGTCCTGCCCCTGGCCTATGCCACCCGCTCGCTGCCGGTGATGTTCCTGGCTATCATCCTGCTCCTTGTGGCTGCCGGTTTCCGGTTACCGTTATGGCTGGCGGATCTTTCGGACGCCCAGGCTGTTGTTCTCTCCTCCGTAGTCTACCTAGCCTTGGGAATGCTGGTGTATGCCATCGGCAGAGCCAAGGGCCTGTTCGAGGGATGGGAGCAGGTAGGCGGACTTTTCCGGGCCATCGGCTTGATCGTCGGTTTCGGAGCGCTATATCTGCTTACATTCCATGATCTCTACGAAGAAACTGACCGAATCGTCGATGTGGATTACCGCTACTGGATCCTGACTTACGGCGCGTCGGCTATTGCCGTCGCTCTGGTCGCAGTATTGGAGTGGCGGCGCATCAGGCGACAGGGCAGCTCTATGGTGGGATACTTCGAAGTTGCGACTGTCGTAATCCTGCTGACAGCGCCCAACGTGGCCGCGCAGGCTCCCGTTAGCTGGGAACCGCTCTACCCCATCGTGCTGAACGCGCTGTTCGCCCTTTCAGCTTTGGGCTTGATGATTTCAGGCTATCTACAGGAAAGCGAGGGCCGGGTGAACCTGTCTCTGGGTCTGATTGCGCTGTACGTGATCTCCCGATACTTCGAATACTCTATCTCGCTTTTCGAGAGCTCCCTTGTCTTTGTCGGCGCCGGAGTGATACTGCTGGCCGGCGGGTTTCTGCTGGAGCGAGGCCGACGCAAGATGCTGACGGCGATGAGGGCCACGGAGGGCGAGCTATGAATGCCTGGGCGCGCACCGCCTTCTGGATAGTAGTCGCCGGTCAGTTGGTATTCCTGCTCGGATTTATCGCCGTCAAGGAAGTAGCCCTCCGCACCGGGACCGAGGTCGTGCTCCAAACCGTCCCGGTGGATCCGCGCTCCCTGCTTCAGGGCGACTACGCTATCTTGGACTACGAAATCGCCCGACTGCCGAGCTATATGGAAGACGCGCCGACAGACAGAACGGTCTACGTAGCGCTCTCGCAAGGCAGGGAAGCGTGGGAGGCCGAAAGCTACGAATACAGCCGCCCTACGGCCTCGCAAGTGTTCATCAAGGGCCGCACAGATTCCCGGGATCGCCTCGACTTTGGCATCGGAACCTACTTTGTGCCGGAAGGCACAGGCTACATCATTGAGCAGGCGCAGGATGTGAAGGTAGTGGTCAACCTCGACTCGGACGGCAACGCCATCATCGAAGAAGTGCTGGTGGACGGACAGCCCTTCGACCCGGATTCCGAACCTTCGCCCTGAGCGGAATCCTTGCTTCGCCATCATCTCTGCGCCATACTAACCTCCACAACCCCCAGCTAGCGGGAGGCCGTTATGAGCAACGTTGTTCTAGTTGTGGATATGCTCAAAGGGTTCCTCGAACCCGGCCACAACCTATACCACGCCGAATCCCGTCGAATAATCTCCAATGCCAGGCAACTTGTCGCCCAAGAGAAAGCGGCCGGGTCAGAAATTCTGTTCCTGGCCGACCATCACGACCCCGACGACTTGGAATTCCAAGTGTTCCCAGTCCACTGTGTTATCGGCACGGAGGAGACCGAGGTTATACCGGAGCTTGCCGAGTATGTCACCGGCGGCAACGTCATACCCAAGAAGCGGTATAGCGGGTTCTTCAACACCGGCCTGGCCGACCGGCTGGCGCAGCTTGTCCCGGAGAAGCTTCTGGTCTGCGGCGTGGCTACCAATGTCTGCGTGATGCACACAGTATCTGACGCCCGCAACCGCGACTATGCTGTCGAAGTATACTCAGACTGTGTGTCCGGGCCAGACCAGGAAGCCCATCGCTGGGCCCTTTCCCACTGCCAGCGGGTGTTGGGCGCAAAGTTGATTTAGCTTCCGCCTACACGCCTGCGAAATGGGATGGCAAGCGGCCATAGCCGCCCTTTGGCAGGCCACCTTGCATTTTCTTAGCTATGCCCTCGGTTGCTATTGAAATCGCGGGCGCGTATTATCCCCGTATTACCTGTCTTGCGGCGCAGTTTTTGGGGGCGTCATGCTTTTTCGCACACACCGCTATTCCAAGTGGGACGGAACCCAAAACATCTTCGATATTGACGCCGACCAGTTGATGGACTTGCTGGCGGACGACATCCTCAACAAGGGAGACCTGATGCAGGCCCTTCGCGACCTGCTCCGTCAGGGGATGCAGAACCGCGACGGCCAGCAGATGCCCGGCCTGCGTCAGCTTATGGAGCAGCTCAAAGACCGCCGCCGCCAGCAGATGCAACAGCACAATATGGACTCGGTGCTGGACGACCTCAAGGAACGCTTGCAGGACATCATAAACACCGAGCAGAGCGGTATCCAGAGTCGCTTGGACGAGGCTCGTCAGCAGGTTGACGATGTTCCCGAAGGCGAGCGCGACCAGCAGGAAGCTCTCTACAACCTGCTGGAGCAACGGGCCAACCGCAACCTGGAGCGCCTTGACAATCTTCCCGAAGGCGTTGGCAGCCAGCTAAAAGAGTTGATGGAGTATGACTTCATTAACCCGGAGGCTCAACAGAAGTTCCAGGAACTGCTGGATCTGCTCAAGAGCCAGATGGCCCAAAACATTTCCCAACAGATGCAGCAGCAGATTCAGAATATGTCCCCGGAGAATATGTCTGCCACCCGCGAGATGATGCGCGACCTTAATCGAATGATGCAGGACAAGCTGCAAGGGCGCGAGCCGGACTTCGATGGCTTCATGGACAAGTGGGGGCCAATGTTCGGCCCCAATCCTCCGCAGAGCTTCGACGAACTGATGGAATTGCTGCAACAGCAGTTGGCGCAGATGCAGTCGATGCTGGAAAGCATGTCGCCGGAAGCCCGCCGCGAAATGGAGGAGGCCCTAGCCCAAGCCCTGGACCCGGAAACCCAGCGGGAAATGGCGCAGTTCGCCAACCTAATGGAACAGCTAATGCCGATGGATGACCTGCGCCGCCAGTACCCGTTCCTGGGCGACGACAGCCTGACTATGGAACAGGCGATGCAGATGATGCGCGATCTCCAGCAGCTTGACCAGCTCGAGGCCGCGCTTCAGGAAGCTATCCGCACCGGCGACCTCAGCGACATTGACCCGGAAAAGCTGGCGGAACTGCTGGGCGAGGACGCCCGCCGCGTCTGGGACGAGCTCGAAAACCTCCGCAAGCTGCTAGAGGAAGCCGGATACGTCACCGGGGGCGAGAAGACCGAGTTGACTGCCCGCGGCATCCGGCGCATCGGCCAGAAAGCCCTGAAGGAAGTCTTCGCTCACCTCAAGAAAGACCGCATCGGCGGTCACCGGATGGACACCCGCGGGGCCAACGGAGACCTGCTGGGCGAGACCAAGACCTACGAATTTGGAGACCCCTTCCAGGTGGACTTGCAGACCACGGTCAAGAACGCTGTGCTGCGGGGCGGCCCCCAGGTTCCGGTACGCCTCGGCCCTCAGGACTTCGAGGTTCACCGCACCGAGCATATGACCAAAGCGGCTACCATCGTTTTGCTGGACCAGAGCCGGTCAATGGGCTTGTTCAACAACTGGCAGGCGGCCAAGAAAGTGACGCTCGCCCTGATGGCCTTGATTCGCTCCCAGTTCCCCCGCGACGCCCTCCACGTTGTTGGCTTCTCCGACTACGCCCGTGAAATCAAGGAAGAAGACCTGGCGTCCTGCAGTTGGAACGCTTGGGTGTCCGGCACCAACCTGCACCATGCCCTGATGCTTTCGCGCAAGCTACTGTCTAAAGAGAAAGGCGGCGCGAGGCAAATTATTGTCATCACCGACGGCGAGCCTACGGCCCATCTTGAGGGTGACAGCTCGTACTTCAGCTACCCGCCCAGCTATCGCACCGAGATGGAAACCCTGCGGGAGGTGCGCCGCTGCACTCAGGAAGACATCCTGATCAATACCTTTATGTTGGAAAACAACTACCAGTTGGTCAACTTCGTGGATCGCATGACCCGCATCAACCGGGGCCGCGCCTTCTACAGCAGCGCCTCCAATCTCAGCGAGTTCGTGCTGGTGGACTATCTGAACAACCGCCGAAAACACGTGGCCGCCTGACAGGCGAGCGGGCCAACCCGGGCAACTCTTTCCGGCATATCAGCTTTTCCATCGGCCTGAAATGCCTGCTCAATCTCTTCCTCAACGCTCTTTCGTCTGTTAAAATAATTTAACTCAGAAATTCCTTGATGGCTGCTCGGCAGCCGGACAGTCAGACTTTTAAGGCAGTCCCGTGAGGCTGGCAAAGTAGGGCGTCCCGGATGCTTCCCAGTGTGTACAGCATGCTGGGCTAGACCCTGCGCCTTTGCCTCACAGCGGCAAGGGTTTTTTTATTACCCGGGCAGAGAAGTTCAATTGGCCCGAAAGGAGAAAGATAATGCCCACGGAGGGCATCCCCGGAATGTCTGAGCGGCAGATAATGAGCGACGACGGCATGAGCCGCGCTCTGTCTCGCATCGCCCATGAAATCTTGGAGCGCAACCGGGGAGCGGGCGGCCTGCTGCTGGTCGGCATCCACCGGCGCGGTGTGCCGCTGGCGAACCGGCTGGCGGAACGGCTGGCTGAGTTCGAGGGCGCAACAGTGCCGGTGGGTTCTCTGGATATCAATCTCTACCGCGACGACCTGCGGGAACGCAAGAGCCCGAGGGTCAGGGTGCATCGCACCAACTTGCCTATAAGCATCAAAGGGCAAAGTGTTGTATTGGTCGATGACGTGTTGTACACCGGACGCACCATCCGCGCTGCTCTTGACGCTCTTACTGACTTTGGACGCCCCACTCAGGTGCAGTTGGCGGTGATGATTGACCGCGGCCATCGAGAACTGCCCATCAGAGCCGACTACGTGGGCCGCAACATCCCCACGGCCCGCAGCGAGATTGTCGCGGTGCGCCTCACGGAAAACGACGCTGTGGATGAAGTGGTCCTGCTTCGGCCCGAAGATTCTCCCGAAGACGGGCCGGAAAGCGAGACTGGCCAAGGAACGGCATAGATGACGTTGCCGCAGACCATCGGCAATTTGGCGACCAACGCCGGACTCCTGCCCCCCAGGAAGCACGTCTTGGACCTGGACGACTATTCCGCTGCAGAATTGGCCGCGACTCTGGAGTCGGCCCACGGCATGGCCGAAGTGCTGGGCCGGGACATCAAGAAAACCCCGGCCCTGAGGGGCCGGGTCATCGTGACGCTGTTCTACGAAGCAAGCACCCGCACGCGAATTTCCTTCGAGGAAGCTGGCAAGATACTCAGCGCCGACGTCATCAACATGAGCGCTTCCGGCAGCAGCGCCGATAAGGGAGAGTCGCTGCTCAATACCGGCTTGACGCTGCAAGCTATGGGCGTGGACACGCTGGTGGTGCGCCACCCCCATTCCGGTGCGCCCAACTTTCTGGCCCGCAACCTGGAGCGGGTCAGCGTGGTTAACGCCGGCGACGGCGTGCATGCCCACCCCACGCAAGCTCTGCTGGACTTGTATACCGTCCAGTCCCGCTTGGGCCGCATCGCCGGACTAAAAGTGGTCATAGTTGGCGACGTGTTGCACAGCCGGGTGGCCCGCTCCAACATCTGGGGGTTTGCCCAGATGGGCGCGCAGGTGGTGCTTTCCGGCCCTCAGACCTTGATGCCGCCGGACTTTATGGCCCGAAACGAGGGCGCCGAGGACAGAACGCTCGCATCGCTGATAGAGGTGGATACGAACCTTGACCGCGCCTTGGAGGATGCCGACGTTGTGATGGCCCTGCGGCTGCAATCGGAGCGGCAGAACGGCGGCTTTCTACCCAGCATCCGCGAATACATACGCCGCTGGCAGGTCAATGACGCTCGCCTGTCCCGCGCCCGCCCCGGCGTGCTGGTGATGCACCCTGGCCCTATGAACGAGGGCATCGAAATCAGCACCGCCTCGGCCCACGGCAGCCGCTCAGCCATCGAAGAACAGGTGACCGCTGGGGTGGCCGTCCGCATGGCCGTGCTGTACCAGCTTAACTCCGGAGAGCAGGAATAATGGCTCCGCAGCAGAACCGCCCAGTATTGATACGCCGGGCGCGGCTGATAGACCCGTCCGTCGGCGCGGATTTCGTGGGCGACCTCCTCACCGCCAACGGCGAAATAGCCGCCCTCCAGCCGGTAATCGAGGGCCACCCCGACGATTGCGCCATCATTGACGCCGCCGGACTGGTCGCCTGCCCCGGCTTTATAGATCTGCACGCCCACCTGCGAGAGCCCGGCTACGAATATAAAGAAACTATCGCCAGCGGAGCGCAGGCGGCAGCCAGAGGCGGGTTTACCACCCTATGCTGTATGCCCAATACCGACCCGCCCATAGACTCGGAGTCTGTGGTTGAGTTCGTCCTGAAACGCGCCCGCGACGCCGGGCCTGTGCGTATACTCCCCGTCGGCTGTGTGACGCGCGGACGTCAAGGCCGGGAGCTGGCCGATTTGGAAGAGTTGGCATCGGCCGGGGCGGTGGCCTTCAGCGACGACGGCGACCCGATACAGGACGCAAACCTGATGCGAATGGCCCTGGCCTACAGCGCCGACTTGGGACTGCCGGTCAGCAACCACTGCCAGGACGTTCACCTTAGCGGCGACGGCGTGATGGCGGAAGGCCCGGTCGCCACACGCCTGGGGCTGCCCGGTATACCTCCGGCTGCCGAAGACGCCATGATTGCCCGTGATATCGCCTTGGCCGAGGCCGTCGGCGGACGCTTGCACATCGCCCACCTCAGCACTTCCGGCAGCGTGCCCCTGTTGCGCCGCGCTAAGGAGCTGGGGTTAAACGTTTCCGCCGAAGTCTGTCCGCACCATCTCACCATCACCGATAGCTGGGCGCTGGGCGCGCAGGGAAGGGAAGGCCGCAGCGAGTTGGCTTATGACACCTCAACTAAAGTCTACCCCCCCCTGCGCAGCCAAGCCGACGTGGACGCCCTGGTGAATGCGCTGGCCGACGGGGCTATTGACTGCATCGCCACTGACCACGCCCCCCATGACGCGGCCAGCAAGCAGGTCACCTATCAGGACGCGGCCTTTGGCATAAGCGTGCTGGAAACTGCTCTGGGCTCCGCCTTGAAACTGGTCCATGAAGGGCGTATCGCCTTGCCGTCGCTCATTGAGCGGCTGACCGTTGGCCCAGCTCGCGTTTTGGGGCCGGGCTACGCGCCGCTGGCGTCCCTGGCCCCGGGGACGCCAGCGGACATTATTTTGTTTGACCCCCATCGTGAGTGGACAGTAGACTCCGGCAAGTTTGCGTCTAAAGGCAAGAACACGCCGCTGGACGGCGCAAAACTGCGGGGCCGCGCCTGCGCCACTATCGCCAGAGGGGAAATCGTTTATCTGTGTGAGGAACTGGGAGCGCCGAATGCCGAGTGAAGCATATCTGGTTCTCGAAGACGGCTCAGTGCATCGTGGCTACGGGTTCGGCGCGGTTGCCGAGGCGGTAGGCGAGGTAGTCTTCAACACCACCATGACCGGCTACCAGGAAGTCCTTACTGACCCTTCCTATGCCGGACAACTAGTGACCCTCACCTACCCGTTGGTGGGGAATTACGGCATCAACAGCACTGACTTCGAGTCGCGGCGCATCCAGGTCAGCGGCCTGATTGTGCGTGAGCATTGCGAAGCCCCCAGCCACGGCGCCAGCGACCGCACCCTTCACCAGTTCCTGGAAAGTCAGGGAATCCCAGGAATCAGCGGCGTTGACACCCGCGCCATCACTCGCCGTCTTCGCTCCCAGGGCGTGATGATGGGCATTATCTCCGCCGACCCCGACAACGCTCTGGCAAAGCTGAAGGAGTCTCCCAACTATGGGGAACTCGACCATGTGCGCACCGTAAGCACCACCGCGAGTTATGTTTGGGGCGATGCCGGCGTACTTTCCGAACCGCAAAACGGTTCGGAAAGGCCCTTCCGGGTGCTGGTATCTGACTGTGGGCTTAAATACAATATCCTGCGTGAGCTAAACCGCCGCGGCTGTGAAGTCCAGATAGTTCCCGCCGATACCCCGGCAGAAGACCTGCTCTCCCTCAAGCCGTCCGGGGTGCTCCTTTCTCCTGGGCCTGGAGATCCCCAGTTGCTGGACTATGTGGTTGACAACGCCCGGAAAATTCTCGGCAGAACGCCCGTTATGGGCATTTGCCTGGGTCACCAGATAGTGGCGAGAGCCTTGGGGGCGGAGACATTCAAGCTCAAGTTCGGACATCGCGGCGGTAATCATCCCGTGCGGGACCTCTCCACCGGCCGGGTTTACATTACGGCGCAGAACCACGGTTACGCCGTCCGGGCGGATTCCCTGCCCGCTGGCCTGGAAGTTTCTCACATAAATCTAAACGACGATACTGTCGAAGGACTGTCTCACCGGGAACTGCCCGTTTTCACGATTCAGTACCACTCTGAAGCATCTCCGGGGCCGAGAGACAACGAATATCTGTTCGACCACTTTCTGCAAATTATGGAGGATTTCAGAGGATAAGACAGTCATACGGAGGTGAAAACAAGAGCGCGCTATTCGGGCCTGTGCCATGCACTATTCGGGCCTCTACCATGCAAATGATGATGCAATGCACTTCTAAAAACAGCAGAATTGCGAAAACCTTCCGGAGGAATTATTTTCATGTCTTCTTTTTCCATGGTCTTGCTGGAAGGTGGGGTGGATGTGGAAGTGGCGGCAGATTTGGCGGAGATTACCTCGATCCTGGACGCCGAGGTTCCCCGCTACAGTTGTGGGGATTTCGGTTATAACGTAAGGCCCGGCAGAGGAACCATCGGGCGGCACTGGTCATTTGAGGTCAGCGTGTTTCCTCTCGGACAGCCGCATCAGAAACTGATACCATTGGGCCGTATGGAGGTAGCAGCCGAAGGCAAAGGCTATATTTCCATAAACATCCCTCCCAGAGTGGAGCAGACGGTTCCCGGCAAGGACGCCGCCGATTGGGATGGCAAGCTGTTTGGGGCCTTCGTGTGCCAACTGCTCAATTCGCTCCATGATCGGCATCTGATCGATCTGCCAGGCGTTTTACCCAAGGTCTAACCATCGTGTTGGCAGATGGAACCACGACCAACCTGGAGTGGGAATTTCGTGTATAAACCCGTTCATGGTGATGAAACCTCGCCACGAACGGGTTTTGCCTGCCGTTAGCAGGCCTTGTTCACGAGCATTCCGCAAAGGGAAAAGAGTAGAAAACAGACTTTCAGGGAGGCCCAAAATCGCAGATAAACCTCAAAAGGTCTTGGTCATAGGCTCCGGCCCCATAGTCATAGGCCAGGCAGCCGAATTTGACTACGCCGGCACTCAGGCGTGCAAAGCCCTCCGTGAAGAGGGGGTCGAGACCGTTTTGGTCAATTCCAACCCGGCCACCATTATGACCGACCAAGGCATCGCAGACCACGTATACATCGAGCCGCTAACCGTGGAGGTGCTGGAGAGGATCATCCAGCGCGAGCGGCCCGATGGGCTTCTTCCCACCCTCGGCGGGCAGACCGGGCTGAACCTGGCCGTAGCTCTTGCCGACGCCGGAGTGCTGGAACGCCATAACGTCCGGCTGCTTGGCACACCTCTGGAGACCATCAGGCGCTCCGAAGACCGCGATTTCTTTCGCAGTTTCCTTCACGAAATCGGCGAACCTGAGCCAGACAACATCAGCGTCAACACCATGGAAGAAGCTCGGGATGCCGCCACCCGTATGGGCCTGCCGCTGGTTATACGCCCAGCATACACCCTGGGCGGCACCGGCGGCGGCATCGCCGCTACTGATGAAGAGTTCGAGGCTATCGCCGAATCAGGGCTTGCCGCCAGTCCCATATCTCAGATATTGCTGGAACGCTCTCTGGTGGGCTGGAAGGAAATCGAGTATGAGGTGGTGCGGGATGGAGCCGACAACTGCATCACCGTCTGCAACATGGAGAATCTGGACCCTATGGGGGTCCATACCGGCGACAGCATCGTCGTAGCCCCCAGCCAGACGCTCACCGACAAAGAGTACCAGATGTTGCGGACGGCCAGTCTGAAGATAATCCGCGGGTTGGGAATCGAAGGCGGCTGCAACGTGCAGTTCGCTCTTCAACCTCACCCCAGGGTCGCTGACGCCATAGGCTGGGAGTGGCAGCCCGATTCCCCTTACTATGTAATCGAGGTCAACCCCCGGGTAAGCCGCAGCTCGGCCCTGGCCAGCAAGGCCACTGGGTACCCCATCGCCCGCGTAGCCGCCAAGATAGCCGTGGGGAGGCGTCTCGATGAAATAGACAACGCAGTGACCGGCCGCACCAAGGCCGCCTTCGAGCCGGCCCTGGACTACTGCGTGGTCAAAATTCCCCGCTGGCCCTTCGACAAATTCCCCCACGGAGACCGCCGCACCACCACGCAAATGAAGGCCACCGGCGAAATAATGGTCATAGACCGCTCTTTCGAGGCCGCAATACAGAAGGGAGCGCGGTCTCTGGAGTTGGGCGGGCGAACACTGCTCTGGGAAGACCCAGCATGGCGCTCCAGCAACGGCACAACAGCAGACGAGTTGCCTCTCGGCCCCAACGATATGCGGCTGTGGGGCATCATGGCCGCTCTGCGCCGGGGCTTGAGCATTGATCAGCTGGTGGAGCAGACCCTGTTCGAGCCGTGGTTTCTCATTGCGCTGGAGCGCATCGTCAAGATGGAGCGGCGGCTGCTCGCTGAAGAACTTACCCCCAGCCTGCTCTATCAGTCCAAGCGCCTCGGCTTTTCCGACGCCCAGGTCGGCACCTTGGCCGATATGCTGCCGGAGCAGGTACGCAATCTGCGCCAACAGTGGGGGTTGCGCCCGGTATACAAGACGGTAGACACCTGCGCCGCCGAATTCGACGCGGTCACGCCTTACTACTACAGCACCTACGATGAGGAAAACGAAGCCTTGCCGTTGGACGGAGAAAAGGCGCTGGTCATCGGCAGCGGCCCCATCCGTATAGGTCAGGGCATTGAGTTCGACTATTGCAGCGTTCACGCCGCCATCGCCCTATCCGAGTCCGGAGTCCGCAGCATCATGGTCAACTCCAACCCGGAAACGGTTTCCACCGACTTCGATTCCAGCGACCGACTCTATTTCGAGCCGCTGGACGAAGAATCGGTGCGTGACATCATTGAAAACGAAACCGGCGACGGCGAGAACGGCAACGGCCGCCCCCCTGCTTCGCTGGTACAGTTCGGCGGCCAGACAGCCATAGACCTCTCGCAGTCTCTCTCCCAGGTTGGAATGCCCATCCTGGGCTCCAGCGCAGAGGCCATAGACATCGCATCCGACCGCCACAAGTTCGAGGATTTTCTGGCCAGACTGGGCATTCCCCAGCCACCCGGCGCGGCCGTAACTTCCGTTAGCGAGGCATTACAGGTGGCTCAGACCATCGGCTATCCGGCGGTGGTGCGCCCCAGTTACGTACTGGGCGGGCGAGCCATGGAAATCGTCCAGAACGCCACGGAACTGATTCGCTACCTCACCGCCGCCACCGAAATGTCGCCCGACAAGCCGGTGCTGATTGACCGCTACATGGAAGGCAAAGAATGCGAGGTGGACGCTATCTGCGACGGCGTAGGCGTGCTTATTCCGGGAGTGATGGAACACGTGGAGCGCGCCGGCGTCCACAGCGGCGACTCCATGGCCATCTACCCCGGCCTGAACCTGACCGAATCAGAAGTGGATACTATCGTTGACTACACCACCCGTATCGGGCTGGCTTTGGGCGTGCGCGGACTGATGAACGTGCAGTTCGTGATTCACGGCGGCGCAGCCTACCGCAGCCCCCAAACCCCCCAGGCCGACGCGGAGGCCACCACGGTTTACGTACTGGAGGTCAACCCGAGGGGCAGCCGCACCATCCCGTTTATCTCCAAGGTCACCGGAGTTCCTGTGGCCCGGCTGGCCACGCGAGTTATGCTAGGCTACACCCTGGCCCAAGAAGGCTACCCTACCGGGCTGTGGCCGCGGCAAGAACTGGTTGGGGTGAAGGCTCCGGTCTTTTCCATGGCCAAGCTCATCGGCGTAGACTGGCACTTGGGGCCGGAAATGAAATCCACCGGCGAGGTAATGGGCATCGACCATAACTTTTCCGCCGCCCTCACCAAAGCCTTGCTGGCGGCCCGGCTCAACCTGCGCCAAGGGATTGGGGTATTGCTGAGCATTGCAGACCAGCATAAGGCGGAGGCAGTTTCGCTGATTCAGGGGCTGAACCGGGCCGGCTGCCGCCTATACGCTACTGAAGGCACCGCCGCAATGATTGAGGCCATGGACCTGCCCGTGACCATGACCACCAAGAAGCTCAGCGAAGGCCACCCCAACGTTGTTGACGTAATCAACGACGGCAGCGTCGGGGCTGTCGTCAACACCATCTCTGGTATCAGCGCAGTGCTGCGCGACGGTTTTCATATCCGCCGCGCCGCCGTAGAGCGTCAAATCCCCTGCTTCACCTCCCTGGACACCGCCCGCGCCGCCGTGGAGAGCCTGCTCACCGGCCACGCCGCCTACGACATCGGCACTACCCGCGACTACCTGCGGCAGGATTAGCCGCCGTTGACCAAGATGTATGCCAAGGTTACTCTGGAAACAGAGTTGCGCAAATTGGAGGCGCCATAAAATTCAAAGTAGTCCTGTACCAACACGATGAAGGGATTGGCGTGTTCTGACCGGGACTCCAAGGCTGTGTATCCCAAGGGGATACTAGAGCAGGCGCCTTGGGATACATCCAGTCCGCTATCCGTGAATACTTGGAAGTGTAATGGAGCGGAAGACGACGGCCTTGAAGTGACTTTGGGTGAGGTGGCAGCGGATATAGAGGGCGTCGAGGACGAGGAACCCGAAGAAATCGGGGCGCAATTTAACCTGCGCCTAGTATCCCAAGAGTTAACCACTTGCGTGCTGTACTTGCCTTCGAGAAAGCAAGGTTAAAAATCCGGCGGCAAAGCAGGCATATCGTACTATCATCATCCTGCATCATAACCCGATTAGTGCTTATATGATGGGCGATATCGTGACAATAGCCGGGTTGGCGATCCAGCAGTTCCGCGAACTGCTGTAACCGTATCCCGCCTCTCCCTGGCAGCCCGATGCTTACCACTCCATCTCCGTCCCCAGCCCCCGCCCGCGGGCGTTGTCGTAGGCCAGCTTGGCGGCGGCGACGTCAGCTACTCCGGTTCCCATCAGTTTCGCGTAGACTATCTGCCCTGCGTTGTCGCGCCCCTGAATCGCTCCGCAGACTGCGTAACGAAGTTCAGTTAGCTGACTCCAATTCAGTAGCCCTTTGTCCACTGCGGCCGCGATATCGCCCGCCTCTATGGAAGTCTGCTCCAGGGAATCTACGAACAACTTGTCGGCGCGAGTGAGGGTTTTTTCGTCCACTTCGCCGACGCGCCAAGTTGTGGGGCCTGCGCCGATAACTGTTGCGCCTTCATTCAGCCAGTCGCCCCGGATCACCGGTTCCGTGGTGGCGGCGATGCCTATTACCACATCGCAGCCCTCGACCGCCTCCGAGTTAGTCTCCGCCGCCTTGACTTCAACCCCCAGGGATTCGGACATACGGGCGGCGAAATCGGCTCGGCGTTCTGCGTTGCGGCTGAATGCCTTGACTCCGGCCAACTCGCGGACGCTGGCGACCGCCTGCAACTGTGTTGGAGCCTGCCCTCCGGTCCCGATGATGCCCACAGTCACCGGCCCGCTGTTTGCCAAGTGCTTCACAGCCACGCCGGTGGTTGCCCCGGTGCGGAGCTGGCCCAGGCGGTTGGCTTGGGTGTAACACAGCAGCTTGCCTGTCGCAGCATCGTAAAGGCTGACCTGAAAGGAGTAGGAGCCGCGCACGACGGTGTAGGTCTTTACGCCCAGCACCCCTTCGTAGTATAGGCCGCCACCCATAACCGATAGCATTCCGGTTTCGGCGATTATTTTGCGGCGCCCCAAGTTGTAGGCCCTCCCTTGTCCGTAATGCGTCTGCATATTTTCGATTGCCGTCAGCATTTCGTTCATGCTCACGCATTGAGAAACGTGTTCATCTCGCAGAAATAAAGCCATACCTGGCACACCTCCGGCACGAGGGGGCTAACGGGCGATCAGGCTTGCGGTAAACGGCGCTAAGCATCGGTGGCGCTGATGTATATAATCAAGCCCGGTGAGGTTCCTGTGGGGGAAAAGCGGCAAGGGCTACCGCTTCTTGTAAAAATCTCGGTTTTTGGCGATAAAGTTGCGCCACTGGCTGGGAACGGTGAACTCGTCAAAGATGGCATTGACCGGGCACACCGTTTCGCAATAAGAGCAGTCAATACAGGTTTTAGGGTCTATGAAGTACTGCTCCTCTGCATCATCGGTGTTGATGCAGTCAACAGGACACACCTCAATACAGGTTGCGTCCTTTACGCCGATGCAGGGTTCAGTTATCACAAAAGGCATACTTTTAACCCAAAGGCTGCCCTGACTGGGCCGGTCTGGCGGGGCGATGGCCAGTCTGGCGCACATCGTAAGGAACCATGCGGCCACTCCGCTTATGAGCGGGGAGCCTACCACATTCTTGATTTGGGCTAGTTATTTTGTCAAGGGATAATTTATGATATATTATATTTATTGACGCACGGGCATTTCTGGGAGCGTTTTTATGGAACTACGAGAGCTGGTCAGTTTCTACCATGTGGCGCGTCTGCGCAGCGTCTCAAAGGCGGCGCGAACCCTAGAGTTGGGCCAGCCCACCGTAACCACCCACCTCCGCAAGCTGGAGGATGAATTCGGCGTCACTCTCTTCGACCGCATAAAGCGTCCCATCCAGCTAACCTCGGAAGGCTCCACTCTACTGGAGCTGGTGACCCCGGTGGTGACCTCCATCGAGACTTTGAAGTCGGGGATGGACTACGCGGAACTCCGGGGATCGTTCCAGGTGGGGGCCTACCCGGACCTCATCAAGAGTCATATGCCTCTGGGTGTGCGGGAGTTCAGCGAAGCGTACCCCGAAATTCGCATCAGGATGCTGGCCCGCACTTACGGCCCGCTGATTCAGTTAGTCGCCTCCGGCGAAATTGACCTCGCTTTCTGTTCCCCGCCTCCGTCTGAAGAGTCATCTCTCGAATTCCAGAAACTGTTTGATTACCAGCCCCTGTTGCTTATGCCCAAGGGCCACCCTCTGACAGCCCGCTCTCAGGTTTTTCTGGAAGATATTACGGAGTGGCCTCTGATACTGACCGGGCCAGAGAGTTTGCTCCGAAGCCAGGTTGACCAGAAGCTGAAGGGTCAAGGGCTGACGGCAGACGTGATTCTTTCTCTTGACGATACCGAGTCTATGAAGCGTTATGTGGAAATCGGTATGGGGCTGGCAGTGGCCCTCGATTTCGCCATGCACCCCGGAGACCCGGAACGCATGGACATAGTGCCCATCGGCCATATCTTGACCGGCTCTTCCATCGGCATCTGCACCCTGAAGGGCAAGTTCGCCGGGCAAGGAGTCCGCAACTTTATGGAATTGATGGCCAAGCACATGAGCGGGTATCACGCAGACATATTGGCCTCTGTGGCATCCCAGCAGCAACACTCCAGTACGCTCATACCCATAATTGACGACGCCTAACCGCCCTGGCCCTAATCGCTCTGGTTAGGAATGATCTGCCGAATGCGCCTCTCTAATTGTGAACGGGGCATAAGCACGTAACGGCCGCACTTTCGGCACACCAAGCCGATGTCGGCCCCCAACCGTGTGACCGTCCAGAGAAATTCTCCACACGGATGCGCCTTCTTCAAACGCACCACGTCGCCGGTCTTCAGATCCAAGGCCAACCCAGCCCTTCTCCGGATAGCACTGCGTTAATAGAGTCGCGCAACTCCTGGGCTGCCCGCCCCGCCGCTGCTGCGAAATCACCTCCGCGGGAGGCATAAATGATTCCGCGGGAAGAGTTGATAAAGGCGAGTCCTCCATTGGCGTCAACTCCGGCTCGCACTGCCGCTTCCAAATCGCCGCCCTGCGCCCCTACTCCCGGAACCAGCAGCGGCATTTCGGGGCATAACTCGCGCACCGATGCCAACTGCTCCGGCGCCGTAGCCCCCACCACCAAGCCAATGTTGCCTCGAGTGTTCCACTCAGAGCAGGCCAGAGCCACGCGCTGGTATAGCGGGATAGCCTTATCCATGGGGCCAGTTTCGATATCCTGAAAGTCTGCCGAACCGGGATTGGAACCCCGGCACCACACAAACACCCCCCTAGCCTCATCTTCAAGGAATGGCTCGATCGAGTCCGCTCCGCCCCAGGCGTTGGCTGTAATCGCGTCAAAGCCCCAAACGTCAAACATAGCCGCGGCATAGGCTCTGGCTGACGGGCCTATGTCTCCCCGTTTGGCGTCGCCTATGATGATGGCATCTTCGGCGGCCCTGCGTATGTGGGCGATGGTATCCTCCAGCGCCTTCAGCCCGGCTGTTCCCAGCGCTTCATAAAAGGCCAGATTGGGCTTGTAAGCAGAGACTACTCCAGCCGTAGCGTCAACAATCCCCTTGTTGAACTCAAACACGTTTGCCACCGGCATCATATTCGGGTCCGGGTCCAGTCCGACACACAGCAGGCTGTGATTGCTGAGGCAAGCCTGCCTGATTTTATCTACAAATACGCTCATAGCCCCGCCGTTCCTGTTTACCCACCAGCGCATCCATTGTTACCATTACCGGCGTTGGGCGCAAGTGCGCGGGGGTGGATGGTATTCTCAATATGCCCACGCATTGCCGGTTACTTCGTCATTCCCGCGAAAGCGGCAATCCGTATGGCCCCCAATCAGCGCCATTCTGTATATCCTGTCCACCAAATGTAAAAACCACCTGAAACGGAACTTTACCGCAATGGAGTGCCAGTGTACTTGGGGGACGACCTGGTAGAGGCGAGATTCATTCGGCGGGTGAACCGTTTCCTCGCCCTGGTGGAGTTGAACGGGCGCGAGGAAGGCGTTCACGTCGCCAATTCTGGGCGTCTGCGGGAACTGTTCCTGCCCGGCGCTCTAGTGTGGCTTAAGCCAGCCCACCGGGTCGGGCGCAAAACCGCGTATGACCTTTCCTTGGTCGAAGCCTCCCGGGCCGAAGACTCCCGGGGCGAAGCCTCCGGGACGCTGGTCTCCGCCGACGCCAGGTTGCCCAACTCGCTCGTCGCTGAGGCAGTTGCAACCGGGCTGATGGAAAACTCCAACGCACCGTCCGCAATTGTTCGAGAATCCTACTTTGGAGAAAGCCGCTTCGACTTGATGCTGGAAGGCGAAAACGGCAGGCATTACGTGGAAGTCAAGTCGGTGACGCTGGTGGAAAGGGGCGTGGGACTGTTTCCTGATTCGCCCACCCTGCGCGGGGCCAAGCACCTGAACACCCTCGCCGATGCCGTGCGGGCCGGGCATCGCGCCTCCGTGGTGTTCGTGATACAGCGGGCCGACGCTACTGCTTTCGCCGCCAACGAACCGGCAGACCCGGCCCTTGCCAGCGCACTGCGCCGCGCTACTGCTTGCGGGGTGAACGCCTATGCCTACAACTGCTTCATCTCCCGCCGGGAAGCGCGCCTTCACCAGAGGTTGCCCATCATTTCCTTCCAATCTATACCATCGGAACCGGAGCGGGAACCGGAGCGGGAACCGGAGCGCCGGCGGTGAGCGTCCGGCGCAAATCGCCACTGGGCCAGCTTCTACCAGAGGTTTACCGGCGCCTTTATGACGCTCATGGGCCGCAGGGTTGGTGGCCGGGCGACAGCCCCTTTGAGGTCATCGCAGGGGCCATCCTCACCCAATCTACCGCCTGGAGCAATGTTGAGAAGGCTCTGGCTGCAATGAAGGCTGCCGGATGCTGGTCTTTGGAGGCCATTGCCGCCCTGCCGGAGTCGGAACTCGCCGCGATCATCCGCTCTTCCGGCTACTACAATGCCAAAGCGCGCAAGCTGCAAGCCTTCGCTGACCATACGCTGGCCAAGGGTGGCTTGGAACGGCTTTTTGCGCAGGATACGCCCTCGCTCCGAACCGAACTGCTGTCTATCCACGGCATCGGGCAGGAAACGGCCGACGACATCATCGTTTATGCTGCTGGCAAACCATCTTTCGTAATAGACAGCTACACCCGGCGCATCGTTGACCGCATGGAACTGACGCCGCCAGTACGCAACGCCGGCTATGGCAGCTATCAAGCTCTGTTTCAGGACAATCTCCCCCTCGACACTCAGCTATTCAACGAATTTCACGCCCTGCTGGATCATCACGCTAAGGTCACCTGCGTCAAGAGGACCCCGCGTTGCCAAGGCTGCTGCCTCGTTGACCTGTGTCCCACTGGGGCGAAAGCGGCGCAAACGGAGCAAAATTGACGCTGGGCGGGCGCAGCCGTATTATTTCCGGCATACTGGCAATCCTCGCGCCAACTCAAAAGTGGACTGAGGTCTGATATGCAGGTAGTAAGGATTTACACTGGAGACGATGGCGAATCCCATTTTGAGGAGTTGGAACTGCCCTTCGAGGCGGTAGCCAACGCAGAGCGGACGGCGGCCCAGAACGCGGCCAGCGTCACCTTCAGCCGCACCCAACCCGGCAGCTTTATAGACTGGCACCCCGCGCCACGCCGCCAGTACGTCGTCACGCTGGAAGGACAGATGGAAGTTGGTCTGGGCGACGGAACCAAACGCATCTTCAATCCCGGGGATGTGCTGCTGGCCGACGACCTCACCGGGCGCGGCCACACCACCGCCGTATGCAGCGATAGGCCCCGAGTTTCCATAGCCATACCAATCATTGACTAACGGGTTGTTCTGAAGGAATTCAGGAACCGCTACGGAGAAATGCGCCATGCCGTATGCACGCATTGACTATTCGCTGGAAATGTACTACGAGGACGACGACTTCACCGACCCGTGGCGAAACTCCGAAACAGTGGTTCTGCATCACGGCAACGCCAAGAACGCCCGACTGTGGTACGCCTGGGTCCCGTTGCTGGCCCGGCAGTACCGCGTGGTGCGGCTGGAAGCGCGAGGTTTCGGGCGCTCGACAGTGCCGCCGGAAGGCTACCGCTGGTCGCTGAGGCGTTTCGCCGCTGACGTGCGGGGATTGCTGGACTACTTGGAGCTGGAGCGGGTGCATCTCATCGGGGAGACCGTGGGGGGCACGATTTCCCTGCAATTCTCCTCCGACTACCCGGAGCGCCTGCTGTCGGTTACCACTTGCACCTCGCCCTACAAGTTCGCGGGAGTCCCGTCTTACCTGGAGTCTTACAACAAGGTTCGGGACGAGGGAGTGGAGGCGTGGGTGCGGGATACATCGGAGCGGAGGTTGGAATCCGGAGAGGCGGACGCCGCGCACCAGGAATGGTACATCAACCAGATGGCGCAGACTCCGGCGCGGGTGGTGATGGAAACCCTGGACTACCTCTCGCGCCAAGACCTGACCGACACGCTGCGACACATTCAAACGCCCGCGCTGGTGCTCGCCTCGGAACAGAATGCCCTCGAGAACCCCGACCGCACCACCGGCATGGCATCTCTGCTGCCCAACGGCCGTCTGCGCATCATCCCAGGCACGAGCGGATATGTTCAGCATTCCGCGCCGGAGCTGTGCGTAAAGGCGTGGCGGGAGTTCGTCGGCTCTTTATAGCCGCCTTGCTATGCGGAGGACGTGATAAAACTGCGCACGGGCTTTTGCGCGAGCCTTTGCAAAGCAATTGTCTGAATCAGGATTTGCCGGATTTTCAGGATATCTCCAATTCTGAACATCCATTAACCCTGATTTAGACAGTTGCCGCCGGTAAAGGCTTTGCTCCTTGCGTTGAAAAACCCCTAGAACAGCGAGCGCGACTGGCCGCCGTCCACGTTCAGGCACGTGCCTGTAATCAGGTCGGCGCGTTCCGACGCCAGGAAGGCCACCGTCTCGCCGATGGGTTCCGGCCAGCCGAACTTGCCCGCGGGCAGGTTGCGGGCGATAAACTCGTCCACCACCTCCGGCGTATTATTCTGCTGGAAGCGGTCCCATGTGCTGCCTGGGAAGTCAATGGAGCCGGGCGCGATGCAGTTGACCAGCACGTTTTCGGGCGCCAGGTTCAACGCCAGATGCTTGGAAAAGGCGATGAGGCCGGCCTTCCCGGTCATGTAGTCCACCGAGCCGCCATATTCGCGCCCATATATGGATGATATGCTGATGATGCGGCCCCACTTCTGTTCTCTCATGTGGGGCAGCACCAGCGCCACCAGCTCCACGGCGCTGAACAGGTTGACCTCCAGCCCCTCGCGGAACCGCTCCATCCCTGTCGCCAGAAAGTCAATTTCCCCGCGCCGCCCGCCGACGTTGTTCACCAGAATATCCACCTCTCCCAGCGCCGAAACCGTTTCGTTATGGAACCGGGTCAGGTCATCCCGGTTAGTCACGTCAGCCTGCGCCGCGATGACCTTCATCCCGGCCCCAGACAATTCGGCGCGGGCTTCCTCCAGTTGCTCCGTCCCGCGGGCGCAGATGGCAATACTGCATCCCTCGCGTCCCAGCGCCGCCGCCGCCTGCTTGCCCAGGCCGTGGCTGCCGCCGGTAATCATTGCTACTCTGCCTTGCAGCCCCAAATCCATAACACCCTCCTTAATGCCAGCAATGCCAGCAATGCCAGCAATGCCAGCGAAATTGGCTGCGGGGATTATAGTCCGGCGTTGGGATACTTGCACGGCAAGCTCCAATGCCCCTTGCCAGACAGTCAGTTAAAGCCAGGCAAAATTCGTCTATAATCAATCTCCCTGCTCTATTTGCCGCTGGAGGGCGCCTGATGCTGGCCTTGGAAGGAATCAAGGTACTGGACTTCTGCCGCAATGCCCCCGGAATGTTCGCCACAATGATATTGGCGGACATGGGGGCCGATGTGCTGATGGTGGAGCGTCCCATGGACGAAACTCGGGCGGCCTACGAGCGCATCGTGGCAGGCATCGAGACGCCGGAAGATGAGCGCCGCCACGCTTCCTTCAACGCCCTCCAGCGCAACAAGCGCAGCATCGCCCTCAACCTCAAAGAAGCGGAGGCGCTGGACATTTTTCGCCAACTGGCCGCCGATGCCGATGTGCTAGTGGAGGGTTTTCGTCCCGGCGTGGTCAATCGTCTTGGCATCGGATACGAACAGGTGAAGGCAATCAACCCCCGCGCCGTCTACTGCTCAGTATCCGGCTACGGGCAAACCGGCCCCTACTCGCAGATGGCGGGGCACGACATAAACTATATCTCCTTCGCCGGAGCCTTAGGGTTGATAGGCGAATCGCCGGAAGGAAAGCCGGCCATCCCGCTGAACCTGATCGCCGACTACGCCGGCGGCGGACTCTGCGGCGCAGTGGGAATTCTGGCTGCCCTTATGGCCCGTGAAAAGACCGGACGCGGCCAGTACGTGGACATAGCAATGACCGAGGGCGTGCTGTATATGCTCTGCGGCATGATTGCCGACGCCTTCTCGCAGGGGTATAAGCCCACCCGCGGCGGCACTCGGCTCAACGGCGGTTCTCCTTTCTACAACGTCTATCAAACTGCCGACGGCAAGTATTTCTCCATCGCCGCCATCGAACCGTGGTTCTGGGGAAACCTGTGCCGCGTCATCGGTCGGGAAGACCTGATTCCCCACCAGAGCGCGGGCGGCGAGAAGCGGGCCGAGATTGCTCGAACCCTCGAAGCGATATTCCTTACGAAGAGCCGCGACGAATGGTTTGAGGTTCTGCAAAACGCCAACATCTCAGTGGGCAAGGTATATGACTTGGAAGAAGCTCTTAACGACCCGCAGGCCCTGGATCGCGGAATGGTGGTGGAACTGGAAGCCCCCGGAGTCCCCAGCGGCAAGGCCCGTCAGCCGGGTATTCCGTTTCACCTGTCCGAAACGCCCGGACAAGTCCGGTTCCCTGGCAGCGTTACCGGCCAGCACACCACCGAGGTTCTGGCTGGCCTCGGCTACGTCCCCGCCCGCATCGCCGAGCTAAGGGCCAAGGGCGTTGCGGTGTAAGGTAGCGGGGCTGGTCGTGCTATACTTGGTGGGCGATTTTCGTACCCTCGTATCCCAAAACTTTTCGAGTCAGACAAATGATCAAGCGTTTCTCAGTTCTGTATGTCGGTCAGATTGACCTCGACGACGTTGGCGCCGACGGGCGCAACCCCGATGGGCGTCGCTACCCCAACGAGCAACTGGTGCAGTCCTTCGATCACGCCATGGCCCTAGCCAAGCAGATGGACGAATCGGGCTTCCATTGCCTGTGGGCGGCGGAGCACCACTTTCAGCGGGAAGGGTACGAGTGCATACCCAACCTCACCTTGCTGGGGGTGCATCTAGCGGCCCACACCAAGAACCTGAAGTTCGGCGCGGCCTTCAACATCGTCCCTATGTGGCATCCTTTGCGGCTGGCCGAGGACTTCGCCATGGGCGACGTGCTGACCGGCGGCCGGCTGGTCTTCGGCATCGGCCGCGGTTACCAGACCCGGGAGGTGGAGACCTTCGGCGCTCCCCTGCTGGACCAGGACGCAAACCGCGAGCTTTTCGAAGAGCAAGTAGACATAATCCTCAAGGCTTTCAATCAAGAGTCCTTCAGCCATCATGGAAAGCACTATCAGATTCCGCCGGACATTCCCTATCGCGGCTATCAACTGAAGGACATCACCCTGGTACCCCGTCCCCTGAATCTGCCGGTGGAAGTCTGGCAGCCGGTGACCAGCGGGCGCACCATAGACTTCATCGCCAAGAAGGGCATAAAGGGCATGACCGCCCTGAGCGGCGAGAAAATCGTGGACCAGTTTTTCAGACAGTACCAAAAGGCGGCTGCCGAGTCTGGGCGTGACCTGAAGATGGGACAGGATATGGCTCTGGGCTTCGGTTTCTACTTGGCCGATTCGGTGCCGGAAGCCGTGACCCGCGTCCGCCCCTTCCACGACGAGCGCTACAAATGGTTCGCCCCCTTCGGGCTGGTTCGCTACGTGGACGAACAGGGCCGTATGTGGGGGTCTCCCGGCGCCCCGGCCCGCACGCCGACGGTGGAGGACGGGGTGCAGCAGAAGGCTTGGATCTGCGGGCCGCCGGAGGTCTTCATACAGACCTTCCGGGAGCTTGAGGAGAAATACCCTGGCCTGGAGGACATCGTCCTTCAATGGCCCGAGGGTATGCCTTGGCGCGAACTCAGCAGCCAGTTGGAAATTTTCTCCCGCGAAGTGCTCCCCGCTTTTGCCGGGCGCGAGTGAGCCGCAATTTCGTTCGCCGCCAAGGGACAAGGCGCAACCACAGGACAAGGCGCTGCCAGGGGGCAAGGGATATAGCAGGACGGGCGGCGGGCAACAGCCTCCGCCGAATCTTTGGGATACCAGGCGAAGCAGTCCGGAACCATCAGCCTAGAGGTGCAGCATTTGGCCGACCCAGACCACGTGGGCTTGGCGCGATCCGGGCCTAACGCCATCGCCCGGTGGCGCGAACTGACTTTTCGCAGCCTCAATACACGCCTGCCCCGTTTTGACTTGGGTTACAGGCTGGAAGACCGCGCTGCCAGCGAGACATTTACGCCCGAGTTCGTCTACGGCCGGCCGAACCTCAACTTGTCGGGGGCATTCCTCAGCGGGATCAAGCTGCCCGGCGCAGACCTGCGCCACGATGACCTGAGCGACGCGGATTTTACCGGCTGCGACTTCCGCATGGCCGACCTTTCCGGCGCGAACCTCACCAACGCCCACCTCTTTCGCGCCAGCCTGCCTCATGCCAACCTGACCGGTTCACAACTCGTCGGCTGTTCTTTGACTCGCGCCAACCTCTCCAACAGCAACCTGCGACACGCGACACTGAAGGGCGCCGACCTTTCCTATGCCAGACTGTCCTACGCCAACCTTCAGAGCGCTGACCTGAGCGGAGCCAATCTCACCTCCGCCGACCTGTCCTGGGCGAACATATCCGGCGCGAACCTGCGTGGAGCTACCATCACCACAACCTCGCTCCTTATGTCCAACCTTTCGGGCGCTGACCTGCGCGGCGCGAGGATCGTCCGTGCCGGGCTGGATAGCGCGATACTCCATCAAGCCATCGCGGGAGGAACCCTTTTCGCCAACTGCGACCTGCGAACGGTAATCGGTTTGGAAACAATGAACCACGCTGCTCCCAGCGCCATCTCCCTAGACACCCTAGCCCAGTCCGGCGGGCGAATCCCGCGCCAGTTCCTGCTGGGCGCAGGCGTGGCCGAACCGCTGATCGCGGCCCAGGACGTGATGAAGTCTGAGAGGCGAACCTTCCCGACGACGCTTCTGGTGTCCGCGATGGCCGACGAGGGACTAGCTGAGCGGTTGCGCACCAGCTTGCACGCCGCTCAGATACCTGCCTGGCTCCTGTTTGCGGATGATGAGAACGCTCTGAATACCGGCGAAGCGTCGCTGGACCATACCGTCTATTACGACCGGCTCGCCCTGCTTTGCACCGACGCGGCTCTGGAAAACCCGCTGACCAGCCGCTACTTCGCTGAACTGGTGCGCGCCGCCAAGCAGCCCAACTCGGCGCCGCTCATTGCTCTCGCCTTTGGTGACCTGGTATATGAGCGGAAGGATCGCCTCTGTAACCAACTGCGAAACGCCGACTGCCTGGATTTCCGAACTGGAGAGAACGCTGCCATAGAGTCGCTGGTAAGGGAGTTATCCGCCCCCGTGTTTTAGCCGGGCGCAATACGTCTATTCCGCGGACGTGTCTTTACCCAGCATCAGGCAAGCCTCGCCCCACTGTGTTGCATCGTTCAGCGCCCACTTGCCTGGCGCGTCTGCCGGACGCAATCGCACCCCCTCGCTGCCTCCATATACCAGCAGCACCACGCCCTCGCCGGAGTCCTCCGACTGCGCCGCCATCGCCGGGCATGGGCCATCGGCGTCCCAGCCTGTAACTTCGCACCAGACATCCTCGCCGAGCGGATTTGGAGCCATCACCCGAGACACCTGGCGCGGGTCTTCCAGCAAGTCGAACATACGGTGCAGGTCAAGGGGGCTGTTTTCGCCGGCGGTCACTTCGACTTCGATGAGCATAATTATGGTCTCCGCGAGGGGATTGAGCGGATGCCGGGTAGCGTATCAGGTTGACACATTTTCCAATCTGATTTCCGCCAGGCTGATACACTGCTGGAGGCTTGGCTTTGTTGACACCCCGGCAGGCCCTCCGTATCATACCCGGCAATCGCAGGCGAGCATATAGGGGGTGTATCGTGGCCCTTGGAATCAGAACCTACCGGCCCTTGGTCTCTGGCGCACAGCACGTCGTTTCCAGCGGCCACTACCTGGCCACCGCCGCCGGCTTCCGCATCCTGGAGCAGGGCGGAAACGCGACCGACGCCGGTGTCGCTGCAGGAATCGCTATCAACGTTACTTTGCCCCAGTGGACCGGCTTCGGCGGGGTTGCGCCCATAATCATCCACGACGCAGCCAAGGGCGAAACAGTGTCCATAAGTGGCCTGGGCCGGTGGCCCAAGGCAGCCAGCATAGACTACTTTAACCGGCAGCACGGGGGAGACTTGCCCGCCGGCGTGCTTCGCACCGTCACGCCTGCCGCCGCCGACGCTTGGCTGACAGCCCTTCGCCTATACGGCACTATGACTTTCGAGCAGGTGGTGACGCCCGCCCTAGAATTGGCGGAGCAGGGATTCCCCATCCCAGCGACACTGCAATCGGCGCTCGCCCGCACGGGCGACGCGCTCATTGGCGACTCCGACGGCGACGGCCGATGGCCTTCGACCGCGGCCGTTTTCTTCCCCGGCGGGCACCGTCCGGACGTGGGCGATATTCTGATACAGAAAGACTTGGCCCGCACCTTCCACCGGCTTATCGGGGCGGAGCGCGCCCACGCCGGTCAGGGACGGGAAGCTGCATTACAGGCGGCCCGCGATTTCTTCTACAAGGGAGAGATTGCCGCGGAGATGGTCAGATTCGTTCAGAATGAGGGTGGTTTCCTGTCGATGGAAGACCTCGCCGAGTTCAGCGTGGGGGTTGATACCCCGCCGTCCATTGATTACAAAGGAACCCAGGTTTACGCCTGTGGGCCGTGGTGCCAGGGGCCAGTGAACCTTCAGACTTTGCAGATATTGGAGGGATTCAATCTGAAGGGAATGGGCCATAACACCGCGGCTTATGCCCACACGGTGCTGGAAGCATTGAAACTGGCCTTCAGCGACCGCGAGGCCTACATCGGCGACCCCGATTTCGTGAACGTCCCGATGGACGGTTTGCTGTCCAAGTCTTACGCTGCGGAGCGGCGCGAGGCCATAGACCCGAAACGAGCAACTGCAGAGATGCCCTTGCCAGGCAATCCGTGGCCGCACATGGGTATGCCCGCCGACAACGGTCATCGCAGGCGGCCCGATGCGGTGGCAGGCGGGCTGCCTGCCGACACCAGCTACGCCTGCGTGGTTGACCGTTGGGGCAATGCCTTCTCAGCCACACCCAGCGACAGCTTTGGCACCTCGCCCATCGTGCCGGGCTTGGGCTTCATCGTGTCCTCTCGCGGTTCGCAGACCTGGCTGGACCCGGAGCATCCCAGCGCCCTCGCGCCCGGCAAGAGACCTAGGCTAACGCCCAACCCAGCGCTGGCGATGCGCGACGGCAAGCCGCTGATGCCCTTCGGCACCCCCGGAGGCGACGTTCAGCCGCAGTCCATGGTGCAGCTTTTCCTGAATGTGGTGGAGTTTGGCATGGACGTCCAGCAGGCAGTGGAAGCGCCCAGGTTCTCAACCTGGAGCTTCCCCAACTCCTTCTGGCCTCACGCCTACCACCCCGGTCTGGTGGGCATTGAAGGCCGTATATCTTCGCAAGTATCAGGCGAACTTTCCCGCATAGGCCACAAAGTCGAGGTATGGGACGACTTCACTCCGCGAATGGGCTGCCTCTGCGCCGTGCAGGTGGAGCAGAAACGGGGCGGCCTAAGCGGGGGCGCTGACCCGCGTCGAGACGGGTATGCGATTGGCCGGTAGAAACGGAACCCACAGATGCGCCCTCTGCGAATGGCGCTTGTTTGGTGAGGCAGGGGACAGCCGTGTGCACCCCTGCCTTGGGCCCTCTACTCCGCAGTTCGTCCTCCGTCTATCACCAGCTCTGAGCCGGTCATAAAGGACGCCTCGTCCGACGAAAGGAATAGCACTCCATAGGCCACGTCTTCCGCTGTGCCCAGCCGGCCTAGAGGCGTGCGGTCGAGGCGGTCTTGGCGATAGGCTTCTTGGGACAGCACCGATGCGGTCATTGGAGTCTCAATAGTGCCCGGATGCACCGAGTTGCAGCGGATGCCGTCTCGGGCATATTGGATGGCAGTTGACTTCGTAAACAGCCGCACTGCACCCTTGGACGCGGTATAGGCTGATGACATAAAATTGCCAACCAGCCCGGCCACCGACGATATGTTGACGATGGAGCCTCCGCCGCTGTCTCGCATCGCCGGAATGGCGGCCTTTGTGCCGAGAAACACGCCCTTGGCGTTGATGTCCATTACTTGGTCCCATTCTTCCGACGAGGTGTCCACTACGTTGTGGGTGCGGTAGATGCCGGCGTTGTTCACCAGAATGTCCAGCTTACCGAATCGCTGAACCGCCTCGCTGACCGCAGCCTGCCACGACTCCTCGCTGGTGACGTCCAGCCTCACGAAGACGCACTCGCCGCCGGACTCGTTTATCTCGGCCTCGGTGCGCCGCCCCTCGTCCTCCAGCACGTCACCGATGACTACCTTGGCGCCCTCCCCGGCGAACATCCTGGCCTCCACGGCCCCCATGCCGCGGGCGCCGCCGCTGATTAGGGCAACCTTGTTTTCCAGCCTCATATCCAACCTCCAATACGTAACAGGGAATCCAAATCTGCCTCGATTGTAGTCGCATGGGCTGTCCAGTCAAGACAAGCCGGGCAAGTAGCCGTTGAAAGGACCGGACTTCACATATAAAATGCGATGACATTTCGGCCCGGTATTGTCAACTGTGCAGTCCAACCTAAAAGTCCTCTGTCGGCGCTCCCTCATTCTCCTCCCTCTGCTGATGCTTGTCGCTGCCTGCGGCAGAGAGACAGCCCAGGACTTCGAGGCGGAGCTATTCGACGGCGGACGGTTCCGGCTGTCGCAGCAGTATGCGGATAAAGTGGTGGCGCTCAACTTCTGGTATCCAAGTTGCCCGCCCTGCCGAGAGGAAATGCCGGAGTTTCAGGAGGCCTGGGAGAACTTGGATGGCGAGCCGGTCCGCTTCTTGGGGGTATTCGTGCCTCGGGGGTTCGATACCGAGCAGATGGCGCGGGAGTTTGTGGCGGAGCTTGATCTGACCTTCGATTTCGCCACAGACCGCAAGGAAACTATCGCCTCGGCTTATGGCATTGATTACTATCCGACAACCTGGTTCATAGACCGGGGTGGTGAGGTGACCGAGACCTACACCGGCGCCCTCGACGCCGACCGTATCGCCGCCACCATTCGAGAACTAGTTGAGGATTAAGTTTTAACGGATCCCAGTCAGATACGGATCCCAGTCAGATAGGGAAACCCACGGTGGCGGGAATGGGTGTTTTAGACTGGATTCTGGTAATCATCAGGTGGGGACACGCCCTGGCTGCAGTGGCATGGGTCGGCGGCGGCGGGTTCTACCTGCTGGTGCTTCGCCCGGCCATTCGTCGCTCGCAGGGATTGCCGCCAGAGACCAGCGCGGCGATTAGAGACGAGTTTCGCGGGTTAGTAACCACCGCCATCGCAGTCTTGCTGCTGACCGGCGCAGTTTTGTCGCTGGCCCGGCTGACCGGGGATGCCGCCACCGTCCCCTATGCAGTGGTGCTGGGCGTCAAAATTGCCCTGGCTCTGTATATGTTCTACATTGTGCGTTTCGTCCGGCAGGGGGATTACTCGGAACAGCACGATGCAGGCGGTATTTGGCTGCGCCGCGCCGTCCGCCGCCTTACCAGCCCCATGGCTTTGCTGGTCATTGGCATCGCGGTCATCGGCTTGTCCGACGTGCTGGACGCACTTATCGAAGACGCGCTGGTAGCGTAGGCAGCCAACCAGCGAAATGAGAGGAGAACTTGAAGAAGGACCTGATGGAGATCTTGGCTTGCCCTGTGTGCAAGGGCACGCTGGACTTGAAAATAGAAACAGAAGAAGGCGATGAAGTGGTGTCAGGAGCACTGGCCTGCGCTGGCTGCGATGAATCCTACCCTATCGAGGACACCATCCCCAACCTGCTGCCGCCGGAACTGCGTGGCGAGTTAGGCTAATTTTTTCAAAGGCGCTGTTCGCGGAGGGGCAGAGTTCGCGGAGGGGTTAAGAACTCATTCCCTCCCCGAACTCTGCGTTGAATTAGCCTTGACTAACCCTCGCCGGTCAGAACCTGCACCACCAGCGGCGCCAGTTGTTCAGCGCGGGCGCGCAGAGTTTCGCGGCTGAGGTTCTCGATAGGGTGTTCGGTATAGATGGTCGGGTAGTCGGGCGCTCCCCACATACGGGCCATACCCGTGGCTGTCGGCACGAACCGGTCGGTGCAGATGGTGGCCGAAGGGATGCCGGCATTCTCAACGTGAATTCCGTCGTGCACACTGCACGCGCTGCACGACCCTCAATCGCCAATGGCGATGATAACGGAATCGCACTCCTCCGCCAGTTCCTTGATGGCCTCCGGGTCAGCGGGCCGGGAAGCGCTGGGCTTGCGGTGCCACTTGACGCTGGTGATTTCGTAACGGGTGCGCAGCAAATCGGCCAGCTCTTCCAGCAGAACGTCGGCGTTGCGCTTGCTGTCGTCTATCAGTCCCAACCGCGTGCCGGCCAAGCTGGCCAAGCGCGGCGCCCCGTTAAACGGAGCAATCACCGGCTGCGTTACCGGGTTGACCAGTACGTGCTCGTTGGTTGTGGTCATAATAACTCCTTTGCGCCATTGCGACTTAGCGTCATTGCGTTAAGAAATCACCCGCGTAACCGCGGTGCAAGCCACCTTTGGCCCCCAGCTTGGTATCACCGATGACATATTGGATTCCTCGCCGCCGGCGAAAACCAGCAGTATATCTGAGGAATCTGGGATGAGCTGAACTGCCGCCGATTCATCCCCAGGCTCAAGATCACCCGCCAGCGCCTGGGCCTGCTTCAGTTCCGCCGCCGTTCTGCGGGCGCGCCGGAAAATGAAGTCGCGGACTTGCTGCTTGCTCCAATCTTGCCAGAGTCCTGAATTTCCGGCAATGGTGACTACAATTTGGCCCTGCCTGACCCCAATCCCTGTCTCTCCCACCGAACCTGACGTAGACATACTGGTGCCTAGCGTGGAGGCCGCGTCGGATATGGCGAGGAGTATCGCCTCCGGACGGCCCACGGCGCGCACTTGGCGGGGCGACTCTCCGGCAAACACAGTCACCGCGCTCTGCCCCGGTTGCAGGCCGCGCTCGACATGAAGCGGCGCCCAGTGAGTTTCGGCCTCGGCCTCGGCTATGCAGTAGGTGTATTTGCCAGGGTGCCCGATGACGCTACGGTCGAAAACGCCAGGGATGGCGGCGCAGGCGTTCATCAGGATTAGGCGGATGGCCCGCCCGATGGTGGCGTTGGCCCGGTTGCCCGGCCCGAACAGGTTGTTGCGGGAGTTGATGTTCAACTCCCGCGCTACCGGCCCGTTCACTATGCTCAGAATAGCCGATCCCCCCATGCTGGAGGATGGGCCTACCAGGTTGAACACCGGGTCCAGCATCGCCTCGGTAGCGGTCAGCACCACCGGCATATACTCCGGCAGGCAGCCGGCCATCACGGCGTTGGCCGCCACCTTGCCCACGGTGATCTCGCGCCGACGCTCCGGCAGCTCGCCAACGACTTCCGCGGACGGGCGGCCAGCGCGCTCAATGAACTCGCCGACGCGGGCCGCGGTGGGCGGTACGACGGGCAGACCGTCAGTCCAGCCCAATTCATAGCAACGCTCGATGGCGTCCAGCGCCGTGTCCCACTGAACGGTTGTAGTTTCGCCAATTTCACTCAATGGTCTGCTGCTCCTGTGTGGGAGATTTATTCTGCTAATTTCGCCAGGCGGGGGTTGAAAATTTGCTCGAATTTGAGCAAGTTCTCAACCATCCAGAGGCGGATTTCCGCGAGCGTATCAGCATCGTCTTCGCGTATCAGCATCATCTTCGATGGAGCCGGGCCGGTAAATGGCTATACGCCACCAAGTTGCGCGGGTTCCCGAGGTCTCCCAGTTTAGAGAGGAGCCGAGATCGGATTCAATTTCGCCTTTGCGTTCTTTCAAGTTTTCCAGCAGCCTGATGCTCCAATCGCTATCGGAGCCGGTAATGTAAACCGCTACTCTTGCCTGCCTATCCCAAGTGAAATCCACTCCGTATGTAATTCGTCCGCCGTAACCTGTGGGAAAGCCATGCCAATTAAATGTCTGTCCCTTACGGGCATTCGTAAAGTGGCGCTCCTTCCGAGAGTATCAATGAGACACTGAAAGAATTTCCTATACTGTTCCCCCAGCTCTGTAACAGCGGGATCTTCGTCTCGTTTTATTACTGATTTCTTGCGCCATTCATTCGGAGTCGCTACCAAATTGAAGTATGGCGCGGGTAAAGAATCTCCCAATTTTTGCCAGGGGCGTATGGTCGATTCGATGTGATCATATACTCCCCTCTTAATCCGCAGGTGTCGCAGGAGCGGGCGGATAGAATACTGCTGCACCCTCTGGGTCGTGGCGGTGGAAGTAGAGAGCCTCCAGTATCCGTTGCGTATTCGTGCGGATTTCCTCTCGCAGTTCCTCCCGTGTTGCCCGGATTTCTTCCCGCAGTTCTTCCCGTGTTGCCCGGATTTCTTCCCGGTTTTCATCTCGCAACTTCTGGAACTCTGCCCGGTTGTCCCGGCGTATCGCCCGAAACTCCGACAGAATCCACAGAAACACCGCGGTGGCGGCTACCACCAGCGTAGACATCGTCGCCAAAAAAACTTCGATAGTTAACATAGCTTATCCTTGGATTTCTAGAACCGGCGGCGCATATCGGATATGCGCCGCCGGTTCTGCCCTTCCGGCTACACCCGCCGGTACTTGGACAGCGACCGCAGTTCCCGCGGCGGGTTCATATGCTGGCCGCGGATAGTGTAGGACACTTCGGCTACGTAGACATCGCCGTGGGAGTCGACGGCGATGCCATGGGGGGCGATGAACTGGCCTGCGCCTTCGCCTTCATCCTTGGAACCGAACATACAGATCCGGTTGCCTTCCAGGTCATAGATGCTGACGCGGTGGCCGAGGCCTGGGGCGTCGTCAACGCCGCCCATGCCATTCAGCTCGCCGACGTAGATATGCTCGCCCCACAGCACCATGGAATCGGGGCGATGAATGTTGTTCCACATAGTGATGAAGTTGCCTTCAGCGTCGAAAATCTGGATGCGGTGGCACTCTCGGTCAACAACATACACCCGGTCGTTGCTGTCAAAGGCGATGTTGTGCGGGCGAATGAACTGGCCGGCGTCTATGCCCGGCTCTCCCCACGAGAACTTGTACTCGAGCTGGCTGTTGTATACGTGTACGCGGGAATTGCCGTAGCCGTCGGAGACGTAGATGTCGCCATTGCTGGGCCTGGTCGCAGCAGAAGTAGGGCGGTTGAACGGCTCTCCGCTCCAGCGCACCGCCGGATTGTTGCGCTCGCCCAGCTCCCAGACCTTTTCGCCGTTTGAGCCGAACTTCTGAATAGTATGGATGCCGTCGTCAGCGGCCAGCAGCGAGTCGTCGTGGCCGATGTAGAGGCCGTGGGTACGGTTGTCACTGAACAGGCCCTGGCCGAAGGAACGCATATAGTTGCCGTCGCGGTCGAACACCATAATGGGATTTTCGCCGCGTGTGAGGACAAAAACGTTGTCCTGGGAGTCAACGGCGACGCCGGGACACTCCTTAAAGGTTACGCCGTCGGGCAACTTGGCCCAATTTTCGACAAACTCATAGCGGAAATCGCCGCTACCGTAAACTTCGGGCATTTTCAACATCCTTTCGTTGCGGATTTTGCCGGGCCGCGCTCGGTGAAATCCGGCGGCGGGCAAGGGTAATCGTAAAACCGCCATATTGGAGTGTCAACGGGCTGGCTTGCCGGGAAGGGCGGTCAGTGGGCTGCGCTTTCGTCGCCTTGAAAGAGACCGATGGGGTTGCCCTCGGTGTCTTGGCAGATGGCAATGTAGCCTATTCCGGGAATGGGTATCTTAGGCTGTAGGATGCGCCCGCCGCCAGACTGCACTTTTGGCAGGTATTCGTCTATCGCGTCCACATGGACGTAGTTGACGCCGGCGACGCCCTCGTGGGGGCGTCTGGTAATTCCACCGTCAATTCCGGGGCCGTCTCCGCTATTCACCAGGCGGTAGTCCATCTGCGGGGGGCCGTCCCACTTGTTGATTTCCCAACCGAACAGGCCGGCATAGAACTTGCTGGCCCGCTCAACGTCGTCAGCGTAGATTTCGAAATGCATGATTCTGGGCATCGCAGGTTTTTCCCTCACACTATCCCGCTTCCGGCGAGACAGGGAATTGCTTTTACCGTATGGAGTCCCGCCCCTCGCCCTTTAGGTAATCGGCGGTGCGAAGGGCCAGCGCCTGGATAGTAGACGTGGGGTTGATGCAGGCGCTGGTGGTGAAGATGCTGCCGTCTATGATGAACATATTGGGAACATCATGGCAGCGGCCCCAGCGGTCAACCACCGAGTTGTTGGGGCTGTCGCCCATGCGCGCCGTCCCCAGCAGGTGCCATCCGGCGTTGCGGCGCAGGCGGGAGGCGAGAATTTGCTTGGCCCCGGCGGCCTCCATAACTTCTTTTGCCCGTTCAACGCCGTGGTCCAGCATCCGGTTCGTGTTCTCGCTAACGGTGTATTCGACCTTGGCGGCCGGGATACCGTTGCTGTCAGTCTCATTAGGGTCGAGGGCTATCAGGTTATGCTCCTCGGGCAGGTCTTCGGTCATTATGGTGATGCCGATGGTATGGCCGAAGCGGTCGTCGAAGGCTTGGTGATGTTCCTCGCCCCACGGAATCCGCTCACCCAAGAGACCGCCAAGAGCGGTGGGCAGGGGCGACCCGCCAAGGGCGAGGATTTGCAGGTCGTAGCCGCGCGCGAAGCCGCGGCTGGTGTCGGTTTCGTAGAACTCCTGGCTTAGCATAGTGCTGCCGCGGGGGAAGCCGTCCTCCGTGCCCAGCCACTCGTCGAACACCCCGACCACTACGCCGGCCGGGTGGTGCATCAGGCACTTTCCCACCAGGCCGCTGCTATTGGCCAGGCCATCGGGGAAGAGCGGCGAGGTCGAGTTGAGCAGCAGACGGGGCGTGCCGATACCGTTGCAGGCCATCACCACGGCCTTGGCCTTCTGCTCAATCAATCTGCCTTCGGCGTCGTAGTACAGCACTCCCGCAGCTTTTCCGGAACTGTCAACAAGAATCTCGCGCACACGGGCGTTGGTGCGCAATTGAGCGCCGAGTTCCAGCGCCCTCGGCCAGTAGGTGAGGTCGGTGCTGGCCAGGGAACGCAGATAGCCGCCGGAGTCTGGCTCGCGCCCGTCATAGGTCACCGACGATATGGCGGTGTCCGCGGCCCACCAGTGCCAACCCAGCTTGTCGAAGCCCTTGGCCAGCAGTTCGCCGCCGGGCCGGATGGACAGCGGAGGGCAGGGTCGCTCTGGTTTGGGCGGGTATGCCGGGTCGCCACGCAGCCCGGAGACGCCCATCATCCGGTCGTTCAAGTCGAAGTACGGCTCCAGCTCGTCATAGGTCAGCGGCCAGTCGTCGGCCACGCCATCCAGCGTCCGCACCCGGAAGTCGGAGGGATGAAAGCGGGGATAGTGGGAGCCGTAATGCACCGTGCTGCCGCCAACCGCGTTATACATATAGGGCGCGATGGGCGAGGCCTCGGAGTTCACGGGGTAATCTTGCGGCAGCCTGCGCACACTGGGGTCAGGGTGGAAGTCGGTCTGCCAATGCAGTTGGCTATCGGCGTTGGTCGACGGGAAGGCGTCTCGGGACACCCAGTCGCCCTGCTCCAGACACAGGACATTAATCCCCGCCTCGGCCAGGCTCCAGACGAAAGCGGCCCCGGAAGCTCCGGCTCCGATTACCAGCACATCAGGGATGTCTTGGTTGCTTGCCATCTCGTTTCTCCGCTATTGGTATGACGCATTCCGTTCATCATCCATCGACAAACTCAGAACCGACCAGATCAGAACGAACGGAATGGCATCGCTCCCTTTGAGTCGGCCTGTGGTGCTATCTAACCCCGCTCGAAGACGGCCGCCACGCCCTGGCCGCCGCCCACGCACATAGTCTCGAGGCCAAACTGGGCGTTGCGCCGCTCCATCTCATGCAACAGCGTAGTCAGGATGCGGGCGCCGGTGGCGGCGATGGGATGTCCCAGCGAAATGCCGGAACCGTTGACGTTCAGGTTGTCCCAGCTCTTGTCTTTGCCGGAGGACAACTTCCATTCGCGCAGCACCGCCAGCACTTGGGCAGCAAAAGCCTCGTTCAGCTCAATGAGGTCCATGTCATCGAGAGACAATCCGACCTTGTCCATCACCTTACTTACCGCCGGCACCGGGCCAATGCCCATAGTCGCAGGGTGGCAGCCGGTGACCGCCCAGCCGCGCAGGAAGGCCATCGGCGTCAGTCCCAGCTCCTCCAGCTTGTCTTCCCCGACCAACAGACACACCGAGGCGGCGTCGTTCTGGCTGCTGGCGTTGCCTGCCGAGACTGTGCCGTCGCGCATCACCGGGCGCAGGCGGGTCAGGGCTTCCATAGTGGTGTCGGCGCGGGGGCCTTCGTCGCGCTCGAAGGGTACTGGGTCACCGCGGCGCTGCGGTACGGGAACGGCCACGATTTCCTTGTCGAACCTCCCCTCGTTCTGGGCGGCCACGGCTCTTTGGTGGCTGCGGAGGGCGTACTCGTCCTGCTCAGCGCGGGCAATTTCGTACTCGCGGGCCAAGTTTTCAGCCGTCTCCACCATTCCGCCGGGGATGGGGCCGAAACGCTCATCTGGCGAGATCGTGACGCGGGCGCGGGCCAGCCGGTCGTGGAAAGTGACGGAGCCGAAGCGAGCGCCCCAGCGGGATTCGTTGCTGTAAAACTCCGCGCCGCTCATGCTCTCAACCCCTCCGGCGATCACCACGTCGGCGTTTTCGGTCTGCACCATCATACTAGCGTTCAGGATGGCCTGAAGCCCGGACGAGCAACGGCGGTCGAGCTGGTAGCCCGGCACTTCGATGGGCAGACCGGCCTTGAGGCCGGCCAGGCGTCCGATGGCCGGATTCTCTCCGCTGGGGTAGCCGTGGCCAAGGATGACATCATCTACCTTGGCCGGGTCGAGCTGCGAGCGGTCCAGGGCTTCCTTGATAACGGCGCTGGCCAGCTCGGCGGCAGAGACATCCCGCAGAGTGCCTCCGAAGTTTCCAACGGCAGTGCGCACAGGTGAAACAATGGCAACGCGACGCATGACACGCTCCTAATTCAGGGTTAAGACAAGCCGGAAATTTCTGGCTATGATAACCGGATACGGCTTTGCTGTCGAATGGCGCGGCGCCAGGATTTCACCGGCCTGTGCCCTCAATTAGCTGCAAGTATTTGTAGCCGGAGCCAGTGTTGAACAGTACGGTGGTTTCATCGCGGCGCAGGAAACCTTCGGCAATCAGCCGTTTGTAGGCCACTAGGGTGGCGGCGCCTTCGGGGCAGGCGAATATGCCCTCGCCGGTGGCAAGTTCATACATCGCCGCCACCATATCGCCGTCGGAAACCGCCAGCGCCGTGCCGCCGGTGTCGCGGATGGCGCGGAGCATCAGGTAGTCGGCGAAGGGTCCGGGGACGCGCAGGCCGTCGGCCACCGTGGCGGCGTTGGGCCACGGCTCGGCGGTGTCCTTGCCTTCGTCGAACGCCTTGACGATAGGCTGGCAGCCCTCGGCCTGTACTGCGATGAACTTGGGCAAGTCGCCCTCAATCCAGCCCAATTCCAGCAGTTCCAGGAACCCTTTGTGCATCCCGATGATACCGGTGCCGCCGCCCGCAGGATAAATGATGGCCTCCGGCATTCGCCAGCCGAACTGCATCGCCAGCTCAAGGCCCATGGATTTCTTGCCCTCAGCCCGGTACGGCTCCTTTAGCGTCGAAAGGTCGAACAGCCCCTGTTCCTGGGCCACGGCCATAGCCTGCCGCCCGGCGTCGCCTATCAGTCCATCCACCAGATTCAGTTCTGACCCAGCCACCAGGCATTCCTTTTTGTTGGAGTCTGGCGCATCCTGAGGCATAAACACTTTGGCCGACAGTCCGGCGCGGGCGCAGTAGGCGGCGGCGGCGCCGGCGGCGTTGCCCGCCGACGGCATAGTGAACCCAGCGGCGCCCAGCTCGAGGCCCTTGGAGATGGCCGCGGCGATGCCCCGCGCCTTGAAGGTCCCCGTGGGATTCAGACCTTCCTCCTTCACATAGAGGTTTGACACGCTCAGTTTCTGCTCCAGGTTGGTCACATTTATGAGGGGTGTCCCGCCCTCGCCCAGAGTAACGATGTTGCCAGGGTCTTCGACGGGGAGCAGTTCGGCAAAACGCCACATATTGGCTGTCCGTTCCGCCAGCCGGTCGCGGTCCACCTCGGCGCGGATACGGGCCAGGTTGTAGCGGGCGTACAGGACTTTGCCGCAGCAGGGGCTGACGCCGGAGAGCCGCCCGGCCGGGTACTGCGCCTCGCAGATAGTGCATTCCAGGTGGGAAAGATAGCTGGTCATAGCGGACGCCTCCCCGTATTTCAGGCTGGAGCAATTTAACCACAGAGAACGCCGCTAACACAAAGCGGGCCGTCATTACCGCCTCTGTTGCGGCCCCACAAGCAAAGTGGATACAATGGGCCTAATCGTTCATTTCCGTCTCTGGAACGCTGATGTAGATACAATGGGCTTAATCAATCATTTATGGATGGCCTGCTGACTTATGCGTAACTAAGGCGGCCCGGCGGAGCTGCTCGAGCCTCTGCGTCGGAGCGGTTTGCTAATTTCCGGCGGGGCTACTAGCGCTTTTTGGCGGCAGCACGGGCTGCCGCCGGGCGGGCGCCCCGAGGAATGCAAAGCCAGCCGCCCCACAGCGATGCGCTAAATGGCCCGCCAATACTTCGAGGCCGGCTCAGACCTGACGCTTGCCAACTCCTTCGGTGGCAGCAACAATCCCGAGCGCCACTCCCCACAGGAGACTGTGTGATCGCCCGATTCCTAACCGTCTCTGGAACGCTGACCAACTGGAAAGACAAGCTACGGGCAGTGCGGAATTCTCAATATCTCCCCCTTATGCTGTTATTGCTGGCCCTGTCAACGGTGTTCCTCTTCGGCAACGACCGAGGCCACTTCTACCGCAACGGATTGCATGATTGGAATTCATCGCAGAGCATGGCTTTCGCAGAAAATTTCTCTCTCGAACACAAATTCCTGATATTTCACCACCAGACTCTGAACGCAGACGGCAGCCTTGCCTATGAGCCATACAGCCGCTTTCCCATTGGCGGGTATGCGCTAATAAAGTTATCTATCTTGCCCTTTGGCGACAACCTAGAGGCGAAAATTTTCGCCGCCAGGCTATTGATGCTGCTGTTGTTTTCCGCTGGCGCAGTCTTGGCGTATTGCGCGATTTCCAAGCTCACTTCCCAACCCTGGATCGCCTTGTCCGCTACATTGCTGGCCTTCTCTTCGTATTACTGCTTGTACTATAGCGACAAGATCTCCAATGAAGTAACGATAGATCTCTTCGCGGTATTACTCGCATTCCACGGTATGGTGATTTTCGAGCAGGAAGGCCGTTTCCGGCAGTTACTGGTCAAAACCTGCATTGCTTTGTTGCTGGGTTGGCACGTTTATGCGCTCCTGCTGCCCTTCATCCTCTTGGGTCTGTCTGGCCAGATAATCAAGGCCTGCTGGCAGTTTCTAAATACCCCCCCCCCCCCCCCCCCCCCCCCGAGTCTGGAGTTGGCGCGGGCGCCTGCCTAACTTGGCACGCCCGTGCCTGCCACTGTTCCGCAACCGCTATTTAGCCCTTGGCATTGTGGCCCTGATTCTCGGCATGGCTCTGTTGAGCTTCAACTTCGCCAATGAATACTTTGCGTTAAAGAGTGAGACTCCCTTAACGGAATTACCCTCTTTCCAGTCAATGCTATATCGCTTCGGACAAAGCGAGGAATTTAACTCGAAATATGAAGCGCCCTTGGAATGGCCCACTTTTCTGAAAGATCAGTTTTACCGCATCGGATATATGTCCATTCCCTATCCTTTAACCAGCAACAATATCGCGCCAGAAAAAGATCCGGATACCACATTAGAATGGGGAATTGTGGGAACAGGGATCGGCGTGTCTGTCGTTTGCCTGATTGGCCTGGCGTTTGCCCGCCATAAACCTCTGTGGGCTACTCTTTTCTTGTCTGGCTTCTTCTGGGCGTTTCCGATGCGACATAGCACTGCTTTCCATGACTTCGAGGGCGTGTTCTATATTGGCGTATCTCTTGTTTTTTTCTCACTGGCCCTGCTATATCTGCGCGGATTGTACGGCAACCGCTTTGTTTACATAATTGTTGCCGTTGCGCTGGGGGTATTCGTTCTGTCCACTTTCCAGATGGCGCAGGTAGGCCACAGCTCTGAAGACGCCGAGTTTCATACTGAGGTGATTGCCGATTTTGAAGTTATCCGTGAGATGACGGAAGGGAAAAGCGTTTTCGTTCTTGTACCATATTTGGACCAGGATATGTATCAGTTCGCCGGAGCACCCAAGGCAGTAAATTACTATCTTTCCGGGAACCCTATTCTATACCCCTCCGATGGGCTTCTGGAGGGAAAGCGTAGCCTTACGGACTTCTTCATTACCCGGGAGCGCGTGGAGGGGGCCGCTCTGCTTACGCCGGAGAACCGGCGGATTTTCCTGTACGACAGATCCCTTTTCGACAGTCAAATAGAGCGAATTGTCATGGATGCCGAAGAGCCGGTGATCAGATCTGTTTATAACGTCTACCTCCACGAGAACACACTGATATACGTTAAAGACCAGTGTAGCTTGAAGGATGTTAAGACAACTTTCTTCCTGCACCTAATTCCAGTTGACAAAAATGATCTTCCCGAGTATCGCAAGCAGTACAATTTTGATAACCTCGACTTTCGTTTTCAACGCTACGGGTTCCAGAGCGGCCAGCAGTGCGTCGCCTTGGTCCCGTTGCCGGAATATGACATGGCAATCATCAGCACTGGGCAGTACATACGACAGGAAGGCGGCTCCTTTGAGAACGTCTGGCAGGGCAGTCTCAAGATAAACGGCGGGGAGCGGCTTTCGCCTGGTTATCTGCTAGAATAGCTTCCTTTCGCCCACATACTCAAGGATGGGAGCGCCTGCCGCCCAGGGCAATACTCTTTTCGGCTATGCCGGCACGCTACGGGTCCGTATGCCGACCTCATGCGGCAGGGAAACCACAATCAGCCACAAGTGCATTAATGACGGTGATGGCAGGAGGCAAGAATGACCTGGAAAGTTCTGATTACGGACTACGTATGGCCTTCCACTGACCCGGAGCGGGCAGTATTGGAAGCGGGTGGGGCCGACGAGGTGGTAGTCGCCCCTGACGGCGAGGAAGCGACCCTGGTGGAGCTTGCCAGAGGCGCCGACGCCATTATGACCTGTTTCGCCCATGTAACCGAAAACGTGGTGCGGGCGGCGGAGCAATGCGCCGTCATAGGGAGGTTCGGCGTGGGAGTGGATAACATCGCGGTAAGTGCCGCAACGGAGTTGGGCATAGCTGTCACTTATGTCCCCGACTATTGCGTTGACGAGGTATCCGACCATGTGATGGCCTTACTCCATGCCTGGAACCGCAAAATCGCCCTGTTCGACCGGTCGGTTAAAGAACGCGGCTGGGGAAGCCAGCCTCTGACTATGCGGATGATGAGGCTTCGAGGCAAGACTATGGGAATTGTCGGATTCGGACGTATTGGGCAGGCAGTCGCGGATAAGGCGCGAGCTTTCGGCCTCCATATCCTGGCCGCAGACCCTGTAGTTCCGGCAGGGACGGTTGAATCCTCGGGCGCCAGGATGGTTGACTTGCCCACGTTGCTGGCCGAGTCTGATTTTGTCAGCCTGCACGCGCCATTGAGTGATGCTACTCGCAACTTGATTGGCCGCGAAGAATTGGCGATGATGAAGCGGGCCGCCTTCCTTATTAACGCAGCTCGTGGCCCATTGATAGATGAAATAGCCCTGTGCGACGCGCTGAAAACGGGAACCATTGCCGGGGCCGGACTGGATGTCATGGTTGATAATCCGCCACCCCAGGATCATCCGCTCCTGTCTCTTGACAACATTATCATAACCCCACACGTTGCCTTCTTTTCGCAAGAGTCAACATTGGAGCTGGAGCAGCGCGCGGCCGCCGAGGTGGTGAGCGTAATGCAGGGAAGGATGCCCGACAATTTGGTTAATCCGGCGGTGTTGCAGCACCCCAATCCCCGCCATAAATTGACATAACGCTGAAGGCTGCCTGATAATTATACCAACTATTGCAATCGCAGACGGTTGAATGTAATATATTTGCGGCCAGACTGTCGCGCGGTCTCGCAGAAGTCAACGTTGACGTGATTATGTTGCCGCGGGAGATGCAGAGAAAAACTTGCTTCGCTGGCTTATTTGATATACCTTTGATATTGATCTTATAAGGATGGCAGCATCATGGTAAGGCCCAATTACAGGGACGCAATCCTTCGCGCAGTGTCCGACATCAGCAGAAACCCCTCGTTGACTGAGCTAAACGAAACCGCCATTAAACAGGCGGTTGTGCTTCGGGTTCTGGACGCCGCAGGATGGAGCGCATTTGACCTTTCAGAAGTGGAGCCGGACTTCCAAGTTGGTTCCTCCAAGGTGGACTACGCTCTCAAATCAGCGTCTTCCATCCGCCAGCGCGCATCGGCAACCCCAAGAGTGCTGGTGGAAGTAAAATCGCTAGGCGAAAACCTCGAAAGCGAGCGACACCGGCGCCGTCTCATGAGCCACTGCGTCAGGGCCGAAGTCGAGCTTGGCGTATTGACCAACGGTCTGAAATGGCTGCTCTTCCTGTGGTCGCCGGAGGGCGGACGGCAGGACGATCGCTTTTGCGAAATCAATATCATGGAAGATTCTGAAGCCGCAGCCACAGAATTAAACAATTATCTGGCCAAAGACAAAGTATCGAATGGACAGGCTGTCAGGTCGGCCGAGAGGTCTCTCCGGGAGCGTAACCGGGACGAAATAATCCGGAATTCCGTCGTTGAAGGCTGGCAGCAAGTCGTACAAGGACTCGACGAGGGACTCGTGGAGTTAATAGCGACTGCGGCCGAGCGGAAAAGCGGCACCCGCCCGGAAAACCGGCTGGTTAGAAGAGTTCTGATTGAAAATCGCGCTAACTTGCTGGCCTCCGCAGTTGAGAGCGGCGCTTCTGCTGGCAACGGAGGCATTCGCTCCAGACCGGCCTCCTTTACATTCCAGTCGGAAAGATATGATGTCCGGTCATGGCCTGAGATGTTGGTCGGACTCTGCATGATAATGCAGAAACGCCACCCCAACGACTTCGAGAAGATACTGCAAATCGGCGGACGGAAAAACCGCTACTTCTCGAAAGATGCGGATGAACTGGTTCAACCCCGGCAAATAGGAGAGACCGGCATCTACGCATCATGCCAAGGGGCCGGGGTTCTGATTACCAATCGCGCAAGCCGGGTCTTGGAGTTATTCGGTTACCCGGAAGACTCCCTTGCAGTCCAGCAGAGATAGATAGCAATTACCCGGCGCCTCTTACTGACGCCGCCAAGAAATGACAGCGCCTGTTGTCCAGGTTATGCAGCAATAGGAGGGCGGGCTTGCAAACGCTTCTGTGGCGTCATTTCTTTAATTGGCTAGGTTGCTGATTGCGTACTCCGAAACCTTGTCTGCGGCTCCTTGCCCCATCATTCCCTTGGCTCTACAATGGAGGCGAACCTCCGGCCTCAGGGCAGGAGACGCGAGTGGGGGTGTAGCTCAGTGGGAGAGCACCTGCTTTGCAAGCAGGGGGTCAGGGGTTCGACCCCCCTCACCTCCACCACCAAACCCGCAATGTTTGGGCAGTATCATAATCGCTTGCCTTCATTCCCTTCGATCCCTTAGAGTTTTGCACCCGGTCGTGCGGCTTATGTCTGGCCCTGGTCTGGAATACCCTTGACCGTTTGCCCGCCTAGTTATACCCCCTGTTGGTTCGGCTGTTTTAACGGCAAGTAGTCTCCGGGCCACACTGTGGCAATCGCGTTATAGGCAGCAGACTTGGCGGCTGAAAAACTGTGAGCGCGCCTGAGAATCGAAAGTAGCTATGATGCGAAGTAGCTATGATGCAAGGATGGGCGCGCCCATCTGCCCATCTATAAGAGTCTACTAGGGCAGTCTATCGGGGCGCCGGAAGATTCTGAGATTTGCGGGCGCAAGCCTCATAGGCCGCCGGGCGTCATCGCCATCCGCCGCCGTACCAGTTCGGGCTGTAGAGGACGCGTCAGTTGGCGGCTAGTCTTCGCCCGAGGCGTGCGATAAACTTGTCCCTAGCTTTGAGAGAGCGACACGTCAACTGCGGCAAGCCCCTCAATAGCCAGGCCGTATCCCAGCATATCCTGCATCTGCCGCTTCAGTTGCATGGTGAGGGCGACGCGGGTGTAGCGGAGGGTCAGCGTCGGCCTTTCCGCCAGTTGCCGGGCTAATTCCCAAGCGCGGGGCAGCAGTTGATCTTTAGGCAGAACTTCGGCCACCACGCCCAGATCAAGCGCATCCCGAGCCGAGAGGGTCTGCCCGGTCAGCAGGAAGTAGCGACCCCTATTCTGTCCCAGCAGCAGGGGCCAGACCACGTGAACGCCGTCTCCGGGCACCACGCCGCGCGGGAAGTGGGGGCCGTCCTGGAAGGTGGCGGTCTCCGATGCCAGGACGATATCGGACATCACCGGGATCTCGGCATGGATGGTGGCCGGGCCGTTGACCGCGCCTATCACCGGCGCCTCGATCTCCAGCAGGTTGGTCAACAGCCGCTTGCCTTCCCAGTAGGTCTTGTCCCAGTCCTTGGGCATCCGTCGGGTAGGGCGGTTAGGCTCGAAGTTTGCGCAGTAATCGTCGCCGGCGCCTGTGAGAATTACCACCTTGTTTTCCGGGTCCGCGCCGATGTCGGCGAAGGCGTAACCCAGTTCCCGGTGAGCGGCCTCGCCCCAGAGGAGGCTTCCGTCGCCTGAGTGGAAGGTAACCTGGAGAATCCCGTCCTCCCGTTGCACGCTGACCGTATCGTATTTGTCCTCGTAGTCCGCCAACACTGTCATAACTATCCTCCGTAGTTTCGGCTTGTGGTTCGCCGTGGGGCTGCTTGGCCCGCGCATCTACTTTATACCAGCGGGCCGCCCCTCCCTGGCGTTCTGTTCGTGCCGCGTTCTGTCCGTGCGGCGCGCCCTGTCCATACATTGAATGCGGGCCGTCCTGCGGGAAAACTCACCTCGAAGCCCGATGCGTCAAGAGCAACGGAAGCGTTGCGGATATCCTAGTTATACACTAACGCAAAATTACGCCTTTGGTATAATCAAACTTAAGCTGCATTAGAATTGTTGTGGGTTGAACCCCGCGAGTTTGTGTCTCGTATCTGAGGAGATTTACGTATGCAGTCCGCCGATCTCAACCTTGCCGCCACTGTAACGGGCCACCAGCGCTTCCTGTTCATCAAACTTCCGGTGGGCGACAGGGATCCCTGTCTTGCCGAGGCCATAAGACGCCTCGGTGAAGGCATGGAGAATATGCACTACGCAGACGGGCCGCCATCAGCGGAGGCGTTCCGGCTAGGGCGGTTCCAAATTCTTAGGGCGGAGCCGGCCATGAGCCGGGAGCAGAAACTCCCTCACCCCTCAGTGATGGATGCCAACGGTTTAATCCGGCTGGAGGCGGAGACTTCCGCTCCGCTTCTGAACTACGAAGAGGGCCTGCGGGCGTTGCTGCATCCTGTCGGCGGCAGTGTAGAGACCCTGTCCGGCGTGCAAAAGCCTCGCAGTTATACCAGCCACGCCATGACCCAATACGCCTATGCTCACGCCCAACAGCCTGCCCCTGGAAGCGTTCATCCCCTAGGTGTGGTGACGCCGATGAACAAGAGCGCCGAATGGTGGGGCATGGACTGGATGCACCGGGAAAGTTTCTTTCTGCCACGCTACGATGCGAAAGAAAATATGGTAGTAAAAGGCCACGCGCTGGCGGCGGACGCGGGCATCGCTGGCATAACCCGGCGATTGGTCCACGCTCCCGAGGGGTACGGACGAGAAGGAAGCTATGACTTTGTGGGGTACTTCGAGTTTGCCGAAGCAGACACGTCCACGTTCAGCGCGGTGATGGCGGCCTTGCGAGACATTGAGCAGAACCCGGAGTGGGCTTACATCAGCGAAGGCCCGGAATGGTGGGGCAGAAGGGTTGGGGAATCTGCCGGACTCTGGAGGAAATAATAACCGTAACCCCAGTGGGTATGCCTGCCGTTTCCCTGCGCTACAGACCTGTAGCCCTTTGTAGACTTACTTCCAAAGCTCCTCCTGGTTCGTCCGCAGGAAATGGGAGGCTGGTCATATCGTCCAGCCTGTAAAGTTGGCCCGAGCGAGGGCGATTGCTAATCGGGCATGAGTATCCAGGGAGCCGCTGAGCGCGATGATACATTCGTATCCAATCGGCCATATTTATCAGGCTATGCTTCTCTAAGGAGCCACGCTTGTCAAGGCAGGACGCCGCGCTGAAGAACTGGGGGAAGTTGACAATGAAGCTGAGCATCAACTATTTTAACACCGCCTTTTCCTGATAACGATTGCCAATCCGAGGCCTGCATCTAAAGAGTCGCCGACAGACGCTTACGCTCGAGCCAAGGTTCATTTCTCCGCCTTCATTTCTCCGCCAATGAACCAGAAATACTCATAGAGACATTCTCAACATACGCTGGCAAGGTCAGCGCGTGCTGAGAGCGCCATATTACCCTGTACGTTGACTGCCTTGGGGAGGAATCTAGTCTAACGCCAGCTTCGAACCGGCGCTGGGAGATACGAGTGAATTTATGGACATCAAAGACCTGATTATTGACGACCGGCGGCGGGGAATCTTCAGGGTACACCGGTCGTCCATGACCTCCAGCGATTTGTTTCAGCGGGAAAGGGAAGAAATCTTCAACCGGTGCTGGATTTACTTGGGACACGAATCGGAAGTGGAAAGTCCCGGAGACTACCGGCGCCGTACAATAGCCGGCCGGCCGCTTTTCTTTGCCCGTGGCAAAGATGGTCAAGTGCGGGTGTTCCTCAATTCCTGCCCCCACCGGGGTGCTTTGATCTGCCGCCGCGACGCGGGAAGCGCCGAAGTTCTGCAATGCTTCTATCACGCTTGGACTTTCAACACCAATGGAGAGCTGATCGGCGTCCCGGGCGAAGATTCCTACGGCCCTTACTTCGACCGAAACGAGCTGGGCCTGAAGGAACCACCCAAGGTAGAAAGCTACCGGGGCTTTTACTTCGTGAGTTTCAATCCCTACGCTGAAGACTTGGTCACTTATCTGGCCGGCGCCAAAGACTACCTTGACCTGATTGTAGACCAGTCCGAGGAAGGGATGCGGGTAGTCTCCGGCTCCAACAAGTACACTATGAAAGCCAACTGGAAGCTGCTGGTTGAAAACAGCCTTGATGGCTACCACCTGGTGCCTACTCATCAAACCTATCTGGATTACATCACCAGCCTCGGGACAGACGACAGCGGTGAAACTATGGCATCCCGACTCCCCGGCGCGGCAAAGGCCCTGGGCAATGGACATTGCGTGATTGAAACCGCGGCCCGCAACGGCCGCCCCATCGCCCATTGGCACCCTCTATACGGTGAAGACGCCAAGGAACCGATGGCGCGAGTCCGTCAGCGGCTGGTGAAGAAATACGGAGAAGAGCGCGCCTACCGGATGGCCGATACTTCCCGAAACCTGATTATCTATCCCAACTTGGTCATCAATGACATCATGGCCATTACCGTCAGGTATTTTGAACCCTTGGCTCCTGACAATATGGAGGTTACAGCTTGGCATCTTGTGCCAAGAGAGGAATCGGACGCCATGCTGTCCAATCGGTTGGACAGCTTCCTGACCTTCTTGGGGCCGGGGGGGTTCGCCACCCCTGATGATGTGGAAGCTCTGGAATCGTGTCAAGCCGGCTTCCGCGCCACCGAAACTGAGTGGTCCGACATCTCCAGAGGGATGCTTAGGCCCGCCCCCCAATCTACGGATGAGCTCCAGATGCGAGGATTCTGGCGACAGTGGCACGCGAATATACAAGGTCTGTGCAAGACCGACGTGCAGGATGGGCAGGCCACGGAAATGGAAGCCGCGCTGGCGTCGGGAACAGACGACTGATGCCTGCCGGTTCAGGTGAACGATGACGTCCGCAAAAAAGCCCACGCTGCGCGAGCAGGTAGAGGATTTCCTGTTTAAAGAAGCAGAGCTTCTGGACGAATGGCGCTTGGACGAATGGGTAAGTTTGTTCACCGAAGACGGCCGGTATGTGGTTCCCACCACAGATTTGCCGGAAGGTGACCCCCAGCGCGACCTGGTGTTCATCGACGACGACGTCACCCGTTTGAGAGCCCGGGCAGTGCGGTTGAATAGCCGTCACGCTCACCGTGAGTACCCATGGTCTCGAACTCGCCGGTTTGTTTCTAACGTGCGGGTCAAAGAAACCGATGACAGTGAGATTTCGGTCACCTCTAACGTCCTGGTCTACCGGTTCCGTAGCGGCGAGGGAGCGCCCTACGTTGGCAGCATCGGCTACATCCTGCGGTGGGACGGCGGGAATCTGAAAATAGCGCACCGGCGCGCAGTACTGGATTTGGAGGCCCTGTCCTGGCACGGTGCAGTTAGCATCATCTTTTGAACGCCCGGCAAGTTTGATTCATCGAAGCCCCAAGGGGGTAGAGGCTAACGCTTGAAACTCGAAGGTAAAACGGCATTGGTGACAGGCACAAGCCCCAACATTATGGGCGGTATCGCCGAGGAATTGGCCCGGGAGGGCGCCAACCTGGTTTGCGCCGACATCCGCGAGGATTACGCCGAAAAATGCGCCTCGGCAATAGTTGCCGAAGGGCATGATGCCATGGGCCTAACCTGCGACGTAACCGACGAGGCCCAGGTGGTCGCCGCCATCTCGAAGGCCACAGAACGGTTTGGTGGGGTGGACATTCTGGTGAATGGCGCCGCCCTGTTCAACTTCAAGGGCGTGTTGAATATGCCGGTAGATGAATGGCGCCGCCAGACTGACATTATTCTCACGGGCGCGTTTTTGTTCACCCAGCATATAGCTCATTTGATGATCCAGCAGAATCGGAAGGGCAACATCATTAACATCATTTCCACTGCGGGGCATCAGGGGGAACCCGGTAACGTAGGATACGGAACCGCCAAGGCCGGACTGATCAACTTCACCCGGTCAGTGGCTATGGAATTGGCCGAGTACGGCATTCGAGTCAACAGCTTGACACCGACTGCCACCGACCAGTCGGAGGCGCAAGCGCGGGCCGCCAGATGGGGCGTAGCATGGCCGCCCGCCCGCCTGGGGCAACGTGCGGCCGGGCTATTTTGGGACGCCAGCAGAGGCGCGCCCCTGCTCAAGCTCCCCAGCCCAACGCACTATGGCAAGGCTGCGGTCTTCCTGGCGTCCGGCGACGCTGAAATGATTACCGGATTCGACCTGCGCGTGGACGCCGGCGCCGTTTCCAAGTACTGGATTTGGTCTCCGGCAGACGCTTAACCCTTTCAGGAACGGGAGGTCAAGATGGCTGAAATCTTGGGTGCGGGTGTTACCCACTATCCGCCGATGCTGGTACACGATGAAGAGAAGGCATTCCCGATCAACATCACTCTGGCTCGGGATGAACGGGTTCCGGGGTATATGAAAAATCCGGCCAACTGGCCGGAACCCATGCGCGTAGAGTATGGGGAAGACGAGGGCGTCGCCTCTGCGGCCCTTCACCGGGAACGCCTGGTGAAAAGTTTCCGCGTAATCAATAGCGAAATTCAGGCTTTTGATCCTGACTTCGTGCTGATATTTGGTGATGACCAATACGAAAATTTCAGAGAAGACATTATCCCCCCTTTCTGTATCCTGGCCTATGAGGACTCCGAGTCTACCCCGTTCAGCAAGGGCTTCGCATCTGGCAAGCGCAACGCTTGGGACGAGCCCGCAGACAAAGCGTTCCGGTATCAGGGGCATCCCCAAGCGGCCCGGTGGCTTGCCGCTCAGTTGATCGAGCAGGGCGTGGACATGGCCTATGCCTACAAACCCCTGCACGACCCGGGACTGCCTCATTCGATACTGAACACCCTGCTGTTCTTGGACTACGACCGCAAGGGGTTTGGAATACCGGTGGTGCCCTTTGCCGTCAACTGCTACGGAAGCAAGGTCATCAGCAATCGGGGCGGCATCCTGCCCTACAAAGAGAACGGCAAATTCTTGGAGCCGGATCCACCCGGCCCTTCCCTCAAACGCTGTATGCAAGTAGGAGCCGCGACGGCCCGAGCACTTCAGGAGAGCCCTTGGCGAGTGGCGTTGGTGGCGTCGTCAAGCTGGTCTCATGCCTTCCTGACCGAGAAGAACCATTTCATGTGGCCGGACATTGAATCCGACCGGACTATGTTCGAGGCCCTACAGTCCGGCGATTACGATGCGTGGAGCCGGGTCTCCACCCCGCAGATCGAAGCTGCCGGCCAACAGGAGCTTCTGAACTGGGCTTGTTTGATAGGCGCCATGGCCGAGTTGGAGCGAAAGCCGGAGATACTCGACTACGTTGAGACCCACGTATTCAACTCCAACAAGTGCATGGCTATATTTCGGCCCTAGTAGCCTCCTCTACTCAGGTCTTCCTGCATCGAAGCGAGCGCTTTCGGCAGACTCAGGCCAAGCATCGGCGTCTGCAAGCAGGACAGGGTGCGTCGAACAGTGGTTGTAGGCCCTGATCGGCAAAGTACTTGTGGCGGAGAGAGTGGCCCAGCATTCCGAAACTGCCGAAAGTATCCCTCAGAAAGGCTCTGGCGCCAGGAGAAAACCTGTTCCACAAGTGGTGAGATGCCCGCCGCCGCCCTTCTGCTGGGCTGGCGGCGACGGCCCCACGATGGGGGTTGACGCCGTTGTCTCCCACCTAGTCAGAAGTCTGATGAACAGCCCGTCATACTGTCGGCCCGGCAGTATAGCCCGCTTGAGTATCGCCGTTCTCAGGCGGTAGTTCCAAGACCCATAACCAGGGGCAGCAAGGCTGTTTTACCTTTTAGCGCATAGCCTCCAAATTAGGAGCATCTGCCTTCAGTCTGGCGATTCCTTCCGCCAATCCGGGATGAACAATGCCCAACGACTTCATTGTCGCGGAGCAATCCAGACCGAGCAGGTCGCCGTTCCTCCGCGGCGCGGCGCCCTGTCGAGGCTGGGACGCAGCCGGTGCTGTCATAAAGGAAGGAACTGGAACCACCAGTTCCTCATCCAGGTTGAACGCCCGGGCCACTGCAATGGCGAAGGCGTACATACTTACCCAGTCGCGCCCTGCCACGTGATAGATTCCCTGAAAGTCTCCCTCCACCAGTCTTGCTATGCCATCGGCCAGGTCTCCAAGATATATGGGGGTTCGGTAGACGTCGGTGGGGCCGTGATACGCGCGGCTGTTCAAAAGACTTTGGATTAGCCAAGGAACGAAATTTCGCTTCTCCGGACCCGGCCAGCCATACACGATGCTGGTGCGCAGAACGCTCCAGGGGGAAGTCAGTTCCATGACTGCGCGTTCCGCTTCCCATTTGGTTTGCCCATAGTGAGTAGTGGGACAGGGCGCATCGTCCTCTCGGTAATAACCGCGTTTGCCGTCAAACACGTACTCCGTAGACACGAATATCAGCTTGGCGCTGTGCTGTTGGCATAAGTGAGCAATTGCGGAAGTGGCCGTTGCATTGACTGCCTCCGCTCGCTCCCGCTCTCGTTCAGCCGTGTTTACGTCCGCGATGGCCGCCAGGTGCAACACCGCATCTGGCCGGGCCAATCGAAACACCTGTTTCACGCCTTCCGGGTCGGTCAGGTCAACACGGTTCCAAGAGATTGCGCCGCCGCCGGGCGTGGTTGACCAGTATGTGCCGAAGACATCGTGAAGAAGCGGCTCACTGAAACGGTAAGCCAAGCGCCGCCCAATGAATCCGCTCGCCCCAATGATTAAAATCCGCACCTAGCGCCTTCCAATTGCAGCTTGAGAAGACTCTTCTGGGAAATGCTGGCTGCGATCTGACAATCAGACTACCGCGACGAAAACCGGGCCGCCAGAATGTCCTGCATCAGCCGGGCCGCCACCTGCACCGTCAGTTCCGAGTTGTCATAGGGCGGGGCAACCTCCACTATGTCGAAGGCCACCAGGCTGGACTTCTCCAGCAGGGCCAGCAAGCACTCCCTGGTTTCCTGGTAGAACAGCCCGCCGGTCTCCGGCGTGCCGGTGCCGGGAGCCAGGCTGGGGTCTAGCACGTCCACGTCGAAGGTGATATACAGGTTTTCGGCAGTCGGAATCATATCCGCGACCGCCTTCGGCCCCAGTTCCCGAAAGCGGCGCCCGCTGATAAGCAGGCTGCCGTCGCGCATCGCCTCTTCATAGGGTATACGCCGCGCCGACCGTATGCCCACCGACGTTATATGCCCCACGAAGTCCAGTTCCCTGCAGCGCCGGATCGGGCTGGCGTGGGTGTAGAGGGCGTCTTGCACATCATGGGTATAATCCAGATGGGCGTCGAAGTGGACGATGTTCAGCGGCGCGAATTTCGATAGCCCGCGCACTACGGGAAAGGTTATCGCATGGTCGCCGCCCACCACTGCCGGAAGCGCGCCCCGCTCCACGGCCTGCTCCACCGCCCGCGTGATGCGCTCAAAGTTCCCTGTCACCTCCGATGGGACGATGGGAACATTGCCGCAGTCGGCCATAATCACGCCCCGCAGCAGCTCGTCTCTGGCGTCAATGTCGAAGAAACCCTCGGCAACGCTTTGTCGGCCATAGGGATCCGAATATGAATAGGCGCGAGGCGCGTCTCTCAAGGCGTCCGGGCCGAAACGCGCCCCTGGCCGCCCCAGCGTGCCTTGGTCGAAGGGCGCGCCGATAAAGGCGACATCGGCTTCCAGGTTTTCGATGTCTTCGCACAAGGGCGCGCCGAAGAACGTCCTCGGCCGCGCCCGCAGCGTCGGCCACGGCTCTTGCGGACGGCTCGATGCCCCTGAGGTAGCGGTCATGAGTATCCTTCGCTAGGGTATCGGTAACATAGGTATCACTCGGTCGCCTTCCAGCTACTGCGCGGTGGTGCCTCCATCTATTACCAGCTCGGCTCCGGTGACGAAGGACGATTCGTCCGACGCAAGGTAGACGATGCCGTGGGCAATGTCGTCGGCGTTGCCCAGACGCCCCAGCGGTATGCGCTCCAGCGACCAGTCGCGCCGCCCCTCCTCGTGGGAGTAGCCGGGGTCGGTCAGCGGTGTCCAGCAGTAGCCGGGATGCACCGAGTTCACCCGTATGTTTTCTCCGGCGTACTGCACGGCCGCGGATTTGGTGAACAAGCGGCTGGCCCCCTTGGCCGCATGGTAGGCGGTGGAGGTGGGACTGCCCACCAACCCATAAATGGACGACACGTTGATGATGGAGCCGCCGCCCGCCTTCCGCATTTCCGGGATGGCGTGCTTGGCGCCTAGGAAGACTCCCTTAGCGTGTACGTCCATCTGCCCCTGCCAGTCGGCGACGGACGTTTCCTCGACGGTATATCGGGCGCCGGTGCCGGCGTTGTTTACCAGCACGTTCAGCTTGCCGTAGCGGGCCACCGTTTCGGCAATGACCTCCAGCCACCGCTCTTCGCTGGTCACGTCGTGTTCCATGAAAATGACATCACCGCCGTCTTCCCGAATCTGCGCGGCAGTGGCCTCTCCCATCTCGACCTTTATGTCTGTCAGCACCACCTTGGCGCCCTCGCGCGCGAACATCCGGGCCGCCGAGCCCCCGAAGCCCATCAACTGGCCTTCAACCCCAGCCGCCGCTCCGGTGATGATAGCAACCTTGTTTTCCAAACGCATCACTTGACCCCTTGCCTGATTGCAATTGACTTGAAAATTATCCCCCGTACTTCTGTCCAAACCTTTCACTGTGGGCGATTTCCGGCAGCGTCTTGCGCTGCTTGGTTCCCGCAACAGCCTCGCCGGTGGGGTATCCGAAGGCCACGACGGTCACCAGTTCCTTGTCTTCAGGGATGTCCAGTAGTTCCTTTACCCGGACGTTCTCATCGCCGCGGACGCCTGCCACACAACCCCCCACGCCCTCGGCCCAAGCGGCCAACTCCATGTGCTGGAGAGAACGGCCGGCATCGAACTCGGGCCGCCCGCCGCGTTCCATCACCACGGCCACCGCCATCGGGGCTCCCCCAATAAATCCGCCGGAAGATGCGATATCACCAATCTGTTTCAGGGTGTCTGGGTTGCGGATTACGATGAAATGCCACGGCTGGCGGTTACGCGCGCTGGGCGACCAGCGGGCCGCTTGCAGCATCCGCCGCACCACGCCCTCCGGCACGGGGTCAGGCTTGAAATTCCGCACCGTCAGCCGCGACCTGATGCACTGATATACGTTCATACGCGCGCCTCCTGTTCTGCGAAATGAATCGCTGTAAAGATTATAGCCAATATGATTATAGCCAATATATGGAGAAAATTGCGAAACCGGCCCGGCCTATCTCCCTCACGCCTAAAAATCCTGCCCATCTACGTAAATAACCCCTGACACCTCCCCCTTGCCAACCCTGATAACAACTCCCTACCATAATATTACTGTCCGGCCCAACCCGCCCAGAATCCCCTCGGGCGCTGCCTGCACTGCCCTTTCCCGGCCAGCAGCGAACATCGCAAAACTGCCCGAATATGGCCGCAAAACCAAATTACGCCCCTAACCCAATCTCAGGAAGTGCCGCCGCCAACATCACAAAACGGCCGCAAAATGGCCGGAAAAAACAAAATCCCGCCCTAACCCAATCCCAGGAAGCGCCGCCGCCAACACCGCAAAATGGCCGGAGCAACAAAAATCCCGCCCCTAACCCAATCTCAGGAAGCGTCACCGCCAACACCGCCAACACCGCCAACACCGCGAAATGGCCGGGTATGGCCGAAAATGGCCGGAAAAACAAAATCTTGCCTCTAACCCAATCTCAGGAAGTGCCGCAATGTCCCTCTCCCAACTCCGCCGCCGCGTCAACGCCCTCGCCCGCAAACTCGCCCCCGAACTCGAAGTAGCCCGCCTCCGCCGCCTCGCCGAAGACTATTGCGAAGAGTGGGACGCCGCCGTTGCCAACCACCAGGAACCCCCGCCCTTCGACCCGGTAACGGACGGCCCCAAACACCTGGCCCAGCGCATCGCCGAAACCGGCGTCCGGCTCAACACCTATATGAACCTGCGCCGGTACCTTCGCAACTGCCGCGAGCGGGGCCAACCCCCCGGCGTCCGCGAATTTCTCCGCGCCCTGCTCCCCTGGGCCGAACCCGGCGGCTACCTCGAAATACTCCGCTGGGATGCCCCAGGCCGCTAACACCCCCGCCGCCGGAGCCCACGTCTTCAGGAAACGGATGCCTTCGGGAAGAGAAAATTGAGAAACTACTCCGGCCGCTCTCGCACATTCCCGCTCTCGCACACCCGCTCTCGCACAAATGACAGGTTGGCCTTTCCGCAGACCCGCCGCCCGGCCGCCGGGCTCCCACCTCGTTTCGCAATTTTCTCCAAAATAGGGGAATGCAACAGCAACAGCCAGCAGTGTCCAATATACTTGCGCCAACGGCTATAATCGCCCTGTATCCGACCCGAGGGAGGTTTTCCGATGCCAAGAGTAGCCTTGGACTTGAACAATGCTACCGACCGGGCGCAGGTTAAGGGAGAGTGGCGAGTTGCGCCGGGTCTGGTGCCCGGCGAGCCAAACGAAGGTCTCACGGCGCAGCTATTGGCGAGCCCAGCCCGGCTGGCCGATTACGACGATTCAGGCTGGGATGTATGCGGCAACATACGGCAGAGCCTCTCAGTGGGGTTCACCTTCGCTTGGTATCGCATCGCCGTGGAGATTCCCGAATCGGTTAACGGGATGCCGGTGGCCGGGTCGCGGCTGTGGTTCGAGACCAACGCCGACAACTACGGCGAGGTGTGGGTAAACGGCGAAATAGACCGCACCGCTGGGGTCATCGTCGGCCTCAACAACCCCCAGCGCATCGAACTCGCCGCCGCTGCCGAGCCGGGCGCAACCTACGTCATCGCCTGTCTGGTGGCCAATGGGCCTCTGGCCGAGCCTCGCGGCGGCATCTTCCTCCGCTATGCTTACTTGGCCTTCGAGGTTACTGACAACTGAGAGTGCGCCTTCATGCTAACTCTGTCCCCCTGCCGGAAGGAACTCGTCTGAGGAGGCGATATGGCACAGAAGAAAGGCACGGCTCTGCTCATGGTCTACACCGACGTGGACATCGAACACGATGCCGAGTTCAACCGCTGGTACAACGAGGAACACATACCAGAGCGTCTGAGCGCCCCCGGGTTCCTGGACGGCGCACGCTACGAGGCCCTGAAGGGCGGCCCGCGCTACCTCGCCGTCTACGAACTGGAATCGGCGGATGCGCTACAGTCCAACGAATACCTGCGTATGAGCAACAACCCGACCCCGTGGACACAGCGGATGTCGCCCAACGTCGTTGGCCGTGGCTTCGTCAGAAATGTCTACACCCAGATCTACCCTGAGGGCGGCGGCGACCCCTATACGCTCGGACGCGGCATGGCCCCGGCGTTGCAGATTGGGCGCATGGACGTTCCGGCCAACCTCGAGGCGAAGTACAACGAATACTATGACACGGTGCGTACTCCCGGCAATCTGCAAATACCGGGTTGCCTCTTTGTCCGGCGCTATCATGCCGTCGAGGGAGACCCGAAGTATCTGACTATGTACGAATTCGAGCACGAAAAGGTGCCTGAAACCCTGACCTGGGAGCAGCAGCGAAGCCAGGACACCATGAACCAATACATCGGCGGCGCCTACGGCCACGCCCCAGGCTCCCCCGGCGTCTACCGCCGGGTGTTCCCGCCGCGAGCGTTCTAGCCTGATTCACCCTAACCCTAGCTCTCTCCCGGCCTAGCCCTCTCCTGGCCTAGCCCCCTCCCGCAAGGAGAGGGAATTTCATAGACATGGAGGCAACCGATGTTCCTTATGCGGTTTACCGAGCGCGCCTACGTGGACTATACCGAGGAGGACGTGCGCAACAGCCCCAACAACGCCGTTCGCCTCACCTTCTCCAACCGCAACTTCGACCTCCAGCGCGGCTCCGAACTCTACAATATGTACCTGGACGAATACGAATACTCGGAAGAGGTGGGCTTCGATGGTTTGATGCTCAACGAGCATCACAACACCCCCACCTGCCTCGGCGCAACCATGAACCTTGAAGCGGCCATCCTAGCCCGCATCACCAAGAAGCCCAAGATCGTGTTGCTGGGCAACCCGTTGCCCATCTTCGACAACCCCATCCGTCTAGCCGAGGAGCTGGCCGAGATAGATATGATTTCCGGTGGACGCCTGGTCTCCGGCTTCGTGCGCGGGACTGGGGTCGAGAGTCTTGCCACCAATACCAACCCGCTGTTTAACCGCGAACGGTTCGAGGAAGCCCACGATCTGATCATCAAAACCTGGACCACCCCTGGCCCCTTCCGCTGGGAGGAGAAACACTATCAGTTCCGGGTGGTCAACCCCTTCCAGGTGCCATTGCAGAAGCCCCATCCCCCGGTCTGGATTCCCGGCACCGGCAGCCCGGAAACGCTGGTCTGGTGCGCCGAACATCGTTACCCCTACATCTTCCTGGAAACCGACGTCCAATCCACCCAGGATATGAAGGAAATCTACGCCGAAAACGCCCGACAGGTGGGCTACGAACCCGGCCCGGAGCATCTGGGCTACCTAGTTCGGATTCACGTGCAGGACACCGACGAAAAAGCGCAGGAAGTCGGCAAAGGCTACATGACGGGCAACATCGGCGTGGGGCGCATCCCCCTGCCCCGCGACTACCAGTCGCCGGTGGGCTACGCCAGCGCCAGCCAGGACCCGCGCTACCTGCGTATCCGCGAGCAAATCCGCTCAGACCCCTTCCGCGTCGGCGGGTTGGACACTGCGGCCTACGACCAGATTCTCGATTCCAGGCGCTGGATCATCGGCAGCCCGGAGACGGTGATACGCCAGCTCCGCGAAGTGCTGTCGGTGATGCGGCCCGGCATCTTGGCTATCTGGACCAACGACGGCACCATCAGCCACGATGACACTATGCGCTGCCTGGAACTGATGGGACAGGAAGTGCTGCCCGCCCTCCGTGAAATCGGCGAGGAACTTGAGCTCACAGACCCGTTCCAGCGCGCGCCATAACTAGACATAAACAAACGTAAACACAGAGAAATAAAAGCCGGCCAGTTGAACCGAACCCGGCTTCTACTAACTTACGCCATTTCCTGCAACTCGCGCAGTCCCGGCAACAGCGACGGGATAGCCCTTTGTATAATGTCCCAAACCGTGCCGTCGCCCACCGTAAGATAGCCGTGAATTATGCGGTTGCGGGCGCCTATTATTCTGCCGCAGGGAATATCAGGGCGCGCGTTGCGTATTTCGCCGGAGATATGCGTCGCAGCTTCACCGACAAGCACTATGTTGTGCACCGCAGCATCCTGATTCAGGCTGCTGGCAAGGAATCCCTCTCAGCCGAGTCCGGCGGTATAATCCCAATGCCATCTCGCGGAAACCTATGATATCTTCCACATACAAACGCCATTGGCGCGCCTGCTGTGGAGGAGCGTCTTCCAAGTCTTCCATCGCGGCATCCGCCTTCACATAGGGCCGGAACTCCGGGCGCAGCGATTGCCGGTCACCAGATCTACCGGACGGCCAAGCAGGTCTTCAATGTGGAACTGCGCTCCGAAAAAACACTCTGCGGTAGCCGGGCCGTCGAAACATATTAAAATGCCAACGTCGCTATTGGCTATAGCCTAATTACGGGCAACAGACCCGAGCAGCGTGATGCCTGTTACGCCTAGCCGCTCGTCCAGCGCCGCCTTATGTGTCTGCAACAGCGTCGGCGTTTCGCCCCTGCTCAACGCTTTTCACTTATAAAGCCCTTTCATATATGGGAGGGGCGCACAGTCGTGCGCCCCTCCCTAACATCTCCAATACCCCTCGTGCGCCCTGCGTTAATACCCGATGGTCTCCAGGATCCTCCCCGGGGTCATCGGCAGGTCAGTCAGGCGCGACCCGGTAGCTCGGGATATGGCGTTGGCGACTGCGGCCAGTGGCGGCACCAGTGGCACCTCGCCTGTACCGCGAACGCCATAGGGATGGCCGGGATTTGGCACCTCCACGATGACCGTGTCAATCATCGGCAGGTCCAGGCTGGTGGGCATCCGGTAGTCGAGGAAGCTGGAGTTCAGCATCCGGCCCTCGCCGTTGATATAGTACTCCTCGTTCAGCGCCCAGCCGATGCCCTGCGCCACACCTCCCTGAATCTGCCCCTCGACGTAGCTGGGATGGACGGCCCGCCCGGCGTCCTGAAGCGCGGTGTATCGCAGGATGGTCACCTTGCCGGTGTCTGGGTCAACCTCCACGTCCACGATATGCAGCCCGAAGGCGTTGCCTACGCCGCTGGGGTTGACTGTCGCGCGCCCCACGATGGGCCCGCCGGTGCCGTTGAGCCGTGGAGCAAGGGATTGGAAAGTAATGCTCAACTCCGGGTCCTGTCTGTGAGACAGGACACCCTTGTTGTACTCAACATCCTCCGGCGACACATCCCAGATGCGGGCGGCCCGCTCAATCATCTGCCGCTTGATGTCCTGGGCGGCGTCATGACAGGCGGTTCCCATCTTGAAAGTCACACCGCTGCCGCCGGCCCCGGAGCTGTAGCCGATGGAATCGGTGTCCGCCACCGACGGCTTGACCGTCTCCACCGGGATGCCGAGCGCCTCTGCAACCTGCATCGCCATGACCGCCCGGGAACCGCCGATGTCCGGCGAACCCTCGACCAGACTGACGGTGCCGTCCGGGTTCACGCTGGCGACCGCGCTGGCCGGGCCGGAGCTGTTGAACCAGGCCCCGGCGGCCACGCCCCGGCCCCGGTTCGGGCGGGGAGCGCCTCCGCCAAGTGTGGGTGTTCCTGGGCCGCTTGCAGCGTCTCCACGAAACCAATCTTGCGGAATACCGGGCCAGTGGGTTGGCGGCTGCCTTCCCTGGCCGCGTTGCGCAGCCGAAACTCCACCGGGTCCAGGTCCAACTGCTCGCAGATTTCATCAATGACCGACTCAGCGGCGAAGGCGGCAACGGGCGACCCGGGCGCGCGGTAGGCCGCCGCCTTCTGGGTATTCACCACCACGTCAATACCCTCAATGAAGCTGTTGGGCACTTCATAGGGCGCCAGCATAGTTCGGCAGCCCGACGGCACCGGCGATCCCGGGAACGCCCCTGCCTCGTATACCAGCGTGCAGTCGGCCGCAACCAGCTTGCCTTCGCGGGTTGCGCCCAGCTTTACCCGTATGTGGCTGGCCGAGGTCGGGCCGGTGCCCTCGAACACCTCTCCGCGGGTCATTGCAATCTTCACTGCCTGTCCGCACTTGCGGGAGAGGGCCGCAACCACCGGCTCTAGGTAGCAGCCGCCCTGCCCCTTGCCCCCGAACCCGCCGCCTATCTCCATTGGGATGATCTTGAGGCGGGACACGTTGACGCCCAGTATGGCGGCGGTATGATCGCGCAGGGCGAAGTGACCCTGGCTGCTGGCCCAAATAGTTACAGAACCGTCGGCGCTCCACTGCGCCGTCGCCGAGTGGGGTTCGATGTATCCTTGGTGCACCGGCCGGGTATGAAACTCCCGCTCTACGACAACATCGGCTTCGGCAAACCCGGCGTCGGGGTCTCCCAAGCGGAACTCGAAGCGGTTTGATACGTTGCTGGGATTACCCGAATCACCCCAACCCCCCTGCCGCATATTGGGATCAGCCAGCATCACCAGCCTATCGTGCAACAGGGGGGCGCCGTCGCGCATAGCGTCGTCGGCGTTCAGCACCGGTGGAAGGACTTCGTAGTCCACCTCCAGAGCCGCCAGCGCCTGCTCCGCCGCCGCTGCCGAGGTGGCCGCGACGGCAGCAATGGCGTGCCCGCAGTAGAGGGCCTTCTCGCGGGCCATCACGTTGCGGCTGTAAAAGCCGTAGTTGACGGTCATCCCCTCTTCCTGGTCGGCTATCTCCGCTGAGACCTCGGGGAAGTCAGCCGAAGTCACGACAGCCTTGACGCCGGGAATGGCCAGGGCGCGGGTGGCGTCTATGCTCCGGATGACAGCGTGGGCATGAGGACTGCGAAGAATCTTCCCTACCAGCCAGCCAGGAGGATGAATGTCGGCGGCGTAGCGAGCTCGGCCTGTCACCTTGTCTGGCCCGTCGTGCCGGATGGGCCGGGTGCCGATGACGTCGAACTCGCCATCGCCCGGCGCGATGCCGGCTTGTTCAGTTGTCATAAACAGTTCCTCGAATTGTTTGGTGTTGTTTACATAATGGCAAATAATGCCAATCGCGTTTCTCGTTTGCCTTCCTTAGTACTGTTGTCGCAGGATGTGAGGATCCTTTTAAGGTGGGTAGAGGATCCAGCCCCGGCGGCCGGTGTTGTTCACCCGAAACAGGTGGCCACCGCGGGTGGTGACATAGAGCGTGTCCAGCGCCCGGCCTCCGAAGGCGCAATTGGTCGGCCAGTCCGCGGGCACCGGGTGGGTTTCGATGATGCGGCCCGACGGCGCGAATATGTGAATCAGCGCCCCAGGCCCGGCCCGCCGCCAGCCCCCGGCGGCTATTATGTTGCCGTCAACGTCCAGGCACATCCCATCCAGCCCCCGGTGGACGCCGCGAAAGTCCTGTCCGAAGTTGTGCAGAACCATTGGCTCACCCAGCGAGTCATCCGGCTGGAGCGAATAGGCCCGCAGGTCACGGGTGCCCTCGTAGTCACTCTGCACCACGTACAACGTCCGCTCATCCTGCGAAAACAGTAGGCCGTTGGGCGCCCAGGTGTCGAAGGTCATTCTATGCAACGTCCAGCCGCCCTCGGCGTCTGGATCCGGATCCAGGCGCAGCACGGAGGCGTGGGCCAGTTCGCGCTCTTCCGGCGGAATCTGTCCCGCCGGGTCGGTGAACCAGATGCGGCCTTTGCGGTCAATCGCCAGGTCATTGGGGCGGTTGTGCGCCTTGCCGTCCAGCAGGTGCGGCAACGCGGTGGAGGAGCCATCAGTATTAAAGCGCAGGATGCGCCTTCCACCGCTGGAGCAGCCATACAGAATGCCTTGCGCGTCGAAATTCAGGCCGTTAGTTCCCTGGGTTCCGGTGCGAAACTCGCTGCATTCTCCGGTGTCTGGGTTATAGCGCATTATTCGGCTGTTGGGGATGTCAGTGAACAACAGGGACCGCCCGTCCCACGCCGGGCCTTCGGTAGTTCCCCCGTAAGGGCCAGCCACCAACTTAAAATCCCAACTCATACAATCCTCCAAGTAATCCCTTCATCCAGAGGGGGAGGGTTAGAGCGAGGGAATTCCGGTAAAGAGGAGAATGCCGTCATCTCACTCGATGAATCGCGCCCCCACGCTCCCCATCCGGGTGTACGTAGCCTTCACGTAGTCGCCCGGCTTGACCTCTACCGGCGTGACCATCGAGCCGGATATGATGGTCTCGCCCGCCCGCAGGTAGCCGCCGAACTCCGCCAGCTTGTTGGCCAGCCAGACAATGGGGTTGATCGGATTGCCCATAACCTCGGCGCCGGTGCCGGTGCCGTGAAGCTGGCCGTTGTACTCCACCGTGACGCCCTCGTATTGCAAGTCCAGCAATTCCAGACCCCACAGCCTCGAACCGGTCACCAGCCCGCCGTGCAGCGCATTGTGGATAATGACGTCGGTAGCCTGGATGCCGTCGCCCTGCACCTTCAGGTCCACCAGCTCCAGCGCTGGCAATATGCCTTGGGTGGCCCGCATCACGTCCACAGTGGTGACGCCAGGCCCGCGCAGGTCTTTGCCCAACACGAAGGCGATTTCAGCTTCGATATGGGGAGCAGCAAGGTTGCCGATAGACACCTCGCCGTCATTGGGGTAGACGCAAGGGCTGAGTATATGTCCGTAGCAAGGTTCGTGAACGCCCAGATGGTCGCGGGCCGCCTTGGTAGTCAGGGCAATCTTGTGTCCCGCCACAGTTTCGGAAGGTTGCAACTGGCGCAGAAAATCATGCTGGACATAGTAGGCCAGACTTTCGGTAATACGAAAGTCTGCCAGCGGTAGTGTACTTTCGCCAGTGCGAAAACCGAGTTTCACCATCCGGTGAGCATCTTCGACGCTCGACCGGACATCGCCAATCCCTCTGTCCAGCATTTCAAGTTGGTCGTCACCCGCTTTATAAACGAGTCTTAAGTCTCTCGTTATCATTCTTGTTTCTGTCCTCGGTGCCCCGGCATACCATCTTGGCAAGATTCCTCCGTTTCATTGTACACCTCAAGGCGGGGTAAGCCCCAAAGCGGGCTGTTCGCGGAAGTTGCCCACCGGGTAACTTTGAGTATAATCTGAGGAAACAAACATCCCGCGCAACAGAGAATTTGCAATATCAGGCACTTAGCCTGATAAATTGAGGCTGATTATGGCTGATAGCGCAAACGGCATCAAACCGGCCAACGGTGTCGGCCCATACAGCGCCATCGGCGATGTGCTGGATTGGCAGGCGGCGCGCTTCGCCGACCGCGACGCGCTGGTCAACGTAGAGACGGGCGAACGTTACACCTACGCGGAGTTCCGCGACGAGGTCGAGCGTGTCGCCCGCGGGCTGATGGCCCTGGGCATTCGACGCGGCCATCACGTGAGCGTCTGGGCCACCAATTACAGCGAGTGGGTGCTAACTCAGTTCGCCACCGCCAAGATCGGCGCCGTGATGGTCAACGTCAATCCCGCCTATCGAACCCACGAGCTGGCGTATGTGCTGAATCAGTCGGAGGCCAACGCCATGATTCTCATTGGCCGGTTCCGCAACTCCGACTACACGGCGATGCTCAACGAAGTTGTCCCCGAGCTGAAAGACTCGAATCCCGGGGAACTGCGCAGCTCTCGATTCCCTTATCTGAGAAACGTTATTCACATCTCGCCCCACGACGATGGCGCAGACGCTGAAACGCCCGCCGGAATGTGGGCCTGGGACGAGGTGGTGGCGAAGCATACCCAAGTTTCGCAGGAGCAGTTGGCGGCGCGGCAAGCCGAATGCCGCCCCGACGACCCGATAAACATACAATACACTTCCGGCACCACCGGCAACCCCAAGGGCGCGATGCTCACCCACCACAACCTAGTCTCCAACGGCCTTTACGTGGGCGACGCCATCGAGCTTACCGAGAACGACCGGCTGTGTGTCCCGGTGCCTTTCTATCACTGCTTCGGTTGCGTGATGGGAAACCTAGGCTGCATTACCCACGGCTCGGCAATCATCATCGCTTCGGAACACTTCGACCCTCTGAAAACCCTTCAGGCGTTGGAGTGGGAGCGATGCACCGCCCTCTACGGCGTGCCTACTATGTTTATCGCCCAACTGAGCCATGCCGACTTCGACAGCTTCGACCTCACTCCCCTCCGCACTGGCATCATGGCAGGCTCGCCCTGCCCCATCGAGGTTATGAGGCAGGTTATAGACCGCATGGGCGCCGACCAGATGACCATTGCCTACGGCCAGACCGAGGCTTCGCCGGTGATTACGCAAACCCTTACGACAGACTCCATCGAGCGGCGGGTCTCCACCGTAGGAAAGGCGCTACCGGGCGTCGAGGCTCGGGTCGTTGACCCGGAGACGGGCCAGGTGGTCGGCCCAGATGTGCAGGGAGAATTGCAGACCCGAAGTTCAATGGTGATGCGCGGCTATTATAATATGCCCGAAGCCACCGCTGCCGCCATCGACGGCGAGGGCTGGCTGCACACCGGAGACCTGGCCACAGTAGACGTGGATGGCTACTACAAGATTACGGGACGCCTAAAGGATATGATTATTCGAGGCGGCGAAAACGTTTACCCGCGTGAGATCGAAGAGTTCCTCTATACTCACCCCAAGATTTCCGACGTGCAGGTTATCGGCGTCCCTGACGAACGCTTCGGCGAAGAAATCATGGCTTGGGTGATGCTGAAGCCGGGCGAATCAGCAGATGCCGAGGAAATTCGCGAGTTCTGCCAAGGCAGGATCGCCCACTTCAAGATTCCCCGATACGTTAAGGTCACCGAGGAATTCCCCATGACAGTGACCGGCAAGATCCAGAAGTTCCGTATGCGGGAGATGGCAGTGGAAGAGCTGGATCTACAGGCGGCCAGCAAAATCGAGACGGCGTAGAGGTTAATTCCCCCCGAACAGTTCGGAGATGCACACATCAACCGCACTTCTTCGGCAAGCTCAGGACGGACGGTTACGCAGTTCACTTTCGCTTGGCTCTCTTTTTGCCGCAGATTAGCTGTCGGCGGCAAGCTCAGGGCGGACGGTTACGCAATTCACCCGCTGCAAAAATCCGCCCCCCATTCATCCTTACAGCAAGCTCAGGGCGAATGGGGGTTTGGCGTGTCATACAGCATTTGCCTAACTCGTGCGGCCCACGATTCCCTGAACCAGCCAGTCCACTCCTTGCAGGTATTCGTCGGTGGCGGTTTCCCCTTCAGCTATCCGCATCTCGCCATCCTGGTCGTATATAGGGCCGGTAAAGGGGGAGATGCTGCCTTCACGCAGACCTTCCACTGTCTCCAGCACCAGCGTCTGAGTTTCCTCGGTAACTGCGCCCCCGAAGGAGGCCAGCTTGGCCCAGCCCGCTTCGATGCCGGCCAGCTTCGCTGAGCTTTGGTAGATCCCGGTGCGTATCTCGTGGACGACCTGGGCCATAATCGGTCCCCAGTTCCAGGTCGCGCCGGTAATCCAGTAGTTGGGGGCGGCGGCGCTGGCGTCGTAGTGGATGCCGGTCACCCATACACCGGCCCTTTCCGCCGCTTCAATAACCGTCTTGGTGCAGTCTTGTTGCAGCGAGATAACATCTACCCCGGCGTCTGCCATGATATTCACGGCAGCCACCTGTTTGGCCGGATCGCACCAGTCGCCGGTGAACACCACCGTTGTCTCTACGTCGGGGTTGACCGACTGTGCGCCAAGATGGAAAGCGTTGATATTTAACAGGCTGGAAGGAATTGGGAAGGCGGCAATGAAGCTCAGCTCGTTGCTCTTGGTGGTTTTCCCAGCGGCGCGGCCGGCGGCGTATTCCAGTTGCCAGATGTTGGCGAAGAAAGATCCATAGTTCTCAAAGATTTCCAAGTCTCCCAAGTGCAGGAACATCACCTCGGGATGCTTGTCTATAATGGACTTTATCGGGCCGGAATACCCGAAGCTGGTGGGTATGATGATAGTTGCGCCGTCCCGAATCATCTGTTCGGCCACCGACTGCACTTCAACGGTCTCCGGAATGTTCTCAGCGCGGATCACCTCGACATCCGGGAAGGTTTGCTCTACATAATCGGCTCCGGATGCGGAGGCCTGATTCCAGCCCAAGTCCCGTTGCGAGCCAACGAAAATGATGCCGATTTTCAGCTTTTTGCCATTGCCCAGCGGTTTTGCGGCGGCGGCGAACTCGCTGGTGGGGCGGAAGGAACTGCCAGCCCGGCCTTCTTCAAAGACCTGCATGAACTTCTGTGGAGAGCCGCCGCCCAACTGTTCAATGGTGGGAAGGGCCAACTCGGGAAGGAGTCCGGAGGTAACAGCAGTCTCAGGGGGCAGCGGAGCGGAGGTAGACATGGTATCGTCCTCCCCTCCGCAGGCTATTATCAAAGCAAGAAAGGCGGCCAGTACTGCTGCCAAGACTGCTGGTATGGGAACGGTTAACTTGGTGAACAGTCCTGACAGCAAAGCTCTCTTCCTTAGACTCAATAATTTAGTCCGCTGTGACTTCGGCGTACCATTCCGCCGTTTCTTGGCCGGGCTCTGGCAAGACTTGGCCCCCTTCCATGGCCCATGATGCCGGCGTCTCGCCGATGCGCCCGCTGATGTCGGCCCGCGGCGCTCCGGTATGGGCAATGAAACAGTCCAGCAAGTCGTTCAGCAGCTTGTCCTTGACTTCCTGCGGACGTCCGGCGCGGTTAATGGCGTCCAGATAGTAGCGCGTGGGATAGCCCGGCTCGGCTCCCTCCGGCTGTTCGTCAAAAAAGACGTGGACAAAGTGGCGCGGGGCAAGAGTCGAACCGCAGTGGGTATCCGTAACGTCAACTGCGATCTTCTCGCGCTTTTCATATTCGACGGATCCCTGGGGAACTTTGAACCTGTATATGGGCATAGCTACTCTCCTGCCTCTTACAGTTTTTTGCTGAAGGTCTTTGAAAGTCTTTATTGAAGGCTAATGAGGGCTGTAGCCGAAGTCCGCCGCGCCCACCACCAGTTCAGCGGTGGTCTGGCCCGTAACTTCAACCCACATATCTTGCACCCTGGTCATGAACTCAATCCGCTTCTCCTGAGAAAAGCCCGCCGGTATTACGCTCCTGACCGATGACGAAGTGGATATCTCCCCGCCGCGAAAGCCAAACCCATGGGGGATGACCTCATAGTTGACGGTAACATCGTCTGGGACTTCGCCAAGAACCTCAGCGCAGATCCGGATGAGCTGGGAGTTCAGCGTCTGGCGCATTCTGTCCGGGATGACCCCTTCCTGAATAGTGCAATTGAACGTAATCACCGCTAATCCTTCGACCCTAGAATTCACCTTACAAATTACATTATGCCGCCAATGATTGCAACGTGGGCAGGTCTGAGCATTCTCGGTGCGCCCCGACAAGCCGAAGCGCATCAGCCTGTCTGGAGAATCCCTTTCAGCCCCTCCGGCATAGCCCGGTCGGCTGCGCCGGCCCAGACGGCCAGCACGCCCAGCGTGAGCGCGTAGGGCAACATATCCAGCAGGAATGGCGACACCGGAGCGCCCAAGGCCTGCAATTGCAGTTGCAGCCCCACTGCCCCACCAAATAGGAGTGCTCCAGCCATTCCGCGCAAGGGCGACCACAATCCGAAAATGACCAGGGCTACGGCGATAAACCCCCGCCCTGCAGTCATACCCTCCGCCCAGGTGTGCGTCAGACCAACCGACAACTGCGCTCCGCCTAATCCGGCCAGCGCCCCCCCCAGGATGATGGCGGTCAGTTGCAGCATTGCCGGGTTCCGCCCCGCGGCAAAGGCCACCGCCGCATTCCCGCCCACTGCGCGCAGGCTCAGCCCCCACCGGGTGTATTGCAGCACGAACCAGATGAGTGGGCCGAGACCGTAGGAAATATAGGCTAGTATGTCTTGCCGGAACAGGGCTTCTCCCAATACGGGGATATCCGCCAGGCCGGGGATGGCGATGGGGTTGAGACCGCCAATGATGCTGTCCACGTATTCCCGCCCCACATACGCGGTAACGCCGCCAGCGAACAGCGTCAAGGCCAGGCCGGTAGCCAACTGATTGGTGCCGCGGAATGTGACCAGGCCGGCCTGAATGGAGGCCAGCAATCCTCCGGCGGCCATGCCCGCCAGCACGCCCAGAACGGCCGAGCCGGTTTCCACAGTGGTCAGGAAGCCGAAGCAGGCGCCCATCAGCAGGCACCCTTCCATGCCCAGGTTGATGCGGCCCGCCCGCTCGGTGATTAGCTCGCCATATACCGCATACAGCACCGAAACGCCGGGGCCCACAGCGCCGGTTAGCGCGCCACTGATTACCAGCCAGAAGGTGCTCATAAAGCCTGCCGCTCTACCCTCCGCAGCCCCAGCACGAAGAACAATGCCAGCCCAATCAGCACCAGCCCGGCAGCCGAGGGCAGCCCCACGGTCAACTGCAACACGTCTCCGGCCACCAGGAACACAGCTATCAGGAAGCAGGCGGCAACTATGGTGAGCGGGTTATGCCCGGCCAGCCAGCTTGCCAGAAGACCCAGATAGCCCAGGTTATCGGAAATTCCGGGCCGCAGGCCGTGATGAATACCCGACACTTCCACCATCCCGGCCAGCCCGGCCAGCCCACCCCCCGCCACCATAGCGGCCATCACATACTTGTCCACGGATATGCCCCTTCGCCGCGCCGCGTTGGGATTGCCTCCCACCGCCCGCATCTTGAAACCCCAGACAGTGAGGGACAAAATGACATAACAGACCACAAGAGCCACCACAGGGGCCAAGAATCCCCAATGGAACCGCGTCCCAGCGATAGCGGGAAAGATTGCCGCCGCCTCTAAGGGCATGGTATAGGGGTAGCCAAGGCCGTGCGGGTTCTTCCACGGGCCGAATACGAACACATTGACCAGCAGGATGGCGATGTAGTTGGCGAGCAGTGTTGATATGACCTCGTTGACCCCCCTCCAGTGCCTCAGCAGGGCTGCCGCCGCCGCCCACAGCCCGCCGCCGGCGCACCCCGCAACGGCCATAACAGGCAGCATCAGCAATATATGCCCTCCGGGAAAGAACAGCGCGACCCCGGTGGCGGTCAATGCGCCGATGTACAGTTGTCCCTCGCCGCCTACGTTGACCAGCCCGGCGCGGGTCGGAACGGCTGTAGCCAGAGCTGTCAGCACCAAAGGTATCATCGTTACCCCGACCTCGCTGAGGCCGAAGGAACTGCCGATGACGCCATTCCACACTTCCAACAGGGCGTCTGCCGGGTCGTGCCCGGAGATAAGCAGGAGGACGGCAAAGACGGCCAGCGAGAGCGCCACGCCTATGGCTGCGCGGGAAGCGGCCTGCCCGAAGAAATCATCACCAAGCTGCTGTAGCAAAGGCACAGATGAGCGGAATTTGGGGAAGTGGTTCAGGATGGCATGACGACTAGGCATGACCTGTCATAAGCAGGCCGATTTCCTGTACCGGCGCGCCCTTGGCGGCAAACTCCCCGGCAACGCAGCCCCGGTACATCACCAGCAGCCGGTCGCTGAGGGCCAGCAGTTCATTCAGGTCTTCAGACACCATCACAATGCCGACGCCGGAGTTGCGTTGTTCGAGCAGCATAAGGCGAGTGGATTCTGCGCTGAGCACATCCAGCCCTCGGGTTGGATAATAGGCTAGCAATACGGCCGCGCCCCGCCTCATCTCTCCCGCCAGCAGTACCCTTTGAATGTTGCCGCCTGACAGACGCCGCACCCGTGCACCCGATTCGGCGAGAGGCAAAGGGAACCCGGCGCGGGTTTCTTCTGCGGCGGCGGTTATGGCGCTTCGGTTCAGCCAGAACCCCTCGCGCTGCCCCCGGCTCAACCCGGCCAGAAGCAGGTTTTCGTCGACCCGCATCTCAGGGACCATCGCATCGGACAGCGGGTCTTCCGGTATAACCGATACGCCACGCCTGAGAGCGTTAGGTGTAGTATGCCTCTTCAATGGTTCCCCAAACAGCAGTATACTGCCGCTTTTCACCGGTTCTAATCCCAGCAGCGCCTCCCCCAGGTGGCGTTGTCCATTGCCCGCTACACCGGCCACTCCCAAGATTTCGCCCCGGCGAACGCTGAAGCTAACATCGTCCAGCCCCCCTAGGGTTCCCCTTTGGGAGGAAGTGAAAGGGCGGGTGCGGCCCGTGCTTACCGCCCGGAATTCCAGTGCGGTGTCACCGATAGCCCGCGGCAGATCCTCTTTATGAGAGCGCCCGTATGCGCCTGCGCCCACCATCGCAGAGACCAGGCTATCTGCGTCGAAATCGCGGCGCGGCGCGCATACTTCCACCCGGCCCCGGCGCAGCACAGTCACATTGTCGGACACTGCCAGAGCCTCGCGCACCTTATGAGTGACCAACAAGATAGAATAGCCGTTGTCTTTCAGAGCAGCAAAGACACGAAAGAGGCCCTCAACTTCTTGGGGAGCAAGCACGCTGGTCGGCTCGTCGAAAATCAGAAGTTGCGCCTCGGTTAACAGCAGTTTGATCAGCTCCACCCGCTGCCGTTCCCCGAGAGACAGGTCATCTACCCGCCGGCGAGGATCAATTTCAAGCCCGTATTCATCAGCGAATCTCCTGATACGCCGCACAAGTTCACGATGGCGAATCAGGCGGCCCTGCCCTGGCAGAAACAGCGCCACGTTTTCCGCTACCGACAGGGCGGGAATCAGCGAAAAGTCTTGAAAGACCATCCCGATGCCCATCCGCCTTCCCGCGGCGGGAGAGCCGAGGCGCACTGGCTGTCCGGCGATGGACACCGTACCTGAGTCTGGGGCGTGGTATCCGTAGATGACCTTCATCAGGGTGCTTTTGCCGGAACCGTTCTCGCCGAGGACGGCGTGAACCTCACCCCGGCGCACCACCAGGTTAATGCCGTCGTTGGCAAGCACACCCGGGAATATCTTGGTGATGCCCCGCAATTCAAGCAGCGGAGGTCCGTTAGAAGGCTGAGAAGAACGCCCCTGGCAGCCGCAGTCTTCGATGGGCGAAAGTGTTTCCAATCTGAACCGCCGGCGCTTGGAATTTACGCTTACAGCGATAATATCCAGGGGCGCACAGCCGTGCGCCCCTGTTTTGTTATGGTTTCTGCCTGTCTCCTTGTCTATCCCGCGGCTATTGCGCGGACTTCGAGGGCCTTATCGGGCAGCGGGTGGCTGCTCCAGGTTGCGCCGTCATCGGTGGTTCGGAAGACTTGACCGTCGCGGGCCGCACAAGCGATGTTGGATGGGGCGCCAGGGTCAACGGACACCGACATCATGGTCGAGTTGGCGGTTATGCCGCGGTCCACCCGCTCGAAGGTCTTGAACAGATCCCGGCTGCGGTAGAGCGCGCCCGTCCGGCTGCGGGCCGCCGCTCCTATGGACACGTAGAGCATATTGGGGTCGTGGGGCGCAGCCTTAAGATCGCGAGTGTATGTAACCTCCGAGAATTGCCCAAAATCCACCGGAATCCACTCGGATCCCCGGTCTGGGCCGATGAACGGGCCTTGCCTGGTGGTGATGAACACCACGTGGGGCAGCGCGGCGGCACACTGGACACCGTGCAGATCCAGCGTGTCTTGGCTGGGGGCCAAGCTGCCGGTAATCTCATCCCAAGTGTCGCCTCCGTCGGAACTGCGAATCACCCCCGCCACTTCCAGCGCGGCGTAAATCTCATCGGGGAAATTGGGGTCCGCGGCCAGCGCGATAACGCGGGTAGGGAAGGACATGGATACTTCATTTGAACCCATAGCCGCGGCATCCAGCCGACGCCACGACTCCCCGTTGTTAATGCTGCGGTATATCTCGCCCGGAGCTGTGCCGAGATACATCACAGTCGGATCCCCGGGTCGGAACATGAATGTCCAGACCGGCGGAGCAATGGCCGGATAATCCATACGCTCCCAGGTATCGCCGCGATTCAAGCTGCGGTAGGGGCCGTTCTGGGTTCCGGCAAAGACTACTTCCGGATTTGCCGGGTGGATGATGATGCCGCATACAGAAGGCGATTCAGGCATACCGTTGGTCAGTTCTTCCCAATTTTCCCGTCCGGGGGACAGACGGTAAAGCCCGCTGGTTTCGGCTCCGGCGTAGATGTAGGTCATAGCCTCCCCTCCTGAGCGGTCGATGTCCCTGAGCGATGTCATTGAGGCGTTTTTACAGAGTCAAGATGCAGCGATTTCTTGAAGCTCAAAGCGATAGTCTTCGATTACCGGGTTAGACAGCAGTTCGCGGCACATCCGGTCAACCGAATTGGTTACCGGGCCGGCAGCATCGCCGCTGATGCGAACTTCAAGATACTTGCCAATGCGGGCGTCTTCTGCACAATCATGCCCCATCCTGCGCAAGGCGGCCAATACTGTCTGTCCTGCCGGGTCGCTGACGGCGGGCTTCAGGGTGACGTATATTTTCGCCAGATAAGTCATTAAAATTCAGCGGCTCCTGTAACCATACCCGCTCCCTTCGGGGGAGGGGCAGGGCTTGCCTGCAAACGCCTGGGGCGGTCTAGCCACCGGGCATATTCTGTTGTGAGCCGCGGCAGGAAATCGCGCCTTCCGGCCCCAGCCTCCCAACATAATGCTTGTAGAACCGCTCAATTCGCCCTTTGTCCACGCCTTCCATAATGTCCAGAACCCCCCAGGCAGACAGCGCCACCTGCCCCGGAGCTATCTTGGAGTAAGAGCGGGCCACCGTGTAGTGGTCTTTCCAGCCATCCAAGCCGTTGTAAACCTCCTGGAGGGCGTCAACATCCGCTTGGTTGGGCAGGTTATAGCTGATTATGATGTTGCTATGCTCCAAGTTATGAACCACTCTCTCATCCGGCACTTCGCCCGTGTAGAAGCCGCAAGGCTGAGAAGCGAAATAGTGGTCGCCTGATGTAGCTGGCACGCTGTTATACGCGACGATGGAGCCGTCTTCGACGTGGTTCTTTGTCGCCATAATTTCCTGTTTTTGGCCCACGCCCTCCACGTAGGTTGGGGTGGTGCCCAAGTCTACCGTCTGTGGGCCGCCGAGGCTCGGGAGTATAGCGGATAGCGCAAAGCTGCCGATTACCAGCACGGCGATGATTACTGAGCCGACCAAAATCAGCTTGTTGGGGCCACCCCGTTGGCTAGTGCGCGGAATTTCCAAATCCCGGGGTCTGCGGTTGCGGCGGTGTCTGGACTCGGGCAATGGGTATCTCCCCTCAGAGTAAATGATTATCAGTCAAGATTAGAGGCTCTCCCCGGTTAGCCGTACATAGGCCTCCCGGTAGCGTTGGGTGGTGCGCTCTGCGACTTCCGCGGGCAGCTCAGGCGCAGGCGGCTCATGATTCCAGCCCTGAGCGTCCAGCCAGTCGCGAACGAATTGCTTGTCGAAGTTGGGTTGAGAGCGTCCGGGATTATATCCTTCAGCGTCCCAGAAACGGCTGGAGTCCGGGGTCAGCAGTTCGTCAATCAGTATCAACTCGCCGTCGAGGATACCGAACTCCATTTTTGTATCTGCCAAGATGATTCCATGCTCCCGGGCATAGTCGTGAGCATAGGAATACACGGCCTTACTGGTCGCTTCCAGTTTGGCGGCCAACTCGCTTCCCACCATATCCACCACTTGCTGATGCGACATATTTTCGTCGTGGCCTTCCTCAGCCTTGGTGGTGGGGGTGAACAGCGGTTCAGGGAAGGTCTGGCCTTCCATCAGGCCCTCGGGCATCGGCTGGCCAGACACCGTCCCCTGCCTGCGATACTCCGACCAAGCGGAGCCGGTGATATAGCCGCGAACGATGCACTCGATGTCTATCCGCTGCGCCCGCTTGACCACCATCGCCTGCCGCGCCACGTCCGCCGGGAGCGACTCGCTCAGGCCAGCGCCGCTTCCACCACCGAGGTATGGTCCGGCATCGGGCGAATCGGCTAAGCAAATCAGGTGGTTGGGCACGATGTGGCCCGTCTTTTCAAACCAGAAGCCTGATATACGGTTCAAGACCTGTCCCTTGCCTGGTATGCCACCCGGCAACACCACGTCGAAGGCAGAAATGCGGTCTGTAGCCACCATGAGCAGGCGTCCGCCGCCGAGATCGTAGGTGTCTCGCACCTTGCCCCGGTGCATCCGGCCAGGCAATGGCGTTTCGATGATCATTCGATATTCCTCTATTGATGCTCTTGTATTGATGCCTTGTGTTCGCGGTTTCGCGGGATTAGTCAACAAGAGACGCTAAACCGCGCTGCCCACCGGGGTGGGCAACAAGCCCAGCCGGCGAAAGGTGTCGTCAACGTAACGGGTATAGTAACCGTAGTCGAAAAGGTCACTCAATTCCGGCGCTGATAGATACGCGGACACTGTGGGATCGGATTTCAGCAGGTTCCGGAAGTCGGAGCCGCCTGGGAGTTCCATTTCAGCCCAGCAGCGCGTGGCGTTCGTCTGAACAATTTTATAGGCTTCCTCGCGCGGCAATCCCCTGTCCACCAGCTCCAGTAGGACGCGTTGGCTGAACGCTAACCCCCGGCTGCTCTCGATATTGGCGTACATACGCTCCGGGAAGACCCGCAGTCCCTCGATTATGCGGGTGAAGATGCTGAGGATGTAGTCCAGAGCCAGGCAGGAATCGGGCAGGATGATGCGTTCCGCCGAGGAGTGGCTGATGTCCCGTTCGCCCCACAGAGCCACGTTCTCTATGGCGGTCAGGGCGTTGCCGCGCAGGATGCGGGCCAACCCGCAGATGCGCTCAGCCAGCTCCGGGTTGCGCTTGTGAGGCATAGACGAGGAACCGGTCTGCCCTTGCCCGAAGGGTTCCTCAAGTTCGTGAATCTCGGTGCGTTGCAAAGAGCGGATTTCGGTAGCAAACTTTTCCAGTGAGGCGCCTATGATGGCCAGCGTCGTAACAAAGTGGGCGTAACGGTCACGCTGGATAACCTGATTGGAGATTCCGGCCACTTTCAGCCCCAGCCGCTGGCAGACCCGCTCCTCCACCGAGGGCGGCACGGTGGCGTGAGTGCCGACAGCCCCGGAAATCTTGCCAACGCGCACCGTTTCCAACGCCGCTTCCAGGCGCTCCCGCTGGCGGGTCATTTCGTCCCACCACAGGGCCAGCTTCAGGCCCAGAGTCATTGGCTCCGCGTGGACGCCGTGAGTGCGGCCCATCATAAGCGTGTCTTTGTGGTTCAGCGCCTGCTCTTGCAGAGCGGTAATGGCCCGGTCAATTTCCCCCAGCAGCAGCGCCCCGGCCTCGCCGAGCTGAAGGTCCAGCCCGGTGTCCAGCATATCGCTGGAGGTGAGACCCAAGTGCAACCAGCGCCCTTCCGTCCTCATGGATTCGGTGATCGACGATATGAAGGCGGTAACGTCGTGGCGGGTGGTCTGAAAAATCTGGTCCATCCGCTGCGGGTCATACTTGGCCTGACGCAGACGGGTCATATCATCCTCAGGGATGACGCCCTCTTCGCACCAAGCCTCGCAGACCGCCAACTCAACGGCCAGCCATTTTTCGTACTTGTTGTCGTCGGCCCATACCCGTTTCATGGCGGGACGGGAATATCGCTCTATCACTGCCTTTGCACCGTATGTAGGGGTGATGGGTTCAGGCCGAAACCAGGCCGTTCGCGTTCAGATGCAGTTCCCGCACCGCCATCAAGATGGACTTGAAGTCTTGGAAAGGCTGATAAGGAATGCTTTCTTCATCGCAATACCGGGCTAGAGCCCGGTGGGCGAACACCAAATCGGCCTGACGGGAAGCCTCCAAGTCCGACATTCCGTCGCCGGCGTAGACTACGTAATAGCCTCTCTGCTGGAAATTCTCGACCACGAAGGCCTTGGAATTGCCTTCGTTTTCCCTGCCGGGGTAAGCGTGGTTGTACTGGTAAGAAATCAACCCGCCCTGAAAGCTGGTGTCCACTGCGTATATGGGAACATCGCCAAAGCCGTCGCGCTTCAAGAGGGCTAATATGTAGAAGTCCAACCCCTGACTCACCACTGCCAAGGGAATGTCCCGGCTGCGGCAAAAGTGGTATAGCTCGGAAAACCAAGGCCGCAGGATGGCGTGCTCCTTAACATAGTGTTGCATGGCTGGGAGGTCTGCCTGGATTTCTCGGAAGGTGATTTCCTGATATTCCTTGAGAGACAGTTTGCCGCTTCGGAACTGTTGCCGCACATCGGTCCAGGTAGGGGCGCCGAAGCGGTTAAGCAACAACTCCGCCACGTTCTGCGCCGCTGCGGTGTCGTCGAAATCGGTAAGTAAGGCGGGAGCCCGCCCTTCGGCCCGGCCCAAGACGGGCCTATCGTTCGCGGAGTTCGCGCCGGTAGTCGTCATACGCTTGCCTGATTTCAGGATGTTGGAGTCCGAGGATCTGGGCAGCGAAGAAGGCCGCGTTGCGCGCCCCCCAATTTCCGACTGCCATACAGGCCACCGGGATTCCCGGTGGCATTTGGGCCGTGGCCAGCAGAGCGTCTATGCCCTTCAACTCGCTGGATGCCAGCGGGATGCCGATGACCGGCAAAGTGGACCAGGCAGCCAGCGTACCGCCCAACGCCGCCGAGCCACCGGCGGCGGCGATAAGCACCTGTATGCCCCGCTCCCGCGCCTGCTGCGCGTATTCCGCCACCCTCTCCGGCGTGCGGTGCGCCGACATCACGCGCACTTCATAGTCTATTCCCAGTTGCTCCAGTGTGTTGACGGCATCCTTCACTATGGGCTCGTCCGATGCGCTGCCCATTACGACCCCTACCAGCGGCACGTTTGCCCTCCATTCAATTCTGAATTACGTCCATTCTGAGATTTCGGCTTCCGTCGCATCATACACCGCGGCTGCAACGCTGAGGCGCAGCGAAAGGCGCAACGTTATCTATGATAACACGCGATTACAACTGCAACTGTTCCCGAAAAGCGTCAATCAGCGCCCGCTCCAGCGCGTTGCGGTCCTGGCGTATCTCCACCCCGTTGACCATCAGCGAAATGCCTTCGTCCAACATCGCCAGTTCGACAACTACCTCCAGCTCTTCGCCTTCATGCCAAGTTAAAGCCGTGGCAATGACATCGGCAGCTTCATCGTCTTCGAGCAGTTCTTCATCTTCTTCCGCTTCCCACTCTACCGCAGTCTCCACTTCGCCTTGCCCACTCAGAAGGACATCGTTCATCTCGGCGAGGAGGGTAGATATATCCAAGGACTGCTGAAGCGTCAGTAGTTGCTCTCGCTCGGCGGCCACTTCATTGCGATAGATTTCCAGACGCGCAGTGCGAGCGCTGCGGGCTTGATTCAGTTCGGACTTGAGTTGTTCAAGGGAATCACGCCAAGCCATACTACTGCTCCTGATTTTCGGGACGCCCCGGCTTAGAATTGCGCTGTCTGGACCTGGCCAACAGCCAGGCAGTTTCGTCTACTGCGATAAAATCTGGGAGACCTGACTGGGCGCCCAAACGGCCCAAGTCCTCCAGCAGGTCCAGATAACGGATGCCGTCCGGCCCCCGTTTCATGGCGCTGGGGCAAACTCCGGCCCGCCGCAACATCCGCTCGGCGTTCCCGTTCCAGACGCAGAACAGCGATGGGTTGCGCAGACACAGCAGCCAAGAAACAAATTCCTTCCCGGCCCCGGCCAGCTTGTAGGCTCCGCCGGGGGCGACGCACTCGTCGAAGCGTCCTTCCAGCTTGATAGTATCATACAAAAGGAAGTCCAGACTGTCTCTCACTTCCTCTACGGAATTAGCCGAGAAACCGGCGGACTCCCGCCCACCGGAGGCAAGATACAGCCGCAGGGCCTGCTCCGGGCTGAGATCCGTCAGCGCATCCTGCTCCAGCCAACCAGAGAATTCCGCCGTCCGGCCCCAGCGTCGTCTGCGATATGAGTCCAGCTTCCCCGATTCTGACGCTTCATCGTGAAGACGCCGCAGGTCTGCCGGGGTGAATTGGGATGCTAAATCCGCGCGCCTCATGCGTTTAGTCCGATGTCGCTGCGCCAATGCGCCCCCGGGAAGGCGATGCGCCCCAGGCGGGCATAGGCCCGCTCTCGCGCTTCGGTGAGAGAGTCGCCGCCGCCAACCACGGTGAGTACGCGCCCCCCGGCAGTCACCGGGCGTCCCAATGACCCAGATTCCACCCCGCCGGTGAAAACCGTCGTAGAGTCACTAGCTTTACCCTCATTCTCCAACCCGGCAATCTCGAAGCCCGTTTCATACTCCTCAGGATACCCGCCGGACGCCATCACCACGCCCACATAGCAACGGTCATCCCAGCGAACGCAGACCCGGTTCAAGGCGCCCTGGCTACAGGCGAGCATCAGCTCCAGCGGGTCTGAGGCGAGGCTGGGCATCATGGTTTGCGTTTCCGGGTCCCCCAGTCGGCAATTGAACTCCAGTGCCTTGAGGCCGTCGGCAGTGAGCATCAGGCCGGCGTATAGCACACCCTGATAGGGCGTTCCCTGCTCGGCCATGGCGTTTATCACCGGGCGCATGACGCTCCGTTCCACCTCGGCGCACAATTCCGGCGTCCAGAACCGCGGCGGCGAATAGCTGCCCATCCCTCCGGTGTTTGGACCGCCGTCGCCATCGTTAAGCCGCTTGTAGTCACAGGCGGCCACCAGGGGGGATATGTGTTCGCCGTCACAGAAGGCAAACACGCTAACCTCGCGCCCTTCCAGTCGCGCTTCCAGAAGCACCGTCGCTCCGGCGTCTCCGAAAGCGCGCCCCGACATACAAGCGCGAACCGCCGCCGCCGCCTGCGTCTCGTCATCGCAGACTGTTACCCCCTTACCGGCAGCCAGTCCATCGGCCTTGACCACTCGGGGGCCGGGGTTTCGGCGCAGGTAGTCCAGCGCATCTGATTCTTCCCTGAATACCGCGAACTCCGGGCCGGGCGCCCCCGACTGCTGCATTACGGCGCGGGCAAAGCTCTTGCTGGACTCCAGCCGGGCGGCGGCGCGGGTGGGGCCGAAAACCGGAATGCCGATAGCGTCCAGCGCGTCCGCCAGTCCATCGGCCAGCGGCGCTTCCGGGCCTACCACCACCAAGTCCGCGGACACCTCGCGAGCGGTGGCGGTCAAAGTCTCGACACTGCCGTCCACGTCAAGATTGGTGGCGATACGGCCTGTGCCATAGTTGCCGGGCGCAATCCACAGCCGGGTCAGGGAGGGACTACTGCTGATGCGCCAGGCGAGGGCATGCTCGCGGCCCCCGTTTCCCACTACGAGAACATTCACTGCGACGCTCTCACGCCAATCATCGCCCGCAGCACCCTCATGGCAACAATCGCCCGCCAGGAAAGGAGACGCTTCTGCGCTGCCGTCAGCATTATTCCCATTCGATGGTTCCCGGAGGCTTGCTGGTGATGTCGTATACCACCCGGTTGACGCCCGGCACTTCGTTGACGATGCGGTTTGAGATTCTGGCCAGCACCTCATAGGGCAAGCGAGCCCAGTCGGCGGTCATGGCGTCCTCGCTGGTAACGCAGCGCAAGGCGCAGACGTATCCATAGGTGCGGTAGTCGCCCTGTACCCCCACTGTGCGACTGTCGCTGAGCACCGCGAAACTCTGCCAGATGCGGTTATAGAGGTCAGCGCCCTTGATTTCGTCAATCACAATCCAATCGCAGGCTCGCAGCATATCCAGCTTTTCCTGAGTCACCTCGCCGATGACCCGGATTGCCAGCCCAGGCCCCGGGAATGGCTGGCGATAGACCATGTCCGTGGGCAGGCCCAATTCCAGCCCCACGTCGCGCACCTCGTCCTTGAACAGGTAACGCAAAGGCTCCACCAGTTGCAGCTTCATATTCTCCGGCAGGCCGCCCACGTTATGGTGGGTTTTGATGCGGGCCGACAGTCCCGAACCCGACGAAAGCGATACTTCGCTCTCGATCACGTCAGGGTAGAGCGTTCCCTGCGCCAGGAACTCGGTCTCGCCCAGCCCAGAGGCTGCTTCCTCAAAGACGCGAATGAATTCTTCGCCGATGACTTTGCGTTTAGTCTCCGGGTCGGTGATGCCGGCCAGCCGCGCGACGAACCGCTCGGAAGCATCTACGTAGGCCAGGTTCAAGCCCATGCCGCGCCTGAAGGTGGCCTGAACCCTTTCGGCCTCTTCCAGCCGCAGCAGCCCGTTATTTACGAATATGCACGTAAGCTGTTCGCCTATGGCCCGGTGCAGCAGGGCGGCAGTCACTGCAGAATCAACGCCGCCCGACAAAGCGCAGATAACACGCCCATCGCCCACCTGCTCACGAATGCGGGCAATGGCATCCGCAGCCACGTTTCCCGGCGTCCAGGAACCTTCACACTCGCAGATTCGGAACAGGAAGTTCTCCAGTATGTCTTTGCCCAAGGGCGTATGGTTCACTTCAGGATGGAATTGCAGGCCAAACATATCCCGCCCGTTGCCGATAGCGGCCACGGGCGAATTTTCGGTGAACGCGAGACTGGAGAAACCCGGCGGCAGGGCTTCCACGCGATCGCCATGGCTCATCCATACTTGCAGGGAAGGCGGCAGATTGTGGAACAGGGGCGGGCGTCCACCTGGCAGCCCCCAACCGGCCGATGGGCTGTCCTGGTGCAGAACTGCGTAGCCGAATTCCTGCTTATCGCCCTTTGCCACGGCTCCGCCCAACTGATGCACCAGCACCTGCATTCCGTAGCAGATACCGAGAACGGGCAGATTCCGCTCGAAGACCCAGCCAGGGATCCGCGGCGCCCCCTCTTCGTAAACGCTGGCCGGGCCTCCGGAGAGGATGATGCCCTTGGGGTTGATCCGCTCCACCTTCTCCCAAGGGTCCGAGGGATTGGCAACCTCGGAGTAGACCTTTAACTCCCGGACGCGGCGGGCGATGAGGTGGCTGTACTGTGAGCCGAAATCTATAACCGCTATGCCCTCATTGACCTGTCTGCCTGAGCCAGGGGGGGCAGTCTCAGCGCCGCTGGCAATTTCCAGATACGCCGATACCTCTAGGTCATCGCTGGCGGAAACCCTTCGGCCTAGCGGCAGCTTGGATGTAGTCGTGGCGGGCCTCCTCCGGCGGAAAAGACTCCTGCCCAAAATACATGGGCAGGATAATTCTCCACCCTCTACCATTGACCTGCATTGGCCTGTACTTGAATTGCAATTATACCTAATTCGATGCGGAATATACTATATCATTATCATTGGTGCGCGCCATAATGAACTTGGGCTTTGAAATCGCAGGGACGGCTTTACCTAAGCCAGGGGTTCCCGGGGCTAGGGGTTCCCGGCTTATTGACCGCCCCGAAGCGGCGTGTTAGGTTGAGCGCAAAGACACTTGACGACGGGCTGATATGAGCGTACCACAGAACACTGAAACAGAAATGCCCCTGCCTTGGGAGACAACCATTGGGCGCGTCCTTGACCGCATAGCCGCCGCCAGTTCGGACAGAACCTTTGTGGAGATTGGCGGCACGGCCTATTCCTACCGCGATTTCCGCAACGGCGCGCTGCGGACGGCTGCTCTGTTCCGGAGCTTGGGCGTGCAGCGAGGCGACCGGGTGTGCCTGTTTATGCCCAACTGCGTCGAGTATCTGTACTGCTGGTTCGGGCTATCGGCGCTGGGAGCCATCAGCGTTCCCGTCAACACCGCCTACCGCCGCGACGAGACTGCCTATATCCTGAACAACGCCGAGGCTGTGGCGTTGGTGACCGACCCGTCGCTGTCCGATGTGGCCGGGGCTGCCGCCGACCTTGCCCCCGGCATACGCCACCGCATTCTGCGCGGCGGCGAACCGGCGGGCGCGGGCTGGACATCCTTTCAGAACGCTTTTAACGCCGCCGAGCCGTTGCCGGATGCGCCGGAAGTTTCCCCCGACGACGTCTCGATGCTAGTCTACACTTCCGGCACCACCGGCAACCCCAAGGGCGTGATGGTCACCCACCGGATGTACGTGGCCGCCGGGCAGGGCTTCGCCCACTGGACGCAGGCCACTTCAGACGACCGTTTCTTCACCTGCCTGCCCTTCTACCACGCCAACATACAGTATTACTCGACGATGGGCGCGCTGGCAGCCGGGGCCGCGCTGGTCATCGTTGACCGTTTCAGCGCGTCCCGGTTCTGGGGACAGGTGCGGGAAGCTCGCGCTACGGTGGTCAATTTTATCGGCATGATGATGCCGGTATTGGCGAAAAATCCCCCGTCGCCCGGCGATGCCGACAACACCGTCCGGCTGTTCTATGGCTCGCCGTCCTTCGCGCCAGAGTTCTTGGCCGAGTTTCAGGAGCGGTTCGCCACCAGCATCATCGTCGGTTTCGGCATGACCGAGACCTGCTACGGAACCATCGAGGCCATCGGCGAGGTGCGCCGCGCCGGTTCTTCCGGCCGTCCACGCCAGCATCCCGACTGGCGCTTTGAGAATCAGGTGCGCATCGCCGACGCCGAGACTGGGCAGCACGTCGGCCCCAACACCGTGGGCGAAATCACCATCAAGAACCCGGCGCTCATGCCCGGATATTGGCGCAACGATGAGCAGAACCGCGAGACACTGCGCGACGGCTGGCTGTATACCGGCGATTTGGGCTGGGTGGACGAAGACGAATTCCTCTATTTCGTAGACCGCAAGAAAGACATAATCCGCCGCCGGGGAGAGAACATCTCTTCTCAGGAAGTGGAGAACGTCATCAAGGCCAACCCCAGCGTCCTCGACTGCGCTGTGCTGTCCGTGCCCTCGGAACTGGGCGAGGATGAAGTGAAAGCCTACGTAACGCCACGATCCGGCTTCACGGTCAACCCCGAGGAAATCGTATACTGGTGTGCCGAAAATCTGGCCTACTTCAAGGTTCCGCGTTACTGGGAAGTGCGCGACGAACTGCCGCGTACCCCCAGCCTGCGCGTCCGCAAGGACGTGCTGCGACAGGAACGCGAGGACCTTATCGAGGGCTGCTACGACCGCGAAGCCGCCGGAATCCGCCTGAGATAAAGTAAAGTCCCCTCTCCATTCAGAGAGACGGCTAGGGTGAGGGTGAAATTGTCCGAAACCAGGTATTGGCTGTTCAAGTCGGAACCGTCCGCCTATTCCTTCGATGACCTGCTCAACGAGCCGGAGCAGACCGCGGAGTGGGATGGCGTCCGCAACTATCAGGCCCGCAACTTCATGCGCGACGAGATGAAGGTGGGTGACAAAGTGCTCTTCTACCACAGCAGCGCCAAGCCCACTGCGGTAGTCGGCACTGCCCGCATCGTCAAGGAGGCCTATCCCGACTCCACCGCCTGGGACCCAAACGACAAGCACTACGACCCCAAAAGCAGCCCCGGCGAAACCGTCTGGATGGTGGTGGAAATCCAGGCCGAGGCTCCCTTGCCCAAGCCGGTTACGCTGGTGGACGTAAAAGCCAACCCCAAGCTGAAGGATATGCTGCTGATTCGCAAAGGCCAGCGCCTTTCCATCCAGCCTATGACCAAAGATGAATACGATGAAATCGTGACGATGGGGAGTTAGCCCTATGACTTCCCGGGAGTGGCGGAATCAACTCTACTTCGGCGACAACCTGCCCATCCTGCGGCAGCATATCGCCGACTCCAGCGTTGACCTCATCTACCTCGACCCGCCCTTCAACTCCAACGCCAACTACAACGTGCTGTTTCAGGAAAGGAGCGGCCAGCAGTCGGCGGCGCAGATCACCGCCTTCGAGGACACCTGGCGCTGGAGCCTGGAATCCGAGAGCGCCTATCAGGACGTCGTAACCAACGCCCCCGGCCAGCTCCCCAACCTGTTGCAAGCGATGCGCTCCTTCTTGGGCGACAACGATATGATGGCCTACCTCACGATGATGGCCCAACGCATAGTGGAACTGCGCCGCGTGCTGAAAGACACCGGCAGCATCTACCTCCACTGCGACCCAACGGCCAGCCATTACCTGAAACTGCTGATGGATGCGGTGTTTGGACGGGAGAACTTTCGCACTGAAATAGTTTGGCAAAGGTCATCAGGATTTAAGCGTAAATCTGCGAAGAAATTCCCACAAAAGAATGACATTATTCTGTTTTACTCTAAATCATTGGGGGATACTACATTCAAAACCCAATATCAGCCGCACAAACCGGAATACATCAGAAGATTCAAAAAAGATTGCGATGGCAGGCTGTACAGAGATGATGTAAACCCCACTAGAGGCGGACGCAGGGTTATATACTTGGACGAGACGGAAGGGGAAATAATAGATTCTGTATGGACGGATATTTACCCCTTGAATCCTGTAGCCGGCGAGCGTCTCGGCTACCCAACGCAGAAGCCCGAGGCCCTGCTGGAGCGCATCATCAATGCCAGCAGCAACGAGGGCGACGTGGTGCTGGACCCCTTCTGCGGCTGCGGCACCGCCATCGCGGCGGCGGAGCGGCTCAACCGCCGCTGGATCGGCATTGACATCACTCACCTGGCGATTACCCTGATACGCCACCGGCTGCAAGACGCATTCAAGTCGGGACTGAAGCCTTACGAAGTCATCGGCCAGCCGCAAGACCTGGAAAGCGCGAGATCTCTGGCTGCCGACAGCGAAAACGACGGCCGCTATCAGTTCGAGTGGTGGGCCCTCGGGCTGGTGGACGCCCGCCCCGCCCGAGACCGCAAGAAGGGCGCGGACTCCGGCATTGACGGCTACATCAACTTCTTCGACGACAACAGCGGCAAGGCCAAGCGCATCGTCGTCCAAGTCAAGAGCGGCCAGGTCAACCGGGGGCAAATCGCCGCGCTGAAAGGCGACATGGAGCGGGAGAAGGCGGAAATCGCGCTGTTCATCACGCTCGAAACGCCGACCCGTCCGATGGAATCGGAAGCAACCTCCGCCGGGTTCTACACCCCGGCCCACTACCCGGACAGCCGCTATCCCCGCCTCCAGATTCTCACCATCGGGGAATTGCTGTCGGAGGCGCGCCGGGCGGAATACCCCCGGCTGGCCCCGGAGGCCACCTTCCGCCAAGCGCCGCGCCGTCGCCGTCCCGACGGGGCGCAGCCGCCGCTCCGGCGGGGCGAAATCGCAGTTCATGCAACCGACGCAACGCCCTCACCCTAACCCTCTCTCAGCGAGGGAGGAAGCCAGAGGCAGACATTATGCCCAACAGCGACACCAGCGCGGCCCGCAGCTTTCACGACGCCACCAAGCTCAGCTATATCAGCCTCTCGACCAAACCATCGCTGTACAAGTCCTATCCGGGCCTGCCCGCCGTAGCGCTGCCGCCGGATATGCCGTCGCCGCAAATGCCTGCGCTGGACGCCGTGGGCGGCAAGACTCCGTCAGCTTCCGGCCCGCCGGATTTGGCGGCAGTAGCTCAACTGCTGCACTACTCCGCCGGGCTGATTCGCCGCAGCGCCTTGCGCTCTGCCGGGGAGGTGCATTACCGGGCCGCCGCTTCCGCCGGAGCGCTGTATCCCATCGAGCTTTATCTAGTCTGCGGCAATCTGCCCGGGCTGGATGCCGGAGTGTATCACTACGCCCCGGACGAAAATGCGCTGACCAAGCTGCGCTCCGGGGACTTCCGGGGGAACTTGGCCGCAGCCGCAGCCGGACACTCCGGAGTAGCCAGCGCACCGGCCACCATCGTTTGCAGTTGCGTGTTCTGGCGCAGCGCCTGGAAGTACCGGGAGCGGGGCTACCGCTACTGCTACTGGGACAATGGCACGATTCTCGCTAACATGGCTGCCACCGCCAACGCTCTGGGCCTGCCTGCCGAAGTGGTGGCCGGGTTTGTGGACGCCGATGTTGATGCTCTGCTAGGGCTGGAATCGGAGCGGGAAGCCGCTTTCTGCCTGGTTCCCATAGGTTCCGGGGATATTGCCCCGCCCACTGTGGAACAATCCGGCACCGTGGACGCCGGTATCTTGGGCGACGAGCGGCGTACCGAATACCCGGAAACCCGCGTCCTGCACGTCAACTCCTGCTTGAGCAGCGCGCCGGAAACGCTTGCTTGGCGGGAGGGGGCTGCTCCGGGCAAAAACGTCCGTTCTTCCGCCGGTTCAGAACGAATGCCATGGCCGGAATCCGCCCCCTTGGGCGTAACAATCATCAACCGCGGCTCAACCCGCCGGTTCGCCCGTGAGGCGATGCCGTCCGGCCGCCTCGAAGCGCTGCTCTCCGCCTCTACTACGCCGACGCCAGCCGACTATGGCAGCGAGCTGATTGACACCTACCTAATCGTCAACGCAGCGGACGGAATCAGCCCCGGAGCGTACTATCACAACCCGGCAAACGGCGGCGAACTGGAGTTGCTTCAGGCGGGCGAGTTCCGCGAGGAAGCCGGGCATCTCTGCTTCGAGCAGGCCCTGGGGGCCGACGCCGGCGCAGTGGCTTTCTTTATGGCCGACCTGGAAGCCATTCTGTCAAGGCTGGGCAACCGGGGTTACCGGGCGGCGCAGCTTGAGGCCGGCATCATCGGCGGGCGGATGTACCTGTGCAGCCACGCGATGGGACTGGGCGCAACGGGCATGACCTTCTTCGACGACGCCGTAACCGCCTTCTTTTCGCCCCACGCCGCAGGAAAGAGTCTGATGTTTCTGGTAGGGCTTGGAGTCACGCACAGCCGCAACCAAGTACATCCCTTCCGTTCCCGCATCGGGATACTCAAGGACTCGCTGGCCCGGGGCGCGGGCGGCAGTAGGCAGCCCGTCCCAGACTGGCTCTATGCCTGAATGCCTACATATAACCCCCATCCATAGGGAGAGGAAAGCAGAAGCGGTTAGCCTATGGCCTTGCGGCGGATGTGTTGCAGGGCCATCTGCATATGCCACTCCATCGCGCCCAGGCCCACCACGCGCACGCCCACGTTGAAGTAGCGGCGGGCGGATTCGGCCATGGCGTCGAAATCGGGCGAGTCTAGCCCCATATTGTACATAATGGACGCGCCGTAACGTTCCCCGGTCTGCACTGCCCGCTCCAGCAGCCGCATCACTTTCGGGTCGTCGTACTTGAAGGGAACGCCGAGAATCTTGGTAACATCCCCGGCGGCCAGCCAGACCAGGCGGACACCGTCAATGGCGAGAATCTCATCCAGGTCGCGCAGCCCACCCTCGCTCTCAACGGTGGGGACAACCAGCGTTCCTTCGCGGGTCTTGGCGTTGAACTCTGGGAACTCCTCGGCGGTGGAGAAGCGGCGCAGGTGGATCAGGCGGTGCCAGTCGTCGCGCAGGCCCATCAATTCCTGCACTTCCTCCTTTGAGCCGACCGACACCGTGACAGCGGTGGCCCCCAAGGCCAAAGCGCGGGCGGCGTCTGAGACCGTCCGGCGGTCTGTACCGCTGGCCCACGGGAACGCCTGCACCCGTATCAGCGGAGAGATGCCGGTGCCTCGCGCCGCCCGAATCAGGTGGGCGATATTATCCCAGTCGTGGGCGGTGAACATCATATCCGCCATAAAAGCGTCAATGCCAGCCACTCCCGCCACCTCAACCATGTTAGGGTGGCTGAAAACATAAGCGCACAGCGAAGGCAGCCTGTTGTCCAGGTTATGCAGCAATCGGTCGGTAGCTGGGGATGGAAACAGCACGGCGCACCTCGAAAAGCCAGCGGCGGAATCTCGGCAACTATATCAGCGGGCAAGTGTATCCGAAAACACCTACAACTGAAAGGGAATCATCACTGGTAGAGAAAATTGCGAAACCACCCCGGCCCCTCTCCCTCGCACCTGAAAATCCTGCCCATCCTGTCATCTACGTAAATAACCCCTGTAAATAACTCCTGACACCTCCCACTTGCCAACCCCGAAAGCGCCTCCCTACCATTATTACTGTCCGGTATTACTGTCCGGCCCAACTCGCCCCAGGCTCCCCGTGGCCGCGCCCCGGCCCCGGCGATAATCAAAGACGAACATCGCAAAATGGCCGCAAAAAACAAAATCCCGCCCCTAACCCAATCTCAGGAAGTGCCACAGCGAACATCGCAAAACTGGCCGGGAAAAACAAAATCCCGCCCCTAACCTAATCTCAGGAAGCGTCACCGCCAATACCGCAAAATGGCCGGTTATTGCCGGAAATGGCCGCAAAAACAAAAATCTTGCCCCTAACCCAATCTCAGGAAGCGTCCCGCCAATACCGCAAAATGGCCGGTTATTGCCGGAAATGGCCGCAAAAAAAACAAAATACCGCCCCTAACCCAATCTCAGGAAGTGCCGCAATGTCCCTCTCCCAACTCCGCCGCCGCGTCAACGCCCTCTGCCGCAAGCTCGCCCCCGAACTCGAAGTAGCCCGCCTCCGCCGCCTCGCCGAAGACTATTGCGAAGAGTGGGACGCCGCCGTTGCCAGCCACCAGGAACCCCCGCCCTTCGACCCGGTAACGGACGGCCCCAAGCACCTGGCCCAGCGCATCGCCGAAACCGGCGCCCGGCTCAACACTTTTATGAACCTGCGCCGGTACCTCCTGGGCTGCCGCGAGCGGGGCGTAATCCCCAGCGTCCGCGAATTCCTCCGCGCCCTGCTCCCCTGGGCCGAACCCGGCGGCTACCTCGAAATACTCCGCTGGGACGCCCCCGGCCGCTAACACCCCCGGCCGCCGGAGCCCACGCCTTCAGAAAACGGATGCCTTCGGGAAGAGAAAATTGCGAAACTACTCCCGTCTCTCTCCGTCATTCCCGCGAAAGCAGGAAACTACTCCGCTGGTTCTGGATTCCCGCTCTTGCACATTCTGCACACCCGCTCTCGCACAAATGACAGGTTGGCCTTTCCGCAGACCCCCGCCCGGCCACCGGGCGCCCACATCGTTTCGCAATTTCCTCCACTGGTAATATATGCCGTCAGGATAGCTCTTCAGACGTAAATTCCGATTCCTGCCGGGGGATACTAATGCTGGACTTTAATAACTTCGAATGGATTAGTTTCGACTGCTACGGGACTCTGGTGGATTGGGAGACAGGGATATCAGACGCCGTGGCGGGAGTATTTGCCCGCCACGGCGTCCGAAAAAGCAAGGACGAAATCCTCGCCATGTTCTCCGATGCGGAGCCCAAGGCGCAATCTTCGGGCGAGTTCTTAGAGTACAGCCGGACGCTTCAGGATGTGATGAAGATAATGGCTGGGGAAGTCGGCATTCGACTGTCCAGAACGGAAAAGGATTGTCTGCCGGATTCATTGCCGCACTGGCCAGTCTTCCCCGACGCGACCGGCCCCCTCAAAGCCATGCAGTCCCGCTACAAACTGGCGATCATTTCCAATGTGGATGACTATCTGTTTGCCGGAACGAACGCAAACCTGGCTATAACCTTCGACGCTGTTGTTACCTCGCAGCAGGTAAGAAGCTACAAGCCTGACCTGCGCAACTTCAGGGCCGCAGCAGAGCGGATGGCGGTGGCGAAAGGACAGTGGCTCCACATCGGCGAGAGCCTGTTTCACGACATTGGCCCCGCAAATCGTATGGGCCTCGAATCTGTATGGGTGAATCGCCCCAACCGCGGCGGCGGATCCCGCCGCACCGATGCCGTACCGTCTCTCGAAGTCCCCGGGCTGGCTGATTTGGCGCAACTCATATTCTCTAAGCAATGAGATTATCCCCATAGCGGCTGAAAACCTCGGTTGTTCGCGCCCGCCGAATGCCCATGTACTATAATCGGGGCGAGAATTCAGGCCGCATGGAATTGGATTGCCTAGCGGCGTCAGAGGTGAAGCATGGAAACCGTTGGATTCATCGGACTTGGCAACATGGGCGGCGGGATGGCCGGCAACATCCAGAAGGCCGGCTACCCTATGGTGGTGTTCGACCTGCGCGAGGAGGCCACCCGTCCCTTCCTGGAAGCCGGAGCGCGGCTGGGCAACTCGCCCGCCGACGTGGCGGGCCGGTGCGATGTGACGCTGACTTCGCTGCCCGGCCCGCGTGAAGTTGAGTCAGTGGCCGTGGGGCGGGAAGGCATTCTGGAGGGAATAAAGCCTGGTTCTATCTACATAGACCTTTCCACCAGCCGCCCAACGCTCATTCGCGAACTGGAAGTTAAGTTCCGGGCTCAGGGCATTCACGTGCTGGACGCCCCGGTCAGCGGCGGCAAGACCGGGGCGCAGACCAGAAACCTGGCAGTGATGGTCGGCGGCGAGCGGGAAATCTTCGACCGTATGAAGCCCATACTGGACGCTTTCGGCGACAAGGTCTTCTACGCCGGCGACATCGGCGCCGGTTCCGTCGCCAAGCTGGTTCACAATATGATCGGCCACGGCGTGCGGCAGGCCATCGCCGAGGGTCTCACTCTGGGCGTGAAGGCCGGCGTCGATCCTGAACCGCTGTGGGAGTGCATCCGCCGCGGTTCCCTGGGACGGATGAACATACTGCACGAAGGCGTAGCCCGCACCTTGTTTCGCGGCGAGTTCGAGCCGCCTAGTTTCGCCCTGGAGCTGGCCCGCAAGGACATCGGCCTCGCCACCGATTTGGGCCGCGAGTTCAACGTGCCAATGCCGGTAGCCAACTTGGCCGAACAGATTGCCATTGAAGCGATGAACCGCGGTTGGGGCGGTCACGACAGCTCGGTCACCTTTCGCCTTCAGGAAGAGACCTCCGGCGTCGAGGTGCGCGCCCCTCACGTCGACCCCGCCCGGGCCGCCCGCTTCATCACTACCCACCCCAACGCCGAGTAACGCCCGGCTTCCAGAAAATCATCCGGCGCTTTCGCGGCGGAATCCGTTCATCCTGAGCTTGTCAAAGGATGAACGGATTCTGGAAGCCGCCGCTGAATTCCCGGAGAACTCAGCGCAGATGCTCGATCATCGCCAGCGGAGTGGTGGCCAGCAGCCCTGCATCCACCGGCATCACGATTCCCGATACCCAACGGGACTCGTCGCTGGCAAGGAAAACTGCGGCCCAGCCTACGTCCCAGGCCTCGCCCTCGGTCCCCAGCGGCCCAGCCCGGCGGCGAAGGTCACGGAATTCGTCCGGCATGGCCCCGGCCACCATCGGCGTATAGATGTGGCCGGGGGCGATGCAGTTGACTCGGATATTCTCGCGCCCATGTGTCACAGCCATGGTGGCCGTCAGGCCGATGATGCCAGACTTGGAGGCCGCGTAAGGCACCGCGGCGCCCCCGCTGCCTGCTCGTATGCCGGCGATGGACGATACATTGATGATCGAGCCGCCGCCTGATTCTATCATTCGGGGGATCGCGTGCTTGCTGGTGAGAACCATTGACTTCAAGTTGACGTTAAGCACCTGATCCCAGTGGTCCTCATCCACGTCCACCACAGTGCCACGGCCTAGGATGCCCACATTATTGAACAAGATATGCAGGCCTCCGTAGCGCTCGATGGCGGCTTCGACCATGTTGCGGCAGTCCTCAGTATTGGTGACCTCAGCCTCAAAAACCGACGCCTCGCCCCCTTCTTCACGAATGGCCGACAGAGTTTGCTCCGCCTGTTCTACTGCCCGGTCCACCAACAGCACCTTGGCGCCTTCGCGGGCGAAAAGCATGGCCGTAGCCTTACCGGTGCCGACGCCTGGGCCGCTGGATCCTGCCCCGGTCACGATGGCGATCTTTCCTTCCAGCCTGAATCGAGGACGCTGCTGCATGATTGCTCCTTTTCAGTGCGCCAAATTCATTCGGCGAAACACGTTAGTTATTCCGGGTGTTTCCAAGTTATTAGAGGCATTCCGGCGCTTCAATCAAAGCAATGCGCCGTCTGCAAATTCAGACGGCGCGGGTAGTCGGCTGCCAGGTCCTCCGGGATTCGCGAGACGCGGTTACATTGGGCGAGGAGAGAATTCTTTTTAGAGCGAGCCATCTATGCTGATGTCCAAAAGGCCGGGTTTGCCGCTCTCGAACATCCGGCGGGCTGCCGGGCCAATCTGCGACGGGTCGGTGATTTTCTCGCTGGCAACGCCCATGCCCTGGGCAATGGCCGACAGATCCAGCGGGTTGGCGAAATCCATGCCCTTGTATTCGCTGACCCGTTCCTCATCGCTCAGCATCCGCTTCAGGTAGATATCCATGTTGACCTTGAGGATGCGATAGGCGCGGTTGTTGCAGATGGCGTATACCACCGGGATGTTGAACGTCGCGGCGCTCCACAGGGCCTGCACCGTATACATCGAGGCCCCGTCGCCCACCACGGCCAGCACTGGACGGTCAGGCTTCGCCAACTTCAACCCCAATGCTCCGGGCATGGCCCAGCCCAGCGCGCCGCCTTGGATGCCAAAGAAGGAGCCGGGTTCATCAAAGTCAAACTCCTGCATCATAGCCGGCCGCGACGTGACCGCCTCGTCAGCCACGATGGTTCCAGGCGGGACTGCCGCCGCCAGTTCGTGCATCATCCGCTCGACGGCGATGGGGTTGTTGTCCCAGCGTTGCCGCAGCCGCTGCTGATACTCCTCCCGGGCTCGGCGGCGGCGCTCCCCCAGCTCCGCCATCCGGGTGGCCGCAGCCTCCTTGGCCGGGGCCGACATATCCTGCCCCAGCGCATCGGCCAGTTCCGACAGGCCAGTGGCCGGGTCTGCGAAGACGCCGATCTCTGTGGGATAATTCTTTTCCACCTCGCTGGTCGCGCTGTCCAAATGCACCAGCTTGCTCTCCGGGTCCAGCAGCGGCACGTCCACGTAGAGGAACGACGAGAAAACGTTGGCTCCCACCGCCAGCACCACATCGGCCCCGGAGAGCAGCCTCCGCGTGACCGGGCTGCTAGTGTTTAGCATCCCCGACCACAGCGGATGGCTGGTGGGGAAGTTCACCTCTGAGAAAGACGCCGCGAACACCTTGGCGCCCAGCCTCTCGGCTACCTGCACCATCTGCTCCACGCCCCCTGACTGGGCGATGCGGTCGCCGATGACAATGACCGGGTTATCCGCCTGCGCCAGCAGCCGCGACGCCCGCTCCAGCGCGTCCCGGTCAGGCCGAATGCGGTGATAACCCTGGCCGGAGCCGATGATGTCCACGTCGGCCTGCACATCCATGGTGTCCCAAGGGAATGACAGGAAGGTGGGGCCGGTGGGCGGCGTCTTGGCTTCATTGAAGGCACGCCGCACCGCCGCAGGAATGTCGGCTGCGTGGTGAATCTCGTGACTCCACTTGGTGTATTGGCGGGTCATCTGCACCAGATCACCTGATAGCGTAGGCTCGCTGAGCAGCATCCGGGTGTCGGAGTTGCCCGCGGTCAGCACCACCGGCGTTCCGCCCCGGTAGGCGTTGTAGAGCGCGCTGATGCCGTTGGCCAGCCCGCCGGCGATGTGGATGTTGGCGAAAGCCGGCCGCCCGGTGGCGCGGGCGTAGCCGTCGGCCATCCCCACGGCGGTGCCTTCCTGTAGGGCCTGGATGTACCGCACTTCCGGGAAATCCTGCAATGCGTCCATCATCGGGGTCTCGCTGGTGCCGGGATTTCCGAAAATATGGTCAACCCCTTCGGCCATCAGCATCCGAACCAAGGCTTCCTTGCCAGTCATCATCGCCATGAGCCACCTTCCTGATTATCAACATTCCCGCGAAACTTGGATCCAGTCCCTACCCCTTCGGAGGGAGCAAATATCCCAATCGCCGCTCGCCTCTAAGTATAGGTCATCCATTCCAGCAAATTGTCGTCCGGGTCGCGGGCATACAGGCTCAGGGAAGGAACCGTCCCGAATCCACGCCCGCCCTTGCGCGGCGCCGGCCCCAGAATAACCTCAACTCCGGCTCCAGCCAGCCATTGCTGGCACTCTTCGACGGTGCCATCCCACACGAAGCAGATGTCCGCGCAGCCGGGGACCGCTGCCGGCCCCCGCAGTCCGGCGACATATCCCTGGGGGTGCACGTTTATCTTGGAGTCTCCTATCTGTATTGAGAAGATGTTAGCCTTGCCGTCCCGCCATTCATCCTCGTCGTTAATAGTAAATCCCAGTCGCTTGTAGAACGCTATCAGCCGCTCGGCGTTGGCCGTGGGCATGGCGATATGGTCAATGGAAACGGTAGCCATCGGCATTCCTCCCGGAAACGGACTCGCTGCGCCAATCATAGCCACAAGACCTCGGCGCTGGCAAGGTTCGCGGTAAGGTATGGGTAGTGCGGCATTGGCCGGGTGACCGCCCGAAAGAAACTGCTGGGAGACCACAACATCGGGGAGACCGCAATCGCGAGTTGCTATGTCCGGCCTGTTTCTGCCATCACGCCAAACCCCGGTATACCCGGAGCCAGTCGCTGGAGAACACGCCAACGGGGTCGTAGCGGTCTTTGAAGGCAAGAAATTCGCCGAACTGCGGGTAGCAACGGGTTAGTTGCTCGGGCGTGGCAAAACGGTTGTAGGTCAGGAAGTAGCTGCCGCCGAGGTTGGCAGCGAGATCAATCAGGCATCGCAGATCGTCGGACACCTTGGCAATGTCCGATTCGGTATGCTGGAAATGCAGGTTGAAGACGATGCAGGCGTAGGGTTGTCTAGCCCAGTTGAGGAAAGTTTCGTCGTCTTGGGCGATGAGGCGAACCGTGCCGTAGATGACATTGGCGCAGCGGCTTCTCAGTTCTTCGGCGGCGGCGTCCATAAAGCCCGCCAGTTCCGGCAGAGGCACGTATAGCTCGGTGATGGTCTCGTTGCACTTTGCCCCGCCATACAGCCGCTGGTCCAGTTGCCGGTGGTAATGGTCTATGTACATACTCAATTGGAACGTGTCGCTGCCGTAGATCTGCCCGTCGGTGCGCCGGTAAAACCCGGAGTATTCCTCAAAGGCGAGGGCTTTGTCCGAGTGAGACAGATGTAACAGCCGCAACCAGTCCTGCTCGGTAAGGAAATAGCGGGGCGGCTCCACCGGCGGCGCTTCGTCCTGCAGGACGGGGTGGTAGCAGGACAGTACGCCGCGCCGCAGGAAACCGGGCGACGTCTCGTCCGTCATATACTGGAAATCTCCGTAGGTGAACCCGTCGGCGATGCGCTCGGCAAAACGGGAAGCCAGGGTATCTATGTCCGTGATTTCAACGGTGCGGCGTAAATGATGTGAAGGCATCAGCCGCAGAGTGGCCGAGTAGATTACGCCGAACAGCCCGTAGCCGCCGATGGCCAGACTGAAAAGCTCCCGATTTTCGGTGCGGCTGCAATGCCGCAACTCGCCCTCGGCGTCCACCAGTTCCAGGGATTCCACATCCTGCACGATGGGAGCATAAGACAATCCCCGGCCGTGGCCGTTGGCGGCCAGCGCCCCGCCGACGCTGAGGCGGTCTGCGCCGGTCTGCTTCTGCACAATGCTCCAGCTTTGAGACGAGTCCTGCTGCCGCTGCCGCAACCCGCTAACCAGCCCGTCCCACAAGATGCCCGCCTCGACCCGAACCAAGCCCGGCCCAGCGTCCAGCGACAGGATCCGACCCAGTCGGCTGGTATCCAGCAGCACGCCGCCGCTGAGGAACTGTTGCCCGCCCATGGAGTGGCGTCCGCCGGCCACGCTGAGGCTGCCGCCGCCATCGCGGGTACTGGCGACGGCCTGTTGAAGCTCGGTCAGGGTGCCAGGGGTTTCAACGCGCTGCATTGAGGTGGCGTTGAGTTGAGAGTGTATGTCGTTGACAGTGGCGCCGGACGGAGCTTGCATAAAGGCGTTTCCGTGGTTCAACAGGATTGCGCTAGGGATTGTATCTTAATATGACAACGAGAGTTTGGACGTCTGGGCGATCGAATCCGGTCGCCGCATTTTATGTTATACGTGTGGTGTCACTCCCGTAGCCCAATGAGGACGCCAGGGCGATTGCAAAGTTATTGTCTGAATCGGGGTTTACGGGGTTTTGCGATTTTCGCCCTCTCTCCTTGAGCCAGCTCAGGGCCGGAGGAAGGAGGCAATCCGGTTACTTCAGAAGGGAGGAGGGTCGAGGGAGCGGGGGATGAGGCTGCGCCGGTCGGCCTTGGGCGGCATGCTCTGCAGGATCTCGCTGACCTGGGCAGCACGCGGCGTTGGCGGCAACGCTCCAGGTCAGCGTATAGGGGCGCATAGCCCCTGACGCGGATGCCGCGGTTTTTCGATCCCCTGAAGAGGATCTGACCCCGATCCAGCACGGGCAATATGGGGCCGGGCTTGTCGCCGGTTACGGCGGCGGTCATCGCATCGCAAAATTTCTGGACCAGAGGACGAAGGCGGTAAACTTCGAGTTCGGTGGCATACCTGCGGCAGAGGGCGCCCACCTGGCTTCTGAGCAGGCTGAATGTCATTGCTTTGCATCTTCGAATTAACGCACTGTCCAAGCTAGAGGGGCCGGGTTAGCAGCCCAAGTTAGCGGGCTGTTGGCTGGCCGGATCTGTTGGCTGGGCTGGGAGATTTCGATTTCGCGGACATATCCGGCGGTTCTTGGCCGGTGGCGGGCTGTGGGCTGACGGGCCGTAGTAGGCTATACAAAGCAATAGCACAGGAGTTATTGGCTTTTGGCAAAGGGCAAGGGGCAGCCGGGACGATTGCAAATTCTTTACCGGCAACAATTGTCTGAATCAGGATTATCTGAATTAAAAAGCGCTCAGGATTGGGAATATCCTGAAAATCTCAAATCCCGAAAATCTTGATTCAGACAACAATTTTGCAATCGTCCTGATGGGGACACAGGTCTAGAGCATTAGAAATTACTGGCATTCGTCATTCCCGGTTTTGCGCCAATGATGATCCAGATGCGATTTTCTTACGAAACTACACGCTAACCCACGCGCTCTCGTTCCTGTGGTAGGCTATGGACGCAGGCCTTGCCACAGCTTGGGGAGGGAGTATGTTTGACCTGTTTCTACGCAACGGACGCATCATTGACGGCACCGGCCAGACTTGGTATAGGGGCGGCGTTGGCATCAGCGGCGACACCATCACCATTGTCCGCTCCGGTGATGACGGCGTTGAGTCTGGGCGCACCATTGACGTAGGCGATAGCGTCATCTGCCCCGGCTTCATCGACATGCACTCCCATTCCGACCTGATTCTGCTGTCGGAGCCGCGGCATGAGGCCAAGCTGCGACAGGGAGTGACCACCGATCTGCTGGGCATGGACGGGCTGTCCTACGCCCCGGCGTCGCCCGGTAAGCTGGAGCAACTGCTGTATTATCTGGCCGCCGTAAATGGTGCTCCACCCCCAGATGTCCGCTGGGGGTCGGTGCGGGAATACCTCGACCTGTTCGACGGCCGAGTGGCCTGCAACGTGGCCTTTATGGCCCCCCACGCCGCCATACGGGTAGAGGCTATGGGCTGGGACGACCGGCTGCCCACCGAACCAGAACTGGCCCGGATGCGCGATCTGGCCCGCCAAGCGATGCAGGACGGGGCTTTCGGGTTCTCCACTGGCTTGACCTATCCGCCCGGGGCCTATAGCGACACTAACGAGCTGGTGGCAGTGTGCGAGGCCATCGCCGACTTGGGGGGCTTCTACATAACCCACGCCCGTTACTCCCTGGGCGACAAGCTGCTGGACCCCTTCCGCGAGGCCATAACCGTGGGGCGACGCAGCGGGGTTCCGGTGCATATATCCCATTACCATAATCCAGTGGACGGTATGGGCGAGCGTATGGTGGGGCTGGTGGACGAGGGCCGCAACTCCGGGGTGGACGTGACTTTTGACCAGTATCCCTACGCCGCGGCATCCACCATCCTTCATTCACTGCTGCCCTACTGGGTGCATGACGGCGGCCCCAGCGCCTTGCTCAACCGCATTCGCCAGCAGGCGGTGCGCGACGAAATCGGGGACGCGGTGGAGCCGATGTGGGGGCTTACCCTGGACCACTATATCTTCAGCAACGTACCCAACAACAAGGAGTGGGAGGGGCGCTCTCTGGGCGACCTGGCCCGGCGTCAAGGCAAGCGGATGGTGGATGCCATCTGCGATATGCTCATTGAGGAAAATCTGGAGGTGGCTTTCGTCGCCCGCACCGGCAACCCCGACAACATCCGCGCCATCGTGCGGCATCCGGCTCAGATGGTCGGTTCTGACGGCCTGCTGACCGGCGATATGCCCAACCCGCGAACCTACGGCACCTTCCCCTACGTGCTGGGGCAGTTCGCTCGCGACGAGGGCCTGTTTCGGCTGGAAGACGCTGTTCGCAAGATGACCTCCGCTCCGGCCCAGCGCCTGGGACTGCAAGACCGGGGCATCCTGCGCAACGGCATGAAGGCCGACGTAGTCGTGTTCGACCCGGACGCAGTGAAAGCCAACGCCACCTTCGAGGAACCCAAGCAGTACCCCGACGGCATCTCCCACGTAATAGTCAACGGCGCGCTGGTGGTGGATAATGGCGTCCACACCGGGGCGTTGCCGGGCCGGGCACTGCGCTCGCAGTAGCTCGTCGGCTGACGCGAACACCAATACACGAAAGCGGCGGTGAATGTATGCCATATGATAAGAAATTACCGTTGCAGCGGACTATCCATGCGATTGTCAGGAAGCATGATGGTTACTTCGTAGCATCGTGTATGGAAGTGTCGGCCGTCACCGACGGGCGTACCCTTGATGAATTAGCCTGCAACCTGCAGGAGGCCATTGGGCTCCACCTAGAAGGCGAAGACCCGGCAGATTTCGGTCTGGTTCCCAATCCAGGAATAACGCTGATTTATCAAATTGAGATGACCGGCGTTGGCCCGACTTAGGAGACTGTCCAGCGGCCAGGTAATTGCCATACTTGGAGGATTCGGATTCGCAGTGCTTTCGCAACGCAGCAGCCATACCAAGCTGCGGAGAAAGGCGTATGACGGCAGCAATCAAACTTTGATAGTGGCGCAGCGCAGACAAATTCCCGTGGGAACCCTTCACGACATATACCGGCAAGCGTGCCTCTACATCTTCGGAGGAAGAGCTGAGTCCCTATTTCTACACTGACTAACCCGGAGGTCCTCAATGGACTTTGAACCGCGCTATACCCCGGAACAGGAAGAGTTTCGCCGCGAGGTCAACGCCTGGCTAAGGGACAATGTGCCTGATGACCTTGAGCATCCCGCCGACCCGGCCGACCTGACTTGGGAGCAGTATCAGCTCCGACGCGACTTGGGCCACAAGCTGGGCGAGCGGGGCTGGCTGTGGCCCACCGCGCCGGTGGAGTACGGCGGCGGCGGGCTGGACGTTGACCACGCTGTGGTTATAGAGGAAGAAATAGACTCTTACGGCCTGACCCTGCCGCCCTATTACGATTCCGGCGGACGTCTGGGCGGCAACTCCATTCTGGTCTGGGGTTCCGAGGAGCAAAAACGCGCCTTCCTGCCCCCCATCTTCACCGGACAGGTACGCACCTGGCAACTGCTGTCAGAACCGGAGGCCGGCTCGGATCTGGCTAATGTGAAAACCACCGCCCTCCGCGACGGCGACGAATACGTCCTGAACGGCCAGAAGATATACGTCGGCAGCGCCCACGGCTGTGACTATATGTGGACGATTACCGTCACAGACCCCAACGCCAAGCGGCACGAAAACTTAGGCTGGTTTATGGTCCCGTCCCACCTGCCGGGAATAACCATTCAACCGATGGACTTGCTGATTTCCGGCGGCGAATCGGGCGCGGGTTCCGGGGTTAAGCAGACAGTGTATTTTGACAACGTGCGCCTGCCCGCTTTCAACCTGGTGGGCGGGGAGAATCAGGGTTGGAAAGTCGCCACCACCCATTTGGAGCTAGAGCACGGCACCGGCGGGCGCATCGGGCGCAACTGGCTGGTTGACCGTCTGTTTGAGCATTGCCGCAACACCAACCGCCACGGCCAACCGATGACCAAAGATTCCGATGTGCGCGACCGGCTGATAGATGTATACATCGAAGCGGAAGTCGTGCGGCTGCTCAACCTTCGCAACTACTGGATGCGCCACAGCGGGGCCAACATAACCTACGAGGGGCCGCAGGCGTCCTATGTGCGAAAGACCTCCGGGTTGCGTATGTCCCAAGCAATGCTGGACATACTGGGGCCGGCCGGTCTGACCCACGACCGGGAGCTGGGGGCCGCCGAGGGCCACATGGAAGCCCATTCCCGCGCAGGCATCGTCGCCATCCACCCCGGCGGCACCACAGACATCCAGAAAGTCATCATGGCCCGCCGCATAGGGATCGGACGCGAAGTCCGCGAAAAGGCGGGCGCACTGGGGTGAACCGCGACTGAGAGCCAAAAGGACACATAGCCTGCGCCCCTTCACTGCAAATCATACAATCAGGCTTTTCAGAGGATTGAAATGGACCTTTCCCTAACCCCGGAACAGGAAATGCTGAAAGCGGCGGCTCGTCGCCTCGTTGCCCAAGAGTATCCCAAGGAGGCACTGCTGCAAATCGCATCTCCCGATGAGACCACGCCGCTGGAACCATGGGGACAGCTCGCCGCCACCGGATGGCTGGGCATTCTCATACCCGAGGAGTACGGCGGCGAGGGCGGCTCGTTCACCGACGCCGGCGTGCTGTTCGAGGAACTGGGCCGGGGCCCGGCGCCGGGGCCGCACTTCACCTCCGCCGTGCTGTCAGCCCTCGTTGTGCTGGAAGGCGGCGCCGAGGCCCAAAAGCGAGACTGGCTGCCCCGCATCGCCAGCGGCGAGATGCGTCTGGTTCCCGCCATCACCGAAGCCGACTACGGCTGGGATGAGCGCGATGTGCGGACGGTCACCAGGGTTGACGGCGGCGGCCTGCGGGTCAACGGCGTCAAGGCTTATGTGTTCGACGGCGAGTCGGCCAGCCATTTCCTTTGCGCCGTCCGCTCCGAGGAAAGCAACGGTGTCGGGCTGGCCGTGATCCCCGCCGACGCGGCGGGCGTGCACACGCGGGGCCTGGCGGGGTTCGCCTGGAACCTGGCCGAGGTGCGATTCGACAACGTTGCCATAGATGCAGGCAGTATCTTGGGCAACGGCATCATCGGCGGCTGGGACGTCTGGTTACGGGCGGCAGGAAAAGCCATCCCGGTGCTGTGCGCCTATCAGGTAGGCGGTTGCCAAGCAGTCTACGAAGTTTCGGTGGATTACAGCCGGACCAGAATCCAGTTCGGCACGCCCATCGGCCGGTTCCAGCGGGTGCAGGACCAGATAATCAACCTCGTCAACCACTTGGACGCCGCCCGCTGGACTGCCTATGAAGCCTTGTGGAAGCTGGACGCTGGACACGACGCCGCCAGCAGCATAAGCCTGGCCAAGGCCGTAGCCAGCGAAGGCTACTACCAAGCCTGCAACTATGCCCACGAGGTTCATGCCGGCGTGGGCAGCATGACCGAATACGGCCTGACTCTGCACACCGCCGCCTCGCGCACCCTCTACCACTTCCTAGGCGACCCCAAGCAGCACAGGCGGGAGTTGGCCGCGGCTTTGGGCCTGTAGAGCGCGAAGCCTGGGAGCTATAGTCAGCGAGAGCTGCTTCCCAGGCTCTAACGGTCGAACCGCAGCATAGAGCGCGGGTCAGGCGCAGGTGTGGCGTCCGGTAAGTCTGGAAACCGCCGCGCCAACCGAACCAAGCGGATTTCGTTGTAGCTACATTCCCCACCCAACTCCTCCCATACCGGGCGCAGCGGGTTATCGCCCATAATCTCCAAGGCATTTTCGATTTCCGCCCGGCGTTCCGGCGGCGGCAGCAGATGGCTCCACTGCACGTCTATGCCGGATTCTACCAGCCGCTCCAAGTGACCCACTATCGTTTGCGTAGACAGGCCACGGGCTGACGCAGTTTCCTCGAGAGACGCGCCGCCAGCGATGATTCGCCTAGTTTCCATGTAGGATTGAGCGGCAGAGCCGGAGGATGATTTCAAGGACGCGCGTTGTTGACCGACATCGGTGGTTCCCGAAATTCCGTGTTTGCGGACATAATCATTGATGACTTTAAGAAACGGGCCGCCGTATTCCCGGAGCTTCACTTCACCTACTCCAGAGATTCGGGCAAAGGTTTGCCGATTGAGAGGAACTTTCTTTGCCATTTCGCGCAAAGATTTGTCGTTGAATACGACATAGGCCGGCACACCATTATGGTCAGCGATTTGCCGTCGCAAGGAACGGAGCTCATGCAACAGGGCCTCTGCATAAGTATCGCCGACGGCTAACTCCGCTACTGTTTCCTTGCGCTCCACAAGCGGGCGGCTCAGAGTCAGCGTTTCCCGGTTCTTCAGAAACTCGCGGCCCTTGGGAGGGACGGCCAGTATCTGGTATTCACCGTCGGACGCGGACAGCAGTCCCTCGCGCTTCAGTTCCTCCGTCAAATCGCGCAGTTCGTCGCGGGAATGGTTAGCGGCTATGCCGTAGACCGGCAGTTGGTCATGCTCTTGCTGGCGTATCCTCTTGCTCCTGCTGCCGCGCAAGACTCCAATGACGTGGGCCGCGCCGAACCGCTCGCCGGTGCGAATGACCGCCGAGAGCACTTTCTGCGCGATTTCCGTGGCGTCATACTCCTCGCGGGGCTGGGTGCAGTTGTCGCAGTTGTCGCAGTCCACATCCGGCCATTCTTCTCCCAGGTATTCCAACACGAACTTGCGGCGGCAGGACGAAAGGCTGCATAAAGATATGACTTGTTCCAGCCGTTCGCGGGCGCGTTCTCTCTCCTCGGCGTCTTCGATCTGGTTAATGAAGTATTCCTGGCGCGATTTGCCGCCATAAGAGAAATACAATACGCACTCGCTAGGCAAGCCGTCGCGCCCGGCTCGCCCGGTTTCCTGATAGTAGCCCTCGACGCTCTTGGGTAGGTCATAATGCGCCACCAGCCGCACGTCGGGCTTGTTGATGCCCATACCGAAGGCGATGGTCGCCACCACGATGGGCGTGCGGTCGCGGATGAAACGGTCCTGAACGCTGCGCCGCGTCTCCGGCTCCAGCCCGGCGTGGTATGCCTCGGCGATGAAGCCGCGCCCAGACAGCGTTTGCGTCACCTCCTCGGTGGCCTTGCGGGAGCCGCAGTAGATGATAGCCGACCCGCCGCGATGTCTTTCCAGCAGAGGCAACAAGCTGGACAAACCCCGTTCCTTTGGCTCTACGGAATATGTAAGGTTGGGGCGGTTGAAACTGGATATGAATGTTTTCGGGTTTCGCAGGCCAAGCTGCGATAGAACATCAGCCCGCACCCGCTCGGTAGCCGTGGCGGTCAAGGCGATGACCGGGGCATTGGGGCAAGTGCGGCGCACCCCGGCCAGTTCACGGTAAGCGGGGCGGAATTCGTGGCCCCACTCGGAAACGCAGTGGGCCTCGTCTATGGCGACCAAGCTGACGTCCAAGGTCTGGAGGAAGCCAGCGAACCGGGGTTCTGTAACTCGTTCCGGGGCCACGTAGAGCAGCCGTATCTCCCCAGCGCGGAGCTGCCGCACCACCTGCCGCAGCTCGTCCGGCGTCTGCGTGCTGTTAATGTACGCGGCAGGCAGTTCGTTGGCTTCCAGCGCGTCCACTTGGTCTTTCATCAGCGCGATGAGCGGCGACACCACCAGCGTGAGGCCCGGCAGGGTCATGGCGGGCAGTTGGTAACAGAGCGACTTGCCTCCGCCAGTAGGCATCAGCACAAAGCAGTCCTGCCCGCCCATCACCGCGCCGATGATTTCTTCCTGTAGCGGCAGGAAAGAATCGTAGCCAAAGTGGGTCTTCAGCAAATCTATCATGGGTGCATTCTAACGCCCCGGCCAGGCTAGAAACACCCAAGCGGCAACTGCGCCATGGGACGAATGCAGGTTGCAAGTCTGACGGCCTCTGCTTAGAATGCGGGTATTCAGGCACAATTGACGGGCAGAAGAGGTAACGTTGGCATCCCGAGTATTGCCGCCCGGCGCAGTCTACCATCCGGCGGACATTACGGCCTACGACGTAAGCGTCCGCGGATACAACGGCGACCCGCTGCCCGCCTACGTGGCCAGACCATCGGAAGGCGGCCCTCACCCAGGGCTTCTGATGGTGCACGGCATCCACGGTTACGAAGAGCACCTGAAGGACATGGCGCGCCGCTACGCCGCCTTGGGCTATGCTTCCATCGTGCCGGCCCTGTATAGCCGCGACGGGTTCCTTACCGTGGTGGAGGAAGCTGACCTGGAACTGGCCCGCAACGCGCTGGCCGCCCGTCCCAACGCCCAGACCGTCGGCGACCTCCGGGGTGGTCTGGACTTCCTGCGGGGAAGCCCTCACGTGAGCAATCGCATCGGTCTGGTCGGATTCTGCTCCGGCGGGCGGCTTGGCCTCGTGTTTGCCAGCAGCGGGGCGCAGGTGGACGTCTTCGTCAACTTCTACTCCAATGGACTGTTTCAGCCCACCGCCGTCAACCCGAGGCCTCCAGGGGAGTTGGCTGCGGGTCTTTCCTGCCCGATGCTGGGGCTGTTCGGCGACGAGGACGCCAACCCTTCGCCTGATGATGTGGCCCGGTTGCGCGGCGCACTCGAGCAGGCAGGCAAGACCTTCGAGTTTGTCAGCTATAAGGGCGCAGGGCACGCCTTCATGTCCGACACCAGGGCAAGCTATCACCCGGAAGCGGCCCAGATGGCTTGGGGCCGCTGCCTGGAATGGCTGTCCCGATACCTGAAACCGTGAAACGGGGAGACGACCCGATGAAGAACGGATACCGCGTCATTGACATAGACACCCACGTAAACCCGAGCCTAGACACCCTGGTCAAGTACGTTGAACCCGGCTTCCGGCCGCGTCTGGACGAACTAAAACCCTAGATTCGCAGTGTGGGCAATTACAACGCCCTCAGCATCGCCTCCATCCCTTTCGACCGCTTCCCTGGCGAAGCGCCCTCGGGCGATGACCAGGCTGCCGTCGTCGGCGGGCGCGGGGCATTGGAGGGCCGCGTGACCAAGTCGTCGGGCCACCACCATGTTGACCCGCAGCACGGCGTCAGCGACGAAAACGCGGCTGGCCGCTTGGCCGATATGGACCTGGAAGGGCGCGATGTTGACGTAATCATACCCGGCACTTGGGCCAACGGCCTGACCGGAATCGAGGACGTCACCCTGGCCGAGGGGCTGTACTCCGCCTACCACCGCTATATGCAGGGGTATTGCAGCGCCGACCCGGAGCGTCTGCGCAGCATCATCCTGGCTCCCGCCGCAGACATCGAGTGGGCGGTGGCGGAAGTCAAGGAGATGTCCAAGAAGAAGTGGGCCGCAGCAGTGGCTATTATCCTACCCGAGGGAATGCCCATAGACCACCCCGCAGTGGACCCGCTGTTCGAGGTACTGAACGAAGAGCATCTGCCCATCCTGCATCACAGCTTCACCTTCGAGCCGCCCTACTTCCCCGGCTACCGCGATATGTGGGGCAACATCGCCGTGGCCCGCACCGCCGCCCATCCGTGGGGCGCTGCCCGCCTGCTGTCCTACCTGATAGTTGGCCGGATTTTTGACCGCTTCCCGAATCTCAACGCCGGGGCTGCCGAGGTGGGCCACGGGTGGCTCCCCCACTGGCTTATCCGGCTGGAAGAGATGTGCAACTACGTCTCCGGCACCACTCCCAAGACCGACTATAAGCCCATCGAATATGCCCAGATGGGGCGTTTCCGTTGCGGAGCCGAGCCTTTCGAGGGCGCGGCAATGACCAAAGCCTGCATTGACCTGCTAGGCACCGAGGCCTTGATGCACCAGTCGGACTACCCCCATGGCGAGGCCCACTTCCCCGACACCGCCGAAATGGTGATCAACTGGCCCTTCTGGGAAGAGTTGGGGGAGGAAGCCCTGCGCAAGCATATGTCCGGCAACGCCGAGTCCCTCCTGCGGCTTACCTAGCCGGTTCCGTAGCTCCGGTAAAAGCGCAGGGGCGGGTTATGCCCGCTCCTGTGTAACTTTGCCTGGTTTTCGACAGCTAGGCGCAGGAGTCGCGGACGGCCTGGGAGATTTCCGCCAGCCGCGCGTTGTTTTTATCAGGGCCCCGGAAACCGTTGGTGATGTAGCCCACTGCCAGCCCGGTGTCGAGGTCGGCCCAGCCGATAGACGTGCCGGCCCCGCCGTGGCCGAAGGTGTTCAGCGGGTGGCCGGAAGGCCGGCCCATGCGCTCGTCGTTCAAGGCCAGCCCCAGGGAACGCTGAGCGAACAAGCCCAGAGACTGGTCTATGCCCTCGGCCTGCAGGGTAATACCCTCGGCGACGGTCTCGGAACGCAGGACTCTGGCCCCGTCGAGTGCGCCCTGCCGCTCCATCATGGCGTAGAAGCGGGCCAAGTCACCCGCAGTGGCGATGCCGTTGGCTCCAGGGCAGATGACCTGGTGGACTGCCGGGCGGTCGAAGGTGGCCGCGTAGCCGTTGGTGTCGGCGTCGGCCTCCATCGTGTGGATACGGGAAACCCGGGCTTCCAGGGACTCCGGCAGCCCGACATACGCATTATTCATTTGCAGCGGAGAGGTCAGGTCCTGGGCTAAGAATTCGTCGAAGGTGCGACCGTCTATGCGGCGTACCAATTCCGCGATTACCCACCCGTAGTTAATGGGGTGGTAGGACAGGGTAGAGCCGGGTTCGAACTTGGGTATGGCCCGCTCCATCGCGGCGCAAACCTTGCCCCAGTCGTCCCAGTCGGTCCAGGGCAGGTCGGCGGGCGTATCAGGAAAGCCTCCCTGGTGGCTGAGCAGGTGCCGGACGGTTACCTTGTCCTTGCCGTGCTGCCCGAACTCAGGCCAGAACTTGACTATCGGGTCATCCCATTCCAGCCTTCCGCGTTCCTTGAGCATATAAACACAGACGGCTGCCAAGGGCTTAGTGGACGAAAACAGCACGAACATAGTGTTTTCATCCACTCGGCGCCCCGTATTGTTGTCGGCGACACCGCCGTGGATGTCCAATACGAGCTGACCATAGCGGTACACGGCCAAGCCAGCGCCGGAGTGCAGTCCTTCGGCAATCTGCCGGTCGAAGAGCTGGGTGACTTTTTCCAGTCCGGCGGGGTTCACGGATACAGATTCAGGCGCGGTCAGTGTAGCCATAGAATTTCCTCCCGTTTGGATGAAGTAGTTGGATAGCAAGTTCGACGATAGCGGTACTGGCTGCCTATCATCTTACCAAGCTGGTCAATGGTACGATTAGCCCGTAGGCTTATCAGGGAAAGTAATCACAGAATCCCGTGTGATGGAGGATTCAGGAAAGAAAATCTTTGGCGGCAATGTCCGGCGTATCCGCGAAGCGTTGGGACTTAGCCAAGAGCGGCTGGGGGCCGATGCGAAGCTGGATAGGTCATACGTTGGTGGTCTTGAACGGGGAGAGCGCAATCCGTCTCTGTCGGCAATCCTTAACTTGGACTCGGCGCTTCAAATGCCCCCAACTCGGTTGTTTGAGGGAATCGGAGAGGAAGCCCCGGTTTTTCGGCAGTCAACTGAAATGACAGCCGTAGAAGAAAAGGATGGTCTAGCCATCAGGTTCAGGTATGCCCGGTTCGACGCGGAGTATAAATTGCCCGGCGCAACTCGCGTACAACGCAACTCGCATACAATATGATGAAATTCTTGCCATGATGAGGGGCGGGCTTGCTGGTAAAACATCAAAGACAAGCGCCGCATCCCAGACTCTCCTAGCCGCTGTTCATATATGCCCTGACGCCAATCCGTCTGATTTGTGGACATTCTTCATCAACCGGGCATATTGTGACCGGGCTAATCATCCGGCGGCTAACGCCGGGCTCAATTTGGAGCAGAGTTGGAAACGCACGAGCGGTTGGGCTTTGGAGCAAGTGCTGGTCAATCATTACAGCGCATTTTTGGAAAACCACGGCGTAACCTTAAGAATCAGCGATAAGGACGAAAAATCTTATCTGTTGGGAGCGATTGAAGATTATCGAATCGTTCCAGATAAAGCCGACGTTCTTGCCATTTATGGTTCACAAGGTTCAGAGCAATTGCTTGGCGTCATTCATGTCAAAGCGAGTATAGCGGAAAGACGGACTGATGATGTACCTATGAGTCAAGCCTTGATTAACGCCGGGTATTTGTCGGTGTTCTGGACGATGGATGCCAAGAGTTTTCCGTCCGAAGGACCGGTTAATCGCGGAGAATTTGGGGCGATTGACGAAGATATTAGTGATAAACGCTGGGATTTCGAAGAGTACGGTCATTTTTCTGGGTGTTTTTCGTATAACAGCAACACAATTCCAACGCCGGAAGAAACGGCTGCGTCCTCCCGTATATTCGTGTGCGATTTCACAAATCCAGGCGACCAGTTTGCCCGGTTTCTGACTGACGCATTGCAACGTCGTCTTGCCCGTTCAGGCGAAAATTCCCCTTAGCACTGGATTCAGCTAAACGTAGTCTAGACTCAGTCACCTGTTTGGGGTCTATCTCAAACCCTATGTAAGTGCAACCCAATTGCGTCGCCGCTATTCCGGTGGAACCGGAACCCGAGAAGGGACCCAGCACAACCATCTGGGTTTCGCTTGGCCCATAGACATCAATGCACCGCACGGGCAGTTCTACCGGAAACCGGGAGCGATGCGGCAGTCCGGGGATATTTTCGCTAGCGAACGTCCACACGCTAGGCACAGGCGGGCTGGTCCGGAAAGCGTGCTGCTCGTGCTTGGCCAGCAGGAAAATAGATTCGTGCTTCCGGTGTGGTCTGCGGCAGCGGCCTTCGGGCATCGCATTCTTTTTTGACCAGATCGCTTCACCTCGATAGACATAACCGCTTTCGCAAAGCGCGATTAAGAGCCGTTGCGGGAGCATCAACAAACTACCGTACTGTAACCACCCCGCCGAATTGTCAATAAACGCCTTGCGCTTGAAACGAGGCTTGGTGTATGCGGAATTTTCCGGCCCAAAGCCGTTCTTGTCTACCCCTAGGGAACTGTATTTGTGGTCGGCAGGCCCCCAATTTACGGGAGTGCTGTAGGAGTCGCCGAAGTTAAGCCAGACAATGCCATTCCATTTCAGCTTGGGCAGCAGGGCAACGAACACCGATTGAAGGAACGCGAGATAGTCCCTAGGGTCCTCCTCCGTTCCATTGCCAAGCGATTGGCGCTGTCCCCAATAGTGCGGGCTGGTTACGACCATGTCGATACTGGCGTCGGGCAGTTTCGGGATCAGGGCAAGGCAATCGCCTTTATAAATCCCGGAGTTGCCGACACTGATTTGATTTGGCAATGTTTCGCTCATCATCAACCCGGGAAACGGGTTTTGTTGGCGGCGGAAGAGCCGTCAGCGGCCCTTCCACACCGGGGCGCGCTTTTCAGCGAAGGCGCGGACCCCTTCTTGGGCGTCCTCGGTTTGCAGCACCTCATCGCGCTTCTTCTGCGCGAAGGCCACTCGCTCCTCCAAACCCATTTCGCTGCCCTTGATGGACGCTTCTTTGATGGCGGCGAGGGACAGAGGGGCGTTAGCGGTTATCTTTCGGGCCACCTCTTCGGCGCGGGGCATCACTTCTTCGGAGGCGACCACGTAGTTGACCAGCATCAGTTCCAGAGCCTTCTGGGCGTCCACGAACTCGCCGGTGAACAGGAACTCAAAGGCGATGTTGCGCGGCACCACCTGGGACAGTAACGCCGGGCCGCTGACTGATGATATGCCGCGCTTGGCCTGGGGCCAGCCGAACCGGGCTTCGCTGGAGGCGATGCGAATGTCGCTGCCCAAGGCAATGCCGCATCCCTGCGCCAGGCACACGCCGTTGATGGCCGATATGATGGGCTTCCAGATCTTCGACTGCTCAACGTACAGGTCGCCGGTGGTGGGGCCTTCGTTGGCGCGGGCGCTCGCCATGGCCACCAAGTCGTGGCCGGTGGAGAAAGCGCGACCCCGCCCGGTCACGATGGCGCAACGCACCTCCGGGTTGTTCTTCACGTCCTGGAAGGCGTCCCACAGCAGTTCGCGCATCTCCGGGTTGATGGCGTTCAGCTTCTCCGGCCGGTTCAGCGTGATGTAGGCGATGCCTTCCTTGATTTCGTAAATGACTTCTATATCCGTCACTGTCGGCCTCTTATTAGATAATCCGCGAGCCGGTGGGCTTGGTTCCGATGACGCCGCCGGACTCTAGCGCGTCTATTTCGTCGCCGCTCAGCCCCAGCAGGCTGCCGTAGACTTCGCGGTTGTGCTGGCCCAGCGTCGGGGCGGGGGATCGCACCTCGCCGGGGGTAGCCGACATCTTCCAGGGCAGGCCGGGGTATTGGCGCGGGCCTACCTGGGGATGGTCAACGGTGACAAACGTTCCGCGCTCCGCGTAATGCCGGTCGGCCAGCAGGTCGGGGCCGCGCAGCACTGGCCCGGCGGGAACGCCGGCTGCCTGGAGCCGCTCGGCAAGGGCGAAGGCGTCCTGCCCTCGGGTCCAACCGGCGAGTATGGCGTCCAGTTCGTCTTGGTGAGACAGCCGAGCCTCGGTCGTGGCGAATCGGGCGTCAGAAGCGAGGTCCGGAGCATCCATCGCTGAGGCCAGCGACGCCCATTCGTTGTCGTTGGAGGCGGCTATGGTTATCCATCGGTCGCCGTCAGCGCAGGGGTAGGTGTTGCAGGGAGCGTACCATCGAGAGCGATTTCCTATGCGTTCCGGCTCCTGTCCGGTCATCTGGTAGGAGAGGATCTCGCCACCCATCAGGGCCACCGACGATTCCTGCTGTGAAACGTCAATGTACATCCCCTTGCCAGTGCGCCGCCGTCGGCGCAGGGCGGCCAGCAGCAGGCCAGCGGCGTGGGAGCCAGTGATGGGGTCGCCGTGATTGATGCCCGACTTCATCGGCCCCCCGCTCTCATACGGATGACGGGGCGGATAGCCGGTGAGATGGGCCATCCCAGAAAGCTGCTCCTGCCCGATGCCATATCCCAAGTAGCCTTTCCAGGGGCCAGTGTTGCCGAAGGCGGGCATAGAGACATAAATCAAGTCGGGGCGGCGCCTCCGCAGCGTGGCATAATCGTATCCCAGCCGTTCCAGACTGCCCTGCCGGAAATTCTCGATAACGGCGTCGCTGATAGACACCAGTTGCTCGAAAACGCGGCGGCCCTCGTTGCTGGTCAGCTCCAGCGTGACGCCGTACTTGGACAGGTGCAGGCAGTTGAACCAACCGTTGCGATTCCACGGTTCTTCGCCCGGCTCGCCTTCGGGATAGGCGGCGATGCCTCGCGCCGGGCTGACCGGGCCGCGATGAGAGTCGTAGACGCTCAGAGACTCCATCTTGATGACCTCCGCGCCCAGGTCGGCCATCAATTTGGTGCAGTAGGGGCCAGCCCAGATGCGCGACAGGTCCAAAATGCGGTAGTTCTTCAGTGGCTGCCTGGTGGTTGGTGTTAGCATTGGACACCCTTAATCGCCCCTGAAGCAGCCAACTCGGACAGGCGAGTCGCCTTATAGCCCAGCCAGTCTGCGAGAACGGCAACAGTGTGTTCCCCGAAGAGCGGAGCGCGCCGGAAAACCCAGGCGTTGCCCTCGCCTTCATGGATTTCGGGGCGTATGGGCGCACCCGGATAACGCAGCGTTCCGGCAGCAGGATGCTCTAGCTCCACCAAATAGTCGCGGGCCAGTAACTGCTCCATTTCGAGAATGTCCTGCATCGTAGCGACGAAGCTGAACCCGAGGCCGCTGTCCTGTCCGGCTTTGAAGATGTCCACCTTGTCGTGGTCTATCAGCCAGGGCAGCATCAGAGCGTCCACTTCGTCGGCGTTGTCTTGGCGTCCGCGGCGAGAAGCGAAACGGGGGTCGGCCAGTTCATCGCGTTCCATAATGCGGGCGACCTCCGGCCATCGGTGGTCAGGCCCGGCTATGATGCCGACGAAACCGTCGCGGCAGGGGTAGATGCCCCATGCGGCCCGCCCATAGCCCCGATTGCCGACGCGGCTGTATTCTTGACCGGAGTAACTGTATTGCATCAGGGCGTTTTCCAAGATGTTGGTGGCATATTCGGCTATGGAAACATCTATATGCTGTCCTTCGCCCGTTTCCTCGGCATACATCAACGCCGCCATGGTGGCGACGAAAGCGTTCTGCCCCGCGCCGAGCTGGGCCAGCGGCGCGCCTTCCTTCAACGGTTCCCGGTCCGGCTCGCCTGTGATGTTCATCAGGCCGCCCATGGCGTAGAGCGTCGCCTCGGCGGCCCGCCAGTCGCGGTAGGGGCCGGTCTGCCCGAAGTTGCTGATGGATGTCACCACAAGGGCCGGATTGGCGCGGCGCAGGGCTTCGTAACCGAGACCCAACCTGGCGAGTGTTCCAGGGGCGAAGTTCTCCACCAGCACGTCGGCTAGTTGCGCCAGTTGCAACAGGGCCTGGCGTCCCTGCTCAGATTTAAGGTCCAGCGCCAGGCTGCGTTTTCCGGCGTTCAGATAGAGGTGCCAGCCGCCGTCCTCAGTTGGCGCGGTCTCGTCGGTTGCCCGAGCCGCGCCGGGGCAAGAGGCGAAAGGGCCGAAGCGACGCAACGGGTCGCCCAGTGGCGGACGCTCAACCTTCACCACCTCGGCACCCAAACCGGCCAGCAGCCGAGTACAATAAGGCCCGGCAAAGTAATGGGTCAGATCGAGCGCCCTGACCCCTTCCAACAATCCGTTCATGGACCAGATTTTGGCATTGCCACGGTCAGATTGCAACCGTGGCATAAAGGCGTGCGCATTGTGGTATTCTGCCTGGAACTCATAAATTGGAGTTTGCACGGAATGGAACGCCCCATATTTCAGCCCATCGGCACTCCGGTGGAGGAAGTGGACACCCCAGCGCTGGTGGTCGACCTGGACTTGATGGAGCACAACATACAGACCTATCACGGCTATTTGGCCGGGTCGGGCGTAACAGTGCGCCCGGTGGTCACCAGCCACCTGTGCCCGCAAGTGGCTCGCCGACAGTTGGCTGCTCCGAGCAGCCGCGGCGTAGCAGTGACCACCGTCGGGGAAGCCGAGGTTTTCGCGTCGTCTGGATTCGACGACATTCTGTTGGCGAATCAGGTGGTCACAGCGTCGAAAATACGCCGCTTGTGCGCCCTGGCTTCGCAGGCATCTATAGGCGTTGCGGTGGACAGCCCCGGCAACTTGGCGCAGTTGTCCCAGGCCGCTGTCGCCGCCGGGGTTGAGCTGGGCGTGCTGGTGGAAATTGAGGCGGGCATGGGGCGCTGCGGAATATCGCCAGACGCCGGGGCGGTGACCCTTGCCCGCGCAGTAACCGACGCCGATGGTCTACGCTTTCAAGGCATCATGGCCACAGTTCCAGGGCCGTCAGGAGACGACCCGGAAACCCACACCCAGCAGACCCGCCAATGCCTGCAAGCAGCCCTGAACGCCAAAGACTTGATGGAAAGCGCCGGCTTGACGGTGCCGGAAGTAAGCGTCGGCGGAGCGCACTGCTACTCCGCGGCCGCCGGGATTCCAGGAATCACTGAGGTGCGGGCCGGTCGTTATCCGCTTATGGATGTCCGCCTGCAAACTCACCTGCCGGAGTTGTCGCTGGCGGCAATGGTGCTATCCACAGTCATTAGCCGCCCGGTGGAAGGGATGGCCGTCCTCGACGCCGGACACAAGGCCACTGGCCCGGACCATGGCCGTCCGGTATTGCAGGGGCACGCCGGAGCCACCGCCGTCCGTTTCAGCGCGGAGCACGGCGTGGTGGAGCTGGATAGCGGGGCAGACGAGGGTCTGGTTCCTGGACAAAAAGCCAGATTGGCCCCTTGGGAGCTGGCTTCCTGCGTTAACCAGTATGACTACATCCGGGCCATGCGTGGCGGCAGGTTGGAAGGTTACTGGCCTCTCTCGGCCCGGGGCCGGTTTGCATAGACTCACCCTACCCATCTCCCTCAAGGGGAGGGGCAGATTGGAGCAAGAGATGATTGATAGTCAAACTCCTATGCACGGCACATCAATGGAGGAATTAGACACGCCCTGCCTGGTGCTGGACTTGGACGCTCTCGACAACAACATGAACGTCATTGCCGACTATTACCGGGACAAGCCAAGCAAGCTGCGCGGACACAGCAAGAATCACAAGACGCCGGCCATCGCGCTGCGGCAGATACGGCGCGGCGGCACCATCGGCGGCGTCTGCGCCGCCAAGGTCTCCGAAGCCGAGGTCATGGTTCATGGCGGCGTTCCCAGCGTCTTCATCACCAGCGAGGTGATGGGCGACCTCAAGATCCGCCGTCTCTGCTCGCTGGCCGGGCAGTCCGAAGTTATGGTGGCCTGCGACAGCCCAGACAACGCCCGCGCCTTGTCTCGGGAAGCGGCGATCCAGGGCGTTGACCTGGGCGTGGTCATCGAGCTTGAGACCGGCATGAAACGCTGCGGGGTGCAAGAAATCTCTCAAGGCGTGGCGCTGGCCCATGAAATCGCCGCGCTGCCGGGAATCAGCTTCCGGGGCATAATGAGCCATCAGGTAATTTCCGCGATGCCTGACCGCGAAGACCGGGTAACCGAAGGCAACCGGGTCATTAAAGGCGTAATAGACCTAAAGGACGCTATCGTGGAGTCCGGACTGCCCGTGGAGATCGTGTCCACCGGTGAGACATGGAGCTACGACGTTGCTGGGGAAATCCCGGGGGGGACTGAAATTCAGGGCGGCAGCTACCTGCTGATGGAGACTCATTACAACTATATGACCGAGTTCAGCTATGCGGCCAAGGTGCTGACCACCGTCATCAGCGCTCCCCGCCCGGGTGCGGCTATCGGCGACGCCGGTACGCGGGCCGTGGGCGCGTTGCGCGGTATGCCGGAAGTGGACGGACGCCCCGGCGTAACCGTAGAATCAATGGGCGGTGATCATGCGGTGTTCCGGCTGACCGACGGCGCAACGCTCCGGCCCGGCGACCAGGTGCTACTGATTCCGGCCCAGCAGGACGCTATGGTCAGCCGCTGGGATCGTTTCGTCGGTCTCCGGGGCGGCAAGGTGGAGGCGGTGTGGGACATTCAGGGGCGGGGCTGCCACAACTAGCGGAAAGAACTGCACTCAAGAAGCCCCCGCCGGAGGGCAAAGTTGCAATTTCGGTGGTTTAGTTCCCGGCATTCCAGCGAAGCCCGGAATCCAGGATCCTCTGACGCCTAAATCCTGCCCGTCCTGCTCATCCATGTAAAGAATCCACCTAACAGGGAACGTTACCCAACGGTGTCCGGCATACCCTCATCCCTTTACAAGCGCAGAGGCGGAGCTGGTGCCTTGGCGCCCTAACAGCAAAAACATCGGGACAGCAAACACCATAGAAGGTTTCTCCTGTCCCGATTGCAGTTTTGATTCAGCCAGGAGTCTGCGAACGGGAATGAAACTTCCCTCCCCAACACCTACGGCGTAGGGCCGAACTCGGCGGTCTTCATCAGGTAGGTGTTCTGGGCGGAGATGACGCCCCGGACGCGGGGGATGTAGGCGCCGCCCCACTCCGGGTCGGCGGCCACGGCGGCCTTCGCCTCTTCCATGTGCTTCACGTTGTCGAAGGCCCAGATATGCACCACTTGGTTCAGGTCGCCCAGGTCGCTGTAGAACCAGCCAGCCAGCTTGACGCCGTGCCGCTGGCGAATAGGCAGCGCCAGTTCTTCTACCGCCGACATATAGGTGGACAGTCCGCCGGGGTTCAGGGTGTACTGGCGGAAGTCGAAGACCATGTCGTTTTTGGCCCAGAACTCCGGAGTGCCTTCCTCTGGAACCGGGCTTTCCACCGGATATTTGGGCGCGAAGGCGGGCGACATCATCAGCCAAGTCTTCTGCGACTCGACCAGGGGCTGCGCTCTGGGAACATACTTGCCGCTCCAATCTGGGTCGGCGTAGACCGCAGCTTTGGCCGAATTCAGATGCTCCAAGTCATGGTATCCCCAAATATGCACCACCTGATTCAGCGCCCCCACGTCGCTCCAGTACCAGCCCGACAGCGCGACGCAGTGGCTCTGACGGATGGGAAGGCCCACCTCCTTGACTCCGGCCCGGTAGTCAGGCGTAGCGCCGGGCTTTAGGGTGTACATCCTGAAATCGTAGATCATCGTCAGCCTCCGGTATGTTTCCTGATAAAGTCTCCCGCCTGTGCAATGGCCTGTTGCCCCTCGGGTAGAATAGGGGCAAAAAGATGCCATACGTGAATCATGTCGTCCCACACGTCCATCTGTACCTGCACTCCTGCCTCCCGGGCTACTCCGGCCAGCCAGGTAGAGTCATCCAGAAGCACCTCCGCATCTCCCACCTGGATCAGAACAGGCGGCAGGCCGCGCAGGTCGGCGTAAACAGGCGCAGCCAGAGGCGCCCTGGGGTTGCTTCCGCCCAAGTATGTCCTGGCCGAAATCAGCAGGGTTTCTTTTCCGACCATGGGGTCCGCTTCGGCCCTGGTTTTCATAGAATCGCCAAGCCCTTCCATGTCAACCCAAGGCGAGATACAGACTGCCGCCCCAGGCATCGGAAGCCCAAGGTAGCGCGCCTGTACCAGCGCGGCCACGGTGAGTCCGCCACCGGCAGAGTCTCCGGCCACGGCGATTCTCTCCGGGTTGTAGCCCTCGTTGAGCAGCCACCTGTAGGCCGCAACTGCGTCCTCCACCGGGGCTGGAAAGGTATGCTCCGGGGCAAGGCGATAGTCCAGCCCCAGCACCCTGGCCGCCGAGTCCTGAGACAACTTTGCCATCAGCGCGCGGTGGGTGCGTGGCGAACCTATGATGTAGCCGCCACCATGCAGGTATAGAACGACCCTGCTGTCCGCCGCGCCCTCAGCCGTCACCCACTCCGCCGTAACGCCGCCTGCGTTTACCCGGCTGTATGAGGCCGCAACGCCGATCGGGAAACCGTCGGTTATTCGCTCGAACGACCGGCGCCAGCCTTCGGTTGCGCCTTGTGAATCGTCGATTTCTCTCGCCTTTAGCAGCTCAATTGCTTGGCGCAACTCCGGCGATTTTGCCATCACTATGCCTCCAGCATCTTCTTCAGCGTCCTGGCGCTGCTGTGGGGGGCAGACAATACGGGAACCGGCGATACCCTGAGCAGGTGGTCGAGGGCGGTGGCGAAGGAAAACTGGCTGAGCAGCGCCACGTCTACCTCCGGGGCCAAGTCCAGCACTTCTTCTTCCAGGCGCTTCTCGAAGGCGGACTGTCCACCCTCTCGCAACACCTGTATCAGGTCGGTGGCAAGGCGTTGAGCTACATACACTTCCCTACCTGCTTCCCGGGCGGCCAGATTCAGGTAATGCTCAGAGTCGTGCATGGTAGCCTCATTGGTGGCAATCACCCCAACCCGCGGCCCAGCGGCGACAGCCTCCTGCATCACCGGCCCGTAGGAAGACACCAGCGGCACGTCCACCAGCTCGCGGGCTGAGTCCACCACCGGGGCGTATACCGAACACGCCAGGCCGATGGCGTCGGCATTGTTGTCCTGAGCGTAGCAGATGAGGTCGCTCATGCGCCGCCGCAAATTGGGCGTGATACTGCCTGGAAAGTCTATCAGCAGCCCCTCGTCCAGCAGGTTAATCACCTCGGCTTCCGGGAACTCATCCTGAAAGGCCAGCCGCACTGGGGGAAGCGACTCGGCCAGGGCATGAATCATCACCACTCGCATCGTGGCACTCCGCTCTCGTTAGTTGAGTATTCCGATTACCTCGCCGTCGGGCGCAACGTCCATGTCCAAGGCGCGGGGGCGGGAGGGCAGGCCCGGCAGGGTTTCGATGCGTCCGGCAAGAGCATATAGGAAACCTGCACCCACGGACGCCCGCAGGTCGTTGACCGGGAAGGTGTAGCCCTGGGGACGGTTGCGAAGGCTTGGGTCGTGAGAGATAGACAGGTGCGTCTTGGCCATGCAGATGGGCAGATTGCCCCAGCCTTGAGATTCGAAGTACCTGAGCTGGTTCATGGCTTGGGTTGACCAGGCCACATCGGCTGCGCCGTAGACTTTCTGAGCCAACGCCAGAGCCTTTTCCTGAGCCGTAGCTTCCAGTGGATAGGCGTAGGTGATGCTGCTGCTATCTACCTTGGCTGCATCTACGACGGCCTGCGCCAGTTCCTCGGCCCCGGCGCCTCCCTGGGCATAACCGTCGCACTCCACGGCAGCGGTGGCCCCGGCTTCCAGCGCGATGTTCCTGACCGCCGCCAGTTCCTCGGGACTGTCGGTGCCGAAACGGTTGATGGCGACTACGCAGGGCAGTCCGAAGCTGGTGACGATGCCGACGTGGTGGGCTAGGTTGGGGCCGCCCGCAATAACCCGGCTCTCGTCCGGCTTATCCAGATCGCGGCGCGGCGCCCTCCCGTGCCACTTCAGAGCGCGAGCCGAGGCAACGAGCACGGCTGCGCTGGGCAGCAAGCCGCTCTGCCGCGTCTTGATGTGCATAAATTTCTCGAAGCCCAGGTCGGAGGCGAATCCGGCCTCCGTTATCACGTAGTCTGCGTAGCCCATGGCCAACTTGTCAGCCAAAATGGAGCTACAACCGTGGGCGATGTTGCCGAAAGGCCCGGAATGAACCAGCGCGGGCTGCCCTTCCAGCGTCTGCACCAGGTTGGGCATAACCGTCTGGTGCAGCAGCGTCATCAGCGCGCCCTCAACGCCGAGTTGCGCGACGGTGACCGGCTCGCCGTCTCGTGTCGCGCCGACAACGATGCGGGAGATTCGTTTGCGCAGGTCGTCAGGGCCGTCGGCGAGGGCAAGGATAGCCATGATTTCCGAGGCGGAAACGATGTCAAATCGGGCCTCGCGCAATGGGCCGTAGCCGCTGCCGCCAACACCGGCAATCACCTGGCGCAGGCCGCGGTCGGAAGCGTCCGTTACCCTAGACCATTGAATGCCGGAGGGGTCAAAGCCTGGTATAGCGTTGCGAAACACCGCGTTGTCTACCAAAGCGGCCAGCAGGTTGTGAGCCGAGGCCACGGCATGAGCGTCCCCAGTAAAGTGGATGTTGATTTCGTCTTCAGGCACGATGCGGGCATTCCCGCCGCCGGTGCCGCCTCCCTTGATGCCAAAGATCGGCCCCAGCGTCGGCTCGCGCAAGTTCACCGTAACCTTGTGGCCCAAGCGTCCCATACCCTGCGTCAGACCGATGGCTGTGGTGGTCTTGCCTTCGCCAGCAGGCGTAGGGGTGATGCCGGTCACGGCGACGAGCTTACCCTTATCGGCATTGCCGCCCCCGATGGCGTCGAGAGAAATTTTGGCCTTGTAGTGGCCGTAGGGCAGCACGTGTTCTGGCTTGAAGCCGAGGGCGGCGGCGATATTGCTAATGGGCTGCACGTAGCCTCCGAGTTTGCGCCGCGCGTCCACACAACGGCGGCATATTTGCAATTTAGGTTCCCTGCTTTCCGTGATGAGGCTGTCAGCCTGCGAGCTCAGCCTCCAGTCGGTTTATGTCCTGCTCGCTGAGGTTGAAGTACTTGGCATCGGGATGATGGAACACTAAAGCCGACACGGTGGACTCCGGGTCCATCATGTAACCCTCTGTCAACTCTACGTCCAAGTGACTGGACACTTCCAGAAGCCGGAACAACTGCTCCTGGTCTTCCAGCCGAGGGCAAGCGGGGTACCCAAAGGAGTAGCGCCGCCCGCGGTATTGGACTCGGAACAGGTCATAGGGGGTGATCCTCGCCGGGTCGCCGAATCCCCACATCTGACGCAACTGCTGGTGCAGCAGCTCCGCAAAGCCTTCTGCGCTCTCCAATGCCAGGGCCTGCAGAATGTGGGAGTTCAGGAACTGCCCTTCCGCTATCCACTGCGCCGCCAGGGCCCGCACGCCGGGGCCGATGCTGGTCACGAACATACCGACGTAGTCCATACCGTCCAGCCCGCTTCCGCCGGTTCCTGACAGGGCCGGGGTAGGGCCGGGCAGCACGTAGTCGGGAAGACAGAGGCCGTCCCTCTGCGACTGGCGGCCGAAGTAGAAACGCTCCAACACCCGCGAGCCGTCGGGGGAGTAGATTAGCAGCCATTGACTGTCGGCGCGGCAAGGGAAGAACTTGAACACGGCGTTGGCCGAGATATCGCTGCGGGCCAACATGAGGTCTTCCACCCGGCGCACCGAGTCCCGCAAGTCAACCGCGGCCTGTTCACCGGCGGCCAGGTCTTCCGAGAAGCGACCCTTATAGCCGAGATGGCGCACGTAGAGCATCTGCGGGTTGATGTATCCGAAAATGTCTTCCAGGCTGTAATCGCTGAGCACGTGAAGCCGCAGGTCGGGCGGGTTGGGAATGGGGAAGTCGTGGCGCACCTGCGCCGGCGGCACATCCTGGCCGTCGCTGGGCGCCGGGCGGGTGGCGTCGTCGCCCAGCATTGCCTCGGTTTCGGCCTCAAGCCGGGCGGCAAGATGAGCCCGCTCATCAGCTTCCTGTATGGTGTTGGCCAAGGCCAGGCCAGTCATTGCATCAGGAGCGTAGGCCACCAGCCCGCCGTATTCCGGGGCGATGCGCAACCGGGTGAAGCGATTGGACAAGGCCGCGCCTCCCACCATAACCGGAACGGACATACCGTCCTGACGGAAGTCGCGCACGGTCTCCACCATCATCTGGGCCGACTTTACCAACAAACCGGATAGCCCGATGATATCGGGGTTATGCTGCCGGTAGGCTGCGATAAGATCTTGGGGCGGGATTTTGATGCCCAGGTTTATTACCTCGTAACCGTTGTTGGATAGGATGATTTCGACCAGGTTTTTGCCGATGTCATGAACGTCGCCCTTGACGGTAGCCAGCACTACCCGGCCTTTAAGTGAGCTTTCTACCTGCTCCATATACGGTTCCAGGTGGTTGACCGAGAATTTCATAGACTCCGCCGATTGGAGCACTTCGGCGACGATTAGCTGGTTGGCGTTGAACTGCCGCCCCACCTCGGTCATCCCGTCCATCAGCGGGCCATTGATGATCTCCAGCGGCGTTCTTCCCTGGAGCGCCTCGTCCAAGTCTTGGGCCAATCCTTCCTTGGTGCCTTCGATGATGGCGAGTGCCAGCCTCTCGTCTAGCGGCAGGTTGCGGCGTTCTTCATTGGTGGCCGCCGGGGCCCTTTCCCGGAAGTGGGCCGCGAAATCCGCCACCGGGTCTTCACCGCTATACCAGATCAGGTTCTCAGCCAGCTTGCGCTCTTCTTCAGGGATAGCAGCGTAGCGCATCATCAACTCTGAGTTGACTATGGCCATATCCAGACCGGCCTGAACGCAGTGGTACAGGAACACCGAGTTCAGCACCTCGCGCCCGGCAACGGGCAGCCCGAAGGAAACGTTGGAGATGCCTAGTATCGTCTTGCAGCGAGGGAGGGCCTCCTTGATCAGACGCACGCCCTCGACGGTTTCAGCGCCGGAACCGATGTAGTTGGCGTCGCCGGTTCCTACCGGAAATACCAGCGGGTCGAATATCAGATCCTCCTCGGGGATACCGTATTTCTCGGTCAGCAGCTTGGCGGAGCGCAGGGCGACTTCCAACTTGCGCCCGCGCGTGATAGCCTGCGCCTGCTCTTTGTCATCGTCAATGCAGCCTACAACCAGAGCCGCGCCGTAACGCCGGGCCAGAGGAACCACCGCCTGAAAGCGCTCTTCGCCGTCCTCCAGGTTCACGGAGTTGATGATTGCCTTGCCCTGTAACCGCTTTAGGGACAGCTCAATGACCGCAGGGTCGGTGGAATCCACCATAATTGGCGTCTTGACCTTTTTGGTGACCAGGTCAAGAAACTCGGCTACGTCGGCGGCTTCGTCCCGGTCGGGGTCCTGCAAACATACGTCGAGGATGTGGGCGCCGTTCCGCGCCTGACGCCGCCCAATCTCAGCGGCCTCCTCGAACTTGCCCTCGTTAATCAGGCGCCGGAAGCGGCGACTGCCCAACACGTTGGTGCGTTCACCGACCACGGCGGGACGTAGCTGGTCGTCAATCAGCAGTGCGTCAATGCCGGAGACACGAGTTTCGCTGGACTCAACAACCTGGCGGGGGGCTTTATCCGCCACAGTCTCTCCCAAGAGGTGAATGTGTCCGTTGACTGTGCCGCAGCAGCCGCCCACGAGGTTCACCCACCCGGAATCCACAAAACGGCCCAGCGTCTCCGCCATCGCCTCCGGCGTTTCGTTGTACTTGCCATCCTCATCGGGCATGCCGGCGTTGGGGACGCAGGCTACCGGGAAACGGGAAACGGAGGCCAGGGTTCGGATGTGGTCGGTCATAAATGCAGGCCCGGTGGCGCAATTGATGCCGATCCACAGCAAGTCGCGGTGAGCCAGCGATACGTAGAGAGCTTCCACGTCCTGGCCTGCCAGCAGGGTGCCCATCGGTTCGACCGTGCCCTGCACCGCCACCGGAATCTCACGTTCCAGTTCAGCGAAGGCCCGGTCTATACCTTCAAGCCCTGCCTTGATATTCAGGGTGTCCTGCCCTGTTTCCAGCAGCAGGAGATCCACGCCGCCTTCCATAAGCCCGGCGGCCTGAACGTGGTAGCTGTCGGCCAGTTCCTCGAAGGTGACTCCGCCGGTTACGGATATAGTCTTCGTGGTCGGACCCATAGACCCGGCCACGAAGCGAGGCTTGTCTGGCGTTGCGGCGCCGTCAGACGCCCGGCGAGCCAGCTCTGCGGCCACGCGGTTGAGGCGCCGGGACTCGTGGGCCAGATCGTACTCTGACAGCACAATAGCGGTGGAGCCGAAGGTGTCGGTCTCGATAATGTCTGCCCCAGCGTCCAAGTGGCCCTGATGGATGCTCTCGATGACGTCGGGACGAGTCAGGACGAGATACTCGTTGCATCCCTCGTATTCTGGGCCACCGAAGTCGTCAGGGCTGAGGTCGAAAGACTGGATCGCCGTTCCCATTGCGCCGTCAATTACCAGGATGCGCTCTCGCAGGGCGGACTTCAGGATTTCGATGCGTTCCGAACTGTCCATATAATTTATCAAACCATCAAGTTAATTCTGCCTATTATCCCGCCGGAGCGGCATCGGCGGAGGGTTAAGAACCTGATCAATCGAATACCGCTGATTTCAGGAGGAGCCTCTGCTGTCGTAGCCGCTCCAGCACTTCCAGCTTGCGCTTAAAACTCATCCGCGCCTGGCGTTCACGCCATTTCTCCTTCTCTCGGAACGCTTGTTCCAAGTAAGTTTTGGAGTCTGGCGGCAAAAGTCTTTCCCGCATCATCAAACCTTTCTATCAGACTGTTTAACCGTTCCGAGTTCGCATTTGTTAACAGGCGACGGATACGAATATGGTCCTGCTCCCGGTTAGCCAAAAGCCCCAGCAAAATCAAGTGCTCCGGTGACGCCACTTTGGCCCTCGTATTGCCGATACGGAGTTTCCGGGCATATTCCAGAGTATCATGGTAGAGCGGCATCAGATTAGCGGGAAATAGCTGTACGGGAACCCCACCCAGTACATAATGCATCCCTTCCAAGCCTTCGGCGTAATCAGCAATCTTGCTGAATGTATGCAGATACTCTTCATCGGTGTCTGTCAAGACTATCACGTCCAGATCTGCGGTAGCCATAGGCTCCATATACGCAGTGGCGGCAACGGCGCCGATAATCGCATAGTCCCGGATGATGCGGCGGCGCTTGAATCCGTTAAGCGCCGACACTGCGTCTAAGAAAGCCATCCTTAGCCTCTAGACGCCGAACCAGGCGTTCAGCGCCGGCCGGTTCTGCTCCACCCAGCGGATGTTGAGGCGCATCCGTTCCAGAGCCTGCCGGATGGTGCGCTCAGCGGCGGGAGCGGGATTCTCAGCGAAGAAGTTCTCCACATCGGCCATACGCTCTGCCGTGGTAAAGCTGTTGCAGATGGACACCAGGCGCATCAGCCCGAAGCCGCCGCCGCCATAGCGCCGGTCGAACTCGGCCCAGTTGTTCTTGACGAAATCCCAAGCCGGTTCGCGGCCTGCCGGATTTGCGGCCACGCCGGCCACCACAGTAATCGTGTCCTGCGAGCGTACCCTGGGCGAAAGTGCTCGCTCCAGCGTCTCATTGAGAAGTCCGGTGTCCTGGAAGCGAGACATTGCCAGCAGCAGGCGAATTTTCTCCTCTTGCAGCGTAGCCCGGCTCTCCAGCTCCCAGAGCTGGTCGAAAGTGTAGCGGCCTCCGGCCTGCGCCGCCAAGCTAAACACTACGCCCCGGAGGTCTGGATGCACAGAATCGGCGTCGGAAAGGTAGCGTTGGAAAAGATCGGCGGCTTGAGCCAAGGTCTCCGGGTCGTTGTAGCTGCCCGACTGGCCCAGCACAGTGGAGCGTAGCAGCGAGTCCAGGTGTCCGTCGCCGGGGCGGGGATTCCATCCGGCGCGGCGGGCGGCTGGGCCGAAAAGCTCACGCCCGAATCGCTGGTATGCCGGGTGGACCGGCTCTCCTGCAATTAGTTGCTCAATGTCGCGCAAGTTCGAGGCCAAGTCGCTCCACACCGACGCGTCGGTCTCACCGGAATAAGAACTCGCAAGTTCGAGGAACTGGGTGACCGGCAGCAACCCGGCGCGCGAAAGGGCGTAGGCGTCATTCTGGATGCCCAGGCGATCGGTGGCCGGCAGTTCCAGCGCACTGATGGCAGGAGACAGCCGCTGCCAATCGTCGCCGGAGTAGTTCACCCTAAAGAAACCGGTCTGGCCGGCGTTGACCTTATACCAGTCATTGGCCGGGCTGTCCGAGGGAACCGTCAGCGCGGCTTCCTTGCTCTCCATCACCGTTGACGCTGAAGCCGCTCCGGGGGCACTGACGCTCACGGGAACCTGCCAGACCTCCGGGTTGGGTTCTTCGTCTCCCAGCAGCCGGTCATAGACAAACCGCTCCTGCGTCAGCGAAATCTGCACGCCTTCTCCCCGACGGTCGGCTTCGACTTCCAGCACCGGGTAGCCCGTCTGCTTGACCCACGAGTCCATGATGCTGGTGACAGGCCGGCCGGACTCTTCTTCCAGTGCCTGCCACAGGTCCTGGGTGCGGGCATTGCCGTATTCATGCCCCTTGAGGTAGCGATACAGCCCGCCGCGGAAGACCTCCGGGCCCAAGAAGTTTTCCAGCATACGAATGACCGAGCCGCCCTTGCTGTAACTGATGGCGTCGAATAGCTGGCTGACCTCGGCGGGGTTTTTTACTTCCTGCTCAATGGGATGGGAATTCTTCAGCCCGTCTAGGCTAAGGGCGCGGTTGGTGTCCATGTTGACGAACTGGGTCCACATCTCCCACTCAGGGAAGAGCCAGTCCACTGCCTTGGTTCCCATCCAGGATGCGAAGCTCTCGTTGAGCCACAGGTCATCCCACCACTCCATCGTCACCAGGTCGCCGAACCACATATGGGCCATCTCATGGGCCACCACCTCGGCGACACGCTGCCGCGTTCCGGCCGATGAATTTTCCGGGTCGACCAGCAGGGCGGTCTCGCGGTATGTCACGCAGCCCCAGTTTTCCATCGCGCCCGCCGCAAAGTCGGGAATGGCGATGTGGTCCAGCTTGGGCAGCGGATAGGGGATGCTGAAATAATCGTTGAAGTATCCCAGCAACTTAACCGAGGTGTCGAGAGCGAACCCGGCCTGGTTTTCTTTGCCGCGGGTAGTCCAGATACCAACCCGCGTGCCGTCGGCGGCGTCGGCCTCCACGGACACCAGGTCGCCAATCACGAAGGCCAGCAGGTAGGTGGACATAACGGGGGTTTCGGCAAAGCGAACGGACTTGAGACCGGGGGCAGGCGCGGTTTCTTCAACCGCAGGAGTGTTGGAAACGGCCTGAAAGAGGCGGTCGAACACCAACGTAACATCAAAGACGGCCTTTTGCGCCGGCTCGTCCCAGCATGGGAAGGCCCGGCGGGCGTCGGTGGCCTCGAACTGGGTGGTTGCCAGATATCGAGTCTGGCCTTCCGAATCCTGGTACTCGGAACGATAAAACCCAACCAGCCTGTCGTTCAGTGTGCCAGTGAACTGCATTTCCAGCCGCGCCTTCCCCGGCGACAGAGTGCGCCCGAAGTCCAGCGTTGCGGTTTCCGCGCCGGCATCCAGAGATATGGAGTGCGCTGCACTCGATGACCCGTTGCGGTGCAGAGTGGCGTTGCCAATTTCCAGTTCTGCCGCGTTCAAGGTTATGCGGGCGGTGGGCTCCACTATTTCGATGTCTACGGTCTGCTCGCCTCTGAAAGTGAAGGTCTCTAGGTCGGGCTGCAAGGTCAAGCGATACTTGCTTGGCTTTACGTTTCTGGGCAACACCACAGCGTCGGCGGAAGGCATGAGACAGTCCCCTAATGGAAAGTTGCGGTCTGGGCGCTGAGGATGATTCTATCACGAAATCCTGTAATGGCTGCGGCGGACGCATTCGCAGGTTGGATTCGCAGCAAAGGGTGCATCCCTGATGCCAACGAAAATTGTCCTGCCCCCCTGCCCTAAGTGGTATAATGGGCAACGGTTTCCGCTCGCCCCATCCGTGTTCAGGCGCGCGCCTAGGAGAGAGTTTCTATGCCCTCGAAAACGATGTTCGAGAAAATATGGGATGCCCACGTGGTTCACGAGGATCCCGGCGAACCGGCCATCATCTATATTGATTTGCACCTAGTCCACGAGGTGACCTCGCCGCAGGCCTTCGACGGGCTGCGAATAGCCGGACGCGGCGTCCGCCGCACCGATCTAACGGTTGCCACTGCCGACCACAATACGCCTACCTGGGACTTGTCTCTGCCAGTGACCGATGAGATTTCCCGAGCGCAGCTCGACGCCCTCACCCGCAACTGCGAAGAATTCGGCGTCACGCTCTATGACCGTTTCAGCCCGATGCAGGGTATCGTGCATATCATCGGCCCGGACCTCGGATACACCCAGCCGGGAAAAACCGTGGTGTGCGGTGACAGTCACACCTCCACTCACGGGGCGCTGGGCGCCTTCGCCGTTGGCATCGGCACCTCCGAGGTGGAGCACGTGCTGGCCACGCAAACACTGCGGCAGTTCAAGCCGCGCACCATGGAAGTCCGCGTGGACGGCGCATTGCCCCCCGGCGTTACCGGCAAGGACATCATTCTCGGCATCATCGGGCGAATCGGCGTCAACGGGGGTACAGGGCACGTCATCGAGTATACCGGCGAAGCCATCCGCTCCCTCTCGATGGACGGGCGCATGACCGTCTGCAATATGAGCATCGAGGCCGGCGCTCGGGCCGGAATGATTGCGCCGGACGAGACGACCTTCGAGTATGTCCGAGGGCGACAGTTCGCGCCGCAAGGGGCCGATTTCGACGCCGCTGTGGAACGTTGGAAGCAACTGCCCACCGATCCTGGCGCCACCTTCGACAAGACTGAAGTCTTCGACGCATCGGCGATGGAGCCGTATGTGACATGGGGGACCAACCCCGGCATGGTGGCCCCCATCAGCGGGCGGGTGCCGGATCCGGCGTCCTTTGACGACGCCGCCCAACAGGAAGCTGCGACCCGCGCCCTGCAATATATGAATTTGAAGCCCGGAACTCCGATTCAGGATATCAAGATAGACCGCATCTTTGTCGGCGCCTGCACCAATGCCAGGCTGGAAGACCTGCGCGCCGCCGCCGAGGTGGTCAGGGGACGCAAGGTCAACCCAGACGTTTACGCGATGGTTGTTCCCGGCTCCGCCAAGATTAAGCGCGAAGCGGAAGAGGAGGGCCTTGACCGCATTTTCACCGAGGCGGGGCTGGACTGGCGCGTGGCCGGTTGCTCTATGTGCCTCGGCATGAACCCCGACATACTGTCCCCAGGACAGCGCTGCGCCGCCACGTCCAACCGCAACTTCGAGGGGCGTCAGGGCAAGGGAGGGCGCACCCACCTGGTCAGCCCGGCCATGGCCGCCGCCGCCGCCATCGCCGGCCACTTCGTGGATGTGCGCGACCTTTAAGCCCTAACCGACTGCCTCCATAACCGACTCTAGGGAAGCATTAAGTGACTCAGCTCAACACAACCACAACAGTTGAGGCTCCCGCTCCGCCGCAGGAGGGCATACATCTGCCGAATCCGCTGGCGCTGAATTTTAGCGCCGTCGAAATGACAGACGAACAGTTCGTCAAGTTTTGCTCCGACAACAGAGAGTTGAGAATTGAACTCACGGCGGAGAGAGAACTGATTATAATGCCACCCGCAAACCCGAACACGAGCCGGAAGAATTTTACGATAGCCGGGAGGTTTTACATCTGGTCGGAACAAGACGGGACAGGCATAGCCTTCGATTCGTCCGCAGGATTCACTTTCCCTAATGGAGCAATGCGCTCTCCGGATGTCTCATGGCTGGCGAGGGAACGCTGGGAAGCTCTTCCCGAAGACGAAAGAAACAAGTTTGCCCATATCGTCCCCGATTTCGTGGTGGAGCTGCTTTCGCCATCAGACAGACTGCCGTCGGCCCAGATGAAGATGGAAGAATACATCGAAAACGGTGTCCGGCTCGGTTGGCTCATCGAACCTCAGCAGCACCGGGTGTACGTCTACCGACCGGGCCAAACTGCCGAGGCGCTGGAAAACCCGGCCACGGTGTCCGGCGAGGCAGTGCTTCCCGGATTTGTATTCGACTTTCATGATATTTGGTAACACCGGCAGGGTATTTGGTAACAGGGAGGATTTGGAATGGAGCCATTCGTCAAGCTGACCGGCGTGGTTGCGCCATTGGACCGGGTGAACATTGACACCGACCAGATTATCCCGGCAGTTTTCCTCAAGCGCATCGAGCGCAGCGGTTTTGAGGACTGTCTGTTCTTTGCCTGGCGATTCAACGAAGACCGCAGCCCCAAGAACGATTTCGTGCTGAACAAGCCTGAGTATCAGAACGCCAGGGTACTGGTCGCCGGCCACAACTTCGGTTGCGGTTCGTCCCGCGAGCATGCTCCCTGGGCGTTGCGCGACTATGGAGTCCGGTGCATCATTGCCCCCAGTTTCGCCGACATCTTCTACAACAACTGCTTCAAAAACGGTGTCCTGCCGCTGAGAATGCCGGAAGAGGAGGTTCGCGCCATAATGGAAAAAGCTACCTCACAGCCCGGCATGAACCTGACCGTTGACCTGGAAGGTCAACGGGTCTGGGACGAAGACGAGGAAATCTCCATCCCCTTCGAGATTGACCAGGCCCGCCGCCACAATCTGATTAACGGTTTGGATGATATTGGCCTGACATTGCAATTTGAGGACAAGATAACTACCTACGAAGCCAGCAACAGTTTCTAGTTCCCGTGGGGCGAAAACCGGAAGCTCTTTGCGAAGACACGGAGTTTCCGGTTTTGGGTTTCTTGCCGTATGGCTGTAAAACGCTGCAAATGAAAATTGCCCCACCTTCGCTCAACATCGTTTTCGCCCATTTCGTCTTGTAAATGACCCAACCCCATGTTAGGTTTCTATAGACGACATAACATATACCAATCTCTTGGATTGCCGGATGACCACCGAGCAGCCTTCGGGTGACAATGCCGTCCCGGAAACTCTGTCTGCCGATGCCCCTCAGTCCAATGGCGGGGGCGAACTTTCTGTTGCCAAAGCCGCAGATCAGAGGCGCAACCCGTCCCGCAGGAAGGTGAGACAACGGTCAACATACCTCTTCCCCGCATACGGCTTCTCAATGGCGCTGGACATCGCCCGGCAGGTCGAAGAAAGCGGTGGAGGAACGCTGGCTGAGGAAACGCTGGCAGTGAACTTGGGCCTGTCTAAAAGCAGCAGCGGATTTCGGCTGAAGTGTCTTGCCGCCCGGCATTTCAGCCTGCTAGTCAAACAGGGCGCAACGGTGAGCACCACTCCCACGGCCAAAGCAATTCTGAAGCCCACCAGTGATGAGGATGCACTTCTGGGTTATCAACGATCATTCCTCTCCATACCTCTGTTCCAGGCCGTAGCCGAGCGTTACAACAGACAGCGCTTGCCAGACAGCCAGACGCTGCGCAACGTGCTGGAGCGAGAGTTCATGGTGGAACGCAAGAGAGTGCAACAGGCAGAGCGGTTGCTGCTAGACTCAGCCCGCGACACCTATTTGCTGAAACACCGGGGCGACGGCACATATCTGACCATCTCAGACATTTCGCCAGCTCCCTTGGACGAAGCTGAATCTCAGGGAGGCATAGAGACGGCGCCGGTGGAAGGAATGACCCGAGCAGCACAGGTCCCGTTTCCTACACCCTCATTGCATTCTGACTACCATCACCCTGCCAATACCATTGCCTTCGACCTAAACGAAATCGGGCAGTTGCCAGAGGAAGACTTCGAGAGAGTCTGGGAAGCCGTTGGCATCCTGGTAAAAGCGCGCAGTACCCGCCGAAAGGCAATGCTGGACACCGACGGTGATTGGGATGCGTCTGGGGGTGGGTAGAACGCAATAGGGGCGGAATCCAGGCGCTAACCTTCCTCCGGCGACGGGTAGGCTTGGGACACCTGACTCTGGAAATCGGTTTCGTAGCGCAACATCCGGCCCTGCCGCACCTGTTCGTCCAGCGAAGGGCGGCGCACCGGACGCGGATCGGCGGGAGCGTAGCCGATAATGCCTTCATCTTCCAGCCGGGCGGACTCTCCGGCAGTAAGTCCCAGCAATTCTCTCAACACAAACTCGTTGTGTTCTCCCATAAGCGGCGCGGCTTTGGGGAGTATTGCTGGCGTCTCAGACAGTTTCCATGGCCGACTGGCGTAGGGCAGCGGGGGCATTTCTGTGCTGGGGTGGTGGTGAACCACTTCATAGAACCGGCGCGCCCGAAGATGCGGGTCAAACAGCAGGTCTTTACTGTCCAGCACAGCCCCGGCAGGAACGCCCGCAGCCTGCAACGCAGCCATCAGCCGGTGACCATCCCACGCGGCGGTAACCTCTGCCAGCATACCATCCAGCTCTTCCCGATGCCGAAGTCTGCCCCGGCTGCCCAAGAAACGCGCATTACCTGCCCAATCTCTGCGGCCCAAAACTTCGCACAAGGCCAGCCATTCCGAATCGCCCGACACAGCTATAACAATCCAGCGGTCTTCGCCGGCGCAAGGATAGCAGCCGTGGGGCGCCATCACCGGGTCGGCGTTGCCGGCGCGGGTGGGCGTGCGTCCGTTGGCTGCGAAGTCCAGCAGGGCCTCCGGAATGGTGGCGGCGGCGGCCTGTGTCTGCGATACGTCAATGAACTGGCCCTCGCCGGTTCTCAGCCGGCTCATTAAAGCGGACATAACGGCAAAGACCGTATGCTCGCCGGCGGTATAGTCTACGTAGGGTATCTCAGCCATAACCGGAGGGCCGTCTGCGTATCCGGTAGTGTAGGCCAGCCCCGATGCTCCTTCCGTGGCCGGCCCAGTAGCCCCGAAGTTGGCCCATGGGCCGGAGAAACCGTAGCCGGTGGAAGACACCATGATGATGTCGGGCTTGATGCGGCGCAGATCGGCATATTCCAGCCCGAAGTTTTTGATTACACGGGGCGTGAAATTCTCGGCGAAAACGTCGCTCAGGGTAATGAGGCGGCGCAGCAGCCCCAGCCCTTCGGGGTGCGCCAGGTCCAGCGTGATGCCCAGCTTGTTACGGTTCTGCTCGTAGAAGTTGGCTCCGCGATTCCAGAACTCGCCGTGAATTTCGTTCTGGTAAACCGAGTCGCTGCGGTAGCTCTCCAGCCGCCCGGTTGACTCCAGCCGAATGACCTGCGCCCCCATGTCGGCCAGCAGCTTCATAGCGAAAGGGATGGCGATAAGCTGCCCCATTTCAACCACGCGGACACCTTGCAACGGCCCGCCCTGATAATTCCCGTTATTCCCGCCAAAGCGGGAACTCATTTCGTCCGCCACTGCCTAGATAACCCCTTCGGAGCGGAGTTGCGCCTGCTGTGCGGCAGTATAGCCTAGCCAATGACCCAGAACCTGCCCGTTATGCTGACCTGCGGAGGGCGCAGGGTTTCCGTCTTGCCAAGGAGTAGACTCCATGATGAAGGGCGCGCCCGGAAATTTCGCTGTACCTATCACCGGATGCTCGTGTTCCGCAAAATAGCCCCGGTGAGCAAACTGCGGGTCATTCAGCGCTTCCTCTGGGGACTGGATGACACCGAATATAAAGCGCCGCTCATGGGAGCCATAGAACATATCGTATTTGTTCTGCCGGATGAAATAATCGTCAAGGATACGGCCCAGTTCCTCGGCATTGACCAGCCTGGCCGATGGGGTGCGAAAACGGTCGTCGGCCAGTTCCGGCAGTCCCAGGAATTCCACATAAGAGTCCCAGTTAAGCCCGCTGCCCAGCCCAGGATTGGGCAACAGATAGCCGTCGGCTGTCGCGCGGAGCCGTTGCAGGTCGCCGCTGTGGTTGGGCTGGCGGCGGCGGATGGCTCCGGTGTAGGTGTAATTGTTCACCACGTCACGCAGGCCCGACGCCACCGCTTCCTGTATGGAAACGTCCACCTGCTGCCCTCGCCCGGTCATACGCTGATGGTACAAGGCCATCAGCGCGGCAGAGGCGGCGTTGGTTCCGGCCTTGAACTGGGCTTGATTGAAGGCGTGCTTCAGTGGCTCCCGATTGTAGGCCCCGAAAATATACATCAGCCCACCCAAGGCATACTCCACGATGTCTGTGGCCTTGTAGTCTCGGTAGGGGCCGGTCTGCCCGAAGTTGGAGATGGACACCATCACCAGATGAGGCGCAATTTCCCGCAGCGCGGCGTAGTCCAGCCCCAGCGACGGCATAACCCTTGGGGCGAAGTTCTCCACCAGAACATCGGCTTCCGAGAGCAGGGAGCGGAGGATGCCGCGCCCTTCAACAGTTTTCAGATTGAGGGTCACGCTGCGCTTGCCAGCGTTGAGATAGGCGAAAGGCAGGCTGGAGTCCGGCCCCGGCTCGTCTTGGAAAAAGGGGGCCATCCGGCGACCCCGCTCCCCGCCGGGCGGTTCGATTTTCAGCACATCGGCCCCAAACCCGGCCAGCAACCGGGTGCAGTAAGGGCCTGCGATACAGTGGGTGAGGTCAAGGACGCTGACGCCTTCCAGGGCAGCGGACATTTGCGGGGCCCCTCCTGCTCTTAATGGTTTGGACGCGCGCGGACTTCAAGCATCCCTGTAAAGCGGCGTGTCGAGCCCCAATTCCGACCGCCCCACCAGCTCCAGGCACCGCTCCAAGTTGGGAGGCATCAGAGTGGATGTACGGATATCCCGATACAGACGCTCCAGCGGCATATTTTTGTGGCGCTTCTGCCTCCGGCTACCTGGATGGCCTTGGCAGCAACATCCAACGCTGCCACGGTGGCGAGATACTTGGCCCGAGCCGCCAGAACAGCCCGCTCTGACGGATTGGCGCCGACCCATTGGAAAGCCGCAGAATGAAGCACGCGGCGAGCGCCTTCCAAGGCCATGGACATCTCGGCGATGGTGCGCTGAACAGGCAGGCTTTCTGCGATGGAGTTCGGATCAGGAGCGAATGTCTGAGTTTTGGAGAAATCGCGGGTAAAATCCAGAGCCGCCCGGGCCGCGCCGATGTAAACGGCTGCAAACCCCAGCCCGAAGCCCTGCGTCACGCCAGTGCGCGGGGCTTCTCCCGGCTGACCCAACAGCGCGTCGCGGCCAACGAAGCAGTTGTCGAGCTTCATTGCCGGGCTGACCGTGGCCCGCATACCCAGCGTGTCCCAGTCCCCTATCTGCTCGATGCCGGATGTGTCGTGGGGCAGCAGGGCCAGCCACTGCGACTCCAGCGGGTCGTCTGCCCCGGAGTTGCAATGAACCATATAGCGGTGGGCGCCGCCGGACATGGTGCAGAAGTGCTTGACCCCGTTGATGACATAACCGCCCCCCTTGGGCGCGATGGTGGTCAGTCGCATGGCCGTCCCGCCGCGGGTTTCCGGTTCGCTGCCCCAACTGCCGAACAGCTTGCCTTCCTCCACCACCTCGCGGAAATAGAAAGCCTTCTGTTCCTCTCCGGCCAGAGCATCTATGAAACGGGTTACGGTCGAGTGCATATGAACGGTCATTCCGGTGTTGGTGCAACCCGCGGCCAGCCGTTCCACTATCCTGATGTAGGTCGGCATATCCAGTCCGAGACCACCGTGCCGGACTGGAATGCCCATGGCCAGCAGCCCGTGTCGCCATACATCGCGCCAACTCTCAACGGGGTGGGCGGCCTCGGCGTCGTAGCGGGCGGCGCGGGGCGCAAGGCGCTCTGCGGCCAGCCGCTGGGCCGCGGCCACGAGGCCGTCGGTATCCACCACGGTATCCTGAATGGGTGATTTCCAGTCAAGAGCCAATGCCCGCTGTCTCCACGCTTTCGGGTAGGTAAGCCCTTTCCCCGCTCCGGCGGGAAAACCAAACGCTTGACGCTACTCCCCCGGATAGGTCAGGCGCAGCAACGTGTGGCGGCGATTGGTGGTGTAGGGGCGAACCTGCTCCGGCCAGCGGCCCAGCTCCACGGCATCGCCCCAAGCGGGAGTGGTCAGCACTTCCGGGGATTCGATTTCATAGACCGCGTGGAATCGGGGGCGTCCGTCGGGCGACACCGTTCGAGTCTCGCCACCGATCAGAACCTTGAAAGATTCGGCTTCGTAGCGGGTGATCTGGCCCACGCCGGAAACCTTGCTCAACTCCGGGCAGTGTTCGGTGTTGTAGACCTCGTTGAACAACGCTTCCTTCGATGGGTCAACGTCCATGCTGGCGACGAATAGATATTTCGAGCGGGCCATATTCTCTTCTCCATAGAATACATCGGCATAGGGACGCACAGGTTGCGCCCCTAGGGAATTCGCCATATTGCCTACTGGAAAGGCCGACGGTGCGACGCATCAGTTTCAATGCTGGTGATGAACTCCAGCAACACGGCGCGGCCCTCCTGCTCGGTCACGCGCCGGGCGCGGGTGAAGGCCGCTGAGACCTCGTTGGGGTCTTCGATGCGCTCGGAATATCCGCCCATGGCCTTTCCCATATCGGCATAGTTGCCACCCAAGTCGCGACTGCCATAGAGGCGGTGCGAGTCGGCCATAGCGCCGACCTCGGCGGCCATGGTCGAGTTATTCAGCACTACCGTGATAATGGGAATGTTGGAGCGCACGGCGGTCTCGAAGTCCAGCCCCACCATGCCGAAGGCGGCGTCACCCATAAAATTGACACACACCTTGTCTGGCTGGGCCAACTTGGCTCCAATGACTAAACCCAGGCCGGTGCCAAGCCCGTGGGACTTTCCCCAGCCCAGATAGGTGCGAGGCCCATTGGAGCGGTAGAAGGGCACTATCTGGTCGCGGGGGCTGCCGGAGTCGTGGGTAACGACAGCCTCTTCCGGCGGGATGGTGCGCATGAAGTCCCAGATAACCCGGTAGGGGCTGATGGGGCGGGAACCGTCGGTCAGCTTGGCGGCCCACATATTGATGAAGGCGTCGCGTTCCTGGCCTATTTCCCTGACCGTGGCGTCGTTACTTTTCCGGCTGTCGCCCACAATCTCGCGACAAGCGTCGATCATCTGGCGCAGCACCAGCTTGGCGTCGCCGACTATGGGGTAATCAATGTTGTAGTCCTTGTTGACGTCGGCGGGGTCATTGGTGGCCTGAATCATGGTCTTGCCCGCCGGGATGGTCATGCACATATTGTGGCGGGTGAAACTGGTGCCGACGCCGAAAATAGCGTCGGCGCGGCGGACGTAGTGGACCACAGTCCCCGACGAGGTAAGAGCCGCGGAGCCCAGGGCCAGCGGGTGGGTCTCGGAAAAGGTGCTCTTGCCCAGCAACGTAGTGGCCACCGGAACCTGGAGCAGTTCCGCCAGTTCCTGCAATTCCCTTGTGGCTTTAGCGTACATCACGCCCTGCCCGGCCATGATGACCGGGTAGCGGGCGGCGCAGAGGGCGCGGGCGGCAGCCTCCACGTCCCGCGGGTCTGCCTGGGAGACCAGCCGACGGCTGGGAGTGTAATAGAAAGATTCCTCGGACACGTCTTCGAGGGCGACGTCGGCAGGAACCTCTACCGCCACCGGCCCGGGGCGGCCCTGGCGCAGGGCGGCGAAGGCGCGACGCATAATCTCGGACGTGCGGTTGGGGGCGTTAATCTGCTCAACGCTCTTGGTGATGGAGGCATAGCTTTGCAGCGAACTGTAATGCGGCAGGATGCCTTGACGCTCTCGCGGATGCCCCAACGGCAATAAAAGCATCGGCGTCGAGTCTGAATAAGCGGTGGCGGCGCCTGAGTAGGCATTTTCTGCCCCGGGGCCGTACTGCATGGCGAACACGCCCATTTTGTCGCCGTCGGTGGCGCGGCTGTACCCGTCGGCGATGCCCAGCCCCACCCGTTCCTGGCGGCAGACAATGGGGCGGATGCCACCCTCAGCGCAGGACTCGATGACCGGCGTAGTAGGGAAGCAGGGCAGATATTCGACCCCTTCCCGCTTCAGAATCTCGGCGATGGCATCAACGGTTCTCAACAGGAACCTCCTTCAAGTATGTGCAAGTACGTGCTGGCTAACTGCAAGAGAGTATAACACCGGATTCGGCGGCAGTAGCGGCAGCGAATTTATCCGGAATCAGCGACAGCTTGCGATTAGCTCCCGGCGTGCTGCGCCGCGATGCGGTCGGCGGCGGGTTTCAAGACTGCATAGAGGAAATCGTTGGCCGGGGTGGGAGTGCCGGTCTGCCGGGCCAGGCGGATTAGAGCGCCGTTCAGCCCTTCCAGCTCCACGGGACGGCCTTCAGTGAAGTCTTTGGCCATAGAGGCGCGACCCTGCGGCGGGAAGCGGTCAAGGGAGTCCATCGCCCATTCCAGTGAGTCATCCATTATGGGCGCGCCGCTGGCTCGGCCCACGGCCAGCGCTTCTTCAATGGCCTGCTGTATAAGGGCGCGGGTAATGGGGATGGTGCGCATGTCTTCATAGACGCAGTTGGCGGCGGCGCAGACGGCGGCAGAACCGGCGATGTAAGCGAATTTCTTCCACAGCATCCCCGGCATATTCTCGTGCAACTGAATCCGCCATCCGGCATCGAGAAACTCGCGGTGCAGCCATTCGCCCCGCGCGGTGATGCCAACGGTCATCTCCCCGAACCCGGCGGTTCCCGGCCCGCCCTGAGTAACGACGCCCGGTTCGGATATGCGCCCTTCCATAAAGGCCGAGCCAATCATCACCGGGCCAGAGCCGATAGCCGCCGTCAACTGCTCTCCGTTGTCTATGCCGTTCTGTAGGGTCAGCGCCACCGTGTCCGGGCCTGCCAACGGGGGCAGTGAGGCTATGGCGGCGGGGTTGTGGTGCATCTTGACGGTGAGCAGAATCAGGTCCTGCGCTCCGACGCCGGTGGTGTCGGACACGCCGCGGCCGGGTGCCAGAAACGCGCCATCGTTCTGGCTTTCCACCCGCAACCCGCCGTTGCTCCGGATGGCGTCCAGATGCGCGCCGCGGGCGACAAAGGTAACATCATGCCCGGCGCGGGCCAGCAGTCCCCCGAAATACCCCCCGACACCTCCGGCCCCAACAATCGCCGCTTTCATGGGTCAAGCCTCCTGTGCTTAGTTTGCCAGCGCTCTAACCTTGGCTGTCTCCCGCCGGGAGAGTGGATCGGGAGGATTCGATAGGGTAGCTGTAAATCTCACGCAGGTCGCGCTTGAGCACCTTGCCCATAATGTTGCGCGGCAGTTCGCCTACGAAAACCACCGAGCGAGGGCGCTTATAGCCGGCCAGCCGCTCTCGGCAGTATTCGATGATGTCCGCTTCGGTGGGCGGTTCCCCCTCTCCGCTTCCTGGAGGGGCGGCGCTGAGGGCGGTGACCACCAGTGCGCGCACTTCTTCGCCCCATTCGCTATCCGGCACACCGATGACTGCTGCGTCGTCAATCTGCGGGTGCGACATCAACGCCTGCTCCACTTCTTCCGGAGAGACCATCTCGCCGCCGCGTTTTATGAAATCTTTGGAGCGGCCCGCCAGGTAGATGTAACCGTCTTCATCCTGGTAGCCCAGATCGCCGGTGTAGACCCACCCGGAGCGCAGCGTCTCGCTGGTGGCCGCATCTTCCTGCCAATAACCCGCCATCATGCGAGAACCCCGGGCGACAATTTCACCCGTTTCGCCGATGGCCGCAGGCTGCCCGTCTTCATCAACTATCTTGACTTCCACATCCTCAAGAGGCTTGCCGATGGAAGTGAGGCGGCGCAGCTTTCTCTCGATTTCCTTGGAAGAGCCTTCCAACACGTGGTCTTCCGGCGGGAGCATGGTGATGGTGGAGGCGGTCTCCGTCTGACCGAAAGCGTTGATGAAGCTGGCCTCGGGAAATTTCTCGATGGCCTGCTGTATGACCTCTATGGGCATCGGGGCGGCGCCGTAGGTAATCACTTCCAGCGAGGAAAGGTCGAACTCGCCGAACCGGGGATGATCCATCAACTGCCTAAGCATAGTTGGCACCAGCATTACGCGGTTGGCCCGGCGCTCCTGAACCAGCGACATCCACTCCACCGGCTCGAACTGGCGCATTATCACTTGGGTGCGCCCGGCATACACCGCAGTCAGCGCAGCCTGCAACCCGGCGATGTGGTAATAAGGCACGGTCACCAGATTGATCTCTTCCACGTCCGGGTCGGCAGGCGTGACCGTGGACAGGATGTAGGACGCAAAGCTGTCATGGGTCAACATCACTCCCTTGGGTACGCTGGTGGTGCCGGAAGTGAACATAATCACCGTGGTGTCGCCGTCCTCCGCCTCCGAGAAGTGAAGTTGCTCTGGCGAAGCGGCCCGCAGCAACTGCTCGTAGCTGGTCAGCCCAGTGGTAGTGCCGGCGTCCAAGATGATTATCCGGTCTTGCGGCATACCGAAAAGGTCTTCCTCCCCCAGCAGTTCCAAGTAGCGCTCACCGATAAACAGGCAGGAAGGGCGAGCGATGCGGAGCATCTGGTGCAGTTCTTCGGTCTTGGCCCGGAAGTTTATCGGTACATAGGTGGCGTCAAGCTGGGCCGCAGCGAAGTAGATTTCGATGCTGCGGTGACTGTTCACCTGCATGGTGGCTACCCGATCTCCGGGATGAACCCCCAACTCCGCCAGCGCGTTAGCTAGCCGGTTGACTCGCTGGGAAATTTGGTGGTAAGTGAACTCCCGCCCATCGAAAATCATCGCGGTGCGGTTGGGAACTATGGCTTCGGCAATAGTGAGTAATTCGGTTGTATTCATCGTTCCGCTTCGATTGTAAGTATGATTTGAATTGTAAGCATGATTTGAGGAAAATCGCGCCATCAACCTGAGTGCAGCGCAGCGAGGCGCGTTTCCAGCTTAAGGCCTTCATCCAGCGTCATATCAACGCCCTCGCGCAGCGCCCGCTTCATAGCGGCAACCGTTTCCGACGGAATCTCAGCCAGCCCGGCGGCCAGCCGGCGGGCGTCATCCGTCAGCCGCTCCGGGGGCGACAAGCGAGTGACCAGCCCCATTGACAGAGCTTCCTGCGCCGTGAATCTCCGTCCCGTCAGCAGAAGGTCCATGGCCTGCGACGATGTGGCGTTGCGGGGAAGCGACTGAGTCCCCCCAGCGGCGGGAATCATGCCCAGCCGAACCTCCGGCATAGCAAAGACCGTATCGTCGGCGGCCATCCGCAGGTCGCACAGCAAGGCGATTTCCAACCCAGACCCGATGCAGTAGCCATGAACTGCGGCGACAATTGGCTTGACCGAGTTTATCATCTGTCCCCAAACGTCCCTCTGCCAGCGCACCTGCCGGGCGATGACCGGCGAGGGAGCAGAGCCAAACTCGGTAAGGTCAGCCCCGGCGCAGAAACCTCGGCCTTCCCCTGTGATAAGCAATGCGCAAACATCGGGGTCGTCGGCCACAGCCTGTAGGGCTTCGGAAAAATCGTCGCGCATCTGGACATTGTAGGCATTCAGCACTGCGGGCCGGCGCAACGAAATGCGGGCCAGACTACCTTCTTTTTCGTATATGAGCGTCTCGAATGAGTTCATATCGTCTAGCGCAGAATAACTCCGGCAGGTTGGACGGCCCGGTCATAAAGCTCCTGCAAGTCCAGTTCGGTATAACGCAGTCCGATATTTTCTAGGTTGTGGGCGTCGCTGACCTCCATAAGCAGCAGGCCGTGGGAGTTTGCTTTTTCCTTCACCCGAGGCTTGCGGATGTGCCAGTTGTGGATGTAGTTGTCAATCTCGATGGCATGGATGTCCTGCTCGATAATGATTTCCGGCGAGTAGTATCCAGGATGGCAGTAGGTGCGAAAGACCCCGCCGTCCATCCCCTCCATTGGAGGCAAAAACAGCTCTGCGACTTGGTACTCGGCAAAGGGGTTCTGCTCTGGGCGGACTTCAATCTCCCAGCCGGGGATTATCAGCGCCTCACCGGGGAAGTGCTGCTCCACCAACTCACGGAACTCGAATGACCAGTCCTTGTTATGGTGGTCGGTGATTCCGATGCCGTCAATTCCCGCCGCCTTGATTTGCCGCACCACCTTCTCAGCGATTTCCAGCGACGGCGGCTGAAAGTTGAAGGCTTCCCAGACGTGTGTGTGGAGGTCCAGTTTCAGTTTCAAGGCGTTCTCCTTGCGACACATTCCCTACGAGTGACGGCATTCCCTGCTAATACAGAAATCCGCTCTCGACTCTTCACCCTCTCCATCAGAGGGTTATCCTACTCCCCGGTAAGAGGGTTATCCTACTCCCCGGTAAACGAGGGTGTACGCCGTTGCAGGAACGATGCGATGCCTTCGGCGCGGTCGGCAGTGCTTTGCAGTATGATGTTCAGGTCTGTTTCCAGAGCAAGAGCTTGACCCAAAGCAAGGTCTGCCCCGGCGGAGACCGCCTCCTTCGCATATCTGGAGCCCAGCGGGCCGCCTTCCATTATTTCTCCGGCCAGTATATGGGCCAGCCGCAGTGGGTCTTCGTCTGGCCCCGACACCCGGTTGACCAGACCTATGGAGAGAGCCTCAGCGGAATCAATGCGCCGGCCGGTCAGCAACAAATCGCGCGCCCAGCCCGGCCCGATTAGCCGGGGGAGGCGCTGGGTTGCTCCGTCGAAAGGAAAATTGCCAGGAGACGGGGGCGTGAAGCCGAACTTCACGCCGTAAGCCGCCAGCCGGATGTCGCCCGCCAAGGCCAGCTCCAGCCCGTGATCGGTGGCGTCGCCGTTTAGGGCCACCAGTACCGGCACAGGCAGGGACGCGACCGCTCCGGCTACCTGCATTTCGGCAATCTGCGCCCGAGACGCCGGGGCGCTCCTCCCGGTGGAGAACACCGGCCCGGTGCCGGTCAATATTACCACTCGAACGCTATTGTCGCCGGACAGTTCGGCGCACAGCTCCCTCACTTCCGCAGCCATTGCCTCATCTATCCGGTTGTCCTCGGCAGGCTTGCGAAGGGTAATGACGGCTAGGTATCCGTCATGGGTCAGTTTGAGATCAGTGTAAGGAATGGTGTTCCTCCGGTAGACTTTCGCTGATTATCGGCCCGCCGGACAATTCTTGACAAGGCAAAAGCGCTTGATTACCATAGATTAGCACTCTGGCCTTCAGAGTGCTAATCTATGGTCAAAATAGCCGGGCCGAGACCAAATTCCCGGCGAAACATAAGGAGGCCGCGGTGGCGAATTTCCAACCGTTAGGCGAGCGTGTGGTAGTGAAACCCATAGAGGGCGAACAGACCACCAAGGGCGGTATTTTCCTGCCCGACACTGCCAAGGAAAAGCCCCAGGAGGGCGAGGTGGTCGCGGTCGGCCCTGGCCGAATGAGCGACGAGGGTAAACGGCTCGGCATGGATGTTGCCGAGGGTGACCGGGTTATCTATTCCAAGTTCGCCGGCACCGAATACAAAGACGGTGACGACGAGTACCTCATCCTGCGTGAGAGCGACATTCTAGCCAAGCTATCCTAAAGTCCTGGCGCAGGGCCTGCGGCTCTCGATTCCATTTGCGAGGGCTCTTGTCCGGCCGACGAATTCACGCCTTTAATTCTAAGGAGGAATGGATGCCAGCCAAGAAGCTTACCTACTCGGAGGAGGCGCGCAAGTCCCTCCGGACCGGTATCGACATCCTTGCCGATTCGGTCAAGATTACCCTCGGACCCAAGGGCCGCAACGTGGTGCTGGACAAGTCCTTTGGCCCGCCCCAAGTCTGCAGCGACGGCGTAACCATCGCCAAGGAAATTGAGTTGCCCGACTCTTTCGAGAATATGGGCGCTCAGTTGCTCAAAGAAGCTGCCACCAAGACCAACGACGCTGCCGGCGACGGCACCACTACCTCCGTAGTGCTGGCCCAAGCCATCATCACCGACGGCTTCAAGAACGTCACCGCTGGAGCCAACCCCATGGCCATCAAGCGCGGCATCGAGCGGGCTGTCGAATCAGTGGTGCGCGAATTGCAGGGAATGTCCCAATCCGTAGAAACCCGCGAAACCATCGGCCAGGTAGCCAGCCTCTCGGCCCACGAGGAAGCCATCGGCGAGACTATCGCCGAGGCCATGGAAAAAGTCGGCAAGGACGGCGTTATCACCGTCGAAGAATCCAAGGGGCTGTCCGACGAAATCGAGTACGTGGAAGGGATGCAGGTCGACCGCGGCTACATCTCTCCCTACTTCATCACCAACCCAGACCGCATGGAGTCGGTGCTGGAGGATCCCACCATCATCATCACCGACAAAAAGATCTCCGCTGTTGCCGAGCTTTTGCCCGCTCTGGAAAAGCTACTCCAGGTGGGCCGCAAGAACGTGGTTATCGTCGCTGAGGACGTGGACGGAGAAGCGCTGGCGACCATCGTGGTCAACAAGCTGCGCGGCACCCTCAACGCCCTGGCGGTGAAGGCCCCCGGCTTCGGCGATCGCCGCAAGGCTATGCTGGAAGACATCGCCATCCTCAGCGGCGGCACCGTCATCAGCGAGGAGACCGGGCGCAAGCTGGACTCCGCAACCCTCGAGGACTTCGGCCAGGCCCGTCGCGTTACCGCCACCAAGGACGAGACTACCATCGTCGAAGGCCGAGGCTCAGAGGAGGGCATCCAGGCCCGCATCACCCAGATTAAGGCCCAGATTGAAGACACCACCTCCGAGTTTGACCGCGAAAAGCTGCAGGAACGGATGGCCAAGCTGTCTGGCGGCGTCGCGGTTATCAAGGTTGGCGCCGCCACTGAGATCGAGCTCAAGGAGCGCAAGGCCCGCGTCGAAGACGCCCTGTCCGCCACTCGTTCTGCCGTGGAGGAAGGGATTGTCCCTGGCGGCGGCGTGGCTCTGGTTCGCGCCCAGCGCGCCCTGGACAACGTCGGCGAACTGCCCTTGGACGAGAAGGTCGGCGTAGACATCATCCGCCGGGCCTTGGAACAGCCTCTCAAGCTCATCGTGGAGAACGCCGGATTCGAGGGCGCCGTAGTGCTGAACCAGGTCAAGCAACAGGCCGACGACTATGGCTATGACGCCGAGGTCGGCGAATACGGCCCGATGCTGGAAAAAGGCATAGTTGATCCGGCCAAGGTCACCCGCTCGGCCTTGCAGAACGCGGCCAGCGTGGCCGCCATGGTGCTCACCACCGAGTCCATGATTTCCGAAATCCCCCAGCCCGCCCCGGCCATGCCCGCCATGCCCCCGGGCGGCGGAATGGACTTCTAACCAGGCAGGCTACCCCGGCAATCAGAGAGCCGTCCCGTCGAAAGCGGGGCGGCTTCTTTTTGCCCGCGCCGGGCATCGCAACGAGAACTGAGTCAGGACAGGCCGCGCTAAAGTTACAGGCTTGGCATTTGGTATAATGTAGGTCGCTGGAAATTTCCTTTCGTCTGCCTGCGCAGGCAATGCACCGGCAACAGGAGAAACCCGTTATGCTTTGAGTGGTGATTGCGGCGGCTGGAGGGGCAGCCGCAAGCATAGTTGCGCTTTTGGGAAGGAAAAAGGGCGAGAACCGGACGGGTAACGCAGATAGCTCATCCACCGGTCCCGGTCGCCCTGAGCAACCGGCCGCGCCAACTACATAGGGGAATCATCTGTGAGTACAGCGTCCGGCGCAAATCTAAACAAGGTATACAGCGACGATCTAGCGGCTCTGGCCGGCCTGAGCGACGGAGCATCGCTGCTCATCGCGGGGTTCGCCGGGCATGGCGAGCCGGAGGGGCTACTGGGGGCAGTCATCGCCAGCGGAGTACGCGGCCTTACTGTCATCAGCCAAGGCGCCGGGGGCCCGGACTCGGGACGCACCGGACTCAACCGGCTAGTAGAAGCGGGGGCCGTCCAAAAACTAATCTCGCCATTGCCTTTCCACCCGCGCCAAGACGGGCCTGTGCGCAGGAAGTGGGAGGCCGGGCAATTGGAGTTGGAAGTTCAGCCCACTGGGATCCTGGCGGAGCGAATCCGCGCCGGAGGGGCCGGCATAGGCGGCCTCTTCCTGCCCACCGGGGCGGGAACACGGTTCTCCGAAGGACGCGAGATTCGGAAGATTGGCAACCGCGAACACATTTTCCAGCCAGCGCTGAAGGCCGATTTCGCCCTGTTGCGCGCCGTTGCCGCCGACACTCTGGGCAACTTGGTCTACACAGGGACTCAGCGCAACTGGAACCCGATCATGGCTATGGCCGCGAGGGTGTCCATCGCCGAGGTAGACGAAATCCGCGAACCGGGCGGCCTTGACCCGGAACTGATAATCACTCCAGCTATCTTCGTGCAGCGAATCATTTTGGGCAACAATTAGGTATCCTTAAAGATTAATCACAGAGAGCAGCTATGCCGGGCGCAAGACTGGACTCGACAAGCATAGCCCGCCGGGCGGCGCAGGAGATACAGGCCGGAGAAATGGTCGCCATCGGCTCTGGGCTGCCCACCGCCGTCCCCGCCGCAGTTCCTGCCGGAAGCGGCGTCTGGTTCCTGTCCGAAAGCGGGGCCGTGGGATATCGACTTGGCGGCGTGGGTATGGCTGTGGACGGTTCAGGAAATCCTGTTGAGGTTATGCCAGGCGGATCGGTTGTTGGCGCTGCTGATGTTGCGGCAATGCTGGCCGGAGGCAATGTCGGGCTGGCTTTCGTTGAGGCGGCTCAGGTGAGCGCCGCAGGAGACTTCGTCCACTGGACCACTGCTGAAACGCCCGGCCTTGCCGCTCCCGGATTCGCGATAGATTTGGCATCCGGCGCACGGCGAATCGTCGCTCTGATGGAACATACCGGCGACGGCGGAACGCCCCGCATTTTGGAACGTTGCGCATTGCCCGTAGACGGCAACTGCTGCGTATCGCTGATTGTTACCGATATATGCGCTATTCGTGTTACCGATGGCGGGTTGGAATTGGCGGAAGTGGCCCCAGGCTGGACTTCCGGCGACATAACCGCCGCGACAGCAGCGCCCCTGTCGGTGGCGTCCGACCTTCGCGAGATGTATTTCGACGCGTCGCCGTGGCCGTGGCCCAACAAAGTCTACGCCAGCGCAGCCGAAGCCCTCAGTGACGTCCCCGAAGGCGCGATCGTCAACGTGGACGGCTTCGGCGGGCCTGGCGGGATGGCCCACTACCTGATGACGGCCCTGCGTGACCGCGGAACCAAGGGCCTCACCATTATAAGCAACACCGCCGGCATAGCCCGCGTTGCCAGGTTCGGAGCGCCCGAAGGAGTGATTCCCATAGACCACACTATTTTGGTGGAAAACGGCCAGGTCGCCAAGGCGATTGCCTCTTACCCGGTATCGCCGTCCATAAATCGCCCCAGCGCCTTTGAGCGAGCCTACCAGGAAGGCGAGTCCAGCTTGGAAGTTTCGCCGCAGGGAACTCTGGCCGAGCGGCTCCGTTCCGGCGGGGCCGGAGTGGCCGCCTTCTACACCCCCACCGCCGCAGGCACGCTGCTTGGCGAAGGGAAGGAACTGCGGGAGATAGACGGACGCCCCTATGTGTTGGAGCAACGTATCCTCGCCGACTTCTGCATCATCCGGGGGCACAAGGCCGACACGCTGGGCAACATGATTTATAAAGGAACGTCGCGCAACTTCAACCCGGTGATGGCCACCGCCGCCCGCATCACAGTGGTCGAAGTGGATGAAATCGTGGAGCCAGGCCAGCTCGACCCTGAGGAAATCGTGACCCCCGGCGTGTTCGTCAACCGCATCGTCAAACGGCCCGCAGACTTCTCGCCCTACTTGGAAACGGCGTAACGTAGGAGAAGGACATTCAGATGGCTGTTGATTTCGATTCGCTCGCCGGGAAGGAAAGGCTGCCGCGCGAGATTATAGCTATGCGGGTGGCCAAGGAACTGCCCGACGGCGCCTACGTGAACTTGGGAATCGGCATCCCGACGCTGGTGTCCAGCTTCCTCCCGGAAGGGCGGACGGTGTTCTACCACAGCGAGAGCGGCATCCTCAACTGTGGCCCCCTGGCCGAGGAAGGGGAGGAGGACATAGACCTGATAAATGCTGGCGGCCAGTTCTTGGAATCAATGCCTGGGATGTCTTTCTTCGATTCATCCCAAGCCTTCGCCATGATTCGCGGCGGCCACGTGGACGTTACAGTGCTAGGCTCGCACCAAGTGTCAGCTAAGGGCGACCTCGCCAACTGGATGCTGCCCCAACGCGGCGTGGGCAACGTGGGCGGGGCTATGGACCTGGCTGCCGGAGCCAGCGGCGTCATCGTGGCCATGGAGCATACCGACCGGCAGAACAACCCAAAAATCGTTGAAGAATGCACCTTCCCGGTCACCGGCCAGGGCTGCGTCTATCTGATAGTGACCGACCTGGCCGTAATCGAGCGCACCACCGCAGGCCTGTTGCTCAAAGAAGTGGCCCCAGGCTGGACTCCGGAAGAAGTGCAGGCCCTGACAGGAGCCAAGCTGACAATAGCGGAGAACGTGCAGGAGTTCGAGCTCTAGGGGCGGGGAATTCAACCCCAACGTAGCACAGAGCCGGATGTAATTGAGCATGCGCCAACTTCCTCCGGGACTTTACGACACTCTAGTAGACAATCTGCTGCACGAGCAACTGCAAACACTGACAGAGCGGCGTCTACTGGCCGATATTCACTCGGTAGATCCTGCTGAAATTCCTGACCGAGTTGGGGAAGTAGTCGGAGAATGGGTGAAACAGACCCTTGCGACCCATAGACGGGGTACGCGTGTTAAGGCCGCTTTCGAGCTATCTAAGGCAGTTCTAAATACCATCCGCGAGTTATACCCAGAATCGCCTCAGTCAGGCTTGCACATTGACCAGGATGTGCTGCGTCTGGGTGCGGTTGAGCCGCTAGCTCCATCCGGCGGGCCAGTAAGCATCACCCGTCCCTTAACACCTCTGCGCGATACCGTGCTAATGACCAACGGGCGCGGCCAGCCGTCCATAGGCAACGAAATCTCGGCTGAGATTGAATCGGCCGACCGGATTGACCTAGTGCTCGCCTTTATCCGCTGGAGCGGCATCAGGCACTTCCGCGACGCTTTAAGCAGACACGTCGCCAACGGCAAGCCTCTCCGAGTCATTACTATTACTTACACTGGAACAACCGAACTGCGCGCTCTGGAAGACTTAGCTAAAATCGGCGCACATGTGAAGGTCTCATACGAAACCGGCTCAACTCGTTTACACGCCAAATCCTGGCTTTTTCATCGAGAATCAGGTTTTTCAACGGTATATATCGGTTCGTCCAATCTGACACATTCCGCACAGGCCACTGGCCTAGAGTGGAACGTTCGTGCTTCGCAACGTCTTAACCCCGAACTGATTGACGCTTTCGAACGTACCTTTTCGACTTACTGGGAAGACCATCACTTTGAGGATTTAGACACCGAACGTTTTTCGCAGGTTGCGGCATTAGCAAAACGTGATGACTCCATCCTGACACCGTTCACCATCGAGCCGTACCCTTTCCAGCGCCAAATGCTTGACCAGCTACAAGTAGAACGGGACCGGGGACATCGGGATAACCTGATCGTAGCCGCCACTGGCACCGGCAAGACAGTAGTGGCTGCCCTAGACTATCGTCGGCTACAATCCACTGAACCGCGGTCCCATCTGCTTTTCGTAGCCCACCGCAGTGAGATACTTGAACAAAGCCGGGCAGTATTCCGACACGTCCTCAATGACGGAATTTTTGGTGAATTATGGGTATCAGGGCAGAGGCCAAACCAGTGGACAAATGTATTTGCGTCAATCCAGTCCATCAACGCCGCCGATGTTTCTAATTTTGACCCGGAAAGATTCGATGTCGTAATCGTTGACGAGTTCCACCATGCCGCAGCGCCAACTTATGAAACACTTCTTAATCACCTGCGCCCTAAGTACCTGCTAGGGCTAACGGCTACACCGGAGCGGGCCGATGGCCTAGACATCCTGCGCTGGTTCGACGGCAGAACATCAGTGGAACTGCGCCTCTGGGACGCCTTGGAACAAGGTTTGCTATCGCCGTTTCACTATTTCGGCATCCACGACGGTCAGAACTTGTCCAGAATTGCCTGGCGGCGAGGAACAGGATACGATGTAAACGAACTCACTCAACTCTACACTGGCAGCCAATCATGGATTGCACAGGTCATAGGGGCAATACAGGACAAAGTGAGCGACCCAAAGCGAATGCGCGCCTTGGGATTTTGTGTAAGCATCCGCCACGCTGAGTTTATGGCCCACCAGTTTCAGAAGGCTGGAATTTCAGCCTATGCAGTCACCGCTGAAACCTCGCAACATGAGCGGAACGAAAAATTGGCGGAGCTAAGGCGCGGGCAAGCGCAGATTATATTCACCGTTGACCTGTTCAACGAAGGTGTGGATATTCCTGCGGTAGACGTGGTGCTGATGCTACGGCCAACGGATAGCCCTACCATATTTCTACAGCAACTCGGACGCGGCTTACGCCAAGCTGAAAACAAAGATGTTCTCACCGTTCTCGATTTTGTGGGCTATCAAAGGCAAGAGTTTCGTTTTGACCTTCGCTTTCGCGCCTTGCTGGGCCGAACCCGTAGAGAGTTAGAATCCGACATTCAGGGAAATTTCCCCTTCCTCCCGCCGGGCTGCCAAATCGAGCTTGACTCAGTATCCCGAGAGATAATTCTCAACAACGTCCGAAACTCCATTCCCAATAACCGGAGCCAGAAGGTAAAAGAACTCCGAGTGCTGGGCGATGTATCACTAACTACATATCTTAAAGAGGCGGGTTTGGAACCTGCCGACATTTATCAAAGCAACGGAAGCTGGACAGAGTTACGCCGTGCCGCTGGTCTTCCGGTTCCAGCAAAAGCCGCTGACGAAGATAGATTTCGGCGAGGTATTCAGCGAACCTTGCATTATGATGACCAAGAGCGAATCGAAAGCTACCGCGAGTTCCTCACTGAGCCACAAGCCCCAATGGCCAGCAGCTTCGACGAGACGGCCCGACGCCGTTTATCGGGCTTGTTGCTGACCTTGAGCAATCCCAAGAAAGGCAATTACGTCTCCCTAGACGCCGCCACAGAGGACTTATGGCGACATGAAGCTATCCGATTGGAGTTACTTGAACTGTTACCGATTCTTGAACGGCAAATAGTCCATCTCCACTACCCTATTGCGTTGCCTCATCCAATCCCATTACAGGTTCATGCCCATTACAGATTAGACGAAATTCTTAGCGCCTTTGGCGCGTCCAGCGTTACCCAGCCGTTCCGAATCCAATCCGGGGTCTATTGGCACGCCGCAAGCCAAACCGACCTCCTGTTAATCACTCTGCAAAAATCGGAAAAAGATTACTCCCCAACCACCCGCTACCTAGATTATGCGATAAGCGACGAATTGTTTCACTGGGAAAGCCAGGCAAGCACTTCGGCAAACAGCGAGACTGCACAACGCTACTTTAACCACCAAGACCGCGGATCCAACGTCGTGCTATTTATTCGTACTGCCCGTCAGGGTATCACCGGCCAAACCATGCCTTACCTATGCGCTGGCACCGCCAGCTACGTCAAACACCGCTCTGAACGTCCTATACAAATCACTTGGCGACTTGACCGCAAACTGCCCGGAGATGTGTTTGCCGAATATCGATTTGCCGTAGCCTAACCAAACATTGCTGGAACATCGAGGCAAGAGTGGCGTCGCCAGCGCCTAGTGTGGACATACTACGTATTCGTCCACGTTGACACCCAAATTCCTGTCCTGATAGCATTGGCACATCCCGTTTCTGGAGGGCGTCTGTGGCTGGAATCGCGGCCTTTGGGGCCTATGTACCCCGTTACCGTCTGGGCTCCGCTACTGGCGGCTGGGATTCTCGGGCAGAGCGGTCAGTAGCCAACTTCGACGAGGACAGCGTCAGCATGGCGGTGGCGGCGGGCCTCGACTGCCTCACCGGGCGCGACCGCTCGCAGATTGATGGTCTGCTCTTCGCCACAACCACGCCTCCCTACGCCGAGAAGGGCTGCGCCTCAATCATCGCCACGGCTCTCGACCTGCGCCGCGACATCTTCACCGCCGACATAACCGACGTGCTTCGCGCCGGAACCACAGCACTGAAACAGGCTCTGGACTCAGTGGCCGCCGGTTCCGCCGGGCAAGTGTTGGTCATCGCCAGCGACAACCGGCAGGGCGCGCCCAAGGGCGACGCCGAGCGCAATTCCGGCGACGGGGCCGCCGCCTTCGTCGTCTCCCAAGAAGGCGTCGTTGCCGAGTATGAAGGGTCATACAGCATCTCCGAAAACATGATGGACGTCTGGCGCAGCTCCGGCGACCAGTTTGTGCGTTCCTGGGAAGATCGTTTCGCTATTGAAGAAGGGCTGGAGCGCATCTTGGGCGATGCCATCGCCGGGTTTATGGAGCGGCAGGGCATTTCAGCGCGGGATGTGAGCAAGCTGGCCCTCTACGCCCCCGACGGACGCCGCCACGCCCAATTGGCGCGACAGTTAGGCTTCACCCCGGAACAGGTGCAAGACGCCATGTTCGGACGCCTCGGCAACACCGGCGCGGCCTTCGTTCTGATGCTGCTGGCCTCAGCGTTGGAGGATACCGCGCCGGGGCAGCTTGTCGTTGCCGTGTCCTACGGGGACGGGAGCGACGTTATTGGCTTCCGGACTACGGCGCAAGCGGGGAACGGAAGGGCCAGCAACGGCGTTAGCGGCTACCTCAATTCCGGCCATGCGCTAGACAGCTACGAAACCTACGCTCGATGGCGCGATGTGTGGCTTACCGACGCCGCCTCGCGCCGTCCGCAGTCGCCATCGCCATCGGTGTCGGCGCTATGGCGGGAAGGCGACCGCAACGTCCGGTTTTATGGCGCCACCTGTAATCAATGCGGCTTCGTGCAGTATCCTCCGCAACGGGTGTGCGTGAAGTGCCAGGCCCGAGACGACTCCGCCCCGCTGCGATTGAGTGACCGGCCCGGCAAGGTGTTCACTTATTCTATGGACTACCTGGCCGGAACCACCGATACCCCGCTGGTTATAGCCGTGGTGGACTTCGACGGCGGAGGCCGCGCCCTGTGCATGGTCACCGACCGGGAACTGGACGAAATAAAAATTGGCCTGCCGGTGGAAATGAGTTTCCGCAAGCTCCGGGTGGTCAACGGCATACATAACTACTACTGGAAGGCAGTGCCGCGCCGGGTGGCGGCTGGCCAATCTGTCGCTGTCGGCTAATATCAGGAAACGCAAAGAAGGCAGAGGTTGTTATGAGCGGAATCAAGGACCGGGTTGCCATCATCGGCATGGGCTGCACCAAGTTCGGGGAACGGTGGGACGCCAGTTCCGCCGACCTGATGGTGGAAGCGGCCTATGAGGCATACGAAGACGCTGGCATCGAGGGGAAGGACATTCAGGCGGCTTGGCTGGGCACTGTGTCATCTTTCCGCACCGGGCAGCCGCTGGCCGATGCCCTGAAACTGGACTACATCCCCATCACCCGCGTGGAGAACGCCTGCGCCACCGCCACCGACGCCTTCCGAAACGCCTGCTACGCCGTGGCCGCCGGGGTATATGACATCGTGCTGGCCTTGGGTGTGGAGAAGCTGAAAGACTCCGGGTTCTCCGGCCTGGCCGTGCCGGAAGCCCCCGGATCCGACGTCAACCCGCCGGTTCCGCCGCCTTCGCAGTTCGCCCTGGCCGCCACTCGCTACTTCCACGAATACGGCATACCCTTCGAGGAAGGGAAGCAGACGCTGGCCCAGATCGCATCCAAGAACCACCACAACGGCACCATGAGCCCCAAGGCCCACTTCCAGCGGGAAGTCAGCACCGAGCAGGTGGCCAACGCTCCGATGGTAGCTTGGCCTCTGGGCCTGTTCGACTGTTGCGGCGTCAGCGACGGGGCCGCCGCCGCCATCATCACCACGCCGGAAATCGCCAAAACTTTCCGCGACGACTACATCCTGGTCAAGGGCTTGGGTTTATCTGTGGGCGCCTTTGGCATTATGCGCAACGACTGGGACTTCACTCATTTCCCGGAGTCGGTGCGGGCCAGTCAATCGGCCTACCAGGAGGCGGGCATCAACGACCCGCGCCGCGAAATTGACCTGGCGATGGTGCATGACTGCTTCACCATCACCGAACTGATCATTTACGAAGACCTCGGCTTCAGCCCTCGCGGCCGCGCCAGCGCCGACGTAGAGGCCGGCACGTTCACCTTGGAAGGCGACCTGCCGGTAAACACCGACGGCGGCCTTAAATGCTTCGGGCATCCCATTGGGGCCAGCGGCATCCGCATGATATACGAAGTCTACAAGCAGCTCCAGGGCCGGGCTGGGGCCCGTCAGCTCCAGAAGGCCGACTTGGGCCTGACCCATAACCTGGGCGGGCGTCCCGGCTCTTTTACCTGCTCAGTCGCCCTCTTCGGAACTCGCGACTAGCCTCATCTCAATAACATCAGGGTTTAGCCTATGGCCGTCAGCCGCGCCCTGGGATAGGGCGCGGCTTTTTATCAATTTAGTCTAGTTCACATAACCGGAAAACTTCTCAAAAATTGAACAAAAACTCATTGATTCTTTCAGATATAGGCTGATATAACCTAGGTGACATAACCCGAAATGGGGTGAGCTGTGGTTGTATCCGAGTCTCCGTCCATTGTATCTAGCCGGTCAAATGGGGCTGGCAGGGCCGCCAAGGGCCAGGCCGTGAACATCGCCGGACGCGGGAGCGACATCGCCTTCATCATCGATGAAGACGCGCCAATGGAGAAAATAGCCCGTGAACTGACAAAACAGTTGTCCGAGAGGCAGGGGGCGCTTTTTTCCGAGGGCGGAGTAAGTGTCAATACTGGGATGCGCAGACTCACCGCAAGGGAAAAGGCCACCCTGCGACGTATCTTCCAGGAAAACTCAGGGTTGACGGTCTCACGCTTCGTCTCGACCATTGGTGACTGCATTACTGAAGGGGACTACATCACTGAATCTGAAGAATGCCCGGAAGACGCCTCGCACCGATACCCGTGGCGATTTGCGGCAAGGCGTCCGTTGGCCGGGAGCGGTGCGCTGGATTGCGCTTTCACAGACCTCGCCCGCGGCAATCAGCGCAACAGAACCCAGGCAATGCTGATTCGAAGCACCTTTAGATCCGGAGAGTCCATTCACCACTATGGCGACGTGGTTGTGCTTGGGGACGTCAACCCAGGCTCGGAGATTAAGGCTGACGGCGACATAGTAGTGATGGGCGCGCTCAAGGGACTGCCTCACGCCGGGGCCTCTGGCGACAGCAAGGCTGCAATCATCGCCCTGGAAATCGCGTCTCCTCGCATTCGCATCGGCAATTGTGAAGCTGTCATTCCAGCGGCCGGGCCAGCGGCCGGGCTGACAACCGAGCCGGCAATCTGGAAAAACCGCAGAGGGAGGAAGCGCGGCAGGGACGCTGAAATCGGGCAAATAAGTATTGCCTACACGCGGCGGGGAGCAATCTGCATATCCCCATTCGCCGGGCGTTTCGCCAGATACACAAAAGGGGTACTTTATGACGGGTAGAACTATCGTCATCACCTCGGGCAAGGGCGGCGTCGGAAAGACAACTACAACCGCCAACATCGGTGCCGCCTTGGCCATGCGGGGCCACCGCGTGGTAGTTATAGACACCGACATAGGCCTTCGCAATCTCGACGTAATCATGGGGCTGGAAAACCGCATCGTCTACGACCTGGTGAACGTCATAGAGGGCAAGTGCCGGATACGTCAGGCGATGATCCAGGACAAGCAGGGGCTGGAGCTGTACCTGATTCCTGCGGCTCAGACCCGCGATAAGGACAGCATAGATTCCGGCCAGCTCCGGGAACTGTGCGCCGGGCTGGAGCAGGGATACGACTACATCCTGATTGACTGCCCGGCGGGCATAGAGCAGGGGTTCAAGAATGCCACCGCTGCAGCTCAGGAAGCAATAATCGTCACCACCCCGGAAGTTGCGGCCATCCGAGACGCCGACCGGGTTGTCGGCCTGCTGGAAGCGTCTGGGTTACACCGGCCGCGGCTCATAATCAACCGCATCTCCGCAGACATGGTTCGGCGGGGAGATATGATGAGTCAGAGGGACGTGGAATCACTGCTGGCAATCGAGGTCATCGGCCTCGTCCCGGCCGATGAACGCACCATATCCGCAGCCAACCGCGGGGTGCCGGTGGTGCACGATGTCCGTTCCACCGCAGGATCGGCCTTCCAGCGCATCGCTGCGCGGATAGACGGTGAGGAAGTGCCGATAGTTGAAATTACGCCCCGCCCTGGAATGTTCAACAAGCTGCGGGACATAGTGGGCCTGAAAGGGAGGGCATACTCCCATGCGTGAACTGTTTCGTTGGCTGCTCAGGCTTTTCGGCAAGAATACCCAAAGTTCCAGCGATATTGCCCGGCAGCGGCTGCGATTGGTTCTCATCCAGGACCGCATTGAGCTGGCGCCGGACATGATGCGACAGATGAAGCAGGAAATTTTGGAAGTGGTTTCCCGCTACATGGTAGTGGAAGACGACTTCATAGAATTTGAGGTGCGCCGCCTGGAAGAACTGGTCATGCTGGTCTCCAACATAGAAGTGAAGGATGTAAGCATCCTGGCGGCCGCCTCGGCGCGATAAAGGGCGCAGCCTCGGCGCAAGTCATTTATCGGCAACACTACTCGCAGCTCCAAGCCGGGGCCGGCCTTCGCTTCATCTTCCCCGGACTTTTTCATTTTTCGTTTTGGGATTACAGGGTTCCGCCACTCCCGCTTTCGCAGGAATGACAGGGAGAAAGTCTTTGTCATTTCCTTGGAGATAGGCAAACTCGGGTCTGTTAATTGTCATTCTGCGCACCAAAGAATCTCGCTGTAGCAGTATGGGATATCTATCGTGTAAGCCCAAAACCGGACGGGGCAGTCACGTTGCGCTCACAATGACGGGTTTTGCTCCTCGCTGATGTTCCCTTGTCTGAATTGCCACCCGGTAAGCGGCATTCTATAATCGGACAGGCAATCCGAAACGTCAGGAGGCCCGAAATGCCCGGCAACAAGCTGAACATCGGCAACGTCGAGATTACTTCCCTTTCCGACGGGCTGTTGGAGTTTGACCTCTGTAATTTCTTTCCCGCCATCCCGGGCGAGGACTGGCATGGGCACGAAAGCCACCTGACGGCTGAAGGCGGCGTCCGCTTCAACCTTGCCTGTTTCGTCATCCGTTCCGAGGGCCGCACCATTGCCGTGGACACTGGGCTTGGCCCCAAGCCTACTCCGGAAACCCCGTGGGGTGAGCTGCTCAACGACTTCGCCGCCCACGGCATGAAGCCTGAAGATGTGGATATGGTGGTAATGACCCATGCCCACCGCGACCATATCGGCTGGAATGTCGTTTCCCAAGATGGCAGCTACGTCGCTACTTTCCCCAATGCCAGGTACTACGTCAGCGCCAAGGACTGGGAAGCGTGCCACGACCCGGCGCTGATAGAAGCCCGTTTCCCCAACGCGCCGGATTGCGTCTGGCCGCTGGAAGGGTTGGGCGTGCTGGAGCTGATGGAAGGCGAGCATCAGCTCACAAGCGAGCTGACCATGATCTCATCTCCGGGCCACACGCCGGGCCACATGAGCATCATGATTTCATCACAAGGCGAACGGGGACTGGTGCTGGGCGACGTGCTTCACAATACGGTGCAGATTGAAAACACCGATTGGGTCTCCCGCGCCGACATAGACCCGGAGCAAACCCGCATAACCCGCCGCGATATGATGAACCGTCTCGAGCAGGAAGGCATTCCGGTCGCCGCCGTCCATTTAACCGCGCCCGGATTCGGCCGCATTGTGCGCGCCGAAGGCCGCCGTTTCTGGCAGGCTATCTAGCCGGAGGACACCCGCGCTCATAAGCGCGTCTACGGCGGCTTTTTGCAGGCGGCAATCCACCGGACTGCCGCCTTTCCCAGAAGGCCCATTGCGGACGCGCCATCGCAAATCAAGGCAAAAACCGCCAACGCAGGTTGCATTCTTCGCCGCGCCCCGTAGCGTGCCTCCGACAGCCATCACCGCCGTTTCTAAGTTGGCTCATACCTGACGGATTTAGGGGCCGCACTACTTTATATGATATGTACCGCCTGCCGTCCAGTAGTGCGGCCCCTACCTGATATAAACAGTGGCGCTACCTCAACAACAACGTGGTTGCACGGGTTGACGGCGAGGCCAGTTCAGGCAGGTTGATACTTCACGCTCCAGCATGCGCTTCTTTTCCCCTGGCTAAGGGTCCGCTATTCTTGACCGTATACGCTAAGATAGCATCCGCCCCATTGGCTTGGGCAACCACTAAGCGGACAAATATCGAGGGGTGATTATGCAGGCTATAGTTGGCGGAATGCTGATTGACGGCCGCGGTGGAGAGCCGCTGACCGATTCGTCCGTGCTGGTGGGAGGCGACGGGCGCATCGTAGCCGCTGGGCCGCGGGAGGCCATAGCTGTGCCAGAAGGAACCCAGCAGATTGATGTATCAGGCCATACGGTGATGCCCGGCCTCATTGATTGCCACGACCACTTGGCGTCCTTCACATACGACCTGCTGAGCCGGTGGGGGATGACAGAACCGCGCAGCACCCGGACGGTGCGTATTGCCCGCGTTATCGAGGACACGCTGCAATCGGGCTACACCACCATACGCGACTGCGGCTGGCTGGACGCCGGATTCAAGGCGGCGGTCAACGAGGGCCTCGTGGAGGGCCCGCGCCTGCTGGTGGCCGCCGGCCCGCTGGGGCCGACCCACAGCGTTCAGGACCGGCCCACCCTTTCGGGGCATCGGCGTTATTCAATGCCCGACCCCAACATTCCCTACGCCGTCGCCGACGGGGCGGACGAAATTCGCGCCGTAGTGCGGGAGAACGCCCGCGTGGGCGCAGATCTCATCAAGGTCTTCCAAACCGGATTCGGGCGGGCCACTCACCTGGGCTCCGATGCCTGCTATGGCCTGGATGAGCTTAAAACGTTGGTTTCCGAATCCCACGCCCAAGGCCGTCGGGTGGCCTGCCACGCCGTCGGTGGGCCTGGCCTTCGCACGGCAGTGGAGGCGGGCGTGGACTCCATCGAGCACGGCTGCTATCTCGACCTCGATCATGATCTTCTGATGATGATGGCCGATAAGGACATTACCCTGGTGCCGACGCTGACCGTCTTCGCCCACCACTCCGCCGAGGGCAATCCGGTAGCGCAAGTGGAAGCGCGAGAGTTCCGGGAACATCACATAGAAACGGTGCAGCAGGCCATGCGATACGGCGTGCGAGTGGTGGCCGGAACCGACGCCGGAGGTTGGTTTCACGGGAACAACGCCATTGAGCTGGATATGCTGGCCGGGGCGGGGATGACGCCAATGCAGGCTATCATCGCAGGGACCAAGGAGGCCGCTGCCTGCTGCGGACTGGATCGGGACCTCGGAACTGTGGAGCCGGGCAAGCTGGCCGACCTGATAGTCGTGAACGGCAATCCCCTGGGCGACATAACCGTCCTGCAAGAACGGGAAAGCATCGGATTAGTGATGAAAGAAGGCCGCGTGTTCCGCGACCTGATTGCCCGATAAGATATCCTCTGTCCTTTTGGGGAAGATTAGTGGGGCAGTGTACCCTCCCAGCGGAAGCGGCTGTACAAACCGTGCTTGCCTTGTTCTTCCCAAGAGATAGCTTCGTCTTTGACGATTTGGTTGGAGCGGGCCAGGGTGTGGACGTTTCCGTGGATCACATTGCGAAGGTTGGTGATGGTTGCCAATCCCTCGCGGTCGGCGCCCCGGATGGCCTGCACCTCCAGCAGTACCCGGTCTGAGGCGCGCAGGGTACGGGAAGCAGCGTCAATGGTGATACCCAGCGGTACTTGCCGCACCGCAGCCAATTGTTCGCCACGGTAGAACTGGCTAAGAATCTCCCACGGGCCGCCGGCTACGCCGCTGAAGATAGCCCAAAGAGCGGCCGACTGTTCATTGGTAGCGGCCCGGTCAACATACAGCACCGAAGTCCAGTCACCATCGGCCATAGTCGGCCCGGGTGAGTGAACGAATACCACGGCGCCCAGTCCTGCCAGGTCCGCCTCGCCGAACCGCCCCTGCTCAAATGACACGCCCCAGATGGCGTCGCAGTAACCGTTGGTAGGGGGTTGGCGAAAGGTGATATGGCAAGGGCAGAGCAGGTTGCAGTTACAGCCCTCGAACAGTTCCCCTTCGGCCCACCATGATTGCTTCACTGGTCAGTCCTTCTCTGTCAGTAAGTATAGTGTCCCAGTCTTGCCTTGATTTAAGCCCAACTATTGTGCGGGGCAAGATGTAGGGGCGCACGGCCTTGTGCGCCCCTACTGAAGCCTTCTCAGATCGCCGCCTGCTAGAACATCGTGCTGTCGCTGACGCTCTCGCCGGAGACAATGGCCTTGAGGCGGTCGCGGAAGTTGAACAGCTTTTCTTCGCTCTCCGGGCGGTCAAGATCGCTGTTATTGTTCTTGATGTGCTCGATTAGGTCTTCGAGAGCGGCGTTCTCGCGGGTGCCGCTGGGAATCTTGAAGAACTCCGCGTTGAAGGTGGGCAGTTCGCCTGGGCCGAAGTAGCCGGTGGCATACTTGCTGGTGCTTTCCTCGTGCAGCGTGTAGCCTTCCAGGTCGTGGGTGCCCTTGCCCAGCACCTGCCCGGTCTGAGCGTAATACTCCATAACGGCCTTGGCCCCATACTTGTTGATGGGGCAGACCTTCATGCAGATGGCGCAGCCCTCGTAGCGCGACATAACTGGGCGGCAGCGCTTGTAGATGAGCTTGTTCTTCTCCACGCCGCGCCACCAGATTTTTTCCCGCATAAGGGCGCGGCCTGGGCAGCGGTTGACGCAGACCTGGCAGACCTGACAGAAGGCATGGAAACCGTAGTCCACCGGCTCGTCGTATGTGACAGGGGCGTCGGTGGTGATAATTTGCAGGCGGCAGCGTGCGCCGGCGTGAGGCGTGAGCAACTGTCCGTTTGCTCCCAACTGGCCCAGACCGGCAGCGACGAACATCGGGATGGTTGCGGCGCTATGATTGCTGGGGCCGTGAAGCTGCGCTCCGTAGCCCAGCGAGCGGATAAAGTCCACCATATCCAGCCCCATCGGAGCCTGGATTTCATAGGTGCCGTAGTGTCCGTGTTCTGCGGCCATGCTGGGTGCCGTCTGGGTCTCGGCGTAATCCTGCTCCAGGGCCAGGCAGATGGCGTTTCCGAATTTAACGTGATCTTTGCGATCCTGGTAGATGTAGCGAGAGTCGTGGGCCGTGAAACCAACTTCCAGGTAGCCCATCTCGCGGGCCTTGGCACGAATCAGTTCGCTTACATCCTCGCCCGTGGGCGTGCCGGTGGGCGGCAAGTCGCCAGTGCGGTTCATCAGGGGGTAGAACTGCTCCATCACAGCCTGATGCTCATGATGATACTTCTGCATTGCGGGGGTGCCGACACTAGGCGCCCATTCGGTATCGGCGGCGTGTTCCACTTGCTGGCGCTGTAAGGGGTACTCCCGGCTGTAAAAGTCAATGTCCTTGCGGTTCATAGGAATGCCGGGAACAGTTTCCAACTCTTCGGGTACTGGAATTTCCACCGGGTCGTCGCCGTGGCGCCGGCCCGGACGCACCACAGTGTGGCCGATTTTTAACATAATGAAACCCTCCTATCTCAGAGTGAAGGCTGGGCCGATTCTGAATGATGCGTTCCACATTGTCAATTCGCGCCATTGCGCGTGCGATACCTTGCATTCATTGCATTCATTCCCCCGGCCCTCGCCCTTCGGCCAGGGCCTTTGGCAGGCGCTGATTGCCCGTTACCCCAGCGTAATCTAAGATTAAGATATGGTTTAGACTTTCTGCGGCTGCGAGAGATCGAGGCGACAAAATCTGGAGTTGAAAGAGATGCCAGACAGTGAACCACTAGACGAAAAGAGTCTGCAATTGAGCGCAGTGTACGAGGCAATGAACCAAACATACCGTGAGGCTGTGGTTAGCCGTGCGCTCAGTTTTCGCACCCAGTTGTCCAGTGAAGCAAACAGCGCCCTCAATTCGGCTATCCAGAAGAGCCGAATCAGGGTGACCGGCTATCGGGACGCCTTTCGCGCGCCCCACACCGTGTTGCGGGATCCGGTTTCGCAGGCCCTTTACTTATCCCCGGAACTGTCCGGGGCGGTTCTGCGCGCATGGGCGGAATCTCAACAGGCGCTGCATGACAAGATGGTCGAGCATCTGAAAAACGCGGGAATGGAGGCAGAATACCCGGACTTCCAAGCAGGAAAGTTCCGCAGGCCCTGGCCTCCAAATCACTGGCATTCTCAGAGGGATAAGTTCATTCACGAGAATGCGGAAGACGATTTCAGCGAAGACGACGCAGCGCTCATGCTGTGCTATGTGACCGGCCGGGCGCCGGTAGCGGACGGAGAAGCGGAGCTTGACAAAGTGGCAGGCCCCACCGCTGAATACCTTGACCAATTCCTGGATTTCCTAAAGGCCTTGCCTTCCACTGCGCTAGAGTGGAGGGAGGTGTTACCCAATTTCATTGAATCGGTATCATCGCTGATCACGGAGAAAGAGGCGGAACTTAAATGGGCCGACGATATCGACGCGGTGTTCCAAACGGTTAGGACCGAGTTCTCTGAGCTGCTGGCGTTCTTTGAGCAGGATACCGAAACGTGGGCTACGGCAAGGGTATCACAGAAAGCCGATTTCGCAGTGGCCCTGCGCTCTGCGGAAAGATTGTGGTCGCTGCTGGCCGAATATCAGCCAATCCACGACCGGGCCCCCAGCATCAGCGAAGAACGGGAACGCATTCGCCAGCGGGACGAGTTGCTGCCCGTCATACTGGAAGCGATTCAGGAAATTGATGGCCTGATGACCCAAGAAACTGGCAATCCGGATGGTAGCCCTCCGACTCCTCCCGACCTGGAATTTCCTGCTGAAGGCCCCGCGGAAAGAACCCCAGAGAAGTCTATGCCAGCCACGCCCGCTCACGGCCATGATTCCCTTCCGGCGACATCGCCCCAAGAAGGTCTCTCCGCTGCCGAGACCTCCACCACCCAGATCTCCTATGAGGAACACGCCGGAGTCAACGCTGCGGAATTCACCGCATTGCAATCGGAAAACCACGGGCTGAACGAAGAGACTAACGCGCTCAGATCGGAGAACCAGAACCTGCGCGATGAGGTGGAGGTGTTGAAGCAGGAACTCTACGAAAGCCAAGAGATGGAGGATTCTTGGCGGCTGTCTTTTTTAACGTCCCAAGGCAGCGCTTCGGGCGCCGGAGCAGATACTGCAACGGAAGTGGACAGTGTCAACACCGCCGTAGAGATGGCCAAGAAGCAGTTCCCCGGGGTGATAACCTTTGCGCCCAATTCAGAGTCCAGCGTTGGGTCTAACCCCTTCAACCGGCCCGAGAAAGTGTGGCAGGCCCTACAGTGGCTGGCCACCACCTACTACAAGTCCAAGATGGGAGAGTTGCGGATAACCAACTTTGACCAGTCAATCAAAGAAGCCTGCGGGTGGTGGTACAAAAGCGACCAAGGGGAAACCACGGTGTCGCGCTACCGAAAGTCTTACACTGCTCACGCCCACGGCAAAACTTACCGGCTGGAGGAGCATATCGGCAAAGGCACCAACTTCGACGCCCGCTACACCATCCGCATAGCCTTCGACTGGGATGACGGCCTGCGCAAGGTCATCGTCGGCTACATAGGCCGCCACCAGCAGACCGACGCGAGCTGAGAAGCCGGGGCCAATCACTTGCTATCGAAGGCGCTACTAGAGTGAGGCCTGATAGTGGTGGGCGGTGCAGGACTCGAACCTGCGGCCCCCTGCGTGTAAAGCAGGTGCTCTAACCGGCTGAGCTAACCACCCATTTATCCCATATATCATAGTATCGCCATCGGTATTCGTAAACCCCGGCGTCGCGCCCTGCGCCGCCCCTGACAACATCGGCTTGAAATGGCATATAATCCCGCTAAACAGCGGGGGGCAATAGCCTTAACTGGAGGCGGACTATGTCGCAAGAGCAGCGTTTAATCTATGTGGGGATGCACGACGGTGTTTGCGCCGTCAGCAGCGAGGATGACGGAAAGACCTGGCGGCGCGGGCCTGTCACACCGCTTCCTCACGCCGCCGCCCGGCTCTCGGCCAGCCCGGTGAACCGGGAGCGCGCCTGGCTGGCGGCCTATGAGGCGGGCGTATACCGCACTGACGACGGCGGGCAGTCTTGGACTCATCTGGGGGCGTATCCCACCGACTACGCCCACAGCGTGCTGGCCCATCCGTCAGAAGCGGATTCAATTTACGCAGGAAGCGAACCGGCCGCTATCTTCCAGTCGAAAGACGGCGGCGAAAGCTGGCGGGAACGCCCGGAGTTCCGGGCCGTGCCGGAATCGAGTGAGTGGGGATTTCACGCTCCCACCCGCGACTCCCACGTCCGCGACCTTCGGGTATCGCCTGGCGACGCCAACCTGCTGTATGCCGGCATCGAGGTGGGCGGCGTGGTGCGCTCGTCGGACGGCGGCAGTAACTGGCGGCAGTTGCCGGGCCTGGACGACGACATCCACTGCCTGCATTTGGGGCCAGGCCAACCGCAGCGGGTCTATGCCGCCACCGCCAGCGCCCCCTACCGCAGCAACGACGGCGGCGACCAGTGGGAGCGGATAAACGGCGGTCTGGAGCGCCGCTACGCCCTGCACATAGCCGCCGCCCCGGACGACGCCGACCTGGTGCTGGTCACGGTGTCCGAAAACGCCCGCCGCAAGGCCCCGCAGTTCTACCGCTCCACCGACGGCGGCCAAAACTGGCGGCTGGTCGAAGGACTGGGCAGCGGCGAGGAAGCCGAGGATATGGTGGTGGCCTTCGATTGGGACGCCAAGTCGCCCAACCTAGTCTACGCCGGCACCGACGGCGGCAAGCTCTTCGCCAGCAGCGACCGGGGCGAAACGTGGGCGCAACTGCCCGTAAGCCTGCCGTCGGTGGCAGTGGGCGCGCTGGCGGTGGCCCTCTGAGGAGGGTTAGGATGGAGGCGCACCTTGCACCTTTAGCGGCCCGTGCACAGGATTAGCCTCCTGTGTTGGCCGCGCCATACTTCAATTAAGGATGAGAGATGCACCCTAGCAAACTTGGCGACTCCTACGACATAGTGAAGCAATCTCTACTTCAGTGGCTCGCGCCATGTGGTGGTATGTGGGATGTTCATCCAATGTTTGCTGAAGACTACAGTACAAGGTACCCAACTTTCAATGCAGATTACCGAAAATTTCTTGGTGTGCCTTATCTGACGTCGGTTGAACCAATCCCTGATAAACCGAGAAGGAAAGCCTATTTTGAGAGAACTACGAGATCGCACCCTAGGCATCATCTGCTTCTCGACCCTGACACAGGGCTCGTGCCAGAGTTAAAGAATAACAAGAAACAGCACTTGACGTATGAGGAGTTGGTAGAAATCGCCAGAAAGCGTCCTGGGAAGCTCATCTTGGTGTTCGACCAAAGCTACTCGCGCAATGAAAACGAGGAAAACAAGCGGTGCAAAACCTTAGAAAAGCTCTCGCGTCTCAGGAAAAATGGCTTGTATGGTATCGCCTATTTATCCCACGCTAATTTCATCTTAGTGTCCACGGACAAGCAGATGATTATCAACGCCAAGCGTACACTACTGGAGCAATCAAGGCTCTCGGAGAATCGCTTGATTGAAGTGTTGGAGCCGCTGGATTAGCGCTGGGATAGCGGTTGCAGCAGATTTATTAGCTCGTCCACATTGTCGAGGTTGCGCAGGATGCGGTCGGGGTTCAGCAAGGCCTTGCGTTTGTAATAGTTGCGATGCAGGTAGTGGGCCGCGTTGCCAAGGTCATGAATACGGTCGTTTCCCGCCAGGGCCGATGCTTGTTCCAGCACAGCATCAAACTCGTCGTGGCTCTCGTATCTCCAGCCATAGGTTGCGGCAACGGCTTTTACTATGTGCGCCGCCGCCCCCCATCCCTTTTCAGACGCTTGGTGTAAATCATCGCCGGCCAGAAACTCGCGGCCCTTCTGCAAGAAATACCCGGCTCGCTGACGGTGGTCTGTTACAACATCGCCGGTTTCCACTGGCTCCATCGCAGGCGTGGACATATACGGCTCCGTCTCCTATCTCCTAGTATCTGAATTTGCCTCAGCCAAAGTTACGCCACGGCCTACCGCCCCCGGAACACCGGCGCCCGCTTCTCCAGGAAGGCGCGGCGAGCCTCTTCGGCGTCGTCGGAGCCGTTCAGGATGCCGCCGGCGTTGGAGGTTAGAGTCATAGTGTTTTCCAGGCTGGTATCCATCGCCGTGCGCATTATGCGCTTGCTGATCCACTGCACCATCGGCGGGGTGCGCATTATGCGGTCGCAGAGGTCGCGGGTGGTCTGCTCCAGATCTTCGCTCGATACCAGGTGGTTGAGCAGGCCCCAGTCGTAGGCCCGTTGCGCGTCTAGGTGGCCGGTGTAGGCGAACTCCAGGGCGCGGCCCAGCCCGGCCAGCTTGGGCAAGTAGTAGCTGCCGCCATTCTCGATTATCTGCCCCAACTGCTGGTAGCCGATGAAACGGGTATTTTCGCATCCGACGCGGATGTCGCAGTGCAAGGCCATATCCATCCCGGAGCCGACGGCCGGGCCATTGACCATAGCTATGGTGGGCTTGCGTACCAGCGAGATGTCGCGGTGGAGGTGGGTGAAGCCATGAAAGAAGTGTTGCCGGGCGGCGTCCGGGCCTTCTTCCGTTCCCCGGTTGCCGGTGAAGTTGTCGCCGGTGATGGACGGGTCGGTATCGCGGCGCATATCAGCCCCGGAGCAGAAGCCGCGCCCCATGCCAGTCAGCACGATGACGCGAATGTTGGGATCATCGTCGCCGGCCCGCATATACTCGCCGACTTTGGCGACGGTGCCGTTCTCCTGCGAGTTGCCGATGAGCGCGTTCATCCGCTCCGGGCGGTTGAACTTAATCCAGAGAATGCCCGAATCTTCCGGTTCGTAGAGGAGATGGTCCACCAGCTTCGGCCCTTTGCCTGGTGCGCCGCCCATCTCCAAAGGACTCTCGTTAGCCACGTTTTTGCCTCCTATATCCGTAGGCTGCTTCTGTTGGCGCTGCTTGTGTAATCCTAACGGGGCAGCGCCACCGGCGGAGCAGCCACAAGAGTTGACTATACAGGTCTAAGGCTTGAAACCAATCAGGTGCATCCCAGAGTCAATCATAATGGTCTCCCCGGTAATGTGTCCGGCGGATTCCAGCAGCCATACCGCCGTATCGGCTACGCTTTCGGCGGTGGGAGCTTCCTGCAAGGGAACCTGCGCCTCGAAACTCTGGAACAGCCGCCGCGCTCCCTCTTCACCCAATCCGCCGTCCCACCAACGGGTAGGTACGGGGCCGGGGCATACCGCGTTGACCCGTATCTCCGGAGCTAAGGAACGGGCCAGCGCGATGGTCATAGTGTTAAGGGCAGACTTGGAAGCGGCGTAGGCTATGGAGCTGCCCCCGCCGGTGATGGCCGAGATGGACGACACGTTGACGATGGAACCCTTTCCCTGGGCCTTCAGGTGAGGAACAACGGCGCGTATCATCTGGTAGGCGCCCACCACGTTGACCTTGTAAATGTTCAGGAAATCCTCGCCGGAAAGAGATTCCAGGTCGGTAGCGCTGGCGAATACCGACGCCCCGGCGTTGTTCACCAGCCCGTCTATGCGGCCCCATCGCTCCAGAGCGACCGAGGCCATCCGGCGGCAGTCGGCGTCCTCAGCAACGTTGCCTTGACATAAAACCGCGTCGCCTCCCAAGTCTCGGCAGGCCTGCGCTGTTTCCTCAGCCTCCGCCTGGCTCTTGGTATAGTTGATCAGCACGCGAGCGCCCTTGGCAGCGGCAATGCGGGCCGTAGCTGCGCCCAAGCCTACGGACGAGCCGGTAACAATGATCACTGAGCCTTCAAGTCCCACTTGAACCTCCTGCCCCTTGAACCCCAGGATAAAGTAATATCACATAATCAGGAAACCAACGGCGGCAGTATAGCAAACTTCCCTTTCCGCTGAGGAAGAGGGCTAATGAGAAGGCGATATGACGACAACCATCGGCGCTGGAGAGTACCGCTACGAATACCTTCCTGGGTGGGCCAGGCTGCCGTCTGGTCAGGAACTGCAAGCGCCCAGCGGGGTGGCGGTAGATTCGCAAGACAGAGTCTACCTGTTTCAGCGGCAAGGCCCGCCGGTGCTGGTGCTAGACCGCGACGGCCGCTTTGTCGAGTCGTGGCATCGGCAGAACGGGCTGCCCGCCGACGCTCACCATATCCACGTGGGCCCGGATGACACCATCTATCTGACCGACCGCGACTCCCATATAGTGCTGATGTACGACACCGACGGGAGACTGCTGCGGTCGTTGGGCACGCGAGACACGGCGGCGATGCAGGCTCCGTTCAACCACCCTGCCGACGCTTGCGTTGCGCCGTCGGGCGAAATCTACGTCGCCGACGGCTACGGCAACTCCAGCATCCACCTATTCAGCGCCACAGGAGAGCACATAAGCAGCTTCGGGAGTCCAGGGCGCGGGCCAGGGCAGTTTATTGTGCCGCACAGCATTCGTGTCTCTCAGGACGGCCGGGTCTATGTGGCCGACCGGGAGAATCACCGGGTGCAGGTCTTCACGGCAGAGGGGGAGTTCCTGGCGGAATGGACCGACTTCAAGTGCCCTATGGGTGTCCACATAGACGCTGACCAGGTTGTCTACGTCACCGACCAGATTCCGCGCATCAGCCTATTTACGCTGGACGGCGAACTGCTGGCCCGCGGGCGAACCTTCGAGGGGGCTCACCAAGTCTACACCGATTCTCAGGGCAGCATCTACGGCGTGGACACTGCCAACTGGCGGGTGCAGAAATTCGTGAAGGTCTAGTGTGGGACAAGAGAGGAGTTAAGTGGCGCGCTTGGCGAGATTCGAACTCACGACCTCTGCCTCCGCAGGGCAGCGCTCTATCCTCTGAGCTACAAGCGCGCGGTACTGGTTGGTGCCGAGGGAGGGATTTGAACCCACACATCCGTAAGGATACTGCGCCCTGAACGCAGCGCGTCTGCCGTTCCGCCACCTCGGCCCGCCGGAGTCCAGGCTGCGGCCTGGTCCTCCGATGTCCCTTCAAGCTGGTGGGCGATGGAGGACTTGAACCTCCGACCTCCTCGGTGTGAACGAGGCGCTCTGACCAACTGAGCTAACCGCCCGCTTAGTCGGGATTGATTCAATTATACGTAGGGGCTAGGTCTGGCGCAAGCCTGTCGGCCAACTTCTCAGATGCCTTACCCTCAACTTCTCAGATGCCTTACCCTTCCGTGCGGTCGCAAGCCTTTACAGCGCAGGAACGATTTGATATATTCTAGGTGCGAACCCTGTTGGGCCAGGGGTTCTGCCTCGTTGTGGTGGGGCGTTCGTCTAGCGGCCCAGGACACCGCCCTCTCAAGGCGGAGATCAGGGGTTCGAATCCCCTACGCCCTACCAGTTCTCAGCCGCAAGTCCCTTCTCACTCAGCCGCTTCGCCATTTGCAGCGTCTCGACTAGTTGCTCCATCGAAAGCCGCCCGGTGTTGGTGTTGCGCGGGCTGGGGTGGTAGCAGGCAACAACGACCGGCAGTCCCGGCTCGAAACGGTAGACTCCCCCATGCCTGAACTTCCCACGAAGACGCCGCTCCTTGCCCTGACCGCTGGGAAAGGCTGACAGCGCCCGCAGCGCCGACTGAAAGGCAATCAGCCCCAGAGCAAGCACCACGCGGAGGTTGGGGAGCAGGCCCATTTCCCGCACCAAGTAGGGCAAACAGGTTCGCTGCTCTTCCGGTGTGGGCCGGTCGGCGGGCGGTACGCAGCGCACCGCGGCGCAGACGTAAGCGCCCGTGTATTCCAAGCCATCGTGTCGGTGGCCTGAAATCGGCTGGTTGGCCAGGCCGGCCTCGTGCATCGCCTTGACCAGGAAGGTGGCCGATGCGTCGCCCGTGAACACCCGCCCGGTTCGATTGCCGCCGTGCGCCGCCGGCGCGAGACCCAGCATCATCAGCGGGGCCAGCGGGTCGCCAAAGCTGGGAACCGGCTTGGCCCAGTAGTCCCAGTCCGCGTAGGAAGCCCGTTTGGTTTCGCCAATGCGCTCCCGGTGTTCCACCAACCTGGAGCAGAGTCGGCAGGCGACTATTTCTCCTGTAAGCTCTGTCAGACTTGCTTCTGCCGCCTGCCGCTGTTTGTCCGCCTCGCTTCTGCCCGCTTCAATTGTCATAGCCTGTTCCTCTATCACGGGAGTTGCCCCTAGCATAATGTATAATACCCGGCAACGTAGCGGGGCGCAGCAGCCCTGCCCATAGAGGAACCTGCTGGAGATGGAAAATGATTGATCAAGAACGTCTGGTCAACTCGTTTTGCGAGTTGGTGAAGATAGACAGCCCGTCGGACGAAGAAGAGGAAGTTGCCCAGTACCTCACCGGGCGACTGGAGCGGCTCGGGTTCACCGTCGAGCGCGATGCCCACGGCAACGTCATAGCCTCAGAGGAAGGGGCTGACCCGCTGATGCTGTCGGCCCACATGGACACCGTAGAGCCGGGCCGGGGCATCAAGCCGGAGATCCGGGGCGACCGAATCGTGTCCGACGGAACCACCATCCTCGGCGGCGACTGCAAAGCCGGCGTGGCCGCCATTCTTGAAGGGCTGGACAGCATCGCTCAGGGCGGCGGCCCTAGGCGTCCAGTGCAGGTGGTGCTAACCCGCGGCGAGGAAATCGGTCTGGTGGGCGCAGCCAACCTGGACTACTCGATGATTCGTTGCCGCGACGCCGTGGTGTTTGACGGCAACGGCCCGGTCAACACCATCACCGGCGCCAGCCCTACCTATATGAAGTTCGACGTGAATATCACCGGACGCGGCGCCCATGCCGGCGTCGAACCGGAAAAGGGACTTTCCGCCATTCGCATCGCCTCCGAGATTATCAACGACCTGCCCAACGGAAGGCTGGACGACGAGACAACCTTCAACGTCGGCCTGATAACCGGCGGAACGGTGCGTAATGCCGTGCCGGTGGAGGCCAGCTTCGGCGGCGAATTCCGCAGCCATAACACCGAGACCATCGACCTGTTGCGGATGCAGGTTGCCGAGTCGCTACGCAAAGCGCGGGAGAAGTACCGGGACGCCACCATCAATGAGGAACTGGAAATGATGTTCCAGATGTACCTCCTTGATCCCAACGAGTCCATCGTCCAGTTGGTGACCAACCAACTGCGCAATATGTCTCTGCAACCCAACATTCATCCCTCGGGCGGCGGGACCGATGCCAACGCCATGCGGCTCAATGGCATTGAGTGCGTAGTGGTTGGCATGGCCACCAACGAGATGCACACGGTCAACGAGTACGTCGTCATACCCGACATAATGGCGACCGCCCGTTTCTGCCAAAACCTGCTCACCATCAACCAGCGGGCGCGGGCGTAGGCCAAGGCTCACCCTTTCACACTAACTCTCTCCCGTCAAAGGGGAGGGGGGTTAACTGTACATTGGCCCTCTAAAGTTGAGGGAGGGGATTACCAGGAGGCGAAAATGAATGGCGCAGAACTGAAGCAGACACTCAAGGAAGGCGGGCGTGTCTTCGGAACGATGATCACCATCGGGCGCAGCCCCCGCTGGGTGCCAGTGCTGTCCGGCGTGGGGCTGGACTACGCGGTGATAGACACCGAACACAATCCCCGCAGCCGGGCCGAGCTGGGCGACTACCTGGCGATGTTCAACACCAGCGGCGTGGTGCCTGTCGTCCGCATCCCCATCCCTGACTCCCACTACGTGACCATGGCTATGGACGCCGGGGCGCAGGGCGTGCTGGCCCCCTATTGCGAGACAGTGGATCAAGTGCGGGAAGTGGTGTCCGCCGCCAAGTGGCGTCCGCTGAAAGGCGAGGCGGTTGACCGCGTGGTTGCGTCCGGCGAACACGTCAGCGACGCCACCCGCGCCTATCTTGAGGAGCGCAACCGCAACAGCATCGCCATCATCGGCATCGAAAGCGTGGCCGCGGTCAACAACCTGGAAGCAATCCTGGACGTTCCCGGCATAGACGGCATCTTTGTCGGCCCCAATGATATGAGCATCTCTCTGGGCTTTCCAGACGATTATGACAGGCCGGAGTACAAGGACACGGTGAAGCGGGTCATAGACGCCTCAGAGTCCCGGGGCATTGCGACGCTGGTGCATCACCAGTCGCCGGAGCTGTCGGCCTACTGGATCGAGCAGGGCGCTAGGTTTGTGCTGCACGGCACCGACCGGCGCGCCATAACCGAGGGTTTCCGCACGGAGTTCAGCAAACTGCGGGCAGCAGCGGGTTAGGAATTCCCTTTCTGTCCAGGACGGGGTTACTCTCCGGGATGGGGTTAAGATGAGGATGGGCCCCGCTCCCATCGTTCCCGGAGAGACTCGACATAAACGCGGTCGTAGTCGCCGTAGTGGGCATTGCCGGAGGTTTCGCTCAGCAGTTCGGCCCAGAGGTACTCCACATCCTGCCACTGGATGGGGTAGGGCGGCTGGTCGAAGAAAGCGGCCACGGCCTGGAAGGGCATCTCGCCCTGTGGACGGGTGACATAACCCATCATCTGGAAGTTGTCATAGGTGTTGCCGAAGTCAGACACGAACCTGCCCTTCATCGCGGCCAGTATCACGTAGGTAGGCATGGTTCGTCAGGTATAAATTCGCCCCGAGCTGCCAGTCCCGGGGCGAATTTTCATTCCTTACTTCTTGAAGACGTGGACGGTGGTGACGTCGCCGGCACCGGAACACTGCGCCACGCCGACGCGGGCGCGGGCCACTTGCCGCGGCCCTGCTTCCTGGCGCAGTTGCGTCACCGTTTCGTGAATCATACGGATGCCAGATGCCCCGAAGGGGTGTCCCATCGCCAGCAGGCCGCCGTCAGTGTTGGTGGGGATGTCGCCGGTAAGAGCAGTGCGCCCCTCAACTGTAGCCTGCCAGGCCTCGCCGAAGGGGACGAGATGCAACGACTCAATCTGTTGCAGCTCTCCGATTGACGCGGCGTCGTGGACCTGGCACAAATCAACATCCTCCGGCCCTAAGCCACTCATCTCATAGGCTTGCAGAGCCGCAGGCTCGGTGCGATATGGGCTGAACGCCGAATGGTCAGCGCCCCTCCCATTGTAATCCCCGGAGGTCAGCACTGCGGCGGCGATGGACACAGCCCGTCTCTCGTCAATGCTGTACTGCGCCAAAGACTCGCGGGCGCAAAGCACTGCCGCCGCCGCGCCCTCGCTGGTGGGGCAACACTGGTACAGGGTTAGCGGGTCGGCGATCATTCGCGATTGCAAGACTTCTTCCAGAGAGAAGATATCCTTGCGGTGGGCGTAGGGGTTCAGGGAGGCGTTCTGACGCGCCTTAACCGACACTTGGGCCAGCGCAGTTGCCGGAGCTCCGGTCTCCTCCATGTAGCGGCGGGCGCGGAGGGCATACCCGGCCATCATGTGGTCGCCGCCGATGTAGCGCTCCGGCGCGTCCTCCGCAGTTACCGTGACCGGGCCGCGCGGCACCTTCTCCGCTCCGAAAGCCAAGGCCATGTCGTATATGCCGGTGGCGATGCCCCAGTAGGCTTGCCAAAAGGCGGTGGAGCCGCTGGAGCAGGCATTTTCCACGTTGACTATCGGCACGCCGGTCAGCCCCAGCTTGGACAGCGTGGTTTCCCCCAGCGACATACCGTGATAGTAGACGTGACCGAAGTATGCGATGGGGATGTCCTTCCACCGTACCCCAGCATCCTTCAGGGATTCAACCACCGCTTCCAGCGCAAGGTCGCCGAGTTCCTTGTCGGGGAAGCGCCCAAAGGTGTGCAGTCCGACTCCTGCCACCACTACTTCGCGTCCTGGACGAAGATATGCCACGTTCTTGACCTCCGGGTGGTTAACAATGTATATGGTATGGAATCTAGCTCAAGGCTTTTAGGCAGTTGCAGGCCGCCACTTGTACACCAGCTTGTCCTCGCCGCCCTCCTGGGCGGGAACGGCCCGAATTGCCAGCTCCACCGGCATTCCGATTGTCAGACCGGACTGCTCGCAGTCTATGACTTCGGCCAAGACCTGAGGCCCGGCGGGGAGTTCCACTTGCCCGAGTATGTATGGGACTTCACCCGGCCACCCGGCAGGCGGGATCCGCACGATGGTGTAGCTGAACAGGGTTCCTGACCCTCCCAGGTCAACCGCCTCGAGGTCAAAAGAGGTGCAGGATTGGCAGAATGTGGCCGGGCCAAAAACCGAAACGCCGCACTCCCGGCATCGAAAGCCGATTAGAGTGCCTGGCGCGCCAGTCTCGCCGGTAATTCTGAAGCGTCTGGGGTCTACGGATACAGGCATAATGGTTCAGGTTAATCTGGAGTCTGCGCAGTGTCAACTACGCTCTAGGGGCCGAGAAAATTGCGAAACGATGTAGCTGTTCCATTGCTGGCCCGCGTTTCCGCGGAAATGGCAACCCCGCACTCCTGCTTTCTCAGGAATGCAAAACCGGCGCAGCAGATTTCCGCACAAGCGGAGTTTCACAATTTTCTCAGGGGCCCGGCTCCGCCTTTGAGTCTGCTATACTCGGAGCGATTTTTCCGTGCAGTAATTACAGGTATTTCCCTCAGTGGCATCTGAAACTCCAAATACGCCTGCGTCGCTTAAGGCGGAGCTGCAAGCGGCCATTCGCCTTCTTCGTGAAGGCGGTGTTGCCGCCATTCCCACCGACACTCTCTACGGCCTGGCCGCAGACGCCTTCAATTCCGATGCCATCGAGAGGGTTTTCGCCATAAAAGAACGGCCTGACGGCCTGGCCTTGCCCGTGCTGTTAGCAGACTTGGAACAGTTATCCGCCGTGGCGCGGGAGTTGCCAGACTCAGTCCGCGTCTTGGCCGAAGCGTACTGGCCAGGCCCCTTGACGCTGGTGCTTTGGCGGGCCAAGATTCTGCCGCCCCGCCTGACCGCCGGTGGCGACACTGTAGCGGCGAGGGCGCCGGCGCATCCGGTGCCTCGCGAGCTGGCCCGGCGGCTGGGGCGGCCCGTGACCGGCACAAGCGCCAACATTAGCGGCGCGCCCGACCCCCAGACGCTGGACGAACTGCGCCGACAGGTCGGAGAACGGGTAGATTGCGTGATCAACGCCGGGCCTGTTCCGGCAGGCACGGCCTCCACTATTGTTGACCTGACCGGGGAAGCGCCCCGGCTGATTCGGGAAGGGGCCATTCCCTTCGCGGAGATTGCGGCGTTACTGAACACTGATTAAATTTTAGGAAGTCATGATTTCCAGATACGACGAATACCGGCAAGCGGTGGAAGAAGAACTGAGCGACGTTTTCGACGGGCGTGAGGGTTTCCTCTACAACTTGTTGCGTTACCATCTCGGCTGGGTTGACCAGCAGGGACAGCTTACGGAGGGCGGCCCGCCGCTACATTTACCGGGCGCGGTGGCCTTGGCGTCCTGCGAGGCGCTGGGGGCGGACTTCCGGGCCGCGCTTCCTCCTGCCGCCGCGGTGGAGTTGGTGCATCACTTCACCCTGGTACATGGCGAGGTGCAGGCCGGGCGCGCCGAAGAGCCCGGACGGCCCAGCATCTGGTGGGTCTGGGGGCCGGCCCAAGCTATCAACGCCGGAGACGGACTGCACGCGCTGGGGCGTACCGCGATGATGCGGATGTCCCAGAATGGAACGCCTGTGGAGCGCGTCCTGCGGGCCGTCCGCTCGCTGGATACGGCGTGCCTGCTACTGTGCGAAGGGCAGTACATGGATCTGGAGTTCCAAGACCAGTTGATAGTGACCAGCGCCGCCTACGTGGAGATGGTCAACCGCAAGGCCGGCGCCCTGACGGGCTGCGCCGCAGAATCCGGCGCGCTGGCCGCCGGAGCGCCGGAGCGTCACTGCAACGCCTTGCAGCGTTTAGGCGTCAACCTGGGGGCCGCATGGCAGATTGCGCAGGACATCAGGCAGCTTTGGGGCAAGCGCGGAGACGGGGTAACTCCCAGCAACATTATCAGCAAGAAGAAAAGCCTGCCCCTGATTCACGCCCTGGAGCAAGGCAGCATCGCCGCCCGCCGGGAGTTGGGCGCAATTTATATGAAGCGCGTTCTAGCGCCGGAAGACGCCAACCGCCTGGTGTCGATCCTCGACGAAACGGGTTCCCGTCCCGTAGCGGAAGACAAGGCTCGGCAACTGATTGACGAAGGCTTGACAGCCGCTTCCGGCGCCGGACTCACTTCCGGTGGAATGGGGCTGCTCCGTGAAATGGGCGAGTGGGCGCTGGAAGGAAAATAGGAATACGGGAGGCACAAGTGGTTAAGCGCAGTCTGTCTCAACTTAACTTAAGCGGTGGCCGGGTGTTGGTGCGAGTGGACTTCAACGTGCCGATTGAGCAGGGCATCGATACCATAGCCAAATACGACCAGCGTCTCCGGGCCACGTTGCCCACCATCCGGCGCCTCATAGACCAGGGCTGCCGCACGATTCTCTGCTCCCATTTGGGCCGTCCCAGAGGGAAAGTTGACGATTCTCTGCGCCTCTCTCCGATAGGCGACCGGCTAGCCCTCCTGCTGGATCATCCGGTCAAGAGCCTGCCGGAGATCACCGGGCCCGCGGTTGAGGCCGCGGTGGCAGGAATGTCGGCGGGTGATGTGGCGCTCTTGGAAAACCTGCGCTTTGACGCCGGAGAGGAAGCCAACGACCCAGCTTTTGCCCAGTCTCTGGCGACTCTGGCCGACTATTTCGTGATGGACGCCTTTGCTGTGGCCCACCGCGCCCACGCATCAACTGTTGGCGTTACCGAGTATCTGCCGTCGGCTATGGGGCTTTTGGTCGAGAAAGAAGTGAATTCAATGGGGAGCGCCTTGGAGTCTCCGGAGAAGCCGCTGGCCGCGCTAATGGGCGGGGCCAAGGTAAGCGACAAAATACTGCTGCTGGAGAATATGCTGGACAAGCTGGACCACCTGTTCATCGGCGGCGGGATGTGCGTTACCTTTCTGAAGGCGCAGGGCCACGGTGTCGGAGCTTCGCAGGTGGAAGAGGAGCGGCTGGAGTTCGCCCGCGAGATGCTTGACGCCTCTGTCAAGCGGGGCATCAAGGTGCATCTGCCGGGCGAGGTGCTAGTGGCAAGCGAGTTCGCGCCCAACCCTGCCGAGGTGCTGGTGGTTTCCGCCAACGGGGTGCCGGACGGCGGCATCATCATGGACATCGCCCCCTCTGCTGCAAGCGAGTTTGCCAGCCAGTTGAGCCAGTGCCGCACCGTCATCTGGAACGGGCCGATGGGCGTATTCGAAATGCCCCGGTTCAGCGAAGGGACACGGGTCGTGGCGCAGGCCATCGCAGATGCGCCTGGCATAACCAGCGTGGTCGGGGGCGGCTCGACCGCAGAGACGGTGGAGGCCCTAGGGCTGATGGATAATATGACCCATGTATCCACCGGCGGCGGGGCCTCGCTGGAGTTCCTCGGCGGCATCGAACTGCCCGGTATCGCCGCTCTGCCGGATGTGGACTAGGAATAGGCGGAAGATCGGGGCTATATCCTTCCTCCGGAGCGCCCAAATAAGGAGAATCCATGATAGACGTTGAAGAACTGCGCGATTGCTACATCAACACTCCATCAAAGATTGTATTGCTAGTGGTGGATGGACTGGGCGGACTTGCCCATCCGGACACCGGCTTCTCGGAGCTGGAGACGGCCAACATCCCCAATCTCGACGCCATGGCGCAGGTGAGCGCCTGCGGGCTGACTACCCCGGTGCTGCCCGGAGTCGCGCCGGGCAGCGGCCCCGGCCACCTGGCCTTGTTTGGGTATGACCCACTGAAGCACATGATTGGCCGGGGGGCGCTGGAGGCCCTGGGCATAGACGTGGAGCTACTGCCCGGAGATGTGGCGGCCCGGGGGAACTTCTGCACCGTGGACGGCGACGGCCTGCTGGTGGACCGGCGGGCCGGGCGCATCCCCACGGAGCTGAGCGCGCCCATCTGCGAGCGGCTGGATCGCATCGAAATCGAGGGCGTGCAGGTGGACGTTTTTCCGGTGCAGGACTACCGTTTTGTCTTGCGGCTGCGCCCTGCCCCTGATGATCAATGGGGTCTGTCGGAAGCCGTCACCGAGACCGACCCGCAACAGACCGGCGTACCAGCCTTGCCAGTGCGCGCGCTGAGCGACGGGGCGCAGCGGACGGCGGAACTGGTAAACCAGTTCGTAGCGAAGGCGACGCGACTGATGTCGGAGGAGGAACGGGCGAATATGCTGCTGCTACGCGGTTTCGCTCAGATGCCCAGCCTGCCGCCCATGGGCGAGGTGTACCGAATGAATCCGGCGGCGATCGCGGCCTACCCGATGTATCGCGGGCTGGCCACCGTGGCGGGTATGGAGGTCATCCCTACCGGACGCCACTTCTCCGACGAAGTGGAGACTATGCGCCATAATTACGGCAATCACGATTTCTTCTTCATCCACTACAAGCCCGCCGACGCCGCCGGAGAGGACGGCGACTTTGACGCCAAGGTGCAGCGGCTGGAAGAGCTGGACCCACTGATTCCAGCCATCCGGGAGTTGCAGCCCGACGTATTTATGGTGGCCGGCGACCACGCCACCCCAGCTATAACCGCCGGCCATAGCTGGCACCCGGTGCCGTTCATGCTCCACTCACGGCTGACCAGGGGAGAGGGAATCCCAGCCTTTAACGAGCGGGCCTGCCGCCAGGGTTCTATCGGCAGCATCCCGGCGACCAACGTGATGCTGCTGGGGATGTCCCATGCAGGCAAGATGGCTAAGTACGGCCCGTAGCGCCGGCCGCCTCTTAAATATCTGCGCTTCCAAATAAACGAAAACCCTCATCCATAACATCCCGATAGGGAGGGCCTGCTATGCCTCGCTCCATCGTCGCCGGAAATTGGAAGATGAACACCACTCTCGAATCGGCTGCCGGGCTGGCGGCTGACGTTGCCGCAGGGGCCGAAAGCGTCGGCGGCGTGGAACTGATCTTATGTCCGCCTTTCGTTTCGCTGGCGGCGGTTCGGGACGCAGTGGCCGGGTATCGCGTCGGAGTCGGGGCGCAGAATATGCACCACGAGGCTTCGGGGGCGTTCACCGGCGAGGTATCGGCGGCGATGCTGTCGGGTCTTTGCCAGTACGTTATCCTCGGGCATTCGGAGCGGCGGCAGCTATTTTGGGAGACTGACGAAGCGGTCAACTTGAAGGTGCGGGCTGCTCTGTTGTCCGGCCTGAGCCCCATAGTCTGCGTCGGCGAGACCCTGGAGCAGCGGGAAACGGGGGATGCCGCCGACGTGGTAGAAGGGCAGGCGCTGGCCGGACTGGCCGGCGTGCATGACATAACAAATATAGCAATCGCCTACGAGCCTGTTTGGGCCATCGGCACCGGGCGAGCCGCCACGCCGGAAATCGCCCAGGAGATTATGGGCGGCGCGATACTGGACGCCCTGCGCGACCTGTTCGGAGACGCCGCCGAGAACGTGCCGCTGCTCTATGGCGGAAGCGTCAACCCCGGCAATGCCGCATCCTTTGCCGCCCAGCCCAACATCAATGGCGCGCTGGTGGGTGGCGCCAGCCTGCAGGCCAACCAGTTCTTGAAGGTGGCGGCCGCCTTTGCCGGGGTTTAGCTTAGACTTGGCCGGTTAAGGCGGACGATAGACTGAACCTGCTAGAATTGTTACGGGGGGCAAAATGCAGAAACCTCAAAGGGTGTCTGCCATCTTTGCCGACGCTTGGACGCTATATGCAGATGCTATTGAAGCCCTCGAACTCGGCAAACATCGCATAGCGGCGGAAGTTGCCTGGGGCGCGGCCAAGCGGGCCACAGACGCGCTGGTTTTGGCTCGTACCGGGCGGGATCCGAACAGCACAGGGCAGACCTCGGTCGGAATCCGCGCTTTGACTTATACTGATCGCGCATTCATAACCTTGCGATCTCGTTTCCGAATTCGGTTCAGTGCTTCATTCCCAATGCTTCTATCGAGAGGAATGCGCTGATCCCATGGTTTTAACATTGTTAATCCGCGGACCCAGCTTCTACATTCGGCAGGCAGAGACGCGGGCGTCCGCTCAAGTCCAGGGAGGGATATGCTGAAGAACAAGCGTGCTTCGGCTTTGTTTACTGAGGCTCATGCTGCTTACCACGATGGGATGAAGTATTTGAACGAGGCCTGCGAATACTGGGATAGAGATCTGTTGCGCAAATCAGCGGAGAAACTTGATATGCTGCGTTGCGCGCCACTAACGCTATGATACTGGCGAGAACAGGCGTCGAACCTACACCTGATAGCGATGATGAGACACGCCATTGTCTGTTGGATATGTACAAGCAAATCCCGAATTGGGAGTTATTTGCAGGCCGCTACGCCACAATATCCTACGACATCTACCAGGCCGCCGTGGTCGAGCGCAATGTGGAGCCGGTGTATCTGCTGATCCGCGACTGCCAGCGGCTGGCGGCTTGGGGCGGCTGATGCCCAACGCGCTTTACTACGGCGACAACCTGGCCGTGCTTCGAGAGCGTATCCCCGGCGAGTCGGTGGACTTGGTGTACCTAGACCCGCCCTTCAACTCCAACGCCTCCTACAACGTGCTGTTCCGCGAGAAAACCGGCGAGGAGTCGCCGGCCCAGATTCGCGCCTTCACCGACACCTGGGAATGGACACAGGAAACGGAGCTGACCTTCGAGCAGGATATAATCGGCAACCCTGCCGTTCCCGCGGCAGTCAAGGATATGGTTGCCGCCTTCCGCCAGTTCATCGGCCGCAACGCCATGATGGCCTACCTGGTGATGATGGCTCCGCGGCTGGTGGAGCTGCGCCGCATCCTCAAGCCCACCGGCAGCATCTACCTGCACTGCGACCCCACCGCCAGCCACTACCTGAAGCTGCTGATGGATGCTGTGTTTGCTGCCCGGAATTTCCGCACTGAAATCATTTGGAAGCGAACCAGCGCTCACAGTGACACCCGGCAGGGACGCCGACAGCATGGCCGAGTGCATGACATAATCTTGTTCTACACCAAGACATCCAATTGGAACTGGAACCCGATTCACACCCCATACGATGAGGAATACGTAGGCCGCTTCTACCGTTACATGGATCCTGATACTGGCCGCCGATATACATTGGATAATTTAACTGGCCCGGGAGGGGCCGCCAAGGGGAACCCTAGCTATGAAGTGATGGGAGTAACCCGCTATTGGCGCTATTCCCAAAAAAGAATGCAGGAATTGATTGATGAAGGCCGGATAGTGCAGACATCGTCGGGAGCCGTGCCGAGGTACAAGCGTTATCTGGATGAAATGCCAGGAATTCCATTGCAAGATATTTGGACCGATATTCCGCCTCTTTCATCCCAATCTCTGGAGCGCCTCAACTACCAGACCCAGAAACCGGAGGCTCTGCTGGAGCGTATCATCGCGTCATCGTCCAACGAGGGGGACGTGGTGCTGGACCCGTTCTGCGGGTGCGGAACGGCGATGGCCGCCGCTCACAAGATGAACCGCCAATGGCTGGGTATTGACATAACGCACTTGTCTGTGGCCCTGATGAAGAACCGCCTCAACACCTCCTTCGGACTGGAGGCGGGCCGTGACTACGACGTTATCGGCGAGCCACAGGACGAAGGCAGCGCGCGGGCGCTGTGGGAGCAGGATCCCTACCAGTTCCAGTTCTGGGCAGTGTCACTGCTGGAGGCTCAGCCGCAACAGGAACAGCGGCGCGGCGCCGACCGGGGCGTGGACGGGATGCTCTACTTCATAGACGGCCCGCGCCGCACGCCGCACAAGGCGGTGATTCAGGTCAAGGGCGGGCGGGTGTCGTCGCCGCAGGTGCGCGACCTCAGGGGCGTGGTGGAACGGGAGGGGGCGGCCCTGGGGCTGTTCATATCGCTAGAGCCGCCAACGCGGGATATGCGGCAGGAAGCGGCGGCGGCCGGGTTCTTCCACTCTGACCTGTGGGCGCGGGAGTTCCCGAAAGTGCAGTTGCGCACCGTGGGCGAGATGCTGTCAGGGCAAGGGTTCGAGCTGCCGCCGCGCCCGGCCGACTACCAGCCGGCGCAGCGTGTGCGGCGTCCCCAAGGGCGACAGGCGAAGCTGGGGGAAGCGGATTAGCAGGCATGAAGTTTATATCTGCCGAAGAAACGTGAAGTTCACCGCGATATTGTGCCTTATGCTAACAGCGGCCCGGTACAAGGCGGCATCCACGATGAGCAATGGGGTCTCCGTAGCGGCGACCTCCAAAAGCGCTGCATCGGCCAGCCCCAGCCTTTCAAAGTAGCTGTTGGCTGATGCCGCCGTGCCGGAAACAACGACTTCCTCGCTTGTTCGTATGATGTCGCCGTGCCTTTGAATGAATCAGTAGCGCTCCGGTTCTCCATGCTGACTGAGTAAGTTGGAAGCCTCGGTAAGAGTATTCGGAGTTACCAGGACTCGCCTACCCCCCCGGAGCAAGCCGGTCAGAAGGTCATAATCATCCGCCGAATATCGTTCCAGCCGACGATGTTTGGTGATTAAGTCTCGTCCCTCTTTGCCTACAGCCAGTAGCACAAGCAGGTTCGAGTCAAGAAAATATCCTTCCGGGCGTTGAATCACATTTGATTTCCCAAAACATAATCCACCAAAAAGCGGTCTTTGAGCCATTCGACGCGCCCGTTTTCGTCATGGATATGGACCTGTTTGTAGGAGCGCGCCGGGTTGCCGTCTGCGTCGAAGGGATACTCCCGGGTGCCTCCCTTGTCCCAGGGCCGGGCAAACCCGATGGTGATGTCCCACATCCTGGTGTCGGAGTCGAACTTGACTTCCTCCAGCCCGACATCTCTGATACATTCTTCGTCAAACAGATTTATGATATATTCCTTCGCTATACTGGCGGCTTCTTTCACGTCCATTCCGAGACCTCCAGTCCCCTTCCGGGCCGACCTCATTCTAGCACCTGACGTCGGATTCCGTGCCTGCCATGAGCAGTAATGAACCTTCATCGCCAAAAGAAGCCCTCATCTGCGTCGTTGGGCCGACAGCGGTAGGGAAAACAGCGCTGGCCGTTGAGCTGGCCCGGCGGTTCGGCGGCGAAGTGGTGAACGCGGACAGTCGGCAGGTCTACCGGGGCATGACCATAGGCACCGCCAAGCCTACCCGGGAAGAAAGCTCTGCGATTCCCCATCACTTGGTTGACATTCTGGATCCGCCAGAGAGCTTCGGTCTGGGGCTATTTCTTGAATACGCCGATGCGGCGTTGCGGGACATCCGCGGGCGGGGTCGGCTGCCTATCGTATGCGGAGGGAGCGGGCAGTACGTGTGGGCGCTGGCGGAGGGGCAGCGGGTTCCCGCCGCGCCTCCTGACCCTGAGTTTCGCGCCGCATTGGAGGCGGAGGCGGAGCGGCTGGGCGCCGGCGCGCTGCACCGGCGGCTGGCAATGGTGGACCCGGTTCGCGCCAAAGCGCTGGACGCCCGCAATGTGCGGCGGGTCATTCGGGCCCTGGAAATCCACCACGTTACCGGGAGGCTTCCTTCGGAATTAGGGACAGAATTACGGACGGAGTTACGGCCCCTGGCTGCACAGTCGGACAACGCGCTGCTGCTGGGTCTTACCATGCCCCGCAACGCCCTGTACCGGCGCATAGATGAGCGGGTGGACCGGATGATGGTGGACGGGTTCCTGCGGGAAGTCGAAGAATTGGCGGCGCCGGGAATCCTGCCGGGGCCGATGGACAGCCCCGGCTACCGGGAGCTCGGTCAATACCTGGGCGGCAAGCTGTCGCTGGAAGAAGCAGTAGAACGCACGAAGACCCAGACGCATCGCTTGGCGCGCCGTCAGTATGCCTGGTTCAAACCCTCGGACTCGCGCATACAATGGCTAGACGCTGCCAACCCGGCGTTGCCGGAGCGGGCGGCGGAAGCGGTGTTCCAATTCCTGAAACGCCAGCCCCCTGTGATACAATAGGCCGCAATCCATTACCCTACAACCTTGATGGTCAACTTGGGGCAGGGCAAGGAGCGGAGGTCATGAGATTCACCAAGATGGAAGGCGCAGGCAACGATTACTTATACATAGACGCGCGCTCCCAAGAACAGAACTGGCCTGAGCTTTCACGCAGGATGAGCGACCGGCATTTCGGCGTGGGCAGCGATGGATTGATTCTCATTGCCGACTCCGACGTGGCTGACCTCAAGATGGTGATGTTCAACGCCGACGGCTCTCAGGGCGAGATGTGCGGCAACGGCATCCGCTGTTTCGCCAAGTACGCCATTGAGCGGGGCATCGCTTCCCCTTCGGGCGACGGACTGACCGTCGAGACGCTGGCCGGCATCCGCGTTGTGACGCCCACCTACGACGGCCCGAGCATTACCGGCGCACGGGTGGCGATGGGCGCGCCGATACTAACACCCGCCGAGGTGCCTGTCGCGCTGGATGATGAACTGCCGCCGCCGGTGCTGGGGTATCCGTTCACGATGGACGGGTATGACCTGCCTTTGAGCTTCGTATCTATGGGCAATCCCCACGCTGTCGCATTCATCAGCCAGCCGGTGGCCGATTTCCCCCTTCACATTGTGGGGCCGAAGGTGGAGCATCACCCGATGTTTCCACACCGGGTCAACTTCGAGGTTGTGAACGTGGACGCCCTCGGAAGGCTGACCGCAAGGGTCTGGGAGCGGGGCAGCGGCGAGACGCTGGCCTGCGGCACCGGGGCGTGCGCCATCGCGGTGGCAGCGCGGCTGTCGGGTCATTGCGACACCGAGGTAGACATAACGCTTCTGGGAGGAACGCTGCGTATTCAGTGGGACGGTAAGGGCGAAGTGATGATGGAAGGCCCGGCAACGGAAGTGTTCACTGGGGAGTGGAACTCTTGATGACAACCACCGGCACAAAACGGCTGACTTTCGACGAGTGGCAGGCGATGCCGGAAACCAAGCAGCGTTGCGAGGTCGTGGATGGAGTATTAGCAATGCCGCCTGGCCCGATGGGGGAGCATCCGTGGATTGCTGATGAAATTCTTATGCGGCTTCGACCCTTTGTAATCGCTGAAGGGTTGGGGATTGCTCTCTCAGCGCCCTATGACGTGCTGATACAGCAAGAACCGCTCCGAGCCCGCCAGCCGGACCTTCTCGTCGTGAATGTGGAACTGACGGGCATCGCCCGCCCCACCGATTTGGTGGGCCGCCCCTTTCTGGAATTGCCGCCGCTGCTGGTAGTTGAGGTGCTCTCGCCCAGCAACACCCACCGGGAAATAGAAGAAAGGCTGGCCGATTACCGGAGCATCGGCGTGCCGGAATGCTGGTTAGCCAGTTTTCCAAGCCAGTCCATCGAAGTGCTGCGCCTGACCGCCGATGCCGCAATCACCATCGCCACCTACGGCATGGGGGATACGCTGCGCTCGGAGGCCCTGCCAGGATTCAGTCTTCCCGTCGCCGACGTGTTCGGGCCGTTGCTTGGGTAGGAGAAATAGGCAGTATAAAGCTCTACAAGCTGCCGATAGTTCTCTTCTGGATAAGTGTGGATCTAAAACCGGGCAACATTGGAGCGATTCTTAGAGACTTGGGAATATCTCGAAGAGACTTTGATTAAGCATAGGACTTGACCTCAATTGGGAAACTAGCAACAGAGGCCGCAAAGATGAAATTCTCTGACCGTTTGGGCAAACTGGCGCCGTATCCTTTCGTGGAGATTTCCCGCATCATTGCGGCCAAGCGGGCCGCTGGGGCCGACGTGGTGACCTTCGGCATCGGCGACCCGGACATTCCCACACCGCAGCCCATCATTGACCGGCTGTTGACCGCCTCCCAGTATCCGCCCAATCACCGCTACCCGGAGACCGACGGGCTGCCGGAGATGCGGCGGGCCATCGCCGAGTGGTACAACAACCGTTTCAGCGTAAAGCTCAACCCGGATACCGAAGTCTTGCCTCTGATCGGAGCCAAGGAAGGCATCGGCCACGCCGCCTTCTGTTTCCTAGACCCCGGCGACATTGCCCTGGTGCCGGACCCGGCCTATCCGGTCTACGGCGTCGGCACAATGTTCGCCGGCGCCGAAAGTTACATAATGCCGCTTTACGAGCGAAACGGGTGGCTCCCGGAACTGGACGCCATTCCCGCCGACGTGGCCCGCGCCGCCAAAGTGATGTGGCTCAACTACCCCAACAACCCTACCAGCGCGGTTGCCACTGAAGAGGACTTCGCCTCGGCCATGGCCTTCTGCCGCGAGAATGACATAGCCCTGCTGCACGACGCGGCATACAGCGAGGTTGGCTATGACGGCTACCGGCCCATCAGCTATATGCAGATGGACGGGGCCAAGGACATCGGCATCGAATTTCACTCTCTCTCCAAGACCTACAACATGACCGGCTGGCGCATCGGTATGGCGGTGGGCAACGCGGATATGATCAAGGCGCTGTTCCAGATTAAGGCTAATCTGGACTCAGGAGTTCCGCAGGCCGTGCAGGAGATGGCTATGCAGGCCCTGACCGGCCCCCAAGACTGCGTAGACGACAACGTGGCAATTTACCAGTGGCGCCGCGACCGGGTGGTGCGGGCCTGCCGCAGCGCCGGAATGGAGGTCGAGGCGCCTAGGGCCAGCCTCTACATCTGGGCCAAGGCGCCAGCGGGCTTCACCTCTGCTGAACTTGCCCAGCGTCTGCTGGAAGACTTGGACGTGGTGGTCACGCCCGGCTCCAGCTACGGTCAATACGGCGAAGGATACATACGCCTGTCCCTTACCACCCCAGACGAGCAGGTAGAGAAAGGCTGCCAGCGTATCGAAGGGTGGTCCATTTCCACTCCGCAGGGAGGATAGTTCTATCGCAAAGTCCAGATTGCATAGAAACCCGGCAGACCGGCAGAAAAAGACGGCGAAATCCTCGCGGCTGGTTGACGTAATGCCCGAGCGGGAGCGCGCCATCCTGGTGGCAGTCGAATTGAAGGGCCGCAACCAGCTCTGGACGCTGGAAGACACCTTGGGAGAGCTGCGTCACCTCACCGAGTCGGCCGGAGCGGAGGTCGTGGGCATCATCAGTCAGCGCGCCGACCGCCTGACGCCCACCTACATAGGCAAAGGCAAGCTGGACGAAGTGCGCGATATGGTGAAGGAGCGCTCTGCTGATGTCGTGGTGTTCGACGATGAGCTGACGCCAACCCAGCAGCGCAACCTCGAGGCTGCCCTATCTCCAACGACTGCGCCCATGTACGGGGAAAGAGGCGAAGTAAAAGTCGTTGACCGTACCGCGCTTATCCTCGACGTGTTTGGCCGGCACGCCTCCACATACGAGGGCCAATTGCAGGTGGAGCTGGCCCAGCATGAATACCTGTTGCCCCGTTTGGCCGGCCAATGGTCGCACTTGGAGCGGCTCGGCGGCGGCATCGGGACCCGCGGCCCCGGCGAGACCCAGATCGAGACAGACCGCCGCTTGGTGCGCCGCCGCCTGCAAAAAATCCGTTCGGAACTGGATGGTGTGCGGCGGCGGCGCACCCTACACATGGACCGGCGCAAGAAGTCGGCGATTCCTATGGCGACGCTGGTAGGTTACACCAACGCCGGCAAGAGCACTCTGTTCAACGCGCTGGTGCGTTCCGGGTCTGAACCCGGCGAAACCGCCTCCTTGGCCGCCAATCAGCTCTTCTCCACCCTAGACCCGGTTACCCGCCGCATCCGGCTGCCTTCCGGCGCTCCTCTGCTGCTCAGCGACACCGTGGGGTTCATACAAAAACTTTCCCCCAATGTCATCGCAGCGTTTCGCGCCACCCTTGACGAGCTGGACCGGGCCGACGTTCTGCTGCACGTAATAGACGTTTCCCATCCCAAGGCTCAGGAACAGACCGATGTGGTCGAGCAAACGCTGGAGGAGCTGGGGTTGGGAGACAGGCCACGCCTGCTTGTCATAAACAAAATGGACTTGCTGACCGAAGCCGAGACTGTCTTTGAGGACAGGAGCAACGCCGGCGACTTCGCGTCCGCCGTTCCAGGGGACAAGGATGCCGGCGCGGGAGTTCTGGTGTCGGCGGAAAAAGGCTGGAACCTCGGCGACCTGTTGCGCGAGGTCGAAAACCAACTGGTCAACCTTGACGGCCCGCTGCTGATGACCGAGGAGTACGCCAGCAGCTGGCGGTAGCCCCGGAGTCGGCCGCGTCCGCTTTTACGCCCAATTGTCATAATTCGCCGGGAAATTTTCCGCGACAGATTGGTTCGCACAAGATACGTTATGTTGTTTCACGTGCTGTTTTAGGGCTGTTAACATAATGACAGCCCTATTTTTTTCGCTTAGGGAGTAGGCATGGACATTGGGAAGTTTCCGCCGGAGTTGCTGGAGCGGCTGCTGGCGTCAGCCGAGTCCACAGATCCGCGGGTGGTGCTGGGGCCGCGGGTTGGCGAGGACGCTGCGGCCCTGGATTTCGGCGACCGGCTGCTGGTCGCCAAAAGCGATCCTGTGACCTTCGCCGCAGACCGGGCTGGGTGGTACGCGGTCCAGGTTTGCGCCAATGACGTTGCCTGCACCGGCGCAACGCCTCGCTGGTTTCTAGCGACACTGCTGGCGCCGGAGTGGTTCACGACCGAGGACGCCGCAAGTCTGTTCGAGGGCGTTATGGAAAGCTGCCGCGCCTTGAACGTAACCCTGATTGGCGGCCACAGCGAGGTAACTCAAGGCATCCAGCGGCCCATCGTCATGGGAACAATGCTGGGCGAAGTGGAGCGCGACCGGCTCATCTCTACCGGCGGCGCCCAGGAGGGCGACAGCATCGTGGTCACCAAGGGGCTGGCTATCGAGGGCACTGCACTGCTGGCGAGGGACTGCGCCGGGGAATTGCGCCAAGCAGGGGTTAGGGAAAGTGTAATAGCTAAAAGTGCAGCAATGCTTGACACCCCTGGAATAAGTGTACTGCACGATGCTCAAATTTGTGCTCAAATGGAAGTACACTCATTACACGACATCACTGAGGGAGGACTATTTACCGCGCTACACGAGGTCGCCGGAGCATCAGGGTTAGGGCTGGCGGTAGAAGAAGATAGTGTACCTGTACTCCCTGAAACCTCAGAAGTGTGTACTGCTCTGGGACTACACCCATTGGCCCTTCTGGGCTCCGGCGCCATGCTGGTAACACTACACCCGCAATATACACCCCGGCTTTTACGCACTCTGGAGCACTCGGGTATCGACGCCTGGGAGATTGGTCAGGTAATTCCCGCGGAGGAAGGGCGTGTACTGTTTACTCGCGGCGGAGACGAAGTACTTTTACCTGTTTTCCAGCGGGACGAACTGGCCCGGTACTTCTCGGAAATGTAAAGGGAGCGTCCTGTCGGGCGCTCCCTCGAAATGTGTACCAGCAACAGCAGTTGTGTCAATGCCTCAATTTCTGTGTACTGAAATGGGTACTCTTAGTTGGAGTACTCGTTACACATTTTGCGATTGGTACACTGCCAGCGCCTCCGCCAGCCGTTCCGCGGTAATGTTGGCGCCGCTGATGGTAATTGACACCTTCTTACCTCTCAGCTTATCCATATGTTTGACTGCTCCGGCCAACGCTGTGGCCCCCGCTGGTTCCGCCAGGGTGTGCGCTTTCTCCACCAGCAGCCCTATTGCGCGACGTATATCGTCGTCATTAACCAACAAAAAGTCGTCCAGCAGGTCCACTATGATGCGCTGGGGTAGCTCGTAGCCAGACTGGGTAGCTATTCCCTCAGCGAAGGTGTCCATCGAAGCCTGAACTATCTCCCCCTGCTTCCAAGACAGATAGGCGGCCGGGGCACCCTCGGACTGTACGGCGTAAACCTGGATGGACGGGTCAATGGCCTTGGCGACGATGCAGGCCCCGGAAATGCCGGAGCCGCCGCCCAAAGGCAACAGCATTATGTCAATTTCAGGAAGGTCTTCGATGATTTCCAGAGCCGCGGTTCCCACGCCAGCGATGAGCAACGGTTCATTTACGGCGTGGACATAGCGATATCCTTCTTCCCTGGCCAGCCGCTCGCAATGCTCCCTGGCGTCGTCGAAGGTTTCGCCGTAGAAGATTAGCTCCGCCCCCAAGGAGCGCATGGCGGCCACCTTGACCGGGTTCGCGTTCTCCGGCAATCCGATCAGCACCCGCACCCCGAATTCTCGTCCGGCGCTGGCTATGGACTGACCATGATTGCCGGTGGAAGACGTTATCAGCCCCATGCGTTTCTCTTCGTCGCTGAGGTTGGAAAGCAGGTTTATTCCGCCCCGGGACTTGAACGCCCCCAACGGGAGGTGTTCCTCGTGTTTCAGGTACACTTCGGCCTCAAGGAGTTCGCTGAGCCCGAGAGAGTAGTGTAGCGGGGTACGTTGAAAATATGGGGAAATTGTCTGCCTAGCTCGGTACACGTCACGTATTGTCAGGGGCTGCATATCTTGCCTCTCGCTATGATGGAATGGGTATCAAGACTATGAAACAATTGGAGGTGTGTCAACTGAACGAAACTCCCGGCCGGGGAATAAACTGAACGGATTAGCATCTGGCCCTGACACCTCTTCAGATAAGGGTTTACCGCAGAATAGCGATAATTCAGGTATAAGTCAGGGGATGGACTAAATGATTCTTAAACACGTTTAGAAAAAAGATTGTTAAACGCTTGACACAAATTTATACCCATGCTACCGTATTGCTACCCAAAAGACAGGTTCCGGCTGGGCAGGCCCACATAGGAGAGAAGCTTTGGCGCGAAAGACGAAGTTAATGCAGAGCGTAGAAAAGGAACACCAGCGCCCCTTGGAACGGTTGCTCCCGGAAAAGGTCAACGAGCTTGGCTTGTCGGCCACTGCCGAAGAGTTGGGGGTCAGCAAAGCTACCTTGGGTTATTGGCTGCTCAAGCTAGGGATAAGTGTAAGGCGGGTTGCCGTATCCCCAGACGAAGTCCTGGAAGTGAAGCGAATCAGTTAAACCCCGCCGCCGGCACCTGTCTGGCCCAGAAAGAAAGCCGCCCACGTCAACGTGGGCGGCTTTCTTTGCCACTTGGGACAAAGTTCCCCGGAGATGCTACTGGAAAATGTCCTCAGGGAGGAAGGCGGATACGGTTACGTTGGGCAGGTCTACGGCGTTGCTTATCTTAAGGTCTACCGCCACGCTGCAAATGACGTATGCCTGCTCGCGGCTCCAGCCCCGCTCCTGCAACAGCTCAATCATGTTAATCAAGGCGTTCCGGGCCGCCAGTGTCAGGTCTTCGCCTTCTTGGGCGCCGTCTTCCCGAATGGGCATTCCCATAGTGGCGATGAAGTTGCGGGGCGCGGCCCATTCCGGCGGCAGAAAGTAGCCTGGATGGGAATAGCGGGGCCAGCGGATGTTATGTCGAGCCGCCTCGCCTTTATGCAGATGAAACCGCACCACGGCAGTGGCTCCCATCTCAATGGCGGTGATGCAGCATTCCGAGTCGCCCTGAGCGAAGTGGCCGTCGCCGCAAGAATAGAGAGCGCCGGGGACGTTGACCGGAATCAGCAGGCGGGAGCCTTTGGTCAACTGCTTGGCGTCCACATTGCCGCAGTTCTCTCGCGGCGGCAGTGTCCGCAGACCCTTGGCGGCAATGGCGCCACCGGAAGGGACAGCGTCTTCCGGGTCGGGTAGAGCGGCTCTCCCACCCCGCTCCACCAGGTCGGCCTCGCGGCGGTTCCACTCCTCCATCTGTCCGTGGGACGGCGCGATGCCAGCGGTTCCCATGAACGAGCCGTTAGGGATCCGGACTCCGGGCAGTTGCTCCGAGGTGGCCCAATCATCCTTTATCTCCCAGTGAACCGCATAAGGCTCCTGAAACAGGTCGCGCAGGAACCCCGCACCCGGCCGGTTGCGAGTCCAACCGTAGGCCTGGGGGATTATGTCAATATACTCAATCTCCAGCAAGTCGCCCGGCTCCGCGCCAGTCACGTAGACCGGGCCAGTCAATGGATGGGCCACATTGGCGTCGAAGCGGTCGAAGTCGGCAACGGTCACCGCCGGATGCATCTGACCATCAGAAGCGTCTCGGGTCTCCAGTAGGACTTCCTCGCCAGGCGCGGCCTCGAGAATGGGCGGGATGTCGGGGTGCCATCGGTTGTGCCCTTTCTGAGGCTCTTCCTTCAGCCGCTTGCTGCGGTCAATTTCGATACTCTTCACTGGAAAGCTCCTTTGAGGCTAAAGAGGCGCCCTCAACCTTCCCCTTCACTCTAACCCTCGTCCAAAGAGGGAAGGAATTAAACGCACTGGTAGATTATGCAGACGCCGATGGACTCTAACCCTCGTCCAAAGAGGGAAGGAATTAAATGGAGGGAGGGAAATTACGGAGTCCCGCGCCTATAACGCCCAGTCTTCGCGAGTTTCTGGGGTGGGCAACGGGCGGATGGCGACCTCGACCAGGGCGGCCTGCCCGTTTTCAGTCGCGGCGATAGCGCGGCGGAAGGCGGCGGGCAGTTGCGCCGGATGCTCCACCCGCTCGGCGTAGGCGCCGAGGCCTTGAGCCACCAGCGAGAAGTTGCCGCCGAGTTCGGCCATTGCAGGCGGGGCGGCGTTGTCACGGGCCATAGCCATCAGCCCGCCGCCAGTGCCGCCGTTGTTCAGCACCACCGTCAGGGTCGGCAGCCCCATGCGGACGGCGGTCTCCAGTTCCATTCCTACCATGCCGAAGGAAGCGTCACCCAGCACATTGAACACCAAGTGGTCGGGACGCCCGAGCTTGACGCCGATGGCGGCAGCCATAGACCAGCCCATGGCAGCCATGCCGCCCATGCCGATGTAGTTGCGTGGCTTGGTAGCAGGCCAGAAGGGGGAAAGATAGCCCCGGCTTCCACCCGCGTCATGCAAAGCAATGGTTCGGTCGAGATCCACAACCTTCAAGAGTTCTCGGACAACTCGATAGCCGTTGGTGGGAACCGAATCGTCATTGAAAGTCGCTTCCCATTCACCAATCCACTTGGCCTGGGCTTCTCCTATCTCGGCCACTATCTCTTCCCGGTTGGCCGCAGACGGCGGACCGCCCGGCCCCATCCGGTCGCGCACCGCGTCGATGAGGCTGCGCAGGGCGAGCTTGGCATCGGCCAGGATAGGAACGTCGGCCTGGTAGATCTTGTTGAGATCGCCGGGGTCGGCGTTTATGTGAATCAGGCTCACTCCTTCCGGAATAGGCCGCCCATCAGTGGCGTTGGGCAAGCGGAAGGAGTTACCCACGGCCAACACGGCGTCGGCCTTCCGGTTCATCACCAGCGCTGCACCAGAGGCATACTTGCTGCGGGGATACACGCCGCCGCCCAAGGAAAGGGGATGATTTTCCGGGAACGCGCCCTTGCCTACCAGCGTGCTGGCAACGGGCATCGCCAGCAGTTCGGCCAGCTCCAGAGCCTCATCCCATGCCTCCGCCGCCAACACTCCGCCGCCTACGTTCATTATAGGAAGGCGGGCGCTCAGCAGTATGTTGGCGGCTCGCTCTATATCGCCGGCGTCCGGGGCAGCCCGGCGTCCAGCGCCAACAGGTTCGTAGTTCAGGGTTTCATCGGGAGCTTCCGACAGCAGCACGTCCTGCGGCATTTCCAGCACCACCGGCCCCGGCGAGCCGGAGCGCAGGTTGGTGAAGGCGCGGCGCATTATGGCTGGGATGTCCTCGATGCGCGACATTGTGCCCTTCCACTTGACGAAGCTGTCAAAGATGCTGGAAGGCACTTCCTGCTGAATCTCCCGGCCCATGCTGCCCAAGGGATGCTGACCCATCAGCAGCAACACCGGGATGTTGTCAGCGAAGGCCCCAGCTATGCCGGTGAGGGTGTTGGTGGCCCCCGGCCCGGTGCCGGTCAGCGCAACGCCGACCTGCCCGGTGGCGCGGGCATAGCCGTCGGCGATTTCCACTCCCATACGTTCATGGCGGGTGGAAAACACCTGAATCTGCTGCGATGCCCGCAGAGCCGGCCACAGTGGAGCTTCACCACCTCCAGCGAAACCGGAGATGTATCTAACCCCTTCCTTTTCCAAGGCATGGATAACCGCGTCGCCGCCTCTCATGGCTGCTCTCCCACCATAGCGTTTATGTCAAGTCCGGATTGGGGGATAATACGCCCGCCCGTATCGGTGGTCAAGGCTAACTGTCAAGAGCAAAACGCCGCGCCGCCTTTCCGCCGCACCTTTCCTTGACCGACTTATTTGGCAAGGGTATTATCCGAATCGAGGGTTGCCGGGCGGGAATCCTACCCTTCCTTGTGGCACGGTAACACGAGTAACAAGGTAACACGCTCTTCGTAATACGCTCTCCCTTAGTAATACAGGAAAGTAGTAATACAGGTATAGCGAATGAGTACCGGAAGAAACGGCGGCTCATCAGGAGACGGTATGCCGACAGCCAGCGAAATGATCGTTCAGACCCTGGAAGAGGCCGGAGTTGAGTATGTCTTTGGCATACCCGGCGGCGGCACCGGGCAGATATTCCAACTGCTCTACGGTCGGGAAAACCGCATCAAAACCATCTTGGTGCGGCATGAACAGACGGCCGCCATTATGGCCGACGCCTACGGGCGGGCCACCGGCAAACCGGCGGTGGTCATGGGGCAAGGTCTGTTCATCGGCTCTAACGCCTCCTTTGGCATTATGGAGGCTATGCTCAGCAGTTCGCCGATGCTGGTTCTTACCGATACCTCCGACGGCGGTTCGGCGCAGCGTCCGGCCAACCAGTCCGGGGCTGGAGAATACGGCAGCATAGACCTGCCCAACATATTCAAGTCTATGAGCAAGTACACCGCCCTGGCCGCCAGCCCCAAGGAGGCGGTGTTGGCAACCCAAGTGGCAATCAAACACGCCATCAGCGGGCGTCCCGGCCCCTCGTCGGTGGTGATGCGGTCCGCAGCCATTGGCGGCGAGGTGGACGTGGAGTCACCGCCCTTCATCCACAACGCCGGCGGATTCCTGAACACCGCCAAGCCGGAGAGCTCTCCTTCGGATGTGCAGAAGGTGATTGAGATACTGTCGGAGTCTCGCCGTCCGGTGCTGGTGGCCGGCAACGGCGTCCACGTGGCCAGGGCCCACGCTCAATTGCAAGAACTGGCCGAGCTTTGGGGTATGCCGGTCGCTACCTCATACAAAGGAAAGAGCGCCATCTCTGAAACGCACCCTCTGTCGGTGGGTATGGTAGGCACCTACGGCCAGGCCGTCGCCAACCGGGTGGTGGGCGAAGCCGACGCTGTTATCGTGGTGGGCGCACTGCTCCGCTCCCAAGAAACCGTCCGCGAGCGGCCCGACATCTTCGACCCACGCCGCCAGCGGGTAGTGCAGGTCGACATTGACGAGCGCAACGCAGGATGGAGCTTCCCAGTGGAAATCGGGCTGGTGGGCGACGCCGGCAGCATCCTCAACCAACTGGTAGCCGCATCACGGGAAGCGGCCCAGGTCAGCGCGCCCCGTCGCAACGAATGGACGGCTTCGATGTCCCCCCGCAAGGACGCAATGTCCTTCTACGACGACTCAGAGATGCATAAGGACAGCTCGCCGGTCACTCCGCAGAGGCTAGTCTCGATTCTCAATGAAACGTCCGACCCTTCGACGGTCTACGCACTGGACGCGGGCAACAATCGCACCTGGATGGCCCACTTGTACAAGGCACAGGAAGCGGCCACCTTCTACTGCCCCGGCGGCACGGCGGGCATGGGCTGGGCGCTGCCCGCGGCGGTGGCCCTGAAGCTGGTCTACCCAGACCGTCCGGTTACTGCCGTGACTGGTGACGGCGGCTATATGATGACCGTAAACGCCCTTTCCACGGCCATGCAGTATGACCTGCCCATCACTTGCGTGGTCTTCAACGACAATGCCCTAGGGATGGTGCTGGATCATCAGCCGCGCGGCCAAGAGATAGCATCCGAGTTTTACCCGACAGACAATGCCGCCATTGCGCGAGGGTTCGGTTGCTTCGGCGTCCACGTTGAGGACTCCCGCGACCTGCCCAACGCCCTGCGGGAAGCCAGGGCTTCGGGACTCCCTGCGGTGGTGGACGTTGCCATTGACCGCGAACCCAGCCCCGACGACTGGCGTGCGGACGCCCGCCGCGCCGGCGAAACATAGGCCGGAGGAACAGCAATAACAACGGCGCAGACCAAGTTGTTAACTTACCAAGAATACCTGAAAGAGCCGGAAATGAAGTCGCGCTTCGACATTGCGGACGGTGAAATCATCATGGCGCCCATACCTACCCTGTACCACAAACTACTTCTCGCAACACATATCTGCCGATTTTGAGTTTCGTTAGCCAACGAAGCCTGGGAGGCGTTTGGTATGCGCCCCTCGATATGGTCGTTCAGCAGGAACCGCTTAGAGTGCGGCAGCCATCTTGCTTTATGTCAGCAACGAAAACTCCGGCATCTTGGGCGACCGTATTAACGGCGGTCCTGAATTGGTAGTGGAAATTCTTTCCCCCGGCAACAGCCGGGCCAAAATCGAAGGCAAGCTGGCAGACTGCGCCCACATCGGCGTCGGCGAGTGCTGGCTGGTTGCGCCCGAAGGGCAAACAATCGAGGTATTGTTACTGGAATGCGGTGGTGGAAGCAGCTTTCAATTCGCGGCGCCGACGAAAATGTGGAGACCGTAGTGTTGCCGGGACTGGAATTGAACATCCTGAGATTTTTCAGGGCCTCTATCCGCAAACAGTCCAGATGAGGAGAATTAAGCGATGACAGGTCTGCTGGAAGGAAAGATTTCGCTGGTCACCGGCGCGGCGTCCGGAATTGGCCGGGCTACGTCGCTGGTTATGTCCCGGGAAGGCGCCGCCGTCGTGGTCTCCGACGTTAACGCCGATGGCGCAGAGGAAACCTTGAGCGCAATCAAGGAGGCGGGAGGCGAAGGTATGTTCGTCCATGCGGATGTTTCCCGTCCCGATAACGTAGCGGAACTGATCCGGCAAGTGGTGTCAGCCTACGGTCGGCTGGACTGCGCCTACAACAACGCTGGCATCGAGGGCTACATGGCTGGGCGTCTCCACGAATACCCCGAAGACCAGTGGGACCGGCTCATAGACATCAACCTAAAGGGCGTGTGGCTCTGCCTGAAGCATGAGATACCGCAGATGATGGAGCAGGGCGGCGGGGCCATCGTCAACACCGCGTCGGCTGCCGGACTGGTCGGCTCTCGGCGGCTGTCGGCCTACGTCGCCAGCAAGCACGCGGTGGTCGGGCTGACCAAGGCGGCGGCGCTGGAATACGCCCGCGACGGCATCCGGGTCAACGCCGTCTGCCCCGGCATCATAGACACGCCGATGGTGCGCCGCCTCATCGGAGGGCGTGAGGCGGATTACGAGACCGCCATTCCCTGGCGGCAACCCATCGGACGGCTGGGGACACCTGAGGAGATCGCAGAGTCGGTGGCTTGGCTGTGCTCCAGCTCCGCGTCCCTGGTCACGGGCCTGGCCATGGCAGTGGATGGCGGCTTTACGGCTCAGTAGGGCGACGCGACCCCGGTGTTGCGCCTTCGTTGGACGGGGTATGCGGGCGATGATAGTATAAGGCCATACTGCACGCGCGGGCATCGCCCCCTGATTTACTGCCTTTACATTACTTCATCCGCCCGACCTGTGCCTTGGAGGAACTCTTGTCTGATACGCTGGAAATCTTGGATTTGGCAGACAGCGGCCAGCTTCAGGTTTCTATAGTAGACGATTCCGGCAGCCGTAGGTCCGCGCCGCCCGTTCCATTCCCCTTTCCACTGACCGAAGAAGAACTACTCGAACTCGCTTGGCTGTTCACCAACTATTCCTCGGAGCCATTCGGGGAATCACGCCCGCGAGCTGAGGCTGCCGAAGCGGGCCTGCGCAATCTCGGTCGGCTGATGTTGGAAACGGTTTTCCGGGCCAGCAACGAGGCTGTGGAAATACTGGCTTACCTGAACTCGGCTGAAACACACCCCTTCCGGATATCCATCGTGTCGGCCCGCCCTGAGTTCCTTTCTCTCCCTTGGGAACTTATCAACGATCCCCAAGCCGGTTATATGGCCGCCCGCGCCAACGGCGTTACCCGCCATCCGGTTCTGGCAGACAAATTACCGGAGTTCTACTACCCAACTCTCAGCGATGCTCAATTCAACGTCTTGATGTTATGTCCGCCCGCCGCCGAAGGGATTGCAACGGAGGCATTGAGCGCCATGGAATCGCTGGACGTCGAGGTGTCTCTCGACTGCTTGCGCCCGGCGTCCGTTGAAGCTCTGGAAGCGCACCTTACGGAAAGAGTCGGGCATTACCACCTGCTGCATCTGGACGGCATAGAAGTTGGTGGTGAAGGGGAGGCACTGCGAGGGGTAGGCTCTTTTGACCGAATATCACGAGCCGTAGCGTCTGCGGGAATTCCTGTGGTATTGCTGACCTGCTCTGCGGTTGACTATTCCTACGTTGCCGGGGAGGAGGGGTTCGTTGGCGGGAAGGCGTTCGTTGCCGGGCAGTCGTTGGCTATGGGAGGGGCGCCGGAGGTGGCGCTGCTGCCCGTTCCGCTAGGCGGTTCGGGTCGCAAGCTGTTTGCCGACGCCTTCTATGCCGCCATAGCCCGCGGGGGCGGAGCGTCTGCCGCCGTGTCCTATGCCCGCCGCGCCCTGATGGAGCATCCCCACCGCCCGTCCGCTGCCGGGCCGATAGTGTCGTGGGACTGGATAGCGCCCGTGGTCTACCAGTCGGCACGGTACGCGCCGGTAGCAGTCAAGGCCGAAGAGCCAGAGCAGGTTGTCCCCGGAATGCTGCCGGCCACGCCGGAAGCGCCGCCACGCCAAATCCCTCGGGGCGGCCCATACGGGCTGATCGGCCGCCGCCGCGAGATCCTTGAGCTGGAACATACCCTTGACTCCAATCCCGTTGTGCTACTCACCGGGCCGGTGGGCGCCGGAAAGTCGGAGGTTGCCCTTGGCCTGGCGGCGTGGCTGGAAAAGAGTGGTGGAAGGCCCGGCGGCGTCTTTCATACCACTTTCGACGTAGGGGCCGGGCTGGATAAGGCCCTGCACGAAACCGGCACCGCCCTGGCCGGGCTGGAGTTCGGCGATATGCCGGCCACCGCCCGCCGCCGCTGGCTGCTGAACTACCTCCGGGAACACCCAACACTGCTGGTATGGGACAGTGTGGAAAACCTAGCCGGCTTCCCCGCCACCGGAACCGGGCTGCTGGAAGACAGCGAATTAGCGGATTTGGATGAATTTCTTACGGAACTGGCTGCCGACGGAGGACAGTCCGGCGTCCTACTGGTCAGCAGGCGAGAGTCGGAGCCGTGGCTATCCACGCCTCATGGCCGCTATGTTCTGGGCGGACTTGCGGGCCAGGACCGGGTGGAGTTCGCCACACGCCTTATAGAGGAAAGCGGCGTTGACGCGGCACGGCTGGGGCCAGAGTTCATCGATCTGCTAGGCTTGCTGGAAGGCCACCCCCTAGCAATGGAGGTGGCGATTCCGCTACTGAACGATGTTCCAGCCTCGGTGCTGCTCGCCGAGCTGCGACGCGAAATCGAAAACCACCAGGCCGATCCGGGCGAGGAGGGTCGCCCAACGTACCTGACAGCCCTGCTGGATCATGCCTTCGGACGGATGCCGCGCCGCAGCCGAACTCACCTTCCCTTCCTATCGCTGTTCCGCAACCGGGTGATGATGGACATCCTGACCCACATCACCCAAGAAAACGCCTACCGCAACGTAATGGGGGAGCAAATGGGCTGGGGGGCTTGCCGTACCCTGTTGCGCTCAGCCCGTACCAGCGGCTTTCTGGAGCCCATCACCCCCAGCGTATACCAGATTCACCCGGCAATGTCCTGGTTCTATGGCCGCGCCCTCTACCGGCAACTGCCTCCGGCCCGGGTCGCCCAACTGGAAGGCGAGTTCGTCCGGGTCTATGCCGATACTGCCGACTACTTCATGGAAACTCTTTATGAAAACCAAGATTCCGGCACCACCGCGATTCTGGCCGAGGAAGGCAACCTGACCCAAGCGTTGGCCTTATCGCTGGAATACGGGGAGTGGGACAATGCCCAATTGCTGACCCAGCCCCTGGCCCAAGTCTACCGGATGCAGAAGCGCTACCCGGAGTTGCGCCGCCTGCGCCGTCAACTCTTGGACGTGACCGGCTCCACCGCTGCCGATGCCGAAGCCAAGGGCGCCTCCGAGCTGTGGCTCTACCTCCTCGGCACCGAGGCGTCGGAGTGCATCGAGACCAACGAACTATCCCGCGCCGACGAACTGAACCGGCAACTGCTCGACTACTTCGAAGCCCGGCCAGACGCCGATAGTGACCCTCGCACTGCCGCTGTCTACCACCAGATGGGCGAAGTAGCTCTGAAACGCTGGCAACTCGACCAGGCTGAAGAATGGTACGCCAAGTCTCTGGAAATTATCGAAAACGGCGAAGACCGCGCCTCGGTCGCCGATGACTACTACAGCATCGGATTGGTGAGGCAGTATCAGCGCCGCTATACCGAGGCCCGCGACTGGTTCTCCAAATCCCTCGACATCCACCAACGCCTGGAAGATGTCGAGGAGATGGTCAAAGACTATCGCTCCCTTGGACTGTGCGCCCAGTTCCGATTCGAGTACCAGGAGGCGGAGAGCTGGTATCACCGGGCGCGGGAGATTCTGGAGGAAGCGCGGGACGAGGAAACTTCGGTGCTGGTATATCACGCCCTCGGCACCGTCGCCCATGCCCAATACCAGTTCGACGAGGCCGAAAACTGGTACAAGCAATCGCTGACCCTCAGCGATAGGATGGGCAATGAGGCGCAGATGGCAGTGGAATTCCACTACCTCGGCCTCTTGGAACAAGGCCGCCAGATGTTCCCGGAAGAGGCCGAGCACTGGTACACCATGGCCTTGGAGAAGTACGAAAAGCTGGGCGACTGGCGCAGCGTGGGCGATGAGTGCCGCCAACTGGGCGTGCTGTTCCACGAGCAGAAAAAGCTGGAAGAAGCGGAGAGCTGGTATCACCGGGCCCGGGAGATTTTCGAGGAAATCCAAGACATCAGCCGCACGGCCCGCACCTACGGCCAATTGGGGATGGCCGCCGAAGACCGGGCCGACCTGGAAACCGCCCTGACCTGGGCTGCCCGCACCTACCAGTTAGCCGCCGCCCACAACCTGCCGGTGATAGCCCAAGCCCGCGCCCACTTGGCCCGCTTGCGCGAAAAGCGCGGCGCCGACGCCTTCGCAGGCTGGTGGCGCAGCTTCACCGGAGAAGAGCCGCCGACGACCCTGGACGAGGAAGATGAAGTGATTTTGTAGTGGGGCCTTTCACATAGATGGACAGGGGTTTTAATAGATAATCGGGGGCAGGGAGACAGGCAATGCGACAAGCCAAAGGGAGGGGCGTCATGCCGCAGCCATTCGCGCCGGGGACGAGATGAGCCCGCAAAGCGCTGATGGCGCCTGGCTGGAAGAACTCAGCGCCGCCATCGCCTCTTCCAAAGAGAGCGACATCATTGCCGCAGCGATTCGCGTCTTGGACGAGATGAGTCCGCAAAGCACTGATGGCGCTTGGCTGGAAGAACTCAGCGTCGCCATCGCCCCCTTCATCCGAGAGTGGGACATTGAATCTTGCCATCTATGGCGTGACTGGCCGGAACGGGAAGCCCATTTCCCTGGCGCGACGAAACAGGATACCGGCATAGATGCCGTCGCCGTCCGCCGTAGCGACGGCAAACACATCGCCATCCAGTGCAAGTCTCGCCAACTGAACCCCAGCGGTCAGGGTAACTCGATCAGCAAGAGCGAAATAGACAAATTCATCAGCACCTCCGCAGGGCCACTCTGGGAAGAGCGCTGGATTGTTACCAACGGCGACAACCCGGCAAGCATCAACGTCGCGCAGACTGCGTTGATAAATCAAAAGCCGATCAAGATGGTGAGCATCGCCAGTGATCTGCGTCAACAGCAAGCCCCCTACACCGAGGAAGAATGCCCCCACTGCGCACCCAATCCCGACGGCGAGGAACGCCAGCAAACAAAGACCTGTATGCAGAGGGAAGCAATTGCCGGAAGCGTCCGCATCCTCAAAGAACATGAACAATCGGACAGCGGCGGCCTGCCCGTGGGCCAGGCCCGCGGCAAGATAATCCTGCCCTGCGGCACCGGCAAGACCCGCATCTCCCTGCGCATAATTGAAGAACTGACTCCGCCAGGCAAGCTGTCCATCGTCCTCTGCCCGTCCATCGCGCTGGTCGCCCAAATCAGGCGCGAGTACCTCCAAAACACCGAAACGAACCTTCGCGCGCTGGCCGTGTGCTCCGACGAAACCGCCGGCTACGACCCCAAGCAGGAAAGCGCACGGAACACCGTTGCCGACCCTACGCTGGACAACAGCAACGTCAGCGCCTCAGAGGTGAAGGGCAAGGTCACCACCGACCCGGCGGAAATCGCTCAGTGGATACGGGATGGCCAGGATACCGGCCAGGTAAGCGTCATCTTCGGCACCTACCAGAGTGGCAGCCGTATTTCAGAGGCCCTCCGGAAAACCGGCGTGACCGTCAGGGTACTCATCGCCGACGAAGCGCACCGCACCGCCGGGCTGCGGAGAAAGCGCACCGCCAAAAGGGACGGGCTTTCCGACGAAGAGAGACGCATCAGAGATTTCACGCTGTGCCACGACAACGGCGCCTTCCCCGCCACCTACCGGGTCTATCAAACAGCTACGCCCCGCATTTACGACACCAGCAAAGGCAACCGGGACCAGCCCAGCAACAGCGACTGGATTGTCCGCACTATGGACGACGAAGCAGTTTTCGGCGTGGAGCTGTACCGCAAGAGCTACGTGGAAGCCGTCAGGAACGGCTGGCTGTCCGACTACCGTATCATCGCGCTGGGCGTCAACGACCCTGAGGCTTTCAAGCAAGCTAATCTGCTGGCAGCCAATACCAAAAGCAAGGGCCGCCGCGCTCTTACCTCAACGGACTACCTGCGGGGATTGGCCTTCACGCTGGCCCTGGGCGGCGCCACCCAGAGCCAAGAGAACGGCAACCTTCCCATAAAGTCCTGCATCGCCTTTATGAACACTGTGGACAAGTCCAAGAACATGGCGCAAGACCTCCAGAGCGCTGCGGTAAGGGAGTGGCTCCAGGACTGGTTGCGCGACAACCGAAAAGGACAGGCCGCCGCGCAGTACACGCTGGAGCATCTGGACGCCACCAGCAACGTCACCGCCCGCGAGAATGCCAAGCGCCGGTTGGCCGAGTCCGGCGAAGCGAATCCCCACGGCATCATCAACGTGGGAATCTTCGGCGAAGGCACCGACTCCCCCTCGCTCAACGCCGTCGCCTTCCTGGAAGCGCGCAAGAGTCCCATTGACGTGATTCAAGCCGTCGGTCGGGCCATGCGCACCGTGCCCGGCAAGGAAATGGGGTACATCATCTGCCCCATCCTGATTCCGCCCAATGCTGACCCAGAACAGTGGCTCAGCACCAGCAACATGGAAGAGGGATGGCAGGAACTAGGGCAGATACTCCTGGCCTTGCGGGCCCACGACCAGCGCATTGAGGACAATCTGGCCAAACTGTTGCAACTATATGTTCCGAAGCCTCCGGAAGTGCAGCGGACTATCGTTGCGGTGGCCATGGGCGAAGAAAAAGGCATCCAGTACTGGGAGCACGAAGGCCGGCCGGGGGAAGCGCAAGAGGCCATCAAGCGCGTGCTCGAGGGCAAAAGCACCCTGTCCAAAGAGTTCCGCACCATTACCGAACCGCAGCCAACGCCGCCGGCGACAGACACGGCGGTAGCAATCAATGCAGACTCGGCGCGCCCCTTCCAGTACCACGAGACCGACGGAGGATCCACCCAGGAACTGCGCCACATCGGAGAAGAGATAGCGCAGCCAATCGAGCCTACGCAAATCCTCACCGGCAAGAAGTACGTCGACGGCAGAATAGAACTGCGAATGGACACCGTCGTCAGGGATAAACCGGCCCCGGACGGAACTCCCGGCAAGGTAGACATCCGAAAGTGCCAACACAAAGCCACGGATATGATTAACAACGGCGACGGAGTGCGCATTTCGACCGACCCGGAAAAGAAACCGCCCACGGTAGAGGGCAACTCTCGTGGTTGCATTGAGCCCGGCCCGGAGAAGAAATCTCGCAGAACCCGCCAGGAAATTGCTGAGGGATCCGCCATACAGATGCTGCTCCTGAGTCGTATGGGGGAACACGGCAACGCCATCAAGATGAACCTGCTGTCCAAGTCCGGCCTGGTGGACAACCGCGTCGTCAGAGACCTCAATATCCTGGAATCCAGCGTCAAGGAAGCGGCTCACCATCTGAGGAACGATGACCTCCAGCCAGCCTTGGACCGTCACTTTGGCCTGGACAACCTGAACTCCAAGAGCCGCAGCAATCAGGCCGACGGCTGCACCATCGCCGCGCTGTTGATGATGAACGCCGCTATGCTCCACCAGCGCATCGCCAACGGCAGTTGGATTACCGGCGTTAGCGACCTGGAAACGGTCAAGAACGACGTAAACGTAGTGCGTCGCGTTCGCCGGGAATGGGATCGCATTATGCGCCACGACTTCCGTCCCGTGCTGGAACCGGCGGTCAATGCCATCGAAGCAGTGGAGGACACCGGCAGGCTGGCCGGACTGGAACGGGCGCTGCGCCACATCACCGCCGAAGCGGAGCGCATCGCCGAAACCTACGCCGATATGGGCGCTGACCACGCTGGGCCTCTTTTCAATCGGGTTATGGGCAACCAGGCCAGCGACGGAGCCTTCTTCACCCGGCCGGTGGCGGCGTCCCTCGCCGCCCGCCTCACCCTGGACGCCTGCGGCGCGGTGGACTGGAGCGACCAGCAGGTCTGGAAAGACCACAAGACCGTGGACTTGGCCTGCGGCAGCGGCACACTGCTGGCTGCCATGCTCACCGACATGAAACGCCGCGCCGGAGAACAAGGCGCCGATGAATCGCAAATCGCCGACCTGCAAAAACTGGCTGTGGAGGAAACCTTCAAGGGGCTGGACATCAATCCAGTATCCCTGCAACTGGCGGCGTCGCAGCTTACCGCCGGCAATCAGGAAATCCGCTACCGCCAGATGGGCCTGCACCTGATGCCCTACGGCCCCCAACAGGACGACCCAACCAGGGTATCAACAGGCTCCCTGGAGTTGCTGGGGCAAAAGGCCATCGTCGCCAGAGACAGCGAGATGGACCTAGTCGACGACGAAATCGCGTCCCAAGCCACTTGGGAGCCGTCCGGAAACGCCGAATTGGAAGACGCAGTTTCCGCCGTCAAGGACGCCCGCATCGTCATTATGAACCCGCCCTTCACCAATCGGGCCAGGATGGGGGAAAAATTCCCCAAGGCAATACAACAGGCGTTGCGGTCCCGTGCGGACGACATGGAGCAAGTACTGCTCCGCAACGACAACTCGATGGAAGACTTTGCTGACAAGAACGCCCTAGAGCCGCTGTTCACCGCCCTAGCGGACAGATGCGTAAGGGGCGGTGGCGTTCTGACGATGATCAATCCGACTGTCGCCCTTTGTGCGCCGTCTGCACTGGACAAGCGGCGCATCCTTGCCCAACGCTGCCACATCCACACTGTGCTGTCCTGCCACCAGCCGGGGCAGGTTAACATGAGCCAGAACACCAGCATCAATGAGAGCATCATTGTAGCCAGGCGTCACTCTGACTCTCCTACCCCCCCAACCCGATTCATCAATCTGGACCGGATGCCGCGCAATGAGACTGAAGTCGCCAATCTGCACACCGCCTTGCTCGAATGCCCGCAAGGGCAACTCACCGACGGATGGGGCGAAGTATCCGAATGGCCCGCAGAACAGATTGAAGCAGGCGACTGGACGCCGGCCATCTGGCGGTCTCCCGCACTGGCGCAAGCCACCAACAGCTATGCAAACCATGCAGACTTGCGCAGCATCAAAGCATCCGGCCTATCGGCCCAGGCGACAGGCCAGATGTTGCGCGGCTCTTTCGAGCGCGCAGAAGTCGGCTCTCCGGGCAGTTTCCCGATACTGAAATCCAAGGGCGCAGACGCCCAAACGACGATACAAAGCGCGCCTGACGAACACTGGATTCCAAAACAGCGGGACGAAGAGGCGCGCAAACTCAATGGCGGAACTTACCCCGCAGTGGAACAGATCCTGCAAAAAGCTGGGCATCTGCTGACAACCGCAGGCCAAGACAACAGCACAGGACGTCTCACCGCCACCGCCAGTAACAAGAAGTACATCGGCAACGGTTGGATGCCCTTGACCGGGACATCACCAGAAGGAGCGAAGGCAATCGCCGTGTTCATCAACTCGACAGTGGGGCGCCTGCAACTCATGCGGAACCCTGGACGGAAATTGATATTCCCCACCTACAGCGTGGCAGAAGCCGAGAACATCCGCATTCCCAACGTGGAGGATGACCGCATCCGGCAAATCCTGGCCGGCTGCTGGGAACGCACCAGGGACATGGAAGTCCCGCAGTTTCGGGACGGCGAGTGCGAAGTGCGCCGCCTGTGGGACGAAGCCGTGGCCGAGGCTATGGGCTGGGACGCCCAGGAACTGGCTCGCCTGCGCCAACTGCTCCACAACGAGCCCCACGTTCGCGGCCTCGGCTACAACCAGTACGCCGACGAATATGAAGATGACTGCGAACCGGAAGATGATGCCGTCACAGAATGACGGCGGGGAGCTGGGGGGGGGGGGGGGGGTGCCTGGACGGGCCGGATTTTTAATGGTTGAATTGACCAGAGCCGCCGAATTATTGCTGGCCTGCCTGCTTCCCGTATCCGAAGACATAATGGCATACTATGCTTGGAGGTGAACCAATGAGCGTTGGAGTTTCAACACCGTTGCCGGCCTATACCGTTGACCCGGCCTTTATGGCGAAGAAAGCGGAGGAATTGGGCTTCGAGTCTATCTGGTACGCCGAACATCCCGCCGTGCCAGTGGAAAGCAACAGCCCCTTCCCGGCCACCGGCGGGGAGATACCCTGGACTTACTCCCACTTCACCGATCCCTATATCGCCCTAGCCCGCGCGTCCGGGGCCACCTCGAGCATCAAGCTGGGCACCGGCATCACCCTGGTTCCCGAGCGCAACCCGTTGCTGCTGGCCAAGGAAATCGCCAGCCTCGACCGCTTCAGCGGGGGACGCTTCCTGTTTGGCATCGGCACCGGCTGGCTCCGTGAGGAAACGGAGATTTTCGGCGGCGATTTCGAGCATCGCTGGACGCAGACCCGGGAAGCGCTGGAAGTGATGAAGGAACTGTGGACGAAGGATGAAGCGGAGTATCACGGCAAGTATTTCAACTTCCCGCCAGTAAAGTCATATCCCAAACCGGCCCAGCAGCCCCATCCGCCAATTATCATTGGCGGAATGGCCCGCAACGTGCTGCGCCGCGTCATTTCCCACGCCGACGGCTGGATGCCCAACCGGGTTACCCCCGCGGAGGTAGAGGACAGCCGCCGCCGCCTGGACGCTATGGCGGCCGAGGTGGGCCGCGATCCCAAGGCCATCACCATCAGCATCTTCGGCCAGCCGGCCGATGGCCCTACCGTCCAGTCATACCTCAACGCCGGAGCCGACCGGGTGGTAGTTCGCCCTGACCACGTAGCCAACGAATACGAAATGGGCAAGCAGTTGGAGCGCATGGCCGAGGCGGTGCTGCGTTAATCTGCCGCGTTCATAAACTGCCGTCATTCCGGCGATAGCCAGGGTGCAAAGGCTGTTGCGGAAAGGGGGTTACGTTTGCCGACCAGCCTCAGATTCGGCTTTGGCAGGAATGACGGGCGGAGAAGATACCGATGGATCGCACAACCGAGATGCTGAGCGCTTACGCCTGCGGCCTGACCTACGAAGAACTGGGGCCGCCGGTGGTGGAGCAAGTAAAGCGCACTTTGGTGGACACTATGGGCTGCGCCATGGGCGGCTACCATTCGGAGCCGGCGGGGATTGCCCGCAGTATGGCCGAAGGCGTCCACGGCAGTATGCCGTCCCGGGTGTTGGGAACGCCCTGCAGCACCACCCCGGAGCTGGCGGCCTTCGCCAACGGCGTGGCGGTGCGATATCTCGACTGCAACGATTCCTACTTCTCGCCGGGCGGCGGCCACCCCAGCGATATGATCCCCGCAGTTCTGGCAGTGGCCGACCCATTGAAAAGCGACGGCCCAGCAGTAATCACCGCCATCGCCTTGGCCTACGAAGTCTTTTGCCGCCTGTCCGATGAAGTAGTGGCCGGAGACTTAGGCTGGGACCAAGGCATCTTCAGCATCATCGGCGCGGTATGCGGGGCGGCGCGGGTGATGGGGCTGAACCGGGAACAGACCGGCAACTCCATATCGCTGGCTGTCACACCCCATCTCCCTCTAGGGGCCACCCGCACCGGCGAGCTTTCGATGTGGAAGGGTTGCGCCACCGCCAGCGCCTCGCGATCCGCGGTGTTTGCCGCTCAACTGGCGGCGAAGGGCATGAGCGGCCCCGGCGAGCCTTTCGAGGGACGGCGCGGCCTCTGGGAACAGGCGGTGGGCCGTCCGGTGGAAATTCCCGATTTCCCGCTGGGCGGGGCCCGCAGGGGCGATGATCCCTTTCGGATCACCCGCACTATTTTCAAGGCCTACCCGTCGCAAATTCATACCCAAGCCCCCATTGGTCTGGCCCTGCAACTGCGGGAAAAAGTGCCTGCGGATAACATCCAATCCATTCACATAGACACCTACAAAGTAGCGGCCAGCACCGCATCGAGCGAGCCGGAGAAGTGGGATCCCAAGACGCGGGAGACAGCCGATCACAGCATACCCTGGCTGGTGGCGTCTGCGTTGCTCGACGGGCCGGTGACGCCGTCCAGCTTCGCGGAGGGGCGCATCGCCAGCCCTGCCCTGCGGGACATTATGTCGCGCATGATGCTGAACGAAGAGCCGGACTTCACCGCCCGCTACCCCGGCGAATATAATTGCCGCATAACCCTTACCGACTCCGATGGGGCCGCTCACACGGCCCACACCGCTTGGCCCCGGGGGCACCGCCGTAACCCAATGAACGACGCCGAGGTCGAGGCCAAGTTCCGCAACTTCGCCGGAATCGCGCTGACCTCCAGCCAGTGTGACCGCGCCCTGGGAGCTATATGGGATCTGGACAAGCTACCCAATCTAGAGCCAGTGTTCGATACCCTGAACATCAATCCCTGATTCCGTATCCGTCCGGCGCGCTCGAACCCGGTTCCCAACACGCACCAGCAAGCAGGCAAATGAACGATCCCAATAGCAGCTCCACCGGAGCCCGCGGCTTCCGCGAGGAGTTCGCCCGCATGATAACCCGCCCGGAAGAAGACTTGGACTTGGGGCGGGCCGCGCTGCTGGTGGCCGGGGAGGAATACCCGGGGTTGGACGTGACCGGGCATCTGCGCCGCTTGGACGGGTTCGCCGACGCGGTTCGCCAGCGCGCCCCGGCCGGGGCGCAGCCAGAGCAATTGGGGCGGCTGCTGGGCCGCTACCTCTTTCAAGAGCAGGGATTTCAGGGGAACTCCACCGACTATTACAACCCCGACAACAGCTATTTCAACCGGGTGCTGGATACCCATACCGGGATACCCATTACCCTGTCGCTGCTCTTCCTGGAGGTAGCGCGCCGGGTGGGGCTGCGCTGTCGCGGCGTGGGGATGCCGGGTCACTTCCTAGTGGGATTGGAAGGCTCGGAATGTTATTTTGACCCATTCAACGGCGGCGCGATCCTCACCGCAGGCGACTGCCGCCGACTGGCCGAGGGCCTGTTCGGGCCGCGCATGACGTGGCAAGACGGCTATCTAACTCCCTGCACCAAGTACGAGTTTCTCTACCGTTTGTTAAACAACCTAAAGGTGGTATATGAGCGCTCCGGCCCGCCGGAAAAGGCCGCGGCTGTCATCCAGCGTATGATTATGGTGAGCCCGAAGGCTACGGAGCTGCACAAAGACCTGGCTGAGATGCAATATCAATTGCAACAGTACCGGGCCGCCATTCGCAGCCTGGAGTTTTATCTGCGTGAAGACCCCAACGCCCCGGACGCTACGCAGGTCAAGTCCTGGATTGAATCCATCCGCATCACTCTAAATCGGCTCAACTGACGACTTGGGATAAATCCGGCCAAGGGCAACCTGCGTATACCAAGATGGACGAAAAATTAGCGCCCCAAGCCCCCAGAACAGACCCAGCGGATGAGCCGGATGACCACCAGCTATTGGAGCGCATCACCGCCAAAGACAAGGACGCGCTGAACACGTTGTACAGCCGCTATATGACGCCAGTTTATTCTCTCTCCCTGCATATGCTGAAGCAGCCGCCCTTGGCGGAAGAAGTGACTCAAGATGTTTTCCTAAATATCTGGTTGAAGGCGAGCAGCTTTAACGCCAGCCGGGGCACCCCCCGTTCCTGGATAATGAGCGTGGCGCACCACCGGGTAGTGGACGCCATTCGCGCCCGTCGCAGATCCGCTATGTCCGAGCCCGAAGACTATGAAACCTTGACGCGGCTGCCTTCATCAGAGCCTTCAGTGGAATCCCAGGTCACGCAGAGTCTGGACCGGGAGCGCATAATGCGCGCTCTGTCCACATTGCCGGACAGGCAGCGCGAGGTCATCGAGTTAGCTTACTTCGAGGGATATTCCCAGTCGGAAATGGCTGAAAAGCTCTCCCAGCCCCTCGGAACCATCAAGACCAGGGTTCGTTTGGCGATGCAAAAGTTGCGGATGTCCTTGCAGGAATATGACTACGAGTAGCCCGGCACATCCCTACGATCTGCTAGAAGCGTTCGCGCTGGACGCTTTGGAAACGGAAGAAGAGCTGAGGGTCCTCGAACACATCAAGGGCTGTCTTGAGTGCGCCTCGGTTACTGACGGCCATCTGCTGACGGCCGCGGCGCTTGCGTTGACTGCCCCGTCCCAAACGCCGCCGGAACGGGTGAGAGAGAGCCTTTTGTCCTCCGCAGAGCTATCCCAACCAGAGCCACAAAGAGTATCAGTATCCCAACCGGAGCCACAAAAGGTATCGGTATCCCAGCGCCGCCCATCGCGGGGCTGGGCCGGGATATATTCGGCGCTGGGCAATCGCTGGACGCGGCTACTAGCGCCCACCACCGCCCTTGCCGCAGTGGCAGTGGTCGCCGTCGTAATTGCCCTCAACGTCCAGATTTCCGGACAAGTGGGTGAAATGAAGGCGGAAAACACCCTGTTGCGACAAGAAATGGGACAGAACGAGGCCACCGCAACGGCTCAACTGGCGGTGGCCTCGGATGCGGTTACGCAAATGCAGGGGAATCTGCAACTCTTGCAGAACACGCTGGCTCAGACCGATGACCAGTCTCTGGTTATGAACTCGATGCAGCCCGACAGCGAAGCGTGGGGCGTGCTGGTTTTCTCAGATGATGGCGCTACCGGCATGATCATTGTCTCGGAACTGGAGCCTCTGAAAGACAGTTACCCATACCACGTATGGCTGACGCAGAAAGGGGAAAGAACTTGGGTCGGCGGTATGGACGTGGACGAACGCGGCTGGGGAACCATCTCGCTGGATGTGAACAGCCCCCTGTCTCAATTCGACACGGTTCAGTTGAGCCGGGCCCCGCTGGCGCTGGCGTCTGCTGGACTAGTCGGCGACATTGTACTGGAAGCCTCCCTGCCATAGCCCGGTTCTTCTTCGCCCTGTCTTCCAGCAAAGATACGGCCTCCAGTAAAGACACGGTCACAACAAAGGGCCAACGGCACCCTACTTGGCCTGTCCGCAAGCGGTTGCTATACTCGCTCAATCGCGAAGGGGAGCATTTCATGCGCCACGACCCAACCCCCCACAACCTCATCTGCAACATTTGCGGGGCGGAAATGGTGGAGCAGAAGTGTAAAATTCGCTGCCTAAACTGCGGTTATACCCGCGACTGCTCCGACCCTTAGCCCTGACTTTGGGATAAAATCATGGCCTTTCCCTATACGGTTCTTGTGATCTATGACGCCAAGGGTCGAAGCATCGAAAGGATGGCGGGGGCGGGGGCCGTCGCTGAAGGAGTGAAGGCGTCGGGCCTAGCAGAACCGTCGCTCATGACCATCTAGGAAGCGTCTCGGGAGAATCTCTTGTCCGCAGACGGGCTGATTCTCGGCTCTCCCAACTGGAGCGGCATCACCGGCTCCTTCAAGCAGTGGCTGGACGACCAGGGAGATCTGTGGGAAGAGCGCTCTCTCGCCGGGCTTCCCGGTGCTGCCTTCGCCACAGGCACAGGCAGGCATTCCGGCCTGGAAACCGCTCTTATGCAGTTGACTCACTGGATGTTGGCCTGCGGTATGCTGATTGTCGGCTTGCCCTGGTCGGAGCGTATGCGGACCTCCGGCTCCTACTACGGAGCAACCGCCGCCGCCGTCAACGAGGATGACTTAACCCAGGCCAGGGAGCTGAGGGCGCGCTTGGCTAGTTTCTCTGCGCGCTTGGCGCAACCCTAAAGTTTCCCTATCCGCCAGGGAAGGGGCCGGGTGAGGGAAATTCCTCTAGTCACGCAATTGCAGGCGCCGGAAAAGCTGCGGGTGAACTTCTCTCGCCAATCGCAACGCCTCAAGCATCGGGCCCCGGATGGACTCGTGCGCCATCGGCGAAGTCCGCAGTTTGAACAGGTGGTAGCATTCCCGCAGGTTCATTTTCGAGAGCAGACGGCGGTTATGGGCGTGGGTGACGGCGTACTGGGCGACCGCAGGAGAAACCTCTTCGCGTATCTTATGGAAAAGGCCTTCCGCTGCGTCGGTGGCTTCGGCAAATAGGGTCTCCAAGCCGGCGTCAGCAATCACCGAGGGAATGCGCACTCCGTGGGCCGCGGTCAGCATTTGAGGCAGGTAGGTTTGCATCCTGTGCCTCCGAAATTCCCGGAAGGCCCCGTAGTCCAGAAGAAACTCAAAGGTATAGTCCACTACCTCCATTTCTCGCGGCGGGGATTCGTGGGGGCCGATACCGGACAGCGAATCGTCTATAATCCGCTGCCGCTCCTCCGGCGTCATCGCCTGCGCCCGTTGCCACACTGCCGGATAGTCCGGCCCTGACGCCCCGTACAGCAACGCTGCCACCAGCTTCTCCTCGGCCTGTGGATCCCAGTGGACCAACCGCACCTCGATAGATGTTTGAGGTTCTTCCGAATCGCCGGCAAGAAAACGGGCAAACCCCCTTTGGACTTCCGGGCGCTGTTTCAGATACGGCACTTCTTTCGCGTATTTGATGAGAGTGGGCGTAACTTCCCGCCCTTGTTCCCGCACTGCCTCGCCTAGCTGCCGTTCTTCCTCCAGATCTGCGGACATCAACTTGGATATGCCATGCTCAAGGGTGCGGGCGTTGGCCGTGACCCCCACGTTGGTCAGCGTCGCTGCCGGCAGCGCCGAGCGGCAGCCGTCGGTGGCGATACGGCGAAGGCGAAGTTGATAAGCAGAATCGCTCTCCCGCCCTCGCTGGCGGTGGACACCCCGCAGGTGTTCCATGCAGCCGTCAATCAGCTTTTGATAGACGGCGAAGAGATGTTGGCAGGTCGCTTCGTATTCCCGCCGCAGGGCCGGGCGGGTATCCAGTTCCGACGGGGTATGAAAATAGCCGCCGGGCATTACCTGGTACCGCGACGATTTCTCGGTGTAGGAAGCAAGCCGGTTGTCTTCCAGCCCGTCACAGGCCAATCGGGAGATGTTCTCGACGGCCAAATGGACCACAGCGTGTTCGGACACGGAGGAGTGGCCGTAGCCCAACACCCAACGCTCGTGAAAGTCGGTCGCCTTCTCTTCGCTGACCTGCCGCGCAATCTCGTCAAAAGGTTCGGGACGGCGGGAGGTCATAGCGAAGGCGACAGCAATCTGCTCCTCGGTCAGCAGGCGGGCGTCCAATGGATAAACCCGCCTAGGGTAAGATACTGTCGCTTTCTCCCCGGATTCCTTAAAACTGACAACTTCCGTCATACCCTTCCCCCCCTCACATCACACACAAGATGTTACAAGATTCAGGCAGGAAAGGCGTTGGATACAGGGAAACAATCAAAGGACATTTTTAGCGTATACTCGGTAGACAGCATGGGATCTGGCTAAGAATCAGCCTCCAAGAGATTCAACCAAGCGCGCCAAGCGGCGCTCCAAAACCGTCGGGGATGGCAACTTCGACCAAGTGGGTCTTGCCGAATGAGATGGCAGCGTCGAGAGCCGGGCCAAGCTCGGCCACCGCGGAGACGCGGGCGCCGCCGAAACCGTAAGACCCAAACAGCTTTACGAAGTCGGGATTGACTAGGTAGTGGCGAAAAGGCGATCTCCGTATCGGCCCTGCTGGTGTTTTTCAACACGCCACAATACAAGCAAGGCCAAATGCCTTCAACAGCAAGCACGGTCCAATATCAGTCTCCACCTCTCTGGCGTCTGCCCCAGCTCGGCCACGCACTCCAGGACGTCGGCGTACTCCAGAATATGCAACAGTATCGCCCGCACCACTTCGCTGGTCGAAGGCTCCTCGTCCAGCCGCGTCATGGCCTCATCTATGTGTCCAATCAGCGAGTCCGAGGCGTCCCGGTGTAGGCGGTTCCATTCTTCTGGCTCAGGAGTGAATCTGAAGCCTCCGGGCTGGGCTGGCGTCTCCTTACGGGGCAGATTGATTGGTCGCTGGACCAGCCGCCGCAACTGTCTCCCTTGACGGTAACCTGGTACTCGAAGCGCAGGGAAGCGGGACGGCTCCGGGTGGAAGGCGTAAGGGGTGGCCGGTTACTCTTGGCCCACCTCCGCACGTCCTCCGGCGAGACCCCGAGAGCCTCTAGGCCGGGAAGTTGGCGTCCTCTAATCGGTAGAGGCAGGCCGACAGGAGATGGACGCGACCGGGCAGTTGGTGCAGCTCTTGGAGTCGGCATGGTATCCATACTGAACGAGGTCCATCCCACTTGGTGTAAATGCAGTCAGTCCGTATGCCGACTTGGACGCAGTCTTGGTATCCACTGTAACAGTAAGTCCTCGCGTAGTATTACAGCGAGCGGGAGGCACTCGAGAATATCCGGTTGCCAAGAGTGCATTCCCTGATGTGATCTGCAGCGGATGCCCCTTCCTCAGTTCCTTGCATGTTATCGCCGTCTTGGATCTCCTCAGATCCGCCTCTGTCGGGTGGAGGCCCTTCGGCGGGAGTAGCCGCAATCAGCGCCATCGCTATATCCACAAGTATTCCAATCGTCAAGGGCAACCGAACTATGGGTAGCTCTCCTATATTGGGTTTGGCCGCGCGGCAGACTAACAGTCAATTGCCCGGTTAAAGCAGCAGGCTCACCGGCTTTTCCAGCAGGCGCTTAATCTCCATCAGGAACTGGGCGGCCTCGGCCCCGTCGGCGACGCGGTGGTCTACGGAGAGCGTGGCCTTCATTATCTCCGAGATGGCCAGTTGGCCGTCGCGGGCCACCGGCTGCTCCTTCACTGCGCCCACGGCTAAGATAGCGGCATGGGGCGGGAAGATGATGGCCGTGAAGCTATCCACGTCGAACATACCCAGATTACTGACGCTGTAAGTCGTGCCGATGTACTCCTCAGCCTGTAACCTGCCGTTGTTGGCGCGATCTATCAGGTCGCGACTGGCGGCGGCAATCTGCGCCAAACTCTTGCTCTCGCATTCCGGTACTCCGGGGACAATCAGCCCAGACTCCAACGCGATGGCGATGCCCACGTTGATGGACGGGTTCATCTGTAGGTAGTCGCCGCGGAAGAAGGAGTTGAACTTGGGGTGCTTGCCGATAGCCAAGGCCGACGCCTTTACGATGAGGTCGTTGACGCTGACCCGGCTGGATGCGGGCAACTCGTCGTTTATGTCGCGCCGCAAGGACATGGCTGCGGTCATATCAATGTCAGCGGCCACATAGAAGTGTGGGGCCTCCCGCTTGCTCCCGGAGGTGACGCTGGCGACGGCCTGGCGCATCCGGGACAGCGCGGCCCGTTCCGCACCCTCCACCGGCGCAGGCAGCGGAGCGGGGGCCGGGGTTACTTGAGAAGGCTCAGCCGGCGCAGCGGCAAGAGCGGCAGCGACGGCGTTTACGTCAGCCTCAACGATTCGGCCGCTGGGGCCGGTTCCGGTAACAGTTTCCAGGTCTATGCCTTGCTCTCGGGCCAGGCGGCGGGCGATGGGCGAAGCCAGAATCCGGCCAGCAATTGCGGCGGCAGTGGCTGCCTCGGCAGCCGCCAGCACGTCAGCCTCTACGATGCGTCCGCCGGGACCGCGGCCGGTTATGGCAGCCAGGTCAACTCCGCGTTCGCGGGCCAGGCGGCGGGCGATAGGCGAGGCACGAACTTCTCCTGATTGGGCTGCGGTTGGTTCAGCAGCGGGCGCAGGGGCGGCTTCGGGTTCGGCGGCGGCAGCGGACGGAGCGGCGGCAGATCCGAGCAGGTCGTCGGGCAAAGCCTCGTTGGCGTCGCCGATTACGGCGATGAGCTGGCCTACCGGCACGGCCTCTCCCTCTCCGGCGACGATGCGGCGCAACACTCCGCCGGTGGTCGGCTTGAATTCCACCACCGCCTTGTCGGTCTCAATTTCTGCTATGACTTCGTTAGCGGCAATCTCGTCGCCTTCCTGTTTGATCCAGCGCACGACGGTGCCTTCCCGCATATCGTAGCCCAACTGCGGCATCACAATGGATGTAGCCAACACTGCCTCCTGTCTTGCCCATTGACCGGATTAGATGTGGTTCCGGGTTCGCGTAGATATTAAAGCAAGGGGCAATAATGGGCAACCGCGAGTTACGTGCCGCCCTATGCGTGGCGTTGAAATCCAAAGGGAGCGCCGCAATTGACGCTCCCTGCTTGATGCCCGGTTTCGTTGAGAGCTACATCATGCGCTGAATGATGCGCTGGGCCTGCTCTTCGCTCAGCCCCAGGGGGCGGTGGGCCAGCGGGCCTTCCTTAGCCAGCACCGGCTCGGCCTCCACTAGCGAGACTGATTCTTTCTGGAAGAACAGTCCGGTGTAGATGGTGTCACCCCATTGCAGGGCCTTTTCACAGGCAGCCTTCCAGTCGGAAGGGTCGTGCTCCTCATCTTCCAATTTCACCACACGGTCTTTGAAGAAATTGTGGGTGTTGTCGAGGTTGAAGGTGACGCAAGGGCTGAACACGTCTATGAGGGCGAATCCCTTGTGGTTTACGGCCCCCTTGATCAGCTCGGTCAAGTGCCGGACGTCGCCGCTGTAGCCGCGGGCCACGTAGGTTGCGCCGTTCATTATTGAGCTGGTGATGGGGTTGATCGGGGCTTCCACGCTGCCAAAGGGGGTGCTCTTGGTGCTCATACCATAGCTGCTAGTGGGGGAAATCTGCCCGGTGGTGAGGCCGTAGATCTGGTTGTTCATCACCACGTAGGTGAGGTCTATGTTGCGGCGCGCGGAGTGGGCGAAGTGGTTGCCGCCGATGCCATAGCCATCGCCGTCTCCGCCGGTTACGAACACCGTGAGGTCATGATTGGCGAGCTTGGCGCCGGTAGCCACGGCCAAGGAGCGTCCGTGCAAGGTGTGCATACCGTAGGAGTTGAAATAACCTGGCAGGTTGGAGGAACATCCAATCCCGCTAACGGTCAATATCTCGTGGGGTTGCAGGCCCATCTCCGCGCAAGCGCGTTGCAGGGAGTTTAGCACTCCGAAATCGCCGCATCCCGGGCACCAGTCGGGATCTACCTGCCCCTTGAAATCCCTGGCCGTCAACTGAATTTCGGGCCTGCCGTTTGCCACGCCTACGGTTGCCATTGCATCACCTCTTTTCGCCAAAACTTGCGGACTCCGCCACCGGTTCCAAGCATGGACAGGGCGTAGCCCGGGGAGCGGAGCCCAGCTTAGACTACTACTTCCTGATAGGGTACATACTGGCTGACTTTTTCCGCCACCTGCTCCACAACGCCGTCCATGATGTGGTGGGGCATAAACGGCTCGCCGTCGTACTTGCGGATGTGCCCGTGGGCGGCAAAGCCGGTCTCGCTGCGCAGGAAGCGGGCGAACTGGCCTGAGTAGCTGTTTTCCACAATGATTACGCGCTTAGCATTGTTCAGAATGCTGTTCACGTGATCGGCGTGGAACGGGATTATCCACTTTATCGCCAGTTGGTTGGCGATTACGCCACGCTCGGCCAGCAGTTCGATCGCCTCTTTGATAGTCCCGTGAGTGGACCCCCAGCCGACGAGGGTCGCTTCTGCGTCTTCCGGCCCTTCCAGTTGCGGCGGGGCTACCAGGGACTGCGCATTCTGCATCTTCCGGCCCCGTTTTTCCACCATCATTCGGCGCTTATGGGGATTGGTGAACTCGTCGCTGATGAGAGTCGAGTCCTCATCGTGTTCGTCGGTAGCGACGACGTGAACGTGGCCCTCGATTCCGGGGATGGCGCGGGGGGATATGCCGCTCTCGGTGTTGGCGTAGCGCTTGTAGCCGTTAGGAAAGGATGGCTCGGTGATAAGCTGGCCCCGGTCAATGACCGGGCGCATATCAATGGCGTCCGGGTCAACGCTGTACCGGCCTTCTGAAATCAGCAGGTCGGAAATTAGAATGCCCGGACACTGAAGCTTGTCGGTGAGGTTGAACAGTTCCGGCATGGTGTTGAAGGCGTCCAGAGCGTTGTGCGGGGCAACGACAAGCCTCTCGTAGTCGCCCTGACTGGCTCCCAACACTTGCCAGAGGTCGCCCTGCTCTGTCTTGGTTGGAACGCCGGTGGACGGGCCGGCCCGTTGCACATCTATGTAAACTACCGGAATTTCCATCATACCGGCGCTGCCTACTGCTTCGGTCATCAGGGCGAAGCCGCCGCCGGAGGTGGCGCACATAGAGCGGGCGCCGGCATGAGCCGCGCCAATCACCATGTTAGACACGCCAATTTCGTCCTCAACCTGCCGCACCATAATGCCCAAGTTGCGGGCGTTGGAGGCCATCCAGTGCAGGATGCCGGAGGCGGGGCTCATCGGGTAGGCGGCGTAGAATTTCACGCCCGCAGCAGCCCCGCCCATGGCAATGGCCTCGTTGCCGGCCCAAACTGCCAACGGCTTGCCCCCTTGGGGCATCGGCTCGCCGAAGGGCCGGAAGTTGGTTTGGGCGTAGTCAAAGCCGGCCCGCGCCACTTCCACGTTCTGATCGACCACCTGCTGCCCTTGCCTGGCGAAGCGGAGTTCGAGACTGTCCTTAAGCACATCGAAGTCTATGCCCATCAGGGAGACCACGGAGCCCATCATGACAGTGTTCTGGATCAAGCGGTTGCGGCTCTGGGTCAGTTCCCCGGCGGGGATGGCGCACAGATCGCCCCCGCTGGATTCCCCCGGCGTCACCGAGTCGCTGTTGAACAGCACGCGGCCCCCGTGCCCAATATGGCGCTGGTGCCGGTCCATCGTGTCCTGATTCAGACACAGCAACAAGTCCAGCTTGTCGCCGTGGCTGAAGATTTCCCGATCGCTGATGCGCAGAGTAAGGAAAATGTGGCCGCCGCGGATTATGGACTGGTATGCGTTGTATGTGCTGAGATGCAGCCCGCGCCGCACGATTATGCGGGCGAAAATGTCGCCGGGAGTGGCAATGCCCTGACCCGCCTCTCCCCCGATGCCCATTGCGAAATCATACATACCCGAAGCCATTTATACGCTCCTCCAATCCGTGCCGCAAATACGCACTCGCGGTGGCGGAACTTTCCAGTTTATGCCGTCTGGGCCTTGGACAGGCTAAGTATACCGCCGCTACTTTCCTTAGACAAATGATTTGACTGATTGTGCTAAAATTAACGGTGCTTTTTACGAAATCCTCAATCTATGTTCCATTGGCGCATCCTCATCTTCGCTGCTACGTATGGACGGCGCGTCCTTGGGCAGACAGCGCGGCTTCTTTCAGCATCTCCGAGAGAGACGGATGCGGGTGCACGGTCCATCCCAGCTCCAAGGTGGTGCCTTCCAGCATCTTGGTCATAGAAAGCTCCCCAAGCAACTCGGTCACTTCCGGGCCGATCATGTGGCCGCCCAGAAGCTCGCCGTAACGGGAGTCAACCACCAGCTTGACCATGCCTTCGGTCTCCCCCATGGCCAAAGCCTTGCCATTGGCCAGAGCATTGAAAGTTCCGATACTGACTTCGTACCCCTGCTCCCTAGCCTGCGCCTCGGTCAATCCGAAGCTGGCTATCTGTGGGTTGCAGTAGGTGGTGCGGGGCATATTCACGTAGTCCATCGGTTGGGGTTCCATCCCCATGATATGCTCCACAGCGGTGACTGCCTGAGCCGATGCCACGTGGGCCAGCGGCATCTTGCCGGTGACGTCGCCAATGGCGTACACGCCAGGAACCGTGGTGGACAGAAACTCGTCAACGGCGATACCGGCACGGTCAACGGCAACGCCCGCCGCATCCAGCCCCAGCTCTTCCACGTTGGGCTGTACACCTACGGCCACCAATACCATCCCGGTATGGATAGACTGCGTTGCTCCCCCCTGTTCCACCGAAACCGTTACCCCGCTGGAATGGGTCTGGACGCCGGTGACCGCCGCGCCGGTGAGGATATTCATCCCCAAGCCCTTAAAAGAACGCTCCAATTGAGAGCTGATGTCTTCGTCCTCATTGGGCACCAGCCTGGGCAGCAGCTCGACGATGGTTACGTCAACTCCGTACATCGCATAGATGTAGGCGAATTCAACGCCGATGGCCCCGCCGCCTATAATGACCATTGAGGACGGCAAGTCGGTCAGGACAATAGATTCGCGGCTAGAGATGATGCGGCTGCCATCCACTGGGAGGGCCGGGATGGCGCGGGGCCGGGATCCGGTGGCGATGATAATGTTCTTCGCCTCAATGACGGCTCCCTGCGGTTCCACCACCACCCGGTTGGGGGGCAAGAGTCGGCCCGTCCCTTCAATATGCTCAACATTGTTCTTTCGCAGCAGGTAACGGACGCCCCGTGTGTTACGCTCCACCACCCGGCGGCTGCGGGCCATCGCCACTTCGTAGTCGGCATGGAATTCCTCGAATTTCAGGCCGAATTCTTCGGAACGCCTGACATAGGAAACAATCTCGGCGTTCTTGAGCAAGGCTTTGGTTGGGATGCAACCCCAATTGAGGCAAGTGCCGCCGAGAGCTTCTTTTTCGATAATGGCGGCCTTCAGCCCAAGCTGTCCTGCGCGTATGGCGGCCACGTATCCGCCAGGGCCTGAACCGATTACAACCAGGTCATAGCTAGATTCCATCCGCGTCCTCAGCAAGCGCGCCCCACGCCGTTGGTGTCCTGTACCTCATAAAACAACAGGCGGATTATATCCGCGCTCCAGCAAGCGGCACAATACAAGCAGGTTATAATATAATGCAATGGAAACTCGAACTTCACGTGACCAAGGCTCGAATTTAGCCTATGGCAAGCCAGATCGGGCCCTTTTAGTCTGTCTACGGCGTCTGGGCGCATATCCGGCTTCGTTGCTTGCAGGAATCTTGCTGTGCGGGATTTTGGGGGCCTGCGGCGATGCAACGCCTTCGATACCGGCGTATTCTCACCAAAATACGTTAGTGTCTTCACCGGCCAATTCTCCCGCACCTTCCATAACTGTCCCAACGGCAGTTGTCCCAACGGCGACTCCCCAGCCATTTTATGCCCAGCAGTCCGTAACTCCTAACGCCGCTTCATCCTCGACAGTTATTCGTCCTACCTCATGTCTATCACCACCAGCGCCCCTGCCGGATAGCGCAAGTCTACCTTCAACTGTGTGGCAGTCTACGCCATTACATACTCCACCGTTTCCTCACCCCACCCCACATCCGCACGTCTCGGCTTGGGCCAAGGAACGCCTTGATGCCGTGATCACCCTCTACCGCCCCACAACGACGGGGGCGGCCCTGCTCCGCAGCCTGGACCTGCGGCAGATGCGAAGCCAGCCAGGTTTTTTCGGCAGCTACGGGTTCGACGGATGGGCCGGCATCGGCGAAGCCAAGCCCGTCGGGGTTATGCACGAGCTGATGCACTCATACTGGGGCGGCTTTCCAGTAATTGGACGGCCCGAACTTGGCTGGGAACGGCAAGACGGAGATAACATCGCGCCCGCCTTGGCCAGCTACCACCGGGATATACTGACCTTTATGGCCCAACCACCGGACGATTACGAAATGCTGCGAGAGCGGCTCCGCAACCTGCCAGGGGTTTCCGGCGAAAACGCCAGGCCACTGTTCCATAGTCTTGAAGCAGACCTCCCATATAGCACCGGCGGCGACCTGGGGCTGACACCGCCAATTCTACACAAGTATTGGGAGTGCTTTCTTGCCGATGGCCCGTTCTATACTTGGGAGAGGGCGGCGGGCTGGTATCGGTCTTTGCCTCATGAACAACGGACCACTGCCAACAAATTCTTGGGGTTCCAACACTTTGATTTGCGGCAATACGCCAACGATATGACCTACGCGATGCCCGACGGGCCACTGTCTGCCGCTGCCCCAAAGCTGGCTGAGGAAGAGCGGCAGCGGCTCACCGACCTAGCGAAGCATTTCGACCTGCTGCTCGGCGACCCGCAACTGGAGGAAAACTTTCAGTTCTGGAGGGGCTATCTGCGAGACAAGTTAGCGCTCTACCTAGCCCACCCAGCGCACCTGGATTCGCTGGGGCTAACCCGGGCCCGCGACATTGCCGACGCGCTGAAATTTCTGTCCACCCTTCACGGCAATCCCACCGATCGGGCCTTGGTTCTGGGCGGCCGAATTCCCACCCAGCCTTTCTTGGTCAACTTCTTGCCCGCAGTGGACAACCCAACGCTACTGAAGTTGTTCGCCAATGACCCTGCCCTTCCCAGCGCCCCGACGCTCCAAGCCACAGCCAGCTTCGTGGATCGGCTCCAGCGTTTCGCCACTGTAGTAGACCACATTCTCGAAGAGGCTCGGGAATCGCAGGAAAGCGGCGTCCTGGCGCTGGAGGACTTTCTGGCCGAAACGGGTTTGGAGCAGAAACAAGACTTGCGGCTGTTCTTCGACCTGTTCCACGACGCCGACCCGCTTGCGGCCCATGCGGTAATGGCAACGGTGAGCAAGGAAACTGTGCGGGCTTTGATGCACCCGGTTCCGATACAGTTGCGCGCCTTGCTACCGCCGGCGGCCTTGCTGGAAAAGCTGGACATCACCGTCGAGGCGTCACAAGCAGACCTGCGCCGGGGCATAACACTGCTTGTCGAAGAGGCCTCTGGCAATTACCGGATAGACGCGCCGTTCGTGGAGCGGCTTTATGGGGTAATGGCGGAACGGGCGGGAGGATCATCCGGCGAGACGGTGCGGATTTTCTACAACACTCCGTTCCCGCTGGAAGGCATGATACTGCGCCAGCCCTCCGCCGCAGCCGCCGCTCTGTCCGGCGACCTCGACCTAGCGGTTGCGCTGGTGGAGAACAGCGACACCGTAACGGCTCCACCCGCTCGCATAATTTACCGTCTGATTGCGGCAGATCCCGAATTGGCGGCTACACTGCTAATCGCTATGGAGCGCCGGGGCCAAAGGGCCCTGGTCGCCGAATCGCTGGCCTACCTCGCTTACGATAAAACCAGGTCGGAAAGATTCCCACAACTCCCCATATCCGTGCCCCAGGATGGGGTATTCCTCGATTTGCTATTGCAACAGCAGGGAGCGGAATGGCTACAAGCCAGACTTAGGGAAGTAGTAGCCTTGTACCGGCAGAGAACCGCCGATGGAGAGGTGGCGCCGGACTTCCTAATTCGCTACCGCGAAACGCTCGAGGCCGCGGCCAACGCCATCGGACTGGAGGCGGGAAGCCGCCTGATGGAGATCATCAGGACAGCCTTTGCATAAGCATTCTCAACACGCGCCGGCAATAGCGGCCCCCCCCCCCCCCCCCCCCGCTTTTCCGGGAATCCATGCGGTATTGAGGAAGCCGGGCTGTTATAGGCGCTGTTATAGGCAAGGATGCCGCGGATTCCCGGAAAAGCGGGAATGACGGGAAAGGAACCGGCAATGCCAGCGCGTATTGAGAGTATTCTTGGCGGCGCAATTGTCCGGAGCGGCGGCGGCGCAATTGTCCGGTAGCGGCGTTTCTGTTACCATATGCAGGAATTGGCCGTATTCTATAAAGTGCGAGGATGCGAATGGGATTCCTGCGAGGCATAGGCCCTCTGGAAATTATCATCATACTCGCCCTGATTCTGCTCATTTTTGGGTGGCGCCGGATGCCGGAAATCGGCAGCTCAATGGGCAAAGGAATCCGCACATTCAAGAGTGCTCTGCTGGGTGATGACGACAAGAATCAGCAGGACCCGCCAACAGCAAAAGGCGGTGATGAGCGCACTCTCTACTAGACGGCTAGACAGCGCACCAACGTCGCCGGCGAACCCAGTGGGCGCGTTGCTTCTATCGACGGCGCACAAATGACGGCCGCCAAAGGATAAATAAAAGAGTCGGCGCTGTCGGCGCCGACTCTTTTATTTATCCTGCGAGAACCGCTTGGCAAGCCGGCTATTGCTGAGCGATGGCGGCTTCCGCTTTTCGGCGGCCGCGCTCGGCCAGGCGGGCAAGCAACACTCCGAATTCGTAGAGGACCAGTAGCGGCAGAGCCACTAAGGTCTGGTTCACCGGGTCAAAGGTAGGCGTGATGAGCGCCCCCAAGATGAATGCCACGACCACCCAAACTCGACGAAAGCGCGAAAGACGCCGCGATGACACGATGCCAAGCTGGGCCAACAGATACATTATCAACGGCGTCTCAAAGGCTACTCCCATCCAGAAGAGAAGCCGCACCATCAAATTCACGATATTGCTCACCCGGATTAAAGGCGTAACAACTTCGTCTCCGAAGTTCAGCAGGAAGTGAAGGGCCGGCGGCGTCAGCACGAAATACCCAAAAGCCATTCCCGCGACAAAGGCAACCAGCACCAGCGGCAGGAACCCGAAAAGCAACCGGCGCTCCCGAAGGGTCAGTCCCGGGGCGACGAACATAATTACTTGGTAGATTATTACGGGCAGCGCCAGCACGAAACCGGAAAGAACGGAAACCTTGAAAGCAGTGGTCAGAAACTCCGTGACTTCGGTGATTATCAGTTGACCGTCCTTTCCTGTTTCCAATCCCGACGGCCGCACCAGGAACTCGATGATTTCATCGAAGAAAACGAAGGAAGCGCCAGTGCCGACGACGATAGCCAGGGCGCACATCAGAACCCGTCGCCGCAGCTCTCCGAGATGCTCCATGAAACTGAGTTCGCGGGTCATCAGCTTCGGCCATTCTCCGTTTGGCTCGTGGGAGAGGTCTCCCCATCCGGCTCCCTGTCCTCAGGCGCAGCGACCTCGTAGTCCGGCAGATCGGGGCGGGATGGCACGCCCGGCGGGGGTTGTTGTGAGTGTGTGCGCTGACGCTCCTCGGTGGATATGGCGTCGGTTATTTCGCTGAAGGTGCGGCGTAAGTCGCCCAGCACCCGGCCCGTCCGCTTCGCCATGTCTATGGAGCGGCCCGGTCCCAGCACCAGAAAGGCCACCAGCAGAACCACCGCCAATTCCATCAGCCCCATGCCCATTACGTTCATGGCGCGCGTCCCGCGGGGTCAGTTGGAGTTGGGCAACCGGGGGCGCAGGTAGCGGCTTCGGGCAAATACCATCCCACCGGAGGCATCCAGCCCAGTTCGTCCAGCATTTGCAGTACGCGGCAGGTGGGCAGCCCGACGATGTTATGATAGCAGCCTTCCCATTTCGACGCCGGGCGCAGTTCGGTGTCCTGCACCGCATAGGCGCCTGCTTTGTCTCGGGGCGTTCCGGTGGCGATGCTGGCCTCTATTTCGTTGTCTGAGAAATCCCGCAGCGTTATCTGCGAGGTCATGCTGTCGGTCAGTTGGCGTCCGGTTGCCGCATCCACAACCGTAAGCCCGGTGCAGACGTGGTGAGTAGTGCCACGCAGCCGGCGCAGCATGGCTCGGGCTTCGCCGTCGTCCACCGGCCTGCCCAAGGACTCGCCCAAGTGCACCACGGTGCTGTCCGCCCCGATGACAAACCCGGTCTCCATCGAGGCCGCGACCTTCAGCGCCTTGTCCCGCGACAAGCGCTCCACCATACTTTGCGGCGATTCGCCCGGAAAGGGGTCTTCAGGTACATCCGCAGGCGCTATGTCAAATTCGAGGCTCATTTCAGCCATCAATTCCCGGCGGCGGGGCGAGGCGGAGGCGAGTATCAACCCATCCGTCCCGGTTCTTCCGGCCCAATGCAACAGCGCCACGCATTCGACGTGATGCGTCTGGGGAAACATATCTATGGGAACAACCCGGTCGAGGGAATATCCGCCTCCACACAGCGCTTTGAGATCGCGGGCCAAAGTCTCGGCGTCGCAGGAAACATAGGCCAGTCGCGACGGGGCCAACGCAATCAGGCTGGTCAAGGCCTGGGGTAGGCAGCCGGAGCGGGGCGGGTCCAGCACCACGGCGTCTGGGCGGTTGGGCAGGCTGCCCAACACGTTCTCGGTGCGGCCCAGCACAAATTCCACTCCGGCAATCCCGGCGGCGTTCTCTCTGGCATCGGCCACAGCAGCCGGCGACTCCTCGACAGCAATGACCTTGGCAACGTAAGGCGACAGCAGGACAGCGAAGGTTCCCACGCCGGCGTAAGCGTCCAGAAGCACATCGTCCGGCCCCAGGCGCAGCCCGTCGCGCACCACTTCCGCTGCCTGCGCCGCCTGCTCCACGTTGACCTGGAAGAAAGAGGGCGACGACACGAAAAAACTATTATCCTCTATGGTTTCCACGTATCGTTTTTGCCCAGTGACGACAGTGACCTCGGGGTTGAACAACCGCGGCTGCACCAAGTATTCGTCTGGCCTGCCGGAACTGCCTGCCCCGGCGCGAATGGAAAGCTGGGTCGTTTCCTGGCAACGGTCTTGTAGCTCCTCCAAGAGGGCGTTGACGCTGGGCCGCATCAGCAAACAGTGGTTAATTTTCACGAAACGCCGGGTTTCCCGGTTGACGAACCCCAAGCTCCCGCTACGGTTGACGGTGAAACGGGCGTGGTTCCGGTAGCCGTACCGGTTAGCTGACGGCAGGGTGTCTGCTACCGGCGCGTCCGCCGCATTGGTGAACAGCCCCCCCACTCGCATCAGAGCATCAACCACCTTTTCGCGCTTGACCGCCAGTTGCGCATCATAGTCCAAATGCTGCCACTGGCACCCAGTGCACTCTCCGAAGTATTGACACGGCGGCGGAATCCGGTTTGGGGCAGGGGCCAGCGTCTCTATGACCGTGGCTGAGGCGTGCTTGCGGTGAACACGGATTATTTCCACGTTCGCCCGCTCTCCGGGGATGCCGCCGAAAACAAATACCGGCGTGCCTTCATGCCATGCCATGGCTTCGCCCAGACGTCCCCAAGATTCCAGGGTCAGATCCAAGCGGTCACCGGGCCGAAGCCCGTCCTGTTGTGAAAGTTGTTGTGGCGAACTCATATATCCTCACACTATACAGGGAAGGGCCCGATGATTCCAACCAGACGATGGTTGGCGCAGGGCAATCTCTTCCTGAGTTCCGGCCTGGCCGTCCGAAGGGCGGATTTCTGACGCTGGCCGGTTGACCCGCCGCTGCCGCGGAATTAAACTGAGCTTGATAGCCCAACATCATTCGCTGCGCGCGAGTTCCGGTCGCCATCGTCCGACGCTTGTACCGGTGCAGGGCGCTAGATTACGGCAGCGGAAGTAATTCCGGAGGATGGTATGGCAGAACCGATTGAGGTGACCGAACAGAACTGGGAAACTCAAGTACTCAACTCCGAGCTGCCCGTCTTGGTGGACTTTTGGGCAGAGTGGTGCGGCCCGTGCAAAATGATTGCCCCGTCGGTGCATGACATGGCGGTGGAGTACGATGGAAAGCTGACCGTCGGGAAGCTCGATGTGGACAGTAGCCCAAATGTCGCTATGCAGTACGGCATTCGCAGCATCCCGGCGCTGATTTTCTTCAAAGGCGGCCAGCCCGTTGACCAGATTGTCGGCGCAGTGCCAAAGGGCGCTCTGAAGAAGAAGATTGACTCCGTTCTGGGCAGCTAGCTGCCCAGACTCAATGCAACCAACGAGAGGCGCCGCTCCTTTCGGCAAAGATGGACGGCGCTTACCCACACCAGCCCCGCCGCCCACCAGCCAACCGCAGACGGGCGCGGCGTCAATACCTCGGGAGTGGATGGGGCCCGGTGGCCCTTGCGGTCTTCAAAACCGTTATGCCTCGTTAGAAGCGGGGTAGGTGGGTTCGACTCCCTCGCACTCCCGCCATCCTTTCCCAGTGGGCAGTCAGCCGACACCTGGTCGCAGCTCCTTGCCGAGCAGGGCCGTCATCAGCGCGCTTGCGGCGGTTACCCCCAAACACAAGTAACCTACCCCCTCGTAGCCGGCGCTTGCCAACAGTCCGCCGGTAATGGCCGCCCCCAGCGTGCCCCCGGACTGATTGCTCAAGCCCATAAGACTAGCTCCCGATGCCTTGGATTCTCCTGAATACTCGGTGCTTGCGGAGACCAGAGCGGGCATTGTAATGCTCAGCAAAGTCGCTCCAACCGTTGCTACCGTCACTGACACCCAAAGCTCCAGCTCGAAAGTGAAGCACAGAAAGGCGCAGATCCCTCCGGCGGCTGAAGTGGCTGCAATAAGGGCAGCGCGGTATCTTTTTGTCGCCACGAATCCCGCGCAATAGCTTCCGGCTACCTGTCCTATGGCGACTACCGCCAACAACAGGCCCGCAAATCTCACGCCCAAGCCATAGGTTTGAATCAAGTAGGCCGCGAAAAAGCTGACCAGCGTCCACATAGCTATGCGCTGGGTCAGCGCAACCGCTATGGCCACCCGGAAAAAACGCAAGGAAACCAGCGATGAATACCGGGCGAAAAATACCCAGTTGCGAACTTGCTGTTTGCCGTCCCTCGGAAACCAGATCCAATTCGCCAGAAGTCCTAGCGCCAGCAGTAGACCCGCAACTAGAAACGTAAACCGCCAGTCTCTCCAGTCGGCCAACACGGCGATTACCGGGACGCTGATTACCAAAGGCAGCATACCAATGGCCAGCGTACCGCTAATTGCCTGCGCCCGCCGGGCCGGGGAAATGACATCGGACAACGTCCCCACCACGGTGGGCGGGAGCGTTCCTCCTCCCAAGCCGGTCAATGACCGGAGGGCTAGGAACACTTCAATATTGGGGGCGAAAGCTGACGCAAGGACGGATCCGACAAGGAGCAGCAGACCGGCAAGAACCACCGGACGCCGCCCCAAGGAATCGGACAAAGGGCCAATCAGGATTAAGGAGACTGCCCAGGCCGCAAAGGTGGCGGTAGCCAACTGTCCTGCGACCGCCACCGAGATTTCCAAATCTGTCGCTATTTCCACCAGCAGAGGCGGAACCATGAAGACCGCACTCTGAGTGGCGAAAACGGCAAACGACAGCACGGTAAAAACCCACGCTTTGTTTACCTGTTTTTCGCCTGCTAATGCCGTTTGTGCTTCGACGTCGAGTACTCCTCTTCCAGCAATTCACCAACTGTGGGCGCCAGAAATTAGCCGGCGAGTCAGCCACCTCCCAAACGCAGTTGCTTGCGAAACAGGAGCGCCATTAACGCGCTGGCGATCGATACGCCAAGGCACAGATAGCCGATTGAGCCGTATCCGATGTTAGCCAGCAGCGCGCCGGCGATGGCGCCACCCAACACGCCCCCTAGCTGGTTGCTCAGGCCCATAAGTCCGACGCCGGTGGCTTTGGATTCTCCCGAAAATTCGGTGCTGGCGGCCACCAGAGACGGGAATGTAACACTCAGCAGGCCCGTTCCGACTGTTGCAACTGCCACCGCCGCCCATAATTGGAGAGTCAGGGCGAAGAACAGAAACCCGCAAACCCCGCCTGCGGCTGAAACAGCAGCGATTAGTCCAGCGCGAGATTTTCTGGTCGCCACGAATCCCCCGCCATAGCTTCCGGCCACCTGTCCCAGCGCCGCTATCGCCAGCGGCAGGGCCACGAACCCTACGTTCACTTCGTAAGTATGTATCAGATAAGCGGCAAAAAAGCTAACGACAGCCCAGTAAGCTATTCTATGGGACAGGTTTACTGTCAGGGCCACGCGGAAGAATTGCATGGACAGCAACGACCAATACCTGGAAAATATCACCAAGTCTCGAACTCGCTCCCTCCTGTCCCGAGGGAACCAAAGCCAGTTCATTAGGAATCCCGCCCCCAACAGGAGACCGGCAACAATGAAGGTAAATCTCCAGCTAGTCCATTCCGCCAGCAAGGCTACCATTGGAACACTGACTACCGATGCCAGCAGGCTGATGGCCAACAGCGCTCCAACCGCTTGGGCGCGTCTGGCTGGTGAAATTACGTCCGAAATCGCCCCTACTGCGTTAGGGGGAAGTGTTCCCCCTCCCAAGCCGGTCAACACCCGGAGCGCCAGAAATACTTCTATGTTGGGAGAGAAAGCCGAAGCAATAACGGATCCGAAAAGCACCAACAGTCCAGCAAGAGCCACGGGGCGGCGTCCGAAAGAATCGGACAAGGGGCCCACCGATACCACGGAAATCCCCCAAGCAGCGAACGTGGCGGTAGCCAATTGACCAGCGACCGCCACCGATATTTCAAGGTCAGATGCAATCTCCACCAAGAGAGGCGGCACAATAAAAACCGAGTTTTGAGTGGCGAAAACGGCCAGAGAAAGCACGGCAAAAAACCAGGCCTTGTTTACCCGTTGCCCTTCCGCCCGTGGAACTGCTGCGGCGATTTTCCTACTCCTCTTCTTCCAACATATCCCTCACTATCTCCGTGACTTTCTACCCAGCTTCAGACCCAGGGAGTTCCGGTGGTTCACGAACCCAACATATCCCGCACTATCTCCGTGACTTTCTCCTGAGTGATGCCGCCCGTCCAAGTCTGAAACAGTTTGCCTTCTGCGGTGATAAAGACGGTGGTGGGCATCGCCCGAATCTGGTAGTCCTGAACCACACGGGCGTCATCGGTGTATCCAGCCGGGTAAGTGACGCCTAGTGAATCCAGCAACTTACCGGCATCCTTCGGGAACCCCAAACCTGTGAACTGGCCTACATCTATGCCTACAAGCTGCACCCGATCCTCGTATTCTTCATAAAATGCCTGTAGTTCCGGCATCTCCGACCAGCAGGGCGTACAGAGTCTGGCCCAGAAATTCAGCACCAGCGGCCGTCCTTCTAACTCGGAAAGGGCCATCTCCGGCGCCCCCAGAACCTCCTTGCCTTGAAACAGCGCAAAGCGGAAATTGGGGGCGCTGTCATCACCCACAAGGTGAACGTAGGCAAGCGAAGGCTTCACGGTGGTCTGCTGGGTGGTCGTGGGGGAAGGTGCGGGCGCAGGCGTAGGCGTGGAGGCAGGCCCGGAGGGTGTGGGCAATTCTGTGGGCGTATTCCCTGCGCACCCCGTCACTAGAAGCAAGCAAGCGGCGAAGGTCACTCCAATCGTCGCGTAATTGATATTCATTCAGTTTTTGGTATGCAAAGCGTTATCACGTGCGGCAGAGACACGCTGTCTTGCAGCGGAAACTTCCCGGACATCCGCCCTTCAGACAGCATCCTCCTGTTCCCACAAAAATAACCTTTGGGGGGTGGTTGCTACACGTAAAGCATATTCTAATCGTATTGACATTAGAATAGCAGAAATTAAACAAAGAGGCTTGGAGAGTGCGCCTGGAAAGAGAGCGAAGGCAGACACCGGCGAAACACCGGAGGAAGATCGAAAAACCGAGGCAGATGAGCCATCCTTCAGCACCGGCTCAGAGGCAGCGATAGACGGCGGCAAGGCAACCCAACAACGCCAACGGCCCTCTCTGCTGCGAGAGGGCCGTTGGCGTTGTTTTTAAGCCCGTTAGCCCCTTTAAGCCCGTTAGCCCCTTCAAGAAATGAACGTGCGGGCGGCGCTACGGGGTGCGGATAATGGCGCCGTCGGGTTGTATTGTGATACCGACCACGGGGCCGATGGCCCGGTTGAACACTGCCACGAAGGACGAGTCCGGCCCGCCAACCCGGTTTACCCAGTTAGGCAGCACGGAGGAGGACACCGCTTTGTCGCTGTGGGCGCGCATTTCCGGCCCAAACTCCACATAGGTCATTCCGGCGTCAATGTTCTTCTGTAGGCCCAGCTCATTCTGGATTGCGCCTACGCGCAGGGCTTCTAACTCCAGTTTGGCTGCCTCTTCCTTCATAATCTCCTGTAGGTCGGCGGGGATAGATTCCCAGACACCGGCGTTGATGACGTTATGGCTGGAAGGCCATGAGGTCAGCGGGCCGTTGATGTAACCGGTAACTTCGTACCAGCGCTGGCCGTAACCCGCGTCGCCGCCGGTCACCCCGGCTTCCAGGATGCCCCGCTCCAAGGCAGTGTAAACCTCGGTGAAAGCCAAGAACTGGGCCGCGCCGCCCATCCCGTTAATCCAGTCGGAAATGGATGTGCCAAAAGCGCGGGTCTTCATTTCCGCAACGTCTTCCGGCATATTCAACGGTTCCTTGGTGAACAGGAAAATGTCGTCCCCGTTGTGCCAGTTGACGTTGATGGGATACCCGCCGGTTTTGTCAATCAGCAACTGCTCAATGTCAGACAGCATATCCACAGTGGATTCATATTGCTGGGACCGCTGGGTGTATAGGCCAAAGAGGTACTGAATCTCCAGCTCCGGCAGTTCCCCGGCCACATAGGGGCCGATGATGTTGACCATATCCAGCGTGCCGTCGCTTACCAGCCCCAGAGAGTCGGGGCCGGCGATGCCCAACTCAGGGAAGGACGTGGCCTCGAGTATCAGCATCCCATTCGTGCGCTCCGCCAGGTTGGGCGCCCAGAAAGTATCCATGATCTTACAGAAGACCAAGGCGCGGTTGACGCAGGCGTTCTGAATCACTATCGGGTCGCTCAGGTTGCTGGTCAGCTCCGTCGGATTGGTGAACTTGGCGCGCTCTATGACGCTCCGGTAGTAGTCGGATTCATACACAAAGCGGTGCTTTGCCAGGGCGTCCAGCGGCACGTTGCCATCGGCGTCTCCTTCTTCTTTGGTCGGCGCCGGACCAACTAGGTCGTTGATGTCGCCGACGAAGAATGCGCCGGGGCCGTTGGCCCGCTCAGCAGCAATGGCCAGCAGTTCCGGGCTGTATTCGCCTTCCATCTTGGCGGGCGCTTCGGTGGCTTTCGACGCCGGGGTAGCCGTCGGGGCCGGAGGTTCCGTAGGGGCCAGGGTAGACTCAGGGACGGACGTGGCCGTCGCTGGGACAGACGTGGCCGAGCTGCCGCAGGCCATGACAAATAGCGCTACGATTCCCAGCAAACTCATTAGCAGATATATTCTCATTTCGATGCTCCTCCTCATGAATACCGCTTTTCTCTTGCGAGATTATCGCAATATTAACTGCGTTTGCCAGCAGTTAGGGCGCGATTATAGGAATGACAAGTATCTATGTCAACGCTATTATGTCATCTGGCGGCAGTTAATCAACGAAAAACGCACAGAGACCGCAGAGAACCGGACAACGATTCCTTGCGGCCTCCTTGACGCCTTATGGCCGGAAATCTACGGCCAGTTCCACTCGAACCCGGCGTAATGTCCGTTCTTGCCGGTGTTATCCCACGTCATTCCCTGGTCGGAGTACTCGCCGCGCACGCCACGGGCAAGGTACAGGTCGCGGTTGACCCCGTGCCCGGTGTTGGAGAGGAGCATGGCGTCGTCGCGGCCCGGAATCTGGATCGGCTCCACGCTAAAGTCCATCACGCCCGGCACGGTGACCGAGTGGGTTTTGCCTTCTACGCGAAAGTCTATGGGAACGAAATGGACACCCTTGAAATCAGTGGTCATCGCCCGCCACCGTTCAGCGGGGCCGCCCAGGTCGCCTGAGAGAATCTGCTCCAGCGCCTCCCGCTGCGCTTCGTTGGCCCGCTCGTCAATATACACAGCGGAAGTCCAGCCGCCTGCGGCCATAGGGCCCGGTGTGTAGTTAGCCGCGATGAAGTTCAGTCCCGCTAGAGATACGCCGTCCAGGTCTCCTTCTTCTATGTGGAAGGCCAGCGCCACGTCGCAATGACCCTCGGTTGGCTCTATGTTGGTTCCCCGGACGATGCAGGGACAGAGAATTTCGCAATTGCAACTCTCGAAGTATTCGCCCTTGAGTCGCCATCGGCTGCCGGTGGTAGTCATAGCGCACCTCCTGATCCGTAGCTTGTTGACCAAATTGTAGCCGACAGAAAAAACCTGATGTGAACTTCCGTCCACCGCAATATACAATGTCCGGCGTGAAGCTGCCAGATGCCGGATTCGAGCACTCACGGATTTGGATACCCACAGAAATCTCTTGTTAATGCCTGGTTCATGAGCGCGTTTGCACACCCACGGATTTAGGTACCCATGGAAACAAATCCGGGGCTATAGCGAAGCTCTCGGCCTGTTTGGACACCCACGGATTTAGATACCCATGGAAACGCATTACAATATGCCGGACTCACTGGAAAACTGGAAATTAGGAGCGGCAGGAGTACAGACAATGAGACTCGAAGGAAAGGTTGCCCTAATCAGCGGCGGAGCCAGAGGCATGGGCGCCAAAGAAGCCCGGATGTTCGCTCAGGAAGGCGCGAAGGTGGTCGTCGGCGACGTGCTGGAAGATGAGGGGCGGCAGACTGAGGCGGCCATCAACGAGAGCGGCGGCGAATGCGTGTTCGTGCGCCTGGACGTCACCGACGAATCAGCCTGGGAGCAGGCCGTCGGCATCGCCATCAAGCAGTTTGGCAAGCTGGACATACTGGTCAACAACGCAGGCATCGCCCGCATCAACAACGTGGAGAATACCAGTGCCGATGAGTGGGACCTGGTAATGGACATCAACGCCAAGGGTGTTTTCCTAGGCACAAAGGCGGCAATTCCCGCCATGCGGGAGGCCGGCGGCGGCTCCATCGTCAACATATCTTCCATTGCGGGAATAGCCGGCGGGCGCACCTCGGCCTACGCCGCCAGCAAGGGCGCGGTGCGGCTGCTTACCAAGTCCACGGCTATCCAGTACGCCCGCGACGGCATCCGCTGCAACTCGGTGCATCCCGGGGTTATCGAGTCGCCGATGACTTTGCCCATAATGCTGGACACAGAAGCCGGGCGCGAAGAGTCGGCAGCGAGGCACCCTATGGGACGCATCGGCCAGCCGGAGGACATCGCATACGGCGTCCTATTCCTGGCATCGGACGAGGCTTCGTTTATGACCGGCAGCGAGCTGGTTATAGACGGCGGACTGACAGCGCAATAACCCTTTATAATCCCCTCTCCTCCCGGGGCGAGGTCAGGTGAGGGCGCCATCCTTCACTTCATGCAATCCAGGCGCCTCATACAATCCAGGCATCCCATTTCACCTCATACAATCCAAAGGAGTCCGTGCTATGACTACGGCCAGTCCGATTGACCCCAACCACCTGCTGCTCACCGGCGAAAACCCGTACATACGGCTCAGCTCTACCGACGACGGCCCGGTCACCAGCGACGCCAGCTTCTGGCGCATCCTGTTCTCGCCCGGCGGGCCGGGCCACGTGCTGTTCCTGCAAAGCGAGCTCACCAACAACGAGCCACGCATCTATACCGATAACATCCAGATGACGCGCTGGCTGCAAGGCGAGATACAGGGGAAAATCAACGCCACCTTCAGCAACTTGGAGATTCCGGCCACAGAAGCGGGCTTCAGGAGTTCGGGCGACCTGCGTTCTTTCTGGACGGAATGGGTCACCGCCCACGGCGAAGACATCGCTCTCACCTGGTACGACCTGGGCGAGCCATTCCTGAGCCACAGCTTCCCCGGGGCCAACCCGGAGCGGCCCCATGGCGTGTCCACCGTGCTGATTCCGGCCAAAGGCGCGAGAATCACCCGCAACGGCCAACAGGCATCAGGCAAGCCCTTTCCCCGGCGGCGCGACGCCCGAGCCCACAGCACCTGCGCCCTAGCCTTCTCGGAGTCCTGGACGCTGCCCTATTGAGAAGCCGCGCGTAATGCCAACCAGGGCGTCCTCCGGTAAGCTCAAGGCAATGGGTTCGCTGAACTCCCTGCAAACGACATCAACAGCGTCATGCTTTCAGCTTTCTGGACAGATTTTCGTACATATCGTCCACCATATCCTCCAGACCATAGCCGGGGCGCCAGGCCCATTCCTGCCGGGCCACGGTGTCGTCAAGAGAGTTGGGCCACGAGTCGGCGATGTATTGGCGGAGCGGGTCTATTTCGTAGTCAATCTCGAATCCGGGCACGCGCCGGCGGATGGCTGAAGCCAGCTCTTCCGGCTCGAAGCTCATGGAGTTGACGTTGTAATCGGCGTGATGCTTCAGACCGGCAACGTCCGCCTCCGCGACCTCGATAAGGGCCTTGATCGCATCTGGGACGTACATCATAGGCAAGTAGGTCCCTGGACGCAGATAGCAGGTGTAGCGCCCTTCACGAATCGCGCCATAGAAGGCGTCCACGGCGTAGTCGGTGGTGCCACCCCCTGGCTCCACCTTCCAACTGACCACGCCGGGCAGGCGGACGCCCCGGACGTCCAGCCCCGCCCGCTCGAAAAAGTAGTTCCCCATCAGCTCGCCGAAAACCTTGGCGATGCCGTACAAAGAGGTTGGGCGTTGCAGTGTCTCATTGGGGGTGTTGTCGTGGGGAGTATCCACTCCGAAGGCTGCGATAGAACTGGGAATGACCACCCGCTCAAGCCCGGCGGCGCAGGCTGCCTCCAGCACATTCAAGAGGCCGTTTATGTTGACCCGGTGGGCCATCGGGCGGTTGGACTCAGCGGCAACAGACAGCAGCGAACCGAGGTGATAGAGCGAGTCTATATAATAGTCCCGTATGGCTCGCTCTATCGGGGCCTGTTCGGTAACGTCAAGCTGCGTCGCCGGCCCGGTGTCCGCAACTTCCTCCGTCAACGGGCTGCGGCGCCAGGCAGCTACCACGTTGTCGTTGCCGTACCGCTCGCGCAATGCAGGAATAAGTTCGGAGCCAAGCTGTCCGGCGGCGCCGGTGACCAGTATTCGCTTCATTGGATTAGAATAACGGCATCGCCACAGGAGAGGCAATGATGCCCAGTCAAGAAAACGTCAGGGAAGCATGGGTGACCATTCCCACAGAAGAGGAGCGCCGCGCTAGCCTCCCACCCGGCGCACCCGCCGGAAACTACGACTTTGGATACTTGCCGGCCATGGGGCGGCTACAAGCCAGACACAAGGCCATCGGGCCGCTGTTCGGGGAATTGTACCGCCAAGTTATGTTCGGCTCAGGCGAGCTGGATCGTCAGGAACGGGAAATGGTGGCGGCAGTAGCCGCAGCGGCCCAGGACTGCCGCTATTGAACCGTATCCCACGCAGAGTTTCTGCGTGCTGAGGACGGCGACCCGGCCATCGTGGATGCGGTGGCCCACCAGCGTTGGCGGGAGTTGCCCACTCTCACGCCACGGCAGCGCGCTTTATGCACCGTGGCCGAGAAGCTGAGCGCTACCCCAACCCGCATGGTAGAGGGCGACTGGCAGCCGCTGCGGGATCTGGGCTTCGATGACGTGGCCCTGCTCGAAGTGGGGCACATCGTGGGTATCTTCAACTACCTGACCAGGCTGGCCGACGGGTTTGGGCTGCAACTGGATCAGCGAACTATTGACGCCTCGGAAACTGGGGTAGCTCTGCGGCATCCCTCAATCCGGGCATCGGGAGCATAGACTACAAAATTTCCTCTCCCTTGATGGGGAGGGCTAAGGGAGTGAAACGTGATACGTTTAACGGAAGAAATGACGCGGCTGGTTAACCATGCCCGCGAAGACGGCTTTCCTTGTATCGTGGCTACCGCGTCATCCGAAGGCACGCCCAACGCGGGCTATATCGGGACGGTGCTGGCTGTGGATGAGGCTACCTTGGTATACCGCGACCGCACAATGCGCGACCCGCTGGTGCATATCGAGGCCAACCCCAAGATCGTCGTGCTTTTCTGGAACAGAACGGCTGACGCTGGATGGAAGTTCCGCTGCACTGCCAGCGTCGTCCGGCACGGAGAGGTGTACGACGATATGACCAACCGCTTGGCCGCGGCGGGGCTAATTAGCGATCCCGACCTCGGAGGAGCCATAGTCGTCCTGCAGATAGATCAGGTATTGACCCTGTTCGGGGAAGTGTTGCAGGAGCGTGAGGCGGGTATGCTCTGGTGATGCCGGGATCTAATCCGCTATCTTGACCCGGTCGAACTGGTCGGGATTGAGATTGAAGGTGCGGCCCAAGCGTTGCCACCGGATGACCAGCCAGTGCAGACCGGCTCCGGTGCGGCGTACAGTGGTTATCTCGCCTATGTCACCCACCTGAATCGTGTGGCCGGCTCCCTCCACTGGCGCGCCCATGTTAACCCGCACTGCAATCTCGGTCACCGCCTCCACCTTGGTTCCGGACTCAAATGCTTCGCAACTCATTTCACTCTCACCCTAATTCCCTCCCTGCCGAGGGAGAAAGAATTATGCCGCTGCCCCTGCTAACAGGGGAGAAGCGACTCTATATTTTCGATTGGAACGCCAAAATTCCTTCCATTCCGTGCCTCCATTTCATGACTGAGAGGAGTTTGAGAATTAGGTGAGATTCGGCGCTACTTCTTCCATCATCAGGCGGAGGCTGTTTGACTGGTTTTTCAAGGGTATTAGGTTGCCAAAGTTTATCTCGAACATCACTTGGTCCAGGGCGAGTTCTTGACTGAGCGCGCCCAGCTTCTCCGACACCGCTTTCGGAGTGCCATAGGCCACCTTGTCGCGGAGCCAGTCGTCGTAGGTCATATTGCGGACCCGCTCGGCCTGCGATCCCCAGTCGCCCAGGGTGCCGGCGTGACCGGCGTAACTAGCTACGCGGTCGGAAAGCCGTCCCATCGAGAACAGCGCGCTTTCCATCGGCTCGTCGTGGGCTTTCTGCGCGTCATGAGACAGGTAGACGGGTATGCGCAGGCCAACCTTGCCCTCTCCCTCGTGTCCCGCATCTTTCCACTCTTTCCGGTATTCCTCGATGGACGGTTTCAGTTCAGGCAAGGCAAATACCCGCGACGGGTTAATCAGAATATCGAATCCCATCTGCCCGAGTATCGGGAAACTCTCGGCAGAGGTTACGCCCACGCGAATGGGCGGGTGCGGCTGCTGGAAGGGCTTGGGGTTGACGGAGAGTTCGGGAATGTTGAAATGCTCTCCCTCAAAGGAAAAACTCTCGGTGGTCCACGCTTTCAGGATGATTTCGATACTCTCCTCAAACCGTCCCCTGCTCTCGGAGAAAGGCACGCCGAAACCCTCGTGCACATTGGGGAACGTGCCGCGTCCGATACCGAACTCCACGCGCCCATCGCTAATCTGGTCCAGGGTAGCGATTTCCTCGGCGACACGCACCGGGTTGGCCAGCGGCAACAACAGCACCGCCGTGCCCAGACGGATGCGCTGCGTGCGGGCGGCGATGGCGCTGGATATGGTTATAGGGCTGGACAGCACCCGGCCGGGGTTGAAGTGGTATTCGGCCATCCACACCGAAGGCACGCCCAACTCTTCGGCCTGGTCCACCAGCGCAAGGGATTCCTTGAACGCCTCGTTCTCTGTGGAGCCTTCCCGCACCGGGAACTCTAGGAACAAACCTAATTCCATCGCAACCTCCGCCGTAGTACCAGATAAGTGCGCTTGATTGTACAGACTAAGCTACGGGCGTCAAGCAAACGCGCAGTCCTCTAGTTGCGGCTCGAAATGCCCTGCTTTATCCGCAGGCTCTCCGTTTTAGCGTTGCGGCTCTATTACCACCTTCAACGATTCGGAGGCCCCGGCGGTTAACTTAAAGCCTAGCGCGGTCTCGGCCAACGGCAAGCGATGGGAAATCATGTCACCCACCTGCACCCGGCCCGAGGCGATGAGATCGAGAGCGGTGGTGAGGTCGCCCGGTGCCGCGGCGTAAGTAGTGGTGAGAGTGGCGTCATTGCGGAAAAAGACGTCATTGATTGACACCGGCACCTCAACGCCCGGTTCGGTGGGGGCATAGAACAGCACCGTTCCACCGCGCTCCACAGATTCCAGAGCTTGCAACAGGGCGGGCCTGGCCCCGGTGGCAACAATGACAAGGTCTGCCAGCCGCCCGTCGTTCACCTCTCGCAGTCCTTCTGGGCTATATTCGTCGGCCCGCAGCGTCACATCAGCCCCCAACCTCCGGGCTGCCGCCAGCCGGAAGTCCGAAAGGTCGGTAGACACAATGCGTCCAGCCCCCAAGGCACGGGCCAAGTTTATGTGAAGCATACCAGCCAGGCCGCTGCCCAACACCAGCGCCGACTGCCCCGGCTGAATGTTGGCCCGCCGCTGCCCGCGGTAGACGCAGGCCAACGGTTCGGCAACGGAGGCTTCGCCGAAAGGCACGGCATCCGGGATAGGGAACGCCCCGCGGTCAACGTTGATGGCCGGCAGGCGGACGTACTCGCAGAATCCGCCGGGATCGTAGTTGGTGGCGCGCAGGGTGTCGCAGACGGTATGGCGCCCGCTAAGGCAGTGCCGACAGGCGTTGCAGGGTACGTGATGAGTCACCACCAAACGGTCGCCCTCACGGAACTGCGACACGCCATCTCCCACCTGGGCCACCGATCCAGCGACTTCGTGGCCCAGCACCACCGGCACCCGCTGGATGCGATACCACTCCATGACGTCGCTGCCGCAGATGGCGCTGGCCTCTATCTTGAGCAGCAGCTCCCCCGGCCCAACCTCCGGTTCCGGCATTTCCTCAATGCGGACATCGTTGTTGTTGTAATACATCGCTACGCGCATGGCAGCCTGCCTTATCCAATTATTCCACCGCTGCCCCATTCACAAAGGGGCAGTACGTTGGCCCGCTGGTGGCGAGCCTGTCGAACCACCGCCCTTCGACAAGCTTAGGGCTAACGGTTGCCATTAGTCCGAAACGCCCACCAAGTCGGCGGTCTCGGTACGTGCGGAATCGAAGATTTTCTGCGCCTCAGTGACGGTTCCGTTGCCGTGGACGACGTGGCGCAAGGCGCGAATCATAGGGACGGGGTGGGGGCTCTGCCAGATGTTGCGGCCTAGGTTGATGCCGATGGCGCCGTTACGCATTCCGTCGTGGACGAACTCCAGCACCTCCAGCTCCGTGTCCGCTCTGGGGCCGCCGGCCATCACCACCGGCACCGGGCAGCCGTCCACCACTCGGTCGAAACCGTCGGCGCACCAGTAGGTTTTGACCACCTTCGCGCCCATCTCGGCGCAGATGCGGCAAGCCATCGCCAGGTAACGGGAGTCGCGCTGGTCCAGCTCACGGCCCACAGCGGTCACTGCCATCACTGGAATGCCATAGCGCTCGCCTTCGTCCACCAGTTTGCCGAGGTTGAGGATAGACTGCTTTTGGTACTCGGAGCCGATGAACACCGAGATGCCGACGGCAGCCGCATTGAGCCGCACGGCATCCTCCATGGAGGTAGTCAACCCCTCGTCGGCCAAATCACCGGCGGCCATGCTGGTGCCGCCCGACACGCGCAGAATCAGCGGCTTGGCGTCCGCCGGGACCACCACGGTCCGCACCACGCCGCGGGTGGCGAACAGCGCGTCGGCATAGGGCATAAGCGGCGCGATGGTATCGCCGGGCCGCTCCAGATTGCGCGTCGGCCCCTGGAAATACCCGTGGTCAACGGGCAGAAACATACACCGCCCATCGGACTGAATCAGTTGCGCCATTCGGTTAGCCATTCCCCAATCCATACGCTTCCTCCTGCGCCCCGGGTGCGCGGTTCGAGTTCAAGGTTATTTGAGACATTATCGCCGGTAGCGGCGGGGCGGGCAAGGACAATAACCGCTGACTGTTACTCTTCGGAACCCAGCCCAGTGTAGCTGCACATTCCGGTGCGCGGAGAATTCACCGCTGGAAGCATCTCGCCCAGCCTGAATGCCCTAGAAGGTGACCCTCTCTGCATTCATCACAGAACAGCCCTTGCCCTTCACCATCCCAGACGCATTCGGGGCATATTCCGGCGGCGGCCTCGCACCAGACGCAAGCCAGCATTGGCGGGGCGTTGCGGGCCAGCAGGGAATTCGCCTGCTGGCCCGCGGCCACTTCGCCTTCCGCACGACCCGAAACGCAGTTTCGCCGCAACGTTTACTTACAGCCGATATTCGTGAAACCCTCGGCCCTCAACGGCCAAGTGAAAACCCGGCGTCCGGTCGCCCGCCCCGGGTTTTCCCGGCAAGCCGCCGGATACCGGGAAAACCCGGACTTGCTGAAAGATTTGCCGCGGAAGCCACATTTCCCTAGGATTTCAATCGTGCCGCCGCATCACCTCGCCGTCGAAGATTAGGGCTATCATCGCCCCTTCCGAAAAGTCCGCTGGGCAAGGGTGCCGTTCATAGGCCGACGCTGCTAACCTTAATTACAGTCTGTCAAAAACTCCGAAATCACTTGTATAGCGGTTAACCAGAAACCGGCTAGGATAGAGTTCAAGGGTGCTTAAATAGCCTTGTCGGCTGCCTCGCAAAATAATGATGGATTCCACATAGGGACTACGAGGTTCTCAGTATTGGATGTATGAAGACATTACCCTGCAAGAGCGCCGAGCGTGGGTTAAGAATGGCGAAGTTGACTACGAGTAGTCAACTTCGCCAAATCACTGTTCAAGTACGCAGTCTCCCTTTCTGAAGAAAAAGAGGCCGCGTCTGAAGAAAAAGAGGCCGCGTCGAGTCTCGTTATACCTAGAATCATCTTTGATTTGCAGGATTACTGCGCCCGATGTAACGATGGCGATTCCGGGGTATAATTCCCCAGCAATCCAACCCCGGCAGGAGACGCATCATGGCAGAGATACTCGGCATCGGCGTCACCCACTCGCCGTCCCTAATCACCCCCGACGAACTTAAAAACTACTCCCTCGCCCGCGCCCTCAGGAACGAGCGCATACCCAGCGAGGAGAAGAACCCTGAGAACTGGCCCGCCGCCATGAGGGAGGAGTGGGGGGACGACGAAGGCTATGCCTCGGCCTTGTATCAGCGCAAGAAACTGGTGGATGGGTTCCGCAAGGTGCGCGCAGAGCTGGACGCCTTCAACCCCGATGTGGTGCTGGTCTGGGGTGACGACCAGTACGAGAACTTCCGGGAGGACATTATCCCGGCCTTCTGTGTCATGGCCTACGACGAGTACGAGTGCCGGCCCTTCACCACCAAGGACGGCGGAGCGCGACCCAACGTCTGGGGCGAACCGGCCGACAAGATTTTCCGCTACCGGGGGCATCCGGCGGCCCGATACCTGACTGGGGCGCTGCTGGACGACGGTTTCGACGTGGCCTACGCCTACAAGCCGCTGCACGAACCAGGGCTGGGGCACGCCTTCCTCAACACGCTGCTCTACCTGGACTACGACCGCGCCGGCTTCGACTACCCAGTGATTCCCTTCGCCGTCAATTGCTACGGCAGCCGCATCATCCGCAACCGGGGCGGCGCCAGCCCGCAGACAGTCAACGGCGTCGAGGTTCCTGCCGACCCGCCCGGCCCGTCGCCCAAGCGGTGCATGGAGTTGGGAGCCGCCGCCGCCCGCGCCATGCGGGAAAGCCCTTGGCGCGTGGCCCTAATTGCGTCGTCAAGCTGGTCCCACGCCTTCCTGACTGAAAAGAACTGGTGGCTCTACTGCGACCTAGACTCCGACCGTCAGCGCTTCGAGGAGTTCAAGGCCGGCGACTACGAAGCCTGGCGCAAACTGACCACCGCACAAGTGGAGGACGCCGGACAGCAGGAAATGCTGAACTGGATGTGCCTGGCGGGAGTATTGTCGGAACTGGAAAGGCCGCCAGAAATCGTGGAGTTCCTGCAAACCTACGTCCACAACTCCAGCAAGTGCCTGGCCTTGGCTAAGCCATAGGGGTTTCCGGGCCGCGAAACCGTTAGCATCTCACTACAATAAGCGCGGGTGGTTCATCGAGATCGAGACCTCCCCCTCCGCAACTGCCGAGCCATCGAAAGCATAAAGGCAACAGTAAATATATCAGTTCTTCTACTTTGTCAAGGTTGAGCTGGATTCGATTAGCATTCAGCAACACTTTACGCTTGTAATAGTTGCAGTGCAGGTAGTGGGGATCGTTGCCTAGGTCGTGAATCCGGTCATTTCCCGCTAGATCCGATGCCTGTTTCAGAACATGGTCAAACCCGTCGCGACTCTCATATCTCCAGCTATGAGCTGTAGCAACGGGCTTTAGATGTGCGTTGCCTCTCCCAGCCCTTTTCCGGCCCTTGGCGCAAATCGCCGCCGGCTAGGAACTGCGGCTTTTCTGCAAGAAATATACCGCCCGTTCTCTGCGGCCGGTCACGGTATCGCCGGTTGCAACAGGCTCCGTTACAAGAATGATCATATCTTCACTCAATTTAACCTGAGCGTCCCAGCAATTTAATCAGATTGCTCTAAAATTGTATGTTCGAAGCCGTCTCTGCGTCAAAGAAACGTCGTGTATAAGAAAATTGCGAAACTGCTCTGCTTTCTCGTGAACCTCCCACTCCGTCCACCCGTCATTCCTGCGAAGAACGTTTTCATAAAGGACGCGGGATAGCGCAGTTCCAACAGACTTATATCTTCAACTACAGCAAGCGCCTGGCCGTGCCTCCCGTGATCCACTGACGGATTGCTGAGGCCGATGGGCCAGTGATCAAGGGGCCGGTGGCTGTCTGCTGCCGGCCCCTCGTTTTGGCTGCCGCTACGAATACTGCTGCCGTTGCCGCTTCCGCCGCCGCTTCCGCCGCAAGAAGATTAGATACAACAGCAGGGCAAAAAGAAACAGGAAGAGCAGGAGGTAGAGCCACAGCCACCAGGGCAAAAGGCCCCAAATTCCGTCGCCCCGTGAGTCCGGCTCCGTCCCGAAGCCAACCGGCATCGGCGTAGGTGTCGGCGTCGGCGTCGGCGCCGGTGGAACTGGCGTCGGCGTAGGTGTCGGTGTCGGCGTCGGCGCCGGTGGAACTGGCGTCGGCATAGGCGTCGGCGTCGGTGTTGGGGCCGGCGGAACTGGCGTCGGCATAGGCGTCGGCGTCGGTGTCGGTGGAATCGGTGTCGGTGTCGGCGTTGGCGTCGGTGTCGGTGTCGGTGGAATCGGTGTCGGTGTCGGCGTTGGCGTCGGCGTCGGTGTCGGTGGAATCGGTGTCGGTGTCGGCGTTGGCGTCGGTGTCGGTGGAATCGGTGTCGGTGTCGGCGTTGGCGTCGGTGTCGGTGTCGGTGGAATCGGTGTCGGTGTCGGCGTTGGCGTCGGCGTCGGTGTCGGTGGAATCGGTGTCGGTGTCGGCGTTGGCGTCGGTGTCGGCGTTGGCGTTGGTGTCGGCGTCGGCATAGGCGTTGGTGTCGGCGTCGGCATAGGCGTTGGTGTCGGCGTCGGCATAGGCGTTGGTGTCGGCGTCGGCATAGGCGTTGGTGTCGGCGTCGGCATAGGCGTTGGTGTCGGCGTCGGCATAGGCGTTGGTGTCGGCGTCGGCATAGGCGTTGGTGTCGGCGTGGGCGGAACCGGCGTTGGTGTCGGCGTGGGCATCGGCATAGGCGTCGGCGTCGGTGGAACCGGCGTGGGCGGAACCGGCGTGGGCATAGGCGTCGGCGTCGGTGGAACCGGCGTGGGCGGAACCGGCGTGGGCGTCGGCGGAACCGGCGTGGGCGTCGGCGGAACCGGCGTGGGCGTCGGCGGAACCGGCGTCGGCGTCGGCGGAACCGGCGTCGGCGTCGGTGGAACCGGCGTGGGCGTCGGCGGAACCGGCGTGGGCGTCGGCGGAACCGGCGTGGGCGTCGGCGGAACCGGCGTGGGCGTCGGCGGAACGGCCTCCCAGTTAATTTGCTGCTCGGTGTAGATCGGGCAATAGCTTGAGTCTACAGCCACCCGGTAGTGCCTCGCCGGCTCAAAGTTCGGCAACTGATAGGAACAGTCATTCCCCGAACAAGCCGATGCCTCCGTTTTTTCCCGCCTCCCCTGATACAAATCAGCGTCCGGGGGCGGGCTGTCGTCCACGGCCCAAGACACCCAGAATTGCTGGCGGCCAGGAGCATCGGGCGATTGCTCCCAAGACACCAGTCCGCTGCCGGATATGGATGGGTTGGATACCGTATAGGGATCTTTCGGCGTTGCCGGAGCCGGAGGCTGGGGGTCGGCCTGACCAACGTTATAGGTTACGAAGACGTTGGGTTTCGAGCTATGAGGCCGGTATGTCTGAATTCCTTCGGTGCTGACGTCGGCGTCTGCGCCCCAGCAGGCCATCTTACCGTCGCTGGTGACGGTGCAGGTGTGCCACCAACTGGCCGCCACATCTGCATGTTGGGCGCACTGGTACTTCTCCGGCACGGGGTGCTGCCCAAAATCCCGATCCTGGCCGGGGCTGCCCCAGCAGTAAACGATGCCGGCGTCGCTGCGGGCGCAGTTGTGATACCGGCTTGAAGAGACACTGGTGAAAGTTATCCTCGCCAGCGAGGCGGGCACGGTGGACTGGCCGGCATTATTCAGGCCCCAGCAGCGAATCTGGCCGGCGTCCTCTCCGCTGGCCAGGATGCCGCAGTTATGAAACAACCCGGAGGACAGTGAGGAAAAAACGGCGCCCGACAGCTCATTCGGCACCTCGCTCTGACCGAAATCAGAGCCCTTAAGACTGTGATCATCGGGTTGCTGAGATATGCCCCAGCAACGGACCTGGCCCGCGTTGCCCCCGCTGGACAGAATGCCGCAAGTATGTATGTACCCTAGCGAAAGGCTGCTGAAGAGAGCTCCGGACAAATGGCCAGGCACTTCCCGTTGGCCGGCGTCATTCCAGCCCCAGCAACGAACAGTGCCGGCCGTCTGGCCGCCCTGGCTATCCCGAATTCCGCAAACATGGGCGAACCCGGCATAGATGGTCTCGAAGGTAACGGGAACTTCCGTCGTGACGCTGTCGCTGTCATGGTCATAGGTTGGCGGTCTGGAAACCCAATGGATGCTGGCGCCCCAGCAAAGAACGGAGCCGTCCCGCTTCACCACGCAGGTGTTGTTCGCTCCGGAGCTGAAGTCTTTTATCTCTTCCTTCCAATCATAGGGCATGAAGGAGCCCAGGCAAGCCACTTTATTTCCGGGAGTCATGGCGCAGGTCTGAAAAGGGCCGGCTTCTATGAGAGAGAGCGTCGCCGTAGCCAGAGAGGGCCTCGCCGTAGCCAGGGCAGGCAAAGGGGGGCGGGTTTCGTAAGGGAAATTATTGCCATAGTTGTGCAAACCCGGAGTGTCAAACCCATACCCGGCTCCCCAGCAACGCACTTCGCCAGCCGTCTGGCCGTTTTGTCCGTCCAGGATGCCGCAAGTGTGATAAAGTCCGGCGCTTACGTCAGAGAAAGTAGCGTCAACCAGGTCCGCTGGAATATCGATCTGTCCGTAACCGCGGTGAGTGAAGTTCTTCTCTTCCCAGCAGACTACGGTGCTATCCTGTTTTATGCCGCAAATATAGCCAAGGGCGGCGCTTATTTTCTTGAACTTGGTTTCCGCCGGCGGCGGGTCAACAGGCACAGACTGGCCCCAGCAGCGCACTTCACCAGCCGCAGCGCCGTCACGCACCAGCCCGCAGTATTTATAAGGAGCTGATATGGATACGGCGGACAGGGGAGTATCGTAAATGCCTTCGATGTGTCCCTCGTTCGGCAGCAGCTCGCCCTTACCCTGCGAATTCCAACACTTGAGCTTGCCGGCGTCAGGCCCTTCGGCCAGGATTCCGCAGGCATAGGCACCGCCAGCGGAGACCGCGGAGAAGGGCGTGGCGGCTAATTCTTGCGGAATGCCTGGCGCACTATAGCCACCTCTTTTCCAGCAGCGCACGATTCCCTCGGTTTGGCCATTCTGTCCGTCTTGCAGGCCACAGAAAATACTGGATGCGGCGGTAGCGTTTATAGCCTTGAAAGTGGTCAGGTTGCCGTCCGCATTAGCGGGCAAATCGGGAAGGTAGTCCCCTACCGAGCTCCAGCAGTTTACGGCTCCGTCAGTTCTCAAAGCGCAGGCGAAGTCGCCGTTTGCGGCTACCTGGGAAAAGGGGCCTTTGGCAAACAGCACGCTTGTCCTGATTTGGCCCCAGCAGCGAAGATTGTCCGCCTGGGTTATGGCGCAACTGGTGTGCTCGCCCAGGTCCAGGCTCTTAAACCTGCTGTCGGCGTCGCTGGGGGGCAGCGTCTGCGCCGTCAAGCCGGAGTAGATCAGCAGTCCGGCGACAGCGGCCAGGGCCGCCGGCATCAACAGCCGGGCCAGGGCCCCCGCCAAGCCGAGCTCGCGGAGAGGAGAGAGGAGGAACCTGGCGGCGGAACTTACCGGTGGGGGTGGGGTAGGCATGTCTGGATAATAAGACCTCGGCTGGTTTTTACGGCGGCTCGGCGATTTCCGGTTAGTAAGGTTGAATGCGCCGATAAACTCCAGACAGAGGGCCATCTGGGGTTCATCGGCAATCCAGTTAATTTAGAGCGTTGTTGATTTGAGAAAATTGCGAAATGATGTGAGAGCCGGCGGCCGGGCGGCGGGTCTGCGGAAAGGCTAACCTGTCATTTGTGTGAGAGCGGGTGTGCGAGAGCGGGTGTGCGAGAGCGGGAATGTGCGAGAGAGGCCGGAGTAGTTTCGGAGTTTTCTCTTCCTGAAGACGCCGGCTGCGGCGGCCGGGAGTGTTAGCGGCCTGGGGCGTCCCAGCGGAGTATTTCGAGGTAGCCGCCGGGTTCGGCCCAGGGGAGCAGGGCGCGGAGAAATTCGCGGACGCCGGGGGGTTGGCCCCGCTCGCGGCAGCCCCGGAGGTACCGGCGCAGGTTCATAAAAGTGTTGAGGCGGACGCCGGTTTCGGCGATGCGCTGGGCCAGGTGCTTGGGGCCGTCCGTTACCGGGTCGAAGGGCGGGGGTTCCTGGTGGTTGGCAACGGCCACGTCCCACTCTTCGCAATAGTCTTCGGCGAGGCGGCGGAGGCGGACTACTTCGAGTTCGGGGGCGAGCTTGCGGCAGAGGGCGTTGACGCGGCGGCGGAGTTGGGAAAGGGACATTGCGGCACTTCCTGAGATTGGGTTAGGGGCAAGATTTGTTTTTTCCGGCCATAACCGGCCTTTTGCGGCCTTTTGCGGTGTTGGCGGCGGCACTTCCTGAGATTGGGTTGGGGCGGGATTTTGTTTTTTCCGGCCATTTGCGGCCATACCCGGCCATTTGCGGCAGTTTCGGTCAGTTTTGCGATGTTCGTTGCTGACAGGGAAAGGGCAGTGCAGACAGCGCCCGAGGGGATACTGGGCGGGTTGGGCCGGACAGTAATACCGTACAGTAATACCGTACAGTAATATATGGTAGGGAGTTGTTATCAGGGTTGGCAAGGGGGCGGTGTCAGGGGTTATTTACGTAGATGGGCAGGATTTTTAGGCGTGAGGGGGAGGGGCCGGGTCGGTTTCGCAATTTTCTCTTCTCCGTCATCCCCGCAAAAACGGGAATTGCGAGGCTTTCGCAATCCCCTTTTGATTTAGAGCGTTGTTGATTTAGAGCATTATTGAACGTTATTGTAGCGGGTTCTTGCGAAATGTATAGTGCCTTCCAAGACCTTGGCGCCCGCCTAGCATAGTCGAAAGGCGCCGCGCCGTCGTGTATACTGTGACCAACGGCAACCGCCTACCGGAGCGTGTCTTTATGGCGACTACGACCAGCCGAACTTTGGGGAGTATCGTCAACTTGGACGAGGGTCACATCAGCCGCGAGATATTCGTCAACGAAGACATCTATGCCCAAGAACAGGAACAAGTATTCTCCAGGGCCTGGCTGTTCGTGGGCCACGAATCGCAGGTTCCCAAGCCCGGAGACTATTTCGTTTCCAGTATGGGCGAGGAGTCAGTCATCCTCTGCCGCGACCGGGAGGGCGAGGTTCACGTATTCCTCAACTCCTGCACCCACCGGGGTATGAAGGTCTGCCGGTATGACGAGGGCAACACCCCGGTTTTCAGTTGCCCCTACCACGGCTGGAGCTTCGCCACCGACGGCAAGCTGGTAGGCGTCCCTTATTTCAAGGACGCCTACAAGGGCGAGCTGGACAAGTCGCAGTGGGGACTGATTGAAGTCCCGCAGATGCACAACTACAAGGGCGGCATCTGGGCGTCGTGGGATAAGCATGGCCCCTCGTTCCTGGAATACCTTGGCGACTTCACAGGGTATCTCGATCTGCTTATGGACGGACGGGACGGCAGCGAGGGCGGGTCGGAAATCTTGGGCGGCGTCCAGAAGTGGACCATGCCCAACAACTGGAAGTTTGCCGCCGAGAATTTCGCGGGCGACGGCTACCACAACATCAGCCATCGCTCGGTGGACATGGTGGGCATCGGCCCCAGCGGGCTGGGCCGCCGCGACGACGCCGAGTACAAGGCCGGCCGGCGCATTAACGTCTCGATCCCGCAGCGAGGCCACGCCGCAGTGGTCGAGTTGTTCCCGCCCGACACTCCGCAGGTGTCAACCCACCAGAACACGGCGGACGCAGGGGAGTATTTCCGTTGGATGGAGGCAGAGCGGCGGCGGCGACTGGACGGGAAGGCCAACCTCCTGGGAGTGGTAGGAACGGTATTCCCCAATATGTCGTACCTGGCCCGGCAACCCCGCTCCATAGCAGTTTGGCACCCGCGCGGCCCAAACTTGACGGAAGCCTGGCGCTGGTTCCTGGTGGACAAAGATATGCCGGAAGAAGTCAAGGACGTGCTGCGGCATTACTACATCCGCTACTCAGGGCCTGGCGGTATGACCGAGCAGGACGACATGGAGAACTGGAACTACGCCCACAAGGCCAGCAGGGGCGCCATCGCCCGCCGCAAGCCCTACAATTACCAAATGGGTATCGGTCACCTCGCCAAAGATGCAGACCTGCCGGGCGTTCTCACCGAGGGCATCTGTGAGGAGAACGCCCGCGGCTTTTATTCGGGATGGGTGAAAATGATGGACGCGAAATAGGTTTCTCTCCATCAAATAAGGGATGGGTAAATTAAGGGACGGCGCGTGCGCCTCACGAGCAAATAACCTTTTGCAGGAGATGGAAACCATGGCCAATGTTACCCAATTGGGCTATATCGGTATCAGCGCCAGCAACATGGAGGAGTGGGAACACTTCGGCACAGAGGTGCTCGGACTGCAATCCAACGGGGTTGACTCCAACGGCGTCCTTACAATGCGGATGGACGAATACACCCACCGGTTCATCGTCAGCCCCACAGGCAAGGACGACGTGGAATTTGTCGGATTTCAGGTCACCGACCAGGCAGCTTTGGCGGAAATGGCGGAACAGCTTCGTCAGGCGGGCATTGAGGTATCCGCAGGCACTGCCGAGGAAGCCAGGGAGCGCAAGGTTGAGGGACTGATCAAGTTTGAGGATCCGGATGGCACTCCCACCGAGGTCTACTATGGCCCGCCGGTGAGCTTCGACAACCCCTTCAACTCCCCCCGTCCCATAACCGGCTTCGTCACCGGCGAGCAGGGGCTGGGCCATGTGGTGTATCACGTTGAGGACTTGGACAAAGCCGTGGCTTTTTACCGGGACGTGCTGGGCATGAAGATCAGCGATTATATCCGCAACCTGGTCTTCTTCCACTGCAATCCCCGCCATCACACCCTGGCCATAATCGAGGCCAAGGGCCGCAACACCAAGAAACTCAATCACTTTATGCTCCAGACCCAAGGAATGAACGATGTCGGCTCAACCTACGACCTGGTGCTGGACTCGGAGCTGCGGATAACCCGCGGGCTGGGCCGCCACACCAACGACCACATGACTTCCTTTTATATGAAGACCCCCTCGGGCTTCGACGTGGAATACGGCTGGGGCGCCCGCACGGTGGACGACGCCACCTGGCAGGTGCAGCGCCACGAAAAGGGCAGCATCTGGGGGCACCGCCCGGTGCAGCAGCCCGCTGCGGCGAACTAGAACACCCGGAATGCGAGCAGAACAGCTATGGATGAGCTGCCACCGTTGCCAGAGCCCGGTTTTCAAAGCCCGGACGACCGCCGGGCCATAGCCCGGCGGTTCATCCTGCAAGCACGCAGCTACCTAGAGCAGCGCGACCGCCTGCAAGCTGGCGAAAAGGCGTGGGGCGCGGTCGCTCACACTCTGAAAACCATTGGAGAACAGCGCGGCTGGAATCATGGCAGCCATCAACAGATACAAAACATAGGTCGCCAGATAGTAGTAGAATTCCAGGACGCCGAACTCGGCGAAGCTATCTCGGAAGTGTTCCACAAAGGTCACCGGAACTTCTACGAAAACCAGCGGACTATTGATGAGATGCGGGAAACCATAGCAGTGGCAGAGGAAGCGTTGCCCAAGCTGGAAGCCTTGCAGCAAGAGGCCCCACGCGAGTTCGCCATCATTTCTAACACTCAACTACGCAGGTTGAGAGAGCTAACCGGCAATAACGAATTACGGATTGGAGACACTTCCCCGGCGGGATTCTCTCTGAAACACCTGCTCGACAACTCTGGCAACGCCGCCGCCGCTTCGGAGCAATAAATGGACGTTGGATATATTGGCACCGGAACTATGGGCAACCCCATGGCCCGCTGCCTGCTGGACGCCGGACACAACGTGACGGTGTACGATGTGCGCCGCGAGGCCACCACAAACCTGTGCGAGCTAGGCGCCCACTGGGCAGACAGCCCCCGAGCCGTTGCCGAGGCGGCGGGCGTAGTCTTCACTTCGCTGCCCGGCCCGGTGGAAGCTGAGCGGGTGGTGAGCGACCCGGCCAGCGGCATTTTGGCCGGGCTGCCGCCGGGCGGAGCCTGGATCGACACCACCACCAACGCCCCCTCACTCATCCGCCGTCTGGCCGAAGTATGCAGCCAGCGCGGCGTCGAGATGCTGGACTCGCCGGTCAGCGGGCGCCCACCCGCGATGACCATGATGGTGGGCGGCGACCCGGCTGTTTTCGAGAAACACCGCTCATTGCTGGAGTGTATGGGCCGCGATGTGTTCTACGTCGGCGAGGCTGCATCGGGTTGCATTGCCAAGCTGGTCACTCAATACCTCGGCTACTGCGCTTTTATCGCTGGGCTGGAAGGTATGCTCATCGGCGCGAAGGCCGGCATAGATCTGGATATACTGGCGAAGATAGTCCCGGTCAGCGCCGGATCCAGTAGCGTGCTGAACCGCGCGACCGAGGCGATTCTGGATCGCAGCTTCGCCTCCAACGGCACGCTGGACATTGTGGCGAAAGACATTCACCTGGCCTGCGAACTGGCCCGAGAGTCGCAGGCTCCCGCTTCCATCGGAGCCATTGCGGACGATATGTTCCAGCGGGCCCAAACGCAAGGCATGGGGCAGGACGGCTTTCCGTCGGTGGCCCGCATTCTGGAACAATTGGCCGGAGCCGAACTGCGGCCCAAAGGCTAGTCGCCAGAGAACCAGCGCCAAACAAGGGGGACTCGATATGCAAAACGGCCACAGTAACGGCAAGCATTCGCTGGGCGGCTTGGTGGACCTGGACGCCGGCACCATCAGCCGCGAGATCTTCGTCAACCCGGAAATCTATGCTCAAGAGCAGGAACTTCTTTTCGCCCGCGCCTGGCTCTTTGTCGGCCACGTATCCCAGGTTCCCAAGCCCGGAGACTATTTCATTTCCAGTATGGGCGAGGAGTCAGTCATCCTCTGCCGCGACCGGGAGGGCGAGGTTCACGTCTTCCTCAACTCCTGCACCCACCGGGGTATGAAGGTCTGCCGGTATGACGAGGGCAACACCCCGGTTTTCAGTTGCCCCTACCACGGCTGGAGCTTCGCCACCGACGGCAAGCTGGTCGGCGTCCCTTATTTCAAGGACGCCTACAAGGGCGAGCTGGACAAGTCGCAGTGGGGACTGATTGAGGTGCCGCAGGTTTGTGTCTACAAGGGCACCGTCTGGGCCACTTGGGACAAAGACGCGCCTTCTTTCGAGGAGTACCTGGGCGGCTACCGGACATACCTTGACTTCCTGCTGGACACTTGGGACGGGGCCGGCGGCGAGACCGAGGTATTTGGCGGGATCGAGAAGTGGGTGATCCCCTGCAACTGGAAGTTCCCCTCGGAGAACTTTATCGGTGACCGCTACCATAACATCAGCCATCGCTCGGTTGACCTGGTGGGCGCCGGGCCCAGCGGCAGCGGGCGGCGCGATACCCAGGAGAGGGTCGGGGCCACCGCGCTTGACTTTTCCTTCCCGGAGCGCGGCCACGGCACCATCAGCTTCCTGCGGCCTGACGACGGACCCATCCCGGCCTACCAGCACTCCAATATCGTGTCGGAGTACTTCGCTCACTGCGAGAGCGAGCGGCGCAAGAACTATGGCGAGTGGTCCCGGTTCATTCCCGGCCCTGGCACTCTCTTCCCGAACTTCTCTTACCTGCCTCGCCAGCCGCGCACCATCGCGGTCTGGCACCCGCGCAGCCCCCAGAGTCACGAAGCATGGCGCTGGTTCCTGGTGGACAAGAATGCTCCTGCCGAGGTCAAAGAGTTTCTTCGCAAGTATTACATCAGCTACTCAGGCCCTGCCGGTCTCACTGAGCAGGATGACATGGAGAACTGGAACTACGCCCACAATGCCAGCCGGGGCGTCATCGCCCGCCGCTATCCCTACAACTACCAGATGGGCATGGGCCACGAACCGCCCTCCTTCGACACCGGCGGGCTGGAAATGCCGGGGCAGATACGAAACGTCACCGTAGCCAAGGCCGCCGAGCAAAACCAGCGGGGCTTCTATTCCCGATGGGCGGAGTTCCTGACTGCGCCAAGCTGGGATGCGCTGGCCACCTGGCGCAACGGGCATAACAACGGCGTCAAGGCCCACAGCAGCGCGGCTGCCCAACAGGAAAGCGCCGCATGACCACCGCCGGGGCCAACGTTGCCCAGATGCTACTGAAGAATGAAGTCGAGGAGTTCCTTTACCACGAGGCGGAGCTGCTGGACGACCGCCGCTTCGCCGAGTGGCTGAACCTCCTCAGCGCTGACATTCGCTACTGGATGCCCATGCGGCGCAACGTCAAGTTCGGCGAGCTGGATCGGGAGTTCACCCGCGAGGGATACGACATCAACTGGTTCGACGAGGGCAAGGCCACCCTGGAAAGGCGCGTCAACCAGATTCTCACCGGCGTCCACTGGGCCGAGGAGCCACTGTCGCGCATCTGCCACATGGTCTCCAACGTCCAACTGCTGGAGGCCACCCCGTCGGCAGAGGACGCAACCGAGGTATCTCTAAAGTGCCGTTTCCTCATATACCGCAACCGCGTGGAAACGGAGACCGACTTCCTCATCGGAAAACGGGAGGACGTACTGCGGAAAGAAGATGGCGTTTGGAGGATCGTCCAGCGAAAGGTAATCCTCGACCAGAACGTGCTGATGGCCAAGAATCTGACCTTCTTTTTCTGATAACCCTGCTCCTTCTGATAACCCTTCTTCTTCCGGGGAAGGGCGAGCGAGGGTAAGGGCGGGCTTAACAGGGATATATGGATTCCCGCTTTCGAGGAAATGACGACAAGCAATGGGAGACAGGCAAATGGCGGAAGTGATCAACCTCATCACCATCGCGGAAGGGGCGAAAATTTCCACCATCCACGGCGCAACCGCCGAGGTGGTGAGCAACCCCAAGGACGGCGTCTGGGTCTTCGCCAAGTACCTGACCTCGCCTGAAGATCCCGACCTCGTGGGAAGCGAGGATATGATCTTCGCCCAAGACATCTCCGAAGTGCTGCCCGGGGAGTAGCGGGTGTTATGGATCAACCGACTCACGAAGAGTTGCGAGAGGCCTTCCAGTCTGGCTTCGACTCGATTGACGAGGGCGAGGGTTTCTATCCCGGTTTCCACGCCTTCCTCGAATACCACGGGTACAGCCTGCGCGAGGACATCCCTTGCACTTGTATTGACCGCGGCGCCCACGGCCATCAGCCCGAATGCCGCTGGGTAAGAAGCTAGGAGCGTATGTCATCTTGATGCTGAATGAGAGCGGGCGGCTGGACGGCGGAGACGCCATTCTCGAAGCCCTGCGGAACTTGGATGTTGACTACATCATCTCATCGCCCGGCTCGGAGTGGCCTTCGGTGTGGGAGGCGCTGGCGCGGCAGAAGCTGGAAGAGCGGCCCGGCCCAGCCTACATCAACTGCTGGCACGAGACCCTGGCTGTTGCAATGGCCTCCGGCTACACCCGCATGACCGGGCGGATGCAGGCTGTGTTGCTGCATGCTGGCGTCGGCGTCCTTCAAGGCTCCATGGGAATCCACGGCGCATACCAGAGCGAAGTGCCAATGCTGGTATGCTCCGGCGAGTCGGCCACCTACGGCGAAGCCCCGGAGTTCGACCCCGGCCCGCAATGGCTTCGCAACCTGAGCATCGTTGGCGGCCCCAACCGGCTGGTGGAGCCGTTCACCAAGTGGAGCAGCCGCGTCACCAGCCCGCAGACGTTGTACGAAACGGTGGCCCGCGCCGGGGAGCTGGCTCAGCGCACCCCCAAGGGCCCGGCCTTCCTCAATGTCCCCATCGAGACGATGCTGGAAGAGTGGACCCCGCAGCCCCATCTGAAGCGCCGACCGTCGGCTCCGGTTAGCTATCCCGACCCCGGCGCAATTGCGCAAGTGGCCGAGATGGTCTGCCGCGCCGCCAATCCGGTCATAGTGGCCGACTCCGCCGGGCGTACCGCCGCCGGCTTCAACGCCCTGGTATCTCTAGCTGAGTCGCGGGGGATTCCGGTATTCGAAGGCGAAGGCCCCGCCTACAACAACTTCCCCAAGAGCCACCCGCTGCATCACGGCTACGACCTGCGCCGGGAGATGGACCGTTTCGACCTGTTCCTGGTCATCGGAAACCGCGCCCCGTGGTATCCGCCCAGCGCCGGCCCATCGGCCGCCGTGGTCTGCATAGACGAATACCCGGTGAAGGAATATATGGTTCACCAAGACTTGCAGGCCGACTTATACCTGGAAGGCTCGTTGCCCGTAACCCTTGCCGCTCTGGACGCCGAGGTGCGGGAGCGCGCCGATGGCCCGCCGCCGACTATACCCAACGGCCCAAACCCGGTATGGGAACGCTACCGCGCTCTCGACGCTTCCAGTTCCGTTGATTCTCCGATAGATCCCGGCTTTCTCTGCAACACGCTAAGCGAGGCGTTGCCTTCCGATACCGTCTTCATAGACGAGACAATTCTACACCGCGCCCAGATTCTGCGCCGTATCGCTTGGGACAACCCGCAGTCATATCTGCGTCCGGCAGGCGGACTGGGGCAAGGGCTAGGCATCGCGCTGGGCGCAAAACTGGCGGCGCCGGAGCGCCAGGTAACAGCGCTGATTGGCGACGGCTCCTTCCTCTATAACCCCATCACGCAGAGTCTGGGGGTTGCGCGGGAAAGCAATCTGCCCATTCTGATTGTGGTATTCAACAACGCCAGTTACGCCGCGATGAAGAGCCTTCACCTCTCCTTCTATCCCGAAGGGACATCGGCGCAGACCGGCGACTTCTATGGGGTGAACATTCCGGGACCGGACTACTCTGAATTGGCCCGCCCCTTCGGCGGTCACGGAGAGCGGGTGGCAGACCCCAACAGACTGCGCGGTGCGCTCGAAGAAGCGCAGGCAGCGGTAAACGACGGACGGGTCGCTGTCATAGACGTGGCTCTGTCTCGCTAAGTGAAGCGGCCGGCGCTGAAGGGCGCAATCGGCGCGCCGTTTCCGTCCAAAAGGTATTGAACCACCAGTTCAGCGGTGCCTGGACTGAGCATGACGCCAACGGCGTCGTGGCCGGTTACAACGAACAGACCTTCCACTCCAAGCGCCGGGCCGATGATGGGCCGCCCGTCTGGCGTGGCGGGGCGAATTCCGGCTCGCCCTGAAACGAAGGCAGCGTCGGTGAGCAGTGGAAATGACTGTACGGCGCCTGATACCAGCGTGGCGATGCCTTCTGCGGTCACAGTTTCATCGAAACGCCCTTCTTCTCGAGTAGACGCCACCAGAATGTTGCCGCCCAGACGTGGAACAACGTAGACCGCGGAATTTCGCACCGCGGAAAGGGGCAAGAAACCAGGCAGACGCAACAAAATGCGCTGCCCTTTGACCCCGCGCACCGGGAAGTCAAGCGGCCCTCCGGGAACCAACCACCGACCACCAACGCCGCTCCATGGCCCAGCGGCCAGCACCACCTGTTCCGCCGCAATTCCACCGACGGTGGTTTCGACGCCGGTTATCCGGTCTCCCTCACAGCGCAGTCCGGTGACTTCAACGTTCTCGTACAGCGCAGCTCCCAAGCGTCCGGCAGCGTGAGCCAAGGAGTCGCATAGCCTCTGGCCTCTTACGCAACCTTCATGCGGCGAATATATGGCGGCGAAGACGCCGGGGCTGATTCCAGGTTCACGCTGTAGAACGTCATCCTGTTCGAGCCATTCGACATCGAGGCCGAGCTGCGATTGCCACCGGTAGAAACCTGCCAGTTCCTGAACTTCGCTCTCGGAGAACGCTATCTTCAGTACTCCGGTCTGCTGGAACTCCGGGTTTACCCCGGCCTCGGCCAGTTCCGCCGCCCACAGGGGAAACAGATCCAGACTGCGGATCCCTAGCCGGAACATATCAGGATCGTCCGGGTCTATGTGCCACAAAGGGGACACAACCCCGGCCGTCGTCCCGGACGCTCCGCCGCCGAACCGGCCCCGTTCCACCAAGGCGCAGGAAACGCCGTTCTTCGCCAACTGCCACGCAACGGCGCAGCCCATCACTCCGCCGCCGATGATGGCTACGTCCACAGACTTAGGCATAATCCTGACCCTCTGACATAAACTGGGCTGCATAAATCGGTCTGAGCGTAATTTCAGTTCGAATTTATGTCAACGGAGGTCTAACGCAAGAGAAAATTGCGAAACGATGCCATTTTTTTGATTCTCCGGCCAAATCCGGCCATTTGCATTTCGGGCGCGGCGGCGGGGTTAAGCCAGCGCGGGCCTGCGGGGTTCGGGTGGACAGGCTGGGCCGGAGAGTGATTCCGGACAGTGATTATGGTAGAGAGGCGCTTCCGGGGTTGGCAAGGGGGAAGTTTCAGGGGTTATTTACAGGGATGGACAGGATGGATAGGGTTTTCAGGTGCGACGGAGAGAGGCCGGAGTAGTTTCGCAATTTTCTCAACGCAATGGCTCCTGACAAATTTCCTGCGACTTGACATATAGAAACGGTATAGCTATCATATAATATATCATACATTCAGGAGGAAATTATGGTATCTAATGAATCCGCCAATGGTATAGATTTTCATGGTTATATCCAGAATCGTATGATGGTACTTCAGGAGGCGATAGCAAGCAAATCGTCACAGAGGAGCGCTATTGACAGCGAAATAGCAACCTTGCAGAGGGAGCTGGATGGGCTGGAAAATACATATCCCCATCTGTCTAGCAACAGCGTCGTCGAAGCTACATATCCCCATCTGTCTAGCAACGGCGTCGTCCTACCCGAATCTGCAAGAAGGCGATTAAGTGGCCGGGCTACTGCGGATTTGGTGGTGAAAATCATGGCAGAAGAAGGACGTCCACTGCATTACCGGGAGATATACGCCAAGTTGCTGGAGCGGGGGCTGCAATCCCCTGTTTCCGAAGACCCGGCACAGGCGATTCTAGCCAGGTATTACAACAATCCTCGTCTCATTCGCACCAAGCGAGGGACATACACACTTAAAAGCCTCCCCGAGAAAAATTCTGAGGCCACCTCTTTTCCGGTGAAAACTAATCCCGCCGGAAAGCGCAGTAAGAGCAGCGACTCTGTTGATTACACAAACACAAAGCCAGTCGCATTCACGCTGATGGGACAACGGCGTCTGGTAAACAAATGGCGCTATGTCTTTTCCGGCCTCTGCGAAGAGATTTATGCTCTTGACCCGGAAGGGTTCTTGCCCGCCATCACCATCAATGGAAGCCGATACTTCTCGCGGAACCAAGGGAATTTTAGGAAGTCTGCTCAAATTGCCAATAGCGGCGTCTTTCTTAATCTCAATTATTCCGCCAACGATACTATGCAGCGGTGTCTAGAAGTGCTGGCGATATTCGGCATATCCGAAGAGGATTTCGAAGTGGAGTACCGTCTGCCGGAAAAATCTGGTAAATTCCCTCCTCCCAACCAACCTGTTCCCAGTGAACTTGCCTAATTATCGCTGAGATTTGGGGGATTTCAGGGCAATACGGGAAATTGGCTTGCCAGTGAACTGCAAGGCGCCCGCAACTGCGTCCTCAATCATTGCCAGCGTGGTTGCCGTCTGTTAGGCTTGGCGCGAAGGCGGTGGCGGATTGACCAGCCCAGCATCAGTTAAGGCCGACCTGTTCGTAACGTGCATCATTGACCAGCTCTTTCCTGAAGTTGGCGTCAGCGTGGTGCGCGTGTTGCGGCGTTTGGGCGTAGCGGTCGGATTCCCGGAGGGGCAGACTTGCTGCGGGCAAGCGGTATACAACTCCGGCTACACTCGCGAGGCCCGGGAGATGGCGGTCAGGACGCTGGATGAATTTCAGAACAGCGACTTCGTTGTGGTGCCGTCTGGTTCCTGTTCGGCAATGATGCGAGTCTTCTACCTGGACCTCTTTGAGGGCGACCCGGCGCGGCTGGCTCAAGCGAAATCGCTGTCTCAGCGCGTATACGAGTTTTCCGAGTTCCTGGTCAATGTGCTGGGCGTAGAGGAAACGGGCGTTGCGGGCTCAGGCGCAGCAGTCTTTCACCCCGGGTGCCACCTCCTGCGGGAGATGGAGGTGAGGGACGCACCGCAGTCCCTACTGCGGGCGACGCCGGGGCTGGACATAAAAGAAATGCGGAACGCCGAAACCTGTTGCGGATTCGGCGGCAGCTTCTCGGTTAAACTGCCTCATATTTCCGAGGGAATGCTGCGAGACAAAGTATCCGCAGTGCGGGAGTCGGGAGCGGACACACTGGTTTCCTGCGATATGAGCTGCCTGATGCACATCGGCGGAGCGCTCCGGCGAGAGGCCCCGGAAATAGAGATACGCCATATAGCCCAGGTGCTGGACCGGCAATAGAAACAGAGAGGCGCACCCACCCTAACCCTCTTCATGGGTAGGAGAGACGCCCCCACCCTAATCCTCTTCTGGGTAGGCAAGAACAAGCTTAAGGACAACGGTAACGTGAAATGCCGGAAGTGAAGACAGGACAATTCCCCGCGGCATCCGCAGCGGCCATGCTGGATCCACAGCTTCGGCGCGCTCTGGACCGGGTGGGTGTGGGGTTCGACGTGGCGCGCCGCAACGCGATTGAAGAGGTCACCCCCGAAGCATGGGAAGAGTGGCGAGAAGAAGCCCGCAATATCAAAATACACACCCTCGACCATCTCGATTACTACCTGGAACTGCTCCACGACAATGTCACCGCAGCGGGAGGGCAGGTCCACTTCGCCGCAGACTCCGCCGAGGCCAACGCCATCGTCAGCCACTTGGCCCAGAGCCGGGGAGTCAAGATCGCCACGAAAAGCAAGAGCATGGTGTCGGAGGAGCTGGAGCTCAACCCGGTTCTGGAGTCCTTGGGGGTTGATGTCTACGAGACCGACTTGGGAGAGTACATCATCCAACTGGCCGGTGAAACGCCGTCTCACCTGGTTGCTCCGGCTCTTCATAAGTCGAAGGAAGACGTTGCCGAGCTTTTCACCGAAAAACTCGGCATTCCATACAGCGAAGATATCGAAGTTATGGCGGCGGCGGCGCGGGTGGCTCTACGCGACAAGTTCATGGAGGCCGACCTAGGCATCAGCGGGGCAAATTTCGTGGTGGCCGAAACGGGTACGCTGGTAATCGTCACCAATGAGGGTAATGGGCGGCTGTGCACCTCCGCGCCGCGAATGCACATCGGAATCACCGGGATGGAGAAAGTTATTCCGTCCATGCAGGACTTGGCTATCTTTTTGCGGCTATTGCCCCGCTCCGCTACCGGACAGCGTATCTCCAGCTATGTCAGCATGGTCACCGGCCCCCGCCGCGGGGATGACGAGGACGGCCCGGAAGAGTTTCATCTGATATTAGTGGACAACGGACGCTCCCGTATGCTGCGCGACCCCAAGCTACGGGAGGCGCTGTACTGCATCCGGTGCGGGGCATGCCTGAACATCTGCCCGGTCTACCAGCGCGTTGGCGGTCACGCCTATGGCTGGGTATACCCCGGCCCCATCGGAGCCGTGGTGTCTCCCATGCTGACCGGCCTGAAGGAAGCGAAGGCGCTGCCTCAAGCATCCAGCCTCTGCGGGGCCTGCCGCGAAGCCTGTCCAGTGAAGATAAACATCCCTCGAATGCTTTTGGAACTGCGCCATCGCACTGCGGAAAGCGAAAACCCGGAGGAGCGGGCGTCATCCCGCTCGGAACGCTTTTTGGCCGGGGCCTACGGAAAGCTGATGAGCAGTCCGGAGCGCATGGGCATGGCGGCCGGCATCGGGCGCATAGCCCAAAAGGTATTGCCTGGTATGCCGAAACGAGACGGCTGGATTCGACGCGCGCCGCTTCCCCTGCTGTCCCAGTGGACGCAGGCGCGGGACTTGCCGCCGCTTCCCCCCAAGTCTTTCCGCGAAATATGGCGGGACGAGCTCAGTCAGGATAGCGCAGACGAGGGAGACAGTGGGCGCCTCTGACAGCGGGAACACCCCCGGAACACGCAAGGCGGACTTTCTGCGCTCAGTGCGGGAAGCGTTGGGCCGCCCTTCAGCCAACTCAGGGCGCGCCCTCCCTCCGTTCCGTCCGTATCACCGGCTGGAGGAAATGCTGCCGCAGTTGGAGGAGTGGGCTGTGGAGATGGAGGCCCGCCTCCGGGAAAACCGCCCTCAACTGCTGGAACGCTTCACCGATATGGCCGGACGGGGCGGCTGGAACGTTCATCGCGTTTCGGGGGTTGAGGCAGCCCTCGGCCGGGTAGATTCGCTTGTCGCCGAGGTCGACGCTGCTCGAGTCGTCCGATCCGGGCAGCCGGTATTCGACGACGTGCCGGTCGACGCCACGCTGGAATGGCAGCGGATAGAAGTCACTCCAATAGTCCATAGCGAGGATGCCCCTCGTGAAGAACTGAGGGAAACGATTCGCCACGCAGACGTTGGGCTGACCGGGACCGATTACGCCCTGGCCGAAACCGGCTCACTGGTGATTCTTCCTCGCCGCGGCCTCTCCCGGCTGGTGTCGCTGGTGCCACCGGTGCATATCGCCTTGGTGCGCCCCCAAGAAGTGCTGGAAAGCCTGCACGACTTGTTCCTGCTGCGGCGTTTGGAGTATTACCGGCGAGGCGGCGAGATGGGGAGCTATCTGAACTTCATTACCGGCCCCAGCCGCACCGCCGACATTGAAATGACCATCGTTCAGGGGGTGCACGGGCCCAAGTCGGTCCATCTTGTACTGATAGAGTAAAGCCTCATAACCGCGGCCTAGGCCAACGGTCGCCAACAAATTAGCCGCAGGGGTTCACAAATGCCGATGCGTGTGGGCTTTGCCCAATTCCGCAAGCAGATGCTGGAGCGGGAACTGGAAAACATTCAGGAAGTCTTGCCCAACCTTGGGGTGGAAAAAGTGATACTGATCGGGGAAGTAGCGGCGGGTGAATTTACCCCGGAAAGCCGTATCGAGCTTATCGTAGTGCATGACACCGACCGGCCCTTCGGCAGACGGGCCGACTTTTTTTCTTACCACTTGGGCAGTTCGGTGGAAATTGACACCCAAGTATACACCCCGGAAGAGTTCGAGGCACTGAAGGAAACGCTGCCGGCGCTTCGGCGGGCCTGCGCCGAAGGAAGGGAGATTTTCAATGCCTGATTATCTATCAGAAGGCGCTCGCTGGCTGCGCCAGGCAGAAAGAGACTTGGAAGACGCTCGATTTCTGCGCGACAACGGACGGCATAACCTCGCCTGCTTCCAGGGGCAGCAGGCCGCAGAGAAGGCCATCAAGGCGTACCTGTACCACAAGCGGGTGGAAGATGTCTGGGGGCATTCGCTGCTGGACCTGTGCGAAGACGCCAAGCTCTTCGATATGATGTTCGACACAGTAAAAAGCGAAGCCCGCCAACTGGACAAGTACCACTACATCACGCGCTACCCGGAGTTCTTGCCCAGCGGCGCATCCTTCGAGGCTTTTGACGGGGTAGACGCTGACCGCTCCATATTCCTGTCCGACCTCGTCTTGGAGTTTGTTAAGGAGCGGATGAGCTAACGGGGCGGCGGCAGGCTATTTCGGAGTCTGTCGGCGCAGTTCTTCCCGGAGCCGTCGCACTTCGGCTTCGGCTTCGGCGCGAGCGGCAGCTTCGGATTCAGCCAAGTCTGCGGTTTCATCCTCGTCCAGCAAGTATTCTCGCGTCACCGGGTCATAAAAGCGCAACCGCCCTTGATACCAACACAAGTCCAGCCCCAACAGAGGGCTGCGTCCCCAAATTACCCCGCCCGCGCCAGTGCGCAACTCCACTGGTTGATACACCCCCTCAACCAGTAGGTCTCCCGCTAACGGCTGGTCGTGATGCTGGCCTCCGGAGCTGTCGAAACGCCAGTATTCAGCCACACCCAAAGCGGAGTAGATGTTGCGCTTGGTGGTGTAATCGTTTTGGCCGGTGTTTTCCGAGGCCACTTCCAGAACGAAATCCGGTGGCTGGCCCACCTCGCTAATCACGTACCCGTTGCGGGCAACAATGGCTACGGGGTCTATTCCAAGAGCCACAACACAATCCGGGACGGTCCAATTAGAGCGGTCTCTGGTGTCATAGCAGAGATACCCATATCCGTTGACCAGCACGTCCGTGCGGCGCCTGAAATAGCGCTTGAGGACAAAGCGAGCATTGAAGATGTAGCGGGATTCCTGCATGGCGTCGAGCTTCTTGGGAGGGTCCGGCAAGGGTTTGATGTGTGAGTACCTGTCCTCCACCCGGACCCTGAACGTCGGTTTGGCAGTCATCGTTGCCCTCGTGAGGGGAGTATGAGCCATTTTAACAGCTAATAGGGGAGAGAGCTTGTGCATCCCTCCGGTGGGCCATACCGCTTCCGGTCACTATCAGGCGCACGGTGCGTTCGGCAGCGCTTTCCAGCAGTTCGCCGCTGCGCGACAGCGACTGCTCGAAGCTCATGGGGCGGTCGGCAATACATACGACAGCAGCCAAGGCGTGTTCGTACAACTCCTCGTAGCCCGGCCCCAGGCTGCCAGCCAGCAGTACGGTGGGAACGCCGTGAGCTTGGGCGTGGCGGGCTACCCCTACGGGCGCCTTGTTGAAGATAGTCGAACGGTCAGCGCGCCCCTCTCCGGTTATTACGAGGTCGGCGTCCTGTAACAAGGCGTCGAAGTTCAGCACTTCGCAGACCATATCTATGCCGGATTGCAGCGTCGCCCCGGCGAAAGCCATGAGCCCTGCGCCCAGTCCGCCCGCCGCTCCGGCTCCGGGCTGCCCGGAAACGTCGACCCCAACATCGCGGGCCACCAAGCGGGCATAGTTCGCCAGCGCAGCGTCCAGTTCGCGCACCATTTCCGGGTTTGCGCCCTTCTGCGGGCCAAACACGGCGGACGCCCCGTCCGGGCCGCACAGCGGATTGGTGACATCAGTGGCGGCTATGATGGTAGCGTCCGCCAGGCCGGGATGCAGGCCGGAATGTTCAATACGATGAAGGCGCGCCAGCGCGCTGCCTCCCGGGGGGAGCGGACGGCCTTGGGAGTCAAGAAACTTGGCTCCCAAGGCCGAGGCGAACCCGGTCCCGCCGTCATTAGTTGCGCTTCCGCCCAAACCGACGATAATGCGAGTGTAGCCGCGCTCCAAGGCTTCCTTTACTATCTCGCCGGTCCCGGCCGTGGTGGTGAATCTCGGGTTGCGGCGCCGCTGCGGCACCAAGGCCAAGCCGGAGGCGAGGGCCATCTCGATGACCACCGTGCTGCCGTCGCCCATAACTCCCCAGAGGGCCTCCAGCGGCTGCCCCAGCGGGCCGGTTACCGTGCTGCTGAAAACCTCGCCGCCGGTAGCGTCCACCAGGGCGTTCAGAGTGCCGTCCCCCCCGTCGGCCACCGGCGCAAGCACTGTCTCCGCGCCGGGGACGGCGGCGGCAACACCGCGCGCGATGGCCTGAGCAGCTTCCAGCCCCGAAATTCCAGCCTTGAATCCTTGCGGCGCAATTACTATCTTCATAGAACAGATTATACACTCCATATCAGTGAAGCCGCCGCCAAACTGATATGATACGGCGGACTCGCCTACGTGTTAGAATTGCTGGAAATGCCGGGACAGTTGAGTTGCGCCGAATTTCTATTTGGCGCACATTCCAAGTCCTTATTCGATCTAACAAGCCCTTATTCGATCTAAGAGGTAGCTTCGATGTCTTCAGCCGGGGCCGCCGCGCCATCCGCCGCCACCCCATCCAAGGAAGAACTGAAACGCAGGGCAGCAGACGTCATCGAGTCCAACGCCGATGAGCTGATCAGCCTTTCCAAGTCAATCTTGGAAAACCCGGAGCCGGGGTTCCGGGAGACCAAGACTGCGCGGCTGGTGGCCGGCAAGTTCGCTGCTATGGGGATGCAGGCCCGCGTCGGTCTCGGACTGACCGGCGTGCGCGCTAACCTGATAGGCGGCAGTCCCGGCCCGGCATTGGCAGTCATCGGCGAACTGGACTCACTCATCGTCAACGAGCATCCCCATGCCGATAGAATGACCGGCGCGGCCCACGCCTGCGGTCATCACTGCCAGATTGGTATGATTTTGGGCGCGGCCATGGGACTGATGCAACCTGGAGTGCTGGAATCCCTCAGCGGGCGGCTGGCCTTCATGGCAGTTCCCGCCGAGGAATACATCGAAATAGAATATCGCGACTCCCTGCGGCAGCAGGGCAAGCTGGAGTTCCTGGGCGGCAAGCCCGAACTGGTTCGGCTGGGCGAGTTCGACGATATTGACCTCGCCATGATGTGCCACACCACCTCCAATCCGGATGAACGGCTGATGTGCATCAGCGAGGCCAATAACGGCACGCTGGCGAAGAAGATACAGTTCGTCGGGCGAGGCGCCCACGCCGGCGGCGCTCCCCATTTGGGCATCAACGCGCTTAACGCCGCTTCCCTAGCCCTGAGCGCCATCCACTACAACCGTGAGACCTTCCGTGATGAGGACAGCATTCGGGTTCATCCCATTATCACCAAGGGGGGCGAAGCGGTAAGCGCGGTGCCTGCCGACGTGCGGATGGAAACCTTTGTCCGAGGCCGTACTCTGGACGCAATTATGGACGCCAACAAAAAAGTGGACCGCGCCCTGAAAGCTGGGGCGATGGCTGTTGGCGGCGACGTGGTGATTCAGACTATCCCAGGATATTTGCCCCTGCGCCAGAACGCCGCCTTTAACGGCGTGTTCAAAGCCAACGCGGCGCAACTGGTTGGCGAGGAAAATGTCGGATACGTCGCGCACCGGGGCGGCTCCACCGATATGGGAGACATCAGCCACCTGCTGCCCGCAATCCATCCCTACGTGGGGGGCGCCACCGGAATCGGCCACGGCTCAGACTACGTAGTGCAGGATTACTCCCTCGCCGTCATCACGGCCGCCAAAGCCCTGGCCTCCACCGCTATTGATCTGCTGGCCGACGGCGCGACGGTGGGCGGCGGCATAGTATCCGGCCATCGGCCGGAGATGACCCGGGCGGAATACCTGAATTTCATGAGGAGCCTGGCCAAGGAAGAAACCTTCAAGGGCGCTTAATTATGTTGACTGTTCAAGAGCTGAAACGGCTCGCCTGTGAAACCATCGAAAAGCGGAAGAAAGAAATCATCGGCGTCGCACAGCAGGTTCTTTCCCATCCTGAGGCCGGATTCCGGGAGTACCGTACCGCCGGACTGGTGGCCCAGAAGTTCAACGAACTCCAAATTCCCCACGAGAGCGGCCTGGCCTTGACCGGGCTAAAGGGCCGCATCCCCGGCGGCGCCGGTTCCGGCCCGAGCGTGGCCCTCATCGGTGAACTGGACTCGCTGGTAGTAACCGAGCATCCGCACGCCGACCCGAAGACCGGCGCGGCTCACGCCTGTGGGCACCACTGCCAGATCGGCATGATGCTGGGCGCCACCATAGGCCTGCTGAACCCGGAAGTGCTGAAACAGCTCAGCGGAGAGATAATCCCCTTCGCCGTGCCAGCCGAGGAGTTCATCGAGGTGGAGCAGCGTCTGGAACTGCGCTCACAGAAAAAGCTGGAGTTCCTGGGCGGCAAGCAGGAGCTGATTCGCTTGGGCAGGTTCGACGATGTGGATATCGCCATGATGTGCCACACCGCCAGCGATATGGGCGAGCGCAAGTTCGCCATCGGCGGCACCAGCAACGGACACGTTGTCAAGTATGTGCGCTACACAGGCATCGGGGCCCACGCGGGAAGCTCGCCCCACCGGGGCGTCAATGCCCTCAACGCCGCTTCCTTCGCGTTGCAAGCCATCAATGCCAACCGGGAAACTCACCGGGCCGAGGATACCGTGCGAATCCACGGCATAATGACCAAAGGAGGGGAAGCAGTCAGCGCCGTGCCTGCCGACGTCAAACTGGAATGGCGCGTTCGCTCCTCCACCCCTCAAGTAGTAGTCCGGAATTCGGAGATAGTTGACCGTTGTTTCAAGTCCGGCGCCCTGGCCGTCGGCGCACAGGTGGAAATCACCACTATACCCGGCTATCTCCCAATGCGGAATGACACCCGTCTGCAAGACCTATTCCGAAACAACGCCATCAAGGTAATAGGCGATAAGGCGACGATGGTGATGCCTGCCGGACGCAACCGGGGCGGCTCCACCGATATGGGCGACTTGTCTCAACTGATTCCTGCGATACATCCCTATACCGGAGGCGCCACTGGTCCGGGCCACAGCAAGAGCTACGTCATTACAGACTACGAAATGGCGGTCATCAACCCCGCAAAAATCATGGCAATGGTGGCGATTGACCTGCTGGCCGACGGCGCAAAGCAAGCCAAAGAGGTCAAGTCGGCTCACAAAGCAGCAATGTCCCATTCAGCCTACCTGAAGTTCCAGCGCGAACGCGCCAAGACACTGCGTTTCGACGGTGGCCTGTAAGTTCCATACCCCAGACGGAGAACCAAGGGAAGAGGGCTGCGGTCAGGGCATTTCTTTCGCATTATCCTTCCGCTAAGCGCCCATCGCCCACATAGCCGTCCCCGCGATAATCGGGATGGTCAGGTTGTCGTCCGGCGGAATGCCTGCCAGTTCCACCAAGGCGGCAATAACGGCCCCAACCCAAAGCGCCCAGTGATATTCAATGGCTCCGAAGGCCAGCAGCACGCTCGCGGCGGCCGCCCCTGCGACAGCGAAAGCCGCAGCTCCTCCGGGCGACTTGCCCATCAATCGCGGCCCCGGCATTCTTCGCCCCACAATCGCCGCCACCGGATCTCCCAGCGACAGGAAAAACATTACCGGAACTCCGACGTCCTTGCCGTAGAGCCAGAAAATCAGCAACGCAGCTACCAGCATATATGTCGCGCCGGTAATGTGCGATTCCTCGTCGCTCTTGAGCAGCGGGGCCATCCAGCGCAGGTAAACACGGTTGAGCGGGCCGATGCCGAATCTAGCCAGATCCAACGCCAGCGCTACCGCAGCTAACACTGCCAGCGCCAGGGTCAGGCCGTTTTCCGGTGCGAATATGCCGGCGATGGGTATGGTGGAGCCGGCGAAAACGTGAAACAGGCGCCGCCACATCTTTGGCTGGGCGGTTGGCCCAATGCGCCGCTCGCCTCCAAAAATCACCAGTCTAGCGAATCGCTGCAACAAGGCCTAACCTTCGCGGGAAGTTACGCCGCACCACCCGCCGGTAAATAGAGGCTAAGCCCCTTTACAGGCTCAGGGAAGAACAGGCGCGGGGAAGCGCTAGAAACGGATAGTGATGGAGTCGCCGGCCCTCCAGCGCATATTGCGGAACTCGGTGCCGGCGGGAGCCTCAAAGACGATGTAACCATCCAGCCCATGTCCCTTCTGCAGCTCAAAGGATCCATGCAGGAACAGCACCGACCGGGCAGCGACATCGGACTCCTGACCGGGGGACGCCACCTGAATCTCCGCCGGCCACTCGCGGTATTCCGGCCCTCCGCATACGTATGGGTAGTTTCCGGGCTGACCGAATATGTGAGAGGCGGAATCTCCGGGGCCGAGCTCAGCCCTTCCGTTCAGGCCAAGGGCGATTGACTCATCCTCGAAAGCCACGTATTGCCCGGCCTCGGCCTCGCTCTGCCATTGGACTGTGGTTCCCGGGTCAATCAGGGCGCGGGATCCATCAAAACATTGTCCGAGGTTTACACGAACCAGAGCCTCGGATTCGCCGCGAAAGTCCTGCCAGACGGTCTCGGGCACCGGAATGGGCCGGTAGCTGGCATTGGCGAAATCACGCAGTTCGGCGGCGGAGCGGTCAATGTTGATGATGGCGCTGACCGCGGTGTGATTCTCCACCTTGAGCCGCGCCAGCACCAACTCTGCATCCGGCTCAGAGGGGGATAGACTCCAGTGGCGAATCACCTGGCTAGGGTCAATCGTGGAGTAGCGAAGCTCGGGTAAACGCTCCAGGCTGACCACGCTGACGTGCAGCGTCCTGCCCTGGAAATACTGTCCGAAGCTGGAAGGATCAGAGGAACAGCCCGCCATTCCAGTCAGCGCGAGAGCCAGCAGCGCAATTGCGATGGGCAACCCCGGGGCCTTGACAAAGCCTGGGGCGGAACGCAGGAACTGCTCGCCTTCCGCCTCTGAGAAGGCCGGGTTGCCGCGCTTTTCCTTGTTTGCGAAAATCAAGGTCGGGCAGTGGTCAGGCTGGGAAGTTTACGCAGACGCTCCACGAGGTCGGGCAGCACTTCCAGCAGATAATCAACTTGTTCTGAGGTGTTATCCTTGCCAAGCGTAAGGCGCAGGCTGCCCCGAGCAACCTCCGCCGACTGCCCCAAGGCCAGCAAGACGTGGGAGGGTTCGAGGGAGCCGGAACTGCACGCGCTCCCGCTGGAGGCAGCGATGCCGGCCATATCCAGCCCCAGTAGTATCGGCTCGCCTTCGATTCCTGAAAAGGAGAAATTCGCGTTGTTGGGCAGCCGCCGGGTGGCATGGCCGTTGAGCTTGCTGCCAGGCACTCGCTCCAGCACCTGCTCAACGATACGATCACGCAGGGCAGCGCATCGGCGGCTATTCTCCTCCCGCTGAATGTTGGCGGTCTCCAGCGCCACGGAAAGGCCGACGATACCTGGAATGTTTTCGGTGCCTGAGCGCCGCTCCCGCTCCTGGCCGCCTCCCAGTATGAAAGGCAGGAACGCAGTCCCGCGGCGAATGAAGAGGACACCGGTTCCCTTGGGTCCATGGAACTTATGGCCCGACAGGCTGAGCAGGTCTACTCCCAGCTTCTGCACGTCAAGGTCCAGGTATCCGGCGGCCTGCACCGCATCGGTATGCAACACGATGGTGCGGGAAAGCTCAGCAGCCCGTTGCTTCACTACTGCCGAGATCTCCGATATCGGGTTGATTACGCCAATCTCATTGTTCGCGTACATCACGGACACCAGCGTGGTCTGCCCGGTAATCGCCCGGAATACCGTTTCCGGCTGTACTATACCGTTGGTGTCCACTGGCAGATAGGTGACTTCGTAGCCCTGAGATTCCAGGTGCTGGCAGGTGTGCAGAACCGCGTGATGCTCCACACCGGAAGTGATGATATGGTTTCCGGTCTCTTGCAGGGCGGTGGCGACGCCCACGATAGCGGCGTTGTCCGATTCGGTGCCGCCGCCGGTGAACACCACCTCGCGGGGGCGGCAGTTAAGTTCCCGCGCCACCCGCTCCCGGGCTTCATCCAGAGCGTAACGAGCCCCCTGCCCCACGGTGTGGATACTGGAAGGGTTGCCGAACAGCTCCGTGAAATACGGGGTCATCGCCCGCAACACTTCCGGCGCCAGGGGAGTGGTGCCTGCGTGGTCCATGTAGACTATGCCGCCAGTGTTCCGGTTCTGCGTCATCCTTGCTGCTTCTGCCGCTTGTCGCATATCTGAGGTTACGCCCCTATTTTAGCACAGCCGGGCCCAATATATGACATTCTCAACACGTGCGGGCAATGAGAGTTGCCTGATGCTCAGACTGTCATTCCCGCTTTCATCTTCACCCAAACAGCGCGGTCAAACAGCGCGGTTGTCTGCCATAACCAACGCGCGTTGAGAGCGCCAGGAATACCCTCTCGCCTGAAGGCGCCCCGGGCAACGGCGCCTATGTCTTCTGGGGGTAACTTCTGGTGGCGACGGAGAACAGGAACGCGCCAACCACCACAGCCCAGATGCCGTCCACCAAGTTGACCAGCGCAGCGAACACGGCTCCGCCAACTACCATCAGCAACCCCACCCCCTGGCCACAGCGGGCGGCGACTTGCGTCGCTCTAACCAGGCTGCCGGATTCCGCCCATATAATGGCGCGCAGCACCCGGCCTCCGTCGAGAGGAAAGCCGGGGATCATATTAAACAGGCCAACGCTAAAATTGCCCCAGGCCAGCAGCAGGGCCACCATCTCAACAGGTGAGACAACCCTTGCCGACCACGGCCAGTTGCCCGGGTTCAACCCCAGCAGAACTCCGCCGGCCACCACCGCCAGCGCGATGCTGGTCATCGGCCCCACCACCGAAATCAGGAACTCATCCGACGGCCGATCAGGTTCGCGGGCCAAATGGGAAACGCCGCCGAATATGAACAGCGTGATTCCCAGTACCCGTATCCCGCGGCTGAGGGCCACCAGGCTGTGAGAAAGCTCGTGGGCCAGCACAGAGAGAAAAAACAGCACCACAGTAATAATGGCAACTGTCCACTGCTGCGCCACCGGCCAGCGCAGCGACGAGGCATCGAAGCGGTTGACCAACAGGTAGGTCAGCAACAGGAAAACGATGACCCAAGTAATGTTGATTTCGACCGGAATACCGAAGACCCGGCACAAGCGAAGGGATTTTCCCATACGCTCTCGCGCTTTCACTCCAAAGACAGGTTTATGCCTTAGAATAGCAGACTGCGCGCAGAATCAGCAGAGGGTCGAGTAGGCGGAGAGCTTGGCGACCAACCGGGCGGCAGTGTAGGAGCAGGCGACCGGGCCTTCTGCGGGAGACAGTTCGCACACATCGAAACCGACAATTCGCCGCGATTCGCCAATCCGCCGCAACAGCGACGTTACCTGAATCCAGTTCAGGCCGCCGGGCTCCGGCGTTCCCACCGCAGACATCAGCGAGGGGTCAAACACGTCCAGGTCAACGCTGACGTATACATCATCGCCCAGCGCAGCCAGTATGTCGCCGGCGGGCAGAGGGCTGCCGTCCGGCGGGCATTGCCAGGCAGAGATGCTGTTGTCGCGGATGAAGTCGCGCTCTTCGAGACAGAGACTGCGGACGCCGGCCAATACGATAGGGCAGTGTTCAAACACCCGCCGCGCTCCTGACGCGTGTCCCCAAGGCGTGCCTTGGTATTGGTCTCGAAGGTCGGCGTGGGCGTCCAAGTATAAAACGCTCAGGGAAGGGCAGGCTTCGAAGTGGGCCTGAACGCTGCCTGCAGTCAGGGAGTGTTCGCCGCCCAAAACGCCAACAGCGCGACCGGGGTTAATACAGGAGGCCACCGCTTCCCGCACCCGCTGCGTCATAGGGCCGGGGCCGCCCATGTGCGGCTCCAGAGCGGGCGTGGTGTGGATACCCAGCGCGGCCACGTCCAGATCCAGCTCCGGGTCATAGTCTTCCATCTGTCCGGAGGCGGCTATGATGGCCGCCGGGCCGTCCCGCGCGCCGCCCCGGTACGACGTGGTGCTGTCGTACGGAACAGGAATGAGGACCACCCGGGCGGTTTCCAAGGCAGACTGCTCTGGGGGCAGGGCGAGAAATCCGGGGTAAATCCACGGAATCCCGGAAGCGCGTTCCCGATCCGTTTCACCCACGGCCAATCTCAGGCCTGTCAGTGGCAAGAGCGGCCCGTTGCGCCTGGGATTCCGCCAATCCTTGACCCTCATCCAGCCATTCCAGGCCCCGGTCTAGCAACCATGTCTGGGTGTCGTCGAGGTCAAACAGCTTCTTGGCGTCTTCGAGGGCACGGTCATGGTCGAAGGGCCGGCAGGAGAAGATGTCTATGTTGACGTAGCTCTTGCGGGGGAAGGTATGGATGCTGATATGGCTCTCGGCGATGATAACAAAGCCGGAAACGCCGGAATCCTCAGACTTTGGCGCCTCATACGCCAAAACGCGGGGTTCGGTAATTCGGGTCATTTCCAGGGATTCCGGGTAATCGGTCAAGAATTGACGGACCAGATCTTCGTCCCACATCTTGCTCGTATTTCCACCGAATCCGTCAATCACCAGGTGCATTTCACCTCCAGGCGCCGTCCTGAGAAAGGCAACGGCAATTTGTGATAGTTGGCAAAACCAGTTGTATACAATATCATTTGGCGCGTTCGGGTACAAATAGTAACTGATATACTCCCGCCTCAACCCTTTCCCAGAGGGATAGGAAACAGGCGAGACAGGGATAACTATGCAGCCTTCGATGATTCAGGCCAGCGGTGTTACCCATTATTACGGGCCATATCCGGCCATCCAGGACGTAAGTTTCGACGTAAGAAAGGGCGAAGTCCTCGGGTTTTTGGGGCCTAACGGCGCCGGCAAGACCACTACCATGCGCATTTTGACCGGCTTCCTGCCGCCATCCCGCGGCTCAGTGAGTCTCGACGGATTCGACGTTGTGGAGAAGTCCCTGGAAGTGCGAAAGCGGGTAGGCTATCTGCCGGAAACGGTGCCTCTCTACACGGATATGACGGTAACCAGCTATCTAAAATACATGGGAACGCTGCGGGGAATGCCTGCCTCGCGCCTCCGCGCCCGCTGGGGGGAGGTCATAGAAATTTGTCGCCTGGGGGACTACCGCAAGACCCAGATTGGCAAGCTCTCCAAGGGATTCCGGCAGCGCGTCGGCATCGCTCAGGCCATCATCCATGAGCCGGAAGTGCTGGTGCTGGACGAGCCGACTATCGGCATAGACCCCATCCAAGTAGTCGAGACCCGCAACCTGATCCAAGAACTGGGCCGCGCCCAGACGGTGGTGCTGAGCAGCCACATCCTGCCCGAAGTCAGCATGATCTGCGAGCGCGTGCTTATCATCCATGAGGGGCGAATCGTCGCGGAAGACACCCCACAGAATCTGGCCGACTCCCTCCAGGGCGTTGAGCGGCTGGAAGTGGAGGTCGCCGGCCCGTCCGCCGAGGTATTGCCCGTGTTGCAGAAAATAGACGGGGTTATCACCGTCAGCCACCGCAACCTCCAAGGCCGCCACACCTACATCATCCAGGCGCGGCCGGGCCGCGACCTTCGGGACGAAATCTCCCGGTCTGTAATCAGCAACGGCTGGAGCCTGCGGGGGATGCAGTTAATGGGCATGAGCCTGGAAGAAATTTTCCTGCGCTTGACCACGAAAGAGGACTTGTAGCCATGCGAACTGTCCGGGCAGTGGCCTGGAAGGAAATCCAGATTTTTTTCCTGAGCCCCACGGCATACATCGTCGGCCTGATTTTTCTGGCCCTGACCGGATTCTTCTTTACCATAGACTTGGGAGATCCTTTCCCCGAAGCCACCCTCAGCCCCTTCTTTCAGTGGACAGTGGTTATTTTAATCCTCCTGGCTCCCACTCTGACCATGCGTCTGATTGCCGAGGAGTCAAAGCTGGGAACCATCGAGTTGCTGCTCACTTCTCCGGTAAGAGACTGGGAGATAATACTCGGCAAGTATCTTGCCAGCGTGGTTTTCCTATTGTTCCTGCTGGCTATGACAGGTTTTTACGTCATCCTGCTGTTCGTATTCGCCAGCCCGGATTCGGGGCCGGTATATGCCGGATACGTAGGGCTGGCGTTGTATGGAGCGGCGGCTCTTGCGGTCGGAATGCTGACTTCCACTCTAACCAATAATCAGATCGTAGCCGCAGTTGTGGCAATGGGCATCCTTCTGGTGATGTTCTTCACTTATCAGGCGGCCGACGTTGTTGGCGGAATTCCCGGGGAAATCATAGTTGAGTTGGGTATGAAGACCCACTTCGACGACTTCGATAGGGGCGTCATAGACACCAAGCATATCATTTACTATCTCAGCGTCATCACCTTCTTCCTCTTTCTGTCGGTGCGCGCGCTGGAATCGCGGCGGTGGCGATAGCATGGCGAGCAGACAGGATGAAGGCCCCCGCGACTGGCGACGCAGGCGACGTAACCGTCCCGCCCAAGAACGGCCAGCGCAGAGCGAAACCGCCCCAGCCGGGGAACTCGAAGATTCTTCGGCAGTCTCCGGTGAAGAGACGGAGGAACAGGCTTCCCGCACCCTGATCAGCTTCCTTGACCCGGCCTTGGATGCCGTCGGCATTTTCGGCGCGCCGCTCCTGATTGCCGGCATCATCGGCTTGGTCACCGGCATCGTAGTCGTCGCCTTCGTAAGCTCGATGCGGCTGTACGGCTACATTGATATCGCCATCGGAGCGTCTCTCATTGCTCTGGTGGGAGCGGTGTTCATCAGCACCGTAATCGCCGCTTTCCTGAGCCGCACGGGCCGCTACGGCATCAACACCGTGATTCTGCTGGCGGCGTTCACCGGCACAGTAATCGTGATAAATATAATTTCCTTTCAGAATACTCAGCGGGTGGACGTTACCGCCACCAACCAGTTCAGCCTTTCGGAGCGCACCAAAGACCTGCTGGGCAGCCTGGAGGATGACATCCGCGCCACCGCCTTCTACAAGGCGCTGGAAGATACTCCCGACGCCAACGTGGCGGCCCGGCGCAACCGGGTGGCGGACACGCTGGAGGAATTCGACGCCCGTTCCAGCAAGTTCGCCTACCGGGTCGTGGATCCTGACCTGGAGCCTGGCATCGTGGCCTCCTACTTCGGGGCGCGGCCCACCGGATTCGTCAGCGAGACCGTGGTCATCGAAAATTTGACTACCGGCGAGTTTGACTCGCTCCAACCCACCGACTTGGCCTTTGGAGAGTTGGAGCAGGATCTAGTCACCAGCATCTACGTCGCCACCGGGCAGGAGCGGAAGACTATCTATTTCCTCGCCGGACATGGCGAGCGCAACATAGGTAGCGGTAGCGGAGACGGCTACGTTCTTCTGCGACAAGCCCTGGAACAGGAAAACTACCAGGCAATGGGGTTGGTCTGGCCGCGAAATGACACCGGGGTGGAAGTGCCCGAAGACGCCGCGTTAGTGGTGGTGGCCGGGCCGACTTCCGACTTGCCGGACGCCCATGCCCAGGCCCTTGACCTCTACCTGCTGGGGCGAGATGTCGAAGGCCAGCGGCGCCGGGAAAACGGCAGAATGATTTTCCTGGCTGAACCGGACACCCCGGAATCATGGCGGAGTTTCCTGGTCCAGTGGGGAATCATTCTTTTGCCCGGATACATCCGGGACGTTGAAGCATCGGTGCCTGGGCTTCCTCAGACGCTGACGCTGAACATGGACTTCAACAACATCGTAAATTTCAATCTGCTGGTCTTGGGGAATAACGAAGCGGCGGCCCAAAACGCCTTAGAGACGGCCTTTGAAATCATAGCGCCGAAAGGACAGCAGTTGCAGGACGTGTTCATGCCTGACGCCGCCGCGCTCAGCCCTCTTCCCGTTAATGATGGATCGAGGCTGCCGCTGGCCTTGGCCGTCACCTCGCCCGACAGCTACATTATCGGCGATCCGGCCCGTACCGACCCGATTACCGAGGGCGAGGACGCCGACGTGCGAGGCCCCTTCATTCCGGCGATCCTGATGCGATCTGCGGGAAAGGTCGGTATGCCCCTGCCCGAAGAGGGCCCGGCAGATACCGACATCTCGCTGATTCTCGCGCTTGGAGACGCCGATTTCGTTGCCAATAACAGCATCGGGCGGGGTAGCAGCCTGGATATGTTCCTCAATTCCACCAACTACCTGCTGGGGGACTACTCGCTGGTGTCCATCCGGCCCAAGGCGCTGCCTTGGCGAGAGTTCAATCTGGACCGCAATGAATACGACTTCGTGCGTTTTTCATCATGGTTGTTTCTGCCGGGCTTGATGGCATTAGCCGCCGGACTGGTCTGGTGGATACGGCGATAGCGAGGCTATGTACTGCAAGCTCGAGGCGAACGGATTTCGCAGGTCTGACTGAAGCATGAATGTTAGGCTAACTATTCTGATGGTCGTGATAGTCGCCATTGCCGGGGGCGCCTGGGCCATCATCGAGTTCACCGGCATTGTGACCCGGGGCGAAGTCAAAGAAGACGAGCCTTGGCTTTACAGCATAGACGAAGGGACCATAGCCCATATCCATGTGACGCACGGCGGAAAGTCGGTAGAGTACGCCCGCGCTTCGGGAAGCTATCAATGGATGATTCTGGGGGATCCCAACTACCCGGTATTTCAGCAGAAATGGGGCGGAACCCCCCTTCTGCTCAGTGGGCCAAGGGTCAACCGGGGGCTGAAGGAAACCATCGTGAACCCTGCCGACTACGGACTTGATCCGCCGGAAAGCATCGTTCGCGTGTCTGATTGGTCAGGCAATACTTTCGAATTTCACATGGGCATACCAACGCCCGACGGAGCCAACCAGTACACCAGGCTGGTGGGGGACGATGCCCTTTTCACTCTTCCTTCGGTATGGGCCGACGTCGTCAATCGTCTGGCTCTGGAACCGCCCTATGGCCGGCTGTTCGACTTGGAATTGGAATTCATCCGGGTGGTGGAGGTCACTGCCGGAGAATCAACGGCGGTCTACTTCCTGGAAGGCGACCAGTGGCTGGTAACCGAAGGCCCGCCACCGGTGAACCCGGAATCTGCTGCTCCTGTGTCTGAAGCGTGGCCAAAGTGGCTGGCCGCGCTCGCCGCTCCGCGGATTGACGAGATTGTAGAGCAGCAGGTCAATGACCGAGACACCGAAAAGCTGGCGGAGTATGGGTTTGACGACCCCGCAGTGCGTGTGGTCATAGCCCGCCGCGGCCAGGCCGCCATCGAGTTCAACTTGGCCGAAGGACCTCCGGGCAGCGACAGCTACTATGCCAGGACGTTAGACTACTCCGATGAAAAGCTATACTTGATGAAGAAGGCGCGGCTGAAAGGCATCGAAGCCCTGGCCTCCAAGCCCCTCGTCTTTCCCGGCTGGCAACCGCCCGAAGAACCGGATGAAGATGAGACGCAGAACTGAACCGGGCGATACGGCAACGCAGGGGCGCACCGCGGTGCGCCCCTACAGGTTTTGTTCGAAATTCTTCCCGGCTCGGCAGGTACGGAGAACATAATGAAAGCTGAAATTATGGGCATCGGCACAGAATTGCTGATGGGAGAACTCAACGACACCAACGCCGGCTGGATAGCAACCCGTTTACCGCCGTTGGGTATCACATTGCAATGGGTAACACTGGTGGGGGATGACCTGGCCCAGTTGACCCATGCCTTCCATAAGGGCCTCGAACGCTCCGACATCATCTTCACCACCGGCGGGCTCGGCCCAACGCAGGATGACCTGACCCGCGAGGCAGTGGCGGCAACCTTGGGTGAGACGCCCGCGGTGCAGGAGGATATGGTTGACCAGCTCCGGGGGTATTTCCGCAACCGCGGCCAAGATATGCCTTCGCACAACATCAAACAGGCCTGGCTGATTCCTTCGGCGCAGTTCATTCCCAACCACAACGGCACGGCACCCGGCTGGTGGGCAGAGCGCGACGGCAAAATCATCATCATCATGCCCGGCCCGCCGGTGGAAATGCAGGCTATCTTCCGCGAGCAGGTGGAACCGCGCCTGCGGGAACTGGTCACTGAGGAAGTCACCATCACCCGCAATGTCAAGACTATGGGGCTGGGCGAGGCTGCGGTGGACGAAATTATGTCTGAGTATTTCGGGCGCGAAAACCCCTATCTCGGCATCTACTCCAAGGCGGACGGCATACACCTGCGAGTGATTGCCCGCGCCGACGACGAGGCCACTGCCCGCCGTATGATCGCGCCAACGGAGCAGGCAATAAAGGACCGGCTGGGTGAATACATCTGGGGATACGACGACGAAACTCCGGAGCAGGCGGTGGCGCAGGCCCTCCAGTCGCGGGGCAAGACTCTGGCGGTGATGGAATACTGCACCGGCGGGTTCCTGACCAACACCATCACCGAAGCCAACGACGCCCAGCGCCACTTCCGGGGCGGCATCGTGACCTTCGGCGCAGAGTCGCTGGCGGCGTCCGGCGTCCCGCCGGCGCTGCTGGACAACCACGGCGCGGTCAGCCAGGAAACGGCCAACGCCATGGCCTCCGCCGCCCTGGCGCAACTGAACGCCGACTACGGCATCGGCGTAACCGGCGCCCCCGGCCCCGCCGAGCTGGACGGGCGACCCATGGGCCTGGCCTACGTCGCCATCGCCCGCGCCGCCAATGCCAGACCGCAGGTCATCAAAGAGCTTGAACTCCGAGTCCCGCCCCGCCGAATCACTATCAAGCGCCGAATAAGCAACCAGGCCCTGATAGAGCTGCATAAACTGGTGGAGGCCGGGGAGTAAGAGTGTGGCAGAATAGGAGGTCTGGGGAGAGGCCAATGAGAATCGTTGCGTTGATTTTCCTGGCCGCCGCATTCGCGCTGGCAGCTTGTACCGGCAGCCAAACTGAACCGCCACCAGACATTGACGCCACAGTAGCGGCGGGAGTCCGGGCAACCCAAGAAGCGGAAGCGGCGATAGACGCCACCGTGCAGGCGCGCGTCGCCGCCACGCTCACCACGCCATACCCCACGGCAACGCCCTATCCCACCGCTACTCCATATCCCACAGGTACACCCTTTCCCACAGCTACTCCATACCCCACAGCTACGCCCTTTCCCACGCCGACGCCAAGGCCTACACCAACGCCACGCCCCACTCCGACGCCAAGGCCTACACCGACACCCAAGCCTACTCTAACGCCTCGTCCGGCGCCCACGCCAAGACCGACTTTGTCGCCAGGCGAGAGGCTGTCGCTGACCCAATATGCGGACAGACACGCTGGCGGGCCCGGCGCCATCTACATTGGCGACGGCAACTGGGAAGCCCTGGTAGGCCCGGCGGTTACTGAAGGAGCCATTGAGGAATTTGGCGAAGACCTCGCCATTTCTCTGGGCGACGACGAAGGCAACGTTCCACTCGACGCTATCGCTGATATCCAGTGGGCCTTCGAGTCGGATTACTACCGCTCGCTACCGGAAAAGGCCAGGCTGACTAATCCCACAGAGCTGGTTAGCCAGGGCGAAAGCATTACGCTACAGCACGCCTGCATCAACCGGACTCTGCTCTGGTGCAAGCACATGGACGCCTATTTCGTCCCCAACGTGCTGGAGCGCACCAACGGACAGGTCAAGATTGAAATTACCTCCTTCCCGGAACTGGGCCTGGCCGGGTTCGATACCATGTCTCTACTGGCTGAAGGAACACTGTCCCTCTCGGAGATTTACGGCGGTTACGTGGGCGGCGAATTTCCCACCCTGGCCGTGCAGTACCTGTGGGGACTGTGGCCCAACCACCAGACCCACTACGAAGCGCTGACCAACATTTTCGATGACATCGATAAGGTGATTAAGGACGAAACCGGCGCCCAGGTGCTGTTCCGCAACTGGATTGCCGGCGACGACCAGTTCTTCTTCAGCAAGTTCAAGCTGGAAAAACCCGAGGACTTCAAGGGCCTCAAGACCCGCAGCCACAGCACTGAGCTGTCTGACTGGATCAACTACATGGGCGCCAACGCTCAGGCTATGGCCTTCGCCGAAGTTTACACCGCCCTGGAGCGCGGCATCCTGGATGCCGGCGTAACCGGAGCCAACCCCGGCCTCTCGCAGCGGTGGTACGAAGTGACCGACTATATGAATGGGCGGCTGTACAGCTTCAACTCCACCACCAACGTGGTAAACAAGGACGTGTGGGACGGCATTCCCGCCGACCTGCAACAAATCCTGCTGGAAGAGGGCGCCAAGCATGAACTTGAAGCCCTTCGCCTGACTGCCATCCACAACGTCACCGGCATCTCCCGGAACGTCGAGGCCGGTCTGGAGCTGGTGGAGTTCGGCCCCGAAATTCGAACGCAGAGCTTCTGAGCCGCCCGCGATAGCGTCATCCCCAACTGGCTGAGGCGTCTCGGATACCCAGGGAGGGGACAGGACACCGTGGACGTGTTCAACCGCAAAATAGGCCCGCTGGTTGGCCTGCGCATCGAATCGGATGGGCGGGTAGCAACGGTCAGGATAACTGAAGGTCCTCACGCCGGGCGGACGATGGAGCAGGTGTTGCGGTAATAGACCAGCATTGAGCCTACCGGAAACGGGGGAATTGCGAAAGTCCCGTGATTCGCGCCAATAACGTAAGCAGGAAGAGAATTTTGCGATCCTCTCCGAAGACCAACCGCTCTTTTACAGCCCCGGCCTGTGCCGTATAATGCCAGCACCTTACCTTCGCGCTATGCGAGGCCCGATATGACTGCCAGACCGCAGGTCGTGGCGCAGCCGGACATCAATCAGCTTCCGCCGCTGCCTGACCCCCCACAGAGAGATATGCAGCAGCACATGAACTTCGTGCTTCCCGGAGTAGCCAGTTCCCTGGCCCAGCACCTCGGCGCCTTGCTGCCCGGCTCAACCACCCTAGTGGGCGGCGACGGGTATCTGTGCCCCAGGCGCTCCGACTATCCAGGCTGTCCCCATCCTGACATGATTGTCGCCTTTGGCGTTGACCCGGCCAGCATCGTCCCCAGCAACGGCTATGTTATAGAAGAAGTGGGCAAGCCGCCTGACCTGGTGCTGGAGGTGGCCTCCCGCTCCACCGGACGGCGGGACTACATCGCCAAGCGGGGAATTTATGCTGGCCTCGGCGTACCTGAATACTGGCGCTTCGACCACTCCGGCGGTCGCTATCACGACACAGCCCTAGCCGGAGACAGTCTGTCGGAGGACGGCAAATATCAGCCTATAACTATAACCACCGAGCCTGACGGCGTGTTGTGGGGCTACAGCAAAAAGCTGGAATTGTCGGTATGCTGGGTAGCGGGCCGCCTGCGCTTCTGGGATCGGGCGCAGCAACGCTACCTGCCTAACCAGCCGGAGCTGACCGCAGCGTTGTCGGAAAGCCAGGCCCGCGCCAATGCCGCCGAAACCCGCGCCAATGCCGCCGAAACCCGCGCCGCCAGCGAACGCCAGGCCCGCACCGACGCCGAAATTCGCATCCGCCTGCTGGAGGAGGAACTCCGCCGCCGACAAAACCCCTAGCTGCCATAGAGAAACGCGGCGACTGCCCGCACCGCCCTTGGAGCGGGCAATCATTATGGCGCGCCCCACGTCTCAGTTCAGCGTCAGCCCGTCGCCCAGCTTCGTCAGCGTCTCGCAGCCATCAGCGGTGGTCAACACCGTGTCGCCCACGGACATTGCCAGCTTGCGGTCCCAGTCCAGCAAGATCATGTGCATGAAGATGACCATGTTGGGCTGCACCACTACCGGATTGTCGCGGAATATCATCGGCCAGTCCATCCACGTGGGCGGGTAGAGCGCGCCCAGGCTGTAGCCGCAGGCGTTGAGCTTATGGCCGCCGAACCCGGCCCGGTCGAGAGCGGCGGCATGGGCGTTGAAGATGTCACCAAAAGTAGCACCTGGGCGGCAGGCGTCTTTGCAGGACTGGAGGGCCTCGGCGCAGGCGGCGTGCATCGCCAGCTGCCTCGAGTTTGGCTGTCCGGTAAGGATTGTCCGCATCAGGCAGGAATGGTAGTGGCGATAGGCGCCGCCGAACTCCAGTTGCAGTTGGTCGTTCTCCCCGAGGGTGCGGTATCCGCTGAAGTTGCGCACCATCAGCGCAGTCTCGCCGGAGCCGATGATAAAGCGCGTCGCTGCGTAGTCCCCGCCGCCCCGGAAGACGGCCGACTGCATGGCGGCAAGCACGTCCTGCTCCGGCGTTCCGGCGATAGCCGTCCGTTGCGCCGCCAAGTGCGCCTCGTCGGCCAGCGCCGCTGCGCGCCGCACATATTCAATCTCCGCATCGCTCTTGACCAAGCGCAGGCGGCTGACCATCTCTGATGCGTCTTCCCATAGGCAGTTGTTTTCCAACGCCGCCCGGACGTATTCCCATCGTTTGCCGGTGAGGCACCATGCTTCCAGCTCGACGCCCACCTTCCGTTCCCGGCAATCCTGTTCGTCGAGAATCCGCCAGAGGTCATGTCCGGGATTGCTGTCGGCGCCGTCCACCCAGATTCGGATGTCCTCAATCACGGAAGTCAACCGAGCCTGGCGCAGGTCTGCTGAGCGGGTCAGCAGGATGAGTTGACCATCAGACCCCAAGTAGAGGCACTGGAATTGGGAATACCCGGTGGTATCGTAGCCAGTCAGGTAGTACATACTTTCCTGGCGGAAAATCAGCAGCGCGGCCAGTCCGCTCGCCTGCAACTCCGCGGTCACCTTTTCGCGGCGGGAGGCCAGTTCCTGCTCGGTGAAATGCAAGGCCATTTTCCCTCTCTCCGTCTGTGAGGCTACCGGACAAGTACACCATATCAGTATAATCTGCGGCAATACTACTACAACCACATTAGCAGCGAGGCCGGAGGCGTGTTATGGCAACCGTGAATTCAGTGCTGGGGCCGATAGATTCTGCCGATTTGGGGTTCACCCTGCCCCATGAACACCTCATAGACTCATCCGCCGGCATCCGCATCAGCTACGGCGAACTGGAACTGCGCGACCGGGCGCTGGGGATGGCGCTAGAAGACTTCGGCAAGGCGAAAGCGGGCGGTGTCGACACCGTAGTCGAGGTATCGCCGATGGACTTGGGCCGCGACGTGGCGCTGATGAAGGAGGTTTCCCAAGAGACCGGCGTCAACTTCATCTGCTGCACCGGCTGCTGGCTGGACATCCCCCGCAGCTTCTGGTGGCGTGACAAGGAGTTCATCGCAGATCTTTGGGTGCGCGAGATTGAAGAGGGCATAGACGGGACCAGCATCAAGGCGGGGATAATCAAGGTAGCCACCAGCGACCCAATCACCGAGCACGAGGAGCTGATGCTGCGAGCGTCGGCCCGCACCCACCTGCGCACCGGCGTTCCCATCACCACGCACACGCCGCCGATGTCGCGCGTCGGGGAGCGGCAGGTGCACATCCTGACTGAGGAAGGCGTGGAGCCGCAGAACATCTATGTCGGCCACATCAACCAGACCCTCGACCCGGACTATCACCACGAACTGGCCCGGCTGGGCGTATGGCTGGGCTGGGACATCAACAACCCCTTCGGCCGCCCCCACCTGCCACCGTGGGAGCAGCGGGCGGAGTACCTGAAAAAGCTGCTGGACGAGGGCCTGGCTACCAGCATGATGCTGTCCCACGACTGGAACGTCGTCCTCTCCCGCATCGGCACCTCGGGCTTCCCCACCCGCGACCAGAACCCCGACGCCTACCTTTGGCTCAGCCGCAACTTCATCCCCAAGCTGATAGAGCTGGGCGTAACCGAGGCAGTGGTGGAGCAAATGATGGTCGAGAACCCCCGCAGGCACTTCGAGGGATTGCGGGCGGGGGGCTAGGACAGCATTTGTCTGAATCAGGATTCCCAGGATGAAAAAATGGGCAGGATGCGATAGTTCTGTTCATCCTAGGAATCCTGATTTGTGTTGTGGGGGAGAGAAAATTGCGAAACTATACTAACCTCTCTCCGTCATTCTTGCTTTCGCAAGAATAACGGGTTGGCGTTTCGGTAAAGCTGCGAGCCTGTTACGGGGCACCCCGTTTCGCAATTTTCTCCTCCGGGAAAACAACTTGACAAGGGCAGGAACGAGGGGCTACGCTTAATGTGGCCCTAGGCCATTGGAAATTTAAGATCCATAAACCTAGGCCGAGTTTTGTTTTGGAGGTTCGATATGGGCAGATGCTCGCAAAATCCATCTAGAGGAGATAAAAATGGCATTGATCTCCATTGGTCACGTCAGTGTCGTCATCAATTCCAATAACAACTACGAATCGAACAGGAGAAATTTTATTTTTAGAACCCTTCTTAGTAGTACAGCCTCAATCGTTTTTTTAGCTAACATTTTCATAGCCATAAAATTCTTGACTTAACCTTGGAGGCCCGTCCCGATTCGTCGGGGCGGGCCTTTCGTTGCGCTTTAAGCCGGGAGATTCCTACCGTCGCACGAACCGCCGGGCCGTCAGTTCGCGGTAGAGCATCGGCAGGCGCTCCGGCAGCGACCAGATTTCACCCAGCACCTCGTAGCCCATATCGCCGCACATACTCTTCAGGTAGTCGTGGCCCGCCTTGTCCACCGTCAGGCAGAAGGGCGTGATGGACTTCTGGCGCGCTTCCACCAAGGCCATGTGGGTATCGTGAACGGCGTACTCCTTCTCTACTCCCTCACGGCTGTAGCCCCGGTCCTGGGGGCGGCCGTCGCTGACCAGGAACATTATCTTGGTGTGAGCGTCCTGGTTTTCCAGCTTGGTAATGGCGTGGCGAATGGCCGCGCCCATGCGGGTAGCGTGGAGCGGCGTTATCTTGTCAATGCGCCGCTTAACCTTGTCGCCAAAGTTTTCGCCAATGTCCTTGATTACGTAGAACTCGACGTTTTCACGGCCATAGCCGGAGAAGCCATAGATACCGTAGGTGTCGCCGATGGACTCCAGGGCCTGCACCAGCAACGCGGTGCTTTCCTTTTCCAGGTCTATGATGCGCTTGTAGTTGCGGCGCACCAGCCCCTCGCGGCGGCGGCGCAGCCATACCATATATTCCACCGGGTCGTCGGGCGCATCGCGATCATCCACCGTCTGGCGGCCTTCATCTATGGCCTCAGCGGTGGAGGCGCTCATATCCAGCAGGAACACCACGGCCACGTCGCGGCGATTGCGGTTGCGGTGCCAGTAGATTTTGTCGTCCGGCGGAATGTTCATCTTGAGGTCAACCCAGGCCTCGAGCGTGGCGTTGAGATCTAGGTCTTCGCCGTCAACGAGCCGGTAGGTCTTGCGCATACTCTCCGGCATAATCAGCTCGAACTGACGTCGAATGTGATTGGAGAGCGACTGGTAGTTCTTCAAGGCGTCTTGGTAGAAGTTTATGTCGCCCTCTTCGACGGTCTTTTCCTTGACGATGCACCAACGGGGCTTGTAGTCATTGGCACGGAAGTCCCATTCGTCGTATAGGAACGTCTGGGGTTCCCGGGCTTCCAGTTCTCCGCCTTGCTCGTCATCGTTGAGCAGAGGCCCGTAGCCCTGTCCGGGCTGGGAGTTGGGTGGCGGCGCGCCGGCCTCCTTCATAATGTTCTGGGCGAAAGTGGTCATGGCATCGGTTATGTCGCCCTGCTCTGCGTCCAGCTCCAGTTCGTCGCTGTCCTGGAGGAGCTGCTCCAGCATCTCCTGGGTCATCGGCTGGGCCTCGCCCTGCTCTCCGCTGTCGGCTTGGAGCCGGGTGAGGAGCTGCACCATCTCCGGCTTAAAGTCGCCGCGGTAGTCCACCGGCTCCGGCGACTCGTAAGACTCGTCGCCTTCCTGGCTTTCACTGCGCTGGTCCATATCGGCTTGCAAGCGGTCTATAAGATCCTGGAATTCTTCTTCGTTGAACTCGCCGGGTTCCTCCAAGTCCTGTTCATCCCACTGATCTTCTTCCTCCTGCTGGTTGGGCAGGCGAGAGATGATTTCGTAGGCTCGCAGGGTGGCCTCGGCAGTGTCTTCGACGTTGGCCTCGGCAGTGCGAAGTTGGTGTAGGACGCGAGACAGCATCACGGCAACCTCTTCGTACTCCTCGGGAACGGGCAGGCCGCCAAACTGCTCCAGGCTCATGTGGATGAGCAATTCCACCATTGCCTGCTGCAACGGCATCTGCTCGATTTGCGGGCGGCGCTCCAACGTTTCCGTCTGCACGCGGGAGGAGGCGCGGCTGATTCCGGGATACTCCACCTTGATGCGGTAATCCAGACGGCAGTCCTCCAGCACGGTGAACAGGTCAAAGGCCAGCTTGCCGTTTTCGAACAGCGCGAGGAAGCGGCCGATGTCGGTGTAGGCCCGCATAGACCCAGGGCTGTCTGGCATTGGGCCCCCTCCATTCGGCCCCACTTCCGTGAAGGTCACTTCGACTTCGGCCTCACCACCGGCCATCTCCCGGGCCAACTCGATCATCGCCTGGCGCGCGGCCTGCTCCTCTGCCCGCTTGGAATTGAGTTCCTCCTCCATAGCATGGCGCCGGCCCTCAAATTGGGTTGCGGGTTTGTCAAACAGGAATTCGAAGCTGCCAAATTCCAAGTGGCTGACCTGGTGAGTAGAAACCACCTTGAACCACGAGAAATTATCCTGCTTGCTGGTGTAATGGTCCACCACGGGAGGCAGGAACACCTTAGAGCCATCGGTGGATGCCGTGTCTTCGTCCACCCAGCCGATATTGCGGCGCACCAGCTCCTTGGTGTTCATTATCTCGACGCCGGCCCCGGAAAGGGCGCGGCAGTAGAGGCGCAAAATGCCCTTGACTCGGTCCAGTTCCAGGCTGGAAGACAGGGTTTCCAGCATTGACTCTGAAGTGTTGGACTCTATTTTGAAGAAAGCGATGCCGCTTTCGGGGTTATCCTGCAACAGACGCATTCCGTGCTGATACCAGGTGTCGAGCTGGCTGACAGTGATGCGGGTAAGCACGCTGTCCAAGCTGCGAAGGAAAGGCGGAACGGCCTCCGGCGTCACGGCCACCAACTGGTCGCACAGGTCGAGGATGTAGCCCTGGTTGCCTTGAGGCACGCGCCCCAGAGCCTGGGTGCCGTCGGCGAGAAACCGGGAGGTGTCGCGCAGGCCCACCTTGGCCAGCCGCTCGCCCAATTTCAGGAATCGGCCGGTCTGGGCTTCGTCTACATGCTGGAGGGCCCGGGGCACCAACTCGAGGCAGGTCTTGACTTCCCGCCAACTGGTGTCAATCAGGGCACGGGTCATTGCCAGGAACGGCTCGCGCTCCCGGCCCATGCCCGGCAACACGTCTTTGCCCAGGGTCAAGCATTCACTGGCAACGTCATAGGACTTGTAGGACAGCGCCTCAATCAAAGACGCGAACACCTCAACGTCCCAGAAAGGCAGGCTTCTCACCAGTTCCGGCGACACCTCAAAGAACTTGGCCGCCAGGGTGCTGGACTTCCAGGTGCCTTTATACAGGCTGCGGCCCAAGCCGGCCCAGCGAGGGATGTACTGAGGCCGCAGGTTGGGGACTATGGCCACGCTGGACTTGAAAAAAGCCACGGCCAGTGTGGGCGAATCCTGGGCCAGGTAGGTGCCGCAACGGGCCCACTGCATGAAAGACGGGAAGGAGAGGAAACGGCACACATGGGGGCTGACCTTGTAATACTCGATGGCCGCTTCCCAAGAGCGAATGGTCTGGGAGCCTATGGAAACTCCCTCTTTGGCCCAGAGGCCAACCTCGTCTGGCCCAAAGGCTCCGCTGACGGGACCAACTGCCTCTTGATAGGCTTCCAGTACCGCAGGGGGGAGCTTGGCGAGTTCCTGTTCTATTTCCGGTGTCGAAGCGCTACTCGTCAATTCTGACCCTCGCTTTCCAGCCCGTCCTCCAATAGTTGCAGGAATTGCTGGAGGATTCTCGCGGTTGCGCCAAAAACCAGGTGCTTGCCGTGGGCATAAGAGTAAACGGTGGAAGGCACGCCTTCCTGCCAGTGCGTTTCAAACCTTACGCTGGCCGGGCTTCGCAACGCGGCAACCGGGAATTCCACGATTTCCGCGATTTCGCCGGGGCTGGGGTGAAACTCATACGGATGACTGATGCTCCCAACGAACACCCGGACCCGGAACCGAGACCGGGTTGCTACCTCGTCCATCTCGCCCAGGACGTTTATGTCGTCCCGCTGGATACCCATCTCTTCCTCGGTTTCCCGAAGAGCGGTATCCAGAGGGTTGTGGTCTTCAGGGTCTGTTGCGCCGCCGGGGAAGGATATCTCCCCCTTGTGGTGCTCGACTTCTTGGGAACGTTTATTCAGCAGAACGCAGTATTCGCCGTCCTTGGGGTAGAGCAGCACCATGACGGCTGCAGGCATCAGGTCATCCCCGGACACTCTGCCGGTGGGCCGGTGGGCCAGCGCCCGCTTGATCAATTCCGGCGGCGTCAGGACTGTTTACGCTCCAACCCCAAGATGCGCTACTCCATGATATCTACTCGAAGATGGAAGAGGCCACTTCCTCGAGGCTGCGCTGCAACTCCGGTTCGTCGGTCAGCGTCCAGACGATAGCAACCTGGCAGGCGCGGCGGGCGGAAATGCCCTCGGACATCAGCCGGCCAGCGTAGATGAGCAACCTGGTGCTGGCTCCTTCCTGCAATCCGTGGTCTTCCAGATTGCGAATCTTCTCGCCCAGCTTAGCCAGCGCGTCGGCCTGCTCGGGGGTGCAACCGGCTTCCTGCTCGATTATCTCCCGCTCGATTTCCCGGGGCGGGTAATAGAACTCGATGGAGATGAAACGCTGTCGCGTGCTGTGCTTCAGGTCTTTCAAGGCGCTCTGGTAGCCGGGGTTGTAGGAGATGCAGAGCAGGAACCGGTCATCGGCCTCGATGATGGAGCCGGTCTTCTCCACCGGAAGGATGCGGCGGTGGTCGGTGAGAGGGTGAATCAGCACCGTAGTATCCTTGCGGGCTTCCACCACCTCGTCGAGGTACAGAATGGCCCCGGCCTTGACGGCGCGGGTCATGGGGCCGTCAATCCAGCGAGTGCCCTCAGCGTCGAGCAGATAGCGGCCAACTAGGTCGCTGGCGGTCAGGTCTTCGTGACAGGCGATGGTTACCAGCGGAACGCGCACCTCGCCTTCCCGCACTTCCTGTATCTCCCCGCCGCCTTTCTCCTGTTCCTGAATGACGGTCAGGGGGCGGCCCAGCTTCCAGGCCATGTATTCCACGAACCGGGTCTTTCCGCATCCCGTCGGCCCCTTGAGCAACACCGGAATGTGCTGTTGGTAAGCCGCGGCAAACAGCTCCATTTCATCGCCCACGGGACGGTAGTACGGTTCGGCCCGAACCAGAAACTCCTCAATCGCGTACTCGCTGTAGTGTTGTACTTCCTGCTCTGCGGCTTCTACCATTATGTTTGCTCAATCCTTTCTTTGACTCTGGTCGCCCACAACTGATCAATCGCCTTTCGCATAGCGGCGGCGTCTCCCGAGTTGTCAATGACAATATCAGCCCGGCCCAGCCGGTCATTGCGGCTCATCTGCGAAGCGAGCCGCTTACGGGCTTCCTCCTCGCTCATACCATTGCGCTGCGCGAGACGATGGATCACTGCTTCTTCTGAAGCATCGGTGACCCATACCTCCTGGACCAGGGAATTCCAGCCGGCTTCATAAAGAAGCGCGGCTTCCACTACCACCACATCCACGCCTTCGGCTTGCAGTCCTTCGATTTTTTCCTGGACCATACGCGCCATCAGGGGGTGCATAATGCCGTTGAGCCGGGTCAGTTGCTCCGGGTCGGAGAAAACGATGGCCCCCAAGCTGCGCCGGTCAATTTCCCCGTTGGGCTGAAGGATTCCTTCTCCGAAGGCCTCCACCACCTTGCGCCACGCTTCCGCGTTTGGCTTGTAGGCTTCATGCCCCACCACGTCGGCGTCAATCAGGGCAGCCCCCAAAGAAACCATGTGGCGGGCGGCTTCGCTTTTGCCGGTCCCGATTCCGCCGGTCAGCCCGATAACTAACATAGATCCCCGGAATTACCCTTTCTGCCGACACAAAAGAAGCTGAGCCCTCAGCCGGAAAAAGGGCGCAACAGGCTTCATTCTAACAACCACCCCCAATATGGTCAACTTGAAAGCAAAAAGCAGAAAGAATCGCAAAAGTCTCGTTATTCCCGGTGTCGGGGGAAATGGCAGATGAATGCTGCTGCGGTCAACTGGCGGCTCCAACACATTTTGAGGATACTGAATCAGGGACATAGGGACGCGCTCTTGGGTTTCGCCAATTAGCCACGGACGTTTATCGGCCCCCACCGGCATTCCCAGGTTTTCTGAAGTTCCCGGAACATTCGCCCATATTCATCCGTGTGGATGGGGGAAGTGGTCATTATCACTGCGTCTTCGCGGTTGTCTGAGTAATAGCCCTTGCGGATGCCTACCGACTTGAAACTGTATTTTTCATATAGACGCTGAGCGATGAAGTTGGAAACCCGGGCTTCAAGGGTCATAACTTGGGAGCCGTATGTCACTGCCTCCCGAAGGGAACCGATGAGCAGCAACTCCCCGATGCCGTTGCCTCGCAACGTCTCACGCACTGCAATTTCCACGATGTGCGCTTCGTCGCCCTGATACCAAACGCTCACGTAGCCGGCGATGGCGTAGTCTTCCCTCGCATTTTCCGCAGAGTCGTCTCCGCCTAATCCCAATCGCCCGGCCAAGCGGGACAGCCAAGACCGCGGGGCCTCGGCAGTTTCGTGCGGCGGGGGCGGCTCGAAGTCGCCCGGTTCAATACAGGCTACGAGGTAACAGGCCCGCTTGTTGTTCAGATCACGCTTGAAAGGCGAACTTACCCACACAGGCGAGAACGCCTCCTGCTCAATTTCAACAACCTCGGTTATGTCTTCTTTCTGTAAACGGCGCAGATACACTGGGACTTGCTGCGACAAACCGGGCTTTCCCGTATACGTCAGCACGCCGCCCGATACAAGCGGCTTGCTAGGATTGCCTGAATTGTAGCATATAGAGACACAGGCCGCTCCCATGCTAACGCCGCAACTACAGGACAACCCTGACACAAACAGGCAATTTCGGAACACCGCCGGGACGAAGTTCGTCAGGAGATGACGACCACGTTGGCTGCTATCGTGAGCAACACGGCAAACCGGGGTCAAGGCTAGAATCAAGGCGAAGTCATACGCGCCCGGAGTCAAATCATAGAAGGCCACTGCATGGAATGGGGAAGGCCACTGCATAGAATGAGCCGCTGCGGAACGGCGCAACAATGGCAGCGGGGGCAATGACTCTTTGTTTATCAGAGTGCCCATATCCGTCAGGGAACCCATAAATGAAGTCTTCCAGTCAAAGCAGCGCCGCCTGCTGCCCGTCACCATCCGCCTCGGACCAGACCCGCACCGCGCCGTACTGACCGTCAAAGCCCGGCTCGGCCACTACTTTTCCGGTGCGGGCCCTCAGGATAGCTTCAGCCACCTTGTCCCCGGCCACCTGACGCAAATCCGCAGCATCCGCCCAAGCCAGCGCCGCCAGTTCGTTGCCAAGCTCGGCGCACAGCCTCTGGTAGACTTTTGCCACGGCCTTGCTGCGCCGGCCCACGCCCAGAGTCTCCGCCAGCAGTTCCTCCAAGGGAACCAGCCGCAGGAAAGGCGGGCGTTCATTTAGCGGACGAATGAATCCGTCCGCGCCAGGCCCCACCGCGTAGCTTTCTCCTTCGCAGGATCCGGAAGACAGCGAGCGCACCCGGTGCAGCACTCCCAAAGTCAGCGGACGCTCACACACCGGACAGCGTCCGTTGCCCTGCGCGGCAGTTTCCAGAGGAGACTGCCTCAACCCGCAGTTACGGTGTCCGTTGAAGTGATATTTACCCTCTTCGGGATAAAACTCCACGGTATAGGCTACTGCGTTACGTTCCACAGCTTCCTTGAGACACCCATACGTAGGCTCGCCTCTGAATACGGTGACTTCCCGCCCCAAGTTGGGCAGCGAATGGGCGTCGGAAAAGGAGAGGATGGCCCGGTCTTCTAACCCGGGAATTTCCCAATTCATGGCCGGATCGCTGGAAAGCCCGGTTTCCACTGCGCGAATCTGCGGCGTCGACTCCCCGAAGCATTCTTCCAGGCTATCGAAGCCTGACACCGAACCCAGCAAACCGTACCAGGGCGTCCAGAGATGAGCGGGTATCACCATCGCCCCGGGGTCAACGTCCAGCGCGAGGAACGCCAGTTCCGCCGCCGAGAGTCCAACCGACGGGCGCCCGTCGCCTTCCAGCTTGACGCCCCGCCGGGAAAGTTCCGCGTTGAACCGCTTTACCCCTTCCAGCGACGGCATAAACAGCAACAAGTGAAGCCGCCGGGCTTTGCCGCCCTGCCGGTAAACGCAGCTAACCTCCGTGCCTAAAACGAAGTTGACGCCACCATACTCAAAAGTTCCATCGCCTATCGGAGTGAGGTTTGATTCCAACTCCGCCAACCACGCGGGGTGCGTGAAGTCGCCGGTTGCCAGCAGCCCGATGCCCTTGGTTTTCGCCGCGGCCGCCAGGTTTGGTAGCGTGAGGTTCCTGCTGCACGCATAGGCGTAGCGGGAATGGATGTGGAGGTCGGCGACAAATTCGTGCTGGACGTTCATCTTGGGAGTCTACCACAAGGCAAAACCGCCGGGCTGATCACCACGGCGGCCTTTCCTAGCCGCCGTTCCACTCGCATTAGGCGGAATGCGGCCACAAAGAACAAAATGATTATTGGCATATCCCGCCTCATGAATGTCTGTCTCCCAAAAGCATTGATGGCATCTTCGCTGGATGAAGATGCCATCAATGCGGCGCTTCGAATTTTCGGGGCTTCGGTCTTAGGGCGCCGGGCAATGATTCAGGCCAACGGCAACCGGGCTGTCCTCTATCTGATTAGAACAGGTATCTGATTAAAACAGGTTGGTGGACACCGGGACGGAAAACAGTCCCGCCAGCAGATAGAGCGCCCCTAGTCCAATACTCCAGTATCCCAACCACCTGAGCAACGGATGCTCCCCCTTAAAGACCAGCAGCATCCCCAAGGACGCAGGTATGGCGGCAGTGATGACTGTTTCCGCGATTCCCACAATTGTGAATGCCATCTCTATTACCTCCCGTCTTGGAGTCTAGGCAATTCCCAAGGCGCTGGTCAGTGAGTGGCCGACGCAATGTATGTCCCATCACCGTATTGCCGCTTCGTGATCGACGGATATTTGTGAGTGTGGCAATCGGAGCCGTCGCATATCCTGAAATGGCCTTGGACGTAGTCCCAGTGTTCCCACTGGTTCTTTCCGCCGCCTGAGCTTTGATTGATATTGCCTACATACTCCCATCCTGGCCAGTGCACCGTCCCGCGAATGCGGATTTCGGGGGCAGAGGTGATTCGGGAGCCATCCCAACACCATCTCGTGTCAGAGTGGAACTTGAACATATCCACGTTGACAAAGAAGATGCGTTCTTCCCAAACATAGATTAATTTCTGCGTCGCGCAATTAACGGCACCGGAATCCGCTTGGCCAAAACCTTCATGTTCACTGGGAAGGAAATTGGTCTCCAATGTTACTTCCAACCTGCCATTACCCCTTTCGGACACAAATTTCTGAACTGCTTGGCGCTCTGCCGGGCTCAGTTGATTAAGCGCCTCTTCCCGGTCTCCGGCCTGAGCTATCTCTGCTGCAATACCTTCGACCACCTCCGGGTCGTCAAGGTCGGGTGGGGGTTCCTGAGCCTGCACACCTCCTGCGACGGCGAATAACAGGGCCGCCAGCGCCAGGATAACCGTGAGTTTGATTCTGGCTGTCATGGTTCACACCCCCTTGCGCTCTGCCTCCATTCGGCGGATTTGGCCTTTCCGCTTTAGCCTGGAGAGCTGATACATCATTTATATCAATAAAAACTATCACTGTCAACGTTGTGAAAACAATCACGATATTATGTATTCATAAATAGATGTTGCAGGCTCCTCCAGTCTTAGGCCCGGAAAACCGGCGCTACGAACCGGCGAACCAGCCTATAAAAGCGGATCCCTCAGTTGAGGCATCCCGCTGCTTACCCGGCTTGGCCGCTTGGATTAAGTGGCGAGGCATGGAATCGTAATCTGTTACGCTAGTAGAATCCCTTGTCCCCGCTGGTCGGATTACCAGACAGGCTTCCGGCTCTTCCAGTAACGGTAGCCGCCATACGCCGCAAACGCCGCAGCCGCCAAGTTTGGCAGCGTGCGGTTCTTGCTCCAGGCATAGGCGCAGCGGGAATGGATGTGGAGGCCGGCGACAAATTCCTGTTGGGCGTTCATCCCGCGAGTCTGACACAAGGCAAAACCGCCGGGTTTGCAAACCCGGCGGCATAGCGGAAAGCGGGTGAGGAGGCCGGAACGCCCGATAACCCTGTCAGTTTCTCATCCTTGAGCCGCCTCGAAGGGCGCAGGCAGTAGCAGCAGCCAACGAGGAATCCCAAGAGCAAGACCAGAGCGCCCAGACCAATACTCCAGAAGCCCATCGAGCGAAGGAGCGGGGAGTATGCTTTGGCGACTAGCACTCCGCCGGCGGAGGCTGGCGCTACTGCGATGATGATCACTACAGCGAACCAGGTGAACGTCTCTGCCATTTTAATCACCTCCTTGTCTTGAGGTCTGCCGGTTTCTAGGGATTCAATCACGGGGCGCTCTGTCCGTCCTCTGTTGTTCTTGGTCTCTACTGGCCACTCAAAATCCAACTGGAAGTCCCATCTGCATACTGGTACTTCGTTACCGACGGGTACTTGTGATATGCGCAGGCACTCGTGAATGGCAGGCAGAGCTTGAAGTGACCTTCGACGGGCGGACTTGGCCTTTCCGCTGCTTACCCGGCTTGGGCGCTTGGATTAAGTGGCGAGGCATGGGAGAGGCTCTGTTTCTGTTCGGAATCCTAGCGTAGGAAAGCATCCGCAAACCGGCTACCCGGCCAAGGACATCACTGAATACACACCTAGGATGCCTGCGAGGCTGATAAGACCTGTCCCCATCCACCATACAGCCGAATTTCGTGGGTCCCGGACCAATATCACTCCCAGCATCGCCGGTATAGCAGCCCAAGCGGCAGACTCAATGAGAAATAGAGTAACGTAGACCGCCTGCGAAAGGGTGGGGGCCGTCTCCATGGTTAACAAAGCGCCGGTCAAGCCCTCAATGGAAGCGGAAACCGCATTTATCCCGGAAGCCTCTAGGATCCATATAACTGGAAGGGCAAGAAGCGCGAAAACCGCCCGGTTTGCAACGCCAGGGTGCCGAGGGCCACGCCATACTGTGCAGACAGCCACCGGAAAAGCCCCCAGACAGACTAACGGCAACAACCTGAATCCCCAACCCAAAAGAAACGGCCGACCGGAAAGGTCTACGAATCCCGCTACCAGGCTGGCAACACAGACTACACCCAGGGCCGCTCCTATTGCCTGGGTCGCTCCATTCTGTGCATAACGAGATAATGACTCGCTTGCTAGGGCTACGCAGAGGGCGGCGATTAGATATTCCTCATCCATAGGTCACCCACCAACCCCAAATTCCCTCAGCCATCTACTGGCACAAAGGCCCGAGACCTGGGTGAACAGTGCATTCGGGGGGTTGCCGTGCAAGAAGATGTCCCGTCACCGTTATGGCGTTTGGATACCGACCCCATAACTTCACTCCAACACCAGATAAAGCAGTATTGAAATTTGCCTATAGCGGCGTCTTCGTGAAATAAATCCCCTTGTGTTCCGTAGCTTTGTTTACTTGTGTTCCGTAGCTTTGTTTAATGGTGTGCCTCTGAAATTACCAGCCAGGGCCGGGGGTATAAGCGTTCACTTGAAAGAGCGGCTCAGACGCAATGCTCACCCCGTCCCAGCACCAATAAGTCGATGACCGGTAGCGCCACTTTGGGTCGCCGGTTCTGCCGTAGTCTTCAGCAGTTCTTGTGTGCGTAGCGCAGGAGGTGCTTGCCAGCAAGCCGTCAGGGGCATCAAACAGAGCAGACGTATCCAGCACATCTCCTTCAGCAGCTTTCAGTTGAGGTTGAATAACCGCCCATTCGGCCGGATTATCGATAGCCCAACGAATGCTATTTTTCGCCCACGCCAGAAGCTCTGCCGTTTCGCCATCAGACAATTCTGAGGAATAAGTGTGCTTTAAAACGGCTGCCAGTTGTTCATCCGACAGTTTGGATGCTTCCAGAGCCCGGTCATCTGCTGAGAACACCTTCCCGGCCAGATTTTTGACCACCTCCGGGTCGTCAAGGTTGGGTGGGGGTTCCTGAGCCTGCACACCTCCTGCGACGGCGAATAACAGGGCCGCCAGCGCCAGGATAACCGTGAGTTTGATTCTGGCTGTCATGGTTCACACCCCCTTGCGCTCTGCCTCCGACGGGCGGACTTAGACTTCCTTTTTTAGCCAGGGGATCTAATATATCGTTTATATCAATAAAAATTATCACTGTCAATGTTGTGAAAACAATCACGATATTGTGTATCTGGCATGATGATTTTGCGTCTTTAGCTTTCAACTTCACGGCTCGAAACCGGCGGAGGTAACCCGCCGACGGCTCGTGGCCTCTGTCCCGCCCTTGACCGGCGGCGAAGGCGGTTTTATTCTTTATGATATAAATCTTCAACTGTCTTACATTTTGTCCGTCTGTCCGTCTCAATAACCCCGTCTCAATAACCAGGGAGGAAAGGAGAGCAATGCCAGCCAAGAGCATTATCAGCGACCAAGCCGCGCAGCAGGCCCTGTTGCACGGCATCTCCATGGTGTCCAATGCGGTCGGGCGCACTCTGGGGCCCAAGGGCCGCAACGTGGCCGTGGAAAAGAAATGGGGCGCCCCGGTCATCACCAACGACGGCGTCACCATCGCCAAAGAGGTGGAGCTGCCCGAATCCTTCGAGAATATGGGCGCCCAGCTAATCAAGGAGGCCGCCAGTAAGACCAACGACGTGGCCGGCGACGGCACTACTACCGCCACCGTGCTGGCCCATACCATCGTCCGCGAGGGTATGCGGAACGTGGCCGCCGGGGCCGATCCCATGGCCATCAAGCGCGGGCTGGACAAGTGCGTTCAAGCCTTGGTGAAAGAGCTGGCCGGAATCTCGACGCCGGTGCAGGGCCGCGATCAGATGTCCCAGGTCGCCACAATTTCCGCCAACGACAGCGAGATCGGCAATATGCTGGCCGACGTGCTGGAGCAGGTGGGAGCCGAGGGCGTGGTCACCATCGAAGAAGGCAAGGGCGTCGAATCCGAGACCGAGTACGTCGAGGGCATGAACTTCGACCGCGGCTACATCAGCCCCTATTTCGTCACCAACCCAGAGCGGATGGAATCCGTCATTGAGAGTCCACATATTCTGGTGACAGACAAAAAAATCTCCTCGGCCGCCGAGCTGGTGCCAGTCCTGGAGAGCGCGCTTCAGGTCACCCGCAACCTGGTGGTCATCGCCGAAGACGTGGAGAGCGAGGCGCTGGCGGTTCTGGTGGTCAACAAACTGCGCGGCACCATCAACTGCCTGGCGGTAAAGGCCCCAGGATTCGGTGACCGCCGCAAGGCCATGCTGGAAGACATAGCCATCCTCACCGGCGCCCAAGTGGTGTCCGAAGAGCGGGGACGCCGGCTGGACCAAGCCACCGCCGCCGACCTCGGCCAAGCCCGGCGCATCGAAACCACTAAAGACCGCACCACCATCGTCGGCGGCAGCGGCGACCCGGTGGATATTAAAGGCCGGGGCGAGCAGATACGGGTACAAATTGAGGAAACCACCTCCGAATACGACAAGGAAAAGCTCCAGGAACGGCTGGCCAAGCTGTCCGGCGGCGTGGCGGTGGTCAAGGTTGGCGCCCCCACGGAGCCAGAATTGAAAAACCGCAAGGCCCGCGTGGAAGACGCCCTGTCGGCCACCCGCGCCGCAGTGGAAGAGGGCATCGTCCCCGGCGGCGGCGTGGCCTACATCCGCGCTATGTCTGCGCTGGACGGCGCCAGTCTCACCGGCGACGAGGAAGTGGGCCGCACCATCCTTAGAAAAGCCTTGGAAGAGCCAGTGCGCATCATCGCCCGCAACTCCGGCGGAGAGCCCGCCGTGGTGGTGGACGAGGTGCGCCGCAACAGCGCCCGCAACTTTGGCTACGACGCGGCCCGCGGCGAGTTCGGCGATATGGTGGAGCGGGGCATCATTGACCCGACCAAAGTATCTCGCTCGGCCTTGGAGAACGCCTCCAGCGTGGCCGGCATGATACTGACCACCTACTCGCTGATTACTCCCGAGGAAGAGGAGAAACAGGACCACCACGGCCATCATCACTAGAAACCTTCGCCGCCGGACTTCATTTGGCTGGCGGTAAGAAGGAAGACTAAAAAATCGCTGAGGTGATTTTTATGCTTGCTTCAATGATGGTTTCCATCTGGACCTGCGACAAGTGCGGCCACGAGAATGGCCCCATGCGCGACGTGTTCTGCGACAAGTGCGGCCAGCGCCGCCCCGGTTGGTAGAACGGACAAGTCCAGCGACGCGCGAGTCGCAGCAAAAGGGAAACGGGCCGGAGAAATTCCGGCCCGTTTCCCTTTACGCAAACATCAGCCGCCGCTACTGTAATCCGGCAGTATCACTCGCACCGAATCGTCAATGGCGGTCATAATACCCTCTATTTCCCGGTCTCGCAGCACATCGTTGCGCTTGATGCGACGGCGCCCGGCCTGCGCCTCCGTCACCAGCGCCGCAACCCGCCGGTGGGCCAGCTCCGACTGCGCCGACAGATTGGAGTGGTGTTCGTTGCCAGCATCAAAGGCCGGGATGGGCAGATTTTCGATAGGTCCCATCTGAAAGTGTCGGTCTGACAAGCGACAACATTTCTTAAAGAAATCCGCAAGTGCTGGAGCATTGAAAACAGCAGACAAGTAGTAAAGCTCATTACCATCACCCGACGCATACCAATTTAACGTCCCGTCAATAACAATCCCTGGCGGAGCTACGGCAGAAATCAACCAAGAACCAGAGCGCTGATATATTACTTTACAGTGCTCTGTGTTACAAAGCTGCGACGATAGTTTTCCTTGATAGTCCACTTGGTCAAGCAAGGTATGGGGCGGGCGAGGGCCGCTCAGACGGCGCCAATCCCGGTCAGCGTTATCCCAATATACCCGGAAATCCGCCGCGGCCTCCCCTTGCGGCAAACCGGATTCCAGCCTTCGGCCATCTTCGCTAAAAGGAGCGATGATGTGGGAATAGCCGTTAACGCCAAAGGGCAGCAGCAGCCGGGAAAACAGCGCCGGCCTTACAAACCGCTTTTCAATCCGGCCATCCCGTTCCTTACCCTTCCAGGCGCCTTTGCCGGTATTCGTTCTGAAATACACTTTACTCAACGCCTTAGACGAAGGCTGCTCAAAAACCACCAGCGGCTGCGGAAAGAGCGTTGCCCCATTACGGAAAGCATTGGCGTAGGCGGGGCTGGGGGCCGTGGCCCGGTTTTGCCGAGGGGTGAAAGTCAATTTGGGGCGAACTTCATCCCACGGCATTTTGGGGTTGACCAGCCCGGCGTTGGCGACTTCCTGAATTCCAGACAGCGGCACGGCTTTGGCCTGCCGCTGCTCATCGGTATTCAATTTCGTTCCGAAAATCACCGCCGAATTAGCTTGGGGGAAGGGCGGAGCTTTGACTTTTATAAAGTCCCAAGCATCCTTGCTAAGGACGGCGAGATTGGCCCGGTGGCTGGCGGTTGCGAGCAGGCTCCACTCCCCGGAACGGAAGGGCGCCCACTGGCGGGCGCGCAGGGCGGCATAAGGCAAGACAAAGCCGAACTTGCCGCCGGGTTTCAGGTAGTAATCCACGCAGGTAGCCACAAAGGTTGCCGCCAGGTCATTCTGAGTCGCCAGATTGCGCCCGGCCCACAGCTTGCGGGCCTGCGCCTGTTGCCGGAAGGCGTCCTGCCGGTCAGCGGCCATCGCGTTGTAGACTACCCAAGGCGGGTTGCCGATGAGCCGCGAGGCTGGCAGTTGCGCCAAGCGGTAGGGCTGGGCCAAGTTGGAGATGTACCAGAGCCATACATGGTTGCGCCCTTCTTCAATGTAGCGGCGCACCCGGCGGTAAACCTCAAGCATTGCCTCCTTTTCGACGCCGGTATTGAGGCCAAGCGCCGCCGCCAAGTCCTCCTCGATACCGGGGTAATCGGAGAGCTCGGCATAGTCAAAGACTTGGTTCAGACAAGGGCGAAACAGGTCAGAGAGCAGGAGAGTGCGGGGGAGTTTTAGTGGTGCGTCCGGGGCATCGGTGGGAATGCTCACCAGGGCGTCTAACTCAAAGAGCGTCTGGTTGTGGGTAATATCCCATTGCAGACTGTCGCCGAGATATACCCCAACATCATTTTCAGATTTTGCGTCCTATGCAAAATCTGAAAATGATAAAATTTTTGTGGTTTTAGCCAATTCAACCGCGACCGGGTGCAGGTCCATCCCGGCAACCAGGCCGTTGACCATTTCAACCTGAGCTTGCGGGCTGTTCGCCAGTTCCGGATGCTCGCGGGCGTCTTCCAGAAGCAGTTGGACGGCGTGAAACAGGAATGTGCCGGAGCCGCACGCCGGGTCAAGAACCGCCGGGCCCGGCATCTGGCCGGCCACGGCCAGCTCGATGACTTCCCTCCGCCACTCCGCATCCATCACTTCTTCACACACCGCGCGGGCCAGCCAGTCGGGGGTGTAGTATTCGCCGAAATCGTGGCGTATGTCGCGGGGAATGACAACGTGATACAAGTCTTTCAGCGTGTCTCTGCCGTAGGACTGCCAATCGTAGCGGCCCACTTTTGCAATTATGTCATCCAGCATATCCTCCCCTGCTTTCCCGGCGGCGTCCAGCAGCCATGCAGCGAAACCCTGAGTCAGATCGGCGTGAAGGCGGTCGCGGTTCAGCGCTTGGGGCGTCACCGGCAGAATGGTATTGGCCACAGCGCGGGCAATTACCACCAGCATGGTATGGCGGGCAAAGAGGTCTCGCTCGGCGGCGCTGTCGCTGGGCGGGGTAATGTAGGCTCCTCGCAGCACATCGCGCCACAACTTGCGTTTCACGTCGTAGGCCGGCGATTGGTGGCAGGCGCCGGCCAAGTCAATGTACCGCATAGCCAAATCTTCCACCCATTTTTCATCATCGGTGGGCGGGGTCAGTTTCGTCGCACGGTCTACAAACTCATATAGATACTCCAAAAGCACATCGTCATCATCCGGGGCATACAGGCTGAGTTCCCGCTCCAGTGTCAGACGCTGCGCCGACGGCAAATCCAAGTCAGATCTGTAGCTATAAAAGCTCCATTCCTTGCCATCGGTAATACAAGAACGCCAGCCCGTATGGCCCAAGTCAAGCAATCTGGGTTTCTGGGACAAGGCGTCCAGGTAGCGGACGGCCTGCTCTTCGGGGGTTTCGACGGAGCGATCTGGTTTGGTTCGGGCGTCATCTTTTTTGCCCTGCCGTTTGGTCTCGAAAACCACGTTCCGGCAGTAAACGTCTACCGGCCCATCCCCGGATTGGTACTGCTGGGCTATATCAGGGTATTCCAGAGCAGGGAACAAGTGGCCCAATATGGAATACAAATGTGACTCAACTTGCGCCTCGGGAGCATACCGGGACAGCATCCGCAATTGGGCTATGCCTTCTCTAGCCAGATCCCAGTAGGGCGTTCCGGTAATGTCGTTTCGCAACAATGTCAATACCCCCGCTGGCGAGATGGCGAACGCAGGCGGATTCAGCTACGCATAGCGCAGCAGGGCTTCAGCCACGGCATCCGGTTTCTGCCACGCCGCCATGTGGCAGGCGTCTATCTCCAGGGTCTCTTCGCTGTTCAGGCGCTCGGCAGTGCGGCGCTGCGCGGCTGGCGTGACCAACCTGTCTTCTGTCAGAACGATGCAGGTCAAAGGAGCAGGCAAGCCGGAAGCGGCCTCCGGAGACAACCTGGACCTTAACAAACGGGTGGGCAGAGGGCCAAAGAACCCGAGAATCTGCACGATATCCATAGCTTCCATGGTGTTGCACAGGAAGCGGTTAATGGCTGGACCAGAGAACCTGAACTCTTGCTGCGAGAGCGCGCTGAGCAGAGAAAATAACTGGAACCATGAGCTAGCCCCATTGGCGCAACTGCTAATCAGCGAGCGGCGGCCTCGGGGGACTGCGGGGCCGACCAATGCCAGGCGCTTCGGGGGCGCAGGGAGTTGCTTTGCGGCTTCCAGCACAATACCTGCCGAAACTCCGTAGCCCACCAGCACCAAGTCCTTCAACCGTTCTTGCTCCACGGCGTGGATGATGGCATTCACGCACTCTTCCAGCCGGACAGCGGCGGTGTCGCCTTGCGAGTCCGGCCCATGGCCCGGCAGGTCTACCGGGTGAACGCGGTTGGCGCGGCGCGGCTTATACAGCGTTGGCGGGTGCTCCACCGGGGCCGTCATCAGTCCCCAGACCTTGCCCCAGACCCAAGAACCTTGCCCAGCGCCATGCACTAGCAGATAGTCGGTCATTGCCCGCTTTGCTCCCGTATCATTCTTCTTCCGGTTTTCGGAATTATTTACCCGCCCAGCCCTTGCAACGCCGCGAGCAGTTCGCCGTCCTCGCCGGGGGCGACGGTGCGGGGGTCAAACAGCACTCGCCCATCCTCCACCCTAGCCACAACCGGCGGGCGGCCTTCTCGCAGGCGTCGCATCACGTCCTCAGCGCCGCCGGGACGGGCCGAGGCGTCCAGGGCGAGCGCCCAAGTGGGAAGCGTCTCACCGGGCAGACTGCCCCCGCCCACGGCGGAGCGCGATTCAACCACGCTGTACAGAGCCGGGCCGGGCGCCCCAGTCAGTTGCGCTCTCCAGCCGTGAGCGCGTTCCCGTAACGACTCGGCCGGAGCGGAAATCATACGCCAGACCGGAATCTCCCGCTCTGCTTCGCCCCGCAGATAATGAACCAGCGTAGCGGTAAGGCTGGCCAGGCTCAGCTTGTCTATCCGCACGGCGCGGGCCAGCGGATGACGCGCCAGACGCGCCACCAGTTCCCGCCGTCCGGCCACGATGCCTGCCTGCGGGCCGCCCAGCAGCTTGTCGCCGGAAAAGAATACCAGCCCTATTCCGGCAGATACGCTTTCTTGGGGCATAGGCTCGTGGGCCAGCCCGTATCTCTCGGTGGGCAGCAGGCTGCCGCTGCCGACGTCGTGCAGCACGGATACGCCGAGACGGTCGCCTAGCCCAGCCAGTTCCTGCGCCCCCACCTCGGAGGTAAACCCTTCGACGCGGAAGTTGCTGGCGTGGACTTTCAGGTATGCGGCGGTGTCCGCGGTGGTGGCGTCTTCGTAGTCGCTCAGGTAGGTGCGGTTGGTCGTTCCCACATCCACCAGCGCCGCCCCGCTCTGGCGCAGTACGTCAGGAACGCGGAAGCCGCCGCCAATTTCTACTGCTTCGGCGCGGGACACAATGACCTCGCGCCCGGCGGCCAGCGCCGACAGCCCCAGAAGCAGCGCCGAGGCGTTGTTGTTCACGGCGAAAGCCGCCTCCGCTCCGGTGATCTGCCGCAGCAGCGACTCCAGCCTGGTCTGCCGGGAACCGCGCCGCCCAGAATCCAGGTCAAACTCTAGGTTCGAATATCCGGCGGCGGCTTCCTCGGCGGCCCTCATCGCGGCTCGGCTAAGTGGGGCGCGGCCCAGGTTGGTATGGATGACAACGCCAGTGGCGTTGATCACTCGCCGCGGCTCAGCCCGCCCCGACTCCTCCACCCGGCGACAGACCAGCGCCGCGATTTCCTCGGCGCCGTCGGCCTCTTCGCCCTCCCGAATGCGCTGGCGGGCCGCGTATAACTCTGACCGAGCCAGTTCCACCACCCACTCGCGGCTGAACGCCGCTGCGGCCGCCGCCACTTCGGGAATGACAAGAACGCTGTCAACACTGGGAAGGTTTCGAAACTGCATCTTGCTTTAGGGGAATGGGATTTCCTGCTGGCGCGACAATTATTCTAGCACGGGCTTCGCCGCTGGCGTTTACCATAAAGCATTTTCGATTTCAGGGTATATTATATTGCGCCAGCTTTCTCAATAGTATTGCAGATATTTAATATAGATAAATCAGCGCACGGATTCAATAGCTCGGATGTCTTGAAAACCACTAGGAGCAGATAGGCCGTCGCGGAAGGCCTCGAACGAAATGCAAGCAGGCGGCAGGGTCTGGCGCTGATTTGGGGCCGGCCGCAGCAATCAGCCATGGCGACTGGCCGCATTGCTCATCGCTTTCGGTGGATTGATATTGCTGCTTGACTCGATGCGAGTGGCGCAGTTCCGCCTTAGCGAGCTGTAGGCCAACACTGCCCGCCACCCATCGAGAAAATTGCGAAACGAGGTGGAGGCCCGTCACAGGCTTGCGGCTCTACGGAAATGTCAACCTTTCATTCTTGAAAGTATCCGTCTTGAAGGTATCCGCTCTGGCGGCCGGGGGTTAGGGCAGGCGGGGCATCCCAGCGCAGTATTTCGAGGCAGGAGCCGGGTTCGGCCCAGGGGAGCAGGGCGCGGAGGATTTCGCTGAGGGTGCACATTTTTGATTTTCCGGCCATTTCCGGTCATGTTGTCCGTTTGGCCTGGGCGGGCCGGCGGCGCGGTTATGGCGCTATGGTGAAATTGGTTCGGTGGTAAAAATGGTAGGGAGGTGTTATCAGGGTTGGCAAGGGGGAGGTGTCAGGGGAGCGGTTTATTTACAGGGATGGACAGGTTTTTCAGGTGTGAGAGGGAGGCCAGAGTAGTTTCGCAGTTTTCTCCCCCTCGCTGTTCTATGGCAATTTCAGTCTGCCGCGTTATAGAATTGGAGAATACGCGGCCGGCTGAAATTGGAACGGGAATACTTATGAAGGGTGGAATCTGAAGGCCGGAATCGCCGTTATTCCTTAGGTATTGGGCTGTTACCCTTGCCGGGCCTTTCCGTGGGTTTATAGGTTAGGGAAAACGCAGGGCGCAGCAGCTCCGACAATCCCGTCTCAGCAGACACGGCGCAAGACCGGGGCGATAATGCGGCGGCTTTCAATTTCGTCTGCTCCTTACGGAGATACAGATACCCTAGATACCGATACTCTTTGATGCTCAATTCGGCTGAGGCGCGGATGAGCCGATGCCTTTGCCAACTCCGGTTTCCCGGCAACTTTCCGGTCAGCCGAGTTTATTGCCGAGTTCTATTAAGGTCAGCTAAGTTTTATCAGGAGATAACAAGATGATTGCAGGCGAGGCCGGGCTGCCCCCAGAGCTGGAGGCCCTGAAGCTGACCATCCGGCAGATCGTCAAGGATGAGTGCTACCCGCTGGAGGCCGAGTACCTGGCCAACCCAACGCTGGACGGCGCTGAAGACGAGGGCGCTCCCCGTGGCATCGCCGAAGCGCTACAAGGGATTCTGGGAACCCTGGGCAAGGAGAAGTGGGCCCAACTGAACCAGATTTCCAAGGATACCGGCATCTACACCTCCTTCGTCCCAGAGGAGTACGGCGGCGGTGGTATGGGCGCTTTAGGCCACGTGGTGTTGGACGAAGAGGTGCACAAGAGCATCGTTCAACTGCCCACATCACCGGTGCCGATGATAATGATTGGCAACTGCACGCCGGAGCAGGAACAGGAATATCTGCTGCCGTCCATCCGGGGCGAATTGCATTACGCCTTCGGCCAGACTGAACCCGACGCCGGTTCCGACCCTGGCGGCATGATGCAGACCCGCGCCGTTATTGACGGCGACGACTGGGTGCTGAACGGCGCCAAGACATTCATCTCGGGGGCCGCCAGTTCCGACTACATTCTGGTACAGGCCGTTACCGACCCGGAAAAGCGGCAGCGGGGCGGCATTACGATGTTCATCGTGGACAATCCCAGCCCCGGTCTGTCTTTCGAGCCTATTCGCATCTGGATCAACCCCACCAAGTCACAACAGCACACGGTCAACCTGGACAACGTGCGTGTGCCGCAAACCAAAGTGCTGGGCGAGGTGGGGCGCGGCTTCACCCTGGGACAGAAGTGGCTGGTGCATCACGACAGGCTGTTGCGCGGCTCCATGGCCCTGGGCATTCTCAGCCGGGCTTTGGAAATGGCACTCGAGTGGTCAAAGCAGCGGGTAACCTACGGGCGGCCCATCGCCGACCGGCAAGCAATCCAGTGGATGCTAACCGACGTATACATAGATATAATGGCCCTACGGGCGGCCACCCGCGAGACGGCAACCCGCGCCGACGCCGACGAGGACGTGCGCGTCGAGGCGTCTATGATTAAGTATTGCGCCGGAGAGTGGGGCTGGCGCAGCATAGACAAAATAATGCAAGTGTTCGGCGGCACCGGCGAGACGCTGGACTTGCCCATCGCCCACTGGTATCACCTGTTGCGCCATGCCCGCATCGGCGGCGGCACCTCGGAAATCCACAAGTTTGTTATGGCCCGGGCTTTGCTGGACGGGCGCGTAAACTTCCAAGGCTGAGCGCTCAACAAAAATCAGGCCATCAAACCCCAGACGCAGGAGATTTCTCATGCCAAAGATAATTGGCGCCAACAAAACAATGTTCCTGCTGGCGGTTCCAGTCGCGGTCTTGCTACTGGCCGCAGTCTTAGTAGCCAAGACGTCGGCTCAGGAACATAACAATGGCGCATCCGCAGACGGCTCAGGGGGCGTTGCGTATAACGGCCCTGCCGGAATCAGGGTAAGCGGACAAGGCTCGGCCAGCGGCACGCCAGACATAGCCATAATCAGCCTCGGCGTCGAATCGGTAGAGGATACGGCGGCGCTGGCCCGGGCCAATGCCGCAGCCGCCATGGACAAAATAATGGAAGTCTTGGCCGTAGCCAACATCAAGGCTCCGGACATCCAAACTACTTACTTCAACATCAGCCCCCGCTACCAGGGCGTGGAAGTTACCCGCTGCATTACAGAAAAGCCGCAACTAGGCGAATCCTGCTGGGAAGAATGGAAGCAGATGCTAGTCGGCTATTCGGTCACCAACAATGTGTCGGTGAAGATTCGGACTCCGGGAACCGCCGGAACGATTATTGACGAGGTCACCGCCGCCAGCGGAGACCTCGTCAGCATCAATGGCATTAGCTTCGGTATAGAAGACCCGCAGAAGCTACAGAATGCGGCTCTGGCTGATGCCGTGGCCGATATGAAACAGAAAGCCAAATTGCTGGCCAATCGTTCCGGCGTAGAGCTGGGCCGGTTGGTTTACTTGTCCGAGGAATCATACTATACGCCCAATCAGATGTACTGGCGAGCGGAACCGGCGGCGGCCTACGGTTCTTCCTACGCCGGCATGCCCACTCCCACGGCCATTGCCATCGGGGAACTGGAGTTTACCGCCAGCGTACAAGGCTCGTACCTAATCGCCGGAGCCAAATCCAGCCCATAGAGTTTGGAGCAGCAAGTTGCGCCGCCGGGCCGTGGTTGCTAGAATTTCGCCAACCTCACCAAACCCGACAAACCAAACCCGACAGACGGAAGTGCCGCAAAATTTGATTCCAAGATTTATTTCATGGTGCTAAGCGACCGCACGATTAAAGAGGAGCTGGGTAGCGGTCGCATCATAATTTCGCCCCTCGACCCGGCGGACATTCAGCCTGCCAGCGTTGACCTGCGCCTCGACCGTAAGCTCCTGGTTTTCACTAACTCCCGGCGTCCGCACATAGACATCAAGAAAGGGCTGGACGACCTGACTGAGACCGTCGAAATCAGCGACGACGAGCCTTTCATCCTGCACCCCGGCGAGTTCGTGCTGGGCAGCACTCTAGAGCATATCGAACTGCCTGGGGATCTGGTGGCGCGGCTGGAGGGGAAGAGCAGTCTGGGGCGCATCGGGCTGGTGATTCACTCCACGGCGGGCTTCGTGGATCCCGGCTGGAAGGGGCACCTCACCCTGGAACTGAGCAACTTGGCCAGGCTGCCCATCACCCTGTACTATGGAATGAAAATCGGCCAGATTTCTTACCTGCGCCTGACCACGTCCGCTGACCGGCTCTACGGCTCCGAGGGACTAGGAAGCAAGTATCAGGGTCAGACGGAACCGACGGCCAGCCGGTTTTCCCAAGAGTTTTCCGGCCCCGGCTCGGGCCGGAACCCCACCGGACCAGACAGATGACCTTTATGCGCCAGGCCATTGACCTAGCACGGCAGGCGCTGGGCTCTACCAGCCCCAACCCCGCCGTCGGCGCGGTCTTGGTGCGGGACGGCGTAATCGTAGGCCGAGGGGCGACCCAGCCGCCAGGACAGGCCCACGCCGAGGCTGTCGCTCTGGAGGTAGCAGGCCCACAGGCCCAAGGCGCTTCGCTCTACGTTACGCTAGAGCCGTGTTGCCACTGGGGGCGCACTCCCCCCTGCACTCGCGCTGTCATCCAAGCAGGCATCGCCGAGGTAGTCGTCGCATTTGCTGACCCAAACCCGGTAGTGGCCGGTGGCGGCATCGCCGAGCTGCGTGACGCTGGAATCAGGGTTACTGTGTTACCGGATGATTCGCCGGAGCGAGAGCAAACGCGCGAACTGTACGAGGGGTTCTCCAAACATATCAACACCGGGCTTCCTTTCGCCACCGCCAAGTTCGCCATGAGTCTGGACGGCAAAATAGCCACTCGCACCGGCGATTCCAAGTGGGTAACCGGCCCCGGCGCCCGCGCCCTGGTGCAACAGATGCGCCGCGAGACTGACGCCGTGATGGTCGGCGCCAACACTGTGCTTGCTGACGATCCGCAACTTACCGCCCGCGGGGAAGACAACCTTCCCCTGCCGCGCCAGCCCGTGCGGGTGACGCTAGACAGCCAGTGCCGTATGCCCCTTGAGTCGCAGTTGTTGCGTCAACCGGGCCACGCCTTGGTCTACACCACCTGGGCAGCGCCTTCAGACAACGTCCGGGGACTGGAGAAGGCCGGGGCCGAGGTTGTGCCAGTGGGAGCCACCGCCAACGGACTGGTCTGCCCGATGGAGGCCCTGGCCGATCTGGGCAAACGCGGCATAGTAAACCTGCTGGTGGAAGGCGGGGGAAAGACACTGGGATCTCTTTTCGACGGCGGGTTGGTAGACAAGGTGCAGGCTTTCGTCGCTCCGGTAATCATTGGCGGCAGCGAAGCGGCCTCGCCAGTGGAGGGCGTGGGCGCGGAGCTTATGGCGCAAGCGGTGCGTCTCGCGAAGACCTCTCTTCGTCAAATAGGATCCGATTGGCTGATTTCGGGCTATCCGCACCCAAGGAGCTAACCCGCAGCCCCAAATTTCTTTTCCCTTGCTCTCTTCTCTTTATGTTAAAGAAGGGCAGGGCGAGGGTGAATACTAGCCCTGAGTATATTGGAAGGAGCCATCAATGTTCACCGGAATCGTCGAAGAAGTCGGCTCCGTGGTCAGCATCAGCAGCAACGGCATGACCGTTCGGGCCGAAAAGGTGATGTCAGACCTGAAGCTGGGAGACAGCGTCGCGGTCAACGGCGCCTGTGTCACCGCGGTATTGCTATCCGGCTCCGAGTTCTCCGTGGACCTGTCGCCGGAGACCATGCGCCGCACCTCGCTGGGCGGCTTGGAGGAGGGCGGCGTAGTGAACCTGGAGCGCGCGCTGTCAGCCAGCGCCCGGATGGGCGGCCACATAGTACAGGGCCACGTAGACGATGCAGGCAGTGTTGAGTCCATCCAAGAAGACGGTGATTCGATCGTCTTCGAGATTACTGCCCCGAAACGGCTGATGCCGTACATAGTAGAGAAGGGCTTCATCGCGGTTGACGGGATAAGTTTGACCGTGGTAAAAGTAAACTCTTCCTCGTTCACGCTGGCTGTGATACCATATACCCTCCATAATACTAATCTCGCAACACTATCAGTCGGCGATAGGGTTAACTTGGAAGCCGACATACTGGCAAAGTACGTGGAAAACCTGCTGAAGCGGTGAGGCAAATCGGGTAGCCAAGCCAGCGCAGGAGAAGGATTGATTATGCCCCTGTGTAGTCTGGAAGAGGCGCTAGACGAGCTTAAAGCGGGCAAACTGCTGATTGTTGTAGACGACGAAGACCGGGAAAACGAGGGCGACCTCGTGATGCCGGCGCAGACCGTGACCCCGGAAGCTATCAACTTCATTGCGAAGTATGCCAAGGGGCTTCTTTGTATGCCTATAATCGGCGAGCGGCTGGACGAGCTCCAGATGCCTCTGATGGTAAGCCAGAACGCAGGGCGAAAAGACCAAACGGCCTTCACCGTATCAGTGGACTACAAGATTGGCACTACGACCGGCATCTCGGCCTTCGACCGGGCCGCGACAGTCAATGCTATGATAGACCCGGCGGTCAGTCCTGGCGATTTTACCAAGCCGGGCCACCTCTTTCCGCTCCGCTACCACCCAGGCGGCGTACTTGCCAGGCCAGGACATACCGAAGCGATTGTTGATCTCTGCAACATTGCCGGAATGTACCCCGCCGGCATTGTCTGTGAAATGATGGACGAAGACGGCTCCATGTCACGCCTTCCTCGGCTGGAAGAGTTCGCCGAGACCCACGGCCTGAAAATCCTCAGCATCGCCCAGATCATTGCCCACCGCCGCCACAATGAGAATCTCATTGAGCGAGTAGCGGAGACCAGGCTCCCCACCCGTTACGGTGAGTTCAGGGCCATCGGCTATCGCAGTTATTTTGACCAGGGCGAGCATATTGCCCTTACCATCGGGGATTGGAAGCCCAGCGACCCGGTGATGGTGCGAATTCACAGCGAATGCCTCACTGGCGACGTGTTCGGCAGCCTGCGTTGCGACTGCGGCGAGCAGGTGGAGCTGGCTCTCAATGCTCTCGCCAAGGAAGGCGTGGGCGTTCTGCTTTATATGCGGCAGGAAGGGAGGGGCATCGGCCTGCACAACAAAATCAAGGCTTATTCCTTACAAGACGATGGCTTGGACACCATCGAGGCTAACAAGACACTGGGCTTCGACCCCGATATGCGCCACTATGAGGCTGGGGCGCAGATACTCTTAGACCTCGGAATCTCCAAAGTTCGCTTGCTCACCAACAACCCAAGTAAGATGGCCGGACTCTCCGGTTTCGGACTGGAAATCCAGGACCGCATTCCTCTGGAAGCATCGGTGAACGACGAGAACCGCAAATATCTGATTACCAAAAAGCTGCGCATGGGGCATTTGCTGGGAAACTGTTAGCAGCATTACAACGGCGGGTGGCGATGCCCTATAGCGCGTAGTGATCCCGATGAGATGGCAGGAACGCCTGCCTGCGCACAGCAATCCAGAAAGCGAAGCCGTACGCAAAGCCACTGCCTCCCATCTAATCCATTACCAGCGCTATTATCCGGCACAAAGCAACAATCCCTGCGGCCGACCGGCTCCCCACTGCTGGGAGCAACCCGGTTCGCGCGGTCAACTTACACTACACTTCCATCAGACGAAATGGCAATTCCTTTTCCCTAGCTCACCAGCTTCTGCATCAGGTACGCTTCAATAAACGGATCTATTGAGCCTCCCAACACGCCGTCTGGGTCAGTGCTTTGCAAGTTGGTTCGGTGGTCCTTAACCGACTTGTAAGGGTGCAGAACGTAGCTGCGAATCTGGTGTCCCCATTCAGGGTTTGTCCGCTCGCCGCGGATGCGGGCTAATTCTTCGGCCCGCTCGTCATCCTGGCGCTTCAGGAGGCGGGCGCGCAGTATCCGCATGGCATATTCGCGGTTCTGGTGCTGAGAGCGTTCCGTCTGGCAAGACACCACGATGCCAGTGGGCAGGTGGGTCAGCCGGACGGCGGACGCCACCTTCTGAACATTCTGACCGCCTGGGCCGCTGGAGCGGAAGGTGTCCATCTTCACGTCCTCCGGGCGGATATCAACATCGGCATCGCTCTCGACTGCCGGCAGTATCTCCACGTTGGCAAAGGAAGTATGCCGGAGATTATTGGGGTCGTAGGGCGACAGCCGCACCAGCCGGTGGACCCCTTGTTCGGCGCTGAGATAGCCGAAGGCATGAGTTCCACCCACCTCCAGCGTGCCACTGCGCAGACCTGCTTCATCGCCGTAGGAAAGGTCCATAACTTCCAGCGGACGTTTCCCCGCGTCGGCCCAGCCTGCATACATCTGTAGCAGCATCTGAGCCCAATCCTGCGAATCGGTGCCGCCGGCTCCGGAGTGAATGGTGACGATGGCCGCGCGCTCGTCATAAGGGCCGGAGAGCGTGAGCTTGACTTCCTCGCGGGCAAACTCGCGGCTCAAGTCAGCGGCGTCCCTAGCCAGTTCTTCCTGGATAGAAAAATCCTCTTCTTCAATAGCCAGAGCAGTCAGTTCCAAGAGATCCCGGCAGCGCAATTCCAGATTACGCCAGAGAGTCACAGTGTCGCGTAATCGTCCCATCTGCTGCATCTTGCGCTGGGCCTGCTGATGATCGCTCCAGAAATCCGGGGCGGCGGATTCCAGTTCCAGCTCCCCGATGGCTACTTCTTTGGCCGGGAGGTCAAAGGCGCTCCACCAGGGGCTCAATTTTTTCCGACAGGTAAGTGAGGTCTTGTCTCAACTGGTCCATAAGTGTGGTTCATCTCCAGAAACAGTCGCGCGCCCCACAGCCCTGCGAGACGCACGGTAAAGTCGCTTACCTTCCATTATACCAGCAGACAAGGCAGATCTAGCGCAGCCTCAGCCGTTCCGACAGCCAAGCGGCGCGGACTGCGGCGTGTATGTGCCCGCCACCTTCGGCGGCGCCGTCATACAGCCGCAGATCGCAGTCGGGCAGGGTCTGGGCCAGTTCCTCAGCGAAGGCCAGCGGGCAGGTTCCGCGGTCGAATCGTCCCGCGCTGAGCAGCACCGCCGCAGATACGCTGGCGGCATCGGCCAGAGAATCCAACAGACCCAGAGTCCTTTCTACTCCCTCGCGGCGGTCCGGGTAAGCGCGCAAATAGTCGCCGATCTCACCCAGCGGGTAGCCCAAGCCGGGTTCCAAAGCCGCCGGATGGCCCAGAGGCATTGGAGTGTCAGCGGCCACGCCCTCAATCAATGGACGGCGCGACGCCAATGACAGGGCCAGACTCGCGCCCAATCCCAAGCCCCACAAGACAACTGGGCCGATTTCCGCGATGCTTTGTCCCAGCAGAACGTCCAACCCCCGTAGCGCGTCGGCGTATGCGCCCAGCATCGCCCAGGATTCGCCATCCCCTATGCCGTCGGTCAGCAGGCCCGGGTAGCTGGCGCGGTATGAGCCGTCACTGTGCCGCTGCCCCCGGTGCGTGACGTTCATCACCACGGCGCGGTGACGCAGACGAGTGTAGATAATGTCATGGACGCTGGCGTAATCCGGCATACGCAGCAACACCGGGTAAGGGCCGTTCCCTTCCTTGGGAACCGAGGGAACCGACATCCAGGAGAACAGGCGGTGGCCGCTCGTGGTGTTGTAATTCAGACGGTACACATCCCATTCCGGCTGAGAATAGAAGGCGTCGTGGCTGGCCGATATATCCAGAGGCGTTTCGGCCAGTTGAGCCTCGGCCCTTTGCCAGAAATCGCTTTGTGTCATGGCGCAACCGCCTGCGGCTGCGACGCAGCGATGCGCTGCTCCAGCCAAGCAGTTTCCTGCTTCGGGTAATTGTGAGCGTTGCCATGGCCGGATTCGGGGAAGAGCCACAACTCCCGCTCTCCGCGCAGCCGGTCATAGGCCGCATAGCTGGTTTCTGGCGGGCAGACCTCGTCCTCCAGCGCGATGCCCACCACCATCGGGCACTTGATGCGAGGCGCGAAATTAACTGCATCGAAATAGCGCAGCGTTTCCAGCATCTGTCCGGTGCGGTCAGGATAGGCGCGGCTGTAACAGCTAAGCTCGTCGTAGGGATACGAGCGCAGCATCTTCATAGACTCCGGGAAACAGCACAGGAATGGGTAGCCAGAGACGCCGCCCTTGATTTCGGGGCGCAGCCCGGCGGTTATCAGCGTAAGGCCCCCGCCTTGGCTGCTGCCGCTGGCGTAAATGCGCTCCGGATCAATTTCCGGCCTAGACAGCAGGAAATCTACACCCCGGGAACAGTCGGAAATCACGCCCTTGTATCCGTAGGTCTCGCGGTTCTCCAGCCCGTAGGTCAGCAGGCCGGGATAACCGGGGTTGAATCCCGCGCTGCTGGGCAGCTTGCCGCGCACCGCCACCGACAGCACGGCCACCCCCTTGCGTCCCCAGTCTCGCCGCAGGGCCGGTTCCGACTTGTAGCCGGGCAGTACCAGAATTGCCGGAAACGGCCCATCACCGACGGCAGGCACGCTGTACCAGCCGAAAATTTCCAGCCCGTCCAGACTGAGGTAGGTAGCCTGATAGACGTTGACATCATCGTTGCTGCGCAGCGGGTCCGGCGTGACCGCCGGTTCCAGCGGCAGTTCGGTCAGACCGGCCAGTGCCCCGCTCCAGAACTCGTCGAAATCGTCAGGGCAGGTAACCGAAGTTGCAAAAACTTCCAAGTCATTTATGGTTGCCATAAACCGCTCCCGAAACCAGTTAAAACCGAGTGGGCCTATTATAGACTGTCGTCATAGCGCCCGCACTCCGCCGCTGGATTCGGCAGGAGGGAAATTGGATACTGCAGTTGGAATCCTGTTGGTTGTTGGCTCTTACTTGTTGGGGGCGGTATCACCGTCGTACCTGCTGGTGCGGCTGGTCAGCGGCGAGGACATTAGGAAGTTGCGCAGCGGCAACGCCGGCACCCTCAATACCTACCATCGTCTAGGGTTGAAGGGCGGGCTGGCGGTGCTTGTGCTGGACGCTGGCAAGGGAACGCTGGCCGTGCTGTCGCCCATGCTGGTTGGCGCCCCGGAGTGGACTGTATTCGCCGCCGCGCCAATGGTGCTGATTGGGCACAACTGGCCGGTATTTTTGGGATTCCGGGGCGGCAAGGGCGCGGCTGTGCTGCTGGGCGTGTCGCTCGGCCTATTCCCGGTTATAACCGCCATTTGCCTGATTCCTGTCGCCTTGGTGATGTTACTGCTGCGTAACGTGGTAGTGGGCGCCACTGTGGGATACGCGCTGATATGCCTAGCGTTAATTTTCTCCGGAACCGAATGGCCTATGATCACCCTCAGCATTCTCCTGGCCCTGCTGGCCGCCATTACGTACCTGATGGGCTTTCGCCGGGAAATAATTTCCATGGCCCTGGGCGGGCAGTGGCGCAGATTGTTGCTGTTGCGCTTCCCGGTGGAATAAGCACGCTTTGACAGTCAGCGCCGCGAACAGGAATGCCTACCACTCCTTCAGAAAGCATCCGCTAGAAAGCATCCGCTCTCAAAAACCGCAAGCAGTCCACGCTGGGCTATAATAGCGTGGACCCTCATTTTCGATCCCGCAGGAATGAATCATGCTCGACCACGGCGCCCTTGACAGCGGCAACGTCAGCCTCGCCCACTCGCGCCGCCACGCCATGCGTCACTCAGCGGCCCACGTCATGGCCGACGCAGTTCTGAAGTTGTTCCCCGAAGCCAAAATGGGTATCGGGCCGCCCACTCAGGATGGGTTTTACTACGACTTCGACGTAGCCCGCCCATTCACGCCCGAAGACCTGGAGCAGATCGAAGCGCTGATGCGGGAAACCATCACGGGATCATTCCCTTTCGAGCGAGAAGAGCTTACCCGGCAACAGGCCCAGAACCTGTTCACCGACCAGCCATACAAGCTGGAACTCATCGAAGGGCTGGATGCCTCGGCGGTCATTTCCATTTACCGGCACAACGGGTTCGTTGACCTCTGCCAAGGACCCCACGTCGGCAACACCGCCGAGATTCCTGCGATGAAGCTGCTTAGCGTCGCAGGGGCCTACTGGCGGGGCGACGAGAAACGCCCGATGCTCCAGCGCATCTACGGCACCGCTTTCGAGTCGGAGCAGGAACTTGCCGACCACCTGGCCCGGCTGGAAGAGGCGGAGCGCCGGGACCATCGCACCTTGGGGAGGCAGTTGGGCCTCTACACCATCCACGACGAAATCGGCCCCGGCCTGGTGGTCTGGCACCCCAAGGGCGGCCGCGTCCGCTCCCTCATCGAGGACTACTGGAAGGGCATCCACTACCGGCGCGGCTACGACGTGGTGTATTCGCCCCACATCGGACGGGCCGCACTGTGGCAGACCAGCGGCCATCTCGACTTCTACCGAGAGAGTATGTATTCGGCGGTGGAGGTGGACGAGCAGGAATACTTCCTAAAGCCGATGAACTGCCCCTTCCACATCACCATCTACCGCTCGGCCCTGCGCAGCTATCGCGAGCTGCCCCTGCGTTTCGCAGAACTGGGAACGGTCTACCGTTATGAGCGCAGCGGCGTGCTGCACGGGCTGATGCGGGTGCGCGGTTTCACCCAAGACGATGCCCACATATTCTGCCGCCCGGAGCAGGTAGAGCCCGAAGTAGGCGGCGTGCTGGAGCTTACCTTTGAGTTGCTGGAAGCCTTCGGCTTCTCCGACTACAGCATCGCCCTCTCCACCCGCCCGGAGAAGTACGTGGGCGACCTGGATATGTGGGAACACGCCACCAATTCGCTGCAAGGCGCCCTGGAGGCGCGGAGCCTGCCCTTTAGCGTGGACGAGGGCGGCGGCGCCTTCTACGGCCCCAAGATTGACATCAACATCACCGATGCCCTGGGCCGCGCCTGGCAATGCACCACCGTACAGTTCGACTTCAACCTGCCGGAGCGTTTCGACCTGACCTATCAGGACGACCAGGGAGGCCGCAGCCGCCCTTATATGGTCCACCGCGCCATCCTCGGCTCCATGGAGCGCTTCCTAGGCGTGCTTATCGAACATTACGGCGGCGCGTTCCCGCTCTGGCTGGCCCCGGTGCAGGCAGTGGTCATACCCATCGCCGACCGGCACGGCGAGTACGCCCAGAGCGTTCTGTCTTCGCTCGCCGACGCCGGTTTCCGGGCCGAAGTGGACAGCCGAAATGAGCGGATGAACCAGAAAATCCGCACTGCTCAACTGCAAAAAGTCCCCTATATGCTGGTAGTCGGCGACCGGGAAGCGGATGCCAACGCCGTGGCCGTCCGCAGCCGCGACTGCGGCGACTTGGGCGCCATGCCGCTGGCGGAGTTCGTGGAGCTGATGGCCGGGGAGAATAGAAGGGGAGAATAGAAAATGAAGACCTACGTTTTGCCGGTCAATGTTGAGCCGGATGAGGGTGGTTAAAGGAGAAACGATGCTAGTCAAGAAAACCTACGCCTTCGCAGTAGACTTTGAGGAGGAAGAGGGCGGACGCTGGAGCATTGACATACCAGCAGTTCCGGTCTGCGGGGCATGGGGATTTACTAGGGAGGAAGCGCTGGAAAATTTGCAGGACCTAACGCAAGGTTACTTCGAAATGCTGATGCAGTACGGAGATTCTTTGCCTGATGGCATTGATTCTTGCGAAATCACCCCCGGCAACGAAACCGCGCTCAACACCGAAATTCACTTCCACCAACCCTAGATGAGCATAGAGAAATAGCAAAGAAAATTGTCAACCACTACGAGATAGGAGCCTCTAATGCCCAACCGGCTGATTAACGAGACCAGCCCCTACCTTTTGCAGCACGCCAACAACCCCGTGGACTGGTATCCGTGGGGCGAGGAGGCGCTGGGGCGGGCGCGGGATGAGGACAAGCCCATCCTGCTCAGCATCGGCTATTCAGCCTGCCACTGGTGTCACGTGATGGAGCGGGAGTCCTTCGAGAACGAGGCCATCGCTGGGATAATGAACCAGCACTTCATCAACATTAAGGTAGACCGAGAAGAGCGGCCCGACCTAGACGCCGTCTATATGGAAGCGGTGCAAATGCTGACCGGAAGCGGCGGCTGGCCGATGACCGTCTTCCTCACCCCCGACGGAAAGCCCTTCTACGGCGGAACCTACTTCCCGCCTGTTGACCGCCATAATATGCCCGGATTCCCCCGGCTGCTGGAGACGGTCGCCCAGGCATACCGCAACAGCCGCGCGGAAATCCAGCGGGTCACCGGCCAGTTGACCGAGCAGATGGGCCGCACCGCCAATATGCCTCGCGGCGCCGGCGCCTTGGACGAGAGTATCCTGCACAACGCCTACAATATGCTGGCCACCAACTTCGATTACCAGAACGGCGGCGTTGGCTCCGCGCCCAAGTTTCCGCAGGCCATGACTCTGGAAGTCCTGCTCCGATACCACGCCCACGGTCACAACGCCCGCGCCCAGTCCATGCTGGATCTGACCCTGGAGAAAATGGCCCGGGGCGGCATATATGACCAAATTGCCGGCGGTTTCCATCGCTACTCGACCGATTCGTTCTGGCTGGTACCGCACTTCGAGAAGATGCTCTACGACAACGCCCTGCTGGCCCGTCTTTACCTGCACGCATGGCTGGCTACGGGGCGGGCTCTGTACCGGCGCATCACCGAGGAAACCCTAGATTACGTCCTGCGGGAGATGACCGGCGAGCACGGCGGCTTCTTCTCGGCCACCGACGCCGACAGCGAGGGAGAAGAGGGGAAATTCTTCGTCTGGTCGCCGGAGGAAATAGAAACAGCGCTTGGCAGCGAAGACGCAACCCTGTTCAGCGCTTTCTTCGGGGTATCTCAACGCGGCAACTTCGAGGGCGCAAACATCTTGAACATTCCGGTAAAGGCTGCCGACTTGGCGGAACGCCAGGGCATTCCCCTGGAGAGGTTGGTAGACGTCATCCGGCGCGGCAAGGAGACGTTGCGGCTGGCAAGAGAAGAACGGGAGCATCCGCTGCTGGACGACAAGACGCTGGCATCATGGAACGGGCTGATGCTCCGCGCCTTCGCCGAGGCGGGCGCGGCGCTCGAACGCCAGGACTACCTGAACGCGGCAGAGAAAAACGCCGCCTTCCTGATGGAAGTAATGCGCCCCGAAGGAACCACCATGCTGCGCTCCTATCGCGAGGGCCAGGCCAAACTGCCCGGTTTTCTGGAAGACTACTCCTTCGTAGCCGACGGGCTGCTGTCGCTGTATGAGGCGACCTTCAACCGCCGCTGGCTCGATTCAGCGGTGGAGTTGGCTGACGAGATGATTTTCCAGTTCTGGGACGGGGCGCAAGGCTGTTTCTATGACACTGGCCGCGACCACGAGGAACTGGTGGTTCGACCCCGCGACGTGTTCGACAACGCCCAGCCTTGCGGCGGCTCTGTGGCGTCCGATATGCTGCTGCGGCTGTCGGTCGTAACCGGCAACGAAGACTACGCTGCCAAAGCCGTCGCGCCTCTGCGGTCGCTGGCAGAACTGATGGGACGCGCACCGGCAGGCACGGGCCGCTGGCTGGCCGCGCTGGACTTCTATCTCTCTACGCCGAAGGAAGTGGCGGTCGTCGGGCCTGCGGATGACCCGGCCACGGCCGCCCTCCTGCGGGAGATTAACGGACGATACTTAGCCAACCGGGTACTCGTGGGCGCGGATGGAGAAGAAGGAGCTTCATCATCCGGACTGCCCCTCTTGCAGGGACGCAGCAAGGTGGACGGCAAACCCACGGCCTACGTCTGCGAGAACTACGCCTGCCAACTCCCGGTCACGGACGCCGAAGCGCTGGCGGGCCAACTGGCGAGCTGAACCGAAAAGGGTTCCTGAGCATCCCATCTGAGCATAGCATAGGGACGCACGGGGCCATGCGTCCCTATGCTATTTCGCTTAAGCCGCCGAGCCAGAAGCCGTATGGGAAGGAAGCAATCCTGCCGCCTCGACTGTCTCCCGGTTCACCGTGTCAGGGAGCCGGTAGCGGTGCCACAGCACGATCCCCAGCAGCGCCAATACCCCTGCCAGCACCGGAGCCAGCCGGATGCCCAGCGGGTTCTCGGTCGTATCTCCCAGCAGCAGCACCAGACTCAACAGCGCGGGAGGCAGCGCGAAGGTGACCTTCTCGAAGAAGTTCTGAGTAGCGTAAAACAGAGCCTCCCGCCGCTCTCCGGTCAGCATAGCGTCATAGTCGGCGATGTCGGCGGTCAAACCCTTGGGCAGCATGAAAACCGCCGACATTGGCAGCCCGGCTATAAAAGTCAGAATCAGTCCCTGCGCCAGCAGCCCGTCATCCGAAAACAGGCCCACCAGCGCGAGCAAAGGGAAGGCTGCGCCGCTGGCGATAAGACAACCGCCATATACCCGGCGTTTGCTGAAACCGAAACGGCTGAGCAATATCCAGAAAACTATGCCACTGATAACCGCGCCGATGATTATCACCGTGGAAATCAAACTGGCTATTCTGCCCTCTTCCTCTGCCTGTAACACCTGAGAGGCGAAAAAGGGCATCCAGCCAAGCAGAATCCCCACGCCCGTGGTGAACATTACAAAGGTGGGCAGGTAATAGACGAACTGCGGGTTGCGCAGTGTCTCGCGCATTCCACGCCAGAAATCAACCTTCGCCGGAGTGGTGCCCCGCGGCGCATACTTCCAAACCGCAGACAGCGAGAGGAAGCGAAAAACTACGCCTACTACGGCCAGTATGGCGCCGACCGTCTGGAATCCAAAGGCGTCTACCAAGGCGCCGCTGCCAGCGAGACCAAGACCTGCTCCGAACACGGCAAACAGGAATATCAGGCCAACCAAGTTTATCCGGTCTGATGCGCTGCGGGTCACTTCCGGCACCAGCGCCTCCAGCGCGCCGCTGGACATCGTGGCGGCGGTGAAGAAAAGCTCCAGCATAATGACGAAGTACAGCGCGTTCCACAGACTGGCGTCCTCTGTGGGCAGGAACCAAACCATAGCCGCGAACAGGGCATAGAAAGGCGTACTAAAAAGGATAAAGGGGAGCCGCCTTCCCCATTTACTTTGCGTCCGGTCGCTCCACCAACCGATCAGCGGGTCTGTAACGGCATCTATGAAGCGCCCGGCGAATATCAGGAAGCCGGCAAAAACCCGGGCGTCCAGGTCAAAGCCCGGAAGCGCAATGTCCGGCACCTTGGCGATTCCTTCCCCCAAAGGAGGCGCCAGAAAGAAGAGGATCCACGATTGCCGGAAGTAGCTGATAGCTTGAAGACCAACATGGTCCGAAGCAAACAGCATCTTGTTCAGCAGCGGCATCCGAGCAACTGCATTTTGCTTTATCTCACTCACTTAAACCGGTCTCCGCCAGCCGGCTGCGGGTAAGCTCGGTCGCTACATCGTACTTCAGGTCTGCCAGAATTCGTATAGGCTGACCAAGTATGACCTCGATTCCGGTATCCTCCCGGCGCCGCCTGAGCGAGAGAGCCATTTCCGCCCGCACATTCCCGAGCGCCGCTGCGCTTTCGCTCTTCCCCTACCATATTGCCATTATTGCCATTATTGCCATTATTGCCATTCTGTATGTCCACCCTGTATTACGGTATAAGATGAACTCCGGCAACAGTCTATACCGCAAACTTGCTTGCTTCAATTCACTCTGGGAGCGTAACGCCTCATGAAGCCCCATAAGCCCAGAGGCCGCACACGCCCGCAGGTATCCCCAACGTTGCCGGCAATGCTGGTTACTTCGTCATTCAGACCATCGAGGGAGTCCATGCAGTTTTGAGGAAACCAAGATGCTATTGGCGGGGAGGCGCCAGTTTCCCGCCTTCCGGGAATAACGGGCAACCAGCAGCGCTGGCGGTATTACCGGCGCGTGTCAAGAATAGCTGCCTGGGAGCAGGGCTACCACCTTGAGCGCATGGGTTGTATAATTTGCTCAAATTCACGTGATCGTGCGCATCTTTCATGGCCTGGTCAGTAGCTAAACATTTCTTGGCAACTGGTAGCGGCCAGTGAAACTTGTTTCCCAAGGAGAGGAGAATGCCAGAAGCTGCCAAGATTATTTACACCAAGATTGATGAGGCGCCGGCCTTGGCCACGCACTCGCTGCTGCCGGTTCTTCAGGCCTTTACCAATGGGGCCGGTATCGAACTGGAGACTTGGGATATTTCGCTGGCCGGCCGCATTATTGCCAATTTTCCCGACCATCTGACGGATGACCAGAGAATCCCTGACTACCTGACTATCTTGGGCGAGTTGTCCGAGGACCCGTCTGCGAACATCATCAAGTTGCCCAACATCAGTGCCTCTATTCCCCAGTTGAAGGGGGCAATAAGGGAACTGCAAAGCAAGGGCTATAACATTCCTGACTACCCGGACGATCCTGCAACTGACGAAGAGCGCGAAGCCCGGTCTCGCTATTCCAGGGTGATAGGCAGCGCGGTGAACCCCGTTCTGAGGCAAGGCAACTCAGATCGCCGGTCGTCCAACTCGGTCAAGGAACATGGCAAGCGCAATCCCCACCGGATGATGCAGAACTGGCCGGAAGTGTCCAAGACCCGCGTAAGCCACATGAAAAGCGGGGATTTCTACGGCAGCGAGAAGGCGTTAACCATCGGGGCATCCGGGTCGGCAGCGATCGAATTTGTGGCCCTCGACGGGAGTGTGACCGTGCTCAAGGCCGACATCCCGTTGTTAGCCGACGAAATCGTAGATTGCGCCACGATGAATGTGCGCGAGCTGCGGAATTTTTACACTGAAGAAATGGCAAACGCCAAAGCGGACGGCGTGTTGCTCTCGCTGCATCTGAAGTCGACCATGATGCGCGTGTCCGATCCGATTATTTTCGGCCACTGCGTGTCAGTCTACTATCAGGACGTGTTGACCAAGCACGCGGCTGAAATGTCTGAGATTGGGGTGAACCCCGACAATGGGGTGGCTGAACTCCTGACCAAGATTCAATCTCTGCCTGAGAGCAAACGGGCGGAAATCGAGGTGGACATCCAGGCAGTCTATAGCACGCGCCCAGAACTGTCGATGGTGAACTCCAGCCGGGGCATCACCAATCTGCATGTGCCGAGCGATGTGATTATTGACGCCAGTATGCCGGTGATTATCCGTGATGGCGGCCGCACATGGGGGCCCGACAACGAGTTGCACGACACCATTGCGATGATTCCTGACCGCTCTTACTCGACTCTATATCAGGCGGCCATTGAAGACTGCCAAGAGCATGGGGCATTTGACCCGGCCACCATCGGCAGCGTGGCCAACGTCGGGCTGATGGCTCAGGCAGCCGAAGAGTACGGGTCTCATGACAAGACCTTTACGTCCCCAGGCGACGGGACGATTCGGGTCGTGGACGCATCAGGAACGACACTGATGGAACAGAGCGTCGAGGAAGGCGACATTTTTCGGATGTGCCAGACCAAAGACGCAGCGATTGAAGACTGGGTCAAGCTGGGGGTCAATCGGGCAAGAATCACCGGCACGCCGGCCATCTTCTGGCTGGACCGGAACCGCGCTCACGACGCTGAGCTAATCAAGAAAGTAGACCAATATCTGCCCACGCATGACACCACCGGGTTAGACATTCGCGTAATGGCTCCCATTGACGCGATAAAGTTCGCTATGGCGCGGAGCAGGGCCGGTCAGGACACCATTTCCGTGACTGGCAACGTGTTGCGCGATTATCTGACCGACCTCTTCCCCATTTTGGAACTGGGCACCAGCGCCAAGATGCTTTCGGTCGTTCCTCTGCTCAAAGGCGGCGGGATGTTTGAAACGGGCGCTGGCGGGTCGGCCCCCAGGCACGTGCAGCAATTCTTGGAGGAAGGTCACTTGCGCTGGGATTCCTTGGGTGAATTCTGTGCCCTTGTCGCCTCCTTTGAGCACTGCGCCCAAGTGTTCCAGAACGACAGGGCCAAACTCTTGGCTGAGACCTTGGACCAAGCGATTGGGGAACATCTGGAACAACGCCGGGCTCCATCGCGCCGGGTGAACGAACTGGATACCCGAGGCAGTCATTTCTACCTCGCTCTATACTGGGCGGAAGCGCTGGCGAATCAGACTCAAGATCCCGAGCTGCAGACTCGCTTTACCGAGGTGGCCCAGCAGTTGGCCGCCAGCGAAACCAGAATCCTCCAAGAGTTGACCGACGCCCAAGGACAGCCGGTCGATATCGGGGGCTATTATATGCCCGATGACGCTATGGCCGCCAAAGCCATGCGCCCCAGCGCCACTCTGAATGCGATTGTGGACGCAATCTAGCGACACAACGGCTATATGGACGCGGGTCTTCAGCTCGCCGGCTTATAGACGAAGTAAATCAGCCAACAGATCATCCAGAGGGGAGTCGTAGGGATTCCCCTCTACTAACCACCGGCAGCATCGAATGCGAGCTGCCTCACTTTGGAGGAAAAACCAGCCAATGCGAAGCAAAGTAAGCGTAGTCGGCGCGGGCAACGTAGGCGCAACCACGGCACAGCGGATACACCAACTGGGTTACGCCGACGTGGTGATAGTCGATATAGTAGAAGATCTGCCTCAGGGCAAGTCTCTGGATATGCTGGAATCCGGGCCGGTATTAGGCACCGACGCCCTCATCACCGGCAGCAACGGCTATGAAGAGACCGCCGGCTCCGACGTCGTAGTCATTACCGCCGGCATCGCCCGTCGGCCGGGAATGAGCCGCGACGATTTGCTGCTCACCAACATGCGAATCACCTCAGCCGTCACCGAGCAGGTGGTCAAGCATTCCCCCAACTGCATTATCATCCCGGTCACCAACCCGCTGGACGCCATGGTGCAAAACATCTATGAGACCAGCGGGTTCCCTCGCGAGCGCGTTTTCGGCATGGCCGGCGTCCTCGACACCGCACGCTTCCGCACCTTCATCGCCCAGGAAATGAACGTGTCGGTGGAGGACGTACAGGCCTACGTGCTTGGCGGCCACGGCGACGACATGGTGCCTCTGGTCCGATACACCACAGTCGGCGGCATCCCCATCAGCGAACTGATGGCCGCGGAAAAGGTGGAACAACTGGTGCGGCGCACCCGGCAGGGCGGCGGGGAAATCGTCCAACTGCTGAAGGAAGGCAGCGCCTACTATGCCCCATCGGCCGCCATCAGCCAGATGGTAGAGGCAGTGCTGCTGGACAAAAAGCGCATCCTGCCCGCCTGCGCCTACCTGCAGGGCGAATACGGCATCAACGGCCTCTGCGTCGGCGTTCCAGTCAAGCTCGGCGCCGGGGGGGTGGAACAGGTGCTCGAAATTCGCCTTACGCCCGAAGAGCAGGCAGCCCTGCAAAGCTCTGCGGACAGCGTCAAGGAGCTGGTCGAGGTGATGAATCAAGCGAAAGCAGGAAAATAGCAGGGCTGGTAATTAAGGGCCGGGTTCATAACTCGCCCGGCCCTTAATTTTGCTTTGCCGTATAAAGCGTCTGAAAGGTTCGGACTAACGGTTCAGGTTGGCTATCGCGTGCTTTTCAAGATAAGTTCTTTATATTTTGGGCTCTGACTGGAGTTTTTCTGGCGATTGCAATACCTTTGTCATCTGCTTGCTAGAATTCTCTTACTAGACGGCGAATAGCTACTGTTGTCTGTGTCAGTCTGGCATCAGCAACACTTGCGATTGCACTGATTGTCTCTTGCCGTGGAATCAAGGGGGTTTACGCCCAGCGCCGTCGGCCATTCGCTTGGATTGCTGTCAAAATTCTGAGTGCGGCATCAGGTAAACCAGTTTCGTCAGTTTTAGCTCTCGGAATAGTAATCATTAACGGGAGTATAGCAGTTAGCTTGCCGCGCCGGGAAAAAGATTTCATAGCACTGTCAATATTGACGACCCGGTAAGCCCAGATAACCCGAGTAATCTCATCTCCTGAACCTACCAAGCACGCTGGAGGCCCGCCATGCCCAATCGCACTTCCGCGGAACAACACCTGCTGGAAAAAGCGGGCCGCTACTTGCCCGGCGGCAACACGGGCAATCTCCATTTCAACCCGGAACAGGATTTCCTGGTCGCCGGCGGCAAGGGGTCCAGGGTTTGGGACGTCAGCGGCAATGAATACGTGGACTGGCTGATGGGCAGCGGCCCGATGCTGCTGGGCCACGCCCACCCCCATGTCGTAGAGGCAGTCATCAAGACAGTGGAGCAGGGCAGCACCTTCTTCGCCAATAACGAAAAAGCCGTGATGCTGGCGGAGGCGCTGGTGGAGGCCGTTCCTTGCGCCGACAAGGTTCGCTTCACCACCAGCGGCACCGACGCCTGCTTCCAGGCCATGCGCATCGCCCGCGCCTTCACCGGAAAGGAAAAGGTGTTGAAGTTCGAGGGAGGCTACCACGGCAGCAGCGACTACGCCCTGATGAGCGTTACTCCCAGCGCCTCGCTGGAGTTCCCCCAATCCGAGGCCAATAGTGGCGGTATTCCCAAGGCTATCGCCGACCTAATGCTCATCGCCCCATTCAACGACTTGGCCACAACTGAGACCATCATCCAAGCCCATCACGAAGAACTGGCGGCGGTCATCGTAGAGCCGTTGCAGCGCATCATCGCGCCCCGTCCGGGGTTCCTCCAGGGATTACGAGACATCACCGCCCGCTACGGCATCCCCTTGATTTTCGACGAGGTGGTTACGAGCTTTCGCTTGGCCTATGGCGGCGCGCAAGAATTCTACAGCGTGACGCCCGACCTCTGCTCTGTGGGAAAAATCATGGGCGGCGGGTATCCGCTGGCCGCCGTGCTGGGACGGGCTGACATTATGTCGGTCTACGACCGGGGAGAGGTAGGCAGCGATACCTTCGTCAGCCAAGTGGGCACGCTAAACGGCAATCCAGTGGCCTGCGCCGCCGGCCTTGCGACGCTGGAAGCGCTGCGAGACGACCCCGACGCCTATCGCCGCATCCATGGCGCGGGAGCAGCCCTCCGAAGTGCAATGGCGGAATTGTGCGAAGAGCATGGCATCCCGGTGCAGAGTTGCGGCGAAGACGCGGTCTTCGACTTCTGCTTCACCAGCCAGGCGGTGCGCAACTACCGCGACACCCTGACGGGCGACGGCGCGGTAATGGCCCGCCTTAACGCCGGCCTGCTGGAGCAGGGTATCCTCAAGGGCGGCCAGAAGTATTACCCGTCTGCCGTTCATACCGAGGAAGACATCGAACGCACCATCGAAGCCTACCGCCACGTCGTGCCAACGCTGCAAGGGTAAATTCCGGTTATGCACAGGAAAATACAAGGGCTGGGATGATCCTCAGCCCCCTTGTATCACCATATTGACTGCGCGGCGCGGCTGAAACTCATCCGCTCCTAACCCCATGGTTCGTGAATGAGAATCAGTTCGGCGAAGACTGCGTGCTGGCAGCCAAAGGCCTGACCGTTTTCGGCGGCGTGGGCGGTGAGAAATTCGAAGGTGCGATTAGTGGATTCGGAGCCGAGGTACTCCAAATACGCTTTGTGCTGGCGGAGGGATTCCAGCCCCTGTTCCCAGTAGCCGGTCACATCTACGCCATGGGTGTAGCCGGCAGGGCCAAAGGCCGCTACGAAGCGGACGCCGCTCCACGGCTCTAATCCCTCATCCAGAAGCTCCGGGAATATCCAGCGGTTGGCGGCATCTCGGGCGGCGTCAAACACCGCAAGGCCCACGTTGCGATGGTCGGCCATATTCAGGTGGCCGCTAGGGAATTGCATGTGGTGGCTCAGTGTGAGGATAACGTCAGGGCGATACTGGCGCAGGATGCGGCTGATATCGCGTCGCAGCGGCAGCCCGTACTCGATAGTGCCGTCCGGGTAGTTCAGAAACTCCACGATGTCCACACCCACGGCTCGGGCTGCTTCAATTTCTTCCTGAGAACGCAACGGCCCCACTTCCTTCGGGTGCATATCGTTAATGCCCGCTTCCCCTCGCGACACCATCACATAGACAACCCGCTTTCCTTGAGAAATCCACTTGGCGACGCCGCTGGCGGCGCCGTATTCCATATCATCAGGGTGGGCCACGATGGCCAGCGCGGTCTGCCAGTCCTCGGGCATTGCGTCGGAGGGGGGGTGTCGTTGCTGCATAGAGTCGCCTCTTTCAATAATCCGGTGAAGGTTCAGAGTGAAATTCCCGATTGCCGGTTCCAGCACAAGGGGCCGCCGTCCGTACAGCGGCCCCGGCAGATGTCCAGTTGTGGGCCGCGTGGCGCCCGTTCTCTAGTGAGAGGCCCCCGCGGGAGTCAGTTGGGTCAACAGCGGCCGTGTGTTGACGATGTGCCGGCGCAGGCCCAGTTCCTGCGGGCTGATACCCATAGCCAAACCAATGGCCTGGGGCATATGCAGGATGGGCAGACCAATCTCCCGCCCGGCCTGAGCTGCCGCCTTGGGCTGGAAGCTGTCCAGATTCAGGTGGCACAGCGGGCAGGGAGTGATCATGGCGTCGGCGCCCAAGTCTTTGGCTTCGCTGGTATGTTTGCTCACCATCGCCAGCGAGTTGCGTTCGTTGATGGTCAGAATTGGGAAGCCGCAACAACGGGTCTTGCCTGAGAAATCCACCACAGTTGCACCCAGAATCTCGATCAGGCGCTCCAGCGAATTCTGCCGCTCCGGGTTGTCGGCGAACTCCAACGCGTCGGTCGGACGCACTAGGTAGCATCCATAGAAAGGAGCGAGCCGGACACCGTGCAGCGGGCGGGTGATAAGCTCTTCCAGCCTGTCCAGCCCGTAGTCCTCAATGAGAATCCAGAGCAGATGCTTGGGATCGGCATTACCTTTGTATTCCAGGCCCTCTTCGGCTAAGTATTCATTGACCCTAGCACGGTAATCAGGGTCGCGCAGGCGGAAATTGGCCTGGCTCATCACGCCCTGGCAGGTGCTACAGATGGTCATTATCGGCAGGTTCCAGTACTCGGCCATGGCGAAGGTGCGAGCGTTCAGGGTATCGCCCAGCAACTGATTCTTTTCCTGCAACACGCCCGCGCCGGTGCAGGAGGCGCCCTGCATCTCCCACAGGTCTATGCCTAACCGCTTGCAGATCAGCACGGCTGCCGGATACAACTCAGGGCAGCCGCCCCGCGAAACGCAGCCAGGAAAAAAAGCGTACCTCAACTCTGGTCTCCCTTTAGAAATTATTCTCCAAATGATGGAAGAGGGCTTCCCTAGCGTTCCGTTTCGTCTACCTGCTCGAAGATGCGGCGGACGTGTTCGATGCCCTCAATTTTCTTGTGCATAATGGGTGGCATCTTGCCTTTCTTCAGTGCTTGCAACGCTACCGGAGCGTAGCCTAGCAGGCCGGAGACGTTGGTCATCCCCAAGGACTTGGGGACGAGGCGCAACTCGTCCAGAGTTCCGGTATGCTCCACAGACTCAGAGAAGGCCTCAGTGTGGCGCGCTCCGTTTGTATTGTGGAAGCCTGCCGCGATAGCTTGGTCGCGCATTGCCATGATGCGCTCCATTGGGGCCACCCCCTTGGGACAGGCCTGGACGCATTCGAGGCAACGGGTGCAGTCCCACATTCCAGAAGGCGCGTTCAACTGCTCCAGCCGATCTTTCGATACCCCGGCATCATCGCCGTCCCGGGGATCGGCGGTGAAACGATAAGCCTTGGCGAGAGCCGCCGGGCCTAGGAAGGAAGGGTCAACTTCCATCACGGTGCAGTCGGACACGCAGGCCCCGCACATTATGCAGGCGGTAACGCCGGACAGATGAAGCATAGACTCGTTGGAAACGACGTATTCCTGCTCCGGTTCCGGGCCTTGGGGCTGTAAGTAGGGTTCGACCTCCATGATCTTGTCCCAAAAAAGGTCGAAGTTGACCACCAAGTCCTTGACAACCGGCATATTGCCCGCAGGTTCAACCTCGATTAGGTCGCCTTCCTTGAGAGAGGCGGCGGCCTGAGTCTTGCACGCGAGGCCGGCATGGCCGTTGATGCGCATAGCGCACGATCCGCAAATGGAACTGCGGCATGAGCAGCGCAGGCTCAGGGTGCCGTCCATGTCCTCTCTGATTTTGATGAGGGCGTCAAGGACAGTGGCGTTGTCCTCAATCTCCAGCGGGTAGTCCTGCCAGAAAGGGGCGGCGCTCTCCGCTTCCGGGTCTTGGCGCCGCACCCTGATGGTGACGTTCATCGGCTGCTATCCTTTCTTTCAGTGTCTATGTCCTCACCGCCCCGTTCCCCTACCCTCTCAATAATGAAAAGGAACTCTTGATGAGATTTCCTAGTATTTCCGCTCTTCCGGTTCCCACCGGGTGATGCTGACTGGCGAGTAGGAGATTTCGGGGCCGGTTTCACCTTTGGCCACCACCAGGTGCTTCATCCAGTTTTCATCGTCGCGGTCGGGATAGTCGGTGCGGGACTGGGCCCCTCGGCTGTCTTTGCGATCTATGGCGCTGACCACAATGGGCGGGGCGCAGTCGAGCATAAAGCCCAACTCCAGAGCGAACACCAAGTCGGTGTTGAATACCTTGCCCTTGTTTTCCACCGGCACCGTCTTGAAGCGTTCCTGGAGCTGCTCCAAGTCATCCAGCGATTCCTCCATGCCTTCCTGGTTACGGAAAACGGCGAGATTGCGGTTCATGGACTCGCCCATGCCCAAACGGACGCTGGCGATGCGGTCCCCATTGGCGGGGCGGTCCAGCAGTTTCTGGATACGCTTCTCCTCGTTCCTGACGGCCTGCTCTACGTTGAACTCCACGTAGTCAACGCCGCGGGCGGCTTGCGCAGCGTGGTTGCCGGAACGCTCGCCGAATACGATGGTATCCAGCAGGGAATTAGCCCCCAGCCGGTTGCCGCCGTGGACGCTAACGCAGGCGCATTCCCCGGCCGCGTAGACGCCCGGCAGATTGGTGAGGCCATCCACGTCGGTCTTGATGCCGCCCATCATATAGTGCATACCAGGGCGAATGGGGATAGGCTCGCGTATCATATCGGCCCCGGCCAGGTCGATGCCAATTTCCCGAATCTGGCTGAGCTTTTCCATTATCAGGGATTCTCCCAAGTGCCGACAGTCCAACAACACGCAGCCATTGATGCCGTTGCCCGCGTTGATTTCCGTCTGCTCGGCCCTGGAAACCACGTCGCGGGAAGCCAACTCCATCATATTGGGCGCGTACTTCGCCATAAAGCGGTCGCCGTTCTTGTCCAGCAGATAGGCGCCCTCGCCGCGGGCGGCTTCGGAAATCAGCACGCCGCTGCCGGCCAGGGTAGTCGGGTGGTATTGCACCATCTCCATGTCCATCAACTGGGCGCCGGCATTATAGGCCAAAGCTATGCCATCGCCGGTGACTATGAGTGCATTGGTGCTGGGCTCGAACACCCGCCCCAGTCCGCCGGTGGCGAATATGACCGTTTTGGCCCGAATGGCGTAGACCTGTCCAGTGCGAATCTCCAAAGCCATGACGCCGCAGACCTGGCCGTCCTCGATAATGAGGGAGGTTACAAACCACTCCTCGTAGCGCCGGACACCAGACTTGATAAGCTGCTCGAACATAACGTGAAGCAGCGCCTGCCCGGTGAAGTCGCCGACGAAGAAGGTGCGGGCGCGGCGTTGGCCGCCGAAGGCGCGTGTCCCAAGGTAGCCCTCGTCATCACGGTTGAAGGTGACGCCGAAATGCTCCATGTCAATAAGGGCGCGTCCGGCTGACCGGCACATCACTTCGATGGCGTCCTGGTCCCCGAGAAAATCGCTGCCCTTGACGGTGTCGTAGGCGTGATCTTCCCAGTCATCGCCACGATCGGTGAGGGCAGCGTTGATGCCGCCCTGCGCCGCGTTTGAATGGCTGCGCACTGGGTGCACTTTGCTGACGATGGCCGTGTTGGCCCCATTGGAGCGGGCTGCGATGGCCGCCCGCATACCGGCAAGGCCGGCACCGATTACAAGGACATCATGCTCCAGCATATTGCCCTATTTCCTCCCGATTGTTCCTAACCTGAACCACTTGTCCGGCATCTGACCTGCCGGCGCGATTCCAAGCCGCACAATACTATACCATAAAAACGGATCACAAAAACGGGCTTTTCATCCTCGGCTGTCGCAAGGCCCGGCTATTGCAAAAGCGCGCTGACGATGGGCTGGGCCAGCAGCAGGGCTGCGATGGTCTTACCGTCGTGAATTTCGCCGGTATGAATCATCGCTACGGCGTCGGCAAAGGGGAGGCGCACCACCTGGATGTTTTCGTCATCGTCGGCAGACAGTTTTGAGGGGGTCAGATCAGTAGCCAAGTAAGCGTGCATCCGCTCGGTGGCCCATCCGGGGGCGACCCAGAAGCTGGCGAGATGACGCAGGTTCGCTGCGGTATACCCCACTTCCTCCTGCAACTCGCGCAGCACGGTGTCCCCGGACACTTCACCAGCCTCCACACCGCCCGCCGGAGCCTCGAGCAGCGACGACTCCGTGGGTTTGCGATACTGGCGCACCAGCAGTACGTTGCCGTCTTCGTCCACAGGAATCATGCAGACAGCGTCGGAGTGCTCTGCCACCTCGCGAATGGTGCGCCGTCCGCTGGGCAGCTCCACAGTGTCCACTCGCACACTGAAAATACGCCCTTCATAGGGGCGGGAGCTTTCAATAGTGTTCTCGAACTGGACGGTAGACAAATCGGTATCAGCCAAAATGAGTATCTCCTACTGGCCTCGAATGCTGAATCCAAGGCGGCGGGTGAGGGTGCCAAAGAAATAGGAGGGAGGGTTGGCCCGCAGGAAAGTCGCCTTGTAGGGGCTTTGTGACAAGTCCACCCGGTCGCCGGGCTGGAGATCGTAGTCTTCGTAGCCGTCCACGCTAAGGGTGGCGGGCTGGTAGCCTTCCAGTTGCAGCGACACTTCCGTCCCCGATCGCAGCACCAGCGCGGCGGTGAGTCCCATGTGCGCCGCCACGGTTTTCAGCACCAGCGCGTCCGACTCCGGGTCAAGAATCGGGCCGCCCACGGCCAGGTTGTAGCCCGTGCTGCCGGTCGCGGTAGACAGTATCAACCCATCGGCCCGGAAGGTGGAAATCTGTGCGCCGTCTATGCTTCCCGCGATGGAAACAACGCGGGAAGCTGCGCCGCGCGCCACAACGAAGTCGTTGAGAGCGTGATAAGGCCCCTGCCTGATTGTGGAGTCGCCCCGGGTAACGGTGGCCTGGAGCATATTCCGCTCATCAATGCGGTGCCCGCCCTTCAGGTAGCCGGGAAGCCTGGGCATGGCTTCATCAACCGTAAGTTCGGTCATAAATCCGAGTCGCCCCATGTTAATGCCCACAATCGGGATACCCGCAGGAGCAGAGAATCGCACAGCCCTTAGAATGGTGCCGTCGCCGCCCACGGTAATCACTAGGCCGGTTCCTCCGGCTCGCGGAGCCAGCGACTCTAGATTCTCAGCAGGCGAGTACCAACTGCCCTCGGGCAGGTCCAACTCGTGCAGGATAGCCATGCTAAGGTCTAGAGCCTCGGGAATGCGGTTGTTGTAGATGATGCCGACGTTCTTCATCGCGTCCTCAGCAGCGGAGTGAAGCGCGGGTTAGCGTAACAGGTCCCCAAGGTCATCAACTAGGATTCCTGTTCAGTTCCTCGGTCGCCGCTGTGCCGGCTTTCAAACAGGCTTCGCACTATGCGCAGGAGCCCCCCTACCCCGGAGAATGCTGCGCCACTTGTGCCCTGAGGGATCAGGCGACCTATCATTTCGGCCACCCTTGTCGCCGTTGTGGCGGCAGAGCCTATGCTTTTGGCGGCTTCATCTATGGAATGGACGGTAGCCATCAGTTCTTCGGTTCCGTTATTTGCCTTATCAGTGATGTCAACAAGGTTGCGGGAGGTCTGAACCAAGTTGTTGGCCGTCTCCTCAGAAGAGCTTGCCAAGTCTCCCGCTACCCGGCTCAGGTTTTCCGCGGCCTTGGCGGAGTGGTGCACGGTTTCTTTAACTGGCCGGTACAACTTCAGGATGACTACGATAAGCAACAGGCACAGGGCAACCAGCAACCCGGCTGCTGCGATAAGGAAGACGTCACGGATTACAGACGTGGTATCAGGATTCATTTAGCTTGACTACGCCCCTTGTTCCAGTTCTGCTCAATCTTCCCGAGGGTTGCGCCACTTCGACTCTGCAGTTCTCGAAGCCGCCTGTGTCTCCGGTAACGACGGTTGCCCCTGGGCACCGGCGATGGCGGCAACCATGCAGTCCAGATTTTTAATCAAGCTACCAATTAGGCGGCGCGCGGCTCATATCTCAGCATAGCCTGGATCTGCTGCACTCTCAAACGGAAGGATACGCCCGGTAAAGCAAACATCAACCGTTAGCAGTATCGCTGCCAGGGTACTGCGACGACATCCAAGGTATAGCGATTCTACACTGTAACGAAATTCCACTTCGGTTATCGCAGTTATACCTTATCATACGGATAGTAACACAAGCGATGCCCCGGTCTTTCAACCAGATCGGGATAAGCAAAAGCCGGACTACACTCCCAAGGCTCGCACTGCTGCGCCTGCCGCGTTCATCACGAACCCCGGGGCTACCCCCATAAACACCAAAACGGCCGCAGCCAGTCCCATCGCCGCCCATGGAGTTGGATTACGCGAGGGCCGCGCGTCCGGAGTGGCCAGGGGCTGTTGCAGGAACATCACGCGGATGATTCGCACATAATAGTAGGCCGATACTGCGCTGTTCACCACACCAACTATAGCCAGCCAAACCAGCCCGCTATCCACGGCGGCGGTGAACACGTAGAGCTTGGCGATGAAGATGCCTGTGGGCGGCACCCCGATGAGGGCAATTAGCGCCAAGGCAAGGGTTATGGCAAGGGCCGGAGAGCGTGTGACCAGCCCGGCGTAGTCGCTTATACGGTCACTGCCCACCCGCTCGCTGATGGCGGCGATGGCGAAGAAGGCGGTAAGGTTGGCGGCGGTGTAAGCTCCCAGGTAGAACAGCACGCTGTCCAGGCCGATAGCGGCGAACACAGGCGCATCCAAACCGCTCCCTATATCTGTAGAAAGCGGGGCCCGCACTCCGGCCGCCACGCCTACCAGCAGATACCCGGCATGGGCGATGGTGCTGTATCCGAACAGACGCCGGATGTTGCTCTGCGCGATTGCAACGATGTTGCCAATGGTCATCGAGGCGGCAGCGAGGGCCGCGAGCAGCACAGCCCAGTCCAGCGACACGTCGAAGAAGCCGGTGAACATCACCCGCAGCAGCACGGCGAATCCGGCGGCCTTGCTGGCGACAGACAGGAAGGCAACCACCGGAGTGGGTGCGCCTTCGTATACGTCGGGCACCCACATCTGGAAGGGAGCGGCGGAAATCTTGAAGCCGAACCCGGCCACCAGCAGCATCAGGCCCACCAGCAGCGCGTAGTTGCCAAAGGCCACGCCGCCTCCGGCCCGCCCGACGGCGGCGGAGATGTCCGCCAACTGGGTGCTTCCAGTGAAGCCAAACACCAAGGCCATGCCGTAAAGCAGCAGCGCAGAGCTGATTGCGCCAATGATTAGGAATTTGATCCCGGCCTCGCTGGAGCGTCCGTTCATCAGGAAGGCTCCCAAGGCTGCCAGCGGCAGGGTGGTCAACTCCAGCGCCACATAGATGGTTATCAGTTCGGTCGCGGACGCCAGCAACATCATGCCGGTGGCAGAAAACAGGAGCAGCCCAAAATACTCGCCTTGGAACCTGGGCAGCAGACGCACGTATTCGGTAGACGCCAGCACCACCAGACCGACTGCTCCGGTCACCAGGAAGTTGAAGAACAGCGCGAACCGGTCAACGGACAGGCTGCCCAACAGTATGCTGGCTTCCGCGCTTTCCCCGCCGCTTCGCACCAGATTGGCGGACAATCCCAAGTCGTAGAACTGCACCAGACTCAGGATAAAGGGGCCGGCCAGCAGCAGGAATGCCAGGTAGGGCAGCAGACCGTGCATCCTGCGGGGAAGCAGCAGGTCGAAAATGATGACAAGCGTCGCCGCCCCGGCCATGGCCAAGTACGGCGAAACTGCGTATAGGTCGTGGGCGTTCATTCCTGTCCTGAGCGGAGCCGAAAGGCTCGGCTAGCCGCCGTTTATCGCCTTTATCATAGGTTCCAGGGCTGAATCGAATACGTCGGTCAGAAGAGCAGGATATATCCCTATGCCGATAATGCAGACGGCCATCAGCGCCAGCGGAACAGCCTCCACTAAAGAAGCGTCAGTCAGATGAGAGAACCGCTCTCGGCGCGCACCAAAGAAGGTGCGCTCCATCATCCACAGGATGTAACCGGCGGCCAGCACGATGCCCAACACCGCCAGCACTGTGGGCCAGGCGTATGACCGGAAGGCGCCGAGGAACACCAGCAGCTCCGATACGAAACCGCTCAGCCCCGGCAGTCCCAGCGAGGCCAGCCCGGCAATCAGCATCGCCGCGGCGACAAAGGGCATCCGCCCGGCCAGCCCGCCGAGGTCAGGAATGTGTCGGGTGTGTGTTTTTTCGTAGACGATACCCACGGCCAAGAACAGCAGCCCGGTTATGGTGCCGTGGGTGAACAACTGCATCGCCGCTCCGCTGAGTCCGGTAACAGAGAGGCTCCCGCTGGCTACTCCCACTGAGCCGATACCTAGCATCACCAGCCCCATGTGGCTGACGCTGGAGTAGGCGATAAGCCGCTTCAGATCGGTCTGGCGCATCGTAACGAACGCGCCGTAAAGCACGCTGACCACGCCCAACACCACCAGCACCCATGCGAACTGCTCCGCCTGATCAGGAAACAGACCCACGTTGACCCGCAGCAGCCCATAGCCGCCCATCTTCAGCAACACACCGGCCAGCATTACGCTGGCGGCGGTAGGCGCGTCTGTATGGGCATCGGGCAGCCATGTGTGCAACGGCCAAGTGGGCAGCTTCACTGCGAAAGCGACGAAAAACAGCCAGAACAGCCAGGCCAAGGGTATCAGCGTCGCGGCGGCAGTCAGGATTGCGCCGGGACCCGATAGTTCAATCAGATTGAATGTGCCGACGCCGGGCGTGAGGAACACCGCGACGATGGCTATCAGCATAAAGGCGCTGCCCAGGATAGTGAAGATGAGGAATTTCATTGCCGAGTACTCTTTGCGCCCGCTTCCCCAGATGGAGATGAGCATATACATCGGCACCAATTCCAGCTCCCAGAACAGGAAGAAAAGCAACAGGTCGAGAGAGGTGAACACCCCCATCACCGCCGTCTGAAGCAACAGCAGCCAGAAGAAGTACTCCTTCACCCGCAGCGTGATATGCCAGGAAGACAACACGGCGCAAAAGCCGAGCAGTCCGGTCAGGGCCACCAGCGGAGTGGACAGCCCGTCTGCCGCCAGCAGGTATGATGCCTTGAGTCCGGCGTCCGGTATCCAGGCAAAATGGTCAACGAACTGGAATCGGGCGGCGTCCTCAGCCCTGTCGAAGAAAACGAAAACCAGCAGGGCCAACACCAGCTCCGCAACCGCTACCGCTACTGCCGCGCCGCGAATCACGCGGTCGCCACGCAGGAGCAACAGCAGCACCGCTCCCGCCGCAGGCAGGAACACCGTTGCTGTCAACAGTCCGTTGAACTCCGTTGCCATAGCAGTAATGCCGTTCCTTGGTCCTGCTTCAGGCCAGCAGGAAACCCAGAATAATTAGCAGCGTTCCCAGCGCCGCAGCGGTGGCGTATGCCTGCGTCTGCCCGGTTTGGAGCCGCCCCACAGCGGAACCGACGTTGCGGAAGAACCAGCCAACCAAATCTACGAAGCCGTCCACAATGCGCCGGTCCAGCCAATTGGCAAGCCCGGCGAAACCGCGGTAGAAACTGCGCCGGACAATAATATCTTCATACAGCGCGTCAATATAGTACTTCTGGTACAGCAGGGTATAGACTGGCCCCAGATAGCGTAGCGGCTCTCGAACCCGGTCTCCACCCGTCCTGAACCTCTTGAAGGGCAGTCCGTAGACCGCCAGACCCAGCAACGACCCGCCTACAGCAGCGACCGTGGAAATACCCGCAATCACCCAGTTGAACTTGGGCAGCTCAGCGTGTCCTTCGCCTCCGGTAGCAACATGAAGGCCGTCGGCCACGAATCCGGTCGCCCAGTGCACCGGCACGGTTAGAAAGTCGATCCACTGCGGGTTTATTACATAGCCGATAACGACCGCTCCCAATCCCAGCAGGGCCATTGGCGCCACCATAACCAAAGGCGACTCTGCCAGGTGCGTGCCGCCGTGCCCGTGGTGAGTCGCGTCGCCCTCTGCGCCTTCATTGCGGTCATCAGCGTGCGCCGGCGCGTGGACATCTTCGTCCTGGCTTTCAGGATGCTGGTCCGCTTGTTCCTGAACAATGCCGCCGCGGAACTCTCCGTGGAAGGTGAGCATCACCATCCGGACGGTGTAAAAGGCAGTAAGCATTACGCCGGCAATCAGTCCAACGAAAGAAACAACGTTAATCCAGTCGGCAATGTGGCTGCTTCCATCGAAGGCGGCGAGCAGGATTTCATCCTTGCTCCAGAACCCAGACAGCGGGATGATACCAATGAGGCTGAGAGCAGCTATAACCACCAACAGATAGGTGGCGGGCATATAGCGCCAAAGCCCTCCCATATACCGCATATCGAACGTGCCGCTGGCATGATTTACGCTTCCCGCTCCCAGGAACAGCAGGGCTTTGAATACCGCGTGCGTGATCAAGTGGAATATGGCCGGGGCGTATGCTCCCAACCCCAATGCGGCCATCATGTAGCCAAGCTGGCTGACCGTGGAATAGGCCATCACCCGCTTTATGTCGTTCATCACCAGGCCAATAGTGGCAGCCATGAGGGCGGTGAAAACCCCGACAAGGGCGACCACGGCCATAGCGGTGTCCGATTGCTGGAACACCGGGAAGAAGCGGGCCACCAGGAAGACTCCGGCCGCAACCATCGTGGCCGCGTGAATCAGCGCGCTCACCGGCGTCGGGCCTTCCATGGCGTCTGGTAGCCAGGCATGAAGCGGGAATTGGCCCGACTTGCCCACAGCTCCGGCGAAGATGCCCAGCGCCATCCACGTCAAGGATGCTCCAGCCAATACCGCGCCGCCGGCGGCCAGCGGTTGGGCCGCCTGCCAAATATCGGGAATATGGAAGGCGTTAAGTCCGGCGGCAGCGAAATCGTCGGCCTTGAAAAACAGATACAGGATCGCTATCAGGAATCCCACGTCGCCGATGCGGGTGATGATGAACGCCTTTTTAGCGGCGGCTGCCGCCGAAGGACGCTCGTGCCAGAAGCCGATGAGCAAGTAGGACGACACTCCCACCAGCTCCCAGAAGGCGTATAACTGGATGATGTTGCTAGAGAGGATCAGCCCCAGCATAGAGGCGGTGAACAGGGACATATAGGCGAAGTACCGGGCAAATCCCGGATCGCCCCGCATATATCCCACCGAGTAAATCTGTATCAGCAGACTGATGGAAGTTACCACCACCAGCATAACGGCGGTAAGCGGGTCCACCAGCAAGCCCATCTCTATGGTTGCGCCGCCGAGGGACAGCCACTCCCAGGTATTGAAGACGGCAGTGTTCCCGAGGATGACCGACCGCAGAGTCAGTATCGCCAGCGCCGCCGCCGCGGTGAGCGCGCCGATGGTGCTGACGGCAGCCAGTAGCGGCCAGCGGTTGAGAAATGGCCGTATGACCAGGGCAATCAGGACAAAAGAGCCCAAGGGAATCAGGAATATGGACCAAATGGCGGCTTCGGTGACCATCTACAGTTTCCTCAGTATCTCCTCGGCCACGTGTTCCCGCCCTTTTGGGACGTAGACGTTGAACGGCGCCCGCTCGCTCCAGTCCAGGATACCGCCTCCGCTCTCTATCGAAGACGGCAAGATGCGCGCGGGCAGGCCCTCGCCTTCGAGGACCTCTTTCCACATTTCCGCCAGCATCAGGTTGGGTGCCCTTCTGAACTCGACCCACATATTCCGGCTCTAGTTTCTCATTGCCGATGCTTCGGTGAGGTCCACCGACTCGTTTGTCCGGTACATAGCGAACACGATGCCGAGACCGAGGGCAATCTCCGCCGCCGCAACGGTTATGATGAAAACGGCGAACACCTGCCCGGTGAGCGCAGCGCTTATATCATCTTGCAAGCTGACTGGGGCCAGGTATTTCGCCATCGCCACCAGCGTGACGTTTACAGCATTAAACATGAGCTCAATGGACATCAGCACAGCCAGCACGTTGCGGCGGGCCAGCGAACCGTACAGCCCAATGCAAAACAGAACCGCCGCGACAATCATGAACGCTTCAAAAGACATAGCGCGCCCTCACCCTAGCCCTCTCCGGGGGGGAGAGGGAATGATGGCGAACCGGATGCGCCCGAAGTGGAACTGCCCCCCGCAGCCCGGGGCCGCACCAACGCCAAAGCGCCGATAAGGGCGGCCAGCAACAGCACTGACACGGCCTCGAAGGGCAGCACATACTTGCCGGTGAGCAAGTCTGCCAGTCCCGCGCTTTGCGCTGATTCCTGCTCGGCGGCTCCTGTAACACCCGCCTGCTCCAGCGATTCGGCGGGAATGTTGGAAACAGCGCCTGTCTGCACTAGGTCAACGCTTTCCCGCTCTTCTTCGGGAAGGAAATTCCACTGGGTATCCACAGCCACGGTCACCAGTGCGGCCAGAAGAAGCGCCGCTAGAACCGCAGCAGGAATCTGAAGACGGTTAGGCTGGTTACCGCGCTGCACATCGCGGGTCAGCATGACGGCAAAGATAATCAGAACCGATATTGCTCCGGCGTAAATCAGCACCTGCACCACTGCTAAGAACTCCGCGCTGAGCAGGACGAAGTAGCCAGCCACGGCCACAAACACGGCTACCAGCAACAGAGCGGCGCGAAACAGGTCGCGTATTAACACGACCCCTAGCGACGAACCGACGGCCACCAACGTGAGCAGCCAGAACACGACTTCTTGAAACAGCATCTAGGCCGGATCTCCCGCGCCGCGGTTCACGCCATCCTCCGGGGCCGCGCGTCCGGCGATGCGCATTCCGGCTTTCTCCCGCTGATGCCACTGCCACGACTCCCGGCCCACCTGCTGCCAATCCAGAGGCTTGCCCGCGCGGGGGTCGTATTCCTGAGCCTCAAGCTGGGGACGAAAAAAGGTGCTGGGTCGCTTATCGGCCTGGCGCAGTTCGTCAATGGTAATAATCATGTCTTGGCGGGAATACTTGCCCTGCTCGAAGCCGCTGCCCATGAACAGCGCATCATAAGGGCAGGCTTCCACGCACAGGCCACAGAACATACAGCGGTTGATGGAGATGTCGAAAACTTCCAGCCGGTACTTGTCCCCCTGCGGTACAGCGGTTTCGCTGGGGCTGGTCACAATCTTGATTATCCCCAACGGGCAATACTTGGCGCAGGAAGCGCAGCCGGTGCAACGCTCTTCATACCACACGAATTCCTCGCCCCGGAAACGAGGGTGCTGCTTCAGCCGCTCCTCCGGGTACTGCACCGTGAAGGGCTTCTTGGTCAGGTTTTTCAGGGTGACCATCAACCCTTTTACCATAGCCAACCCATACATATCAGTCCGCCTCCACCACGGTGGCGCCGGGCGGGAGCGTGGGCGCGCTGCCCCGAATGGGCGTGGCGGGCCGCACCTTTTCCCGCACCAGACTCCCGAAGATAAATATGCAGGCCGTCATCACGGCCAAGTTGATTCCGGTCATAATCCCCAGATCTCCGCGCGTGAGTAAGCCCGCCTCGTCGCGCAGGAAGTAGACCTCCAGTGACGTAGCCAGCAGGTTTATCAGACTAGCCGGCAACAGGAACTTCCAAGCCAGCGCCAGCAGTTGGTCAATCCGCAGGCGCGGGAAGGTGGCCCGCACCCAGATGAACACTGTGGCAACCGCCATCACCTTGAGCAGGAACCACAGCCAGCCCAGCCATCGGTCAACCGGGCCTTCCCAACCGCTGAGGAAGAGAGTGGTGATGACTGCCGAGGCGACCATCACTCCACCGAACTCGGCGGCCTGTATCATAGCGAACTTGATGCCGCTATACTCGGTGTGGTAACCCGCGATAAGCTCCGATTCCGCTTCGGCCATATCAAAAGGCGTGCGGTTCAGCTCGGCTGCGGTTCCAGCCACGAACACAAAAAAAGCCAGCGGCTGCACGATTATAAAAGGCAGCGTCTGGGCCGACACCACGTCAGCCAGCGACATCGAACCCGCAATCATCACTACGCCCAGGAGCGACACCACCACTGGAACTTCGTAGCTTATCAGCACTGCTACGCCCCGGGCCGCTCCGAACAGAGCGAAGCGGTTGTTGGACGACCAACCCGCCATGAAGATGGCAATGGAAGTTATCGAAGTCACCGCGAGAATGTACAACACGCCGACATTCAGGTTGGCAAGGGCCGTGTCCTTGGCGAAAGGCACCACCGCCATAACCAGCATCACCGGCGCGACCATGGCGATGGGAACCGCCAAGAACACCCAGCGATCGGCAGTTCCCGGAGTTAGATCTTCCTTGAGCAACAGCTTTACCAGGTCGGCTATGGGCTGGAACAGGCCGAAAGGCCCCCAGCGGTTGGGGCCAAGCCGGTTCTGGAACTTGCCGATGAGCCGCCGCTCCAGCCAAGAAAATACCGCTGCTCCGAGCAGCACCGCGTTGACCAGCAGGAAGATCATCACGAACCCGGCTATGAGCCACGACATCCAGCAGGGCAACAACTGTCCTGCGAAGTTATAAACCTCGCGGAACATCAAGGTGTCATACAGGATATTGTCCGGCCCAAGCCGGCACCCAAGAGATGACGGGTTCAACGGTCCACTTCACCCATGTTTATGTCAACACTGCCCAGCGTAACAATCATATCGGCCAGCTTCCAACCCACCAGCAGATGCTCGGTGACGGTGAGGTTGAGCAGAGAGGGAGACCGTATTTTGCAGCGATAGGGGCTGATACCGCCATCGCTGACCAAGTAGAAAGCCAGCTCGCCCTTGGATGCCTCCACACGGCCGTAGGCTTCGGCGCCCGGTTCAGGGCGCAACACCAGAGGCACATCCGCCCGCACTGGGCCAGGCTCAATCTGCGCAATGCACTGGCGGATTATTCGCACGCTCTGCCGTATTTCCTGTATCCGCACCCAGAAGCGGTCATAATTGTCACCCGCCTCGGCGGTGGGGACGTCGAACTCCACGAGGCCATAGGCGTCGTAAGGCTCCACCTTGCGCCAGTCCCAGTCCAGCCCGCTGGCCCGCAACACCGGTCCGCTAACCGAGCAATTAATCGCCACGTCCAAAGGCAGAGAGCTGACTCCCCTAGTGCGGATCATGATGATTTCGTTTTCCAGCAGTAGTTGCCCCAGTTCTTTGTATTCTTCCTCGAAATCTGTCAGAAACTGGGCCAGCGCAGGCCAGAATTCGGGCGGCGAGTCGAAGAATACGCCTCCAGGGCGCATATAGCTTACGGTTATGCGCGCGCCGCACAACATCTCGAATAAGTCTAGGATGCGCTCCCGTGAACGGAAGCAATACATCAAAGGCGTGCCAAGGGCGCCCAGGTCCTGGATAATGAAGCCGATGCCCATAAGGTGCGCCGCGATGCGCTGCAACTCGGCGGCCAGCGTCCGCAGGTACTTGCCCCGCATCGGCACTTCCACTCCCAGCAGTTTCTCCACCGCCAAGCAGTAGGCCTGGTTGTTTATCATCGAGGAAACGTAGTCCAGCCGGTCGGTCAACGTAACCACCTGAGTGTAATTGCGCTCCTCGGCCAGCTTTTCCGTGCCGCGATGCAAGTAGCCGAAGATCGGCTCCACTTGCAAGATTTCCTCGCCGTCGAAGGTAACCCGCAACCGGAACACACCATGGGTGCTGGGGTGCTGCGGGCCAATATTTACCGTCATCGGCTCAGTTCGTATATTTGATGTGGCCCCAGTGGTCATCCTAGGAAATCCTTTCGTAGCGGGTGGCCCTCGAAGCCTTCCCACAGCATAATGCGTTTCATATTGGGGTGACCCTCGAACCGAATGCCCATGAGATCCCAGATTTCCCGTTCTTGGAAGTCGGCTCCGCGCCACAGGTGATAAACTGACGGAGCCGACAGGTTCTCCCGCCCGGCCAGGCAAGCACGCATGGTCGCCTTGTGGCCTAGGCGGAACGAAGTCAGGTGGTAGACCAACTCAAAGCCGCCGATAAAGTCTATCGCGGAAATGGAGTTGAGATACTGGAAGTCCAACTCATCGTCCTGTTGCAAGAACGCGGCAACGTCGGCGATGCACGGCGCCTTGACCCACAGGGCTTCGGAACGCCCCGTCCCTAACCACCCCTCGGTGGGAGAGGGAATAACCGAGTCCGGCACCGCGCCGGAAACGCGGTGGGACAAGGCGAGACCGCCTAGGTGGAGCAGGCCCATCGCGCTACTGCTCCTCAGCCTGGGCCGGTGCAGTAGAAGCGCCGCGGCCCAGCAGAGAGCGCAAGGAGCCGCTGGGCAGATTGCGGTGTCGCTTGATTTTCTCGTGCAACTCCATGATGCCGTAAAGCAGGGCGTCGGGGCGCGGCGGACAGCCCGGCACATAGACGTCCACGGGGATGATGTGGTCAACTCCCGGCACGACACTGTAGGAGCCGTAGTAGGGGCCGCCGCTGGTGGCGCATACCCCCATAGAAATCACCCACTTGGGTTCTGCCATCTGGTCGTAGATACGGCGGATGGGCGGGGCCATTTTCCACGTGACCGTTCCTGCGATGATGAGCAGGTCGGCCTGGCGGGGCGAGGCGCGGAAGGCCTCCATTCCAAAGCGCGCGATGTCGAACCGGCCCATGCTGCTGGCTATCATCTCGAAAGCGCAACAAGCCAGACCGAAGGTGACCGGCCAGGCCGACGACTTGCGCCCCCAGTTGACCAGGGCGTCAATGGAAGTGACCATCAAGTTCCCTTTCAGGTCGTCGGGAACTTCGATAATCGGCTCAGACAGCGGCTCCGGCGAAGCGTCCTTCAATTCCTGTACGGCGCGTCCTTCGGTACGGTCCAACTCCCAAGTGCGCGCCTGTAATGACTCTCCGTTTTGCGATGGCTGTATCATCCGCCTCCCATAACCTTCATATTCCTTCTCTCACGAGAGGTAGGGCCGGGGTAAGGTGCGATTGCAGAAGCAATGATTCGGGGGCTATCCCCATTCCAAATCGCGCTTGCGCCAGGCATAGGCCCAGCCCACCAGCAAAATTCCCACGAATACCGCCATCTCAATGAGGGCGAAAAGCTCCAGCCGTAGGAACTTGGTGGCCCAAGGATACAGGAATATCACCTCGACATCGAAGATGACGAAAAGGATAGCGAACATATAGTAGCGAAAGTTGAACAGATCCCACTTGCCGCCAATGGCCTCCATGCCGCACTCATACGTCTCGGCCTTGACCTGGCTGGGCGCCCGCGGGCGCAGGCCGATGCGCGACATTCCCCACGACATGACCAGAATACTGACCGGCACGGCCACGGCCACGACGCAGAAAATGGCAATCAGCCCATACTGCCTGAAGTAATCGTCCAAAAACATCGCTGGAATTATATCAGAAAGTCGGCGGCTATCCGCACTGAATTTCTGAACTGAATTTCTGACTAACGCCGGAAATTAACTAGAATTCCGTTTCCCTGTGAGAGAGGTTGGAGAGCCGTAAATGCGCCGGGCATAAGTGTGCTGAGGCCGGGCATAAGTGTGCTGAGAAGGAATATGCCATAGTGGTAAGATAGACGCCGGAAATCCGCTTGAGCGAGAGGGCAGGTTTGACCGAAGCGAATCAGGATACAGGAAAAGGGCCGCTGTCCGGCCTGCGGGCGCTGGATCTGTCTATGATAGTGGCCGGAGGAACTGCCAGCAGCCTGATGGCCGACTTCGGCGCAGAGGTGGTGAAAGTGGAGCGCCCCGGCGGGGGCGATCCTCTGCGAAACTGGGGGCCTTTCGCCAACGGCGTCTCCCTGTGGTGGAAGGTGCATTCCAGAAACAAGAAATCCGTCACGCTCAACCTCGGCAACGCAGAGGGGCAGAGCATCCTCAAAGACCTGGCTGCCCGCGCCGACGTGCTTATCGAGGGGTTCCGCCCCGGCGTCATGGAGCGCTGGGGACTTGGCCCGGACGAGCTGCGCCAAATCAACCCCAGGCTGGTGATGCTGCGCTATTCCGGCTTCGGGCAGACCGGCCCCTACAAAGACCGCCCCGGCTTCGGCACTATCGCCGAGTGCATGAGCGGTTACGTGGGCATGACCGGGTTCCAGGACACCCCGCCGGTGCTGCCGCCCGTGCCGCTGGCCGACGAGGTGGCCGGCGTCTTTGGAGCAATGGCCGGAATGATGGCCCTCTACCACCGCGATGCCGGGGGCGGGGGCACGGGGCAGGTGGTGGACGTGTCGCTATTCGAGCCGCTATTCCGCCTTTGCATTCCCCACATAACCATGTTCGATTTGCTGGGCATAAACCGAGAGAGAGTGGGCAATGACTTCCCGGACGCCGCTCCCCGCAGCCTGTACCGCACCGGCCCTTCAGACGACGGAGAAGGGCGCTGGCTGGGACTCTCCGCCACCTCGCAAAGCACCTTCGAGAACCTGGCCCGCGCCATGGGCCGGCCGGAACTGATAGACCGCCCCGCCTTCGCTGACAACGCTTCCCGTATCGAAAACCGGGTGGAACTCAATGGTGAGCTGGACGCTTGGCTCTCGAAGCGCTCGCTGGACGAGACGCTGGAGCAGTTAATCCCGGCCGGGGGCGTGGTAGGCCCGGTTTACAGTGCGGCCCAAATTGTTGAAGACCCCCACTACCAGGCCCGCGAGGACATCATAGAGATAGACGACCCGGAGTTGGGCCATACTCGGATGCTGGGCATTGTACCCAAGTTCAGCGAAACCCCCGGCGCAGTGGAACACGCCGGCCCCACAGTCGGCCAGCACAACGCCGCCGTTTACGGCGCATGGCTGGGGCTGGGCGAGGAGGAACTGACCGGGCTTTCCGAGCGAGGCGTAATATGAGCGAAAAACAGCGGCTATTAGTCGCCACCGGCAACCCAGGCAAGCTGCGGGAGTACGCCGGGCTGCTGCGCGACGCCCCATACAACCTCGTCTCGCTCAGAGACCTTGATATCAGCCACGAAGTGGAAGAAACCGGCGAGACCTTTGCTGAAAACGCATGGCTCAAAGCGTCAGAATACGCCTCTCTCAGCGGAATGCTGACTCTGGCCGACGATTCGGGGCTGGAGGTGGACGCCCTCGGCGGCGAGCCCGGCGTGCGCTCGGCCCGTTACGGCCCAGCTCCGGATGAAGCAGGGGCCTGCCATTCCGACGCCGACCGAGTAGCCCTGTTGCTGCGAAACCTGAACGGCGTGCCATGGCGCCGGCGAACTGCCCGATTCCGCTGCGTCATCAATGTGGCGCGGCCCCCTTCGGAAACGGACGGCCAGCCCAAACTATCGGCGTCGGTAGTTGGCTCGGTAGCCGGAATGATACAATATGAACCGGAAGGCGATGGCGGCTTCGGTTACGATCCAGTGTTTCACCTGCTATCCTTCGGCAAGACCATGGCCCAGCTATCGCTGGAAGACAAGAACCGCATCAGCCACCGGGGTTGCGCCGCCGCCCGCGCCATCAATGCCCTGCTCCGTATTGCTTCCGAATCTGCCTGAATTATTTGCGGTTATAAGCTCAGACGCCTATGTCCTTGAATGTAGTTGACACAATGAACGTAGTTGACACAATGGCCCGGCCTATGCGGGATTTGCGCATCTCGGTTACAGACCGTTGCAACTTCCGTTGTCCTTACTGTATGCCCGCCGAAATCTACGGCGAGGCCTATGCGTTTCTGCCCCGCGAGGAAATCCTGACCTTCGAGGAAATCGTTCGCCTGACCAGACTATTCGCTGAGTTCGGCGTCGCCAAAGCGCGCATCACCGGCGGCGAGCCGTTGCTGCGGACTGACCTGTCCCAGCTAATAGCCCAAATCGCCGCCGTCGAAGGCATCACCGATGTCACCCTCACCACCAACGGCTACCTGCTGGCCCAGCAGGCGCAGGAACTGAAGGACGCTGGGTTGCACCGAGTTACCGTCAGCCTCGACAGCATAGACGACGAGGTTTTCAAGAAGATGAACGGGCGGGGATTCGGCGCAAGGCGCGTGCTACACGCCATTCAGCAGGCCGCCGGCGTGGGATTGGCGCCCATCAAGATAAACGCAGTGGTGCAGCGGGGCGTCAACGACCATACCGTCGTGGATCTGGCTCGCCACTTCAAGGGCGCCGGCCATATTGTCCGGTTTATCGAATACATGGACGTGGGCAACCGCAATGGCTGGAAACTAGACGAGGTTGTATCTGCCGACGAAATCATTGCCCGCATTGACGCCGAAATGCCGCTGGAACCTGCGCCCGGCAACTACTCGGGCGAGGTGGCCGAGCGCTACCTGTACCGCGACGGCAGCGGAGAAATTGGTGTCATCGCCTCCGTAACCCGTCCTTTCTGCGGGGCCTGCACCCGCCTGCGCCTCTCCACTGACGGACAGATCTTCACCTGCCTCTTCGCCACCCGCGGAACCAGCCTGCGCGACTCGATGCGCGATGGGGCTACCGACGACGATCTGCGCCAGCTAATCGCCAGCATCTGGACCCGCCGCTCCGACCGCTACTCAGAGGAACGCGCCGCCGCCACGCCGGGTATGCCCCGCCCAGCCAAGGTGGAGATGTATCAAATTGGGGGGTAGGGCGTGGACAGTAACGCTGTTTCTCAACTTCGGCGCGTGATCATTCACACCGACGGCTCCTGCCTTGGCAACCCGGGTCCCGGTGGATTTGCTGCGATCCTAGAGCATAATGGACACGAGAAAGAACTATCCGGCGGCTTCAGGCGCACCACCAACAACCGCATGGAAATTCTGGCAGTGATCGTTGGCCTTGAAACCCTGTTGGAGCCTTGCTGCGTAACGGTATACAGCGATTCCCGCTACGTCGTGGACGCCATCGAAAAGGGCTGGGCCAAGAGATGGCAATCCAACGGCTGGATGCGCAACAAGCGCGAGCGGGCCATCAACCCCGATCTGTGGGAGCGGCTGTTGGCGGCGCTGGAGCGGCACGAGGTGGAGCTGCGCTGGGTCAAGGGACACGCCGGCAACGAGGGCAACGTCCGCGCCGACAAGCTGGCCGTGGCAACCGCCAATCTTAATGACCTTCCCCGTGATGAAGGATTTGAAAATCCCAGGACAGGATTGTTATGACTTCGCCAACAGAGCAGCAGTCGCTGACCCACCTAGACGAACAGGGCCGGGCGCGGATGGTGGACGTGGGCGAGAAGGACGTCACCAGCCGCGAGGCCGTGGCTCGCGGTTTCGTGTCCATACAGCCGGAAACCGCACGCTTAATCCGAGAAGGCCTAATGAAGAAGGGGGACGTCCTGACCATCGCCCAGATAGCCGGCATTATGGGCGCCAAGAAGACCTCGGAGTTGATACCTCTCTGCCACCCCCTCCCGCTGGACAAAGTGGACGTTGAACTGGAATTGGACGAAGAGCGCCGCCGCATCAACATCATCGCAACGGCCAGTACCACCGCCCGCACCGGCGTCGAGATGGAGGCCATGACCGCCGTCTCCGTGGCGGCGTTAACCCTCTACGATATGTGCAAGGCCGTAGACCGGGGCATACGCATCGAGGGCGTGCGCCTCGTCCGCAAGCGCGGCGGCCGCAGCGGCGATGTTGACTTGGAATTGGAGGACTAAAAACGCAATGGGAGAGATAAGGTTAACCATTGAGGTTGGCGACACCAAGGGAGAACGTTTTGAGCCAGTGGAGGTCATGGTGGACACTGGCTCCACTTTCTCTCAAGTTCCCAGCGATCTGTTGCGCCGGCTAGAAGTCCCGGTGCAGCGGACGCTTGAGTCCGAGCTAGCCGACGGAAGCATTGAGACGGTACAAGTTGGGGAAACGCTGATTCGTCTGGAAGGACAGCGAATCACGACGCCAGTGACATTCGCCGGTGCGGGCGAACCGAATCTCCTGGGCGTAGTGGCGCTGGAAACCGCCCTGCTCGTGGCAGACCCGGTTAGGAGGCAGCTTTACCCAACCCGTGTCCTGAGATATGGACGGTAGCAACACGCGGCCCCTTGCGAGGTGGCATCAGCCCGGCTCCCGGCGTTGTAATTCCTGGTACATCAGCCGCAGGGCGGCGGCGGCAAAGTGGATGTAATCCCCGGCGGATAGCTCCAGAGGCCTGTACTTCTCCACTTGGTCAACGTCGGCCGGCCCTACAGGCCCGGGAATGACCTCCAGCTCCATCTCGCAGATTTCCCCGTCGGGCAACACTATAATGCAGCCCCATTCGGCTCTATCGTCCGGCGGCGGCTCCAGTTCGATGGCCTGCAACGAACTCATACCCATAAATGCGGGGAAAGGCCGCAGTTGCTCGGCCAACTCCACCACCGCCTCGCGGAGCTGCACCGCGATATGTTCCAGCAGTTCCCGGTGAGTGAGGTTTGAGGAAGACATCGGGGTCTATTGTAGATGCTTAGTCTTCAACAGCCAACGATTCAGCGCATAATTCCAGGGCTTTATGAGTGAAGTTCACCCGCAGGAGTCCCGGCGCGGCTGGTATGCGGTTACCGGCACTTTCCTCATTCTGCTGTTGGGGTTCGGCAGCGCCTATTCCTTCGGCACATTCTTCGCGCCGTTGCAGGATGAGTTCGGGGCTTCTCGCGCCGCCGTTTCTGCTGTTTTCTCGGTTGCAATCCTGGTGCTTTTCAGCGTGGGGCCTTTGAGCGGGACGGCAGCCGACCGATTAGGGCCCAGGGTGCTGGTTGCCGGAGGCACGGCGTTGGTCGGCTGCGGCCTGATTGCAGCAAGCGTCGCTCAAGCCTTGTGGCAAGTCCAAGCAGCCTTCGCCATTGGGATAGGAGGAGGCGTAGGTCTGGCTTATGTGCCTGCGGTGGGCGCAGTTCAGAAATGGTTCGACCGCCGTCGCGGGCTTGCATCAGGCATCGCCATAGCGGGAATCGGCGCCGGCACTCTGGCCGTGCCTCCCTTCGCAGCCGCCATGATTGGCGAACTGGAATGGCGTCTCGCCTTCCTTGTCGTTGGAGTTATCGTGGCGGCCGCCGGAGGGGCGGCGGGTCTCCTGGTAACCAGCCCCGCCCACAACCGCCGAAGCGGCCCGGCGGCAGGGGAGACGGAGCGCGGCATTCAACTTGCCTCAGCCATACGTTCACGTCCATTCCTTTTGTTGTTCATTGGATTCCTCCTTGCCTCTTTCGGACAGTTCACCCCGATAGTCCACCTGGTGCCTTATGCCGAAGACCGAGGCATCTCCCCCAAAACGGCGGCGGGGCTGCTGAGCCTGCTGGGCATAGGCAGCGCCGTGGGGCGCTTCGTCATCGGCGCCGTGGCAGACCGCATCGGACGCTGGCGTGGTCTGGGCCTGTCGTTCGGTGGAGTTGGTCTAAGCTGCATCCTGTGGCTTACGGCTGACGAAATGATTGGCCTCGGCATCTTCGCCGTTATGGTTGGCGCCTTCTGGGGCGGGTCGGTGGCGTTGGCTCCCTCGGTGATGGCCGACTACTTCGGCACGCGAGCAGTCAGCGGCATCATCGGCGTGCTATACACGGGGGTTGGTCTGGGCGCTCTAGCCGGGCCAGTGCTTGCGGGGGTTGTCTTTGACCTTTGGCAGAGTTACGCCTTTGCTATCGTTTACAGTATAGCCGCTCCGGTTTTTGCCGCAGCTTCGGTGCTTTGCGCGGAATCCCCGGAGCGCTGGCGTCTCCGGCAAGTCAATGTGGGGGAGTGATTCGCCCAAACCGGAAAGCAATCCGCCAAATACGGCAATTGACACCGGCGGTAGCCCGCGACTAACATTGTTGTATCGGGTTACATCCTGGCGGCTGGCCGGATGGCCTCTCGGTGGCAACGTAGCTCAGCGGCAGAGCGGGCGCTTCATAAGCGCTAGGTCACTGGTTCGAGCCCAGTCGTTGCCACCATTTTCTTTACCCTCGATTAGCCCCTATACCTCCGGCAGCCTGTATGCACGCGCCGCCGTGTTGTGGAAAAGATCAGCCTGTTCCGAGGCTGAGAAATCCCGGGCCAGGCGCTTGAAGGCGTTCCAACACACGGTATAGGAGCAAGACTGCTTGTCCACCGGGAAATTGCTCTCGAACATACAGCGGTCAGCCCCAAACTTCTCGATGCAGTACAGGTAGTAAGGCGCTCCTGAAGCCGCTATCTCCCGAGATCCCGGCGGGAAGGGCCGCTGATGCCAGTCGAAGCCGCTGATGGGGTTGCCTAGCCCGCCCACTTTGACCACCACGTTGGGGCATTCGGCCACCGCATCTATCCCTCGCCGCCACTCCGGCATCAGCTCTTCGCGCCGCCCGGCATAGGGGCCGATACCCAGCGGACGACCGACGTGGTTGAGGATGATAGTCAGGCCGGGGAAGGCGCGAGCCATGTCCGCCACTTCAGTCAACTGCGGATGGTAGACGATGCAGTCGAAGGAAAGCCCGATCCGCTCCAGGCACGCCAGTCCCTTACGGAAGTTGGCGTCGGCCAGCATACCGGCGGAGTTGGCCCGGGCCGTCGTGATTTCGGCGCTGGCGTCCCACGCGGCGGTGCAGCGTATCCCTTTAAACCGTCCTTTCCCGGCCTCTGCCAATGCCTCCAGCACCGGCTCCACCATATCTCCCAGCATCAGGTCCGCGTTGCCAACTATACCAGCAGCCACCGCCGTCGCTCTCCCCGCGTCACCCTGAGCTGCTCGAAGGGCATTGGACGCGGCGATGCTCTCAACGAACTCCACCTCGCCCACTGGCCGCATCTCTGCCGGGCCATCCGTGCGATACATCGAGTGGCACTCAACGAACACAGTCTGGTTCACCCGATGCCCCAACTCAGTGTCCGCCAGCAGGTTTTCGAGCAGATAGACGTCGCCGGGCCGCTCCCAGAAATGATGGTGCGGGTCCAGGATGGGCATATCTGGCTCAATGGGATCTTCCTCGGTCAGCGCCAGCCACGAATCCAACCGCGTCGTCATCACTATCTCCTCTGCGCCCCTTTTCTCTCCAAAATCTATGGAACAACGGACGGCACTAGGCTACTACTAAATCGGGCAATGCTCAAACTCTTCCCGTCAATGCCTGTCAATGTATGTGTATAATCTCACTGTCGCATAACCCGGCAAACCGAAATTGGATTTATTAAGGAGGCGATATGTCCGCTCCCACAATGGCGCAAGTCCAAGCCGCTATGTCGGCAATGGTCAACAAGGCGATGGAAACGCCCAACGAGCCGGTGGCAATGGCTATCGTTGACAGCGCCGGCAACCTGCTGGCCTACCTGACAATGGATAACCTGCGGATATTCAGCCGCCGCCACGCCACCCGCAAGGCGTACACGTCCGCGATGATGGGCTTGAACTCTGGCGAAAACGCCCAGCGCCTGCACAGCCAGGGGCGCAGCATCGCCGAACAGGGCGACCCCATGATGACCCACGGCCAAGGCGGCTTGGTGATAATGAAAGACGGCGTGATTCTCGGCGGCATTGGCGTCGGTGGCTACCCCAGCGGCCAGGCCGACGAAGACCTGTCCCGCGTCGGCCTGGAGGCCATGGGAATCTAGCAGCCCCATCTCAACCCCATCCCTCGAAGGGAGAAGGAACCTTGGCAGGAGTATGCCTATGCGTATCGGAGTTTTCGTCGGCGCATCCGTCGCCGACCTGATGACCTTGGACGGCCTGCTTGCTCGCATCAAGCAGGCGGAGGAAGACGGCTTCGACAGCTTCTGGATCCCGCACATATCGGCCCGCGGCTATGATGCGTTGACCGCCCTGGCCCTGGCTGGGATGCAGACCAGCCGCATCGAGCTGGGCGTGGGCGTGGTGCCCACCTACCCCCGCCATCCAGCGGCGTTGGCCCAGCAGGCCCTCACCACCGCAACCGCCGCCAACGGACGGTTCATCCTGGGCATCGGCCCGTCGCACCGCCCCGGGATGGAAGAGGGTTTCGGCATACCCTACGACCGCCCGGCTCTGCACACCCGCGAATACCTCTCGGTGATGCGCCCGCTGCTGGAGCAGGGATCCGTTCAGTTCAACGGAGAGTTCTTCAACGTCAACCTGGAGCTGGCGTCCCTGGAACGCCCGGCCTGCCCCATCCTAGTATCGGCGCTGGCTCCGCAGATGCTGCGTCTGGCCGGTCAGGTAGCGGACGGCACCGTGACCTGGATGGCCGGGCCGCGAACCATCGAGCAGCACATCACCCCCCGTATCCGCCGGGCCGCGGAAAACAGCGGACGCGGCGAACCCCGCGTCTGCGTTGGCCTGCCCACGGCAGCCACCGACGACGAGAACGCCGGACGCCGGAAAGCCGCCGAGTCCTACCAGCGCTACGGCGAGCTGGTGAACTACCGGAGAGTGCTGGACATCGAAGGCGTGGAAAGCCCGGCAGAAGTGGCGGTCATCGGCAATGAGGCGTCATTGCAACGCCAACTGGAAACCTTCGCCGAGGGCGGCGCAACCGACTTTGTCGCCAACATATTCGACATCCCCGGCGAACCCGATTCCGCCCAACGCGCCTATAGCACCCTCAAATCTTTGGTGGGCAAAATCTAGCTTCCCTGTCTCGCTTCTCTCTTTCCCTCTCTCCGGCTTCATTCCCTCTTCTTGGGGGGAAGGGTCAGATGAGAAAAAACGCTGGCAGGCAAAACCTAAACGGAGGAGAAGGATATGGCCCCGCGAATCAAGCATATCGCGCTGCACACCGAAGATCCGGCGGCCACCGCCGAATGGTACAAGAGCTGCTTTGGCTTGGACGAGCTGCGCCGCTCCCCAGACAACGGCGCAGAAGGCGTGTGGCTCACCGACGGCTACATCTACTTCGCCATCCTGAAGATGGGCACCGAAGACGCCCCGAACCTGGGCGAAGGCCCCTCCACGGTCAAGGGCGTGCACCACATCGGCTTCTACGTGGACGACTTGGAAGACGCCGTGAATACGGTGACGGAGCACGGCGCCACTGAATGCCCCAGCAGCAGCCGCGCCAACCGCAAGTACAAAGGCCCCGACGGCCTGATGATAGACCTGCGTGTGCGCGGCTGGGACGAGCAAATCCGTGCCCGCAGCACCCTATACGAACTGGCGGAAGCGCCGCCCCGTGAACCGGCCGGCACGCCTGCGGGCGACGATTAGCGACCCTTTGCCGTTGTCTGAATCAGGATTTAATAATGCTCAGGGTTTTCAATCGCGGAAACCATACAAGGCCGGCAAGTCCTGGTTCAGGCAGTTAACCCTCTCGCAGGTCTGGTAGCCGGGGGTTGATAATATGCCAACAATCGAAAATCAGATTAAACGCACAATCAGCTCAGTCATAAGTCGTGCGAAAATCCACGGAAATCACATAGCAGAATATGAAACTCGCACCAAGTATGCGCTCATTGACCCGGTGCTTTGGGCTTTGGAATGGGACCTCGCTGACCCCAAGCAAGTCAAGTTAGAGTTTGAAATTAAGGGAGGGAGAGTTGACTATGCGCTTTTTAAATCCGGGCGTGAAACCCCCGTTATATTGGTGGAAGCCAAGCGTCTGACTCGAAAGGGGGGCGGAAGAATCTCAGGAAATTGATAAGCGCGAGCAAATTGCCGTAGAGCAGAGATGGAAGCAATTTAACAAGGGTAATAAATTCGAGAACCAGCCTATATCGGCGTGCTCGAAAATTCTGACTACGGGCAATGAGTCTCAACTCTGCAATTACGCCGACGATCTTAAACTTCAAACCTGGTATGGCGTTCTAACCAACGGAAATGAATGGCAAATCTATGATATGAGCAAAAGGGGAGGCTTCCCAGAAAAGCTTGTATCCAAAATGTACATTCTCACCGACCCTGTTGCTCATTCCGCTGAAAAGCTGAAAGTTCTATGGCGCAAAAGCGAAAAATGGCCGGGAATGTAAATCAACGCTCCCCCGCCAGCAGCTCCCGCAGCGCGGCGTCCACAAAGGCGGCGTCGGGCGGGTTGAAGCCGGGTCCGCCGGCCAGGTGGCCCCAGATGGATTCGATAGGCCGCAGTTCGGCGTTGGGCATTTGGGCCACCTCCAGCGCGTTGTCCTCCGGCGGGAAGTACAGGTCGGTGCGGCCCGGCATCACCATGGCCCGGGCGGTGATGGCGCCCAGAGCCGCTGGAAAGTCGCCGTTGTAGACCTCATTAGCGCTTATGTCGGCGTTCTGCCACGTCCGAATCATCGCCAGCAGGTCATTGGCGTCAGCCCCCAGGCGGCGGCCCTCCCAGAAGGCCACCAAGTAGTCCTCCAGCGACGAATAGCCGATGCCCAGGTACACCTCTTCCCGGTAAAACGCCTGCGACACCGCCCACCCGGCGTAGACCCGCCCCATCGCCCGCAGGCCCTTATACGGCGGCGTCTCGTACCACCCGTTGGCCCAGGCGTCATCGGCGGTCAGCGCCGCCTTCACGCCCTCCAGGAACACGAAGTTGTGCTGCGAGGTTTTCGCCGACCCGCAGATGGGCGCGATACGCTCCACCATATTCGGGTACAGCGCCCCCCACTGGTACGTCTGCTGCGCCCCCATGGACCAGCCGACCACCATAGCGACGCGCTCGATGCCGAACAGCTCGGTCACCAGCCGTTGCTGGGCTGTCACGTTGTCGTACAGGCTGACCAACGGAAACCTGGCCCGGTCATAAGGCATCGGCGTGTTGCTGGGAGACGAAGACAGACCATTGCCCAGCATATTGGGAACCACAATAAAGTACCGGGCCGGATCCAGCGCCTGTCCCGGCCCGATTATCGCCTCGTTCTGATAATGCTGGCCGCCGAAAAATGTGGGAAAGACAATAACGTTGTCTTTCGCCGCGTTCAGCCGCCCGTAGGTCTTGTAGGCCAGCCACGCGCCGCGCAGGGTGGCGCCGGACTGGAGCCGAAGGTTGCCTAGATCAAAGGTCTGGTAGTCGGCCATCTCTCCCTCGCTCATTTTGCAGGAATACCTAGCCAAGTATCTCATTTTTTACCGCCGTTGAGAAATTGACAAAGTAAGGCTGTGGGTAGTGGATTGTGGGATAAACTGCCTGATTAGGCTGCTAGAGATTTGCTATGCACGTATCGAAGATAATCATCCGCGATCTGCCTCCACTGATCAATCAAGTCGAATTCGATTGTGATGAACGGGCGAACCTGTTTATCGGCCCCAACGCTTCTGGCAAAACCACCATCTTGCGGCAGTTAAACTCAAAGTTATCAACTCTCAGAATCAGCAATACCGTGAATATATTCATAGATGGCGAGATAAGTAACGATTATCTCTTCCTATCCTTGCCTTCACTGTGCATACCAGCTGCGCGCATCAATCTAGAGAGAGAACCTGACTTCGAGGAGCCTACCGACCTGCTTACGATTAATAGATCTAACCGGCTGCGGCAACTGCGGCAGAAGGAAACTCTGACTTCCGAGGAAGAATCCGAGTTGAACACGCTACGCCGCCAGGTAAATGAAGACTTGCTGTCCAAAGGGGGCCCGTTAGAGGCTCAGCGGCAACGCTACGCCGACTTGATACAACGTTTCTTGCTCTCTCGTCAGTCTGACCTGACCCAAGAAGGGGGGGCAGTCTGGTTGCGCTGTATAGACCGTGGAACGGAACCCACCAAAGTTGCCAGATACGCCCAGCAGTACACGCAGGGTTGGATAGATTACTTCCAGAATCGGACTGACAAGCAACCTTCCGATTTCCTTTGGGTTGCCTTTCGATCAAAGCTGGGGAGCAGAAGCAACCATATCTGCTGGTACTGTGAGCAGCAATGCTATTCTGACGCCGAGTCTGGCAGGCGCGCCCCTACGGTTGACCATTTTAGGCCTCGTAGCCACTTCCCGCATTTGACCTATGGGCGGAGTGACCGGAGTGGTTGTCGCGTTGCTAATCCGGGATGGGTGTATCTAGACTTATTTGACGTGATTTGACTGCTATCCCGCCCTGCCGTAGACTTCCGCCAAAATCCCACCGGGAGGTCAGGTCATGCCCCACGAGCCGGTAAACATCTTTGAGTACGAAGCCATTGCCCGCGAGAAACTGGAACAGGGCCACTACGATTTTATCGCCGGCGCGGCCACCGATGAAATCACCCTCCACCGCACCCGGTCCGTGTTGGACTCCATTATGCTGCGCCCCAAGATGCTGACCGACATCAGCCAGCGCGACCTCAGCACCACCGTGCTGGGGCAGCGCATCAGCTTCCCGGTGATGCTGGACCCGGCGGGCAACCACGAGGCAGCCCACCCCGACGCCGAGCTGGCCACGGCCCGCGCCGCCGGAGCCGCCGGCACCATTATGGTCGTCAGCTCCCACGCCGCCCGCACCTTGGAGGACGTCTCCAGTGTCGCCACCGGCCCTTTGTGGTTCCAACAGTACTTCTTCAAAGACCGGGAACTGACCCTGGATATGGCCGCCCGGGCCGAGGCCGCCGGGTATTCCGCCCTCTGCATCACCGCAGACGCCAAAATCAAGCCCAAGCGCGAGCGCAACATCCGCAACAACTACACCGGCGCGCCCTCGCCCAACTATACCCACATTGACCTCAGCGAACACTCTTGGCGTTTCGCCGCCGACGCCCCGGCCGGGGTGATGGACATCCGCGACCCAGCCGCCACCTGGAGCGACGTGGACTGGCTGGCCGCGGCCCAAAAGCTGCCGGTGGTCATCAAGGGCATTATGGTTGGCGAAGACGGGCGCCGCGCCGCCGACGCCGGAGCCAAGGCCGTCATCGTGTCCAACCACGGCGCCCGCTACCTCGACACCACCTTCACCACCATCGAGGTCCTGCCCGAAGTTGTGGAGGCTGCCGACGGACGCATCGAGGTCTATATGGACGGCGGCATCCGGCGCGGAACCGATATCGTGAAGGCTCTGGCCTTGGGCGCCCGCGCCGTGCTGATTGGACGCCCCCTCTTCTGGGGCCTGGCGGTGGACGGCGAGAACGGCCTCCGCGCCGTTCTGGAAATGCTGCGCGACGAACTGGACGCCACCATGGGAATGTGCGGCCGCCCTACCATCGAAGACCTAGACCGCGACATCATCGGCTCCGTATCCCCTCTGCTGGGAATGTTCCCCCATCAGCGGGACACGTTCCGCTACTGATGCAAAGGCAGAAAGCAGGCCGGGCGCAACGAGGCAGAGTATATGAATCACGGCGGCGCAGCTAGTCATATAGCGGAGATTCTGCGGGCAGGATACCGGAATATCCGAGAGCGCGGAGCTACGGTTAACGAATCGGTAATCCGGTCGGTGCTGATTGACCCGGTGTTGGACGGGTTAGGCTATCCGGTATCCCACCGCATCCCAGAGCATAACGTCCGGGGCAATCGTCTGGACTATGCCTGCTATATCCACCCGGTGACCACAAACCCTGGCCCGGCTGCGCTCATCGTGGAAGCCAAGCAGCTTGGCAGCAGTGGAAACAGCAGCAACGCGCCTGCTGGCCGGAGTCTAGCAATAATTCCAGCTCCAAAATCCGCAGCCAGCTATAAGAGAGTCGGATTCAGGGTAGCGGCTCTGTAATACTGAATTCAACATATGAGACTCCAGCCGAGGGCTATAGACTTACGCATCAGAGTGCGCGCCTGCATAGCGATATTGCTATGGAATTCAACCATTGCAAAGATGCTCGGGTTATTCCAAAGACTGTCAATTGGTTGTTCTGTTTCTTGGTCTAAAGCCCTTTGTTCTTTATTCGGGCGCAACGAAGGCTACTTCCACACGAGAAATATCTGAGGTGTGCAGCTTGGCTTCGCCTTTGGCGCAATCACTCAGCAAAGAATCCAAAACGGGCGTCCGGTCTGCTATCCTGTTAATGTAAGAGAGAGACACGCAGGCGTCCCAGTAGATTGCTTTAGATGTATCAGGCATCTCTCAATTTGCGGATGGCCTCCTCGGACAGCATATCTCCAGTTCGCCACGGAATAGCTCCCCTGGCCTCTCGGTAAGACCCGACCGCTTCCTCGTTAAGAATTTCAACGTCAATAATTTGCCGGACTGTTATAGGACGGCCTGTCACTGCATCCCTAGTCACCCGTCCGCTTACCGTCGCTCGCTGTCCTCACATCTCCTGCATCAGTTCTTTCTGCCCATGCCTCAAGTAACAGGAAACTGCTTTATCGTGAATTGCATTATATAAGTTGAATCTCAATCCGGCCCTGTCGCTCAGCGCCCGCACTCTTCCGGTAACTGCGCCGATGGCAACCGCCGTGGCAGGTCGAAGCGGGGGTTTTCCCTCCAGTCAATGCAACAATAAGCCGACAGAAAACGGTAATCTCCTTATCCATCTGTTTAATGTCTACCTGTCCGCCCATTTCAAAAGTTATCGTGCTTTGAGTCATTTCTTGTCATTGATGTTTATGCTGAATTCCCATAACGACCGTTCAAGACCGACGGGCTATCAGGTAACAGTGTTATACCAGAATCCAGCCTAGCCCTAGCCAATCTTTCCTCATCCCGGCGGTGCTGCTCCAAGCGGCAGGTATGGGCTTCGGGGGCAACAGCTCTTTCCTGTCTAATCTCCCGCCTACTCCGGAGAAACTGCCGGGTTCTCCTCGCTCCAACCGCCCTCCCTTTCTTCTCCTTCTTCAACCGGCTCTCGCTGCCTCTGAACGAGGAAAGCCGCTATTGCGCAGCTCAAACCGATAAGAAAATTGAACGCTCCCATGGTTAGCAAATGCTGAAACGCTCCGCTGAACAGGACTATCGCTATTACCCACCCGATGAGGATGTCCCGGCCCACGGACGGCGGCGTTGTCCAGAGTACTTGCGTCAAAAAGAACAAGGCAAGCAAGTACAACCCCAGCGGAATGATGCCCGCTTCGCCCGCCAGCATCAGGTACAAGTTGTGAACGCCGGCCGGCCGGCGTTCATAGTTCATAGGAGCGCCTTCCATAGAGTGGAGCTGGTACAGCCCGTTGCCGACGATGGGAGATTCCAGGAACTTATCGAAACCCATTTTCCACAAGTCAACTCGCTTCCCTAGCACGCCTGAGCCGGAGGTTACAGTTTCCCCTCTAATAGACTCAATGGCCTTCTGTTGCCGTGCAAGCAGCGGCACTTCCGTTGGCGCGGGCGTTTCTGTCAGCCCGGACGTTTCCGTTGGCGCGGGCGTTTCGCCCACAACCCCAGCATCACTGGTGGGAGATGTCTCCTGGAATGGATAAAGCGTTTGGAAATTGATGCTGAAATAGAATAGGATGAGGGCTAATCCTAGAACGACCATGCCGACGGGCCCGATGTTTCGACGCAGGTGGCGAAGATTGAGCAGTAAAACCGACACCAGTATCAGGCCCAGGACGATCATCGCTGAATTGGAAACCGTTAAAGCCATCGCGGTATATCCCAGAATCAGCGACGGATACGCGAACCAGCGCCGCCGGCCATACCATATAAACCCCAAGGCCAGGACCGCGGTCATGCAGGCGATGAATCCTGCATCATTGGGGTCTGCAAAAGTCCCGGTGGCGCGGGCCAGGCGGTACTCCGGCAGCACGCCGGTATACTCCAGAAAGGGTGTGGCCGCAATAACGGCGCAACTAGCCGTCAGAATCAGGAACGTCCACCACAGCAGCGCCTCAATCCCGATGCGCTCCAGCAGAGCTTTCCCGCCAAGTATCGCCGCCAGGGTAACCAGCAGGAAGAAGGCTTGACGCGCTACGTCCCTAAGCTGTAGCTCGGCGTCGCTGACCAAGAGGACGGCAGAGCTAATGACTAGATAGACGGCGATAGCGGCCAGGATTAATAACCCGGGTTTTCCAACCGTCGGCCAGCGGCGAAGATTGACGAAACCCAGCGTCAACAGGCAGCATACCAGCATCACGCCAAGGATCAGAGGGCTTATTCCCAGGTCCACCCGGTTAATCTGGGACAGCGCCAGCAAGGCGCAGAATGCGAATGCCAGACCGGGAATCGTTACGGACTCCAGCCGTCTCTCAAGGAACGGAATAAGCGAAAACATAGAATTACCCTTCACAAAGAGCAATAAGTACAACGGCTTTGCCGACAGTTCCCGTAAAACAGGGAATACCGGGGGATGTAGAAGGGAAGGGGAGCAAGAAGGCTACTTCAGGAACAAGCCGCGCAAGTCTTCCGCTACGCGATCATACCAGTCTGCGCTGCGATAGCGCTCTCCCCGGCGCCTGGCTCCCTGGCATAGCCGCCGGTACAGATTGGGATCGTCCAACAGCCGCTGGATCGCGGACTTCACCGCCGCAGCGGAACCCGGCTCTATCAGCAGACCACTCTCTTCATGCTCAACGAGTTCGGGGATGCCGCCTAGTCTGGAAGCCACCACCGGGAGGCCGCACTGGAACGCTTCCAGAATCGCCCCCGGATAACCCTCTCTGCTGAAAAGAGTAGGGTACACCAGCAGGTCATGCTCGCTCAGCGTCTGGGCCACCTCCGCCGGCGTCAGCGCTCCGCCGTAGCTTGCCCGGGGATGACCGTCGAAAAGGGAAAGGTCCGTGTCTGACATACGGGGGCCGAATACGGTAAGATGGCAGCCCTCCGGCAAATGACGGCACGCCTCCAGAGCCTCCCTCAAGCCTTTCTGCATATCTAGCCGGGCCAGAAAGACGAGATTCCTCAACTTATCCTGCCTGGCTTCGACCAGAGGCGCGATGTCTCTCGTGTTCGGGAACCAGCGAAAGTTCGCCGGCTGGTTAAAGTCCCGGTATGTCTGCCGCGTTTCCACATACACCAGAGCCGAGCGCATCCAGGTTCGGTGCGCCAGCCAACGCGCCAATGCGCCGTATCGCAGATAATATATCCTCAGCCCTCCCCCGGTGATTCTAACCACCAGGGGCCGGCGCGCCATCTTGCAAAACACCCAGAAAAACGAAGCCAGGCTTGCCGCCGAATAGGGGCCTATTACAAGAAAAACCGCATCCGATTGCCTCACCTTCTTCGCCGCGCCCCACACTACTCGCAGAAACCGCCCCAGGCGGTGCGCCCGTATCCGCCACCGGGACAGATTCGTCACGGCTCCAGACGTATCTACTACCTCTAAATCAAAACCGCGCTGACTCAATTCCCGAACCTGCACATCCGCCATCACCTTGTTGCCTCCGAGGACGTTGGCATCGGAGGCACCAGCCGTTTGCACCGGAGCAATGAGCAGTATCTTCCGGCTCTCAGGTTCATTTTTAGCCAACTCCATCCCTCATTATGTTTGCATCAAGATTCGCTATGATGGGCCATCTTTGGCGTCTATGCCGATTGCGCAGCCCGGTCCGGGCGGCGACAATCACGCCAGACCGGATTCCTGATTTTCGCGGTAGCGGCGATTTGAGACCCGCGCTGGCCGTCATCTTCTGACCCCGCGGGCCAGCGCGGAGCGGCCGGCGGCCCACAAGAAAGTCGCGTCGCCGCGTTGCGGCAGCCAGGTGGCGAGCCAGGTCATACCCGTCGTTCTTTGGAAAACTACCGCCAGAAGCAGGCAGCGGCATATCATGCCGGCGGTCATAGACCAAGCGGCCGCGGACAGGCCAAGTCCCGGGTAGAGAAGCAGCAACGCGCCAAGATTAACGCATAATCCTAAAAACACCGCCCCGGAACAAACCTCCGGACGGTTGACGCCCTTGAAATGCGTCATCAATATGCCGGAGAGTGCCAAGGCGAGTATGCCGGGCGCAATAATCCAAAGCAGCGGAACCGCCGTCAGGAAATCCTCGGAAAGCAACAACCGCACCAGAGGCTGGCTCAACGCCATCGGAGCGAGCAGGGAGGCCCCGGTAGCCAGACCGACCAGCCGCATACAGCGGGCCACCAGTTCGCTGCGCTCCAGGCCAACGCCCGCGGCGGCCACGCGCGGATAGAGGGCGTTGCCCACTGCGTTGGAAAGCAGCAAGAACCCTAGCATCAGCATATTCGCCGCAGCGAACAAGCCGATTTCATCCTGGCTGGCTAACCACCCCAGCGCAATCACGCCGATTTGCGTTTCAGTGACGCCGCCAATCCGCGCGATATGGTATTTAAGGCCGTATTTCAGAATTCGGGCGAGATTCCAGCGGCCGGGCATCTCGAAACTCAGCCCGCAATGCCGCCACAGGTCCAGGAGAACGGCGGCAATTATCACGCAATGCCCGGCGGCAAATGAGATGACGGCGCCATTTACTCCGAGTCCCAAAAGGGAGACCAGCACTAGTATGCCCAACACGTTCGCCGCGGCCCGAAGCAGTGAAAAGAGCGCCAGGCGCCGGAAACGACGCTGCGCCACCAACTGATGGTCAAGGGCGACAGAGAGGACCGTCAGCGGAACCAACGGCAACGCCAGCAGGAACGTATTCGTCGTCGCCTTTTGGAAAAAGGGGACATCGCTGTAAATCAGCGGGACGGCCAGCGCGGCGGCCAGTCCCCCTCCGGCGAAACTGATAACCAGGGCGGCGGACACGCCTTGCGAAACGCTTATCTGCCGCGCCGCGACCAGGTACTGCGCTCCCTGCTGAGCTCCCGGTGTCAGTATCAAACCCAGCAGATTCCCAAACGCGATACAGACGGCGTAGGCTCCCCTTCCTTCCGGGAGCAACATATAGGCCAGCATACCTTGTATCAGCAGGCTCAGCGCCGCCATACCGGACAGGGTCACAAACATCACGAGAGCGTCTTGCCCGCCCGAGGTGTTCGAGGAGGTTAGCTCATCTGATCTTACCGGTGAAGTTTGGTCCAGTCCGGTTCGATTCATAGCAGCGCAGCGTAATCTCTGTCCGGCCTAAACTTCACGAGATAAACCGTCATCTTTTGCTGTCGGCAAGCGCTCTGGGAAGAAAAATCCAAACCCCCAACACAAGTGCATGGTCGCCAGAACCACCGGAAGCAACGCGGCTATCCCGGCGTTTCGCCGGGTAAAACCAACTACGCAGGATCCAACCACAATGGCAAGAACGTAAGCCAGCAACAACAGCGCCAAAGGCAGCGCCGCCAACGGCCACCAGATTCCGGCCAGCGCCAGCGCCGCCCCGCCCGCGATGCTTGCCGCCAGCGCCGGGCACGCCAATTGCCGCGGGCGAGCCGACCCCGGATGTTTCATAATCACCACCGACTTCCCGCGACCGTAATTAAAATACTGTCGCGCCAGCGCGCCCAGACTGCCGCGAGGACGGTAGTCCACCACCAACTCCGGGTCAAACCACACTGTCTTCCCGCTCTTTCGCAACCGGTAGTTGAACTCGTAATCCTCGTTTCGGGCGAGCCAACTGTATTCCCCTCCCGCTTCGTCCATAGTCTTGCGAGAATATACGCCCAGAAACACGGAATCGGCCGGGCCTTCTTCGCCTCCCAAGCGATGGCGAGAGTCTCCCGCCCCCAGCGGCGTGGTCATCGCCGTCCCCACCGCTCGCTCGAAAAGGGTATGCCCTACCGGACGCTGCCTGCCTCCAACGTTCCCCGCGCCGGTTCGTTCCAGCGTTTCCACAGCCCGCGACACGTAGCCGACAGGAAGGGCCGTATGCGCGTCGCACCGCACAAATATGTCGCCGGTAGCCACCCGCAACGCCGCGTTGGCTCCCGGCACAAGGGTCTCTTCCGGATTAGGTATCAGCCGTACTTCCGGGTAACGCTGCCGGATGGCGTCAGCCATCGCCGACGTGTCAGAACCGTCGGCTACAACAACCTCTATCGCCCCTGCATAGTCTTGAGCAAACACCGAATCGAGGGTCGGTATGATGGTCGCTTCCGCATTGCGGGCCGGCATGATTACCGAAACTGAGGGAGGTTGAGGTGACATATCAAGACAAGGAGTTACCGAATGTTGGGGCGATGTGCAGGTGCAGGTCAAGGCACTAGTGGTGGCAGAATAACGGCAAAAGGAAGTTACTGCTCCCTCTTCTTCGGGCAATCCCAATTTTTCGGGGGGGGGGGGGGGGGGGGGGGGGGGGGGGGGGGTAGCGTCATAATTGCCCGCGCCATATTCTCCATCATATCCGATATCGGCTCTGGCATTTGCTGGGCAGCCGCTCAAGTTTCGCATTTTTCGCTAACGCGGCGATGACCTCTGGGGCAACAGCTATGCAACGGCTGGACGCTCATAGCTACGGTGGTTGACTATATGAGCCAACCGTCTATCCTGTCAAGCCTCGGAGCTGCTGACAAATCCGGCACGTTTCCCGGCGACACTATCTTTGTGCTGTTTGGCGGCAACGGCTCCAAAGTAGCGCAATCTCAGAAGTTCGGCCTGGCATTCCTGACCTGCGAACTGCAATCCTATTACTGCTTACTGCGACATCATAGAGGGCGAGCTAAGAAATAACGGGGAGATAGAGACGCGCTATCGCATCCTGCCCAACTCAAGCATAGGTCTGAAATGGCAGAAACCGGCGATTACTCAAGCATAGAGCGGCAAATGTTGGAGGCGCGAGGGATTTACGGCACATAGTGGTGCAGGTATGGGCGCAGCGCCCACCACTCGCAACCCACGGTGTACAATACTCCCGCCGCATCCAGACCAACCGCATCAGGAGACAACTATGACCACCCTAGGCTCCGGCCGCTACACCTACTCTCTCCAAGAAAATTGGGCCAAACTGCCCGAAGGCGAGACCTTCGCCATGGTCAGCGCCATCGCCACCGACTCTCAGGATCTCGTTTACGCCTTCCAGCGCAAAGAGCCGCCGGTACTGATTTTCGACCGCGACGGCAACCTGCAGGACTCCTGGGGCAATGGCTCTTTTGTCTTCGCCCACGGCTTTTATATTGAAGATGACGTAGTCTACGTCACCGACCGCGACGCCTCGACGTGCCTCGTCTACACCCTCGACGGCAAGCCGGTGCAGATGCTAGGCCGCCACGGGCGCCACTCCGACACGGGCTGCGAGAACCCCGGGGACTTGGTGCCCCGGGCCGCCGGGCCTTTCAATTACCCGGCCGAGCTGGTGCCCTCGCCCTCCGGCGAGCTGTACGTTGCCGACGGCTACCGCAACTCCCGCGTCCACCGCTTCACAGCCGAGGGCGATCTAATCCAGTCTTGGGGCGAGCCGGGCAAGTCCGAGGCCAACCACTTCCACCTGCCTCACAGCCTCATCATAGACGGAGACCGCATCATCGTCTGCGACCGGGAGAACCACCGCATCCAGCTCTTCACCCTCAACGGCGAGTTCATCGGTTTCTGGAATGACATTCAGCGGCCCATGGACATTTCCCGCGATTCCGAAGGCAACTTCCTGGTCAGTGAAGGCCAGGTCAACGGCAGTTCTGCCCGCATAAGCATCCTCGACACCTCGGGCGGCGTCCTCGCACGCTTCGACTGCCGCGGCTCCGGCCATGGCAGTTGGATAGATTCCCGCGGCGACATCTACCTCGCCGGCGTCCCTGACGCCATCGACAAGTACGTGCGGGAAGGCTAACCCGCCCGCCAACAGCCCGCTCGTCCTGTGTTTGTCCAGGGCCTTGGAGAAGCTCAGGACGAAGGGCCTACCCGGCGCGCCGTCCGTCCATCCGCAGCCTGTCCTGCGCCTCCCGGCGCTGAACCGGTCGAAGTTCGGAAGGTGAATCCACTCAGGGCGGAGACAGGTATGGCAATGGAAAAGGCGAAACTGGAATTGGAAGAGGTCATGGCGACTATGGGCGATAGCGAGTGGCGGAATGTCCGCATCCTGGAGCACTACCAGGAGTCGCACATCGCCTATTCCCTAGTAGGCGTCAAGATTGACGACGGCAAGACCTACTACTACCAGTCCGAGACCGGGCGTTTTATCATGCTGAACATCTAGGGGAATGCCCAGCCGCAAAAACGAAACAGGGGCGCACGGCTTGTGCGCCCCTGTTTCGTTGCCCGTATTCTGATGTCTGCTAGTCCGCCGCAGCTCCGTGTGTCTGCTGTCTGCCGCTTGTCCCAGACGGCGCCGGCGGCTTATATGGGCGATGAAACGCCGCGATGATCGCCCCTGCCGTCATTATTCCCACCACCGCCAGCGCCGAGACCTGGAACCCTTCCAGGTGCAGAGCCTGAGACTCAGCGGGCAACATCAGCCCGATGGTCGCCGGCACGATCAGCGCAACTATAAACGAGGAAATCGTAGCCCCGGTGGCGTGCCCCATGTCGCGGGTGGTCTCCAGCATCCCTGAGGCGAAGCCGCGGTTTTCCGTGGGCAGCGTGCTCATCACCGTAGCGTTGTTCACCGTGTTGAAGATGTTGGTCCCCACGGAAATGGGGAACAAGAGGAAGGGCAGCGCCCAGAACGGCACGGTCCCGGCGAACAGGGCCAGCAGTACGAACCCCGAGGCGATGGACAGCATACAGCCCGTCCGCAGTAGCCGCGGGTTAAACTTGTCGTGCACGAAACCGGCGACGGCGGGCAGCCATATCCCAAAAGACTGGTGGGGCAGCAGCACTACCGTAACGAATATCGGCGACTTGCCCAGACCCTCCTCGATCATTATCGGCACCAGAATCATGGTTGCCATCATTGAGAGATGGAACATCACGTTGGATATTATCGCCAGCGTGAAGTACTTCTGGCGGAAATGCTGGAACTCCACGAAGGGGTGCGCAACCCGCCGCTCGACGAAGATGAACGCCACCAGCAAAGCAATGGTCAGTCCGTGCATCGGCAGGTGATACGAGAGGGCGTCAAAAGAGGTGTAGGATTCCTCGCCGCCGTGCAGGTGACTGCCGGATAAAATGAACACCGATGAGACGGCCACCAGCAGAATCGCCCCAATGTAGTCTATGGGGTTGTTCTTGTCGATGATAGCCTCGTTGTTGCGGCGAACCACCGGGAGACACGACTTGATTACGATTAGGCCAATGGGCAGCATTGTCAGGAATACTAGCCGCCACCCGGCGAAGGAGTCCCAATTGGCGAACTGAAGCAGTAGCCCGAAGAATCCGATTCCGATGAAAGTGCCTATACGGGAGCCGGTGATAGGGAAAGCATAGGCCCGCCCGCGTTCTTCCGGCGGGAAGGCGAAGGCCAACATGGCGTTGCCGTTGCCGTGTATCAGCCCCGCGCCTAACCCCTGCAAACCTCGCAGCGCAATGACTTGGGTGAGATCCTGAGCGACAACTACCCCCACTGCCCCGAGTGTGATGATTATAGTGCCTACGAAGAACATCCTGGGATGGCCGAACCGGTCGCCCAGCCGCGCCCCAAGGAACACAGTACTTCCCAGCACCAACAAGTTTGCAATGACAATCCAAGCCGCGTCGTCCACGGTGTAGCCAAAATCGCGGGCGATGCTGGGCAGGGCCAGAGTAACCGGCAAGCTGGAGAGTTGCACCAGCAGTTGCCCGCCGGTCATGGCCACCAATACTTGCCGCCGCTCCACCGAATTCACGACAGCCTTGTAATTTTCAATAAAACCAGGCATTAAATTCCCTAGCAGGGCCGATCACATCGAGTTCGGGTACTGTATCACTTAGGCCGACATCGCGCCACTCCTTGCATTAACTATTATTCGCACATCATTCGCATCCACTCTGCGCTATAATATCGTCAGCACCCAGTCACATTAAACCTTGCCACATATCAACACTTCACCAAAGGAGCGCGGCGATGGTCAACACTCCGGTTCGCCTGACCGAACTTTCTCACTGCGCCGGTTGAGCAGCCAAGCTGAGCCAGCAGGACCTGGTGCAGGTCCTAAGCAAACTGCCCGTGGTTGACCACGCTGACCTGCTGGTTGGGTCGGCCACCGGAGACGATGCCGCAGTATACCGTCTGGACGATAAGATCGCCCTAGTGGTGACGGTGGACTTTTTCACGCCCATCACAGACGACCCATACGAATTCGGCTCGGTGGCTGCAGCCAATTCTCTCAGCGACGTATACGCCATGGGCGGGCGTCCTCTGGTGGCGCTCAACGTGGTCGGCTTCCCAGCCGCCCTGGCTGTCGATATGCTGGGGGACGTGCTGCGCGGCGGCCACGACAAGGCCGCAGAGGCCAACTGCCTCATCGTCGGCGGCCATACAGTGGACGACAACGAACCCAAGTACGGCCTCTCGGTCGTCGGGCTGGTGGAGCCTGGCAAGCAGGTGTCGAACGCCGGGGCGCAGCCCGGCGACGTCTTGGTGCTGACCAAACCCATCGGCACCGGCATCATCACCACTGGATGCAAAGCTGGCGTCGCCCCCCCAGGTTCCATTGAGACTGCCGTGGCGACCATGGCGACCCTCAACCGCGCTGCGTCGGAAGCTATGATGGAGGTGGGAGTCAACGCCTGCACCGACATCACCGGCTTCGGGCTGATGGGACACCTTACCGGCATGATGCGCGCCAGCAGAGCCAGCGCAAACATCGGTCTCTCTCAAGTCCCCGTACTTCCCGGCGCAAACGAACTCTTGGCGCAAGGCATAGCCCCCGGTGGCACCCACCGCAACCAGTCCGGCGTCGAAGACTTGGTGGACTGGGACGATGAACTGACTGCTAGCGACCGTCTGCTGCTTTGCGACGCCCAGACCTCCGGCGGGCTGCTGATTTCAGTTCCCGAAGGGCGTCTGCCGCAATTGCTGTCAGCCCTGGAGTCCCGGTGCGTCGCTACCCGCGCCGTGGTAGGCAGAGTCAGTAACGGGGCCGCCGGAACGGTGAGAGTTAATCTGTAACTGTGTTAGCCAAACTATTGACGAAAGCGAGGTGGGGCTTGAAGCGTCCTGACCGGATAAAGACCGCCCCCGACCAGGGTTACGGCGAACGGGTGCCGCCAGGCCAGTTCGTCACCACCAAGTTCCCGGTTCTAACCTACGGGCCGGAGCCGAAGGTGGACATCAGCGCTTGGCAAATTCGCGTATTTGGGTTGGTAGAGAAGGAAATAACCCTAGACTGGCAGCAGTTCGCCGCCTTGCCCTGGCAGACGCTGAAAGCCGACTTCCATTGCGTGACCCAGTGGAGCGCGCTGGACCAGACTTGGGAAGGCGTGGCGGTGTCGGACCTGGTGGCGCTGGCAAGCGTGTCGCCGCAGAGCAAGTGCCTGATGGCCCACTGCTTCGGCGGCTACACCACCAACGTGCCATTAGACATCGCCCTGTCCGAGGGATTCTTAGCCCATAAACAGGGAGGGCAGCCGCTGGGCAAGAGCCATGGCTGGCCCCTGCGCCTGATTGTGCCCAGCCTATACGGTTGGAAGAGCGCTAAGTGGGTCAACGCTATCGAACTGATGGCAGAGGATTCCCCCGGTTTCTGGGAGCAGCGGGGCTATCACAACAACGGCGACCCGTGGAAGGAAGAACGCTTCTGGCCGGAATTGTCCCATTAGCTGGCGCGATGCTCACACAAGGCTGGCCTACACAAGATTCTGACCTACGCAAGATTAAGGGAAGGGGGCGGCCAATTGGCCGCCCCCTTCCCTTAGAAAACTGAGCGAGTAGCTCAGGCTAGGCCGCCTTGGCCAACAGTTCCTCGTCGGCGCACCAGGCTCGGCACACCGCAGGAGTCTTAGCCAGGGCAGGCTTGATGTCAATGTCGCGCATAAAGCCACACTGGAGGCAGCTTACAAAGGCGCCATAAACATCCTGATTCATGGTCAAGTCGCCGTGGCACTTGGGACAAGCGTTGAAATAAATCATTGGACACCTCCTCTACCTCAGCAGTCGGCCTCTAGGCCGGCGGGCAGTTGAGTCCGGCGCGGCGGACGGGCTGCCCTCAACCATTGGCCCTTGATAGAGCGCGCACCGTTTATCTTATTTGCGCTACTTTGTCTGCTCTGTGATGAATACGTTAGTGCGTCCAATTTAGATTCTTAATTTGGCTTGCAAGATTTTACTTGACACAACTTGTATCAAACACTATCATATAAACCAGCATAGGTCAATACATTTCAGGAGAATCGCAGCATGACTCAGCAGCGGCGCGTCCAAGTCAGGCGTCAGACGGAATCACCACCAATTCCAGCCGAGGAAATACCGTCGCGCCCCGAGGACACGTCCATATCTGCGGTAGAGCAGCAGGGAGCCGCGGCCCATCGGCCGGGAGCATCCGGCGGCGAGGAGGACGCCGTATTACAGATGGAGGGCGTCTACATCATCAGCGTGGCCGCGCGGATACTGGATATGCACCCGCAGACCTTGCGGAAATACGAGCGGCTGGGGTTGATTCGTCCCGGCAGAACCTTAGGAATGCTGCGACTGTACTCGACCGATGATATTCGTAAATTGCGCCTCATCCGCCACCTTTCCGACGAGATGGGCCTGAACCTGGCCGGTGTCGAGTTCGCCCTGGCCACAGTACAGAACCTGCTTACTATGCAGCAGCGGTTGGCCGCCCGCCTTGGCCCCGAAGCCGAAGAACGGGTAGCGCAGGAGTTGGGGCTGCTCTTCCAAAGCCTGAACCTCCCCGTTGACCAGTAGCATCATACCCGGCCCAAACCGGAAACTCCCCGGAAACTTTCCTAGGAATGACCTGATGTCAAATGAACAAGACTGGGAACCCACGGAAGAAACCGGCCAACAGGAAACCGGCGCAGCCACAGGCGACAGCGAAGGATCCGACAGCGCAGCGGACTTCGCGCAATTGGCGCCGGAGTTGAAAGTGGCAGCCTTGACCGAACGGCTCGAAGCTGCCGAAGCCGAAGCTGACAAGCATCGCAGTGAGGTACGGTACAAGGAAGCTGAGCTACAGACGGAGCGCCGCCGCGCCGCCGAACAAAGGGCCGCTGCCGCCAAGTACCGTGACGAGGACCTGCTTCTCGACTTGCTTCCGGCCATCGAAGGGCTGGAACTGGCTCTGAACGCCGACGTCAGCGACCAGTGGGGCGAGGGCGTGAAGCTCGCGGTGCGAGAGATGAAGCGGCGGCTGGAGATACGGGGCGTCAGCTTGGTAGACTCCGCAGCAGGCCAGCCTTTTGATCCCAATGAGCATGAGGCGTTGGCCTACCAAGAATCCGACGTGCAGCCGCCGGAGCATATAGTTCAACTGGTGCGGCCCGGTTACCGGCTGCATGACCGCCTGCTGCGCCCAGCCCAGGTAATCGTGGCCCGGGAGCCGCAATCCTGATGGCGAAGTCCCAACTAGTGGAAACTGCTGGGAATCGAAACACGTAAAGACTAAGAGAGGACTATTAAGGAGAAAAGCGATGCCTAAAGTTTTGGGCATAGACTTGGGAACGACCAATTCGGTTGCCGCGGTGATGGAGGCCGGAGAGCCGGGCGTCGTGGAAAATGCCGAGGGCGCGCGGCTCACCCCGTCGGTCGTAGCCCTAAACACTCGCACCGGCGAGAGGTACATCGGGCAGGTCGCCAAGCGCCAGGCTGTAACCAATCCGGAGAACACGCTGTTTTCCGTAAAGCGCCTGATGGGCCGCCGATACGATGACCCGGAGGTGCAAGGCTCCACCGCAAAGCTGCCCTACCGGGTGGTGCAGGCCGCCAACGGAGACGCCCACGTCAAGATGGGCGATGACACCTACGCGCCACCGCAGATTTCGTCCTTTGTGCTGGCGAAAATCAAGCAGGACGCTGAGGCCAAGCTGGGCGAGCACATCAACCAGGCGGTTATAACCGTTCCGGCTTACTTCAACGACTCCCAAAGGCAAGCCACCAAAGACGCCGGCACCATCGCCGGACTGGAAGTCTTGCGTATCATCAACGAGCCTACCGCCTCGTCGCTGGCCTATGGGCTGGATAAGACCCGCTCCGACGCCAACATTGCGGTGTTCGACCTGGGCGGCGGCACCTTCGACATCACCATCCTCCAGATGGGCGAAGGGGTCTTTGAGGTCAAGTCCACCAACGGCGACACCTTCCTGGGCGGCGACGACTTCGATCAGGCCATCCTAGACTGGCTGATAACCGAATTTCGCCGCGAGACCGGCATAGACCTGTCCGGAGACCGCATGGCCTTGCAGCGCCTGCGCGACGCTGCCGAGCGGGCCAAGGTGGAGCTTTCCAGTGTAGTCGAGACTGAAATCAACCTGCCCTTCATCACCGCCGACGCCAGCGGGCCGCAGCATCTCATCAAATCGCTAACTCGCGGCCGCTTCGAACAACTGGTGTCCCAGCTCATCGAGCGAACCGCCGGCCCTTGCCAGCGGGCGCTGGCCGATTCCAGCCTGTCGGTTAGCGAAATTGACGAAGTTATTATGGTCGGCGGAATGTCCCGAATGCCGGCAGTTCAGGAAAAAGTCAAGCAAATTTTCGGCAAGGAACCCAACCGCAACATCAACCCCGACGAGGCGGTAGCCCTCGGCGCGGCGATACAGGCCGGCGTGATGGCCGGCGAGGTCGGCGACATCGTGCTGTTGGACGTAACCCCCCTCACCCTGGGGCTGGAGACGCTGGGCGGTGTGATGACCACCCTCATTCCGCGCAACACTACCATCCCGACCAAGAAGAACGAAACTTTCACCACCGCAGCCGACAGCCAGTCCTCAGTGGACATCCACGTGCTTCAGGGAGAGCGGAGCATGGCTGGCGACAACAAGTCCATCGGACGCTTCATGCTGGACGGCATCATCCCGGCTCCGCGGGGAATTCCGCAGATCGAGGTCACTTTCGACATAGACGCCAACGGCATCCTGAGTGTATCAGCCCAAGACAAAGGCACCGGCAAGGAACAGCGCATCGTCATTCAGTCCGGCTCAGGCATAGACAAGACGGATATTGAACGCATGGTGGAGGACGCCCGGCAGTACGAAGCGGACGACCAGCAGCGCCGCACCGAGGTGGAAACCCGCAATCAGGCAGACTCAATGGTCTACCAAGCGGAGAAATTGCTCAACGACAACGCAGACAAGGTTCCCCAAGACCTGCGGGCCGAGGTGCAGAGCAAAATAGACGCGCTGCGGGCAGCGTCGGCATCGGGCAGCGTGTCCGAAATGCAAACAGCCATCAACGAACTCAACACAGCTCTGCAACGCCTCGGCGAAGTGGTGTACAGCCAGAGCGCAGCCCCCGGAACAGGCGCTGCCGGCTCCGGAGACAGCGGCCCGCCAGATGACACAGGAACTGTTGAAGGCGAATTCCGCGAGGTATAGCTTGCCGGCCCGGATCCTTCAGGGTTCCGCCCGGTTCTTTCCCAAGGCGGCAAGGAGAAAATTGCGAAATTATGTGGCTGCCCCACCAATAGCCCACATTTGTGCAAAAGTTGTTGCCGGTCACCCCGCGAAGGCGAGAATCCGGCCCCGCAACAGCAGATTCATGGGTACTCGCCCCGATCGGGGACGAAAGGCGGGAATGATGATGGGACGTCTGGGTTTCGCAATTTTCCCGGCACGGTTTATGCAGTGCCGCCAGTTGGCAAGTCTGCTATAATGGGCCTCTAACCAAGTGCCCCAAAATGCGAGCAGCATCCGGTATAACCTGCGGTTGAAACGGATGGAGAACTAATGAATGCGCAGCCAGAGCAAAGAGCAGACCAGGAACTCATCGGGCATGAAGGCGGGGAGACCGAATTCTCGCCAGTCATCAGCCAGTGGCGGATTGAGGGGGTTAACCGCGATCTGACACCCCTTCAGTACCACTACCTGAGTCTGTTGAAACGCCTGATTGCCTTGAAGGACGGCTATCAGAACGGACCAGACGCAGAAAACTGGCTGACAGCCTCCATTAGCAAGGCCATCTTCTCTACCCTGCGGGACAGCATCGAAGCCAATGTAGGCGACGAAGCTAAGGACCTGCTCAACTCCCAGCACCACGTAAACTGATTTCCGGAGGCCCGGGATTAATCCAATAGCTTGCGTCTGTCTCGCTATTCTCCGTACCTATAACCGCAGGGCGGGTCATAGATCTGTCCTGCGGCATCCCCCACACCTCTCCCCGGTAGAGCATATTTCAGTACCCGCCCGCGGTGGCTCATCATCCGCCCCCAGCCAGCCCTATCCACCGAGCCTGTGGGTCGGGAAGATATGCTCTTTAACGGCGGCAACCGCTTCTCCAGCGTGCCGGCGTATATCCGGTCGCAGGTTGGCGGGAATCTCCGGGACAGCGCTGTCTCTCAAACGCCCGATGCCATGCTCCAGGGCGAAACCTCGGGGCAGTGTATCGGGCCATTCCACTCCCAGCATCACGCCATAAGCCAGAGTCCAGGCTCTGGCCACCGCCATCAGGTCATAGCCGCCCCCACCCAAGGCCAGCCACGGAAGCCCCAACGCCGCGAACTCCCGCACCAGATCCACGAATCCTTCCGTAGTCAGTTGCAGGTGACTCAACGGGTCGGAGTGATAGCTGTCTATGCCCAGTTGGGTCACCAGCACATCCGGCGCGAAACTTCCTATCAGAGGCGGGACAATCTGCCGGAAAGCGTCGAGATATTCTTCATCGCCAGTGTACGGGAAAAGGGGAAGATTCACAGCGTAGCCGCGTCCCGGCCCAACGCCCAGCTCTTCCACGAAGCCAGTCCCTGGAAAGAGATATTGCCCTGATTCGTGAATGGAGATGGTCAGAACCCGGTCATCGCCAAAGAAAGCGTTCTGCACCCCGTCACCGTGATGCGCGTCCACATCCACGTAAGCCACTCGCAGCCCGCGCCGCAAGAAGTAATGGATCGCCAGAGCCGGGTCGTTGAACACACAAAACCCGTAAGCGTTGCCTGGGGCGGCGTGGTGCAGCCCTCCGGAGATATTGAAAGCCACATCTACTACACGCGCGGCCACCAACTCAGCAGCCACCAGCGTTCCGCCGGAGCTTAGCGTCGCCGCGTCGTAGATGCCGGGGAAATGCGGATTGTCTCCATAATCGCTGAATCCGTAATTGGGGGCCTCCGCTGCGCCCTCACCCACGTTGAGCCGCTGCACCGCGGCCACGTACTCCGGTGTGTGCAGCCACAGCAGTTCCTCCTCCAATGCGGAGCGTGGCGCGACCAGATGAGCGTCTTCATGGTCGAAAGCGCCGTAGGCCCGCAATAAATCGCAGGTATACCCCAGACGTGAAAGCCGCATGGGGTGAAAGTCCGGCAGTTCATACCGCGGAGAAATCAAGTCATCAACAAAGGCTGCCCGGGGCATGGTATTACTCCTGGCAGGCGCATCCGGCCCACCGCTCTTTCTGAACCCTCTCCCGAGGGAACCGGGATATTATAAGGCACTGCCACAGATCATCCTGCGCAAAATCCGCAAAATTTGCATCGCAAAAAGGGGCGGAATCCGGGTCAAGCGGGTATATTAGACAGGGTAGCGGCTAGTGCCGTTGCGTCACATTATCCGCCCTTAGGGACAGTGAGCGCGCAGAGTGGCCGGATTTCGGCCAGCTTCCCAGAGGCCCGAATCGGGCCGGGCGTCAAATAAGAAAGCACGGGGGTTTGCATCCAGAGCGGCAACTCGCCGCACCAGACCGGATACTCGATAGCTCAGCCGGTTCCATTGGCGGCGCTCCCGCCGGGGCCGGAGCGTCGCATCGAGGCCGGAGGCAGGCTTTAACAGTCCTTTGGCGGCTCTCATTATGATTCCGTTTTCTCGCCATCGGGTTGAATCGTGCACCATTACCGGAGTATTCATCCTTAGTCTGAGGTGTGTTGTGATGCCAATCGAATTCGACGAGTCCATGCAACAGAGATTGAAACAGGCCGAGATGGCGGAGCGGGAGTTGGAACGGCTAACCCCCCTCGCTTCCGAAGCCGAGACCTTGCGGCAAAAGCAGGCAAAGGCCGCCAAGTTCTCCAACAGCCTGCGCCGCCGCGAGCAGTCCATTCAAGAAGCCCGGCAACTAGTGGAAGCCGCGGGCATTCGCCAAGTGGAAATACCTGACCTATTGAATGAGGCAGCACAGGCCGTCAGCCTGCTCTTCTCGGCCATGAAGGACGTCAGCAACAAGCGCCGCAGAGCCGCCGATGCGCTGGCTATCGTAGACCGGGTTGACTATGACGTAGAACTGGCCGAGGTTGGAGAAGAAGAGATGGCCATGAACCGCGACCCTCGAGGTCTGGCCTACGCTCTTGCAGCTCGCCATGGAGACGTCAAGGTACAGCAGATGTTGGAGGACCTGGATCCCGGATTCCATCTCCTGCGCAACTGCAATATGAATGATCCGCTGCACCGCGACGTGGCCGAGTTCGTGACTGAGCATGTAGCCGCCAAGAAGCCTTCAGCGGCGAAGACCCCTTTCTTGGGCAGCACTGCCGCTATACAGACGGAAGCCAACCCCGTTCCGGTTCCCGCAGAAGCTCATTAGCCGCCGCTCCACAGGCCGACTACATCAGCATAAGGACCCAGAGTCATAGGGGCGCAGTTTCTGCGCCCCTACATCATTTCTGAATAATATCTGGCGCGCCACCTTTCGCCAAAGATGGCCGGGGAGCGTGCGCGCCGGTACAGCCGTTGACCCTTCCCCCAGAGCGGTATAGACTTCCGCCAACACTGAAAGGCGGGAGGGTAGCGTGGCCGCGCTGGAACAGTACGCAGACCAATACGACAACATCAGGTTCGAGCGGCGGAACGGCATACTCCAAATGACCTTCCACACCAACGGCGGGCCATTGCAGTGGGGATCCGGCCCCCACGAGGAGTTCCCTCGCGCCTTCGCTGACGTAGGCAGCGACCGGGAAAACCGGGTCATCATCGTCACCGGCAGCGGCGACGCCTTTTCCGGCCCACAAGGGACCGAAGTCGGCGCACCCAAGCGAACGCCCCAAGAATGGGACAAAACCTACTGGGAAGGCAAGAAGCTGCTCTCCAACCTTCTGGACATCGAAGTCCCGATGATTGCCGCAGTCAACGGCCCGGCATTGCGCCATTCGGAAATTCCCCTGCTTTGCGACATCGTACTGGCCGCCGACACCGCCACCTTCCAGGACTCCGGACACTTTATGAGCAATCTCGTGCCGGGCGACGGGGTCCATGTGGTCTATCCCATGCTTCTCGGCGCCAATCGCGGGCGCTACTTCCTCCTTACCGGCCAGTCCATCGGAGCGGAGGAAGCTCTGAGGCTGGGACTGGTCGGCGAAGTGCTGTCTCCCGATGCGCTCTTGCCCAGGGCTTGGGAACTGGCGGAACAGGTGGCGCAGAAGTCAGACCTAGTGCTGCGGTACACCCGGGTCGCCACTACGCAGTACATCAAGCGCATCATGCAGGACCTGCTGGGATACGGGCTGGCCCTCGAGGGGCTGGGCTCTGCCGATTCGCTGCTCAGCCAGCAGCAGTAGAACGGTCTGTGCGAGATTCTGGAGTCATCCAAACCTTGAAAATCGCAAATCATTCTGGCATTATGATGCTATGCGAGTAGGCGCCTTTGAAATAAACGAACCCGTTCCCGAACTGAAGGACCCTCACGTCTTTGCCATGATTCGCCCTTGGGTGGATGTGGGCAGCGTGGGGACGCTCACCCTGAACCGGCTGGAACGTTTCATGGGGTCTAAGGAACTAGGGAAGCTACACCGCCCCGGGAACTTCTTTGACTTTACGCGCTACCGCCCCAATATGCGTTTCGTAGATGGCGTACGGCAGGTCAAGATACCAAATAGCGCCATCCGCTACGCCACCACCGAAAACGGGCCGGACTACCTGTTTTTTCACCTCTTGGAGCCGCACTCCAACGGCGAGGACTACACCGACTCCATACTTGAGGTGGTGCGCCACTTCGGCGTAAAGCGTTATTGCCGCGTAGGCGCGATGTACGACGCGGTGCCCCACACCCGCCCCTTGCTGGTCACCGGCTCCTTGGGCTCGGTGGAGCAGAAACGCCCAGTGCCCAACTTCAAGTTGCAACAGAGCACCTATCAGGGGCCGACCACCATAATGAACCTGCTCTCAGAGGGCATCGAGCAGGACCAAATTGAGACTATCAATTTCATGGTGCATCTGCCTCAGTATGTCCAACTGGAGGAAGACTACGCCGGCACTTCCCGAATGATTGAAGTGCTGTCATCGGTGTACGAGAACATCCCGCCAGACTTGGCCCCGGTGCGCCGCGGGCAACGCCAGTATCGGGAACTCAACTCTACCGTTGACCGCAACTCGGAGCTGAAGACGCTGATCCAGCAGATGGAGCAGTATTACGATTCTCAATTAACCGTCGAGAGTTCTTCTACGCCATCCGAGCAAGGCAGTTCCTCTCCGGCGTTGTCGCCTGAAATAGAGGCATTCCTCAGCGAACTGGGAGACCGGCTAGAAGGAGAGTCCGACCGGGAGGACTAAGTATTTCAACGTGTGTTGGTGTTGGATAACCCTTAGCAAGACCACTGTATAGATTGTTAGGTTTCCGGTATCACCACACTTTGATAAACTGATCCTATACCCATCTTGCCTAGATTTCGGTTTGCCTCCTTATTTTCCCCATATTCCCTCATCTCCGGCTCTATTTCATTTTCACTGAGCCGCCATCATAATTGGTGATGTTCGGAAAGCGTAAATAATCTTGGAGCCTCTTATGCCTGAATGGAATCCGCTCCACCCATGGCGCGTTATTTGTTTGTTGGGAATAATGGCGGCCCTGACCTTAGCACTGGTTGCCTGCGGCACCGACCCGGGGCCTACGCTGCCCAAGGTCATCACTGCGACAGCCACGGGCGCTACGGCGGCTACGTCCGCGCCGCCCTCCACCACCGTCCCCGTCCCTACCGCGGCGCCCGTTCCGTTGGGGGTGTTTCCGAAGCCCGGAGTTGAAGGCATACCTCTCTCAGTAGGAAAGTTCACCATCGCCGTTGACGGCTGGGGGTGGGACGACCTTAACCCAGTGCAGATGCAGGGCGTAACCTTCTTGCAAGACTACATCAACGCCTTTCTGCTGATGCGTGATGAAGACCACAACATTGTCTCTGGGCTGGCTACCGAATGGAAGCTGAACGATGAGGGGTTCGGCTTTACTATTCACCCCAACGCCTTCTGGCAAAACGGCAGCCCCATCACCGCTGCCGACGTCAAGTGGAACTATGAAGCCTCGCGCGGCGATTTTTCACCGGAATTCACGGGACACCTGTCTGCCAACCGGTTCAAGGAGCAGATTGACGTGGTGGAGGCCATAAGCGACAAAGAGGTCTTCATCCGCACCGTATCACCGACACCCGATTTTGTGGCCTTCTACACCGGATCGGGATACCACCAGGTACATATCGGCAACTCGGCCTACCTGCAGGAAGTTGGAGTAGACGAGTTTGAGAAGAACCCATCGGGCGGCGGGCCATATACGGTCAGACTGTGGAAACCCGGCGACCGCATCGTGCTGGAACGCTGGGACAGCTTCTGGGGAGATACCGCCTGGTATCACAAACCGCAGCACGAAACTTTGGAGATTATCCAATCCACCGACACGGCGGCGCGGTTTGCCCTGTTGCGCAGCGGGCAAGTGGACGCCGTGGTCAACATCCCCTACGTAGTAGCCAAAGACATCGCCCGGTCGGAGAATTTCACCGGCCGCGGCGTCAAACCGGAGCAGGACGGCCTTTGGACTCAGACCATTCGTTCCACCGGCAACTACAACATAGATTTCGTCAACTTGATGACAGACTCCCTAGAGCCGCCCACGCCCGAGGAAGTGAAACCCTTTGACGATATTCGGGTACGGGAAGCCTTCGAACTGGCCATAGACAAGAAGGCCATCAGCGAAAACGCCCACTTTGGCTTCACCACACCCATGGGCGGGCTGTGGTTCAGCGGTTCCTTCGGACATCAACCGTCTATTCCCGTCTCCGAATACAACCCGGAGCGCGCCCGGGAGCTGCTGGCCGCAGCCGGTTACGCCGACGGCTTCGAGACCGAGATTTACTATGGGCCTTTCGTGAATTCACCCGGCCAGAAAGAATGGCTGGAGGCGGCCGCTTCCTTCCTGAAGGACGTGAACATCGACCTGAAGATTTTTGAGATTCCCACCGCCGAGTTCTACAGCCGCTGCTGTTTTGGCGCGCCCGACGACTTGGAAAGGCCGTACCGCCCGCTCATAGTCCAGACTTGGGGCCGCCAGGAACACGCCGGCGTCGTCGCCGGCTATGGATATCATCGCACAGGCAGCTACATCTGCTGCTGGGACGACACCACCGAGTCTTTCTGGGAAGAAGCCAATTCCACCACTGCCCCCGAGATACAGCTCCGTGCCTTGAACGGAATCGAAAATCGCGTGCTAGAAAACCGCTGGGTGGTTCCCATGGCGGAAGTAGCGGTAGTCCAGGGGTACTCGGACCGAGTACTGGCCCACCCCACAGCTCCCTTCGCCAGCTCTTTTGAGCAACTTTGGCGGGTGGTGCTGCGAGACTGACCGACTCGACGCAACGGGGCCTGAGCCGAATCTATCCGATAAACCCTTCGTTATTTCTGCGAAAGCGGGAATTCCCTGCTCAGGTATGCTGCACTCCCGCTGTTCACGGAATGGCGATGCCCGCTCTTAACATTCTCCATTAAAGACAGGCTTATGGTTGCATACACAGTCAGACGGCTGCTCCGCGGGCTGGTCACCATCTGGCTGGTGACCTTGGCTGTGTTCTTCCTGCTGCGGTTTACCGGCAACCCCATAGACTACCTAGCCAATCCCAGCATTACCAGAGAAGACCGGGATCGGATGAAGCGCGAGTTCGGTCTGGATCGCCCTTGGCACATTCAGTACGCACTCTTCAACAAGGGCATCTTCACTGGACATTTCGGCGTTTCCGTCCGCTGGTCCGGCGATGAGGCGTTCAACGTTTTCAAGTCTCGGGTAATGGCTACAGTGCAACTAGTAGGGGTTGCTCTGGGGTTCTCGATGGCGCTGGGGCTGCTTCTGGGGGTTATCGCGGCAGCCTACCCCGACTCTTGGTTCGACCGGATTGGCAAACTGCTGGCCATCACCGGCCAGGCCATGCCCGCCTTCTGGCTGGGGCTGTTATTCATCCTGCTCTTTTCCATCTGGCTTGGCTGGCTTCCCAGCGCCGGCGGACTGGACCGGGTAGGCTGGAAGGGCATCGTCATGCCAGCAGTCTCGCTGGGCTGGTTCTTGGTGGCGGCCAATATGCGGCTGGTCAGGTCAGCTATGCTGGAGGTGCTGGACTCCGAATACATCAAAATGCTGCGGGCCAAGGGCCTGCCGCTCCGGGTAATAATCTGGAAACACGCCCTGCGCAACGCCTCGCTGCCGGTCATAACCCTGTTCGGCGTGAACCTAGCCCTGCTAGTGGGGGGCGCGCTGGTGACCGAGCAAATCTTCGCCTGGCCAGGCATTGGCCTGCTCTTGGTAGACTCGATACTGGCCCGAGACTACGCCGTGGTGCAAACGGTGGTGTTCTTTTCGGCCCTAGTCATCGTATTGACCAACATATTCATAGATCTGGCCTGCGCCTGGCTCGACCCGCGGATCCGTCTGGCATAACTTCCATTCAGAAAAATCTTTCTCCTTTTGTGAGAAAAGATTTGGAGACACCCCTTTAGTCAACCCAGCCCATTCAAGAGGAATTAGTGGCGACTACCCCGCCGGTCATAGATAAAGACCGCCCTCGCAGAACGCCCGCGGCCAAGCTGCCGTCCCGTCGGGGCCGGTGGCTGGATCGGACCCGGAAGGCAAGGGAAATTTTTAGAGGGGCTCCCAAGTTTTCCCTGCTTTTCTTGGCGCTGGCTGTGGTCTGCGCCGTTATTGCGCCGCTGCTGCCCTACGACCCGGTGAAGGGTGACCTGAACAACGCCCTTCAAACGCCAACATGGGGAGCGCACCCGCTGGGCACCGACCATCAGGGGCGGGATATGCTGGTTCGTCTGATCCATGGGGCCAACATTTCCGTCACTGTGGGTTTCTTGGCCGTTTTTGTGTCAGGCGCGGCTGGTACACTGCTTGCCGTGGCGGCCGGCGTTTTTAAGGGTTGGATAGACGGCGTGCTAATGCAAGTAACCGACGCCTTCATGGCTCTGCCTTTCCTGATGGTCGCGGTTACAGTAGTATCGCTGTTGGGCCCCAGCAAAACCAACGTCATACTGGTACTGGGGCTGCTGCGTTGGATGAGTTATGCTCGGATACTCCGCAGCGAGGTGCTGTCGGTTACGGAGACGGACTACGTGCGGCTAGCTCGGGTGGCCGGGGCCAGTAATTTGCGAATCATCATCCGGCACGTGCTGCCCAATCTGCTAAATACCCTGCTGATTATCAGCACCCTGGAACTCGGCACAGTGATTATCTTCGAGTCTGCCCTGAGCTTCTTGGGGCTGGGTGTTCCTCGGCCCCTGCCGTCGTGGGGAACTATGCTTGCCGACTCCCAATCATATATATACAATCATTGGTGGCTGCCGGCGCTTCCCGGCATCGCCATTTCCCTGCTGGTAATGGCCAGCAACCTAACCGGCGACTGGCTCCGCGATCGGGTAGACCCCACGCGGCGTCAACTGTGATTCGCCCCATAGAACCTCAAGCCAAAATCATTACAGGGAGAGCGTGATGGTCAATTACAAGCAGACCGGCAACAAGTTCAGCGGTGTGATGAAGAGCTTGCCGGAGTTCGAATTGAGCTCCGGGGATACGGCCTTTATTATCGTTGATATGCAGTACCTGGACGCCCATCGCGATTACGGGATTGGGGCGGAGGCCAAAGAGCTGGGAACCGCCGAGGACTTCGACTATTTCTTTACCCGTATTGAGGAACTGCTGATACCCAACATCCAGCAAATGCAGGAAGCCTGCCGGGAGCGCGGCGTCGAGGTCATTTTCCTCAAGATTGCCTCTCTGGTGGATGACTGCCGCGACGTAAGCCCGGTGCATAAGCGCCTCAACCTGCTGGCCCCCGCCAAGTCAAAAGAGGCCCAGATACTAGAGGAAATCAAACCCCTTGACAACGAAATCGTCATCGTCAAGGGCTGCTCCGGAGCGTTCAACGGCACCAACCTGGATCAGATATTGGCTAACCTGAGCGTCAAAAACCTGATATTCTGCGGCGTGGCTACCAACTACTGTGTCGAGACCTCAGTTCGGGATGCTGGGGACCGCGACTACAACGTTATACTCCTGCAAGACGCCTCGGCCGGATTCACTCAAGAACAGGACGAAATGGCATTCAAGGTGTTGAACGAAACCTACGCCAAAGTAAAATCCACAGGCGACATCCTGGAGCAAATCCGTCGGCTTCCCAAGAAGACGCCAGTCTTGGCGTAGAGCCAAATTATTTCCACCCGTCCGCTAGGAGGTCCCATTGCAATTAAACGACTTCGTATCCGGCTGCCTGGAACAGCACTACAACGCTATGCTTCGCTCTGTGGACGGGTTGTCCGGCAAAGAGATGAGCTGGACGCCAACCCCTGAATGCTCCTCCATCGGCTTCTTAGTGTGGCACTACGGACGGACGCTGGATCGCTGGATTCACTCCCGGTTGCAGAACGCCCCGCAGTTATGGGAGCAAGGCTGGGCAGCTCGGCTGGGGCAGGAAGGCACCGCCCCCGACGATACGGGCTACGGCTATGGGCCAGAGCAACTGCAATCCTTCCGTCTGCCGGATACGGGGGTACTGCTGGAGTACGCAGCGGCAACGCTGGACGCTGCAAAGGACTATATTGCTTCGCGCAGCGGCGATGACTTCGGAGCAATCGAGGTGCTGAACCCTCGGGGAGGCGCAATGACGCTGGCGAATATGTGCCAGCAACTTATCTGGGAGTTCAACCAGCACGGCGGCCAGATAGCTTACCTCCGCGGGATGCAGCGGGGACTGGAAGATTCATCATATAGCGGCGGCCTATTGGAAGGACTGGCAGCAAAGGAGGCGCGCAATGCCTGAAACGGAACTACCCGGCCTCAGATGACCTGACAGACCCCAAATGCTCTCGCAACAAGGGGCAAACGTCAACGCCCAACGCAGGCAGTAGGCTCCTGTCTCAGATGACCTGACAGACCCAAATGCCTTCGTCTTAAGCGAATGCGAAAGCTATGAAATGCTTCCCGGCCCTGGCGCCCGGCGACAGCATCCACCCCAAAGCCCCGGCAGAACTTGCCGGATGGGGCAGTGCTGCGGCGCACTCCACACTTGCAATTTCGGACGGTGGAACTGCAACCTCAGCTCCAAGCGGACCCGCCTCTAACAGAATGCCGGTAGTCTCAGCACATACCCGCAATATCTCCACCGCCGGCCTTTTGTACTGTCAGCTCCCGTTTTGCAGGAATTCGGAGCAACCCGGCTAATAGCAAGTCGGCTTCCTGAAAGCCATCTGGATTCCCACCACTGCCGGGAATACCAAAGCAGCCGGCATTGACAGAGCATGTTGAGAATACGGGAATGCCGCCTAGATTGCGCCCATCACGGCACGATGATAGATTGGAAGAGAGATTCTGATCATCCCGAACCTGATTTGGATTGCGATATGACCTCCGCAAATAACGGCAGCAAGAAAGGCGTAATTTTCTCCGGCATGCGGCCTACAGGCCTGCTGCATCTGGGCAACTACATCGGCGCTTTGCAAAACTGGGTGGCATTACAGGACGAATACGACTGCATCTACTGCGCTGTGGACATCCACGCCCTGACAACTGTGGAGTCACAGGCCGACGTTGCCTCCATCCAGTCGAACATAGAGGAGATGATCCTAGACTGGCTCGCCGCCGGCATCGACCCGGAACGCAGCATCGTATTCGTGCAGTCTCAAGTCCCGGAAGTCATGACCCTGAACACTCTGCTCAGCATGGTCACCCCCCTAGGGTGGCTGACCCGCGTTCCCACCTTCAAGGAAAAGGTGCGGCAGATGGACGAGACCGAAGAGACCGTCAACTACGGCCTGGTCGGTTACCCGGTTCTGCAAACCGCGGACATCATCCTCTACAAGGCCGACACCGTTCCCGTGGGGCGCGACCAAATACCTCACATCGAGCTATCGCGGGAGATTGCCCGGAGGTTCAACAACTTCTTCGGAGACACCTTCCCGGAGCCGCAGGTTAAGCTGACGGAATCTCCGCTGCTGGTAGGACTGGACGGCCAGGCCAAGATGTCTAAGTCCCTGGACAACCACCTCGATCTCGCAGCCGCTCCGGAGGATACGGCCAAACGGGTGATGACCGCCTTCACCGACCCACAGCGCACCACTCGAAGCATCCCAGGCCGCCCGAAGTCTGCAACGTCTATTCGATGCACAAGATGTTTAGCTCATCGGCGTCCGTGACCGCCGTATATGAAGAATGCGTGACCGCCACCCGCGGCTGCGTGGACTGCAAGCGCCAACTGGCGGGCAGTATAAACAACTTCCTGGAGCCGCTACGGGAACGCCGGCGCGAGTTTGAGGCCCGCCCCGGCTACGTCCGCGAGATTCTGGACGAAGGCAGCAAGCGAGCCCGCGCCATCGCTATCCGCACCATCGAAGAAGTCTACGCTAAGATGGGGCTAACCCAACGCAAGGACGAGGCAGAAACACTAGTCACTTAGTAGAGAGGGATATGCGAAAATTAGTGGTGTTTGTTCTCATCGGTCTGATCTCAACGGCAATCATCGCCTGCGGCAGCGATTCAGCCGAACCTACCACCACTGTTCCCCCGGCGACAGCAACCCAAGCCCCCACCGCGCCGACCAACACGCCCGCGCCAACGGCTACACCTGAGCCTGTCCCTACTGAGGTGCCCACAGTTATGCCCACTTCCGAGCCGATGCCTACGCCGGAACCCACAGCTACGCCGGAGCCTACGGTCACGCCAGAACCCACAGCTACGCCGGAGCCTACAGCTACGCCGGAGCCTACGGTCATGCCCACGCCTACTGAGGCGCCTGAGACAGATCCTATCGCCGTCTACCTCGATCCGCTGGGAGACAACCTGCTATGGATAGCGTATTACGACAACGCCAACGGCCAGTGGTCGGTTTATGCCTCCAGCGGCGCCATTTCTCCTGAAATATTGCCCCTCGCCCCTGGACAACCGGCTCCAGACCCTTCAGACATCAAGGAGCTGACGAACCTAGTTAAAGGAGAAATCTATTTTTTCTCAGTGAGCCAGAACATCACCGTAACATTGGGCGGAAAGAGCCGCACTCTATATGAGGGCATAAACCCGCTTGTTTGGTAGCGTTTCCATCGCGCCACCGCCTGTTCCAAGTTACAGCCTGAACCCTCCCCGGCGCTTGCCGCATATAACGGGAGCGCAGGGGAAACCTATTCTCATTTCTACCACCATCAGGACTAACAGACGATATGACTGAAATTTCGCACGCCGACCTGCCACAAACCGCCGACGGACGCAGCGCATTACACGTAGCGTTGGAAGCTACACGCACTGCCGGGGAGATTATTCGCAGCGGGTGGGACTCCGACAAGCAAATCACTTTCAAGGGCCGGGCCGACATCGTTACCGACATTGACGTTGCGGCAGAGAAGGCGGTTCTGGAAATCCTGACCGGCGCCTTCCCCGACTTCGGGATTCTGGCCGAGGAATCGCAGCCGGTGGCCGGGGCCTCGCCCTATCGCTGGGTGGTAGACCCGCTGGACGGCACCCGGAACTACGCCCACAGCATCCCCCATTTCTGCACCATCGTGGCCTTGGCTGAGGGCGAAGAAATCATCGCAGGCGTCGTCTACGACCCGGTGCGCGAAGAGACGTTCACCGCAGCGAAGGGCGAAGGCGCATTCCTGAACGACAGCCCTATCTCGGTTACTGAGACGGCTGAGCTGTCTCGGTCCCTGCTGAGTTTCGACTTGGGCTATGTGGACGAAAAGGCGGCGCTGGCCATTGATATGCTCCGCTCCCTTTGGCCCGGAATGTACAGCGTCCGCCTTATGGGGTCGGCCGGTCTGGGCGTAGCCTATGCCGCGTCGGGGCGGGTTGACCTTTTCTTTCACCATTCCCTCTCACCGTGGGATATCGCGGCAGGTCTCATCCTGGCCCAAGAAGCCGGAGGGCGTGTTGTCGATCGCCGGGGCAACGACGCCGGGCTGTTCAGCCCCAGCGTCATCTGCTCCAGTCCGGCCCTCATAAACGACTTCCTGGCCGCTACCGACGGCCTGCCCTGGCGCACTGCATCCTGAAGCGGCGAGCAGGCAGACGGATGTGGCTTGCAGTACTGCGCACAGTATGGCCCTGGCGCACTGCATCTTGAAGCGGTGAGCAGGCAGACGGATGTGGCTTGCAGTACTGCGCACAGTATGGCCCTGGCGCACTGCATCCTGAAGCGGCGAGCAGCAGGTACGGAGGCTTCATTGAGCTACGATTACGACCTGATAATCATCGGAGGCGGCGTCGGCGGGTCGGCCTTGGCTGCCGGCATGGCCGCAGCGGGAACGCGGTCACTGCTGCTGGAAGCCGAAGAGTCCTTCCGCGACAGAGTGCGCGGCGAAGCCGTTATGCCTTGGGGAGTGGCGGAAGCGCGATTGATGGGGATCGATGCAGTCATGGAACGGGCTGGGGCCAGTCCGTTGTCATTCTGGGATTCCTATCAAGGAACTGACCGCTCCGGCCGCCGGGATTTGACCCGCACGACGCTGGTCAAGGAGCCGGTAATGGCCTGCTATCACCCGGCGCTGCAAACCGCCCTGCTGCAACACGCTGAGGAGTCGGGCGCAGAGGTCTGGCGCGGGGCGCGCGTCACCGGGCTGGCCGTAGGCAGCGAATCATCCGGCCCCTCCGTATCGGCAGAGCGAAAGGGCGCAGCGATGCGGCTCTCGGCCCGAATGATTGTGGGAGCCGACGGGCGCCGCTCTCCAACGCGCGGTTGGGCCGGTTTTTCGGTGCTGCAAGACCCGGACCGGAACTTGGTTTCCGGTGTCCTGATGGACGGCGTAGCCTTGTCCGGCGACGCAACACACGCCTGGTTGGACACGCAGAAAGGGCGCTTCATCCTGAATTTCCCGCAAGGCGAAGGCCGGACGCGAGTGTATCTGTGCTATGCCGCCGGAAGCGCCAAGCGGTACAGCGGCCTGAACGACATTCAGGTGGTGCTGGAACAGTGCATCACCTCGGGGGTGCCGGCCGAGGTCTACGAAAATGCCAGCCCTGCCGGGCCTTTGGCTACCTTCGAAGGGCGAACTTCGTGGGTGGAATCTGTCTACCGCCAAGGCGTGGCGTTGATGGGCGACGCCGCCGCCAACACCGACCCAACCTGGGGGCAGGGTCTGTCTATGGCCCTCCGTGATGCCCGTATATTGACAGAGAAATTGCTTGCCCATGACGATTGGGACGAAGCAGGGAAAGTCTACGCGAAAGAGCGCAGGCAACGCCTCGCCGTAATCCACGCGATAGAGAACTGGCAGACCCAACTGCTGATGGACACCGGCCTGGAGGCGGACGCGATACGCGACCGGGCGATGCGAAGCTGGCGGGAAGACCGCACTCGCAACCCCGACACCTTCCTCAGCGGCCCCGGCACCCCCCTCGGCGAGTCCGATCGTCGGCGCTTCTTCGGCCAGGACTAGCGAGTAACCACGGCTTTCTAACGACGGATGCCGCTGCCCTGGTTAGTGAGGATGACGCCCTCAGCCAGCAGCCCAGCCACTTCGCTATGAGAGAAGCCGTGTTCCATCAGAATCTCGGCGGAGTGCTCCCCCAGCGAAGGAGCGCGGCGGCGTATGCTGCCGGGGGTGGCAGACAACTTCACCGGCACGCCGATATTATGTATGGTGCCCAGTTCGGGGTCTTCGGTATCTACCAGCATTTCCCGGGCCAGCACCTGCGGGTCTTGGTACACCTGCTCCATGTTATAGATCGGCCCGGCCACCACACCCGCAGCATCCAGCAGCTCCAGCCAGTGGGAGGTGTCCTGTGTGGAGAAGGTCTCTTCCAGAAGCGCGGCCAGCTCCCCTTCCCGCGCCTTCCGGTCCCACGGCGCGCGAAACCGGTCGTCCTCCATCAGATCCTGGCGGCCAATGGCGCGGCAGAGCTGTTCCCATGTCGGTTGTGTGGCAGCCCCCAGATTCAGGTAGCCGTCCTTGGTTCGCAGAGCCTGATAAGGGGCAGACACCCGATGCGCCGAACCCAGGGGGCCGGGAATCTCCCCTTCGGAGAAGTATACCGACGACTCCCAGACGGTGTAGGCAACGCCCGCTTCCATCAAGGATGTGTCCACCATCTGGCCTTGTCCGGTTTTCAGGGCATGGATGTAGGCCGCCATGATGCCATTGGCGGCGAACAGGCCGGCAGTGAGATCGGTAATAGGCACGCCAACTTTGGCCGGGGGCGAGTTGGGGTGCCCAGTAACGCTCATCAGGCCGCTGACCCCTTGCGCCACCAAATCGAACCCTCCCCGGTTGCGAGCCGGGCCGGTGCTGCCGAAACCGGAAATGGCGCAATAGATCAGCCTGGGTTTGATGGCCAACAATTGTTCGTAGCCCAAGCCCAGCCGCTCCATAACGCCGGGGCGGAAGTTCTCCACCACCACATCGGCTTCCTCAACCAGCCGCCGGAAGACATCGCGCCCGGCATCACTCCGCAGGTCAAGGGCGAGACTGCGTTTGTTGCGGTTCACGGCCAGAAAGCCCGCCGACCAATCCTTGATAAACGGTGGCCCCATGCGGCGATTATCGTCGCCCCCGTTGGGTTTTTCGACCTTTATGACGTCAGCCCCCATATCCGCCAGCGTCATCGTGCACATTGGGCCTGCCAGAATTTGAGTAAGGTCAAGGGTTATCATGCCGGACAGCGGGCCGGCGACAGAAGACGAAGTCATAGTTTCATCTCTTGAGTAACTTGGTCTTGGGTAACTTGGGCCGGAAACGCGGCCCGGCAGTATGGAATCTGCCAATTCCCGGCAGTGTCTCAAGTATACCCGACCCATGGCCTGCCGTAGCGGCCTAAGCAACAGCCAAATCAGGACGCAACCTGCTACCACATCGGGCTGTTGGCTGCTATATTTGTAGCGGACGGGCCATTGCATCGTCGAGTAGCTTCGGCGTTGGCGGAAAGGCGTGTATGCTGGACAGCCCCATAGAAATACCGCAACTGATCGCTTCCGGGGTAATCGGCTACCTGCTGGGCGCGCTGCCCTTTGCTCAGTGGGTCAGCCGTTACATCAAGGGAGTGGACATCTTCAGCACCGGCACTACGCTGGCAGGCACGGCCAATGTGTTCTGGAACGTGGGGCGCCGCAGTGCGTTACTGGTGTTCGCGGGCGACGTCGGCAAGGGATCCGCAGCCGTGGCCGTGGCTTGGGCGCTGGGCATAGAAGCGCCCCTGACGCTGGTAGCCGCCGTGGCCGCTGTCGTGGGCCACTGGGCTTCGGTGTTTTCGTCCTTTCGGGGCGGTGACGCTATGACCCCGCTGATAGGGGTGAGCGTCGCCTTGGTGCCGGTGTTGACCGTGCTGGCGGCAGCGGCAGGTTTGGCCGCTGTCTTGTTGCTGAGACATCATTATCTAAGGTCGTCTTGGGGCATTTGCGCCGGTTTTCTTTTGATGCTGGCGCTTGGCCTGGCGTTTAACATCGAGCCCAACATGACGCCCAGCATTGAAATTAAGCTGGTGACGGGGCTGACGTCCCTAGCGTCGCTGGTGCTGTTGCGAAGCATAATCGTCCGCCACCGGCTCAACTCCGCAGAACTTCAGGCGATGCCGGACGAGCTGGCGCTGTCAGACGGTCTGGGCGCCGCCCCTGAATTTCAGCAGGAGATGCCAGGGCAAAGCTAAGCGGCAGAATCAGAAGGCTCGTCTGTTCCACGGGACTCCCGCATTTCCCGCAGCCTCAGCGCCCAGCCCAAATGCTCATCCTGCGCGGCATCCCCGGCCAGTTCCGGCGCCAGAGACAACACACTGTCCAAGTGCCGCAGGCAAGACTCTACGTCGCCAATTCGGGAGTACACCCTTGCGGCATTGTAATGGGCGGAGGCGAGGTTCGGATTGACCGACAGTGCGGAATGGTAGGCGTCCAGAGCCGCGCTGATTTCGCCTTGCACTTCTAGCACTGCTCCCCGGTTGCTATGCGCCTCAGCGAAATCTCGCCTCACTTCCAGAGCCCGCTCATAGTCAGCGATTGCCGAGTCATAGTCTCCCAATGCGTCATAGGCCAACCCGCGGTTGTTGTAGGCTTCGGCGTCTTTCGGGTCGAGCCGAAGAACCTCCGTATAGTCATCCAGCGCCTCTTGAAGGCGGCCCAGGTAGTAGCAGGTGCGAGCGCGGTTGAAGCGGGGGCGAGGGTCGTCAGTGTTCATGTCGGCGGCCCGGCCGTAACTGGCGATGGCCTCTTCATGCAGGCCCAGCTCATCCAGCGAAGCTCCCCGGTTCAAGTAAGCGTTGCCGATGTCAGGCCGCAGCTCAATCACCCTGTCGAACTGGGCTACCGCTTCCTGATGCCTCCCCAGCCCGGCCAGTACGATACCCCGATTGTACCTTGGCTGGACATAGCCCGGCGACAGGTCAATGGCGCGTTCATAGTCGGCCAGCGACTGCTCAACGTCGCCCAAATCGTCGTAAGCATTGCCGCGCTGGTAATAGGCCTCGGCAAGCTGGGGAGAGCGCACGAGCGTCTCCGTGAATTCCTGAACTGCCTGATCCGGCTGCCTCAGACGCAGATAGGCCAACCCAAGGTTAAAGCGAGCGTCAACATTGGCTGGGAATCGTTCCAACACCAACCGGTAGGAAGCCGAGGCGTCATCATGGCGGCCCAGGGCATAACAGGCGTTGGCGTAGGCCAGCGTCGCATCTGCAATATCTTCGTCGGCAAGGGAATCAACTGCGGTCTCCAGCAGATGCCGAGGTTCGCCGCTCAACCGAGAGCCGCGAGGGCCGGGCGTAATGCGGCCAGCTCCGACGGAGTACTGCTCCAGCAACGAGACCAGGGTCTCGATGGCAGGCCGATTATAAGAAGTATCCATTAGCAACGGTCCATCTGCGAAATTACACCTTCTAGCATAACATTCCTGATGGCCCTCCGTGGGATTCCTGGTAGACAATCGCCAATGCGCCCAGCAGACGCTCGCAAAGCGGTTCGAGCGCCAAACCCATTAGTCCTGAACCTGTTGAACACAGGCAATCGCAATCCCTTAATGGTTCGACAGTCAGGTCATCATTGTACCCCCAAAGGCTTTGCAATCGTCTCTATGCAACCGGCGGCCAGCGTTGAACAAACCGGCAGCGGCGCGTACAATCCCAGCAAAACTGATGATATGCCGGGCTTTCCGACGCGCGGCTCCGGCAGGGGGGCGAAGTGACTCAAGCCAGCGAAGTCATCCTGTACACCCATCCCGACTGCGCCTTTTCGGCGGCGGCCAAGATGGACTACCGCAAGCGTAAGGTTGCCTACGAAGAAGTGGATCTCTCCAAGCAGGAAGACCGAATACCTGAATTGCTGACCCTTACTAACGGCGAACGCGTTACTCCAGTCATCGTAGAGAGCGGCGCGGTCACCATCGGGTTCAAGGGCGGCACTTGAGAGTTTTAGTCACGGGCCAGTTGGCCCGCTCAACACTCCAGGCGAATTCTGCTCCTGATTCCTTTCGGCGTTAGCCAAAATTCGGATTTTCATCTACTGACATCTGCCCATTGTTAGAACATTTGGGCTTGTGCTAACCTTGCTGCAATCCAACAGGAGGGATGTGCCGGGTAATGAAAAAAGAAAAGGTGGAAAAAAACGATAAGAAGGCAGCGCTGGATATTGCCCTCAGCAGCATCGAGAAAGACCATGGCAAGGGCGCGGTGATGCGGCTGGGGGAACTCAGCAACAGTCTGACAACCGAGTCCATTTCGACGGGTTCCCTCGCAGTTGACCTGGCCTTGGGGATCGGCGGCATCCCCCGCGGGCGGGTGACCGAGATTTTCGGCGCAGAGTCAGCCGGAAAGTCCACTCTCGCCATCCATCTTATGTCCGAGACACAAAAGGCCGGGGGCGTCGCGGCTTACATTGACGTCGAACACGCCTTGGACCCGACGTACGCCGGTAACTGCGGCCTGGACCTGGATGGATTGCTCATCGCCCAGCCAGACAGCGCCGAGCAGGCGCTGGACATCACCGAGCAACTGGTGCGCAGCGGGGCAATCGACGCCATAGTGGTGGACAGCGTGGCCGCTCTGGTGCCGCAAGCGGAAATCGAGGGCGACATGGGCGACACTCACGTCGGCCTTCAGGCCCGCCTGATGTCGCAAGCTCTCCGCAAGCTCACCAGCACCATACACAAGTCCAAGACTGCGGTGGTCTTCATCAACCAGCTTAGGGAAAAGGTAGGGGTCAGCTACGGCAGTCCGGAGGTTACTCCCGGAGGACGGGCACTCAAGTTCTACAGCTCAGTACGCATTGACCTGCGCCGCGTCGAGTCTATCAAGCAGGGTTCCGAGATTATCGGCAACCGGGTAAGGGCCCGAATCGTGAAAAACAAGGTCGCCGCCCCCTTCCGGGTTGCCGAGTTTGACATTATGTTCAACCAAGGAATCAGCAGAATGGGCGACCTGCTGGAGATAGGCGCGGCCCGAGGCATCATCAAAAAGTCGGGCGCCTTCTATTCTTACGGCGAAACCCGCCTGGGCCAAGGCCGCGAAAACGCCAAGGACTTTCTGCAACAACACCCGGAAATCGCTGCGTCGGTGGAAAATCGCATCCGGGCCAACAGCGAAACTGAGGTTCCAGATTCCACACCGGAACTGGAAGAGGATGACGAACTCGACATCAACATCCTTGCATCCCTCAACGACTCCGAACCCGCAGCCACCGAGTAGTCGGCGTGCCAACACCGGAAAAGGCTTTCCGGTCAGAAGAGGCGCAGGCCCATAGCGCCGCCCTGCGTCTCTTGGCTTTCCGGCCACGGACGGTGGCCGAGATGCGCGAGCGGCTGGAACCGCGATTCGGGGCCGGTACGGTAGAGCAGACACTGGCCCGCTTGCTATCAGAGGGCCTGCTTAACGATGCTGAGTTCGCTCAGCAGTGGCGCAGCAGCCGTGAACGGCACAAGCCCCGCAGCCGGCGCATGATAGAGCAGGAACTGTGCAGCAAAGGGGTAGCTGCGGACATTGTCAGCAATGCGCTGGAGGACTACGACTCCTCGGACGCCGCCTATCGCGCTGCTGCTAAGTATGCCGCCCGGCAAAGGGAATGCGGCCGGGCAGCCTTCGACCGCAGAGTCGGCGCATTTCTGAAGCGTCGTGGTTTTGAATACGAAATCATTCGCCGAATCCTTCAGCAGTTGCGAGAGGAGCTGAGCGTTTCAGAAACAGGCGACACAAACCGGGATAATCAGAACTGAATTCTGCTCATCCCTTGGGACAGCCCCTTGGAAATCGCCCGGCCCAATCACCGCACTCTGGACGCGGCCGTGTAAACCGCGATGGCCACGAACAGCAAGCTGAACAGAACGCTGATGAAACTGCTGCTGAATAGGTGCATGAGTCCACCGGAGGAGATAATGTAGGCAATAACCATCGCGCTGCCCGCAATCCAGGCCAAGCCAACGCCACGCTTACGGTTGACTGCCAAGCTGACCAGTTCGCCAATGGCATAAGCCACAGCCAAGCCAAGCATGGAAGAGATAAGAGGGACTCCGCCAAATGCACTGTTGAGCATCAGCCAAAGCAGTCCGCCAGCCAGGGCGACGGCGAAAGCGACACCGGCGGCGCGAAGATAGTAGGTGGGTTGAACGTCATAGGTGGGCAGCTTTTCAGGGCGTCCGCACTCACGGCAACGAATTCCCACCGGCACTTGCACCAGGCACAGCGTACAAATGCTCTTCCCGCATTGGCTGCAATACAGGCGGGTTTCAGTTTCAGGATGCCAGTTGCAGTAACTGGCATTGGCCTCTTGGGCCGCCTGCCGCGGTTCCGTGGCCATAACCTGCTCCTGTCGGCGTCCGGTCAGCCCGTTGCGCCGGGTATTCGTTCAACCCACTGTGTCCTGTCATCTACGTCCCGGTCCCGCACCAAGCGATTGAAACAGACCTTCCTGCGGGGCTGGTCGCCCGGAAACGGCGACCAGTTAGCCAGCAACCGCTTCAGCAGTGCAAGCCCCAAAACGCCCAAGGAGTACCATACCATTGTAAGCCCTTCCAGCATTTTTAGCCCGTCAGGAACGGCAAAGGAGAGAACTGGCAGCAAGAGAAGCGCCAGCAGCGCCCATACCCCAGCCCCGGCGCGATGGATCAGGCAGCCGCCGAAGTAAACGATTATCAAGACGGTGAAAATGAGCGGCGATAGGGCAATCAGTGTTCCGGCAGCCACCGCCAAACCTCGGCCTCCCTGAAATTTCAGGAAGAGCGACCAGTTATTGCCCGCCATCACTAGTAGCGGAGGGCCAATCACTAGCGGCGAACTCCACTCAATACCCACCACGTAGACCGAGAACCATATTGAACCTGCGCCTTTTAACAGCAAGTCGGAAACCGCCTGAACGACCATCCACTTCTTGCCGACGTGCTGATTGACGTTGTTGGCTCCGGTGTTACCGCTCCCATACCTGCGAATGTCAATTCCCTTGACCAACCGGCCGATAATGTAGCCCGTAGGAACAGAGCCTATCAAGAAGGCAACAAGATATAGAGCGGCTATCTCCATTAGCATTTTACCAGTAGAGTATCAGTAGATCCCAAATTGCCTACTCTCCGAGATGAGACGCCAAAGCGTCCACGCCTCCACCAGTATCAGTAGATCCCAAATTGCCTACTCTCCGAGATGGAAAGTCCCAGGTGAAAGGGTTTTATCGGGACGCTTCAGCAGCGGCTTCCAGTTTTTCGATGGAGTCGAGAGGCGGGCCATTCTCCCCGGGAAGACATTCGTCGCTGTTTCCCATGCCGTGGTAGTCGCTGCCCCCGCAAGGAATGAGCTCATACTGGCGGGCGAGCCGAGCCAACTGCCGGATAGTGTCATCGTGGTACTTGGCGTAATGAACTTCCATACCGGCAAGCCCTATACCAGACAGGCTGGCAATGCCGGCCTCCATATCATTCATGTATGCAGGATGAGCCAAGACTGCCGCACCGCCCGCCCGCGTGATCATGCCGACGGCCTCCGCGGGGGTAAGCTTAACCCGTTCGATGTAAGCCAGCCCATTGCGGCCCAAGTATTCAGGAAAAGCGTCCTTGGGTTCCTGGAAGTACCCGGCTTCGGTCAACGCCATGGCGATGTGGGGGCGGCCTACCGCGCCGTCGCCAGCAAAATGCTGCACTCGCTCCCACTGTACGTGGAGGCCAATTTGAGCTAACTTCTCCACCATCGTCTTGGCGCGGTCTATGCGGCCCGCACGGAAGCGAAGCAACTCGGCCTGCAACTCCGGATCATCGGCGTTGATGAAATATCCCAAGACGTGAACCTCATCGCCCGGCACGTCTGCGCTCAGCTCAATGCCGGGGATTATGCGAAGGCCGGGAAACTCTTTGGCCGCCTCGAAAGCCTCGGCCAAACCGTCGGTGGTGTCATGGTCGGTGATGGCGACGGTCTGCAACCCCTGGCGCGCCACCAGCCTTACCAACTCTGTGGGGGAAAGGCGTCCGTCGGAAGCCAGGGTGTGGAGATGTAGATCTGCAACTACACTCATCTGCGGGTTGTCCTGTCAATGCGCTCCACCGAAACGGAGCGTCCGGTTTTTTCGTCTACTTCCACCAACACGGAGTTCAAGACGCAGGGGCCTTTGGCAACTGGCAGATTGGTCGGCATTGAAGTTAGGAATCGGTGGAGAACCGCGTTTGTGTCACTCCCGATTACCGAGTCCACCGGGCCGGTCATGCCAACGTCGGTGAGGTAGGCCGTGCCTTGGGGCAGGATGCGGGCGTCCACAGTTCCGACATGGGTATGAGTGCCAAATACGCCGCTGACTCGCCCGTCCAGATACCAGCCCATCGCCTGCTTCTCGGAAGTGGCCTCAGCGTGGAAGTCCACGATAATCACCGGCGTTTCTTCCTCGGCCCGCAACTCTTCCAGCAGGCGGTCGGCAGTGCGGAAAGGGCAGTCCAACTGGGCCATAAAGACCCGTCCCATAAGGTTAATCACGGCCACGCCCTTGTGGCGGATTACGCCGGCTCCGGGAGCGTCGGGGTAGTTGGCGGGCCGCAGCACAGGCATCCCCTCGCCGTGAACATCATCCAGGTAAGGTATGAACTCCTTCTTGTCCCAGATGTGGTTGCCGGAGGTGATTACGTCCACCTCGGAGTCCAGCAGTTCGGAGGCGGTTTCGATGGTCAGTCCGAAGCCTCCGGCAGTGTTTTCGCCATTGGCGATAACGAGATCTATTCCTTTTTCCTGCCTCAGACCAGGCAGGATACGGCGCAAAGCATCCCGGCCGGGGCTGCCGATTACGTCACCTATCATTAGTATCCGCAAGGAACTCCTTATTTTTGCCGCAGAATGCGCGAGATGGTTTTGCTGAAAAAAGGGACTCAGCAGCCGGAGTGGTTCCCGCTCCTGGGTCCCTTTCTTGTTGGCGAACTGGCCTTCGCTGCCGGGCGGAGCGGTAGCGGACCTGCGGGGTATAACCCGTTGGGGATTTTAGCGTGCGTATTCCACGCTGCGGGTCTCTCTGATAACTGTGACCTTGATCTGGCCTGGGAAGACTAGATCTTCCTCAACCTTGCGGGCGATATTACGGGCTAACGAAGCAGCTTTGATATCGTCCATATCCTCCGGTTTGACCATTACCCGCACTTCGCGGCCGGCCTGAATGGCGAAGGTGCGCTCCACGCCTTCGAAACCGGCAGCGACTTCTTCCAGCTCCTTCAGGCGCTTCACGTAGAGTTCCAGCGACTCCTTGCGAGCGCCGGGCCGGGCGGCGCTGATGGCGTCAGCGGCGGCCACCAAAAACGACTCCACGGTCTCGTGTTCGTCCCAGTGATGTTCCAGAATGCCCCGGTATGAACTGTGGTTTATGCCATGGCGCTTGGCGATTTCGGCTCCGATTTCGGCGTGAGGACCCGATACCTCGTGAGTCAGAGCCTTTCCGATATCGTGCAACAACCCGCCGACCTTTGCGACCTGCACATTGGCGCCCGACTCAGCGGCCAGCATTCCGGCCAGCAGACCGACCTCCACGGAGTGTTGCAATACATTCTCGCCATAGCTGTAGCGATACTTTAACTGACCCAACAGCCTGACCAATTCCCGGTCAAGGCCGCTTACGCCCACCTCAAAGGTGGCCTGCTCGCCAGCCTTCATAATGGTCTGCTCAATTTCGTTCTGAGCGCGGTTCACCATGTCTTCAATGCGGGCGGGTTGTATGCGCCCGTCGGAGACCAGCTTTTCCAGCGACAACCGGGCGATTTCCCGTCGCACCGGGTCGAAGCAGGAAACGGTCACTGCCTCGGGTGTGTCATCAATTATGACATCCACTCCGGTCAGAGATTCCAAGGTGCGTATGTTGCGTCCTTCACGTCCGATGAGGCGGCCTTTCATCTCATCATTGGGCAGGGATACCACGGAAGTAGTACTTTCCGAAACAACGTCGGAAGCGAGCCGGTTGATGGCTACAGCAATAATTTTGCGGGCGTTTTCATCCGCCCGTTCCTTGTAGTCCCGCTCCAGTTCGTAGTAGCGCCGGGCCAGATCGTGTTGCGCGTCTTCTTCGCCGCGCTTCACTATCGCTTCGCGAGCCTCTTCAACGGTGAGACCGGCGATTCGCTCCAGCGCCTTGGACTGTTCGGCCTTCTGTTCTTCGACATCCTCGCGGGATTTACTGATTTCTGCTTCCCTATCGGCCAGTTCGGCCTGCCGTTTGTCTTGCGCTTCTATCTTGCGCTCCAGTTGCTCCTCCCGTTGGTGATGCCTGTCTTCCAAGCGGGTGAGCTCCCGGCGTTGTTCTTTTATTTCCGACTCAGCCGTATTACGTAGCTTTTGGGCCTCTTCCTGTGCCGCCAGGAGGACTTTCTTGCTTTCCTCCTGAGCTTGGGCTGTCAGACCTTCCGCGGTTTGACCGGCCAACGCCAAACGAGATGACTGGCTGCGCTGGCGAATTCCGAGCCAAGCTGCAATCCCTAAACCCAAGGCCGCCAGGACGGCAAGGACAACGATGATAACTGTGGTCATATCGCCCTTCCTTTTCCGCCTATTGTGCCTGAAACGGAGCAATCCCCCATCATCTGGGGTTGCTTTGGATTTCGCTCCTTATCTGAATCATAGCGAGCAGCCCTGAAAGCGTCAAGGCGAAACAGGGGCGCCGGCGGAGAAAAGGGGGTTCCGAGCCACAAAACCACGTCAGCTCTACGAATTTGAATCCGGGACGTCTTTCCGCCCTATCCGAAGACTTGATTAGAAATCCCAATTCTTCAGGCAACAGATCATCGAAAAGCCGTCATCTTCTGTACCGTCAGGATAGGACATAGTTTCATCATACGACTCAATTAACTCGCCTACCCGGATTGCCAATTTCTTTATCCCTAGCCGTAGCATGACGTAGCATGACATAGACGCAGCATGACATTCCTAGCGGCAACATGACGCCAAACAGCCGTCAAGGGATTGAGCGCCTGCTGCTGCTGGATTACAATACACTCATACGCGCTTTCTAATCCTGCCAACCCGGTTGAGTGATTGCTGATGGCCGACCAGGACTACTACGACGTTTTGGGTGTCGCCCGGAATGCCGGCGAGGAGGATATACGCCGGGCCTTCCGCCGCAAGGCGATGGAATATCATCCCGACCGCAACAAGAACGCCGGCGCTGAGGAAAAATTCAAGGAAATCAATGAAGCCTACCAAGTGCTTTCCACTGCCAAGAAGCGGGCGCAGTATGACCGCTTCGGCAAAGCGGGGGTGAGTTCAGGAGCGCAGGCCGGGGGGAATCCGTTCGACGGCTTCGACGTGTTCGGCGGCTTCGGCGACATCTTCGATTCCTTCTTCAGCGATGCCTCGGCCCGGGGCGGGCGACAACCCCAGCGCGGCGGTGATATACACCAGCAAGTCGCCCTCAGCTTCGAGGAGTCGGTTTTCGGCGCCGGGAGAGAAGTGGAAATCAACCGCCTTGAGGCCTGCCAGCACTGCTCCGGCGCAGGCAGCGAGCCTGGCACATCGGTAGACACGTGCGGAACCTGCCAAGGCAGAGGGCAGGTGCGCCGCTCTCAGCGAAGCGTCTTCGGTCAGTTCACTCAAGTTGTCGGATGCCCCGCCTGTCATGGGCGCGGCAGGCTTATCAACACCCCGTGCAGCAAATGCAAAGGGGCAGGGCGAGAGCGGCGCAAACGCAAGATAGAGGTGCGTATCCCTGCCGGCGTCGAGGGCGGAATGCAGGTCCGCCTCAGCGGCGAGGGCGACATGGGCAGCGACGGCGGAGGCGACGGCAACCTGTATGTAGCCGTCAATGTTCAAGAACACAGCTTCTTCCAGCGCGACGGCGATTCGATTATCTATATTCTCCCGTTGAATGTGGCCGAAGCTACTCTCGGCGTAGACAAAGTGGTTCCCACTATTGACGGTTTCGAGGAAGAATTCAAGGTGCCTCAAGGCACTCAGCCAGGCACGGTGTTCAACATCCGCGGCAAGGGCGTTCCACATTTGAACTCCAATCGTCGCGGCGATATGCGTATCTTGGCCGATGTCCGGGTGCCAGGCTCTCTGAACGGGCGTCAACGGGAACTTCTGGAAGAACTGGCCCGCTCTTTCAATGGCGAGGGACAGCCTCAAAGAAGTCCGGCCAACGGCAGAAAGCGCTCCAAGAAAAAAGCGGGCGATCCACCCTCAAACGAACCCGCCGCCGAAGACTCGCCGGAAAAGGGGCTTTTCGATCGGATTAAGGACGCCTTTTAGATGCGCTGGCAGGAACTCAGCATCTCTGTTCCTCACGAGTACGTAGAGCCGGTCTCCTATCTGTTTGGCCGCTACGGAAAAGGGCTTAGCACCGAGCCTCAAGGGGCAGGGCGAGTGATGCTGAGAACTTATCTGGAATCCGGCTCTGAGCAACGGCTGGCCCGCATTGACATTGGTATCCGCCTGATCAGCTCCATAGAACCCTTGAGCGATCTGGTTATCCGCGATCTGGACGACGGCGAAGACTGGCAGAATAGCTGGAAGGAACATTACGCCGCGCTGCCTGTCGGCAACCGCCTAATCATCAAGCCCTCATGGGTAGACCTGGAGGAAGAAGCTGCTGTTGGACGGGTGATTGTCGAGCTTGATCCTGGAATAGCCTTCGGCACCGGCTATCATCCTTCTACTTACACCTGTCTGGAAGCGCTGGAGGAATTGGCGCTGCCTGGCATGAAAGTTCTTGACTTGGGAACTGGATCAGGCATTCTAACCATCGCCGCACTGAAGCTGGGGGCGGCCTCGTCGGTGGCTCTGGATATTGACGGGCAGGCGGTGAGCGCGGCGCGGCAGAATTTCCGGCGGTTGCGGCTTCAAGACTGTATAACCCTGGTCAAGGGTTCGGTGCCGCACCCAACAGTCCCGGCCGCAGCCTTCGACCTAGCCGTCGCCAACATCTCGGCTAGGGGTGTGGCCGACCGCGCCCCCTTTATCTTCCAGTCTCTAAAACCCGGCGGTATGCTGATTGCCTCCGGCTTGCTGGCAACTCAAAGGCCCGAAGTGGACGACAAGGCAATCAGCTTGGGATTCATCCCGGAACTGGAATGGCCCAAGGAAGAATGGCTGACCTTGGGCTACCGCGTCCCTGGCGACAAATACGCTAGGTAAGGCCGTCTGCTCAGGTTGCAATTACCCAGGCGCCGGCGTAGTATCAACGGGTTTCGGCATCACATTTCGTAGCAAATACCTGCCCCAACCGGAGGGCTTCTGTTGGTCGAAAAGGTTAGCCTGGAGCGCTACGAGATAACCGGACGCCTTGGGGCGGGCGCAGATTACGATGTGCGCGCCGCCGTTGACCTGAAAACCGGGGAAGAGGTGGCCCTGAAACGCCCAGTCCCCCAGGCCGTCAGCCGCAAGCAGCACGGAGCAATCGAGGCGCGCACCGGACGGCTGCTTCAGGCTTACGACCAGGCTGGCGATGCCGGGGGGCTGCTGGCTCCGCTGCTCGGTTATACCGATACAGACGTCCACGACGTCTACTTTGGCGACGAACTGGGCGAACCATACACCGTGTTCGTCCAGAGGCGGGCCCCTGGGATTCCGCTGCTGGGTGATATGATGTCGCGCATTACCGGCGTTCCCATCGGAGCCGGGCAGAATTTGTTCGCTATATTCCCGCTGGAGCAACCGGCGGGGACGCCGCGCTTCCCAGTCCATAACCAGTTGCTAGACTTGGAACAGGCATATTTAGAGGCCGGATACATACTGCTGGATATGCGGCCCCAGAATGTGTTTTTCCGGCCAGGGGCCGGAGGGATCCAAGTCATTGATTCTGGCTCACTGGCCGGGGTTGACGACCCAGCACCCAGGGGCCGCCCGCCTCTGGGAGTCAACGACGCTTGTCTCGAACTGCTCAAGTTCTACACCACCGCTGAGGAACCCCCGCAAGACGCCGCGGGATACCGCGACGCTCGGGGCATACGGCCCATCGTCAACATCCAGCAGGAATTGGACGAAATGCGGCGGGGACTTTCCCGGGCCGGAGGAGACGTGGCGTCCTACGGCGGGGTAATACTGGATAAAATCGGCGACCACGCATACACTGATTACCGGCAGTTCGGCGCCGACCTGGGAGCCTGGCTGGAAGCCGCCTCCGAGCGCAACCGCGCTGCGCCGGATTTTGAGTCAGCCCGCCTGGCATGGCGGGAAGCGTTGGAGTGGCTGCGCGGCGACTACTGGACCCGATTCCAGTTCGACGCCGAAACAGAACTTGCTGCCTACTTCGCCTGACAGCCCCAACCCTCCTCCAGATGGGCTGGGCTGGGGAGAATCCAGGGAGACGGAACACCCTAAAATCTTAAGGAGAGTGTTGAGGACAATTCCTATGGTTGCCAGCACATTTTCAACGCTGCAAGATAATTCAGCTCATGGCGAAGACAATCTGCTGACCCGCGACCTGGGCAACGGCGATTTTCTGGACGTGGTGATGGACGGCGTTACTGGACACGGCGGGGCCGAGGCCAGCCGGGAACTGGGCGAGGCGCTGGGGGATAGCAAGGCCGACAGCATTGAGGAAATCGCCGCAACGATTAACGAAGTCAATGACGAGTTTTTCAGCGTGGGCGCGGGCCGCTTCCTGCTGACCACAGTGTCAGTAGCCCTCTACCGGGGCGGGCGGCTGTATGTAGCCGCCGCAGGCGACAGCCCAATTATTCTGGTCTCGCCCGATTCTCACGATAGGCTCTGCGGGCGGCTCGGCGGCTTCCTGCACGTTGGCGTGGCCCGCGCCGTCGGGGCCGCAGCGTCTCTGGGCGAAATGGTCCGCCGCGACATCAGCATTGAGCCCGGCGCGCGCATCGTCCTTGCCACCGACGGCGTCACCGACAACATGGATGCCGCCGAACTGGCCGAGATAGTCCGCAATGCAGCCACGCCCGAGGAAGCCGCCAAACGCATTGAGGAGATCATCGCCGGACGCTTGGTCGAGGGCCGGGTGCCGGAAAAACTGGGCGTTCGCTTCCGCTACGACGACCGCACGGCCATCGTCCGTTTCTTTGAGTAATGAAGCTCTCCAGGCGGCATAGTTGAGTGCGGGGGGCCTTGTTGCTACAATCTAGGCAGCATCCGGGCCGGTTTGCACCGCCACTTTGCGCAAATAGGCGGGCGGCCGGCAGTTCCCCGCCGCATCGCTGTCCGGGTGGAAATACTCGCCGACGCAAAGGAGCCACTAAGTGGGCAAAGTCAAGGTAGCAATCATCGGCGTGGGCAACTGCGCCTCGTCGCTGGTCCAGGGCCTTTACAAGTACGTGGAAACCCCTGACAACGATACTGTTTCTGGGGTGATGCACAACCGAATCGGGGATTACCGCATTGAAGACATCGAAGTGGTCGCCGCTTTCGACGTCGACGAGAACAAAGTCGGCAAGGACCTGTCGGAAGCCGTATTCACTCAGCCCAACAACACCATCAAGTTCGCTGACGTGCCCCACACCGGCGTCAAGGTAGAGCGGGGAATGACCCACGACGGCATCGGCCATTACGTTTCCCATCTAGTCAAGAAGTCCAATCACTCCACCTCAGACATCACGGGAATCCTGCGCGAGCGGGAAGTGGACGTCGTCATCAACTACCTGCCGGTTGGCAGCGAGCAGGCCACCAAGTGGTATGTGGAGCAGATACTGAACGCCCGCTGCGCCATGGTCAACTGCATTCCGGTATTCCTGGCCCGTGAGGAATACTGGCGCAGCCGCTTTGAGGAGCGGGGGGTTCCCATCATCGGTGACGACATCAAGTCCCAGCTAGGAGCCACCATCACCCACCGGGTGCTGACTCGCCTGTTTGAAGACCGGGGCGTGAAGCTGGAGAACACCTACCAGTTGAACTTCGGCGGCAACACCGACTTTCTCAATATGCTGGAGCGGGAACGCCTTACCTCCAAAAAGATTTCCAAGACCACCTCAGTCACTTCTCAGTTGGACGATGAAATACACCCGGACAACATCCACGTAGGCCCCAGCGACCACGTGCCGTGGTTGAAGGACCGGAAGTGGTGCTACATACGAATGGAGGGGCAGATATTCGGCGGCGCGCCCATCAGCCTGGAAGCCAAGCTAGAAGTGTGGGACAGCCCCAACTCTGCCGGTGTCGTGGTGGACGCCGTCCGCTGCGCCAAGCTGGCCATGGATCGGGGCCTGGCAGGGGCCATCGAAGGGCCCAGCGCCTATTTTATGAAGTCTCCCCCGGTGCAACACACCGACGACACCGCCAGGGATATGACCGACGCATTCATCGCAGGAGAGGAGTAAATCAACGGCGGAGAAACGGCGTTCTCAGGAGAGATGCCGTTGAAGATTGCCATGGTGTCGCCCTACGATTTCACTTGGCCCGGCGGCGTGACCATCCATGTGTCGCAGTTGGCCCGCGAGTTGGGGCGTTCGGGCCACGAAGTGCAGGTGCTGGCCCCTCATTCACCATCGCGCGAGTGCCAGGACAGCGATCTGCTGGTGCCTTTGGGCCGCTCTGTGCCTCTGCCCAGCGGCGGGTCCATTGCCCGCGTCTCTCTGTCTTGGTGGCTGGCCCACAGAATCCGGGCGTTGCTGGAGCGCGAAAAGTACGACGTTATCCATCTCCACGAACCGATGGCTCCAATTTTGCCGCTGACTGTGCTGGAATACTCCAACACGGTTAACGTCGGCACTTTCCACGCCTGCCACAGCCGCCAGCATCTATACAAGATGAGCCGTCCAGTCATCAAGCGTTGGCGCAGCAGACTTCATGGCAGCATCGCGGTCTCCCCGGCGGCGATGCGCTACGTCAGCGGAGCCTTCCCCGGCAACTACGAAATCATTCCCAACGGCATAGATGTTGACCATTTCTCTCAGCAGGCCGCACCCTGGCCACAGTACCAGGACGGCAAGACCAACATCATCTTCGTGGGAAGACTGGAAAAACGGAAAGGGCTGCGCTATCTGCTGGAAGCCTATGGCCGCCTCAAATGGGATATGCCTCACCTGCGGCTGCTGGTGGTTGGGCCGGGCAACCCAGATAAAGACTCCTACAACGTCCTTAGCTCTCAGAATTTGCAGGACGTGGAGTTCGTGGGGCGGGTACCTTACGAAGACCTGCCGCGCTACTACGCTTCCTCTGACATATTCTGTTCGCCAGCCACCGGGTCTGAGAGCTTCGGCATCGTTCTTCTGGAGGCGATGGCCGCAGGCAAACCGGTGGTGGCTTCCGACATAGAGGGCTACCGCGGGGTGATGCAACACGGACGCCAAGGGTTGCTTTTTCATAACAAGAATGTCGAATCGCTATCCGCGCAACTGGAAGCGCTGATCCGAAACCCGGAGCAGCGAAGGATTATGGGCGAGCGCGGGCGGGCCACGGCAGAGCGATACCGCTGGCAGGTGGTGTCTCGCCGGGTTGAGCAATACTACAAATCTTGCATACAGGTGGCTCATGGCCTTGCCGGGCAGAGAACAGCTTAGGGGTGCCGTCCGCAGCTATTTCGAAGAGCCGGGGGCGCGTCTGCTCCAAGCTATGGGACTCAGCCCCAACGCCATTACCCTGCTGGGCTTCGCGGTCTGCGTGGCTTCCGCTTACCTCGTTGCGTCAGGCTGGTTGATATGGGGCGGCGCCGTGTTCTTGGCAGGGAGCATTCTCGATCTTATGGACGGCGCGCTGGCCCGTCTCAGCGGGCAGGGGACGCCTTTCGGCGCGTTGCTAGACTCGGTGTTTGACCGGCTGGGAGAAGCGGCTCTATTCGTCGGCATGGGAATATATGCCCTGCGAGGAGACCACAGCGACGATTACCGTGCCTTTTTCATCACTGCGCTGCTGCTGGCCCTCATCTTCTCGCAAGGCGTCAGCTACCTGCGGGCCAGGGGCGAAGGCCTGGGGGTGTTTACCCGCGCGGGCGTAATGACACGCACGGAACGGGTGGCCCTGTTGGGTATCGGCCTGCTACTGGGCTGGATACCATGGCTGTTGCCGGGCCTGCTAGCAGTCATCGCCGCCGTGTCCTGCTTCACCCTCTTCCAGCGGATGTTCACCATACGCAGTATGCTGGACAAGGGCGGCTAGGCCGGCCGGCTCCGGCTTAGCTGGACGACAAGCGGCAGCCTCTAGGGTAGCTAAGCGCCGCCTGCGCGTGTAAACTGGCCTATCATTCCCTCACTCCCGAGGAGTTGGTCCAATGGCAACTGCCCGTCATCTGTACCGGGACGGGGAATCCCTCATACCGGCGCAGGAAAAGGCCCGGCTGAAGCGGGACTTCCGCAAGCGCCTGAAGAGCGATGTCAGCCTGCGACTATACACCCAGCGCCCGTCTCCCATTGCCATTCCGGGACGCGACTGCCGCTACTGCCCCCAGACCCAACAACTACTGAAAGAGTTGGCCGAGCTTTCGCCGAAACTGAAGCTGGAAACAGTGGACTTCTACGCAGAGCCGGAGCAAACCAAGAAAGAGGCTATCCCCCGGATTCCCGCCATTGTGCTAGGGCCGGAATCCGGCGGCCGGGCGCGATTCTATGGACTGCCGTTGGGTTACCAACTGCCAGTATTCATCGACAGCATCAAGGCAGTGTCTCGGGGCGTTACCCGGTTGCCGGTGAACACCCGCAAGCAGTTGCGCCGCGTCAACCGGCCGGTGCATTTGCAGGTGTTTGTAACTCCCGGCAGCGAGGTATCCTCCGGAATGGCGCTGCTGGCCCACGCCATGGCGGTGGAGAGTAAATATGTTATTGCCAGCGTTATCGAAGCGGAAGAATTCCCGGAACTAGCTCGCAAGTATAGCGTCCGGCAAGTACCGCTGACCATCATCAACGAATTCGCTACAGTGACCGGTATGGTGAGCCAAGATGAGTTGCTGGAAAAGGTGTTGCAGGCCGGTGTTCAGCAGCCGCAGGAATCCTGACCCGGAGAGCGGCTCCCGTCGCGCCGTCAGCTATCCAAACCACTAGCCTCAGCTATCCAAATCACTACAGGAGTTCTGATTGTGCCCAACGAGATTAGGGGCGATATGAACGGACAAGGGCTAAGAGTCGGCATCGTTGTCGCCCGATTCAACGAAATTATCACCAAGCGGCTACTGGAAGGCGCGATCGAGACGCTGAGCCGTTGCGGCGTGCGCGACTCCGACGTCACCGTGGCCTGGGTTCCAGGCTCCTTCGAGTTGCCGGTGGTAGCCCGCGCCTTCGCCAAGAGTGGAAGATGCGACGCCGTTATCTGCTTGGGCGCAGTTATACGCGGGGAAACCACGCACTACGACATGGTCGCCGGGCAAGCGCAGGGAGGCACAGGTTCCGTCGGCATGGAGACCGGTGTGCCCACCATATTCGGCGTGCTTACCACCGAGAACATGGAGCAGGCCCTGAACCGCGCCGGCGGCAAGTCGGGAAACATGGGAGTCAACGCCGCCCTCGCCGCCCTCGAAACGGTGTCGGTAATCGCGGCGGTGAACACGGCTTAAATACCTCCCTTCTCCTATTGGAGAGAACGGAATGAGGGCGACTATGAAGCAGATCGGCGTTACTATTCCCAATAACTGGGGCGTGGCCGACCCGCAGCAGGTCTTGGCTTTGGGACCAGAAGCAGAGCAGATGGGCTACGACTCCATCTGGGTAATGGACCACCTATTCAACACTGGCTACATCCGCGAGCGCTTGGAAGACCGCCCCTACTATCATCCGATGGCGATGCTGTCATATATGTCGGCCACCACCAGCCGGGTAACGTTGGCGACCTCGGTACTGGTGTTGCCTTATCACAATCCGGTGGAGCTGGCGAAATACGCCGCTACGCTGGACCAGATGTCAGGCGGACGGGTGACCTTGGGCGTCGGCGTCGGCGCAATGACCGAGGAATTCGAGGCCCTGGGCATACCAATGGAGCGGCGCGGCTCTCTGACCAATGAGTGCATCAACCTGATGCGAGAACTATGGGCCAACACCAAGCCGGAATACCACAGCCACAACTGGGACTTTTCCGACCTGTATTTCTCTCCCAAGCCAGCGCAGCCCAGCATTCCCCTGTGGGTTGGCGGCTCGTCGCCGGGAGCGCTGCGGCGCACAGCCCGCATGGGCGACGGCTGGCACCCCACTGGGCTTTCGCCGGAGGACTTCGCTATAGGACGCTCGGAAATAGCTTCGCTGGCCGCCGCCGCGGGGCGCGATCCTGCCGACATCGCTATGTCAGCCCGCATCGAGGTAGAGGTTCACGGCGGCCCGTCCAGCCAGCGCGCCGCCAGCCGCGCCCGTTTTCCCGGCGACGACATGGGTGCCCTTCGCGCTGGTATGGAGGCTTATGGCGAAGTAGGAGTGGAGCATTTCGTCCTGGCCCTCAACTCCGGAGACATCCCCACCCTCCACCGTCTGATGGCCGTGATTTCCGAAGAGGTGATTCCCGCCTTCCGGTAGACCTTTCAGGCGCAGCCAGGATCAGAACCGCATCAGGTCACTCCCCAGGCTGGTTCTCGCGCAGAAACTCTTCAAGTTCCCGGTAGTCAGATTCCAGCCTCTCCAGCCGAGCGGGATCTTGTGCGGCGGCGCCATAGTGAGCGTCTTGGAACTCGTCCACTATATGGGCCACCGGGCTGGACGGCAAAATGCCGGAAAGTCCCCGCTGATGCTCTCGGGGAGTTTCCCACGTCTCCTTGGGGCGTCCGGCGCGGGCAGCGAAATCCAACAGAGCATGATAATAGTCGCGGGGTGAGCGAGGGCGGCGGCGCGCGGCACGCTCTCGGCCGGGCATCCCCGAAAACAGGCCACTTAACACCGCCCCCAGATCGTCGCCCACTCGCTCCAGACTAAACAGAGACTCGCGGGTTTCGATAACCTCGCTATTGCGTCCCTGTCGGCGGCGAGCGCGGAATAGAGCGTAGACGATCCAAGAAGCGGTGGCAGCTCCCAACACGGCGGCAGACCACTTCATCACCGTGAACGGGGTGCTCCCCCCTGGTTCCCTTTCGGTTTCCCGCAGGCTCTGGTGAAACTCGTCAAGGCGGCGCTGGGCCTCAATAAGCCCATCCAGGTTGCCGCCGCCCATGAGTCCGGAAAACCAGTTTCCCAAACTGACCAGCACTCCGGCCAGCAGTCCCACGAGCATTAGCGCCGGCTCCAGCATCCAGTAGCCGGCTGCGCCAACTGCGCTGGCGACTATCCGGGTCACGCCGTCGAGCCCGCCCAGTCCAAGGCCGCTGATTAGCAGACTAAGGAGTAGAAGAAACCCAACGCTGGCGACGATGGGCCACAGCCATTGCGCCGGCATCTCTCGTTCTTCGCCACTTTCCGGCGAGAACCGGGCCAGCGCCATACTCGCAAGCCCAACAGCGAAGAAACCGACCACCAGAAAGCCGCTGACCGCGCTGCCGGGGGTAACCGCGTCAATCACCGAAGCCGCCAGAATCACCACCAGACCAATCTGAAAGCAGGAGCGCACGATGTCGAGGGTCACTTCCTCTCTCGACATCGAAACTCCCCGCCACCAGATTACCAGCAGGAATAACATCGAGCCGACGAATATCCCTACACCGCTCATCCCTTCCGCAGCCAGCAGAGAAAAGGGCAGCAGCGTCTTTCCTCCGTTCCAGGCCGTAAGCAGCAGCAGCGACGGCACACCCAGCGCCAGGCCGGCCAGTCCACGCAATAGAGGTGTTACTCGCCAGCTCAGTATCCAGGATGAGAGGGCATAACCCCAAACCAGCGCGATCAAGACTAGCCATAAGGGCATCTGCAACTGCTCAAACTTCGCCAGGTTGGCGAAGACGGCCATAACCAGATACAAGGCGCAACCCTCAAGGAAGAGTGCCGCTGCCGTAATCGCCCTACTTCTCCAAGAGAGCGCCATCGAAAGCCTCGCTGATGCCCAATTCCAGCCCGTCGCCGTCATCTATGTCGAATTCAGGGAGAGAGTCCAGCAGATGGCTCATGCTTGTTACCGGAATCTCGCCGATGCGCTCCGGCGGGTCCCCGTCACCCGCGTACAGGGTCAGGACCCGATACCCGCTTGCTTGAATGGCAGCCACCTGGGCGGGCAGCGAGGGTGTGATTGCCCCGGTTACCAACAGCACCGTCGCCCCTTGAGGCAACCGGCTGCGCTCGGCCCGGAAAACTTCGGGCAACATCGAAACCACGTATGGAGCCGCCATGGCCAAGGCTTCCAGCACAAGGCCAAGCTGAGACTTGGACGCGCCGGGCGACACGCTCAGCCATTTGCCGGAATATGATGCCACCGCATTGGAAATCAGGCCGTAGCTGTACCCGATCCGGTCGGCCAAGGCGGCAGCGGAAGCGGCCGCAGTTACTGCCCGCTCGAATAACCGGCGATTGGTGCCTTGCCAAACGAAATCGCTGGTGGAGCCGTTGAGCGCCACCAGCATATTCAGCGAGACCGACGGCTCGAACACCCTGGTCTGTAATTGTCCGGCCCGCGCCGTGGCCTTCCAGTCTATGTATTTCAGCGGGTCTTCGGAGCGGTAGTCGCGCTGCCCCTTCACCCGGCTGGTGTCGTGGTATAGCGGCATCTGCCCCCGAACCAAACCCAGAGGATTCTGCGGCGGAGTGAATAATTCCTCAATGTTTACGACCCGTGGGTAAACCAATATATTGTCTACGCCGGTCTGTCGTGATTCTGTGGAGGCGAATCCGAATATGTCTCCGCTGCGCATCCGCGCTGGGCCAATGCGGTGGTAGCCGCGCCGGGTGCAGCGCATGGAAAACTTCCAGGTTGCGCGCTGATAGGGCATCAGGGAAGTGGTGATGCTGTGGTGGCGGTTGGTCTCTAGGGTAGCGCCGCGCACCACCGCCCCGGCCAGATCCAGCCCTTCCGGAAATGGATCTTGGGATTCAACCCAAATGAGAGGCAAAAGTTTGTCGTTGTTCAGCGCGACGGTATAGTCAATGGTGTCGCCGATGAAGGCGCGGCGGCGGCTTAGCTCGCGGCTATAGCAAACCTTGCGGAAGCCGTATCGTTCCCAAACACGGGCCGCCAGCCAGACGAGAGCAGCCAGAGAGCCAACAACCAGCAGCAGACCATTGCTTGCCAGCAGTCCGGCGAATACCAGAAGGCCGCTAACCAGCGGCCACAGTTCATGGCGCATAACCCATACGGAATCGAGACCGGCCCCCTAGACCGGGACCTCCACTTGGGATAATAGCTCCAGCACCACATCTCCGGCCGTGCGGCCCCGCAACCGGGCCTGCGGGGTAAGGATGGTGCGGTGGGAAAGGGCGTAGGGCGCGATGACCTTCACATCGTCAGGCGTGACGTAGCTGCGCCCTCGGATGGCCGCGAAGGCCTGTGCGCAGCGGTACAACCCGAGAGTGGCTCGCGGGCTGGCTCCCAATTCCACATCTTCATGGCGTCTAGTAGCCTGAACCAAACGGACAACATAATTGCTCAGTACCGGGTCAACATAGACGTCTTTAACTTTATGTTGGCTTTCGACAATGTCCCTGGCCCCGGCCACAGGCCGCATGGCGTCTATCGGGTTGGCGGAGTTGAAGCGGGCCAGCATTTGCTCTTCGTCAGTCTCGCTGGGGTAGCCCAGACTCAGACGGAGCATGAACCGGTCCAGTTGCGCCTCGGGCAAGGGAAATGTTCCTTCCAGCTCGATGGGGTTCTGGGTGGCTACCAGCACAAAGGGATCAGGAAGCGGCATAGTGCGATCGTCCACCGTCACCTGTCCCTCGGCCATTGCCTCCAGCAGGGCCGACTGAGTCCGCGGCGTAGCCCGGTTGATTTCGTCGGCCAGCACCACTTGGGCCAGAATAGGGCCTGGGCGGAACTCGAACTCGCCCAGCTTTTGATTGTAGTAATGAACTCCGGTGATATCCGAAGGCATCAGGTCTGGGGTGCATTGGATGCGGTGAAAGCTGCAGCGCAACGACTCGGCCAGACTGCGGGCAAGGGTGGTCTTGCCGATACCAGGCACATCCTCAATAAGGATATGTCCCCCGCTCAACAAAGCGGTCAAGGTAAGCTCAATGACCGATTCTTTGCCGACAAGCACCTGCCCGATGTTGGACTTGACCGCAGCAGCCACCGCCGCCACTCCAGAGGCACCCTCTCCGGTAGCGGCGGAGGGGTCAACAGTCTTGCTCTGGGCCATCAGCACCACGCCCCGGCGACGGTTAAGACGCCGAGCCTTCCCGCGCAATAAATTCCTCCGCTTCCCGCAGATCTTTTAAAGAGTCTATGCTGGTCCAGAATGAGCGGGTCCGGAAAGCGGCGATGCGGCCGGCCTGCGCCAGGCGGGGGAAGGTCTCCACCTCATGGTCTCCCAAATCAGGAAATTCGGGGAACACCTCGCGGTCAAAGACATACACGCCGCCGTTAATCCAGTGGGGCAACTCCACCTTCTCCCGGAATCCCACCACGCCACCCGCATCATCCATATCCACCAGACCATAGGGGCTAACCATCGGAACGGCCAGCAGAGTCACCATCGGCCCGCCGCGCCGGGCCGGGCTTTCCCGGTGAAACTCGATGATTTCCGAGAGCGGCTGCCGGGTGATGATGTCGCCGTTGGTGACCACCAGCGGCCCATCCCCCGGCGGAGCCAGGTAATAGCCCTGCTTGATAGCTCCACCTCGCCCCAACGGCGAATCCTCAACGCTGTACTCGGCGCTGACGCCAAAACAGGAGCCGTCGCCGAAGTAGTCGCGGATGGCTTCCCAGCGGTAGCCAGCCAGAAAAACCACACCCTCAACTCCGCCCTCTTTCAGCCACTCAACTTGATGCTCCAAAATTGGCTTTCCGCAAACCGGAGCCATTGGCTTGGGCAGCGTGTCGGTCAAAGGCCGCAGCCGCTCTCCCTTACCGCCGGCCAGAATCAGCGCATACATAAACCCCTCCATTAAACGGGGTAGCAAACGGGGTGGCGTTGCGATGCCATAATATACCTGCGGCGCAACGCAAGGGTCAAATATCCGCCAGACCTGACGGTGTATGATACAAAGGGTTTGGTGATAGAGTATTCGGTAACTGCATGGGAAATCCTGCTATGTGTGTTATGAACATAACGGATTTTCCGGCAGGCCCGCCAACCACATCATCGCGGCCACTGCTCTGGCGCAACAAGAGTTGCTGTTCGCCGCAGGCGCCCCGATTTTAGGCTGGCCGGGCGAGCTTGGCCGGCATGACGGCATAAGACGCCTCCGGAATCACCCACACTGTCAATTCATCAATCCTAGCAGGCAACCCGAGGGCTGGATGCGCTCAGTGCAGAATCCAGAATCACCCACACTGTCAATTCATCAATCCTAGCAGGAGCGAATCATGGAATATGAAATTCTTCACAAGCCCTCCTACGCCCTGGCGCAGGTAAGCCTGAACCAGCGGGAGCAGCTTCAGGCTGAGTCCGGCGCGATGGTCAGTATGTCGGAGAGCATCAAGATAGAGACGAGCGCCCGCGGCGGCATATTCGGCGGCCTTCGGAGGTCGGTGCTAGGCGGCGAGAGCTTCTTCGTCAACACTTTCACCGCCGAGCAGCCGGGTGAAGTGACCATTGCCCCGGCGCTGCCGGGTGACATCGAGGCACTGGAGTTGCGGGGAGAGACGCTCATGGTGCAGTCTGGTTCTTTCCTGGCGGCGACCATGAACATCGAGGTGGACTCGCAATGGGGCGGGGCGCGTTCCTTCTTCTCCCGCGAAGGGCTGTTTCTCTTGCGTTGCTCTGGGCGGGGGCTATTGTTCGTTTCGTCCTATGGCGCAATCCACCGCATTGACCTGGGCCAAGGCGAGCGTTACACCGTGGACAACGGCCACATGGTCGCCTTTGACGAGTCGGTAAAATACGAAGTGGGCCGCTCCGGAGGCTGGAAAACCACGTTGCTGGGCGGTGAAGGACTGGTCTGCAAACTGGAAGGCCCCGGCCGCTTCTTCATGCAAACCCGCAGCGAAGACGCCTTCTTGAGCTGGCTGGCGCCGAAAGTGAGCAACAAGTAGGGGCCTTGCGCCGGACAAACCGCGGCAACTGCCCCGTATGTCTCGCCCCGGGATCTTTCGTCCAAGGATTGAACTACCCGCCTTTACTACGGCGGGTAGTTCTCCTTCCACCAGCGGGCGATGTCCAGACGGCGGGCGAACCAGACCCCCTCTTTTTGAGAGGCGTACTTGAGGAACTGGGCCAGCCCGGCGGCCCGGCCCGGTTTGCCAATTATGCGGCAATGGAGGCCCACCGACATCATTTTGGGGTGGGTAGCCCCCTCTTCGTACAGCGTGTCGAAAGAAGCCTTGGCCACCTGGAAGAAGTGCTCAGGGGTAAGAAGGTCTCCCCGCCAATACTTGTAGTCGTTCACTTCCAGCGAATACGGAACTACCAACCACGGCTTGCCATGCGCCTGCGTGTAGTAAGGCAGATCGTCGTTGTACGAATTGCAGTCATACTCGAAGCCGCCCTCCTCAACTACCAGATCCCGCGTGTTGACGCTGGGACCATAGCGTGTGTACCAGCCCAACGGGCGCTGACCACAAATGCGAGTGATGGACTCCACCGCTTGCCGAATGGCCTCTCGCTCGGCATCCCGGTCCATCTTGTAATACTCTTCCCATCTGTTGCCGTGGCCCATCACCTCGTGTCCCCGGCGGATGGCTTCCGGCCCTACCTCAGGATTTCGCTCCAAGGCCAGGGCGCAGGCGTAGAAGGTGCTTTTGACGTTGTTGCGGTCGAGTATATCCATAATGCGCCAGACGCCGGCCCGGCTGCCATACTCAAAGAAAGACTCGTTGGCCAAGTCACGCTCTCCCGGGCCGAGGGGCGAGGGCGACTCACCGGAAGTCTCGCCGCTGGGGTCTCCGTCAAGGGTGGAGTATTCGGAACCTTCCTCGTAGTTCACCACCACCGAGACAGCGATCCTGGCCCCACCGGGCCAGCGAATCGCCGGCGGGTTGGCCCCGTAACCCACGAAATCGCGTTCCTGCATTGCGCGCCTCCCTGCGAGAGTTGTCGCCTATTCTACCCCGTATCGCGGCAGTGCGTGGAGTTGTCTGCATTAGCAGCCCAGCAGCGGAAATTTCGGGCTATGAGGTAAGCCAGAATCCGGGCGGGTTTTGGCGCGCGATTCTCATTAGTTAGGTAGTCCGGTACATCTACGAAAACTCATCCCCTGCCGGAACCCGCATCGCCGTTGCGCCAAAGGATATTGGGGCATATGTGCTGGCTGAAGTGGTTGACGATGACGATGTAGAGGGCTGATTCACCGCCATTGCTGAAGTCTGTCTCTTAAGGACAATCGAACCGCAGGCGAGTACTTGGAAAATCGCCGCCATAGGTTAATCAGCTCTCGAAACGCTCCACCTGATTAATCTATGGCGAAGGGCGAGAGAGCAAACAATGGCAGGAAAGACGAGTCGTTCTGTATATGATGGCTGCCCCGCCTGGGCTCGAACCAGGGATTCCAGCTCCAAAGGCTGGCGTGCTACCACTACACCACGGGGCATCGAGGATTCTTCATATCCATTGTGCTTGTCCGCAAAGCGGGCGTCAAGGGGAGCGGGGTTGAGCGGTATTTTCAACGTGGGTTGGGATTGCCGGTTGACCACAGTCTGCATTTTTCTTTGATTCCAGCTTTTACGCTTTGATTCCAGCCTTCGCACGAATATATGCGTTCCGGATATTGGAAAGCCAAGATACACTCAATCCTCCGGATAACGGCTTTCGCGAGAGTAATGGGCTTTGGGGCAATATCAACCCCTGTTGAGAACATCGGTTAAAGCGACAAGAAATATCATCTGCGGGGATGCTATAATTCCGGCGAACTCAGCATCCGGCAGGGAGGATCCCGTGCGCATCGCCCTGTTGCACATTGCGCCGGTAACCGGCGACATAGAGCACAACCGCCGTCTGGTGGAGAGCGGCGTGGCCGCCGCAGCCAAAGCCGGGGCCCAATGGGCTGTGACGCCTGAGTTGTGCATTCCCGGCTATCTATTTCTAAAGACCCTCGGCACCGGCTGGATTCAGCCCCAGCCTGACCAGTGGATGAGCGGATTCTCTGATCTGGTCCGGCGCCATGGCATCACCGTATTCCTCTCGCATCCGGAACTGGACCCGGCATCGGGAAGGATGTACAACACCGTGTTCGTCATCAATTCCGAAGGGCAAATAACCGGGCGGCACCGCAAGATAAAGGCCCTGGGCGGAGCTGAAGCATGGTCAACCGCCGGATGGAAAATCGCTCCTTTCGACTGTGACGGCGTCCAGGCAGGAGTGCTAATTTGCGCCGACGCTTATAAGAACGACGTCGCAGAGGTGCTGGTGAGCAAGGGAGCGCAGGTACTGGTGTCTCCCGTGTCGTGGGGGCCAGGAGGCTGTGGCCCGGACGGGGAATGGGAAGCCCGGACTGTCCAAACCGGCCTGCCCATCATGGTCTGCAACCGAACCGGCTCGGAGCCGGATGAACTGGACTATCGCAAAGCCGAAAGCGTCGTAGCCAAGGACGGACGCAGGCTGCTGGAGGCCACTTCAGACCGCTCGGTGGTGCTCACCTTCGACTGGGACATGGATACTATGACGCTATTGTCGGACGACTTCCAACGCACATATCTGTAAGGCCAAGTACAGGGCCCTCCGCCAATAGCCTCCCCAGGCAGGGAACTATTTGTAGCCATCCAGAAATCGCCGCAGTATCAGTACTGCGGCGGCCTCATCCACAGCTCCCCGGTTTCGCGAGGGTTCCAGTCCGGCGTCGCGCAACAGTCCCTCCGCCTCGACGCTGGTAAATGCCTCATCCACGCCGTGTATGGGCAAAGACGTTTCTTTCCGCAAGGTGCGCATGAAACCGCGAACTTGTTTCGTTTGCAGACTTTCTTCGCCGCTGAGGAGGTAGGGAATACCGACCACGATAGCGTCGGCCTGACGTTGCCTGGCCGCCTCCAGCACCGCTCGAACATCGAGAGCCAGCCGCGTCCGCCGCAACACACCGGCGGGTAACGCCGTACCCAACTCGGCGACGCCGGATGACAAGCCGATACGCCGTTCGCCAACGTCGAGGGCCAGAAGTTTCATATCATCAGAGACGCTGGCCAAAGCACTTTATTTCCGCTCTCGGAAGAATTACGGCGCCGCAGGCTGAAGCAAGCGCCTAAGAGAGGGCCGCACGCACAAGGTTTGGGACGGCGGACAAGGCATCTCCCAGCTTTTCGGGCTGGCGTCCCCCGGCCTGAGCCATCTCTGGGCGTCCGCCGCCGCCGCCGCCCATCAGCTTGGCTGCATCTCGAGCAATGTTGCCGGCGTTCAGGCCCCGCTCCACCAGATCAGGCGTCACCATTGTGACCAGTATGGGGCTGCCCTCGGACAGCGCTCCCAAGACTACTACGCAACTGGACAACTTGTCACGGAGAAAATCGCCCATCTCGCGCATACCATCGGAGTTGTTTGCTGATGTACGTCCTGCCACGACGCTCACGCCGTCCCGGTCATTGGCGCCAAAGACAAGAGTCACCCCCCGCAACAGCGCTTCGGCTTCGGCGCGGAGCAGCGAACGTTCCATGCCGGACAACCGGCGTCGCAGGTCTTCGGTCTCCTGAATATAGCTGTCGAGACGCGACTCCAAGTCAGACGCCGGCGTTTGCAACCGGCGGGACAAGCCCTCCAGCAGAGCCGACTGCTCCACGAACAGGGACTCAGCGGCGCGCCCGGTCAGGGCCTCGATGCGCCGCATACCGCCGCCGATGCTCGACTCTCCCAGCACCAGAAGGGTTCCCACCTGCCCGGTGGCGGCAACGTGGGTGCCGCCGCACACTTCCATGCTGAACGGGTCAGCGGAACCTTCGGCCCCGACTCTTTCGGACATAGTGACCACCCGCACCACGTCGCCATAGCGGTCGCCGAAGAAGGCCAGCGCGCCCTGACGCACGGCATCGGCGTAGCTGGTCTCTTGCGCCGACACCAATAGGTTGCCTCGAATCTTCTCATTGGCGAGGGACTGCACTCCCAGCAATTCGCCGGGAGTGAGCCGCCCCACGTGACTGAAGTCGAAACGGAGCCGCTCCGGGGCCACCAGAGAACCGGCCTGGCGGACGTGCGGCCCCAGCGTCGCACGCAACGCGGCGTGGAGGATATGGGTGCCGCTGTGGTTGCGCGAGGAGTCCATCCGGCGGTCAGCGTCCACAGCGCAGACCACCGGGTCACCGACGGCGATGTGGCCTTCCTCAACGACGCCCTTCTGCACGATAAGCCCCGCCACTGGCGATTGGGTGTCCACAACCCGGAACAGCCCGTTGGGGCCTCGGATGTATCCCCGGTCGCCCAACTGCCCGCCGCCTTCGGCATAGAAAGACGTGCGGCTGATAACGACCTCGGCCTCCTGCCCTTGCGTCGCGTGGCCCGAAGATGAGCCGTTCACCAGCAGCGCGGCCACCACCGACTCTTGTTCGGTCAGCCCGTGGCCCGTGAACTCGGTGTGGCCTGCGCCCAGATTCTCATAGACGGTCAGCATCTCCATGCTGCCCTCGAAGCGCTGCCCGGAGCGGGACTGCGCCCGCTGCCGTTCCATCTCCTGCTCAAAGCCGTCCAGATCCACCTCGAAGCCGTGCTCACGGGCAATCTCGGCGGTCAATTCCGGGGGAAAGCCATAGGTATCATAAAGGACGAATGTATCTCTGCCAGAAATAACGCCCGCGCAGAACTCTTCCTGTCCATCATAAACTTGGGCGCCAGAAACTTGGGCGCCTTTAGAAACCTGGGCGCTAATCATATCCAGCAGGATTTCGTTGCCCCGGGCAAAGGCTTCGGCGAACCGCTCCTCCTCCAGGTTGACCACCCGCAGAATAAATTCCCGGTTCTGGGACAGCTCCCCGTACACTGTCTGGAAGCGGGGGATGACCTCCGCCGCCACTTCGCCGAGGAAGGGGCCGTTCAAGCCCAAGCGGCGGCTGTAGCGGATGGCGCGGCGGATGATACGGCGCAGAACGTAGCCCCGGCCCTCGTTGCCGGGAACCACGCCGTCGCCGATGAGGAAAGCGGCGGCGCGGGCGTGCTCAGCCACAACCCGTATGGCGAAGTCGGTGTCGGCACTGGCCCCGTATTCGCGTCCGGTGAGCGAGCACACCCTAGCAATAATGGAAGTGAACAGGTCAGTCTCATAGATGTTGTTCTTGCCCTGTAATATCACCGCGGCCCGCTCCAGGCCCATTCCCGTGTCCACGCTGGGGGCAGGCAGGGGCGTGCGGCTGCGCTGCGGATCCTGGTAGTACTGCATAAACACCAGGTTCCACAGCTCCACAAACCGCTCGCAGTCGCAATTGGGATGGCACCCCGGAGTCTCTCCGGGAGCTGCGCCGTCGCGTTCCTCGCGCAATTGGGCGGTGAGAACGTCCACCTCTACCATTCGTCCGTTGTGGCAGCCCTTCTCGACGCCGCCGTCATAATGGATTTCAGAGCAGGGGCCGGTGGGTCCTTCAGTTCCGGCAGGCCCCCACCAATTGTCCTTGTCGCCGTAGCGATAAATACGCTCGGCGGGAACGCCTATCTGGTCACGCCAGATGGCAAAGGCTTCATCATCATCCAGGTGGATTGTTACGTAAAGCCGGTCGGGAGACAATCCAAATAGCTGCGTGACCAGCTCCCAAGCAAAACCTACGGCTTCTTCCTTGAAGTAATCCCCGATACTGAAGTTGCCCAGCATCTCGAAGAAGGTCAGGTGTTTGTGGTCTCCCACTTCATCAATATCGGTGGTGCGAAAACTCTTCTGGCTACTGGTAAGCCGGCGCGATGGCGGCGTCTGCTCACCCATAAAGAAGGGCTTGAACGGCACCATTCCGGCGCTGGTGAACAGCAAGGTCGGGTCGCCAGCGGGAATGAGGGAGGCCGAGGGCATATGTTGATGCCCCTTGCTCTCGAAAAACCGGATGAAGGAATCCCTGATCTGGTCGCCGTGCATCAGTTTAGACTCTCGATTCAACTGCGCCGGGTACTTGGAATCTGCCGTGTGGGAACCCGCCGGATGCAACTATGCAGATTCTATCCGAGGGGACGCTGACCGGGGTGGAATGAAAAATTTATCAGCCACGCACTGTTACGATAATCACCATGGCCTCGGACTGAAGGGAATTTTATTTTACGCAGCTAGGTCAGTCAACGGCCAGCCCGGATGTTTTCGGTAAGTACGGATAGTTGTCCGCCTTGAATTCCGGGCGGCGGCGGCATAAAATTCAAGTCAAACCCCATAACTCTTCGCCAGCGTAATATTAACAGGACAGCTCGCTAGGAACCAGAGATTTCCGGCTTCCGGGCCGACAAACAAAGGCGAGTTAGGAGGTGCGATGGATTCCAGCATTATCGGCAAGATTGACAAGGCGAGGAAATACGCTGAGGAAAAAGAGCGCGTCAGCATCAACAGCTTTTCGGCGACCTTCCAGGGCAACCACAACAGCTACGACGTAACGTTCGACGCCGGGGCTTGGGACTGTGAGTGCCACTTCTTCGCCACCCGAGCCGTGTGCAGCCACACTATGGCGCTGCAAAGGATGCTGGACGACGTCCTGGCCTCTAGCTCCGAGCACTCCGAAACGGCGGAGGCGCAGTAGACTGCGCCGAGTTTCTCTGGATTTCCGCGCCGGGCCGCGACAGTCATCGCGGCCCTTCTTTAGTCACCAGCCAAGGCGCCTGATCGCGATACCCTCACCGTGTTATGGCAATGTCAAGAACTGCCGTCGTTCCCGCGAAGGTGGGAAAGACAGGTAGCGCTTGGCGGTTCAATTAACAATGCCAACGCCCATTGCGGATACCGGGAGCATACCGGAAGTTTCGCTCCCTTCACGTTAAGGCAGGTATTGGGACAGCTGTGTCAGGACGGAGCGAGTACTGTTGACTGTAATAACTACAACGCCTATATCCCGATTTCGAGACTCAGCGGCAACGTAGCGCCGGTCGGCTTCAGCCACGTCACCGCTAATGAGCAGCGCATCATAGGAGGACGAATCAACCATGTCTATGGCCACGCCGTCGTTGGTAGTGCTGGCAACGATGTAGCCCGCTCCTTCCAGAATTCGGGCGATACGGTCATTGTCAGAGACACTCCGACCGAGGATGACGATGCGCTTGTTGCCGCTCATATATCCGCTGCCGTCATAAGATATTTCCCCATAGTATCGAGTTTAAGATTAGCCAACTCGTTGCAGTAGTATCAAATAGCTGATGGCGCCAGAGAATCCCGGAGCAAACGCCACTCCCAACGCGGCGTATTCGCTGAGGTTTCCGGAGATCGCTCCTTAGAAAGCATCGCTATTCATTTTTATGATTTGCGACAGCCGCTTCCCCAGCAGGATATCGCAGGTGCGTCCGGCGCGGACAGCAGGGACAGGAAGGCAATGCCGTTGCGCTGAGTTGCCCTATGCTGAGTTACTGTCCTAAAAGCAAGTATACTGCCTCGCTATGACCTGTCAGCCATATCCGGCTTAGTCTATATCATAGCGATGCGTAGCAATTAACATCCTCCTTCATATTCTCTGCTTTGTCCTGCATGATTGCCGTCAGTGTATACGCAGGGGTAAACGTTAACCAGAAGGCACAGCGTCAATCCGCGCCGTTGCGCGTTATCCCCAAGGTGTCTTGGCAATGTCCACACCCATTGAGAATACCCGTTGCACCGGGGGCGGTCAGAACATATATTAGTCCGCACAGGCAAGTTTGCGGCAAAATTGGCGCAAGGCATTACATCCGGGACATTATGAGCATTGCCGCGGCATAATTGGCGTTAAAGGTATCTCTGATGCAAAGGTATCCCACCAGCGAATGGACCCGCTACGGCGGCCTGCGAATGCACGTGCGCAACTGGGGCGGCGAGGGCAGGCCCGTGGTGTTGTTGCACGGGCTGGCCTCCACTTGCCGCATCTGGGACTTCGTCGCCCCCATGTTAGCGCGTGACTTCGCCGTAATCGCCGTAGACCAGCGCGGGCATGGCGACAGCGGCAAGCCGGAACAAGGCTATGATTTTGCCAGCGTAGGCCAGGATGTGGCCTCGCTGCTGAAAGGCCGGGGCATCGAGCGTCCGGTGCTGGTGGGCCACTCCTGGGGGGCCGACGTTGCGTTGGAGTTGGCGGTAGCGAGTCCGGGCCTGTTGCAGGGCATCGTGTTCGTGGACGGCGGCACCATTGACGCTTCGGCCCGCTACGATACGCAGGAGGATGCCCTGGCGCAAATGGCGCCGCCCGACTTCAGCGGGGTGACGCCGGAGCAGTTTATGGAGCGCGTGCGTTCCGGCGGTCAGTGGGCCACGCTGATTGGTCAGCACGGCGCGCCCGCTGAAGAGATTATTCTCGCCAACTTCGAGACGCTGGACGACGGAACGCTGCGCGCCAAGCTCTCGCGGGACAACCATCTGCGAATCATCCGGGCACTCTGGGAACACCATCCCCGGGAGCTTTACCCGAACGTCCCTTGCCCAGTGTTGATGATGCCCGCCCGCCAGCAGGCCAATTCCGACGCCTACGAGCGCACCTTAGCGCGCTCCGAATCCATCGCCGCGGCGGAGAGTCTGCTCCCCAACAGCAAGACGGTCTGGCTGGAGAACAGCATCCACGATGTGCCAGTGCAACGCCCGGAACTGGTAGCGGACACTATTCGAGATCACATACTGGCCGGGTTTTTCGATTAGCCGTCCGTCTCCTCTCTTTACTTGTGAAATGATTGAGCCGGGCCGGGAAATGATTGGGCCGGGGACGCCCTGATAAGGAGTGATATGGCGTCAGTGGATTACTCGGCGCTGGACCACATTGGCATTTCCATGAACGCCTTTTACCCACGAAAGAACTGGACACCCGCTCCGCCCGGGGCGAGCGACCATACCGTGGCGGTGGAAGACGAAATCTCCCTTTCCTGCCGCTTCTTTCCCGCAGCCGATACTGCCCCGAACATCCTGTTCTTCTACGGCAATGGAGAGACGGCTAACGATTACAACGGGATAGCGCCCCTGTACACCCGGATAGGCGTCAACTTCTTCGTGGCCGACTACCGGGGCTATGGACGCAGCGGAGGCTGGCCCTCTTTCTCCACGATGCTGGCAGACTCAATAAAGGCGCTGGACTACGTGGAAAGGATGTTGAAGTCGGAAGGCTATGCCGGCCCCATTTTCGTGATGGGGCGCTCGATGGGCCGGCACTCCGCTTTCGAGCTGGCAGCCCATCACGGCGGACGCCTGGCTGGGGTCATAATCGAAAGCGGGCGGCCCATCCTCGGCAACTTCGTCCACGGCCTGCCCACGCGGGAGGCAACGGCGTTGGAAGCCGCCTACCTGGAAAAGGTTAATTCCATCGCCATCCCGTCCCTTGTGATTCACGGGGAGGAGGACACCCTCGCGCCCGTGCAGCAGGCAGTCCAGATGCACCAGTGTTTCCAGTCCGCCAACAAGCATCTGCTCACCATCCCCGGCGCAGGCCACAACGACCTGTTACATCAGGGACTGGACAAATACTTTGCTGCGGTCAAAGAGTTCACGGGGGCCTAAATTCACGGGCGCGTACAAGGAGAACCAAGATGCCAAGAGTAGTGCGGGCCGGTCTCATCCAGGCCGGAATCGGACAGGGCGCGCCAGAGGAAATACAGGCCCTCAAGCGGTTCATGCTCGACAAGCACATCGCGCTCGTCGAGAAAGCGGCTGGGATGGGCGTTGAAGTCCTGTGCCTTCAGGAGCTCTTCTACGGCCCCTACTTTCCCGCCGAGCAGCATGACCGCTGGCGGCAGTTGGCGGAACCTGCCCCCGGCGGCCCGACGGTACGGCTGATGCAGGAGTTGTCAGAGAAGCACCGCATGGTCATGGTCGTGCCGGTGTACGAAGAGGAGATGCCCGGTGTGTTCTACAACACCGCCGCCGTGCTGGACTCCGATGGCGCGTACCTCGGCAAATACCGCAAGACCCACATCCCCCATCTGGCGCCCGGCTTCTGGGAGAAGTTTTATTTCCGGCCCGGCAACTTGGGCTATCCGGTGTTCGACACGGCTCGAGGCAAGGTGGGCGTCTATATTTGCTACGACCGCCACTTCCCCGAGGGCGCCCGGGCCCTTGGCCTAGCCGGGGCCGAGATGGTGTTCAACCCCTCGGCAACCGTCACCGGGCTCTCGGAGTATCTCTGGGGATTGGAGCAGCCGGCCCACGCGGTAGCCAACGGATACTTCGTCGGCGCCATCAACCGAGTGGGTGTGGAGCAACCGTGGGAAATAGGCGAGTTCTACGGCAACAGCTACTTTTGCAACCCAAGGGGACAGATTATCGCTCAGGGTTCCCGGGACCGCGACGAAGTAGTCGCAGCCGACCTGGACCTGGACGAGATAGCCGAAGTCCGCACCACATGGCAGTTCTTCCGTGACCGTCGTCCTGACACTTATGAGGGGTTGACCGCGCCATAACAGACGCGCCGCAATCGTGTGCGATAAAGGCAACCTACCGGAATTCATCCAGAACGCTATCAATCACCGCTATAAATCACATGGATGGCAACTCTTTCCGGCTCAAAGAGTAGATGGCGCTGCCAATTTCTGAGTGTTTGCCTTCTTCGCCCGTTTCGGGGAATCCGGGGCGTGCGCTCATAATTTTGCCGTTATGGACAGGTTCTTCCATTCCCTAGATTTCTTGTTTCGAGATGGCCTGTTTCGTTCTTTATATTACTCGGTGCGAAGTTTGCCAGAATCGGCGATGGACTTTTCAATAAACACCAGCGAGTTCGGGAATGTCCTAGAAACCGCTGGCTGAACTCCCCATGTTCTCCTGTATTCTACTGGTGTTTTATGGGGTGGTGTTCTATGAGGCGCTTTCGGGGTCGCGCTGGTCGCCTCGATTCCGGAGCCGCAGACATCTGGTAATCCGAAAGCGCCGGATACGTGCTACAATCGGCGCGACTTGCCAACACGAACATTCAGCCTTGGCCTGGTGGGTGATGGTTTCGCATAGCCATAGGGCGCGTCTCCACGAAGTGGATGAGACTCTCGACGTTATCGAAGAGTGTTACCGTCACGGCTGGACTGACGGCCTGCCGGTGGTGCCGCCCACGCTGGGGCGGGTGGAGGCGATGCTGGAAGCTGTGTCGCTGCCCCCGGAGCGGGTACTGGGCGAGGTGCCGGTGCGCCGGCGGGCGCTGACCGCCGAACACGCCGCGGCCAACGCGGTGATGGCCGGTTGCCGCCCGGAGTATTTCCCAGTGGTGCTGGCTGTGATGGACGCAATGTTCCAGCACGACCCTAACTGCATTCACGAGGCGTCGGCAGCCACCAATTCGCCGGGCATCTTCATTCTGGTCAACGGCCCCATTCGCCACGAAATCGGCCTCAACTGCGTTGGCAATCTGTTCAGCCCCGGCCACCGCGCCAACGCGACAATCGGGCGCGCCATCCGGCTCATCCTGATTAACGTGTTCGAGCAGCGGCCCAACGTCCTTGACCGGGGCTGTATGGGATCGCTGACCAAGTTCGGCGTCTGTATCGGCGAGGATGAAGAACGCAGCCCGTGGGAGCCGTTCCACGTTTCCCGCGGCTTCGATGCCGGGCAGTCCACGGTCACCGTGGCGACGGTGCAAGACCCGGAGATGCTGGGCAACCGATACGGCGTAACCGCGGAAAGCGTGATGGACGCCACCGCCGACGCGATGTCCAGCCACGGGCTGGGAATCTATCTAAATGATTCGCCCTGGTTCTGGGTCGTGGGCCACTGGCACGCCGAAATGCTGGGACGACAGGGCTGGAGCCGCCGACAAATCCAGGAATACGTGTACGAAAAGGCCGGGCGCAGCCGGGCGCAGTTGAAACGGCTGGGCGCAGTCAACGGCGCCATCGTTGAAAGCGACGAAGATACCCGCATTCCCGCCGCGCCGTCGCCGGAGAGCATTCTGGTACTGAAGGCCGGCGGCGACAGCGGAATCTACAGCGAGCTATTGATGAATTACCACGGACTGCCAGCCATCACCGTCCCCATCCGCGATTCATGGGAAGATCTCAGGGAGCCTGCATCAGATGCGGAAGAGGCACCCTGCTCTCTCTGGCAAGAATGCTAAAGCTGTCAGTGAAGGGAGGCGCAAGTGACTACGGCAACACAGCACCAGATGCAACTGGTAGACCCCACCGGGGCCGACCCGGGGCCCAATCCGCTGACGCTGGCTAACCGCCCTGCCGACATTAGGGGTAAACGGCTGGCGCTGCTGGATAATTCCAAGGCTAACTCCGACGTAATACTCCGCGCCATTAGCGGCATACTCAATGATGAGTTTGAGTTCTCGGAAGTCTTTTACGTCAAAAAGCATAGCGCTTCGTTGCCGCCCAAGCCGGAGGTGATGGCGGAGCTGCACCGTCACGCCGACCTGATTGTCACCGGCATTGGAGATTGAGGGGGCTGCTCGTCGGGCAGTTTGCACGACGGAATCACCTTGGAGCGTCAGGGCTTTCCCACTGCCACCATCATCACCAGCGTGTTCGTCAACACGGCCGAGGCCTACACGCGACTTATGGGCGTGCCGGGCTTCCCGTATATCGTCTGCCCTCACCCCATCACCAACGTCGGGGCTGCCGGGCTGGACGAGCGGATACAACTGCTGGCCCCGCAGGTTGCAAAGCTGTTGCAGCAAGGAACACTAGATTAAAGAAACACTGGATTAACTTTCCGAAACATATTCCAGCAGGCACGAATTCAAGTTACCTCTCCCCTGAAGGAGAATTTGGGGGGTGAGGGCAAATCTCCGGCAAACGATAGCATCGGAGAAACTGAGGAGCGCAAATGACCACCGAACGGGGAACCCGGCTGAGCAATAAAGTCGCCATCGTCACCGGGGCCGGGGCCACCGGCAGCGGCGAGTTCGTGGGTATCGGGCAGGCCATCTCCATCCTGTTCGCGCGGCAGGGAGCCAAAGTGCTGCTCGTAGACCGCGAGGAGCGCAACGCTGAAATCACCTTGGCGATGATCCGCGAGGAAGGCGGCGAGGCCGCCATCTTCGCCGGCGACGTCACCAGCAACGGCGACTGCCGAGAAATGGCCGAGGCCGCCAAGTCCCGCTACGGCAACATCAGTGTGCTGATAAACAATGTCGGCATCAGCGGCCCCGGCTCCGTCACCGATGTGGAAGAGGATTTCTGGGACACGGTGATGGACGTCAACCTGAAGAGCGTGATGCTTACCAGCAAGCACGCCATCCCCCAGATGATTGAAGCGGGCGGCGGCTCTATCGTCAACCTGTCGTCCATTGTGGGTCTGCGGGCCGGCAGTGGGCGGCCCAGCCACCCTTACGCCGCTTCCAAGGGCGGCATCATCGGACTGAGCAACTCGATGGCAGTGCATTACGGGCGGGATAACGTTCGGGTCAACTGCATCGCTCCCGGCCACGTCCACAGCCCAATGGTGGCGCGTCACACTTCGCAGGAAATGCTGGATCTGCGCCGCCGGGCTGGGCCACTGGGCGTCGAAGGCACGCCGTGGGACGTGGCCTACGCCGCGCTGTTCCTGGCCTCCGACGAATCACGCTGGGTCTCCGGAGTGACACTGCCGGTGGACGCCGGGCTGCTGGCGGCTACCCCGCTGGCAATGTTCCCTCATCTGCGCGACCCGGAGTAAAGATTTTCGACCCCGATGAGGATGTGATGACCGAAACGCCCAAGATCCCGGAAACAGTCGGCGCAACCGAGGAATCCGAAGCTCCGGGAGCTTCGCCGCCCCCTTACAGAAAACCCAACCCAAAGATGCTGCGCAAAATGGTGCATGAGTTATGGGATCGGGTGCAAGTGTTGGAGGACGCCAACGAAATTCGCAACCTGAAGGCGGAGTACGCCGCGGCCTGCGATGACAACTATGCCCCCGACCGCATCGCCGCGCTGTTTGTAGAGGACGCCACTTGGGAGAGCCAGGGACTGGGCCGGTTCGAGGGACGGGAGGCCATCCGCGAGTTCTTTCGCGGCATATCCAGCCACTTCGTTTTCGCCCTGCACTATGGCTTGAACCCGCACATCGAAGTCACCGGCGACACCGCCCGCGCCCGTTGGTATCTGTTTATGCCCTGCACCGTGGGCGAAACCGGGCAGGCTATGTGGCGGGCAGGCATAGACGACGAAGAATACATCCGCGTCAACGGCAAGTGGATGTTCAAGAGCAAGAAGTCGGCTCCCATTTTCAACACGCCTTACGAAGAAGGGTGGGCCAAAACGCGGTTTGTCTAGGATCCGTTTAGGAATGGCTGTGTCGCCGGTCTCCGCCCAGCAGCGCACCGGGCGGGCGGGTACGCCAGCCCCGCCTCACTTCATATTTCCGGCTGGTCAGCCCAACGAGGAAGCTGTTTACCTTTCCTGTACCAGTGGCTCGTTTCCCAAGCGCAGGTTCCCAGCCGGATCCTCTCTAACCCAGCTTGCAGCCAATTCTACCAGGTTACTATTAAGGTTCCACCCTGGCTCCAGTTTAGGAGAAAATTGCGAAGTGATGTGGGCGCCCGGCGGCCGGGCGGGGGGTCTGCGGAAAGGCCAACCTGTCATTTGTGCGAGAGCGGGTGTGCGAGAGCGGGTGTGCGAGAGCGGGTGTGCGAGAGCGGGTGTGCGAGAGCAGCCGGAGAAGTTTCGCAGTTTTCTCTTTCTGAAGGCGCCGGCTCCGGCGGCTGGGGGTGTTAGCGGCCGGGGGCATCCCAGCGGAGTATTTCGAGGTAGCCGCCGGGTTCGGCCCAGGGGAGCAGGGCGCGGAGAAATTCGCGGACGCCGGGGGTTTGGCCCCGCTCGCGGCAGTTGCGGAGGTACCGGCGCAGGTTCATATAGGTGTTGAGCCGGACGCCGGTTTCGGCGATGCGCTGGGCGAGGTGCTTGGGGCCGTCCGTTACCGGGTCGAAGGGCGGGGGTTCTTGGTGGCTGGCAACGGCGGCGTCCCACTCTTCGCAGTAGTCTTCGGCGAGGCGGCGGAGGCGGGCTACTTCGAGTTCGGGGGCGAGCTTGCGGCAGAGGGCGTCGACGCGGCGGCGGAGCTGGGAGAGGGACATTGCGGCACTTCCTGAGATTGGGTTAGGGGCAAGATTTGTTTTTCCCGGCCATTTGCGGCCATACCCGGCCATTTGCGGTGACGCTTCCTGAGATTGGGTTAGGGCGGGATTTTGGTTTTCCGGCCATTTTGCGGTGTTCGCTGCGGCATTTCCTGAGATTGGGTTAGGGGCGGGATTTTGTTTTTCCGGCCATTTTGCGGTGTTGGCGACGGCGCTTCCTGAGATTGGGTTAGGGGCGTAATTTGGTTTTGCGGCCATATTCGGGCAGTTTTGCGATGTTCGCTACTGGTCGGGAAAGGGCAGTGCAGGCAGCGCCCGAGGGGATTCTGGGCGAGTTGGGCCAGACAGTAATAATGGTAGGGAGGCGCTTTCGGGGTTGGCAAGGGGGAGGTGTCAGGGGTTATTTACATAGATGGGCAGGATTTTAGGCGTGAGGCCGGGCCGGTTTCGCAACTTTCTCAGTTTAGGAGCGGTTTGGGGATGGCTGCGCCGCCGCTCCCCCATCCGGCAGCGCACCGGGACGATCAGGGTAGGCCAGACCGGCTATTACGCCCAGGCTAGTCAACAACGACAGAGCAATCAGTCCCGCCTGGATCGAACCGGTAAGTTGCGCCACCACTCCGACCAGCATCGGGCCTATGGCGAAACCGACGCCCATAAAGGTCAGGATAAGGCCGGTCAGAACGGCCACTTCCCGGGGCAATACACCAGGAAACTCGAAGGGCAGCACCTGTATCGCCGGGGTTGCCACCCAGACCAGTCCCAGCCCAGTTATGAATACCATCAGCAGCGGCGGGGCCTCAGATAGGGTGATGACCACGCCGAACACCGCGTTGAGCAGGGCCGGGACAACCAGCAACGCCTTCCGGCTGTGCAGCTTGGTGAGCAGCCAGCCACCCAAGAATCCCGACGGTATCAGTCCATAGTACAGGAAACCAAGCAACGGTCCGCCGAGGGTCAGGGCAACGTCGCGTTCCTCCACCCACAGCGTCGGCAGGAATGTGACCATCCCGGTCCAGGTGGATGCCAGGAACAGCATCACCACGGCAATCAGCCACCCTTGCGGGAAGCGGCGCAACGCCAACCAGGGAGACTGTTCTTCCTCGTCGCCGGTTGGCGACGGCGGTGGAGGGGCGTGTTTCTCTCGCGCCACCAGCATCCATGCTACTATCTGCGCCGTGAAGAAGCATCCCAATAATCCGTAGGCTATGCGCCAGCTTCCCAGCCCCTCAATCGCCCAGGGGCTGAGGCTGACGGCCAGCGCGAGTATGACGCTGTGCTGCGACAGCCCCACCGACTGCACCAGCGCATACTGGCGCGGCGCGCACCACTGGCGCAGCAGCAGGGCGCGGGCCGGCGTGTTCACTGTGTGGGAGAGTATAAAGCAGAACCGCCCCAACAGGAGCAGCCAGAACCCTGGGGCCAACGCCTGCGCAAACAGGAAGGGCGCTCCCAACGCCAGCGAGACCAGCGCCAGCGGAACGGGGCGGAACCGCGAGAACCAAGCCCCAAAGGGCAACGACAGTCCGGCGGCGGTTATCCACCAGACTCCCTGCAGCAACCCGGCCTGCAGCGGAGTAATGCCCAAGTCCTCCCGGATGAAGGGAAGGAACAGCCCGAAGGTGTAGGACACGAGGATAACGCTGCTCTGCTGGGCGCGAAATAGCAGAATCACAGCCCAGCCCCGCGGCGGCGTCCGCTCCGGCATTTCACTCACCGCAAAGGGCGCAGAGAACCCGGAGATTCATTTGCATCCTCTCTCCGATGCATCCTCTCTCCGATGCATCCTCTCTCCGATGCATCCTCTCTCCGGGTTCTCTGCGTTCTCTGTGGCTAATCCTCACTCTTGCAGGAAGGACTTGATGATGGCGTAACTCTCGCCGGGCATTTCCTCCGGGATGTAGTGGCCACAGGGCAAGGACTGGCCGCGGACGTTGGTTGCGTACTCGCGCCATACGGCCAGCACGTCCTGCGTCCGCCCCACGTAGCCGGTGGCGCTCCAGAGGGCAAACATCGGGCAGGTGACCTTGTTGTCGAAATCAGCATCGTCGTGAACCAGGTCAATGCTGGCGCCAGCGCGGTAGTCCTCGCAAGTGGCGTGGATGGTGCCGGGGTCGCTGAAGCACCGGGCGTATTCATCCACCACCTCCGGCGGAAAGGCATCCTGAGCCTCCGGGTTGCGGCGGAAGGAACGCCGCAGGAAATGGTCCGGGTCGGCCCCGATGACCCGCTCTGGGAAGTCGTAAGGCTGGATCAGGAAGAACCAGTGATAGGTGTTGGTCGCCATATCTTTGTCGACAATCTGGAACATCTTATGCGTCGGTATAATGTCCAGCACCATTAGCTTTTCGACGCACTGCTGGTGGTCTTTGGTCAGGCGGTGAGACACCCTGGCGCCCCGGTCGTGGCCCACCAGCTTGAATGTGTCAAAGCCCAGGCGCTGCATCACGTCCACTTGGTCCTGGGCCATAGCCCGTTTGGAATAGTTGTAGTGTTCCGGGTCGCCCGGCGTCTTGCTGCTATCGCCGTAGCCTCGCAGATCGGGGACGACCACGGTGAAGTCTTCCGCCAGCCGCGGAGCAATCTTGTGCCACATCATGTGGGATTGCGGGTAGCCGTGGAGCAGCAACAGGGGCGGGCCGTCGCCACCCTTCACCAGGTTGATGGTCGCGCCGCCGCTGGTGTCAATCTGCAACCGTTCAAATCCTTCGTACATCGTTTGTCCTCTCAGTAGAAATCCTGCGTTATACTAACGCAAAGGCGCGGAGACGCAAAGAATTGGGGGTATGGTATGTCCAGCGGCAACGGGAAGACACTGGTGATTCGCAACGGAACGCTCATAGACGGCACTGGCGAACCGGCGTCGCAGAACGATGCGGTGGTCATAGAAGGCAACCGCTTCTCCAGCGTTGGCGCGCTCCCGCCGGGCCTGAACCTAGAGGACACCGGCAAGGTGGAGGTCATAGACGCCGACGGCAAATGGATAATGCCCGGTCTAATAGACGGCCACTGTCACCTGTCCTTCGGCTTTCCTGCGGTGTCCTCCGCCAAATACCCCAGCGGACGGGGAACCATCAGCCCGGGGTTCAGCGCCATCCGCGCCGCCCGAAATGCCCAGACGGTGCTGCGCTCCGGCGTGACCAGCATCTCCATCCCTGGCGGCACCTGGTTCATCGAGGTGGGGCTGCGCGACGCCATAAACGCCGGGCTGGTCGAAGGCCCGCGAATCTTCACTGCCGGGCGATTCATAGTCACCTACGGCAGCATCGGCGACTACGAACCGTCATGGGTCGGCACACCGGAGCATACTCTGGGGGTTCTAGCCAACGACGTCAACGACATGATTACCGAGGTGCGCCGTCAGACCAAGCACGGCGTAGACTTCATCAAGCTGGCCGACAGTACTTGGGGCGACAATCAGACCATCTCGAAGGAGGAGATAGCCGCCGTGGTGGACGAGGCCCATCGCCGCAACGCTCGGGTCGCCATTCACTCGCGGGGCGCAGGCTCCACCAAGGCCGCCGCCGAGGCGGGCGTTGACTGGATTATGCACGCCGACCTGGCCACCGAGGGCGAACTGTACGCCGTCGCCGAAGCCGGGGTTCGCGTGATGCCCACTATGACCTTCCTGTTCGAGGCACTGTCCATAGGCAAGGAGCGGGGCCGCAGTGACGAGGAGCTGGACATTATCCGCCGCAACACCGAAAACGCGATGCAGGCGCTGGAAACGGCCCGCAACCTGGGCATCAAAGTTCTCTGCGGCACCGACAGCGGCAACTCGCCGGTGATGCCCTACGGCACGCTCCACGCCCACGAGGCCGAGGTCATGGTCAAATACGGCGGCTACACGCCAATGGAAGCCATCGTCGCCAACACCCGCGAAAACGCCTACGCTATAGGACTGGAAGGCGAGCTCGGCACAATCGAACCCGGCAAGCTGGCCGACATCTTAATCCTGGAAGCTGACCCGCTGGCCGACATCCGTATCCTGCAAGGGGGAAAGCACCTGAGTGCGGTCATCAAGGACGGCCGCTGGGTGAACCTGCACAACGAGGAGGATGAAGCGCTGCTGGAGATGGTGTAGGGAGCAAAGTTAGAGGGTGCACGCCCTCTAAGCTCTTCGCCTTTCTCCCAGAAAAAGCCATAGTCCGCCTCCCGAAGAAGTGCTCTAGCTTGGCAATCACCCTGAAATCAGGCAGGGATGATTAACCGGCGCAACTGCGCGATTGACACCGGGGGCTGCTGAACCTACTATGGGAGAGAGGCCGCACTAGATGGGGAGCTAGCGGTGCCCTGCACCCGCAATCCGCTACAGCGGGGTTGAATCCCTCCCAGAGGCCTGCCCGGTGGGCCTATATCGCGGTCGGATGTCGTTGAGGGCTGGGTCCCGCGCGACGCAGGCTTGTAAACCCCGCCAGGTCCGAGAGGAAGCAACGGTAAGCAGGTCCCTGCGTGCGCCGTGGGAGCGCCTAGCCTGAGTCGTCCGTCGTGACACGCTCATTTGTCAGTGTCGACCGGAGGTGCGCGGTCTCTTTTTTATGTTTATGTTAGCTGCATTCCGTCTAGCGGCTCTCACCCTGTGACTGCCAACGTCCGCCCGCGCAAGTCGCTGGGGCAGCACTTCCTCTGCGACTCCCGTATCGCCGCCAGCATTATTGACGCCGCCGAGCTGACTCCCAGGGATACTGTGGTGGAAATTGGCCCAGGCCGCGGGGTTCTTACTCGCCGTTTGGTGCAGCAAGCTGGCCGGGTGGTGGCCGTCGAGCTGGACGGGCGATTGTGCGGCGAACTGCCTGCCCGTCTGGACTGGCCCGAAAATTTGCGATGCGTCCTGGCCGATGCCCGCGAGGTTGACCTCCCTGACTTGGCTTCCGCAGATAATCTCCTCACCCTCAGCGAGAGAGTCGGAGTGGATACGCCTCAAGCCTACAAGGTCATCGGCAACCTTCCCTACTACGCAGCGAACCCAATCATCCGCCGCACTCTAGAATCCGAGCCGCCCCCGTCTCTGGCCCTGTTTATGATGCAGAAGGAAGTCGCCGACAGCATGACAGCAACGCCAGGGAGCATGACTATGCTATCGGTAGCCACCCAATACTACGCCAACGCCCGGCTGGTCTGCTCCGTGCCGCCTTCCGCTTTCCGTCCGCCCCCCAAGGTGCGCTCGGCGGTAGTGCGGTTGGATGTATATGAGCGCCCGGCGGTGGATACCCCCGACCGTAATTTATTCTTCGATGTCGTCCGCGCCGGTTTCTCCGCGCCGCGCAAGCAGCTTCACAACTCCCTGAGCCACGGCTTGGGAATCGAACCGGGAGCCGCTGTTGCGGTATTGGAGCAGGTTGGCATAGACGGGCGCAGACGCCCCGCCACCTTGAGTCTGCCGGAATGGGCCGATGTCTGTACCGCATGGCGGGAATGGGAGCCGGAGATAAAACGCCATGCAGATTAACGCCTACGCCAAACTGAACCTGGCCTTCGAGGTGCTGGGCAAACGCGCGGACGGCTACCATGAAGTCAAGACCATCATGCAGAGCGTTGGGTTGTCTGACTTGCTGACTATCGAGCCTTGGCCTACGCTCCGGGTGGAGTGTGACAGCCCGGAACTGTCCGGCGAGGCCAACCTTGTCTGGAAGGCGGCAGAATCGCTGGCCCGCATCCGGGGCATCCAACCCCGCGCCAATATACGGGTGCAGAAACGCATTCCCATAGCGATGGGACTGGGTGGCGGCAGCAGCAACGCCGCCGCCACCCTGCGGGCCCTCAACAACCTATGGGAACTTTCCGCCTCCACCAAAGACCTGGCTGAAATTGCTGCCAAGATTGGCTCAGACGTGTCCTTCTTCCTCTGGGGCGGCACCGCACTGGCCGAAGGGCGCGGAGAACTGGTGTCGCCGCTGCCGCCAATACCGCCTTTCAATCTGACATTGGTGTTTCCCGATCTGGAGATCAGCGGCAAGACGGAGCGGATGTATTCCCGCTTGACACCAGCTAATTACAGCGACGGCGGCACGACGCGCCTATTGACGCAAATGTTAATGAGCGGCCAGTTCGTGGCTGAATCCATCCGGGGCTGTATTTACAACGTATTCCAGGATATAGCCGAGTGGGAATTCCCGGTTCTATACCAGATGCGCCAGGCAGTGCTGGAGCGCGGCGGCCCGGAGCTGTATCTCTGCGGCGCAGGGCCGGCCATGTTTGCTGTCCCCTCCAGCGAAATACAGCACCGCACAGTGGCCGAAACCTTGCAGCCAATGGGCGCCGGGGTATACCTTGTCACGACGGTTGGGCAAATTGCCCATCCCTGACAGCGATAACCGCTCAAGGATAAATCAATGGGCATAGACACACTGGCCAGCATCGCCATTGGCATGAACCCCTATCTTATAAACGCTGGTGGATTCCTCCTGTCTTGGCATGGAGTGTTCACTTTAATCGCGGTGGCCTCAGCGGTCTTCCTGGTGGTGCGGTGGGGGGTTCGAGAGGGTATGGTCGCCGATGTGCTGTACTCCGCCTCGATGTGGGCCATCATCGGCGGGGTTATTGGAGCCCGTGTGTTGCACGTCGTAGACTTCTGGGACGAGGTCTATCAGTACGATTTCATCCGTGTCTTTCGCGTCTGGGAGGGCGGCATTGCCATATTCGGGGCAATCTCAGGCGGGTTTGTCGGCGGATCGCTGTACCTCCTGATTCGCAATTCCGCCTGGTTCCTGGCTTTGTGGCGGCCTTTCTCATTCATATTTGGCGAGCCTAACAAGGCAGAGCTTCCACGCATCGGACACTTGGCGGACGTCACCGCCCCGGCGTTGCTGGTGGCGATGGCTATCGGGCGTATCGGCGACATAATAAACGGCGAGCATTTCGCCAAAGTTACCGACCTTCCGTGGGCCGTGATCTACACTCACCCCGACAGTCCCGGTCTGGGCCGACCGCCAACGCATCCGGCGGTGGCCTACGAGCTACTGTTCGACCTGGCGCTATTGGCTGCGCTGTGGCCGTTGCGAAAGAGGATGCGGCCCCACGGAATGTTCTTCGCCCTGTACGCAGCGACTTATTCCATCGGGCGTTTCTTCATCAGCTTCTTGCGAGAGGAATACAACACCTACTTCAGCGGACTGAACGAAGCTCAGCTAGTAGCGCTCATCGTGATCATTATCACGGTGCCTTTGCTGGTATGGAAGGCGCAGATAGTGCGGAGCGACGCCAATCCCCAAACCCGGCCGGCCAAGAGCTAACCGAAGAGACACCCCGTCTTAATCCTTGGGGATCCTCCTCGGGAGGGGGGTTATTCTTGTTGAACAGCCCTGAAGCAGGCGACCCGCAGGGCCAAGGGACCGCCGGGTTGCTTGGCGTCCGCCATCAGCGTGTAGGCCAGGTCCAGTCGCTCCATACCGGGCTGCCAGGAGTCGCCCTGCCCGAAGGCCAATGCGGTTTTTTCCGCGCCGTCCTGCTGCACGTGTAGCCGCAGGTGTTGTTGAGCGTATCCTATGCGCCGCGCTTCCAGCACTTTTACGCCCGTGGATGCGAACACCGGACGCGGGTTTCCTTTGCCGAAGGGCTCCAGAGCCGCCAGCCAGTCCTGCGCGTCCTTCGTGAGTTCCGGCAGACTGGCAACGGCGTCTATATCCACCGTTGGCGTCAAATCCAGAGTTCCCAGGTGTTCGGTGGCGTAAGCCTCCAGCATTTGGGCTGCTTCGTCCAGTTTCCGCCGCGGCACGGTGAACCCAGCGGCCTGCGAATGACCGCCGTAGCGCGTCAGCACCCGCTCTATAGAGCGGACGGCGTCAATGACACTGAATCCCGGGATGCTGCGGGCTGAAGCCACAGCGTACTCATCGCCCATCGAAAGCGCCACTGCCGGGCGCCGGTAGCGCTCGGCCAGCCTCCCGGCCACAAGTCCCGCTACACCTGGGCGTATGCCTTCGTCGGCCACCACCAGCAGCGCGGGCATTGACGGCAAAGCATCCACTTGGGCGAAAGCCAATTCCAGAGCTTCGCTGGTGGCTTCGCGCCGCTCCCGGTTCAGCGAGTCCAGCTTGTAGGCCAAGTCGGAAGCAACACTGGGCGATTTCGTGGTCAGCAGTCGGAGGCTGTCCATCGGATCGCCCAACCGGCCTGCCGAGTTCAGGCGAGGCACAATCTGGTAGGAAATCGCTTCGGCGTCGAGGGTGTCCGGCGAAACCCGGGCCGCCCGGCACAGTGCGATGAGCCCCGGACGGCGAGTTTCCGCTATTAACCTGATGCCTTCCGATACGATGTATCTGTTTTCGTCCAGCAGCGGCACGAGGTCAGCCACGGTTCCCAGCGCGGCCAGCTCAAGCAGGGCCGGATTCCAGGGCAGGTCATGAGACTCGTACAGACCCTGCATCAGTTTGAAGGCGATTCCGGCCCCGCACAAGTCGGCGAAGGGGTAGCGGAAAAGGGGCAGTTCGCCTTCTGTGATATGCGGGTTGATGCAGGCCACGGCGGGAGGCAGGCCGTAGGAGGGAGTATGGTGATCGGTGATGATGACGTCCGCTCCCCGGCTGTTGGCGTGGGCCACAGGCCCGAAATCGGTGATCCCAGTGTCCACAGTGACGATGAGTGTCGCTCCGGCGTTTATCAGCGAATCCACTGCGCCGCTGGAAAGCCCATGGCCTTCATCAGTGCGGCTGGGCAGGTAGGGAATAGTCGTCGCTCCCAGCTCGGTAAGGCCCTCGCAGACTATCGCAGTTCCGGTTATGCCATCCACGTCAAAATCGCCGAAAACTCCGGCCGTCTCTCCTGATTGCACGGCTCGGTCCAGCCGCCGGACAGCGGTCTCCATCCCCGAAAGGCGCATCGGATCGTGCGGCAGATGATGGGGCGGGTTGAGGAACTCCCGGAGTTTCTGGTCTGTGCCAAGACCGCGGCCAGCCAGCAGTCGCGCGATAATAGGTGGCAGGCCGGCGGTGCGCAGTGCGGAAAAATCTTGCGCGGGGGGGAAGTTCCATCGGAGCGCCGATGCGCTGTCTGCGTTGGTCACCCTTGAACGGCCAGGTTGGGCTTGGCAAAAACCAGCACAGAGTTATGGCCTCCGAAGCCGAAGGAGTTGCTCATAGCGACGTTGATTTCCTTGCTGCGGGCTTCATTGGGGGTATAGTCCAGGTCGCATTCCGGATCGGGATCGTGGAGATTGATGGTTGGAGGAACCAGCCCGTCTCGCATCGCCATAACACAGATGGCGGCCTCCAGAGCGCCGCCGGAACCCAAGAGATGGCCGGTCATAGACTTGCTGGAACTTATAGGAATCCGGTAGGCGTCTTCGCTCAAAGCCTTCTTGATGGCCTTGGTTTCGTGTTTGTCGTTCAGCGGGGTAGAGGTTCCGTGGGCATTGATGTAACCGACCTCGGCGGGCGAGATTCGCGCTGCGGCCAGCGCCATGGTCATAGCATTAGCGGCGCTTTCGCCGGTGATGGAAGGCTCGGTCAGGTGATGGGCGTCGGAGGTTGCGGCGTATCCCATCAGTTCAGCCAGCGGCTCAGCGTTGCGGGCAGCCGCGCTCTCCTCGCTTTCCAACACGAAAACCGCCGCGCCCTCTCCCATAACAAAGCCGTCGCGGGAAATATCAAAAGGGCGGCTGGCCTGAGCCGGGTTTTCATTCAGCCGCGACAAGGCCCGCAGGGCATTGAACCCGGCCACGGCCACAGGAACCAACGGCGCCTCGCTGCCCCCGGCCAGCACGATGTCCTCCCGCCCCGTCCGCACCATCTCCCAGGCTTGGCCCATGGCGTCCGCTCCGCTGGAGCAGGAGGATACTAGGCAGTAGTTCGCGCCCATAGCGCCGGTGACCATCGAGACTTGGGCCGAGGCCATATCGCCCAGCATCATAGGAATGAGGAAGGGGCTGACTCGCCGGGGGCCGCGCTCGCTTAACACCGTGAACTGCTGGGAGAGGGTGGAAATGCCCCCGATACCGCTGCCGATGATAACACCGACCCGGTAAGGGTCACCCTTGTCCGGCTCGAGTCGGGCCTGCAGGCAAGCCTGACGGGCGGCGACAGCGGCGAACTGTGCGAAACGGTCCATCCGCCGAGCATCCTTCCGGTCAAGGTAGTCCTCGGCGTCGAAACCCTTAACTTCGGCCCCGAACCGCGTGTCAAAACCTTCGGTGTCAAAGGAAGTGAGGTAGCCGACGCCGGAACTCCCCTGTTTTATTCCTTCCCAGGTTGACGCCAAGTCCAGCCCCAGCGGGCTAATTATGCCTATTCCAGTGATGTAGACGCGGCGGTACTCAGTCATCCTTTCCAAGACCCTTGATTTTGCCCAATGGTTACCCGCTGCCAGTTGCCTTTAGGCCGGCGGCCTAACTTCGTCCGGTTGCCCTCTTTCGCCCGTCACCCTGATCGGAAAGGGCCGCGTCAATGGTGTCGCTCAAGTCGGAGATCCGCCGGGAGATGCTAGACGCCAATTCCTTGCCGCTGCTTACGCTGGGATCAGCCAGCACTCTCAGAGACTCTGACAGTTCGTTGAGCTTGGCGCCGATGCTGTCGGCGGCATCCCGGCGAACGTTGGACAGCGGCTGAGAAACGGAACGGAGAGTATCCACCAGCTCGCTTACTTTCCCGGAGACGTTTTCACCGAACTCTCGCCCGGCCAAGGAGTCCGGGTGCGCCAAATCCCGCAGGTTGTCGGCAGCTTCGCCGAGCCGCGTGGCAACGGTGTCGCTGAGACCGCGACTGCTGGCCGCCAAACGCAGCTTGTAGGTTCGCAGTATGCGGAACACCCTCCGGTAGACGTCGTCTACTTCCTGAAGTTTGGAGGTGTAATTGTCGAAAATCTCACGGCTTTCCTGCATCGACCACCGCTCGTCGTGGTGCACGAACTGGCGGCCGGTGTAGAGCTGGTAGGGGCGCATTTCGCCTTCCTCCAGCAGCCCGCCATGCTCGTTCAGCGGCTTTAGGCCCGTCCAGTTGGACGTGGCCGGCAGCGGCGTGAGGAAGTTGGCAGTCTGATACCGGCTGACCGTCGTAACCCAGTCGGCCAGAGACATTATGCTTTCCTCGGTGTCGTAAGGCAGGCCGATAATGGTCATCGCCACCACGGTGAAGCCCTGTTCATTGATGTAGGCCAGGTCGCGGTGCATCTGCCCCGGCTCCTGGCGCTTGTTGACGGCCTTCAGGTTTTCGGCATTGTCCGACTCCACGCCCAGGTAGAGCATCTTCACGTTGGCTTCCTGCAAGGCGTGGGCCAGTTCCGGGTCCTGGCCGATTTCGGCGCGGGCCTGGATGATCAGGTTCATATTTTCGGTGTGGCCTTTCCATCCCTGGAGCCGGTCGAGGCGCTCGTTGCGGAACTTCACTGCCCGAAGCGGGGGGGTGTGCAGATCGTCGGACACGAACACCTGGAAGGAGCCGTTGCGCGAGGAGTGAATCAGCCCGTCTGAGGCCAGTTCCTGCAACTGCGTCAGCCGTTTAAACTCGGTTTCCCGCGACACTAGCCGGTAGCCGAGGAACTGCTGAATTACTTGGCAGTAGGTGCATTTCTCGGTGCAGCCCCGGATGGTCTCCACCACGCCGCCGGCCATCGGGTTGTCCGGCGTGAGGTCGCGGATGGATCGGAAGTCGGGCAGCTCCACAAAATCGGGCTGCACCAATCCGGTGCGTTTGGTATAGATCACCTGCCCGTCTTCCTGGTAACTGATGCCGGGCACTTTCGCCAGATACTGGTTGCGGCCGGGACCGCGCCGCTCCAACAGCACGTCACACAACTGGCCGATGATGTCCTCGCCCTCCCGCTGGACGATAACGTCGAAATGGCCGTAGTCGAAGGCTTCCTCCGGCAGCGGGCTCATCTGCGGGCCGCCGCCGATGGTGATAAGTTCGGGATGGTATTCCTTGGCCTGCCGCGCCACCTGGTAGGCCCTGGGGGCCTCGTTTATCAGCGCGGTGAGCATCAGGATGTCTACGCCTTCCAGGTCTTTTTCCGGATCCATCAGGCCGGAGCGGTCTTCGAACCAGATTTCCCGCTCGTAGACAAAGGGGCCTTCCCATTGGGCCAGGGCTGCAGACAGGTAGAGCATTCCCTGCCGGGGTATCGCCACGTATTCAAAGTTGCCGCCGGCGGAGGCCGGCTGGAGCAGCATTACTCGCTTGATTCGAGACATTTTGCCTCCCTATGCCGTCCGGTTCAGACGGGAACCAGACTCTCTGGTGCCCAACTTAATTTATGTTAGACACGGTTTTGACAAGACTGCGTGATTTGCCGCTTCGCCACTGCGAAGCAACAGTATACCTCAATTTGACAAACAACATTATACAGGATGTTATAACGTCAAATTGTACTTTTCAATGGAATAACGGAATCAACTTTTCCGCAATGTCTTCCAGATGCCGTTCCCGGTCTTCCGGTGGACAGGTGATGCTGAACACGATGTGACGCCCCCCGGCGTCCACGTATTCCTGTAGCCGCTCCGCGCACTGCTCCGGCGGCCCCAGCAGGCAGTAGCGCCGGACGATGTTAATGAACTCTCCACCATAGAGATACTGGCCGCCGAGCTGACGAGCCGCCACTTCTGCGGCCTCTTTCTCAGTGGGGTAAATAGATATGTAGGGGAAGAAGCCCCACTGGAAGCCGTTCAGGCTCCGCCCCTCTTCCGCTGCGAACCCGTGAATTTTCTCCACGCTGTCGCGGTATCGGTCCGGGTCGAAGAAATAAGGCACCCAACCCTCGCCGAAGCGGGCCGCCCGTCGCATCGCCGCGTCGCGCCGCCCAGACACCCACACCGGCGGATGGGGCTGCTGCGCCGGCGTTGGGTTGAGCATAGCTCCCTCCAGATGGAAGTGACGCCCGGAGAAAGTCACTCGCTCACCGCTCCACAGACGGCGCATAACCTCCAGACATTCGTCGGTACGCCGCCCGCGCTGGTTTATGCGCAGACCTGAGTTCTCGAACTCCGCCGGATACTCGCCTCCGATGCCTACGCCCAGGGTCAGACGCCCGTTGGAAGCCGCGTCCAGCGTAGCCGTAATCCGAGCCAGCATCAGTGGATGGTAGAAAGGGGTCAAAACAATTGAAGACAGCAGCCGAATGGACTTAGTGGCGCCGGCCGCCACCCCCAGCGCCGGCAGGGAAGCATGAGAAGGTCCCGGCGGGTCGCCGCGCATGAAGTGTTCCCCGGCAGAGAAATACTCATAGCCCAGTTCTTCCATCCATCGGGCCTGCCGCGCCGTATCCCCTATCTCAAGAACCAGGTTGGCACCGAAGTGAAGCCCGTCAGCCGCCATCGTTTCGTCCGCTCCAATTTCCCCGAAGATGCGCCCTGTCATATTAGCGCACAATGAGCGGCGTTCCAACCATGGGGGAGCGTGGGTATCCTTAACATGCTCTGGCAGTATCATCAACATGCTCTGGCAGTATCATCATCGAAACATGCTCTGGCAGTATCATCATCGCTGCCCTTCGTTCCGTCATTTACCCGAATTCTGGATTCGGAGCGTCCTTACCCGTCCTTGCCACTAGTGGCCTGGCTGCCTCAAAACCGCCTGGGTTCCCGCAGAAGCGTGAATACCCCTGGATTCCCGCAGAAGCGTGAATAACCAAGGAATCGGTGTCGCAGGGGCGTGTTGAGAATACCGGGCGTCGCTGGGTTGCGCCTTGACATTCCGCATTGCATACCGGAACCTTAAAACAGCGGCTGGGAGAAATAGCGACGGGCGCACAGAGCGCTGCCCACTAACTCCAAGACAAATCCAGCGCAGGAAGGATTACCCTCTTGCTGGTTCTGGTTACAGGAGCCACCGGATTTCTGGGACAGCGCGTGGTGCGCGAGCTTCTGGCGCGCCGCCATCAGGTGCGCTGCCTGATACACTCGCCGGGGAAGGAGCGAGTTTTCGAGCACCGCGCCGTGGAGGCGCATTACGGCAGCGTCCTCAGTCCTGATGCCTTGACCCAGGCGTTCCACGGCGTGCAGTCGGTAGTGCATCTGGTGGGCATCATACGCACCGGACGAGGAGTCACTTTCGACGGAATACACCGGCAGGGCACGGCCAACGTGGTAGATGCCGCCAGAGAGGCTGGGGCCCGCGAGCTGATATACGTCAGCGCTATGGGGGCCACCTCCGACACCGCTTACCCGTATCTATATTCCAAGCGGCAGGCGGAGCTGGAAATAATCAACTCTGGGTTGGCCTACACCATACTGCGCCCGTCCGTGATTTTCGGAGAGGGAGACGAGTTTCTGACCGCACTGGCCGGGCTGGTGCGGCTAGGCCCTCTAACGCCGGTCATCGGCAGCGGCAAGAACCGGATGCAGCCCGTCGCCGCCGATGACGTGGCCCGCTGCGTCGCCGCTTCTGTCGGAAACTCGACGGTCAAGCGAAAAACCATAAATCTGGGCGGCCCCAACCTGCTGAGCTATAACGCTCTGTTGGATGAGGTGGCATTGGCGATGGGTAAACGCGCCCGCCGGGTTCATATACCGACGCCCCTCGTCTGGCCCGCCGTGGCGATTATGGAGCGAATCCTGCCGCGCGCGCCGGTAACTACCGGTCAGCTCAAGATGCTGGGCATTCGAAACGTGTCTGAAGGCCGCGATTTGAAACAGTCATTCGGGTTTACCCCCAAGCCTCTGCGGGGTAACATTGACTACGTGAAAGAAGTCACTTTCGGCGACGCCCTGCGGATGACCCTGGGACTCTCCATGCCCCGGCGCAGGAATCAGTAGAGAACGGTTCTGCGTAATCTCCCAATCCGGCAACCTACGGAACCTCCTTCGAGGTGCGTAATGCAATACGATGATGCCATCGCAAGCGTCCTGTCCCTGTTCGACTCGGAAAGGGCCAGGTCTGATGTGCCGCGCCAGAAAGCTATTTACAACCTGGAGCGTATGGAATCGTTCCTTGACCAAATTGGCAACCCTCAACGGCGGGTGCCCACAGTCCACATCGCCGGCACCAAGGGCAAAGGCAGCACAGCGGCCCTCTGCGACGCCGCTTTTCACGCCGCCGGTCTTAGTACCGGCTTCTATTCCTCTCCGCATCTGCACACCTTCAGGGAGCGGATACGCCGGAACTGCCAACCAGTTTCCGAAGAGGAATTCGCCGGGCTGATAGACGATTTATGGCCGTTGCGCCACACCTCATCATCCCTCTCAGAGAAGGGGGATATAGGGGGGATGGTGACCCTTTTCGAGTTCCTTACCGGGATGGCCTTCCACTGCTTCGACCAAGCCCGCGCTGATGTGCAGACGGTGGAGGTTGGGCTGGGAGGACGGCTGGACGCCACCAATGTGGTGGACGCCGACGTGTGCGTCATTACCTCGGTGAGCATGGACCACGCCAAGATTCTGGGCGACACCATCGGCGAAATTGCCGCCGACAAAGCTGGCATCATCAAACCTGGCTCCATTCCCATAATCGCCCCACAACGCGCTGAGGCCCTGGCTTCGATTCTCGAGGCCTGCCATCGCGTGGATGTTGAGCCGGTACTGATCGGGCGAGACGTAACTTGGGAGCCCCAGGGTTCATACCTAGGCGGACAGTATCTCACCGTCCGCGGGCTGCTCGGTTCTTATGACCTGGATATCCCGCTACTGGGCGATTACCAGATGGAGAACGCCGCGACCGCCGTGGCTGCTGTCGAGTCCATCAGCAGGGTGCAGGGTTTCGGGATTTCCGAAGCGGCTCTGGCGCAGGGTTTCCGCAGCGTGTCCTGGCCCTGCCGCATGGAACTGCTTGGGCGCGATCCTTTCATTGTCGCCGATGGCGCGCACAACGACTATTCCGTGGACAAGCTGCTGGAATCCCTGCCCCATTATTTCGATTACGAACGCCTGCTGGTGATAGCCGGTTTCTCAAGGGACAAGAACGTGGGCGCAATGGTGGACTCTCTGGCGCCCGCGGCTGACTTGGCTATCGCATCCCAGTCCCGCCATCCTCGCGCCCTGCACGCCGAAAGGCTGTCCGCGATGCTGAAGGAACGGGGAGCTTGGACGGTCATAGCATCCCCCCCCAGCGAGGCGCTGGAAAAGGCCCTGGCTGAGGCCGGCCCCCGCGACCTGGTGCTGGCGACCGGGTCGCTGTTCCTGGCTGCCGAAGTGCGCGAGGCCGCCCTGGGCATCAAACCGGAAACCTATCCTTCTCTGCGTCGCAAGGAGAATTAATGACCGGGCCAGAAATTTCCGCAGCCGGACGGGGCCGTGAGTAGCGAACAGGTTAGAGTCGTAGTGACCGGCATAGGGGCCATGACCCCGCTCGGCGAGTCGCCGGATGAATTCTGGCGGAATCTCGCTGGCGGCAAGTCGGGCGTAGGGCCGATGACTTTGTGCGACCCGTCCGGCTATCCATGCCGCATCTCAGGGGAAGTGACGGGGTTCGACCCGGGGCAGTACATCCCCGGACGGGAAGCACGCCGGATGGCGCGGTTTTCCCAGTTGGCCGTGGCCGCCGGATTGCAGGCATTGGAGGCGTCCGGCATAGATATGTCCCGCGAAGACCCCTACCGGGTCGGGGTTATCCTCGGCAACGGCAACGGCGGTTTTCCAACTCTCGAAGAGAATTGCCGCATCCTGGCCGAGCGCGGCGGAATGCGGATGTCACCCTTCTTCTTCCCGATGATATTGCCCAATATGGCCGCCGCCGCCGTCAGCCGCTACCTGGGCGCTCAAGGCTACAACTCAACGGCCACTACCGCCTGCGCCGCCTCCAATCAAGCCATCGGGGAGGCTTTGGGCGTGCTTCGCCGGGGCGCCGCCGACGTGATATTCGCCGGCGGGGCTGAGGCGGGCATCAGCCTACTGGGGCTGTCGGGATTTGCCGTGATGAGGGCCCTCAGCACACGTAACGACGAACCGGAGCAGGCCAGCAGGCCCTTCGACGCCGATCGCGACGGCTTCGTTCCTTCCGAAGGCGCGACAGTGCTGGTCATGGAGCGGCTGGAACGCGCCCTGGCGCGGGGGGCTAACATTCTCGCCGAGGTCGCCGGGTTCGGCTGCACCAGCGACGCCGGCCACCCGGTGCAGCCGGAGGAATCGGGCGCCAGCGCCGCCCGGGCCATGGCCATATCCCTTTTCGACGCAGGCCTAACCGTGGAGCAGGTGGACTACATCAACGCTCACGGCACGTCCACCCCGCTGAACGACACCCTAGAAACGGTTGCCATCAAGCGGTTGTTTGGAGAACGGGCCTATCAAATTCCGGTCAGTTCCACCAAGTCTATGATTGGTCATTCGCTGGGGGCGGCCGGGGCTTTGGAGGCGGCGGCCTGCATCAAAACTATCACAGAGGCTACAGTGCATCCCACCATAAACTACATCTCGCCAGACCCAGATTGCGATCTGGACTACGTGCCTAACCATGCCCGCCAGCTCGATGTGCGGGTGGCTCTGTCCAACGCATTCGGTTTCGGCGGGCAGAATGCCTGTTTGGTATTCCGCAAGTTCCAGGAATAGCCAACAGCAGCACCACCCGCCAAAGTTGCTCAAAAGAGTTTGGTATTCCGCAATTTCGAAGAATAGCCAACGGCCTAAGTCCGGGAAGAGGCTGAGCCGGGAAGGTTGACGGGAGACAAAATGACCGAACGGCTGGTGGCCGGCGCAGAGCTTCAGGAAGACGCCGACGTTTCCCTGCGCCCCCGGCGCCTGGATGAATTCGTCGGCCAATCCCACACGAAACAGACCCTGCAAATCGCCATAGACGCGGCGAAAATTCGGCAGGAACCGCTGGACCACGCCATCATCTACGGCCCTCCCGGTCTGGGCAAGACCACCCTAGCCCACATCATCGCCGCCGAAATGGAAGTTCCCATCCGTGTGACCTCCGGCCCGGCCATCGAGCGCGCCGGAGACATGGCCGCCATCCTGACCAGCCTCCAGCCCAACGAGGCGCTGTTCATTGACGAAATACACCGCCTCAACCGGGTGGTCGAGGAAGTGCTGTATTCAGCAATGGAAGATTTCTTTCTGTCGTGGATGGTGGGCAAGGGGTTGTCGGCGCGAAGCGTAAACCTCCGTATCAACTCCTTCACCCTGGTGGGCGCTACTACCCGCTTTTCCATGGTCAGCGCCCCACTCCGCGACAGGTTCGGCTCAGTATGGCGGCTGGAATACTACGGCGTTGAGGAGATGAATATAATCGTCGAACGCTCGGCGCGAATCCTGAACTCCAGCTATGACGCCGACGGGGTGGCCGAAATTGCCCGCCGCTCCCGGGGCACGCCTCGCGTCGCCAACCGGCTGCTCAAGCGCACCCGCGATTACGCGCTGGTCATGGCCGACAACCGCATCACCGGCCCGGTGTCTCGCGCCGCGCTGGAACAGTTGAATGTTGACCCCCTGGGGCTGGACCAGTCTGACCACCGCCTGCTCAGCAGTATCATAGACAAATTCGACGGAGGCCCGGTGGGCCTCGACACTCTAGCCGCGGCGCTGAACGAAGATTCTGACACCATCATGGATGTGTGGGAACCCTATCTGCTGCAACTGGGCTTCCTCGACCGCACGCCGCGAGGCCGGGTAGCCACCCGCCTCGCCCACGAACACTTGGGCCGCCCTTACCACTCTCCGCCTTTCATAGACCAGGCCAAGATGGACGGATTTTAGACCCTCTCCGTTTTAGGGATTCCAAGCTGTCAGGAATCCCTTTTGTTGATTGCCGATTAGCGAGGGTCTGCAATTTGTGTCGCCAGCCGGCCATTGAATCCGGCCTTTTGTTGATTGCCGATTAGCGAGGGTCTACAATAGGTTGCAAGCATAAAGGCGACGGGACAGCGTTTGCCGGAGTTGATTTGACAATTCCTACATCAACGAAACCTCTCCTTGCTATGCCATTCGCCGACGCGCCACCCGGCGGAGCGTTGTCCGATGGCGAGGCTTGGGCGCTGACCGGCGCGGATGAGGGCACACTGGCCGGGATGTGCGAGGCGGCGGGCCGGATGCGCGATTTGGGCAAAGGCCGCACGGTCACCTTCTCGCCCAAAGTATTCATCCCGCTGACTCATATGTGCCGCGACTTCTGCGGCTACTGCATTTTCCGCAAGGCGCCGGAGCAGACCGGCGATGCGCTGTACATGACGCCCGAACAGGTGCTGGACGTGGCCAAGGCCGGCGAGCGGCTCGGCTGTACCGAAGCCCTGTTCACCCTCGGCGAACGCCCGGAGCAGCGTTACCCCGAAGCGAAGGAATGGCTTGCCAAGCGCGGATTCAGGACAACGTTGGAATACTTGGCCTACGTCAACCGCCTGGTGGTGGAGGAAACCTCGCTGCTTCCCCACGCCAACCCAGGCACCATGAGCCGCCGAGAGATAGACGCGCTCCAACCCTACAACCCCTCGATCGGCCTGATGCTTGAAAGCACCTCCCCGGCACTCCACGCTCCCGGCGGCGCCCACGAGTTCGCTCCCAGCAAGCGACCGAGGGTGCGCTTGCGGACCATCGAACTGGCCGGAGAGTTGCGGCTACCCTTCACTACTGGTATTCTCATAGGCATCGGCGACACTCGGGAAGATCGTGTTGAGTCGCTCTTGGCCATCCGGGATCTGCACCAGCGATTCGGGCATATCCAGGAAGTGATTGTTCAGAATTTCCGGGCCAAGTCCAACACTGCGATGCAGGACAAGCTGGACGCCGATACCGTGGAGCTGCTCTGGTCGGTGGCCGCTGCCCGGCTGATATTGGGGCCGGAAGCTAACGTGCAGGTGCCGCCGAACCTCAGCGCCGACAACTACCGCATTTACCTGGACGCAGGAATCAACGACTGGGGCGGCGTGTCCCCCCTGACCATAGATTTCGTCAACCCGGAAGCCCCGTGGCCGGCTCTAACCCAACTGAAAGAACAGACCGAAGCTGCCGGTTTCCAGCTAAAGCCGAGGTTGCCGGTATATCCCGAATACTTCCTTTCCACCAGCAATTACCTTCCCGAGGGACTGCGGGCCAAGGTTCGCGCCCTCGCCGACGATGACGGATATGTACGAGGGGGAATCCAACGATATGTCGGGAACAACTGAGCAACCCGTTGCCGCCAGCCTCAAGGAACTGACTGGAACTCTGAACCCGGAAGTGGGATCGGCGCTTGACCGCGCTCTGTCCGGCGAGGACATTTCCGCAGAAGAGGGGACACTTCTGTTTGCCGCCACCGGCCCGGAATACAACGCTACTGTCCTAGTGGCCGACGAACTGCGCCGCCGTACTGTGGGAGACATCACCACCTACGTCGTTAACCGCAACATTAATTTCACTAACGTTTGCATCAAGCGTTGCGGTTTCTGCGCTTTCAGCCGCGATTTCCGAGAGGAAGAAGGCTATTTCCTCCCCATCGAGGAAATCGTCCGCCGCGCCCGGGAAGCGTGGGACTACGGCGCAACCGAAGTCTGCATCCAGGCTGGCCTGCCGCCTCAGATGGAGGGTGACCTGTACATCCGCCTGTGCGCCGCGATCAAAGAGGCCTTGCCTGATATACACATACACGGTTTTTCGCCGGAAGAAGTGCTGTACGGCTCTGTCCGCTCCCGGTGCTCCATACGTGAGTACCTGGAGGGGCTGAAGGCCGCCGGCGTGGGCAGCCTGCCGGGAACGTCCGCCGAGGTGTTGGATCAAGAACTGCGCGATCGCATCTCACCGGGGCGAATCACTGTTGACCAGTGGTTCGAGGTAATCACCACAGCCCACGAATTGGGCATCCCCACCACCTCCACCGTGATGTTCGGGCACCGGGAGACGGCGGAGCAGCTCTGTAATCACATGGCCCTGTTGCGGGGACTCCAGCAGCAGACCGGCGGCATCACCGAGTTCGTTCCCCTAAGTTTCGTCCACACTGAAGCTCCCATGTTCCTGAAAAACCTGGTGCAGAACGTCCGTCCTGGCCCTACGGGGATGGACGTAGTGAAGATGCACGCCATAGCCCGCATTATGCTCAACAATTGGATTCCCAATATCCAGGCGTCATGGGTGAAAGAGGGCTCACGGATGTCGCAGCTTCTCCTAACCGCAGGGGTGAACGACCTGGGCGGCACGCTGATTAACGAGAGCATATCCACCGCCGCCGGGGCGCAGCACGGACAGCTCATGAGGCCGTCTGAGTTCCGCGGCATGATTCGCGCGGCAGGCCGAATCCCAGCAGAACGTTCCACCACCTACGGATTGCGGCGGGTGTTCAGCGAGGCGGATGAAGAGCATGATCCGCTGGATTTGGTGGGCGACAACGTGGAAGAGATTTTCGGTTCCTACAACCGGCTGGTCAAGCTGGATACTTACCGCTTTGAGCATCCCCGCCACACTGCCGAACGGGTCGGCGTCTAGTCTCCACGCAGATTCCGCCGGTGGTGTAGCCCCATTGCGTCCATTGAACCGCCTTCCTCTCTTGCCAAAGATGCTTCCTGCTATGGCGGCCAGGCCCTGATGAGTGCCAACCCCGGCGACATACGCGCGCTTGCCCTGGCCGGAGGCGTCGGCGGGGCCAAGCTGGTTGTGGGCTTGGCCCGCTGCCTTGCGCCGGATGAGTTGGTAATAGCAGTAAACACAGGCGACGACGAGGAATTTCACGGCCTGCACGTGTCGCCCGACATAGATACAATGATGTACACTCTGGCCGGGCTGTCCAACCCCGAAACTGGCTGGGGCCTTGACGGCGACTCCTTCACAGCCCTTGCCATGCTCCGGCAGTATGGAGCTGACGCTTGGTTTAACTTGGGAGACCGCGATTTCGCCACCCACATCCGCCGGACGCAACTGCTGGGTCAAGGTCTCACTCTCTCCGAGGTCACCGCCCAGCTCTGCGCCGCTCTGGGCGTGGCCCACCGAATAGCGCCAATGAGCGACCAGCCCGTCCGCACTGTGCTAGAAACCCGGCCATCGGATACTTGGGGCGGGGGGCGCCTTTCCATGCAGGAGTACTTTGTGCGTCAGCGCGCCCAGCCGGAGGTCTCCTCAGTTCACTACGAAGGAGCTGCTGACGCGGCTCCTTCGCCGACGCTAGATGCCGCTCTGTCCCAAGCGCGTATACTGATTATATGCCCCTCCAACCCGGCGCTTAGCGTTCAGCCCATTGTCGAAGTTTCGGGAATGAGAGAACGTCTGGCGTCCTTCCCAGGCCTGCGCGTGGCGGTCAGTCCCATAGTAGGCAACGATGCCGTGCGCGGCCCCGCCGGACGGATTATGGCCGGGCTGGGCCAGGAAGTTTCCGTCGTGGGCGTCGCCAGAGCCTACCGGGATTTCTGCGACGTGCTGGTGATAGACCGGCAGGACGAAGGGTTGGCTTCCGCCGTGGCTGAGGAAGGGATGCGTCCGGTGGTGACCAACACTATTATGAACTCGATTCAAGACCGGATAGACTTAGCTCAAACCGTACTGTCTCTGCCGTAGTGCCTCTGCCGTAGTGTCTCTGAATGAGTAACTAGGTTAGTTTAATTTGGTTGCCGAAATGCCCAATCAGGAATACAACGTAGCCGCCATCATCCCTATGAAACCCTTGTCCGAGGGCAAGAGCCGTCTGGCGCGCGGCCTGACTCCTAACCAGCGGGCCAACATTAGCGCCGGTATGCTTCACCGTGTGCTGGTGGCCCTGCGAGGGGCATCCATAGACCCAATCTGGGTTGTTGGCGGCGACGAACAGGTGAGGCACATGGCCCGCAATCAGGGAGGGATGTGGTTCGAGGAAATGGGGCGCAACCTGAACGATACCCTTGCCAAGGCCATAGACCAAGCCTTCGAGCGGGGAAAGTCCGCCCTTTACATCGCGGGGGATCTGCCTTTCGTTAAGCCCTCCGACATACACTCCTTCATTCAGGCGTCTCGGGGAGCGGGCAACGTTACGTTGGCTCCGGCCCGGCGTGACGGCGGCACCAACGCCATACTGGTTCCTAATGGTATCCCCTTCAAGCCGGAACTGGGGAGGCGCAGTTTCAGCAAGCACCTGCGCCAGGCCGCAAATCTGGAAACCTCTGTAGCTATCGCTTACAGCCCCGGACTTGGCTTAGATTTAGACATAGTGGACGACCTTGAATCCTACCAGCACATGGAACCGGGCCTTTTGGAGCGCCTGATGGGGTAACTCAGAAACAAGAATTGCCGAACACCGGATTTCGGGGCTAGATGAACAATCCGAGCTACCCTTGATCGTGAAAACCTTGAATCATATATCGGTGAAAAATGAGTGAAAATAAACCAAAGCTAGGCGTGCTGCTTCCCACCAGGGGAATTTTGCTGCGCGGCGAACAGCCCAACAACGCCGGGCGGGTCTTCCGCATGGCGGAACGGGTCGAAGAGGCGGGGCTGGACTCCGTGTGGGTGGGAGACAGCCTGATTGCCAAGCCCCGCCTGGAGCCGCTGGCCACGCTGGGCGCGCTGGCAGCCCGCACCAGCCGCGTGCGCCTCGGCACAGCGGTGTTGCTGCCCGCGCTGCGCCATCCTGTTCTGATGGCGCAGACCATGGCGACGGTTGATCTGATTTCCGGGGGCCGCCTGGTCATCGGAGCCGGGGTCGGCGGCGCCTTCAACGACGAGCAGCGTGGCGAGTGGGCCGCGGCAGGCGTTGACCCCAAACGACGCGCCCGCCGGTTCGAGGAGATTGTGGAAATCGCCAAAGGGCTGGGCTCCGGCCAACCTCACAGCCACGAAGGGCGGAATTTCTCTTTGGATTCCGTAACCATGCTCCCGAAAGCCACCCAGTCTGAAAGTATCCCCTGGCTACTGGCTACTCACCATCGTGCCCGGCAACAGGCACAGATTGACCGCGCCGCTAGAGTCGGAGACGGCGTAATCGCCATCTCAGACACGCCGGCGGAATTTGCCGAGGTAATCGCTCAGGTGGACGCCAAGGCCGAGGAATACGGACGCGACACCACCCGCCGGGAAAACGTCTTCTACCTCACCGTAAACCTTGATGAGGATGAGGCTACGGCCAAGGCCGATTCCGAAGACTGGCTGATGCGCTACTATGGAGCCAACATCTGGGGAACCCGGTGGGGCCCCTTTGGGGGTATCCAGCAGGTAGCCGACCAGATGGCCGCCTACGCAGAAGCGGGCGCAGGAACGCTGATAGTGCGCCTGGCGACCTTCGATCCGGAACGCCAGCTTGACGTTTTCCTGGAACGCATAGCCCCCCAGTTCGCCTAGCGGTTTAAGGTTGCTCCGAAGGAAACCGTGCGAGGGAAAGAGTGGTTCCAATAAACCTGTCCGGCAAGAACGGCATAGTGTTTGGCGTGGCCAATGAACGCAGCATCGCTTGGGCCATCGCTCAGGCTCTTTCCGGCGCCGGCGCCCGGTTGGCGCTGACCTACCAGGGAGAGCGTCTGAAGGAGCGCGTCGAGCGGCTCTCATCCTCGCTGGAAAATCCCCTGCTGCTGCCCTGCGACGCCACGGACGACGGGCAAATTGAGCAAGTCTTTGAGTCGTTGGGGCGGGAGTTCGGGGAAGTCTCCTTCCTCATTCACAGCATAGCCTTCGCCAACCGGGAAGATCTAAGCGGCCGCTTCGTGGACACCGGGCGAGACGGTTTCCGGCTGGCCATGGAGGTTAGCGCCTATTCGCTGCTTCCCTTGGTGCGCCATGCCGCCCCCTTGATGTCGGAAGGCGGCAGCGTGGTCGCCATGACTTTCGACGCATCGCAGCGCGTCTATCCCGGCTACAATGTGATGGGGTCGGCCAAGGCTGCTCTGGAACACGCCATCCGGCAACTGGCCGCCGAGATGGGGCCGGCCAACATCCGGGTCAACGCCATATCCGCCGGGCCACTGGAAACGCTGGCGGCGCGGGGCATCGGCGGTTTCCGCGATATGCGTCACGCCCACGCCGAGAAAGCCCCCCTGCAACGCAACATCACCGTTGAGGAAGTGGCCCATACAGCCTTATTCCTTTGTAGCGGCCTGTCCACCGGCATCACCGGCGCAATCATACCTGTGGACGCCGGGTATCACATCATGGCAGTGTAAAAACCGCTGGCACGCCAGACGCCGCTAGGCAACGAAGGCGGTCTCGGCCCTGTCGAGTATGGCATTGAGGGCAAGCAGCTGGCACGCGAGACGCTGCTAAGCAACGAAGGCGGTCTCGGCCCCGTCGAGTATGGCATTGAGGGCAAACCGCTGGCACGCCAGACACCGCTAAGCAACGAAGGGGCAGGCTATCAAGTCTGCCCCTTCGCCCCGGAATCGTTGTTCCTGTGGAAGTTCGCCCGTCAGGAGCCTGCGTTGAGGGCTTGAATCCGGCGGTGATCCTCTTCAGCGCGCTCACCCCGGCCTTGGCGGGTATAGGCTTCGGCTCGGTGCTCGAAAGCCTCTCGGTGCTTAGGATCCAGCGCGATGGCCTTGGTGAACTGGTCTATCGCTTCCTGCAACCGCCCTTCGCTCAGCAGAGCCGCGCCGCGGGAGGTCATAGCTTCCGCAGTGGGGGCGGGCCCTGGATTCGGCAGCCCCCAGGGACGCGGAGCAGGTTCGGGCTCTGCGTCCGACTCAGTATCCAGCGGTTCGGTTGCGCGCTCTTCCTCTTCGTCAAGGAAACTTTCCGGCGCTGTTGTGGCGGATTGGGGCGAGACTTCAGACGTATGCTCCGAGCTTGCCGCTGGCTCCGGCGCAAGTTCAAGGGGCGCCTCCGGCGCTATCGCTGTGGCGACGGGCGGGGCGGGAGGTTCGGCGGGGGCTTCTGGCGGGCGTTCCATAGTGGCAATTGGTGAGGATTGAGGCTGACGCATTTCCGAAGCAAGCACAGTGTCGTTGGCTTCAGGGGAGTATTCGCGGGATAGATCCCAGCCGCACTTGGTACAGAAGTTCTGTCCCGGAGAATGGGCGCTGGCGCACTTGGAACAGGCATCGCGCTGCTGACGCTTGTCGCGCTGCTCAGTGGGTCTCACGAAAAACATGAGGTAGAGGACCGGTGCGACGCTCAAAAGCCTCAACTGGTCAAAGGGCAACAGGCCAACAACGAGAGCGGCCCCGCCCCATACCCACGGGTTACGCCCTCTCGCCAAAGCCGCGCGAGCCGTCCAGAAAGCGACAAAGAAGGTCAGGGCATACAGGAAAATATCTCTTGCTTCTAAAATTCCGGGCCTCCGCAAGGTTGTTTAGCGCTATCGTAAACGCTCTTTGCGATGCGTCACCTCTTTGACTATACTAAAATTTGCAAGCTAAGGCAACGCTGAAAACGAGATGGCAATTTCAAGGCGCTCGCATTGCGGGCGTTATTTTTGCGGCTGCCGGGAATTCTGCGGTTTCGGGGAGGCCGGGCTGCTATTGGCAAGAACGCTACGAATTCCCGGCAGCCAGGGGGGATGACGGCACAAAGGGCAACGATGACGATATTGTCAGCCGTGTTGAGAATACCGGCTAAGGGCAAGAATGACGGAGCAGGGGTAGTTTCGATATAATGGCGCGAGACAAACCGGTTTGAAGCGCAGCGTTAGGTGGAATCACCAGCGCTGTCGATGAGGAGGACTATGAAAATCACTCTATCTATTCTCAAAGCCGACGTGGGTTCCATTGGAGGGCACACCAAGCCTTCCCAGCACATGATGGACTCAGTGCGGGCCGATGCTGACGCAGCCGTTCAGTCGGGGCTGCTGATAGACGCTTTCGTGGACCATACTGGCGACGATATCTGCATCGTGGCCTCTCACACCCGTGGCGAAAATGATACCGACGTTCACCAGTTCGCCTGGAGCTCCTTTCTAAAGGCTACCGCCATAGCCAGCGAGTACGGATTGTATGGCGCAGGCCAGGATTTGCTGGTGGACGCCCCATCGGGCAACATCCGGGGAGCAGGCCCTGCCGTGGCGGAAATCGAGTTCGACCATGACCCGGTAAAAACCAATCCGGTGCGTCCCGCCGAGTCCTTCATGGTGCTGGCGGCAGACAAGTGCGGTCCGGGCGCCTATAACCTGCCGATGTTCCTCGGCTTCGCTGACCCGATGTACTGCGCCGGGCTGATGCTGCCTCGCATCGGAGAGGGCTTCACCTTCAACATCATTGATATGGACAACACCGACGGGGACAGCCTGATTTCCTTGAACGCCCCGGAAGACTATTACAAGATCACGGTGCTGCTGCGCGACAACGAGCGATTCGCCATCGAGAGCATAGTGTCTCGCTACACCGGGGAGGTGGCCGCGGCAATCTCGGCCACTCGAATGCACAACATCGCGGGCAGCTATACCGGCAAGGATGACCCGGTGGCCCTAGTCCGCAATCAAGGCATTTTCCCGGCGCCGGAAGAGTTGATTTCGCCCTACGCCAAGGCCCACTATATCGGCGGCGATGCCCGCGGCTCCCACGTAATGCCACTCATGCCGGTCCCCATAAACACTGCGGTAACCGGAGTGTACTGCCTGCCGCTAGTTTCCTGTGTCGGCTTCTCGCTGAATAAGGACGGCAAGTTCGCCGACTCCTTCGCCGACTTCTTCGACAACCCGGCTTGGGACTACGTCCGCAATCTGGCCCAAGAGAAGGGCCTAGCGATGCGCGCGCAGGGCTGGTCGGGCGCGGCAATGCTGCCCTACGGCGAGTTGGAATACTCCGGCTTCCGCACTAGCATCGGCAGCCTGGTAGAGCGGTTCGCCTACCGCAACGGCAAGGAATCCAGCGTTATCCCCGAAAAGGCCGGCGCTGCCGACGACTAGACTGCCACCAACTCCAAACGAATAAAGAGCGCCGGGGCCTCAGAGGGCTCCGGCGCTCTTTGTTCTAATTCCTGAGAGTTACTTAGCCAGAAATCCGCAGAGACAGTTCCCGCAGTTGCGAGGGAGTGACAGCCGCCGGGGAGTTGAACAGCAGGTCCGCCCCGCTCTGGGTCTTGGGGAAGGCGATGACATCACGTATGGAGCTGGTTCCGGCAAGGATGGCGACCAGCCGGTCTATGCCCGGGGCGATACCCCCGTGGGGCGGCGCGCCATACTCGAAAGCCTCCAGTATCTGCCGGAACCGTTCCCCCACATCCTCGCGGCTGTATCCCAGGATGGAGAAAATTTTTTCCTGCAACTCTCGCTGATGGATACGGATGCTGCCGCTGGCAAGCTCAGAACCGTTGCAAACCAAGTCATAAGCCTTGGAGCGAATGGCGCCTAGGCCGTCGCCATCCAGCAGAGCTTCTTCGCCTTCGGCAGGCGAGGTAAAAGGGTGATGGGATGAGTCCCAGCGGTTGGCGTCCTCGTTCCACTCAAACAGCGGGAAATCAGTAACGAATGCGAATGCCAGTTCATCTGGGTCGGCCAGCTCCAGCAGGCTGGCAATATGGTTGCGCATTAAATTAAGCCAGACGTTGACCCGGGCAGGCGGGCCGGCCATCAACAGCGCCATGTCCCCCGGCCTCGCGCCCATCTTGGCAGCCAGCCGCCCATGCCATTCCGCAGGCATCCGCAACCCAGCCGACTGCAGGATTTCTTCTTCGCTCTGCTCGGACACAGCCCCAGCTCCCCGGTAGCGAATGTGAGCCAGCCCCCCGGCTCCCGCCTCGCGGGCGAAGGCGTCCAGATCCCGCACCTGCGAGGTGGTGTACCTCGCCAGACCAGGCGCAATGAAGCCCTTGATACACCCCCCGGACTCGATGGTGGAAAGAAACACCCGAAATTCAGTTTCAGACGCTAAATCTGTGACGTCAGCCATTTCCAGATCAAATCGCAGGTCTGGCTTGTCAGAAGCATAGCAAGCCATCGCCTCGGCGTGAGTCAGGCGCGGAAAGGGTTTCTTCAGCTTCTTGTGGGGGGCTACCGTTTCGATCATCCCGGTGTATAGCTTTTCGGTAAGGGAGAGGATGTCTTCCTGGTCTACAAAGCTCATCTCCAGGTCGAGCTGAGTGAACTCTGGTTGGCGGTCAGCGCGCATATCCTCGTCGCGGAAGCAGCGGGCAATCTGGAAATAGCGCTCAACTCCAGACACCATAAGCAACTGCTTTAACTGCTGCGGCGACTGAGGCAGAGCGTAAAAATTACCGGGCTGAAGGCGGCTGGGCACCAAGAAGTCACGGGCTCCCTCTGGCGTGCTCTTGATGAGAATGGGCGTCTCTATTTCGAGGAAACCCTGAGCGTCCAGAAAATCTCGGATGTACTTGACCACCCGGTGGCGCAGAATCAGGTTCTGCTGCATTGTGGGGCGGCGCAGGTCGAGATAGCGGTAGCGCAGGCGCAGGCTTTCGTCGGCTCCGGCATCGTCATCAATGTAGAAAGGCGGTGTAAGGGAGCGGTTCAGCACCGACACTTCCGAGGCCATCACCTCAATGTCGCCGGTGCCCATCGCCGGGTTTTCGCTGCCCGCAGGCCGCTGGCGGACATAGCCCTTGACCTGCACCACCCATTCCTGCCGCAACTCTTCTGCGGTGCGAGCGGACTCAAGCGACAGCCCCGAGCCTGCCGAAGGGTCAGGATTAAAAACGACCTGAACTACCCCGGAGCGGTCGCGCAGATCCAAGAAAATTATGCCGCCGTGGTCCCGGCGGCGGCCGACCCAACCGGCCAGGGTGACCTGGGAATCGGCGTCGCTAAGACGCAGGTCACCGCAGTTGGCGCCCTTCATTTGTATGGGAACAGGCAAGCAGGGCCTCCAAAATTTATCGCTGGTGAAGAACGCGGTGGGCTATCCACCGGGGAATATTCGCAGAATATCCTGAAAGGGGCTGGCCGGCTGATTGTCTATTCCGGCGGCGGCTTCGGCTAGGGCTGCCGGGGTACTGACCGGCGGTAGGCACAGCGTGTCCAGGCATACATGGGCCAGGGCCGGGCTGGCTGCCGCCACTGTTTTGATTTCCAGGTTGGGACTGTTCAGGCGAAGGGCCGCAGCCAGCAGCTCGCGGCAGGCGGGGTCTTCGGGGCTGCCCTCGATCGTCACCTCCACCATCGGGCTGCTGTACAGGTCTACGGTGAAGCCGAATTCGGCGGCGAACTCGCCCTGCTCCCGGAATACTCCGGCGAAGGCGCTCAGCGTGGCCTCGCAAAGCTGCCGGTAGTCTTCGTTGCGGGTAGTCTGATACAGTCGCCACAGCGCTTGCACCGCCGCCATATTTTCGGGCATCAGCTTCTCGCGCACCTGGAGGTGACCTACCGCATCATCGCTGGCCTCGATGTCAAAAAAGCCGCCACCGTTTTCATCGAAAAAGGTATCCACCATCGCAGCGGCAGCTTGCACTGCCCTGTCAAGATAGTGCGAATTGGCAGTTGAGGCGTGTGCCTGCATCAGCCCAGTCAGCAGTCCGGCCCAATCGGCCAGCAGAGTCGGCGCGCCGTGCGATTCCTCGTCGGAATATACATGGCTGAAGGAGCCGGAGAGCGACATATCGTTAATAAGATCCAAAACTTCCAACCCGATGCCTGCCATATCCGGGCGTCCCAGCTTCCATGAAGCGTCTATTAGCGTTGCCGCTGCTACCGCTCCCGGCCCGGCGTAGCAAGACGGGTCAATAGGTGGCGGGGCAGACTTGGCCCGCTGTTCCCAGTCGAGCGTGAAGTACTCGGAATGCGCTCCCTGGCTGCCGTGGAATCCCCGGCGTTCCGTATCGTACAGGTGGTTTACCACGTATCCGAAGGTTCTCTCGGCTATAGCCCGGTATCGTGCGACAAGCTCAGGAAAACCCGGCTGCAGGATGATGGATGAGTCCAGATAAAGGCTGGCAAGCTGGATATTATCTTCCAGTATTTTTTCCAGTTGTGGTTCCGACCAGTCGGAGGCTAAGCTATACCGGAAAAACCCGCCGTCAACTTCGTCAAACATTGAGGAATCAGCCAGCGCGCCCAGAGTTTTGCGGAGCATAGCGCCGTAGAATTCTTCCCCGGTGGTGCGGTATAGGTGCAGGACGAAGCGAAGTATGGCGGGGTTGGTGAACTTGGGTTCGCTGCCGAAACCGCCATAGATGGCGTCATAGGCGCCGGCCACAATGCGAGATACGCGGCCGACCAGGGAATTCTCAATCTCGGGGCCCGCGGCCACTCGCCGGGCTTGGATGCGGCGCTGCTGAGCCAAGTCGCGGGACTGTTCATACAGACGGGGTTTGTCGGCCTTATATGCGCCTTCCAGTTCCATCAACATTGCCAGAAACTGGTCAGGGGGCAGGTAGGTCGCGCCGCCAATCAGCCCTCCGTGGGGCGTCAGGAATCCGGTGGTGGGCCAGCCGCCCACGTTGTATCGAGCGTTGATGTCAGGCCGATGGCCGTTGTCCACCCGGACAGCTACAAAACTCCGCGCCAAGGCGGATTGAACATCGGAGTCGGAGTAGGTGGTCTCATCCATCACATGGCACCAATAACACCACGGAGCGGTGATGGACAGCAACACGGGCTTGTCTTCGGCTTGCGCTCGCTCAAATGTGGAATTCGCCCACGGCAGCCATTCGATGCAGTGCGCCTGGTTGGGGTTGGGCGAGAAACGAATACTGGTCACTCCGCTTATCCTAGGCCTTCCGAAAGGGCCGCTTGCGGTCTATGCACCGTGTTGCAAAGCGTGGTTTCAGCACTTCAAGTTAGCATAGAGGCCGACGTTTTTCAATTCGAGAGGCAGCTTTAGACTTCATCCATAACCGGGTAGAAACAACCGACTAGAAACATATCCGGCCAAGGCCATAAACTGGCAAGACATAGCGCCATTTCCTACGCCGTGGCGAGTTTTTCCTGCTCCAGCCGGAAGTTGGCGTGAGACATGGGCACTGATAACAGGACTCTAGCCTGATCGAGAGCGCTATCGGATGCACCGTCTCTTGAGGAATTCAGCAGGGGCGCGACCTGGCTGCCATCCATTGCCGCTATGGGTACGCCGTTACGATAGGCGAGGCGATTGCCCGGCACCGACGGCACGCGAGGGCCCGGTGTGAGAACTCCAGCCAAATTCAACGGGTCGCAGGCCGACACAATGACCAGCCGGTCGTCCGGCTCCCGGTTTCGCCAGCGGCGAAGCGAGTCCGCCGCCTCGGGCAGGGCGAACTGCTCACCGACGAAGCCAGACACGAACCGGCCTCCCCGTATCTCGCCCCGGGCTTCCAGCCGGCGCAGAACCCGCACCAGGTCCCGCCATCGCAATGACAGGGAATCCCGCGCCAGCAGTTCGGGAAACAGTATCCCGTAGCGGTACAGCAGTTGCCAGGCCACCGCCTCGGTGCGGTCTTCCAGGGGGTCTGTTGCCTCAAGGAGCCACCACCGGCTGCCAACCATTCGCCCCGATCCTGGCGCATAACGGAACCTGCCCTCTCCGTCTGCCCTGCCCCGGCCGGAACTGGCTCTGCCGCTCCTGAGCTTGTCGTTCCTTATCCTGTCGGAAGACGGGCGGCGTGGCCTCTTGGTTCCCCGGAGTCTATGGCGCACCGCCTCCAGGCCATCAGAGCTGGCCAGACCGGCCGCGGCCAGCGTCCACAGAGCCTCCTCTACGTCCGAAGGAAGACGCTTGGTGGCAGTTTCGATATCATACTGGAACGATGCCCCTCGCTCCCGCATATACTCAAAGGCTTCTTTCGGAGCGCCAGTTAGCTCGTCGGATGCGGTATTATCGCGGGGCAGCAGCCAGTCAAGCGACTCGCGAAGCGCCAGGGTCACCGGCGTGAACCGGGAGAATGCGGCGCGTCCACCGGAAGGGGGCACACCGCTGCCCGCGCCATGCCGCGCCGAGAACCGTCCCCAGACCACTTCACCGCCCAAACAGAGGCGGTCCAGCATAATGCCGCTGTATTCAGCAACGCGGGCAGCGAAAATTTCCTCTTCCAGGATTCCGGCGGCGGTCTCGAACCCTTGCAGCTTTTCAATGACGGACAGCAACCCGCCTTCGCCGTGGAGCCGCGCTTCCGGCGCAACGTGCTGCCACTCCAGCAGGAAGCGAATGAAAGTTGCTGCGGATGCCGGCTCCACTTGGCTGCGCAGGGAATCTATGGTTGAGCGGTGGATGCGGGCCAGGATGCGCCTGTCGCAAAACTCTTCGGCTTCCGCCCCTTGCCGGTAGCTTCCCCGCAACACCACGCCTTCGTTTTCCAGTTGGCCCAAGGCATACAGCACATCGTCTTCCGGAAGGGCCAGCGCTGACGACAATTCGGCGACGGTGAAAGGCCCAATGCAGTCCACCCAGCCGCGAAGTAGAGCCAGGATCGCATCTTCCCGGCTGCCATTGAACCGGCCGTTGGCGAACATCGCCGACGATCCTCCCCCTGTTTTCCTCTCAGTTAGGGGTGAGTTGAAGTGGGGGCTGATGGTGGCGCCCTCATAAGCCCGCAGCGCCAGTTCCAGCCGTTCCGCCGCAACCCAGCCAGCAAGCGCCGGTTCTGAGTTTGTCGAAGGGTGTACTGTTATACGATGGGCCCGTCCGGCTCCGGCCAACTGCTCCAGCCACGGCGCAACCGGCAGGTTTTCCGTTGCTGGACGGAGAAGCCCGGACACGCCTTCCGGCAGCACACCCAAGGTCAGCAGCGCATCGTGCAGTTCGTCCGCATCGCGGATTCGAGGCCAGGCGTTTTCCGATTCCCGGATGATTGCCTCCGGGTCGAGGCGGGTCAGGTCGCGGGAGTTCTCCGGCAAGGCACGGCGCAACGGCACCGCCCTAGCCCGCCGCTCTTCCAGCGGGGCGTCATCCAAAAAGGCGTAGGGCATAGCGTTGAGTATCTGGTGAGAGAAAACCGACGGTTGCACCGTATCCCGCCCGTAGACCTCGATATTGCCGGATTCAATGCCCTCTAGCACCGACCGGCAGCCCTCCAGGTCGGAGGCTTCGGTCAGGCAGTCGCGCATAGTCTCGAACACCATCGGGTGGTCGGGGACTTCAATGTCGCCTGGTGGGGCGTTGTCCTGGCAGGCCACCTGCGCCGGAAATATGGCGGCAAGCAGGTCATCGGAGCGCATTCGTTGCAGCGGAGGCGGGACTTTCTTGCCGCCGGTGTGCCGCAGGATGGCTAACGCGCGGGTGGCGTTCCAACGCCAGCGGGTGCCGAATATGGGCGCCTGTAACACTGCTTGGGTCAGAACTTCCTCGATAGTGCCGGACTTCAGGTAGCTGAATATATCCTCAACAGGCATCGAGAGACCAGGCCCCAGCGAGAAGTTAAGGCCGTCATCGGTAGCCACCGCCTGGAGCTCGAAGTCGAATGAACGGCAGATTTTTTTGCGTAGAGCCATACCCCAGGCGCGATTGATTCGCGCGCCGAAGGGGGCGTGAATCACCAGTTGCATCCCGCCGCTTTCGTCGAAAAATCGCTCGGCCACTATCCGGTTTTTGGAAGGCGTCACGCCTAGCACCCGTTTGCCTTCTTCGATATAAGCGACAAGCTGTCTGCTGGCCTCGGAGGCCACCCCAGACTCAGTAACTACCCATTCGCGGGCTGCTCCCGCGTCCGGCAGCAGGCTATCCACGCCCTCGCGGAGTTCGGTGACCTCGTCGGACAGCTCGGTGGTGCGGCCGGGCGCTTCGCCCAGCCAGAAGGGGATGGTCGGCGGCTGGCCGTGGGCGTCTTCCACCCGGACGCGTCCGCTTTCGACGCGGCGGATTTTCCAGGCGTTGTTGCCCAGAAGGAACACGTCGCCCCTCATGCTTTCGATGGCGAAGTCTTCGTTGACTGTTCCCACGAAAGTGTCTTCGGGCTCGGCTATAACGTCGTAATCGGCATTTTCCGGGATGGCTCCGCCGCTGGTCATCGCGGCGATAGGCGCGCCGCGTCGTCCCTTGACTTTGCCGTTCACGCCGTCGCGGTGCAAGTACGCGCCGTTGCGTCCAAGGCGGGGAGCATACCCTTCGGACAGCGTTCCGATGGTCTGGTCGAATTTCTCTCGGGGCAGTCCCCGGTAGGGGTAACTTCGGCGCACCAGGTCATACAGATCATCCTCGGCCCATTCTTCTTGGGCGCAGGATGCCACTACTTGTTGCGCCAGCACGTCCACCGGCCAAGGCGGGATTGACAGAGTATCCAAGTTGCGGCGGCGAACGGCGCGAGCGAGAGCTATGCACTCGGCCAGCTCGTCGCGCGTCAAGGGAAATAGTCGGCCTTTGGGCTTACCGCCCACCGAGTGACCGGAGCGTCCCACCCGTTGCAGCAACACACCGATGGAGCGGGGAGAACCAATCTGGCAGACCAGATCAACATCGCCAATGTCTATGCCCAGCTCCAGCGACGCCGTAGCGACGCACACCTTGACCTGTCCAGCCTTCAGCTTTTCCTCGGCGTCCAGCCGGGTAGCGCGGGACAAACTGCCGTGGTGGGCCACGACCGCATCCTCGCCCAGCCGCACACTGAGCTGGTGAGATATTCGCTCCACCAACCGCCGGGTGTTGACGAACACCAGCGTTGTGCCGTGGGCTTCGACCAGCTTGGCGATGGCGTCCAGCGTTTCGCTCCAAAGTTCGTGGGAGGCGATGGGGCCAAGCTCCTGCTCCGGCAACTGTAGGGCCAGGTCAATCTCGCGGGCGTGGCCGGTGTTCACGATGGCGCAGGCCGGTTTACCATCCGGGCCAATGGAGTCGTTGCCCACCAGCAGCCGGGCTATCTCTTCGATGGGGCGCTGGGTGGCCGACAGGCCGATGCGCACCACCGGCTGCTCTGACAGGGCGCAGAGCCGCTCCACCGACAGCGACAGGTGCGAACCGCGCTTGTCGTCGGCTACGGCGTGAATCTCGTCTAGGATCAGTGTGTTGACGCCCTTCAGTCCTCGCCGCCCGCTGGCTGAAGTGAGCAGGATGTACAGCGACTCAGGGGTGGTTATAAGGATGTGCGGCGGCTTCTTCGCCATTTTCTGGCGTTCCGCTGGGGGGGTGTCTCCAGTGCGAAGCCCAATACGGATTTCGGGCAGAGGGGCGCCTTTTTCCGAAGCCAGGGCGGCTATTTCCTGCAGCGGGGCAGCCAAATTTTTCTGTATGTCGTTGGACAACGCCTTCAGCGGCGAGACGTACACCACCTGCGTGGTGTTGGGAAGCTCGCCGTCTAACCCCTGCCGCACCAGCCGGTCAATGCAGGTCAAGAACGCGGCCAGCGTCTTGCCCGAGCCAGTGGGCGCCGCGATGAGTGTGTGCTTCCCTTCAACCACAGCCTCCCAACCTTGGGACTGGGCCTCGGTGGGCTGCCGGAACCGCCTCTCGAACCACTCGCGGATTACTGGGTGGAAATGGGATGTGGACACCTTCACCTGCCGCTGCTCCGGAATAAGCGGGAATGTGGGGAAATCGCTGGCTGTATTGTCCCCGCTACGGACGGACGGCGCAAGGCGCAAGTGTCACAAGATTTGACGCGCAACGGCCATCCCCCTTAGCATTGGCGCGACGGCCCCTGCATCTTGTGCGGGATGTCCGCCAATCCTGCAAATACGCGAGGCGCCAATGACGCAATTGTCCAGCAAGCAGTTATTGGAGGCTAAGGCCAACCCCTTCGGCGGCATGGTCATCGCGCCAGATGAGTTACCTTCTGACGCCGCCGAGTTCTCCCGGCGGCTTGACGCTTCCCTAAAGCAGTGGACCTCTGAGGGCATCAAGGCCGCGTGGCTGGAAGTGCCTATCGACAAGTCCGCTCTCATCCCCGAGGCGGTGAACCGGGGCTTCACCTTCCACCATAGCGGCGACCATAGCGGCAGCGATTATCTGATGCTCACCTCCATCCTTCAAGAGGGAGCGTGGGTGCCGCATTTTGCCACCCACTACATCGGCATAGGCGGAGTGGTGCTGACTGAGGAGCGCGAGTTGCTGGTGGTGCGGGAGATTTACGGTGTCGCCGGGCGTCCGCCGACGCTGAAGCTGCCCGGAGGCGCGGTGCATCCCAGCGAACACTTGGCCGAGGCAGTGGAGCGTGAGGTGCTGGAGGAAACCGGCGTGCGCGCCGAGTTCCAGTCCATCGCCTGCTTTCGCCATTGGCACGGCTACCGCTACGGCAAGTCAGACATCTACTTCGTTGGCCGCTTGCGCCCATTGAGCCGGGAAATCACCATGCAGGCCGATGAGATACAGGAATGCCTCTGGCTTCCGGTAGACGAATTTCTGTCCCGTGAGGACATCAGCAACTTCAATAAACAGATTGTCCGCGCCGCTCTTGAGTCGGGCGGTGTCGTCCAATCTTTTATTCCGGGCTTCGGCGGCCCCGACACCCGCGAATACTTCATGCCCGCGCACTTGGTGGACGGACACGGCGTAATCGCCTTCCCAGGCAAGGACGCCGTGTTAAAGGACGCCGTGTTAGACGTATAATACCCAGCAATCGGGGACTTCCTCTTTATGACAAGAAAGGTTGGGAGAGGGGGCTCCCCGGCGCATCTGAATCATCTTATTTGCAGGAGCCGACATGGTCAGCCAGCAGTCCGCCGTCAACACAGAACAGGGCAACGCCACACAACAATCCACTGGACGCCCGGTGATACGCTCTACCGAGGGAGTTATTTCCAGCGGCCACTACCTTACCTCAATGGCCGGTATGAAAATGCTGCTCAGCGGCGGCAACGCCTTCGATGCATTGGTGGCTGCCGGGTTCGCAGCCGCTGTGGTGGAGCCTATCGCGTCTTACTCCCTGGCTGCCGAGGGCGTGTTCATGCTTTACGACGCCCGCAGCGGCGAGTTACTGTCCCTAAGCGGGCAGGGTACAGCCCCCGGCCAGGCCACCCCTGCCTTCTACAAGTCGCAGGGACTGGAGCGCATCCCCACCGGCCCCGGACACTCGCAGTCCCATCTGTCATTCACGTTGCCCGGTGTGGTGCACGCTTTCATATCGCTGGCGGAGCGCTACGGCACTAAGTCCATTGCCGAACTTTTGGCCCCGGCCATCGGCTACGCCGCCGACGGCATCCCCAATTACGAATATATGCTCGACCGGCTGGATTCCGCCGCCACCGCCCAGCAGTTTGACCTGTACCAACCCGGCGGTTGGGATGTTTTCTATCACAATCGGCAGGTTCCCGCCGCTGGCGCTCCGCTGGTGCAGCCCGGTCTTGCCAACACTCTCCGCGCCATGCTGCCCGGCTTCGGCAACGGCCATGCCCTTTCGAGAGTCGAGGGACTCCGGCAGGCGCAAGACGTGTTCTATCGCGGCCCGGTAGCGCAGCAGATTGCCGACTCAGTAGCCAGCGTCGGCGGCATTATGTCCATGGACGACCTAGCCGCCTACAAGTCCCAGTACGAAACGCCGGTCAAGACTACTTTCCACGGCTACGAGATTCACGGGCAGGATTCTTGGACGCAGGGACCGGTCCTTATGCAGACCCTGAATATGCTGGAGACCTACGACCTGCGGGCGATGGGCCACAACAGCCCGGCTTACATCCACACCGTTGCCGAGGCAGTCAAGCTGTCCTTCGGAGATCGCGAGGCGCACTATGGCGACCCGGACTTCTCCGCCATCCCCATTGACGGGTTGCTGTCCAAGGAATACGCCGCCGAGCGCGCCCGCCTGATTGACCTTGAGACCGCCTATCCGGCGCAGCCGGAGGCCGGGGATCCATGGCGCTATTCCAAGAAATCGCGCGGCTCCGGCATACCGCGCGGCTCCGGCATACATGGAAACGGGGCCACCCGCGGCGGCAACGGCCTCCCCGAGCCATCCCACCCCGCCACGGCGGACGCCTCGGCGCGGGAAGGAACAACCCACGTATCGGCTATGGACAAGCAGGGCAACATGGTGTGCGGCACCATCAGCGGCGGGGCCTTCGCCAAGTCGGTGTTCTTCCCGGAGCTGGGTTGCGCGCTCAGCACCCGCATCGAGATGTTCAACTGTGAAGAAGGGCACCCCAACGCGGTCGAGCCGGGCAAGCGCCCCCGCACTACGCTAGTGAATTACATCATCAGCAAAGACGGCCAGCCGGTGATGACCGTCGGCTGTCCCGGCGGCGACAATCAGGCGCAAGCCAATGTGCAGTTGATGCTCAACGTCATCCTGTTTGGTATGGACCCGCAACAGGCGGTGGAAGCGCCCCGCTTCTCAACCCAAAGCAACGTCAACTCCTTCTACCCTCACGTCTATCACCCGGGCCGGCTGGACCTGGAGCGCGCCATCCCGGAGACCGCGGCGGAAGAGCTGCGGGCCATGGGCCACAAGATTGCGCGGGCCGTGGACTGTGGTATGGGCGCGACGGTGTCCGTCCGCGATCCAGAGACTGGTTACCTCAGCACCGGCGCCGACCCGCGCCGAGCCTGCTACGCTCTGGCACTGTAGCACGAGCTGACCTCAGAAGTTTGTCCGAATGAGCATCAACGGACGATACTTGCTGCCAAGCCGGAGGAGGGTCTTGAAACCTTCCTCCAGCTTTTTCGCTTATAGCGACCGGAATGCGCTCCCAAGGCGCCTTCTTAAACTATCGGATTGGCTATAATCGAACGCCGGGCTGGAACTGCCAACCCGTTAGTCTCCCAGCCATCACGATGAACTTAGCTCTCCTTCCCTATCTCTCTTTCAAGGAGGAACGAAGTTATGCTGGCTGGACTGACTGCCGGGGCCATTGCCGCCATCGTCGCGGCGCTGGTTTCGCTTCCCCTCCACTCTCCGGTGGACAGCGCCTTCAACAGCGCAACGGTCGCCGCGGCCTGCTTGGCGCTCGGCTTGATTGCCGGGCTGCTCTGGGACCGGTGGGGAGAGCGGCCGTTACTGGTCAACGGATTGCTGGGCGCGCTCTTCATTGTTGTCCTGATTGTAGCCTTCGCGGGTAACAGCTTCCTTGACCGTTTCCTCTCCTTCGTACTGCCTTTAGCCGCCATTGCGTTTGTCATCTGCGCCCTTTTGACTCCCCTGCTATCCTCGTATTTCAGCCAGCCCAATTCCGGTTGGAAGTCTTGGGCGCTCGCCGCGGTGTCAGTCATTGCGGCGCTAGTTGTGGGCTTTACCCTGGTAACTCAGGGGGACGCAGAAAGTGGTGAACTCGCTTTGCCGCCGGCCACCCAGCAGCCCGTCGCGGCTACGAGCACGCCTGGGCCGACGCCAGCGGATGCCCCTGCTCCCACGCCCGCCCTTACCAAGGCAGGAGAGACAGAGCAATCCTTGACAGGAGAGACGGAGCAATCCTTCATTATCGGAGAAGGGTCGAAAATTACCTTTACTGTGGAGGAAGAGCTAGGCCGTTCTCCCATTCGTTTCGATGCAGTGATTGAGAGTACCGGGTTAAGCGGCGAGGCGAATCTCGATGGGCAGCCCTCGGTGGTTACCTTGGACCTTCATTCCCTGCGCAGCGACCAGAACTTCCGGGATATGTACATCAGAGACCGGATGTTCCGGGATACGCCCGAAGCGATTTTCACCGTAAACCAGTTGCCGAACTTGCCTCAGAGCTTTTTCGATGGCGAAGAAACCACCGGCCAACTGAGCGGCTCGCTACAGATCGGCGAAACCATCACTTCCCTGGTGTTCGACGTGACCGCCCGCCACGACGGCAACACAATCAACGTGCTGGGTCTCACCACGTTCACTTGGGAGGAACTGGGGCAGACAAGGCCCACCGCCCGCTCCGTTGTGTATCTGGCCGACGAGGTCAGAGTGCAAGTGCTCTTGGTAGCCACCGCACCCTGACCTTGGGTAACGGTCTTGTCCTACACAGACACAGCCTGCTTCCGCTCCGACGACAGGCGAATGGCGTCAACCAGCCGGTGCAGGTCCACGGCGGTGTCAAAGTCGGGCTGGCGGCTGTCCTGGCTCCGAATGGCCTCGCCGAACATATAGTAAAGCTGGCCCACATTGTTAAGGAGCGCCTTGCGGCATTCCTTCCAAGACGAAGTTGTGCTGACCGGAGACCGACAGCTCTTCCAGTTCGTCGCTGCCCTGCGCTCCCCGGAGCCGCACCGGCCCCAACTGCGGCGAGTCCTCAGAGTCGGCAGTTAGCGTGCCATCGCGACCGTATACCTCCAGTCGGTAGCCGCTGCCTGCCCACGGGATGCTGGCGACGTGGGCTGACACCACCGCGCCGTTTGTCAACCGCCCGTTGATCAAGATGTTGTCGGGGGATGTTACATCCAGGTATTGGTTTGTGTCAGTCTCGTACCACTGCTCACATTGAGTGGAAACGATGGCTGACACCTCGGCAAAGTCGCCAGCCACGAAACGCATCGCGTCCACCGAGTGGCCCGTGGCGATGGTGAGAGTGTGGGCCCCCAACTCGACATCCCGCTGCCAGGTGCGACCCGACGGGCGAGCCAGAACGCCGCCGCGAACCAGCGTCATAGAGCAGGCCATAATTTCACCCACGTAACCCTGCTCCACGAGTTGCTTCATCTGCAACACTGCGGGAGCAGCCCGGGCCTGCAGCCCCACCACCGCCTTCACGCCTTTGTCACGCGCAAGATCTGCCAGCTCCTCCGCTTCGCCGGTAGTGCGCCCCAATGGCCACTCAGTGAACACGTGCTTGCCGGCCTTGAGGGCATCCCTGGTTATCTCGTAGTGAGCTGGAACCCGCAGCACCACGGCCACAGCGTCAATGTCCGGATGCGCCAGCATTTCCTGGTAGTCGTCGAAGGCCAAACGCGCGCCATACTGCTGTTTAGACACTTCTGCGGTCTCCATACGAGTGGTGCAGACGCCAGTCAGCTCGAACTCCGGGCTGGCGGCGATGGCGGGCAGATGCGAGCGATGCGCCCACCCCACGCTGGGACTGGCTCCGATGATGCCAAGACGAATTTTATCAGCCATAATTCAACTCTCCTATCGGTCTGTGCAGCGGCAGCGGGCTGCTGCGCCGACGCCGATTATACTCTCCGGAGGCCATCGCGCTGTGGCATATAGCAGCAGCGGCAGCTACGTGCTGGTTCAAGGGCCAGGGCAGTTCAGTTCGCGGAACGCCCGCAGGCATTTCGTCTCATGCACAGTAGCGCCCACTCCGGGGGCCTGAACGAGCCGCCCTGTGCGTGATTTCTTTACTATGTATAAACAAGATAGACGGGGTATAAACAAGATAGACGGGATTTTTAGACATATAGGGTTCTTGGATTCCAGGTTTCTCGGAAGTGCCAGGAACTAAACCATCTAAATCGCAACGCTGCGAGGGTTGCGAGGGCCTTTGCGCATAATTCGCTTTGCCTCTTAGCTTTCTCGGAGGTTCGTCGGGCACTGCGTTAAGCAAGGGCTGAAGTCCGGGTGGCGGCGTTCCCGTTCCTTGACACATTCCGGCCCTGTTAGTAGTATATTTGTGTCCCGTGAGTGCCGGATTAAAACCGGAAATGGGGGATAGGGTTTGGTATGGGCTTCTCGCGCGAGAAGCCTTTTTGTTGGCCGCCGGAATTGGAAACGACGCACTGGAACGTCAATTCACGAGCATATTGCAATTGGGAAGCGCACCATTCGTTCCCAGGAGTGCCTTGATTGAGTGAAATTCGGCCCATACGATGGGCGGAAGGCAAGTTGCACCTGTTGGATCAGACCCGCCTTCCCGCGGCGGAAGCAGAGGTTACTGTCACCCGCTATGAGGAGGCGGTAGACGCTATCCGCGAGATGAAGGTACGCGGCGCCCCGGCCATCGGCGTGACTGCGGCCTATGCCATGGCAATGGCGGCGCAAGACTTGGCTGATGGAAATAAATCAGAATTTGAGGCGCTGCTGGAGCAGGCCGCAGTGCGCATCAGGGCGGCCCGGCCGACGGCAGTGAACTTGGGGTGGGCCGTAGACCGGATGTTGACCGCGGCCGCATCGGGCGGAACGCCGGATGACATCGCCGGGCGTTTATTGGCAGAGGCCAAGGCTATCCAGCAGGAAGACGAAGCCATCAACCGTCGCATGGGCGAGTTCGGCAAGGACCTGATGCCCAATGGGGGGTCGGTGCTAACCCATTGCAACACCGGAGCCTTGGCCACCTCGGGTTTCGGCACCGCCCTCGGCGTCATTCGCGCGGGATGGGAAGCAGGCAAGCGATTCGAAGTCTTCAACACGGAGACCCGGCCTTGGCTACAAGGTGCGCGCCTGACTTCGTGGGAGTTTCAGAAGCTAGGCATACCGGCGACGCTGCTGGCCGACTCCGCAGCCGGGATGATGATGCGGCAGGGCAGAGTCGGCTGTGTTATCACCGGCGCAGACCGCATCGCCGCCAACGGCGACACCGCCAACAAGATTGGCACTTATAGCTTGGCGGTATTGGCGCACGAAAACGGCATCCCCTTCTATATCGCGGCCCCCACCAGCACCATAGACCTCAGCCTGCCCGAGGGCGACGGCATCGAAATCGAAGAACGGGCTCCGGAGGAAGTCACCCGATTTGGCAGCGTCCGCACAGCCCCGGAGGGGGTTGCCGCCGTAAATCCGGCCTTCGACGTTACCCCTCACCGCTACATCAGCGCCATCGTCACCGAGTCTGGCGTTGCCTCTGCGCCTTACGCTGAGAGTCTGCTTCTGGCGGTTCGAGGCGGGAAGTAGAAAGGCGTGATGAGAACGTTGCATGATGGGAACATTGGTGATGAGAACGTTGCATGAGTAAAAGGCAAGCGGAAATAGCGGTTATCGGAGGCAGCGGCCTCTATGAGATAGACGCTTTGACCGATGTTGACCGCGTGGATGTGGATACGCCCTTCGGCAGCCCCAGCGACAGCATCGTGCTGGGTGACCTTGCGGGAGTGCGCATGGCCTTTCTCCCCCGCCACGGGCGCGGGCACCACTTCAACCCTACTCACATTCCGGCGCGAGCGAACATCTATGCCTTGAAGACTTTGGGAGTTGAGCGAGTTATATCCGTCAGCGCAGTGGGGAGCCTGAAAGAGGAATTTGCGCCGCTGGACCTGGTGATTCCCAGCCAGCTTATCGACCGGACAATGATGCGCGAGAGCACTTTTTTCGATGAACACATAGTGACGCATATCGGCATCGCCGACCCCTTCTGCCCATCCTCCAGCCAAGCCATCCATCGCGCGGCCCAGCAGATAGACATCAACGTGCATCCTGGGGGGACGATGATAGTGATGGAAGGGCCGGCCTTTTCAACCAGGGCGGAGTCCTTCATGTACCGCTCCTGGGGGGCCGATATAATCGGAATGACCGCGCTGCCCGAGGCCAAACTGGCGCGAGAGGCGGAGATGTGCTACGCGACCATGGCATGGATCACTGACTACGACGTTTGGCGGGCCAACACGGAGGAGGTGAGCGTCGAGGCCGTGGTGCAGAATCTGTTGAAGAATGTGGCGGCTTCCAGGGAGCTGCTGCTCAGGACGGTTCCGGCGCTTTCGGGGCCGAGGGATTGCAAGTGCGGCTCCGCCCTCAAGGACGCCATCATCACCAGCCCTGAGATAATTCCCGACGAAGTGAAGGACAAGCTGTCCCCAATAATCGGTAAGTACGTCAGCTAACTATCTGCGGGTTGAAGCGAGAGCAAACCCGAATCAGGAGGTTTAACCATGCCCAGGCAAGAACCCGGCGAACCGTATTTCCGGGTGGACTCCGTCGAGGCCCGACAGATGCTGGACGCCGATCCAGACAATACGGCAGTCGTTGACGTGCGGCGTCCGGATGAGTGGGTTACCGGCCATGCCGCCGGGGCCATTCACATAGAAATTGACGACCTGATGGGCCGTCTGGACGAACTGCCGCAAGGCAAGAAGCTGCTGTTCATTTGCGCCGCCGGGGTGCGCAGCGGGCTGGCGTGCGAATTCGCCATGGCCGGCGGCTTCGACCCGGCAAACCTGTTCAACATCGAAGACGGCACGCCGTCGTGGATTGCGGCGGGCAATCCTACATCCTACGGGAATGATGCCTAGTCTAGGAACCTGGCGAAAACCGCTGAAACGGTATATCAAACCGAACATTCCGTTCTTTGGGCGCACTGTTCGGCAATCGGAAACTTAAGGAGAATCTTTTGGCTACACAACAGGCAAAAGGAGACGTTAAAGACCTTTCGCTGGCCCAAGCTGGAGTGAACCGCATCGAGTGGGCCGGACGGGAGATGCCGGTGGTGAACCTGATCCGCGAACGGTTTGCCCGCGAGAAGCCGCTGGCCGGTCTGCGCTTGGCGGCATGTCTTCACGTAACCACCGAGACGGCCAACCTGGCCATCGCGCTGCGCGACGGCGGCGCGGAAGTCAACCTCTGCGCCAGCAATCCGCTAAGCACCCAGGACGAGGTGGCGGCGGCGCTGGTCAGCGAATACGGCATTCCCACCTTCGCCATCAAAGGCGAGGACGACCAGACCTACTACAACCATCTAACTGCGGCGCTGGACCTGAAGCCGCACATGACCATGGACGACGGCGCTGACTTGGTCACCATCCTGCACACCCAGCGCTCCGAACTTGTTTCGGAAGTCATCGGCGGCACCGAGGAGACCACCACGGGGGTCATTCGTCTGACGGCAATGGCCAACGATGACAAGCTCCGCTACCCGATCATCGCGGTCAACGATGCGGAGACCAAGCACTTCTTCGACAACCGCTACGGCACCGGCCAGAGCACATTGGACGGCATCACCCGCGCCACCAATATCCTGTGGGCCGGGCGCCGCGTGGTGGTTGCCGGGTACGGCTGGTGCGGGCGCGGCGTGGCCTCCCGCGCTCGCGGCATGGGCAGCCATGTCATCGTTACCGAGACCAACCCGATACGGGCCCTCGAAGCGGTGATGGACGGGTTCACGGTGATGAAGAGCATTGAGGCGGCCAAGGTCGGCGAGGTGTTCATCACGGTGACCGGCGGGTTCCACGCCATTGGGCGAGAGCACCTGGAAGTGATGCCCAACGGGGCAATCCTGTCCAACAGCGGCCACTTCAACGTGGAAATAGACATCCCGGCCTTGGCAGACATGGCCGTCTCCCATCGTGAAGTGCGCTCCTTCGTTGAGGAATACGTGCTGTCTGACGGGCGTAAACTATACCTGCTCGGGGAAGGCCGACTGATCAACCTGGCTGCGGCTGAAGGGCATCCCTCCGCCGTTATGGATATGAGTTTCGCCAATCAGGCTCTTTCGGCGGAATACATTGCCAAAAACCGCGGGCAGTTGGCGCCCGGCGTGCACAGTGTGCCCATCGAGACCGACCGCGAAGTCGGACGCCTGAAGCTGGAGTCCCTGGGCGTCGGCATTGACAGCCTGAGCGCCGAACAGCAGAAGTACCAGGAGAGCTGGGAGGAAGGCACCTAGCCCGGTTTTTTCCACCACAACCCAACCGGCAAAGGCCGGAGCAATCAACCGGAGGACAATCCCCATGCCCATACAGTTTATGACTTCCCCCAAGTACCTGCTCACTTCGGAGTCGGTGACCGAGGGGCATCCCGACAAGCTGTGCGACCAGATTTCCGACGCAGTGCTGGACGCCGCCCTGCGCGGCGACCCGACGAGCCGCGTTGCCTGCGAGACTGTCGCCACCAAGAACCTGGTGATGGTCACCGGCGAAATCACCACCAAGTCCGCCCTGAACTTCGACGAAATCGCCCGCGGCGTGATGCGGGGGATCGGCTACACCGACGTCAGCTACGGAATTGACGGCAATTCCTGCGGGGTGATCGCCCACGTCAGCCAGCAGTCGCCTGACATCAGCAGCGGCGTAACTACTGCCCTGGAGGAACGGGGCAGCGCGGCGTCGGACGCCCGGCGCGCCACCGGCGCCGGCGACCAAGGTATGATGGTCGGCTTCGCCTGCGACGAGACCGACGGCCTGATGCCTATTACCGTTGACCTGTCCCACCGCCTGGTTGAGCAGTTGGCCGCCGTCCGCAAGGACGGCCTTCTTGATTATCTGGGCCCAGATGGCAAATCTCAGGTGACCGTGGAATACAGCGAAGGGAAGCCGCGCCGGGTGGACGCTGTGGTCATCAGCTCCCAGCATCAGGACAGCGAAGACCGCGAGTCGTTCACCAAGAAGATTCGCAGCGACATCTTTGAGCACGTCATCCGGCCCATCGTTCCGCCGGAACTGCTAGACGACAACACCCGCTACTTCGTCAACCCCAGCGGCTGGTTCAATGTCGGCGGGCCGCAGGGCGACACCGGACTGACCGGGCGCAAGATTCTGGTGGACACCTACGGCGGCATCGCCCGCCACGGCGGCGGCGCCTTCTCGGGCAAGGACCCGACGAAGGTGGACCGCTCCGGCGCCTACGCCGCTCGCTATGTCGCCAAGAACTTGGTGGCCGCCGGACTGGCTCAGCGGGTGGAGGTCATCGTGTCCTACGCCATCGGAGTGGCCGAACCTATCTCCGTCTCAGTGGAGACCTTCGACACCGGCCAGATAGCAAACGACCGCATCGAGTCCCTGGTGGGCGAATACTTCGACCTCCGCCCCGGCGCAATCATCGAAGACCTGAACCTGCGCCGCCCCATCTACCAGCCCACCGCCGCCTACGGCCACTTCGGGCGCCCAACGGCGGACAAGCTGGGCCTGACTTGGGAGCTGACCGACAAGGCCGACGCCCTGCGCCAGGCCGCAGTGTAACTTCGTCTCCAGATAGACATCTCACGCATCGGCAATTGCATCCGCCCGTTCCTGCCTTGTGAAGGACGGGCGGTTGTTTTATTCTTGCTATGAATCGGACGCTCTTGATTGAGGGAGTTCTTGATGGTACATCGTGGAAAACCCTGAAGTTCAGGAACTTTGCCGCAAGATTTACAAAACCACTGCAAGGCGCTCGACTTGATAATCGAATATGGGCCCAAGCGCCCTGAGACAGGGTCGCAGGTTATTCAAAAATATGTCAATTAGTCCCAGGAATTGATCCCTATCGCAATGACCGTATCAGGCATAAGATTCTTGCCAAAGAGTATGAATGTTCTCCCGCACGAAAATGTGCCTATCGGAGATAAGGAATTTATGCTGGCTTGGCTGCTAGAAAACAAAACAATAAAGTCCAGTTCAAGTTTTTGCTACAGCCAAGCCCCCAAGAAATACGGGAGCAAATTCGTAAGGCTGTGACTGAAATGCCCAGATATGACGGCTGGCATAAGAAGCTGTCGCCAAAGTGGCATTCCTGATACAGCGAAACTTGGATAACTCAGGAAGAGTACAATGACCTCCCTGAAGAGCAAATAGAACATAGATTGCGCAAAAGGATTGAATCCTTTCTTGAGCGGAAAGGGAATGCAATCGCAATTGCTCTGAAAGAATTGAAATTTGCTGATATACCAGAGAAGGGATAATGCCCACTGAGATTCGATTCGGCACCGATGGATGGCGTGCGCTCATCGCGGAGGATTATACCTATGCCAACGTGGCTCGCTGCGCCCGGGGGCTGTGCGATTACCTGAAGCGGCGCGGCACTGCTGACCGCGGGCTTATCGTTGGCTATGACACCCGCTTTCTCTCGCCCGAATTCGCGGCCACCGTCGCGGGGGTCGCCGCCAGCCAGGGCATCCGTGCGCTGCTGGCCGACAAGAGCGCGCCCACTCCGGTGTTGAGCTATGGTGTGCTGCATCACGGAGCGGGGGGCGCGGCCATCATCACCGCCAGCCACAACCCAGCGACCTGGAACGGCTTCAAGTTCAAGCCTGAGTACGCTGGCAGCGCCACCCAGGAAATCACCGACGATCTGGAGGCAGTCATCCGTCAGGTTGGCGCGGTTGACCCCGACGAGGTCAACGCCGGGCGCAACTCCGGTCTAGTGGAGGCTATGGAGCCGTCGGAGCCGTACTTCCAGCATATTGCCCGGCTGGTTGACTTGGACGCCATCCGTTCCGCCGGTTTCCGGGTGGTGGTGGACGCTATGTACGGGGCCGGAGCGGGCTACTTGCCCCGGCTGCTGGAAGGCGGCGCGACGACAGTGGAGGAACTGCGCGGACACCGCAATCCCGCGTTCCCCGGCATGGCCCAACCGGAACCCATAGCGCCCAACCTGACTGAATTGCTGGCCCGAGTTCCGGCCTCCGGCGCGTCGGTGGGCATCGCGCTGGATGGCGACGCTGACCGGGTGGGCATCATTGACGAGAGCGGGCGGTTCGTTACCACGCTAGACACATTTTCGCTGCTTGCTCTCTACCTCTTGGAAATGAAGGGGTGGCGCGGTTCGCTGATTAAAGGAGTTACCGCTTCGCAGGCCCTGAACAAGATGGGTGGCATCTATGGCGTTGACGTTCACGAAGTTCAGGTCGGGTTCAAGCACATGGGGCCGCGGATGGAAGAGCTTAATGCTCTGATGGCCGGCGAGGAAAGCGGAGGATTCGCCTTCCGAGGCCACGTGCCGGAACGGGACGGTATCCTGAGCGGCCTTTACCTTCTTGAATACATGGCGAAGTCCAGCAAAACGGTTTCGCAGTTACTGGAAAATCTGTTTCGCCTGGTGGGCCCTCACTTCTACCACCGGCGGGACATCGAGTTTGACGCTGGCGACCGGGGGCGCATCCGCGAGTTGGTTAACAATCCGGCGTTGGAACGGCTGGGCGAGTACCCGGTGGCGGCCTCGGACAGCATTGACGGGCGCCGCCTGCACTTCGATGACGGCTGGCTGGGTGTGCGCTTCTCAGGCACCGAGCCATTGCTGCGTATCTATGCCGAGGCCAGTTCGCCAGAGCGGGTGACCGGCCTGCTAGATGCTGCCGCCGATTACCTGGGCGTTTAAGCAACATCATCTCTGCGAAAAGCGGGAATCTATCAGGGTGTGGTAACGGAAAGCTGGCATACGAAAGACGCTATGGATTCCCGGTAAAGAGAGAATAACCCGCAAAGACAAAGGCTTGCCAGACTTAAATGGGAGTGTTGAAATGGCGGAAAAGCGGATTTTATGCGCCTTCGGGGTCGATTTGGATGCTGTGGGCGGCTGGCTGGGTTCCTACGGCGGTGAGGATTCGCCCGACGACATTTCGCGGGGTATGTTCGCTGGCGAAGTGGGCACTCCCCGGCTGCTGAGGATGTTCGACCGGCTGGGAATCAGGACCTCCTGGTTCATTCCCGGCCATTCTGCTGAAACATTCCCGGACGAGTGCCGAATGATTGTTGACGGCGGGCATGAGGTCGGGCTGCACGGCTACTCCCACGAAAATCCCATCTCGATGTCGCCGGAGCAGGAAGAAGCGGTTTTGGTTCGTTGCCTGGAGGTGCTGGACAAACTGGCCGGCAAGCCTCCGACAGGCTACGTGGCGCCTTGGTGGGAGTTCAGCCACGTCACCAACGAGCTGCTGCTCAAGCACGGGATTAAGTATGACCACAGCCTGATGCACAAAGACTTCGAGTGCTACTATGTGCGCGTGGGCGACCGCTGGACCAAAATTGACTACTCGCAGCCCGCCGATACCTGGATGCGCGCCCTCGATCGCGGCGAAGAGACCGGGTTGGTCGAGATTCCGGCCAACTGGTATCTGGACGACCTGCCTCCCATGCTGTTCATCAAGAAGTCCCCCAACAGCCACGGCTTCGTGAACCCGCGGGACATCGAGTCAATGTGGCGAGACCAGTTCGATTATGTGTACCGGGAATACGACGAGGCAGTGTTCCCCATTACCATTCACCCGGACGTGAGCGGGCGGCCTCAAGTCATCCTGATGCTGGAGCGGCTGACCGAGTACATCACTTCCCACGACGGCGTTCAGTTCGTGACCTTCAACGAAATCGCTGACGACTTTCTGTTTAAGCACCCTCGCCAGACGTAGCAGAGAGTCTGGTATGGCGGAAATCAAGGCGCAGAAGCGCACGTATGAGCGCTCCTGGCGCATTAGTCAGGGACGCGCGAGAAACAAACGCCCCGTCTATTGGCGGGGCGTTTCCATGCTAACAGGGTAAACGGCCATTCAGGTTTCATCCTCATGTCAAGGAAGAGGGGATGAGTATTCGGCTCTTTAGTAACGACGGGCAGAGAGCCTTACCGCTTGGTGTACTGCGGGGCGCGGCGGGCGCGCTTCAGGCCATACTTCTTGCTTTCCTTGATGCGGGCGTCGCGGGTGACGAACCCGGCTCGCCGCAGTGAAGGCTTCATGGATGGGTCGAAAGCGATAAGAGCGCGGGTTATGCCGTGGCGTATTGCCTCAGCTTGGGCGTTTACGCCACCGCCAGCCACTTTAGCCACCACACGAAAGCGGTTTAGGGTATTGGTGACTTGGAAGGCGTCGTTGACTATGCGCTGCCAAGTAGACCAGCCGAAATACTCATCCATTGGCTTGCTATTGACGATAAAAGGCCCTCCGTCGTCCACGTAGAGCCTCACACGGGCTATGGCCGTCTTACGCTTACCTGTGCCGTAGTAATACTGCTGAATTGCGTCTGCTTGCACCAAGTCGGTATTGCCTCCGTCCGTGTCTTCCTGTTTTCCTTAGCCTGGTGGGTTAGTTAAGCTGCCCTGCTTGAGCGTCGTGGGGGTGCTGTGGACCAGCGTAAACCTTCAGGCGGCGCAGCATTTGCCGTCCCATGTGGTTGCGTGGCAGCATACCCTTCACCGCCAGCTCAATGACTCGCTCTGGGCGGGTTTCCAGCATCTCACGCAGCCGCGTAGACTTCAGGTTGCCCACATAACCGGAGTGGCGATAGTAGTATTTCTGAGTAGTCTTGCGCCCGGTAGTGCGAACACGAGAGGCGTTCACCACCACCACGAAGTCTCCGGTCATGGCGTGAGGGGTGTAGGCCGGCTTATCCTTGCCTTGCAGAGAGACGGCGATGTTCCGCGCCAAGCGGCCTAAAGTTTGCCCAGTAGCGTCAACAACTTTCCAGTTTTCGGCCACCTCGCCGGGTTTAGGGAAATATGTGCTGGTTCTCTTCATACGTTTTACCCGGTTTCAGCCGGAGGAACGTCAAACGTTCCGTCCGGGTATTTTACTTCCACTAGGCACAAGCCCTTCGCAGACAGCACTGGAATACCTGAAACATCCTCGGTTCCTTCCAGCACTCTTTGCATGAGCCCTACCTGTTGTCTTCCTTTGCCTATTTCCAACAGTATTCCGTTGGCCTTCCTGATTTGCTGTTTCAGGAAACCGTTGGCCTCGCACTCGATGATCACTGTATCAGCTTCCTGCCACACCTCCCAACGGCCCACCGTTCGGACCGCGCTGCGGTCTTTGGGGTGGCCAGACGCGATAATCCGGAAATCGTGGGTTCCGGTCAGCGACTGGGCAGCCTCGGCCATTCGTTCCGTATCCAAGCTCTTCCTTTCCCACAAGTGGGTGTGCCGGAGCAGAGCCGAAGGTTCTTTTCGGGCCAGAATCCGGTACTGATATACCCGGCTGAGAGCGGAGCGGCGAGAATGAAACCCGTCGGCCACCAGAGCAGCAGACAGCACTCGGATGTCATCAGCCAGAAAAAAGTTCAGCGCCGCCGGAAACCTTTCAGCAGTATGCCTGGACGCAGTGAGAAAGTCCGCCACCTGGCCCTGCGCGTGCGCCCCTGAATCGGTGCGGCTCGCTCCCCGGATACGTATACTCTCGCCAGTAAAGCGGGCAAGCGCCCCTTCCAGAGCCCCTTGGATCGTCGGTCGGTTAAGCTGCCATTGGAAACCGTTGTAATTGGTGCCTTGATACTCAATCCGAAGAACCAGCCTGTGTGCGTTGGCTCTTTGGGGGTTGTCAGCTCCGCCATTGGGCAGCGGAAATTCACGCGCTTCTATCTAAGCCGCTCCGTCAGACCAGCTCGATGACAGCCATCTGTGCGGCGTCCCCTTGTCGAGGCCCCAATTTGACGATGCGGGTGTAGCCGCCGGGTCGAGTGGTGTATCGGGGCGCGATGTCAGCGAACACCTTTTCCACCACGCCCTTGTTGGGAATCTGGGCCAAGGCAAGGCGACGGTGGTGAAGACTACCCTTCTTGCCGTGAGTAATCAGCTTTTCGGCAACGACCCTAGTCTCCTTGGCCTTGGCCAAGGTAGTGGTGATACGTTCGTGTTTCATAAGCTCGCAGACCAGACCCCGCATCAATGCCTTGCGCTGGTCTTTGTAACGGCTCAATCGGCGTCCTGAGACGCGGTGAGAAGCCATGTCGGTAAATCTCCCTAATTGTTTTCTTCGGGATCGTCTATGTTGTCAGGCATATCGCCGGTTTCTTCATAGGCCATGCCTGTTATTAGAGTATCATCCGGCTCCAAAGTCTGCTCGGCATGGTGTCCCAGGTTAATATCATCTTCTTTCGGGCTGTCTATGTTGTCCAACACACCACCGGTTTCTTCAAAGGACATTCCGGCGGGCAAGGTAGCGACGTCTACGCCGCCTCCCATCAGCTCATCCAAGTCCTCAGGGGAAAATTTGGGAATACCGCCAGCCATGGAAGGAGCTTCCGTTGCCCGGCCGCTGTTGGTGATGCCGTGTTCAAGCAGCTTTTCCTGTAACTCGAACAGCGACTTTTCGCCGAAGTTGCGTATCTTCAGCAGATCATCGTCGGACATCTCCAACACTTCACCAACCCGATTTATCTGAGCGCGCTTGAGACAGTTAAGGGTGCGCGGAGATAATTCCAGTTTTTCAATGGGTGTCTGATAGACTTCCGGCGAGACCACCCGCGGGGTACGTTCAACGCCTTGTTCGACCGCACGGCTGAGCTTGCTGAACAAGAAGAAATGTTCAACCAGCTTTTCAGCGGCATATTGCACCGCCTCAACCGGCCCAATCGCGCCGTCAGTCCATACTTCCAGAATCAGCCGCTCGTAATTGGTATTCTGCCCAACGCGAGTGGGTTCAACTGTGAAATTCACTTTACGCACCGGACTAAACACGGCATCCACTGGTAGAGCGCCAGTCGGCATACTTGAGCCCTCGTCTCCGGGCTGCGCGGTGCGGTAACCCATTCCCTGCTCTACGTTAAACTCAACCGTAAGACTGGTATCACTGCTGTCGAGAGTCGCCAGATGCAACTCCGGGTTTACGATTTCAAAGCCGGGATCCGCCATAATATCGCCAGCGCAAACCGGGCCTGGGCCTGTCATTTCCAGACGCAGTTTGCCGATTCGCGGAGTGCTGGAGCGGATGCGGATGCCCTTGATATTGAGGAGGAGTTCCATCACCTCTTCTTTGACGCCGGGTAAAGCCATGTATTCGTGGACTACGTCTCCGATTCTGACCCATGTGATGGCGGCGCCCGGAGTGGAACTGAGCAGTATACGCCGCAAGGGATTGCCAATAGTCTGTCCGAAGCCACGATCTAACGGCTCAACAGCAATTTTGCCGTAAGAACTGTCGGAGCCGCCAACATCCATTACGCGGATTTCCGGTTGGGGGGGTTCAATTCCCCCTAGATCCAGCCCGCCGGCCGGAACAACGAAAGTGTCTAGCATTGACACTCAATTACCTCGAGTAAAACTCAACGATTAGGCGGGAGTCCAGGGCAGTTTGCAATTCCTCGTCGGAAGGCAGCGAGACGGCTCGCCCAGACATCTCGCTTACGTCCAAGGCCAACCAAGACGGCACCGGACGTTTGGGCAATCCGTTAGTTCGCTCGGCGAAGAAATCGGTAGTTTTGTCGGATTCCTTCCACGTAATACTATCGCCCGCTTTCACGGAATAGGATGGTATGTCGGTCTTGCGCCCATTTACCTGGAAATGTCCATGCAACACCAACTGGCGGGCTTGCTTGCGGGAATCGGCGAAGCCCAGGAGAAATATCACGTTGTCCAAGCGACGCTCCAGGCTGCGCAGAAGGTTCATACCAGTGACGCCGGGAGTATTGAAAGCCTCGGTCATGTATTTGCGGAACTGGGATTCCAACACGCCATAGATGTACTTGGCCTTCTGTTTTTCCAGCAGGTGAACCCCGTAATCGGAAGGGCGCCGACGGCGACGGGAAACATTGCCTGGCGGGTTGCGGCGCTTCTCGAAGGAACAGCGCGGAGTAAAGCAACGATCGCCTTTGAGGAACAGTTTTTCGCCGGAACGCCTGCACAAGCGGCAGGCCGGCCCTGTATATCTTCCCATAAATGTTGCCCTACACTCTCCTTCGCTTGGGTGGACGGCATCCATTGTGCGGTATGGGAGTCACGTCGCGTATGCTCGTGACCACCAATCCCGCCCCTTGTAATGAGCGGATGGCGGCTTCTCGTCCTGCCCCCGGTCCCTTGATAAAGACGTCAATATGACGCATTCCGGATTCGCCGGCTCGGCGGCCCGCCTGTTCGGCGGCCCGCTGGGCGGCGAAGGCGGTTCCTTTACGGGAACCCTTGAAGCCAACCGCCCCGGAGCTGGCTGAGGCAATCACGTTACCCTGCGGATCGGTGATGCTGACCAGCGTATTGTTAAACGTGGAATAGATATAAGCCCGGCCTTGCGGCACGGAACGCCGTTCCCGGCGTCTGGTTCTTGGTCTGGGCATTTTCTACACCGCCTACTTCTTGCCGCCGGTGCGCCGGCCACGGCCAGCCACGGTGCGGCGGGGGCCCTTGCGGGTGCGGGCATTGGTGCGGGTGCGCTGCCCGCCAACGGGCAGGTTCCGGCGATGGCGCAGCCCCCGGTAGGAGCCGATGTCTATCAGCCGACGGATATTCTGGTTGACTTCGCGCCGCAGGTCACCTTCCGAAATGTATTCTCGGTCGACCAATTCGCGGATGCGATTGACTTGAACCTCGCTTAGTTCGTTCATGCGAGGCGGCATTTCAGTGTCCAAGGCCGATTTGGCGACGATTTCAGCGGCCAGTTTGGGGCCAATGCCGTAGATACTCCGCAGGGCAATATGGGCCCTTTTACGGTCCGGCACGTCTACTCCGGCTATGCGAACCACGTTGCCTCCTTTCAGTGGGGGCAGTCCACCCTGCCCTAAAACAGAATGACAGGTATAGGCGAGTTTAATCAGCCTTGTCGCTGAGAATGACGCGCGTTAGCGCAGATAATTCTTATCACACCCTTACGCTTTATCACGCGGCACTTGTCGCACCGCGGCTTGACTGAAGCTGTGACTTTCATTTGATGCCTCTATACCCGGGTATGAAATAGGTAGCCCAAGCTGGACTGACGCTCAGCCCCGCCGACCTGGAATTTGCCGATTCTCAACAAAACCGGCGCTACTTAAAGCGATAAGTTATGCGACCTCGAGTCAAGTCGTATGGCGACAACTCCACCAGCACCCGGTCTCCGGGAAGCACGCGAATGAAGTTCATACGGATTTTGCCTGAGACATGGGCCAGCACTTCATGGTCGTTGGGCAGTTCTACGCGGAACATGCCATTGGGCAACGCTTCTTTAACACTGGCTTCGACTTCTATAGCCTGTTTCTTCGCCATAAGACCTCTTTCGGACTGATTTTCATTGTTAGAATTACTGGCCCAATGAGTAGGCTGTGAGAGCTCAGCTATGCACCGTCAGAATTTCCGGGCCTTGCCCGGTGATTGCTATGGAATGCTCGAAATGAGAAGACAGTTTACCATCCGATGTCACAACCGTCCACTGGTCATCCATAACTCTGGTGCGCCAGTCGCCGAGATTAAACATCGGCTCGATGGCTATGCACATTCCGGGGCGAAGCAGGGGCCCGCGTCCGGCGACTCCGTAGTTGGGAACCTGGGGGTCTTCGTGCAGGAACCGTCCCACGCCGTGGCCCACGAAATCGCGGACGACCCCGTATCCTCGCGACTCGCCATACGCTTGGACCGCGGCTCCTATGTCGCCTACGCGGGCACCCGGAACTGCCTCCCTGATGCCTGCCTCCAAGCCCAGCCGGGTATCTTCCATCAAGGCCAGCAACGATTCATCCACCCCACCAACTGAGATGGTCACCGCCGCGTCCCCGATGAGTCCTTCGTATGTCGCGCCCACGTCAACTTTGACTATATCGCCCTCTTTAATCACCCGCTTGCTGGGTATGCCATGAACTATCTCTTCGTTAATGGAGGCGCAAATGGTGGCCGGAAACCCCCGGTAGCCCTTGAAGGTTGGCGTCGCGCCCCGGCGCGTAATTTCCTTGAAGGCGATACGGTCTAGGTCGCGGGTGCTCATTCCCGGCTCAACGGATGCCTTAAGGAGATTGATGGTCTCGCCGACTATCTCTCCCGCCTTTCGCATCAGGTCCAACTCCTGCTGAGATTTTATGGTTATCCCACCGGAGTATATCGAAGGCGAGGTGGATGCAGTCTCACTTTTACGTTTCCGATTCACTTTGCTATTGTACCTTTAATCACGATTATTGGAAAGGCGTAGGTTGTCCGCCGGAGTTAGAGGGTCTTCACCATGTTAGCAAATACTCTGTCCACGGTGTCCTGCCCTGGAATGTCAGTCAAAAGGCCGCGAGCCCGGTAAAAATCGAGAACGGGCATAGTCTCCTGGCGGTAAACGTCTATCCGCCGTTGCACCGCCTCAGGACGGTCATCATTTCGCTGATAAAGTTCGCCGTTGCAGCGTTCACAGGCCGGCGCCTCGGCTTGCTCCGAGAGGGTATAGGGGGCCTGGCAGTTGCGGCACACGTAGCGGCCTCCCAGACGTCGAGCCAGTTCTTCTTCGGGAACGTTGATATGCAGCACACGATCTACGTTGCGAGCGCGGGCAATCAACGCAGCCTCCAGCTCTTCCGCTTGGCGGGCGTTACGTGGGAAACCATCCAGGATGAAACCCTCGCTGGTATGGATAGCCATAATTTTGTTTAACATTATGTCAATGACCACGCTGTCCGGCACCAGCTCGCCCCGGTCCATATACTCCTTGGCTTGAAGGCCCAGAGGCGTTCCTTGACGCAGATTGTGTCGAAAGATATCGCCTGAGCTGACGTGGGGCAGATCGTAGCGGTCCACCAGCAACTGCGCTTGGGTGCCCTTGCCGGCCCCGGGGGGCCCGAACAGAACAAGTCTCAAACTTCCTGCCACGGCTATCTCAGGAACCCCTCGTAGTTTCTCATCATGAGCTGGGCCTCCAACTGACGCAGGGTGTCCAACCCAACGCCCACCATAATCAGAAGGCTGGTGCTACTCAGGGAGATAGCCTGCACGTCGGTCACCAGCGACGCCAAGTAAGGCACGATGGCGATGAATCCCAAGAACAGCGCTCCTCCCATCGTTATGCGGACAATCACCCGGTTCAGGTAGTCCTGTGTCGGTCTACCAGGTCTTATGCCCAGCACGAAGCCACCGTTGCGTTGCAGGTTTTCCGCTAAGTTCTGCTGATTGAAGATCACCAGCGTATAGAAGAAAGTGAACAGCACCACCAGCACGAACACCATCACCCAGTACAACGGCGAAGTGGGTACCAGCAACACGGCGAAGAAGTTAGCGGCGTCGCCTACCCAAGTAGTGTTGGTCGAGAAATACGTGGCGATGGTGCCTGGCAGAATCACAATGGAGAAAGCGAAAATGAGCGGAATCATTCCTGCCGAGTTGATTCGCAGGGGAAGGTAGGTTGCTCCGCTTTGCCGGTACATCCTGCCGCCCCGGAATATACTGCGCCCGTACTGTACCGGAATGCGGCGATGGGCTTCATTGAACAGCACGATCAGGGCAATAATCAGTACGCCGATAATGGCGAAAAAACCAATGCCCAGAACATTGTCGCTGTCAAGAAAGCCTTGGGTCAGGAGACTCGGGAATCCGGCCACTATGCCGGCGAAGATTATCAGCGAGATTCCGTTTCCGATACCCCGTTCGGTTATCATCTCGCCCAGCCACACCAGAAACATAGTGCCGGCCGTAATAGAAAACAGAGCAGCCATTGTAGGTAAGGCCGCACCGCCGGTGAAGCCCACGTCGGTCAATACGTTGCTCTGCTGGAGCAACACCAACTGGCCATAGCCTTGAGCCAAGGCGATGGGCACGGTAATCCAGTGAATGATGCGGTTCATCGTGGCCCGGCCTGCTTCCCCTTCCCTCGACAGTTCCTGGAGCTGGGGGATCACCGGGGTCAACAACTGGATCACGATGGACGCGGTAATATAGGGAAAGACACCGAGCGCGACAATGCTCATTCGACTGAGGGCGCCACCGCTGAACAGGTCCAGAAACCCCAGCAATTCGTTGTTGCGGAAGAGATTGTCAAGCTGCGCCTGGTCAATACCCGGAAGAGGGATGTGGGCAATAAAACGATACAAAGCCAAGACGGCCAACGTGAATAGTATCTTGGCTCGCAGGTCTGGGAGGCTGAAAGCGTCTATGGCCGCTTGGAGCAGTCTAGGGAACCGGCCTCCCTGTGTCTCGGCAGCCATCATGGAGAGGCTGTTTCCTCCGCCGTGCCGTTTGCCGCCACGATAGCCTCTCGCGCCGAGCGGGTGAATTTGTGAACTACTACCGTCAAAGGCTTATTCAACTCTCCGCCGCCAACTATTTTGATTGGGCGATTGAGATTGCGAACGTAACCGCGCGCAACCAAAACTTCGGGAGTTACGGTCTCCCCGGGCTGGAACATATCCAGAGTTTCCAGCTTTACCAGCGAATAGTAGGTCTTAAATATGTTGTTGAAGCCGCGCCGCATGGGAAGCCCCTTGATAATGGGCAACTGGCCACCCTCGAAGCCAACTCGGGGTCCCCGCCCGGAGCGGGACTTCTGGCCCTTCATGCCTCGTCCAGCGGTGCTGCCCTGGCCGGCGGCGTCGCCGCGGCCAACGCGCTTGCGGTTACGGCGCGCCCCTCTGGAGGGCGCCACTTGATGTTGCATCATGCTTAACTCTCCACCTCTTCTATCCGTACTAAGTGTTCGACCTTCCTAACCATGCCACGGATGGTAGGGGAGTTCTGATGGACAACGCTGTCATGCAGACGGCGCAGGCCCAGGGAGCGTATGATTTCCCGCTGGTTCCCAGGACGACCGATGCAGCTTCGCGTCCAGGTGATTTTCAGTTCCGACATATAGCGTTTCCATCGGCCGGCCTTGGACTAGACGGCAGCCGGCTGTTCCTTTGATTCCGTATTGGCCGTTTCTTCAGTTTGCGGGACAGGGGCAGGCAAAGAGCGCACGCCCCGTTTGGCAAGCTCAGTAGCCGGGTCTTTCAGTTGTCTAAGCGCCTCCATGGTGGCGTAGGCGATGTTGATGGGATTGCGCGATCCCAGAGATTTGCCTACCACATCTTTGACGCCACCCAGTTCCAGGATAGCGCGCATACCTCCGGCGGCGATGACGCCGGTTCCCTCGCGGGCGGGTTTGATCAAGACGATGGTTGCTCCCTTTTTCACAGTTATCTGCTGGGGAATGGTACTTCCTCTGAGCGGCAGGGACACCATCTCGCGTCGGGCGGTGGCGTTGCCTTTGCGCACCGCGTCTGGGATTGCCAAAGCCTTGCCCAAGCCGGCGCCAACGGTGCCTTGCCCATCGCCCACCACCACTAGAGCGTTAAACCTCAGGCGTCGGCCACCTTTTACGACCTTAGCGATGCGGCGGGTATACACCACTCGCTCGGAGAACCCTCCGGTGTCGTCTTCGCGCGGAGCGCGCTCGCGGGGAGGGCGTCCATCCCGGGGGCCGCGCCCGCGTCCATCTCCGCCTCCACGTTGCTGCCTGTTCTGTCCGGGCGGACCGGAACGGCCGGGGGCTCCCCTGCCTTGTCCGCCGCGCCTACTTGGTGGGGCTTGCACCATCCGGTAACTCCTACTGTTAGTGACTGTTAGGTCTCACTGCCACTCTAACCCCTCTCTAATGATTAGGAGGGAATAATAGTTTAGAATTGCAATCCGCCTTCGCGGGAGCCGTCGGCCAGGGCCTTGACCCGGCCGTGGTATTTGCAGCCACCCCGATCGAACACCACTTGGGTCACGCCAGCGGCCAACGCCCGGTCGGCCAGAGCCTTCCCCACCGCCGCAGACACGCCGGTCTTAGTGCCGGATGCCTCGTCAGTGTTGGGCTTCGGTGTCTCCTGGCTGGAGGCGGAGGCGATGGTGCGTCCCGTGGTGTCATCTATGACCTGAGCATAGATGTGTTTCAGGCTGCGGAACACCGAGAGTCGGGGGCGGTCCGGGGTTCCTGATACCTTCTTGCGAACACGCGCTTGCCGCACCCTTCGCAAATGTCTGGCGTTCTTGTCTTTAGGCATACCTGTGAAATTTCACCCCTGTCCCAACCCTCCCCCCAAAGGGAGAGGAAAGGAATATCGTTTAGGCTTTACGAGCTGCCGACTTGCCGGGTTTGAAGCGCAACAATTCACCCCGATAGCGGATACCCTTCTCTTTGTACGCATTGGGCGGTCGCACTCTTCTTACCCGCGCTGCCAATTGTCCCACTTTCTGCTTATCGATACCGCGGACGTGGATGCGGTTGTTCCCTTCTATTTCCATGGTCACACCGTCTGGCGGATGAATCTCCACCGGGTGGCTGTAACCCACATTCAGGATGACACCGTCTCCCGCTGCCTGTACCCGGTAGCCAACCCCCATCAATTCCAGCGTCTTGGAATATCCTTCGGTGACCCCAACTACTGCGTTGGCGACCAGGCTGCGGGTCAGGCCGTGCAGGGCATGATGGAACTTTCGCTCGCTCAACCGCTCGACCACGATCCGATCGTCCTCGACCTTGACCACCACATCAGGATGGTAGGATTGGATGAGGGTCCCCCGCGGTCCGGTGACCGTCACTTCGCCGTATCCCACCTCAGCGGTGACACCACTCGGGATGGGGATGGTTTTGCGTCCGATACGGGACAGCGTTCGGCCAGCAGGTTTGCCGTTGCCGTTTTCATTACCAGACATAACAGAGCAATTCTCCTCCGATGCCTTCACGCCACGCCTGCCGTCCAGCCATCACTCCCCGTGAGGTGGAAACGACAGTGAGTCCTAATCCACCATACACCCGCGGAATTTCGCCTTTGCCGACATAAACCCGCAACCCCGGCCTGCTGACACGCTTCAGCCCGGCGATGGCCGACTGCCGTCCTTCCCGATAAGTCAAATGCAAGCGAAGTGTGGGATGTGCCTGGCCTCGTGGGGTGTCGTAGTCACGGATAAACCCCTCGTCCTTCAGAATCCTGGCGATAGCCAGCTTCATTTTGGAATGAGGCATCATTACTGAATCATGCCGCGCCTGAATGGCGTTGCGGATACGGGTCAGCATATCGGCTATGGGATCGGTTACGGGCATCTGCGTCTCGTCTCTCTTTAATTGGAGGGATGGTTCAGATATGATTTCTCTCGTCACATTTCCGAGTTGCGCCCCTACAAGCTGGCCTTACGCACGCCGGGTAGTTCGCCGGTGAGAGCTAACTCACGGAAGCATATCCGGCAGAGACCGGTGTGGCGAATATAGGCGCGGGGGCGGAAGCAGCGAGTACAGCGATTATAGGCCCGCACCGGGTACTTCGGCTTCTTAAGCCACTTCTGTATCTGGGATGTCTTGGCCACGCCGCTCCTCCTTCGACGAATTCAGGATGAAATTAGGTTTCGCGTATGAACGGGAATCCGTAGAGTTCCAACAACCGCATCGCTTCGGCATCGTTTCGCGCCGTGGTGGCGATGGTCACTTGGAGTCCGCGAATCCTGTCTATGGAATTGTAATCTATTTCCGGAAAGATTATCTGCTCTCGGATGCCGATGGAGAAATTGCCGCGCCCATCCATTCCGCGCCTCGGAATGCCTCGAAAGTCACGAATACGAGGCAGGGCAGTGTTCACCAACCGGTCAAGGAAATGATACATCCGGTCGCCCCGCAGGGTTACGGCTGCGCCTATGGCATTTCCCTGCCGGATCTTGAACCCGGCGATGGACTTTCGGGCGCGGGTTGTTACCGGCTTTTGGCCGCTGATGGTGGTCAAATCCTGGGTAGCGGCTTCCAAAGCCCTTCCGTTGACTAAAGCCTCGCCCAGACCGACATTAAGAACAATCTTCTGGAGACGCGGAACTTCCATTGAATTGGAGTAATTGAACTCTCGCATCATCTGCGGGATTATTTCGTTGCGGAACTGCTCTTTCAGCCGGGGAAATGGGGGCGAGGCCTCAGCATCGGCAACGGCGGCATCTGAATCGCCTCTACCGCGTTGGCGCCGGGAGCGGCCTCCGCCACTTCTCCCTTCCGCCGGTTGAGTTTCGGCATCTTGTTGTTGAGTTTCGTCATCGAGCATCGTCGATCACTTCCTGACATTTAGCGCAACTGCGCACCCTTGCCCCGGTTTCCAGGAAATTTATCCGGGGTTTGGTGGGTTGGTTGCACTTATTACAAATGAGCACTACATTGGATGTATGCAAAGGCGCTTCCATTTGGATCCGGCCCGATTGCCGGACGCCAGGGCGCGCCCGCATATGCTTGGTCACCACGTTGACGCCTTCGACAATCACGCGACTGTCTTGCGGATAATTGCGCTCAACCCGTCCGGTCTTGCCCTTGTCCCGGCCCGCTATCACCAGCACAGTATCGCCGGCGCGAATTCGCATTACACCACCTCCGGGGCCAAGGACACGATGCGCATGAACCCCCGCTCCCGCAGCTCGCGGGCGACCGGCCCGAAGATGCGCGTGCCTCGCGGGTTGAGGTTTTCCGAAATCAACACTGCCGCGTTGTCGTCAAACTTGATATATGTTCCATCGGGGCGTTTGCGAGCCTGGGCCTGCCGGATGACCACGGCGCGGACCACGTCACCTTTGCGAACCGGCGAGTTGGGCGCGGCCTCGCGGACGTTGCAGACTACAATATCGCCAACGCCAGCATACTTGCGCCGGCCGCTGCCGGGGATGTTGATCAGGCGGATCACTTTTGCCCCACTGTTATCCGCCACCGTAAGCCTGGTGTAGGTCTGGATCATTCCGGTATTCCTCGGTAGGCCGGCTATACACAACCGGTCTCTTTAATCGTCTTCTTCGTTCTCGAAATCTTCGTTGCTTACCGTCAGTTGGTCGAGAATATCCGGATCGATGTCCTCGTCCATTTCCAGTAGGGCGTCGTCTGTCTCCATTTCTTCGGCGGAGGTGGCGGCGTCGCCTTCCAACTCAATTGGCCGCACTTCAGCGACCTGACGGCGCTCCAGAATTTCCAGAAGCCGCCAATGCTTGGTCTTGGAAAGTGGGCGGGTTTCTTCGATGCGGACCAAGTCGCCAATCCGGCATTGGTTCTCAGGGTCATGCACATAGAAACGGGCCACTCGCCGCATCTGTTTGTGGTAGAGGCGGTGTCGTTGCTTCCACACCATTTCCACGACTGCTGTCTTATCTTGCTTGACTCGCACCACAGATCCAGTGCGCACCTTGCGTCTTGCTCTGGTAACCACTAGCGGCCCTCCAACATCTGCCGCTCGCGGATGACGGTACGCAGGCGGGCGATGGTCTTACGCACGGATGCAGGCTCATTGGAATTGGGCAACTGATTGGTCGCGGCGCGGAACCGGAGGTTCATCAGCTCACGCCCGGCCTTATCCAACTCCTCATGGAGCTGATCGTCGCTTAGTTCTCGAACTTCGTGTATACGCATAATCAGCTAGGCGACGGCGGCGTTTCTGGCGGCAGTCGCCAGCCGGTCGCGAAAAACGGTTTTGGTGGACATGGGCAGTTTTTGCGAAGCAAGGCGCAAGGCTTCGACAGCCTCGTCTTGGGGTACTCCAGCAACCTCGAACAGGATGCGGCCCGGCTTAACCACTGCGACCCAGTAGTCCACTGCCGCTTTGCCGCCGCCCATGCGGGTCTCGGCCGGTTTCTTGCTCACGGACTTGTCCGGAAACACCCGAACCCAGACCTGGCCGCCGCGCTTCAAGTGACGCGTCACGGCGATACGGGCCGACTCAATCTGCCGAGCCGTTATCCAGCCGGGCTCCATGGCCTTCAGGCCAACTTCGCCTGCGTTTACACTGCTGCCGGTGACGGCAGCGCCTCGCATTCGCCCGCGGAATTGTTTTCTGTATTTGGTTCGCTTGGGTGAAAGCATTGCCATTCTCCCACGATTGTTGGGGGTCCTGCCGGTGTATTCCGGTTAGGCCAAGTCCTGGTTTAGCAGTTGGTCCAGCTCATCATCCGGCTCGCCGGCCTGGACGGTTACTTCGATAGTCTCCAGTTCTGCCGTTTCCTCAGCTTGCGTCGGCATTACCTCGCCAGTGTAGACCCACACCTTAACGCCGACTCGGCCCATGATGGTGTGGGCCTCCGCAAGAGCATAGTCAATATCAGCGCGAAGGGTATGTAATGGCACCTGACCCATCATCACCTTTTCGGTGCGGGCTATCTCAGAACCGGAAATGCGCCCTTTAACGATAATTTTGATACCCTCAGCGCCTGCCTGCATAGCCCGCTGGGCGGCCTGGCGTATGGCGCGACGGTAGGCTACCCGTCGTTCCAACTGGTCGGCCACGTTACGGGCTACCAGATAGGCATTCAGCTCCGGCTGTTCAATTTCCAGTATGTTAAGCTGAACTCGGTTCCGGGTAATGGATTCCAACTTGGCGCGCAGATTTTTCACTCGTTCGCCGTCTCGGCCGATAAGGATTCCGGGACGGGCCGAATAGATGTTGATTACACTGTCCTGCGCGCCCCTATCTATTTCAACCCTGGCGATGCCGGCGTCGGAAAAGACCCGATATTCGTCGCGTATGCTGTCGCGCAGTTTCAGATCTTCTTTAACCAAGGTACGGTAGCCGGAGCCATTGGAGGCGTACCAGTGAGCTTTCCAATCTTTGATTATGCCCAGCCGGAAGCCGTATGGATGGGTTTTATGGCCCATTCCTGTCTCCTATCCCTCGTCTTCGTCCACCACCACGGTAACGTGGCTGCTGCGTTTGATAATGCGGCCTATGCGGCCTCTTGCCCTGGGGCGGAAGCGCTTCAGCGAAGTGGCACTGTCGGCGGTAATGTGGATAATGCGCAGATTGTCGCGATCCATTAGCATATTGTTTTCTGCATTGGCCGCGGCCGACTGAACCACTTTGGCAACGGGCTTGGCCCAAGGCGACGGCAAAAGCCGAAGTGTGGTCAGTGCGTCATCAACGCGCTGACCGCGGACCAGGTCCAATATGGGCTTAAGCCTCTTCTGGGAGGCGCCAAGTTGTTTTGCTACGGCACGAACTGGCGGCAAATCATTACCTCACCCTGCTGGAGCGTTCGGAGCGGGCCACGTGGCCCCGGTAGGTCCGCGTCGGCGAAAACTCGCCGAGGCGATGGCCCACCATATTCTCTGTAACGAACACCGGCACGTGGCGCCGCCCGTCGTGAACCCCGATGGTCAGTCCGACCATTTCGGGCATAATCATCGAAGCCCGAGACCATGTGCGGATGACAGTGTTAGCACCGGAGCGTTGCACCTGCTCCACTTTCTTTATCAGCTTGGGATGTATGTATGGCCCTTTCTTGATCGAACGGGACATTTTAGCGTCTCCTGCCCCGGCGCACGATAAACTTACTGGACGCCTTCTTCTTGTTTCGCGTTTTATGGCCGAGGGTGGGTTTGCCCGTGGGCGACTTGGGGCCGGGCATACCGATAGGGGAGCGGCCTTCGCCGCCGCCGTGGGGGTGGTCAACCGGGTTTTTGGCAACACCACGCACGTGAGGCCGACGGCCCATGTGCCGTGATGCACCGGCTTTGCCCAGGCTCTCGTTTTTATGGTCCGGGTTAGAAAGTTGCCCGACGCTGGCCCGGCAACGCAACAGAATACGGCGCATCTGGCCGGAAGGCAGGCGAATCAAGACGTATTCGCCCTCGCGGGACAGCACCTGCGCTCCCGTTCCGGCGCCGCGAACCAGTTGTCCACCCCGCCCAGGCGTCAGTTCGATGTTATGCACCACCGTACCTGTCGGGATGTTGGTCAGCGGCATAGAATTGCCCAGACTCACTTCAGCATCCGGGCCAGATTGGACCACGTCACCAACGGACAGCCCATGCGGGGCGAGAATGTAGCTCTTCTCGCCGTCAGCATAGAAGATCAGCGCGATTCGTGTGGTCCGGTTAGGGTCATACTCTATGGAACGCACCCGGCCCGGAACACCGTCCTTCTTGCGCTTGAAGTCAACTTCCCGGTACATCCGCCGCGACCCGCCGCCACGTCCTTGGGCGGTAACGCGGCCCCGGTTGTTACGCCCAGCATGATTTTTCTTGCGGAAAATCAGGGACTTTTCCGGCTTGCTGGCGGTCAGCTCTTCAAAAGAGGCGCGCACCGCATTTCGGGTCCCCGGTGTAATCGGCCTGTAATTTTTCAGGGGCATTGACTCTGCCTTACAGTCCTTCTATAAGGTTGATACGATTGCCCGGCTTGAGGGTGACCACGGCCTTTTTGGTATCGGGCTGTTTCACCGAGCGAGGGCCATAGCGCTTGCGTTTACCTCGCAATTTGGAGACATTAACGTCTTCGACTTCGACGCCAAAGCTCTTTTCCACCGCTTCTTTGACCTGCACTTTATTGGCCTTCAAAGCGATTTCAAAGGTATACTTTCCGGATTCTTGGAGGATAGTGCTCTTTTCCGTAATGGTCGGCTTGACCAGAACGCGGTGAATGTCCAAGTTACTCACCGTCCTCTTCACCGATGGGTTCTTCCGGCTCTGCCGCGGTCTCTGCCTCGTTACTTTCTTCTTCAGCAACTAAGAAGCCTGCGAACTTGCGCCCGCGGCGTCCATGGGGGTCAGAAGCAAGCGCATCCTCGGCCCACCGGGCAGCTTCAACCGTCATAACCAAAGTATCCTTGGAAAGCAAGGTCTCGGCATTTAACTGGTTTACCGGGAGGGTATAGATTTTCTTAAGGTTGCCGGCTGCCTGCACCACTTCAGAGTCGGTGCCCAAGGTGACAATCAGGGCTGAGCCAGATACGTTCAGCTTAGCCAGCAAAGCGGCCATTGAGCGGGTCTTGCCGTCTATGTCATCCATTGAGTCGAGGCATACCATCCGATCGTTGCGGACTTTTTCTGACAACACGCAGCGAAGGGCGGCGCGGCGCATCCGCTTAGGCAGGGCCTTGCGATAACTGCGGGGGTGTGGGCCAAAAGCCACTCCACCATGCCTCCAGTGGGGTGAGCGCGTGCTGCCCTGGCGGGCGCGGCCAGTGTGTTTTTGTATCCACGGCTTGCGGCCACCGCCAGAAACTTCGGCGCGGGTCTTGGTGTCGTGAGTGCCCTGCCGCCGGTTGGACTGATATATAACCATTGCCTGATGTACCAGGGAACGGTTCATCGGCGCGTTGAAGACAAGATCGTCAAGTTCGATGTTCTCGACGGTGTCGCCTGACTGATTTTTGACTGCAATTTGCATAACGCTGCTGCCTGTCGGATCAGGCGGCCCTCCGGATTTGCACCAAACTGTTGGGCGCGCCTGGGATACCCCCCTTGACGGCCAAGACATTCCGGTCGGTATCCACTTTTATGACTTCCAATCCCTTGACTGTGATGCGACGGTTGCCCATGTGACCAGCCATTTTCAGGCCCTTAAAAACCTTGCCGGGCGTGGTGCCGCCGCCGATGGAGCCGGGCGCGCGGGCGCGGTCGGATTGGCCGTGAGTGCGCGGGCCGCCGCCAAAGCCGTGCCGTTTCATTGTGCCAGCAAAGCCCCGGCCTTTGGAGCGTCCGATAACATCAACTTTCTCACCCTCGGTGAACATACTCAAGCTGACAGTCTGCCCTACGGAAAACTCCGAGGCGTCGTCGGCTTTCACTTCCCGCAGGTAGCGGCTGGCGCGGCTGGGCCGGAGGTGACCTTGCATCGGCTTGTTGGGGCGCTTCACATCGCCGAAGCCCAACTGCACTGCCTCGTAGCCATCGCTATCCTTGGTTTTGACCTGAGTAACAACGCACGGGCCTGCTTCAATCAGAGTCACTGGCACAACGCTGCCGTTCTCCCGAAAAAACTGGGTCATACCTATTTTTTTGCCAAGAAATCCCTGAAGCATAATTAACCGGCCTAGAAAATTCGCCAGTGAAACCCGCGTTGCTCCAGCTTGGAGGCTACCGGGTTTCGTTTGCTAAGGCGTGTCTTAAAATGGAGCGGGAACCTACAGTTTAATTGATATGTCAACACCGGCGGGAAGATTTAGCCGGGTCAACGAGTCGATGGTCTTGGATGTAGGCTCCAGTATGTCAATAAGCCGCTTGTGGGTGCGAATCTCGAAATGCTCCCGGGAGTCTTTGTCCACGTGCGGCCCACGGATGACGCAGAATCGGCGTATATGAGTGGGCAGAGGCACCGGCCCTGCAATCCTGGCCCCGGTTCGTTCAGCAGTTTCCACAATCTGACTGGTGGAAGTGTCCAGCATTTTGTGGTCAAACGCTTTCAGAATAATCCTGACTTTCTGCCTTGCTTGCATACGCCTTCTTCATTTCGCTGGCCTCTCGACAAACTTGGGGTTCGTCCGGCCTGCAGTTACAAAATTAAACCCGAAAAGCTGCACCTAATCTGTCTCGGTAGCTTTAGCGTTCTCGCTAAAGCAGGGTTCGGAGCAGCCCTTCCGATACCGGCTCGTAATGGCGGAACTCCATGGTGTAGGAGGCCCGCCCTTGGGTTATGGAACGCAGGGCCGTGGTGTAAGAGAACGTTTCTCCCAATGGCACCAGCGCACGCACAGTCTGTATGCCTTCTTGCCCTTCGATGGTGCGAATCTGGGCTCGGCGCGTTCCCAGGTCGCCGATAACGTCACCCAAGAACTCGCCGGGCGTCACCACTTCTAAGTCGGCGATAGGCTCCAGAAGAACGGGGCCCGCTTTGGGCACCCCTTCCCTGATGGCCTGCATTCCGGCGCTTCGGAAAGCCATTTCCGATGAATCAACAGTATGGTAACTGCCGTCCACCAGAGTAACTTTCAAATCTACCAGAGGATAACCGCCCAGCGGCCCGTTGTCCAGCGCTTCTCGCACGCCTCTTTCCACAGCCGGGATATATTCGCGGGGGATGACACCGCCAGCAATGCCGTTGACGAACTGGATACCTTGGCCTTGTTCTAAGGGCTCCAGCTCCAGGATCACATGACCGTACTGGCCGTGGCCGCCCGTCTGACGGACAAACCTGGCGTCGGAGCGGTAAAAGCGAGTCAGCGTTTCGCGGTAGGATACCCGAGGGCGACCTACTTGCGCCTCAACGCTGAACTCCCGCCGCATCCGGTCCACCAGCACTTCCAGGTGCAACTCTCCCATGCCCGACATAACAGTCTGGCCCGTCTCATCGTTGAAGCGCACCACGAAAGTGGGATCTTCGTCAGACAATTTGCGGAGGGCATCGCTCAGCCGGTCTTGGTCGGCTCGGGTCATCGGCTCGATGGCCACAGACACTACCGGGCTAGGAAACCTCGGCGGCTCCAGGATGACCTGGCCCTCGCCATTGTTATTGTGACCGGGGGCGCAGACGGTGTCACCCGTGAAGGTATTTTTCAAGCCGACGGCGGCGCAGATATTTCCGGCAGTGACGTCTTCCAGTTCTTCGCGGTGGTTGGCGTGCATCAGCAGCAGGCGGCCCATGCGTTCCCGCCCCTTGCGGGAGACGTTCTGGACCAACGCGCCCGCCTTGACGCGCCCAGAGTAGACCCGCAGGAACACTAGCCGTCCCACATAAGGGTCGGTAGCCACTTTGAAGGCTAATGCGGCCAGCGGCCCGTCCTCATCAGGGTGGCGCAGCTCGGTCTCCTCGGTTTGGGGGTTAACGCCTTCCACTGATGGCACGTCAAACGGCGAGGGCAGGAAACATAGAACGGCGTCCAATAGGGGATGAATGCCCTTGCCGGAGATGGCGCTGCCGCAGAGCACTGGCACTAGGGTGCGGGCCACCGTAGCCCGGCGGAGGGCTTCGCGCAGGTCGTCAGACGATAGTTCTTCGCCTTCAAGGTAACGGATAAGCAGTTGCTCATCCGTTTCGACTATCTTTTCTATCATCTCCTGACGGTAGCGCAGATAGTCCTGTTCAAATTCGGCCGGCACGGGCATCTCTTCGTAGTCTTCCGCGCTGCTGCGGGCGCCGCGGCCCACTGGATAAACGGTGGCGTGGCCTTCTATCAAATCTATCGTGCCACAGAAGTCGCCTTCCTCGCCCATAGGCAACTGGATAGGCACCGGATTTCCGTTGAGCTTGCGGCGGATAGAATCCAAGGTTCGCTCGTAACTGGCTCCCACACGGTCCATTTTGTTGACGAAGCAGATGCGGGGAACAGAGTAAGTGTCCGCCTGCCGCCAGACCGTTTCCGACTGAGACTGCACTCCCGCCACAGCGTCCAGCACGACTACGCCGCCATCCAACACCCGCAGTGAGCGTTCCACTTCAGCGGTGAAATCCACGTGACCGGGGGTGTCTATGATATTGATGCGACAGTCATGCCACTGGGCGGTAGTAGCAGCCGCGGTTATGGTGATGCCTCGTTCGCGTTCCTGGGGCATCCAGTCCATGGCAGTGGTGCCGTCGTCCACTCCGCCAGCGCGGTGAATTCGGCCGGTAGCGTACAGCACCTGTTCCGTGACTGTGGTCTTGCCGGCGTCTATGTGAGCGATGAAACCGATGTTTCGAATTTTTTTAATGGGGAAAGCGTTATCCATTTCGCTAGGCACAGGGGAGAGAGCAACCTGTCGTCATTATTTCCGGGGCTGCCGGATTCCCGGAGTTGCCGGGCCGACGGGATTACCGGCGGTAATGAACAAAAGCACGGTTGGCCTCGGCCATCCGGTGCAATTCCTCCCTACGGCGGACTGCCGAACCCTCGCCTCGTGAAGCATCCATCAGTTCTTGGGCCAATCCCCGGCGCATTGGTATACCTTTGCGCGACCTGGCGCCCCGAATCAGCCAGCGCATTGCCAACGCCTCGCTGCGCTCGGTGCGCAACTCGGTGGGAACCTGGATGGTTGCGCCTCCCACGCGTTTGGGACGCACCTCCACCGCAGGTGTGGCGTTGCGAAGGGCCTGTTGAAAGACTTCCAATGGTTCGCGGTTCGATTCGCCCTGAATTATCGTGAAGGCATTGTAGGCCACCCGCTGAGCGGTAGACTTCTTGCCCTTCATCATAAGCCGGTTGATAAAACGGGCCAGCTCCACATTGTTGAAGCGCGGGTCGGGCGCAGTTATGCGACGCTCGGCGCGTCTCCTTCTTGACATCTGTCGTTACACCTTAAAGAACCTAAACGCCGGGCGCCTATAGGCGGCAGCGTTTTGAGAATTGTAATCACAGCGTCCCGCCTTAATTGCGGCGGGGACGGCTCGCTCCATACTTGCTGCGGCCCTGCCTCCGGTCATTGACGCCCTCACAGTCCAGGGCGCTGCGGACTACGTGATAGCGGACGCCGGGCAGGTCTTTAACCCTGCCGCCGCGCACCAGCACCACGGAGTGCTCTTGGAGGTTGTGGCCTTCTCCGCCGATGTAGGCGGTTACTTCGACCCCGTTGGTCAGCCGGACGCGGGCGATCTTGCGCAACGCCGAGTTGGGCTTCTTGGGGGTCATGGTGCGTACCTGAATGCAAACGCCACGCCGCTGTGGGCAACCCTGCCCCCACTTTACGCGGTTGCGCAGGGAATTCTGAACCCAGTGCATTGCCGGGGCCTTGGTCCGTTTACGGACTGGCTTCCGCCCTTTGCGGACGAGCTGATTGACTGTTGGCATAGATAATGCTCCGCACACAATTTGGTGGGGAGGAAAATATATCAAGGCGAGGCGTGAATGTCAAGGGAATGCTGCCTGGGAGAAAATTGCGAAAGTTGCCTCATTTTTCCACGACAAGTCCGCACATTTCCACAACAAGTCCGCACAAGTCCGCACAAGTCCGCGGCCTCATCCCCGGCGTATGATTTCCTGCTTATGCTAGTATGGACGGCAAAGAGTAAACCGCGCGAGAAACATACGCAAGCAATATGAACGATAACGATAACAAAGAGACAAGCCACAAAAACGAAACCCCGGCAACCGAAAGGCGGGAGGCGGATACCCCCGGCCTCTCAAAGAGGGCCGTTTCCAATCCTCCTGCCCGCCCCTTGGAGATTCCTCCGCCGTCTTCAGCTCCCAGAGAATTCCTGAAAGCCCAGAGCTGTCCTGTATTCCATCAGGTTGCCCAACAGCCCGCTCCTGCTCCGGTAACGCCCCCTCCCACGTCGGCGCCAACCGAATTCCTGGCAGTTCAGCAGTGGAAAAAACCTTCTGAGAAAGGCCCCGCCGGATTGATGGATGATTTCCTCGAATCCGCCGGTACAGGACCACCGCCGGAGTTTGATTCTGGTATCTGGCGGCTACAGGATCAAGGAGTGGAAGCGGAAGCGGATAAAACCAATTCGGCGGCGGCGGATGCTGGCCAGCCGATGCGCATCCGGGGCATCCCCTTGGCTCGCGACGAGGAAATCACTAGGATTCTGCTCTCAAACGAAGGGCTGTCTGATACGCTCCCACCTTCCGGTCAGGCACTCATACTGACCAACCGCCGCCTGATCGCTTTTCGGGGGGCCGAAGGCTTCCGAGACACACACATGGCAAAAACGTCCGACATCAAGCAGTTCTCCATCCGCACCGGCCAGCGCAACTGGAACGCCATACTACAAGGGGTTCTAATGATGGCCGGCGGCGGGTTACTCTACCTAGTGGTCAGCTATTGGCTAGCTGGTCAGATTCGTGGCCCCAATATCCCGGCGCTAAACATAGACGTAGCGCCCCTCATTACTCTGCTGATCATCCTGGCCGGACTGTTGGTGCTGTTGCAAAACTACTTCACTCGACCTGCAGGGGCGATTGTTTTCCGAGGGGCAGGGTTAGAATTGGGATTCCCCTTCCACAGCGCACTCGATATAGAGCAGATATACGAATTCGTTGACTTGGCTCAGATAACAACTCAACGCAACGGCGGTGCGGCCGATGCAGAAACGCTTGAGGAAGGCTAGAGTATCTCAGCCCAGCGGCAAACCGGGGTCAACGTCCAGATCCATTGGCCATTGCTCACCCCGCAGGTACTGGTAGTAGGCGCAGGCCGCGACCATGGCCCCGTTGTCGGTGCAAAGAATGGGTGGAGGGATGATTACCGGCAAGGGCGACCGCCGCAGAATTTCCTCCCGCAGCCGCGCGTTGGCTATGACGCCGCCACCGAGAACCAGACCCTTCACACCGTACTTGCGGGCCATGTCCACCAGCTTGGCCGATATGACATCCACTACTGATTCCTGGAAAGCCGACGCCAGTTCTCGTATGATATCCGTTGTCGCTTCGTCTTGCGAGGTCTCTTCCGAGTCAGCAAGATACACGCCCCGGTCTTGAGCTTGATGCAACAGGGCCGTCTTCAGCCCGCTGAAACTGAAGTCGTGAGTTTCTCTCATCCACGCTCGGGGCAGGGAAAACTCTCCGGAAGCGCCGCTGGACACCCGCTGGATTTCCGGTCCGCCCGGAAAGCCCAGCCCCAGAATGCGGGCTGCCTTGTCGAAGGCTTCCCCGGCGGCGTCGTCGCGGGTGCGCCCCACCAGCCGGTAGTCACCATGCCTTTCCATCAGCAGCAGGTCGGTGTGCCCTCCCGAAGCCACCAGGCAGGCCAGCGGGAAGCCGGGAGCCTCTGCTGGGTTGGCCGGTGTCAGCCACGACGCATAGATGTGGGCCTCAAGGTGGTTGACGCCGATGAGGGGCTTCCCCAGCGTGTAGGCGATGGACTTGGCGGCGTTCAGCCCGGTAATCAGCGAACCGGCCAGACCGGGACCGTATGTAACCGCCACCGCGTCCACGTCCTCCAAACCCAGGCCACAAGATTTCACCGCCCGCTCCAGCACCGGCGTCAAGTCTCGCACGTGCTGCCGTGAGGCCACCTCCGGAACCACCCCGCCGTGCTTGGAATGCAGCTCCGCTTGCGACGAGATGATGTTGGAACGTAACACCCGGCCATCCTCCACAACCCCGGCCGCTGTCTCGTCGCAAGATGTTTCGATGCCCAAAATCTTCGAAGTCATGCGCAGATCCGCCTGTCAAAAAGAGAATCAGATATATTGTTGCTCCAACATATCATCGCGCTTCTGGCAATTTCAACGAAACGTCTTTAACTTTACACCCCTATGGGCCGATGCTATCATTCCCACGACGTACGCCCCCACGACGTACGCCCAGGATACACGCACACATCGAACCGAAAGATCACAATCGAACCGAAAGATCACAAAGGAACTCGGGAGGTAACACGAAAATATGGATGCCGGAGACTCGTGGAGATGGGGCCTGCTTGTGTTATGTCTGATTTTATCCGCCTTCTTCTCGGCATCTGAAACAGCGTTCAGCGCCCTTCCCAAGGCGCGCTTGCTTCACCTGCAAAGGACGGAGCGAAGCGGCGCCAGCCGGGTTTCCGCCCTGATACAGCGGCCCGAGCGCTTTCTCGCCACCGTGCTCCTCAGCAACAATCTGGTGAACACCGCCGCCGCCGCCCTTGCCACAGTGCTTATAGTTGAAATAATCGGCGACCCATCGGTTTCGGTGTTGGTGTCCACTATCAGCGTCACCCTCATGCTTCTGCTTTTTTGCGAAACCTTGCCCAAAACCATCGCCTGGCACCGCTCCGAGAAAGTGGCTTTCGCAGTTTCACGTCCCCTCTACCTGGTGGGCTTTGCCTTGTCGCCCGCCGTCTCGCTGCTTCAGGGATTCACCACTCTGAGTAGCCGCGCATTGGGTATAACCGGCTCATCCCAGCAGATGGGCGAGGAAGAGATACGCACTCTTATCGCCGCAGGGGCGCAGACCGGAACAATGGAGGCCGAGGAGGCCGAACTACTGGAAAAAGTGTTCCGCTTCGGCGACCGCCAGATGCGCGAAGTGATGACCCCGCGCCCTGAGATCGTCTGGCTGGAAAAAGGCGCAACTCTCTCGGAATTCCTGCAAATCTACCACGAAAACAGCCATACTCGTTTCCCCGTATATGAAGACTCCAAGGAAAATGTGGTGGGTATCCTGTCGGTTAAGGACGTGCTGTCCGGCCTGAGTTCCGGTCAAATTACGCCGGAAAGCGACGTTACCACCCTATTGCGGGACTCCTACATTATTCCTGAGACCAAGAGTGTCAGTGACACTTTCGCGGAGATGCGGCAGGCCCGCCATACCGTAGCATTGACCTTCGACGAGTTCGGCGGCATCGCCGGCCTGGCCACCACCAAACAGCTATTGGAAGTCATTGTAGGCCAGGTAGGAGACGAGGGATCGGAACCCGAGGAAACGGTCACCCACCTGGGCGGCGACAGCTACCGCGTAGATGCCGCCGTGGGGATTTCCGAGATTAACGAAGAGTTGACCTTGGACATTCCAGAGGGTGATTACCAGACCCTGGCCGGTTTTATGTTGCATCAGTTGGGACGCATCCCGGAAATAGGCGACCTTGTTGAATATCGAGATTTGAGGATAACAGTCAAGGCAATGGATGGCGTGCGCATTGACGAAGTGGAGCTTATGCGGGTCTCCGTCGTCGCCGCCTCAGAGGATGGCCGGTGAAATTCTATCTCCTCCGGCACGGTGAGACCGAATGGAACAAGCTGGGCAAGTTCCAGGGACTAACCGACGTATCGCTCAACGAACGCGGTTTCGCTCAAGCCCGCGACTCGGCCCACGCCGCCCTAGGCTGGGAACCGTCCGCCTTGTACGCCAGCTCGCTTACCCGCACAACTCAGGTCGCCGAAGAAATCCGCAAGGTTACAGGCGTCCCCGTGGTTGCCGAACCCGGCCTGCGTGAGCTGAGCCTGGGAGACTTGGAGGGCGTTACCGGAGCAGAGATGAGGGCCGGCTGGCCTGATATTTATGAGACTTGGCGCAACAACCCGGCGAACGTGATGATGCCCAATGGCGAATCGCTGGCCCAGTTACAGGAACGAGCCTGGCAGATTATCCTTGAAATTGAGCAGACCCATGCTGGCGATGCGGGAGTGGTAGTAGTCTCCCACAACTTCACCATTCGCACCATCATCTGCGCCATCCTCGATATACCGCTGTACAACTTTCACCGAATGTCTCTGAGCCTCGGCTCCCTCTGCACCTTCGAGAGCGACGGGAACGGCCGCCGTCTGATTACCTACAACTGCAACAGCCACCTGTCGCCCGAAAACCGGTAGACTCGCGTTATGGCCGCATCGCCGAGACTGGAGCGGCAGGTATCCGCTTCTCTATCCCGCGCCGGTTTCTCCCCCGGCGGCGTGACGCTGGTGGTTGCGGCGTCCGGCGGCCCTGACTCCACCGCTCTGCTCCGCTGTCTCCATCGTCTGAGTGGCGATGGCTCTCTCTACGAACATAGGCTGACGCTTCATGTGGCCCATCTGAATCACAACTTTCGCGGCGCCGAGGCAGATCATGACGCCGCCTTTGTGCAACGGCTGGCCGATGGCCTGGGCCTGTCTTGCAGCATAGACAAGCAGGACCCCATCGCCTACCAGCGTCAGTGGAGCATTTCTTCCTTCGAGCAAGCCGCCCGTGAAATGCGCTATGCTTTTCTATCTGCCGTAGCCGCATCCATCGGCGCGGCCGCCATAGCGCTGGGCCACACCGCCGACGACCAAGCCGAGACGGTTCTGCTCCATCTGTTGCGCGGCTCCGGACTGCACGGCCTGCGCGGGATGGCGGAAATGGCCGAGTGGCCGTGGCCTGAACCAAAGCCCGGTCCTCTGCTTTTCCGCCCCATGATGGGCGCTGCAAAAGCCGACACCGCGGCCTACTGCCGCGCTTTGGGACAACCCTACCGCGAGGACTCTGGCAACTATATGTGGCGGTTCACTCGCAACAAGGTGCGCCACGACCTGCTGCCCCGCTTATCCCGCGATTACAACCCCCGCGTTCGAGAAGCCCTGGCCCGTCTTTCCCGCTCCGCGTCCGAGGACATCGACTACATCGAGGGCGAACTTTCCCGTCGCTGGCCCGATATCGCAGATGAACGCGGCGGCGCGGTCAGTCTCAGCGTTCCCGCCCTGTCGTCCCTGCATCCGGCGCTGCAACGCCACGCCTTGCGCCGCGCCTATGCCGCGATTGCCGGCGATACCCGCAGCTTGGGCGTAAGTCACCTGGAGGCCATGCTGCCGCTATTGCGTCAACAACGTGGCGGTCGCGTCATAGACCTGCCTCGCGATGTCCGCGCCAGCCGGGAAGGAGGCTTGCTGAAGCTGTCACGCCACGTCGAATTGCCGCCGTTCCCCAAACTGTCCGGCGAGCACGCCATACGTTTACCCCAACCCCCCGGCGAAACCGTCGAAACCGCCATGAGCGGCTGGTGTATAACCCTGCAAGCCCTCGAACCCGGTCTGCCCAACCCCTGCACAGGTGAAGAGGCGCCGCAATTCAGAGCCCGCCTGAACCGCGATGCGCTGGGTGAAGCCGTCACAGTGCGAACCAGGCGCCCCGGCGACCGTTTCCAACCCTCGGGCATGGCAGGAACCAAGAAACTGCAAGACTTCTTCACTGACGCCAAAATCCCCCGGGAGCAGCGCGACCACGTCCCCCTGCTGGTCTGTGAACGCGGCATTGCCTGGGTTGTGGGCCATCGCATTGCAGGCTGGGCTGCCGCCTCTCAGGATGTAGCGGAAGTGTGCGCTATCTTCACGCACGCGGGCGGGAGCCCGGACTAACGGGGCATCCGAAACTGAAATCGCTTTCGGGCTAGGCTGTGAACTTCGCGCATAAGGTCTACAGACCCAGCAGGCGCGAAGGATTGTCCTTGACCAGCATTCCCGCTTCCACTTCTTCCAGGCCTGCGCGGAGGATAGTGGCTATACCCATCCGCATACCCTCGGCGGGCATAGGGTGGAAGTCTTGGCCAAAGTCGGTGCTGAGGATACACTTTTCAGGGCCGATGGCGGTAATAGCCTGGGCCAGTTCGCGCGGGTCCATGCGGTAGGTGGTAGGGATCATCACGTGGATGCAGTGTTCGATGAATGCGCCCATATTGGCGAGAGTTTTCATATCTTCCACAGTCATACCAGTCCAGTTAGGACATGGTGGTGCCGTGAGTTACCACGATGCGGCCGATGCTCATATCGCGAGCCTGGCGCACCAGTTCCATGCTCTCGGCGGTGGATATATGTCCGGTCGCCAATGTCATATCGTGAGACCGGATAACTTCCAAGATAGAATAGACTTCGGGCAACAGACGGCCCTCGGCGTCCAGCAGGACGACGCGGCCGCCCATATTTGCCGTGGCCTCCACAGCCATAGGGTTCAGTCCGCCTACCTCCACGTCCAGCGCGATACCGCCCACCATTGTTATCCCGGGAACCGCTTGAGCTGTGGTGTAGGCCACCGGATGCGTCGGGTATTCGTGGCTTTTCAGTACCAGCCCCTGCATCCCCATCTCCCTGGCCTGATGCGCCACTTCGATGGCTCCAGCGCGCCGCTCCACCTTCGGGTCGGGGCCGAAATGAACGTGAATATCAACTGCGCCTTCGAGAATGCGGTCAACGTTGCTCACGATGCCCCCTTCGCCCGCGGGAAATTTGCGCCATATTAGGGCCGTCATAGTGAGGTGTCAATAAAACCTAATCAGGTTGCCACGGATATGGATGATTGGTAGCATAGCGGAAATTCGCCAGCGGGAGAGCGCGTTATGGACTTGGATCTGACCGGCAGAGTGGCCATCATCGGAGGCGGCAGTAAGGGGTTGGGCCGCGCCTGCGCCGATTCGCTGGCCCAGGAAGGAACCAATCTGGCTATCTGCAGCCGCAATGCCGAAGAGCTGGAGACGGCCGCAGCCGAAATTCGCGCTGCCGCCGGCGTCGAGGTACTGGAGGTTCCTGGAGACCTATCCCGGCTGGAGGACATTCAGCGCCTGATCCAGACCACCGTTGATCACTACGGGCGCCTAGACATTGCTATCGCCAACTCCGGCGGCCCCCCGGCAGGACGGGCTGCGGACACCAGCGAGGAAACTTGGAGCCGCTCGATGGATATGGCCTTGTCCTTCTTTATCCGTATGGGGCGCGAAGCCACGCCTCACATGAGACAGCAAAAATGGGGCCGCATCGTCAATATTTTGGCTTCTACCGTCTATCAGCCGATTGACAACCTGGTGACCTCCGGCGTTACCCGCCTGGGGGCAGTGGCTTATGCCAAAAGCCTGGCCGACGAGGTGGGGCGAGACAACGTTCTGGTGAACAACGTCGCGCCCGGCTTCCTGATGACGGAGCGTATGCGTCACATCTTCGAGACCCGCTCCCAGGAGACCGGGCAGGACTTGGAATCGGTGCTGGAAGCCGGGACCTCTCGCATCCCGGTAGGGCGATTCGGACGTCCGGAGGAGCTGGGGAATTTCGTAGCCTATCTTTGCTCCGGCAAGAACACCTACGTCACGGGGACCACCATTCTTGTTGATGGCGGCGTGGTGCGGTCGGTGATATAAGACGACTATGGGGGTTGGTCACGACAAAGATACGAGGCCGGTTCTCATCCCCCTCTATATTCGTTAAGGTTTGTCGGCGATGATTTCCGGAGGAACTTCTATGCCGTGCTTCGCCATCTCCTGCACGATGCGCTCCCTCTCTTCCGCTTTGGCTTTTGCCCTTATCTTTTCCCTATCCTTCTCTCGCTGCGCCAGCGCCCAAAATATCATCCTAACGCTCCATTCAACTACAAAGACTAGAGAGCCGTAGGCGAAAGCTCCTAGGGGAGACAGCGTTCCGGCGAGGTCTAGGTCTGCGCGGTTATTCCAGCGCCAAGATCCGGCGGGCAGAGTCAACAACCAAGTTACCACCAGAGCTCCGACGGGGAAAAGCGCCACGTGGAGCCGTGCCCACCTTTCAGACCAACTGACCATTTACATAGTATAACAACAAACAACGAGTCAGGAGCCGAGGGAGGGACAAGCACCCCCTCGGCTCCTGACTTTCGGTTTCCAGCGAAGGAGTCCTTATTTCAGGTTCTGGTCGAACCAGGCCATCGCTTTGCCCCAAGCGTCCTGCGCCGCCTCCGGGCGGTAGCTGCCGCGGGTTTCGCAGTGAAAGCCGTGGCCTGCCCCGGCGTACTGGTGGAACTGATGGGCCTTGCCAAGACGGGTCATTTCCGCGTCTATCTCGTTCACGAAATCCGGTGTCGGGTTGGCGTCTTCTTCGCCGAACAGCCCCAGTACCGGGCAGTTGATGCTGCCCGTCTGCTCCAGCGGAGTCTGCCCGTCACCCAAGGCCGCGCCGATGTTGCCGCCGTAGAACACCACAGACGCCGACAGGTCAGAGATGTTACAGGCGGACAGATAGGCGACGCGTCCGCCAAAACAGAACCCGACGATACCTATTTTGCCATTGCTGAAGGACTGACTTCTCAGATAGTTCACCGCAGCGTTCACATCGGCCAAGATATCCGCGTCGGTACATTGCTGCATCATACCGATGGCGGTTTGGAACTCCTCATGCAATCCGGCGATCATTCGTCCTTGGCGATGGAACATAGCCGGAGCCAGCCCCACATAGCCTTGCGACGGTAGCCGGTCGGTTACGGCCTGGATATGCGAGTTAACGCCCCAGATCTCCTGAATCACGACAACGGCGGGATGGCTGCCGTCGCCTTCCGGTTGGGTCAGATACCCTTCCATAGCGCTGCCATCAGCAACGTTGATGTCAACCCAGCTTGCCGGCATTTCTACTCTCCTGTTAGTGGTGTTGGATAGCCGCCTGAATTTTAACATGGCGCAAGGGACGTATAATCGCGCGCCCGCTCTCGACTAGCCCTCCAGCACCGGCGGGCGACGCCCCTGGAATGGCGACACTGACTCGTAGGCTGACGCCGCCTGAAAGAGCAGGTCTTCGCGGAAGCCGGACGCGATTAGCTGTAATCCGATGGGCAGCCCGTTGCGGTTCAGACCACAGGGAAGGGTTATAGCCGGATGGCCGGTGGAGTTAAGCGGGCTGGTGTTGCGGGACACCAGCCCAGAGCCTGGGCCGCGCACCCGGTGGGTCTCGCCGCAATGATTGATATAGGCGGCGTCTATTCGGGGCGCGCAGAGGGGTGTTGTGGGCGTTACCAGCAAGTCCACTTCTTGCAATATGCGAGCGTATTCTTCCTGTATCAGCCGCTGCGCCTTCATTGCCTTGGAGTAGTGGTGGCCTAGCACGAACTGGCCTCCCAGGGTGCGATACAAAACGTCTGGCCCGTAGTCGCCTCGGCTTTTCCGCAGGAAGGGCTCGTGGGTGACTATGGAGTCTGACATGGCGGCCATCCGCACCGCGCCAATGTACTTCATCATCGGGAGTTCCACTGGAACCGTCACCGCGCCCAGTTCTTCCAGCACGGCGATGGCCCGATTGACTGCATCCTCCACATCCGGTTCCAAGTCTTCGTAATAGTAGTTGGAAGGCACGCCCATCCGGAGGCCTTCGGCGCCGCGGCTCAAGGCGGCGCAGTAGTCGGGTACGGGAACCGGCACGGTGCTAGGGTCCAGCGGGTCATGCCCGGCCATTGCCTGAAGCAGAATGGCGCTATCGGCCACTGAGCGGGTCATAGGGCCAATGTGGTCGCCGTTGAAGCTGGTCACCAGCAACCCGCGCTGGCTGACGCGCCCAAAGGTCTGTTTCAGTCCCACCACGCCGCAGAATGCGCCGGGCAGCCGCACCGAGCCACCCAAGTCGGTGCCCAGCGAGGCGAAAGAAACTTCGGCGGCCACATTGGCCCCGCCGCCGCCACTGGAGCCGCCCGGCACGTGGGCAGTGCCCCATGGGTTGCGCACCGGGCCGAAGTGGGGGTTATTGGACGTGGCTCCGGCGGCAAACTCCTCCATATTTTCCTTGCCCAGAATCACTGCGCCGGCGGCCCGGCAGCGGCGCACCACCTCTGCATCTTCCTCTGGCACATTATCCGAGAGTACCTTGGTTCCCAGCGTGGTGCGGATGCCCGCGGTCGCCAAATTGTCCTTGATGCCGATGGGTATGCCCTGCAACGGCCCCTTGTATTCCCCGCGGGCGATGGCCGCTTCTTCTTCCCGCGCCTGGGAAATGGCCTGCTCTTCCAGCAAGGTTATGAATGAATTGAGGGTTGGCTGCATCGCCCGCGCACGGGACAGTGCCGCCTCGGTCAGCTCCACCGGCGACACTTCCCCGCCGCGAATTCGGGGCGCCAGTTCGGATATGGTGGATGACAGCAGTTCGTTGCCCGTCATGACTATTCACCCCCTTGCTGGCTCGCCTGCAACTCATCGGCGGACTGCATTCGCAACAACCGTCCCGACATGGTGTCGGAAAGGTCCAAGCCGTCCAGTATCGCCAGTTGCTCTACGTAATAGTCAATTTCTGGGCGCACCAACTCCAGCTCCTCCGCCGAAAGCTCAAATCCATTGTAGTCGCGGATAATTGCCTGCAATGTCTCGTCCGAAACATTCATACGCGCCTCCCGCGCGTCTATTTCTGCCCGGTTCTGCCGAAACGCGCGCTTCCCGGCAGCCCCGCCGATGGCGTGAGTGTAGGCCAATGGGCAGACAAACGCAAATACCCTTGCGCAAGTATTACAATCCTGCCTTAACCCTAGTATCATAGCGCTTTAAACAGCTAAACAGTCAGACGACAAGCCGCATAAGCTATTCCGCCAGAAAAGAACACCTGTGCGGAAGGGAACTTGCGCAGAGGAGAACTTGCGGGATCTGGCTAATTTTTTGGTCCACTTGTTCGGGCGCGCTGAGGGCGAGGAAAGTGCTCGCCTGCCCATAGTCCACGACCAATGCCTGTATTGCGATGAGCCGATCCGCGATTCCCATTCCTACCTGACTTCTCGCGTTTGCCCCTTTTGCCGGTTCCACTACACTATCACCGCCCGCGAGCGCATCGAATTGCTGGCCGACCGGGGTACGTTCAAGGAAACCCACAAGTACCTCAGCTCCGTTGCGCCTCTTTCTTTCGCCCACCGCGGACGGTACGGGCAACTGCTGGCCCAGGACCAGAACCGCACCGGGCTGACCGAGGCCGCGGTTACCGGGCGATGCAAAATTGACGGCGCAGACGTGGTTCTCATCGTCCTCGACTTTTCCTTTATGGGCGGGACAATGGGCAGCGTGGTGGGGGAAAAGGTGGCGACCGCGCTGGAAACCGCCGCCAAGGGCGGCATTCCCGTGGCCGCCGTGGTATCCGGCGGCGGTGTGCGAGTGCAGGAGGGAGTGCTGTCCCTGATGCAGATGGCGAAGACGGTGACCGCCGCCAACCGTCTGCGCGACGAAGGCGCGCCCTTCATCGTGGTGCTGGCTAACCCCTCCACCGGGCAGGCTTACGCCAGCTTCGCCAACTTGGCCGACGTGATTCTGGCCGAACCAAAATCGCTGATTGGCCTCTCACCCCTGCGGACGCTGCGGGAAACTTCCAACATTCCGCTGCCGCTGAACGCCCACACCGCCGAAGCCCACGTCGGACACGGGCTGCTGGACAACGTGGTTGACCGGGAGGCGCTGCGAGGCCGGCTGTCCACCCTGCTTCAGATTCTGCAAGGCCAAAAGCAAAGCAATGGCCCGGACAGGGGAGAAAAGGCAGACTTGTTCAAGGCCGCCGCCGAAGAGTGCGAGCCAGTGGAGCCGTGGGCCGCGCTGGCCGCCGTCCGCCACTCGGAACGGCCCGCCGCCGCCACCTACTTCCGGCAGATGCTCGACCCATTCATCGAGCTGCGGGGCGACCGCCTCAGCAGTGACGATCGTTCGGTGGTGGCCGGCGTGGGCTACCTGGCCGGGCAGGCGGTGGCAGTCATAGGACAGCAACGCCGCCCGCTACTTGAGGGAGAGCGTTACCACGTATACCCCGACGGCCTCCGCAAGGCGCAGCGAGTCATCGGGCTGGCCTCCCGCTTCAAACTGCCGCTGATTACTTTGGTGGATACACAGGGCGCAGACCCAGGGCTGGAGGCCGAAGAGCAGGGCATTGGCAACGCTATTGCCCGAACCCTCTCGGTTATGCTCGACGTGCCGACGCCCATCGTGTCGGTGGTCATCGGCGAGGGCGGCAGCGAGGGGGCGCTGGCCTTGGGGCTGGCCGACCGGATCCTGATGCAGCAATACGCCGTCTATTCCCCTATCTCGATGAACCACAACTTGGCCGGAACTTTCCACGAGCCGCTGCTGGACCGAGAAGCCGCCGAAGCGCTGATGCTCACCGCTCAGGACTGCGTGGATCTCGGCATCGCCGACCAAGTAATCCCAGAGCCCGAAGGCGGCTCCCACCTAGACCCCCGCGCTGCCGGCGTGGCCCTTCAGGGCGCCATCATGAAAGAGATGAACAAGCTGGTCAAAACTTCCCAAGGGAAGCTGATGAAACGCCGCTACACGAAGTTCCGCCGCATGGGCGAGGCCAGCGAATACTCGCAAGAAGCCATGACGCGGGAAGTCGAACTGCTGATGAGCATAAGCGCCGGCGAGCGTCCGACAACGAGAAGAAAGATAGCCGACCCGGAACCGCACGAGGCCTATATGGCTACCGACGACGATTAGAATGGTCTGTCTGTTTCGCCATCACGGATACCCGGAAACTTGAAGGGGCAGGTTGAACCTGCCCCTGGTTCGTAGATCTGCTATCTCTTAAGATCTGCCCGAAGTGTCACGCTGCCTCGCGCCCGAACTCCTGGAGGTTGCGGCGCAATTCTGCGGCGATATCCGAGTACTCTTCCCGCACTTCTTCGTCGGCTAACACCGTGGGCATAGCGTTGTTGCGGTAGGAGGAGCGCAGGGCCATACTGCCCAGATAAGGCGCGTCCACCTCGACGGCCAAGTCGCGGCCTCCGCCTTGCCCGAAGATGTCCCCGGTGTAGTTCTCCACCACGCCCACCACGTTCAGATTCAGCTTGCGAATCATATTGATGCAGCGCTTGGCGTCCAGCAACGCCAAGTCTTGGGGCGTGCTCACCACCACGAACCCATCCATAGGCAGGGTCTGCATCACCGTCAGAGGCGAGTCCGAGGTGCCGGGCGGCAGATCCACCACCAGATAGTCCAGTTCATCCCACTCGGTGTTCTGGAGGAACTGGTTAATAGCATTGTGGATCATTGGCCCGCGCCAGATGATGGCCTCTTCCTCGTTTTCCTGGAAGAAAGCCATAGACACGACCTTAACGCCCCACTGCTCGGCTGGGATTATCTGCCCGTCCACGTAGTCGGGTTTGGCGGTGGCGGCCAACACGTTGGTGACGTTGGGGCAGTCAATGTCAACGTCCAGGATACCGACGCGAGCGCCTTCCTTGGCCAGCGTGACCGCCAGGTTGACCGCCACGGTGGTCTTGCCGACGCCGCCTTTGCCGCTGTATACGCCTATCTTGGTCTTGATTTTGCCCAGACGCTCGCCAATCTGGCGTTTCTGCTGCCAACTGCGCTTGATTTGTTCCAGGCGCGCGTTCTGCGCGTTCTGTTGGGGGGTGGTCATAAGTTCTCTCGCCCTTTGACAGGCTCAGGATGCCGATTACTGAGGGGCAGCCGCCCGTACCGGAGATGCAGGATTAGATGCCCAACTGGTTTCGGGCTTCCTCGCTGATCAGGTCCGGTGACCACGGCGGGTCGAACACCAGCTCAATCTGCACTTCCTCCACTCCGTCCAGTTCCTGTATGGCCCATTCAGCCTGCTGACCGATATACGGCCCCATCCCGCAGCCGGGGAAAGTCAGGGTCATCTGCACGTAGACGTCCGAATCGTTGACCTGGACGTCGTAAATCAGCCCCAAATCCACTACGTTCACTGGGATTTCCGGATCGTACACCGTCCGAAGCGCATCCAGAACCTCGTCCCTGTTCACTACCTCAACCATATCAGCCTCCTCTGGCCGCATTACTCAACTGATTATAACAAGAATTTACCTGGAGGGTTGGCCTTCGTGTCCCCGGTATTCCCAACACGCGCCGGCAATGCTGTCATCGCCGCCTTTTGCTCGCCGCTAAACCGCCGCCACACCGGGCTTAAAATGCAGAGGAGCGCACGTCTGTGCGCCCCTCTGCGTCCTTCCTGCCGTCCGGCTGCCGTTCCGTCCGGCTGCCGTTATGGAATCAGCAACAGCTTTCCCGTAGTCGCCCGGCTTTCCAGCAGGCGGTGGGCCTCCGGCGCTTCCGACAGCGGCAGTTCGTGGCCGATGTGCAGCTTGAGACTGCCGTCGGCGACCCAGCCCAGCACATCGCCGGCCCGCTGCTCCAGCTCGGCGCGGTCAACGGTGTAGTCCCCAAGGCCGGGGCGGGTGAGGTAGAGCGAACCGGCGGCGAACATTCGCGGGTCTATCGGGTCCGGGTTGCCGCTGGCCGCGCCGTAGAGGGCCATCACCCCCCGGCGGCCCAGGCAGCTAACGCTCTGGTGAAAGGTGGTCTTGCCCACGCCATCGTAGACCACCCGCACCCCTTCGCCGCCGGTGGCTTCCTTCACCACCTCGGCAAAGTCCTGCTCGGTGTAATTGATGGCCTGGTCGGCCCCGGCCTGACGCGACAGTTCGGCTTTTTCCTCGGTGGACACGGTGGTGAAAACGTATCCGCCCAGCTTCTTTATCATCTGCGTCAGAATCAGGCCCATGCCGCCCGCTCCGGCGTGGACGATTACCCGGTCGCCCGGCTGCACCGCGCAGGTGGAATGGCAAAGGTAATGGGCGGTCATCCCTTGCAGCATAGCCGCGGCTCCGGCTTTGGCGTCGAGACCGGCGGGCCGCTTGACGAGCCGCCAAGCCGGAACCAGCGCCTGCTCGGCATAAGAGCCGTTGACGCTGCAATAGACTACCCCGTCGCCCACCGCCACCTCGCTGACGCCCGCGCCCACGGCCGCCACCACGCCCGCGCCCTCAACGCCGATGGTGCGCGGCAACGGCGGGCCGGGGTTGATGCCGGCGCGGCTGTAAACATCAGTGTAGTTGACCCCGGCCGCCTGGATTTGCACCACCGCTTCGCCCTCGCCGGGCACCGGGTCGGCGACATCCTGATACTTCATCGCCTCCGGGCCGCCGAACTCGTTGATCTGGACTGCCTTCATAATCCGGTATCCTCCTGTAGTCGGCCCTCGGCGGGCCGGGCCGGTCAAGTATACACCCGCAGCCGCCTCGATTCCCGAAAGATGGGGATGCCGGGTTTTTCTCCCCAGTGGGGGCATCCCGGGCCGACCCCGAGATGCCCCCACTGGGGAGTCTATGGCTTGGGGCTACTGCGTCATGGCCTTACCGAAGTTGCCGTCGCCGTAGCCACTCTGCTCGTGGCGCGTGGGGTCGCGGCTGATATGGCAGTTGCTGCTGATCGCCCGCACCCGGTACAAGTAGGTGGCTCTGGTCAGCCCGGACGCCGGGCCCAGGTATCTCAGCGCCGTAGGGTTCGTGGGGGTCGGTCTCGGTCTTGGAGTTAGTGTTTGGGATCCCGCAGGAAGGTTACCGGAAATTCACCGTGTAGACTTCGTAATTGGAGCCGTCATCGGAGATTACGCGAATGTAAATAGGTCTGTTGGTTGGCTGAGGTTCGCTGGCTTTGCCGCTCTTGACGGTAACGCCGCTGATGGTGATGGACGCCCTTGGGTTACTTACCGTGGGCGTTACCGTCACTTTTTCCTTTTTGTCCCGTCTTCCATGTATTTCACCGATGCCGTGTATTCGGTAATGTTCTCGCGGAAAGACGGACTCAGACTGCTGCGGGAGATGGTCAGTCCGCTCAGGAGGGCATCTGTGAGATCGTCGGATTGCGCCTGCGCGCGGGGGACACCGCCAAGAACAGACCCAAGGCAAAGATGAGGGTTAGGAGGGCCGCGCTTCTGCCGGACAGTATTGGGCGCCGGAGCGCCGCTTGACGAAATATGCGTCCAGCTCCCCGCAAATTCTTGGGGGGGGGGGGGGGGGGTACTGATTGGGGTAGCTAGGTGTCTTCATAGGCTATCCTTGTTCCTCCTGTAAGTTTGGGAATATCGAACCGGAAAAACGCCAAACCTTTGCCGATTCTCAGAAAGGCGACCGTAACCTCATCGTACAGAGCGCCTGTAACCAAGGCGTCAAGACGTGAAAATTTACAGAAATAATTATGGACCATACAACTTGTTCAGCATCATCTGTCATTCCGGCGGGAAGGATTGCGGCCTCCTTATTAGCCGATTGCTATTAGCCGATTTCTTCACCTAGAGGGAAAATTGCGCAACTGCTCCGGCCTCTCTCCGGCAGGACGAAGGTTCTTGGAGCGGCTTTGCAATCGTCCTGCTTCGCCGCATCCGCAAATTGCTAACACTTCCCGAAACTGATACTATGTCCAAGCGCTTTTCCAAGGCCGCAAATTTGACCCAAACAAGCGTCGGCAGCCTTACCCCCCCCCTCCCACGGAAAAACAGCAAGCGGATCAGGCGCGGCGCGGTTGTAGTAAGACGCAGCGAGGGACCGATGGCACAGAGCTTCCTGGATTTCGTAAAGAGCCTACCTGAGCAGGGAAACGTCCGCAGCGTGAGCATAGAAGAGCTGGACGCAGAAGCAGGCAAGTTCGGACGGATTACCAGCACTGGCGGACACAGCTTCTACTCCAACGTCCGCAACCGCAGCGCCGGGGTGGCCGTGGTTTTCGGCAGCGACCGGGTGGCTACCAAGAACTTCAACCCGGTTCAGCAACGCATCCGCGAGAACCGGGACAAGACACTGGAAGAAGTCCGCAAGTACCTCTTGCGGACGCCGCTTATCCGGGTGCAGCGAACGATTGGCGACAATTCGGAGTTCAACCCCAAGTGCAACCTCTTTCTGTCGGTTCAGCGTGCCGACAATGTGCGTCAAGCCTGCCTCTGGAGCCACACACTCCGCGATTACGACCCCTCTTCCCCCGGCCCCGACCTCTACGAAATCTGCATCCCCGAATGGCCCGAGAACGAGCGGCAAGTACTGGTTTTTCCTGAGGAGAACCTCACCGTGATTCTGGGCATAGACTACGTGGGCGAAGTGAAGATGGGCTTTCTGCGGATGGCGATGTGGGACGCCAAGGAAGAAGGCTTGCTCAGCCTGCACGCCGGCTCCAAGGTGGTCACCGCCCGGCAGCCCGACGGCGGCTCTAAGCGCTACGGGATGCTGTTCTTCGGGCTTTCAGGCACTGGCAAGACCACCCATGCTTGTCACGCCCACGGCATGGAAGCGCCGGGCGAGGTAATGGACATTCTGCAAGACGACATCGTGGCCTTGGGCCGGGACGGGCGCGCCTTGGGCACCGAGCGCGGCTTCTACCTCAAGACCGAAGGAATGAACGCCGAAACGCAGGCCCTGATTTACAACGCCCTGCGCTCCCCTGAAGCCCTTTTCGAGAACGTGATGCTGACCCACGAAGGCGAAATAGATTACGCCGACCTGTCGCTGGGCGGCAATGGGCGGGCCGTTATTCCCCGAACCAGCTTCGGAGAATATGTGGGCGGGGACATCAATCTGCCCTCTCTGGACCAGCTCGACGGAATGGTGGTAGCCTTCATCACCCGCCGCATGACCGTGTTGCCGCTGGTGTCGCGCCTGAACCCGGAGCAGGCGGCTGCCGCCTTTATGCTGGGCGAGAGCGTGGAGACCTCTGCGGGCGACCCGAGACGCGCCGGCGAGTCGGTGCGCGTTGTCGGCACCAACCCTTTCCTCATCGGCTCCGAGGCCAGCGAAGGCAACTGGTTCTACGATTTCGTGAAGAACAACGAAGACAAGGTGCAGTGCTACCTGCTGAACACCGGCGGCGTCGGCGAGATTCTGGAGCGCGACGAAGAGGGCCGCGCCACGGTGAAGCAGCCGGTCGCCCGGGTGCCCATACCGGAAATGTCAGCCATGATTCGCAGCATCCTTCGCAACACTCTGGAATGGGGCGAAGATCCGTTGTTTGGAACCGAGGTTCCGGTCGCTGTGGACGGGTTTGACTTGAGCAAGTATGACTTGGGTAACTTCTACACCGAAGAGCAAATTCAGGAATACGCCAGCCGCCTGAAGGAAGAACGCCGGGCCCATCTGGCAAGTTTCCCTGGCTTGAATCCCAAGATAATGGAAGCCTGCAACTAACCCGGCTTGTCCGAAATTTTCATCAGGCGGAGGTAAACCCATGCCGATTGGTCTCACTCCAAAGGTCTCCGAAGCCCTCGCCCATTTTGAGTCCAGCAAGAAGGCGAAGAAGGCCACCAAGGACAGTTATCAGGAACTGTGGAAATTCGTCAGGTGGAGTGGAGACCGGGAGGTCGGCAGGTTCACGCCCCACGACATGGAGCAATACGCGCGGGAAGTTGGACGAAGCGGGGCCGATTCCGCCCAGCAGCGGCTCCAGCCTGTCAAGGCTTTCGTGGACTACTGGAAGGAACAAGGCTGGATAAGCATCCGGCTCGCCACGCACCTCCGGCCTCCGCGCAGCAAAATCAGCGGCGCAGGCCGCACTGCCAGCGCTCGCGCGGCCAAGATGTTGGAGGAAGGGCGGATATACCTGTCTCAGGAAGGCTACGACCATCTGTTGCAGCAGGTTGAAGACCTTAAAGCCGAACGAGTCGGCGTTACTGAAGAAATAAGGCTGGCGATGGCAGACAAAGACTTCCGGGAGAACGCCCCCCTGGACGCCGCCAAAGACCGGCAGGGCCGCATCGAAACCCAGATCCGGGAACTGGAAGCCAGTATCGCCAACGCCGAGATCCTGCCCGAGGGAGGCACCGGCGTTATCACCCGCTCTACCGTCGGCGCGAAAATGAAAGTGAAAGACAAGGATTCCGGCGAGGTAATCGAGTACATCCTGGTTGACGCGCGCGAGGCCGATGGAGAGTCGCGTCCGCGCCGCATATCAATCCAGTCGCCGGTAGGCCAGGCTCTTCTGGACCACGCCATTGGCGAGGAAGTCATTGTTCCTACGCCCAAAAAGAACCTCACCTACATTGTGCAGGACATAAGCGCAACCTAGCTGCCTTCCGGTGCGCAAAATGGGTGCGTAAATATACCGGGGCGCACGGCTGTGCGCCCCGGCACCGTTCTCGAACACCGGCATCTAGGCGTTTAGCTTGGCAACCTCTGCCACTATGTCGTTGGGGTCGGGCAGTTGACCCGGCACATAAGCCTCGCGGAACTGGATGACGCCTTCCTTGTCCACGATTATGATGGCCCGGTTGCCTGCTCCGCGTTCCTCGTTCCACAAATCGTAGGCCCTGGTGGCTTCGCCCTTGGGGTGGAAGTCGGAAAGCTCCGGGTAGGGGAGGCCGCCCATAGCGGTGCTCCAGGCCTTATGGGAGTGAACGGTATCGCAGCTTATGCCCAGAACCTGGGCATTGTTCTCCTCGAACCGGCCGTGAGCCTGCCGGAAGAGGGTGGCCTGACTGGTTCAACCAGAGGTGAAATCAAAGACGTGGAAGGAAAGCACCACCGTCTTGTCGCCTCGATACTGGCTCAGGGTAATCTCTCCATGCTCAGGAGAGGGCAGCTTGAAATCCGGGGCAACATCGCCAACTTCTGCGGGCATAACCATACTCCTTCAGATTCCGGCGGCGTCCAATTACCCTGCCGCCGGAACGATTATACCCCACAACTCGCTCCTCTGTTACCCATTTAGTTTTCGCAAGGGCGCATACTGGCCGGGCGGCTGATATGACAGTGATAACGGACGCCAGGGAATAGAGGGCTGACGTGGAGGTGGTGTTTGACCGAGGCCTGTACGTTCCCGAACTCGACTTGTGGCTGGATTCGCGCCGCAAGCGGGACTCCAGCGTTATATCCCACGCGCACTCCGACCACACCGGGCGGCACCGCCGGCCCGTGGTCACCCCCAACACTCTACTGCTGCTCCGCGATTACCTGAAGAACGCTGCCCCCGTCGTGTTGCCCTATGGCGAGACGCTGGACACGCCCACCCACAGCATCACCCTGCACCCGGCAGGACACTGCCTAGGTTCGGCGCAAACGCTGGCGGTCTCCAAGGCAACCGGCGAGCGGCTGCTCTACACCGGCGACATCAAAACCCGGCCCAGTCCCACCAACGAGCCTCTTGAGCCAGTGCAGGCGGATACGCTGGTTATCGAGTCTACCTATGGCCATCCCGACTACGTATTCCCGTCCGAAGAGCAGACCCTGATCAACGCATCCCGTATGTTGCGCGCTTGGCTCTCTCGCGGGGAGCGCCCTGTAGTGCTGGGCTGGCGGCTAGGCAAGGCGCAGGAGCTGTTGCATCACCTGCTGGCCGACGGATTCGATGTCGTGGCCGAAGAGGGAATATACCAGACAGTGGAAGCCTACCGGGAGGCGGGCGTCGAGTTCAGCGGAAGGGTATTCGCCTTCGACGGGCATTGGCCGGACGGCGCTGTGGCCCTTTTCCCGCCGGGACGGGCCTCCCGCGCTCTCAGCAGCTACCGGCGCCAGCGCACCATGGAACTAACCGGCTGGGCTGCGTCCGACAGCCCTCCCCACTGGCGTCGGCCTGCCGACTCGAACCTGCCTTTCAGCGACCACGCCGACTACAACGACCTGCTGGCCTACGTGGAAACGGTGAAGCCGAAACGGGTCTACACGGTCTACGGCTTCCCCGAACTAGCCACCAAACTCCGCGAAATGGGCTACCCGGCAGTGCATCTGGACGGGCGCGCAACATCCGGCGCCGGATTTCAGATGCGGCTGGTGTGATGGAAGCATCACAGAGGGCGGCTCGCTTCTTTTGCAACACGTACTATGGCGTCCAGCTTTTCGATAATCTCAGTGTCAATTTCCTCATTCGAGACGTGTTCAGCCAGTTCGTAGAAATTCCGCTTATTCATCAGATTTGGCGTACCAAGCTCTCTGAAATATATTTGAAATAGGGGAGACAAGAAATCGTCGCTTACCTTGGCGTCCGGGCTCCAGCAGGAACCTTTGCCTAAGGTTTCCATTGCGCCCTGTACCTGTTCGATGGCAAGGCGCATTGCGCTCAACCGCCTCTCTGATTCCGTCGGAACGAATATGGGCTGGTCTGCGAAATCGGATTCTGCTGACTTGCGCGCAAATGATTCAAGGGTCGACTGAGAGCAGAAATAGTTTTCTATCTCCCGCCGCGCCCAAGTCAGCAACTCAACTTGTCCGAAATCCTGAAAGGGGTGTTCGAGCCGGTCAAAGAGGGCAGCGGCTTTAAGATTTGGAAGTGCCTCTTTGAGGCCATAGTAATGGTTCTTCGCTGCTATTGGCTGGTTTCCGACATAATGCACAAATGGTCGGCCAAGCACGTCAATTGCCTCGTCATGGCCCAGTCGCCTCGCAAAAGCCTGTAATACCGCAAGGTCGGTCGAGCCTTCGAGATAAAGAACCCAACCGGTCTGCTCCGCTTGGTAGTAGTGATCGAATCCAATATCCCGAAGCGCTTTGAGAACTTGATTTCCTCGGTTGTCTATCCGGTGGGGCTTGCCGACGAAGGCAATCACCATATCTTTGCCGGCAGCGTCATTCAGGATGATTTCTGAGTGGCTTGCTGCAATAATCTGACTGTTGCTTTGTTGCGCGGCATCGGTGATAAGAGAGTATATTTGGTGCTGACGTATGATTTCTAGGTGGGCGTCCGGTTCGTCCAACAGCAGTACTGCCCTTGGGTTAGCGTACATATAAGCAAGGATCAGGAGGGTTTGTTGCAGTCCCCGTCCACTAGATGATAAATCAAGTTTCACCTTGCGCTCTGTATAAGACATCTCTATCTCGCCGCGTTCGACGATGTATCTGGGGGAGTCGAGTTGCACTCCAAATAAACTGTTGATTTGATTAACCAGCTTTTTCCAGTCTTCGGGCTGTTCGGTATAAACCTGGGAACAGAGATTACGCAACACTTCAGCAGTCCGGCCTTCTCCGATTCGGACGCTTACCGCGCCCTGATCGAGGCGAGTTTCAGTAGATGCAAGTCCAGACATGGGAGGCAGAAAAGCAATTTGCGCATCCCTAGCGTCATCCGGAATAGGCATCCTTTCCGGGTTGGCGCCTTCGGAAAGCCGCAGCGGGCGGCAATAGAAGGACTCTTCATTGGCGTAGTCGAACTCGAGACCGCAAGCCCATTCCCGGCCTGCAGTAACGCCTTCAACAATAACTTCAATTCGCACGTTGGAAGTCTGCTGCCGGTCACCCGCCCGGAGCATATCCCGCACGTGCAGTTCATGCCACATCAGCCTTGCATTGGGGACCGGGATGGCAACCAAATCCCGGCGGTTAACTGTGACGCCGGGGCGTTTTTCAGGAGTGTCCCGTTGCGCCCGTTTCTCGGTCCAGCGTTTCAGGCCAATATCCCAGAGCGCTAGGGCTTGCATGGCAGAAGTTTTGCCGGAATTGTTGGGGCCGATGAATACGACCGGGTTGCCCAACTCAATTTCAACTTTTTCAAAACGCTTGAAATTGCGGATTTCCAGCTTGGTTAGCATAAGTCAATCCCCAAATGACCTGCTGATTCCAATCGGAACCAGGAGTTAAGGGAGCTTATAGGCAAAGAGGGGCGCAATTTTGACGCCCCTCTTTTTGGACTATATGGTCAAATTCTCTGCCCTAGTCCGGCGTTGAACCCAAGGCGGGGACGTTGGCCGACTCGTCGGAGGCCAGTTGGCGGTTTACGGCGCTCAGGTAAGCTTTAGCGCTGGCTACGACTATGTCGGTGTCTGCGCCGCGGCCGGTGTAGGTCTTGCCGTCTTTCTCGATGCGTATGGAAACCGTGCCGAGGGAGTCGCGGCCTTCGGTGGCGGCCTGCACATTGAAGTCCACCAGCTTGTTGACCACGCCGATGGCTCGGTCTATGGCGTTGCAGATGGCGTTTACCGGGCCGTTGCCGGTGGCGGCGTCGGTGGTGGGTATGCCCTCCGGGTCAATCAGCCGCACCGTGGCCGTGGCGATGCCGTGGTCGCCGCCGCTGAACTGCACCTGGTCGAGGGTATAGCTGATGGGTTCGCTGGACTCCCGCGATTCCTCGTCCATCAGGATTTCCAGATCGCGGTCGGTGACTTCACGCTTGCGGTCGGCCAGCACCTTGAAAGACTCAAACACGCGGGAGACTTCCTCGCGGCTCAGGCCGTAACCCAGAGCCTCCAGGCGGGCCTGCAATCCGGCGCGGCCGCTGAGCTTGCCCAGCACCAGGCTGTTGCCCGGTACGCCAACCCGTTCCGGCTGCATCACCTCGTAGGTGGAGCGGTCTTTCAGCACGCCGTCCTGGTGGATACCCGAAGCGTGGCGGAAGGCGTTTTCGCCCACCACCGCCTTGTTGGGCTGCACCGCCATACCGGAGATGCGGCTGACCATCCGGCTGGACGGGTAGATCTGGGTGGTGTCTATGCCGATGTCCACCCCGAAGTGATCCTTGCGAGTGTCCAGAGCCATAATGATTTCTTCCAGAGAAGCATTGCCGGCCCGCTCGCCGATACCGTTGATGCAGCCTTCGAGCTGCCGCGCGCCGGTCTCGACGGCGGTCAAGCTGTTGGCTACCGCCAAACCCAGGTCGTTGTGACAGTGGACGCTCAGCACCACGTTTTCGATTCCCGGCACGTTGGCCTGGATGTCCTTGAGCAATTGGGCGAAGCCACTGGCCGACGGGATAGCGTAGCCCACGGTGTCGGCGATATTGATGGTGGTCGCCCCGACCCGTATCACCTCAGTCAGCATCTGGTACAGATATTCCGGGTTGGTGCGGGTCGCATCCATGGGCGAAAACTCGACGTCGGGGCAGTAGCCCTTGGCCCGCTCCACCATGGTTACGGCCATTTCCATGACCTCTTCCCGGTTTTTGCGGAGCTGGTGCATCTGGTGAATCTCCGATGAGGAGAGGAACACGTGAATGCGGGGCCGCTCGGAGTGTTCCACGGCGCGCCAAGCCTGGTCAACGTCGTTGGGATGGGCCCGGGCCAAGGAGGCGATGATGGGCCCCTTAACTTCCTTGGCAATGGCGGACACGGCGTCGAAATCGCCTGGGGAACTGGCGGCGAAACCCGCCTCGATGATGTCCACATTCATCCGCTGCAACTGCCGGGCGATTTCCATTTTTTCGGCCCCGGTCATGCCGATACCCGCAGACTGCTCGCCGTCGCGGAGGGTGGTGTCCAAGAGCAGAACTTTGTCGTTAGCCATCTCTTCCTTTTCCTCAAGTTTCCTTTCTGAATTTGGGTTCGGGGACGCCAATACACCGCTAACTGCGGGGTTCAGAAAGGGTTGGCAGGGTCACGTAGTCCACCACACCCAGCCCGGCCAGGACCAGCGTGCGACGGTGAACTACACTCAACGTCTCCTGCTGCATAGATTTCGCTCCTCTGCGAATTTGCGGTTTGTGGAATAAGAGCCGTGCGGCATTGCCGTTCCGCCGGCTAAGGATTGGTTTACTTCGGGTCCATCCAGGGCATCATGGCGCGCAGTTCCTTGCCAATGCCTTCGATGGGGGCGTTCTGAGCCGCCTCGCGCATAGGGATGAAGCGGGGCCGGCCCTCGTCGTTTTCGGCAATCCACTCGCGGGCGAAGGTGCCGTCCTGAATCTCCTTCAAGACTTCACGCATATTCTCTCGCACGTGTTCGTCTATGATGCGGTTGCGGCGGCTGAGGGAGCCATACTCGGCGGTGTCGCTAACCGAGAAGTGCATATAGTTGTGGCCGCCCTGATACATCAGGTCAACGATCATCTTCAGTTCGTGCAGGCACTCGAAGTAGGCGATTTCCTGGGGATACCCGGCCTCCACCAACGTCTCGAAAGCGGCGTTGACCAGGGCGGTCACCCCGCCGCAGAGGATGCTCTGCTCGCCAAACAAATCGCTCTCGGTTTCGTCTTTGATAGTGGTCTCCAGCACCCCGGCCCCGGTGCAGCCGACGCCCTTGGCGTAGGCCAAGCCGATTTGCTTGGCGTTGCCGCTGGCATCCTGATGCACCGCCAACAGGCTGGGAACGCCGACGCCTTCGACGAACAGCTCGCGCATCCGGTGGCCTGGCGCCTTGGGCGCGACCATCATCACGTCCATGTTGTCAGGAAGCACTATCTCGCGGTAGTGGATGCTGAAGCCGTGGGCCACCATGAAGGCACTGCCCGGCTTGAGGTTGGGGGCGATTTGCTCCCGGTAGATGCGGCCCTGAACGTGATCCGGAATCACCATCATTATCACGTCGGCCTCGGCGGCCACTTCGGGCACGTTGGCTACACGCAGCCCCGCGGCTTCGGCGACGGCGATGCTGGAGCTGCCGGGATACAGGCCCACCACCACGTTCTGGCCGTTGTCTTTCAGGTTCAGGGCGTGGGCGTGACCCTGGCTGCCGTAGCCAATGATGCCGATAGTCTTGCCTTCAAGAATTCCCAAGTCGGCGTCCTGATCGTAGTAGACGTTTACCATACGTTGCCCGTTCCGTCCTTACAGTAATTTGAGAATGCCGTTTGAGTTAGAGAGCTATATGCCGCTATCCATTTTCATAGCGCCGTTGCCGCTTGTAGGAACGCCGAGGTTCTCCGCGCCCATGCCGCTCTCCTGCCCTCGCACCATAGCTACCAAGCCGGTGCGGACCATTTCGGTGATTCCGAAGGGGCGCAGCAGGTCTTCCAGCGCGTCTACTTTTTGCTCGCCGCCAGTGATTTCGATAACTACAGACGTTGGGCTGACATCCACGATGTTGGCGCTGAACAGCTCGGCGAATTGCATTACTTCGCCCCTTGTGGCCGGCGTGGTGGTTACCTTCAACAAGGCCAGCTCACGAGCCACCACCTGGTGCGTGGAAATGTAAGACACCTCAATAACATCTATCAGCTTGTCTAGCTGCCGGGTAACCTGTTGTACGGTGGGGAGATCGCCGTTGACTACAAAGGTCATTCGCGACAGGCCCTCTTTCTCGCTTCGCCCAACGGCCAGGCTGGCGATGTTGAAAGCGCGGCGGCGGAACATACTGGCAATGCGCGTCAGCACCCCCGGCTTGTCCTCCACCAGAGCGATGATGGTGTGCTGTTCCTGCTGGGACGGCTGAGCCATGTCAGTACGGCCCTCCCCTGGCCGGCTGTTCTTCGATCATTTCGTGCACCGATTCGCCAGCGGGAATCCACGGATACACCTGCTCGTCGGCTTTCACGACAAAGTCTATGATTACCGGGCCGGAAACCTCCATAGCGTGGCGCACCGCGTCGTCCACCTCTTCCTTGCGGGTCACCCTCATCCCATCTATGCCATAGGCTGCAGCCAGCTTTACGAAATCGGGGTTGCCGGAATACTCGACTGCATAGTATTCCCGGTCGTAGAACACATCCTGCATCTGCTTCACCATCCCCAGGCTCTGGTTGTTGAGGATAGCAAACTTGATGTCCACATTGTTCTCGACGGCGGTGGCAAGGTCGCACATGGTCATCTGAAAGCCGCCGTCGCCGGCCACCGACCATACCGTCTTGTCGGGCCGGCCCATGCGCGCGCCCAAGGCCGCCGGGACTTCGTAGCCCATGGATCCCAGACCGCCTGATGTTATCAGGGTGTTGGGATCCTTGAATTTGCAGTGCTGCGCCGCCCACATTTGGTGCTGGCCCACGCCGGTGACCACGATGCAGTCGCCACCGGTCACTTCGGAAAGCCGGTTCAGCACATATTGGGGCAACAGATCCTCCGACTCCCGGATGTGAAGCGACGGATGCTGCCCCTTTAGTTCGTCCAGGCGGCGGTGCCAGTCAATATGCACATTGGGCTGCACTAAGGGAATCAACTGGTTCAACACCTGCTTAAGGTCACCCGCCACCGGAACCGTGGCCTTCACGTTCTTGTCCAACTCCGAGGCGTCCACGTCAATATGCACCACCTGGGCGTTGGGGGCGAAGTCACGCAGCCGGCCGGTCACGCGGTCATCGAAGCGCATCCCCAAGCCGATGAGCAGGTCGGCCTGGTCAATGGCGAGGTTGTTGTAGGCCATGCCATGCATTCCCGGCATTCCCATACTCAGCACATGGTCTGTGGGAATGGAACTGATGCCGAGCAGCGTGGTGATGACCGGAATCTGCGCCTTTTCCGCCAGCTCAATCAACTCATTGTACGCCAGGGATATAATCACGCCGTGTCCGGCCAGGATAACCGGACGCTGCGCCCGGTTGATGAGTTCGGCGGCCTGGGACACTTGCTTCATCGGGGCCTCACCCGGCGGACGGTATCCCGGCAGGTTGGGCTTATCGGGCCAGACGAACTCCGTCCGCAGGTCCAGCAGCACGTCCTTAGGGATGTCCACCAGCACCGGGCCGGGGCGTCCGGTGCGGGCGATGTGGAAGGCTTCTTTGATGGCCGGCGCCACGTCCTCCACTTCCATCACCAAGAAGTTGTGCTTGGTGATGGGCAGCGTGATGCCGGTGACGTCGGTTTCTTGGAAGGCGTCTCGGCCTATGGCCCCGCGCGGCACCTGGCCGGTAATGGCTACCAGCGGCACCGAATCCATCTGGGCAGTGGCGATGCCGGTCACCAAATTGGTGGCGCCGGGCCCACTGGTGGCGGAGCAGACGCCTACCCGCCCGGTGGCGCGGGCGTATCCGTCGGCAGCCATCGAGGCTGCCTGTTCATGGCGCACCAGCACGTGCCGCAAGTCAGGGTATTTGGCCATTGCGCCATATAACGGCAACACCGCGCCGCCAGGCAATCCGAAGACGATTTCCACCCCCTCTTTTAGGAGGCTCTCACAAACAATTTCAGCGCCGCTAAGTTTCATATACCCTGCCAAGGGACGAATGACCGTGATTCGGAACTCCGGCGTATGCCCGGAGTTGGGTAATAAAAAATCCCGCCCCCACTGAAGGGACGGGTAAAAGCCCGCGGTACCACCCTTCTTTCCTGATGCGATACCGCAACAGGACGGCTTGAAGACGTTTAACGGAGTCACCCGCCGCACCCTGCTTTCCCGGTTTAACCGGGGTAATCAGGCGGGCCGCTCCCGGGCGAGTTCACGGCTCTTCTGCCATCGGCTCGCACCAGCCGCCGACTCTCTGAGGCAGGACGCCGCTAATACTCCCGCTCATAGCGGATATCGTGCAAGGAATTTTAACAGCCGGATAAGTCACTGTCAACAAGTTCCAGAGAAAATATAGGGGCAAAGCTCGTGATTGTGAGCGCAGGGTGACAACCCTGTTCCGGTTTTGGCGGCTTCCACCATAAACATTCCACACTACCGCAGCGATATTCTTGGGTTGAGCGCGGAATGACAATTATAGAGCAGAATTTTGCCCTCCCTCGATAAAACTAGGGATGGGAGCAGTTGACACTGTTGTTTCCTTGTGATAACTTCCTTACGAAAGGCTATGATGGAGACGAGTAGGTTAAGGTTGCGGGCATAGCGAGCCTGGTATGGTGGAAGCAGGCGCATCGAACCTAATCGAAAATCCCTCCGGAGCCGCCGACTGAAAGCAGGTTGAATGGCGAGTAGGTCAGGACGGGGGTCGTCGCCCGTTAGCAACGACGGGGCATGATAGTGCCTGCAAGAGAGGCTCCGGCTTCGCCGGGGCAAATAGGGTGGTACCGCGGGAATAGTGAAGTCCCGTCCCTATATTGGGGCGGGCTTTTTTTATTGTCGGCAAGCGGTTCTCTCCCCCCACTCTTCTCTGACAGGGTAAGGTCTGTCGGCCCGCGGGCCTGAGCGCATACGCAACCGGAGGCGCTGCTTTGAAAGTCCAGAAAATGAAAGGCGCGGAAATCATCTGCGAAAGCCTGATCCGGGAGGGCGTCGAGGTTCTCTTCGGGCATCCGGGCGGGGCAATACTCCCATTCTACGATGCGCTGTGGGGATATCCGCAGTTGCGGCACATTCTGGTGCGCCATGAGCAGGCCGCGGCCCACGCCGCCGACGGCTATTCGCGGGTCAGCGGGAAGGTGGGCGTCTGCGTCGCCACTTCCGGCCCCGGCGCAACCAACCTGGTCACCGGCATCATGGGGGCCAAGGCCGACTCGGTGCCACTCATCGCCATCACCGGACAGGTGGCGCGGACGGCATTGGGTTCGGAAGCCTTTCAGGAATGCGACATCTGCTCCATCACCTACACCTGCACCAAAAAGAGCATCATGGTGATGTCCGCCAGCGACTTGGCTGACACCATCCACGAAGCCTTCGTCGTGGCGCAGGAGGGACGGCCCGGCCCGGTGTTGATTGACATTCCACGCGACGTGCAGCTCGAGATGGCCGACGCCGATTTCCCGGAACCTGCGCTTGGCGAGACGCCGGAGTTATCTGAGGAAACACGCAACAACCTCCAGGACGCCGCCCGCCTGATTAACGAGGCGGAGCGCCCGCTAATCATCACCGGCCACGGCGTGCTGGCCTCGGGCGGGGCCAAAGAGTTGCGGCAGTTGGCGGAGGCAACGGGGATACCGGTCATCACTACCCTCTTGGGACTGAGCAGCTTCCCCAGCGGACATCCCCTGAACCTGGGAATGCTGGGGATGCACGGGATGTACTGGGCCAACATAGCGGTGGACGAGGCCGACCTGATCGTTGGCATCGGCATGAGGTTCGACGACCGCGTAACCGGGCGGGTGTCAACCTTCGCGCCCCACGCCCGCGTCATCCATGTTGACATTGAGCCGACGCAGATCGGGCGCAACGTGCCGGTGGAGGTGGCCCTGCCCGGCGACGCCAAAACGGTGATGCAGGCGTTGACGCCGCTGGTGTCCCACTCCCCTCGCCCGGACTGGATGGAACGCATCAACCGGATGCGGCGAGAGCACCCGTCCTTGGCCATTCCGCCCTCGGACAGCCTGCAAACGCAGCAGGTGATGTCCGGCCTCAACGACCTGTTGCAGGAAGACCCGGGCGCCCTCGTGGTGACCGGGGTTGGGCAGCACCAGATGTGGGCCGCCCAGTTCCTTTCTTTCAACCAGGCCAACACCTTTGTGTCATCCGGCGGTCAGGGCGCTATGGGCTTTGAGGTGCCAGCGGCTTTGGGTATGCAAGCAGCCCGACCGGATGCTACGGTATGGAGCATCGCCGGCGACGGCGGCTTTCAGATGACCCTCCAGGAACTGGTTACCGCCGCCGAAGAGAAGCTGCCCGTCAAGTATGCGCTTATTAACAACGGACACTTGGGGATGGTGCGGCAGTGGCAGGAGATGTACTTCGACAATCACCTGAAGGCCGTGCCAGTGCCTGGCCCGGATTACGTCAAGCTGGCCGAAGCCTACGGCCTGGGCGCAGTGCGGGTGTCGGAGCAGGAGGAAGTGCTGCCGGCCCTGCGGCAGGCCAAAGCCCACGACGGGCCTTTCCTCATCGAGTTCGTGGTGGACCAGGCAACCAATGTCTACCCAATGGTGCCTCCCGGCGGCTCACTGGCCGACACCATAGAGGACCCGGCCATCGTCAGCGTCTGACCACTAACGCTCACCGAGTTTGATGTTCCCGGAGACAAGCTATGGAGAAGGTTACTATTCAGGAAGCGTCCCGTCGGCTGAACGTTTCGCAGCGGGATGTTCGGGAATACATCCGCCGTGGCAGCCTGAAAGCGGAACGCGACCCTGATTCATCTACGGGCCGCTGGCTGGTGGAACTGCCTGGCGATGATTGGGAGGACGATTTCAAGTCATTCCTCAACGGCATGTCGTCGGGGCAGACGCCGTGGTGGTGGGCCTTCGGGGGGAAGACCGGCAAGGTACATTACCTTTTGCAGGTGGGCATCGAAGAGATAATGCCCGATTTCCTCTGCGGCTTGCGTGGCGAAAATTTGTACCCGGCAGACGGGCATACCCAAGATCAGCGCTGCCCAAACTGCCTGCGGGAGGCCGTAGGGCAAGGGTTGCCACTGTGGGATGAGAGGTAACGGCGGACTGAAACCAACAGCGCATCTACTCTGCGGCTCTGAAAACAGCGGCTGGGTTAGTTGCCGTGAAATGGCTAATGCCGTTGTGTTGCGCACCGCATTTGGCAGGGCCGAAATCCAAATTTTAGGCATCGTTTAAAGAATGGGGCGGAAAATCCGCCCCTGACTGTCCGTAAATTGGAACTATCCAAGCTGCGTCTAGCCCCCGCCGCCGCCTACACTGACGCCGGGTTCAGTCATGCCTTCGGGGTTGAGCAGGGTGTCCAGCTCAGCGTCGGTTAGCTGCGTTTTTTCCTTTGCCATCTCGCGGATGGTGGCGCCGGTGGCCGCGGCTTCCTTGGCGATAGCAGCGGCCGCGTCGTAGCCGATGGCCGGGGCCAAGGCCGTTCCCAGCATCAAGCCTTTCTCCACCATATCCGGGCCGACGGCGGTGGCCTCGATACCCTCAACGCACTGGTCGGCGAAGTTGTTAGCGGAGGCGGCCAGCAGGGAGATGGACTCCAGGATGTTGTGGGCCGCCACTGGCATCATGGTGTTCAGTTCGAAGTAGCCTCCTTGCCCGGCCAGGGTTACAGCGGCGTCGTTGCCCACCACCTGGGCCACCACCTGCACCACGGACTCGGCAATAACCGGGTTGATTTTGCCCGGCATTATCGAGCTGCCTGGCTGCACCTCCGGCAGGCTGATTTCACCCAGCCCAGCCCGAGGGCCAGAGGCGATGAAGCGGATATCATTGGCTATCTTATGCAGGCTAATGGCGACCGTCTTCAGTTCACCGCTGGCCTCTACCAGAGCGTCCAGTGAAGATTGGGCTTGGAAGTGATTGCCGGTCTCACGGATCTCAACTCCCGCCGCCTCGGACACATAGGCGCAGGCGCGGGCGGAGAACTCCGGATGGGTGTTGACGCCGGTGCCGACTGCCGTGCCGCCCAGGGCCACCTCGGCCAGCGCTTGCTGCGCCCGCCGCATCCGCCGGACGCTGTAGCGGGACTGTCCGGCGTAGCCCAGGAATTCCTGCCCCAACCGCACCGGCGTGGCGTCCTGCAAGTGGGTGCGTCCGGTCTTGATGATGGGCCAGAACTCTTCGGATTTTTTCTCCAGCTCCACCGCCAGATTTTCCAGTCCGGGAATCAGGTCTTCCTCGATAGCCAGCAGGGCCGCCAAGTGGATGGCGGTGGGGATGACGTCATTGGACGACTGGCCCATATTAACGTGGTCGTTGGGGTGGACCAAGCGCGAACCGAGGTCACCGCCCAGGAGCTGGCTGGCGCGGTTGGCGATGACTTCGTTGGCGTTGGTGTTGGTGGAGGTGCCGGAGCCGGTCTGGAAGATGTCCAGCACGAAGTGACGGTCGAGCAGGCCGTCTATGACTTCCTGGGCCGCGGCGACAATGGCGTTGCCGGTGCGCTCGTCCAGCAGATCCAAAGCCATGTTGCTGCGGGCGGCGGACTGCTTGATGAGCCCGAGGGCGCGGATGAAGGTTCGCGGGAAACGAAGGTCGCTGATCGGGAAGTTCAGCAGGGCGCGCATGGTCGAGGCGCCATAAAGAGCCTCGGCGGGCACTTCCATTTCGCCCATGGAATCGCGCTCTATTCTAACGTTGGCGCTGGCGTTGGGGTTGGCGGTCATATCGGAGCAATCCTCCAAGCTGAGTTTGGGCAAGCTGAGTTTGGCGCATAGCATACCACGGCGGCATAAACCGCTCACCCTCTTACCGGCTCAGGCTCCGCATCGTGGCGGAAAGGTGCGCCAAATCCAGCCGCTAACGATATCTGCAGTTACGCTTGTTGTAGCAAACGGGACGGTTTCCGTTCACGGTATGGCCGCAATCGTGCTACAATGAAGGCAGTTCCTTAACTAGGGAGTTTCAGATTTGGCCGCTGCGGTTCGCGTCAGATACGCCCCCAGTCCCACCGGGCAACCCCACATCGGCAACATACGCACAGCCTTGTTCAACTGGCTTTTCGCCCGACACCACGGCGGGAAATTCATTGTCCGCATTGAAGATACCGACCAGACGCGGTTCGTGGACGGCGCTATCGAGGCCATCCTCGACGGGCTGCGCTGGCTCAACATAGATTGGGATGAAGGCCCCGAAGCCGGCGGCCCCTATGCTCCCTATGAGCAGTCGCGGCGGCTGGAAATCTACCGGCGGATGGCGGAGCAGCTCGTAGATCAAGGCAATGCCTATTACTGCTATTGCAGCCGTGAAGAACTGGAGCGGCTGCGCCGGGCCAGGCGTGAGGGGCGCTCCCGCTCTGACTCTCTTCCCGTGGGGGAGGCAAATTTGCAATGGGGCAATGGCTGCAACTGCCGCCGCCTGGGCCGGGCTGGGGCCGTCAGCGAACCAGTGGGCGCCGATAACCGCGTCGTCCGGTTCGCCATGCCGGAGTCCGGCGTCACTCGCGTCCACGATTTGATACGCGGCGACATAGAGTGGAGCAACGAGTTGCAGGAGGACTTTGTCATCCTGAAGTCCGACGGCTTCCCCACCTATCACCTGGCGGTGGTGGCCGACGACCACCTTATGGAAATCAGTCATGTGATGCGGGCCGAGGAGTGGTTGCCCAGCACCCCACGTCACTTACAGCTATACAGCGCCTTCGGTTTTGAGCCGCCGGAATTCGCGCACCTGCCCATGATTACCGGCCCCGACCGGGCCAAGCTGTCGAAACGCCACGGGGCTACTGCTATCGGCGAATACCGGGAGCAAGGCTACCTACCCGAAGCGATGCTCAACTTCATGGTGCTGTTGGGGTGGTCACTGGACGGCAGCACGGAAGTTGTCACGCTCCGGCAGATCATAGACAACTTCACTCTGGACCGCATCACCAAATCGGCCGCCATCTTCGACCAAGAAAAACTGCTCTGGATGAACGGCGTATACATCCGCGACCTGCCCGCCGAGGAACTGGCGCGGCGTATGGCGGAGTACATCCCGCGGCATTTGGACGCTGACGAGCAGGATTACCTCTGCAACATCGCTCCGCTGGTGCAGGAACGGCTCAAGCGGCTGGACGAGTCTGACGATATTACCGCCTGCTTCTTCGGCGAGCTGCCACCGGACTACGACCCGGCAACGCTGGTGCAGAAGGGAATGGACGTCGAGGGCGCCTTGGCCGCCCTGCAATCAGCGTTGAGTAAACTGAGGAGCATTCCTCCGGGCGGAGATTTCGGACATGAGAAACTGGAAGCCGCGCTGGGCGAAACCTGCCAGGGATTGGAGCTTTCCCGCCGCCAATTCTTTGGCCTGTTGCGGACGGCCGCCACCGGACGCGCCGTATCCCCCCCGCTGTTCGAGACGATGCAAGTTATGGGCCGGGAAAAAGTTCTCGCCCGTCTGCGGTTAGCGGCGCGAAAGCTGGACGGGGAAGGTTAGCTCCTGCCCTTTTCTTCACCTTCGCCCACCTTAGCAGGGCGTCCTACACAACAAAACACTGCCCTGGAAGACAGAGAATGACGCAAACGGTAAACACTGCCGCCTCGGAGGGATCCGACTTCATCCGCGCCATAGTCGCCGAAGACAATCGCACCGGCAAATTCGGCGGCAATGTCATCACCCGCTTTCCGCCGGAACCCAACGGCTACCTGCACATCGGCCACGCCAAATCGGCTTGCCTCAACTTCGGCCTGGCGGCGGAGAACGGCGGCCACTGCAATATGCGCTTCGACGACACCAATCCCACGCGGGAGGAAGTGGAGTACGTCAATTCCATCTTGGCGGACGTGCGCTGGCTGGGTTGGGACTGGGGCGACAACCTGTTTTACGCATCGGACTACTTCGGGGAACTATACGAAATGGCCGTTGAACTCATCCGCAAGGGCAAGGCCTACGTAGATGACCTCACCTTCGACCAAATCCGCGAGTATCGCGGCACACTGACCGAGCCGGGACGGGAAAGTCCTTACCGCGGGCGCTCCGTCGGTGAGAACCTGACTCTGTTCCAGAGGATGCGGGCAGGTGAGTTCGACGAAGGCAGCCGGGTGCTGCGGGCCAAGATTGATATGGCCTCACCAAACCTGAACCTGCGCGACCCAGTGCTGTACCGCATCCTGAAGGCAACCCACCACCGCACCGGCGACGACTGGGTCATCTATCCGATGTATGACTTTGCCCACGGACAATCGGACTCCATTGAGGGCGTCACCCATTCCATCTGCACTCTGGAGTTCGAGGGGCACCGCGCGCTATACGACTGGCTGCTGAACGAACTGTACATATACCGCCCGCAACAAATCGAATTCGCCCGCCTCAACCTCACCTACACTGTGTTGAGCAAGCGGCGGCTTATTCAGTTGGTAGAGGGCGGTTACGTCAACGGGTGGGACGACCCCCGAATGCCCACCTTGTCTGGCCTGCGGCGGCGAGGTTACACCCCCGAAGCCATCCGCGACTTCTGCGAGCGCATCGGAGTCGCCAAGCGTGATGCGTGGACAGACATTGCGCTGCTGGAACACTCGATCAGGGAAGACCTGAACCGGCGCGCCCCCCGCGTGATGGCGGTGCTGGACCCAGTGAAGCTGGTCATCGAGAACTATCCGGAAGGGCAGGTCGAATATGTTGAGTCGGAGAACAACCCGGAAGACGCCAGCGCCGGGCGCCGGGCGTTGCCCTTCTCGCGCACGCTGTACATCGAGCGGGACGATTTCGCGGAAGAACCGCCGCGCGGTTTCCACCGCCTTTCTCCCGGCCGCGAAGTGCGGCTGAAAGATTCATATTATGTAACCTGCACCAGTGTGATGAAGGACGAAGCGACCGGCGAGATTACGGAACTGCGCTGCACCTACGACCCGGACACCCGCGGCGGCACTTCCGCCGACGGGCGGCGGGTGCGCGGCACGTCCCACTGGGTGTCGGCGGAGTATTGCCTAGACGCCGAAATCCGGCTCTATGACCACCTGTTCCTGAAAGAAGACCCCAGTGACCTGCCGGAAGGCGGCGACTTCACCAACAACCTTAACCCGGACTCGCTACGGACAATCACGGCCAAGGTGGAGCCTTCCCTGGCCGAAGCGAAGGCGGGCGACCGCCTCCAGTTCCTGCGCCAAGGCTACTTCTGCGCCGACCCGGACACGCGGCCCGGCGCTCCGGTATTCAACCGCACAGTGGCGTTGCGCAACTCGTGGGCGCGGCAGCGGCGGGGGTAACCAACGTATTTGCTGATGCAACTGAGGGGCGCGTTTACCGCACTCCTTCAGTTGTCGGGAACAGCCTCACATCGTTTTCCTCCTTCGTTCAATAACCGCAACTGCCCGCCTTCGTCTATTGGCGTGTCCACTCGCGTCTGCGCCGGACGCCCAGGCGCCAGGAATTTCAATGGAACCCTGCCCAGCTCTTTAGGCTCCATCTTGTACAGCCCACCACCGTATACGCGGCCGTGGGCCATCATTACTTCGGATGGGATTGCATTCAACGCTTCCCACAACCTGTCGGCAGTGTATGGTTCATTCTTGATTTGACTTGCCAAGCCAGGTTTTGGGTATAGCATAAGATACAGGTTGGGAGCTGTTGCTTGAGAGTGATTCCGAATAAAGCGGAAGGGGCCTGACAAGTCAGAACGGGTTCTTCCCATATAAGTACACAGAAACGGAGCAGGGGGACGCTGTTCCTGTCTGTACCAAGGAGAACGAGTGCGGGACAAGTAGCGATCGTGTACGCCTTGTATCCGGCCTTTTTCCAAATATCCGGCAAGAGCGGAAGAGTGTAATGGGACTTGCGTTTCGGGAAGTCTGCAATTCAGCAAAAACAGCTTGCGCTCCAACATAGGATTGCCAACAGCGTCGCTGTGGACCTCATTGACCGGTAAGCGCCGCGGGGCTGGCAGGATGGGCGTCAGAAATTCCGGCGGTATTTGATTTTCTAATACTTGCTCCGGGGTCAGCACAAAGAAACGATTGAAACCAGTAGCTATCCCTCGTTTTACATCGAACAAATCTCCTATTGTTCCAACATCGGTTTTCTGATAGGTGGCATTCGTTTTAGAGGAAAACATTCCGGACCATTTGTCTGAACTGTGCAATAAACTTGCCGCGGCAGTTTTCCGCCAGCTCGGTTGCGAGGGCATCCCACCAGAAGAAATTTCCACTTCATGGTCAGACAAAGTACGGCAATTCTTAAACCATACTACCGTAGAAGTCACCAAAGCGTCGTCAAACTGGACGTCATGGGGGTTGAACCGATGGATTCTCTGCAAAGTGACGCTATTCAGCAAATACTCTTTGATTGCTCGTCCGTAGTTAACGTCCATAAATTCGCTGGGGATTAGCCATACAGCCAACCCATCATCAGCCAGCCATTCGTGGGCAAGGCATAAGAAATAGCAATACAGCCCGGCAAGGCCATTGATAGAGATTCCAGTCTTTTCTTTCACCCTCTTCCGCAAGTACATCTTTTTTTCGCGTCCGATATGGTGATGCCGGACGTATGGGGGGTTGCAAACAATTAAATTTGGCTTAACCTCTTCACCGCTGGGTGGGGCAGATAGCGTGAAATCTTCAACCCGCAACTCCAGTTGATTGCTTGGCCATAGATTGTTAACTGCTCCTGCAATTCGGGAGTCTATCTCGTAGCCAGTGCTATATGCGATTTTCCAGCTCGGAATCGTCATTTCCAAAGCTGAGTAGAAAGCTCCCGTACCAAAGGCCGGGTCCATGAAACGGACGAGATCATTGCGAGACAACAACGCATTCGAGCAGCGGATTATGTCCATTGCCAGCGCCGGAGGAGTGGCGTGCTGGCCCAGTTTGTTCCGATACTCAGCGGTCACCTGAGAATCCACTAAGGTTTGATAGCGCATCCGCGCTTTTTCGATATTTGACTGAGTGGATTCTCTCATATTCCAAATTTTTTCAAGTCTTCCATTCGGTGTTCCCAAACCCAATCAATCCCCTCGGCAGCTTCATATCCCAAATACCCACTGTCGAAGTAGCCACAAAGAAATAGGAGAAAAGTCAGATTTTCTCCGTATGTCTCCTTAAGCTGGCTGACCTTCGTGGCTTCTTCTTTTCGGCGTTTATTGGTGTTGGCGAAATCACCGGCTGATTTGGCTTCGATTAGAATCGGCAAGCTATCTTCTTCGGCTGTCAATGGCATAACCACTGTATCAATGGGAATGTTCACTGCTCGACTGTTTCGCTGTACAATTACATTCATCCGGAAAGCATACGTACCTGGATTCATTTTATCGAGAGTTGGAGATTGACCACTTGGAATCAGGGAGTAGCCCTGTTCTCCTAGCCAGCTTCCGATAGCGGTCAATTGCCTCTGTTCCTGAGTGTTCCGAATAATCGGGTCCGAGATCGCGCCGCATAGTCGGTCTGCCACTATCGTTGCTGCTCGATACAAGTCCAACTGAGTCGGCTCTTGACGGCTATTCAGCCAATGAAATATGTCTCTATCCGCTAATTGTTCGATAACACGGCATATCTGTCGGAGATGGATCCGTAATCCAGCGGAGTTCATTCGCGGAGGAAGCCTATTGTCAATTTCCATATTTTTCAGGAGGTTCGGCGGAACGTTAGCCAAACCAATCAGCCTGTCTCTCGCTATTGGCGGCGCAGTCGCCATGCGAAGAATTGCAACCGTCGAAGGTTCTTCCACAAGAATGTCGGGCGAAATTTCCGTCAAGTTGGCGGTGTTGCTCAGAGCGGTCTGAACACGCTCGCTGGTCTGCTCTCTGGTATCTTGATATGCTGCCGGGGCGAACTCAACGAACCAGGCGTTGAACATATCCACCGACAGCGCAATATCCTGCTTCCAAAGTTGCGGTTTATCCGCGTTCACTGGCACTTAGTTGACCTGCGCAACAATGGATGCCGCCCCGCTAATCTCCTGCTGCTGCGCCTGCCGCCGGGGCCGGGGCGCTCTGGTAGCGCACCGAGTATTTCTTTTCGTTGATGGTGTAGGCGGCGATGGACGCCGGAATCAGCAGGGAGCCGGCCATGGCGAAGGGCAACAAGTAGGAGCCGGTCAAATCGTACAGCACTCCCGCCAATATTATGCTGACGAAAGCGCCAATCTGGTGGCACAAGAAGGAAATTCCTGAAATAGTCGCCAACGCCCGCAAGCCGTAAACGTCGGCGGTGAGCGACGTGGTGATAGGCACGCTGGCAATCCAGGAAAAGCCGGCCAGAATGGCAAAAACCCAGAGGCTGGCTAATCCCGGCGACCCTATGACCGGAAGGGTGATGGAACGCTCCACCGCAATCAGGCCGCCAATCAGCACCAGGTAGGCAATGCCTCGCACGGCGTAGACTGTTCCCAACACATTTTTGCGTCCGAAGCGGTCGGCCAGCCAGCCGCCGCCAATGGCGCCTATCACGTTCAGGCCGGTCAGTATGCCAAAAATAAGTCCGGCCAGCGTGGTCGAAATTCCTATCTGCTCTTCAGCGTAAGGCACGAAGTGGACGGATATGATGCCCACGGTCACGCCGCAGACGGTGTAAGCTGCCGAGAGGTTCCAGATGGGCGGCGAGCGAAAAGACTGCCGCCACTGGTCCACTTCGAACGTTCCGCGCCTGCGGACGGGCGCGGCGGACGTTCCGTCCTGCGGCGGCTCCGGGTCTCCGTCGGGCAACATACCCATCTGGGCAGGATTATTGCGCAGGAACATAAATCCCAAAGGCAACGCCAAGAAAGTAACGATGCAGCCCAGGGCAATCCAAGACACTCTCCAGTTGAACAACTCAACCAGGTATGCGCTGAAAGGAATGAGTATCAAGCCGCCTATGGACGTGCCGGAGGCCACCAAGCCCAGAACGAACGTCCGCCGCTTCATAAACCAGCGCGCCAGCAGCGGCCCAAGAGTGCCGATAGAGGCCCCGCTCATGGCGGTGGACAGCACAAAGCTGAACAGGAATATCAGGAACAGGTAATGGAAGGTCAAACTAAGGCCGGCGGTGGCCAGTCCGGCCACCAACAAGCTGATCAAAATAACCTTACGGGAGTTGAATTTGTCGAACAGATGACCGAGAAACGGCTGCGTGATTCCGTTCATCAGCCAGCCGATGCCTGCGGCGATGGAAATGGTGGTTCGGTTCCACTCAAAGGCATCGCTCATCGGAATTACGAAAACCCCGAAGCCGTTGCGGGCTCCGGTGGTCACAGCAGCGATGAACATTGCGCTTACAACGATATACCAGCCGTAGTAAACGCCCCTTCGCTGCGGCGCGTTCTGTTGCGGGCTGGAATCTGGTTGCGTGGCTGCCTGATTTTCTTGAACCATCCCTACCCCGTCTGGCCTTCCCAGCGGTAGACTTGAATGCGGTGGCGGCAACTGTCAACGATGAGCAGATTGCCGCGCCCGTCCAGTTTCACTGCCGTTGGCCCCCAGAACAGCTTTTCCACGTTAGCGGACTCTTCACGATCGCCGGTTGTCCCGAAACCGCCCGGCAGGTCAATTGTGGGTGACAGGTCAGCCTCCAGGCGAAGCGACCCTTCCTCGGGATTGGCCTGGAAATACTCAGTGGCCCAAGCGGGCGTTTGCGAATCGCCACGCAGCGTGGCCAACAGTTCACCGTCCGGGGACATCACGCGCACCCGCTCGTTTCCCCAGTCTGCTACGTATATTATCCCCTCGGTGTCAACGCACAGTCCGGCAGGGCGGCTGATGCGATTCCTATCAGAGACAGATGCGCCGGAACGCGGGAATTGGGCCAGATATTGCCCGTCGGCGTCGAATTTCTGTATCCGGCCATTACCCCAGTCGGACACGTACACGGCGCCCTTATGGTCTGTGGCAATACCCCACGGCGCGCTAAACTGTCCCTCGCCATCCCCCGGCCCGCCCCAGCCGTCCAAGTAACTCCCGTCGGAGGCAAACTTCTGTATCCGGTGATTGCCGCTGTCGGCTATCAGCAGGTTGTCATCTGCATCCACTGCGACGCCGGAGGGCAGGCTTAGTCTCCCGGGTGCCGACCCTTCCTCTCCCCAGGTGTCCAGCACCTCGCCAGTGGTGGCAAAGACGGTAACGCGGTTCAAGGCTTCGTCGGCCACATACAGCCGGTCGCGACTGTCGAAAATCAGGGAACTGGGCCACCAAAATTCGCCGGAGTTCGTGCCGCCAGCACCGAACTCGCCCAAGAATTCCTCGTCCACCGTACACATAGACACGCGCTTGTAGGGCAGGCGCAAGGGTATCTCCGGCCCAGCCCGGTTAAGCACATACATCACGCCCTGGGAGTCCAGCGCCACGTCCACCGGGTTCTGGAACCCCCGCCCCTGGTTGGACAGCGAGCCGACGGTGTGGCTGTATCGGATAGCTGCTGTGGTGGTCATACTAAGCAATTAACCTCTCTGTGCGGTTGAACGCGCCGGTCTGCACTCCTACGCCATTTGGTATTCACGAGTGGATACGATAAGCTGGAGCAGGTCGGCAACGCGCTGCTCAGCGCAGCCATTCTCAAACTGCGGCTCAAAGGTCAGCTCGCCCTGGGAAGCGGCGAAGGCCGTCAGTTCATGGCAGGTGGCGTCCGACACTTCAAGCGCGCCGCACAGGCTAAGGCAGGAGTCCACCAATTCCTCAGGGGTGTACGTCCCATTATCTTCCCGCAGGCGCCCGATGATGTTCCTGACGCCAGGCTGGGCCGGGTCACCGATGAGCAGGGCCGCTGAATTGACCCGCTCCATCAGCGTGCCGGTGTCCACCCACTCAGTGCCGGTGTGCCAGCCTTCCACCGTTGGCGGGTTGAGGATTTCCTGGCCCATAAAGTTCGCGTCAAGAGCCAGGTTGACAATGTTCCATTTGGGAACCCGGAATGCGCCAGCCAGGCGGGCCACGCCTGCAACAACTTCAGCCGGGCTCTTGACCTTGGCGTAACGGGCCGCTCCGGAGCGAAAAAAGTCAGACAGGAAGATGGTTCGGAGGGCGGAGCGCACGTCGCCGCCCGTGCGGCGCAGGTCTTCAGCGATAACCTGCGTGGCAGCTTCGTCCGGATGGTCAGACACAAAGAAGGTGTGGAGCTTGCCAGCCAGGAACCAACTGCTGGCCGGGTGGCCGCAGATAATATCCAGCACGTCCTCTCCATTGAAGCATCCGGTCTGGTTCAGAAAGGTCTTAGGACTGTCATCATGGTCTTCGGGGCGGTAAAAAAACTGCCAGTCCAAGCGTCCGTGGGGCCAAATGGAATCGCGGGAGGCGCGGACGCTCATATAGTCCTGGTTGGCGATAGTCCAGCCGGTGAAGGCGCGGGCGGCGGCCTTGACGTCGGCCTCGGTGTAAGTGCCAATGCCCATGGAAAACAGCTCGAGCAGCTCGCGGCCATAGTTTTCGTTGGGGGCGTCCTTGTGGTTGTCCTTGTTGTCCAACCAGAAAATCATGGCCGGGTCGCGGGACAGTTCCGACAGCAGGTTGCGGAAAGTTCCCAACCCATGGCGGCGGAGGGTATTGGTCTGGTTGACCACGGCCTTGGCGTGATTCAGCTTGCCATAGGCGGTAGCGAAGAGGCCGTGCCAGAAAAGAGCGATTTTTTCTTCCAAGGGCCTCGGGGAGTTGATCATCCTGTAGAGCCAATAAGACTGGGAGCTTTCTATAAGCATCAGGCTATTCTGGTCCACGTGATAGCGGCGGAAAAGGGCGTCGTCCCACTCAGGGGCGCCTTCGGGATGCAGGAGCCGCTCAACCGTTGCCTCGTAGCCTTCAGACAGGCTTTCTTCCAGTTCCTCGAAGGTTGCTCCGAATCCGGCGCGCCGCAACAGGTGGGCCATCAAGGATTGTTCGCTCTGCTCGCTCTCTTTCCGGGCTGCGTTTGTTTGTACCATTGCCTGCTCCTCCGCCCGGGCCGGCAGACATACGCTGCTGCCCCTAGATGGTCTGGCGGTAGTATAGCACTGAACGAGTTACTGCGGCCCGGTTAGTTCGGAACAAGATTGCAAGGTAGAATTTATACAAATTTTAAGAAATAATTAACTTTATTATCAGATTTAGCCTTGACAATCCCCGTTTTAGCAGTTTAACTGCTAACGTGTTTCAGGCGAAAGTGGGGTTTTTAACAGCTCGATTCGCCACGGTTTACCGGAAAATTTGAGAGAAGGAGGTTAATGAACCGACATATTCTGCCGGAGGATCTCCGGCATCCCGATTATCGCTGCAAGGCGCCACCGGGTTTACGGGTGCTATTCGCTTTCCCGTCTTTTGCATTATTACTCTTTCCCAGCATCCGCAAACCGTTCAGCGCCCCTCTCTGGTGGTATCAGCCGGGTTTGGCAGCGAGAACCCTGGCAAACCAGACTGCTGATAAAGGGCTATGGGTGGTTGATGATGTCAACAAACGTAAAAATTATCAGTGACGGAGTAATGAAGGTTGACGGCGGCTCCATGTTCGGCCCGGTTCCGAAGGAAACCTGGGAGAACAGCGTCGCTACCGACCGCAAGAACCGAATGACCCTGGGGCTGAGCTGCCTGTTGCTTCAAGCGTGCGGTCAGAACGTCCTTGTAGACACAGGCATCGGCTCCAAAGACATGTTGGATATCAACAGGGAAAGTTTGGGCCTGGGCCCCAGCAGGTTATTGCGGGGACTCAAAACGGTTGGACTGACCCCCAAGGACATACATGCGGTAATTCTGACACACTTGCATTTTGACCATTCCGGCGGCTGCACCAGGCTGGACCGGGCCGGTAATATAGTGCCTACCTTCACCAAGGCCCGGTACTACGTACAGCAACGGTGCTGGCACGAGGCCTGCCATCCCAACGAACGAGCCAACAACTCGCACCGCGCCGACAACTTCATTCCCATAAATGACAGGGGCCAACTCGAACTGCTGGACGGCGACCGGGAAATCCTGCCCGGACTGAACGTGATAGTGACCGACGGCCACGCATCCGGGCATCAGATGGTCATGTTCAACCATGGCGGCGAGCGGGTGGTCTATCTCGGCGACATCGTGCCGACGCCGCATCACCTCAACCTGGCAGCCATTTCCGCTTTCGATAATTCCCCAGAGGTGACCCTGGAACAAAAGAAGGAACTGCTGTTCCGGGCCGAGCGCGAGGGCTGGCTGTTGGTATTCTCCCACGGCCACGACGTGCGCGCCGGATACCTGGAGCGTCGCGGTGGAATGGGCTTCCTTCGCGCCGTAGACCTCTAACCTGCCTGGAGCCAAGCCCACTGGCGCACAACAACATTGCCGCCCCAATATATTGGGGCGGCAGTTTTTATTATCTCCGTGGGGACACCCGCTTTGGCACCCTCACCGGGGAAGGGGTTTTATGCGCCCGGCACTTCCGCCAGCATCCGGTCGCCATCCAGCCCGGTCAAGCGGGCATTGGTGATTCGGTTGGACAAAGGGAGTTCGCTGGCCGCGCGGACTCGCAGATAGTTGTCTGTGAGGCCCGTCCAGTACCCCGCGCTCCCGGATGTTCGTTCCCACAGCACAGGCCGCACTGCTCCCAGTTGGCTTTCCCTAAACTGGTGGCGGGACTCCGCCGACAATGCCAGCATTTCCCCCATCCTCGCCCGTTTCTCGGGCTCTGCCAACTGCTCTTTAAAGTAGGCAGCCGAGGTGCCAGGGCGGGGCGAGTAAGGGAAGACGTGAATGTCGGAAAACTGCATTGCCGAAGCGAACTCCAGGCTGGCTGCGAAGTCATCGGCCGTTTCGCCTGGGAAGCCAGCGATGACGTCGGTCGTGATGCCCGCATCAGGATACATCCGCCGTGTCAGTTCGACCGACGCGGCGAAGCGCGCCGTATCATAGCGCCGCCGCATCGCCCGCAGCGTCGAATCGCAGCCGCTCTGCAATGGAATGTGAAAGTGGGGCATCAGGCGCGAATCGCGCCATAGCTCCAACAGCGGCGCGATTATTTCGTGGGCTTGCAACGATGAAACCCGCACCCGCTCCACGGATGTTTCCTTCAATATGCGCTCCAGCAAGCGGCGCAAGTCGGCCCCCGGAAGGTCGAATCCATAGCTGCCCAACTGGGTGCCGGTGAGAGCCACTTCGCGGCAGCCTTCGCCCTCGTTCCCATCAGAAGCAACACGGTCAGAAGCAACGCGGTTGATTTCGGCTATGATGGTTTCCGGCGGGATGCTGCGTTCACGTCCCCGTACCTTGGGGACGATGCAATAGGCGCAGACTTGGTCGCAACCCTCCTGGATTTTGACCATCGCCCGGGTGCGGCCTGCGGCCAACGATATGGATTCCCGCTTTTGCGGGAACTCCGGGGTTGGCGTGTCCAGCGGTGGGTTTGGGGAGGCAAACGCGGCGTGGGCCGCCTCCACCAGTCCTCCCTTCCCGGTGTTGCCTATGACCAGCGACACCTCAGACAACCCTTCCAGCTCGGCAGGGGCGCGTTGGGCGTAGCAGCCGGTGGCGACGACCACGGCGCAGGGGTTGCGCCGACGGGCGGCGCGGAGGTATTGCCGGGCCTTGGCGTCGGCGGCGGCGGTTACGGTGCAACTGTTCAGCACCACTACGTCGGCGGCGGCAGACGGCTCCACCACGCGATAGCCGGCTTCGCGGAAGCGGCGGGTCAGCATCTGGCTGTCAGCCTGGTTCAGCTTGCAGCCGTGGGTATGTATGGCGACGGTGCGCGGCGGCGCCGGTTCCTTATTCGTCATCGTCCCTATTTATCCGCCTTTGCCGCAGGCGCCGGGGGCGAGCGGAACGCCGCGCCCAAGGCGGGGGCGGCTCATCCGGCGTCGGCTCATCATTGTGATCCGGGGAATCGGTTTCATACAGGAAATCCTGTACATCTAGCGCATCATTCGGGGGTAGCATATCCCACAGCCGCTCCACTGCCGATGCGACGTCTTCGAGAATGGCGACCAACCGCTGGGCATCGGCCCGCGACTCGCGCATCCGGTCGGCGGCGTCGGCGAAGGAGCTGAGACGGCTGAAGGCGTCGCGGATGCGCCGGTCGTTATGCTCGCGGCCCAGGCCTTGAGCATACTCTTCCACCGCTTGCCTGCTGTCCACTTCATCGCTGCGACTGAGGGCGACGCCTTTGACTGCCAGGGTGGCGCTGCCCCACAGTAGTTCCTCGCAACGCAGCCACCGGCCTTGCCGCGCCTCGCTCATAGCATCGCGCAGCAACCGAACGCTCTGGCGGTGATAGCGCGTCAAGCGCGCCGCCTGCTGTCGGGGTGAGTGGAGCATAGATGTACCTGCCATATATTCTACCGCAAAGACAATGTTGCGGGAGGGGTTCAGCCGCAAAGAGAGGCGGCCCGACTTCCGAAGGGCCGCCTGCTGGATTATGCTGTGCCGCGCGGTTGGATGAGAAGAGGTCTACTCGTCAGGCCAACCCTCAGCTTCCTTGCCGGCGTCCAAGGCGGCCAAAATGCTAACCTCGGCTTCGTCAGTCACCCACCCAGACCAGATGTCCTGGTTGGAGGTAAGCCACCACAAGGCCGTGTCTCTGTCGTCCGCGTTCGGGTTCTGGGCTTGCCACTGGACTACGGACTTGTAGATGTTTATGTTGAAGTCCCAATTGCGGAGCATATTTATCACATCTGGGGCATCCCCAGGAAGGTTGGGGTTCACCGCAATCAGGATGGTTGCGTCTTCATAAGCGCAAGCCTTGGTAGTGAACCAGCACTCATCTGAGTAAGCAGGCTCTTCCAGCCGCACCAGGTCCAGTTTGAGAGCAGGGTCGTTAGTCCCCCACTGATAACCCAGCCAGGGATCCTTCCTTTCGTAAGCGCCGTTGAGGTCGGCGTTCAGCGCGGCTCCGTCACCGGGGTTAACAATCTCAACATGGTCCGACAGGCCATAGCCTTTCACCTGGGCCTCGTTAACACCTTCGCAGGCCCAGCCGATAACGCAGGATACGAGCCTTGCCTTGTCTCCGGTCTCCGGAGTGGTAAACAGCGCTTTGAATTTCGGGTCGGTCAGATCTTCCACGCTGTCCAGCTCAGGGTACTGCTCCTGGAGGTAGGCGGGAATCACAAAAGCGGATTGCCAGTCCTCACCCAGGCTCTTGCCTACGGACAGGACGGCGCCTTCGGAGCGGGCCTTGTTCCAGGCTTCATCCTGGTTGGGCAGCCAGATTTCCATGGTGACGTCGGTATCGCCGCGCTGCAGACCCTCGAACAAAGGCAGCGTGGCGCCGAACTTCACGTCCGTAGGATATCCGTAGCCATGTTCCACGATGTACTGGGCGATACGATTCTGCAACAGGGCGCTGGCCCAGTTGAGGTCTCCGAAGACTATCGTTTCTTTGGGGCCTTCGGGGGGCTCGACCATCACTTCGACAATTTTGGTGACCTCAACTTCTTTCTCTTCAATAACCGTTTCGGTCTCGACTACGACTTTGGTAACCTCTACTTCCCTTTCGACAATTTTGGTGACTTCGACTGGATCCGAGCTGCAGGCGACGGCAGCAATCATGGCCGCAATAGCCAGCAGCATTGCCAGAGGAATGAATCTGTTCCTTGTCAGCAAGGTAATACCCTCCGTCCTGTATGAGCCTTGATTTTAGGATGATTCCTGCCACGTGTTGGCTTGGAATCAGTGGCAGCCCGGCGTAATTTGCCAAGCTATCAACTTATATCAGCGTCAAACCGCTGTGTCAAACCGCCAGGGAGCGAGGATTTGCCTCTAATCGAGGGATGGCGGCGGTTCGGTGAAAGGCTCGCCTTTGGTTTCGGCCTCTAGGCGTCTGCCATTCCAATCCAGCCACAGGTTCTGCCTTTCAGCGTGGCCTTCGGTGCGGCCCTCGGTGCGGCCTTCGGTGCGGCCTTTAGCATTGGCCTTCTCTCTTTCTTCGGCGCGGCTCTTGGCAATCCATTTGTCTACTTTCTCTCGCAGGATGTCTGACAGCATGGTGGCGTACCTCACTAGCTCCGTTGTCACGACGCTCACACCCGCCGCCGCAATAATCGCGGGAGCCAGGCGCAGGATGATGGCTGCAGTGGCGTCGTGTATGTCTCCTTCGGGGCGGTGAGTGAGTCCATGCCAGACCACATACCCCACCCCGATTATGGTCAACGCGGTGAAAAGAGGGAAATAGAGTGCTTTCCACCTTTCCGATACGCTCCAGATTGACTCTCTTCGGGTTGCCGAAGCGGTGGCGGCCGCCGTTTCTTCTTCCAAACGCAAATTGTGCCGCCTAGTGGCCTTCCTGAAGCGCTTCCTGCCTGCTGCGGGCAGCCGCTTGGGTCAACCGATCAAAGACGATGGCGAGTAATACGATGGAGATTCCAGCGATGATTCCGTTGCCATACTCGTTCTTCTGTAGCGCCCTCAGCACGTTATCCCCCAAGCCACCGGCCGCCACCAGGCTGGCGATGGTGACCATTGCCAGAGCCATCATCGTGGTCTGGTTAATTCCAGCCATGATGGTGGGCAAGGCCATGGGCATCTGAACCTTGGACAGAATTTGGAGGGGAGAGGCGCCAAAGGAGCGGGCAGCCTCCACCGTGGCTGGGTTCACCTGCCGGATGCCCAGATTGGTCAGCCGGATTACCGGCGGTACAGCGTAAATGACGGTGGCGAAGATACCAGCGGATTTCCCCAAGCCGAAAAAGGCAACAGCGGGCAACAGGTAGACGAAACTGGGCATTGTCTGCATCCCGTCCAGAATCGGACGCATCAGATTGTCCATCATCCGGCTCCGGGCGGCCAGAACGCCCAGCGGGAACCCTATACTCACGGATACGGCCACCGCCACCACCATCAATGCTACGGTCTTGATGGTATTTTCCCACAAGTCCATAAAGCCCATAAACAGCATCGCCGCCATCGTGAACAGCATCAGCGGCCAGCGGCCAGCGGCAAAGGAAAGGATTCCTATGCCTACGACCAGCACAGGCCAAGGCACCCACCCCAAGCTCTGTTCAATCTTGATCAGCACAAAAACGACCGCAGAGTTTAGCCCGCCAAACAGCCAGGCCCCTTCCCTTTGCAGCCAGCGCACACTGTCATCTATGCTGGCGCCGACGGTGTCGCGTATCGACTTGGTTACCTCGATGTTGGTGCCTTCGATTTTGGAGGAGGAAACCGTTGTGGGGTACTCCATATCCGGCCCCCAAACCACCAGACAAACGATGAGAACCAGTACGACAACGCCCAGACCGGCCAGCCACCGGAAGGCCGGACGCGACATATCTGGCATTATCCTTCGAGACGGCTTTTCCGCGCCTGCGCCCGGCAAACCCGTGTCAAGTTCCCTCGCTTTACTTTCGGTGCCGGTGACTGCTGCCATCCGGGCCTCCTTAAACAGAACGATGGATAAACAGAAAACAGAACCATGGATAAACAGAACCATGGATGCCAAACAGCGCAAATTCCCCTGTGAATTTGCGCTGTTCATCATTCATATTTCGCGCTAACTGTTCGCCTCCGTCTCGGAGGACAGGGCGGCGTTGGTGGCGGCGTTGGCTTCGTAGTTCGGGTCAGCCGCGGAGGTTTCGGCCAAGGCCTCGGCCAGGGCGCTGCGGTATACTTCGCCCACCAACAGGTCGTTGGCGTCGGTCACCGGGATGGGGTAGTCGCTGGACATAGCGCGGGGGATAAGTTCGTCAAAATTAGTCGTCGGGCTGACGGCCTCGTATTCCCGATCTACGTAGTCCATTGCCTCATCTATGCGCCGGACTCCGGCTCGGAGCGCCTTCTGGGCATTGGCAATGGTGAGCAGGCCCAAGTATCGCTCGCGGCGGTCAACAATCCAGGCAACGTCGCCGTCACTCTCGCCAATGGTATGCAGCGCGGCGCGGGGGCCTTGATGCCCCATAACCGTGGCCTTGGGAGTCGCCATAACTTTCGCCGCCGTAAGCACGCTCTCCAGCCGCACGTCTTGAGTGAAATCGCCCACATACTCGTCCTCGGGGCGCAGCACGATGTCTTCTGGGGAACCGATTTGCACCACACGCCCATCCTGCATGATGACGATGCGGTCCCCCAGCTTCAAGGCTTCATTCAAATCATGAGTGATGAAAACGATGGTCTTTTGCAGCTCTTCCTGAAGCCGCAGCAGTTCGTCCTGCATCTGGCGGCGTATGAGGGGGTCGAGACCGCTGAACGGCTCATCCATCAGAAGGATGTCGGTGTCCACCACCAGGGCGCGGGCCAGGCCGACGCGCTGCTGCATCCCGCCGGAGAGCTGCCGGGGGTATGCGGCCTCCCATCCGGTCAGACCCACCATTTCAAGAACTTCGCGGGTGCGTTGGCTCCGCTCCGCTTCTGGGACGCCCTGCACTTCCAGCCCCCAGGCAGCGTTTTCCAGCACGCTTCGGTGGGGCATCAGACCGTAGTGCTGAAACACCATGGCAATCTTGCCGCGCCGGAACTCCATCAGTTCCCGGTCGGACATCGTGGTGACATCATTGCCATCTATGATGATGCTGCCGGCGGTGGGTTCGATGAGGCGTATAAGGCAGCGAACCATAGTTGACTTACCGCTGCCCGACAGTCCCATAATGACGAATGTCTCGCCCCGTTGCACCTCGAAGGACACGTCATGAAGGCCGATAACGGCGCCCAGATCCGACTGGATTTCGGATTTGCTCTTGGCGATGTTCTCCGGCGCCAATACCTGCTCCGGGTTTCTGCCGAAGACTTTCCAGATGGAATCCACTTTGATGATGGGGGCAGTCCTGCCGTTGTCGGTTTCCGGCATTGACTGAGTTCCTAAATCTATGGCGGTCTCGCCGGTGGTAGCAGCCATGTTTGTCACCCTCTTGGTACTGGTGGTCTCAAGCGCGGGTTGGGGTTGCCGGGTGGCCGCAGGTGGCATTCGTCCGTCATTCCCGTTTTCTCGGGGAATTTATGCGTTACGGCCATTGTAGAACCGGCTTCCGCTCAACCCTCCGATTCCCACATCTGCGGGAATGGCGGGTTTTGAGCAACGCCAACCCACGTTGAGAATACCTCAATATCTGCCCCTTTCGAGGCGGCTGGTGATGCGCTCAGTCCAACTAGACGAAGTTTAAGTTATGGCGATGTGCGCCGTTTGTCAACAAATACTCTGCGCCGCTGCGGTTTGCCTACAACGTTTGCGCCTGAGTATATAATAAACCGCGACTGTAGACAGTCCAAAATGGTCGGTTCCTGAATTTGCGCATCTTGGAGAGGTTTTGGAGTGAAGTACGATTACATCGTGGTAGGCGGCGGGTCGGCCGGCTGTGTGGTGGCTACCCGACTTTCCGAAGACCCGGACAAATCGGTGCTGCTGCTGGAGGCCGGGCCCGACTACCCCGAATTCGAGCATCTGCCCGACGACCTGAAACGAGGCTACAACGTGTGGCGCTCGGCCTACGGCCCCCATAGTTGGGACCTGCGGGGCATCGCCAATTCGACCCAGACCGAGCCGATGATTATCCCCCGGGGCAAGGCCACCGGCGGCTCCAGCGCCATCAACGGCCAAGTGGTGTTCCGGGGCGTGCCGGAAGACTATGACAACTGGGCCAGTTGGGGCAACGACGAATGGGGCTTCACCAAGTGCCTGCCTTATTTCCGCAAGATGGAAAACGACTGGGACCACCCCGGTGACGACTTCCACGGCGACGAGGGGCCACTGCCCATACGCCGTTTCAAGCGCGAGGACTGGATACCGGTTTCCTCCGCTTTCTATGACGCCTGCGTCGGCGTCGGCTTTCCGGAAGACTCGGACCAGAACTCCCCCGACTCCAACGGCATCGGCGTCCGCCCCCTGAACAACATTGACGGCGTGCGGATGAGCACCGCCCTGACTTACCTTTCGCAGGCCCGCCACCGCCTGAACATCACCGTGCGCGGCAACGTCACCGTCCACCGGGTGCTGTTTGACTCTCCGGCGCAACCGGGACAAAAGCCGAAGGCCGTGGGCGTTCAGGCCGAGAGCGGCGGCGAGGTCTTCACCGTGGAGGGCGAGCAGATTATCCTGAGCAGCGGCACCATCGGCTCCTGCCAGGCGCTGCTGCTGTCTGGCGTGGGCCCGGCGGGCGAGCTGGCGGCCCACGGCATCGCCTCGGTACACGATCTGCCCGGCGTGGGCAAGAACTTCTGCGACCACCCGGCTGCTTACATGGTGTTCCGGGGCTACGGCGACCCGGCCGACGTGGAGACACCGACGATCCAGGTGGGCCTGCGGTTCAGCACGCCGGGTTCGCCCACCCGCGCCGACTTCCAGATTACCCCGACGCTGATGACCAGCGAGCATCGCCCGGCCAGCGTCAGCTACGAGGGCGACCAGTTCCATTGGGGCCTGAGCGTGGGCCTGCAAAACGCCACTTCCGCCGGGGAGATTACCCTGACCACCGCTGACCCTCACGTGCAGCCGCGGCTGGACTACCAATTGTTTTCCGCCCCCTACGACCGGGAGCGGATGCGCGAGGCGCTGCGAACTGCCGTCCACATCGCTGAACACCCGTCAATGTCGGCTCACATCGCCGAGATGCTGAATCCCACCGAGGCCGACTTCGCCTCCGACGATGCGCTGGACAACTGGATGCTCCGCAACGCCTACACCCAGCACCATATCAGCGGCACCTGCAAGATGGGCCCCGCCGCCGATCCGATGGCGGTGGTGGACCAGTATTGCCGGGTTCACGGGCTGGAGAACCTGCGAGTGATTGACGCCTCAGTGATGCCCGACGTAATCCGCGCCAACACCAACGGCACCACTATAATGATCGCGGAGCGGGTGTCGGACTGGATTAAGGAAGGGAAGTAAGCCGCCTGGGCGTCCCGGCAAGACGGAACAGGGGCGGAAATTCCCGCCCCTGTTTATGCTGAACTTGCGCACCGGAGAGAGAATCGTGGGCGGCCGGTTACAGGCCAGCGGCTCTGCGGCCTGTTTATGCTGAACTTGCGCACCGGAAAGAGAATAACCGCATTTGCCGGTGCGCGTCCTATTGTGCGTCACTGATTCCGGTTCCTCAGCGGGACGGCGCCGCCGGGCGGTTACGGATTTGGGGCAGCGTGTTCTCGTCGGCAACCCACTGTTGCTGTATGGGCCATTTCTCCACTGGCAAAGCAACCCGGCCCGGCACCGCTGCCCGGACCGTGGCCTTTAGGGTCGCCTCGCCAGTCACTCCGGCATAGCGTGGCGCTTCCCCATTAAAATTGCGAATCACACCGCCGTCCAGGTGAATGAGGCACCAGTCAGCAGTCAGCCCATAGCTGAGTCCATCAGGCTGTTGTTTAAGAGCAAACAAAAATCTTTCCCCTACTTGCGGGCGGGCGGGACTGTGGGCGCCAGTCAACCCCAACTGGGGATGTAAGCGAATGTTTCCGTCATCCAGCAGCACATCTTCGATTCGTATGGTGTAATAAGTGATTGCCATGCGCGGTAAGGGTATGGCGTACTTTCGGGAGAGTGCATCATCCTCTGGTTTCCAATCGTAGGGTTTCACTGGACCCTGTGGGGAAATTTCTGCGACAGTTCCAGTGAAAACGGTATCATACCGGTTCACCAAGTCCTGCATATCTTGCGGCGGCTGGTAGAGAGTTGACAACGGAACGGCAAGCTCATCGTTGACGGTCCTCTGGACTGGGTGGCCTTCCGGATTATCCAGGCTGCTCGCTGGGCCGGATGGAACACCGGAAGGAGAGACGGCGAGGAAAAAAACGACAACCGCCGCGAAAAGAAAGATTGGCGCGATGTAGATTATCCGCATTTCGTGCCTCCATGCTGGATAAAATAACAACCGGAAGCTTCAATCGGGGATTGGTTTAAGCTACCTGTCTATGGCCTATTACATAGCGTTTATGTCCGCGATGTCTTTGGACTGCAAAGACCTGGGGGCTGCGGAGCAGTTAATAGCCATTACACTCTATGGATTGCAGGTAGTCGGATGAGCCGGGCCGAATGCGTGTCCCATCTCATGCCGGGCCAGGTAATCAGCGTATGAAGCAGGGCTTGACACTGAAGAATTCCACCATACGAATGCTTCGGTCACAGGAAAAGTGGTATCGTTGCAGGTAACTCCCGGTTTGCATAGAACACCGTAGCTATACGAATCCGCAACTGCCGCCCATTTACGGTGTCCGAAGTCGTGTTCCCGGTGAAATATGTTCGCGAAGCATGGCAAGTTGCAAGAATCCACTGTCAGGTCGGTGTTATTGTCGAAATTGTTCACAGCACTGCTAATTGCAGTACCATAGTTTGTGTCGACGTTTGTGGCATTCGGAGTGATGCTCGGGTAGTTCCATTTCCAGCCAATAGAATCTGCGTCTGCGGCTTGCCAAAGACCCCAACCGCCTCAGAAGGCCAGTGCAAGCAGAGCTATGCCAACTGCCAGCAGGAACCGGCTGATTCGGATATTTTCCATATTTGCACCTCCTCGGTTTCAGTGAGTTTTACTGTCACTTCTTTAAGTATATCCCTCTATTAACATTGCTCGTCAATACTTAAAAATTTGTGAAATAAAGTACTATCGGTTCTCCTGAATGGTCGTTATTGTGAAATAAACCACAATTGGCAATCAAAGAAAGGGCTATTGCGAAGTAATATACAATTTCTTGTTCGGATGAAGGGCGAGTCAAGAGAGAAGGGAACTTCGGAGCTTGCGGTAGTAAGAGCGCGTACTTGTCTCATTGCGCGGACGGAGGACGTCCTCACCCTGCCCCGGAGGAGAAGAGGATTACGAAGAGAGAAAGGGTTATAACCGGGCCGACTCCAGGGCGGCTTGCAGATCGGGGGGCAAGGAGGAGCGGAACTCCAGCGGCTCGCCGGTGGCGGGGTGGGCGAAGGCCAGGCAGTGGGCGTGGAGGAAGTGGCGGGGCAGCAACGGGCTGCGCTTGCCGTACACCGCGTCGCCCAGCAGCGGATGGCCCAGCCAGGCCAGATGCACACGAGCCTGGTGGGTGCGGCCGGTGTGCAGTTGCAGCTCCAGCAAGCTGTGCCGTCCCGCCCGCTCCAGCAGGGCGTACCCGGTGCGGCTTTCACGCCCTCCGGCGGTCACCGCCATCCGGGTGCGTCGCCGCGGGTCGCGTCCGATGGGCGCATCTATGACACCCGACTCCGGTGATGGTGTTCCTTCAACCAAAGCTAGGTAGCCCTTGGCCACAAATCTGTCCTTGATTTGTTGCGACAGGTTGTGATGGGCGCGTTCCGTCTTGGCGGCAATCATCAGGCCGGAGGTGTCTTTGTCGAGACGATGGACGATGCCGGGGCGGATTTCGCCGCCGATGCCCTGGATGTCGGGGCACAGGGCCAATAGTCCGTTGACCAGCGTTTGATCGGGATGACCGGGGCCGGGATGCGCTGCGAGTCCCGCCGGTTTGTCTATAACCACCAATTCGGCATCCTGATAGACCACATCGAGGGGGATAGCCTGCGCAATGGCTGTGGACGGCTTCGGCGGCGGCACCGACACCAGCACCCGGTCGCCGGGGCGTACGCGGTGGGCAGGCTTGACCGCCGCCCCGTTGACCAGCACATCTCCGCTGTCTATGAGCTGACGGAGCCGACTGCGCGTGAGGCCAAGCCCCCGCCCGGCAAGGTATTGGTCGAGCCGGGTTTCGCTGCCCTCAACGCGAATGTCGTAAGTGGCCGGCATACACTCCAATTCCCCCTGGATTCCCGCTTTCGCAGGAATGATCGGGTTACGGCGGCAGCACCCGCTCGCGGACGCCGCAGGTCGAGCAGCGCCAGCCGCCGCTTTGTCCGCTATCGCCTTGTCCGCCATACGGAGACAGCGCCCGCATCTCGCCGTCGCAGACCGGGCAGTAGTTGTAGGCGTAGGACTCTGCGGAGCTGTCAGGCTGCGCGCGTTCTGACATTACGAACATCCAAGCCAACAGCACTAACCCGGTCACGATGCAGGCGTCGGCCACATTGAATACCGGCCAGGGGCCAATGTCCACCCAGTCGGTGACGTGGCCCAGCCGCACCCGGTCCAGCAGGTTGCCGAAAGCCCCGCCCAATTGCAGGCCAAGGCTGAGCCGCAGCAGCCATGTGGGGAACCGCTGGCTACGGTAGAGAAGCAACAGCACCGCAATGCCGACAAAGGACACCAGGATAAATATAGTATTCTGGCCCTGAAATATCCCGAAAATGCTGCCGGTGTTGAATGTGTGGGTAATTCGAAAGAAGCCGACGGCGGGAAAGGACTCGTAAAGGTAGAGGAATTCTCGCACCAGATACTTGGAAAACTGGTCAAGGAAAAATACTAGAACGGCCAACTGAATCAGGATGAAGTCCCGGTAAATTGGCAGGCGCGGGGAGTCAGGGCCGCCGGTAGCCGGCTTGCCCGCAATTTCACGCCTGGCGTCAGGAGAGGGGATGGTCATGGGTGCTGGCGGAACGTCTTCAACGGCTTTCTTCAACGGCTTTATTGATACGCTGACAGTCGGCGGCGGGAGGCTCCAATCCAGTTCACTTCAGTTGCTCAATGAAGAATCGGGATACTTCCGGCGCCAGTCTGCCCTCGTGTCCATACCAGAAATGGTCAACGCCCTCGAAGATATGGCTTTCCGGTTCGCGGTCGAAGGTTTTCAGCTCCGCGTCTAGCTGCTCGGCGTCCACGATGCGGTCACGGTCTCCGGCAACAATCAGCGCGGGCAGCTTGCGGGTCTTGAGCGGGCTTTCGCTGACGTAGTGCAGCGCTGGCGACACCAGGGCCACTGCGTCCGCTTCCTTTTGGAGAGCTTCATGGCGCAAGATGACGCCCGAACCGAAGGAGTAGCCCACCAGCCCGGTCTTGCCTCGCGTGTCAGGCCACGCCTTGATAAGGTCCAAGGCGCCCAGAGCCTCCTCATATTCAGTCTCGCCCTGTCCGTGCTCGCCCTCGCTATCGCCCACGCCGCGGAAGTTGAAGCGAAGGGTGACAAACCCCTCTTCGGCTAGTCCCAAGGCCAAGGCCAACACCACGTTGTTATGCATCGAGCCGCCGTGCAACGGGTGCGGGTGGCAGATGACCACTCCGGGCCATGGCCCTCCCGTGGCGTCGGGCTGCGCGATAACGCCCTCGAAGCTGAGCCCGGCAGTCTGGAAAGAAACGGCGCTCTGTCGCAAGACGTTCACCTCCGCGCTGCTGCTGGAATAACGGAATCATCTTAGGCTGGGCAGTCCGGTTTGGCAAGGCGCAAAGGCGGGGCGCCATAGACCGGCCTTTTCCCAACCAACCTCAATACTGCTAGAATAGGCCAGATTCAACAAGGATTTTGCTAATCGTGTAGAGGGCCGCATGACAGCGATTGACCTGCGCAGCGACACCGTTACCAAGCCGACCGATGAGATGCGTCGCGCCATGGCCGCAGCCGAGGTGGGCGACGACGTTTTCGGGGAAGATCCGTCTATCAACGAGTTGCAGGAGCGATCGGCTGCCCTGCTCGGCAAGGAGGCGGGGCTGCTGACCTCCAGCGGCACTATGAGCAACCTCATCGCCACCCTGGTATGGAGCGACAAGGGCGACGAAATCATCATGGGCGACCAGGCCCATATGTTCTGGAACGAAAGCGCCGGGCAGGCGGCGCTGGGCGGGGTGCAGACCCGGCTGGTTCCCAACAACCCGCAGGGCCGTATCAGCGCAGACGACGTTGCGGCAGCCATCCGCCCGCCGGGCAACCTGCACTTCCCCCGCACCAGCATGGTATGCCTGGAGAACACGCACAATCGTTGCAGCGGCGGCGCGCTCACCCCAGAGGACACCAAGACCGTCTGCGACGTGGCCCACGCCGCCGGGGTGCCGGTGCACTTGGACGGAGCGCGCATTTTCAACGCCGCCGTCGCCTTGGAAGTGCCAGCCGCCGAACTGACCCGCGACGTGGACGACCTGAGCTTCTGCCTGTCGAAATCCCTGAGCTGCCCGGTGGGGTCGGTGCTGGTAGGGTCGCAGGATTTCATCGAGCGGGCCAAGCGGTGGCGCAAGATGCTGGGCGGCGGGATGCGGCAGGCCGGTGTGCTGGCCGCAGCCGGACTGGTGGCGCTGGACACGATGATCGACCGCTTGGCCGAAGACCATCAAAACGCGCGTCGGCTGGCCCAGGGGCTGGCCAACATTGACGGCCTGAGCGTAGACCCGGAGAGCATTCAGACCAACATCGTGTTCTTCGATGTGGACGAAGAGCTGGGGACGGCAGGGGACCTCATCGCCGCGCTCAAAAACCACGGGGTGCTGGTGTCCTACCCCGGCAAGCAGTCCATCCGGATGGTGACGCACCGCCACATCTCGCCGGAGGACATTGAGGAAGCGTTGTCGCGTACCTCCGCAGCAGTTCGGGAACTGCGGGCCGGGTAACACAAAAGCAGATTGGACTACCGCAGATCGGACTACCAGAGACCAGAAACCATTTCCGGCCTTGTCGGGGGGCGCGATGACTTCCTATGCCACCAAATTCAAGATGCTGCCTTACCGCCGCCAGGGCGAGATTGACTACGCCGCCCTAGACTTCAACCCCGATGAGAAGGAGATTCCTCCTGACCACATGGAGCAGAACCGCGAAATTCACGAAGTCATCAGCCTTCTAATGGCCTGGTTTACCGACTTCTGGCGTCGGCCTGACGTGTTCCTCGATACGGATACCAACATCTGTTACGACCGGCGCAACCTGAATGTCCGTGTTGCGCCGGACGTGTACCTGGCCTTCGGCGTAGACGACAAGGCCATCCGGCCGCGCAAGCTCTATCTGCCCTGGGAAGTAGGCAAACCTCCGGACTGGGCCTTGGAAATCGCCTCGGACAGCACCAAGAAGAATGACATCGAAAACAAACCCGGCATCTATGCTCAAATCGGCGTCCCTGAATACTGGATGTTTGATCCCTCCGGCGGAGCTTATTACGGGCAGCCGTTGACCGGCCTGAGCTTGACCAACGGCGTTTACCGGCCCATCGAGCTAAGCGGGGAACCCGATGGCATTCTCAAGGGGCACAGCGAAGTTTTGGGATTGAGCTTTTGCTGGCATGAGGGCTGGCCCCGATTCTACGACCCGTCCACCGGGCGTTACCTCGAGAACCGACGGGAAGAGCAGGCCGCCCGGCAGACGGCCCAGTCGGAACGCGACGCCGCACTGTCGGAACGCGACGCCGCGCTGTCGGAAAACCGGCGGCTCCGGCAAGAATTGCGCCGCCTGCGAAGGGAAGATTAACGCCTGGTGTTCAGGCAAATGGATGAGGAGATATGCTGGAACTTGACCGGATATATCACGCTGACGCCTTTGACCTGCTGCCGCAGATTGACGACGAATCGCTTGACCTCATAATCTGTGACGGGCCGTATGGAGTAACTACCAATCAGTGGGACAAGGTAGGCTCCATCCAAGAGTTCAACCTGGAGCTAATAAAGATATTCGCCGCCAAAATGAAAGAAGGCGCCGCTTTATATCTGTTCGGAAAACCAGACTGCGTAGACTTCATTGATTACCGCCCATTCCTTAATCTCAGCTCGAAAATCGTCTGGTATCAACCCAGCCGACTAGGGCAAGGCAGAATCAGCTATACCAACAATTACGATATTATCTGCTATTTCGTAAAAGGAAAATGGGCCAAGACTTTCAATTTGGACGAAATACGGGTTGCACAACTGGTGGAATTGGAGCACCGACTACGCTGCGAACGTGTGCCATCAGTAACCGGCGGAAAATTTGGCAAAACCAAGTTCAACGGCGAAGGAAAGAATCCCGGTGATGTGTGGGGGGATATAAAGCAGTTGACCTACAAGTCGAAGGAGCTTGTCAGTCGAGAAGTTCTTAACACTATCCAAAAGCCCGAAAGGCTCATAGAACGTTTAGTGAAAGCAAGTTCCAACGAAGGCGACCTAGTTTTGGACCCGTTCGCCGGTGTCGGTACTTGCCCGGTAGTGTGCCGCAGGCTGGGGAGGCACTTTATCGGAATCGAACAAGAACGAGATTTTGTCGACTCCGCCAACGCACGGATATCGGAAGTCAATCGCACTCTTGAAACAAGGATGATTTGAGATGGCGCACGATGTTTACCACCAAATTATTGACTTGGTGTTAAAGGCCAGCAAGTTAGCTCAGGCAATCGGCATCAGCAATTTATTCCAGCCCGGTCTGGTAAAGGAGATAATTATCGCGGACATTCTTGAACATCAGTTGATTCACTCTAAACGCGACCAGATGCTTGTGCCTACGAGAACCTTGATGAAAAGTATGAGTACCTCTCCTGCAAAGAGGGTGGCAGCGGTCAGCTTGACCGTATGTTTAGCAACCCTCCGAACAAACGCGCGGAATCTCTGGCCCGAATCACAAGGAATTCAAAGATATATTTCGCCGTATTCTACGCAGACAATCAGACCAAATGCAACATAATCTACGAACTTGATCCCAAATTGTGCTAGAGGAAACAAATCGGCAATTAGATAGAAGTAAAAACGATATTTCTCACGTCGGATTTTCTGTTACTTGGGTTAGCAATAACGGAAAAATTATTTACGAAAACGCAGAGAGTTCATAGAAAAAGAAATGACCGACATCGTTCTTAATAAAGACCATACGGCCCTGCTCATCGCCGACTTCTATGCGGCGATGATGACCACCATCCCCCACGCCGTGGAGCGCGGCGTAGTGGAAAAGACGGCGGCGTTGCAGAAAGCGACCCGGGAAGCAGGCGTCATGGTCTGCTACTGCGCCACCGTGTTCCGGCCCGGCTACCCAGAGATTGGCGCGCGCAACAAGACCTTCGGCCAACGCAAGGCATCCGGGCAGTCTGCGGTGTTCGACCCGCTGGCAGTGATTCACCCCGCTGTCGCTCCGGTCGAGGGCGAGGTGGTGGTGGGCAAGCACCGGGTCAACGCGCTCTACGGCACCGGGCTGGACGTAGCGCTGCGGGCCAACGACATTCACAACCTGATCATCCTGGGCTACGCCACCAGCGGCGTGGTGCTGTCCACCGTGCGGTATGCCTCCGACCTGGACTACAACCTGTTCGTGGTGGAGGACTGCTGTTCCGACTCCGACCCAGATGTCCACGACTTTCTGACCAGCCGCATCTTCCCGCGACAGGCGGAGGTGGTGCAGTCGGCGGACGTTATTGCGGTGCTGACGGGCTGATGGGCAAAGAGCGCCCCGAAGCGGGCGGAAAGCTGAGCCGACCGCGAATCCGCACCCGGCACATCGCATACGCGGCATTGGCTATTGCCATCGGCCACGTGATTTACGCCATCCTGCGCGACCACGTTTTCCACGCATCCCCTATTCTACAGTGACGCGATAATGAGACTGTCGAGAGCGGCGTTATGGATTTAGCGGCGCATAAATTCTTGGAAGAGCTAGGCATCCCCTACTGGCGGCTGGAGTTTCCGGCGGACACGGAGAAGGGGGCGGCCAGCGTGGCTTATGCGCTGGGTTACGCCGAGGCTCAGATGGTCAAGACGTTGATTTTCGAGACTGCCGCCGGCGAGTGCGCCCTAGTGATGCTGGGCGGCGACAAGAACGCAATCTCAGGACGTCTGAAGCGGGCGCTGGGCTCCCGCAACATACGGCTGGCCGACCCGGCGACGGTCAAGGCGGTGACCGGCTACGAAATCGGCTCCATCCCGCCCTTCCACTGGCAACCCAACGGCTTCCGCTCTCTGCTGGACGCTTGCCTGATGAACGAGGAGGAATTGGGCGTAGGCGCGGGTGTCTGGGGAGAAGAGATAATGATTACCCCCGCCAATCTGGTAAAGGCCAGCAACGGGGAAGTGTTCGACCTGAGTGGGACAGGGTAGAAACAAACGGTTCAGTTATAGTATTCCCTCTCGAACCAGACGGCGAATCTTTAGTGTAAATATGCGACTAGAGACATCCGTGTTGGATGATGTTTTCTTGGAAGCCGAATTTCTAGCGGAGTGCATGGGCCTATCGAAAAGCGAGTTGTTCCGTCAAGCGCTAGTAGCTTATATCAAATCCGAATCCGTGACTGAAATTTGCATTGCGATAAAGTGCCGGAAAATCTGGCCGGGGTATACTCTCAAGAATCATCGGAAGCGGATGAAGTTCTGCTCAAGATGCAGTAATTGTCTTGAAGATTCTTGCCGTGGAGAAATCTCTTCTCACTATGCAAGTTGGGTTGCTGCCGCCGGAAATTATATCCGCGACGGGCAATGGAATGTGTCTGGCATTCGGGTTATAGTGTCTGGCTGGAATCACCACCTTCCGCTTTTCCTGTCTCGCCGTGGTTTGACTGCTCTCCGGCGCTCCACCAGCGCTGCAATCGCTCCCCGATTTCCTTCTCGGTCCCTTCCGCGCCCGGGTGGTAGTAGCGGCGGCCCCGCAGCGACGGCGGCAGATACTCCTGCGGGGCAAAGTGGCCCTCGTAGTCGTGAGAGTACTTGTAATCTTGGCCGTAGCCCATCTGCCGCATCATGCCGGTCACGGCGTTGCGCAGGTGTAGCGGCACCGGGTCGTTGGGCAAGCGGCGCACATCGGCCATGGCCTCGTTCAGCGCGGCGTAAGCAGTATTGCTCTTGGGCGCGGTCGCCAGGTAGACCGTGGCCTCGGCCAGCGGGATGCGTCCTTCGGGCATACCGATGAAGTGCACAGCCTGCTGTGCCGCCACCGCCACCGTCAGAGCATGCGGGTCGGCCAGCCCGATGTCTTCCGACGCGAGAATCACCAAACGGCGGGCTATGAACAGCGGGTCTTCGCCCGCCTCAATCATCCGGGCCAGCCAATAGATCGCGCCATCGGGCGATGAGCCGCGCACCGACTTTATGAAGGCGGAAATGGTGTCGTAGTGGCTCTCGCCTGCCTTGTCGTACATCGGCGAGCGGCGTTGCAGGGCATCGGCAATGGTGTCCAGGTCAATGAGGCGTGCGCCGTCCGGGCCGGGCTGGGTGGCGAAGGCGGCAGTTTCCAGCGCGTTGAGGGCGATGCGAGCGTCGCCGTTAGCGATGTTCACCAAGTGGGCGGTGGCGTCAGACGCTATGCTGACCCGCATATCGCCCAAGCCGCGCTCCCGGTCTACGGCGGCGCGGTTGACGATGGCCTCCACCTCCTCCGGGGCCAGGCTCTGCAACGCGAAGACCCGGCTGCGCGACAGCAGGGGCGCGATAACCTCGAAGGAAGGATTTTCGGTGGTCGCGCCAATCAATGTGACGGCGCCGTCCTCAACGTGAGGCAGTATAACGTCCTGCTGCGCCTTGTTGAAGCGGTGAATTTCGTCCACAAACAGGATAGTCGACTGCCCGTGCATTCCGCGCCGGTCGCGGGCCTCCGCGATGATGCGCCGCAGGTCGGCCACGCCGGAGGTCACAGCGCTGACCGGCTCGAAGGCGGCTTGTGTGGCAGTGGCTACAAGCCGGGCCAAGGTCGTCTTGCCCGTGCCTGGCGGCCCCCAGAGGATGAACGAGGGCAGGCGTCCGGCCCCGGTCTCTTGTATAAAAGCCAGCGTGCGGAACAGCACGCGGTCAGGCCCAACCACCTGCTCCTGGCCGACGAACTCATTCAAGGTTCTGGGGCGCATCCGTTCCGCCAGCGGCGCGTTTCGCTCCGCGTCAATGCGACTCTGCCTATCGAACAGGGACTCGCTGGAACTCAAACTTGCGCCCTCACACTAACCCTCTCTCACCTAACTCTTTCCCAATCGAGGAATAAGGAACTGTTCAACTAAAATTGGGCATCACTTCTTCGGCAAAGAGGTTCATTGAGGACTTCACATCTTCGTGGGGAATCATCCCGCCGGTGTTGAACCAGCAGATAAATCCATCGGGGCTGTACATTTTTCTAAGTTTGCCCAACTTCTCTGAGACCTGCTCCGGCGTGCCAACCGCGGCGTACTCGTCCAAAACAGTTTCGTAGTCCAGCGTTTGGGCGCGCGCCGAGCCTCTGCCGGAGCCGCTCCGCAGGGTGCCTATGTAGTTGTTGATGGTCTTCTCGAAGCCGCTGCGGGCTTTCGTTTCGTCCTGGGCTACGTTGACGTGAACGGTCACGTTCACATCGCGGTCTGCCGGGTCATGGCCGTTAGATTCGAGTTCCGAGCGATATGTCTCCAACCCGGACAAGGCTCCCTGGACGGTGACGATGGTCGGCGCCACCAGAATGTTATGACCCAGTTGCCCAACCAGATTGAAGGTGTCGGCGCTGTTGGACGCGATGAAGACCGGAGGATGAGGCTTCTGGACGGGCTTCGGCGCGATGGTGATTCCATCAGCCTGGTGGTGCTTGCCCTGATAGCTGTAATCATCTTCGGCCCACATACCCAACACCATTTCCAGCCCTTCCACGAAGCGTTCTCTGGCTTCTTCCTGGTCTACCCGGTATCCCTCGAAATGAGCAGGAATGGCTCCCCGTCCTATGCCGAAGATGGAGCGCCCACCGGATAGCACGTCCAGCGCCGCCGCTTCCTCAGCCAGGCGAATGGGCTGGTGCAAAGGGACTAGGTGCACGGCAGTGCCGATGCGTATTCGGCTGGTGGTCTGGGCCATTGCCGCTCCCACTACCATAGGCGCCGGCATGACGGAGAATCGGGAGTTGAAATGCAGTTCGGCCAGCCAGGCCGATTCGAATCCCAACTCGTCGGCTAACTGCACCTGAGCGATGGTGTCCTGATAGCGCTGCGCGGGAGATTGGTCAATAGCGCACGGCAACTGATAGAAAATCCCAAACTTCATGTGTGCCCCTCATAAAACGGTGTCTGCCCCGATTCTACACCAGATTGCCAGTCCATACCGGAAGCGGCCGACGCAACAAACGTCTTGCGGAGCTGACTGGGCTTAAATAACCGACAGAATAACGAGGCCAACAGGACAGAATAACGAGGCCAACAGAAGGGCAGGGATGCCCCCTATTCTTCTGCGAGCATCGCCCTTTGCTTAAAGGGGGATGTTCCCGTGCTTCTTGGGCGGCAGGTTGTCGCTCTTGGTTTGCAGCATCTCCAGGGCGTGGATGATTTGGGGCCTAGTCTCAGCCGGGTCAATCACATCGTCCAGGAAACCTCTACTGGCAGCGATGTAAGGGGTAGTGAAGCGTTCCTTGTATTCGTTTATCAGTTCTTGGCGGGTATGGTCCGGGTTTTCTGATTCTGTTATTTGCTCGCGATAAATAATGTTTACTGCGCCGTCGGCCCCCATCACCGCTATCTCGGCCCCAGGCCAGGCCAGATTAACGTCGGAGCGCAGGTGCTTGCTGCTCATCACGATGTAGGCCCCGCCGTAGGCTTTGCGGGTAATCACCGAAATCTTGGGCACCGTGGCCTCGGCGTAGGCGAATATCAGCTTGGCGCCGTGGCGGATGATGCCCCCGTACTCTTGGGTAACGCCGGGCAGGAAGCCGGGAACGTCCACGAAGGTCACCAGCGGAATGTTGAAACAGTCGCAAAAGCGCACGAAGCGCGCCGCCTTGACCGAGGCGTCAATGTCCAGCACCCCGGCCAGGTAGGCCGGCTGGTTGCCCACGATGCCCACAGGCTTCCCGTTCATCCGGGCGAAGCCGACGATTATGTTGGGGGCGTAGTTCTGGTGAACTTCCATAAACTCTTCGTGGTCCACCACCTTGTACACCACGTCGCGCATATCATAGGGGCGGCCGGGGTCTTCCGGCACCAGGTAGCGCAGGTCCGGCTCGCTGCGGTCTGCGGGATCGTCCGCAGGGTCTTCCGGAGGGTCGTCCATGTTATTGCCCGGCAGATAGCTCAGCAGGTGGCGCACCTCATTGAGGCACTCTTCTTCCGTCTCGCAGACGAAGTGGGCCACGCCACTGCGGGTGGCGTGGGTTGCCGCGCCGCCCAGCTCTTCGTGTCCCACTTCCTCGCCGGTCACCGCCTTGATAACGTCCGGGCCTGTAATGTACATCTGGCCGATTTCCTTCACCATAAAGATGAAATCGGTGATGGCCGGGGAGTATACCGCGCCGCCGGCGGCCGGGCCGACGATGACCGTAATCTGAGGAACTACGCCGGAGAAGAGGGTGTTGCGCAGGAAAATGTCTCCGTAGGCCGCCAGGCTGAGAGCGCCTTCCTGGATGCGGGCGCCGCCGGAGTCGTTGAGGCCGACCACTGGGCAGCCGGCCTTGGCGGCCAGGTCCATCACTTTGCATATCTTCTGGCTGACCGCCTCAGACAGAGATCCGCCCATCACCGTGAAGTCCTGAGCGAAGGCGAAGACTTGGCGGTCTTCCACCTTGCCGTAGCCGGTGACCACAGCGTCGCCCAAAGGACGGCGGTCGCCCAGCCCGAAATCGGTGGTGCGGTGGGTAACAAAGGGGTCCAGCTCGTGAAAGGTTCCTTCGTCCATCAGCCGTTCCAGCCGCTCGCGCGCGGTGAGCTTGCCTCGCCGGTGCTGCTGGTCAATCCGGTTCTGCCCGCCGCCCAGCCGGGACTGGCGGCGCCTGGAATCCAGTTCTTCCAACTGCTGGTCTATCTGTCGCTGCTCCGCAGTCACGTGGGCCTCCCTGAGTTGTCAGGAGCCAGTCTTTCCCTCGTCTTGGCGTCCTTCCCAACTCTCCCAATTTTCGCATTGCGCATTCTATCGCGCATCTCATCCTTGCGCTATGTCCGGTGGTAAAATTCAATAACATTCCCCACCGCCCGACTTTGGAAGAGGTTATGCCAACCGGACTGTCATCCTTGACCGACCTCATCGTTGCCAACGGGGAGCGCCTTTCGTGGGGGAAACGCACCTACGTTATGGGCGTGATCAACGTCACGCCGGATTCCTTTTCCGGTGACGGACTGAAAGGCAACGCGCAGGCCACTGTGGAGCAGGCGATCAGGTTCGAGGGCGAGGGGGCAGACTTCCTCGACATCGGTGCAGAATCCACGAGGCCGGGGCATCAGCCAGTGCCGGAAGCGGAGGAACTAGCTCGTTTGTGTCCGTCTCTGGAGGCAGTAGCGGCGCGGGTTTCCATTCCCATCAGCGTAGACACCTGGAAGTCGGGCGTGGCCCGCGCCGCCCTGGACGCCGGGGCCTGCATCATTAACGACATCTGGGGGCTGAAGGCAGACCAGGACATTGCGTCGGTGGCTGCGGAGCGCGGAGCCGGGCTGGTCCTGATGCACAATCAGCAGGGACACGTTTATGGCAATCTGCCGGAGGACATTGCCAATGGGCTTCAGGAAAGCGTCGAGACTGCGCTAGGGGCGGGCGTGCCTCGGGTCAACCTGATAATTGACCCCGGCATCGGGTTCGGCAAGACCGCCGACCAGAATATCGAAGCGCTGCGGGAGTTGGGCCGCCTCAAGGCTCTAGGGCTGCCCCTGCTGGCAGGAACGTCACGCAAGTCCACCATCGGACGGCTGCTTGGCGGACTGCCGCCGGAGCAACGGGTGGAAGGCACCGCGGCCACAGTCGCCCTGGCCATAGCCGCTGGAGCCGACATCGTGCGAGTCCACGACGTACGGGAGATGACACAAGTCTGCCGGGTCAGCGACGCCATCGTCCGGGATTGGCGACCCACAGGGTGGGAGGCAACGCCGTGAGCGAAGTCATTGCCTACCTCGGACTGGGGACGAACCTGGGTGACCGCTGGGCCAACCTGCGGGAAGCGTTGCGGCTGCTGGGGTCGGGGCCGGGTCTGCGCCTCCTGCGCTGCTCGCAGGTATACGAGACTGAGCCGTGGGGCCTGATCGGGCAACCTCGCTTCCTCAACTGCGCCGCCGAGGTCGCCGTTACGCTGGAACCGGAGCCATTGCTGGTTCGCTGCAAGGAAGCGGAGGAACGCCTGGGGCGCCTGCCCGGTCCGCGCTGGGGGCCGCGACTCATTGACGTGGACATCCTGCTCTACGGGACGCAGGTAGTGGATATGCCTCACCTAGAAATTCCGCACCCCCGGCTGCACCTGCGGGCCTTCGCGCTTTCCCCCCTGTGCGAGCTGGCTCCTTCGGCAGTCCACCCGACGTTGGGCCAAAGCGTCAGCGAGTTGGCGCAGGACGCAGAAGGGCGCGACGGCGTGACGCCCCTGGGGGCAATTAAATTAGCGCTCGCCTGTCCCGACTGCTAATTTGTGGTTGACAATCCTACCCGGTTGGCGCATATTTTATTGTGTTTGAGTGTCCCCCTTCAGCCAGTTACGGTATATCCCAGCCCGCTGGCCTAAACCGGTATATTCCAGCCCGCTGGCCTAAATACGAATAACGAAGAAATACAAGGAGCCAACAATGGCGGACAAGCAGCTATCTTTTGATTCAGAAGCCCAGACAAGTCTGCTGCACGGCGTGGAGCAGTTGCGGCGCGTTGTCGGCCTGACCCTCGGCCCCAGCGGGCGCAACGTGATGCTAAGCCGGATGTTCGGCAACCCGGTGGTATGCAGCGACGGCGTTACCATCGCCAAGGAAGTCGAGTTGCCCAACCCATACGAAAACTTGGGCGCGCAGTTGGTGAAGGAGGCAGCCTCCAAGACCAACGATGCCGTGGGCGACGGCACCACCACGTCGGTGGTGCTGGCCGAGGCCATCGTGCGCAACGGCTTCAGGAACGCGGCCGCCGGGGCCAACGGCATGGGCCTGCGAACCGGCATCGAGGCTGCGGTAGACGCGGTAGTCGCCGAATTGCGCAATATGGCCATCCCGGTAGAGGGACGCGAGCAGATAGCGCGCGTCGCCGCCCTCTCGGCCCATGAGGAAGCAATTGCCGAGCGATTGGCCGACGCACTGGAAAAGGTGGGCCGCGATGGCGTGGTAACCATCGAGGAGTCCAAGTCCCTAACCGATGAACTGGACTTTGTGGAAGGCGTCCGCATAGACCGCGGCTACCTCTCGCCTCACTTCGTTACCGACACGCAGCGCATGGAAGTTGCCATAGACAATCCCCATTTCCTGCTCACCGACCAGAAGGTCAGCTCCCCCAACGACCTCATCGGCATTTTGGAAAAGATGGTCGGGGCCGGGCGTCGGACACTGGTGCTGATTGCCGAGGACGTGGACGGCGAAGCCCTGTCTACTTTGGTGGTCAACAAGGCTCGCGGGGTTTTGGACTGTGTGGCTATCAAGGCGCCGGGGTTCGGCGAGCGGCGCAAGGCTCTGCTGGAAGACATGGCTATCGTCACCGGCGGCACGGTCATCAGTGCTGACCGCGGCCTGAAGCTGGACGCCGCCGAATTCGAGCACTTGGGTACGGCCCGCCGGCTGGTCGCCACCAAAGACGAGTCCACCATCATCGAGGGCCACGGCCCGGAGCAGGGTGTCAAAGATCGCCTGGACCAGCTTCGGGTGCAAATTGAGGAAACCACCTCGGACTACGACCGCGAGAAACTGCAAGAGCGTATGGCCGCATTGGTGGGCGGCGTTGCCGTCGTCAAGGTCGGCGGGGCCACCGAGCCTGAAGTCAGCGAGCGCAAGTCGCGCACCGAGGACGCCCTATCCGCCACCCGCGCCGCCATCGAGGAGGGCATCGTCCCCGGCGGTGGCGTGGCCCTGATCCGCGCCGGCCACGTGCTGGGCGGCGTAATAAGCTCGCTGGAGGGCGACGAAGCCTTGGGCGCGCGGCTGGTGCAAGATTCCTTGAGCGCTCCACTGTCGCTGATTTCCGAGAACTCCGGCTACGATGCGCCGGTGGTAGTGGAGAATGTGCGCTCCGGCGAAGGCGACTGGGGCTTTAACGCCGAGATAGGCGAATACACCCACCTGATCCAGGCCGGCATCATAGACCCGGTGAAAGTCACCCGCTCCGCTCTGGAGAATGCGGGCAGCATCGCCAGCATGATGCTGACCACCGAAACCATCATCACCGAAATCCCCGAGGAAAAACCCTTGCCCGCAGATATGCAAGACTTCATGCACGACTAACGGCAATTCCGGCTGGCTATATCCCGCAGTTGGCCTGTATCAATAGGCCTGTATCAATACAGGAGTAAGGGCGCACGGCCGTGCGCCCTTACGTTTTGGTTGTAAATGGATGGGAACCTTCTGAACCGGGAAGAAATCGCCCGCCTGATTGCTGGGAACCCTCCGCTAATCGAGGATTATGTAGCCTTGGAGTTGCAAATACAGCCCAATGGCTTCGACCTCACGGTGCGGGAAGCCGGACGTTTCACGACATCTGGACAGCTTGGGGCATCAGACGAAGCCCGCATGGTGTCGGGCGTTGAATCCCTTGCCTACAATGCAGATGATTGGCTGTTTCTAGAACCGGGGGCGTACCTGGTCACCTTCAATGAGATAGTCAACCTGCCACCGGATCTAGCAGCGCTGGGGCGCCCCCGCTCCAGCCTGCTTCGCAGCGGCGCCGCCCTGCACACGGGGGTGTGGGATGTGGGCTACCGGGGCCGCTCTCAGTCGCTGCTGACGGTGCATCACCCCATCGGCTTCCGCCTGCAACGGAACGCCCGGCTGGCCCAACTGGTGTTCTTCCGCCTGGCTGCTCCGCCGGAGGAGGGCTATCAGGGGCGGTATCAGGGGGAGGGGTTGCAGGCGGGCTAGTGGCTTCACTTATTGGCCGTATTCCACCTTTTCACGCTATCCTCAGAACATTACAGAATACTACGCCGGCAGAACATTATGACCGGACTCAAATCACTCATTGAAACCTACGCCCGCGCCTCTGGGTTCGACGTCGTGGGCGTCACATCGGCGGACGATTTCGCCGCCGACCGCGACGCCGCGCTGGAGCGCATCCGTGAGGGGTGGATGGACGGGCTGCCGTGGTATACCGAATCACGGGTGATGCGGGGCACAAGTCCGGCGGAGCTGCTGCCGGGGGCGCAGTCGGTCATCTGCCTAGGGTTAAGCTACTTTGCTGACTCCCCAAACCCCGTACATCCTGAGCCATACGCCGGAGCAGGACGACTTGCTTGTGATTTTGCTGACTCCCCAAACTCCGTACATCCTGAGCCTGTCGAAGGACGGGCCGGCATGGGCCGGGTGGCGCGGTATGCTTGGGTGCGCGACTACCACCGGGTTATGAAGAAACGGATGCGGGAGTTCGTGCGGGGGCTGGAACGGGAGATGGGATCATCGGTAGCCGCCCGCTGGTACGTGGACGACGGGCCGATGCTCGACCGGGCCGCTGCCAACCGCGCAGGCCTCGGCTGGTTTGGCAAGAACGCCAACATCCTGACCTCCGGGTATGGCTCGTGGGTGTTCCTCGGTCAAGTAATCACCGACCTGGAATTGGAGCCGGACGCTCCTCTAAAAAAATCCTGCGGCGCCTGCATCCGCTGCATCGAAGACTGCCCCACCGGGGCCATTGTCGCGCCGTATGTGGTGGATAACGCCCGCTGTATCTCCTACCTGACCATCGAGAACCGGGGGCCGATTCCCCGCGAGCTTCGCCCGCTGATGCAGAACTGGGTCTTCGGCTGCGATATCTGCCAGGACGTTTGCCCGGTCAACCGAAAGGCGCAACCGGCAGGCCAGCCCGTACCGTTCCCCGCCATTGCCAAAAAACGCGGCGCTTCGACAGGGGTCGGATTGGCGTTGCTAGACCTGGTAAATCTGCTGGAAATGACCGAAGAGGATTTCCGAGACCGATTCGCCGGGACTTCGATAATGCGAGCCAAACGAACAGGGATGCAGCGCAACGCCTGCGTGGCTCTCGGCAACCTGGGCTCGTCGCTGACAGGAAACGGCTCGGCGGTGTCTGCGCTGGGGCGCGTCCTGCGGGAGAGTGAGCCGCTCGTGCGAAGCCACGCGGCATGGGCGCTGGGGCGCATTGGCGGCCCGGATGCCACGTCCTTCCTGTCGGATGCGGCCCACAGGGAAAAAGACCCCGGCGTACTGGAGGAAATCGCCGCGGCAATGCGTCATCCCGAATAACCGGGATACGCCCTTATCCCAGCCCTCCCCTTTTGTGCGAGGGAATTTTAAGTTTGCTAACGCCGGGGCGCGGCAAGCGGCGGTGTTTCGGCGGGTCTGCGAGCGCCCGAGCGGCGGCGGCGCTGCTGAGGCCGGGCTGGAACCACCGAGGGCGGCTGATAGTCCCCGCCAAAGTGCAGCTTTTTCATTTCTTCTTCGATGAGCATGAAATCGTTTTTCGGCAACAGATGGAGGTTGCCTTGGAAGGCCATGTACCAGTCTTCGGGCGCCCATCGTTTCACGTACTCCAACCTAGGCGCGATGAGATTGGCGTCCATAAACTTTTCATCCGGCAACACGATTTCGGGGCGGATGCTGACCCTGTAAGGAAACCCTGCCTTGCCTTCCTTTTCCCAAATCGTATCATCGGACTCGAAGTAGTCCGATATGGCGGTGGCGGTGGCGGCGAAGCGGCGCAGATGAGTGAGATACATCAGGATGCGGTCGCCTTCGGAAATGCGCTGCACTTTGCGGCGGTGCTGAGCTTTCAGGCCCATCGCAGAGAAGCCCAGATCCTGAGTAATTCTGAAATTCCGCTCGTTGTTGGCTATCATCCAGAAGTTGCTCGACATAGCCTCCTCTGGGAACTTGGAATCGGCATGAATATTCATTCTAGCACGCCAGGCAGAGAACGCATCAGGCCGACGCCGGGTTCCCAAAGACTTTTCTCCCCTAAAGCGGCAATGCCTTTCCAAATATGACGGCAGTGTTGTAGTATCTGGCTCATCATTTCCTGGGTTTGGAGGTTGGACGTGACTTCTTCTGCTTCGCGGGACATCGCCATCGTGGGGGTTGCCGAGTCAGACGTTATGGGCAATGTGCCCGGCAAATCATCGTTGCAGCATCACGCCGAGGCCGCTTATAACGCTCTGGACGACTCCGGGTTGCAAATGAGTGACATAGACGGCATCCTGACCGCCGGTTTTTCCACGCTGGCAACTGCGGAGTATTTCGGCATCGAGCCGGTGTTCACCGACAGCACTTATGTCGGCGGCTCCTCTTTCGTCATCCACGTGGCCCATGCGATAGCCGCCATCCGCGCCGGTTACTGCGAAACGGCGCTGATTACCCATGGGCAAGCCGGGCGCTCGACGCGCGTGCGCGTGCCGGCCGACGGGAATCTGCCGGCGGCGCAGTACGAGACTCCCTACGGCATCATCGGCGCCCCGGTCAACTACTCGCTGGCCTGCACCCGCTATATGCACGATTATGGCGAAGAGCGCACCCGCCAGGGCATGGCGGAAATTGCAGTCGCCACCCGCAAGTGGGCCAACCTGAACCCCGTGGCCCAGATGCACGACACCCCAATGAGCTTCGACGATTACCACAACTCCCGCTGGGTGTCCTGGCCCTTCCACCTGCTGGACTGCTGCCTGGTGACCGACAGCGGCGCGGCAGTCATCGTCACAACAGCAGAGCGGGCAGCGAGCTGCCGCAAGCAGCCGGTATGGGTACTGGGCGGCGGCGAGTCTCACGACCATAACATCATCAGCCAGATGCCCTCCTACACCATCACCCCCGCCCGCGAGTCGGGGCCCCGGGCGATGGCCCGGGCCGGCCTGACGCACGGCGACCTGGACCTGGCAATGATCTACGACTCTTTCACCTATACCGTTATGGTGACCCTGGAGTCGCTGGGATTCTGCGGGCGCGGCGAGGCAGCAGACTTCGTCGCCAACCAGCGCACCGCACCAGGCGGCGACTTCCCTCTGAACACCAGCGGAGGCGGGCTGTCCTACACCCACCCCGGGATGTATGGCATCTTCCTGCTGGTAGAAGCGGTGCGCCAACTCCGGGGCGAGTGCGGCGAGCGGCAGGTGATGAGCAAACGCTCACCGGGGGAGGCGGCCAAGACCGCCATCGTCAACGGAACCGGCGGTTCCCTGTCTTCCACCGGCACCGTGTTGCTGGCGGCCTAGCCCATCAGCGCATTCCGCGCCATTACGCCCCGGCTTTGGCCGGGGCGTTTATATTTGCCAGCGTTTATCGTGGTTTATTCTTGGTCAAAATCCAGGAATTTCGCATAGACATCTATCGTGGAACCCAAGACAGCCTGTGCTAGTATCCTTATCTAATACTGGACAAGCATCCCCCAGCGATGACTTGTTCATCTGTTTTACGCTTCGGCGAAAGGATGCGAACTTATGGACCGCACTATTTCCTCTTTTCTGCAACATCTCCTTGTGGAAAAGGGTTTCTCCCAGAACACTTGCGACGCCTATCGCAATGACCTGTCCCAGTTTTCGGAGTTCCTGGACAAGAACGGCGGCGGCCCCGGAACGAGCAACAACACCTTCAACTGGGCACAGGTGAGTATAGACCTACTGAATCTGTACATCACCGACCTTAAAGACCGCAAGGGATACCGGAACGCCACCACCGCCCGCAAAGTGGCCTCGGTCAAGTCTTTCTTCGGGTTTATGGCGGAGAACGGCATCATCACCGAAGACCCCACGGAGTCGCTGGGAACTCCCAAGGTTGGGCGGTCTCTGCCCAAGTATCTTACCGAAGCGGAAATCACCAAACTGCTGGAAGTCAGATACAAGCCCGGCACCAACGAGGGGCAGCGCGATGCAGTCATTATGGAGCTGCTTTACGCCACCGGCCTGCGGGTGGGCGAGCTGGTGTCACTGAACGTGGGCGACGTCAACACCGAGGAGTCTTATATCCGGTGCCTGGGCAAAGGTTCCAAGGAGCGCATCGTCCACCTCTACCCGAAGGCGCTGCAAGAACTGGCAAAGTATATGAAAGGCACGCGGCAGGTGATGCTGGGCAACCGAAAACAGGAACACGCCCTGTTCATCAACCACCGGGGCGAACGCCTGACCCGTCAATGGGTATGGTCGATTCTGAAGAACTACGCCCAAGCCGCCGGCATCAAGTCCAGCATCACGCCCCACACCCTGCGCCACAGTTTCGCCACCCATCTGTTGCAAAACGGCGCATCCCTGCGCCACGTTCAGGAGTTGCTGGGGCACTCCAGCATTTCCACCACCCAAGTTTATACCCACCTCACCAGCCCCTATATGCGCGAGGAGTACGAGAAGAGCCACCCGCGCGCATAGCCTAACGCACCGAAACTCGCATCAAAGATATATCTGCCGCAAGGACGCATCGCGCAGTGCCTCTCTGCTTCTTTATGCAAGGGCGAAGTTAATCGGAATTTCACCCAGAAAGAGTAATTCAGGGCCTTTTCATTTTCCGTTTTGGGATTACTGGCCCCTCCATTCCCGCTTTCGCTGGAATAGCGCCCCTGACTACGGATAGTTCCTGAACGGCGCAAGCGGGAATCCGCTTGCGCGGGAATGGCGGAAAGGACAAGCGGAGTTTCGCAATTTTCTCGTGCTTACGCCGGACTGCCTTTTTCTCAGGATTGCTGGTATAGTTGAATCATAGCTTCTGAAAATCAGCGGAGCCGTCTCTCCCGAAATTAGGCTGACCGGGGCTGACCCCGCCCGTACCCTCCTGAGAGAGGTGTATCTCTATGGCTGGAAAGTCTCGCCGGGTCGCAGCCCGGCAAGGTGAATTGAGTCGCCGCAGAAAGCGCGCCCAGAGGGGACCCAGCGGCATTCCCGCAACCCTTGCCCCTCCGCAACCGCAGCAGAACGCCGGCGGGACTCTTGCCGTTGAAACTGCCGGAAGCGCCGCCCCGGCTGCTGTCGCGCCGCAGGCCGCGCCTGCTCCCGCTGCGGCGGAGCGTTCGTCCCCTCAGAACACAGTCCATCTCAGAGGACAAGGGCGTCCTCGCGGCGAGCGGCCTGCGGCCTACAACTACATCGGAGCCGAGATCCGACGTATCGGCATACTGTCCACCGTTGTCGTGACCGCTCTCATTGTCATCTCCGTCGTTTTGTAGCGCCCTACCGCTTGTAGCGCCCTGTCGCGCGGGTTGCCATGCCTCTACCCCTGTTCGAGCAAAGGCTCGATGCTACCCCAGAGCGCCCCGGCGTCTACCTGATGAAAGACGTCCGGGGTACTGTATTGTACGTGGGCAAGGCCAGCGTGCTTCGGAACCGCCTCCGCACCTACTTCGGCTCGCCTTCCGCCCAAGCCAACAAGACGCGGCGTATGATGGGCCACGTCCGCGATTTCGAGTACATCGTAACAGACACCGAAGCTGAGGCCCTGATACTAGAAAACACCCTCATCAAGCGCTACAAGCCTAGATACAACGCCCGTTTGAAAGATGACAAGACCTACCCGTATCTGAAGATAGACCTGAACGAAGACTTCCCCCGCGTCTACATCACCCGGCGTGTCGCCAAGGACGGAGCTCGCTACTTCGGCCCATTCGCCACCGCCAACACTGTCCGCAAGTCCATGGACCTGGTCAAGCGGCTCTTCCCGTACCGTTCTTGCACCAAGACGATAACCGGCGCTGACCCGCGCCCCTGCCTGGAGTATTACATCAACCGCTGTGTGGCGCCCTGCACCGGACACGCCAGCCGGGAGGACTACGCCCAGGTCGTAAACCAGGTCATCATGTTCATGGAGGGCGACACCGACGCCGTTACTAAAGACCTGGAAGAGAATATGACTCGGGCCGCCGAGGGCCTGGAGTTCGAGCGGGCAGCGGTGTTGCGCGACCGCATCAAGGCGGTGGAGCGGGTGGCCGAGGAGCGGCGCATCAAGGTTGACTCCAACCCCACCGCAGATAGAAACCACCCGTGGCAAGCCGGCATGGACGTCATCGCTCTGTCCCAAGGCTCCGCAGAGGCTTGGGTCGAAGTTTTTTTCATCCGCAAGGGCAAACTCATCGGGCGGGAGCACTTCTTCATGGAGGGGGTGCAGGACGACGCGCCGGGCTTGGTCATCGGCCAGTTCATCAAGCAGTTCTATGGCTCGGCTCTGACCATTCCGCCCCGAATCCTCACCCAGCATCCGGTGGAAGACCAAGAACTGGTGACCGGGTGGCTGCGCGGGCTGCGGGGCGGAGCAGTGCGCCTGACCTGGCCTCAGCGAGGGGTAAACAAGCAGTTAGTGGAAACCGTGGCCGACAACGCTCGCCAAGGCTTGGCCCAACACCGCATCAAATGGCTGGATAACCACGACATCATCCAGCAGGCCACAGCGGAACTGGAGGAGGAACTTTCCCTGCCGCTGCCGCTGAACCGGATGGAGTGCTACGACATTTCCCACATCCAGGGCAGCAACACCGTAGCCAGCATGGTGGTCTTTGAGGAAGGCCAACCCAAACGCTCCCAGTACCGCCGATTCAAGATAAAAACGGTGGAGGGCGTGGACGACTTCGATAGTATGCGCGAGGTGTTGCGCCGCCGCTTCAAGCGGCTGGCCGCCACCCGCCAGTCCGCCGGGGACAACCGTGTCGCAGAGGAACGAGAGACCGCAGGAGACGATGCGGCCCAACGGCCAGCCCAAGACGCCTGGGCCGCCATCCCCGACCTGGTGCTGATTGACGGCGGCAAGGGGCAGCTCTCTGCGGCGCTGGAGGTAATGCTGGAGCTGGGGCTGGACGACATTCCGCTGGCGTCGCTGGCCAAGGAAAACGAATGGCTCTTCGTGCCGCACACGCCGGAGCCGATAATCTTGCCTCGCGACTCACAAGCCCTATACCTGGTTCAGCGAATCCGCGACGAGGCCCACCGTTTCGCCATCACCTACCACCGCAACCTCCGCAGCAAGAGCAGCATCAGCTCGCCCCTCGACCTGGTCAGCGGCATCGGGCCGAAACGCAAGCGAATGCTGATGCGCCGTTTCGGCTCCCTAAAGGGCATCAAGGACGCGGCAGTGGAGGAAATCGCCGCCGTACCCGGTATGACCCGCTCTCTGGCTATCCGTCTCAAACAGGCGGTCTAGCCCCTCTGTCTCCGAGTTGCACTTTTTGAGTTATTCGGCTAATTTGCCCCTCTCTTTTATCTTTTTCAGACGGAGCCATCTAGTATTGTACGCAGGGAAATTGGTAACTCAGGTAGTTGGCGTAACCTGTCGCAAGAGAGTATGATATAAGCTCAAGGCAGCAGTAAAGACGCTAGGTTTGGTAGGTGCGAAATGGTGAAATTATCCATATCCCTACCTAACAACACCCAGATTACGTTGGAATCAGACGAACCCGAAGTCGTCAACCATGTTCTGGGTATGTTGCTGCATGGCTCAATCCCGGACGCCACACCGACAGATATACCAGCGCCCACGCTTGCCGATGGACACAACAACACAGAAGAAAAAGGTATAAATGCAACTCCGGAACAGCCCGCCGCCACGCCGCAGCCCAACGGCGCATATCATGCGCAACTACCCAACAGCTTGCCCCCGCAGGTTGTTGCGCAACCTCAGCCTCCAGCGCCTGTGCACCGCGGCGCGTTCACTGCGCCTATGCTTTCCGCCAATGAATCCGATAACGGGTTGTTCCTTGAGGGCCAGACTCCGGAGTCGCGAGAGGACTTCACCGTCTTCTGCCAAGCCCTGAACCCCATGGGCGATATGCGCCGGGTGGTAGTGGCGGCAGAAGGGGCCACCCGTTTCTTCAAAGCAGACGGGGTGAATGCCGAAGAATTGGGCGAACTGTTCGACCTGGCCGGTTGGCGGCGGGCCAACAGCTTTGCCCAGACGCTCCGAAACGCCGCCCGCTCCAAGTTCGGCTGGCTGGAGCGCGTCCCCGGTCGCGCCGGCTGCTACGCCCCCACCGACCTCGGCCGCTCGGTAACGCTGGGCGGTTAGCGGTTGCCTGGTTGCGACTTTGGAAAAACACCGGAAACGTAAAAGAGACAGGATTCAACCATGCTCCAAAATACCCAGTTCGGTATGTCCGGCCCTAACTCTCCGGCAAAGGCTATCGGCGCAGAGTTCGAGATAGTCACCACCGCTCCCCGTGTGGCCCTGGCAGTCACTCCCCACCCGGACGACTGCGAGGGCGGCTGCGGTGGGGCTCTGTCCAAATGGGTAAAGGAGTTCGGCACGGAAGCCGTGGTGGTTATGTGCACCAACGGCAACAAGGGCACTTCCGAACGCGATATGACTCAAGAAAGGCTGGCGGCCACCCGCGAGGTGGAACAGCGGGCCGCCTCGGACATCGTGGGGGCGAAGGACATCGTGTTCCTGCGCCACCCGGACGGCGGACTGGAAGACACCCAACTGTTTCGCAGCCAGGTGGTGCGGGCGATACGCCGTTACAAACCCGACCTCATCCTGTGTATCGACCCTTACCGCAGCACCAGCCACACCCACCGGGACCACCGGATGAGCGGGCAGGTGGCCCTAGACGCAGCTTTTACTTATGCTTGGAGCTATCAGCACTTCCCGGAGCAGATTACCGGGGAAGGGCTTGAGCCACATATGGTTGAGCAGGCATATATGTGGGGCAGCGAATCGCCCGACGTGTTCGTCGAAGTCGGCGGCTATCTGGAAACCAAAACTCTTTCGCTGGAAGCTCACGCCAGCCAGATGTCGCCGGTCACCACCGAGGAACGCCTGTCCCGCATCAGCAACAACGCCACTCGCTACCGGGACTTGACCGGAGTGGAGTACACTGAGGCCTTCCGCCGAATTCGCTTTGGCCTCGGCAGCATCGAGTGGCAGTTCCTTCACTCCTGACCTAAACCTCCCGGTTCATACGCTCTACGGCCAGGCGGTGGCCGGACAGGATGCCCGGCACTCTCGCCGGGTCGGTGCGCCCCCAGCCGCACTCGCTGGCCACCCCGAACATAGGCGCGAATTCTCTCGCCGCCGCAATCCGGGCCCCGTCTCCATCCGTGTCGTCAAAGTGAATCAGCCCTAGAATAAGTTCGGCGCCGTCTGGCAAATTCAGCTCCCGCAACGGCTGGAAATAGTCTCTGTCGCCTCGGTCTTTCGGCACTGGCATGTGCATAAAGTCCAAGCGACGGGACAGTCTGGCAGACAGTCCATTGCTGATTTCCACCAAGATGGACATATCCTTCGGCATTACCAAGTGTTCGTCGGCCGGCGAGCCGTAGCACAGGTGATAGCCCAGCTCCACGCTCTCAGGGACTCTTGCGCCCAGGCGCGACAGCAGGCCGAACACCTGTTCCTTATAGTCGGACGGGCGATGAGAAAAGTAATCTTCGAACAGCAGCACTTCCTGGCACACATCCCACTGAATGGCTAGATGGTCGTGGGGAATGACGCTCAGGATGCCGTCCAGGGCTTCCAGCAGCGACCGCTCGTAGGCCGGAAGGTAGGCATCGCGGGCGGTGGGGCTGACGTACATATATCCCGTGGACATCGGCGTGGGCAAAGAAGCCTGGAAGCGCGTTCTGGGGCTGATAACGCCCTCATCCCGCAGCCGGGCGTAGGTAGTATAGGAAGCTGCGGCCGCTTCAGCGTAGCCCGTGGGAAAGCGCACGGCGTCTGGGTTGACCGATGGCTTGAATCGCAGATAGGGCGTTTCCCGCAAAAGGACTCCGTCCCACTGGTAGACGGCATACAGCCCAGCGTCCGGGTCTTCCTCTAGGTCAGGGTGATTCCACAGCATATCGCGCTGAAACCAGATCCATCGTATGCGTTCCCCAGTCTCGCCGTCGGGAATCCGGCGCAGGTGTGGCCCCAACTCGGCGCAGACGGTGCGGAAGACCGTTTCGGAGTCAATCAGAGGCACCGAACCCACCAGATGAGCATAACTGGCATTGTCAGCCATAGCTATCACAACTCCTGAAAATCTCGGATGATGCGCCTCAGCTCAGTTTCGTTGGGGGGCTGCTCGGAATACAGCGTAAAGCTGGCCTCGTCCACCAGCCCGCCGTAGCGCTTGGCAAACTCCCCGGCGATTTCGTCGTACTCGCCCGAGACGGCGAAAGCGTCCAGCATTTCGTCGCTGACCAGCTCGCCCATCTCAGCCCACTCACCGCGCAGGGACATTTCGTGGAGCCGCTGCCCAATTTCCTCGAATCCGTGTGGGGCCAAGACGGAGTGGTAGGTGCGGGTGGAAGCGTAGAAAGCGATGCGGCGTCGCACCTCGGCCTGAGCCGCGCGCAGCGATGCCCGGTTGGGGCCGGTAATCAGGAATCCGCCGCCGCTGACAGTAATTCGCGCGGCGTCGCGGCCCGCACGTTCCGCGCCGCGAGCCAAAGCCGGGCGCACCACCTCGCGCACATATTCGGGCGAGGTCAAGCTGTGCAGCATCAAGCCGTCGGCCGCTTCGCCAGCCACTTGGCAATTATAGGCGTTGACTGCCGCGGTGAATACGGGCGGCCGCGGGTATTCGCCAGGTCCGGGGCTGAAGAAGGGCGTCATTAGGGAGAACTGGTAATGCTTGCCCTGAAAATTCAGCCGCTCGCCAGTTTCCCACGCAGCCCATATGCTATTTAGCGCCTGCACATACTCCCGTAGCCGCGGGCCGGGTGAGTCCCATGACGTGGAAAAACGCCGCTCGATATGCCCCTTCACCTGCGTTCCCAAGCCCAATCGGAACCGCCCCTGGGACAGGTCCTGCAGGTCACGGGCAGTATAGGCGGCAATCATCGGCGAGCGGGGGAACGCGATAGCAACGCTGGTTTGCAGCATAGCGCGAGTCGTCGAGGTGGCGGCCAGCGTCAGCGGAATGAAGGAGTCGTGGGCTGTTTCGTTCTTTGACAGCGCATCATAGCCGATGGCCTCGGCCCAAGCAGCCTCGGCGGGAATGGCTGCCAGGGACCGGGAGGCAAGGCGGTGGGTTACTCTCATAGCATGGACTCCACGATAGTCTCCGGTGAGTTTCCGTCCACTTTTGCCCTATGATACCATCCGCATCATATAGAGGACGTTATGATAGAAGGCGTTATGAAATCCGTCGGCGCATCATATTTCAAAGGGCATTGCCTGGAGTTGCTGACCCAGCTTGATGTCCAGGGTTTGGTCATCACCCAGACGGGAAGCCTATCGCCAAGGTTATCCCTAACAAGGAAATTCCTCGCGAGCAACAAGACGCCGACGCCACAAACACCGGCAACCTTCAATTCCCCGCCGTCCGGCAGCAGCACAGCGACGGTGGCAGCCTCCGGGTCAACAATCCAGTATTCCCTAACGCCGTGGCAGGCATACAGCTCGCGCTTAGCTGTCCAGTCCAGCCGAGCGGTGGACGGCGAGCAAATTTCCACTACCAGATCCGGTGCGCCCTGAACGTTGTCGGCAGTTACGATGTGCAGCCGGTCTTTGGAGACAAAAAGCAGTCCGGGCTGAACAGCATCCGTGTCCGACAGAACCACATCGAAAGGCGCGAAGTAATCTTGCCCCAAGTCATTTTCTTCGGCAAAGAGAAACATCCTGGAACCTAATTTGATCTGATCTCTCTGATGCGCTTCTTGGGGGGCGGAACCACACTCAGCTCTCCGCCTATCAGCTCCCAACGCTCCCTTTCGGGGGTCTTGGCGTAGTCTTCATAGGTGAGTTTGGCTTTGGATTTCCGCGTAACTATTTCAACCTCCACATACCGTGTTACAGGCGGATTTGCGGCGGCAAACTGAATAGTAGCATCAGCCGCCGACTATATGGCGCGTGTCAGTATATTGCAAGCAAAGACCAACTTTGTCAGTAGAACAATCATAAGGCACTCCAATTTCAGTGTTTTCTCACTGGTTTCTGATTGGGATGAGCCAGTGTTAGGCGAATAATCAGGTTTCTCTCCCGGTCGATTTTCTGGATTTCTATAATGTCTCGAAACCCGTCAAGAGTCGTTAATTTCCGGGGAGTGCATTATTATTGCTAACACCAAGTATACAAGCGGGCCACTGCCTGTTACCGCGGTCAATAAAATGAATGCAGCTCGGGCCAAGGTGGGGTGAAGGCCGAAATACTCGGCAAGTCCAGCGTCGCCTCCAAATAGTTTCCTGTCCTCGCTCTTGCTCAGTCGCCTTCGCAAAAAGGCCTCCTCGTGGCAACAGACTGCAATCCGTCACAGCCGCATTCTTACCCTTATGGGCGCCTTGCGGATGTAACCCGGAAACCATCCCGCGCGGTCGAGACGCACACAACATACCACACCGCCCCTTGAGCGACGGGGATTGCCGCGCTATAGTTGGCAGCCGTATGAACGACTTTAACAGCTTCTCCGCCTACACCGTATCCATCCACTACGACCGCCGCCTGTACCGGCAGGACATCGCCGGGTCAGTGGCCCACGCCCGGATGCTGGCAAAGCAGGGCATCATCAGCGAAGAGGACGCGACGGCCATCGTTGATGGGCTAGGGCGCATCAGACAGGAAATCGAATCCGGCGATTTCCCATGGGATGTCTCGCTGGAAGACCTGCATATGAACATCGAGCGGCGGCTGCGCCAGCTCATCGGCCCGGCCGCGGGGAGGCTGCATACTGGGCGCTCCCGCAACGACCAGATTGCGTTGGATATGCGGCTCTACACCCGCGAGGTCATCGGTGAGGCCGTGGCTGGGTTGCGAGGCGTACAGCGGGCGCTTCTAGGGCTGGCGCGGCGGTATCAGCCGGTGATAATGCCGGGCTACACGCATCTGCAACGGGCGCAGCCGGTGTTGTTCGCCCATCATCTGCTGGCCTACTTCGAGATGTTCCAGCGTGACATCGGGCGGCTGGAAGACTGCCACCGCCGCTCCGACATACTACCCTTGGGCAGCGGCGCGCTGGCCGGCGTTCCTTACCCCACCGACCGCGAGTTCCTGGCCCGCGAGCTGGGCTTCACCGCCATTAGCGCCAACAGTATGGACGCCGTTTCCGACCGCGACTTTGTGGTGGAGTTCATGGCGGCGGCGGCACTCTGCATGATGCACTTCTCGCGTATGTCCGAGGAGCTGATACTATGGGCCAGCGGCGAGTTCGGGTTCATTCGGCTGGCCGACGAGTTCACCACCGGCAGCAGCATAATGCCCCAGAAGCGCAACCCCGATTTCGCCGAGCTGGCCCGGGGCAAGACCGGGCGCGTCTACGGCAGCCTGATGGGCTTGCTAACCACGCTGAAAGGGCTGCCCCTGACCTACAACCGCGACTTGCAGGAAGATAAAGAAGGCTTTTTCGACGTAGCAGACACGCTGCAAACCACCATCGCGGTGTTCTCGGCGATGCTCCCCGGCCTGGAGTTGCAGACGCAACGGGTGGAGTCGCTGGCCGGGGAGAGCGGAATGCTGGCTACCGACCTGGCCGACTACCTGGTGGACCGGGGAGTGCCATTCCGCGAAGCCCACGGCATAATGCGCGAACTCTGCCGCTACTGCGACGAGCGGGGCATCGCACTGCAAGAATTGCCGCTGGAGGAATACCGGCGATTTTCCCAACTCTTCGATAGCAGCGTGTACGACATCACCGCAACGGCATCGGCGGCGGCGCGAGACATCCCCGGCGGCACCGCTCCGGGTAGGGTAGCCGAGGCACTGGCTCACGCAGAGCAAATTCTGGAGGAAGCGGACGATGGAACCTGAGACCAATGAGGCCAGAGTGCTAATCGCGCCATCGGTGCTGTCAGCAGACTTCGGGCGGCTGGCCGAACAGGTGCAGGCCGCCGCCGAAGCCGGAGCCGACCTGATACACGTGGACGTGATGGACGGACTGTTCGTACCGAACATCTCCTTCGGCGAAGTGGTGGTGGACGCCATCCGCGCCAGCACCAGCCTGCCGCTCAACATTCACCTGATGATCCAGGAGCCGGACAACCTGCTGCCCACCTTTATGAAGTCCGAAACCGACCAGATCCTGGTCCACGCCGAGGCCTGCCGCCACCTGCACCGCACCGTGGCCCGCATCCGGGAGCAGGGCAACCAAGCGGGCGTGGCCATCAATCCGGGCACCCCGGTGGCCGCTGTGGAGGAAGTGCTGCCGCTGCTGGATATAGTGATGGTGATGTCGGTTAATCCAGGATTCGCCGGCCAGTCGTTCATACCAGAGAGCTTGGGGAAGATCCGGCGGCTCAGGGGCATCATAGACGACGCAAACCTGTCGGCGCAGGTCGAAGTGGACGGGGGGATCAAGGCCGACTGGACGGCCCAGGAATCGGTTAAAGCGGGGGCCGCCATCCTGGTGGCTGGCAGCGCTATATTCAATCAGAACGAAACGGTGCCGGAGGCGATGCGGGGAATGCGGGGGTGCTTGGCCGAGCTGGTTTAGAGATTAAGTAGCTCGAGGAACTCGGCAAGGGTGAGGCCGGCTTTCTTGATCTCTTGCAAAAGAATGCCTTTGGGAACCTCGCGGCGATCTGGGATAACTATTGGGTGCCTGGATCCTTCTTTATTTAGAATTATGTGACTGCCCCGTTGCCTTACAAACCACCACCCCACTCTTTACAAAGGCTCTGACGGCCTCCCATCTTGACATTATAGGGATGGGAGGCATACTACGCCGACACTTTTGCTGGAACCGTAACCTTAGCTAATTCAATCAACAAGGGTTGCCCATATTCCGCGCGGACTTCCAGGACCTCTCGCAATTCTTCGGACAATAGAGTCGGCGTTTCTTCTAGCGGCTCCGTCATCATCGAAGGATTCATTTTCTGGCAATTCTCATCAGCCATGACCTTGAGCAACCCTTGGATAGCGTCAACTATCATCTCAAGAGCCTCTGCTCGGTCATCCCCCAAACTGGCACAGGTCCTAGCCGGGCAGTGGAAGACGAAGCGACCATCTTCTTCCTGCTCCAATATCACTATGAATTTCTGTGTCCCTTCTGTCATTGCCAGCCCCAAAGATCAAATATCGGGGAATAAACTGGAAAAACGGCCAGAGCGTTTGCTATGGCCGTATCCAGTCAGAAGTAAGCGACCGCCCGAACCTATTTCAGTGCCGCGAAGGCTTTGCGGACCTTGGGCGATTTGTGGAGGGAGCGCAGGCAGCGACTGCAAATCTTCACGGTGACCGGCGTGCCGTCGCGGTCGAGGGTCTGCTTGTGGACGTTGGCCTTGAAGCGGGTCTTGGTGTGCCGGTTGGAGTGGCTGACGTTGTTACCGCTCATCCCGGACTTCAGGCAAATCTGGCAGCGCATAACGGAAATCTCTCTACTGAGGCCGCAGGCAACACAGGCTGCAGCCTGATTTTTACTCTTCGATAGGCGTCTCAGATTATCACACGCCCATCGGCGATTACAAGGATGATAGAGTCGTCGGCTATGGTTCGGCTATGGGCAGGGTGGGGTACGATGGCGAAACGGCGAAAGGCCGCTCCGGGTCCACGCGGCGTAGCAGGTAGGCTTCCGATGCCATTATGTCAATAACGCGGGCGGGAAATTCCTCGCAGGGGTCGGCAAAGGCGCGGATGATGCGGCCGGACAGCGCGCCGCAGCCGTCGCTGCCCAAAAAAACCGCCAGTTCCGCCGCCCGCTCAATGGACGCCCCCTGTCCGGAAGTCACCTGCACCCCACGCTCGTAGGTGGCCGTGTCACCGATGGCGAGAGCCAGATCCCGCGTTTCCTCCCACATCCGGGTGTGGATCGACCCAGGACTGATGGCGTTGACTGTAATGGACGTACCGACCAACTCCAGCGCCAAGTTTTCCGTCAGGTTGACAATGCCAGTCTTGGCCGCATCGTAGGCAGTCATATTGGGCCCGCCGACGCCGGACATATTGACGATGCGGCCACAGCCTCGCTCGAGCATAGTAGGAATAACCGCTTGGCAACCGTAGAACACACCCATCAGATGCACGGCAATAGTTCGTGCCCAGTCCTCAGGATCATTATCCCAGACGCGGCCCACCGGCCCGATGTTGCCAGCGTTGTTGACCAGCACGTCAATCACACCATACTGGCTCAGGGTTTGGGCCACGGACTGATTCAACTGCTCGCGCTTGGACACGTCGGCGACCGAGGTGGTGACCTCGCTGCCGAACCGTTCCACAACGAGCTGCGCCGTTTCCTCCAGCTCGGAGGCAGTGCGGGCAGATAACGCCAGCCGCGCCCCCTCTGCGGCGTAGGCCAGCGCGATTTCCCGCCCTATGCCGCGTCCCCCTCCTGTGATTAACGCTACTCGTCCATCCAGTCTTTTCCGGTCAGCCATTCAGTCCGCCTTCTAAAAGAAGATTCAGCTTGTATCCATTCAGCTTGTATCCAGGGATGGTAAAATCAAGTTATCTACTACATCAACCATCTTGCTATACTAACTATCCGCCTCCAAACGAGGCTCTGAGTTGCGCAATGACGAATGTGAATGAAACGGTGGGTTTCACCAGCATGGCCGAGGGCACCCGCGAAGATTACGAACTGCTAGAGCGGCTGGAGGCCAAGTTCGCCCAAGGAACGGCGGATCGCGTCTTGGCCCAGCTTGGCGCATTGGCCGGTTCCCTATCAGGTTACAAGGTAGACCGCCTGGAGCATTCGCTCCAGTGCGCCACCCGAGCCTACCGCGACGGGGCCGACGAGGAGATGGTGGTAGCGGCCCTGCTGCACGATATCGGAGACCTGCTATCCCCCTACAACCACAGTGAACTCGCCGCCGCCGTGCTGCGCCCCTATGTCTCAGAGCGCACTTACTGGATTGTGCGACGCCACGGGTTGTTCCAAAGCTATTACTACGCCCACCACACGGGCGGCGACCGCAACGCCCGCGACGCCTACCGCGCCCATCCGTGGTATCAGGACGCGGTAGACTTCTGTCAGCAGTGGGACCAGCCGTCCTTCGACCCAGGCTACGAATCGCTGCCACTGGAGTTCTTCGAGCCGATGGTGGGCCGAATTTTCGCGCGGGAGCCATTTAGTGAGGCTGACCGGGGCGATTAGACCCTTACCTCCGGCGGGGCAGGGCGTCCTTCAGCTCTTCTCCGGTCTTCCAAGCGGGTTGCGGCGTTTCCTTCCCTTGGTGAGGAACATACTCCGACGTCTCAACGAACCGGTACTTGTGGACGTACCGGGGGCAGTTCTTGTAGACCTCGGTGACGTCAACCCTCACAATGAACTGGGCCTCGGCATACTCGGATAGCAGCTCGTCCCCTTCCTCGATTCGGGCCATGCCCTGAATCCGCAGGCGCTGACTTCCCTCGAAGTCCACCAACAGCAGGCCCACGTTGGGATTGCGGAGCAAATTCCCCATAGACTGGTATTTACCGTTGCCGTCGTAATTGGGGAAGGCCAGCGTCTTGTTGTCCAAAATCCGCAAGAAGCCTGGATCCCCGCCCTTGTAGGAGCAGGTGGGCAGACCGCGGTCATCGCAGGTGGCGAGGAAAAACATCCGCGCCTCTTCAATGATGGCTCTGGCTTCGTCGCCGATGGTCTCGGTAACCCTCTCCTTGAGCCGCTCGGCTAGTCTGCGCGTATCGAAGCGGTCTTGCAATTGGAGATTCCCGTCGTGATATTCATGAACTTTCATGCCTTCCACCTTTGCGTCCTTACTGCGGGCGGGCCCTTTGAATTTGCACTGCGGCAAGTTCGATGTGTGCCCCCCGCACCGGCGGATTGGGTTTCTTCGCCGTCACTGAAACTGCTTGAACCGGGAACTCGGCGAGCACGCTGCTGGCGATAGCTTGCGCAACCGATTCCAGCAGATTGCGCGGCTCTCCTTCCATTACCGCTCGCACCGTCCGGTAGATGTGGGAGTAACTGACCGTGTCTTCCAGACTATCAGACTCACCCGCGCGGCTGAGGTCTAACTCGGCAGTCAGATCAACAACGTACCGCTGCCCCAGCGCCCGCTCCTCGGGGTTGACGCCGTGGTATCCGTAGAACTGCATCCCTTCCAATATGATCAGATCAGGCATTTGACCACCGAGCTGGCATTATGCGTATTTTCCTATGGCATCAGCTAGGGCTAGCAGGTTCTGGGCGCGCTTGACCACCGGCACATCCACCATACGCCCGTCCAGCGCCAGCGAGCCGCGGCCGCCGGACTCCGCAGCGTCCCAGGCCTCGACCACACGGCGGGCGTGCTCGATTTCCTCGGCAGAAGGGCTGAAGGTCTCGTTAATAATCTCCAATTGCGCGGGGTGTATGGCGAACTTGCCAGTGTAGCCCATCTGCCGCGCCCGCCCGGCGTCGTCGCGCAGGGCGTCAGGGTCTCGGAAACGGACGAAGGGGGAGTCGAGAGCGCCAACATCTCCGGCCCTCGCCGCCACCGGCACCCACGCCCTCGGAACTGCCACCTCCTCCCCGGTATCGGTGCGTTCAATGCCCATGTCGTTAGTGAAATCCTCCGCCCCGAAGGCGATGGCAACGACACGGCGCGACGCCTCGGCAATGGCGCGAGCGTCCCAAGCAGCCTTGGCCGTCTCTATCCACGGGATGACGCAGAGGGATGCAGAATCCATCCCAGCGGAAGCCTCCAGTGGAGAAAGCAGGCTATCGAGAGTGCGGATATCGCGCACCGACTCCACCTTGCCCAAACTAACGCCGTAGAGGGCGGGAGAGACCACGGTTTCCAGCTCAGCGCGGGTTAGCCCGGTGTCCAGAGAGTTAACCCGCACCATAATCCGTTTCCCTTCGCTATGCAGGAAAGGAACCCACTCGCAGGCCAGCTCGCGGGCGTTGGCCTTCTCACCCAGAGGCACCGAGTCCTCCAAGTCAACCATAATGACGTCGGCATCAAAGGAGCGGGCGCGCTCCAGCATACTGGCCCGGTTGCCGGGAACGAAAATGATGCTGCGGATTGGCTGCATTGTACTTGCTCACTTACACCATACCTGGGGGGATGAATGTCATCGTCCGGCGCCTTCTCAATTTGTTGGGTTACCGGATTCGCCTTGAACCTTAGGTTTTGCAACAGTTCGTATCCGAGAAACGGAGTCGGTATCTACCATGAAGTTGTGTCTCGCCTCTCAAGGTCGCCAAACACCCTTGCCTGCACTGCGGTTAGCCCCATGGGCCATTTTCCTGAAATTATTCCAACTCGATTTGTGTAAGCTACCATCTTTGCTGGTTGAATTCTATACGCCCTTGCCTTCTGAGATACACCTGAGAGTTTCTGACCATATGTTTCCATTTCCTGCCAAAATGGATACCATTAATAACTCGATTAACAGAATCGTCGCAAATATCAGGATGTATAGCTTGAATAATTGGTTGCATCTCACGGGTGGAAAGTGGGCCACGCTTAAGTACGTATAAAATTGTGCGCGCGAAAATTGAATGCGTCGTTTCTCCTGGCTTAGCTCGCAAATTCATCAATACAGTACGAGTAAGCTCTATGTTTTCTTGATATTCTTTCCTGACGTTTCCTAGGGAGCTCTGTAAAGTTTCAACGTATTTGGAATGGACTGTTTTTGTAATCTCTGTTAGCTCATCCAGTTCAACGAGGGTAACCGGAGAACCTAAAGAAGCGTATTCTTGTACATCATCAGCTATCTGCTGTACCAAAGCCTTCTCGGTGATGCGAACTCCATACTCGTAATTACGGTATAGCGATGCTTGCGTTAGGTTTCCCGAAGTAATGATAGCCAAGTGGTCGTCGGCAACATACACTTTGGCATGAAGTCCGGGCAGGTGTCGAACTTCCACTTTGGGTAGCGAACGACAAAAGTTGGCGATAGCATCCGAATTGACAGTTCCTTGAAACAAGCTGTCCGCCGACAAATTGGTAATCAACTCAACTTGAGGTGGCCTAGCTGCATCAAAGGATTTTGCCAAATTCAATAGAGGACCAGAACCAATAAAAGGTGTAGCAAGTATGACTCGATTGTGGGCAGACTGCCCAAATTCTGTAAAGACGTCAGCCCATGGAGATTTAATCAACTTCATGTGGAATCCACCTCTCGAAATTCCTGCGAAAGAATTTCAATCTCTTCAAGGAACAGTATGATTTCGTCTCTGTTGTCGAACAAAACACATACTCTACCGCAATTGTTCTCCTATAACATCGTGCCTGTATCGCCTACGTGTTGTTCAAGCGATCGAGCAGGATATCCTAAGACGCACCAGTTTTCTAATTTGTACTTGCCAGATGGCAGGCGCAGTTTATCATGGATACATCTAACCATCTTGATTGTACAAAATACTCCGAGATAAACTAGATTTCATCACGGAATAGTACCTTTTCGTCCTTGTCGTTGAACTGAACGCACACACTGCCGTCGCTGTTCTCCCATAGTACTATGCCGAAATCACCTACGTGCTGTTGCACTGGCCTGGCTGAATATCCTAAGTTGCATCAGTTTCCCAATTTCGCTGGGTTGAACCAGAAGAACTCGTGCGCCAAATGAAAGTCTTTGCACAATTCCAACAGCAGTTCGTATTGATACAGCGACCGGGTAGGAATTCCTTTGTTCCAGCTTCCTCCAATTATGGATAACCAAGCTGCCCCTGTCTTTCAACACTCTGTGAAATTATTCTGAAAACTGTTTAAACCACTCAACGTATTGAGATGCGTCCACATTGCCATACTCCTTCTTTTTCCGCAATGCAAACGGTGAGGAAGTGACGATCAAATCAATACTGCTATCCGGCAATTTCTTAACCCCGGAAAGTGAATCTTCCAAATACGCCGCGCCCTCATCAGTTTAATAGAATGGCTCTGCCTGAGTTTCTTTTAATACAGCGAAATCCAAACTTGATCACCTCTTTGGGGGGGTTGCGCCAATTGCCCAGTCTGCTGGCCTCACAAAAGATACGGCGAGTGCACTTCGTCATCCGGCACCTTCTCGGTTAGGTGGGTGACCGGGTTTACCTTAAACCGCAAGTTTTGCAGCAGTTCGTAGCCCAGCAGCGGCGTGGTCGCGGGCACTAAAATGGCGGTGAATTCCTGACCCATCAGTTCGCCGTCGGCCACGTATGTCGGCACATCCAACAGGCCGGTCGCGCTCATCAGCTTGACCACTCCCCGGCCCCGGCGAAGGCCCAATGCTTCGATTTCTTCCGACGGAAGAGCTAGATAGGTCGAGCCAGTGTCAACCATAAACTGGTATTCCCTAGTTTCGCTCTCTCCGAAAACCTGGGCTTGTACTTGCGTTACGCCCATACGATAACTCCTTACCAAAAGTTGTGCGATCCGGCCTTCCCACTACTCCATATCCCCCCAGTTATTCCCCCACTTCGCGTCCACCTTCAGGGTCGCGTCCAGTTCCATGGCGGCGGGCATTTCGTCGAATACCAGGTCACGGAGAGCCTCCAATTCCTCACGCGGAGTCTCGAAGACCAGTTCGTCGTGAACCTGGAGCAGCATCCGGGTTCGCATTTCCTCAGCGTCCAGGCGGCGCTGGACGCGAACCATCGCCAGCTTCATTATGTCGGCCGCGGTGCCTTGAACGGGCATATTAATGGCCATGCGCTCGGCAGAGCCGCGAGTGTTGAAGTTAGGGCTGTTGATGTCCGCCAAGTAGCGACGGCGACCCAGCAGCGTCTCCGCATACTGCTCGGCGCGGGCTTGGGCCTTGACTTTGTCAAGGTATTCGCTGATGCCGGGATATTTGGCGAAATAGGTATCTATAAACTCCCGTCCCTGCTCTCGGCTGAATCCGGTCTGCTGGGAAATGCCATGGGGCGACAGGCCATATATTACGCCGAAGTTCAGCACCTTGGCGATACGGCGCATCTCCGAGTCCACTTCGTTCATCGCCACCTCGAACATCAACGAGGCGGTGGAGGAGTGGATGTCTTCACCGCGCCGGAAAGCGTCGAGCAGCCCCGGGTCCTGGGACAGATGGGCCAGCACCCGCAGTTCAATCTGAGAGTAGTCGGCAGAGAAAAGCTGCCAGTCTGGGGCGCCTTCAGCCACGAAAGCGCGGCGCACCTGGCGGCCAACTTCCGTTCGGATGGGGATATTTTGCAAATTCGGGTCACTGCTGGATATTCGCCCAGTAGCCGAGCCTGTCTGGTTATAGTTGGTATGCACCCTCCCGGTCGCAGGATTCACCATATCGGGCAGCGCGTCCACATAAGTGGACTTGAGTTTGGTTACCTGGCGATATTCCAGAATCTGGTCCACCACCGGGTGCATTCCTTTCAGCGACTCCAGCGAGTTGGCATCTGTGGAGTAATGGCCGGTCTTGGTGCGCTTGGTGCGGGGCAGTCCCAGCTCCTTGAACAGCAAGTCGCTCAACTGCGGGGGCGAGTTCAGGTTCACCTCATGGCCTACAGAATTGTAGATTCCTGCTTCTATTTCCTTTATCTGGCGGAACATATCAGCGGACATTTCGCGCAGCACGCCAGCGTCCATCCTTATGCCGTGGCGCTGCATGGTAACCAACACCGGCAGCAACGACATCTCGGCATCGTCCATCAGCGCGCGCAAACCTTCTCGCTGCACCTGCGGCTCGAAAGTCTCACGCAGGCGGAAGGACACATCGGCATCAGCGGCAGCGTAATCAGCGGCGGCGTCAATGTCCACCCAGTCGAAGGTGACCTGCTTGCGTCCCTTTCCTATTAAGTCGGCGATAGGGGTCATTTCGTGGCCCAGCACGTCCAGCGACAGCTCTTTCAGTCCGAGCTGGTTATAGCTGCGTCCCAACAGATGGGCGGCAATCATCGTGTCGAAGTCCACATTGGCGATCCTGACTCCATAGTTAGCCAACACTGTCATATCATAGTTGGCATTGTGGGCGCCCTTGGCAATGTCCACAGACTCAAACAGGGGACGCACGGCGGCCAGCACGGACTCGAGCGGCAACTGCATCCCCTCGCGGTGGCCTACCGGCACATACCAAGCCCGCCCCGGCGCCACTGCGAAGGACAGTCCGACCAGCTCGGCCCGCATCGGGTCAAGAGCAGTGGTCTCAGTGTCAAAGGCGAAGCTGCCCGTTTCCCTGATAACTGCAAGCATCGAGTCCAGTTGCGCTTGGCTCTGCACTACTGCGTAGTCGGTCTCGTGTTCCTGCTCTCGCCCAGCGTTCGCGTCTCCTGCATCGGAAGCGTCAGGACTGGGAACGCGGGATACGACGCTGTAAAACTCCAGTTCGGTCAGGAGCGCCACAACGTCGCGGCGGTCGTAACGCCAGAAGCGGCACTGCTCCAGGGCCAGCTTCACCGGGGCGCCGCGGTCTATGGTCATCAAACGGCGGTTCTCAAAAGCCCGCTCCTGGTTCTCGGTTAAAGCGGCTTTGACGCTGGGAGGTTTTACGACGTTCAGGTTCTCGTATATTCCCTCCAGACTGCCATACTCACCGAGCAGCGCGGCAGCACGCTTTTCGCCCACTTTGGGGACGCCGGGGATGTTGTCGGAACTGTCGCCGACCAGCGCCTTAAAGTCGGGCTGCTGGGCCGCGGTCAGGCCGGAATAACGCTCGGCCAGCTCTGCTTCGTTATACACCCGGCGGTCCTGGATACTGGAAGCCAGGTCAACCCTCACACGGGGAGAAATCAACTGGAAGGTGTCGCGGTCTCCGGTGAGGATTACAGAGTCAATGCCCGCCTCTTCCGCCTGCCGGGTGAGGGAGCCGATAACGTCATCTGCCTCCCAGCCATCCAGCTCGAATACTGGTACGCCGAAAACGGTCATAAGCTGTTTCACCCGGTCAAACTGGGGGCGCAGTTCTGAGGGGGACGGCGGACGCTGGGCCTTGTATTCCTCAAATTGCAAGTGCCGGAAGGTGGGTGCGGAGGTATCGAAGGCAACGGCGCAGTAGGCCGGGTTCCACTCCTGCAACGCCCGCAGGAACACGTTGGCGAACCCATAAACGCCGGTGGTGTCCTCTCCGGTGGCGCTGCTGGTCAGGTTGCGCTGGGTGGATATAGCCCGGAATGACCGATGCACCATCGCATGGCCGTCCATAACCATCAGGAGAGAGTTTCGCTCCTGAGGAAAGAGGGGCATAGACATAGCCATCGCGGCACCTCGGCAACAGTTAAGATTAGGAGTGACCGCATTATACATTAGGGCGCGGGCGAGAATGCGCGACCAGGCACCAAGGGCGAGGCAATCTTGCACCTAACTTCTGTTGCCTATCTTCCGTCTTGGGCTAGTGGGGGAATTTTTACAAATATCTCTTGAAACGCCAAATCGGTTCGCCAAACCAAACCGGCGCGGTTTCAGTGTCGCCACGATTTACCGTGCATCCACCCCGGCGAGGATAATCTTGAGGGGCAGAGCACCACCCCTTACATTCCCGATCCCCAAGAGCCTATATTTCCCATTCTGTCTGACTGCTGAAACTCGAATATCCGCCCACTATAAACCGCCGGATTCAGTGTGGCTGTAGTTTCGCAGCCGCCGTCCCTTTTGCTATCATCGTTGCTAAAGGCGCTATGTCAAAGTTGCCCAACTCCACCCCGCCGCGTGGCGCGAGGCCGGTTATGACCTTCAAAATATCCAAACCCACCCCCTTGTTCCTGCCCTACCAAAAAGTTTTGCCCGAGGGATTTATCTGCCCTCAACCCGAATACCTGCGGGAAGATATGCTGCAAGCTGAACCCAATGATGAATCCGGGCATCTGCTGCGCGACCATTTCTCCGGCCAGCCCGGTACGCTAGTGGATACTGGAGGCTTCGTTTTTTACGACCCCAGCGACCTCAAACGCCACCGAGTGCGCCCTGATGTCTACATCGTCTTCGGGGTAGATCGGGCATCCGTGCTGGAGCGGCAAGGCTACGTCATAGCCGAGGCCGGCAAGCCGCCGGACTTTGCCTTGGAAATCGCCTCCCCTACTACTTACAGAGCTGATATGCGCCGCAAGCCCGCTCAGTACGCCCGTATCGGAATCAGCGAATATTGGCGTTTCGACCCCACCGGCGGCGAGCTGTACGGCTACCCGTTGGCCGGCGACATTCTGGTGGACGGCGCCTATCAGTCCATAGAACTGACTCTAGAAGAAGGTGGAATGCTCTGGGGGTACAGCCCGGTCCTGGACCTGTGCCTGTGCGCCAGAGACCGGCGGCTGCTGTATTACGATCGCAAGACCGGCAGCTATCTGCACAGCATTGGTGAAGAGCGCGCCGCTCACCACCAGACCGCCGCACAGCGCGACGCCGAGCGCAACGCCCGCCTGACATCCGAGGCCCAGCGCGACCAGGCAGCCGCACAGCGCGACGCCGAGCGCAACGCCCGCCTGACATCCGAAGCCCAGCGCGACCAGGCAGCCGCACAGCGCGACGCCGAGCGCAACGCCCGCCTGACATCCGAAGCCCAGCGCGACGTCGCGCAATTGGAGGTAGAGCGGCTGCGAGAAGAACTCCGCCGCTTGCAGGGACAATAACCGTTACTGCACCCCTGCGGCGCGTTGCCCGCCGTGCTAAAATACCGTCGCTATGCCCATCTACGAATACCGTTGCGGAAATTGCAGCGCCGTCAGTTCCAAGCTGGTCTACAGTTGGTCGGCTGACGGCGCCGTGGCGTGCCGCGAGTGCGGCGGGGTAGACATGGAGCGGCTGATGTCTGCCTTCTCCTTCCGTTCGTCGTGGGGCGACAGTCTGAACTGGGTTCCCAGCGGTGAGACGGCCCGCGACGTGGACGAAAACAGCCCAGCCAGCATTGACCGCTATATGAGCCGAATCAAGCAGGAGATGGGCGGGCAGACTACACCGGATTTCGAGCGGATGCGCCGGGAGACGGGCGATGGCTCCGAGAAAGACAGCAGCTAAGGCCGCGGCGCGGAATCCGGCGAAAAGCAGAACGCCTCTCTTACTAATGGGCCATGAATACTAATGAGTAATGGCGTTTGTCTAATTTCTATAAACACTGTTTTAATTTTAAGACGGGCAGTTAACGGAGGGATGAATGCCAATATATGAATACCGGTGCCTAAATTGCGGACTGGTTTCATCTTTCTTCGTCCGCTCCATCGGCAGCGAGGTGGCGGCGGTTTGCTCTCACTGCGACAGCGGGGATATGGCCCGGCGGATGTCGTCTTTCGCAACGGGCAAAACCATGGCCTCGGTGCATGAGCAGTTCGCGCCAGGCAGTGAGCGCCGCTCTCCGGAGTATTACCAGGATCCCCGCAACATTGGCCGCAATGTCGAATCCGCCTTCCAGAAATTCGGTGTGGAGATGCCGCAATCGGTGCGGGACAATATAGACGCCGCCCGCTCGGGCGAGACTCCCAAGGGGCTTGACCTGTGAGCGACACCGGACACAGCAATTACTCGATGATCCACCACTGCCTGGGGGTGATAGCCTCCGCGCCGTCCGTTGCGGGAACAGAAGCTCTTCGGAGACTGTCGGACCTGTTCCCGTCGCTGCCCTCACCGTTGGCGCTGGACGGCGCAGACGAGACTCCCCCACAAACCAGCGAACAGGCACTGAGCCTGATTGCTACGGCGCAGTTGCTCCTATCGCAACTCGAAGCCACGGAATCGTCCAGCCCCCTTCCCTGGGAAATATCCAGCCGCGTCCGCCACTCTCTTGGTGAATTGTCGTCGGAAATCGGCGCAGCCATCCGGCGTGAGAAGGCCGGCCAGGTGCGGGGCTTATACGTCATCATAGACCCGCAGGTCACCGGAGGGCGCGAGCCGCTGGACATCGCCGTCGCTGCCGTCAACGGCGGAGCGCGGATGCTGCAACTGCGCGATAAGCTCCGAGACAAAGGGGAGTCGCTGCCTCTGGCCTTGGCTTTGCAAGAGCTGTGCCAGCGCACCGGGGCAATACTGATAATCAACGACCACGCCGATGTCGCCGCGGCGGTAGGCTCGGCGGGGTTGCACGTAGGGCAAACCGACCTGCCGGTGGCTCAGGCCCGGCAGATTCTCGAGCCGCGCCAGGTTCTGGGAAGGTCGAACCGCGAGTTCGAGCAACTTGTGGAATCCAAAATGATGGGCGCAGACCACGTAGCCTTCGGCGCAATCTACGCCACCACCAGCAAGGGCGTCGCCCGCAATCCCCAAGGCCCGGAGCGGGTTCGCGAAGCCAAGGGTATTGTCGGCGATACACCCCTGGTCGCCATCGGCGGCATCAATCTGCACAATGTGGCCCCGGTAGCGGAAGCGGGGGCCGACGCCATTTGCGTCACCGCCGCCGTGGGTTTGGCCGGGGAGCCGGAGGCGGCGGCATCCCAAATGACCGCGGCCATCAAGTCCGCTGGGGGCCTGGTCTGATGCCGTCGATATACAGCGCCGCACTAACGGAAATCGGCAACCGGGCCATTGAGCAACTTGCCGGACGCAACCGCGACCGGGAGGAAGGTCTGGCCGTGTCCCGGGAAGTGATTCGCCTCTCGGCCAACGCCATCCGAGCCGTACACCGCTCCGATTTCGACGAGGCTAAGCGGCTGATCACCACGGCCGAATCCCGGCTTCAGGGCGCAGAACACATCCGCAACAACAACCCTCTAATCTACAACGCCGGCTTTATGAACGACGCCCGCAAGGAGTTCACCGAGGCCCACGTGACCCTGGCGATCATATCAGGCAACGCCATTCCATCAGCCGAACAGCTTGGCATCGACCCGCCAGCGTACCTAAACGGCATGGCCGAGGTCATCGGCGAACTGCGCCGCTACATCCTTGACGCCCTCCGCCGGGACAGCGTGGAACGGTGTGAGGAATTGATGGAAGTGATGGACGAAATATACGGCGTGCTGGTCACTGTGGATTTCCCGGAAGCCCTTACCGGCGGGCTGCGCCACACCACCGACGCCATGCGCGCCGTGCTGGAACGCACCCGCGGCGACCTGACCATCTCCCTGCGTCAGCGCGCGCTGGAGTCGCGCCTGGCGGCTTGGCAAGACCGGCGCGGCGAAGACTGATTGATTCCTTCGCATTAACCACACCATCCAACCGGAGGCAACCCAACCGGAGGCAACGATGTTATCGAGTTCGGGAGCAAACGCAGAAACCCTGGGCCGCTTCTATGAAGACCTGCGCGGCTACAGCACTTCGCCCTTGTGGCTGGTGCAGGAGGAGGCGCTGGTGGCCGAGCCAAAGAGCAAGGCTCTGCCTTTCCTCTGGCGGTGGCGCGAACTACAGCCCCAGGCCCTGCGAGCCGGCGCCCTCATCGGCACCGCAGACGCCGAGCGCCGGGTACTAATGTTGCTCAACCCCGGCCTCAACCGGATGGCCACGACCAACTCCATGTTCGCCGGCCTCCAAATCGTTATGCCCGGCGAAGCGGCCCGGGCCCACCGGCACACTCCGGCAGCCTTGCGCTTCATCATCGACAGCCAGGGCGGCTCCACCACAGTCAACGGCGACCGCATTCCCATGTTCCCCGGCGACTTAGTGCTGACTCCCAACTGGACTTGGCACGACCACGCCAACGACACCGGAAACCCCATCATCTGGCTGGACGGGCTGGACATTCCGCTAGTGCATATGCTGGAGGCGGTGTACTACGAGCCATACCCTGAAGACGTGCAGCCGGTCACCAAACCCACCGACTCGTCCCTGACCCAGTATGGCGCAGGCACCCTTCGCCCGGCGTGGGAGACGGGTGGCGCGTCGCATTCCCCGTTGCTGCACTACCCGTGGAAACAGACTTGGGAGACACTGCAACGTCTGGCCCCTGAGGTGGACGGCAGCCCCTTCGATGGCGTAATCATGGAGTACACCAATCCCAACACTGGCGGTCCGGTAATGCCCACCATCGCCTGCCACATTCAGATGTTGCGCCCCGGCGAAGCCACCAAGTCCCACCGCCATACCGCCGGAGCCATATATCACGTGGTGCAGGGCCAGGGCCGCTCGGTGGTCAACGGCGAGACCCTGGAGTGGGAGGACAAAGACGTCTTTGCCGTACCCGGTTGGAACTGGCACGAACACGCCAACGCCTCGGACACCGAACCCGCCGTGCTGTTCAGCTTCACCGAAGCTCCGGTACTGCGCGCCCTGAGCCTGCTCCGCGAACAGGCACACCCCGAAGGGCGTCAAAAGATAGCCTAGACCCCGGCGCACCGGATGGACTGCCTCGCATAGCCGATGGCCGCGCCCATATTTATAAAACAGGTGGAATCCAACGATGCGGATTAGCTTTTTGGGTACGGGGGCAGGAAATTCCACTACGCGGGCCCACTCTGCCATCGCATTGGAGTGTCCCGACGGCACGCGGTTGCTGCTGGACGCCAGTTCCGGGAATTCGGTATTGCGTCATGCCAACGCCTTGGGTATCAATCTACGGGATTTCGACGATGTGCTGCTCTCCCACGACCATCCAGACCACATGGCAGGACTGATCTTCGTACAGTTCGACCGGATGCTGGCCAGCGACAGTCTCCCACCCCTCCGCGTTCACTCCTCCGCGGAGGCGCTGGAGGGGCTGAAGCGGTACTGCTTAGGCGTCAGGCTCAACGTGACGGACGTTTCCGGCGACTTCGGACGGAACTCCCAAGGGCGCGAGACGCTGCATTGGCGGCCTGCTTCCTCCAGCCAGGCAATTAACCTGGGCCCAAGGACGACGGCCTGGCATTTCCCGGCCAACCACATCACTGGCGCAGTGGGCTGGCGGGTCGAGTGCGACGGGACCTCCGTGGTGTTCTCCGGAGACACCAGGTATACCACCAACCTAGTGAATGCCTCGGCAGGCGCGGACCTGCTCATTCATGAGGCTTGGGGCGTCGGCGACGTCGAGCACGCCCGCAGCTTCGGCCATTCCACAGGCGGCGAAGCGGGGCAGGCCGCCGCCGAAGCTCGGGTTGCCCGGCTGGTGCTGACCCACTTCACCGACGTCTACCACACCGACTCCCAACCCTTGGGAGAGGAAGCGGCACAGTTCTTCACCGGCCCCATCAGCCTGGCTTATGATCTGCACCACATCACCATCTAGCCCAAACCTCGTTCGGGGAAAAATGGAGATAACTTTTCTGGGAACCGGCGCCGGGATGTCCACCACACGCGCTCACACCGCTATAGCCATCCACTGCGACGATGGCGCTACACTGCTGCTGGACGGCAGTTCCGGCAACTCGGCATTGCGCAACGGTGAGGCCGTCGGCATTAGGGCTTTGGATTATGACCATGTGCTGCTGTCTCACGACCATCAAGACCACCTGTCTGGGCTGATGTTCATTCAGGGCCGCCGCTCACATGAGACTACGGATGAAAAACCCTTGCCGGTATACGGCAGCGCCCAGGGACTGGAAGGTCTGAGGAAGGCGGCGGTGGCGGCCCGGATTCCCGACATTCAGGCCCCTTCGCCGGTTGCGGGCCAGGCGTTCAACCACAACGGGCGGGAAGTGATGCGCTGGCGGGAAGCCCCGCGAGGCCGCAAACTGGAGCTAGGGCCGCAAACCGTGGCTTGGTCTTTCGATGTTGACCACATCCCCGGCTCCATCGGCTGGCGCGTAGAGTCCGGCGGTGTGGCGGTAGTATTTTCTGGCGACACCACCTACAGCCTCGGGCTGGTCGAAGCCGCCCAAGGCGCCAACCTGCTGATTCACGAAGCTCTGGCTACCGACGCCGCCCACGATATGGCGGTAAGCCGTCTGCACTCCACCTCCGGGGACGCGGCGCGAATTGCAGAACAAGCATCAGTGAAGCAACTGATTCTCACACATTTGGACAACGCCTTCCACGAAGACCAGACCCCATTGCTGAAAGACGCCGCCTGCCACTACGCCGGCCCCATCAGTGCTGCCTATGACCTATACCGGGTCAAGCTGTAAACGAGGCCATAGCCCAGAACAAAGGCTGCCTCTGTTGCTGTATTGTGGGAAGCGCCTCAAGCCCGCTGCACAATCATTTGCGCGAGAGTGCCTTGACTTCAACACCTTCCCAGAATCCCCGTCTGGAAGGATTGGTGATAGATGAAGCTACCGTAGATACCAGGGAACAACGCCGGTTAGCCGTCTTGGTGTCGGGCGGAGGCCAGGTAGCAGACCTGAAGTTCATCGGCGGTGGTGGCGAAGGCAACATCGAAGACCAGGTCCGTCAGCTCCAGCAGCACGACGCTGAATACCCGGCAGAGAACGAACTTTCCCTCCGTCTACTGCGCAGCTTCGCCTCGTCGGTAAGACATCAGCAGTACCGCGACACCGACATCATCACGGTTAAAGTAGTCTCTCCGGAACTCAATAGCCCCAAAATCGGTTCAATATAGCGGAATCGGCCAGCCTTTTAAGGGCGGGTAACCCGCCCGGCAAAACCTGTTAACGGAATTTCTCATGTCCCCTTGAGCAATAAATTTTGCTGACACTTGCCCGTAGCGCAGAAATGTCCAGTAGACATAAAGTCTAGGGGAACTGATTGCCAAACAAATCTGAAACTCGGCTCCCCCATACGATAACCGGGGCAAAGCCCGGACATGGGCGGGAGCGAGGACGAGGAGGAGCGCGTGTTAGCATGCACCAATTCCTGCGCTACGGTTGGACTGGAAGGATTCATTATCCGGGTCGAGGTTGACCTGTCTCCCGGCATTCCCAAGTTCAATATGGTAGGACTGCCCGACACGGCGGTACAGGAAGCCAAGGAGCGGGTTCGCGCCGCCCTTCGTAACAGTGGCTGCGAATTCCCTATGCGTCGCATCACTGTCAACCTGGCTCCGGCAGACCTGAAGAAAGAAGGCCCAGCCTACGACTTGCCCATTGCCATCGGCATACTAACAAGCTCCGGTCAACTGGAATCCGTCCCCGCAGGGGCAGTGTTCTTGGGCGAACTGTCGCTGGACGGCAGCCTGCGCCACACCAATGGAATCCTGGCAATGGTGTCGGTAGCCCGTGACCAGGGCTATGATTCAGTTTTCGTGCCAGCGATGAACGCCGAGGAAGCCTCGCTGGTGGAAGACATCGCAGTATACCCAGCGACTACACTGGATTCAGTGGTGCGCCATCTGCGAGGCGAAAGCCTGCTGGAACCGGTGCAGGGCGACGGCTGGACACAGTGTTCAGCTCTTCCCTCAGTAGCCGGCCCGATGAATCTGGCAAACATCAGCGGCCAGGATCATGCCAAGCGAGCGCTGGAAGTGGCCGCGGCCGGCTTCCATAACCTTCTCTTCAGCGGCCCGCCGGGCAGCGGCAAGACCCTACTGGCCCGCTGCCTGCCTTCTATCCTGCCCCGGATGGCCCCGCAGGAGGCCCTGGAGGTCACCAAGATCTACAGCGTCAACGGTGGGCTGCAAAGCGAAAATCCGCTGATGATGCAGCGTCCCTTCCGCTCGCCCCACTACACTATCTCCAACGCCGGACTGGTGGGAGGTGGGCGTTCGCTGCGGCCCGGGGAAATCACGCTTAGCCACCGGGGGGTGCTGTTCCTCGATGAACTGCCGGAGTTCAACCATTCGGCCTTGGAGTCGCTGCGTCAGCCCCTTGAGGACAAGGTGATAACCATCAGCCGGGTATCCGGCAGCGTTACTTATCCAGCCAGTTTTATGATGGTCGCGGCCATGAACCCCTGTCCCTGCGGTTTCCACAGCCATCCGGTCAAGGAATGCGTATGCAGTCCGTCTACGGTGGCTCGCTATCAGAAGAAAATCAGCGGCCCGCTCATGGACCGGGTGGACGTGTTCGTCGAAGTGCCGCCGGTGGAATACGAAAAGCTGGTAGAGTACAACCAGTCCGAAAACTCCAGCGGCCCTCGCCAACGCGTTGAGCAAGCCCGGGAAGTCCAGCGCCAGCGGTTCCAGGACAAGAATTTCCTCTGCAACTCTGAAATGGGCCCGGCCGAAGTCTGGCGTCACTGCCAACTGGAAGACGGCGCAAGAAGCGTGCTCCAGACCGCCGCACAGCGCCTGACCCTGTCGGCGCGCGCCTTCCACCGGGTACTGAAAGTATCGCGCACCATTGCCGACCTGGACGGCGCGGACGTTATCGGAGTGTCTCATCTGGCCGAAGCGCTGCAATACCGGGCACGGGTGGCGGTGGGGTAGGGATAAATGAAAGAGAGCAGTCGAGGGCAACGCCTGCCATAAATTCTTGTGCGAGCAGGATGCGGTCATCGGCGCGCCTCCTTAATTCGCTGGCATAGCTCTCTGTGGGGCCGTGGATAAGCCACACGTTGGATTGCTTCCTGCTGCGCCTCAAAGTCCGGCACCAAGTCGCTATCCCCCGACACTATGGCGGCGTGGGTAATCTGATGCTTGGGCGCCAGAAGCGCGAAATCCAAACCCAAAAATAGGTCAACTCTTTTCTGCTGATATATCGGCTGGCCTCGCGCATCCAAGCCGCGGTAGACAAGGCAACCCTCTCTCACAGCGAACCTGCTGATATTCGAGAGGGCATCAAAAATTGTCTATGGTTACTGACCCTTTCCACTTGACTGGAAGTAGGCGGATTCCTTAGATATGGCAGGCGCTCATAATAGTAGGTGCGCAGCAGTCCAGTGGCTCTGCCGTTTTGGCTGCTACCTCTTCATGGACTCGTCGGCTGAATTTCTCAAAGTCAATCCGAACTTGAAAATGGTCTCTGGCTAGACCAGTCGTATAGCCGCCGTCTGCAAACGCGCTGGTCGCGCCATCTTTTACTACCCTCAGATTAGCTCAAAATCAAAGGAGGCCCAAGACTAATTTTGGGTCTCCTTCAAGTATATTTTCACCTGACGCGCCTAACCTGTCAGCGCCAAGGGCGACCGAGGGTATATTACCCGTGGGTATATCAACAGTAAGCTAGGCGAATTTTCGTCCCTTGCAACCTAGGAGAAAATTGCGAAACCTACCCGGCCTCTCTCCCTCGCACCTGAAAATCCTGCCCATCTACGTAAATAACCCCTGACACCTCCCCCTTGCCAACCCCGAAAGCGCCTCCCTACCATTATTACTGTCCGGCCCAACCCGTATTACTGTCTGGCCCAACTCGCCCCAGGATCCCCGGGGCCGCACCCCGGCCCCGGCGATGATCAAATACGAACACCGCCGCAAATGGCCTGGAAAACAAAATCCCGCCCCTAACCCAATCTCAGGAAGCGCCGCCGCCAACATCACAAAGTGGCCGGTTATTGCCGCAAATGGCCGGGAAAAACAAAAATCTTGCCCCTAACTCAATCTCAGGAAGTGCCGCAATGTCCCTCTCCCAACTCCGCCGCCGCGTCAACGCCCTCTGCCGCAAGCTCGCCCCCGAACTCGAAGTAGCCCGCCTCCGCCGCCTCGCCGAAGACTATTGCGAAGAGTGGGACGCCGCCCTTGCCAACCACCAAGAACCCCCGCCCTTCGACCCGGTGACGGACGGCCCCAAGCACCTCGCCCAGCGCATCTCCGAAACCGGCGTCCGCCTCAACACTTTTATGAACCTGCGCCGGTACCTCCTAGGCTGCCGCGAGCGGGGCCAAACCCCGGGCGTCCGCGAATTTCTCCGCGCCCTGCTCCCCTGGGCCGAACCCGGCGGTTACCTCGAAATACTCCGCTGGGACGCCCCCGGCCGCTAACACCCCCTTGCCGCCGGAGCCCACGCCTTCAGAAATAAAGGAGACAGACCGGAGTAGTTTCGCAATTTTCTCAACCTAGCCAGCCCGCTTGCCAGTAGGTTGCAAGGCTACTATGATATAGGCTATGGAAGAGAAACAGGTGAAATACGCGCTGGGCCGGCTTTCGCAGGTTGAGGCGGTTACTTTCGGACAGCCGGGACGGCGCACATTCCGGTTGGACCTACATTCCGGCTCGGCTTTCTGCTCGTTGTGGCTGGAGAAAGAGCAACTGTTCCAGCTTGGTGTCTATCTTCGGGATTACATGGCCGGACTCTCCCCAGAGGAGCGGGGGCAGGAAAGCGCGCCCCAAGAACCAGCCTGGCCCGGCGGCGAGACCACCATAGACTTCAAGGCCGGGCAGATGTTCCTAAGCCACGACAAGGAAACCAATTCCTTTTATATGCAGGCCCACGAGCGGGAAACTGACGAAGAGTCCGAGGGGACAGTCGCCGAGGAAGCCGAATCGGTCAGTTTCTGGATGACGCTGACCCAGGCCAGCGAACTGGCCGAAGAATCTCTGCGAATCTGCGCCGCCGGCCGCCCGGCCTGCTTCCTCTGCGGACAGCCCATAAACCCCGAAGGCCATGTCTGCCCGAGGGCCAACGGGCATACCGTACTCGAAGCCGGCTAACTCCTATCACCGGACAGCGCCGCTTGACCTCCGACTCCAAAGCCCAAGACGTGCTGCGTCGCGGCGAAATCCTGTCTTGCCAGTTGACGCGCTTGGGTTCCAACTACACCTTCGTCGTCAACGTCGCGCTGGACGGGTATGAAATACTGGGTATCTACAAGCCGCGGGACGGCGAAGCCCCGCTTTGGGATTTCCCCAGCGGCACTCTCTACAAGCGCGAGTATGCCGCATACCTGCTCAGCGATATTCTCGGCTGGGACTTGGTCCCCTTCACCATCGTCCGCGACGGGCCCTACGGCATCGGCTCGGTGCAACAGTTCATTGACCATAACCCCAGAGAGAACTACTACACCCTAGGCAGTGAATATGCAGATCAATTGCGGGTTGTTTGCTGCTTCGACCTAGTGGCCAACAGCACTGACCGCAAACCCAACCATCTCATCATTGACTACGATGGCAAACTGTGGAGCATAGATCACGGCCTTACCTTTCACTCCGACGTAAAGATTCGCACAGTCATCTGGGACTTCGGCGGAGATCCCATCCCAGAACCGCTGCTCGACTCGCTGGCCGAGTTTCAAGCTCGGCTTACCGGCCCGAAAAAGAGTATGCCCAAACAGCTTCGGGAATTGCTGGGGGCGCTGGCGCCAGCGGAAGTGGAAGCACTGAAAGGGCGGCTGGACTGGGTGCTAACTGAGCGAATTTACCCGGGGCTGTCGCGCCCCAGACGCCGGCGCGGCGGTTAGCGCCGGACGGTGAAAGAGGTCGAGGTCAGGGAATGGCAGTTGAAAGTATCAGCGCAGTCACTTTGGCCGCGACGAACATGGCCCGCTCGGTGGCGTTCTACCGCGATTATGTCGGGCTGGAACTGCTCTACGGCGGCGAGGACGCTTCTTTCACCAGCTTCCGGGTGGGCGGCGGCTACATCAACCTGACGCTCTGCGAAGGTCAGCCGCAATGGTGGGGACGGCTGATATTCCACGTGAACGACGTAGACGCCCATTACCAGCGCCTGACAGGATTAGGGCTGACTCCGTCCACCACTCCCGCCGATGCTCCCTGGGGTGAGCGCTACTTTCATATAGATGACCCCGACGGCCACGAACTCAGCTTCGCCAAGCCTTTGCCGACGACACGGCCCTAACTTTCGCCCAGAGGCAAAGCGAAACTTTTAGACGTTCACTAGGAAATTGATAACGTCGCCGTCTTTTACGGGGTAAGTCTTGCCCTCGGAGCGCAGCACGCCTTCCTTGCGCCCTTGCGCGACGCTGCCGCAGCGCACCAGGTCGTCGTAGTGGATAACCTCAGCGCGGATAAAACCCCGGGTGAAGTCGGTGTGTATCGTCCCCGCGGCATCGAGAGCTGACATACCGCCAGACACGGGCCAGGCGCGCACTTCGTCATCGCCAACGGTCAGGAACGACACCAAGCCAACAGTATCGTAGCACACCTGCTTGACCCGCTCGACAGCCGGTTCGCTCAACCCGAGGGAGTCGCGAAACTCCTCGGCCTCATCGTCAGACATCAGCGCCAGGTCTTCCTCCAACCGGGCGCAGAGTTGCACCTCCCCCAGCCCGACGGCCATTTCCGTCGGCAGTCCAAGCCCAGCCAACACAGGCGCATCGCCGTCAGACTCTCCAGTGTTGAATGCAACGACGATAGGCTTGTCGGTAAGCAACTGGTAGTCCGTCATCGCGCCGCGTTCCGAGGGAATCAACTCCTGCTGACGCATACGGATGCCTGATTCGAGGGCGTCTTTAACTTTACGAACCGCGTCGGCTTGCGACTGAATAGCCGGACGCTCGGCAGGCCGGGTCTTTTTCAAGGCGTCGGCGAAGCGGGCCTCAGCCCGTTCTAGCGTCTCTAGGTCTGCTAATGCCAACTCGTTCAGCATCTCAGCCAAATCATGCGACGGGTCGGCAGGCCCTTGCAGATCGTCCTCGAAAGCTCTCACCACCAGCAGCAGGGAGTCAGCGCCTTGAAGGATGTTGCGGTGCCTCCCCGGCAACGCCTGATTACGCTGCGCCCGGTCCGCGGGCGCGGGCGGCAAGTCCCAGAATTTCAGTTCCGCATAGACCACCTTCCGGGGCAGATATATCCGCTCCAGTGTCTCTAGGCGCGGGTCTATGACTTTCACCACGCCTACCTGGGCCGGCCCGGAACTTCCGGCGTCGGCAGAAGCGCCATGTCCGGAGGTAAGAGCATTGAAGGTGGCAGACTTGCCGCTCTGGGGAAGGCCAATGATAGCGATGTCCATACCTGGGTTTTGCTCCTGACAATGTAAATAATTCGCGTTAGTAAGACTGAAACAGGCGGCCCCACTCCGTTTTAAGGGCGGCCTCGATACGGCGGCGGCCCTTGGTCTTCAACCAGTAGCCGTTGTGGTAGAGGTTGGAGGCAAAGAAGGCCCAGCCGACTATGGGGCTGCGCAGCAACATATTCTCCAACGGTTTGAGCGGCCCCCAGTAGATGAGCTTCTGCCCCCGGCTGGCGAAGGTGTTTTCCACCCCCGAGAACTGCCAGTTGACGCCGCTGATGTCCTCGCCGCGCACTTCAATGTCGGCGACCTCGCCGCAGCCCAGCCCGCGCTCGTGGGCCAGGCGTATGAACGGGATGCTCATGGGATCAAACCCCATCATCTTGGCGGCCACGGCGTCAATAGCCACTTGGTCGGCGCTGGCCAGGATGCGGTTCTTGACGTGCCAGCGCATGGCGCGGGGGCCGGGGCCATCACCCGCGAAGGTTCCATCCATCACTGCGAACAAGCCGGGGTGTATCTCCTGCTGAATAGCCAGCAGGTCCACCAGCGTTTCGTGGATCACAGAGTGCGTCCAGTGCCGCTTGCGGTGCAGCAGCCCCCCAAAGGCGTTTTTCATCGCCCCGGTCATGGTAGTAAACACATGGGTTTTCATCGTAGGTAGTTGCACGATGTTGGTTCCTGGGAAGCATTCGGGAATCTGTATGCCTTCCGGGAAAATATCGTTCAACGCCAGCATTTCCGCGCGGGGTTGGTAGTCAACCCAGCGGTTGGGGGGGCTGTCCAAGTGGATAGCCGACAGTCCGGCCCGGTCTTGGGCGGCCTTGTGCTTGTTGTTCTCCTCGCCCTCATAGGAATCGACAACCACCGTGCCGTTGTGAGCGGCTATCAGGTCGTTGTGGCCCATGGTTTTCAGGGCGTTGGCGACGCCCTCAATCTGCCACGGCGTGGAGGAGCAGCCGGGATACCAGTGCTGCCAAGATATGTTGACCTTCAGCAGCGTGCGGTTTCCTGTCGGCAGAAATTGAGCAGCGCCTGCCAAGTCCATAGCGCGGGCGATATCGTCCTGCACCGTTTCCGGTGTCGTGGCGGCCACGGCGACCACCGGGGCCGTCGCGCTCCGCGCCGAGGGGTGTGCTGGGGCCTGCTGAGTCTGCATCTAATCATCCTGACTTACCGAAGAGTTATCCGGTCAGGAGCCGAACATCCCGGCTCAAAGGGCGCACGGCTATGCCCCTCCCGCATACAATAGTAACCCATAATAACCTAACCGTTGAGCAACAGCACCGCCGCCGACACCGCCAGCCAGCCGATGATGCAGGCCAGCAATGGCAGGTCGCGCACTATAAGCTGCTCCGGGGCTTCCGCTCGTTCGCTGGTGTTCAGCAGGTACAAATACCGGAATAGCCCCAAGGTTACCAACGGCAAGGTAAACAGCATAGTGTTGTTACCGGGCAGGTTATCCGCTTCAATGGTGTATAAAGTATAGCTGAGCATCGCCGCCGTTGCCGAGATGGTCAGGAGCTGCGAGATAAACGGCCCGGCGTAATGGGTTAGCGCGGAACGCTGCCTGCCCGCGTCATCGCCCGCCAGCCGCGCCTCGGCGTAGCGTCGCCCCAGCACAATGAACAACGCACCGGCGCCGGTGGTAGCATAGAGCCACGGTGAAGGCTCCACTTCGATGGTCAAGGCCCCGGCGGCGGCGCGAATGACATAGCCGCTGGCGACGGCGAAAACGTCCAGCAGCGGGATGCTTTTGCCGCCCAAGGAATATCCCACATTGATTGCTATGTAAAGCAGCCCCATCAATCCCAACAACTCGCCCACGTACCAAACAGCAGCCAGTCCCCCCCCAATCAGCGCGGCGAATAACGCAACTGATGCCGGAACGCCCACCCGGCCTGAGGCGATGGGACGGCTGCGCTTCGTGGTATGGCGCTGGTCTGCTTCCCGGTCCATCAGGTCGTTCAAGACATATATGCCGCTGGCCATGCCGCAAAACCCTAGAAACACCAGCAACAACCGAAACAGCAACTCCGGGACGTTGCCTGCGGACTCTACGGACCAGGCGACGTCGACGGCAAACAGGAAAGGAAGGAACACTAACCCGTTCTTGGTCCACTGCAACGGGCGAAGTAAGCGAAATACATCGGCCATCATCGGGTTAACGGCGCGGGGCGCCCGAGTCCGGCTCTGTGTTTGCCGCCGGGCCAGACCGCTCGATAGCCCGCAGCTCCGAGTACCATGCCCCCAGAGCCGACATACTGCCATAGTAGAAAGTTGCTACGACCACTCCACCCCACAGGAGAAACGGGTAAGCGAAGTCTCCGGCTATGGTGACGATTATCGCGGCTATAACTGTGATTACTCCCACGATTGCGCCTAGCCACAATCCGAACACCATGGCCTTGCGGGCCGGAGCGCCAGGGTAGTCTCTGGCCGCATTGATGCCGAAGTACCCGGCCAGGAACGGCCCGAACGGAACGCCAAGGAAGTGCACCACGGGAATGGCGGCAAGCAGGAGAACTACCCCCAGCCCAATGAAAACGCCTTTAATCATTGCATCAAATCAACCGCGCAGAGTATAAACAGCCCCGTTATTATATCCGAAAACCGCCGCCTTCCCCGGCGCCTCGCCTAGGGAGGGAGTCGTTCATTAGAGAATCGTTCATCAAAGGAGGTTTGATTTGCCCGGCGACGATAATTCTCCTTTCCTGCGGTTTGTCGGCATTAAAGAAGGTCTCTCAGAGAGCGGCGTAGGCAGCGTCTCCCTAGCAATCCGGCCGCACCACCTTCAGGCCGCAGGGCAGGTTCACGGCGGCCTGATTGCCGTGCTGGTGGACACCGCCTTCTTCCGCGCCGTCCGCTCTACGCTGGCTCCGGGGCAGCGCACCACCACAGTCGAGTTGAAAGTAAACTTCCTGGAGAGCGCAGACTCCGGCGTCCTCACCGCCACTGCCAGGATGATCGGCGACAGCAACCGGCTGAAGGTGGCCGATGTTGAAGTTGCCGCTGAGGACGGACGACTCATTGCCCAAGGACTAGGCACCTTTCTGGTAATCGGCGGGGATGGCGGTTAAAAACGCAAAGCCCACACTCAGACGTACCAGCCTTGCCAATAGGCCGGGGCGGCGCTGCAATTCAGTCCCCAGGATTCCTGCGAAACCCAGAAACCCGGAATCCCTAATGTCTAAAATCCTGTCCATCCTGTTTATCCATGTAAAGAATCCACCGAAGCGGAACGCTGCCCGGTCTAAGAAAATTGCGAAACTGACCCGGCCTCTCTCCCTCACACCTACACACCTAAAATCCTGCCCATCTACGTAAATAACCCCTGACACCTCCCCCTTGCCAACCCCGAAAGCGCCTCCCTACCATTATTACTGTCCGGTATTACTGTCCGGCCCAACCCGTATCACTGTCCGGCCCAACCCGCCCAGGATCCCTTCGGGCGCTGCCTGCACTGCCCTTTCCCGGCCAGCAGCGAACGCCACAAAGTGGCCGGGAAAAACAAATCCCGCCCCAACCCAATCTCAGGAAGTGCCAGCAGCCAACACCGCAAAGTGGCCGGGTATTGCCGGAAATGGCCGGAAAAAACAAAATCTTGCCCCTAACTCAATCTCAGGAAGTGCCGCAATGTCCCTCTCCCAACTACGCCGCCGCGTCAACGCCCTCTGCCGCAAGCTCGCCCCCGAACTCGAAGTAGCCCGCCTCCGCCGCCTCGCCGAAGACTACTGCGAAGAGTGGGACGCCGCCGTTGCCAGCCACCAGGAACCCCCGCCCTTCGACCCGGTAACCGACGGCCCCAAGCACCTGGCCCAGCGCATCTCCGAAACCGGCGTCCGCCTCAATACCTATATGAACCTGCGCCGGTACCTCCAGGGCTGCCGCGAGCGGGGCCAACCCCCCGGCGTCCGCGAATTCCTCCGCGCCCTGCTCCCCTGGGCCGAACCCGGCGGCTACCTCGAAATACTCCGCTGGGACGCCCCCGGCCGCTAACACCCCTGCCGCCGGAGCCCACGCCTTCAGAAAGAGAAAACTCCGAAACTACTCCGGCCTCTCTCCATCATTCCCGCTCTCGCACTCCCGCTCTCGCACTCCCGCTCTCGCACAAATGACAGGTTGGCCTTTCCGCAGACCCACCGCCCGGCCGCCGGACTCCCACATCGTTTCGCAGTTTTCTCCCGGTCTTTGAGCCCGTTTGGAACTGTCACCGTTGTGGTGTATAATCTGGGTTCCCAGGCCCTCTAAGGAGCTGCGAGATGAAGATCCCCATGCGCGTTGACTATGGGGTGCGGGCCCTGGTTGAGCTGGCCCTCCACTATGGAGACGGGCCGGTTCAAACTGCCGAAATCGCGGCGAAGCAGGGCATCCCCGTGGCCTATCTCGACCAGTTGATGGCCTCGTTGAACAAATTCGGCTTCGTGGTCAGCCGCCGCGGACCCCGGGGCGGACACTCCCTAGCGATGCGACCCGATGACATCAACCTCAGTATGGTTATGTCCAAGCTCGACGCCAACAGCTCCCCTCTTGACTGCTTGGTCAACCCCCTCGACTGCGTGCTGTCCGACTCCTGCGCCCAGCAAGAAGTCTGGAAATCGGTGGAAGACGCCATCCGCGAAGTGCTGAGCAACATCACTCTGGGCGACCTCGCGGAACGCCAGTTAAGCCTCGCTGCCACCGCCTCCTAACCTTAGTCCAAAGCGCTCCCTGCCGTCCCGATGACGTATGTGGAGCAGTCGCCATCTATCCCTGTTCCAATAGTTGTATTACGATTTACGTCATCTATTTATGACAATTGCAACGCAACTAGCGCAATCATCTGTAATTTGACAGCCCGATTGTCAATCTCTACAATTCGGACGCAACACCTCTACAATCCAATTTTCTTCCTTCCCCACTCAATCCGAGGAGAAAGGGCCATGGCAACCTACGATCTCATCATCAGAGGCGGCACCATCGTGGACGGGACGCGCGCGCCCCGATACATCAGCGACATCGCCATCAAGGACGGGCGCATCGCCAAGATTGGCGGACTGAACAGCGGCGACGCTGACCGGGAGATCGACGCCAAGGGCCTCATCGTGGCCCCAGGCTTCGTAGACCTGCACACCCACTACGATGCCCAGATTTTCTGGGATCCCTACTGCACCCTGTCCGGCTGGCACGGCGTCACCTCCGTGGCCCTGGGCAACTGCGGCTTCGGCTTCGCCCCTTCCCGCGTCGAAGACCAGGACCGCGCCATGCTCAGTATGACTCGCAATGAGGCCATCCCCTACGACGCCATGAAAGAAGGTATGCCTTGGAACTGGGTCACTTTCCCCGACTTCATCGACAGCCTGGAGAACACCCCCAAGGGCATCAACTGCCTGACTTACGTCCCGCTGACCCCGCTCTATGCTTGGGTGATGGGCTGGGACGGGGCCAAGACCCGCCGCCCCACCGAGGCGGAACTCCAAGAGATGGTGCGGCTGATTCACGAGGCTATGGACCACGGCGCCTGTGGCTGGTCGGCCCAAGTTCTGGGCGAGACCTCGGTGCAGCGCGACTACGACGGCACCCCGATGATTACCGACCTGCTCTCGGAGCATGAAGTGCTCTCCTTTGCTCAGGTGCTCAGAGACCGCGACGAGGGCTTCATCGAGCTGGCCTACCAAGAAACAGGCGAAGATGGCCGCCCCTTGGGTGAAGAGACGCGCAATTTCTTCGAGCGCGTGGCCGAGGTTTCCGGCCGCCCGGTGCTCTACCAAGCTGTCGCCCCCAACGCCGTACACCCCGAGCAGCACCGCGAGCGCATCCGCTGGCTGGAGAGTTGCGCCGAGCGTGGCCTGCGCGTCTACGGCCAAGGCGCTACCCGGCGTGGCGGCTTCGAGCTGACCTTCGAGGACTGGAACTTGTTTGACGACACCCCGATGTGGCGCGAGGTCACCTTGGGCAACAAGGCCACCCGCAAGGCCAAGATGCAGGACCCGGAAATGCGCCGTAAGCTCAAGGAGGAGTGGGATTCGGGCACCCGCCCCACTTTAGTGGTTCAAGGCTCGGTAGGCAGCCTCCAGGTGATGACCCGCAAGGTCAAAATTGACATCGGCGCCGAGTCCGACTTCGCCCGGATGCCTGCCAAAGTAAGTGTCGGCGGGGCCGACTATTTCCTGATCAACACCCGCGACGGCTACAAGCTGCTCTCCGTGGTCTGCCCGCACCAGGGCGGCACCATCGGCGACGAAGGCGACGCCTTTGTTTGCGACACCCACGCCTACGAGTACGAACACGACGGCGGACGCTGCATCACCAATCCTGAACTGCGCATGAAGTCCTTCGTGGTCAACGTCGTGGACGGGCGTATGATTGCGCTGGCCCCGGACGAAACCGAGGCCTCCAGCCCCCAGGCCGGCCAGACAGTGCAGCAAATTGCCGACGAGCAGGGCAAGCACGTCATTGACGCCCTGCTGGATATGTGCGTCGAGGACGACCTCGCTACCGAGTTCTTCGCCGACACCCAAGGCCGCGACCAAGCCCAATACACCGCCGAGGTGTTGGACTCCAACCACATCGTGGCCGGCGTGTCCGACGGCGGCGCCCATGTCAAGTTCCTGACCGCCGGCATCTACCCCACGGATATGCTCACCTGGCTGGTGCGCGACGAAAAGGTCATCACGCTGGAGGACGCCCACTACAAGCTGTCCTTCCTGCCCGCCCACTTCGGCGGCTTCCAAGACCGTGGCGCGCTGCGGGAGGGATCCCCGGCCGACGTGATCATTTATGACCTGCAAAAGTTGGAAGTCCTGCCCAGCGAGGTAGCGGAAGACCTCCCCGGCGGCGAGTGGCGCCGCATCCAGAAGGCCAGGGGTTACCGCTACACCCTAGTCAACGGCGAAGTGACCTTCGAGGACGGCGAACCCACCGGCGCCTACCCCGGCCGCCTGCTCCGCAACGGCCGCGGCTAGAAATCTCACCCCTTTAAAATCCCCTCCCCCTTAGGGGGCTAGGGTGGGGTTGAAAACCCAAAGGCCCCGGAAATCTCCGGGGCCTCTTTATGTCACGATGAAAGTTCTAGCGAGATGGTGTAGGATACACCCCGTCAACCAGCCCAACGCGGGGGAAGATATGCCCACCCTGGACTTCAAGGGCAAGCAGCACATCTACGCCCACCACCTGACCGTCCCCTACCGCCCGCTGGTTCCCGACCAGGGCAAATCAAAATTAGAACATTTGTCGACACACACACACACACACACACACACACACACACACACACACACACACACACACACACACACAGCGAGAACGTAAGTTCGCGTAACGCCCCTGCCGACGGCAACCTCATCATCCACGGCGACAACCTCCACGCCCTCAAAGCCCTGCTCCCCCGCTACGTTGGCCGCGTCAAGTGCATCTACATCGACCCGCCCTACAACACCGGCAACGAAGGCTGGATCTACAACGACAAGGTCAACAGCCCCCTGATGCGCGAGTGGCTCAAGCAGCAGTCCCCCGTTGACGGCGAAGACCTGGAACGTCATGACAAGTGGCTCTGCATGATGTGGCCCCGCCTGCAAGTATTTCGTGAATTGTTAGCAGACGACGGCGCAATCTTCGTATCCATCGACGATAACGAGCAACATCACCTGCGTATGCTGATGGATGAGGTTTTCGGAGAGGCAAATTTTGTAGCATCAATTGCTTGGCAAAAGAGAAGCGGGCCACCCAATGATAGAAAATTGGGAAATATTCACGAGTCTATGCTTATTTACGGCATGGAAGACTCTATGAATCTGCGCCCGAGGGATGATGCCAATTCCAGCTTTTCTAATCCTGACAATGATCTCAATGGACCTTGGAGATTGCAGCAGATTCATGGCAATACCAGAGGTGGGAGATGGGTAGATTCACTTTATTATCCTATAACGAATCCTGCCACAGGTGCTGAATATTTACCGCCTACTAATCGAAATTGGGTTCACAGCAAAGGACGAGTCGCAGAAATGATAGTTGCAGGCGAGATTATTTTCGGATTGGATGGCAAGTCTGCGCCGCAACGGAAACGCTATTTGAACGATGTTCGTGCTGGTTTCACTTGGCCGTCTATTTGGCAAACTGATAGCCACGGGAAATTTCCAACCAACCGTGATGCATCTGCTGAATTGACCAACATATTCGGCAGACCATCTGAATTTGACACACCCAAGCCAGTGGGTTTAATAGACCGCATCCTGCGCATCGCCACTGGCCCTAACGATATCGTTCTCGACTCCTTCGCAGGCAGCGGCACTACGGCTCACGCGGTGCTGGCACTGAACCGGGAAGACGGCGGCAACCGACGGTTCATCCTGGTGGAGTGCGAAGACTACGCCGACAGCATCACCGCCGAGCGGGTGCGCCGCGTGATTGACGGCGTGCCGGACGCCCGCGACGCCGCGTTGCGGGATGGGCTGGGCGGCTCCTTCACCTACTGCACGCTGGGCGAGCCGGTGGACCTGGACGCTATTTTGACCGGCGAGTCGCTGCCCTCCTTCCCGATGCTGGCGGCCTACCTGCTCCATACCGGCTCCGGAGTTTCCGCCGGTGCCTCGCTGGAGCGGCAAAACGGCGACGGTCTGTTTTACACTGACGAAAAGACCCACTACCACCTGATTTATGAGCCGGACCTCGCCTTTCTGCGGAGCAACCGCGCCGTGCTGAACGAAGAAATGGCCCAGCGCATCGGCCAGTCGGCCAGCGCCAACGGCAAGCGGGCGGTGGTGTTCGCCGCCGGAAAGTACCTCGGCCAGCGGGAGCTTTCGCGCCTGGGCATAACCTTCTGCCAGTTGCCCTACGAAATTTACCGCGGCGACGGGTAGCGGAGGGCCTCGCCTTGGAGCTGAAAGAGTACCAAAGCAAGGCGCTGGACGCCTTCGACCGCTGGCGGAACGAGCTGGAAGCGGCGCGGACGCAGGCGGAAACCGGCATTAAGGCACTGCGAGAGGCCGGGGTGGATGTCCCGCCGGAAATTCGCAACTACCCGCGCAGCGCCTGGCAATCGCTGGCCGAATCCGGCAGCGTAGCCCTGCCCTGCCGCCTGTATGTTGACCGCACCGACGAGGCCGGCCGGCCCATCCCCCACGTCTGTTTCAAAATACCCACCGGCGGCGGCAAGACTTTACTGGCCGCCGCCGCCCTGGAGCGGCTGAACCGGCAAACCGGCCTAACGCTGTGGATTACGCCCACACGCGCCATCTACCAGCAGACCAAGGGGGCACTGTGGAACCGCGAGCATCCCTACCGCCAGATGCTGGAGCGGGCCAGCGGCGGACGGATCAAGCTGCTGGAAAAGGACGACCCATTCACTGCCGGCGACGTCGCCAACTACCTGTGCGTGATGCTGCTGATGCTGCCGGCCGCCAACCGGCAAAAGGGCCGCGATTTTCTGCGGATGTTCCGCGATACCGGCCGCTACCCGACGCTATTCCCTGACGGCGACGACCTTTTGGCCGACGGACGGCTGCTGGAGCGGTGTCCCGACCTGGAGCGCGCGCCGGGCGGCCCGGTCAAGCACAGCCTGTTTAACCTGTTCAAGATGCTGCGCCCGGTGGTCGTGCTGGACGAAGCCCATAAAGCCTACGGCAAGCCCGACGCCGCCCGCGACTTCGTCCGGTCGGTCAACCGCCTCAACCCGAGCCTGGTCATCGAGCTGTCGGCCACTCCCACCAGCAGCATCAGCAACCTGCTGGTAGACATCTCCGGCGTCGAACTGAAGGAGGAGGAGATGATCAAGCTGCCGGTACAAGTAACATCTTTCACCGGCAGCGAATGGCGGCACACCCTGGGGCAGGCGTATGAAGAACTGGAGCGGATTGAAGCCGAAGCGCAGCATTTCCTGGAAACAGCCAAAGGCCGCTACATCCGCCCCATCGCCGTCGTCCGCGTGGAGCGCACCGGCAAAGACCAGCGGGACGGGGAGCGCGTTCATGCCGAAGACGTGCGCGAATACCTGACCCTGAACTTGGGGGCGCCGGCCAACGCGGTGCGGGTCAAGTCGGCGGAAAATGATGAGCTGGGACGTGAAGACCTGCTTTCTCCCTATTCGGAAGTGCGCTGGATAATCACCAAATCGGCCCTGATGGAAGGCTGGGACTGCCCCTTTGCCTATCTGCTGGTGATGCTGGACAACACCTCGGCCCAGCGCGCCATAACGCAACTGGTGGGCCGGGTGATGCGCCAGCCCCACGCCCAACGCACCGGACGCGAGGCGCTGGACCAGTGCTATGTTTACTGCTGCAACACCGATGTCGGCGTTGCGGTGGGCCAGGTCAAAAGCGGGCTGGAGCAGGAAGGGCTGGCCGGTCTGGGCGACCAGGTTATCGCCGGTGCGGATGCTCTGAAGCGAATAACGCTGGAGCGAAGGCAGCGTTTCCAGGGCCAAGACATCTTTCTACCGATGGTGAATCACCGGCATGGCGATGGCTGGCAAGAGCTGGACTATCAGCGCCACATCCTGCCGGAAATACCTTGGGAAAGCGTCCAGGCCCATGACCCGCAGGGTGCCCCGCCCAACTCGGCTCAGCGACAGCAGGCGACGGTGGACGCGGGAGATGTCGCAACCGTTTATCACCCCGGCCAGGAGCTGTATATCGACAAGACGGTCAGCATACTATGGTTCACCCGCCGCCTTACCGATATAGTGCCGAATCCCTGGCAGGCTGCCCGCATCGCGCAGGAGTTTATACAAAAGCGGCAAGACGCCGGAGAAAATAGCGATTCCATCTTTAAGCATCGCAATTCCTTGGCGTCGACCCTGCGGGAGCGCGTAGCCGCCGAAGTGGAAAAGTTGGCCGAGCAGGTTTTTCGCGATAAGCGGCGCCGAAATGAAATCAGCTTTGACCTGGAATCCGGTGGTCATAATTTCCAGATGGTGGAAAACTACGACATCCCGGTCAGCATTGACGAGCGCACATTGGAAAATTACGGCAGGCCATTGCAGCTAAGTCTGTTCCAGCCGGTTCTGGAGCGTCATTTTGAGAGCGACCTGGAGCGAAACTTCGCCCGATATCTGGACGAACAGAAGGCATTACAGTGGTGGCACCGGGTGGCGGCCCGCCAGCAGGGAGACTATTACCTGAGAGGCTGGAACAGGTATCGCATCTGGCCCGATTTTGTCGCTATGACCAGCGAAAGTTACGGCAGGCCGCAAATCCTGGTTTTCGACACCAAAGGTAAGCATCTTAGCGGCAATTCCGACACTGAGTATAAGCGCAAGGTGTTCGAGGAACTGGAAGCCGCGTTCAATACCGGCAGTGCTGGCGCTATGACCATCCGCGACGGCCCGGCAAAAGGCATCTTCCGCCTCGTGTTTAGCGACGTTGAATTTCCGCAAGCCCTCGCCTGTTTGAACGTGGCCTACAAAGCCTGACGGCTTGCCCACCCGTTGACAACCGCCGTCGCGCCGCGCTACACTTGGCAGGTCAGATGAACCCGCCGAACACCCGTTGCGATTGCCCTTGTACCTGTCCCCCTACATAGGGGCAGGTCAGCTCGCATTTGCCTGAAACCTGCGCCCGCCCCGTCTTGGGGCCGCCCCCGGAGGGCAGGAGCAGGTTTTTTGTTTGGCCGCCATCAGCATCTTTCCCGCGCGGCCCGGCCAAACCCGCCAACAGGCGGTTGCTTTAACAGAGACCAGATACCGCCGCCCGCGGCGGCCAGGAGGAACCTCAGCTATGGTCACTCAGCCCCTTGCCTTGACCCCCGAACAGGTTAAACGCTACAGCCGCCACATCATAATGGGCGACGTCGGCTCCAAGGGACAGCGCTCCTTGATGCAGTCCAGCGCCCTCATCATCGGCGCCGGCGGTCTCGGCTCCCCCAGCGCCATCTACCTCGCCCTGGCCGGCGTCGGCACCGTCGGCATCGTGGACCTCGACGTGGTGGACCTCTCCAACCTCCAGCGCCAGGTGCTGCACCACACCACCGACGTCGGACGCCCCAAGGTTCAGTCGGCCTACGACAACATCAAGTCCTACAATCCCGACGTAAACGTTGTCCTCCATGAGACTTGGCTGAACTCCGAAAACGCCATGGACATCATCAGCCAGTACGACCTGGTGGTGAACGGGGCCGACAACTTCGCCACCCGCTACCTGGTCAACGACGCCTGCTACCTGCTGGGCAAGCCGCTGGTGGACGGCAGCATCCTGACCTTCGACGGCCAGGCCACGGTGTTCATCCCCGGCGAGGGCTGCTACCGCTGCCTGTTCCCATCGCCCCCTCCCCCCGGTATGGTCCCCAACTGCGCCGAGGCCGGCGTGCTGGGATCAATGACCGGACTGGTGGGCAGCATCCAGGCCACCGAAGCCCTGAAGCACTTCCTCGGCATCGGGCAGTCGCTATCTTCCCGCCTGCTGATTGTAGACGCCCTGGACATGAGCTTCCGCGAAGTGCGGCTCAAGCGGAACCCCAAGTGCCCACTGTGCGGCGACAACCCAACGGTCACCGAACTGATAGACTACGAAGTCTTCTGCGGAGTGGCTTTGCCCCACGAGGAACCCGCCGCCGTCGGCGCGTCCGACGACTAGACAACGCCCCGGCGCCCTCACCTACTCCCAGTGGAAGAGGGAACTAAATTATGGCCCGCTCCGGGCAGGTCACAGATGGTTGCGAAGCTGACATATAAGGGCATCCTGGACACCATCGGCAACACGCCGACGGTGGAACTGCAAAATATGAGTCCCAAGCCGGACGTGCGTATCTTCGCCAAGCTGGAAGGGGCCAACCCCACCGGCAGCGTCAAAGACCGTATCGCCCTCAAGATGATTGAGCAAGCGGAGGCCGATGGCGAGCTCAGCGGCGCCCGAACCATTCTGGAGCCCACCAGCGGCAACACCGGCATATCCCTGGCGATGATTGGGCGCATGAAGGGCTACAAGGTTGCCGTTGTCATGCCGGAAAACGTCAGCGTCGAGCGGGTGCAACTTTTGGAAGCCTATGGCGCGGAAATCATCTCCTCCGACGGCACTCGCGGCACCAACGGCTCCATCGAGGTAGCCCAGGACGTCATCGAAAAGCGCCCCCACGACTACATCATGATGTACCAGTACGGCAACGCCGGCAACCCGGGGGCGCACTACGAGACCACCGGCCCGGAAATCATCGAGGCCATCCCCGACGCAGATATGTTTGTCGCCGGTCTCGGCACCGGCGGCACCCTGATGGGCGTGGCCCGGCGGCTCAAAGAATATAATCCTGCCGTGAAAATCGTCGCCGTGGCCCCAGAGCCGGAGGACTTCATCTCCGGCCTGCGCAGCCTGGAGGACGGCTTCATACCGCCCATCCTGGACATCAACCTGCTGGACTCGCGGATGCTGGTGGGCAGCTTCGAGGCGTTCCAAACCACCAAGCGGCTACTGACCGAGGAGGGCATCTTCGCAGGCGTGTCCTCCGGCTCGGTAGTCTACGGCGCCATCCGCCAGGCGGAACGCATGGAGCGCGGCTCTATCGTATGCCTGCTGGCCGACGGCGGCTGGAAGTACCTAAGCACCGCCCTCTGGACCCGTGACTACGAACAACTGCTAGAAGAGTCCAAAGGCAAGATCTGGTGGTAGCGGCCCGGCCGCTTGGCTCCACTAACCGGAAGGAAAGACAAAAATTCGCACGGCAGGGGCGCGCGGCTGTGCGCCCCTTCGCATACCGCCTGGGTGTTTGGCGGGAGGTCTGGATTTTGCAAAGCCGTCTGAGTTCCGCGCCCCAAGGCCGCGTGGTGATGGTGCAAGGCACCGCGTCTCACGTGGGCAAGAGCGTACTGACCACCGCGCTGTGCCGCATCTTCCGGCAGGACGGATACCGCGTGGCGCCGTTCAAGGCGCAGAATATGTCCAACAACTCCTTTGTTACTCCCTCCGGCGGTGAGCTAGGGCGAGCGCAAGCGGTGCAGGCCGAGGCCTGCGGCATCGAGCCGGTAGTGGAAATGAACCCCATTCTGCTCAAACCGGAAGCAGACCATAGTTCACAAGTGGTTTTGCTGGGCAAGCCTATTGCCAGGGCATCCGCGCGCTACTTCGCCACTGCCAAGCCAATGCTTTGGGAAGCTGTTGCCACTTCCCTGGACACCCTGCGGGCCCAGTACGACGTGGTAGTGATCGAAGGCGCGGGCAGTCCGGCGGAAATCAACCTCAAGCAGAACGAAATCGTCAATATGAGGGTGGCGCTGCATTCCGGCGCCCCAGTGCTATTGACAGGCGACATAGACCGGGGCGGCGTCTTCGCCTCGCTGGTCGGCACCATGGAGATCCTGGATCCTCACGAGCGCGACGCCGTAGGAGCCTTCATCATCAACAAATTCCGGGGGGACGTTTCGTTGCTGGAACCGGGCCTGGTCTGGCTGGAGAAACGCACCGGCAAGCCTGTGCTTGGCGTAGTGCCTTATTACCGGGACATCGAAATCGCCGAGGAAGATTCAGTATCCTTGGAACGGCGGGAGCAATTAAAATCGCAGACCGGTTACGCCCTGGATATCGCGGTTATGGGCTTTCCTCACATCTCCAACTTCGACGACTTCGACCCCCTGCGACGTGAACCAGGCGTGCGGCTCCGCTATGTGGAGAGCCGCGACAGTATAGGCGAGCCAGACCTGATAATCTTGCCCGGCGCCAAGACCACGATGGCCGACCTGTTTTGGCTGCGCGAGCGTGGGTTCGCTACAGAAATCAAGCGACAGGCCGACGCGGGAACCCCAGTCATCGGCATCTGCGGCGGCTACCAGATGCTGGGGCGCCTCATCCTCGACCCCAGCGGCGTCGAGTCACCGAACCCGGAAGCCGAAGGGCTGGGCCTGCTGCCGGTAGACACGGTCTTCGCGCCGGCCAAGGAAACCCACAGGGTTAGCGGTGTAGTAGCGTCGGATACCGGCCTGCTGGCGCAAGCGGGAAGTGCCGCCGTGGACGGCTACGAGATTCACATGGGATCCTCCATTCCCACGAGCGAAGCCGCCCGCCCTTTCCGCATCAGCCGAGCTGGGCAGCCGGCGGCAGACGACGGAGCTATCTCAGCCAACGGACGGGTTCTGGGAACCTATGTCCACGGCCTGTTCAACAGCTACGGCCTGCGTCGCGCCCTCTTGAAGCAACTCGCCGGGTGGAAGGGAGTGGAGTTGCCTCCCTCTTCCGGCACAGACGGCCAATTATCCAGAGACGGCGAATATGACAAACTGGCCCAAACAGTCCGCAGCAGCCTGGATATGGAATTGCTATACCGGCTAACTGGCCTCGAGGCACCGGAAATCGAGTGATTCGTCAGCATTGCTCCGGGTGTTGGACTTGGCCTGCTTCACGCCAATAGAGTATTTGCGCCGCTTGGCAGCCTGAAACACGCACTAGCACTGCCGGTTGACCACAGGCGGCATCCTTCCGTCATTCCCGCGAAACCCGGAATCCATGCGCTCCGGCTATTGGAAATCTGGCATCTGCTCAACCTTTGCTGGATCCCCGCCTCGGGAGAATGACCGGGCAAAGGGCAGCGACAGCGGTATTGCCAGCGCACATTAAGAATACCCGCCACTCTTAGCGGTTGCCCCGGCACGGCGTGAGTGCTATAATTCCGCTAACATGGTTTCTCCTTTATGGAAGCGGGTGCAGCCCGCTTTCTTGTTGATGGAGACCTGCCATCTGCGCCCAGAATCGGAGTAGGGGCTGAACTATGAAAAGCGATTTCATGGTTGCGTTGAAACAGTTGGCTGCGGAGCGCCACCTACCCATGGAGCAGGTGCTAGGCGCCATCGAAGTCGCGCTGGCTTCGGCGTTCAAGAAAGACAACCCAGCCTCGGGTCAAAACATCACCGTAACGCTGAACCCCAATAGCGGGGAAGTCAGCGTTTACGCATTGAAGACCGTGGTGGACATGGTCGAAGACCCGGAACGGGAAATCACGGTGACCGATGCCTCGAAAATAAAGAAGGGCTCTATCATTGGCGACGAAATCGCCGCAGCGGAACCGCTGCCGCATAACGCCAGCCGTATCGCAGCGCAGACGGCCAAACAGGTTGTCCTGCAACGGTTGCGGGAAGCGGAACGTGAACTGCTTTTTCAAGAGTTCGCCCAGCACGAAGGCGACATTATGTCCGGCATCGTCGAAACCTCCGACCCCGGACGCACTATCACCCTCGATTTGGGGCGGGCCCAGGCAATGCTCCCCCAGGAAGAACAGGTCAACACCGAACGTTACCGCAAGGGGCAAAGAGTCAAGGTATTCGTTCTCAGTGTTCGTAGCGCACCCAAGGGGCCAGAGATCCTGGTCTCTCGCAGTCACCGAAATATGTTGCGCCGCCTGTTTGAAATCGAAGTGCCGGAAGTCTACAACGGCGTTGTTGAAATCAAGGCCATAGCCCGCGAAGCCGGGTTGCGCAGCAAGGTTGCGGTGTCCGCCAACCAGCCCGGCATTGACCCCGTAGGTTCGTGCATCGGAATCCGCGGCAACCGCATTCAGAGCATCGTCAACGAGCTTCAGGGCGAGAAGATTGACATCGTTTCCTGGGATCCTGACCCTCGGTCTTTCATCGCTAATTCCCTCAGCCCCTCAGAGCCGGTGCAAGTGGAATTGATGCAGGTGGAGCAGACCGCAGTGGTAGTCGTGCCAGACCGTCAGTTGTCCCTGGCCATCGGCAAGGAGGGCCAGAACACCCGTCTGGCCGCCCGTCTCACCGGGTGGCGGCTGGACATCAAAGGCATGACGGAGTGGGAGGAAATACGCGAGGCCCGGTTGCAGGCCGCCGCCAAAGCTGTTGCCGAAGCGGCCGCCCAATCCGCTGACGAGGCAGCCGCCGCCTTGACTGAACTGGAAGCGGAAACTCCGGAAACGGAGTTGGAAGCTGCTGTTGCCGAGGCGGTGGCGATAGTCGAGAAAGCCGCAACGGAAACGGCCGCGGATGAAGAGGCTCGCTCTTCCCTGGCATCATCCGAAATCCAAGAAGCAGTGGCGGAAGAAGTCTTCCCTGACCCGGTGATTTCCGAAATTGACCAAGACAGTATCCTTGAAGCCCTGATCCGCGAAGAAGAGCTACAACAGGAACAGACCGCGGACGCAGCGGAAGCCTCCAGCGACTCAATGGGAATCAGTGTCGAAGACCTTGGATCCTTCACACTGGACGAGATAGCGGTTACGGAAGAAGAGGAAGATGAGCTGGATGATGAGCCGCCCCTGGCGCTTACCGAGACGCCGGTGCTTACCCCAGACGCAGGCAAGATCCGGTTCGCCGAGGACATCGTCGAAGACATACGCGGCGGCGGACGCCGGGGCGGCGGACGGGCCAGGCGCGGGGGAGGCGGCGGCTCGCGGCGGCGTTAGCCGCCCGGCCCAAGAGACAAGCTGGCAGGAATAAAATAATTTGCCCAGAAAGCGTCATATTCCGGAGCGCACTTGCGTTGCCTGCGGCAGCAAGAGGCCCAAGCACGAGCTTGTGCGGATAGCCAGTTCCCCTCAGGGACAGGTCTCCGTCGACTCCACCGGCAAGGCGCCGGGGCGCGGCGCATACGTCTGCGGCCCGCAATGTTGGGACACTGCTCTGGGCCGGGGACGGTTGTCGCGCAGCTTGGGCAGGCAGTTTTCCAGGAGCGATATAGAGTCTCTCAAAGCCAGTAGCCCGGAAAAACTCCAGCCCTTTGACAGTCAGCCGGTTTCCTGACTTCAGACTCCATGAGTCTAACTCGGTTTTTGGCAGGTGAACGAATAGATGACTACCGATGCGGGAACTGCGACGGTTGATGATCAAACCAGAGGCCAGAGATCCCGAAGGGAACGCGGCGAGCGGCGCAGCGGGCAACAGCCCCGTGCGCTGGTCTTGCCTTCCACCATGACGGTCCAGTACCTCGCTGAAGTGCTGAACCAGTCTCCAATAGACGTCATCAAGCAATTGATGCGTAACGGCATAATGGCCGGCATGAACCAAATCATAGACTACCAGGTAGCCACCCTAGTCACCACCGCTCTCGGCGTGCGCACCAGCATGGCCCAAGAGCTTTCTACGTCCTCGGTGAGACCCTCGGAAACTGCCGAGGAATCCCACCCTGAGGAAAATTTGGTCGCGCGCCCGCCGGTGGTGGTCATTATGGGCCACGTAGACCATGGCAAGACCTCGCTCTTGGACTACATCAAGAACTCCCACGTGGCCGACCGCGAAGTCGGCGGTATAACCCAGCACATGGGGGCATACCAAGTAGAGGCAGGAGGCAATCCCATCACCTTCCTCGACACCCCAGGCCATGCTGCTTTCACCGCCATTCGGGCCCGCGGCGCCCACGTTACCGACATAGCGGTGCTGGTAGTGGCAGCCGACGACGGCATAATGCCGCAGACCATAGAGGCCATCAACCACGCCAAAGCGGCCGAGGTACCCATCGTAGTCGCCATCAACAAGATGGACCTGCCCGGCGCAGATCCAGAGCGGGTCAAACGCCAGCTCAGCGAAAACGAACTGCTGGTGGAAGACTGGGGCGGCGATATTATATCTGTCAACGTTTCCGCCCGCACCGGCGATGGCATAAATGACTTGCTGGAAAGCCTGCAACTGGTAGCCGAAATTTCCGAGCTGAAAGCCAATCCGCAAAAGCGGGCATCAGGCGTAATCATCGAAGCCAAGCTGGACCGTAAGCGCGGCCCTAGCGCCACCGTTCTGGTCACTGACGGCACGCTGTCGGTCGGGGACCACATCGTGGCCGGTAGCGCTTCCGGACGCGTCCGCGCCTTGATTGACGACAAGGGTAAAAACATAGACAAAGTTGCCCCAGGCGTACCAGCCGAAATCTTGGGTTTCAGCTCTCTGCCTGAAGCCGGCGACCGCCTCATAGTTCCCAGCAGTGAGCGCGAAGCCCGGGCAATGATCGGCAGACGTGAACGCTCCAATAAGTCCACCGCGTCACAAAGCCGCGCCCTCAGCTTGGAGGAAGTGGTTAACCAGGTGGAACTCGGAGACGTGAAAGAACTGAATCTGGTCCTCAAAGCCGACGTCCAGGGCAGCTTGGAAGCAATACGCCAGTCTCTCGAGCGTTTGGCTGACCAAGACGCCAAAGTGCGGGTGCTGCACACCAGCGTCGGTGCAGTCACGGAATCCGATGTGTTGCTGGCTAGCGCTTCCGGCGGCGTCATCATCAGCTTCTCCATAGGCACGGAACCCAGCGCCGAGCGCCTAGCCGACCGCATGGGAGTGGAAATCCGCCCCTACAACATCATCTACCAGTTGATTGACGACATCGAACTCGCCCTCCACGGAATGCTGGAGCCGGTGTACACCGAGGTCATCGTCGGGCGGGCCGAGATTCGGGAAATTTTCGGCGGGCGGCGCGGCACCCAGATCGCCGGCTGCCGCGTCACCAATGGCAGAATGGTCCGAAACGGCACCGTGCGCGTTACCCGTGAAGGCGAAAACATTGCTCAGACCACCATTACCAGCTTGCGTCATTTCCGCGATGAAGTGAATGAGATGAACGCCGGAACCGAGTGCGGAATCGTCCTCCAGGGATTCAACCACTTCCAGACCGGCGACATATTAGAAGTCTACCGCCAGGAACGGGCGCGACGTTAGCTCTCTCGTCTGAGTATTCTTAACACCCCTGGCATTGCAGGCCACTTGCCTTGTCTCTGTTTTCGCCGGAGTCTAGGCGTTTGAGGAAGCTCGTTTACCATCCGCAAGAACGCACCGGATTAACCGTTCTCGCGAGAATGAGGGGTAAAGGACAGCACTGAGGGTATTGCCGGCGCACATTGAGAATGCCCTCGCCGGCACTCCTGCCCAAATCTGCCTTAATTTGGAAAAGAGAGACCCCCGGTATTCCCTCTTGGAGGTGCGCAATGTCCCGGCGCATCGACCGTGTTAATGAACTGTTGCGCTCGGAAATCAGCCACCTGATTGTGCGCCAGATCAAAGATCCTCGGGTGGCCGGGGTCATCAGCATCACCGAAGTCATAGCCTCTAGCGACCTCCGCAGCGCACGAGTGTATGTCAGCGTGATGGGCAGCGAAAACGACCGCCACGCGGCGCTGGATGGCATACGATCCGCAGCGTCTTTCCTGCGCCGGGAGTTGCGCGGACGGGTGAATCTGCGCCACACGCCGCATCTTACCTTCCATCTCGACGACTCCATAGAGGAAGCAGATCGAATCCTGCGAGTGATGGACGGACTTCCCCCTGAGCAACTTGCCGCCGAATCCCTGGCGCGCACCGAAACTCAAAGGCGCGTCCGTGCGCCCCGAACCTACGGGAGTCAGTAATCTTGCCCAAGTCAGACAATAACAGACCACCGGCGGTAAGCGGGTTTATCAACCTCTATAAACCCGTCGGCATCACCTCCATGGAAGCCTTGCGGCGAGTGAAACGCATCACCGGGCAACGCCAAAAGGTGGGGCACGGCGGGACGATGGACCCGCTGGCTCGAGGTGTCCTGCCAGTCTGCTTCGGCCAAGCTACCCGACTGATGGACTATGTGGTTGCCGGAACCAAGCGGTACGTGATGGATATCAAACTCGGAGAGTCCACATCCACCTACGACTCAGAAGGCGAGATCACCGCCACTCGCAACGCCGATGGCGTTACGCGGGCCGACATCGAATCGGCGCTTGAGGCGTTCATCGGCGTGGTGGATCAAGTGCCGCCGATGTACAGTGCAGTCAAGGTTGACGGCCAGCGGCTCTACAAGCTGGCCCGCGCCGGAATCGAGGTAGAGCGGGAAGCAAGGAGCGTGGAAATCCATGGCATCCATCTGACCAGTCTGGAACTGCCCACTCTAACCCTGGACGTGGAGTGCGGACGCGGGGTCTATATGAGGTCCCTGGCCCATGACTTAGGCGAGGCGCTGGGCTGTGGGGGACACGTAACCGACCTGGAGCGTCGCAGTTGTGGGGGATTCTCTTCCGGTGACGGCGTCACCCTGGAGGAACTGGAAACCTGCACGCAGGAACCGGGAGGCTGGCAACGGCATTTGCATCCGGTGGACTGGATGGTACGCGACATGAAAACGGTCACTGTTGGGCCAGCCGCCGAGAAATTCCTTCGCAACGGCCAGTCGGTGACCCTCGGGCGCCCCGAAATCAACGCGGGATACTTAGAACAATTCCGCGCCTACAACGTTGCCGGGCAGTTTTTGGCTCTAGTGCGGTTCGACCGCGCCAGCAACTCCTGCAAACCGCTCAAGGTGTTTAGCTCAAACACGCGTTCCCCGCTGGCTCCGCCCTCTTCCTAGCTGGGCCCCAGATACTCAAAAGCATAAATTCTTCCCACTGAGACGCAGGGGCGCTATATTCCTTGATAACCCTTTTTTTGCTGTATACTTTGTTGTGCGGTTTACAATAGTGCCTGGCGGAAGATGTTAGCTTGCGATGAAGCAGGAAACGCCTGTGCATCCATGTCACATCAGGGCCATTCAACAGAGGGAGGCCATCATGGAGGCTTATTGCCTAAAATGCCGGGAGAAACGAGAGGTTAGTAACCCTGAGCAGGTGACGCTAAAGAATGGTCGGCCAGCCACTAAAGGCGACTGCCCAACGTGCGGGACCAAGGTGTTCCGCATAGGCAAATCGTAACCGTCCTAATTTAGCGCCAAGGTAATCACCGGGCTGTGCGCCAGTCGAGGGCCAACTAGGCATACCCCAGCTTTGCCAGCAATTCCCGCGGGTTGTCCTGCAACAGGGCTTGGACCTCATCTTCGTCGAGGCCCGCGCCCTTTGCTACTTTTTGGCACAATTCCGGCGTGAGCAGGTCTTCCGGCGCGTGGGCATCGGAATCCAGCACCAGAATAGCACCGGCCTCCCGAGCAACCTTGACCACGTGGCCGTTGGCGAAGCTATGACCCCGTCGCGCCGACACCTCCAGGCGAACGCCCCGCTCGGCGGCCAGCCGCGCCTCGTCGGGAGTAATCAGACCAGGATGGGCCAGCACGTCCACCCAGGGAGAGCGAATAGCCGCCTCGTTGGTTCCCTGCTCCACCGGCTCCACCGGCGTCTCGCCATGCACTGCCACCAGCTTTGCGCCCATCTCTTTGGCCGTGCGGGCCACCAAATCTATGTCGTCCTTTGGCACGTGGGTAATCTCAACGCCGGGCAAAGCCAAGATATCCCATCGCTTGCTGGCAATTTCGCAGTCGACTGCCAGCGTCTTGACCACGAATTCCACATTCCCCAGACCCACGTGGTCGGTAAGCGCCATCGCTTTGTATCCGCGCACCAGAGCCCGGCGAATCAGCTCGATGGGCGACAGCACCCCGTCGCTCAAAAAAGTATGGGTGTGAAAATCGTACATCTCTCCTCCGGGCCTGCTTGAGCCTCTAATTCCGCCATCAAGTATAGAATGAGGCTCAAAGGCACACAAGCGACGAACGGCCCGCCTCGTTGACTTACCTTGTCGCCGATGCCTAGAATGCCTGCACTCCTACGGAGAACGAGTTTGCAACAGAGCGAAGAATCGAGCCAGTCCGGCAACCCTGAAGCAACCATATGCCAGAACTGCGGGCGTATGACACGATCCGGGAAGGCTTTCGCATTCCGCCCGCCGGGATCCTTGCCAACGGCGGCGGGCGCCGTCAAGTGCATCCTGTGCGCGCCTCGACACAAGCCGATGCTGCGGCGGTCGGCCATCGTGGCGATAGTCGTCGGGACTATACTGACGCTGCTGAACCAAGGCGACGGGATCATCTCCGGCGAATGGAACAACGCCCTGTACTGGAAGATACCCCTTACCTATTGCGTCCCTTTTCTGGTGGCAACCTACGGCGCGCTGACTGCTGCCCGCCGTTAGCCGTACTTGCGCAGCACAGTCACCACCTTGCCTCGCACTTCCACGTTGTCTGCCAAGCAGTAGATGGGCGTCATAGTGCTGTTGGCCGGCTGGAGCCTCACCAAGTCGCCTTCCCGGTAGAACTTCTTAAGCGTCGCTTCTTCTTCCTGCTTCAGCCAGGCGACCACCATTTCGCCGTTGGCCGCTTCTTGCGCGGGTTTGATTACCACCACATCGCCATCGTCAATCAGCGCGTCTATCATCGAAGTGCCATTGACAGTGAGGGCGAAGAGCTTACCGTGGCGGCGCGGCAGGTCCGGGGGAATCTCCACGGTGTCAAATTCTTCGCTGGCAGCGGAGTCCTCGGTTGAAAAGACCGGAATAGGCTGACCGGCGGCGATGGCGCCGACTATCTGCACCCTGGGCGCGTTGGAAACAGGCTGGCCTTCATTGTCCAGCAGCTCTATGCCCCGGGCAACTTCCTTGCGCCGGTTAATGTAGCCTGCCTCATCCAGTTGCTTGAGGTTATAGTCTACTACGGACGTGGAGCTGATACCGCACGCCTGCTGTATATCGCGCACCGTGGGGGGGATACCGTTCTCCAGGTAGAACTCTTGGAGAAACTCAAGAATCCGGCGGCGGCGCTCCGGCATTTTTCTCATGCTAACCATACTCTCCTTAGCTCGACACAAAACTTTTGTTCTAGTGAAGGCTACCAAAGGTACCAGAGAGTGTCAATGCCGTCGTGTCACCAGGAGTCAAATCGGGAAGCAACAGAAAAGCCGCCCATGCAATCGGGCGGCGGAGCCGGGCATAGGAATGGTTCGGATCAGGCTTCGGCGACAGACTGTTCCAAGCGCGCCAGCTTTGCCATCATCCGAGACTTGCGACGGGCGACATTGTTCTTATGCAGAATGCCATTACTGACAGCCCGGTCCAAGATGCGAACGGCTCCCATCACAGACGGACGGGCGGACTCCGCGTCACCGGCGGCCAGCAAGCGGTTGGCCCGCCCTACGATAGTACGGGTTTCGGTTCTGGCGCTGCGGTTGCGCTGGGCGCGTTTGGCTGACTGACGGCCTGCTTTCTTGGAGGGCAAGGGTTTACTCCTGCTGTGATTACGCCCGGCCGGGCGCGAAGAATCCAGTCTATCCAGACCGGAGCCAAGCCATTATAAACGATGTTGGCGGGAATGCCAAAGGGGAGAGGGCACGGGCGTTGCCGGCTCGTTTTGAGAGTGCCGGGGGCACCCTGCTCCCTAAACTTCTCCTGGGGGGAGACTGGGATTATACATTAAACGTCTAGGTTTTTGACGCTGCGGGCATGAGCCTGAATGTAGCTCTTGCGAGGGGCCACCACTTCTCCCATAAAGGTTGTGAACACATCATCAGCTTCCGCTTCGCTTTCGATTTCCACTTCCAGCATATGGCGGGTTTCCGGGTTCATGGTGGTTTCCCACAACTGATCCGGGTTCATCTCGCCCAAGCCTTTATAACGCTGAATGGCAGGGGCGCGCTGGCTGGTGTTCTTCGCCAACAGTTCCTCTTTCTGTTCCTCAGTATAGGCGTATTCGACGCGCCGCCCGCTCTGAACCCGGTAGAGCGGCGGCTGGGCAATGTAGAGATAGCCGCTGTCAATCAGACCCCGCATCCGGCGGTAGAAGAAAGTCAGGATGAGGGTCCGAATGTGCGAGCCGTCCACGTCGGCGTCGGTCATAATGATGACCTTATGGTAGCGCACCTTGGAGGGGTCGAAGTCCTCGCCTTCACCGGCGCCCACGGCGGCCACCATCGCGCGGATTTCCTCGTGTCCCAGAATCTTGTCGGGCTGCTGGAGCACCCGCTCCACGTTTAGGATCTTACCCTTAAGCGGCAGGATAGCCTGAAAGTGACGGTCGCGGCCCATCTTGGCTGAACCGCCGGCGGACTCCCCTTCTACGATGTACAACTCAGACTTGGCCGGGTTTCGCTCGGCGCAGTCGGCCAGTTTTCCGGGGAGGGAAGAGCCATCCAGAGCGTTTTTGCGGATAACTAGCTCGCGGGCCCGCTTGGCCGCCTCGCGCGCCTTCTGTGATGTGAGGCACTTCTCGACAACGCGCTTACCCTCGATGGGGTTTTCTTCCAAGTAACGGCTGAGACCCTCGTTCACCACCGACTGTACGATGCCGCTTACCTCTGGGTTGCCCAGCTTGTGCTTGGTCTGCCCTTCAAACTGGGGGGAGGTCAGCTTGACGCTGACTACAGCAGCCAGCCCTTCGCGCACATCCTCGCCAATGAGGTTGGCTTGGTCGTCCTTGATTTGGCCTTGTTTGCGGGCGAAGTCGTTGATCACGCGCGTCAGCGCAGAACGAAAGCCCGTCAGGTGCGTGCCGCCGTCCGGGGTCTTGATGCAGTTGGCGTAGGAATGCACTGATTCCGCGTAACCATCGTTATACTGCACCGCCACTTCCACTGCGGTGTCATCCACGGTCTTTTCGTAATAGAACGGGAAGGACTGCAACACCCGCCGGTTGCGGTTGTCGTTGCGCACCAAGTTGGGGATGCCGCCATCGAAGAAATAGGTGCGCTCGATGTCACCTTGGCGCCGCTCATAATGCCAATGGCTGATGAAGCTGATTTCCAGCCCCTTGTTCAGATAGGCGATGTCTTTGAAGTGGCGGGTAAGCTCGTCGAAGTCGTACTCGATTTCGCCAAAGATTTCCGGGTCTGGACGGAAGTAGACTGTGGTTCCGTGTTCACTGGAGCTTGACTCCGGCAGCAACGCCGTGGTGGGTAGGCCGCGGGCGTATTCCTGAGAGTACAGAACACCGTCGCGCCGGACCTCGGCCCGCAAAAACTCGGAAAGGCCGTTTACCACCGATGCCCCCACCCCGTGGAGTCCGCCGGTGACTTTATAGGCCCCTCCGCCGAACTTCCCACCGGCGTGAAGCGTGGTCATCACCGTTTCCAGCGCGCTCTTGCCCGTTGTCGGATGAAGGTCAACGGGGATTCCCCGCCCGTTGTCGGAGATCCTGACAAGCCCGTCGCCGGAAATACTCAGCTCCACCCGCGTGCAGTAGCCGGCCATCGCCTCGTCAACCGCATTGTCTAGAATTTCTATAAGCAGGTGTTGCAGGCCGCTCAATCCGGTGCTGCCGATATACATTCCGGGCCGGACCCGTACTGCTTCCAGCCCCTCCAGCACTTGAATGTCCTGAGCGGTGTAGTCTGCCACAGGCCCGGGAGCCGGGGTAATTGGTAAAGTTTGCTGCATGGAGATAACCGCCAATCGCGCGTAGATAACACGCGAGAATGCATTGACTTTGCACTCAATATCATATCAGATTCGTAGCTGTTTAGCCTTATTTTCTTGCGCCATTCCCAATGAAAGCCGGGGAAAGCGAGGGAAAGCCGGAATCTGAAGTGACCGGAGATGCTAACAGCCATCCCCGCCAAGCAAATCCAGGGGCGCCTCTTGTGGGCGCCCTTGCAAAGTTATCTGTCTGGGTGGGGGCAACCCTTGTGGCCACCCAGTCCTTCGGCTTGGCGTATTCGCGCCAGAGCCGGCGCCAACCTACTCTGGGAAGAAGCGGCGGTAGACGCCCGGTGAGCCGGCATCGTGAACCATGTGGGGCCGCACCTCGGTGTTCCATACCGGGGTAACAGCAGTGCGCCAGTTTTCCCAACCTTCGCTCTCGACCACGGCCAGCGACTCCATTTCGTGAACGGTAGCGTAGCGGGGCACTCCCATCACCGCCTCCCAGCGGCGGGCGCGGATGTAACCGGGAATGCTCAGACACAGAGGCAGACGCTCGTTATTGTAGGCCTCGTTGAACTTGGCGTCCAGTTCCTCGGGAACCGACATTCGCCCCACCAGCAGCACTGGCGACATTCCCGCCCCGGCCGTCTCGGCCGATACGTCTTGCGGGTGAACCCGGCGGTAGAGGTTGCGGATGTACTCAGTGCCGATGACACTGGGGGACATACGCCGCGACCATTCAGTAGGCTCCCGCAGCCACTTCTGCCATTCCTCGGAGTGCCAGGCCTCATGGCTGCTGAGCTCGTATACCGCCAGATACTTGGGGCCCCCCTGCACCGCTTCGTATCGGGCGGCGTTCAGCACGCCGGGGATGGAAAGCCGCTCCGGGATGTGTTCCTCGTTGTACCAACGGTTATATTCCGCGTCATTCTCGGGGGCTACGTCGCTGTATACCAGCAACAGGCCGTCGCCTTTTTTCGCCGCCATCAGTCAACTCCTGTAATCCGGTTTTAGGTGGGGCATACTCCCGGCGCCGGAGTAATACTGCCGCCCGGTAAGCAGACTGTCGAGAGCGTAGCGCATAGCCTGAAACAACGGCTGGGGGGGCGACCGCAGGGGAAACCAGCCGCAACCTTCAAAAGCATCCGGCTCCAGCAGCCGCGGCTCTTGGCCCCCGATGTCGCCCAGAAATTCCACATCGAGGTAGTGGCGTCCGTATGCTACGACGTTGCTGACGCAAAGGTAGCGCAGCCCGCCCACCTCCACGCCGAACTCCTCTCTGGCCTCACGGCGGGCGCAATCTTCCAATGTCTCGCCGAACTCCAGATGTCCGCCGGCGGAACCCCAAGAACCACCTCCCAGAACGCCCCGCCGCTGCGCCAAGAACACACTCCCCCCTCGCACGAACACCACGCCAACGCCCACTTGGGGCCGTGAGTCTGCCGCCATCATAACGGCGAGTATAGCATAGGCAGTTTCCGCTTAGAGGACGCAGAATGCGCCGCCGTCGCCTATAATAGCCGCGGCAGACTGATATGAGGTGAGCGCGATGTCGGAGTTGCAGCGAACAGTGGTGACCAGTGAACAGGCTCCGCAGCCTTTGGGGGCCTATTCCGTGGGGATGACAGCCAGCGCCGAACGCCTGCTATACGTGGCGGGCCAAGTGGGAGTGGACGCGGCGGGCAATCTGGTAGGACCGGGCGACCCGGCGGCGCAAACCCGGCAGGTGCTCGAGAATATCGGCCACGTACTAGAAGCTGCCGGGGCCGGGTTCAGCAACGTTATAGAATTCACCACCTATGTAGTCGGGCGCAGCTCAGTAGCTGGCTTTATCGAGGGTCGCAACCAGGTCTTCCCTGAGATATTCCCTAATGGCGACTTTCCGCCCAACACTCTGCTGGTGGTGGACGGGCTGGTGCGTGAAGAGCTTCTGGTCGAAATCAAAGCCGTGGCCGCCTTGCCATAGCCGACCGGTCATTCAATCATTCATTCTCCCTCCGGGAAAAGTTAGGGTGGGGACGTACCCTTGAAAGTCATCGACGCCCTTCTCGAACGCCGCACCGAAACTCCGCAAGGACAGCCGGTGGACTACGAGATTCCGCTGTCGGCCTACCCCTGCGATTCGGGAAAGCTGCTCATCATCTCGCCGGGTTCCGGCGAGATGAAGGATGGGCGTGACGACCGATGGCGCAAGCTGGCCGTCCACCTGCGAGACTTGGGGCTGTGCGCCACTGTGACTTACAACGCGCCGCGCCCCGACTTCCAGGTGCAGTTGGAATGGGAAGCATATTCCTACCGGGGCGCAAGCTGGAATCGTATCCTGGTAGAGAGTCTGGCCCACGTCGCCGACTGGTCGCTGGAGCAGGCCGCCGAGTTGTGCGGCGCGGAGGCTCCGGAAGTCTGCATGGCCGGCTTCTCCTCCGGCGGTTCGGCGGCGGGCGCCGTGGCCTTCTGCTATCCGCAGGTGAAACAGTTGTTGCTGCTATCGTCCTATGACAGCGTTGGCGACCCGTTCTACGAAGGCATCACCCGGTTCACCGGCGACATATTTATGGGATACGGCAGCCTTGACCCTCCTGCCGGTATGCTGGCCTACGTGGTAAGCGTGGGGCCGCTGTCTGCACGCTCGCTTACCGGACGTCCGGTTCCCGGCTGCGACCACCGCTTCAGCGGCGCCGACAACAGCCGCACCCTGGTCAAAGCGTTCTATTGGGCCTTGGGCCACAATGACAGCTTCCCCGACCCGGATGGCGCGCCGCAACTGTATGAGTAGGGATAGCAGGATAATGCTCCGAATCTGGATGGCGTTGGCGGCTCTAACCAGTCTGGCAACCGCCTTGTCAGCCTGCGCAAACGATGTGGCAGTAACTGTAATGGTTACGGCCAGGCCAACGCCGTCACCTACCAGTACGCCCACGCCTACACCTCTTCCACCGACGCCCACGCCTACACCCCTTCCGCCTACACTTACGCCTACCCCCGTTCCACCGACGCCCACGCCTACACCCCTTCCGCCTACACTTACGCCTACCCCCGTTCCACCGACGCCCACGCCTACCCCCGTTCCACCGACGCCCACGCCTACACCCCTTCCACCGACGCCCACGCCTACACCCCTTCCGCCTACACTTACGCCTACCCCCGTTCCACCGACGCCCACGCCTACACCCCTTCCGCCTACACTTACGCCTACCCCCGTTCCACCGACGCCCACGCCTACACCCCTTCCGCCTACACTTACGCCTACCCCCGTTCCACCGACGCCCACGCCTACACCCCTTCCGCCTACACTTACGCCTACCCCCGTTCCACCGACGCCCACGCCTACGCCCCTTCCGCCTACGCCCACGCCCGTTCCACCGACGCCCACGCCTACACCCCTTCCGCCTACGCCTATGCCTGGCCTGCCGCCACTCCACAACACGCAGAACACGAGGTGGTTGAAACAGAACCACCCGGCCCTGTACCGCCAAATTCAGGAACTGACTTGGGTTGCAGACGGCCTTTCTGAAAGAGAGCGCGAAACCATAGACGAGCTGCTCTACATAGGCGCCGGAACTATCTCCAACCTGCACAAAACCTTGGCTTTGCCCTGGGTGCAGGACAGCATCACTGAAACGGAATACGACTTCATCTACTACCTCAAGGGCCTGGGCTACGACAACCCAGAGGCGGCAACGGCGGTTATCACCATGCAATTCCTGGAAACGCTGGAGGCCGATGATGTGCTGACGATACGCGGGATGGCAGCCTCGGATGACAATGGCCTGCTCTCCATCATCCTGGATCACCCCGCGCTCCAAAACGGAATTACCGATGCTGATACCACGCTGGTCACAGCAGTGTCACTCATCAATGACGCCGACGAAATCCGCCGGATGCTGAACCCCGGCTACGCCGCCGTCGAAACCCTGTCCGCCGGAACGGAACTCACGCCGCATCTGAAAATCAGCATCGTCCGCACCGGCAGCCAAGCACGGCCCGAAACTGCCCCGTTTGTGAGAGACGCGGTGGAATTCGCTGAGCGGACGATGCAGCAGCCGCTGCCCGTCAGCCACGTGATAGTGGTGCTGAACGACTACACCGTACCCCCCGGTCTCGATTTCGTCGGAACCAACCACGGCTACGCCTTCGGATACAAGCCGGAGTACGAGCAGGAGCAGGATGCCTACGGCAAGCATAACTTCCAGTCCGGCATCACCCACGAAGTTGCCCACTACTTCTGGCGCGGCAACGAAGACTGGATTGATGAAGGCTTGGCTAATGTCGCTGAATATGTGTACGGCTTTGCAAAAGGAATCAGCCCGGGACTGCTGAAACCACGGCGCAATAACTGCGAAGCCCACGACCTGGAGATGCTATCGGAATGGAACCCCGGCAAAGGCGACCCGCAGTTCCATTGCAATTACTACTTGGGGGAGATGTTGTTCCTGGATCTGCTGGAAAACTTGAGGCAAGAGCGGTTCAACGAAAAGCTGCGGGAATTTTACCGGCTCTCTCTAGAAGAAAATGAAGCCGGAAACTCCCCCGGCATCGCCGAAGTGCGGCAGGTATTCCGGGAACAAGCCGACATCGTCGAGAAGCACTGGTCAGGCAAGCTCAACGCCCCGGAAAACCGGCCCTACGACGAAATGGCAGGCATAACAAGCCACTACCTGATAGAGTGGGAACAATATCCCATATACGAAAGGGGTACGGTAAAGCTGCAAGGAAAACTGCTGGGCGGAGCAGTGTTCCAGGACGTGGATCTCAAAAACCCATTGCTAGGGAGTTTATATCGCCCCAACTTCACAATAAGCGCCGCAAGCGAGCACGGATTCATAGGCTCAATACTTCCGGGGAGCGAGTGGGTGCTTGAACCAGAAGATGCCGAGGCTCATATACACCACTATTACCCAGCAACAAATACCTTCGTACTGGAGTTCCGCTTCCCTCAGGTTCTGGGAAACCCGTCGGATTACGCAGTCATCGTCTGGGGGTTTCAAGACGACCGCAGAATTCCCCTTATAGGGAGAAGCGTTGACGTACTTGGTTACGCCCGCATCCGAGCCGAGTAAAATCTGCGCCCAGGATGCCCGCCCCGCCCAACCATCTCTCCCTCGGAGGAAGAGGAATCATAGCAAGGAGAGCAAGCATGGCCGACCGGCAGAGGCTTATCGAAACGCTAATAGAACTAATCAGGATTGACAGCCCCAGCGGTGAGGAAGACGCTATGGACGCCGAGGTCAGTGCCCGGCTGTCGGCGCTGGGGCTGGCGGTGGAGCATGACGACTATAACAACATCGTAGCCCGGCTCGAAGGCGCGGGCGAGCCTCTGTTGCTGTCGGCGCATCTGGACACCGTGGAGCCGGGCCGGGGCATCCAGCCGGTGCTGGACGGCGACATCCTGCGCTCCGACGGGACAACCATCCTCGGCGGCGACTGCAAGGCCGGGGTCGCCATCGTGCTGGAGGCGCTGGCCTGCGTCGCGGAGTCGACCCGCCCGCATCGCGCTATTGAAGTCGCCTTCACTCGCCACGAAGAGGGCGGGCTGGTCGGCGTACATCACTTAGACTTCAGCCTGTTAACCGCTAAGTCAGGCATCGTGTTCGACGGCGAGGGGCCGCCCAACCGCATCACGGTGTCGGCCCCGTCGCAGAACGTCGTCACCGCCGAAATCGTGGGCCGGGCCGCCCACGCCGGGCTGGAGCCGGAAAAGGGCCTCTCGGCCCTGCTGGTGGCCGCCGACATTCTCACCCGTCTGCCCTTGGGCCGCATAGACTTCGAGACCACCGCCAACGTTGGCTGGCTGGAAGGCGGACTCAAGCGCAACATCATCCCGGAGCGCGCCTCTCTGGACGGGGAGTTCCGCAGCCGCAGCAACGACAAGCTGGCCTGGCTGGAAGGGCAGTTCCGCAAGGTGTTCGACGAAGCCGCGGCCCGCTACCCTGACGCCCAAATATCGCTGGACATCCGCAACACCTATCAGGCGTACCGGGTGAGCCGCAGCACGAAACGGTGGCGATGATTGGCCAAGCCCTCACCACCCTCGGCTTCGCCCCAGTGCTGGAGGCATCCGGCGGCGGTTCCGACGCCAACGTATTCATCGAGCGCGGCATCACCGCCCTGCCCGTTGGCATCGGTGTCCGCTCTTTCCACACCACTTGGGAGACCGCCCTGATACCCGAAGTGCTGCAAGGGGCGGAGATGTGTCAGGCCGCCATCCGGGGCGTGAACAGCAACTGATGGGAAACGTAATTATAGTGGTGTTCGACGGGCTGCAACCGGCGCAGGTCACCCCGGAAATTATGCCGAACCTGGCCCGCTTCGCCGCCGAGGGTGTCATCTGCCGTAATCATCACGCCGTCTTTCCCACCGTCACTCGCGCCAACGTCGCCAGCATCGTAACCGGCCACCACCCCGGCGCCCACGGCTTGACTGGCAATATGCTGGTCATACCCGAATTCGACCCTCGCCGCGCCATCAACGCATTGGAACCGGCCCTGTCGGAAGTATCCGCCCAGCACCCCGTCCTGCTGAAACCCAGCCTAGGCGACATTCTGCTCCACCACCAGCAGGAATACATCGCCGTGGGAACTGGAACATCAGGCAACGCCTACCTGCAAAACCCCAACGCAGAGAAGGGCGGCGGCGCAACCATACACCCCGATTTCTGCTTGCCGCGCCCGCTGCACAGCGAGATAATCGCCCGGTTCGGCCCATGGCCCGACCGCCGCGAACCAACATCTGCCAAGATGTCCCGCGCCGTGGACATCTTGGCAGAGTATGTCCTGGCGGAGCGCCAGCCCGCAGTCTCGCTGCTCTGGCTCTCCGAACCCGATACATCCCAGCACGCCCACGGCGTCGGCTCTGCGAAAGCCGCAGCAACCGTTAGAGAGGCCGACCGTCGGTTCGGGTGGTTGCTGGACTGGCTAGATGAGCGAGGGCTGTCCTCCGGCGCCAACGTAATCGTGGTGTCCGACCACGGCTACTCCACAATATCTGATGTCATTGATATAGAAGCTGATCTGCGTAAAGCAGGGTTTCGGACGGGGGATGAGCCGGGCGGCGTTGCAGTCGCGCCTAACGGGGGATCTGCGCTCTTCTATACCAACAGCGATACAACCGCTGAACTGGCCGAGTGGCTTACCGCCCAACCCTGGTGCGGCGCGATTGCAGCGTCCGATGCCGCCGGAAACATCCCCGGCATTCTACCCGCAAGCCTTGTCGGGCTGGAAGGGCCCCGCGCCCCTCACCTCGCAATGTCCTTCCGCTGGGACTCCACCCCCAACGGCGCAGGGTTCGCCGGCCACGCCTATTCCACTAACCTCGGCCCCGGCCGCGGGCAGCACGGCTCTATGAGTCGCCACGAAACCCGCAACGTATTCTTCGCCCGAGGACCGAACTTCAAGCAGTCGGCCACTTTGAATATCCCCACCGGCAACGTGGACCTCGCCCCTACCATCCTGCATTTGCTAGGAGTACCCGGCGGCGAGACGATGCACGGACGCATCCTCCACGAAACCCTGCGGGACGGGCCGAACGCCGTCGAGTGGCGGACAGAGACACGCGAGGCGGAGCGCAACACGCCGGGCGGACGCTACCGGCAGGCTATCACTGTGTCCCAGGTAGGCAAGACAATGTACGTGGACGAGGGTTCGGGCGGCATCGAGGGCGGTTGACGCTGCCTTGACGGGCCAACGATAATGCGTTATGCCTGACTACGAAAGGTTGCTGCGACGTGTACTCGCAAGACGGTCCGACAGCAACATTAGATTCAGTTTGCTCTGCGGCCTGTTGCGGCGGATGGGATTCGCGGACGAGATTCAATGAAAGAATCGTAGGCCGCCATCACGTCTTCACTAGATCGGGCGTCCCCAAGCGAATTAACCTCCAGTCCATTGACAGCAAGGCCAAAGGGTATTAGGCAAGGAAGATGACCATCTCATACCAGAACCCACAGGCCGTCGGCTTATGTTTGCCTGAAGAAACCTAACTCAATAAGGAGCAGCACCATGGCAACGGAAACACGCAAGCGTCAGTTGGGGCGGCAGGTCGCCATCGTGGGGGCCGGGCTGTCGCAGTTCGGGGCCTTCCCCGACAAGGATAGCCGCGACCTCTTCGTTGAGGCTTTCCAGGACATGACGGAAACCATGGACAAGCCCTTCGACATTGACGACATCGAGTGCGCCTACATCGGCAACTACTCGTCGGATCTGTTCGAGACCCAAGGCCACACCGCTCCCATCGTGGCCGACTGGCTGGGAATGACGCCCATTCCCATCACCCGTATCGAGAACGCCTGCGCCAGCAGCGGCAGTGCCCTGCGCGAAGGCGCAATGGCCATCGCCAGCGGTATGTATGACATCGTGCTGGTCGGCGGCATGGAGAAGATGACCAACCTCCCCACTGAAGGCGTCACTGACGTGCTGGCCTCTGCCGCCGATGGGCTGTATGAAGTCCCTGCTGGTCTCACCTTCCCCGGCATCTTCGGGGCCATCGCCAAAGCCCACATGGATCGCTACGAAACCAACCTGGACCACCTACTGAAGGTCGGCATCAAGAACCACAACAACGGCGCCCTCAACCCCAAGGCCCAGTTCAACGTCACCATCAAGGACATGATGGAGCGGCGCAAGGCCCGCGCCGAACAGCGCGGCCAGCCCGTCCCTGACTGGCAGTCCGAGCTGGACTTCCTCAACGATGACGCGGCCAACCCCTGGATTGCTTGGCCGTTGCGGCTCTACGACTGCGCCCCCATCACCGATGGCGCATCTTGCATTCTGCTGGTATCCGCCGACATCGCCCACAACTTCACCGACCGCCCCGTGTCGCTGGCCGGCATCGGGCAGGCATCGGGCAAGCCCCTGCACGACGCTGATGAGCTAACCTCGCTCTCGGCGGCCAAAGCGGCAGCCCAACAGGCTTACGATATGGCGGGCATCACCGCCGACGACGTTGATTTGGCCGAGGTTCATGACTGCTTCACCATTGCCGAAATCGTAGCCAGCGAAGACCTCGGCTTCTTCGCTCCCGGCGAGGGGGCGCGGGCAGTGGACGAAGGCCGTACCGCGCTCAACGGCGACCGGCCCATCAACACCTCCGGCGGCCTCAAGTCCAAGGGCCACCCAGTCGGCGCGTCGGGCGTGGGCCAAGTGGTGGAAATCTACCACCAACTGCGCGGCGAGGCAGGCGAGCGGCAAGCCAAAAAGTCAAATCTGGAAGTGGGCCTCACCCACAACGTCGGCGGCACCGGCGGCACCTGCGTCGTCAACGTGCTGCGGATGGAGTAGGGGCTATGTCCAGCGAATTCAACGCCGCCAATTTCTACAAACGACTGCGGGAAGACGGTCAGCTAACCGGCATTCGTTGCCAGCAATGCGGACGTCTGTCGCCGGAAGCGCGCCCGATGTGCGCCGCCTGCCGCAGCTCCGACGTGGTCTGGCACGCCTTCAGCGGGCGGGCCACGCTGAGCACTTTCACTTGCATTTCGGTGGTCCCCGACTACTGGGGGCAGAAGGGCTACGGGCGCGACAATCCCTATTGCAGCGGCATCGTAACCCTCGAGGAAGGGCCGCGCATCTCCGCCCGCATCACCGGCGTGGACGGTTCCAACCCCCAGTCCATCCGCACCGGAATGGCCCTGGCGCTGGACCTGGAAGACCTAGACCCGGAACGCCCGTCGCTGGCGTTCCGCCCGGTGTAGGCCAAGCAGACCTTAAAGCAACCAGACGGTTGCCGGAACCGCCCAGACAGATCGGAACTTTAGGGAGGTGGCGAAACGATATGCTGATATTGGGAATAGCGGTAGCGGTTATCGCCGCCGTTTTGGTGGCAGCCGGGGGGATTTACTGGCTAACCCGGCTGATGAATAAAAAAGAGACCACCGACCTCAACCATTATCTGCAAGGCGAAAACTGTCACTGGGAAAAGGTAGATGGCCCAGCCCTGGCAGAGGGGGCAGACAACAACGTCTACTTCGTCAACCACGCCTCCGCATCCCAAGGCATCGAAATGCGGGTATACACCTACGCCGAATCCGCCGAAAGCTTACCGAGCGACGACGAAGGCGTCTGCCTGTCCATCATAGATCGGGCTAACCGCAACGGAATGATACTCAACGGGTTCGCCCTGCACTTGGAAGCCTTGCAGTTCGGCGACGTTATATGGAACGACCGCTTCTTCGGAGACACCAGAGTCATGGAGCGGATGATAACAGAGAAGCGGGCAGCATGGGACCAAATGCAGCGGGAAATCATCGTCGGCCACTACGCACTGTTTATGTAAGGCTACCGAGCGGGACGCCCTTCGCAGAAAAACGGAACCGCCGCCTGGGTACGGCTGGGGCGGTTGCTGGAGGTGTTCATAGTTGAAAGCGAAAACCAGCCTGCCATCCAGCATATACGTGGATGTCGAAAACCTGCAATCTAACGCTAAAGATCTACTGATCGCCTTGGCCGTCAGTGGCGCCTCCGCCCACCAAGGCAGTCCTGTACGTCCGCGCCGATATGGTAGATCTATGGAAAATGTGGGCGCATACTAACATCAATGGTCAAGTGGTGGAAGTAAACGGAGTTCAGCATTTTACTGCTGGGCAGTCCAAAAACTCCGCAGACATAGCAATCGCAGTAGAAGCAATAACGGATTTGCTCAACGGATTAGTCCACCATATTGCGGTATTCAGCGACGACAGCGATTTCATTTCACTGTTCTCCAAAGTCAGGAGTGAAACCAAAGACATTCAATCCAGACTTGGCCGAATACCGTTTTTATGGATATTGACCGATCGGAACACGACAAAATCACCGAATATCATTGAATTTTTCCCAGATGAATATCTGCACATTGTCCGGACAACATCTCAAGTTTCGCCTTCACAAACGCCGGCAACGCCATCTCAGCCACTCATCTCAGATTTGCCAGGCAAATTAAAATCCCAAGATGAACTTGTATCTGAAGCTATCATAGAAGAAAGGCCCAAGAAGAAAGGCCCATCGGTGAATTCAAGAGCGCTGACTGCCAAGAAATCATTAAACGGCGATTTCCCATGCATATTGAAGCAGCGCAGAGCAGCGCTTCCTGTGGAGAATACATCGCCAAAGGCATTTGGCCGTTACTCGAAGCAAGAGGCGTCGAGTTAATAGGAGAAAAACCCCGTCGCTACAGAATAACTCAAGCCGCCAAAGATTCACTCAAATAGTCTATTGGCAGTGCGCGAATGCCCGGCCATTCTGGCCGGGCATTCGCGCACTGCCGGTTTTCTAGTGGTCAATCCTAGTCGAAGCCCCGGGTGCCGACCCAGCCGACCTGAGAGACGTCAATCATCTCGCCGTTGGGTCCTTCGTATTTGGTCTCCACGTTCTGGTGGCGGGGGCCGGTGTTGCCGGCATGGAGGGCCTGATTGACCGACGCCATTTCCGTCGAACCGTTGGCCGCAAGGCGCGCCTCAATTTCCTCCAGGCTTTCTACCTCAAACCCGATGTGGTGAATGCCTTCCCAGTCTTTGCCACGCTCGCCGGCCACAGCGTCAATTTGGAAATCCAGAATTGCCATATTGACATTGCCGTCGCTGAGCATGAAGCCCTTGGCGTTTTCGCTGTCCAGAGCGGCCACCTGTCGCAGCCCAAATACCTCGGAGTAAAACTTGGCGGTCTTTTCGGCGTCGTTAGTGGCGATGGCGATATGCTTAATCTGGGGCATCTCGCTGCCTCCTTGAAATAGAATGAAGCTGCCGGTTGGTGCCATAAAGATACCACGTTTAAGCCACCGTCGCTATATCGCTGGCGCTTGACCATCCTTGCAATTTAGGTGTCCAGCTCCCGGCGTTCCGGCGAAACACGGAATCCAGAAATCCCTTACGCCTAAAAATGCTGTCCATTCTGTTAATCCCTTAATCCATGTAAAGAAACCTCCTAAGAGGGAGCGCTCCGGCTTACTTGCACAGGTTACGCATACAGGTCTCATTGACCTCGGGTACGCTTCTTTACGGTGCGCTTTCGCCCCGTGTTAGAATGACCTAGAATCTGTAGCTTGAAGGCTGACAGCTACCGGGGAGGAAGAGCGATGAGCATCCCATACAGGATGAAATTTGGCGTATTTATGGCCCCGTTCCACCGGGTGGGCGAAAACCCCACGCTGGCGCTGGAGCGCGACCTGGAACTGATCCAGTGGCTGGACACTCTGGGGTTCGATGAAGCCTATATCGGAGAACACCACAGCGCGGGATGGGAGACCATCGCTTCGCCGGAGGTGTTTATGGCTACCGCCGCTGAGCGCACCCGCAACATCAAGCTGGGGTCCGGCGTGGTCAGCCTGCCCTATCACCACCCCTACATGGTGGCCAACCGCTTCGTGCAACTCGACCACCTCACCCGCGGGCGGGTTATCCTCGGCGTCGGCCCCGGTGCGCTGGCCTCCGACGCTCTGATGCTGGGCATCAGGCCGGAGAACCAGCGGGCCATGATGGACGAATCGCTGGGCGTCATTATGCGGCTGATGACTGAAACCGACCCCATCACCTACCAGAGCGATTGGTTCGAGCTGAACGAGGCGGTAATTCAGCTCCGGCCCTACCAGTATCCCCACGTTCCGGTGGCCGTGGCCTCGGTGGAATCCCCGGCCGGCGTCACCACGGCCGGCAAGCACGGCGCGTCGGTGCTATCCCTCAGCGTGCCGCGCGACACCATCCGCCGCACTTCTCTGATGGAGCTGTGGGAGATAGCCGAGGAGACCGCCGCCGAACACGGCAAGACGATGCGCCGCGAGGATTGGGGCATCGTCATGGGAATGCACCTGGCCGACAGCAAGAAGCAGGCTTTCGAGGACATCCGCGAGGGCAGCGCTCGGGTGGTCACCGAATACTTTGGCCGCACCCTCGGCAACCCGGTGCCCGACGTTCCTCGCGACCAGATAGTGGACTTTATGGTTGACCACAACCAGTGGATCGTCGGCACTCCCGACGACGCCATTGCGGGCATTGAGAGGTTGCAGGAAATCAGCGGAGGGTTCGGCAAGTTTATGATTCGCGTAGAGGACTGGGCGCCCCGCGACAAGCTGCACCGCAGCTATGAACTGCTGGCCCGCTACGTAATGCCCCACTTCCAGGGATCACTGGTCGGCATAGAAACCTCCAACCAATGGGCTGCAGAACGCATAGAGGTGCTACAGGCCAACCGCTACGCCGGTCTCAAGGCCGCCACTGACAACTTCGACGCCGTCCGAGGCCGGAACTAACCGCCCCTATAAGGAATCGAGCGTAGCGGAGATAACACGCGAACAACTGCGCCGGTTGGCTCTCAGAGTGCAATAGGGAAGTATCCTATCTGCATTAACACTGTATGAAGCAGGCGCCGGGCAGCCGTAAATTTCCTGGCCCTATCCCGAGAGTCCGAGGCGAACGAATATGCGCAAGACCAAAATAATCGTCACCATCGGCCCATCTTCCAGCGATGAGGAAACATTAAGCCGGCTCATCACCGACGGAATGGACTGCGCGCGGCTCAACTTTTCCCATGGCACCCACGAGGAACACGCCGCAGTCATTGAACGTATCCGGAGGCTCTCGAAGGAACACAACCGCACGGTGGGCATCCTGCAAGACTTGGGCGGAATCAAGCTACGCTTGGGGCGGCTGGAGGAGGCGCGTGCGGTAAATCTGGGCGACGAAGTGGTACTAACCGCAGACGAGGAATCCCGCGCGCCGGGCGAGCTGCCTTTTCCACAGCCCGGCGTGATGCGGAACCTGCAGGTGGGCAACTTCGTGTTCATCGCCGACGGCACCGTGCAGTTGGAAGTGACCGAGACCACTCCTTCCAGAGCCTACTGCCGGGCGCTCAGTTCGGGGGTAGTGTCTTCATACAAGGGGGTCAATCTGCCCGGCGTAGCCATAGACGAGCCGGTCTTCACCGAGAAGGATAAGGCCGACCTTTTCTTCGGCGTTGAGCAGCAGGTGGACTGGGTGGCGGTATCATTCGTCCGCACTGCGGAGGATATTCATTACGCGCGGCGATATCTCAATGCCGCGGGCAGCAAAGCTTTGGTCATGGCGAAACTGGAGCGAGGAGAAGGCATCGAAAACATTGACTCAATTCTCCCCGAAGTGGACTCGGTGATGGTGGCGCGGGGAGATCTGGGCGTCGAGATCCCTATGGAGCGGGTGCCGCGAGTGCAGCGTCTCATCGTGGACAAGGCCAACGCCGCCGGCAAGCTGGTGGTGATTGCCACCCAGATGCTCCGCAGTATGGTCATATCGCCCACCCCGACGCGGGCTGAGGTATCGGACGTGAGCAACGCCGTGCTGGAAGGCGCCGACGCGATCCTGCTGTCGGACGAAACCGCCATGGGGCAGTATCCGGTGGACGCGTTGCGGGTGGCGGTGTCCACCATCAACGAGGCCGAATCAGCCGACCTGTATCCCTTCTACAAAGATATGGGAACCCGCGACCGCACCCAGGCAATTACAGCAGCGGCGGCCGGACTGGTTCGCACCCTAAACTCCAAACCCATCGTGTTGACCAGCACCGGACGCGCGGCGCTGGAGCTGGCCCGCTTCCGCCCGGCCAACGACATACTGGCCTTTTCCCATGACCCAGCGGTACTGCGAAAGCTGTGTCTCGGCTGGGGCATCCAGCCCACGGGAGTCATACCAGTGCAGCCCGACGTGGCCGAGCTGGTCTATCTGGTGCTGCAATCGGCGCTGGACTTGGGCGCAGTCACCGAAAACGACGTAGTCACCATCGTACACGGCTTCCTCTCCGGCGTATCCGGCACCACCAACGCGGTACAGGTGCTGAGTATGCAGGAATACCTGGAAAACGTCGGCTGGCCCCGCTCCACCGAGCAGGTGGTGGGGTTGCGCCAGTAGAGGGCGGGCGGCAGCCAAGGTGTCAACCCCGCTTTGCCTCTCCTGTTCGTCCTGAGCTTGTCGAAGGATGAATAGGAGGGGCGCTTGACACACGCTGGTTATTTATGTTTTCTATATTCAATATCACATAAACGAGGATTCAAATAGGTGGAGACACTCAAATAAGAGAGTCGGCGCCATGAGTATGGGTAGCGAACAATCACCTATCTTTTCATCGCCTGGAGTGCGGCAACCACGCTTATAGGGACATTCTTGGTAGGTTTCACGTTCTCTCTAACGGGTTTGATCTGGGGCCGGCCCTCGTGTTGGCTCTTTTGCTGCGCTTGATTAGTACCCACGACATCTGGGGCAGATTTAGAAAACCTTAGCCAAAGACAGGAAGTAAACGAGAAGAAGCAGATGGCCTCCTGACCTAAAGTGGCAAGCAGGAGAGCCATGACCACGAAAACCTTGCGGGTTACCGCGTTGTGGGCATTCTTGGTTTCAGCGATGATCCTCTTTCAATGGCGGAGGCCCCTTATCTGACGGGGATGGTGGCAGTGATTGCGACACCTTTGAGCATTGGGGCTATAACTTGGATCAGCCTCGACAGGTGAATCCCTAACCGGGTTCAACTCCATCTGGGCCTCGGTGCTTGGGTTATGCTCAAACGACAACTTCGAGGGTTACGGGCATTTCACTTATGCCAGCGCAAAAGGGCTGGGACACGAGGACAGCGCTGACGGATTCGAGACCGAATGCTACGGTGTCGCCTTCCCCATTTCCCTGCACGCTTGGTCTGTAATACAGCTTGGCAATACCTTGGCCTAGAGTGCCTCCATCAACCACCCGCCAGAAAACCGGCCCCCATCGCTACCTTGGCGATGGGGGCCTTTGCTTGCTGATGTATGAAAACTCAACGCGATTACAGAGCCGAAAACTCCCCCTTAAAGCATCGGCGGCAACGAGGGTGGCAGGTTGGTGTCGCCCATCAGGAACAGGTCTATCGCCCGCGCCGTCTCCCGACCTTCCGCGATGGCCCAGACCACCAGCGACTGGCCCCGCGCAGTGTCGCCCGCAGCGAAGACGCCGGGGATGCTGGACATCCGGTCAGGGCCAATTTTGACGTTACCGCGAGGATCCAGGTCCACGCCTAGCTGGGTCAGCAGGCCGTCATGCTCCGGGTGCAGGAAGCCCATGGCCAGCAGCACCAGATCAGTTTCCACCTCGAATTCACTGTCAGGAACCTCACGCATCTCCGGGCGTCCGCCGTTTTCCGGCTGGTTCCACTCAACGCGCACCCCATGCAGTTTTTCTACCTTGCCGTCGTTGCCCGAGAAAGACTTAGTGAGTACCCCGTAATCCCGGATTCCGCCTTCTTCATGAGCCGCCGAGGAACGCAGGACAAGGGGCCACTGGGGCCACGGGTTCCCAGCGGGACGGTTCACAGGCGGCTCGGCCAGCAACTCGTACTGGCTGACCAGTTCCGCCCCCTGGCGATGAGCGGTGCCGAGGCAGTCAGCGCCGGTATCCCCCCCGCCCAAAATAACCACCCGCTTGCCCTCGGCCGTCAGGCGGTCTTCCAGACCCACCTGCTGACCGGCGTTGAGGCGGTTTTGCTGAGTCAGGTAATCCATGGCGAAGTGAACGCCGTCCAACTCCCGGCCGGGAACCGGCAGGTCGCGGGGTTCGGTAGAGCCACAGGCCAGGCAAATGGCGTCGAAGTCGTTGAGCAACTGGTCGGTTGAGAGGTTCACGCCAACATCAACGCCGGTCTCGAATGTGATGCCTTCTTCCTCCATCATGGCGAGGCGGCGGCGCAACACTTCTTTGTCCAGCTTGAAGTCCGGAATTCCCAAGACGAGCAACCCGCCGATGTATTCGGCCCGCTCATAAACTGTCACCCAGTGGCCTGCGCGGTTAAGCTGCTGCGCGGACGCCAGTCCGGCCGGCCCAGAGCCTACTATCGCAACCTTCTTGCCGGTGCGGACAGCAGGGGGCTGAGGGCGAATCCATCCCTCTTCATAGCCCCGGTCGGCGATTTCCTTCTCAATGTACTCGATAGTTACTGGGTCGGAGTTGATGCTGAGAACGCAACTGGCTTCGCATGGGGCAGGACAGATACGCCCGGTAAATTCGGGAAAGTTGTTGGTGGAGAGGAGGGTATGGAGCGCATTTTCCCAGTCGCCCATATAGACAAAATGGTTGAACTCGGGAATCACATTGCCCAGTGGGCAGCCAGTATGGCAGAAGGGGACGGCGCAGTCCATGCACCGTCCTCCCTGCTCCCGGGCAGCAGCCTCGGGCCAGCGAGTATAAAGCTCCCGGTAGTCTCTGACACGCTCAGTTACTGGCCGACGCTCCGGAGACTGTCGGCCCAACTCAATAAATCCAGTGGGTTTACCCATGTGTTACGGCTTCCAGTTCACGGGCCGCCAAGTCTCGGTTCTTGCGTTCTTCCAACACTCGACGGTAGTCCCGAGGCATTATTTTCTTGAATTTGGACAAGGCCAAACTCCAATCGGCCAGGATGCGTCCGGCAGGAGCGCTGCCGGTGTACTTGTAATGCTCCTCGATCAGTCCCTTCAGCGTGGCGATATCTTCGTCTTCCATCACCGGCTCCAGGTCGGCCATACCGTCGTTGAAGCGGATGTGGAAATCGCCGTCAGCGTCGTTGACGAAGGCGACGCCGCCGCTCATTCCCGCCGCGAAGTTTCGTCCGGCGGAGCCTAGCACCACCACCACGCCGCCAGTCATATATTCGCAGCCGTGATCTCCCACTGATTCAACCACTGCCCGGACGCCGCTGTTGCGAACGCAAAAACGCTCGCCGGCCACTCCGTTGATGAAGGCGCTGCCTCCGGTTGCGCCGTACATTGCCACATTGCCGATAATGATGTTCTCTTCTGGAGCAAAGCTAGATTCAGGGTGCGGCTTCACCACAATGCGCCCGCCCGACATCCCCTTTCCCACATAGTCATTGGCGTCGCCCTGCAAGTTCAGACTGACCCCCGTGGCCAAGAAAGCTCCGAAGCTCTGGCCTGCTGAGCCGGTGAAGTTTATGCGCACGGTATCGGGAGGCAGCCCGGCCTCGCCGTAAGCCTTGGCGATGCGGCCGCTGAGCATCGCGCCCACAGTACGGTTGGAGTTGCTGATGGGTAAAGACATACTGACTGGCGTTTGACTATCCAGCGCCGGTTCAGCCGATGCGATCAGCTTATGGTCCAGCGCCCGTTCCAGCCCATGATCCTGCTCTTCAGAGCAGTAGACCGTCTCTCCTTGAGTCAGGGCCTTCTGGTGATATAGCAGCCGGGACAGGTCAATGCCCTGGGCTTTCCAATGCTCTACGGCTTCGCTGACGTCGAGGGCATCCACTTGTCCAATCATCTCGGCTACGGTGCGGAAGCCTAGTTCCGCCATGGTTTGCCGCATTTCTTCGGCGACGAACATGAAATAGTTGACCAAATGCTCCGGCTGGCCAGTAAACTTCTTCCGCAGCTCCGGATCCTGGGTAGCAATACCCACGGAGCAGGTATTGAGGTGGCATTTGCGGAGCATGATACAGCCGCTGACCACCAGCGCTGCGGTAGCGAAGCCAAATTCCTCGGCTCCCAACATTGCGGCGATAACGGCGTCGCGTCCGGTCTTCAGCTGCCCATCAGTCTGCACCACTATTCGGCTGCGCAGCCCGTTGGCTACCAACACCTGCTGGGTCTCGGCAATGCCCAGCTCCCACGGCAGCCCGGCGTGCTTGATGGACGACTCAGGCGACGCGCCGGTACCGCCGTCGTGTCCGCTAATCAACACTACGTCGCCATGCCCCTTGGCCACACCGGCCGCCACGGTCCCGACGCCGACTTCGGCCACCAGCTTGACGTGGATGCGAGCGTCCGGGTTGATATTTTTGAGGTCGTGTATCAGTTGGGCCAGGTCTTCGATGGAATAAATGTCATGGTGCGGCGGCGGCGAAATCAGCTCCACGCCGGGGGTAGTGCGACGCACCCATCCGATGTATTCGTCCACCTTGTGACCCGGAAGCTGCCCGCCCTCGCCAGGCTTTGACCCTTGGGCCATCTTGATTTGAAGATCTGTGGAATTAATCAGGTAGTTGGCGGTGACTCCGAACCGCCCCGACGCCACCTGCTTGATGGCGCTGCTTCGGTCGTCCCCGTTCTTGTCTCGAGTATAGCGCCGGTAATCCTCGCCGCCTTCGCCGGTGTTGCTGCGCGCGCTGATCCGGTTCATGGCGACGGCCATAGTTTCGTGAGCCTCACGGCTGATGGAGCCGAGAGACGCTGCGCCGGTGGCAAACCGCTTGACTATTTCCGACGCCGGCTCTACTCCTTCGATAGGAATAGGCTCGCGATCCCTCTTGAAATCCAAAAGACCGCGCAGGGTGGACATCCGGCGGCTCTGGTCGTTGGAAATCCGGGCAAACTTCTTGTATACGTTCCAGTCATTGCTGCGGGCAGCGTGCTGTAGTATCCCGATGGTGTCGGGGTTCCATTGGTGATGCTCACCTCCCCGCCGCCACTGATACGCCCCACCCATTGGCAGAGAGCGGCTGGCGGGAACATCTTTGGCGTCGTAGGCCGCGCCGTGGCGCTGAAGCGTCTCCTCTTCCACAGCGTCCAGGTCGATTCCGCCGACACGGGAAGGCGTCCAGGTAAAGTACTCGTCCACAAAGGCGTAGTCCAAGCCCACGGCCTCGAAAATCTGCGCGCCCCGGTAGCTTTGCACTGTGGAAATGCCCATTTTGGACATTACTTTCAGCACGCCCTTCTCGTTAGCCTTGATGAAGTTATTGCAGGCGTAATTGGGCGTGTAACCGTTTAGTTGGCCTCTCTCGGTCATCGTCTGCACAGTTTCCAGGGCCAGGTAAGGGTTGATCGCGCCGGCTCCATAGCCGATGAGCAGCGCAAAGTGATGCACCTCCCGGGCCTCGCCCGTCTCTATCACCAGCCCCACACGGGTGCGAGTGCCTTCCCGTATCAGGTGATGATGGACTGCGCTGACAGCCAGCAGGCTGGGAATGCCCGCCCGACCGGGGCCAACGCCCCGGTCGGAAAGCACGATGACGGAATATCCATCTCCCACTGCCTGCGAAGCCTGACGCCGCAATTCTTCCAGTGCATTCTCCAAGCCTCCCCTTCCTTTCCCTCCCCCAGGGGAGGAATCATCAAGGGGGGTGAAGAGCGAGCTCAACACAATCGACCGCAGGCCGGGCAGGTCCAGCGCCTTGATGCGAGCAACGTCCTCGTTGCCGATAATCGGAGAGCGCAACATCAACTGGCGGCAGTGTAGCGGTGTCTCCTCAAAGAGGTTCTGCTCACCGCCAATAAAGGCTTCCAGCGAAGTGACCATTTCTTCACGAATGGCGTCCAACGGAGGATTGGTCACTTGGGCAAATAGTTGCTTGAAGTAGTTGAAAAGCAGTTGGTTCTGGTCGGACAGCACTGCCAGGGGCGCATCGTTGCCCATGGAACCGATGGCCTCGTATCCAGATTCGGCCATCGGCGTAGTCAGGATACGCAGTTCCTCCACGCTGTATCCGAAGGCCCGCTGGCTCCGCAGCAGGTCGTCAGGGTGCATCGGAGGTTCGGGCTTCGCTGGCGGCAGGTCTTCAATGTTTACTCTGTTTTCTTTCAACCACTGGCCGTAGGGCTGACGGGCCGACAGACCGCGCTTCAGTTCCTCGTCGCCGATGATGCGGCCCTGCTCCAGGCTCACCATAAACATCCGGCCCGGCTGGAGGCGGCCCTTGAACTTCACATCTGCCGGTGGAACATCCAGCACGCCGGTTTCTGAAGCCATCACCAGTTTATCGCCGGTGGTGACCAAGTAGCGGAAGGGGCGCAGTCCATTGCGGTCCAGGAGGGCGCAGATGTTGCGCCCATCCGAAGACACGATCATCGCAGGGCCGTCCCAAGGCTCCATCAGCGCCGAGTGGTACTCGTAGAAGTCCTTCTTTTCTTGGGGCATAGTCTCATGCTGTTCCCAAGCCTCGGGAATCATCATGAGCATGGCGTGGTCCAGCTCCCGCCCGGTCATCAGCAGCAGTTCCAGGGCATTGTCAAAGCTGGCGGTGTCGCTGTCTCCCACGTTCATGACCGGCGGCACTTTGCCCATATCGTCGCCGAACAGGGGCGATTCGAACATTGCCTCGCGGGCGTGCATCCAGTTGAGGTTGCCGCGAAGGGTGTTTATCTCGCCGTTATGAGCCAGGTAACGGTAAGGATGAGCCAGCCGCCAGTGGCCCAGAGTGTTGGTGCTGAAGCGGGAATGTACCAGCGCAAAAGCGCTGACCATTTCCTCTTCTTGAAGGTCAAGGTAAAAGCCGGAAATTTGGTAGGCCATGAGCAGGCCCTTATACACGATGGTGTTACAGGAAAGACTGCACACGTAAAAGTAGTCGGCTTCTTCTTCGGAAAGGCCGCAATTTTTCATCGAATGCTCGATAACCTTGCGGACAACATACAGCTTGCGCTCTAACTGGGCCGGGTCTCCTGGGTTTGCCGAAAGCCCGCTCTGGCCCGCGCCAACGAACACTTGGCGAATCAGGGGGCTGCGGCGCCGGGCGTCCCGTCCAATCTTGTCCGCATCCACTGGCACCTCGCGCCAGCCGAGCAACTCCAGGCCTTCATCGGCGATGACGTCTTCGATTAGGGAGCGAGCCTTTTCCGCGGCCTCCGGCTGCGGCGGCAGAAAGACCATGCCAACGCCATACTCGCCTTCGGGAGGCAACTGAAAGCCCAAACGCTTGCTTTCCCGGCCAAAGAGGGAGTGAGGCATCTGCAACAGGATACCCGCGCCGTCCCCAGTTTCCGGGTCGCTGCCGGCTGCCCCGCGATGGCCCAAGTTGATAAGTACCTGAAGCCCTTCTTCAATAATGCGGTGAGACTTGCGGCCCTTGATATCGGCGACGACGCCAACGCCGCAACTGTCGTGCTCTTGTTCCGGCGAGTACAGGCCCTTTCCGGCCAATTCTTTCAGCGGGTCCATATTTTCAACGATACCCTGTTAAAGAAACTTGCGAACTGGGATTGCCGCCACCAGCGCCGACGGCGAAATAAGCAATAGCCGGGTGACAAAGGCCCCCCAGCCGGGTGCGGCTCACTTTGTGTAATATATCACAATATGCGCTGGATACAAAGTCACACAAGTTCAGGGCATCAAGAGCCGGAAAATTATAATCCCCCGGAAAATTATAATCCCAGAGATTGCGACGGCCCGCCGGAGAATCTCCGGCGGGCAAGCAGTTCAGCAAGGGAACGCCAGCGGCAAGCCAGCATGACAAAGATATACCGGCCACCGTCAGTTTTGGACCAGCGGCGGCATCATGCCCATAGCCATAAAGGAGAGAATCTGCTCCATCGTTGCGGAGGTAACAGTCATCTCTATGGCGACAGAGTTGCCGGATTGAGTCACTTCCATCCCGGAAACTAGCTCTTGCAGCGAAGGGGAGGCGACCATTGCGCCTAACATCGCCACGATACCTTCGGAGTATTCTTTGGAGGCGGTAGCGGCGGCGTTGTCGTCAAATAACGAAACTGCTTCAACTTCCATAGCATCTTCGCTCAGAAGCAGCTTGATAGCGCTCACCGGCGACATCAGAGCCGTGAGGTCCAAGGCGCCCGTCAGCCCCATTTCCGATAGCACTTCATCACCGGCGGTTTCCATAAGAGCATCAAGATATTCCGGCGGCAGTTCCATGGCAAAGCCCATGTGCCGATCGCCTAGTGATTCCAGGGTCTGCCTCGGTTCGCCCGGCGCCGCCGGAGCAGCCTTGGCAGCCACATCCAGCATCGCTTCGACGCCCGAATTCGAACCAATCAGCAGGGTATCTTCGCTGGCAAAGGCAACAGCCATATCAGCGTCAGGGTCCTGGCGGAAACGGTAGACGTCGTACCCGCGATAGGTAGATTCCTCATACTCCAGGGTTTCAGTGCCTTCGATGCCGTCATCAAAGGTGGCAATGATATCGTCCTCACTAAATTCGCCGTACAGAGCTATCCCGTAATCCCCAATCTCCAATCCCGTTTCCAAGCTCATACCTGAGCTTATATCCGAGACCAACAGCGAATCCAAGGGCATAAACATCTCAGCGTAGTTAACTTGGCGAAGGTCAATGCCGGAATCTTCCCTGAAGCCCTTCACCATATCGTCCAGCCTGTCTGCTTCTCCTGCGGTACCTAATCCCAAAAGCATCGTAATCAGGGGCGAACCTGAATCCAGCACTGCAGCGGGCGCGCCATCAATGATAACTGCCGCCCCCGCTGGAATGAGCGATCTTCCAACAAATGCCATGGTGATTTCCGGTTCTGACGTGGGCGTGGCCGTGGGCGTGGCGGGCGGCACCGGGGTCGGGGCAAGGGTCGGGGTCACTGGGGGCGGCGGGGTCGCTGAGGGCGGCACATACGTCGCGGTGGGCATAGGTGAGAGCGTGGCGGTAGGCTCAAGCGTGGCTGTCGGATCCGAGCCGCAAGCGAGAACCAGCAACACAGCCATAGACATAGCGGCTACGGCAAGTTTGGACAGCAAGGGGCTGATGAGATTCATAATCGCTCCGGGCCAAGTTAAGGGTAGCGCTCTATATGAAAGAATTGCAAAAGTCTCGCATTCCCGCTTTCACAGATATCCTCGGCCTTGCGGATAATTCCGGTCTGTCCTGTACATCCAGTCTACCAAGGTAAATACAGGAACGGTAAAAACAGAAGCGCTATTTTGCAGCTCCCCTTACATTATAAGCCCAATTGACCATAACGCACAGTGGGCCTATACTCGCCAGCAATACCTGTGGAGGGAATAGCCCTGGAATCCTTGGAAGTAGCGCAACTTATCGTGGAAGTGGCATCGGACAAGCTGGCCGAGGACATTGTGCTGCTGGACTTGCGGGGGCTGGCGCCCTTCGCCGACTACTTCGTGATTATGTCGGCAGAGTCTTCGCGACAGATAGAGGCGCTGGAAGAAGATTTGACCCAGAGTGTCAAAGAGTCCGGCATCTCCCGGCACCACCGGGAAGGAAGTCCGGCGTCGGGGTGGGTATTGTTGGATTTCAGCGATGTTATCGTCCACCTTTTTTCGCCGGAAGAGCGGGAGTTCTACGATCTGGAACGGCTATGGCGCCGCGCCCCCCAAGTTGTGCGTGTGTTGTAGCCCCCCACAGCTCCCTCTCTATCTGGGGAAGGGTTAGCGTGGGAGGTCCCTTTATCCTTCGACGATCCAGCCGTCGTTGCTGCGGGCGTAAGGCCGTATCTCTTCTGGTTGGAAGAACAGGGACAGCTCCCGCAGCGCCGACTCCGGGCTGTCGGAGCCGTGTATCAAGTTACGGCCAATGTCCACGCCCAAATCGCCGCGGATAGTGCCGGGAGCGGCGTTGGCCGGATTGGTGACTCCCATAGTGTTGCGGACGATTTCCACGGCGTTGTTGGCCTCCCACGCCATGGCCACCACCGGGCCAGAGGTTATGAAGCTGACCAGTCCTGCAAAAAAGGGCCGGTCAACGTGCTCAGCGTAGTGGCGCCGGGCCAAGGCTTCGTCCACCTGCATCAGCTTCAATCCGGACAGTTTCAGTCCTCGCCTTTCCAGCCGCCCGATGATTTCGCCGATGAGTCCGCGCTGCACGCCGTCGGGTTTCACTAACACCAATGTTTGCTCCATTTATCGCCTTCCTGTAAATCAGTATTTCCAAAGAGACACCGGGCTGTCGGTCAACTGCTTTCTTTCCGGGATCCTTCCGGCCAGAGGCTCCAGGCCATAGCAACGGCCCATCCGGCAAGCCCTGCGCCAAGCAGCCCCCAAACCCGGAGTCCCACCCAACTGGCAATCAGTGCGCCAAACAGCAGATTGATAACGACAATCGTATTCTTATGGCGTTTGTCCCGGTAAATCGCTATGAACGAAGGCAGGAGACAAATCGCCAACCCAACAACCATCAACGCAATTCTATACATAAGGCCGCCTCTAACCCTCAAGGGTCTTTGTCAACTGTATCTCCATGCCGCGCCGCTCCATATCCCACAGAAAAGGAGCGGGATCCAAGGTCTCGGGCGGGTGGAGGCCCGGAGCAGGGAGTTCGCGAGTAAGCAACATACGCCCGCCCACGGCCAGAGGAGCGGCGATATTGTCGGCATCCTGCTCCCCAGGGAGATACCAGTTCATCGTGAACCTGGTTGCCCGGCCATGCAACTGACCGTAAACTTGCATCTGCCTGGGCAGCCCGGACATTTCGCCAAACCCAGTCTGGAACGCCCGCCTTGACCCTGAGCGATTCGAAGAGCGAATGGGCGACCACGGGCCGGAAAAGAAGGCTGCCGCAAACTCGGCCGGGCTGAGCAGTCCGGCCGGGGTTTCAACCGGATCGCCGCCCGCAAAACCGTAGCGCGCCAAATCGCGCATTACCCCCTCCGCTTCTGCATCGGCAAACCCCCGGTGGCTGGACACGCCGGTAAGGGCCGGGATACTGACCGGAAGGGTGACAGGCTGAAGGCCGACGGTGCAACACCGAACGCTGCCCCACGGCGGCGGGAAGGCGACTTCTTCATATTCGCTCATAGGGGAAACGTGGCGCCAATCGCTTTCCCGCCAGACCAGTGCGGGCGAGCCAAAGCCGGCAAGTCGGCGGCGCCACTGCTTTGGCCGGCTAAGGCTCAGATCATCAACTTGGTAGAACCGGACTTCTTCAACACGGTCCAACCGCTGGCCCAAGTAGCTGGTCAAGGCATTGATCTGGCCGGGTGATGCGCCCATTCCCGGAATTACGCTTACTCCCCGGTATCCTGCCAGGGATGCCAAGTACTCAGAATCGAACACCGCTTGCAGCGACTCCGGGTCGTCGTTGGCGTCGGCGTAAGAAACTCCGGCTTCCATCACGCTGCGAATCATTGGCAACAGAGTGTCAGACGGCAGTTCGACAGTGTTCAGTACCAACGTTACGTCCCCCAGGACGCGAATCAGCGACTCGTCATCAGTACAGTCCAAGCGAAGAGAGACAGCCTTACCGCCACACAACTCCGCCGCTGCCGCTGCCCGTTTCAAGCAACGGTCGGCCACAATAACGCTTCCGAAAGTGCGGTCGCGCCCCAGCAGGCGAGCCACGGCCCGGCCCACTGAGCCGCCTCCCAGCAGCAAAGCCGCATCAGCAGCCATTCCAAATCCCCTCTCCCGCCGGGGAAGGATTAGTGTGGGGACGTCTCATTTGCGCCCGGCCGACGGCGGGATGAAGCCTGCACCCGGCGGTCGCGCCGTTTGGGAACTCCGATGCTTGGCGCTCGCAGGTAGTGGGGCTGCAAGGCGTCCAGATCATCGACATCGCCGCGCTCCAACCTCCCTTCGGCCAGCGCCGCCAGTGAACCGGCCCTGGCCGAAGGCGAGGTGTGGCACAGCACGGCCCGCCCGCCCAGCGCAGACCGGATGCTTTCGGCCCACGGGGGCATACCCTCGCCGCAGAACAGCACCGGGCCGTCTTTTTCCATAGCTCTGACTTCTTCCAACAGTCCGCCGGAGCCGGTGACGCGGTCCTCCCGCAGTCGGGTTCCGTCTGAGGCGATAATAGCCGAGGCCGCTTCGCTTCGGCCTGCTTCCAATAGGGCGCAGACCGTCAGGCCGGATTCCCGGCAAGGGAATGTTTCCAGGTCAAGGCTGCCGATACCGATAATTGGGATGCGAGCGGCCAGGGCCAGCCCTTTGGCGATGCTCAGGCCGGTACGCAGCGCGCTGAAACCTCCCGGCCCCAGGGCCACAGCCACAGCGTCCAGCTCTTGAGGGCGCACGCCCCGTCCTTCCAACAGGTGCGCCACCGCCGGCATAAGCTCAGTAGTATGGCTGACACCCGATCGCCAAGAGCGTCCGGCGACCACCCAGCCTGCTTCGGCCAGCGCCACCGATGCGTTTCTGGTGGAAGTGTCAATGGCGAGAAGCATACGACGCCCCGCCTTAACCCTCCCCCGAAGGGAGAGGGTTAGAACTAGTATCAGCAAAAGATAATGCGGCCAGCTCTGACAGCAGACTATCATAACGGGATGATCCGGTATCTACGACAATCTCGCGGTCAGCCGGGGATTTGCCGTAGCTGAACTCCATCCATACAGCGTCTTCCGGCAGCAGTTCCTCAGCCCGCTCGGCCCACTCGATAACGCAGACGCCGCCATCGAAAAGCTGCTCATCCAGCCCCAAGTCCCAAGCCTCCGCAGGGCCGCCGATGCGGTAGAGGTCTATGTGGTGCAGGGTAAGGCGCCCATGGTGACGCGTCATTAGCACGAAGGTAGGGCTGCGGACGTAACCTTCAACGCCCAGTCCCTTGGCCAGGCCTTGCGTAAGACAAGTCTTGCCAGCCCCAAGCGGCCCGCTGAGCAGATACACATCGCCGGGCCGTGCGTGCTGCCCTATAACGCAGCCGAGACGCTGTGTCTGTTCCGGCCCAGCGGTATGCAAGCGGGTGGAACGAGTTATTGGCTCTTGCATATACCTAAAAATCAACCTTCATCAGCTAAGCGTGTCCGAAATGATCCCAGCCTCCATCGGACAGCGAAAGCTCTCTTCCTGTGCTGTCTGTCACTGCAACCCGACCCGGCCCGCCCAATTCATTGGGGGACACTATGGTTCCTATGATGGCGCTGCCTTCGCCCAGTTGCGGAACAAGCCGCTCCACTATCTCCGGCGGGCCGGTGAAAAGCAACACGTAATCTTCGCCGCCGCCCAGCGCCAGAGCCAGGCAGCCGTCTGGGAACTGTTGGCGCAGCAGCGGGTGAGTCGGCACGTCTGAAGCATTGACCAGGGCCGCAACGCCGGAAGCTGTGCAGAGCTTACCCAAGTCGTCCACCAGTCCGTCGCTAACGTCCATTGCGGTTTCTATTCCCATTTGGGAGAGTACCTGCCCGGCCTGCACTGCCGGAGATGGCCTCCGGTGCGCTTCGCGCAGAAATTCGGCGCCATCGACCGGGACGTCCGCGCCTTCCAGCAGCAGCCGCAATCCACCCGCGGAACTGCCCAGCCACCCGCTCACTGCCACCGCATCGCCTGGGCGGGCGGTGGAGCGCAGCAGCGGCGGACGCCAAGAGACACCGGTGAGAGCGGTGGTGATGAAAAACGCCGGCGAGCGCACAATGTCGCCACCGACAACGGCCATTCCGTACTCTTCGCCTATCTCCAGTATACCCCGGTACATTTCTTCGACGTGAGACACCGCGGTTTCAGGCGGCAATCCCAGCGTAATCAGGGCATAGGCAGGCAAGCCGCCCATGGACGCCACATCGCTAATGTTGGATGCTACGGCCTTCCACCCCAGCTCCCGCCACGGTGTGGTTTGGCGGGTGAAGTGGACCCCTTCGACCATCGTGTCAGTAGTAAACAATTCGTATATGGTTTCTGCGTCCGGCCTGCCGCCTGCCTCCCAAACGGCAGTATCGTCGCCGGTATCCACCAGCAGCGGAAAGGCGCGAAGGGACTCATTGGCGGCCCTACGGCCCACAACCATGCGGTTGAGCCGCTCGATAAGACCAAACTCCCCAATATCTTTAACCAGCATTGCCCTTCGATTATAGCCTATACCGTGAATAAAGGCGGCAATGCCCGATATCGACGTCGTTATGAAATTAATTCGATTGACAATCTAATTCAGAAGTGATTAGTATCCTCTCTGTACCTACGATATTCTCGGCGCCACCGAAATTCGTATCCACATAGGCGAATTTCTACTAGGCGCCGGCGATGATATCCAAATATACGGGAAGTAGCAGATGTTGAACGTAAAGTTGTTCAAGATTCTTGTCATGGCAACGGTTTTGGCGCTTTTGGGTATGCTTGCGGTGGCCTGCGGCTCCGAGGATCCCACGGCTACCACAGCGCCAGCAGCTACCACAGCCGCTCCGCCGGCAGCCGAGGAACCCACGGCGACGGCAACAATGTCGGCCCCTTCCGGCGACGAAGAGGTTTTCAAGCTCAAATTCAGCTCGCCGCTGTCGCCGCCTCCTTTTCTGATGAGCGAAGTGCAAAAGTGGTGGGCCGACGAAGTAGCACGCCGCAGCAACGGGCGCATCGAATGGACCGACTTTTACTGGTCGGGCGCGCTCACCAAGGCTGGCGAGACCCTTGAGGCAATCGAGGTTGGACTGGCCGATGCCGGGGCAGTCATCTACCCTTACTATCCCGGCAAGCTGCCGCTGGGCAACTGGACTTATGCCGTGCCTTTCGGGCCCGGAGATCCCAAAGTCATTCTCGAAGCGGCCACCAGGCTGTATGACGATGTGCCAGCCTTGCGGGAGGAAGTGGAAACCTACAATCAGATTTTCCTGATTCCCGTGGTAATAGACACCTATAACCTGACGTCGAAAGAACCTGTGGTGGCTTTTGAGGACTTCGACGGCATAAAGATTGCCTCCATCGGCTCCTATCATCCCAAAATTTTGGAAGCCGCCGGAGCTACGGCCATCGCCATGCCAGTGGCGGAGCGCTACCAGGCGTTGCAGACCGGCGTTATCCAGGCCGAGTTCCTGCCGTGGGACATCTCCCACGCCTACAAGTACCACGATTTCAACAAACACATCACTTGGGTGGATATGGGCGCGGCCATGCCTGCCGGTCTGGGAATCAACAAAGACATTTGGGACAGCCTGCCCCCCGACCTGCAACAGTTGATGCTGGACGTAGCCGACGAGGCCGTAGACCTCAACGCCTCGCTGATTCTGGAGCGGCGCAACGCGGCCCTGACGGAATGGGAAGAACTGGGCATCACTCGTCATGAAATGCCCGAAGAAGACCGGGCCCAGTGGGCCAACACGCTGAATGACATTCCAGGCAACTGGATTAAGGAAATGGAAGACAAGGGACTTCCAGGCCAGGAAGTGATGGTCACCTACATCGAAATACTGGAAGAATTGGGCCACCAATTCCCTCGGGATTGGGCCGCCGACTACCGGTAAGGTCAAAACATAGCAACCTCTACCCCCTCTGGAAGGGGAAAACCTGAGGGTAAAGGCGCGTTTCGGCACAAGCGCTCCTCGCATCCACCGTCTCCAGAGAGAGAGAGATGGGAGTTGGAATGGACTTGCGACAGGCTGGGCGCTTTCTTAGCCGGATACTTGGCTGGGCGGTCAACTCCAGCGCCTTCGGCGCGGCCAGCATCGTCGTCATTCTGATGGCGTTGGTGGTGACCGACATATTTGGCCGTAAGGTGCTGAACAAGCCGGTGCCGATGTCCTATGAAGTCGCCGCGTTCATGCTGGTCTTCATCGTGTTTATGGGCTTGGCCTACAGCCAGCGCCAGCGGGCACACATCCGGGTCGAGTTCCTTACCCTTTGGGTTCCCGAAAAAGTCCGCGCCGTCTTGGACCTGCTGGCGTTCACCTTGGGCGTCGCCATATATGGGGCAATTTTCTATCAGACTTTCAAGTGGTCTTATCACTCTTTTGAAATCGGGGAGTACGTGGCCGGGTTGGTCAACATCCCCAAGTGGCCCTCGCAATTCGCTGTGGCCTTCGGAGCGCTGTTGCTCTCGTTGCAGTTTCTTTCCGATTGGGTCAACCGCGCTGCTGAGGTGGTGGCGCTGTTCCGCGCTCCCCGCCCGGCAACAGAGCCGGAGGCCGGAGAGTTGCCCCCCGAAGCGGCCGGGGAACCGGCAACTACCGATTAAAGGCAGGGCACTCAGCCAGTTTTAAGGTCTGGAAATGGACGATCTCTACTGGGGAATTATCGGCTTTGTAGCAGTCCTGTCGCTGATGGCGCTAGGCGTCCACGTGGGACTGGCCTTGGCTGCTACCGGCTTCATCGGCATGTTTGCGATGACGGGCAAGGTGCAGTTGGCGCTGGCCCTGTTCACCACCACGCCCTACTCGACCACCAATGTCTACGCCTTCGCCATTCTGCCCCTTTTCATCATAATGGGTCTGTTCGCCATGCACGCCGGGCTGTCGGCGCGGGCCTTCGACGCCGCCTACAAATGGGTGGGAAGGCTGCCAGGAGGCATGGCCATCGCCACCACCTGGGCCAACGCCATGTTCGCCGCCTGCACCGGCTCCAGCGTGGTGGCCTGCGCCGTGTTCACCCGCATCAGCCTGCCGGAGATGCACCGCCGACGCTACGACAAAGCCTTCGCCTGCGGCACTATTGCCGCCGCAGGAATGCTAGGTATGCTGATACCTCCCAGCGCCTTGATGATTGTCTACGGCATTCTCACCGAACAGTCCATCGGCAAGCTGCTCATCGCAGGCGTGGGGCCAGGCATCCTGCTAACCCTGATATTCACCGCCGGCATCGTTCTGGTGGCCGCTCGATATCCCGATCGCGCCCCCCGCGCTGAGTATGCGCCTTCGTTTACAGAGCGGCTCAAGGCCACCGTGGGGGTCGTCGGCATCGTGGTTTTGGTGCTGGGAATCATTGCCGGAATGTATACCGGCATATTCACCCCCACTGAGGCCGGAGCAGCCGGGGCCGCCGGAGCCTTGGTTCTGGCCTTGATAGCTCCCCTCCTGGAACGGTGGGTTTTCCGCACCGATACCGCCGCTGCGGCTTCCAACAACGCAGCCGCAACTCCGCCGGGCGGTAATTCCGGCGCAGAAGACCCCCTAATGGCCAACAGCACGCCACAAATGGACAAGCCGGGTCTGAACTGGGAACGGTTCAGCCAAGCCATGAAAGAGGCAGCGCAGACTTCGGCGCTGGTGTTCTTCATCCTCATCGGCGCGATGATTTTCGCCCGCTTCCTGGTGCTGACCGGGCT
>OY730490.1:2020000-3292502 GCA_963422765.1 Dehalococcoidia bacterium
GGATGGCAGCACGGGTTCCTAAGAATACCCCCTTGCTGTTCACGTCCATAATCCGGTCCCATGTATCAACGGTCGCGCCCTCGATTTTTGGGGCGTCCAAGCCGCCGGTGGCCGTGCTGCCGATGCCCGCGTTGTTGACCAGTATGTCTAGCTTGCCGTACCGCTCCACGGCCAGGTTCACCGCGCTTTCCCATTGGTTCTGTTCGGTAACGTCCAGGTGGATGTAGCTGGCCTTCCCGCCCAACTCGCGGATTTCGGACTCCAGCTTCAGTCCGTCCTCGTCCAGAATGTCACCGATGACCACCGCCGCGCCCTCTCGGGCGAACAACCGCGCCTCCGCAGCGCCCTGCCCCCGCGCCCCTCCGCTGATCAGCGCTACTTTGCCTTCCAGTCTCATATCTAATCCTCCGCCGTGACCGCTGCCACGCGCGTTTCGACTACGTTAGATGCTGGGAGATCCGGCACATCAATTTCTACCGTGCCTACTACCACGTGTTCCGAGTATGCGTGGTCCAAGTCGAACAGGTCCTAGTCCGATGGGCCTTGAAAAGTCAACTCCAAGCACTCTTTCGCTATAGCAAAAGCGTGTTCTATGGTATTTCCCATAGTGGAACCGTAGGGAAAGGCAGGCATGACAACTGAATAGCCGCCGGCTTCATCGTCATTGAACAAGACTATTATGACTTTCTTCTTTCCCATCAGAGAATCTCCTCTGCCCGGCGGCGGAACTCTCTTGAAGTCATACCAGACTGCCTCAAAATTGACCCGAATGTGCCTGGTCTAATCTCCCTGCGATGACCTGGAACCAATACGGTTCTCTGCCATTCGGCAATATCAGTTTAACATGACTTCCTTCCTGCCCAACCTGCTCCCAATCGAGCTGTTACAAACACCCAGGTAACCTCTCTTGGCCGGTAACACCGCAGCCATACCGCTATGCTGCCGCCACAGTATCGCCGGCATTCACTTCCACCGCAAACCTTTCCAGCAGCCCGGCCAGCCGCTTGGGCACCTCCACGTTGGGGCTGTGGCCGATGCCGTGGAACACGTGCAGGTGGCGAGTGCCCTCCGGAAGGGCCAAGTATTCGGCTACGATGTTGTCCACTCCCACCGTGGTGTCGCGGTCGCCGCCGATGACCATAGTAGGCACGGCAATCTCGCCCAGCCGCTCCCGCAAACGCAGAGCGCCCATGGAGCGCCGTCCGCCTATGGCCCGCTCAATGGGGTTGCGCAGGATGATGGAGTTGACCTCGTCCACGAAATCCTGCGTGATATGCGGGGCCTGATAGCCCATATCACCACGGGTCAGCCCCCCCTCGGCAAAAGACGCCCTCAATTCCTCCTCCCAGTTGTCGGCCAAGGCTCGCCCGGCCAGCGGCGCAGAGTTCAGCAGCGCCAGCCCACGCAGCATATCCTGATGATTCACAGCGAATTGGGTGACCGTCGCCCCACCCATAGAGTGGCCCACCAAGATGAAGTCGCTCAACCCCAGCTCCGATACCCCGTTGTACAAGTCGTTTGCGAAGGACTGGACGGTGTAATCGTCCTCAGACCCTGTGCGGTCAGAATCGCCCGCGCCCCGGTTGTTGATGGCTATGACCCGGTATTTCCCTGATACCGCCAACGCCTCGATCGTATAACGCCACAGGATAGCCGATGATGCGTAACCATGCACCAGCACCATCGTATCCGGGCCGTCGCCGTCCTCGAAGTATTGAAGCCGGACATCCCCTGCCTGAACCAATGCGCTTTTCATCGCTTGCCCTCCCTGCATTATTGTAAGTCACCATTTGTACTACTAATTCTTCTTGTACTGCGAACTCTTCGCATTTGGAGTATCCTAGCACGAACCGGAAGCGAACCGGCGCAAACCGAAATTCTGGCGCGGAACGCGCAGTATCCGCCAGGGGGAATTATGAGACTGGAAGGCAAGGTGGCCCTGGTAACCGGCGGGGCCAATGGAATGGGCGCAGATGGGTGCCGTCTGTTTGCCCGCGAGGGAGCCAAAGTGGCCATCGGAGATATCCGCGAGGAAGACGGACGGCGGGTCGAAGCCGAGATCGCCGAGTCCGGCGGCGACGCTATGTTCGTCAATCTCAACGTGGCCGATGAGAACTCCTGGATTGCCGCCGTGGAGCAGATCGTCGGCCGCTACGGCAAGCTGGACGTGCTGGTCAACAACGCAGGCATCAGCGGCAGCGGCGAGACCGACTTCCGCAGCACCGACGCCTGGGACCGGCTGCTCGACATCAACGCCCGCGGCGTATTCCTCGGCACCAAGCACGCCGTCTCGGAAATGCAAAAGACTGGTGGCGGCTCCATCGTCAATATCTCGTCCATCTCCGGCATCGTGGGCCAAGAATCGGTGCATCCCGGCTACAACGCCTCCAAGGGCGCAGTCCGGCTGCTGACCAAGGCCACCGCGGTGCAACACGCCAAGGACGGCATACGCATAAACTCGGTTCATCCGGGAATGATGCCGCCGATGCTCACCTCCTTCCAACGCGGAGATACCCGCAGGGAAAGGCTGGTGAACGACGTGCCGATGGGACGCGAAGGCCGCACCATCGAAGTCGCCACCGCCGTCCTGTTCCTCGCCTCCGACGAGGCGTCCTACATCACCGGCGCTGAGCTGGTTGTCGACGGCGGCTTCACCGCAAGATAGAGAAATTCGACAAGATTGCAACAAGAACATACCCAACCGTTTATCCCTCAGTTTATCTAGGGGTGAGCGGTTGGGCGTCAAGTGTCAAGTGTCAAGTATGGAGGAGAGAAGCGATGGGATTTCGGGTGCTTTACCACTTAAACACCAGCAACATCAAAGGAATCCCCGAAGAGGCCAGGTGGGCTGAGAACATCGGCTACGACGGCCTCTGCACCGAGGAAACCGGGCATGACCCGCTGCTCCCCTTAGCCCTGGCCGCCACCACCACCTCGCGGGTCACCCTCGAGCCTCGCGTCGCCATCGCCTTCCCCCGCTCGCCCATGGTCTTCGCCTACGCGGCCATGGACTTGCAAAACCTGTCCGGCGGCCGGTTCCGGCTGGGCTTGGGAACCCAGGTCAAAGGCCACATCGAGCGGCGCTTCTCCACCGAATGGTCATCCCCCGGCCCACGCCTGCGCGAATACGTACAGGCGCTCCACGCCATCTGGGACGCCTGGCAGAACGGCACACGGCTGTCATTCCACGGCGAGCATTACAACTTCTCGCTTATGACCCCCTTCTTCAGCCCCGGCCCCTCGGACCAGCCGCGCCCGCCGGTGTTTGTCAGCGCAGTCAACTCCTACAATTGCCGCGTCGCCGGGGAAGTGTGCGACGGCGTGTCCCTCCACCCATTGATGTCGCCGGAGTTCCTGAAGCAACGCATCCTGCCCCCCATCGCCAACGGCGCCGGGCGGGCCAAGCGCGACCTACAGGCCGTCAACCTCAGCGGCTCCGGTTTCATCATCACCGGCCCCAACCGCTCCATCATCGAAGAGCGCAAATACGCGGTGCGGCGGCAGATTGCCTTCTACTCCTCCACCCGCACCTACTTCACTGTGCTGGAAACCCACGGCTTCGAGGACGTGGGCGTCCGCCTACACGAAATGTCGTTGAAAGGCCAGTGGGACGAAATGACCGGTCTGATCACCGACGACATCCTTGACAAGTTCGCCGTCTCCGCAGAGTACGGCGACGTGGCTGCCGCCATCAAGGAGCGCTACGGCGGCCTGCTGGACGAAATCGTCTTTGGCATGGAGGTAATTGGCGCAGACGACGAGCAGCTATTACGGAAAATCATCTCCCAGTTGCAGGAGTAAACGCCCTCACTCCCCTCGCCGGGGCCAGCGGTCGGATTCCACGGCAGTCAGAAAGTCCAGAATGGCCCGGTTGAACAGCGCCGGCTCTTCCAAGTTGATGGTGTGACCGCTCTGCGGGAAGATCGCCAGCCCGCAGCGCGGCATAATCCGCTTCATAAACAGCCCAGGCTCCAGGCAAGGCTCATCCTCGTCCCCCACCAGAACCAGCGCTGGAGCGTCAATCCCGCGCAACTGCTCCTCCAACTGGTAGATGGTAGGGCGCTTCATCTGCACGCCCCGAAAGGTGTAGGCCGATCCCCGCGCCGAGTGGGCGGCCAGCCCGGCGCGGAATTTCTCCCATCCCACCGGGTCTTTCCGCCGGAACTGCACCCGCTCCGGCCCGTTGGCGTAACCCTCTCCGAACTTTTCCATCCCCTCGGTCAGCATCAGCTCGCTGAGTTCCTGCCACGATGCCAGCAGTCTGGCGCGGTCAGTGGTTCCCGAACCCGCCGCTGCTACGATGAGGGCTCGGCACATCTCCTGGTGAGCGACGGCGAAGGACACCGCCGCGCTCCCGCCCATGGACAGCCCCCCGATGTAGGCTCGCTCTATCCCCAGATGCAACAGCAACTCCCGCATATCCGATACCAGATGCTCCTGCGAATACGAAGCCGGGTCATCCGGCACGTCCGACGGCGGATAACCGCGATGACAATAGGTTATGACCTGATAACGGCGGGCAAGGAAGTTGACCTGCGGCTCCCAGCTCGTTATGTCTCCGGCGAACTCATGGCTGAGCAGCAGGGGATACCCTTGTCCAGCAACTTCGTAGTAGATATTCACACTGTCGGAGGCGGCAAAAGCAGGCATGACTCTTCTCCTTAAAGCGTATGGCGGATTCCCAGCGGCGACAACTCAGGACGGTTGCAAAGTTATTGTCTGAATCAGGATTTACGGGATTTTGAGATTTTCAGGATATTCCCAAATCCGGGCATCCTCCAATCCTGTCTATCCTGCTTCAATAGTCCCATTTCTCCCGAATCGCAACCCTACCCGGCTGGCCTTTGCCTCTTGCTAGATTTTCAGAACTTTTAGCTATTATTTTGCGTAGCGTACTACGCCCCGTATAGTGTACTGACGGCCCGTCAGCCCGCAACCCGCCACCGGCCTAGAACCGCCGGTTATGTCCCCAAATGACCGCGAAATCGAAATCTCCCAGCCCAGTCAGCAGCCCGCTAACCCGGCCCCGCTAACTCGGACAGTACGTTAATTCGAGATGCAAAGCAATGACATTCAGCCGGCTCAAGAGCCAAGTGGACGCCCTCTGCCGCAAGTATGCCGTCAAACTCGAATTTACCGCTTCCGTCCCCTGACCCTGGAATTTTGCGATGAAATGACCGCCGCCGTAACCGGCGGCAAGCCCGGCCCCGTATTGCCTGTGTTGGATTGGGCCCTAATCCTCTTCAGGCACTCGAAAAACCGCAGCATCCGCGTCAGGGGCTGCGCGCCCCTCTACGATTACCTGGAGCAGTGCCGCCAGCGCCGCGTGCTGCCCTCAAGTCAGCGATGTCCTGCGGAGCCTGTTGCCCAAGACCGCCCAGCGCGGCCTCATCCCCCGCTCCCTCGAACCCGTCCCCTTCTGAACCAACGGGACTGTCTCCTTTCCCAGGCCTGGGCTTGCCGAGGAGTAAGGGGGAGAATCGCAAAATCCCGCAAACCCCGATTCAGACAATTGCCGCCGGTAAAGACTTTGCCATCGCCCTGGTCAACAGCCTGCCGGGGCTTGTGCTGGGCCGCAAAAACCAATAGGATTCCGACAAGTCTACAGCCTTCCACCCTATCGTCATTCCCGCGGCCGGAGGCTGGCCGCCGAGACTACATCCAACTCAGGACGGAGGTCATTATGCTGAACAAAGTGCACCACGTCACCTATGTCGTGGAAAGCGTTGACGCCATGGCCAGCTACATTGAGCGCAACTTCTCCCTCTCCCCCATTTCCCGCGACGAGTTCGAGGAACGTGGCTTCAAGTCCATCCTCTACCGCATCGGCGAGACCTACGTAGACTTCTTCGAGCCGCTCCGCGACGACACCCCCATGGCCCGTCAGTTGCAGGCCACCGGCCCCGGCGTAATGCACGTGGCCTGGGGCGTGGACGGAATCGACCAAGCCTTCGCCGACCTGCAAGCCAAGGGCAACGAAATGCGCGGCGACGCCCCCTCGGTCAGCCCCTTCGGCTACCGCAACCTCAACATCGAAACCGGCAGTTCCCACGGCATCCTCTTCCAACTCGCCGAGGGCGAAGTGACCGCGTAGCGTACTAACCATAGCAGAACTCCGCTATCCCCGCCGTTCGGCTGGAGGACGTGCAAGCACTCTTCGATGCCGGCCGGTATGGTGCCACAACCTACCTTTGCGACTACAAGGAAGGAATGGAGCGGCCTTTCCGTCTATCTGTGGACCTTTCCGTCTATCTGATTGGATGCGAAGGCCCAAGTTTATAACCAATTCATGAAGCACTGGAAATTCGGCCTGGACTGGTTGAACTCTTCGACGTAGACCTCTTTCGAGAAACCATACGCCTCGCCTACATCATCACTTCCCAACGGCTTTCGCCCGCGGTAGTGGAAGGACAAGATTAACGCCATGGAATACAGCATTCTGGGACGCACCGGCCTGCGCGTATCCCGCGCCGGATTCGGCGGCGGCGGCATCGGGCAGGTCTGGGGCGCAACCACCGAGGCGGACGCCATCCGCTCAGTTCACCGCGCCTTGGAACTGGGCATCACCTTCTTCGACGTTGCCCCGGCCTACGGCGACGGCAAGGCCGAGGAAGCCCTCGGCAAAGCACTGGTACGCCGCACCGAGGACGTGGTAATCGCCACCAAAGTCAGGCTGCGGGCCAACGAAATGGGCGATGTGGCCGGGGCCGTCCGCCATTCCGTCGAGGCCAGCCTCAACCGCCTGCGCCGCGATTCCGTTGACGTGCTGCACGTCCACAACCGTTTCACCGAGCAGCGCGGCGAGGCCCGGGACTCCATCACGGGCGACGACGCCCTAGGCCCGGTGCTGGACGCCTACAAAGAAATGCAGCGCGAGGGCAAGACCCGCTACATCGGCCTCTCCGCTATGGACCATCACGTGCCTACCATGCGCCGCCTCATCAACAGCGGCGAGTACGACACCGTCCTCGCCTACTACAACCTGCTAAACACTACCGCCCAAGAACCGAAGCCGCCCGGCGCAGACGTTTTCGACAACGGCCAGATTATACCGCTCGCCAAGAGCAGGGGCATGGGCGTAATCGGCATCCGCTCCCACGCCGCCGGCGCCCTCACCCCGTCCCTCGACCGTCCGCCCGCGCCCGGCGACGCGCTGATGGCCGCCGACCTGCGCAAGGCCAATATGCTCGACTTCCTGTTCGACGGCTCCATAGAAACCCTGTCGCAAGCGGCAATGGTATTCAGCTTGATGAACCGCGACATAGAGACCACCGTCCCCGGCGTCAAGAACGAAGCGGAAGCCGAAGAAACCGCCCGCTGCGCCGACCTGCCGCCCATCCCGCAAGCGCACCTAGCGCGGCTCAGGGAACTGTATGAGCGGGACTTCCGCTAGTAGGAAAGAAGATTGCCTGCTAGGGACAGGTTCAGCAACCTTGCAAATCACACAAGAAGACTCCATTCCTCTTTGTCGCTTTGTCGCACGCCATCACGACCGGGGGTATCCCGGAATATATGCCCGGGCATACAGATTGGAGAGCGTCAGATTTCGATTCCTTCAATTTACTTGGACTGACAACGAGCTTCCGCTTCGGATCCCATGCAGCGCACCGAAGCCTCATTACATCTTCGGAATGAGACGATCTAGAAGACCTGGGCTTAGAAGACCTGGGCTTAAAGGATGCAAACCCCTCGAACAATCGCACTTCACGCCGAATCCCATAATCTTTCACTTGACTCAGGAGGCATATAGTAGCAACTATCACGGTTGTCGCTGGCTGAACGTACCAGGAGCGGGTCTTTCCGTCCTTTTTATCAACACACCGGGGAGTTGGATTTCCATCCTTATCAAACGTCCCAGATAGCGGGGCTTCTATGAGCAAGTTCAGTGGTTTGCCGGAAATCTGGGCTTCCTTGATTACGTATTTCACAAGGTAGCCGAATTTCACATCACAAGGGCCTTCTGAATTTTTCAGGACGCCACACGTCTCATCTTTTGATGAAAACCCGACATCAACAAAAAGCCAGTCGCCTGAATCCTTTTTGATCTCGTCTACGGTTCCCGCGCGTATCTTGAACACTACGGCTCTCCTGCCTCGCTAACTCTATGTTGTGTCCTTGTAAAGCCCGGCTGGAAGCGCGAAGGGGCGCACGGCGGCGCGTCCCTTCGCCTGTTACAAACCCGTCCTACACCAGCGGCCATACCTCCCCGGCGAACCGCTCCATCCGCCCCAGCATCACGCCCAGATCCTCCGTCTGGCGCAGGAAGTCCAGCACCAGCGAACCAACGCCCATGTCCTGGTACGCTCGTATGTCCGAAGCCACCTGCTCCGCGTTCCCAACGAAGGGCAGCCGATCCTCGCCGACAGCAGCGTCGGTCAGCTCGAACTGATGTGTGCGGTAGATAGTCTCGATTTCCGACGGGTCGCGTCCGAAGCGGCGGGCGTAGACCGCCAGCCGCTCCAGCCCGGCGGCCAGTTGCTCCGGCGTCCCCATCGGAAACGTCGGATTCGACCCCAGCGGATACCAGCCGTCAGCCAGCTCGGCGGTGCGGCGCAGCGCGGGACGGCTCTCCCCGCCGACCCAGATGGGCGGATGCGGCTTCTGCACCGGCTTGGGCAGAAAGCTGATGTTGTCAAAACTAAGGTACTTCCCCTCAAAGTGCGGGTCGTCGCTGGTCCACAGTTCCTTGAAAGCCCTGATGTACTCGTCGGTGACCGCGCCCCGCTCCTCGAATGGCGGAAGGTTCAGCGCCTCGAACTCTTCCCGCATCCAGCCCACGCCGACTCCCACCACCAGCCGCCCGCCCGACAGCACATCCAGCGTCGCCAGCGCCTTGGCCGCCACCAGCGGATTGCGGTGCGGCACGATGATAACGCTGGTCACCAGCCGGATCCGAGAAGTCTGCCCGGCCAGAAAGGCCAGCAGCGTTAACTGCTCCATAGATTCGCCCGACGGACTGCCGGGGAACTCGCCGCCCTCGGTGTAGGGATAGGGGGAAGCGATGTTGCGCGGCACCAATATATGGTCGCCCGTGAACACCGCGTCATAGCCCAGATCCTCACCCGTGCGCGCAATCCGTCCCAGAGTCTCTGGGGTAGCCAGCGGCCCCCGCCCCGGCAGCGTAAACCCGTATTTCATATCGTCGTCTCCTTTCCTTTTTCTATAGCAGAAAGCGCAGAGAATCCAGCCCCGTCGCACACGATACGCCGGCGTAACACCACCCGCAATAATACATCGGCGAATATCAGCCCGGCCGCGCCGCCAACGGCATCGAGCGCCACGTCAGCAAGACTCGCCGAGCGTCCCGGCGTAAACATTTGGTGCGCTTCATCGGAAATACCATACAGGACTGTAAAGGCGAGGGTAACAATCCACAGTAATCGGAGCGGCAGCTTTTTGACAGTTCGGAAAGCCCAATAAGCCAGCGCCGACAGAATGGCGAACTCGCCGACGTGGGCCAACTCGACAATGAAAGCCAACTCCGGGGCCAGCTCCTCTACGGAGTCGGAACTGAGGCTCGACCAAGCAAAGATGACACCCATCCAGATCAGCAATGGCGCCCAATAAATAGCGAATTGCCGTGCATACTGTTTCAACCTGCTTGCCCCACCGGTAAATCTCCTCTTTTTAATACGCGGCAGCCTGCTGTCCTTCACGGCGCGGCATAAGGGCGGGTGTCGCTCTGGAACTAGTATGCCCGGCGCAGCACGTCCATCACCTGCGCCGCTTCGATAATGGGGATAGCGTTGGTGTGGCAGCCCCGGTCGGTCAGCACCAGCGCGGCGATATCGGGCAAATCTTCTTCCGGTATCTCCAGTTCACGGAGACGATGGGGCATCCCAAGGCCGAGAATGAAGTCGTCTACAGCGCGGGCCGCCAGTTCCGCCGCCGCCTCGTCGCTCATCCCGGCGGTGTTGCGTCCTGCGGCGCGGGCCAGCAGGGCCTGCTTGGCAGCCGAGGCCGGGCGGTTGTACTCCATCACGTAGGGCTGGGTGACGCAGGAAGTGTAGCCGTGTCCGACGGCGTACTTGACGCCCACGACGTGGCCGATGGCGTGGCTAAGGCCGACAGCGAAGTTGGGCGCCCCCATCATAGACATCCACGCCGCCACCAAGCATTGCAAGCGAGCCTGCGGATCGTTATCAGACTGCCGAGAGCAGGGCAGGGCAGTAAACAACATCTCGGCCGCCGACAGCACCGGCGCGTCTATGGCCGGCTGATTGCCCAGGCAGTAAAGACGCTCGATGCAATGGTCCAGAGCTTTGACGCCCGTGGACAGCCACAGCCAGTCCGGGGTTCCGGCGGTCATATCCGGGTCGAGGATGATGAGGTCAGCATAGAGCCGGGGATGGCCCACCCGAATCTTGTGGCCCTCGCCGTCGTCCAGCACGTTGCCGCCGCCCATGTTGAACTCGCCCGCCGACAGCGTGGTGGGGATGGACACCTGCAAGGGCAGGGGCTTGCCGCCCAAGTTGGGCCGGAGCATCATATCCTGCCGGTGGCCCTGCTCTCGCAGTTCCTCCACGGTGGTGACTCCCTCGGCCATCAGCACGGCAATCATCCTGGCGGCGTCGGATATGGTGCTGCCGCCCACCCCCACCAGCGTGTCGGCACCCAGGGAAACGGCCAAATTGGCGGCTTCAACTGCGGTAGCCAGCGGCGCGCGCTGCGTCAGGCCTGAATAGACTCCCACGGCGGTATCGCCCAGCTCCTCATGCGTCCGGCGCACGGCATCGGTCTGCTCCGCCACGCTCTGCCCCGACAGCACCAAGGCGCGCTTGCCGCCCAGGGCCGCGACCTCGCTGCCGAGTCCGGCGGCCTTGCCCTGCCCGAAAATAACGCGGGTGGGAACCTGCGGGTTGAACTCACCGTTCAGTTTGGCGTATGCAGTCATAGCGGCAGTTCTCGCATTAAATTCAAGAATCGGCTTAAATTCAGAAATCGGACTTAACTTCCCGGGACGGCTTAACCCCTTAGTCAGACAGCGGGATGATAATGGCGAAGCGCGGCTCCGTTCCCACGACGCGGGTCGAGTGCCCGGTTCCGGTCAGATCTTCGGCCATCAGCACCGTGCCGGGGCCGTAGTGCTTGATCGTCCCGTCGGGCGTTCCCACCTCTATCTCACCGGTGAGGGTGATGCTGTACTGACGGCGGGGCGCGGTGTGGAAGTCGAGAAAGTAGCCGGGTTCGTACACCCGGAAGGTTATGCCAGGCGTATTGATTACCGGCGTGGACAGGCCATGCGCCCCCTCGGTGTCAACAAAGCTCTGCATCTCGAAATCCCGCTCTTCAACCACCGATTGGCCGTCGGGCCCAGTGTATACGTGGACGAATTTTGCCATCACTCCTCCGGTTGTTTTCAGCAGTTTATGTTTGGCTAATGGTACAGGAATTCAAAGGGCCGTCAAGGAACCGCCCGCCAGACAGGAACGGCCTGCTAGACGATAAACGCCAGTGCCTGCCCGCCCAAGGCCGACAACACAACCACCAGCCAGGGCGGCCACTTCCAGAGGGCCAGCAGCGCCAATGCCGCCAGCGCCAAACCGAAGTCCGCCGGCCCATGCACGGCGCTGATACACACCGGGTCGTACAGCGCGGCCAGCACCACCACCGCTGCGTTGACGCCGCACAAAGCCCTGCTAAAACCGCCCTAGGTCCGCACGCTCCCAAGAAAGGCGCAACGCCAATGACCAACAAAAAGGCGGGCAGGAATATCGCCGCCAATGCAAACAGTCCGCCTGTCCAGCCCGTCGGAGAGCCGTCAATGATCGCCCCCCAAGCAGGCCGAGAAGGTAAACAGCGGGACCGGGACAGCCTGGGCCGTGCCGTATCCGGCGACGAACTCCGCGTTACTCACCCACCCCGGCCTGTGTCCTTTATTTCTGAAGGCGTCCGCTCCGGCGGCAGGGAGTGTTAGCGGCCGGGGGCGTCCCAGCGGAGTATTTCGAGGTAGCCGCCGGGTTCGGCCCAGGGGAGCAGGGCGCGGATAAATTCGCGGACGCCGGGGGTTTGGCCCCGCTCGCGGCAGCCCAGGAGGTACCGGCGCAGGTTCATAAAGGTGTTGAGGCGGACGCCGGTTTCGGCGATGCGCTGGGCCAGGTGCCTGGGGCCGTCCGTTACCGGGTCGAAGGGCGGGGGTTCCTGGTGGCTGGCAACGGCGGCGTCCCACTCTTCGCAGTAGTCCTCGGCGAGGCGGCGGAGGCGGGCTACTTCGAGTTCGGGGGCGAGCTTGCGGCAGAGGGCGTTGACGCGGCGGCGGAGTTGGGAGAGGGACATTGCGGCACTTCCTGAGATTGGGTTAGGGGCAAGATTTTTGTTTTTCCCGGCCATTTGCGGCCATACCCTGCCATTTGCGGTGTTGGCGGTGACGCTTCCTGAGATTGAGTTAGGGGCGGGATTTTGTTTTTGCGGCCATTTTTGCGATGTTCGCTGTGGCACTTCCTGAGATTGAGCTAGGGGCAAAATTTTGTTTTTTGCGGCCACTTTGCGGTGTTGGCGGCGGCGGCGCTTCCTGAGATTGGGTTAGGGGCAAAATTTTGTTTTTTGCGGCCATTTTTGCGGTGTTCGTCTTTGATTATCCCCGGGGCCGGGGCGCGGCCCCGGGGATCCTAGGGCGGGTTGGGCCGGACAGTAATAATGGTAGGGAGGCGCTTTCGGGGTTGGCAAGGGGGCGGTGTCAGGGGTTATTTACATAGATGGGCAGGATTTTCAGGAGTGAGACCGGGCCGGTTTCGCAATTTTCTCCCAAGCAGGCCGAGAAGGTAAACAGCGGGACCGGGACAGCCTGGGCCGCGCCGTATCCGGCGAAGAACTCCGCGTTACTCACCCACATCGGCGTCACAACTTGCTCCTGGAGCAGCGGCAGCGCCACGTGTCCTTCGCCAAAGACCAAGGAACCGACCCGAAAGAAACTGTCGAACACTTGCAGCGGCCCGTTAACCGAGTCCACGAACATGGCCTGCCGCAGTAATGGCAGTCCTAACAGCAGCCCCGCAAACAGAACCAAGCAGATAACGGCAAGTCCTCGGCTTACCGGAAATTGCCGAGCCGTATCCGTAGCGGCCCGGTCAGTCCGCAGCAAACGCCAGCCGATGATGACCGCCCCGGCGATGACCGCCAACTGTCCCCAGCCGGTGGGCCACGCCAGCACACCAATGTCCGCGGCCAGGGCCATCGTCGCCCTCGGACGGTCGGGGCACAAGTTGCCCGCCATACCCACACCGCTAGGGCTACTACCGCCACCGCCGCAATCTTCAACCCGTCCAGCCAGCCCGCTCCGGCCAGGTCGCCGAAACGCGCTGCCCCATAGGCGAACAGGATAAGGGCCATGGCCGATGGCGCGGTGAAACCCAGCCAGGCAGCCGGCCAGTCCGGCGCGTCGCAGGCCCAGCGCAATTCCCACTTGGCTGCTGGCCGGGCCGGGAAGAAACTGGCACAGGGCCACCAACTCGGCGTAGTCCGCCTCCCCCAGCCATTTCTGCCGGACTACAATTTCTTCCCGGAAATAGCCCAAGTGCGCCACCAAGCCGCCGAAATAGCTCAGCCCCAGCCGCAGAAACACGGCCAGCACTTCCAGCGGAGAGCTGTGCCTCGATTTCCGTTCCATACTACAGGGCCTTCTCCACCTTGCGGCGCAGGCGGCCAATCCAGAAACGCAGAGCCACGTCAAAGGGGGCGGCCAGCAGCGAGCGGGCTATCATGCCGTAGACCCACCGCCGCCTTACCCGCGAGGGTCGCGCTGGATCCAGCCATGCGTCGTTCCGGCTCAGCTTTTCCAGCGTCGCCAGTCCCAACAGGATAGGCCACAGCATGGCCAGGCGCAGACGCAGGCAGCGGCGAGGAGTCGCCAGCAGGTAGGCTTCGGCGGCCTCGAAATGCTCCAGCGAGACGCGAATCCACTGCGTTAGCGCGGGCCGGGCGCGGGCGGCGTTGGCCGGGTTAAGCAGGTCGTCCGGGGCTAGTCCGACACTGGCAAGCTCCGGATCCGGCAGGTAGCACCGCCCGTTGCTTAGATCGCGGGGGATATCGCGCAGCACGTTGACCAGTTGCAGAGCCTTTCCGAAACGCACGCCCAGCTCGCCCATCCTTTCGGCGTCCCAGTGAAGGAGCCTGGGCTGATGCGCCATCGCCACCGACGTCCAAAAGCCACCAACGCACCCGGCCACGAGGTATGTGTAGCGATCCAGCTCCTCCGGCGTTTGCAGGGCAACTACCGCCTCTGAATCCTCGGGGAGGAAGGTGGTCAGATCCAACTCCATCCCGCGGGTAAGAGTTACTACCACAGAGCGGACGCGGGCGCGGTCGGATTCAGACGACGCTTCCAGCAGGGCAAAGACGCTGCCAATGCGCCCCAGCAGGACCGTTTCCGCCGGGGATGCGCCGTTGCCGGGCTCCCGAATGCCGGACACGATGCGGCTGACTGAATTCTCAGACGCCGGCCCTTCCATCTGGGCGCGAAAGAGCAACAGCCGCAACAGCCGCTCCTGGGGCGGCAATGCGCGGGTGTCGGCAATGGTGTCGGCAGCGCGGGCCAGCAGGTAGGCCACCGCCACCGGCTGGCGCATTCCGGACGGCAGCGCCCTGATGGTAAGGTAAAAAGAACGGGAAACGCCCTTCAGGATGTCACGCAGCAGCCGGTCGTCCACTTCCTCTGCCACCGGCTTTACCAGACCATCCAGAGTTCCCCTATCTAAACGGCCGTCATATAGGGCGAGGAAATTCGCTCGCTGACCACGCCTGCCAGCGACTCCGCCACCATCTCGTCCACCGGCAGTCCTTCCTCCAGCCGTTCGATTACCGACAGCTTGGCCCGCGTCTCAGGGTGCTTCGGCACGAACAGCGAGCAGCAGTCCTGGTCGGGCTGGATGGAGACAGGGAAGGTGCCAATGTTGCGCGCCATACCCACAATTTCTTCCTTGTTCATCCCAATGAGGGGACGCAGTACCGGCATATCGGCCGCCTTGTCCACCACTGCGATGTTGTCCAGCGTCTGGGAGCTTACCTGGCCGCAACTCTCGCCGGTGACGATAGCCTTAGCCCCGGCCTGTCGTGCCAGAGTCTCGGTGATGCGCAACATGAACCTGCGGTACAGCAACACCCGGTATGAAGGCGGCGTCTCCACGATGACCCGCTTCTGTATTTCCGACAGCGGCGCAAGCAACAGTCCCGACTGCCTCTGATGCCGTCCCAGCAGTTGCGCCAGTTCTGTGGCCTTTTCAATGGACGAGCGGTCAACCAGCGGATAGCTGTGGAAGTGAACGTATGTCGCCGGGCAGCCCCGCTTCATCATATACCACGCAGCCACCGGCGAGTCTATGCCGCCGGAAAGCATCACCGCCACCCGTCCGCTGGTGCCCACCGGCAACCCGCCGTGCGCCGGGGTCTCGTTGAAGTAGAGCAGTATGCCGCGTGCTTGGATGTCCAAGAAAATCGAGAGGTCAGGGTGGGAAAGGTCAACCCTCGCGCCGGTCAATTTCTCCACGAAGCGGCCCAGCTCTACGTTGACTTCCAGCGAGGTCAGCGGAAAACGCTTGTCGGCCCGGTTGGTAACTATACGAAACGTGCGGAAGCCCAGCTCCGGCAGGCGCTGGCGCAGGGCATCCCGTATAAGATCGAGATCATGCGGAAACTCGTAAGCCAAGAAAAACTTGGCCACCCCGAAACATTCCCGCACCCGCTCCTCGACTTTCGGCCAGCGGCTTTCGTCTTCGAGTGTAAGGCCGATCATCAAGCGGCCCTGCCACATACGGCTCACGCCTGCGCCTTCGGTGACGCGGCGCAGGTTTTCGGTGAGCCGGCGCATGAACCAAGGGCGGTTCTTGCCTTTCAAGGCCAACTCATGAGTTTTGACGATAACGTGGGTTTTCACCCTGTCATTGTACACAACTAGGGTACACAAACGCGAAGCCCCAGAGTGAAAATTCCCCGTCCTGCAAAATCACCCTGCTTTGTAGAGAGAGCGTCAGGTTGTATATACCCGATAGTATGTCCAGATTGTATGTAGGGAGAGGGCCGGGGTGAACCGCTCATAACACCCTGCGCTCAGGCGAAGATAGACTCCTTGATGGCCTGCACGTCGTGTCTCAGATTAGCGTCTTCGTTCATCTCGCCGTTGATTTTTCCGGCGCCGTGTATGACCGTGGAATGGTCGCGCTTCCCCAGCAGGCGGCCCACCTGCGTCGGCGGTAGTCCGATTTCGTGGATTAGCAGATACATTGCCACCTGCCGGGGCACCGACACCGCGCGCCTGCGGTTGCGGGCGACCAGATCCTCCACCGCCAGGCCATAGTAACCGGCCACCTCCGACAGTATCCGCTGCGGGTCTATGGACGCGCGGCTCTGTTCCTGAGACACTTCGTTGAGGATGCGCTCGGTGGTGTCCAGAGTTATGGAAACGTTCATCAACTGGGAGTAGGCCACCATGCGGTTCAGGCTGCCTTCCAGTTCGCGGACGTTGCGCTGCACCCGTTTGGCGATAAGCTCGATAACCGCGTCGTCCAGGCCAACGTGCATCTCATCGGCCTTGTTGGCCAGAATCGCCATCCGCGTTTCCAGGTCGGGCGGCTGGATGTCGGCTATGAGTCCCCACTCGAACCGGGAGCGCAGGCGTTCCTCCATCAGCGGGAGTTCGCGCGGCGGCCGGTCTGATGACACCACGACCTGATTGCCGGAGTTGTGCAGGTCGTTAAAAGTATGGAAAAAGCCCTCATGGGTCTGTTCCTTACCGCTGAGAAACTGCACGTCGTCCACCAGCAGCATCTGCACCGAGCGGTAGCGCTTGCGGAACTCCTCGGTGGTGCGGGTGCGGATGGCGCTAATGAACTCGTTGGTGAACTGCTCAGAGGTGACGTACAGCACCGGCATACCGCGCAGGGCGCAGGTGCGGCCCACGGCCTGGAGCAGGTGCGTCTTGCCCAGACCGGCCCCGGAGTATAGAAATAGCGGGTTATAAGCCACTCCGGGCGTCTCGGCCACGGCCTGTGCCGCGCTGAAAGCCAAACGGTTGGAAGGGCCAACAACAAAGGAGTCGAAAGTGTAGCGCGGGTTCAGCGAGCGGAACTCGAACAGCGGCTGGTTCGCTTCCTCGCTTACTCCGGGGGGCAGCTCGGCCCGCTCGACTGCATAGGAAACTCCCTCCGCCTTCACTTGCAACTGCAACTGGAGCGTGCGCCCCGCCACTTTCTCCAGGGTGCGCTGCAGCGCCTGGAACATACGCCGCTCCAGCCACTCTACGGCGAAGGGCGTCGGCGCTTCCACAATGAACGTCTGCCCGTTATCTGCTACCCCTTCCGTGGGCTTCAGCCAAGTCTCGAAGGTGGGGCGGGGCAACTGCATCTGTAGGTCGCCCAGCACGGCCCGCCAGACCTCGCGGGCTGATGCGCTTCTCATACCTGCCTACGCTCCCAAAGCTCTATAAATCCCCGCCCTTCTCACCGCTGCCTTCACTACCCGATTTGCCCAATTCACGCTGACCCTTTACAAAAACAATGTCATGACACCAGATTGAACTGCCGAAAAACGGGGAATCGAGCACCCTCCCCGGAGCATAGCAGGCCGGCCTTTGTACGGGAATTTCGCCCGAAGTTTAGGAATTGCTCTCGGCCTATGGCGGGCTGAAAGCCAGAGATTAGAAGGCGAAATTACCAACACCGAGCAGAGGATGTCAACGGAGAATTAAGGCCAATATCCAGCCATTTTCAGGGATGTCAGCCCTAAATTTTAGAAGTGTAAAAAGATTGTATCTGGCAGCGAAATCCGCCATAGAAGGGTATCACTCGTAAGCGCCTTTAAACCTGTTTCATTATGTTTCCCTGTTATGTATAGCTAAGGCTGGCTGGCGAGCCGGTCATTTGCGGCGCTGTGCTAGGTTGGCTATAATTGGCGTGCTGTGTTCGGAGCTAGGACTATCCCAATTACATTTCAGGGCATCGAAATCAGGGCCTTGAAGAAAGCAGTGCCGGCGCGTCTCAGCCGGGTTGACCAGAGGGAAACGCGGCAAAGCGGATATGGAGAATTGCCAAGATGCCACCTCGAAAACCTCGCGCTCGGGGTAACGGAGCAGAAGCCGCGACCCTGCCCGGGAACCTCTCCACAGATGACCTGGCCGGCCTCTACCGCAGGATGGTCCTCTGCCGCACCATTGACGAGCGCATTTGGGCCCTCAACCGTCAAGGCAAGGTCCCCATCGCGGCCTCCAGCCAAGGCCACGAGGCCGCTCAATTGGGCAGCCTGCTGGCCGCCGAGAAAGACGGCGACTGCTTCCTTTTTCCCTACTACCGAGACCTGGCCCTCAAGTTCGCCGCCGGCCTCACCGCCGAGGAAGTGATGCGCTCCTTCATGGGCAAGGTGGGCGATCCATATAGCAACGGGCGCCAGTTCCCGTTGCAAGGCGCAGACCTGCCCCGGAAAATCATCCAGATTTCCAATGTGGTCGCTGCCGGCCTGACTCAATCGGTAGGCTACGCCCTGGCCTGCAAGATGCGAGGCGAGCAAACCGTGGTGCTGGTCTACTTCGGCGACGGCGCATCCAGCCAGGGTGAAACCCACGAGGCAATGAACTTTGCCGGAGTTCACAAGCTGCCGGTGGTGTTTATCTGCGAGAACAACCGCTACGCCATATCGGTGCCCCAGCGCAAGCAGATGAACGTGGAGGAAGTTTCCAGCCGCGCCGCCGGCTACGGCTTCGCCGGATTCGCCATTGACGGGATGGACTTTATAGGCTGTTATGAAGCCACCCGCGAGTCCATCAACAGCGCCCGGTCGCAAGGGCCGGTGTTGCTGGAGATGAAGGTGGAGCGGTTTATGTCGCACACCACCGACGACGACGACCGCCGTTACCGCCCGGCCAACGAAGTAGAGCAGGCCCGCCAGCGCGACCCTCTATTCACTTTCGGCAACCTGCTGCTAGAGCATGGAGTGCTAACCCAAGAGGAGATAGAAGCCGCCGCCGCTGAGGCTCTGGCCGCTGTTGACGCCGCCACCGATGCTGCCGACAGCGCCAGCCCGCCCGACGTTTCCACCCTGCACTACATGGTCTATTCCAGCTAATCCCCCTCGGCTTCCTCACCCTCTAAGAGTAGAGTAGGATAAGTTGTGAGAGAAGGTTAAGGGCAGTCGCCTCTCCCTTTTGAGGGAGGGATCATAGTGAGGGCGTCCCCCTCTCCCAAGAGAACGTAAGGCTGAGCAAGGAGTCTTGCCTGTGGCAGTCAAAAGCGTCATCGAAGCTGTCCGTGAGGCCATCCGGGAAGAAATGCAGCGCGACCCAACCGTGTTCGTGATAGGCGAGGACGTGGGCGCGCGCGGCGGGGTGTTCCTAGCTACACAAGGTCTGGTGGAAGAGTTCGGCGAAGACCGCGTCATAGACGCCCCCCTGGCGGAAGCGTCCATCATCGGCATCGCCTTGGGCGCAGCCTTCCGGGGCCAGCGACCCATGCCGGAGATCCAGTTTTCCGATTTCGTCTGGCCATCGGTCAACCAGCTCATCGGCGAAGCGGCCCGCTCCTGCTACGGCACCAATGGCGCGGTGCCAGTACCTATGACCGTACGCATACCCTACGGCGGCGGCATACGCGGAGGGCTGTTTCACTCCCAGAACGTAGAAACCCACTTCTTCCACACGCCGGGCCTGAAGGTGGTCACCCCATCCACACCCTACGACGCCAAAGGGCTGCTCAAAGCCGCCATCCGCGATAACAACCCGGTGGTGTTCCTGGAGCACAAGAAGACCTACCGGCTGGTGCGGGGCGAGGTTCCCGAAGGCGAGTATACCCTGCCCTTGGGCGTGGCCGACGTCAAGCGGCCCGGCAGCTCCCTTACCGTGGTCAGCTACGGGCTGACGCTGCACTACTGTCTGGAAGCGGCCCAGGAAGTGTCCGCCGAAGGCATAGACGCCGAGGTGGTGGACCTCCGCACGCTGTCTCCTCTGGACCGAGAAACCATCTTGGCCTCAGTGCGGAAGACGGGCAAGCTGCTCATCGCCCACGAAGACAACGTCACCGGCGGCATCGGCGCGGAAATCGCCGCTCTCGTCGCCGACGAAGCCTTTGAGTACCTCGACGGGCCAATCTCCCGCGTCTGCGGCCCCGACGTGCCGACCATGCCCTTCGCCCAGACGCTGGAAGACGCCTACATCCCCGACACCGCGAAAATCGCCGCCGCGCTACGCCGCCTGGCGGCCTACTAAACCCGAACTAAGAGAGACAACCGCTCGTCCTGAGCTTATCTAAGGATGAGCATTCGCAAAGCGCCCTCACTCTAACCCTCTCCCAGAGGGAGAAGGAATTTTAAGGGCAAGTGGTGAGCAATTGGCGGTAACGGTTGAGCTTCCCCACGTTGGCGAGTCCGTAGTCGAAGGCACCATCGGAAAATGGCTCAAGCAGCCTGGCGACACTGTGCGGCGCTATGAGCCGCTGGTCGAGGTCGTAACCGACAAGGTTACTATGGAAGTGCCTTCGCCGGTGGAAGGCGAGCTGTTGCGGGTGCTGGCGGAAGAAGGCGAAACCCTGCCTATGGGCGCTCCTATCGCCGAAGTGGGTGAACCCGGCGAAACCCCCGGCCAGTCCGCCCCACTGTCACCTCCGCCCGTCGCGGAAACCCCTGCGCCCGCTGCCCCGGCTGTCGGCACCACCGGCTACCTAATGCGCGACGTCACTCCGGTCGGCCCCACCGGAGGGGCCGCAGTGGAAGCGATGCAGCCAATGGTAGGCGTGGGCGCCGCGGCTCCCGTTCCTGCCCCAACGGCCCCTGCTGCCTCCGCGTCTGCTGCGCCGGTTCCCGCCGTTGCGCGCCCATCCAACGGCCCGGGCCCGGCCCGCCTCTCGCCTGCCGTGCGGCGCCTGGCACACGAACACTCGGTGAACTTGAGCTTGATTCAAGGCAGCGGGCTAGGAGGCCGCATCACCCGCAACGACGTGCTGCGGCACCTGGAATCCCCTCCTATGCCCGCCACTCCGCAGCAGCTCGCTCCACTTGCCCAGGCGGTGGCAGCGCCCGCGCCCGAAACCACCGTAAGCCCCGACGAAGAGCTTATGCCCATAACACCGGTGCGGCGCATTATCGCTGAGGCTATGGTGCGGAGCGTCACCGAGATCCCCCATGCCTGGAGCATAAAGGAGGTTGACGTCACTGGCCTTGTCGCCCTCCGCCAGAGCATCCGGGCCGAGTTCGAGAGGCAGGAAGGCGTTCCTCTCACCTATATGCCTTTCGTAATTCGCGCCGTGGTGGAGGCCCTGCGAAAGTTCCCCACGCTCAACGCCAGTTGGGGCAACGACGCCATCATCCTCAAACGGCGCATCAACCTCGGCCTTGCAGTGGCAGCGCCCAACGGCCTCATCGTGCCGGTGATACACAACGCCGACCGCCTCAACCACGCCGGACTGGCTCACGCCGTCAACGACCTTACTGAGCGCGCCCGCACCAACCGCCTTCGAGTGGAAGATGTCCAGGGCGGCACCTTCACCCTGAACAACACCGGCGCTCTGGGATCCTTCGTATCCGGCCCAATCATCAACTACCCCCAAGCCGGAATAATGACCACTGAGACCATCCAGAAACGCCCGGTGGTGCGGCCTGCGTCTGAATTTAATGACGACGCCATCGTCATCCGCTCGATGATGAACATCTGCCTGTCCTTCGACCATCGCATCAACGACGGCGCAGAGGCCAGCGGTTTCCTGGATGCGGTCGCCTCCAGGCTGGAGTCCATCAGCCCTGATACCCCGGTCTACTAAATTCCCTCTCCCATGGGGAGAAGGTTAGGGTGAGGGCAAGCGATGACCAACTCCCCTGCGACCTGCCGCTACTGCTGGCTGGGGACGGTGGAATACCAACGCGCCCGCGCAATGCAGGATGACCTGGTCGAGCGCGTCCACAACGGCCTGTCCCCCAACACCCTTCTGCTCCTAGAGCATCCCCACGTCTACACCCGCGGACGCCTCAGCCGCAACGAGCACCTGCTCACCCCCAACGGCGAACTGGCCGCGCTGGGCATTCCCATCTACGAGACCGACCGGGGCGGGCAGATTACCTACCACGGCCCGGGGCAACTGGTAGGCTACCCCATCATCAACCTGCGCCAGTCGGGCCTCGGCCCCCTTCAATACGTCCGCGCCCTGGAACGGGCCATCACTGAAACATTATCCACCTTCGGCATCCTGGCGCACACCGAACCGGGACTGACCGGCGTCTGGACTGCCGGCGGCAAAATAGCCGCCATCGGCGTCAAAATCAGCCGCGGCATAGCCTTCCACGGCTTCGCAGTAAACATCAACACCGACTTGTCATACTACCGCCACATCATCCCCTGCGGCATAACCAACCGCCCGGTGACATCCATGGCCGCGGAGCTGGGCGCGGCGACAGATCCCGCGGCGGTTCGGGAAGCCCTGGCCCGTGCGTTAGGGCAGGCGATGGGGTGGGAGATGGCGGGAGGGCTTAATATAAACCGAACTCCCCAAGTTTAAGCGGCAACTTCGTGTATGGCCTCGACCAGATTTTCTATAAACGTGACTGATTCTTCTATTAGGGTGTAGTCAATCGGCCACGGGCGGCCAGCATAAGGATTTACGTCTGCCTGTCTGCCTCATGGACGATTTGATTACGGCGAGCTACTACCAGGCTCAGTTGCTCTCTAATGTCCTGATTCGTTTTTCCCAAGCGAACCGCAATTTCATACCACAGCGGCGCCTCTGCAATGAGCTGGATGACATCAGCGATATTGTCTGGGGTTTGGAAACTCCGATGACTATGCCGAGATATTATCTGGTTTTCTAACCAGTTGTCATTTAGCGGGTTAGATATTGCTTCCAATGCACTGCCTAGTGAAATTTGGAATCGTAAAAACGATTCAGTTTGCCGTCGTTCTCCACGATACCCTTCCAGCATACCCGGCCTGACCAGATTATGGATGTAGTGATCCAGCGAACTCACCGCCATAACCAAGCCGGAGCGCAACAGGTCAGACAAATCTAAAGCTGGGGTGGTCTGAGAAGTCAGTGCCTGATGGATAGCCTCCAGCGAGCGGATTCACCGGATACTTTCCTGAAACTGGTCAATCGCCACTTGCATGACCAGTTAATCCAATCACTTTGTCAGCAAAGTCCGAAAAAATCTGCTTGAAACGATCGCGGGATTCGACGGTATTACCAAGCACACTACCGGTTTGACCTATCTGTTCTTCCGCCAAAGCAAAGACAGGCGTCCGTATTTCCTGGGATTTGGCAATAAGGGAATTGAAATCCGGTACGCTTGCCAAACAATAATTTTCAACTCGCTGCCCGGCATAGCAATCGCTTGAAAGCGTCATGTCCAATTTGCGCAACTCGGGCACCAGGTTTTCGGACACCATTTCGTTTATCTTGTTTATCCATGCTTGGAAGGCTTTGGCAGGAACCTTATTGCGTGGACGGTAATTTTGCACTACCGTTCCCAAAAACTTGGGGGTGATTTCCGGGAACGGGTAGACGGCATTCTGGAGAGCCGGCATGGCAATCGCCCGGTTTGACCAGTTTTTCCAGTGTGGAATCACTCTGGACAGAGAGTTGATAGCCATTACAGAAAAGTAATCAGGGGATGTCGGGACAACAAAAAAGTTGCTAGTCATGAGCAAATTTTGATTGACCGAACTCAGGCTGGGGTTCATATCAATCAATACATAGTCTGCCTTGTATTCATCCGACGTCCGCTCAATCAGAGCAGAAATCGCTCCGGGCAGATTCTGGAGTGTCTGTATCGAACCTGAAAATTCCTGCGCTATGCCTAAGGTGATCTAATATTCAGATAATCCAATATGGCCCGGAAGCAGAAACAAGCCTTCTTGCTGCTCCACCTGGAAACACTTGGCGGATTTGAGAGGAACTGGCCTAGACTCAAAAGCAGGAGCCAAGCCAGACTTTAAGTCATACCCTTCTCCACTTTCATACAGATGCTCAAGTTCATCATCTCCGCCCTTGAAATCAACCATCAATCCAGTCAAGTTACACTGCGGATCGGCATCAACTAGAATCACCCTTTTTCCTTTGGCCGCCAGCATCCAACCTAAGTGAAAGGCCGTTGTTGCTTTGCTAACTCCACCTTTATGATTAAACAAGGCAATTCTCTGAGCCATTTCCGTATCCTATGAGTCACTCATTTTCCTAGTGCTCAAATTAACGCTGGAGGCTAATGAATCACAAGACCGTGCCTTTGACACCCCCGCTAACACGTTGCTACACTCGCAGGCAGACTTGCAGCTAGGGAGGGCGTTGTATGGCGGTATCACGGAAGGTTCGGCAGTTTGTGGCGGAAGGCGGCTGGATTCGCCGAGTCTTCGAGGAAGGGCTGGAGCTCAAGGCGCAGATTGGGGCGGAGAATGTCTTTGACCTCTCCCTGGGCAACCCGGTGATTGAGCCGCCCGCCGAGTTCAAGGACGAACTCCGGCGGCTGGCTTCCGAGCCGATGGCCGGGATGCACCGCTATATGCCCAACTCCGGCTACATGGAGACCCGTCAGGCCGTGGCCGAGACTCTGTCCGAAGAGATGGGGCTGCCCTTCACCGGCAACGAGATTACGATGACTTGCGGCGCGGCGGCGGCGGCCAACGTGGTGCTGAAAACCATCCTCAACCCCGGCGATGAAGTAATCATCCTTGCCCCCTACTTCTTTGAGTACCTCTACTACATAGACAACCACGATGGCGTGGCGGTCGTAGTTAACACCGGCGGCCAATTTCAACTGGACTTGGACGCCATTGAAACCGCCATTACAGCACGTACTCGCGCTATCATCGTCAACTCCCCCAACAACCCCACCGGCGTGGTCTATTCCGCCAACGAAATAGCCGGGTTGGGCGACCTGCTGAACCGCAAGCAAGAGGAATACGGAGCCGAGATTTTCCTCATCAGCGACGAGCCGTACAAGCGCATCATCTTCGGAGGTGTAGAGTTTCCCCACCTCCTGACCGCCTACGCCAATTCGGTCATCGTGACATCTCACGCCAAGGATCTGGCCCTGCCCGGCGAGCGCATAGGCTACATCGCCATCAACCCCAACCATGAGGGCAAGGAGGAGCTGGCCTCCGGGTTCAGCTTCTGCAACCGCACCCTGGGCTTCGTCAACGCCCCGGCGCTTATGCAGCACGTCGTACGCGGCCTTCAGGGAGTCAGCATAGACCCGGCCTACTACCAGCGCAAACGTGACTATATGCACACTGCCCTCAGCGAACTTGGCTACGACACCGTAAAGCCGCAGGGCGCCTTCTACCTGTTCCCCAAGTCGCCTATGGAAGACGACGTGGCCTTCACCCGCGAACTCCTCCGGTCCAACGTGCTGGTGGTGCCAGGCCGCGGCTTCGGTACACCCGGCTACTTCCGCATATCCTACTGCGTCGAGGACCGGGTGCTGGAGGGTGCGGTGGAGGGCCTGGCAAGAGCAGTGGCGTCATAGAGAGAGCGAGGGCATTGCCCTACGCCCCCTGTGCCGCCAAAACCCGCAACGGGGGCTTGGGGCGAGGTATCACCCAATAGCTGACCGATGCCATCGCGTAGACGGCTGCCAGCGGAAGCAGCGCCCAATAGTAACTGCCGGTATAGTCGTAAACCAGCCCCATCCACACCGGCGTGCTCATAGACATCATCTGATCAGGAAGGTGCTGCCAGCCCCGTAGCGTGGCGTAGCTACGGCGCCCGAAGAAGTCGCCCATAATGGCCCAGGCCAATGGATTAGCCGTCTCCGACACCGCCAGCAACACCACAAACAGGCAGGCCTGCCACAAAGCTCCGCTATGATTGAGCAGCACCGTCAGCGACAGCGCCCCTCCAATCATCGCCGCCGCGCTCAACCGCTGCTTGGACCAGTTGTCGCCCAGCCAGCCGACGATGGGGTTCATCACCAGCGAACTCAGCGACAGCAGCCCTACCAGCAGGGCCGAGAGGCGAACGCTTTCATCTTCCGCCCGGCCCGAACCCATCAGGAACCAGACAATGACCGGCGAAAGAAGAAACTGCATCCCGGAGTGTACGGTGTTGCGCAACCCAACTGCCCACACCAACAGCCAGAAGGCGGGCGTTTTCATCGCTTCCCGCGCAGTGAAGTCCGGGTCGCCCGGCGGTGGACGGAATGACCCGGCTGGCGTTGCGGGGCGCGGCCCCTGAGACAATGCAGACGGTTCTGTGGCCGGTTTGGCTCCGTCTGGCAGCAGCCCCTTCTCTTCCGGAGAGCGATAGACAAATATCGCCAGGGGCATCACCACGGCCAGTATTGCCGCGCCTGAAATGAAGGCCGCATTGCGCCATCCGATTTCGTAAACCAGCAGCCCCAAGATCGGAGCAATGAGAATGCCGCCCAACGGACTTCCCATACCGGCCACCGCCATGGCCAGAGCGCGGTGCCGACGGAACCACTGGTTTATGGCCGGCATCAGCGCGTTGTTGTATCCGGCCCGGAAGCCCAGCGAAAGCAGTCCGATAAATACCAATAGAAAATAGACATAGTTGCTGGTCAGTCCGAGCAGGATAAAGCCCAAGCCCGACGTCCCGCCGCCCAGCACCATTATGAACCGCGGTCCGAACTTGTCGTTCAGCCACCCCATCAGCGGCCCTTGCAATCCGCCTTCCAGCCTCCCCAGCATCTCGGCCAGAGACACAATAGCCACACCCACACCCAATTCCTTGCTGAGCGGGGTGACGTAGAAGGTGAATCCACGGTTGAAGGTGCCATGCTTCAGCGCGTCGGCCCCGGCGGAAATCGCCACAATCCACCAGCCGTAGAAGACTCTCTGCGGCAATTGATGCAATCGTTTAGCCTTGGAACTGATCAACGTCTGGCTAACCTTCCAAATCCGGCGGGCGCTAAATCACCAGGCTGGGTATAGACCTGCACGTCCATTCTGGCTAACCTTCCAAATCCGGCGGGCGGACTAAATCGCCTAGTATAACGCGGTGAAGCCTGCTATGCCCGCCTGTATGGGTTGTATAGAGAAAATTGCGAACCACCCCGGCCTCTCTCCCTCACACCTAAAATCCTGCCCATCTGCGTAAATAACCCCTGACACCTCCCCCTTGCCAACCCCGATAACAACTCCCTACCATTATTACTGTCCCGTATTACTGTCCGGCCCAACCCGCCCCAGGATCCCCGTGGCCGCACCCCGTCCCCGGCGATAACCAAAGACGAACACCGCAAAGTGGCCGGTTATTCCCGGAAATGGCCGGGAAAAACCAAAATCCCGCCCTAACCCAATCTCAGGAAGCGTTACCGCAAATGGCCGGGTATGGCCGGAAATGGCCGCAAAAACAAAATCTTGCCCCTAACCCAATCTCAGGAAGTGCCGCAATGTCCCTCTCCCAGCTCCGCCGCCGCGTCAACGCCCTCTGCCGCAAACTCGCCCCCGAACTCGAAGTAGCCCGCCTCCGCCGCCTCGCCGAAGACTACTGCGAAGAGTGGGACGCCGCCGTTGCCAACCACCAGGAACCACCGCCCTTCGACCCGGTAACGGACGGCCCCAGGCACCTGGCCCAGCGCATCGCCGAAACCGGCGTCCGCCTCAACACCTATATGAACCTGCGCCGGTACCTCCTGGGCTGCCGCGAGCGGGGCCAAACCCCCGGCGTCCGCGAATTCCTCCGCGCCCTGCTCCCCTGGGCCGAACCCGGCGGCTACCTCGAAATACTCCGCTGGGACGCCCCAGGCCGCTAACCACCCCCTGCCGCCGGAGCGGACGCCTTCAGAAATAAAAGAGACAGGCCGGAGTAGTTTCGCAATTTTCTCGTTGTATAGAAGACAGGCAAAACGGCATGGGCGCACGGTCTGTGCGCCCATGAGCGTGGTGCGTATTGTCCATTTGGAAATCTTAAGGAACAGTTACCCGTCCAGGTTGATGACGATGTTGTCCGGGCCGCGCGACAGCACTGCTTCGGCAGGTTCATCGTAGGGATTGCCTTCGATGTGGTCAAAGTGGGCAGGAACGAAAATGAAATCCCCGGGGCCGGCCTCTATGTACTCCTTAAAGCCTTCGCCATAATACACTCGGATGTGGCCCTTAAGCACGTAGGCCGCAGTCTCGGCCTCGCCGTGGTTGTGGGGCGGCCCCATGGTGTTGGGCACACACTCCACGTGACCCAGCCAGATTTTTTCCGCTCCAGCGGTATTGCCGTCGATGCCCGGCTTACGAATCATGCCAGGGGTCTGCGCCGTGGATTCGGGAGCCGCGACGCCGTGAACGACCTTCAATTCCCTGCCTTTGGTGGAAGTGCTCATTTTGCCTCCGGGTGAGTTGCTTTGGGCCCGCGTTTGGACTTTGGCTATGATAATGCCATCGCCCATTGACGGCAAGGCGGCGCGCTCCCTCTGGTCTTATTCATAGGCTATTGTCCACTCGCCATATAAGTTATCCACGAACCTGGGGGTAGTTATCCACAACTGGACAGCCTCTCCCTACTATACATCTCAAACAAATGCCGTCATCGGCAACAGGCGAATCGCCGGACGAATAATTGCCAATCATCGCCGGGCGTGGTTAACTGGCCGTCAATGATACGGCTATTATGAAGCTCCGGGGGCTGCAATGAACTTAACCGGAAGAATCGCGGAATACATCGCCAAAACCGGGCTGGAAGACTTTCCGCCCGACGCCATAGACGCGGCCAAAGCCGCCATCACCGACTGCCTCGGCTGCGCTCTGGCCGGCTCCCGCGAGCCTCTAGCCGACGTGCTGTGCGATTACGTCACCAGACTGGGCGGAACACCGGCCTCCACCGTCATCGGCCGGGGCTTCAAGACAACCTCGCTGGAGGCCGCGCTGGTCAACGGGGCGATGTCCCACGCCTTGGACTATGACGACGTTACTTTCATCACCAAGACGCACCCCAGCGCCGCGTTGATCCCCGGCGCGCTGCCGCTGGCCGAGGAGGTGGGGGCTACCGGCGGCGAGCTGCTGCTGGCTTACCTGCTGGGGTTCGAGGTGGCCTGCGCCGTCGGCGACGCCATCAGCCCGGCCTACTACGACGACCTGGGCTGGCACCCCACCGGACCGCTGGGCGCATTAGGCGCGGCGGCCGCGGGCGCTCGTCTCTTGCGTCTGTCGCCGGAACAGACGGCCATGGCGATATCACTGGCGGCTTCGCAGGCGTCGGGCCTGCGCCAGAATTTTGGCACCATGACCAAGCCCTACCACGCCGGGGCTGCCTGCCGCGCTGGGGTCAACGCCGCCAAGCTGGTACAGGCCGGTTTCACTGCCTCTGGCGACGCCCTGGAAGGCCGGTTCGGCTTTATGCGGGCCTTCTCCGGCGGAAGCGGCTATGACCCGGACAAGGCCGCTTCATCTCTAGGAAGCCGCTGCTTCATGGTGGAGTCAGGCATCGAAATCAAGAAGTACCCCTGCTGCGGCAGCGCCCACCTCGCCCTGGACGCCACTTCCCAACTGCTGCGGCGCGAGCCTTTCTCTGCGGGCGACGTGGATTACATTGATGTGCTGGTTGACTTCGACCCGCCCCGCTCTCTCATCCATTCTCGCCCTATGGGAGGGTTGGAAGGCAAATTCAGTATGCAGTACTGTCTGGCCGCCGAGATTATCGACGGGCAAATCGGCTTGTCAAGTTTCAGCGACGATCAGGTGATGCGTACCGAAGCCCAAGAAATGATCCCTCGCATCGAGATGCGCCGCCATCCCGGATACGAGGGGCAGACAAGCTGGACTGAGGCCCACAATCGCGTGGAAGTACACCTGAAAGACGGACGGGTACTGACTGAGCGCGCCGACCGCGCCACCACCGGCGCCCTGCGCGGCGTGACCCGAGACGAAGTGCGGAACAAGTTCCTCGACTGCGCCTCTGTTGCCATCAATGCCCGGGAGGCGGAAGCGGCCCTGGGGATGCTGGACAGGCTGGAGGATTCAGGGCCGGTGGGGCCCCTAGCGGAACTGCTGGGGGGCTAAGCGCCCAATTTTAACATTTTCGTATGGTTCGACCGGCCCAGTTCTAATAAACGAACTGGGCCGTATTCTGCTGGACGACCAAGCTACTGCGCCGTCACCCCTCCATCAATGACCATCTCGGCGCCGGTCATGAACGACGAATCATCGGAGGCCAGGAACAGAGCCCCGTTGGCGATGTCCTCCGGCGTCCCAATGCGCTTTAGGACGGTGCGCTCGATGGTTTCCTCGCGGCTGCCAGCATCGGGCCACACCTGGTCGCCCATTGCCGTGTCTATGGGGCCCGGGTGGATGGAGTTGGCGCGAATGCCCTCGGCGCCATACTGAACTGCCGTAGACTTGGTAAACAGTCGCACAGCTCCCTTGGACGCGCTGTAAGCCGCGCTGGTGCGGCTGCCCACCAACCCAGCAGTGGACGATATGTTGATGATGGAACCGCCGCCCGCCCTTCGCATCTCTGGGATAGCCAGCTTGGTTCCCAAGAACACTCCCTTGGCGTTGATGTCCAGGATGGTGTCCCACTGCTCAGCGCTGGTATCCAGCACGTGGCCCCCGCGCCAGATGGCGGCGTTGTTGACCAGCACATCCAGCTTGCCATAGGCCGACACCGCGGCCGCGACGGCCTGCCGCCAGTCGTCCTCGCTGGACACGTCCAGGTGGACATACGTTGCATCGCCGCCCAGCTCGTTTATCTCGGCGGCCACCGCCATCCCGTCGGGGTCCAGCACGTCGGCGATAACCACCTTCGCGCCCTCGCGGGCAAAGAGCCGGGCCTCCGCCGCCCCCTGCCCTCGGGCGCCGCCGGTAATCAGCGCAACTTTCCCTTCCAGTCGCATCGTTTCCCCCTCGTTAATTGTTGCGGAATCGGTGTACGCAGTGTAAACGTGCGCCATTCCGCGGGTCAATTGACACGATGGCGGGGCAGTCTTTAACCTTCAGTTATGAACGATGCGGTAATGACGCAACTGCAGGCCCAACCGGGCTACGACCCTAAGGCCAAAGCCGTCGCCGAGGCGGTATACGATGCCGTGCGCCCTGTCGCCGTCATCCTCTTTGGCTCCCGTGCTCGCGGCGACTACCGGGATGACTCCGACGTTGACCTGCTGCTAATCACCGCCGACGGAGAAGACGGCGACTGGCGGGGCTGCTACGTTGACGCCTGCGCCGCGGCTCACACAAAGGCAGAAGCCGTCTACGGCTTTTCCATGGGCGTGGATGTGGTAGGTATGACCGAAAGCAGGTTCGCCGACTGCCGCCGCGCCAAAAACCACGTAGCCGGACAAGCCGTCCGCGACGGAGTAATCGTGAGTCAACAACCCTTGCCCGGCGAAGGCCACTTCCCCACCAACTGGCCCGACATCCGCCAGTGCTTCATCGCCGCCACCAGAAATATCGCGTCAATGACCTTGCTTGTCGAAGGGAGCGGCCCGCTGGAAGACATCGGATTTCACGCCCAGCAGGCCATCGAAAACTCCCTGAAAGCCTGGATTTCCGCTCTGAACGGCTCCTATGGCAGGACTCACGACATAGGACTGCTGGCTGGCATAATCCGCAGTTACCCAACGGAAAATGATACGCCGGCCGGCGAAACCCTGTTCTGGCTAACCAGTTACGCTGTGGACTACCGCTACGAGGGCGCAAGAGTGAAGCTGGACGACGCCCACGGGATCCTTAAGCAGGTGAACGCTCTGGTATACGCCATCGCCGAACGCATTCGGCAGATCACAGGCAGCGAACCGCCCCGCTGGACGCCGCCGGAGTAGCACAGCCTTTCAATATGAGGCAGCAGTCATTCGATTGCGCCCCCGGTTGGCAGCCGGGGACTTTTTACTCTCAGCGCAAATTTGCTAACGGCAGAGTTTTCGATTATCGTTATGGCCGTCACAGCCCTATCAATTTTTTCTTTGCGCCCTCTTGTTAGCGTACACTGGATTAAGTAGGCTGAAACAGGTAGCCGCGATCCCGATCAGCGAAGGGAAGCCAGAGTGCATTGCTGTTTTACGTCCCCAATCCATTCCATTCGCCTTATTTTCGTGATTCTTGCGCTGGCCGTCGCTCTTGTGTCCACAGCTTGCGCCAGCGAACCCGGGACAATGACGGCCCCCGCCATGAGCACACCAGAAGCTACAGCTACACCGGCAGACACGCCAGTACCAACCGATACATCAGCGCCGACTCCAACGGCTATACCTGAGCCGACTGATACACTGGTCCCTCTGTGATACACTGGTCCCTCTGATGGATAATACGCCCCTTCCCACATACACACGGGCTCCGACATATACGCCTGTCTCGCTTCCCACTGCAACTCCTTACCCGACAGCTACTCCTGCGCCGACACATACCCCAGTGCCCACGTATACGCCTGTCCCGCTCCCTACTGCAACTCCTTACCCAACGGCTACTCCAAGACCCACTGCTACCCCGAGACCGACGGCTACTCCCAGGCCCACGCCAACACCCAATCCGGCATTTGCGTCAAGGGGAAATCCTGTCCCTCTCAATTACTTAGCCATCTACCCAGACTGGGACATTTCCGTGGTTTCTTTCAATCGGAATGCCACAAGCGTGATAGCTGCGGAGAACCTGTACAATGATCCGCCAGCCTCAGGACACGTATATGTCCTAGTCCGAGTACAAGGCACATTCACCGGCACTGACATAGGCGTTATGTGGCTTGACCTAGACTTTTATGTGATTGGCGATGCCAACGCCTTTTACGAACTGGCATGGGAGGTTATACCTGATAAACTGTCCAACCAGCCTGATGTTCTTCACGGAGGAAGAGTAGTCGGAAACGTGAATTTTATGGTTCCGGAAGATGAGGTCGATTCGCTGTTGCTGGTAGTAACCGACGGCAGCCTGCGTAACGCTGATACAATTGGATACTTCTCTCTGAAGTGACAGGACGTCTTGCCGAAACTCACAGTACCATGAACTCGCGGCTCCGCAGTACAATTCTACCCTCGGAAACACCCCTACCAAATCGAGCCAGTGAACGACTTATGACAACCATAAGCAACAAGCTGATGACTGCCGAAGAACTGCTCCTGATGCCCCAAATTGACGGGCGGCGGTTCGAGCTTATCAGGGGAGTGTTGATTGAAAAGATGCCAGCCGGAGGATCTCAGGGTGTGCTTGGGAGCAGGATTGACGGAATTCTGTTTAACTACGCGGACATCAATGACTACGGCGTTACCGTCTCTTGCGAAACGGGCTACCGTCTGGACCGAGACCCCGACACTGTGCGGGCGCCCGACGTAGCCTGGTTTGCGCCCGGTCGCCTGCCCGAAGATGTCGTAGGATTTCCCGATATAGCCCCCGACTTGGCCGTCGAAGTCAAGTCTCCCGGCAATTCCTGGCCGGAAATCACCGCCAAGGCATATATGTGGCTCAGCTACGGTTCGCAACAGGTGTGGGTAGCCGACCCGCCAACTGCCACTGTCACCGTCTACTGCCCCAATACCAAGCCGGTTACGCTGAGCGAAGGCGACGTTCTCTACGGCGGCGAACTGTTACCCGGCTTCTCCGCTCCCGTGTGGCGCCTGTTCCGGCGGCGGCATTAACGCCGCCACTAGGCGTTTTCATACAATAGGCACAATAGGCTTCCATACAATAGATTGATTATAAGGTAATCATTGACAGCCCCGCCCGCCGCGACTAATATACCCTCAACCTAGTCTGGGCGCAAACCCCTTCGATGCTGTCGCGCTCAGGGCCTTGCAAAAGCGAATCAAACTTTATACTAAGGAGGGACACCATGGGCGACCAGGACATCGCATTGATGGCTCACCTGATGCGCCGCGCCGGATTCGGCGCAACCCGGGAAGAGCTGGAAGCCAGAGTAGCCAGGGGCTATGAGGCCACCGTCGAGGAACTGCTCAACTCCGAAGACCAGCCCACGCTGGACCGCAACGAAATGATGCGGTATCACCCATGGACCTGGCGGCCCGGCACCCTGCCCGGCATGGGCGCCGCCGAATGGCTCCACGACATGATAAACACGAAGCGTCCGTTGGAAGAGAAGATGACCCTCTTCTGGCACGGCATCTTCGCCACCGGCGTCTCCAAGGTGGACCATTACGACGACGTGATGGACATGATTGTCAAGTTCCGCGAGAAGGGCCTGGGCGACTTCCGCGAACTGCTGGTGGAAATGGCGAAAGACCCGGCGATGATTTACTGGCTGGACAACTGCGAGAACCACGCTGACGCGGTTAACGAAAACTGGGGCCGCGAACTGCTAGAGCTGTTCAGCATGGGCGTCGGCAACTACACTGAGGTGGATGTGCGCGAGTGCTCCCGCGCTTTCACTGGCTGGACCATCGAACCTAAGCTGCCCCGCGGGCCCATCGGCCGCCACGACTGGTTCTTCGAGTACCGCCCCGAAGACCATGATGATACAGAAAAGACCTTCTTGGGCCACACCGGCAACTTCAACGGCGAGGACATCGTTCGCATCATCAGCGAGCATCCTGCCTGCGCAGGCTTCATCGCCCGCCACCTCTACAACTTCTTCGTAGCCGACGAAGCGCAGGTGCCGGCTTGGTCAGTGACCCCTCCCAACGACCCGGAGGCCGTCGAGACCCTGGCTAACGCGCTCCTGGAAAACGGCTACGATATGCGGGCCACCCTGCGGGTTCTGTTCAACTCAGACTTCTTCAAGAACGCCCGCTTCGCCCGTCTGAAGAACCCCACCGAGGTCGTGGTCGGCACGCTGCGCATGGTGGGCGGCGCCGAGTTCCCGGCCCCCGGCATCGGCGATCTGTCGCGTCAGCCTAGCTACATGGGCCAAGACCTGCTCAACCCGCCCAGCGTGGAAGGCTGGCACACCGGCGCCGAGTGGATCAACAGCGGCTCGCTGATGCGTCGCGTCAACTTCACCGCCGAACTGGTGGGGGACGTTTCCCGCCCCGGCATCCGCGACATGGTTGACCGTCTCCAGGGTCAGGGCGTCCGCACCGCCGCTGAAGCAGTGGACGGCTGCCTCGACCTGATGGGCCCGCTGGAAGTCACCAAGGAAAGCCGCGACGAACTCATCGGCTTCATTAGCGAGGGCGGCGACTTCGCATGGGGAACCGCGGAAGACGTGGCCGCCTCAACCCGCCGCGTGTCGGAACTGTTGCAGCTCATCGTTTCCCTCCGCGAATACCAGTACGCCTAACCGGACGCCGGGAATATGGGTGGGTAAGGCGGCGGCAGGCACCCCCCCTACCCGCCCGCGAAAATGCGAGGGCAGATTTCTTGACCCGCGCAAAACCGGATACGAGTTGCAATCATGGAGTGCACCGGAAGATTGGCAGAGGCTGTATTTTTTTAGCCTCAGCATCCAGTTTCTGGCCGTCGCCGGGCTAACAACTTGGCGCGAAATAACGTCCAAAGGAGCCACTTCCTGGCCGGACACCCTCATTGCCGTTGGGCAGACCGTAAGCTCTCTAACCGTCTGAATAGCAGGAGAGAGCGTCATCGTAACGGAGGCTGCGGTGATAATCTTCAGAGTGGCACAAAGAAAAAAAGTACAATCAGGGCGTCACAGACGGCATCGTTAAAGGCACTGCCAAAAACAAAAGAATGGGAAGAATAGAACCGGCGAAGGGAAACAGCAGACACCGAAGGCCGGGAGTTCACCGAGCCTCCTCCCAAGTCTGAACCGCCGGTTGAGGCAGCCTAATCCAAATCCAGGAGGACCGCCTGATATGACCAGCACCAAGAAGGACCCGGTTCTGGTAGTGTTCCAGCTCACCGGGGGCAACGACTACCTGAACACCGTCATACCCTATAGCAACCCCTTGTACCGGGACAACCGCCCGGCCGTCGGCATAGCCGAAGACCGCGTTATTCCCATTGACAGCAAGATTGGCTTCCACCCAGAGATGGCCCCGCTGAAGCACGTCTACGAACGCGGTGATATGGCCATCATCCACGGCATCGGCTACTCCAACTCTCCCCGTTCCCATTTCCGCTCCATGGACATCTGGCACACCTGCGAACCGGACAAGCTGGGAACTGAAGGCTGGCTTGGCCGCGCCACCCGCGACATTGACCCCAACAAGGAAAACGTGTTGACCACGGTCAGCTTCGGCCCTTCACTGTTCCGCGCTCTGGCCCTGCCCGGCGTGCCAGTGGCGGTAGTGGACGACCTGGACAACTATGGCCTGCTGCCTAACATCGCCGGCGAGCAACGCGACAAGGTTCTGGATCGCTTCGCCCGGATGTACTCGCCCGCCATCGGCTCCGGCGCAGTGATGGACTATATGGGCCAGACCGGGCTGGACACGCTCGAGGGCGCCGACATCCTGAAGGAAGCTCCCAGGATGTATTCCTCCGACGTCGAGTATCCTGACACGCCCATCGCCAAGAAGCTCAAGGGCATCGCTCAGGTGCACATGGCCGACTTCGGCACTCGCGTCTTCTACGTTGACCACGGCAGCTTCGACAGCCACTCTAACCAGACTGGCATGCACGACAAGCTGTGGTTCGATGTTTCCCACGCTCTGGACGCCTTTTTGGACGACCTGAAGGAACACAATGTGGACGATAATGTCGTAGTGCTGATGTTCACCGAGTTCGGGCGCCGCACCCACGACAACGGCTCCGGCACCGACCACGGCGCCGGGGGCGCAGCCTTTATGTTCGGCTCCGGCATCAAGGGCGGTCAGTACAGCGAAATGCCCTCCATGGAAGAGAAGGACCTGGAGCAGGGCGACGTGGTTCCCAACTATGACTACCGCGGCCTGTACACCACTGTCCTGGAAGACTGGATGGGCCTGGACGCCAAGCCACTGGTGGGCGGAAACTACGAAAAGCTCCCCATTTTGGCCTAAGCGCGTCAATTTTTCGGCAGAATCCAAGCGTAGGGGCGGGTTGATACCCGCCCCTACAACACAGGCCTCTACCTATACGTCCGGTATTACCTCCCCATCAGGAGGGGAGTCAGGGTAGAGGCGAACAGTATAAGGGAGGATATTCAATGCTTACGGAAACAGTGGCCGGCCGCACCTTTGATTACAGCCACAACGTGGGCCGCGGCGCGCAGACCGGCATGGGCTTCAACACTCCGGTCGCCATTACCACCGGCCCCGACGGCGTGGTGTACGTCGCCAACCGGGGCAGCGAGTCCATCAGCAACGTGGGCTGGAACCGCACCGGCGTCGGTCAGCGCATCTCCAGAGTAAATCTGGGCAGCACGTGGGGCGAAGAAGAATACCTGGGGGAATTCAGCCGCTACGGCAGCAACGACGGCCAGGTCATCTGGCCCGCCGGCATCGCCGCCGACAACCAGGGCCGCCTCTACGTGGCCGATGAGTGGCTCAACCGCATCTCGGTGTTCGACCGGGAAGGCGCCTATCAGCGCCACTTCTCCACGGTCCAGCCCGATGATCCCGAAGAAAACGGAAGCTGCGGCATAGCCATCTCTTCCGAAGATGTGCTCTTCGTCACAGATGGCCGCAGCAACCAGGTGCGCCGCTTCACCACCAGCGGGGAGTTCTTGGGAGCTTTCGGCAGCAAAGGCTCCGGCGAAGGCGAGTTCGATTCGCCATGGGGCATCGCCATTGACCAGGATGGGTTCGTCTACGTTGCCGACTCCGGCAACCACCGGGTGCAGAAACTCACCTCTGAAGGCGCTTTCGTAGCCCAGTTCGGCCGCCACGGCAACAAACGGGGCGACCTGAACTACCCTTCGGACGTTGCCGTTGACCCTGAGGGCGACGTATACGTCTGCGACTGGAGCGACAACCGCTGGGGCAAGGGCCGGGTACACATCTTCGAGGCCAACGGCAAGTTCCTGACCAGCCTGACCGGTGACGCCCAACAGCTTTCCAAGTGGGCAGAGATGACGGTGGATGCCAACGCCGACTATCAGAAGCGCCGCCGCGAAGTTCGCACCACCGAGCCGGAATGGACCTTCGCCCAGCCCACCGCCGTCGAGTACGACGCGGAAAACAATCGGCTGATCGTGGTGGACACCCAGCGCAGCCGCCTGCAAATTTACAACAAACTCAGCCGCTACCTCATCCCGCAGCTCAACCTCTGATTGCGGGACTGCATCGCTGCAGAATACGCGAAAGTCCGCCGGGCAGCCCGGCGGACTTTCGCGTCAACCCGCAAGGGGATATATCAAAGTGTGTTTGGGTGCACTCTCACTACTTCACAATTGCTGGAATTAAACTCGAAAATTTTGACGTCATCAGGTACGAGATGCCTATGATTTCTGATGTAATACTCCGCAAGAGTTTCTTTCTTTTTATTGTTGTAATGACGTAAGACAAAGAGAACCTTTCGGAATTTTTTAGGTGACAGATGAAAGTAATACATTGCTTCAGTCCAAACGGTTATCTTCGCGCTTGGAACGTTAAGGGATTTTGTCCAAGTGTGGGATTTACACTCAACCAACATTGGCGGATTCATTGACCCCAAGTCAAATTTATGAACTTTCTCGGTGGACAATCCAATCTCAACCGCAAATCCTTTCTCCAAATATACGCCTTCCCTGCGAAAATACTTTTGGGCCGTATCCTCAAAATTTCGTCCTACATGGGCGTTTGAAGTTGAACCGATTCGCTGATTATTATTAACCATATAATTCCTGCTCCCATGCAATTTCGACCGGAAATTCTTACCAAGCTACCGCCAACACGGTTCTTGTCGCTGTTGCCCGGCCTTATGATCAGGTATCTTGAGTATCGTGCTGGGCCAGCAACTCATCGTCTGCCCTGCCCCGGGAGTTCGATTTGGCGCACTGACGGAATGCGTCTTCCGCTACCGCGTCAAACTCCCGCCCATCGTCTTCGGCAATTTTCCTCAACCCGGCCAGCAGCCCAGACTCAACTCGGACGGCAACCTCTTCCCGCCTCCCCGTTGCCATTTCCCGTCCCCTGGCGCATTATCATATCGTACACCACAACCTTTAGATTACAGCGAGTGTCAGCTTATGGCCCCTGACCGCGAGCAGCACTTTCTACGCATGGCAACGGAGCAGCCCGACCTTCTGTGCGCCGACGCGCCGGACGAGATTCTGGAAGCCTGCGCCGTTGAGGTGGAGCCGACGGACTTCCTGGAGCAGTATTTTGCGGCCGGCCACTCAACCTGGCTGGCTCACAAGCACGGGCGGAGCATCAATAAACCGCAAATCCTGATGAACCAGGCCATCCTCGTGCTTTACCGCCGCGCCTGCCTGCTCAACACCGCCCGGCTGTTGGGGCAGCCAAGCGAGTTTGTTGGCCAACCCTTCTTTTCTGACGAAGATCTGTATTAGCAGCGGAATCGGAGGCGCTTGGAAACGCTCACCCGTTACCTGCGGGTGACTGATAATTCAACGCCTGCACCACCGCCGTAGTACAATTGCTCCAAGTAAAAGCGCTACCCAAAAGCGCTGGAGGAATGATGCAAGGGAAAACCGCCATCGCCAACATTCTGAAGCAGGAAGGCGTGGAACTCGCTTTCTGCTTCCCCAACAACCCGCTGATTGACGCCATCGCCGCCGCCGGCATCCGCCCGGTCATCGCCCGTATGGAGCGGGGCGCGGTCAATATGGCCGACGCATACAGCCGCATCAACAACGGCCACAAGACCGGCGTCTGCATCGTGCAGGCTGGCCCCGGCATCGAAAACGCCTTCCCTGGCGTCGCCCAAGCATACGCCGACAGCGTGCCAATCCTGATGCTGCCCGGACATGAAGGCTCCAGCCGCACCACCATGACCTCAGACTTCTCCGCCACTCGCAATTACAGCGGAGTCACCAAGTGGGCTGGCATGATCAACTCGCCGGAGCGCGTGCCTCAAATGCTTCGCCGCGCCTACACCCAGCTTCGGGCCGGCCCGCCTGGCCCAGTGGTGCTGGAAACCCCGTCGGATGTAATGAACGGTGAGATTGACGAATCCCAATTCTTCTACCAACCCATCACCAAACGCCGCACTGCCGCCGACCCGGTGGACGCCATCCGGGTGGCCCGCCGCCTGATGGACGCCGCCCGCCCAGTAATTTATGCCGGGCAGGGCGTGCTGTACGCCGAGGCCACGCCGGAACTGGTGGAGCTGTCCGAACTGCTCAACGCGCCGGTTATGACCACCACCCTAGGCAAGAGCGGCTTCCCGGAAAACCACCCTCTGTCGCTGGGAACCGGCGGCAACACTGGCACGCGAGCAGTCGGCGAATTTCTCCGCAAGTCCGACTTGGTCTTCGGCATCGGCACTAGCTTCAACAAGACCTTGGCATCAGCCCCCGTTCCCGTAGGCAAGGCCGTAATCCAGTCCACCGTGGACGACCGGGACCTCAACGGCGAGTACGGGTTGGACGATATGCTGCTAGGCGACGCCCAACTGGTGCTGCGCCAGCTAATTGAGGAAGTTAAGAACGCTCTGGGCGACAACGGGCGTCGTCTTTTAATCAGCTCGGGACAGTCGGAGGCAGCAGCCGAAATTGCCGCCGTCAAGCAAGAATGGCTGGCCGAGTGGATGCCGCGTCTCACCTCCAACGACATCCCCATCAGTCCCTACCGGGTGGTCTGGGAGCTGAACAACAGGCTGGACAAGGCCAACAGCATCGTAACCCACGATTCCGGCAACCCCCGCGACCAGATTGTGCCGTTCTACGAGGCCACCACGCCACGCGGCTACCTCGGCTGGGGCAACTCCACGCAGTTGGGCGCAGGACTAGGCTACGCAATGGGGGCCAAACTGGCTGCGCCGGAAAAGACCGTGGTCAACCTGATGGGCGACACCGCCGTCGGGATGTGCGGCACCGACTTCGAGACCGCCAGCCGCAACAAAATCGGCACCATCACGGTAATTATCAATAACGGCGCTATGGGCGGTTACGAAAAAAACATCCCCATCGCCGTGGAAAAGTACGGCTCCAAGTTCCTCACCGGCGACTACACCAAGATGGCCGACAGCCTGGGCTGCCACGCCGAGACCATCACTCAACCCACCGGCATTGCCCCGGCCCTTGCCCGCGCCCAAGGCATCGCGGCAGGCGGCCAGCCGGTGGTGCTGGAAATCATCACCCGCGAAGAGCCGGTGTTCTCTCAGTATTACTAGCGCGGAAAATTCGCGCCGCGCAAGCTCCGCCTGTGGCAATTGTGCACCGCCGTGGAAGATACGTGAGCACGGAACCCACTTCAGCCGACTATGGTGAACTGAGGCATACTATTGGCCGGATGGAAGGGCGGGTTGAATCCTTGGCAGAGAGGCGGCAAGCATTACAGGCTGGTCAGATTGGTCTACGGGAAGAAACGCCGGCCGGCCAGCGCGAATCAAGGGACGAAGGGCCCGGAGCGGCTTTGCCAAAGTGAACCGCCGGATAGATCGTCTGTTATATGAGATTCTGTCCGTCGGTGGCGCATTCATCGCTGCGTTGCTGGCTGACCAGTTTATCCCGGCAACTAGGAAACAGAAATGACCCGCACCATAACCGACCCGCCCGCCGCCAACCGGGGCGCACGCCGGTGGCTGCAAATCTTAGTAAACTGCCGCAGGGATATGCTGAACGGCGCCATCTCCCAGCGGCTGCCCAAATCGCCGGGAGCTTTTGACTGGCGTTCGCCGCTGGCATCGGATCACTATGCCGAATACCGCGACCAGTCTTTTATAGACCGGCTGGCCGGGTCTCCCTGTTTCCGGCAACCGGCGCAGCCGCAGCGAGACCTGTCCGATTTCTGGCCTCGGTTCGGGCCGCAGTGGGATGGCTTGGCCGTAACCGACCGGGGGCAGATTATCTTGGTAGAGGCGAAGACCCATATCCCCGAAATGGTCACTGCCCCATTGCAAGCGCGGGGGGAATCGGCTCGGCAGCAAGTTCAGGAAAGTTTAAGGATGGTCAAATCCTTCGTCGAATCAAAAGCGCAAGCCGACTGGTCAAGCAGCTTTTACCAGTATGCCAACCGCCTGGCCCACTTATACTGGTTACGGGAACTAAACGGCCATGACGCCTGGCTGGTCAACCTCTTCTTCCTCAACGATGCGGAAATGAACGGCCCCAAATCCGTTGACGAATGGCGGGCCGCCACCCGCTTGCAGGAAGTGTTTCTAGGCGTGCGGCAAGGCCCACAGACCGGCTACGCGCTGAACCCGTGGGTCGGGGCCTACGTCCTCGACGTATTCATAGACGTAAACGACATATCCGTGCTTTATCCGCCACCCATTTAGCCTGCAAAGGAGCCGCCGCAATGTCAGACAAGTTCAGCTACGAGGGACTGTTCGCCGCCGGAGCACCCTCCGTGCCACCCGGCAAGACCCGCCATGCCCGCTACGATTTCGCCGTCGCCTACCCCAATCCCGACACCCTGCCGCTGGACGGGCTGGCCGACGCCGCTCGCAGCGCGCTGTCGAGGGAGGGCCGCGACCTGGCCTACTACACCGATCCGGCCGGCTACCCGGAACTGCGGCGTCTGGTGGCGGAGCGCCTGGCCCACAGCCGTAATATGACCGTAGACCCGGACGGCGGGCTAGTGTTGACCGGCGGCTCCGGAGAGGCCATATCTATGGTGATTCAGGCCCTCACCGACCCCGGCGATACGGTGCTCACCGAGGAGTTTCTGTACCTCGGCACCCTGCGCTCACTCCGCCGCTACCGGGCCAACGTGGTGGGCGTCCCGTGCGACGAGTACGGCATCATACCCGAAGCGCTGGATGCAACCATCCAACGGCTTCAGAGCGAGGGGCGCCGGGTCAAATATCTCTACACCATCCCAACTTTCCAGAACCCGCTGGGCTGGACCATGACGCTGGAGCGGCGCAAACAAACGCTGGAAATCACGCGGCGTCACGGCGTGCCGGTGTTCGAGGATGACTGCTACATAGACCTGCGCTTTGAGGGCGAGGACGTGGTTTCCTTCCACTCGCTGGACGACACCGGTCAGGTGATATACGTCGGCTCTTTCTCAAAGACCATTGCGCCGGGAATGCGAATGGGCTATCTGGTGGCGCCGCCGGAGGTTATCAGCCGCGCCTGGGCCTTTAAGATGGGTGGGGCAGTGAATCACTTCGCCGCCCTCACCATCGCCGAATACATCAATCACGGTGACCTGGAAGGCCACGTGAGGGAGCAGAACGAGTCACTGCGGATCAAGCGCGACGCCATGCTCGCCTCTCTGGGCGAAAACTTCGGCGATGCCGCTACCTGGACCAAGCCGGAGGGCGGCCTGTACGTCTGGCTGACCTTGCCCGAAGACGCCGACCTGGAGGCATTGCAGGAGCAGGCATTCCAGGAAGGCGTCGGCTACTACGCCGGCACAATGTTCTCTCCCGAAGGCCGCGGCCAAAACTCCGCCCGCCTCTGCTTCGGCTACCCCACGCCGGAAGACAACTTCCAGGGGATTGCGGAACTCGCCCGGATACTGGAGCGTCACGGCGTAATCAAATAACCCCGCCGGAGGACTGCCATGCCCATAGACCCGAAGGAATACACTATCTATGGAAAGACCGCATCGCCAGCCATCCGGGTATGCTGGGCTTGAGGCCCAGCATCAAAAACACTCGCCTGTCGGTGGAGTTCGTCACGGATATGCTCTGCGGCGGGAGCATTACAGAAGAATGGTTTCTGGAGGAATACTCTTTCATTACCAAGGAAGATGTGTGCGCTTGCTTGGAATACGCGGCTACTGGAGCCAAGCTGTCAAATTTTACTTGGCCAGACCTTGACCGCTGGATGGAAGAACAGGAAGAGCGGAAGAAGAAAGATTGGCTGACCGATTGGAAGGAAAAATGCGCCTGCTGGCTGATGAGAATATAGACAGGCTGGCGGTTGTAAGACTGCGTACTGCCTGGCACGATGTGTTCTATGTAAGAGAAGACAGTCTGTCGGCCGCAGACCTAAACTTGTTGCAACAAGCTACACGGGAACAACGCACGCTGCTCACTTACGACCGCGGATTTGGCAAACTGGTGACAAGGCGGGGGGGGGGGGGGGGGGGGGGGGGGGGGGGGGGGGATGCTTGCTCCTTACGGCATAATTCTGTTTCGCATTGTAGACGAATTGCAAGGCGAAGCCAGAGCTAATTTCATATTTCGGGCGGCCACTACTTGGAAGCAGTGGCCGCCCGGAGTCTGGGAGATTCATGTGCGCCACAGCGTCAGTTGACTGCCGCCGTTGCGGCAGCCCTTACCGGGACTTGGAGCAACATAACAGTACACAAAACTAGAGGGGCCAATACGGCCCCCCATTCATATCCACCACACCAGAGAACCTGCCCCCATCTCCAAATGCGGCATCGCCGACACGCGGCCGTATCCGATGAACTGGCCGGTTATCATGCCCAACTCGAAGATTTCGGGGCCGGTGAACTCCCGGCGCAACTCAGCGAAGAGTTTTATTTACATTCCTCTGCTTTCTCCCCATTGAAATCAAACGCTACACCACCGGGCGGTCGGCCACCGCCGGGTCCACCTTGCGGCGCAGGAACTGCCCGTCGCTGAGGGCGCCGGAGAAGTTGCCGTCCTCTACGACTACCTTGCCCCGCAGAATGGTGGTGACCGGCCAGCCCTCAATTTCGCGGCCTTCCCAGATGCTGTAGTCGGAGATGTGGAAGTCGTCCTTCGTGAGTTTCCTCTTGATGCTGGGGTCAATCAGGCAGATGTCGGCGTCGCTGCCGGGAGCCAGCACGCCCTTGCGCGGGTAGAGGCCCATTATCTTGGCGGCATTGGCCGAAGGTGACATCCACAAACCGTTGCAGCGTCATACCCTGCTTCGACACGCCCTCGCTGTAGGTGATTCCCATGCGGGCCTCGGCTCCGTTGTGGCCGCCGGTAACATCGGAAATGGTGCGGCCCGAAATCTTGGTTTCCCATGACGTGCAGTATTCATCGGTCGCCATAGTTTGCAGCCCGCCTTTGATGATGCCGTCCCACAGCATTTTCCGGTCTTCCTCCGATTTCAGCGACGGATAAGTATGGTATTTCATCCCGTTCTCTTCTTTATAGTTCTCCTCATTAAAGCAACAATAGTTGTGCAGCGTCTCGCCGTAGACCGGGCGGCCGGCGGCGCGGGCCTCGGCGATGTTCTGCACGCCCTGCAATGCGCTGACGTGGACGAAGTAGACGGGCGCGCCGGTCCACTCCGCCACTCGCAACACCCGGCGGAAAGAAACGTCCTCCGACTCAGCGCTATGCACCAGCGACATATTGTGCCACTCGGTGCGCTCCTCGCGGGTCAGCTTCTGGTACATATGCTGCACCATATCATCGTCCTCGGCGTGAACCAGCAGCATCGCGCTCAGCCGCTGAATTTCCGCCATCAGGTCGTGGAGGTGGCCGGTGCCCACCATCCGCGGCTCGCCGGTGGTGGCGGGCGGGCGGATGTTGGTAGTGAAAATCTTGAAGCTGGCGAAGCCGTCCTCCACCGCCTCATGAACCGACCCGATGATTTCCTCCGGAATTTGGCCCAGCAGCATCAGGTGGTGGGCGTAGTCGGCGTAGGAATTGCCCTGCCAGACGCCGGTGCGCTCGGCGATGGCCTGGGGAATGTCAATGCCGGGATACTGGATGGCGAAGTCCATCAGAGTCGTAGTTCCGCCGTAGAGAGCGGCGCGGCTGACCTGCTCGGGCGGAGCGGTCTTTAAATCGCCATGTCCCATAATGGGCGCGGAGATATGAGCGTGGGGTTCGATGCCGCCTGGCACGACCACCTTGCCGGAAGCGTCTATTATCCGCCCCGCCTCGTCGCCCAGCATCCCGGGGGCGGCCACCGCCGCGATACGCCCTCCCTGCACCGCCACATCCCACTCGCCCACCCCCATAGGGGTAACCACCTGCCCGCCGCGGATAATCAAATCAAGCATCTTGGAGCCTCCTGTCCTAGTCTGGTGCAACCGCTGCCCGTTTCAATGGCAGTTTAGCACACAGCTAGATACAGGGGGCAGGAGGAAATTGCTGGCAGCAGGTAGTTTATTCTCTTACGCCGCCTGCTACGATACGCTCACCGTAACTTATGTGTTGGTATCGTACTTGCTCACAAATTTTGCCGCTGCATCGGGAAGTAAATTCTTGCTTTATGAAGTACACCATGTTCCTGTGTGCCCGGGATAGGCTCCAGTTTGAACCTGTCGGATTCCCAAAGGGCGTTTTCGGCAAGGGGGTAATATTTCAGTTGCCCGCCCGATTCGCCATACCATTCAACTATAGTACCCTTGTCATCAGAACCTATGAGACGGCGGGCCGTGCGCTGCACACTTCTTTCAGTGCGGGTTGGAAATTCCCAATACAAACTATCTGGTTGCGGTAGGGCTATAGAGAATTGATGCAGTTGATACCAGCCTGCCTTGCTCCAAGAAAGTATCAGATAGCAGCTTTTCGACAAATCAACGTTTCCGCCTTCTTCTAAGCTGGCATCACGGTGCCATTCGGATACCAACTCTATCAAAGATTCCCCAACGTCAGCAGCGCGCGACTCATAGTTAGCTTGGTCAATATCCTTCGTCTTTAGGTGATCCCAAAACTTGCGGGCAGAATTTGAAACCTCAACTGTAACCCTGCCATCGCGGTCAATCCTGGCAAGCTCCCTTCGCATCTTGCAGGAGATTCCGAGGAATACACCGATCCTCTTAGGGTCTGGCAAACGGACATCAAATATGTCCTTGTTCTCCGACGCAGCTCCGCCAAAGGCCAAGGCTACCGACCTCTCGAAATCTCGCCATCCTGGCAAAGTTGCGTTGCCGCTCGCCAGCATCCCCGTACCGTCTTGGTACGTGCTGAGAATCAGCCTCAGACGTTCAATCTCCTGTTCAGATGGGGACCTCTCGGCAAACGGAACACCAAGCGTTGTCACTGGCTCGTTTACAGCTCCTTGGGACAAATTAACTTCCAAATCATCCTTAACCAAATCATCAACGGATACCCCGAACAGGTCGGCCACGGCAAGCAGGAACCCCACCGAAGGGGCCTTTTTACCTGCTTCAATTTCACTAATATATCCGTGGGTCTTGTATCCCAAGTTTTCCGCCAAGCCCGTCAGGGTTATACTACGGCGATTTCGGAGAGACCTGAGTTTTTCGCCGAATCTTCGCATTTCTCAGAATCCACCCTTTACATGGCTTGCCAAGCCTGCTAATATGTCTCTATTGGAGACACATTAGATTCTGATTGGCTATTGGGTTTTCGGATATGAGTTCTAAAAACGCTAATACACAAGGCCAGATGCTAAACAGCCCGTTCAGATGGGTCGGTGGCAAATCACGCTTGCGGAAATTTATCGTCCCCATGATTCCGCCGCATACATGCTACGTCGAGCCGTTTGCCGGGGCCGCATGGGTGCTTTTCGGCAAGGCCAAGAGTGACGTCGAGATAATCAACGATGTTGACGAAGAATTAGTCACGTTCTTTCGAGTAGTCAAGGAAAAACCCGAAGAGCTAATCGCGTCCTTCGAGTGGGATCTGGTATCCCGCACCGAGTTCAACCGGTTGGCTAACCTGGAACCTGAATCCCTTACCGATGTCCAGCGGGCGCACAGGTTCTATTACCTCATCATGGCAGGGTGGGGCGGGGAAGCCCGTTACCCGCGATTCCAAACCAGCATCCGCGACGGCGGACACGGAAACCGGCTGGTGGGTGCCCTGAAATCACTGTCTGAGCGCATAACTCCAATCCACCGCCGCCTCCAGACAGTCCTTATAGAAAATATGGACTGGAGAGATTGCGTGGAACGGTACGACAGCTCGACCACTGTAATGTATTTGGATCCTCCTTATTTGGGCAATGGAGCAAATTACAAGTTCAATATGCGTGGTGAAGACGACCACCGTTCCATTGCCGAACAACTTGCGCAGGCCAAAGGTTTCTGGATTCTTTCGTCTTATGATACTCCAGAAATAAGGCTGTTGTTCGACAGCTACGAAGTCACTCCCATTCAATCATCTTCCGGTATGCGCGCCAGCAAGTCAGAGCAGCAAGCAGGGCGACACCGAACCATCAACCAAGAGATCCTAATAACCAACTTCACCCCGCAAATGGATATAGAAAGCAACGAATCCATTAAACCGGCCCGTCAGTCGGATATGTTTCCCAATGGTTCAGGGATTAAAGAATCCTATGCTCCCTACTCCCAATGATAGCATAGACTCAGTCCGAAAAACGGGAGAGGCACCGCCCCCCTAATCCCCTGCCGCGGGCTGCGTCTGTGCCTCCGGCGGCAGTTCCTGCTCCCAGTCCGGCAGTTGGTGACGCCTGGTGCTCGGCAGCAACACGATGGACAGCACCCCCAGAGAACTCAAAGCCAGCGACAGCCCCATCGTCGCGTCAAAGCTGCCCGTCCAGTCACGCAGCCAGCCCCCGGTCAGCGACCCGGCGGCCATGCCGATGCCTGCCCCCATCATCTGCCAGCCGTAGGTCGTGCCTATGGGCGCGCTCCCGTAATACTGCCGGTTGATTATCGGAAAAGCGCTCATTTCCCCGCCGAACCCGATGCCGAACAGCACCGCAAACAGGTAAAAGTGCCACGGCTCCACCGCAAAGAACAGCAGCGCGATGGGCATCGTCTGCAACGCAAAGCACACCCCCATCACCCCCTTGCTGCCCACCCGATCGGCCATCACCGGCACCGCGAACCGGGTCACCGTGCTGGTCACCGACATAGTCACAAACGCTCCGGCAGCCAGCCCCGGCGACACTCCCTCGGCCTCGGCAATTGCCACCAGGTAGACCAGCACAATGGCGTGTCCGGCGCAGCCCCAGAAGTGGATTCCAATCAGGTTCCAGAATGCCAGAGTGCGCTGGGCTTGCTTGAAGAACACCCGCGTCCGCACCCTGGCAATCTCGCCCCGTTGCACCTGCCGCACCGGTTCGTTTTCCGAAGCGCCCAAGGGCCGCAGGCCAATCTGCGCCGGCTCGTTGTAGAAAAGCCGAACCAGAGCCAAGATTGCCACTCCACCTATGATGCCCGGAACCCAGAAGGCTGCCCGAAGCCCGGTCAGCCCGCCGCCGAACAGCGCAATAACCAGTAGCATTACCGGCACCGCCACCAGCGGGCCGATTCCCTGCGCCGACTGCAATACCCCCATGCCGGTGCCCAAATGCCGCTTGAACCACATGGTGACCGACGCGGTCAGCGGCACCTGAAATATACCCATAGACGCGCTGAGGATAACCCCAAAGAACAAGTAGAACTGCCACAAGCTGGTCATAAAGCCGGTAAGCGCCATTCCGGCAATAAACAGCAGCGCGCCGATTGTCATGGCCACGCGGGCGCCGTAGCGGTCGCCCAGCCACCCGGCGGACGGCCCCAGCATTCCCGAAACCACCCATTGCAACGCAAACCCGAACCCCACAGCCCCGTAGCTCCACCCGAAGGAGTCCACCAGCCGCGGAATCAAAATGCTGGACGATGAGCGGAAGGACGAGCTGAACAGCCGCATCACCGCCGCCACGCCCACGATGACCCAAGCGTAATGCACCGGCTGGCCGGCGATGATCAAGTTGCTGAGGCGAAAAGAATACCGGGGGGCAATCTTCATACGGGACAGCCTTTCAGACCGAAGAGAAGGATTAAACGCAGAGGGCGATTATAGCCTAACCCAGGCATCCGCCGGGATGAACTTACTCAGGAATGGGCCTCGCCATCACGTTTTGGGGAGGGCCGCAAGCAGTATCTACCATTTGTGCAACTGACCGCCATCATCCTGGGCGGCGTTTTGGGGAGGGCCGCAAGCACCGGAGCCTCAATCATCCGCGCTCCCTACATCATCCTGGGCGGCGTTTTGGGGAGGGCCGCAAGCAGGATCTACCATTTGAGGCGCGGCAAAGGTAAGGCCGAAATGGTGTTTGGGGAGGGCCGCAAGCAGGTCTATCATCTGCGTCTGATTTTCAGGGGCGCTGCGCTCCGCAGGAAACGTCGTATATGTCCATTGCGCTAGGTTTGGGCTACAGGCGCGCTTTTTGCCTGAGCAACAGCATCCGGCCATAGGGTTACGACGGCTTCATTACGCGCAAGGTAAAGGCGTCCCCTTCCATTATTTCAGAAATCCGTGGCGGCAGACTGCGAAAATCGTCGGCGGCGGCGGAAATTATTCTCCCTGACAGTCTTCCGCTCTCGCCTGACGCCAGCCAGACCGCCAGCTCAGCGCACTCGTCTATCGGCGCGCCGCCGCCGGATGTTACCCGCAGGCCCAGTTCATGAATGAACTCGGAGCCGGTTTGGGCTGCGTCCTCGGTCATCTTGTCCCACATACTGGTATGCACGGAGCCAGGCCCGAGAGCATTGACCGTAATCCCCGCCTCTTCCAGCTCTTGAGCCAGCACTTCGGTAAGCCGCACCACGGCGGCTTTGCTGGAACAGTAGGCCGACATATTGCTCCAGGCACTGGCCGCGCCCGCGCCGGACAGGTTGATGATCTTTCCGCCGCCCTGCCTGAGCATCACGGGGATGACGGCCCGGCAAACCAGGAACGTGCCGGTCAGGTTGACATTGATGGTATCCACCCAGTCAGCGATGTCGTTGTTTTGCAACGGGCCAATGGGTCCGGAAATGCCCGCGTTGTTGACTAGGGTGTCTATCTGCCCATACCGTTCTACTGTCCTATGAGTCAACCGTTCTGTAGCTATCTGGCTGGTGACGTCGGTGCGGACGGCGATAGCTTCCCCGCCCAACTCCGATACTGCCGCGACGATCTCATCCAGCTCCGGCTGACTGCGAGCCGCCAGCGACAGCCTAGCGCCCTCGCGGGCGTAAGCCAGCGCGATGGCCCTCCCAATACCGCGCCCCGCGCCAGTGATTACTGCCACCTGCCCATCCAGCTTCATATCGTTTCCTCGCTAGTTACGCCGTTGCTAGTTATGTCGTTCCCTCGCCAGTTTCGCGAATTACCGCCGCCACGGATAGGCCAGTTTCGCATTTCGATATTCCGGCGGCCATACCACCACCTTACGCCCTTGACGCCATTGAACCAGCAGCGCGGGCTTTCCCGTAGGGCGTCCGGTGTCGGCGTCTATACGGAACCTGCCGTAGAATGTCGTGAAGTCCAGCGTTCCCGCCGCCTGCCGCAGCCCGGCGTCATCCAGGCTGCCGCACACTTCAGCGCAACGCTGTATCACCACGCCGGCAGCGTAGGACTGGGCCGTGGGGTAATCAATAACCAAATGCCCGGCCCCGCGCAGCGAAGCCTGCACTTCCGCCACGCCGGGGCCGTAGTCTACGGCGTACCCGGCGTCCTGCTCCCATTGGCTGGGGCCGATGAAGTTTTCGGCCCTGTGGCCCAGTCGCTCACGGAAGGCATTCACCCCGGCAGCGACCACCGCCACCGCTCCAATAGCTGGCGCGCGTTCAGCCAACCGTTCCGCCAAATTCAGGTCATTCTGAAACCGGCCCACCACTGCCAGCGCGTCGGGCGTGGTTTCACAAACAGCTTGGATGATTTCTCCGAAGTCCTCCGTTTCCGAATCAAACTGCAAAGATAGCGCGACTTGAAATCCTGCATCGCAAGCAGTCCGTTCCACACCGCCGGTCACGTTTCGGGGAAACACTCCGGCAGATGCCCGGACTGTGGCGACCGTCGCTGCTTCCGGGCAAACCTCACGCACTGCCGACAGCAACCCGGCAAAGTATTCGTCGGCAGGAGTCAGTGTGCCGACCACCCAGGGATTGCCTCTCTGATAAACCAAAGGAGAGGCGCCGCCCTGATTCCACAACAGCTTGCCGCGGGACTGTGCTACTTCCGCGGCGGCGTTGGTCAACACGGCGGAATAGGGGCCGACTAGCAGGTCTACACAGTCAACAGTAATAAGCCGCTCGGTGATGCTACAAACCTCATCGCGGCGGCTTGCGTCGTCGCGCCAGACGATTTCGACCGGGTATCCCCGCTCGCCCAGAATCAAGCCTCCACAGCGGTTGACGTCGTCGGCCCAAGCGCGGATACCGGCAAGGGTCTGTGCGCCCTGCAAGCCAAACTGCCCGGAGAGAGACACTGGGATGCCGATTTTTACGGTCAACTCTACTTGATATGCAGGCGAAACCTGTTCATCTTTCGGCAAGCTCAGGACGAACGGGTTTCACGAACTCCCTCGAATTCCCCCAAACTCCACAAACTTCTTGGAATTATTCCTGTTAAATCCGCGAGCGGAAGAGGCCAAAGGAACTGGTGTAGCCGTGCAGGAAGGTGGTTCCCCCTACCGGGCCGATTTCGCCGTTGCAGAAAAAGCCGCCCAGCGGCACCTGTCCCAGCTTTTCGCGGAAGATTTCGGTGTCGTGGTTGGGACGGCCATAGAGGTACTGCCCGCGCCCCAAACAGGAAAACAGCAGCGCGCCCGGCACTTCGTTCTCCCGGTTCTCGGCAGCGTATCGCTCCAGCACGAAGGTCAGATCCTGCGCCGAGGTATCGGCGTCCCGCAAGTGGAACCGAACCAGTTGACCTTCTTTCAGCATCTCGCCGATGGCCAGGCTGCCGGTGCGCTGGTCCATTCCTACCACATTGCGAATCAGGAAATCCCCCTGCTCAGGGTCGTCCAGAAGCTCATCCATAACCACGCCGAGAAATAGGGAATGGCTCATCAACTGCCGGTCTCGCTCCGGCAATGAGCGAAACAATTCCTGGAGCACTGCCATTGGTGGCTTTCCGTCCAACTCCGCCAGCACGTTGCGGTGGCTGGAAGTTATGCGCATGGCATCCCCAATGGGACGGCAGCCCTGGGCCACCACGGTATCAACCACAATGTTGCCGTGCAGGGCCAGCCCTATGGAGCCGCTGCTATGGACCTGGCCGTTAAGGAACAGGGCATTGTCGCCAGCGCGCTGGGCGCCGCTTGCCAGACCGCCGATCTTTGCGGCTTGGGGAAAGGCGAAGTCCAGCCCCATAATCAGGTTCTGGACAGGAAAGGAAAACGGGTCGGCCAGCAGCACGAACTGCGGCTCCTGGGCCTCCGAGACATTCACCAACTCCCGCCACTTGTCGGGGCCAGCATCCAAGTCGGGCAGATTGTCGCCGTCCAGATGGAACGCCTCGATGTCCACCCCCGGCAGCGTGGCAGCGGTGACCGACAAAGCCGGGCGCTGCTCCACTTCCATACCGGCGCCGATGATGCCGCCGCCGGAGCAGCCAAAGGTGTGCGCCGCGCCCAGCAGTTCGCTCAGCAGCGGGCCGACTCGTGCGTAGTCTGCCTGGTAGTGGGGCGAAACGAAGGCCACCGCCAGTTGCGGCCACTCCTCTAACTGCCCGCGAATGGCGTCGGCGCACTCAGCCAAGGCTCTGTCCAGGTTGGATTGCTCTGATATGGCCGACACCCATTTCATCAGCCCACCTCCTTAAGGAATGCCGGATAGTTTGGGGGCAGTATAGCACTCTGAGCCGGATTCGGGCGTTGACGAAGCGCTCCCTCAACTCTACGATTGCAAAACAGCAGGCACATTACATACCTCAATGCACAGCGGTACAAGGAGCCGTCAATGGCAGAGCGACAACTATCCGGCGAAGACCTGGTACGGGAACTGGCCCGGCTTTCAGGCATTCTCATCCCTGAGAACGAGGTAGCCGAGGTAGCCAGCCGCTTCAGCAGCCTGATGCTGGAGCTCGACAAGATAAACGGCCTCGACCTCTCGGACATCCAGCCCGTAAGCGTTTTCCCGGACGAGGGTTAAGCCTAGGATCCCGATATTCGACTACGGGGGGAAGCCAGATGGACAGCAACGAAATAGCCTTTCTGTCCGCAGCCGACACCGCAAGAGCGGTGCGGGCAGGCGAACTAACGCCGGAGGACGCGGTACAGGCGTACCTGGATCGCATTGACCGGCTGGATTCCCGGCTGGCCGCCTATATCACTGTTACCCGAGAGGAGGCCTTGGACGCTGCGCGGCAAATGCAATGGCGGCTGTCGGGGAACGGCGATCCTGGCGCACTGGCTGGCGTGCCGGTAGCTATCAAAGACCAGTTCTGGACCGACGGGATACTGACCAGCAACGGCTCTCGGGTCTACCGCGATTTCGTACCCAACGAGGACGCAACCATCGTACGCCGCCTGAAAGAAGCCGGGGCGACGCTGCTAGGCAAGCTGAACCTCAGCGAGCTGGCCATGGGCGGCACCCAAGAACCGCCATGGGGCATACCCGCCAATCCGTGGGACCTGGCCCGCACCCCGGGCGAGTCCAGCAGCGGCTCCGGCGTCGCCCTGTCGGCCCACCTCTGCGCCGCGTCCATAGGCGAAGACACCGGCGGCTCCGGGCGCGGCCCGGCGGCCTACTGTGGCGTGGTGGGCCTGCGCCCCACGTTCACGCGGGTGAGCCGCTATGGTATGACGCATATGTGCTGGTTCATGGATGCCGCCGCTCCCATGACCAAGACAGTAGAGGACTGCGCCATAGTGCTGAGCGTCATCGCAGGATACGACGAGCGCGACCCCTACACCAGCCGCCGCCCGGCGCCGGACTACACCGCAACTCTCCGCAACGGCGTGAAGGGGCTGCGGGTGGGTCTTATCCGAGAGCTGCATCACAACCCGGATATGCACCCGGAGGTGCGGGCGGCGGTCGAAGCGTCGCTGGACACGCTGAGCAGGTTGGGCGCGGAGGTGCGGGAGGTGTCCATTCCCTTGGTAGATCTGGCTGGGGCCATATTTGTCGGCGTCGCCGACACCGAAGGGGCCGGAGCGAGAGACGAGATTCTGCGAACCCGCGCCCATGAACTGGACCAAGCCAGCCGCACTCGCCTGCTGTCGGCCTCTCTGGTGCCATTCAAGGTCTACAACCGCGCCGCCAAGGCCAGAGTCCTATTGCGCCGGCAGTTCATGGAAGCGCTGAATGATGTGGAGGTACTGGCCTCGCCCACCTCGCCCTACCCCGCGCCGCTGCATACGGCTCTTACGGCCCGGTTCGAGAGCGCAGAGGATGTGAGGGAGCGATTCTTCTTCCGCCGCGCTTACACCGGATGCTACTCGCTCACCGCGCTGCCCGCCATTTCCATACCAGGCGGCTTCACCAGCGACGGCCTGCCCATCGGCCTGCAATTGGGGGCGCGACCCTTCGCCGAGGAAACGCTGTTCCGCGCTGCTTACGCCTACGAGCAAGCCACCGACTGGCACACCCGCATCGCACCAGCCGCCCAAGCCTAAACCCGGAGAAATTGATGCCATGACCGAGAAAATTCGCGTGGGAATCATCGGCGCCAACGCCAACTATGGCTGGAGCAAGCGCGCCCACCTGCCTGCATTGCTGGGAATGCCAGACTTCGAGCTAACGGCGGTATGCACTTCCCGGGCCGAGACCGCCGCGGAATCCAAAGCCTTCTATGGCGCGGGACTGGCTTTCCACGACTACACTGAAATGGCGAATCACCCCGACGTTGACCTGGTGGTAGTATCGGTCAGCGTGCCAGCCCATTACGGTATGGTCACGGCCGGGTTGCAGGCTGGAAAGCACATCTTCTGCGAGTGGCCTTTGGGCGCCAACACCAACGAGGCGGTGAAACTGGAAGCTCTTGCCCGCAGCAAAGGCGTCCGCACCCTCATCGGCTTGCAGGCTCGCGGCAGCCCAGCCTTGCTACGCCTTCGAGAATTGGTGGCCGAGGGTTATATCGGCGATATGTTGGCCTGTAATATGACTATGTTTTTGCCCGGGCTGTTGCAGCGCGGCGCTGACCGGGCCTGGATGGCCAACCGGGCCAACGGAGCAAATACCCTGAGCATTGCATCTGGCCATGCCTTGGACATCTTTTGCCACTGCGCTGGCGAATTCCGCGAGTTGTCCGCACAGGTCAGCGTACAGTTGGGCCAATGGAGCGTCGGGGACGGCGAGACCATAGACGTAGACGCTGCCGACAACGTGGTGGTCAGCGGCGTGCTGGAAAACGGAGCAGCGGCATCGGCCCACATCGCCACCATCCCGTGGAACGGCAGCGGTTGGCGCATGGAAATCTACGGCACGGAGGGTGTCCTGTCCGCCCGCTCGGAGGAAATGGTGCAATACGGCAATGTCCGCCTCTACGGGGCGCAGGGGGACGGACAGGCCTTGCAGCCGCTAGCGGTCCCTGCCTGCCTGTCAGTGGCCCCGGACAGCGTTCCACAAGGGGAACCCTACAACGTGGCCCAGCTATACCGCACCATCGGCGACGCCATCCGCGACGGCGGATCTCCTCAGCCGGACTTCGCCGCCGCAGTGTCGCGCCACCGCCTACTCGACCTACTGCAACAGTCGTCGGATGAGGGCCGGAAACTTGCCGTGGAGATTTAGGGGCGCGGATTTTTCTGCTGACACTTGCCCGTTGACGCCGCAAACCGCTGGTCTGTAACCTTCTCCCTTCATCAGACACAGGGAGATGGATAGCGGAATGGCAGTTGTTGAACCAAACAACTGGCAAGGTGGTACAATAAGGCCGCCAGAACTGCAAGGCGCACTGGTAGACCGGGGCGTAGGGTTTCAAGCTGCCGGATTCGCCATTGTTTTCTTCTCTTGTGTGGCGATTCTGGAAACCTTCGAGGGGGCGAATTTCTGGCTGTACCACTGGTTTGAAAGGGCCACGGTAGACATATACTGGGCCTCCCTGATTCCATTGGCGGCTTTGTTTGACTGGGTGAGAAAGATGTTTGAGCGCGGAAAAGCAATCCGGGAAGCGAAAAAGGCGGAGATACGAGACAAAGCGGAAAGAGATGGTCTGCGGCGAGGCCTTGAACAGGGTCTCGAACAAGGCCGCAAGGAAACGGAGGCGCGGATTCAGGCATTGCTGGATCGACATGGCATAACGTTGCCTCCGGAAGTGTCCGAGGATGTGTTTGGCGGCGCCACGAAAAACGGTTCCTGAGCACAGCATTGCTCTCCGCTCAGATCTCTTTGGCTGGATATGAATTCGCGCGCTAACCCTCTCTCTCCACTACTTCGTCTCTTGGGCAGCCGTAATCGTGGGCGGAAAGTGCTTCCTCCTCTCAACGGTCAGCACGCCCTGGAGTATGAGCCGCGCATCACCGTCATCGGCGGCGGTACTGGGTTGCCCAGCCTGATTCGCGGCATCAAACACTACTCCCACAACATCACCGCCATCGTGACCATGGCCGACGACGGCGGCAGCTCTGGCAGGCTACGCAGCGAATTGGGCATACAGCCGCCAGGGGACATTCGCAATTGCCTGGCCGCCTTGTCTGACTCCGAGGCGGTAATGCAACAGTTGATGGATTACCGCTTCTCCTCCGACGGGCATTTGAACGGCCATAGCTTCGGCAATATGCTCATCGCGGCCTTGGCCGACATCGGCGGCGACTTCTATCAAGCCGTAGAAATCGCCGGGAAACTGCTGGCTATTCGCGGGCGTGTAATACCCTCCACTACCACCGACGTAACCCTGATTGCCAGAACCGAAACAGGCGAGACCCTCACCGGAGAGACCAGCGTAGCATCAGCTTCAGGGCGGCTCCGGTCTTTGACCCTTTCACCGCCAAACCCGCAGGCGCACCCAGAGGCGGAGGCGGCCCTGACAGAGTCAGACCTCATCATCATCGGGCCTGGCAGCCTTTACACCAGCATAGTCCCCAATCTGCTCGTCCCCGGCATCGCCCAAGCGGTGGCAAACTCGCGAGCGTTAAAAGTTTACGTCTGCAACGTCGCTGAGGAACCGCGCCAGACCGAGGGCTACTCAGTGCAAGAACACTTGGCCGTGGTAAAGCGCTATTCATGGGGTGACTCGATACATACGGTAATCGCCAACAGCAACATCCCCTCCGGGCCCACTCCAGCCGGTCTCGACTTCATCCGGCCTTGCCAGCCTTGGTACGATAACACCCTGCTCATCGAGGCCGACGTGATAGACGAAACCACCACTGCGCGCCATGACCCAGTAAAGCTGGCGCATACGGTAATCTCTACCTACCACAGCCACCGGGCCAAGCGGTGAAGTCTCCTCAAACCGAATCCTTACTCCTCTACCCGGAGAGGCGAGCAAGAGCCCCAGCCCGAGGCGCTTTGCGGGGACTAGGTCAAGCATATTTCTGGCATTTGCCCGTTACCCACTACCTCTTTCCGCTACCGCAGTGTTTTAGGCTACCCCTATAATTAAGGCAATCTCAACTGCCGGAGACTGCCGGTATGAACCAGACCAACCCCGCAAGGCGCGCCGGAGAGCTACGGCGCGAACTTAACTATCACAACCATCTCTATTACACCCTAGACTCTCCGGTCATCAGCGACGGGCAGTATGACCTGTTGCTGCGGGAGTTGCAGGGCATCGAGGCGGAACATCCAGAGCTGTTAACCGCCGATTCTCCCACGCAACGGGTGGGTGGCGAACCATCGGCGGCCTTTTCGGAGGTGGAGCATTCGCGCCCGATGCTTAGCTTGGGCAACGCCTTCAACCTCGACGAACTGGCCGCTTGGCATAAGCGCATCTCCGGGCTGCTGGACGGCGCGGCTTTCGATATGGTGTGCGAACTGAAAATTGACGGGCTGGCAGTGAACCTCACCTACGAAAACGGCGTGCTGGCCCAGGGCGCCACCCGAGGCAACGGCACAACGGGCGAGGACGTCACCCGTAACCTCCGCACCATCCGCACCATACCCTTGTCGGTAGAAAACGCTCCGCCTCGTCTCGAGGTGCGCGGCGAGGTGTACCTCCCCGTCGAAGAGTTCCATCGCCTGAACAAGGAACGGGAAGAGCGGGAAGAGCCGCTGTATGCCAATCCCCGTAACACCGGCGCCGGCACAATCCGCCAGCTTGACCCCAAGGTCACTGCCGCTCGTAATATGCAAATCTGGGTGTACTCCTTAAACAGTGCGGAAGGAATGGAGTTCCTGGAAAGCCACTGGGAAGCTCTGGAATGGCTGAAAAACATAGGGTTCCGCATCAATTCGGAAAACCGCCTGTGCCGCTCTCCGGAGGAAGTTCAGGACTACTATCAGCATTGGCTGGAACGCCGCCACGATCTGCCCTACGAAGCGGACGGAGTGGTGGTCAAGGTGTCGCCGCTGGCATTGCAGGAGCGATTGGGCGTAGTCGGCCGCGAGCCGCGCTGGGCCATCGCCTACAAGTTTCCGGCGGAACAGGCCACCACCAAACTGTTGCGCATCGGCATAAACGTAGGCCGCACCGGCAGCCTGAACCCCTACGCCGTGCTGGAGCCGGTGGTGGTCAGCGGCGCGACGGTCCAGCACGCCTCGCTGCACAACGAGGAAGGCATCCATCGCAAGGACATCCGTATCGGCGACACAGTGGTCATCGAGCGGGCCGGCGATGTTATCCCCCAAGTGGTGAGGCCGGTGGCCGCCCTCCGCTCCGGCAACGAAAGGGAGTTCCGTATGCCGGAGCGCTGCCCAGAATGCGATACGCCGGTAGTGAAGGCCGAAGACGACGCTATGCACCGCTGCCCCAATTTGTCTTGCCCGGCGCAGTTTTTCGAGCTGCTAAAGCATTTCGTAGGCAAGAACGCTGCCGACATTGACGGGCTGGGGGAGCGCTGGTGCGGCATCCTCATCGAGCAGGGGATGGTGAAAGACGTCTCCGGCCTCTATCGTCTGGAAAAGGACAAGCTGCTGGAACTGGAGCGGATGGGCGACAAGCTGGCAAGCAAGATTATAACCAATATAGAAGCCAGCAAGAACCGCGCTCTGCCTCGTATGCTCTTCGCCCTAGGCATCACCCACGTGGGCGCGGAAGTAGCCGAACTGCTGGCCCGCAACTACATCAGCATCGAAGAGCTGTCCCAAGCGTCCGAGGAAGACCTGACCGCCATAGACGGCATAGGCCCGAAAATCGCCGCCAGCATCGCCGCCTGGTTCCAGACCCCAGACAATCAGGCCGTGGTCTGGAAGCTGCGCGACGCCGGAGTGAGGCTAGAGCAGGATGCCTTGCCCGTGACCGCCACTGCAGTTCCGTCTGCGGAAGCGCCTCTGGGCGGGCTAACCTTTGTGGTCACCGGCGCCCTGTCGTCTTTATCTCGCAAGGACGCCGAGGAGCGAATCAAGGAGCTGGGCGGCAAGGTCACATCGTCGGTGACCAAGAAAACCAGCTACGTAGTGGTAGGCGAGTCGCCGGGGTCGAAGGCCGCAACGGCGCAAAAGCTGGGCCGGCCGGCGCTGGATGAAGCCGCTTTCCTCCACCTGCTGGAATCGCCCGAAATGGCACTGGCCGAAGAGCGGCCGCAGCAGGACCGGCTTGTCTAGCCCGCCCGGCGTCAGCATCATCGTGGGCTTGGGCAATCCAGGCCCGCGCTACGCTGACACGCGCCACAACGTCGGCTGGCAAGCGCTGGAGCTGTTGGCTAGGCAACTTGACGTCGCGGTAAACGAGCGGCGTCCCAAAGCTGTGCTGGGCGCGGGTTACTTTGCGGGCAGACGAGTAGTTTTAGCCAAGCCGCGCACCTATATGAACAACAGCGGCGAGGCGGTAGAGTACCTGCTGGCCCGCTACGGCGGCGGCCCATCAAACCTGCTGGTAATCTACGACGAAATGGCGTTGCCGCCCGGCCGCATCCGTCTGCGCGCTGCTGGTAGCGATGCGGGACACAACGGCATACGCTCCATCATACAGTCCGTCAGCGGGGTGGGCTTTCCCCGGCTTCGCATAGGCATCGGCGGCCCGCCGCCCGGCGTCGAACCTCGCGATTACGTTCTTGGCAAGTTCGGGGACAGCGAAGCCGAGGCCATCGCCGGGGCCGTGGAGCGGGCAGCGGCGGCGGCCCGCTGTATGCTGGAAGAAAATCTGGACACGGCTATGAACCGCTTTAACCAGGACCCATCACGAGTGCCGGAAGAGCCGCCGCCCGCCTCATAACGCCAATGCTGCCACTATCGCCAGCGCGACAAGGGGGGCCGCCGCCACCATCACCGGAAGACAGCCGAAGCGGCGTCCACCAGAGCCGCCTCCGGGTTGCCCGCCGCGGCCTCTCCCTCTTTGTCTTCTATTACGGCTCCTGGTACATTCCACACAGGTGCAGGCTGGGGGGTGCGTTCCCCGTAGCCTATTCACATCGTAAGACATACAACGCCCCCTCAACCAACGTATGTATACAGGGCAGATGTCAGAATTATAGACGCACGACGAGCAGGTTACAGGATAGCAGCCCGTGAAAACCCCCCTTTCAGTAAAATACACGATGATAACTGCAACAAGAATGCTGGCAATTGGCGCGCTGTTACTGGCAATGATGGCCGGATGTACAGGCGGGGGTGAGCTTGAACCGCTGCGCGCAGACATTCGGGCACAGCCACCTCAAACTCACATTTCCTCTCCAACGGAAACGGCCCCCGCCACCACTTCGTTACTCGCCATATCGCCAACAAAGCCGCGCCCACCGCAAAATGGGCAGCTTGTTGATCCCACTATCCCAGCGCCTGAGCCCGCCGCAACGCCGGAACCCACTGACAGCTTCCCTGTACCGCCGGAGCGCGATCCTTACCGGCTGGCCCGCGAGCTAATCCCCGTGGAAGATTCGCCCGCGCCAACCCTTGCCGTTGGAACCCGGCGATCTTTTGAGTTGGTGGACTTGGAAAAGCTGGAACGATACAGCAGCGAGTTCGAGCTGCGTTTGGTCACTCCCAACGCCTATTGGTTCGTGGAGGACGGGGTTTATATCAGACAAGGAGACTTGGAGCAGTCTGCCAGCGAGTTCGAAGACACGATATATCCTAAGGTCACCGGGGCATTCGGCGCCGAGTGGAAGCCGGGTGTGGACGGAGACCCGCACCTGTACGTCCTGAACGCGAGCCTTAAATCGGTAGGTGGTTATTACAGTCCCGCAGATGAATACCCGCGGGAAATTCGGCCGGTAAGCAACGAAATCGAAGCAATATACATCAACGCCCGATACATCCCCATTGGCTCCGCAATGTACGGATTGGTCCTGGCTCACGAACTGCAACACGCAATCCACTGGAACGCAGACCCCACGGAAGAATCATGGGTTAACGAAGGCCTCTCGGAGCTGGCCGTGACCATATCGGGATACCCAGAAACGAGTATGCTCGACTTCCGCTACGCCGGGCCAACTTCCCTAATCATTTGGCCGGCGGAGACCGCAGGCGGCGCGGAAAACTATGGCTCTGCCTCCCTGTTCATGCATTATCTCACCGAACATTATGGAGGGCGCAGCAACCTTCGTCCGTTGCTTTCCGAGCAGCCCGACGGTATCGAAGGTGTAGACGCATACCTTCAATCCGCAGGTTACGATGTTCGATTCACCGATATATTTCGCGACTGGGCGGTAGCTAACCTGCTCGATGAAGACACCGGGATCTACGGATACGGCGAAATAGACATCCAGTTTCCTGTAAACAGGAGCATCCAGAGAAACGGGAAACTGGAGTCGTCAATACCTCAATTTTCTACTGAATATGTCCGGCTGAATGCCCCGGACAGCCCCGCCACGCTATCCTTCGAAAGCGACGCCGATGTGCCGCTGCTTCCGGTGGAGGCGGGCAACGGCTGCTGGTGGAGCAACAACGGTGATGCTATAGACTCTACCCTGACTGCCCACGCAGACCTTCGGAATGTCCAACAGGCCACGCTCGACTATCAAATCTGGTACGCCATCGAGGAGGACTGGGACTACGCCTACCTCGAAGTATCCACTGACGGCGGAAAAAGATGGCGAATTCTTGAAACGGCATACACCAGCAGTAGCAACCCGCTCTCCAGCTCTTTCGGCCCAGGCTATACCGGCAGCAGTGACCACTGGCTAAAGGAGTCGGTATCGCTGAATCAATGGGCCGGTCAGGAAATCCTGCTGCGATTCCAATACATCACAGACGCCGCTCTCTACGACCACGGCCTCTGTCTGCGCGACCTGAACGTGTCTGGATATGGCGGAAAAGACGCGCCTGTGGAATGGCGGCCAAACGGCTTCGTCTGGACCGACAACCTGGTGAAGCAGGACTTCGTAGTCCAAGTGATTTATGAAGGCCGGGAAGACGCAGACAATCGCGTCTTACAACTGAACCTGAACTCCGCGAACCGGGGCGAAATGACGCTGGAGCGTGATACAGATGCCCGCCGAGTCGTCGTGGCAGTGCAGCCCATGGCCTCGCCCAGCCGGATGCCTGCGAACTACACTCTGAGCCTAGCGCGCGCGGAATAGGGCTACCGGGAGAACCGCTATGAAGTTTGGGTTATGCGTAATTGGCTGCGGCGCTTTCGCGCGAACCTTCGCTGCAACGATACAAGCGATACAAAGGGACCCGGAGCGTATAGATCTGTACTTCGCCAGCCGGGACGCCAGGAAAGCCGCTGCCTTCTCTGCCGAGTTTCAAGGCGCAGGCAGCTTCGGCTCTTACGAAAGCGCCGTTGCCAACGACCGGGTTGACGCCGTCTACGTCTGCACTCCCCACCACCTGCACTTAGATCACGCCCGCTTGGCCGCAAACGCGGGTAAGCATATTCTCTTGGAGAAGCCTCTTGCCCGCACCGGGGGAGAAGCTCAGGCCATAGTAGCCGCCGCTGCCGAAACGGGCGTTACCCTGATGGTTGCCGAGAACTACCGCTTCATGCCGCCGGTGATTGCGGCCAAAAATATGGTGTTGCGCGGAGATTTGGGGACTCTACGATTGGTCCAGTTGCAGGAGGATTTCCCATTCCAGCCCGTGGAATGGCGCAACGACTCGGCGCTCAACGGCGGCGGCGTCCTGATGGATGGGGGCATTCACAAGGCCAGCCTTCTGGCCTACCTGGCAGGCAATCCCTCCGAAGTGTACGCCGCAGAGGTGCCGTCGGCGCAACCCGGCCTGGCCGCGGAGGACGGAGCGGTGGCAATGTTCCGCTATGCCAACGGGATGGTGGGCATAATCAACCATTCTTGGAGCGCCGGGCCTCACGCGCCGCGCCCATGGGTAACGCTGTCGGGTTCTGCCGCCAGCGCAGTTTTTGAGCTGGGGGGCGACTGGATAGACACAATTGACCCTAAAAACCGACACAGGCAAACGCTGGGCAACGACCGGGCCGGACTTGCCGGCATGGTGCGCGAGTTCCAGCAGTCCGTCCAGGAAGGGCGTGCGCCCGCCATGACCGGCGATGAGGGCGCGCGCGACGTGGCCTTGGTGCGGGCCGCCTATGAATCAATGCGTACTGGCATCCCCGTTAAATTCCCTTAACTCGTAAAGAGCCGTGGGCCGAGGAAAAGCCAGCGCCGCATCTGTAGATGCGGCGCTTTCACTGTTAGCTTTCCGCTGCCGCTGATGGTCCAAGGCTCAACCCGAACCAATTGCGCAACGCCTAAACCTGATGCTAGGCAGTAACTGCCGCCCCCACGGTTTCGACAATCAATCTAGTCACTGTGTAGGGGTCACAGTTGGCGTTGGGCCGACGGTCTTCAATGTAGCCCTTTTCGTCCCGGGCCACTTGCCAGGGAATCCGTACCGAAGCGCCCCGGTCAGATACGCCATAGCGGAACTCCCGGTAGGAGCAGGTTTCGTGCAAGCCGGTCAATCGCTCTTCGATCCGGTGTCCATAATTGGCTATATGCAAGTCGTGGCGTCCCTTCAAGGCCTCCGCCGCGGCGACACAGGCGTCGTAGTTCTCCCGCATTTGTATGGTGGAGAAGTTGGTGTGGGCCCCGGCGCCATTCCAGTCGCCCTTGACAGGCTTGGGGTCAAGGGTGGCGCTGATGCCTTTGCGACCATCCACAGTTTCCACGTCCTCGCCGATGCGGTAGAGCAGCCAGCGGGCCAACCACAGGTGGTCGCCAACGGCGGGCGTACCGATCGGGCCAATCTGAAATTCCCACTGTGCCGGCATAACCTCACCGTTAATGCCGGAAATTGCCAGCCCGGCATACAGGCAAGCGTCCATGTGTTTTTCTACTACGGGCCTGCCGAAAACCTCGTCGGAACCGACGCCGCAGTAGTAGCCGCCCTGGGGCGCAGGAAAACCGTTGTCCGGCCACCCCAACGGCTTGAGTCCGTCAAAGAAAGTGTACTCCTGTTCGATTCCGAACCAGAAGTCCATATCCGCATACTGTCGCGCCGCGGCGGCGCAGGCGGCCCGGGTGTTGGATGGGTGGGGCGTCATATCCGTGAGCAGCACTTCACACATCACCAGTTTGTTGTCGCCGCCGCGCACCGGATCGGGCACCGCCAAAACCGGGTTAAGCACGCAGTCCGAGTTTTCCCCCGGAGCCTGGTTGGTGCTGGAGCCGTCAAACCCCCACAGTGGGGGGGCTTCCCCGTCGGGAACAATCTTGGCTTTGGACCTCAGCTTGGCCGTGGGCTCTTGCCCGTCAATCCAGATATATTCCGCCTTGTAACTCATAGCTCAACCCTCCCTGCCAGATTTCCTGCCAATTATAACTGAGCTTGCCTACCATTTTGGAGTCAGGGCGCGCGCCAGACGGCTATCCGGAAAAATGGTTCGCTCCGCGATTTCAATCGGCGCGGAGCGATCTGTCTCTTATCTCAGAGGCCCGCTTTGCCACGAGCTTAATCGAAAACTACTTGTTGCGGAGGAGCTTCTTGGGGAGAACTACCCAGAGGGCGAAGAGTCCGATAAAGGTTCCGGCTGCGGCGATGGCTATCATTCTGAGCGTCCCTCCGAATTCGTTGTAACCATAGTATCCGCCCAAGTTGTTACATCACGTTTACACAGATGTTAAATGTTTGTTACACAGGGCCGCCGCTCTTAGCATCCTCGGCCCGGGCTTCTGGGGGTCAAGGGCTGCTCGAAGCGCAGGGCGCCGAGTTAGCGGGAGGGTTCTGGTCCCGGTTCTCAACGTAGCGTCCACCCCGTCTCTGTCTGCCTGACCTGTCGCGGATGAACTTGCGTGGGAGAATCACCCAGAGAGCGAACAGTCCGGCAAATGCCCCGGCCGCGGCAATAGCAAGCATTCTAGGTTACCTCCAACTTTGTGATTCCAGCGACTTTGTGGTTCAGAAAGTATTGCCCCAAGTTGTTACGACTCGTTTTCGCAAATGTTAAAAATATGTTACGGCGGAAAAGGGAAACCCCACGCTCTCGCCGTAAGGGCTGCGTGGGGTGCGGTTCCGGTTCGGTGGTTTGCCCGCTAACGTGAGGAGCGGACGGTTTCGGCGTTTCCTGCGCCGGTTACTTCTTGCGGAGGAAAACCCGGGGAAGAACGACCCAGAGGGCAAAGAGTCCGGCGAAAGCTCCAGCGGCGGCGATGGCTATCATTGCTTGACATCCTCCGAAATCGTTATGAAGACAGTATCGAGCCAAGTTGTTACATCACATTTACGTAAGTGTAAAATTTTTGTTACACAATCGCTCTCGCGTTCACTCCTGCCTCGACTCAGTTACCGCGAAGGAGTCGCCCCGCGCCGGGGGAAGAATCCGGAGGGCCATAGGGAATGACAGAGTGGAAGCGCAGGATTACCTGCCGCCGCGCCGGACGAATTTCCTCGGCAGCACCACCCACAAAGTGAACAATCCCAGAAACGCGCCCACAGCGGCCAACGCAATCATCTTTACTACCTCTTGGCCCGTAGCCCAAAGTCTATGGTTACAGTATCGGGCCGGGTTGTTACACAGAGTTTTCGCCCTCGTAAACTGTTTGTTAAGTGGCGGAAAAAAGAAAAGGCCGGGGATAATTCCCCGGCCTGCTTGCCGTTTCTTCCGCTCGTTCAGCGCAGCTAGGAACTGTAAGCCGGCAGACTGTGTTCGGCAAGGTCCATACCCTGCTCTTCTTCCTCGCGGGAGGCCCGAACGCCCATGGTGGACTTCAGCAGCAAGAACATGGCAAAGCCGGTAATCAGCGCCCAGGCCAGCACAACGCCCATGCTGATGAGCTGCGACACGATTTGCAGACCCTCGCCGCCCACCAGACCGTTTACGCCGTTGTTGCCGCTAGCGAAGATGCCGACGGCCAGGATACCCCACAGGCCACAGGTGCCATGCACCGATATGGCGCTCACCGGGTCATCAACCTTTAGCACGTTCTCGATGAACGTTACCGAACCCATCATTATGGGAGCGGCTATTGCGCCGATAACCACCGCTGCCCAGGGGTCAACGTGAGCCACCGGAGCGGTGATGCCCACAAGTCCCGCCAGAGCGCCATTACAGGCCATCAGGATATCGGTCTGTCCCGTGCGCACCAGTTGAATATAAAGGGCCACAACCGCGCCGGTCGCGCCGGCCAGGAGGGTGTTGATGGCGTTGAGCCCAATGGACTCGCCGGTGTTGATGTTGAATCCAAACCAGCCGAAGAACAGGATGAAGGTGCCGATAATCACAAAGGGCACGTTGTGAATCGGCAACTGGTTGGCCGTGCCGTTGGAGTTGTATTTCCCAAGGCGCGGGCCAACCACTGTAGCGCCCGCCAAGGCGATGAAGCCGCCCACCGCGTGGACCACGCCCGAACCGGCGTAGTCAGCAGCAGCCGGCAGTCCGATCTTGTCCAGATATGCAACTCCGGCCGCATCGGCACCACCCAGCCAGCCGCCGCCCCAGACCCAGTGGCCGTAGAGCGGGTAGATGATAGCCCCGATCATGAAGCTATACGCCAGGTATGCCTGCGTTTTGGTGCGCTCGGCAACCGCGCCCGCCACGATGGTTGCAGCAGTTCCGGCGAACACCATCTGGAACATCCAGCTTACATATACGCTCCAGTCATCACTAGAGTCTGCCAAGAAGAAGTTGCTGGTGCCCGTGATCCCTGCGGCGCTGGATCCCATCATTATGGCGAAACCAAAAGCCCAGAAGGACAGCGACGCAATGGCGAAGTCCATAAAGCTCTTGGTCATATAGTTGGTCACGTTCTTGGAGCGAATCAGTCCGGCGCCCAAGAAAGCGAAGCCGGCCTGCATGAAGAAGACCAGGAATGCCGCAATCATGGTGGTCAGATTGCCGATGTCTGTCGCGTTCTTCTCCGCAGGGTCGGCATCTTGGGCGAAAGCGAAGTTGTATCCGGCCATCACCGCCGCGGCAAACAACCCGGCAATAATGTAGGGCAGAAACCGCCGCAGCACCGCAGCACTTCTGGAGTTTGGGGCCACCTGAGCCAGCATCTCCGTCCTCCTTGCTTTGCCCGGTAACGGGCTGTTGAGGTTATTTCACGGTAGAATCTAAGCCTCCGATGTTACAATCGAATTTCCAATGTGTTACAGCGATTTGTCCAAATTTTTAACTTTATATTTCATAATAAGACTAATCCGTTACCAACAAGACGTATATGAACACAATTCGTACCTACGTGACATAATTCGCCATTTGCGGAAGACGGGACTAGCAGGGAAAACAAAACCGCCATGCCCGCCTCCGCGGAAATCCAGGCTACTTCTCGATAGGCGCTCCGACGATGCTGCCCCATTCAGTCCACGAGCCGTCGTAGTTGCGAACGTTCTCGAAGCCGAGAAGCTGGGTCAACGCAAACCAGGTGTGCGATGACCTCTCTCCGATGCGGCAGTAGGCAATGGTCTCCCTGCTGCCGTCAATACCCTGGCCGCCATACAGTTCCCGCAGGGCATCGGCAGACTTGAAGGTGCCGTCTTCGTCCACTGCCTGGCCCCAAGGGATGTTGGAAGCGCCGGGGATGTGGCCGCCGCGCTGCGAGCCTTCCTGGGGCGCGGCCGGCGGGGCCAGCAGCTCGCCGCTGAACTCGGCGGGCGAGCGCACGTCCACCAAAGATATGCTGCCCGCGTTGACCAGCGCCAAAACTTGGTCGCGGTAGGCGCGGATGCTCTGTTCGCCTTCGCCGGCGGTATATGCCGCGGCATCGTGCGATGGCGCATCGGTAGTCATCGGGCGGCCCTCGGCCTCCCACTTGGCCCGCCCGCCGTTCATCAGGCGCACATCCGAGTGGCCGTAGTATTTGAGCTGCCAGAAAGCCCAGGCCGCGAACCAGTTGTTGTTGTCTCCGTAGAGAATGACCGTGGTATCGTTCCCGATACCGGAACTGCCAAGAAGCTGCTCGATTTCCCCCTTAGTCGCGAGATCCCGGCGCACCGGCTGCTGCAACTGCGACTGCCAGTTCCAGCCTACGGCTCCGGCTATATGTCCCTGCTCATAGGCCAGGGTGTCCACGTCCACCTCAATCAGCCGGACGTTGGCGTCGCCGCCATGCTCGGCAACCCATTCGGTGCTGACCAGAGATTCAGGATGCGCGTAATCCGCCATGCCATGCCCCCTGTGTTTTTAGATGGAATTTCACATTCAACTAAGGCACGATTCAATTGAGATGCGCAAACACGCACCCCAAACGCGCATTCATTGTATCGCAATAGCAGCTACCCCACACACCGGAGGACAAACTCTTTGCGGCCTCTCAGGAGATACGAATGTTGAAGAGAAAATTGCGAAACTACTCCGGCCTGTCTCTTTTATTTCTGAAGGCGTGGGCTCCGGCGGCGGGGGTGTTACCGGACGGGGGCGTCCCAGCGGAGTATTTCGAGGTAGCCGCCGGGTTCGGCCCAGGGGAGCAGGGCGCGGAGAAATTCGCGGACGCCGGGGGTTTGGCCCCGCTCGCGGCAGTTGCGAAGGTACCGGCGCAGGTTCATATAGGTGTTGAGCCGGGCGCCGGTTTCGGCGATGCGCTGGGCCAGGTGCCTGGGGCCGTCCGTTACCGGGTCGAAGGGCGGTGGTTCCTGGTGGTTGGCAACGGCCACGTCCCACTCTTCGCAATAGTCTTCGGCGAGGCGGCGGAGGCGGGCTACTTCGAGTTCGGGGGCGAGCTTGCGGCAGAGGGCGTTGACGCAGCGGCGGAGTTGGGAGAGGGACATTGCGGCACTTCCTGAGATTGAGTTAGGGGCAAGATTTTGTTTTTCCCGGCCATTTCCGGCAATAACCGGCCATTTTGCGGTGTTGGCGGTGACGCTTCCTGAGATTGGGTTAGGGCGGGATTTTGTTTTTCCGGCCATTTTCGAGCATACCCGGCCACTTTGCGGTGTTGGCGGTGACGCTTCCTGAGATTGGGTTAGGGGCAAGATTTTTGTTTTTCCCGGCCAGTTTTGCGATGTTCGCTGTGGCACTTCCTGAGATTGAGTTAGGGCGGGATTTTGGTTTTCCGGCCATTTGCGGCGGTGTTCGTCTTTTTTGATCATCGCCGGGGCCGGGGCGCGGCCACGGGGATCCTGGGGCGAGTTGGGCCAGACAGTAATAATGGTAGGGAGGCGCTTTCGGGGTTGGCAAGGGGGCGGTGTCAGGGGTTATTTACGTAGACGGGCAGGATTTTAGGCGTGAGGGAGAGAGGCCGGGCCGGTTTCGCAATTTTCTCTGTTGAAATATCCGGATGTTGAAAAACCGGAGCTGCGTGCTAGTATATTACTTGGTCAACGTCCATCATAGAAGCTCGGCCTCCTGAGCAGGCCGGAACAACCGTAGCCGGAGCAACTCGTCCAGGCCAACAGGTCAGGAAGGTATCTGATGCAATACCGCTGAATAGCCACCGCTCCCGGCGGGATCGGGAATTTTAGCTTCACCGGCCACTGGGAGGAGTAGGTCAGCCGTTCCCTCGCGGTTGCCGGCGCAGGCTGGAAATGCGAGGAGAAATGACTGCTACAACCGCGAACTATCGTGAAGTCCTGGAAGAAATCTGCAATTCGATTATCCCTCTTTATGCTCTGGAAGTAGACCGGAGCGGCACATTCCCCAGCGAGTCGGTCGCTGCCCTGAAAGAGGCCGGGCTACTGGGAGCGGTGAGCGCCCCGGAGGTTGGCGGCTTAAGCCTCGGCCACCGCGGCGCCGCCACCATAGTGGAGCGGATCGCCCGCGAGTGCGGCTCCACCGCCATGGTCATAACCATGCACTTCTCCGGCTCAGCAGTGCTGGAGGCCTACGCCCCGGAAGACATCCGGGCGGCAGCAGCCAGCGGAGACCACCTCAGTACTCTGGCGTTCAGCGAAGCCACATCCCGCAGCCAGTTCTGGGCCCCCACCAGCACTGCCTCCCGGCACAACGGCACAGTCACCCTGAACGCCCACAAAAGTTGGGTGACCTCGGCCAACCGCGCCGCCGCCTATGTATGGTCTTCGCGTCCGATGGAGGCCGACGGACTGTCCACCCTGTGGCTGGTTCCGTCCAATGCCGACGGGTTGACCATCCAGGGGACTTTCGACGGAATGGGCCTCCGCGGGAACGACTCGCTGCCTGTGCTGGCAGAAGAAGTGAAGGTAGAGCCTTCCGCCATGCTGGGGCCCGACGGGGGCGGCTTCGAGGCCATGCTGGGAATCGTTCTGCCTATGTTCTCCGTTTGCAATGCCGCCTGCTCGGTGGGACTGATGCAGGCTGCCGTGGCCCGCACCGCCTCCCATGCCGCCACCGCCAGGTACGAGCATACCGGCGCCGCCCTAGCGGATTCGGCCACCACCCGCAACTACATCGCCCGCATGAAGGTCATGACCGATTCCGCCCACACCTTGCTCCTAGACACCGTTGACGCCTTGGAGAACGGGCGGGAAGACGCAGTGCTGCGGGTGCTGGAGTGTAAGGCCGCCGCAGGGGATACGGCTACCCAAGTACTGGACTTAGGAATGCGGGTATGTGGCGGCTCGGCATATCGCAAGGAGGTTGGCGTGGAGCGATACTTCCGGGATGCCCGCGCCGCCGGCGTGATGGCGCCCACCACTGACACTCTTCTGGACTTCATCGGCAAGGCCGTCTGCGGCATGGAGTTGTTCGCATGAGCAGAAACGACACGCTTCTCATGGGCGCCGTAGCCTACGACACAAAGGTGGTCACCATCTGGGAGGGATTCCGGGAGTATTTCCAACAACACGGTCTGGATTTCGACTTCGTTCTCTTCTCAAATTACGAGCGCCAAGTGGAGTCTCACTTGGCCGGACACATAAACGTGGCCTGGAACTCCCCTTTGGCTTGGCTCCAAGCCAAGGCCGGGGCGGAGCGGCAGGAACGCCGCGCCGAGGCCATCTGTATGCGAGACACCGACCAGGACCTGACCTCCGTGATTATCGTCAAGGATTCGGCTTCCATAAATTCCCTCGGCGAGTTGGCCGGCAAGCGCGTCGGGCTGGGGGCCAACGACTCGCCGCAGGCAAACCTAATTCCGTTGCACCACTTGGCGGGAGCCGGGCTGCGGGACGGTTCGGAAATCGAGACAGTCGCCTTCGACCTCCTGGTGGGCAAGCACGGCGACCACATCGGCGGGGAACGCGAGGCCGTCCGCGCGCTGTTGCGCGAAGAAGTGGACGCCGCCTGCATCATAGACGGCAACTACCTGGCCTTCGCTCAAGAGGGAACTTTGCCTCCCGGCTCGGCCAAGGTCGTGTCCCGCACCGCGCCCTACGACCACTGCAACTTCACAGTCTTGGATGACGCCCCGGCGGAACCGATTGCGCAGTTCCGGGAATTGCTCCTCGGTATGTCCTACGCCGATCCGCAAGTCCGCCCTCTGCTGGACTTGGAGGGGCTAACCCAGTGGCTGCCCGGGCGAACCAGCGGCTACGCCCAACTGGAAGGCGCGGCGGATCGTTTCGGATTCATTGATGCCTTTGTGGAGAGCCTGAGCCGGTGATAGAAGTAGACTTGGGGGAACTCCGGTTCGATGAGGGCGCGCATCTGCTGGTCAAGCGGGCTATAAACCGCGCCCAACCCGGTGAAGAAGTGCTGGTTTACGGAACTGCCCGCGACATGGAATTGCATCTCCAGGTCTGGGCGCGTTCCGCTGGGCATCAAACGCGGCGGAACGGCGATTCGCGCGGGCTATGCCTGAACCGGGGCGTAGCCCACTCCGCCCGCTGGCAGGGGGCGGAGCAGGCCGGTCACCCCGACCCCGAAGTTCCCGGCGGCGTCTCGGAACGGCCTCCGCAGCGCTGGGGGCTGGCCGCCCGGGGCGCAACCCTCGAGGCGGGAACGCCAGACTTCAGCTTTCCCCTTGCCGAAAAGCGCGAGGTGTGGGCCAACGAAGCGGCTCGGCTCTACGCCAGCGCAGCAGCCTCCCAGTGGGACCCCAACACCGCCGTTCCTTGGGATGAACCCTTCATCCTGCCCGACGAAGTGGAGGGCGCTGTCGTCCAACTTATGACTTACCTCATTGAGAATGAAACGGCGGCCTTGATCGTCCCCAGCCGTTTCGTGGCGCAATTGCATCCCCATTTCCGGGAGGTGATGCAATTGCTGGCGATACAGGCCGCCGACGAAGCCCGCCACGTCGAGGTGTTCACCCGCCGGGGACTCCTAAAGCGCGAGCGCCTAGGCCTTTCTACCATCGGAGGCCAAGCCTCGCTCAAGACTCTGGTGGACGAACCAGACTTTGCCGTAGCGTCTTTCCTGTTATCGGCCATGGGTGAAAGCACCTTCCTGGTGTTGCTGCGGTTCCTGGAACTCCACGCTCCCGACCCGGTGACCAGAACGGTGACCCGCCTGGCCGCCAACGACGAAGCCCGGCACGTGGCTTTTGCCGTCGCCCACCTGCGGGAGTCGGCCCGGCATGACCCGAGACTCCTGGACCGGCTGGCCCAATCGGTGCATCGCCGTCATGACGCTCTGCGGCACACCGCCGGACTGAACCAGGAAGTCCACGACGCGCTGGTATTGATGGCCGCCGGATCATGGGAGCTGGAAGACCTGCGGGAGGGCAGCCGCCTAGTTTCCCAACTTCTGCTGGATATGGACACCGGGCGGCGGCGCCAACTTACCAGACTAGGGTTCGATGAAGAGCAGGCCGCCGCCCTGTCCGGCCTGCACACGCGCAATTTTATGTAGCATTGCCGGTTTCAGCCGAATCCCGCTTTCGCCCGCCGCATCCCAGTTTTCCGCCGTCGGCAGCGTTGCAATTCAGGTGATTTGTTCCCGAAATTCCGGCGATATACGATACCCAAGAATCCCTTGAACCCAAATCCTGCCCATCAAATACTGCGCATCCTGTTCATCCGTGTAAAGAAATCGCCTTAAAAAGAACGCCGCCGTTCCGACTGTGCCTTTTGCAATTTCGGAGCGGCTTGGATAATATAAGTATATCTGCACAATGCCTGTGTCGGGCCGGGCCAGTATCGCACGGTCAGCAAGGGGATTTTATGGGCAATAACAGGTGGCTCCGCAACAGTTTCGTGTACCTGATGATAATCATCGGCGTGATTGTTATCTTCTACACCCTATTGCCCAGCTTTGGCGGCAGCGACGATCGGCCGGTAAGCGAAGTAATCGCCATGGCCAAGAATAACCAGCTCTCCAAGATAGAAGTGAGCGGAGACAACCTCACCGTTTACCCCAAGGGAGAGACAGATCCCTTCGAGAGCAAGCTGGAGAAAGGCGACAGCATTACCTCACTGTTGCTGGACAGCGGAGTGCAAATCGGCGCCCCCAGCGGAGTGCAGGTTTACTCCAAAGGCTCCAGTGGGCTGTCCAGCTTCTTCGGGCTGCTGCTCAACTTTCTGCCTCTGATTTTCTTCGGCGGGCTGATACTGTTCATGATGCGGCAAGCCCAGGGCAGCAACAACCAGACCCTGAGCTTTGGCCGCAGCCGGGCGCGAATGATGCCCTTCAACCGCCCCACCGTTACTTTCGCCGACGTGGCGGGCGTGGAGGAAGCAAAGGTTGAGCTTCAGGAAATCGTCGAATTCTTGAAGTACCCGGAGCGTTTCCTTTCCCTAGGGGCGCGCATCCCCAAAGGCGTGCTGCTAGTGGGGCCGCCCGGCACCGGCAAGACACTGCTGGCCCGCGCCGTGGCCGGCGAGGCCGGCGTTCCCTTCTTCCACATCAGCGGCTCCGAATTCGTGGAGATGTTCGTCGGCGTCGGCGCGGCCCGAGTGCGCGATCTCTTTGAGCAGGCCAAGCGCAACGCCCCCTGCATCGTCTTCGTGGACGAAATAGACGCCGTCGGACGACACCGCGGCGCCGGACTGGGCGGAGGACACGACGAGCGCGAGCAGACCCTTAACCAAATTCTGGTCGAGATGGATGGCTTCGAGACCAACACCAACATCATCGTCGTCGCCGCCACCAACCGCCCAGATATCCTGGACCCGGCCCTGTTGCGTCCAGGCCGGTTCGACCGCCGAGTGACCCTAGACCTGCCCGACCTGGCAGGGCGCAGGGCTATCCTGCGGGTTCATGCTTCCGGTAAACCTCTGGCGCCGGAGGTCACACTGGACACCGTGGCCAAGGAGACCCCTGGATTCAGCGGCGCCGACCTGTCCAACCTAGTCAACGAAGCCGCCATCCTAGCCGCGCGGGGCAACAAAAAATCCATCTTCATGTCGGAGTTCGAGGAAGCTGTTGACCGTATCATCGCCGGCCCGGAACGGAAGAGCCGGCTCATCAGCCGCCGAGAAAAGGAGATGACCGCCTACCACGAAGCGGGACACGCCCTGGTGGCCTGGGCCTTGCCCCACGCAGACCGGGTGCACAAGATTTCCATAGTCTCGCGCGGGTCCATGGGCGGACATACATCCCTGCTCCCCGATGAAGACCGCTACCTATGGACCAAGAACCAGTTCAGCGACATGATGGCCGTAACAATGGGCGGGCGTGTCGCCGAGGAACAGATTTTCGACGAGGTTACCACTGGGGCCAGCAACGACATTGAGCGGGCTACCAAGATATCCTTGGGTATGATCAAGCGTTACGGTATGAGCCGCTCGCTGGGCCCCCGCACCTTTGGCAAACGGGAAGAGATGATATTCCTCGGCCGGGAAATCAGCGAGGAGCGCGACTACGGAGACAAGGTGGCCGAGGAAATTGACGATGAGGTCAAGGGCCTCATCAGCAAGGCCTATGAACAAGCCAACGAAATTCTGATTACCCACAAGCCCAAGCTGGTGCGGCTGGCGGAATATCTCATCGAACACGAAACCGTTTCCGGCGAGGCCCTGAATCACCTGTTCAACGAAGACCAACCCGGCAGCGAGATGGAAGGGACACCGGCGGTTCCGCCCGGCCCCTCGCCCTATACCGCTCCGAGACCGCAACCTACCATCCAGCCCCGGCCCGCGCCCACGCTGCCCTCCAGCAGCGATGCCGAGGCTTAGCAAGCGGGTGGAAGCCCCTGATTACCTCGCAGGGACGGCAGGGACGGGTTTCTATCCCGTCCCTGTTCTCTTACTCCGCCGCGGTCTCGCTTTCCTGCGAAACCGGCAGTTGCCGGTAATACAACCCCCACTGCTTCATCAGGTCTTCTATTCCTGGGTTCTTGAGGGCTGCCAGCTCACGGAAGAAACCGGCCAGCGCGTGGGCCGGCATAGATTCGGGAGAGCAAACCCAACTGCGCTCGGCAGGAACGACATAGAGCAATCCGCTCTGGTGTTCGCAGACTGCCCTAATGCGGGTCATATCCGCGCCAAGCTTTACTTCCAGACCCGCTAGGGTAGGCATTCTTCTTACCGTCCTGTGCTGGTTGGCAGATTGCGCGGCCTGCGCGCTGCAGCCATTATACCGCCGGGGCTGTGTTTACGGGTAAATCCGAGGAGAAAATTGCGGAATTAGCGGAATTATATGACTGTTCTTCTGATCGCCCATATTTATGCGGAAATTGCTACCCGTCATCCCGCAAAGGCAGGAATTCGGAACCGCAGCAACAGATCCACGGGTACTCACCCGATTGGAGATGAAGGGCGGGTATAGCGATGGGGCGCCTGAGTTTCCCTATTTTCTCATCTGAGACGAAATTATAGCCGTAAGCCAGCCAGCAGTGTTATCATCATTAGTAGGCCTTGTGCCGGGGCAACCGGCGCAGCGAGGAAATGTCTAGCATGTACCAACCCGGAGGGCAACCCCCAAGACAGCCCGAGATGAATTTCGACCAGATGATGGGCGGGGCCCGTAATACGCTGGGGCGCTTGTCTGGGCGACTCGGCGGCGGCGGCATAGGGCTGGCCGTCGCGCTTATCGTCGCCTTGATTGTCATCATTTGGGCCGCGACTGGCATTTACACCATCAGCCCTGGTGAGCAGGCAGCTCTCCGTTTGTTCGGGGCAGCGCAGGACGTCCCAGTCAGCGAAACCGGGCTGCACTGGTGGTGGCCGTCGCCTGTGGGGAGGCGGGACGTGTTGCGTACCGATCTCACCCGAGTGATGGAGCTGGGCTTCCGACGCGGCGAGAGCGCGAACGACACGCCGGTGCCGGTCGAGGCTCAAATGATTAGCGGAGACTTGAACATCATTGATGTCCGAATGGTGGTTCAATACGACATCAAAAACCTCAACCATTACCTCTTCCGGGTGGACGATCCTGGAGAGAATGATGGAGCGCAGCGGGACATTCCAGCGGGCCGCCCCGACGGACGCACACTGAAAGACGCCACCGAGGCGGCCCTGCGCTTGGTGGTCGGACAGCGTTCCATCGTAGATGTGATCGGAGAGAATCGCCGCGCGCTGAATATCCCCATTCAGGAGAAATTGCAGGAGATCCTCGACAGCTACCAAGCCGGCATTAACGTGAAAAGCGTGGAACTGAAAGAAGTTCAAGCGCCTGATGACGTGCGCGCCGCTTTTACTGACGTGCTGCAAGCGCGGCAGGACAAGGAAAACGTCACCAACCAGGCTCAAGCCTACGAGAACCAGGTCATCCCTGAAGCCAGGGGCCGCGCCGAGCAGATAATCCAACCCGCCCAAGCCTTCAAACAAGCCCGAATCGAGAGGGCGCGAGGTGAGGCTGACCAGTTCATTTCCATCCTGAATCAGTATTCCGACCGTTCAGTAAGTCTCTCCAACACTTTGCAGGACACAGACGGTTCCGACCTCGATAATGACCCAACCACCGGTATCGGCATAGAGGATGTGAAAGTCCTGGAGGGGGCCAACTTCGGACAAGCTGGAATCGGCCTGTTCGTCTCCGCTCTTTCAATCCAAGGGGCTCCCGACTGCGGCTTCACTGCGCGTGAAGTGGAATCCGCCTCAGTCAGCCAGCTCTGCGGCTTTAGAGTGTTGGTAGATGGGTTGACCGGCTCCATGGAAAGCGGCGAGGAATTTTTCGTAGTATACCTGGGCAACGAAGACCTCACCGTTCCTCAGTTTGCCTCCTCCGGATCCCTGAACCTGCGGCTAACCAACTTCGCGCTGGACCTCGATAACGCAGACGGAGACGGCGACCTGACCACAGGGATAACCGCAGCCGACATATCCGTGACCGACGGGCCCGACGGCGGCGCAACTCCTGGCGTTGACCTGACCATTTCGGGATTCAACCCCCTAACCAACATCCTCACCCTTTCGGCGCAGAACGGGGAAACGCTGGAGCCGGGGGCATCCTTCACGGTTCAGTACCTCAACCGGGAAAAGTTGACCGTTCCATATACCAGCCAGGTGACCCAGGAGCGTCTCTACCTGGAGGCTATGGAAGAAATACTGCCGACAGTCAACAAGATACTAGTTCCCGAAGGAACCGAGCCGGTGTTACTCATCGGTGGACAAGAAGGCGTGGTGCCGGTGCCGGTTGGCCCCAGCCCCAGCCCGTAGAGAGTTTCCCTCTCGCGAAGAGGGGTTTAAGCACAACAACAAAGGCAACGAATAAGGGGTTTTCATGGGCAAACTGGTTATCGCAGGCGTGATTGTTCTGGTGGCTATCATAACGCTTTACACTGCGCTGTACGTGGTGGACGAAACCGAGCAGGCGGTGGTGACTCGGTTTGGAAACGTGCGCGCCATTCAGACATCACCCGGCCTCTATATCAAGGCCCCCTTCGGCGTTGACCGAGTTATCACTTACGACCGCCGGGTACTGCGCATTGACACCCCGCCAGGGGAATTCATAGACAAAAATCTCAACCTTCTGAACATCGACGTATACGCCAGATACAAAATCACCGACCCTCGAAGCTTCCTCCAAACCCTGACCACTCAGAGTACCGCCACTACTGTGCTGGGACAGCGGATTAACAACGCGCTGCGCGCCGAAATCGCCGAGCGTAATCGTGAAGAAATCATCGGCGGCGATGTGGCTCTGGATGCCGACGGAAACCCCATCACCGACGATGAGGGCAACTCCCGCGTGACGCCCACCAACACGCGAACTGAGATTCTCGACGAAGTGTTAGCCTCCGTCAAGAAAGACTTGGCCCAAGAAGACCCCAGCTTCGGCGTGGAAATGATCGACGTCCGCATCAAGCGGGCCGATTTCCCGGCCGATGTTGCTGGCCGCATATTCGAGCGTATGCGCTCTGAGCGCGAAAAAATCGCCCGCCGCCTGCGCGCAGAAGGTGAAGAGGAAGCTCGCAGCCGCCGTGCCTCTGCCGACCGCGAAGTGGAAATCATCATCGCCGCTGCCGACCGCGACTCCTCCCGCCTCCGGGGTGAAGGCGAAGCCGAAGCAATCTCCATATTGGCCGACGCCCTCAACCGGGACCCTGAATTTTACTCCTTCCGCCGTAGCTTGGACGCCTACCGCCAGTTCCTCAGTTCCCAGTCAACCATGGTTCTGGAGTCAGACTCCGACCTGTTCCAGTTCCTGCAAAGCTCCGACTTTGAGGAATCAATGGACAAACAGTAACGGCGGCCGGGTTGTTTCGGATAAACGCGCAAGGGGCGGGCTGCAAACCCGCCCCTCCGCCTATACTGCCACCGCCTGCCCCCACACTGTCCATCATACACACACCCCACACATCCGCTGTCTCTCCCCGCATTGCCCGCCAATTCGGGAATCCGAGGGTTCCATGGAATCCTAATCGGGAAGCCTATCGCGTTGGGCGGGCGGATTATGTATTCCCGCATTTCGCGGTAATGACGGAAATTACGCCCTACCTCCCGGCCAATCGGCGGCCTTCTTCCAGCCCGCGGGTGGTCTTTTCCGGGGCGGTGATGATGATGCTGAAGCCCTGCTCCAGTCGCATCGGCACCTCGTCGGCGGTTGCGCCAGTGGCGCAGGGGACTCCCGCCTCTTTGCAGGTTTCCAAAATACGCAGCAGATTGGCCTGCACCTCTGGATGCCCAGCGTTGCCTTTATGCCCCATCGCCACCGACATATCACCCGGCCCGGCCCAGATGGCGCCGATGCCCCGGACTTCCCGCAGAATGTCTTTCAGGTTCTCCACCCCGTGCGGCTCTTCCACAATGCCCATAAGCAGCATATTGCCATCGGGGTCCAAGGGCCACAGGTCAGCGGCGTCGTAATACTCTGCGGGGGAAAGCCCCCAATAGCGCGGCGCGATGCGATACCACCAGCCCCGCTCGCCCTCCGGCTCGAAGTCCACCGAGCCGGGAACCTGCGGGTAGCGGGCCGCCACCACTGCTGCCTGCGCATCCTCCACCGTGTTCAGGTGAGGCAGCACCAGCCCATATACCCCAGTGTCCAGCGCCTGCTTCAGCACCCACTGATTGCGCTCCCGGAAATTGGGCGGCACTCGCACAAACGGAGCCGGGGCTGCCTGCAATGACCCGCCGTCGGCTATCTTTTTCCTAGACAATAGGAACTGTAGCGAAATTCGCAACTTATCGAAGTTGAAATCTTGGTGTTCCATCTCGATGATGGTCATGTCGTAATCCGAGTCCGCCACGAATGCCAAATCTTCCAGGGCGCCGTTCCAGACCAACCCTGAACAAAAAACCGGCTTGCCTTGTTCCAACAGTTCGATGACCTTGTTATAACGAACCATATTCCCTCCTGCCCCGGTGGGCATACCCATCGGCCATATCGCCTTTCGGTTTGGGACTAGACGGGATTATGCTTTGGGGCAGTACAATTGTCCACCAATCGAAATTGCGTTGACGTATAGGACAAAATCGCCTACATTGCTATGTATACTTACATTGCTATGTATAAATGAGGTCAATAGCGCGTGCCGGGGGTGGCTTTCGCCGGCAAGGGCTGCCCGGAATCAGCAAGGGAACGGGCCACTAGGAAACGGAATGAAACTGCATGAGTATCAGGCCAAGGAGATATTCGCCCGATACGGCATTCCCGTGCCGCGGGGCAGGGTTGCCGCCACCGCCGGAGAAGCGCGAAGCGCCGCCGAAGGCTTCGGCGGGCGGGCCGTGGTCAAAGCCCAGGTACACGCCGGCGGACGAGGCAAGGCAGGCGGGGTCAGGGTAGCGCAGTCCCCCGGCGACGCCGAGGCCGCGGCCCGGGATATGCTCTCCACCAGTCTGGTCACCAACCAAACTGGGCCGGAAGGCGTGCCGGTCAATCAGGTGCTGGTGGAGGAGCTGGCCGACATCGCCAAAGAGATGTACCTGGCCATCACCGTTGACCGGGTGGAGCGCCGCCCCGTGCTGTTGGTCAGCGCCGCGGGCGGCATGGACATCGAAGAAGTGGCCGACACTAGTCCCGAGCTCATTCACTCTGAACCCATTGATCCGGTGCTGGGGCTGATGCCCTTCCAGTCGCGCCGCATCACCCGTATGCTGGGGCTGGAGTCACTGGCCGCATCCGGCGCGCCGGGGGTATTAAGCTCGCTCTACCAGGTATTCGTAGACAACGACTGTACGCTGGTGGAGGTAAATCCCCTGATCGTCACCGGCGAAGGGCGGCTGGTGGCGCTGGACGCAAAAATCAGCGTGGACGACGACGCCCTGTTTCGCCGCCCCGAAATGCTGGCGCTGCGAGACCCTTCACAGGAAGACGAACTGGAAGCGCAGGCCGCGGATCTCGACATCGCTTATGTGAACTTAGACGGTGACGTTGGCTGCCTGGTCAACGGCGCCGGGCTGGCCATGGCGACCCTGGACGTCACATCGGCGGCTGGGGCGGCCCCAGCCAACTTCCTGGACGTGGGCGGCGGGGCCAGCGTAGAGAAAGTAGCCAGCGCCGTGAGCATCATCCTCTCCGACGCCAAAGTGCGGCGGGTGCTGGTCAACGTGTTCGGCGGTATTCTGCGCTGCGACATCGCCGCCGAGGGCATAGTTCAGGCGTACCGGACTGAGGGGTCCCAATTGCCTATCGTAGTGCGAATGCTGGGAACCAACGTGGACGACGGCAAGCGAATCCTGTCGGAGTCTGGCCTGCCGGTAGTGTTCGCCGAAACGCTGTCCGAAGCGGCGGACGCGATTAAGCGAGCGGGGTAAATTCCCCTCTCTTTTTTCAGGGGAAGGGCGCACCCAAGGCAATCGGGCGCAGAACCAACACAGCGTAACGCTGGGCAAACTTACTAAATTAAGGTTTACCGGCCAGAGCAGACGGGCAAGCCTGCGAAATTCCGGAGAATTGGAGCATCCCAACAATGGGCATTCTGGTAGACGAAAACACTCGGGTAATGGTGCAGGGCATAACCGGGCGCGAAGGCGGCTTCCACGCCCGCAACTGCATCGCCTACGGCGCCAACGTCGTGGCCGGCGTAACGCCGGGCCGGGGCGGGGCTATGTTTAATGACTCGGTGCCTGTGTTCAACTCGGTCGAAGAGGCTATTGACGCGACATCCCCAAACATGGCCCTGATTTTCGTGCCGCCGCCCTTCGCCGCCGACGCCATCGTGGAGTCCGCCGACGCAGGGATACCGCTGATTGCCTGCATCACTGAGGGCGTACCGGGGCTGGATATGGTGCGGGTTGCCCGATACCTGAAAGACAAACCGGTGCGGCTCATCGGCCCCAACTGCCCCGGCCTCATCAACCCCGGAGCACGCTGCAAGATCGGCATAATGCCCGGAGCCATCCACCTGCCGGGACGTGTCGGCATCGTTTCGCGCAGTGGGACTCTCACATACGAAGCTGTGGGGCAGCTCACCAGCCTCGGCCTCGGCCAATCCACCTGCGTCGGCATCGGAGGAGACCCGATAATAGGCACCAGCTTCGTCGAGGTGCTGCGCCTGTTCAATGAAGACGCCAGTACCGACGCCGTGGTGCTAATCGGAGAGATTGGCGGCAGCATGGAGCAGGAAGCCGCCGCCTGCATCAAGGAAGAGTTCAGCAAGCCCTTGTCTGCGCTCGTGGTTGGCGCCAGCGCCCCGCCGGGCAAGCGCATGGGACACGCCGGGGCTATCATCACCGGCGAAAGCGCCACCGCCGAGGCAAAAGTCAGGGCCTTCCGCGAAGCCGGGGCGATCATCATTCCGACCCCTGCCGACATCGGAGCTACCACTCACGCTATGATGCAGGCTGCCGGGCTGCTTAGCTAGTCCGCGTTGCCTCGCGGATTCCCGCGTTGCGGCAATGACGGGCGAGAGTAAGGAAGGGTGATAGAAGGAAAGAGCCGTATGCCATACTCAGATATTAACGGAATAAACATTCATTATGAAGTCGCGGCTCCGGCGCCCCGCTTTTGATGATGGCTCCTGGAGGATTCGACTCCACTATCGAGAAGTGGACCACCTGGGGAATATGGGCCAGCATGAAACCTCTGGAAACACTGACCAGCCGCTATACCTGCATCGCCTACGACCGGCGCGAAGCCGGGCTTTCCAGCGGGAAGGTGGAGCGCATCTCATGGCCCACCTACGCCCAAGAGGCCAAAGGACTGCTGAATGTGCTAGGGATTCCACGCGCCTTCGTCATGGGCGGCTGTATGGGCTGCTCCACCGCCGCCGCTTTCGCCGTAACTTATCCCGAGGCAACCTTGGGCCTGGCGCTGCATTGGCCGGTGGGCGGCGTCAGATGGAGGCAGAACGGGCTGGTGCGCTTTCAGGCCCACTCTGATTTCGTAAAGCAGCGCGGCCTCGCCGCCGTTGTCGCGCTGGCCAAGAAGGGCGGCAGCTTCTGGGCCGAACCGAAAGCCGGGCCTTGGGCGTCCACCATCTGCGCCGACGAGTCATTCGCCGCCAGCTTCGCTGCGCAGGACCGGTCCCGCTACCTGGCGATGGTGGCTCTGATGGGGGAGACTCTATTTGACCGCGACACCGCCACCGGCCCGGAACCCCTGGAGTTGATGGCCTTGCGGGTTCCCTCGGTCATCATCTCCGAAGCGGACGCGTCCCACGCCACCAGCGCCGCCCGCTACCTGCAAGAGTGCCTGGAAGAAGCAGTCTACCATGACGTGCCGGTCGAGCAGCAGACCTCCGACGCCGTCCGGCAGTGGATTATCGAATTCATAGAGTCCAACGCCGCGGTCGGCGCGCTCTAACTCCCGGCTATCTGTCAATCAGGGAATGGGAATGGAATACGAAACCGTCATCGGGCTGGAAGTCCACGTACAGTTGCAGACGCAGAGCAAGATGTTCTGCTCCTGTCGCGCCGACTACCAGAGCGCCCCGGTAAACAGCCGCGTCTGTCCGGTGTGTCTGGGCCTGCCGGGTGCGTTGCCGGTAATCAACAAGCGCGCGGTAGAGTACACCATAATGACCGGGTTGGCGTTGCATTGCGGCATTCCCCGTCTCACCAAGTTCGACCGGAAGAATTATCCCTACCCGGACCTGATGAAGGGCTATCAGATTTCCCAGTACGACCTTCCCATCGCTGTTGATGGCAATCTGGAAATCGAGTGCGGAGGCGCTAAAAAATCCATTGGAGTGCAGCGCGTCCACCTCGAGGAAGACGTTGCCAGGCTGCAGCACTTCCCCGGCGGCAACGAGGGGTACAGCCTGGTAGACGTCAACCGCTCCGGTGTCCCGCTGATGGAAATTGTCAGCGAGCCGGATATGCGGTCGGCAGAAGAAGCGCGGGCCTACCTGACAACTCTGCATTCTCTCCTGCAATACCTGGGAGTAACCACGGGCAATATGCAGGACGGCAGCTTCCGTTGCGACGCCAACATCAGCATCCGCCCCGCGGGCAGCGGCGAGTTGGGCAACCGCGCCGAAGTCAAGAATATGAACAGCTTCCGATCGGTGTTTCAGGCTCTGAATTTCGAGGCGGAACGGCAGCGCGGCGTGATGGAAGCAGGCGAGCGGGTGGCGCAGGAAACTCGCGGCTGGGTTGAGGGCCGGGCGGTCACCGTTTCCCAGCGCAGCAAGGAGGACGCCCACGACTATCGCTACTTCCCGGAACCCGATCTCCCGCCGCTGGACATCGCGCCGGGGTGGGTTGAGGAAATCGGGAAACGTCTGCCAGAGCTGGCCCCGCAGCGCAGTGACCGCTTCTGCCAGGAATACGGCCTGCCTGACTATGACGCCCGTCTGCTTACCGCCAGCAAAGCCATGGCGGACTACTTCGAGGAAACCGTAAGACTACCCTCCGCAACAAAAGCGGCGATAGAATCTCACGCCAAGCAGGTGAGCAACTGGATGCTGGGCGGCCTTGCCGGTTTGTTAAACCAAGAAAACCGCGATATCTCAGACTCACCCGTTTCCCCTGAGCATCTGATAGAGTTAATTGGGCTGGTGGACGAAGGGAGCATCAGCGTCACCCTAGGCAAAACAGTTCTGGAAGAGAGCTACGGCTCGGGCGCCTCCCCCAAGAGCATTGTCGAAAAGCGGGGTTACACCCAAATCAGCGACACCTCGACGGTGGAGCCGTCAGTGCGCGAGGTCCTGGGCGCCAACCCTCGCGCCGTGGCCGACTACCTGGGGGGCAAAGAATCAGCCGCCAAGTTCTTGGTCGGTCAAGTAATGAAGCTCACTCGCGGCCAGGCCAAGCCCGAACTGGTCAACCAGCTTGTAACTGACGCACTGGAACGTATGCGAAGCTAACCGTCCGCCCTCTTTCTCAGCCGCGCGAAGAGGACGGCAGAGGTTTCTATCTCGGAAAAGGAATGATTTAATGGATACGGCTATCCTGGCAGTTCAGTTGCTGGTGTCGGTGGTACTGGTTCTGATTATTCTGTCGCAGGTAAAGGAAGGAAGCGGCGGACTGTTCGGTTCGGCGCAATCCACCGCGCGGACTCGGCGCGGAGCGGAAAAGACGCTCTTCCAAATCACCATCGCGCTTTCTGTAGCCTTTCTGGTCATATCCATCATAGTCGTGCGCCTGTGAGCCGGAGAGCGCTCTCAACCCCAGCTTTTTTCCTGCTGAGTTTTTCCCGGCCTCCCGCGTTTGTTCTTGAAGGAACGGACAGTGACTAGGAAGGCGTTTTGATATGAGCAGGCCGATGCTGGTTTTCACCACAGACTTCGGGTTGACTGATTCCTACGCCGGCGTTATGAAGGGCGTGGCGCTTGGCATCAATCCAGAGCTGCGCCTCATTGACCTGACGCACCGGATTGCGCCCCAAAATGTATCGCAGGGCGCCTTCGTCCTGGGCGTGAGCCACCGCTATTTCCCGGCCGGCGCCATTCACGTTGCAGTGATTGATCCCGGCGTTGGCACGAGCCGGCGTCCCATTTTGTTACAAACGCCCCACGGTTCCTTTGTCGCGCCGGACAACGGGTTGTTGAGCCGCGTCTTGTCCGAATATCTGCCGGACCAGCCGGCCCGTCCGGGAACAGTCGAAGCACCGCCAGCATTGCGGGTCTTTCACCTCACTAACCCGGACTACTGGCTGCACCCGGTCAGCAGCACATTCCACGGACGGGACATTTTCACGCCTGTAGCAGCCCATCTGTCGCTGGGAGTTGCTCCGGAACTGCTGGGCGAGCCAACACCGGAACTCGCCTGGCTGCCATTGCCTCAACCGCGTGTTACGCCGGAAGGACTTGGCGGCGAGATCATCTACTGCGACACATACGGCAACCTGGTCAGCAATATCCCGGCAAGCCTGCTGGAAGGCCGCACGGTTGGCGAAATACGCATCCGGGGCCGCGTCATCCGCCGCCTGAGCGCCACCTTTCTTGACGCCGGCGGCGGCCCTCCGGCATTTGAACCGGGACGGGGGCCGGAATTGATAGCCTTGTTCGGCAGCCATGGCTACCTGGAAGTCGCCGTCCCCAACGGCAGCGCCGCCGCCGCGCTTTCCGCTGGGCCGGGCGAGCCGGTGACGGTGTCTTTTGCCGCTGGGCAGCCCCTTTTCTAGGGGTGTGCAAAATCTTGGGTTGAAGATTGCTGGTGACGAATTCAATCAGTATAGCAGCGGTTTCAGGAACGGCGGGGGGAGTGTTGCGGGCTGCCGTTCAACTGTTGGGCGAGCCGGTAAAGGGATAGGGAATTGCCCTACGGACTAGAGCGGGGCTAAGCAGCAATGATGTTGGGGAATGAGCGGCGAACCGGCATGACAAGCCGTGTCTCGCCGCGCCGGAAGGAAATGGCGGGCCGGTTTCAGCCAGGCGGCCAGCAACTCCGGCGCCGGTTGTCACAGGGCGGCGCAGTCCGGTTGCTTCACCGCGGCCAGGGCGATGGCCTGGGACATCAGCATCTGAAACATGGCGTGCATCCGCACCTTGGCTAAACCGAAGTAACGGTGCCGCTCCAGGCGGCCCGGATACTTCCATTGGCTGAACATCCGCTCGACGCTCCACCGTTTGGCGTACTTTTCCCGCCACTGCGGACTGCCCCGGCGGATGCGTCCGCCGAAGAGCCGGATGTCCTGCTTCGGGTCCTCCCAGCCCCAGTCGCCGCAGGCGGCGTAGCCGCGGACCTGTCCCTGGCGGCGGCAGCCCTCCGGCGGGCAGCGGTACAGGTGTTGCCCGCTTTCCGGGTCGGTGCGGACGTACATCATCTCCTGTCCGCCCAGACAGACGGGGACGCCATCGGTGGTGTAGATGCCGCCGTGAAGTTGACCATTGGAGGGCTTGCGCTTGTGTATCACCGGGGCGGCTCCCCTGCGGTGGACGTATTCGTTATTGGAGCGGGAATCGTAACCCCGGTCAGCCATGACCGCCGAACCCGGCCCCAGGCTAAACCATCCGTTTTGCGATTCGGCCTTTTCCAGCAGGGGCTGTAGTAGCGGGGAATCGTTCCGGCTGGCGGTGGTCGCCGTCATGGTAATGGGCAAGTTAAAGTTGGCGTCGGCAACGGCGTGGACCTTATAGCCGAAGACCCATTCCTCGCCGGATTCGTCTTGGGCGCTGTGCTTCCTGGTCCACGAGGCTTCGGGGTCTGCGGGGCCGCCGGGGTTGCGCCTGCTGGACTTGCGGCTGGGGTTGGCCCAGGCCGGGATGGTGGTGGAGTCCGCGGCTATATCCTGACCGAAGCCGGGCAAAAGCTCCGCCAACCGGCGGGTGAGGTTGCCGAAGCAGGCTTCCACCTGCGCCACGCACTCCAGTGCGAGGAACTGGAACACCCGGCAGAAGGTGGTGCGGTGAGGCAGACGGCTGGTAAACCCGCAGACGGAGCGGAGGGCCGGGTCATTCTGGAGGCGCCGCACCAAGGCGGAGACATTGGGGACGCCCAGGGCGTAGGCGGCGAGATGGGCGCGCAGGATGGGGCGGCGGGGGAAGGGCTTGCGTCCGGTGGAGTGGCGGCCCTTTAGCCCGGACAGGATGCCGTCTAAGTCAATCCGATCCAGTTGGAAACGCAACTCCGCCAGATCGGGAAAAGGCGGCGGGCACGGACTCTTGACAAAAGGGCAATTTGTTGTACTATTGTTGAAGACCACAGGAACCTGACTTCCTCAAGTGGTTTAGAAACCGCGCGGAGCTGCTAACTCCTGTGCGGTTTCGCTTTTTATGAATGCAGAACTATTGTACCAATAATTTGCTGCGAAAGCAACCGGAAACGGCGAAAATCAGGGATGCTCAACCCGGAATTGTCAAAGAGGCAGGCGATTTCGCCTGCCTCTTTGTTTTGGGAATTACCGGGTTAACACACAACGCAGAATAAACCTGCGAAGCGCGGATTTGACATATACCGCCAAGAGATATACTCTGATTTTCGCTCAAACTGAGGCCCCACTTGTCTGGGGGGGGGGACACAGACCAGAATGGCTGTTGGGTAGTTTGCGATATAATTCCCATATAATTCCCTGTCAGAGGGTAACGCTGTGTTGAACCGTGTCCTGTACGCCGACGACTGCCTGAATGTCCTGAATGACGAACTGGCCCTGCCGACGGATTCGGTAGACCTGATTTACCTCGACCCGCCCTTCAACTCCAAGAGCATCTATAATCTGCCCTTCAAAGGCAAGGACAAGGATGCCCGCCCGGTAGAGGCGTTCAAGGATACTTGGACTTGGGGCAGCAAAGAGGACGCCCTGCTGTCGAAACTGTCGAAAGGTCCCCAGACCAGGCTGCTGGCGGATATTGTAAAGATAGCCCGTCAAATTGACATAAGCGGGGGGGGGGTAAGAACTCCAAGTCCAGGCTGGACGCCTATCTGCTGAATATGGCTATCCGCTTGCTGGAAATGCGCCGGGTGCTGAAGCCGACAGGCAGCATCTACCTGCACTGCGACCTCACCGCCAGTCATTACCTCAAATCCGTGATGGACGCTATCTTCGGCAAACAGAATTTCCGTAACGAGATAATTTGGCGGATTGGATGGGTGTCAGGCTTTAAGACACAGAAACGCGGCTGGATTCGGAACCACGACACACTGTTGTATTACGTGCGTTCCCCGGCAGCTATCAAGGAATTTAACAAAGAGTATCTGCCTTACCCCGATGGGTATGTCCGGCGTGATGGGCAATTGCCTACAGGGAAGGGTATACCTATCGAAGACACGTGGAATTGCTCCAACGGCGATATACTTGATTCGATAATGATTAAAAGTCTTTCAAGAGAGAAGCTAGGCTACCCGACGCAGAAGCCGTTGGCCCTATTGGAGCGCATCATCAAGGCGTCATCGCCGCCTGACGGACTGGTGTTGGACCCGTTCTGCGGCTGCGGCACGGCGGTGCACGCCGCCGAGAAGCTGGGGCGCCGCTGGATAGGCGTGGACATTTCTGCCTTCGCCACCGGGTTGGTGCGAAAGCGGATACTCAACAACTTTCCAACCTTGACCACCGATGACGTGATAGTGCACAAGGTTCCGGTGAGCATAGATGAAGCCGAGGAACTGGCGGATCGGGACAAGTTCGAGTTTGAGAAGTGGGTCTGCGGCGAGATAGGAGCCGAGGGTATGTTCCATTCGCCGGGAACGAGAGGCCCGGACGGAGGAGTGGACGGTGTGCTGAAGTTCTATCCCATCCGGTTCGATGGAAAGGTGAAGGAGGGAAAGGTGAAGGCGGAACTCGCCATAGTCCAAGTCAAAGGCGGCCGTGTAACGGTAGACGCGGTGAAAGCCCTCAAAACCACCGTAGACAACTACAAGGCTACCGCTGGGGTGATGGTCTGTTTCGGCAAGTATATGCCGACCGTGGAGAAACATCGGTACAAGTGTAGGTTCAAGGACTCCTTGGGAAAATACCCGGTGATACAGGGGTTCAGCATAGAGAGCCTGCTTAATGGCGAGCGTCTGCATTTGCCCACATACAGCCAAAGGCGATACGCCCAAGAACCCAGCGCGCAACCTGAACTTACAGCATAGGGCGCGTAAAGATGGCGCACAAGAAGAAGGAGCGGGGCGCCTGCCCAAGTATCTATTGCCGGAATTGAAGCCGCGCCCCGGCGGAGCGGAGATTACGCCGGATGCCCAATTATTACCCCTGCCGTGCGCCCTGCCCGATTACGCAAACCGCCGCGGTATGACGTGATTCGTCCTCCACTTTTCTCCGCCCTGAGTTTTGCACACCCCTACCTTTTCTATTGACATCATTTACCCTCATGCTAGTATTGGGGCAATTTCGGCCATTCGGGGGAGAATATGGACCTCGACCGCGACACTCTGTTGAAGCTGTATCGCACCATGAAGACCATCCGCGACTTTGAAGAGCGGGGCATCCCGGAAACTGGGCAGCGCGGAATGTCGGCCTCCGTGCATTCCTCCGCTGGGCAGGAAGCTGTGCCTACCGGCGTCTGCGCCAACCTGAGCGATAACGACTACATCGGCAGCACCCACCGGGGCCACGGACACTGCATCGCCAAGGGCGTTGACCCCAAGGGTATGATGGCGGAACTGTTCGGGCGCGCCACCGGCCCGAACAAGGGCAAGGGCGGTTCGATGCACATCGCCGATATGAGCAAGGGGATGCTGGGAACCAACGGCATCGTGGCCGGCAGCGTGCCACTGGCTGTGGGCGCCGCCTTGACCTCCAAACTCCAGCACGGCAATCAGCGGGTGGCCGTGGCCTTTTTCGGCGACGGCGGGGCCAACCAGGGGGTGTTGCATGAGTGCATGAACCTCGCTTCGGTCTGGAAGCTGCCGGTCATTTTCTGTTGCGAAAATAACGGCTATGCCGAATCCACTCCGGTCGAGTACGCGCTGTCCACCAGCAGGGTTTCCGACCGGGCCCCCGGCTACGATATGCCCGGCATTCACGTGGATGGAATGGACGTGTTCGCGGTGTATGACGCGGCCCGGGAGGCCGTGGCCCGCGCCCGCGCCGGCAACGGCCCATCGCTGCTGGAGTGCCGCACCTACCGCTATTACGGCCATACCGTGTTCGACAACCCCCTTTCCTATCGCACTGCCGAAGAGGAAGCTCACTGGCGGGGCCGCGACCCTCTGAAGCTGTTCCGCGAAACGGCCATTCCCCAAGGTGAAATCACCGCCGAAGAGCTGGACGCCATTGACGCCGAGGTCGGGGCCCTGATGGAGGAAGCGGTGGCCTTCGCCGATGCCTCGCCCCTGCCCGAACCCCACGAACTCTATGAAGACGTCTATGTGGACTACCCGGTGGAAATGATGCGGCGCGGCGCGAATATGCCCGACTAGGTGGCGTCGGCAAAGCCATCAGCCTACCGTCCTCACGACGGGAGAGAATCTCTGAAATCAACAGGAGCGAGCGATGACTACTGCCACCGCCACTCGTGAATTGCAGGTGCGCGAGGCCATCAACGAAGCCATCCGGCAAGAGATGGAGCGCGACGAAACGGTCATTATTATGGGCGAGGAAATCGCCGGCGGCGCGGGACGGGAACACTTGGGCATCGTTGACGCCTGGGGCGGGCCTTTCCGCACCACCGTGGGGCTGATTCAGCAGTTCGGCAACCAGCGAGTGCTGGACACGCCGCTGTCGGAAGCCGCCTTCGTCGGCACCGCCATCGGAGCCGCATCCACCGGGATGCGAGCCATCGCCGAGCTGATGTTTGTGGACTTCATCGGTGTCTGTATGGATCAGATGCTGAACAACGCCGCCAAGATGCGCTATATGTTCGGCGGACAAGTCAAGGTTCCCTTCGTAATGCTCACCCGCATCGGCGCCGGTTTCGGCAGTGCAGCTCAGCATTCGGAATCCTACTACTCCATCTTCAGCCACATACCGGGGCTGAAGGGCGTGGTTCCCTCCGACCCCTACACCGCCAAGGGGTTGCTCACCGCAGCCATCCGCGACGACGACCCGGTGGTGTTCTTCGAGCATAAAGGTCTGTACACTAACCGGGGGCCGGTGCCAGAAGAGCCATACACCTTTCCCATCGGCAAGGCCCGCACAGTGCGCCAAGGCAGTGACGTTACGCTGGTGGGCCTGTCCAAGATGACTTGGGTCGCCAACAACGCCGCCGAGGAACTGGCGAAGGAAGGCATCAACGCCGAGGTGGTGGACCTGCTCAGCATCTCCCCCATTGACTACGACCACGTGCTGGAGTCGGTGCGCAAGACCCACCGCGTGGTGGTGGTGGACGAGGACACGCCGGTATGCAGCATGGCCTCGGAAATCTGCGCCCGCGTGGCCGAAGAAGGGTTCGACTATCTGGACGCCCCGCCCTCCCGCGTGACCGCCCCACACACGCCGGTGCCATACAGCCGCTCCCTAGAAAACATCTACTTGCCCAACGAGGAGCGGGTCATTAACACGGTGCGAAGGCTGTTCCGGTAGGTCCCACCCGGAACCAGCGGGATTGATAAAGGATATGTTTCAGGGCATATGCGCTTGAGCCGTTTTGAGGTGGAATGTTCCACTCCCAAGCGCGTATGCCCTAGTCTATTTTCTATGACGTAGAGAACCAACGACGCTTTGTCGGAAGGCGCGCCCCAAAACCTTGGGCCTCCACCACAAGGGCCAGACTCTTCCAACAGATTTTCAGCAGTATTCCCCGGTCTTTCCACTAATTTGAGGCGCGTCCTCGCCACGTTCATAATCTTTTCGATTAAAATCATATTAGCAGCCCCAGCCCTTCTGCTCGCTGTTGACTTGGCCTTAACCGAACTGGCAGGCATCGCCCTTGGCCAAGCATCGCCATTGACCAGGAAAGCCGACTGTACGATATAGCGAAGTTTCTGTTTCAGTTGGCGTTCTTCGGGGTAGCAGTTGTCATGGTTGCGGTAGGCGCTGTAATCGTTGTAGTGGAAACCGTCAAGTCCGGTTACGAATACTTGAAAGGAGGCTCGGACTGAATGAAAGCGACGAATGGCTATGCCGGGCCCGGAAGCCTTTTCTCGCCACCCGGCTGGCGGTTGTACGGCTTGGGATTTACAGCAGGACTGATATTCGCTGTGCCCCAACTAGCGGCGGGCCAGACAGATGTGGCCGCCGTTGTCGGCGTAGTTGCGTTCTTTAGTTTTGTAGTCGGCCTATGATTGGGGAGTGTGCTAACTCTCACGTTAATCAAGGCCTTCGTTAAATACTTGGAAGGACTCGAGAATCGAGTAAATGGGCTGATTGATCGCCTCACGGTGGGAATGAGCGGAAGTGCTGTGGCCGCCGGAAACCCTGCACCCCGGAAACGGATTAGGTTAACCCTGCGAATGGTCACCGTTTCTCTATACGTATTTCCGGTGTCTCTAAGTACTTGGGGGTGTTCAGCCCTTATGTGCCTACTGCACTCAGTCGGTGGTTTGGATACGAGCGTATGGCTGGTTTTAGCTGTAGCAAGCGGAGCATCTGCTATATGCAACTTGGCCCTAGTTGGAATCTGGTTCATCGTCCAAGAAATCCGCTTGAAAAACATTGACAACGGCTTAGCCAGTCTGTCAGCAACTGACGATGTGCGCCCACAGGATTCCGTAGGATTGGCGACAATCAGAGTAAGCAGGTTTCTGGGCTACTTGACTTGACAGCACGGCGCCTCTAAGCAGAGCGTAGCAAGGTCAGGCACGGCCAAGGGCATATATGCCGAAGCGTATATGCCCTTAAATTATGTATCATAAGGGTATGAAACGACCGGATTACAGTTGGGCCATTCTCGCCGCCGGGTTCGCCATCCTGTTCTTCAGCGGCGGCTCGCGGTTCGCCTTTGGGCTGATGCTGAAACCTATGTCGGAGGATCTGGGGATTAGCCGGTCTACACTGTCGCTGGCGGTCACTATGTTTATGGTGGTGTCGGCAGTGGCAATGCCCTTTGTGGGGCGGCTGGTAGACCGCTGGAGCCTGCGGGGAACCATCGCCATAGCCGCGGTCACCGGCGCGGCGGGTTTGGCCTTGATGGGGCAGCTTCAAGCGCCGTGGCAGGTGTTTCCGGTCTATGGCGTGTTATACGCCATGGGCAACTCCGGCACGTCCATAACGCCGGTGGTGGTAATGGTCAGCCAGTGGTTCGTTGAGCGGCGCGGCGTCGCCACCAGCATTGCCGTCTCCGGCAACGCCATCGGCCAATTGGTTATCGTGGCCGCGCTGGCGTCGCTGCTGGCAGCCATCGGATGGCGCTCTTCCTACACTATCCTCGCAGTTGCCAACGCCGCAATCCTATTGCCCCTGACGCTCCTCATTGTCCGCCCTGGCGCGCCACCCAATGCCGGGACAATGCCCGCTGCGCCAAACAGCGAACCCGCTCCCCAGCCGCTGACCCTGCGGCAGGCGTTGTCCTCCCGTCCATTCCTGCTCTTGGTGGGCATCTATTCAATATGCGGCTTCCAGGACTTCTTCATCGCCACTCATATCGTGGCCTTTGCTCAAGATCAGGGCATGGGCGACGTGCTGGCCGGGAACTTGCTGGCTTGGATGGGCATAATGGGGCTGCTGGGGGTACTGATTGCCGGAGTAATGGCAGACGCCCTCGGCGCCTCGCGGCCCACCGCGCTGTGCTTCCTGATGCGAATCGGCATCTTCGCCCTGATACTGCCTTTGCAAAGCACCCCGGTGATCTTGGTTTTCGGCCTGCTCTACGGCTTCACCTTCCTGATAACGGCGCCGCTGACAGTGGTGTTCCTCGGCAACATCTACGGCCCGTTACGCCTCGGCGCTCTGACTGGCGCGGTTTCGATGATTCACCAGATAACCGGGGGGCTGGGGGCCTTGGCCGGGGGCTGGATTTACGACCTCACGGGCAGCTACAACGGGGCGTTCATCCTGATGCTGGCGTTGTCCCTCGCGGCAACCGCGCTGACGCTGGCGGTGCGGGAACCGCTCAAGAGGCACAGGCCACCGCTGGGCGTGGCGGCGTGCTGAACGTGATTGTTAGCGGCAGGCCTTTTCGGTAAGGTAACCATCTATGGATTACGTATGGGATGAATCAAAACGGATTTCCAATCTGGAAAAGCACGAAATAAATTTTCGGAGCGTCTACTCTTTCGACTGGAACCCGGCTGAATTTTATCCCAGTCCCCGGTATGGCGAAATACGCACAATTGCCATAGGATACATCGCCGGCCGGCTGCACTGCGTCATATTCACTGATCGTCGAGAACAGAGGCGCATCATCAGCATACGAAAAGCCAACCACCGGGAAATGAGGAAATATGACCAAGCTCAAACCTGATCACATCAGCCCGAACCTCGCCAAATTTGAACTGACTCAAGATCAAATTGACGAACTGGCGGCCAGCAAAATGACTTTCTCTGAAATCTAAAAAGAATATGGCGAGGAGGTCGCCATAAACGTTGGCATTGCCAGAGACCCGGATACTTTCGAGTTGGATGATGAGTGATTCGCACAAGCCTGCCAGTGGATGAAGGACAACCCGGGAATCGTCCAACAACTCAGGGGCAGTCCAAGCAGGGCGTCGGCGAAAGAGTGGGCCAACATCCCCATTGACTACGACCTGCTAGACCATTTCCGGGAGGCCGGCCCCGACTGGTAAAAGCTGCTCAACGATACCCTGCGCAAGGCGGTTTTTGGCCCTGAAAACGCCTAGTGAAACAGCAGGCCTCCGTTGACTGGTTAACCGCTCTTCAATAGAGAAGGCCAGTGAGCTGAAAACGCCTAGTGAAACAGCAGGCCCCCGTTGACGTTGTAGGCTTGGCCGGTCACGAACGATGCCTCGTCGCCGGCCAGGAACGCGACCACGTTGGCGACATCCTGCGGCTCGGCGATGCGGCCCAGCGGGCTGACCTGAGCGCCGGCCTGAACAATCTGACTGCGAAACTCTTCCTGCGTGATGCCCCTCTCCGCGGCTTGGTCCCGCTCCCAGTAACTCATCCGGTCGGTGTTGATCGGGCCGGGACAGACGGAGTTGACGGTGATGCCATAGGGCGCCAGGTCCAAGGCAGACGCCTGGGTCAGCCCCAGCACCGCAAACTTGGACGCGCTGTACGCCGCGCCCGTCGCGCTGGCCTGCTTGGAGGCATTGGACGCGATGTTGATGATGCGCCCTCCGTTGCCGGCCTCAATCATCCGGCGTCCCACTTCCTTCGTGAGCAGGTATGGCGCGGTGGCGTTGATTCTCAGGAAATGCTCCCAGACTTCCTGCTCCAGCTCGGTCACCGGCGCCTTGTCCCGTCCGATGATGGCCCGCGCGTTGTTAACCAGAATGTCAATGCGCCCGTAATGGTCTATCACCTGCTCGACCATGCGCGCGATTTGGCCGCCGTCACCCAAATCGCAGTAGGACGGAAAGGCGCGGCGGCCCATGGCCTTCACTTCCTCGGTCACCGCGTCAATGCCGCGCCAACTGTTTCGCACTTCGGCGGGCGGCAGGTCTTCCGTCTCGCGGTGAACGTCGGTCAGGGCGATGTCTGCCCCCAGCCCGGCCAGCTTCATCACCGTGGCCCGCCCTACTCCACGCATCCCTCCCGCTCCTGTAACCAGCGCCACCTTGCCTTCCAATCCTGCCATTTCAAGCCTCCCGGAATCGAATGCCTCGACCATCCTCCGGCGCATTATAACCGCAGGCTTCCGCCTTGACACGCCACCGCGCGGCTCTATCATAAGCGCAACCGGCACGGCAGGGAGGCGCGCTATGGCAACGTCGCTGATTAGAGGGAGATACGTCATCTGCGAGGCGGGAACCGACGCCGGGCGCAGCCGCGTCATAAGCGACGGCGCGGTACTGCAACGCGATGGTGTCATTGAGGCAGTGGGAACCTACGACGAATTAAGGGACCGGGAAGTTGACGAAGTAATCGGCGGCCCCCGTTTCTTGGTCATGCCCGGCTTGGTCAACTCGCATCACCACGGGCGCGGCATCTCCACTTTCCAGATGGGAACCACCGACGGCTGCCTGGAACCCTGGATTGTCGAGGGCTGGGGCCGCCGCGCCGTAGACTGGCGCCTGATTACCCGGTACACCGCCATACAGATGATCAAGTCAGGCACCACCACGGTCATGTACAACCACCCGCGCACGCCGGTAAACGGACTGGCTGAGGAGGCGGATCAGGTACTCCAGGGATTCGGCGGCGCGGGAATGAGGACGGCTTTTTCCGTCTATTACCGGGGGCAAAACCGGGTGGTCTATCACGACGACGAGACGTTTCTCTCCGGTCTGCCATTAGATTTGGCCGATGCGGTGCGCCGGCACTTGTCGGCAACCGACATGACGGAGGACGATTATTTCTCGGCGTTCGAGTCTCTGCGCGAGAGTCACGGGGCCAAGGCGTCGAGCGGGCTGGTATCGGTGATGCTCAGCCCCAGCAACGCGCAGTGGGCTTCCGACGGCTTTTTCTTTCGGACGAAAGAATATGCTGCCCGGTATGGGGCGGCAGTACATATGCACTTGGTGGAAAGCTGGTATCAGAAAGAATACGGCATCCGCGCCTGGGGCAAGACGCCCGTGGCTCATTTGGCGGACTTGGGCTTTCTTGGGCCTGAGCTTTCATGCGCTCATTCGGTCTGGCTAACCGAAGGCGATATTGAACTGCTGGCGGACTCCGGGGCCACGGTGTGCCACAACCCCAGCTCCAACCTTCGGCTGAAGAACGGCATCGCGCCGGTCAACGCCATGCTGTCCGGTGGCGTCAATGTGGCGCTAGGCACCGACAGCACTGCTCTCAACGACGACGACGATATGCTCCAAGAAATGCGCCTGGCTTCCAAGCTGCACCGGCAGCCCGGCCTCGACCGCCCGGCGCTGGACGCCCATCAGGCCCTGCGCCTCGCCACCGCCAACGCGGCCCGCCCCACCGGGTTCGAGGGGCGCATTGGCGCGCTGGAGCCGGGCCGCTACGCCGACATGGTGTTGCTGGACTGGGAGTCCATGACCGCTCCTTACTTCGAGGGATCCGGCGATGCCGGAGCCGACGCCGTGAACGCCGTGCTCTACCGGGGCAAGTCGAGCCATGTGGACACCGTGCTGATTAACGGCGAGGTAGCGCTCTGCGGCGGGCGCTTCGTCAAGGCCGACGAAGAAGAAATTACCGCCGAACTTCGCCATCAATTGGCCCGGCCCATCGAACCGGAAACGTTGGAGACGAGGGAAACGGCGGCCCGGCTGCTGCCTTACATTGAGGAGTTCTACCAAAGCTGGCGGCCCCCGGCCGACGGCCCACACTACCTGTACAACGGACGGGCGTGACGATATGCCGCCGGATAGTTGCGAGGCTGCTATGGTAGTATGTTAACAGTGGCCGTCCTGCCAAACCGGATTCAGAAATTAGGAGGAGCTTGCTTTGGCTACTGTGGGAAGCGGCAAGTACACTTACGAAGTCATAGAAGACTGGGCGCGGCTGCCTGAAGGAATGGCCTTCGGCACTGTCAGCGGGGTAGCCACGGACTCTCAAGACCGAGTCTATGCCTTCCAGCGGGCCGAGCCGCCGGTGGTGATATTCGACCGGGAGGGCAATTTCGTCGGGTCATGGGGCGAGGGGCGTTTCGAGAACCCCCACGGCATCTACATCGCCGACGACATTGTGTATCTCACCGACCGTGAAGGCAGCATCGCCCAGAAATGCACCCTGGACGGCGCTCCCCTGCTGACCATTGGCGCTCCCGGCGTCTACTCGGACACCGGCTGCGAGGTGGCCGGCGAGGTCTGCCCGCGTTCCGCCGGGCCTTTCAACTACCTGACGGAGCTGGTGCCTTCGCCTAGCGGCGACCTGTACGTTTCCGACGGCTACCGCAACGCTAGGGTGCACCGCTTCAGCGCCGCCGGTGAGCTGATTTCCTCGTGGGGCGAGCCGGGCAAGGGCGGCCCCAACCAGTTCCACCTGCCCCACAGCCTGATTGTTGGTCAGGACGGGCGCATCTACCTCTGCGACCGCGAGAACAGCCGCGTCCAGGTCTTTTCCCCGGAAGGCGAATACATCACCATGTGGACCGATATGCAGCGGCCGCTGGACATCTCGCAGGACAGCGAGGGCATTTTCTATACCAGCGAGCGGCCTGAAGACGGCAAGCCGCCCCAGATAAGCGTCTTGGACGGCGAAGGCAAGGTACTAGAGCGGTTCCCAGGACGCTCGGCCCACGGCTCTTGGGTGGACGCCCACGGCGACCTCTACCTGGCCCTCACCGCCGAGAAGAGCATAGACAAGTACGTGCGGGTGGGATAACCGCGAAGTCGTATTCTGGGTGCATACAGACAAATCGCATCCTCGGCGCATACGGAAGGGGAAGGGAAATGAGCGCAGACGCCCTACAGCCGGAATACAGAACCCTATCGGGCTTGGAGGTCAAGCCGGTCTACGGCCCGGAGGCCGCTGCCGGCATAGACTTGGAAAACGATTTGGGCCGCCCCGGCGAGTTTCCCTTCACCCGAGGCCCCTACCCCGATATGTACCGGGGAAGGCTTTGGACTCGCCGCCAGATTGCAGGCTTCGGCACTGCCCAGGCCACCAACGAGCGATACCGGTTCCTGCTGGAACACGGGCAGACCGGCATCAGCACCGACTTCGACCACCCGACGCTCACCGGCTACGACTCGGACCACGAGCTGGCCGAGGGCGAGGTGGGGCGTCTCGGCGTAGCCATAGACACCGTGCGCGATATGGATGACCTGTTCCACGAGATCCCGCTGGATCAGGTCAGCGTCTCGCTAACCATCAACCACCCGTCCATCGTGCTGCTCAGTATGTTCTTGGCCGTAGCGCAGGAACGCCGTGTTGATTGGTCTGCCCTCCGCGGTACGGTGCAAAACGATTCTCTGAAAGAGTTTCATGGGCAAAAGACTTTCGCCTTGGGGCCTCAGCCGTCGCTCAAGCTAACCACCGACATCGTCGAGTTCTGCACGGAACACGCACCCAACTGGTACACCATCTCCATATCCGGCTACCACACGCGGGAGAGCGGCTCGGACGCGGTTCAGGAGCTGGCCTTCACCATCGCCCAAGGTATGGCCTACGTGGAATCAACGCTGGCTCGTGGTCTGCCGGTGGACAGCTTCGCGCCCCGCCTGTCCTTTTTCTTCGGCGTCCATAACGACCTCTTCGAGGAAATCGCCAAGTTCCGCGCTGCCCGCCGGATGTGGGCGCGGGTGATGAAGGAACGCTACGGGGCTACCCGTCCCGAATCTATGCGGATGCGCTTCCACACCCAGACCCTCGGTTCGACGCTGATGCGCCAGGATGCCCAGAACAACATCGTGCGCGGCGCGTTGCAGGCTCTAGCCGCCGTGCTGGGCGGCACCCAGTCCCTGCACGTCAGCGGCTACGACGAGGCTTATGATATACCGTCGGAAGACGCCATGCGAATGTCGCTGGCGACGCAGCTAATCCTGGCCCACGAGTCCGGCGCAGCGGCCACCGCAGACCCGCTGGGCGGCTCCCTCTTCGTGGAGACGCTGACTAACGATATCGAGAGCGCGGCCCTCGAATACATCAACCGCATTAACGAAATGGGCGCAGGCTCCATGCGCGACGGCATACTGCAAGCCATCGGCAGCGGCTACATTGAGCGCGAGATAGCCCGCTCGGCCTACGAATATCAGCAACGCATCGAGTCTGGGCGGCAGGTCATCGTCGGCCTCAACCAGTACCAGTCGGAAACCCAGCAGAAGCTGGAACTGTTCCAGTTCGACCCGGAAGAGGAGGAATGGCAGAAGGGCCGCCTCGCCGAAGCGCGAAGCAAACGCAGCCCGTCGGACGTACGAAACGCGCTATCCGGCCTGAAGCAAGCCGCCAGGAACGACGCCAACCTGATGCCTGCTACGCTGGAAGCCGTCGGCGTAATGGCGACCGAGGGGGAGATTCTGGACACCCTCCGCGATGTTTACGGGGAATACGTAGACCCAGGGGTGTTTTAATGCGATCCAATTTATCGTATAAGAAAGAAATCGTGGGAGTATTTAGCGCAGCGGTGGAAGTGCGGCACAAGTCCCGGGACGAGTTTGTCTCAGTAGAGGCCTTGGTGGATACGGGAGCAATCTACACGATGCTTCCTGAAGACCTGTTGGAGCCGCTGGGCATAGAACGGCTGGATTCCGATATCTTCGAGCCGGCCAACGGCAACCTAGTGGAATATGCGATAGAAGATGCCATAGTTCGGCCGGGAGGCCGAACGCGAACGGCGCCGGTGGTTTTCGATCGACCCGGCAACACGCCGTTGCTGGGAGCAACTACGCTGGAGCTACTGCGGCTGCTTGAGGATCCGATAGAGCAGCGTCTCATACCCACTCCACCGATAAAGGCGCGCCCGTTCTAGCAACCACCATTGCGGGGTATGATGGACATGGAAATAGTCCCTCCCAAAAATTTCAAGTATGCGCACAGAATCGCGGCAAAGTTCACAAAATATGACCCCCATTTACACCCATTCCCGCAACCGGAGGTAGTCGTCAATCTTAGGGAGTGTTCCGGCGTTCATCCTCCCGCGATGTTATGGTGCGCGGTTTATCTATCACTGTGGAGACAGCGCGGTCTCAACTGTTTGCTCTTGCCCCCAAATGACAGAAAAGTGACATCATCCTTGATTGACTCAGGACTATTTCATATTCTCTGTAAAGAGGGTGTTAATATAGAATCGGACAATATGGACACCTCTGTCCCCACAGACGTTATCCTGCCGATAACTCGATTTAACAGCTTGTTACAAGCTGCCGAATTGACTAACAAAGTTGAATATTTTTTATATAATTCAGGGCTAGGTTCAGCAAACGTTCACTCCATTGTTTGCGAACTGTTTTCCGAGCTGGTCAATAACGCGGCAGAACATTCGGAGTCAAGTATTGGAGCTTACGGATTGGTTCAATTTTACTCATCAGGGCAAGACCGGCGGTTTATTTGCGGTGTCGCCGATGGTGGTATCGGAATACGGCAATCTCTTGAGCGTAATTCTGCGCTGGAACATTTCGGACACCACTGGTCAGCCATCGAGATAGCTACCAAAGAACTGGTAAGCGGAACATCATCTCCTACTCGCGGCATCGGCCTTTTCAGCGTATTCGAGGAAATGCGTATCGGCGGAAGGGAATTAGTAATTCATTCCGGGAAAGGGATTCTCACTATGAGCAAAGATTCCCAGATTCGTATGGTTCGCGCTAACCTGTTTCCGGGAACCTTGGCTTACCTTTCGATCCCTGCTTAAAGGTTAACCAATGAATAGCGTCAATGTATTCGACATCGTAGGCCAGGCCGTTTTGGTTTCCCGCGAATCCGCCCGAAGCATCAAACCCTTGCTGGCGGCGGTGGCGTATAACGGGGGCGGCCTGTTGCGCCTAGATTTTTCCGGCGCCAGAGGAGTCGCGCCGTCCTTTCTTGACGAGGTCTTGCTGGTGACCGAAGAATATCTCAGGGATTGCGGAAGGGCAGACTCGGCTGTTGTCTTCGCTCAGCCGCCTACCGTTCTGTCAGCCAAGCACCACGCCATCGCCAGGGCCCACGGCAGGACGCTGGTTGCGACGGAAAGCGGCGACTGGGAGTTCCGCAAATCTGATGCGGCAACCAGGAAAGAGGCTCTACACTAAAGAGGTTCCACAGATTGACTATTCCTAATCAACAAACGCCTCCCAAGATTCTTCTCGCCAAGATGGGGCTGGACGGCCACGACCGCGGCGTCAAGGTCATTGCCAGGGCTATGCGCGACGCTGGCCTCGAAGTCGTCTACATGGGTATGCGCATAACCGCCGACCAGATTGCCCAGACTGCCTTGCAGGAAGATGCCGACGTGCTGGGCATCAGCATATTGTCAGGCGCACATATGCGCCTGATGCCCCGCCTCACTGCCGCGCTGGACCAGCGGGGACTGAGCGGCGAGGTATTGCTTCTGGTCGGAGGCACTATACCCGAGGACGACGTGGCTCCCTTGCAGGAAATGGGGATACATGGCGTTTTCCCCGTGGGCAGCTTCACCTCGGAAATGATTGACTTCATATTCGCCAACGTCCGCCGGACGCAGTAAACGCAAGGGCAACCTATGACCGCAACGAATTGGCCGCCCCGTTATTCCGCCGACTATGTTCCGCCCGCCGGACAGGAACACTGGTCGCCTGAGCCGGAAACAATGCCGCCCGAAAAACGGGACGCGCTAATACTAGACAAGCTGCGGCGGCAGGTAAGATACGCCTTCCGTAAATCCGGGTTCTACCGCGAATTTTACCGCGGCGCGCCGGTTGACCCGGAAAACCTGAACAGCCTGGAAGAGTTCGCGCAACTGCCCATCCTTACCAAAGAAGAGATACGCCGGGAGCAGGAAGAGCATCCGCCTTACGGACGGTTCCTGTGCGTCCCTCCCGAAGACGTCTTTCGGGTGCATGGGACCTCCGGCACCACCGGGCGGCCCACGGTATTCGGTATCGGGCGCGAGGACTGGGAGCGCATCGCCGAGGCCCACGCCCGCATCCTGTGGGGGGCCGGATTGCGCCCCGATGACTTGGTGATGGTGGCCGCCGTATTCAGCCTCTACGTAGGAAGCTGGGGCGCTCTGGTCGGCGCAGAGCGGCTGGGCGCAACCTGCTTCCCCTTCGGCAGCGGCGCCCCCGGCCAAACGGAGCGGGCCGCCGAGTGGGCCGCCATGGTAAAGCCCACAGCCCTCTACGGCACGCCTTCATACGCCCTCTACCTGGCCGAGACTGCCCGGCAGATGGGTCTTGATCCGCTTAACGACTTCGCCTTCCGGTTCATGTTCTTCTCCGGCGAGCCGGGAGCCAGCGTCCCGGCCACCCGCAAGCTGATCGAGGACACCTTCGGCTGCTATGTCGTTGACCAAGGCAGTATGGCCGAGATGACGCCCTGGATGAGCAATTCCGGATGCCGCCATCTCCCCGGCGGGATGCACCTGTGGCAGGACATCGTCTACACCGAACTGGTGGAACCCGAAACCAGGCGCAATCTCCCTATAGGCGCCGAGGGCGTGCCGGTGTACTCCCATACCGAGCGCACCTCACAGCCGATGATCCGGTACTGGTCCGGCGACATCGCGCAGTGGGAGATGATTGACTGCCCCTGCGGGCGCACCTATCCCACACTGACCCGCGGCATCTACGGGCGGGCCGACGACATGATCATCGTGCGCGGCCAGAACGTCTTTCCCTCCCGCATCGAGGACATTCTGCGGAGTATGGACGTCTTCGGCGGCGAGTTCCGGCTGTTGCTGGAACGGGAAGCGGGACAGCTAGACCGACTGACCGTCCAGACCGAGGTGCTGGCAGAGACCTTCGCCGGGCGCGAGTTTGACCCGGCGGCGTTGGAGCCTGTGCGCGAGGAAATCACCGCCGCCCTCCGCCGCGCTCTCGGCGTCGGGGTGGCGGTGGAGTTAAAGCCGGCAGGCGAATTTGAGCGCACCCAGTTCAAGGCCCGTCGCATCATTGACCGGCGCGCCATCTGATTCGCCCTTCCACCATCCCACTCGAACTTGAACTTCAGGAAAAGGAATCACTCATGGCCTCTCGGCGCCAACCCTGGGCCACGCTGAACCACGATTTGGGCGAGACGGTGGGCATCGTCCGCGAGACGGTGCGCCAGTTCACCGCCGCCGAAATCGCTCCCCGCGCCAACGAAATAGACCAGTCCAACGAATTCCCCCGCGACCTGTGGCCCCGGCTCGGCGACTTGGGATTGCTGGGCATCACCGCATCAGAGGACTACGGCGGCGCGAATTTGGGCTACTTGGCCCACACCGTGGTAATGGAGGAAGTCTCCCGTGGTTCCGCCAGCGTCGGTCTGAGTTACGGCGCCCATTCCAACCTCTGCGTTAATCAGATTTTCCGCAACGGCAACGAAGAACAAAAGCGCCGCTACCTGCCCTCGCTGGTCAGCGGCGAACACGTGGGCGCGCTGGCGATGAGCGAGCCGGACGCCGGTTCCGATGTGGTGAGTATGCGGTTGCGGGCGGAAAAGCGTGGCGGACGCTATATCCTGAACGGCAGCAAGATGTGGATCACCAACGGCCCGGAGGCCGACACGCTGGTAGTCTACGCCAAGACCGACCCGGAGGCCGGTTCGCGGGGCATAACCGCCTTTCTCGTTGAGCGCGGGTTCCCGGGGTTCCAGCCCTCGCCCAAGCTGGACAAGCTGGGGATGCGCGGCTCCTCCACCAGCGAACTGGTGTTCGAGGACTGCGAAGTCCCGGAAGAGAACGTGCTGGGCGAGGCCGGCCGCGGCGTGGCGGTGCTGATGAGCGGCCTGGACTTCGAGCGGCTGGTGCTTACCGGCGGGCCGCTGGGCATTATGCAGTCCTGCCTCGACGCAGTGGTGCCTTATGTCCACCAACGAGAGCAGTTCGGCCAGCCTATCGGCGAGTTCCAGTTGATCCAGGCCAAGCTGGCTGATATGTACACCTCGCTATCGGCCTGCCAGTCCTACACCTACGCCGTGGCCCGCGCCGCCGACCGGGGGCTGATTTCCCGCAAGGATGCCGCCGGCTGTCTGCTGTTCTCCGCAGAGCGGGCAACACAAATGGCCCTTCAAGCCATCCAGACTCTAGGCGGCAACGGGTATGTCAATGACTTCCCGGTTGGCCGTCTGCTCCGCGACGCCAAGCTATACGAAATCGGCGCGGGAACCAGCGAAATTCGCCGTATGCTCATCGGCCGCGAGCTGTTTCAGGAAACAGCTTAATGCGTCTGCAAGCCGTTGCCGTCCCGTTCATCGCGGCGCTGGCGCTGGCGGCAGTCGCAGCCTGCGCGGCGGAGTCTGCGCCATCATCGCCGACGTCTACCTTCGCGCCACCGCCGACGGCCACGCCTATCTCTACCCCGGCTGCGCCAACGGAAACGCCTTTGTACCCCTTCCCTCCATCGCCGCTGAACGCCGACGACCTGGACTTTCTGCCGGACAACCCCACCGAGTTGATGTATGCCGCTCTGGACCAGCCGTTGGCCCAAGTGGGACGCAAGATGGCCTATTCCCACAACACCGCCTATATCCCCGTACTGCTGGAATTTATGCGATTCCAGCAAAACGAAGAAGCGCTGCTGACACTGGCCTCCTTCATGGTGCGCATTCGGGACAAAATACCGGAGGAAGAATTCGCCATCGTGCCGGACGGCCAAGGCGGTTGGGGCTGGTGGCTGGAGTGGTTGACGCTGCACCCGGAGGTCACGCCGCCGGAGGGGTATGACGGTTGGAAGGGGCAACTGTTCGGATTCATAGACCAGTCCATGGGCAAGTTCATGTATGACGGCGTGCCGGCGACCATCCGGCTCGAGGAAATAGCTTGGGGCGGCGTACGGCGCGACGGCATCCCCGACCTGCGCTTTCCGCCACATATTTCCCCCGAGGAAGCAACATACCTGCAACCCGGAGACCGGGTGTTCGGAGTGTCCATCAACGGGGAACACCGCGCCTATCCGTTGCGCGTCCTCAACGCCCACGAAATGGCTAACGACACTGTGGGAGGGGTGCAGTTCGCCTTGGCGTATTGAACGCTGTGCGGCTCCGGAATCGTGTATTCCACCGAGATTAACGGCAAACCAACGGAGTTCGGCACTTCAGGAATGCTCCACCGGAGCAACAAGCTGATGTACGACCGGGCCACCGAAACCCTCTGGCATCAGTTCCGGGGCGAGCCGGTGGTCGGGCCGCTGGCCGGAAGCGGCATCCGCCTGAGCATCCTGCCCAATGTCCTGACCACCTGGAGCGAGTGGCTGGCCGGGCACCCCAACACCACGGTCATCAGCAACGACACAGGTATCTACCCTGCCGAGTTCTACACCCCTGAAGAAGACTCCGGTTCCATCTATTATTCCTACCGTGCCGAACCCGGCACAATGTTTCCCGTGGCCGGTATTGATGACAACTTGCCCATCAAGGAGCAGGTGTTCGGACTTGCCTTCGATGACGAAGCTCGCGCCTATCAGCGTTCGGCTCTGGTCCAAGCGCAAGCGCTGAATGACACGGTGGGCGGGCAGGACGTGGTCATCGTTGCCGTGACCGGAGGCGGAGTCCGCGCGTACGACCGGGACGGCTTTGTATTCCAAGCCCGGCCCGGCGGGCAGTTGCAGGATGCCGAAGGCCAGCGGTGGCAGGTCTTGGAAGATGCTCTTGAACATACCGGAGACCCATCCCGGCGACTAACCCGGCTGCCGTCTCGCGATGCCTACTGGTTTGGTTGGCAGACGTTCTACCCGCATACGGACATATACGCTCCATAGGGCTTTGGGCCGCCAGGTTGACGAAACCGAGTTGTGGCCTACAATATGCGGTTGAATCCGGTTACGATTTTGGAGGTGAATTATGCCCAGCCTGACTCTGGCGGAAGCGGAAGTTATCTTGGCGGCGGCCAAGGCCAAGGTGCTGGAAATGGGCGCCAATATGAGCATCTCAGTGGTTGACCCGCGCGGCGACCTGATTACTATGATGCGCACTGACGGCGCGTCGTGGCGCACGCCCCCCATCTCGCGGGCCAAAGCCGTGGCGGCGTCCTGCTTCGGGCGCGCCAGTGGCGAGCTGACCGAGAACGCTCTGGCCCCGGTATTCCGTGGCCTGATGGCAATGGAGGGCGGCCACATGATACCCGGCCAGGGCGCCTTGCCCGTATTCAAGAACGGCGTGCTGGTCGGCGCGGTCGGCGGCAGTGGCGGCACCGCCCAGGAGGATGAAGACGCGGCCCTCGCCGGCATCGTGGCCGCCGGACTGTCGGCCACGGCCTAGGGATTAACCCCAGAACGCACAAGGGCCACGGAGACTGGTTGCTCCGTGGCCATTATGCTCCGGGCATTAAGCAGGAGATTAACGCTTCTGGTAAACCTGGAAGCGGTGCCGGTTGGTTTCGACCACGTAGAGGCGGCCTTCGCTGTCCAGCGACACTGACACCGGCCCCCAGAAGTATGGTTCGGTCTGCGATGAAATGTGATAGGGCGTGTTCAGATGGGGAGGCAGTTGCGGCATAAGGTTGGAGCGGTTGCGCTCCGCCGCTTCCTCTGGGTTCGCGTCAAAGTATTCCTGAGCCCACTTCGACACGGTAGACTCGCCTCGAAGCACTGCTTGAAAGCGCCCCTCAGAATTAAGAATTTGCGCTCTCTCGTTGCCCCAGTCGGCCACATAGATGTAGCCTTCGCTGTCCACGGCTACTTGGGTAGGGCGCTGGAACTCCCCTTCACCGTAGCCGGATGAACCGAAGGCAGCCAAGAACTCGCCATCTGCGCTGAACTTCTGGATGCGGTCGTTGCGCCAGTCGGCGACGTAGACGTTACCGGCCGTGTCGGTAGCCGCGCCCCAGGGCAGATTGAACTGTCCGGGCCCACTGCCTTGCGAACCCCACTGGTGGATATAGCTGCCGTCAGAAGCAAATTTCTGGACTCGGGCATTGTGCTGGTCCACCACATAAATTACGGCGCCCGGCCCGGCGGCAACTCCGGCTGGGCCGTTGAACTCCCCGTCTCCGCTGCCTGGCGTTCCCCACTTATGGAGGAATTGGCCTTCGCTGTCGAACACCGTGACCCGGTGGTTCTGCTCATCCGTAATGTACAGCCGGCCCTGGCTGTCGAAGCACATCGCCACCGGCCAGCGAAATTGCGTATCGCCATCACCCGCGCCGTCCCCAAACTCGAACAGATAGTCCTCATCCAGGTTGCAGACGCCTATGCGAATGGCGTCTGCTCGGGCCGGGTCGCAGCGGTTAAGCACATAGATGCGTCCATCCCCACTTACGGCAAGGTCATAAGGGTTGGCGAAACCCCGACCGTTCAGGCCGTTGTTGACGATACCGATGGTTTTAACGTATTCCACCGTGATGGTGGAGGATTGTGTCTGCGTGGTCAATGCCTTGACTCCAGCCCTCTCAAGAGGGGTCAGCAGAATTAGGCTAACTGGTACTCGCGGGTGGCGGCTATCAGGCGCAGCATATTGCCGACGCGGTGCTCGGAATCGTCGCCGGGCTGTCGGTCTCGCAGGTCGAGGTCACCTTGTCGGGAGGCGTAATCCACCAGCGCCGAGCGGGTTTCGGCGCTTACCGCGATGGGGCCAAGCAGGTCAACGCAGCCGTCGGCAAACTCGCCGGGGGACAGTACGCCACTGCCCGATGCAGCCAGACGCTCGATGATGGAACGGATGCCGGGGCTGCCGATGTCTGCCAGTTCCTTGGCTGCGAAGTTGACCCGTTCTACCAGAGAGCCGCTATCAATCCACTCGACGCCCTCGTGCCAACCCTCCACCGTGGGGGGCTGTAGCAGGCCCTGACCCATGTAGAGCATATTGTTGGACACCCTTTCGATGCCCAGCGTCGGGGTCTGGTAACTGCCAGCCGTGCGAATGGCGCCGACCACCAGCTCCACCGGCCCTTTGACGCGGGCGAAACGGGCCTCGTTGGACTTGAAGTATTCGGAGTTGAACAGCGTCCGGAGCACGTTCTTGATTTCGTAACCGGACTCGAAGTAGGTCTCCTTCATGGCATTGATGGTGCGACGGCCTTCGCCGGTCACCTCATCGGCGGCGAAGAACTGGAACAGGCGGACGCAGATGAACTCTGCGGTGGCGTCCTGCTTCGCGATGATCTGGATGATGTCTTCGCCGTTGAAGTTGCCGGTCTCGCCCAAGAAAGTCTTTTCACCGCTGTCGTGGTCTTCCTCGCGGTAGTCGAAGTGCCAAGCGATGCGGCCATAAGGCCAGATGGAGTCCTTGTGGGCCCGGACGGCCATGTACTCGGCATTGCCCAGGGTCCAACCGGTGAAGGCGCGGGCGCATTCCTTGATGTCGTACTCGGTGTAGTTGCCGATGCCCATGGAGAACAGTTCAAGCAACTCGCGTCCGTAGTTCTCGTTGATGGCGTCGCCATGATTGTCGTTGTTATCCAACCAGACCAGCATGGCCGGGTCGCGGGAAATCTCTTGCAGCATCTCGTCGAATCGGCCCAGCCCATTGCGACGGAACATCTCAACCTGGTTAAGCTGGGAGCGGGCCTGGTTCAACTTGGCGTAGCCGGTGGCAAACAAACCATGCCAGAAGAGGGCCATTTTCTCTTCCAGTGCCTGGTCGGTGGTAATCATCCGGTACATCCAATAGGCGGCCGAACCGGCTAGGTCGCGGAGTTCCGACTGCTCCACGTGGTAGCGGCGAATCAGGTCGTCGGGCATACTGCTGGCGCCGTTAGTGTCCAACAGTTCTTCGACTGTTGCCTCGTAACCCTGCTCCAAGCAACGCTCCAGCTCATCGCGGCTGGCGCCGAAGCCGGCCCGCCGCATCAGGTGGGCCATCAGGGCAATGTTTTTATCGTTCATTGCAGACCTCGCGTTTTCAAAGTTTTTGCGCCCATTGCGGAGGGAAATCTTGGAAGTCGGCAGAGTCATAGAAACGGGCTTAACGTTATCCTGCTTTACTAGCCGTCCGCTTTTTCTTGGTGTAGTGCGGAAGGCGGTGGCTCATCAAAAAGCTCGCCGTTAGCTTTGGCTTCCATACGCCGCTGGTTCCAATCTTCCCACTTTTTCCGCTCTCTGGCCGCGCCTTGAACCTCGCCGCGAGCTTCGCCGCGGGCCTCACCCTCGGCCTCGCGTTGTCTCAGGCGATTCTGATACCGTTCCACTATTCCCCCAAATATCACCATATAAAAAGCCTCCGTCAGGATGATGCTTTCTGCTGCTATAACTCCTACTGCCGGGCTTGCGTTATTCCCGATGGCAAATACGGTTTCCGGCCAGGAATCTTCAGCTATGACAATTATCTCATACCAGACTGACAACCCGATTACACACGCCGTCTGGAAGGAGAAGATGGCGAAGAACAGTTTTCGCCATCTTTCCGGCACGCTCCAGATTGAAGTCCGCTGCTCCGTTGTGGGCGTCAATCTCCGTCAGCCAAAGACAGCGTCTAGGCGCGGAACAGGCCTAGCTGCTCGAACTGGCCGTTGACAATGGGATCAGGGTCCAGCCCCAGCCACTCGTCCAGAATCGCAGAGTAGGTGGAGCGGAAATCGTTGTTAGGGCGCAGGTCGCCGTTCAACTGGTCAGCTTCCGCCAGCGACGGGTATTCCCCGTACAAGCCGCCGTTGACCACCCCACCGATGAGGAAGGCGACGCCGCCGGAGCCGTGGTCGCTGCCGGTGCCGTTATCCTTGATGCGGCGGCCGAACTCCGAGAAAACCAACACCGCTGCGTCGTCTTCCCGGCCATGCTCTTTCAGGTCGTCCATCAGGCTGCCCACCGCGCCGGCCACATCATCCCAGAGAGAGGCGTGGGTGAGCAGTTCGCCGGAGTGGGTGTCGAAGCTGCCGTGCTGGGTGTAGTAGATGCGGGTTCCCAGGTTTGCCAGAAAGACTTGGGCGATGCTCTGAACGTTCTTGGACAAGGAGTCGCTGCGATACTCCACGCTGGAGGAATACTGCTCGGGAGCGGTGCGAAGGATGTCAGCGCCCACGTAGGCATCCTGCCCAGTCTTGCTCAGCAGAGACATCACCGGGTCGCGGCCACTCCCCGTTTTCGTAAAGGAGGCCGGGCCGTACATCCGGGCGAAGGCTTCGAGAGTGAACATTCGCAGTTCTTCGTCCTCGATGTCCGGAAACAGGCCGTAGGTTGCCAGGTCTCCCACCGAGGCCACCGAAACGCCGGGGCAACCCAGCGCGCGGGGGAGGCCACGCCCGAAGTTGACTGCGGTAAGCACGTTATCTCCCCGGGGGTCCAGGTCGCGGATAGCGCGCCCCAGCCAACCCTCGGTGCCAATGGACTCTGGCTCGGCGGTGTGCCAAATGTCCATAGCTCGGAAATGGGAGCGATTGGGGTTTTCGTAGCCGATGCCGTTGATGACCGCCACTTTCCCTTCATCCCACAGCGCCTTCATCGGCCCCATGCTAGGGTTGAAGCCTATATCGCCGTTAAGGGGGATTACCTTATCTTGCGGGATGTGCACCGTGGAACGGGAATCGTAGTAGCGCCCGTCGCCGTAAGGCACCACCGTGTTCAGGTAATCATTTCCGCCAGTAAGCTGGATAACTATCAGTCCCTTCTCGTGTTTGGTGGTCGTCATTTGCTGAACCCTCTTGGCAACTGCCGGATTGAGTTAAATTTACTATGCGCGGGCTAATTGGGCAAGCACTCAGGCCGCTGGTCTTGCTTTTCCGGCGCTGCTCCTTTTGCACTCCAGGGCCGCCGCTCCGCCGGTGACTATTTCGGCTGGATTCCCAAGCGCTGTTTTCTCCAGAACAGACGCAGAAGCTGCCGTGCTGAATGTAGTAGATAGGGATTGCCAAATCTGACAGAAAGTCCTGGCCAAGCCTCTGGAAGTTCTTGGTCAGCGAGCCGCTGCGGTGCCTCTTAGGATGTTCTTGACCAGACAAACCCGGTTTACAACAACCAGCTTAATTTGCGTATGCTGAATCGGCAGATATTCTTGACCAGACAACCCCAGTTTACAACAACAGAGCACTCCCGATATTATGATAACTAAAATTTCCCGAGCCTAGGCCCCCTATGTTCAGGGGAGGAATGCTGTATGGTTACTTCACCTGAATCGTCCCACATTGTCCGCGCCGAATACGACGTGGTATTTCTGCACGACCAAGAAGTGCGGAAAGACGATATGCGGCGGCTGTACGAAAACGCCAAGCGCGACCAGTGGAATGCGGCTACCTATATTGCCTGGGACAAGCCGGTGGACTTCGAGCAGGGCTTCGTCGCCGACGAACTGATAGACATTTACGACTCCCCATACTGGCATAAGATGAGTGCCGCAGAGAAGCAGGAGATGAATCGCCTCTTCTCCGCCTGGCGGCTCAGCCAGCTCTTTCACGGGGAACACGCTGCGGTGCTGGTTTGCTCACAGTTAGCCAACGTGCTGCCGGACTCAGACACCAAGTTCTTTATGTCCACTCAGGTGATGGACGAAGCCAGGCACACCGAGTTCTTCCAGCGTTACCTGCATAGCCGGGTTGGGCAGGTTTACGGGCAGTCGGAGGTCGGGCGGGAACTCTTCGACTATATCTTGGGCGACCCGCGCTGGTACATCAAGGTTATCGGGCTGCAACTGGTGGGCGAGACTTTCGCGGTGGCTCTCTTCAAGATGCTGGCGGAGACGGCCAGGGACGGCCTGCTCCGCGAGGGCTGCAAGCTCATTCTACGCGACGAGTCGCGCCACATGGGCTTCGGTATGCTCAGCCTACCTGAGCTGGTACAGCAACTGTCACCCAGAGAACGGGAGGATATGGAGGACTTTACCATCCACTTCCTACGAAACACGCTCACCGGAGGCTTCCCCAAGGAAGCCTACCTGGATATGGGCTTCAACAATCACGAGATTGACGAAATTCGCAAGATGCGCCGCGACAAGGCCCAGAGCAGCGACTTCGTAATGTTCCGCCAGCTCTTCAAGCACGAGATGCACAACACCTTGGTCAACAACCTCTTCAAGTGCGGCGTCCTCAGCGAAAACGTCCGCCAACGCCTCGAAAACGAACTCCGCGTTGATGTGGCGGGAAACCTGCCGGGGGATTAGGGCCGGTGGCAGGAGAGGAAGTTCGATATCTCCCAACAAATCACGATTTAGATAGACTAGGGGGGCGATGTTTCCCTATCAGCTTCGGCTCAAAACCGCCGCAAACTGGACACTCCGGTTAGCTTGAGTTTCCGTGAAGCATCATCGGGGAAGCAGCATCGGGCGGTAACCCGCTTCAAGACATCATTTCAGAGGTCAACATCATATGGGCGTTTTTTGGCAGCGCGTAAAGGTGGGCAACCCGGAGGGAGGGGATTTCATCGAAATTGACGCTATGGTGGACACCGGGGCCGCAGATTCTATGTTTCCAGAATCGTTGCTGGCCGGGCTGCGCCTGCAACCCTTAACCTCGCATACCTACTCTCTCGCCGATGGGAGCTGGGTAGAGCTTCCGTATGCTCAGGCAACGCTCGAAATCAAAGGCGAGAGGCGATTTTGCCCAGTCGTTTTCGGGCCGGGCGATGAAGCCCTGTTGGGCGCGACCACGCTGGAGATTTTCAAGCTGATGGCAGATCCTAATACTATGTCTCTGTTGCCGGCCAGCCACTCTCCGCTCGGTGGAGGCGGACGACCGGTTCCCCGGGCAGACTAGCCTGGTCTTGTCCTGTATTCGGGAATTCTGCCCTAGACTGGCGGGCGGCAAACATCGTATTCTCGCGGAAAATCTATAAGGCGGTCAGTCATGCACGTAGGTATGTCCACAATTTTTCAGAACCCCGGCAAGCATCTGTCCGACTACGAGGTGTATCGCAACGAGTTGCGATTGGCTGATCTCGCCGAGCCGCTGGGGTATGAGTCTATCTGGGGAGTGGAGCATCACTTCACCGACTACACTATGTGCCCTGACGTGCTACAGTTCCTTTCCTACATGGCCGGGCGGACGGAGCGTGCCAGACTGGGGTCAATGGTGGTGGTGTTGCCGTGGCATGACCCGGTGCGCGTGGCCGAAGAGTTCGTGATGCTGGACAACCTCAGCGACGGGCGGGTCATCGTCGGCGTCGGGCGCGGGCTGGCGCGGGTGGAGTACGAAGGCTTCCGGCTGGACATGAATCAGTCGCGGGGGCGCTTCAACGAATCGGCGCAACTACTGGTCAATGCCCTCGAAGAGGGGTTCGCCGAGCTTGACGGCGAACACATTCGACAGCCGCGAGTGGAAATTCGCCCCAATTCCTTCAAGACCTTCGCGGGGCGAACCTACGCCGCCGCCATCTCGCCGGAGTCCAGCATCGTCCTGGCGAAACTGGGCGTGGGAGTGCTCATCATCCCGCAGAAGCCTTGGAACGATGTGCAGTCTGAACTGGCGGCCTACCGCGCCGCTTACCAGGAGGTCAACGCGGGAGAGCCGCCCGCCCCGGTGGTGGTGACATTCGCCTATTGCGACGAGGAGCAGGAGCGGGCCGCGGAGATGTCCCGCCGCTACGTCGGCGCCTACTGGGACTCGGTGATAAAACACTACGAGTTCCGCAGCGACCACCTGAAAACCACGCGGGGCTACGAATACTACGCCAACTTCACCGACAAGATAAACGCCTACGGCGACCGGGACGTGCAGGACTTCTTCGTTGGTCTTCAGGTAACCGGAACGCCGGAGCAATGCTATCAGAAAGTAATGGACATCCACGGCTACACCGGAGCCGACTCGCTAGTAGCCGCCTTCAGCTACGGCGGAATGCCCTTCGAAGACGCCGAGCGTAGTATGCGCCTGTTCGCATCCGAAGTGATGCCGGAACTCAAACAGTTCGAGCCGGCCCCGGCGTGGGGCTAATGGGCTTCCACTGCCACGCGGGGGCTACCGTATAACATACACAGAAAGAGGGGCGGCGCTATGCCGCCCCTGCTCATTTTACGGGTTCTGCGATGCAAGAGAGCCTTCCTGTTCCCCTGAGTACCGAGTCGCCTCGCCGGGCGCCTCTCCCCTAGTCCGCCAAGCGAAGCGGTGAGCGTAAGGATTCGGACGGCCTTCCAGAACATCGGCTGTTACCTTGCCCAGGACGGGGGTGAACTTGAAGGCATGGCCGCTTCCTCCGGTGGCGATGGTGAGACCCTTGACCTGCGGATGGCGCGTGATATAGAAGTCGGCATCCCAAGTGTCGTTGTAGAAGCAGGCCCGGCTTCCCGCGAGGGGTGCGTCGGCCAGTTCCGGCAGAGAATGAGCGAGGAATTCCCGGCAGGACTCTATAACGGCGTCTTCCGCATCCCTCGCGTCGTCTGCGTCCACAGCTCGGCCTGGGCCGTGATTCGCCATTTTCACAACCCCTTCCGCATTCGCCGGAAAGCCGTACCAGCCGGTGCGGGGAATGTCCGCGCCCCACGGCGGGAAGGACGGCGGCCTGAAGCGTTCCGGCAGGTTAGGTCGCAGATACACCAAGGTCTGGGCAATCGGTGTCATCATGTCCTGCATTTCCCGCACCAGTCGGGGCGTCCACACCCCGGCGGCCACCAGCACAGCGTCTGCCCGAATCTCGCCGCCATCAGCGGAACGCAGGCCAACCGCGCGTCCTGAGTCCACCAGTGTGGAAACGGTAGTGAAACCCGTCTGTATTTCAATTCCTGCCGCGGCAGCCTCCGCAAGCAGGAAAGACACTGTTTCCCCGGCCTCGGCCCATCCACCACGGGGATTGAAGTACCCATCAGTGTAGTGTCCGGCGTTCCACATAGGAAACCGCTCGGCGACGGAACTGGAATCCAGTCGTTCCAGCGGCCAACCAGCAGCCGTAAGAAGGTCGTAGGATTTCCGCTCGACTACGCCTTCATCCAGGGGATGGCTGGTCAAGACCAAGAAACCGTCTTCATGATACAGGGGCCGTCCCCGGCGCTCGTTCAAGGCGTGCCAGCCTTCGATGGCTTCGACGGCCAGGTCGCTGTACAGCGCGTCGTCGGCGTAATCCATACGCACCATACGGCTGACATCATTGGAAGCCGCCAGCGGATGCGGCACCGGGCCTGGATCAACGATAGTAACCGCATAACCCCGGCTGCGAAGTTCCAAGGCGCCGGACAGCCCAAATATGCCGGCGCCCGCAACTACTATGGCAGGTTGCGTAGACATAACTACCTCACGGCGAGACTAACGGCCCACCGCCTCAATTATAGTCTTGAGTTCTTCGACGCTCAGGTCGCCGAATTTACGCCAGCCGCCGATGAGATAGGTGGGAGTGCCGCCAATGCCGCTGGCGCGCGCCGTCTCGTTGGACTCCACCACCATGTCCCGGTAGTGGCCCGATTCCAGACGCGGCCCCAGCTCGCCCCAGTCAAGGCCAGCGGCCGCAGCCAGTCCTTTGACCACTTCCAGGTTGCCTAGATCGGCGCTCTCTTCCCAGAAGGCGGCGGCGGCCGCGTGATGGAAGGAGTCGTCGAGACCTTTCTCTTTAGCGTACAGCGTAGCCTCGTGAACGTACAGGGTGTTGGGCGACCACTGCGGGCGGCGCATAATGAGGCCCGCGCTCCGCGCCCGTTCCTGCATCGCAGGGTTGAGTTCAGTCTCGGTCTCCCCGTCGAACAACCGCCGTGGTTGTCCTTCCGGCGGGCAGTCAGGCCGCAATAGGAACGGCCTGCGGTCTACAGTGATGCTGAGTTCCTTGGCAATAATATCGAGCCTGCCCAGGCCCACATAACAGAAGGGTCAAGTGTAGTCTTGCCAGACAGTGACCTCGACGGGATTAGCAGTTGCCATCGTTCTCTCTTCTTGCAAATTGAATTTTGACCGGACGGTGCAATGGCGCAAGGATGCAGGGATTATGGGGGAGAATTTCTAAAATTCCTGCGTCCTTGCGCTGAAAACTTGTGAGGTCTTAGTCGTCGGCGGGAGCGGGAACGGCGGCCCCGGCGAAAGCGGAGCGCAGGGCGGCGTTAGCTTCCTCCATGACCTGTCCGCTCTTGTCCATCACGCCCACCATGCCGAAGAAGCCGTGAATCATGCCGTCGTACCGGCTGATGGTGGTGTCCACCCCTGCCATCTGGAGCCGACGGCCATAGGCTTCACCTTCGTCGCGCAGCGGGTCATATTCGGCGGTAATGACCAGCGCTGGGGGCTGCCCGGCCACGCTGGCAGCCTGCATCGGCGCGGCGTAGGGGTTGGATGCGTCGGCTTCGTCTGCCAAGTAGGCGTCCCAGTACCAGCGCATAGCGTCTCGGGCCAGCAAATAGCCCTGGGCGTTATCCACGTAGGAGGCGGTCTGGTAGTTGCGCTCGGTGACCGGGTAAACCAGCAGTTGATGAACAATGTCCGGGCCGTTGCGGTCGGCGGCCATCAGCGACACCGCGGCGGCCAGATTGCCGCCGGCGCTATCACCGCCCACAGCCAGGCGGGAAGCGTCGCCGTTAATGCTGGCTGCGTTGTCGGCAGCCCACTCCGTGGCGGCATAGCAATCCTCGGCGGGGCCGGGGAACTTGGTCTCAGGAGCCAGCCGGTAGTCCACAGACACCACCACGCAGCCCGCGCCCTTGCACAGATGCCTGGCTGTGGGGTCAGCCGACTCCAGGTCGCCTACGACCCAGCCGCCGCCGTGATACCAGACCAGAATGGGGAAGGGGCCGCTGCCTTCCGGCGTGTAAATGCGAACGGGGACGTCACCGTCAGGGCCGGGTATGCTGCGGTTCTCGACCGCGGCAACCTCCGGCCCAGCAGGGCGCGGACGCGAAGAGGCGTTTATTCGCGCCTGTTCGGGAGAAACCTCCCATACAGCAGGGAGGCCAAGAGCGTCTACTGTGTCAATGACTGCTTGTGCTTGCGGGTCGATGGGCATGGCGTACCTCCGAATATCGGCGCGGCCCCGCGTGGTGGGGCGCAGGGCCTTGCGCTATGGTGACTGACTATATCCTAGCGGCGTTGAGAGGATGTGGCAAACTCCAGCGTTATTGGCTAGGGCGATGGCAAGTATCCCAGTATGCCATCCTGAACGAAGAGGTCTCTCTGGCGCGGGCGAGACCCCTTCATCCCCCGTTCAGAATTACAGGCTGCTAATCAGAGCGGCAGCCAATCAAAGCGATTTTGCCCTTTGGAAATGATAGAATAACCTAGCGTAGCTTCAAGGAAAAGAAACCGCCATGACTGTCTCAATCAACACTTTTCAAGACATACTCAACGCCCTGGAGCAGGAACCGTCCCTCCGTGACGAACTGCGCCGCCACCTATTGAGCGAGGACCTGCTACATCTGCCGGTTCTGCTTGCCCAGCACATGACGGATTTTGCCGAGTTCGTCCGGCTAACCAGGGAACACAACGAAATAACCAACCGACGCCTTGAAAGACTGGAAGGCGATGTGGCGGAACTGAAAGACGGCCAAGCCAGACTGGAAGGCGATGTCGCAGAACTGAAAGGCGGCCAAGCCAGACTGGAAGGCGATGTCGCAGAACTGAAAGACGGCCAAGCCAGATTGGAAGGCGATGTCGCAGGACTGAAAACTACTGTAGGCGCTATGGAGGGCAACATGACTGAACTGAAAACTACTGTAGGCGCTATGGGGGGCAATGTAAGCCAATTGGTAGGCAGGAACTATGAAGCCCACGCCGCACGGATTGGCTCCAGGCGTCTCCGTAAGCGCATGAACTTGGAAAATGCCCGGGCTGTCACCCATCCGCCGCACGGCGATCCATCATTCCTGACTGAAATCGCCAACTTGGCCGAGAAAAACGGGGTTATAACCTCCGAACAGGCCAACGACTTAGAACAGGGAGACTTGGTATTCACCAGCGCCGACGCCAACGGCACACAATTCTACATTTTGGCCGAGGTTTCCCTTACGGTTCAGAAAAGCGACGCGGAACGCGCCCGCCGCCGCGCCGCCATTTTGGAGCAGGCCACAGGGATTGCCACCACCCCCATAACCATCGGAGAATTGATTGCTTCCGATGCGGAAGAAGAAACCGTGGTCTTTATCGCCCTCCCTAGGGCCCAAGAATAGGTCCGAAATTGCTCCGCCGGGCCTGCAATAGAACAACTCACGGCATTATTCCTATCGCCCTCATTACTCACGAGTTCATCAGCATCTAACGGAAAGTGGCGAACTCTTTGTTGTAAGTGAACACGCGATATTCGACAAACTCAATGCTGGCGGGTTGGCGTCCAGTTTAAACATAGCCCCTAGGATACAGGCCCAGTTCAGCAGTTCGCGCTGGCCGGAGGCTTCTATCTGGGACGTGTTGCGGCTGCGCCAGGCGTCATAGTTACCCTGCATCACCTCTTCGTAGAGGGCGCACGTCGAGCCACAGGTAATTGTTCTTGGCGGTGAGGAAGGCGTGAGACCAGCTTTTACGAGGCCACCCAGCGCGACGCGCCAGGGGCTTTTCTGTAGCATGCGGGCCGTTGCCGCTCCGGCTTCCATGCAACGCTTGGGCGACGGGCCGGGCCGGGTCGGGATCCAGCGCTTGGCCATTGACCTTATGGGGAGTATGACGCCCCAGTTGCTGATGACGGCCTCCCATAGAAATTAACCGTGAAGGGGAGTCCGGAATGTCGAACCCCTGCTGGTTCGTAGTCCAGATACAGCAGCGCATTGATGGAGACGTGGGCCAACCCCGGCTCGTGCAGCGGGCGGTAGGCATAGGCCATATCTACACCAGAGTCTAGCAGCCCCCCGGCTAAGAAACGCGCTGCCTTTCGAGTGGCTCCGGTAGCTGAACATCTTGTCGGAAGGTTCATTCCAAACGTTGCTTCTGGCCGTGCTGCCACGCCGGGTGAAGGGCCGTACACTGGAAACCATCGTAGGCCAGCACACAAAAAGGCGGGATGATGTCTTCCCGGAAGCTCTCGTACTGGTCATCCCCGAATACGACCACGAACTGCTGGGTTGAAGTCGAGAATTTCCTTCCGAACGCGCGGAACCCATTCACTAACCGCGCGCCGGTGGGCGGCGGCAGAGGCCAAGGCTTGGTCGTCGCCATATTCAGCCTGCATCGGCTCCAGCCGGGAGAGGGTTCTTCAGTTCTTCGGGCAGCCGCTCATCTTCGCTCAGGGTGATGTTGATAGGAAAGTTGCGATCCTCGTCCGGCGTTATCAACAGCGGGCAGTGGGTGCAACCAGCGCCCAAGATTTTTGCCATAACATTACTTCCAAGCATTTACAGCAGTTTTCCCGCAATAATAGCAGACAAACATATCTTCCACTGTCACGTTTCCCAGCTTTTCCGGGGTAGTCATATTTTAACTTTCTTCGACACCCGACAGCCTGCTGATGCAGGGAATGACAGAGGGGGCCCTTACAATCAACCGGCAACTCCAATATGCGTTGAGAATACCAACCTTCCGCTGCCGCGTTCCTTGTCTTCTCAAATAGTAGAAAACGAGTGCGGGAACTGCAGACGGGTGGCAGCTTATCCGGCAAACTGCCTGCTGCTTTGTCATCGCCAATTTTTATGGTTGCTATAATATTTTTGCAAAAATATTTATTTGTTGCAATGTAACCTATAAAATAAAGAGGTAATTATATAGCACCTGTAGTTAGGCTCAGTGACGCCAACTGGGAAAGGTTGAAGAAGTGGGGGGTACCTAGAAGATAGCGCAGATGTGCGCTAGGGAAGGTTTTGGACGCAACAAATGCCTGGTTTGGCAACTGTTCGATAAACAGCATCGTTATGACGGCAGGAGGAACGACTCAGCAAAGGATGTTCTCGCCGGGATACAAGATAGGATGAAACATCAGTTCGGTGATGTCGATTATCAGCTTCTCGAGAGCAATAGCGTGCCCAGGTGAGGAAGTCCGCTCAATTCGCGCGCCTATCCATGGTCAAGAAAGGACTCTTGAAACCTACAGAAGAATCAGGTCATGGAATCTGGGACCTGACAGAGTTAGGCATCGCAGAAGTGGGAAGCAAAGGCACTAACCGCCGGGTGTAAAGACACTAAAATTATGCTCCGGCGTCGCGCAATGCTGGAAGCGCTACCTAGAGACGTCAAGCAAACATTACAGTGGCTGCGAAAAAGAGGCCCCTGCGTTGCAGAGGCCTCTCGATTTTCTGAGTGAATGTGGGCCTACTTACCGTTGCTATGGCCGTTGGAGCGGGTGGCGACGTATTCTTCGGCCAAGCGGCGGCCTGTCTCCCGCATCAGCTTCACGTCCTCTTCCGGCGTGGCGGCCGCTGGGGCGTAGATCACAGTGTCGTTGCAGAAGGTAGGGACGTGGCCGGTGTCGTCCGGCGTCAGGGCGGCGGTAGGGTCGTCACCAGACTGGACGGCCCGGATGCCCCGGCGTATCTGGCGGCGGAACATCGTTATGCCTCGGTCGGTGGCGCCCAGATGCTCCATGCCATGTACCGCGATGGGACGCTGCGTCACTTGGGCTTCGTAGTCGGTGGGCATCAACTGCTGCTCCCGCAGGTCATCGGAAATCGGAAGCTGGGCTGGCAGCATCTGTTCGCGGTCGATCCACCAGGCCGGCTCCTTTTCCTCGGCCTCGCTGATGTGGCGGAACTCCAGCAGCATAGTGCTGTTGTTGTCTCGCGGCACAATCCACCTAGTCATCATCGGGCCATCGAAGGGGTGGGCTTCCTTGCCGTCCTCCCAGATAGGAGCGATCTGCTGCATATTTGGCAGCACGTTCTCCACCATCCGCGCCCAGATGTTGTCTCCAACGCGGCGGGTGGCAATGTAAATGATGCCGATGGGGGTTTCCATGAAGTCCAGCTCCGGCACCACTCCGAACTCGTCGGTGAACTGCGAGCCGCTGACGATGGTGTGCAGGAAGGACGTATGCACCGGGTCCATGGCGTTTTCGAGAATCTGCAAATAGTTGCAGGGGTAGTCGTACCTCTTGCCGGGAATCAGGCGGTAGCCTTCCCGCTCCCAACTGTCGGCTATCGGAAATTCCGGCGCCTGGTCCGGCGGGCCCATATAGGCGAAGATGGTGCCGCAATACTCATGCACCGGATAGGCCCCGTGGCACAGGCGGTCTTTAAAGGTGGAGCCGGCCGGCTCGCCTGGGGTTTCCAGTATGGTGCCGTCTACGTCGAACAGCCAGCCGTGGTAGCAGCAGCGGATGCCCCGTTCCGACACCAGCCCGAACTCCAGGGAAGTGCCGCGATGGGGGCAGTGGGCTTCCACTAGCCCGACCCGTCCGCTGAAGTCACGGAAGGCCACCAGCTCTTCGCCCAAGATTTTCAGCCCGACGGGAACGTCGCCCAACTCGTCGGCGTAGCAGACCGGCTGCCAGAATCGGCGCAAGTACTCGCCCGCGGGAGTGCCGGGGCCGACGTGGGTAAGTTCGTCATCTTCCTTGGAAACCTGCGAATGATAATAGCCGCCGTACTTGGTGGAAAGAAAGGGGGCGCGGGTGGTTGCCATCATTCTCCTCCTGCCTGGTTTCCGCGAGCGCGAGCCTAGGCCGCACCTTATGGTGGCAGGGATTATATTTATCATCGCAAGACCGGTCAATAACGGTCTGATAACGCTGCCGCCTCCAATTCAGGTGGGTTAGTTCCCAGCATCCCCGCGAAACCCAGAATCCAAGATTCCCCTACGCCTGAAAATCCTGTTCATCCATATAAAGAAGCCGCCTGAAAGGAAACGCAGTTTGACAACGCCCGGGCTAACGCGCTACCGCCTCGTCAATCCGCTGCATCATATCAATGATCATCGGCATGGCCGGGCCGTAGCGGTCGGCGTCGTCAATAGCATAGCCCTTGTGGTAGGCGGAGCGAAAGGACGACAGCGGGCTGCCCGCCCCAGTCAGAGCCGATTTGCCTTCTTCCTCTTCCTCGTCCCAGTGCCCGCCGTGAATCAGACCGGGCATAGTTTCCGGGTCACGGAAGACGTTCATCGGGTCGCCGCCGTCCTCAACGATACGCATCTGCTCCTCAAACTGGCGGCGCATGAACACTATCGGCAGGTCGGTGCGGCCCAAGTGTTCCTGAGTCCGGTCGGTTATGGGGCCTTGCGAAATCCAGGCGTGGGCGTCTTGGGCCAGCACGAAGTCGAGAATCGGGCGGCCATCGTCGTCGAACAGCGGCACCTCGTAGTAGGGGATAGTTTCCTGGAGCGGAGCAGGGACTTCACCTGGGGACATATAGCAGCCGTAGTTGATATGGTAGGTGTTGGTGTCGTCGACAGGAACCCTAATCTGAAACTCTTGGCGCACCATACCCGGCCCGCCGGTCTGGGTGTAGAACGGGAAGATAACCGTCGCGTGGCGGGATGTATGGTCGCGATCTGCGCCCAGGGACTTGGAATACTTGATGCCTTTCTCCATACCGTAGCGCGTGGGGTTGACGTACAGCGTCTCGATGCCCTTGCCCAAGTTCATTCGAGAGAAGAGGGTGTGCATCTGCCCGTCGGCGGCGCGCTCGTCCAGCTTGCCCTGTTTCCGCAGCACGTACTCGAACAAGTTCCCGTGCAGATATACGCTATGCGTCGGGTCGCCGGTGTTTTCGTGGCACTGGAGCCAGTTGCAGTTCAGGTTCATTATGCCAATTTGCCGGAGGGAGTTGGGCATTACGAACAAGTCCCAGGGCGGCAGCAGCGGCGCAGGCTCCGGCCCCATGTAGGCCCAGACCAGCCCGCCCATCTCCTGCACCGGGTAGCCTTTGATGCGGATGCGTTCCTTGAAGGGGTCGTTGGCCGATTCCAGCGGCGTCTCCACGCAGCGTCCGGCCGGGTCGAACATCCAGCCGTGATAGCAACAGCGCAGGCCGCCGACGTCGGGGATGCCATACTTCATCTCGGTAAGCCGGTGCGGGCAGCGGTCGCCCACCAGTCCCATCTGCCCGTCGGCGGAGCGGAAAAGCACCAGATCCTCCCCCAGCAGACGGACGGCCATGACCTCTTCTTCTATAAGCTGAGCCGTGGGGCGGACGGGAATCCAGTATCGGCGCATCAGTTCGCCCATGGCCGTTCCCGGCCCGACGCGGGTGAGTCGTTCATTGGCTTCGGCGGTCAGCATCTTGCGTAATCCTCCCGGAATATCTGTATCACGTTACTTGGTGAGAGGAATTTTTTCACATTCTCAGGTTGAGACGTCCCGCGAATTGCAAGTCAGTTTTAACCTCTCTGACGCAACTCTTCCTCCAACCCCCGGATCCGGCGCTGTGCTTCCTGTAACTCGATCTGCGTTTCCCGCAGGCCGAGCAGCCACTCTTTAATAACAGGGTCGAAGTAATGCAGCCGTACTTCACCCCAATGGATGTCCAGATTCAACGCTGGGCTGTGGGCCCAGGCCACGCCATCTGCGGAGATTTGCGTCTCGAATCGGCGGTAACTCCCTCCGTGCAGATATTCACCTGCCAGCGGCTCGCCGTAGTAGTCTCCGCCCGAGGCGTCGTAACGCCAGTATTCGCCCACGCCGATACCGGCGTAAATTTCTCTCTTTATTCCCAAGTCCACCCGGGCCGTGGACGGCGAAGCGATTTCCAGTACCCAATCCGGTGGCTTGCCCACCTCCCAGACTTTGTAGCCGTTTTCTTTCCAGATGGCGTTTCGGTCAACCCCAAAGGCAATGAAGCCGTCTGGGGAACGATGTGCTCTCGGGTTGTCTTGTTCGTAATATATCGCGTTGTCGCCGCTCACCAGAACATCCGGGCGATCCTCATACCGCCATAACAGAATGTCCATAGTATGCGTCAGCTTGGGAAACTGGTACATGGCGTCCGGCAGCTCGTCTGGCCGCTCCGGGTAAAATACGCCCGAATTGTCAGGCCGGTAGGGAAGAAATGCGTGTTGCGTCTTGGCGGTCATCAGTCGCCTCAGCTGTTGGGAGATACGCCGACAGTATACCGCACCCGGCAGCCGTCATTCGATTATACTGGCGGAAATAGCATATCTCACTCTAACCATCTCCCGCCGGAAGGGGGATTATCATGGAGATAACACAGTATGACCGCCAACAGGCCGCCACTGAACGATACCCTGAACGCTTTCTGCACCGACACCGACGCCTACCTTGCAGGAGCCTCCGGAGGGCCGCTGTCAGGCCTGACCTTCGCCGCCAAAGACATCTTCGACGTGGCGGGACACGTCACCGGCGGGGGTAACCCCGACTGGAAGGCCACGCACCCCCCAGCGGAAAGCACCGCCTGGATTATCCAGACGCTGGTGGACGCCGGGGCCACTATGGTGGGCAAGACGCACACCGATGAACTGACGCGAGGCATCTTGGGCGAGAACGCCCACTACGGCACTCCGGTCAATCCCAAGGCGTCTGGCCGAGTCCCCGGCGGCTCGTCCAGCGGGTCAGCGGCGGCGGTGGCCGGCGGGCTGGCAGACTTCGCCCTCGGCTCCGACACCGGCGGTTCGGTGCGAATCCCCGCCAGTTTCTGCGGCCTTTATGGCCTGCGGCCCACCCACGGACGCATACCGCTGGATGGCATCCTGCTACAGGCTCCTAGCTACGACACCATCGGCTGGTTCGCCCGCGGCGCCACCACCTTCGCGCGAGTGGCTGAAGCGGTGTTTGGCGCAGCCATCACGCCGGGAACTCCGGGGCGGGTAGTCATCGCCGAAGACCTGTTCGAGGAGTGCGATCCAGAAGTCGCCGCGGCCCTGCTCCCCGTGGCGGAGCGCATCGCAGGTATGGCCGGAGAGTCGCAGCCGGTTCGTCTAGCCCCAGATGGACTGGACTTATGGGCATCGCAACAGAACATTCTGCAATCCATAGAAGCGTGGGAAACGCTGGCCGACTGGATTGATGCCGTGAATCCCCGTTTCAGCTATTGGGTCACCGAGCGCTATACGCTGGTGGCGTCTCTGACCCAGCCGCAGATTGCGGAAGCGCGCGCGACCAGGGATTCGGCGCGGCAGCGAATAGACGAAGCCCTAGCCAATGGCGGTTTCCTTTGTCTGCCCACTTCGCCGGTTGTTGCGCCCCCGCGGGGTCAGCGGCTGTCGGAACGCCGGGGGGCCCAGAGCCGTATCGTGCGCCTGACCTGCACGGGAGGGACTACTGGACGTCCCCAACTCTCTTTGCCTCTGGCCGAAGCGCGCGGCCTGCCCGTCGGCCTGTCGCTGATGGGCAACCGGGGCGACGACGAGGCGCTCATCGGATTCGCATTGGAGATAGAGCGGGCGCTGTCCGGGTAGCAGACCGCAAGCGGCGTGTAGACAAAGCCGACAGCTCAATTTACTATGCCAAAGGCAATAAACAATTGAAACTATGAGGGAAAAGCAATGGTCCATCGGGTTCAGGGAGTAGTAGCGGAAAGCAGGGGATCCCCCGTGCGACTTACCACCATCAACGTGCCGGACCCCGGCCCAGGGGAGGCGTTGGTACGGGTACAGGCTTGCGGCGTTTGCCATACTGATCTGCATTACAGGGAAGGAGGAATCAATAACGATTTCCCATTCCTGCTGGGGCATGAGGCGGCAGGTATGGTAGAGAGCATCGGGCCGGGCGTGGACAACGTGGCGCCGGGCGATTTCGTCATCATCGCATGGCGCGCTCCCTGCGGCGCCTGCCGCTCCTGCGCGCGGGGCCGCCCCTGGTACTGCTTCGACAGCCGCAACGCCACCCAACCCATGACGCTGACCGACGGCACGCCGCTGTCACCTGCGCTAGGCATCGGCGCCTTTGCCGAGCTAACGCTGGTGGCTGCCGGGCAGGCGGTCAAGGTTTCCGACAAGGCCAGCCCAGCCGCCGCTGGCCTCATAGGATGCGGCATCATGGCCGGGCTGGGCGCCGCGGTCAACACCGGCGGCGTTTCGCGCGGCGACTCGGTGGCCGTGTTCGGCTGCGGGGGCGTGGGCGACGCCGCCATCGCCGGCTCCAAGCTAGCCGGGGCGCATACCATCATCGCTATTGATATTGACGACCGCAAGCTGGAATGGGCGCGGGAGTTCGGCGCAACCCACACCATCAACGCCCGCAACACGGACCCCGTCCAGGCCGTGCGCAACCTCACCGGCGGCCACGGCGTCAACGTCGCTATCGAGGCAGTGGGCAACCCCCTGACCTTCGAGCAAGCATTCTATGCCCGCGACCACGCCGGAACAGTGGTGCTGGTCGGCGTTCCCAGCCCCGATATGAAAATCGAACTGCCCCTGATCGAAGTGTTCGGACGAGGCGGCGCCGTCAAGTCGTCCTGGTACGGCGACTGCCTGCCCACCCGCGATTTCCCCATGTTCATAGAGCTGTACCTCCTAGGCCGCCTCGACCTGGACCGATTCGTGTCAGAGACCATCGGCATTGGCGATGTGGAAGAGGCATTCCACAAGATGGAGCGCGGCGAGGTTCTGCGCTCGGTGGTGGTGTTCTAAGTGGCCTACAACGAAGATCTCGCCGACCGTGCGCGAGCTTTGTTTGCCGGGCGGACGGGCATACGCGAACAAAAGATGTTCGGCGGGCTGTGCTTCATACTGAGCGGCAACATGGCCTGCGGCATTTCGGGTAGCGAGCTTGTGGTTCGGGTAGGGAAGGAGAATCTGGATGATGCCCTTTCCCGGCCCCATTCCCGTCCGTTCGATGTGACCGGACGCCAAATGGGCAGCTTCGTCTGCGTCGCCGCTGAGGGCCTCGCCACTGACGACGGCTTGGCGGAATGGGCCGGGTGGGGCATTGCCTACGCCGAGTCGCTGCCTCCCAAGTAGCGGGAAGGAGCCCCCCGCCTTAACTTTCGTCCTTTGGGATAGGTGAATTTTTAATAGAGACCGAGAGGGAGACGTCGAGCGTGGCCCCCAACGCCGTCCTTTGGGATAGGTGAATTCTTATAGAGACCGAGAGGTTGTAATGGACATAGGCGCAATGATGTTTGTAACCGACTACTCTATGCGTCCCGACGAATTGGCGCGGGCGCTGGAGGAGCGCGGATTTGAGTCCATGTGGGTGCCTGAGCATACCCACATCCCCACCAACCGTATCTCCCCGTGGCCCGGCGGGCCGGACCTCCCGGAGATGTATTGGCACACTTACGACCCCTTTGTGGCGCTCACCGCCGCCGCTGCGGTGACCACTAACCTGAAGCTGGGCACCGGCATCTGCCTGATGATTGAGCGCGACCCCATCACCACCGCCAAGGAGGTCGCCAGCGTTGACCTCATATCCAACGGACGCTTTATCTTCGGCATCGGCGGCGGCTGGAACGCTGAAGAAATGGCAGACCACGGGACTAACTTCCAGCGCCGCTGGCGCATCCTGCGGGAAAACATCCTGGCTATGAAAGAAATCTGGACGCAGGACGAACCGGAGTTCCATGGCCGCTACGTCAACTTCGACCAGATGTGGGCTTGGCCCAAGCCGGTTCAGAAGCCCCACCCGCCTATCCTGATGGGCGGCGACGGCCCCACGACCTTCGACCGTGTGCTGGAATACTGCGACGGCTGGATGCCAATAAGCGGCCGCGCCGCCGAAGGCCCCAGCCTGCCTGAGAAAATCCAGAACCTGAAACGCCGCGCCGAGGATGTGGGCCGCGACCCAGACTCCATCAACATCACCGTTTTTGGCGCCCGCCCAGAGCCGGATAATCTGGCCCGTATGGAGGAGTATGGCGTAAACCGGGCTCTGTTCAGTCTGCCTTCGGAAGGCGCAGACGCCGTCACTCCCATTCTGGACGAGTGCGCCAAACTGCTCTAAGGCAGACCGTAATTTGTTGCACTACGCAGGGGCGCATGACTATGCGCCCCTACTCATTGCCACCTCGCCCCAAGCGTGATTCGATCCGGGCGAGGATATCTCGAATTTCAACAAGCGTATCCTGGCTTGGGGCGGACGTAACGGCGACTGTTGGCAATTGTCCGGTTTCCGCCTCTATAACTCGCTGGCGCTGGGACAAGACGGCGTCACGGAAACCCTCGGCGTCAATCACGCCGATGAGATTGCCCTCGGAGCTGGCGTTCTGTCCTCCGCTGCCGGCGGTCTCCACTTTTAACCCGCGCAGGCCATAGTGGCGCATCAACGGCCCGTCGTGCAGCCTTATGTCGGTGATACGATTCAGCGGGATGGTGGACTCCTTGCGGAAAAACACGCCTATCTTTATTTCCAGCGCATTGGTCGTCAGCCTTGCCGACACCCGGCGCATATATTCCGCCCCATACCAATAACTCAGCAGCCACCAGAAGGGTATCAGCAGTATGCCTACCACGCTGATAAACAAGAATCCGCAGACGACAAGTCTCGCCCAGCCGATGATCTTGCGGTCGAACTGAGCCTCGGCAGTGACGTCTCCGGTTATTGAGGCCAATTACAGACTCCTTCCCTGGCTAGGGAGATTAGCGGATTTGAGATATTAGCGGGCTTGGGGCATTAGTTTACGAGTGGGCCTGACGCTATTCGCCGCCTCTGCGGGATAGCGGCAAAACCGCAAACACCACCGCGGCTAACGCGAACAGCGCAGCAATGTAATACATCGTTTCCGTGAACCCCATTGTCTCATAGATAGCACCTGCTATCAAAGCCGATGCCGCCGACATCAGAAAGGCGATACAGGCCACTACCCCCAAGCCAGTCGAGGCCACTTCACGGCCTATAACGTCAAACACGGCTGCCGTCAGGATGGGCTGGTCAGGGTACAGAAACAGCCCCAGCAGCGCTATCGTTATCATCAGGGTGATTCCGTCGTTGAAGGGTATCAGCGCCAGCGTAACCAGGCAGGACCATATCAGCCCCGGAACCAGAACCTGCTTGCGGCCCCAACGGTCGGAAAGATACCCGGCCGCCGGCTTCGCCAGCAGCCCAATGACGATAAGCAACGCAATATGAATGCCCCGCAGGGCAGGGTTCATTTCCAGCTCGTTGCCCAGGTAGAGGGGCAGCACGGTCACTAAAGAAATCAGGCACATTCCCCTCAAGCCCCGCACGAAAGTCAGCCCCCAAAGCACGGGGTTGCGCAGCAGTTGGCTGGTCAATTCGATGCGCCGGGTCATCGTGGGCGTCCCGGACGGCTCACCGGACTCGCTGCTAACCCGTCCGATGTGCCGGAAGGACCAGGCAATCATAAATCCTAAGAAGAACGGCGCGATGGCATAAATACTGAGTAGGCCCCGCCATTGCAGGAAGGCCAGCAAAGCGCCCGTCGCCAGCGGCCCAACCACGTCGCCTATGCTGCCGCCGACTCCATGGAGCGACAGAGCCATCCCTCTGTGTTCGGCGAAATGGTGGGACAGCGAAGCCGAAGCCGGAAGGTGCCATACGGAATGAGAGATAGCCACCACCCCTATTCCGATGAGCAGTAACGGATATACCGGAGACACCCCCATAACCAGAGAGCCGAGGGCGGCTATTCCCAAGCAACCGGCCAACAGCAAGCCCCAATGACGCCGCACAATGTCCACTATCACGCCGCCCGGCAACGCTATCAGCCCAGACGCCAGATCCCGGGCAGACATTATCCCCGCCGCCCCCACGCTGTTAAGCCCAAAGGCTGCCTGAATCTCGGGAAGCGCCACGGCGAAACTCTGGATAATCCAGTGGAACGTAGCATGGCCGACAGCCAAGCCGGAGAGCATATAGCGCACTCCCGGTATTGACCACTGCTCTTTGCTGGTAGTCATATCGGTACTTTCCATCACTAACCTGTCAGACAAGTTGGAGCGCCGTGAAAACCTTGAATCAGGTTCCGATGCGCACCGGGTCAGCCGCGTCACGCACCGAGCGGATGATGGACAGCGCAGTGAGCCTGCCGGTCTTGGGGTTCTCCGACGGAATGTTCTCGATGTGGATGCGCAACAGGCCGAATTCCCCTTCGACGCTAATGTCGTGGCAGTTGCGGCTCAGGGCAGGATCAGCCACGATACGCACCATCGTGCGGTCGGGGCCGATGCCCGCCAGGCTCACCGCCGCCGACACGTTCAGGTTCGACGGGAAACCCTGAACTGCGGCGCGGGCCGGGCCGTAAAACACTTCCTGTTCTCGCCGCAGTCCGCCTATCAGGATTTCGTTCTCGATCAGATAGGGCGCCCCTTCCAAGGCCGCAATGGGCTTTCGGGAAACCATCTCCACCCGGTCAACCCGGCCCTGGCAGGCAGACTTGATGCCGTCCAGTCCGGCGATGGCCCCCGAAGGCGCGTACAACCGGCAGCCCAACGCCCGCGCCTGCTCAATAACCTCCGGGTGATTCAGCAATGCGCCGATACTGATGACCATGAGGTCTTTGCCTGCGCCGAAGGCCGCCTCCGCCAACAACGGCACAACGTGAGCGCCTGCGGTTTCAACAAGCAGGGATGACCGCCCCACCAGCTCGTCCAACTCCAGGTACGGCGGCGGCAAGTCCAGCGTGTCCAGGAACTCCCGCGCCGGGCCTGCGGAACGGCTGGCGACACCGGCCACCGCCACGCCCAACTCGCCTGCGTTCCCAGCCCGGAGGAGGGCGCGGCCAATGGCGCCGCAGCCCACTATCCCGATGGCGTGAGTCATGATTACCTCCGGCGCAACTCTATCACAAAAGAAAAAGGGCCGCCCAGATGCGAGCGGCCCTCGTTGGTGACCGTGGGGTGGCCTAGCGGCGGATGGTGCTGAAGCAGTCGCTGCAATACACCGGGCGGTCGCCCCGCGGGACGAAGGGAACCATAGTGTCCACGCCGCACTGGTCGCAGACCACCGGGTGCATCTCGCGGGCTCCGCCGCCTTCGCCGTAGCCGCCGGAGCGCTGCTGGCTCTTGCGGACGCTGCGGCACGACGAGCACCGCTTGGGGTCGTTGGTATAGCCACGGGACGCGAAGAACTCCTGCTCTCCGACGGTGAAGATGAAAGGCCCCCCGCACTCCACACAGGTCAATTCTTTATCTGCCAACGCCATTTCGGATAACCTCCATATGATTGGGTGTCTCGGGGCTCAGTCCAGGTTATCCGAGGCAGCGGTAACGGAATCAGTAACCAACAGCAGGACACCTTAACTTGCTCCATATTTATTATACCACTAACGCGGAATATATCACTAACGCACAATGCAAATAGGGAAAATTGCGAAACTACTCCGGCATCTCTCCGTCATTCCCATTTTCGCGGAAATCTACTCAGTTAGTTCCGGATTCCTGCTTTAACAGTACTAGCGGGTTGGCATTTCCGTAGGGCTGCGAGCCTGTAACGGGACTGCTACATCGTTTCGCAATTTTCTCAAACCAAATATGGGCGGCGCAACATCAATTCCCTTTTTTGAGAAAATTGCGAAACTCAATCTGCCAGTAACCGGCAGATGAATACGCCACATCCTTTACGATTATCGCATTCCGAGTATCCGATTATTTGTTCGTCTTTCCGCCGGATTTCTGGTAAAGTAGAAGTGTAACCCACAACCAAATAGTGAAGCCACCAAAGTTCTGACCTCTGATGGCTTCTTAACCACGCGGAATTGCTGCTTCCCCATGGTTCAGGCATTTTGCGCCACATCCACACCCTCCAAGCAAGCCCCAGAGTCGGTTACGGCTCCCTGGCCGCCGTGCTGGACGGCATTGAGGACGGCTCCCTGCCCAATGCCTGGCGGGCCCCGCCGCACCGGAGGGCCGGGCTATCCCCCGCGGGCCATGTGGCGGGCATATCTATGCAAGTTCGTCCTCAAGATACGCTACAACGTAGAGTTGCTGGAGTGGCTACGGGACAGCCCCAGGCTGCGGGGCATTTGCGGCTTTACCGGCGCCATTCTCAGCGAGAGCGCCTTCAGCCGCTTCGTCAGCCGCCTGGCGGGGCGTCAGAATTTCCCAGAGAACTGCTTTGCCGAAGTTACCAGCCAACTTCGGGGCCTGTTGCTCACTGGGAAACCCCGCTCCGGCAGGCCGGAGGAGCCGCCTCCGCCCCTGGGCGAGGTTGTCGCAGTGGACTCCACCGCCGTGGCGAGTTACGGCAACCTCAACCGCAAGCGGGTTTCCGGCCCGGACGCCCACTGGGGCCTGAAACACAGCGCCAGAACGAAGGACGGCAAGCAGGAATGGAATTGGGGCTACAAGCTCCACCTGATAGCCGGCGCCAGCCACGGCCTGCCGCTGAACTTCACCGTCACCCCGGCTAACAAGAGCGCCAGCCTGAAGCACTCCCGCGGTCTGGAAGGCCACACCGCGCGGGGGCTGCGGAAAGTCACGTTGCAGGCCATTATGTCCCTGCTCACTTGCCAGGCGACGGCCCTGGCCCGGCTGCCGGGCCGGCGGCCTCGCCAATATGCGCCGGATGCGGGTCAAGGCCGCCTGAATCAGCCGGATGCCAACGCCTCTGCGTCCCGGATGTAGTCTGCGGTCTCGCGGATGCGCCGGTTGATTTCAGGCGAGCCGCATCTGCCGTTATAAAAGCACTGGGCATGCAGGTGGTATATGCGGCTGTAATAGCGGGCTTTCAGTATCTCGCATCTTTGGTCCTTCCTCGCCAGAGAGTCCAGTTCATCCGACGCAGCGGCGGTGGTGAAGGGCTCCTCGCCAATGCGAGCCAGAATGAGCGCCTGCGTGGCCCTGAGAGTGGCGCACCACGCTTTTTCCGCAGCGTCGCGGATGTCCCCGGCGGCCAGCCGCTCCAGCGCTGCTTCCTGCATCGCATGAGCGTCGGCGAAAATGGTTGCAGGGTCTATCGTATCAAGCACCGTTTCCTCCTCCGTTTGTTCAGATGCGCTGTCATGGCCTAGTCCACGCAGTCTCGCCCAGCCTGCTTCACGCCGCGAATATCCCAGACCCAATATTGCCTGCCAAGTTCCATGTCAAAACATTCTTTGGCCGCCAAAATTGCTTTGGTTACTCTGGCATCAGCTAACGCGGAGGAGGCGAAAAAAGGAACTGCCTAATGCCCCGTGAAATACTCGCGCTCTCCGCCATCCGTGGCGAACCACGCATCTATGCTCCCATCCGTAATCCATTCATTCCAGCTTTCCGCTCACTCCAGCTTTCCGCTGCCCGCGCCACAGCATTCTTATCTTGGCAGTCTATCATCAATGCCGCCCAGGATCCGGGCTGCCGCCATCTATGGATGTATGCGGGTGTATGCGGGATGTATGCGAATTCTTTGATAAATAATGTTCTCCGTCAGTAAGGAAAACATAGCTAAGAGTACGGATGCCAAGGTTAGGGCAAAGCCAGGGAAGATCCGAACGGGGCGGGCAGTCATAATTGGGAACCCCCTTGCAACACTGGTGCAGGCGCTTGCTATGGATACCTTAACCAAATTGGTGAGCGAACAAGGGGGCAAGCTAATCCCCTCCAAGCGCAAGTGCCACCACTACAAGGAACCAAAGGAACCAGGAGTCAAGTTAATGGCACCCATAGCGCGCATTGCATTTGCCTTAGCGCAAAATGGCAAATCAATGCGGCCCGGACGGGATTGCTTCACTGGTATATCAAAGGCATATTCACCAATCAATTACCGCAAGAAACGATTTCCGCAACTCATAGTCCGTAATCCGTCATTGTTTGTCTGCTTGACCGAGTTCCCCTTCTCTCCCTTTTTCGCTTCAAGCCGGGCGTTACTCTTCAAGCGACAGATAGGCTTGGGGCACTACTGCGCTCCCGCTGCCCACGCCGGTGGTATCGCCCCGCTGGTTATGCGCCTCGATTTTGACGTTCACTCTGAGGCCGTTGGCTTCCCGCGAGGTTCCGGTCACCTCTCCGCGCAAGGTTATGGTGTCGCCAGGGCGCGCCGGGCGGAGAAAACGCAGATCAACCATGCCGGTATGGTTGAAGACGTCGGCGCCGAAGTGCCTGCGCAGCATCTCCAGGGCGAAGCTGATGGACATCCGCCCCGAGGCGACCGTGCCGCTGGTTCCTAGCGTCTCGCGGGCCGCCTCTTCGTCGGTGAACTGCGATGGGCCGGAGTGCCCGGCACTGCCTTCGAACAGGTTGATTGCTTCTTGGGTGATTTCCTTGACCAGCGGCCCGACTGGGTCTCCCTCGCTCACTTGTAAAAATGTCTGGCCCTGCTCTAGCCGTCCCATTTCTTGCCCACCTCCCAAGGCTGCTTCAGCTCGTGGGTGATGACGCGGTCAATCAGCCGTCCATCCTCGTCCACCGACACGGCTTCGGTTACGATGTAGTTCTTGCCCCGGCGCAGGTATTTGTCGGCAACCCAAGCCGTAACGGTCAGCCTCTTGCCGGGAACGGGGGAGTTATAGCAATGGAAAGCGCACCGGGCGTTGACTGAGCCGTTGTCGCTGTACTTAGCGTTGAATTGCCGCACATCCACCTTGTGAGAGATGGTGGGAAAAGCGGCGTCCGGGTCCATCACGCCGCGACGGTACTCTTCTACCATCTCCTGAGTAAGCGTGTACTCGAACTTCTCAAAGACCTCGCCCACTTCCAGGGCATCCCAGTCTAGGGGAATGTAGTTATCTGATTCAATCATTTCTCGATTCTCCATAATATACAGATCCCTCTCCCTCCGGGTTAGGGTGAGGGCATTCTCTCGAACGGGGCGCTACCGGCCCTTCCACACTGGGGGGCGCTTTTCGGCAAAGGCGCGGGGGCCTTCGGCGAAGTCCTCGGTGCGGGTGAGGGTGGCGAAAAGCACGTTCTCGAAACGAAGAGCATCCTCCAGCACACGGCCCAAGCTGCGAATCATAGACTCCTTGGCCGAGCGCACCCCCAGCGGCCCGTTGGCGGCGATGGCGGCGGCATAGCGTTCTGCGGCTGGCATAAGCTGGTCAAAGGGGACAACTTCACTGACCAATCCAATGCGAAGGGCTTCCTCCGCGCCGATATGTTCGCCTGTGAGCTGCATCCGAAGGGCGTTGCCCAAGCCGGCGATGAGGGGCAGCCGCACCGTGCCGCCGTCGCAGTGGTGAAACCCGCGCTGCACTTCAGAGCAGCCGAACACAGCGTTTTCCGACGCGAGGCGTATATCGCAGGCAAGGGCCAGTTCGAGACCGCCAGCCAAGGCGTAGCCGTTGACCGCGGCTATGATTGGCTTCCAGATGTTCAGACCCCGCGTGATGCCGCCGAAACCGGGGCGGTCGGCGTCCTGCCGCAGGTCATATATGTCCCGTTCACCCAGAGCAGGGGTGTAGGTCTTCAGGTCTGCTCCGGCGCAAAAGGCCCGGTCGCCTTCGCCGGTGATGATAGCCACCCACGCCTCCGGGTCGTCGCGGAAGGTCTCCCAAACTTCGATAATCTCAGCCTGCTGCTCCGGCCCCAGGGCATTCATCGCCTGTGGCCTGCGGATGGTGATGCAGGCCGTGTGGTCGCGCAGTTCGTAGCTGATGTCCGGCATATTATTTATCCCGCCAATCGGCCATTACCTGCGCCGCGGAAAGGTGGTCGGTCCCCAGCAGCGGAAACACGGACTCAGCAATCCAAAGGGCGTATTCCGAGCCGGACGCCGTCATGCGTTCCACCGCATTGTCCGGGTCATCTCCTTCGAGGTATGCAACCAGAAAGTCGCCTTGTGGAGTCTCTTGGAGACTGACGAACTCGCGGGTTATGCCCATCACGCGGCGGTTGTCAACGCATTGTTGCTCCCGCGCCCCCTCCATTTCGGAGAACGCTGCTTTGAGCGCTCCGGTATTCCCCGGTGGTATCGGAATAACATACATTTTTGCGGTCATTCGTAAGCCGCCTGTCTCAAGTTAGCCTAATCCTAGAATCAGCCGCCGCTTCCGTCAAGGCACCCGCCTATCAGGGGCAGCGTTGCAACTCAGGCGTTTAGTTTCCTGGATTCCGGGCTTCGCCGGAATCCAGGAACCCCTCACGTCTAAAAATCCAGCAAAAACCCGGCCCATCCTGTTCATCCATATCCTGTTCATCCATATAAGGAAACTACCTAAACCGGAGCGATACCGTCTATCCCAAAGGGAAATTGCGAGGCGATGTGGCTGCCGGGTACAGGCTGGCGGCTCTGCGGAAAGGCCAACCCGTATTCCTGGAGGTATCCGCTCCGGCAGCAGGGTTAGGGCTGACTGGGTCGTCCCAACAAAGTATTTCGAGGTAGCCGCCGGGTTCGGCTCAGGGGAGCAGGGCGTGAAGTGTTTCGTGGACGCCGGGATTTTGCTCACACTGCGGCAGAGGGCCAGGTATTGGTGGAGGGCTATGAAGAGGTTTAGGCGGTATCCCGCGCTGGTTATGCGCCGGATGAAGGGAGTGGCCCGGCGTTTCCCAGGGGCAATGGAATCCACGGGAGACGCGGGCGAGGGTTCCGGGCGGCCGGCTGTGGCCCACGCATCGGAAAATTCTTCGGCTAGGCGGCGGATATGGAATACGGCCAGTTCGCGGGCGCACTTGCGGTTGAGGGGGTCTGCGCAGTAGCGGAGTTGGCTGAGGTGTGCATTTTTTTCGATTCTCCGGTCGTTTCCGGCCATCTTGCATTTTCAGCGCGGCGGCAGTCGGGTTAAGTCAATGCAGCCTTGCGGGGGCAGGAGGACAGGCTGGGGCGGACAGTGATTCCGTCCAGTATTATGTTAGGGAGGCGCTCCGGGGTTGGCCAGGGGAGAGGTGTCAGGGGTTATTTAGATGGATGAGCAGGGTTTTTAGATGCAAAGGATTCTTGGATTGCGAGTTTAGCGGAGAGAGGCCGGAGTAGTTTCGCAATTTTCTCATCAAGAATGCCACGCTTGCCCATCACTGCCGCGCGTGCGACACTAGCCGCTGATGTGAGCTTGGCGATGACATACCGGCAAGGAGGCTGGCCATGAAACTGGCGCTTTTCGACGATTTCCGGCTAGGGGTGATTGAGGGAGACCGGATTGCCGATGCCATGTCCGCAGTAGAGGGGATGAGCTTCCGGCGTCCCCAGGACCTGATGGAGGAAGTAATCATCAACTGGAACGAGATGGGGCCTCGGATTGAGGCAGCCGTAGCAGGTCAGGACGGCGTGGCCCTGGACAGCGTGCGACTGCGCCCGCCGGTTCCGCGCCCGCCCAAGCTCATCTGCGCTGCGGTCAACTACCTGGAGTTCGGGCAGCGGGAACCGGCGGTTCTGGACGCTTTCCTCAAATCGCCCACGGCAGTCATCGGCAGCGGCGACACCTGCGAGCTGCCGCCGGCCCCGGCCTCGGTGTTCCACCACGAGCCGGAACTGGCCTTCATCATCGGCCGCGAAGCCAGCAAGGTCGAGCAGGATGACGCGCTGTCCTACGTCTTCGGCTACACCAACTTCCTCGATATGTCCGCTCGCGGATTGCAGGGAGCAGTGGGAAACAGCTTCTTCCTGGGCAAGTGCTGGGACACCTTCGCGCCCATGGGCCCGGCGCTGGTCACTGCCGACGAGATAGGCGACCCGCAGAACCTCCAGGTGCGGCTGTGGAACAACGATGAGCCGCGCCACGACTTCCCCACCAGCGACATGGCCCACAAGATCCCTGAATTGATCTCGGAAATCTCGAAGATTACCACCCTGGAGCCGGGCGATGTCATCGCCACAGGCGTAAACCATCAGCACATCGGCGCGATCCAGAATGGCGACGTGCTCCGAATGGAAATCGAAGGTCTCGGCCCGCCCCTGATCATCAACGTCTCCGACCCCTATGCCCGGGAATGGCCCCGCGGCATAGACACCGAGTTCGCGGCAATGATCGTCGCCAGTGGGCAGCGGAGAAGCTAGGGTTGCCAACGGCAAAGGGCGGGCTTGAATCCCGCCCCTAATGCTTTCGAGGGCTTGTTACTGCGTTACCTCGGCTCCAGGTCCTTATCTGGGATTTCGCGCCAATAGACATCGCCGGACGCTATCCGCCAGTTAATCTCTTCATCGTTCCTCACGCTGGCAATGGCGGCGCGGGCGGGCCGGCCGGTGAACTCCCTCAGGAAACTGGCGTTGCGGAGGGCCCGGTTGGTGTCGCGCAAGTCGCCGGTGAACGACGCCTCCACCGCAACGAACTGGACGCTTTCCCCGTCCGTAGCCTCAATGACGAGGTCGGCTCCCGGAAACTCCTGTATTCACTGCTGAGGGGCTGCCCTTGCGCTGCCGTTAACACCATTCAGGCAAGGTCCCCCGATGGCCCAGTTCAGACGTATTCCAGACCCATGTCCATAGCTATGAATTCAGCCCCCCTGATGGCTGCTTCCCTAGCGTAGCATCCCCTCATCCTCGCGGAGTCTATGCTCAACCTGTTTACGGCGTCGCCTATAGTGCCGACTTTGTGGGTTAACCCGTCAACATCGGGCCTTAACCCTCCTATGTCGCTGCCTAATCCATCCAGCCGGACTCCATGCGAGTGTTAATCTCTTTCTGCTCCGCTACAAACCCTTTCATCTCGGCGATGAAATCTCTAATATCAGCCTTGAACTGCTCCTGTTTGGCGACAAAGACATCGAACCGGGCCGGCAGTTGCAGCAGCTCCTCACCGAGTATCTGGGCGCGCACCGCAGCTTTCCACTCGGGATTTTCCGAGAGGTCCCGCAGAAAATCTTCCTGGCTGTTGATGGCGGTCATGGCTTTTCTCTGCCAGAGGTTGGCCTCTACATTATACCCAAGCGTTAGGGCGCCTGTACATTCGGCCCCGGCGCGTTAGGGCGACCGGGAATTTGGCGGCGTTGCGATTTGGGTGGTTTAGTTCCTGGTATCCCGGGTTTGGCCGGAATACGGGAATCCCTCACATCTAGAAATCCGGTAAAATCCTGTTAATCAATGTGAAGAAACCACCTGAAAGGGAACGCTACCGGGGAATTTGCGGTTATATCGCAGCGGGCGTATTATGCCGCAAGATGCCCAACACGCCCACGTTACTGGGCCAGGACTATGGTGAGTTGATTCGGGGTTGGAGGTAAGCCATGACTCAGGCCAATACGCTTAACGATACCCTACAGTTCGGGCTGTTCGACTGGATCGAGTGGGACAAGTCGGCGGCCCACGATATTTTCGAGAACCGGCTCAAAATGCTGGAATACGCCGACCGCAGCGGGTTTTACAGCTACCACCTGGCGGAACACCACATAACCCCCCTCAGCGTATCTCCCTCGCCGTCGGTGTTCTTGGCTGCCGCGGCGCAGCGCACCTCCAAGCTTCGCCTGGGGCCCTTGGTTTTCCTGTTGCCCTTCTACAACCCCATCCGCCTGTACCACGAGATCTGTATGCTGGACAACCTCAGCAACGGCCGCCTGGACTTGGGCGTGGGCCGGGGGATATCGCCGGTGGAAGCGGAGGAGTTCGGCGTTGATCTGGACACCAGTTGGGAAGTGTTCAACGAGCAGATGAACATATTCACCGGCGGATTCGCCACCGGCATACTCAATCACCACGGAAAGCACTACAACTACGAGGACATAGAACTCTGGATCAAACCATATCAGAAGCCCTATCCCCCACTCTGGTACGCCAGCAACAACCTCGAGACGGTGCCGTGGATGGCCCAGCACGGCTTCAATACCTGCCACGTCTTCGCTGACAACGCCGCCACCAAGGAACACTACGACCTCTACAAGCAGGTCTGGAACGCCGAGCGAATGTCCGACGGGCTGAACAGCCACGTGCCCGTCCCGAAGCTGGGGCTCGTCCGCCACCTCTACATCGCTTCCACCGATGAGCAGGCCAGGAGCGAGTGCCGGGAAGCCTTCCAGTCCTGGTTCCACAACATCAACTTTCTGTGGAAAAAGGCGGGGTATGACGCCCTGAATTTCGTCCGCGACTTCGACGACCTCGAATCCCGCGAGATCGTCATAGCCGGTTCCCCTGGCTCAGTGCGGGAAAAGGCGCAGCGGGCCATAGACGAGACCGGCGTCAACTACTTCTGCCCCATCCTGGCCTGGGGCGACTTGACCCCGGAACAGGTGATGCGCTCCATGGGCCTGTTCGTTGACGAGGTGATGCCCAGACTGCGGCCCGGTTTGAAAGAATAACCTCTAGAGTGTTAAGAGGAGCATAGCCATGACCACCGGCAACCCTACCAAGTCAGCGGACGCCGAGGCCATTCGCCGCACTATTGAGGCCCTAGCCGCCCGTAATGTCGAGGCTTTCCTGGTGGATAGCCGGGAGGCCGCCCTCGCCAAGATTCTGGAGCTGGTTCCGGAGGGATCCGAGGTCTTCGTCAACACTTCGGAAACGCTGGACACCATCGGCTACACCGAATATATGCGCGGCAACGACCGCTACGCGAACCTGCACGACCGGATGATGGCCCAACCCGACCCGGCGGCACAGCGGGAATTTCGCCGCAAGACTACCACCGCCGACTACTTCGTGGGCAGTGTGCAGGCCATCGCCGAGACCGGGGAAATCGTCATTGCCAGCAGTTCCGGCAGCCAGATAGGGGCCTATTCCTACGGCGCGCGACAGGTCATCCTGGTGGCAGGGACGCAGAAGATATGCCCTTCGCTGGCCGACGCCGAGGCCCGGACTCGCGGCTGGACGCTGGAACGCCATGACCGTTGGCTGGAAGACCGGGGCGTCGCGCCCACGCCCATAGGCAAGTTCCTCGTGATGGAGCATGAGCCAGTGGCGGGGCGCATCTCGCTGGTGCTGGTTCCCGAGAGCTTGGGATGGTAGCGTAAAATCTTCAACGCGCCCGCCGCCGAGACCTTCGCAAGGGGCGCACGGTTGTGCGCCCCCATATTGCGACCTCAACAGGCGGCGTGGGATTTAGTCGAAGTAGATAGGCTCGCCGTTCAGCGTTGACTTGTCTTCAAATGGCGTGGGGTTGGCTACGGCAGCCCGCACCCAACAGCCGTTGCGAGCGTTGCGCAGCACGGCCGCCACCCGGTCTTTATCGTCCGGAGACTCGATTTCGTAGCTGGTCTCCACCATGGGGGCGCTGGCCTGGATGGTGCCGGCCAACACCGAGCCTTGCAGCCCAAAATGTACTGCAACGTGGGCCTTGACGCTGCTGATTTCGACCTTCATCAATTGAGAGTACCTCTCAATCTGGGTCATCTCTCAAAAAACAATGGACGCGGCGAAGTAGTGCAGCGGCGCAGGGGCCGTCCCGTTGCCACCAATGGCCTCCGGTTCGTCGCAGTAGATGGTGAACTTGCCATGGGTATCTATGAAGGCGCGCCGGAGCATCTGCCCCATATCCTCAACGTCCAGTTCGATGACCATCGAACGGCTGGACTGTCCAGGCGGAAAGGGGTTGTAGTTGGGCTGTGGCTTTCCTGTTTCCTCTGCCATCATTCCTCCGGGCCGAAAAGTGAACGAAACACTAGCACAGCCCATCTGTATCGCGCAATCGTCTTGGCCGGTTGGGCAGCGTTGCAATTCAGGCGGTTCAGTTCCCGGCATTCCGGGGAAAGCCGGAATCAGGGAACCCCTTGCATCTGAAAATCCTGTCCATCTTGCTCACCCATGCAAAGAATGCGCCTGACAGGGAACGCTGTCTGGTTAAGACCGCTACTTGAACGCTGGCATTACTTCCCCGGCGAATTTCTCCACCGAGCGCATCACTTCCTGGTGCGTGAGGTCGCCGAAGGCGAACAGCCCGTTGAAGTAGTTGATGCCGCAGTCCTCCACCGTTCGGACTATCAGCTCGGCCACCCTCTGCGGCGAGCCGACGACAAAGGTTTCCTCGCGGATTAGTTCGTCGAAGTCGCTGAGACGCTCCAGTGGCTCAATGGTGATTCCGGCTTGGTCGAATAGGAAGCCGATGTGGGAACGCCAGACCCGATGGGCTGAGCGGGCCCTGTCCAGCGCCTCGCCGTCGGTGTCGGCCACGTAGACCGGGCGGGCCATGCCGATTTTCGGCTCTGCGACATGGGCGTTGATGCGGTTGGGATTGTCCTTGTGTTCCGTCCAGATTTTCTTGTACAGATCGTAATGTTCCTTGTACTCCCGGGACGGCTCAATGATGCCGCAGGTGTTCATCCCTGCCTCAGCGACCCACGGAATCATGTCAATGTTGGCCGTGGGATACCACAGCGGCGGATAGGGGTTCTGGTAGGGCTTCAGCCACAGCTTGATACCGGAGTAGTTGTAATACTTGCCCTCGAAGTCCAGCGTCTCGTTATTAAAGCCGTATAGCAGCACCTCCAGCGCCTCGCGCATCATGTCGCGGCGTTCCTCTTCGGCTGGCAGGCCGAACCGTTCGGCCTCCATCGGCACCACGCCGCGGGCGAACCCCAGTTCCAGCCGTCCCTGGCACAAGTGATCCAGCATACAGATTTCATGGTACAGCCGCAGCGGATTGTGGAAGGGCAGCAGGAATCCCAGCGGCCCGATTCGGATGCGGCTGGTGCGCTGGGCGATGGCCGACAGGAAGATGCCGGGCGAGGGCGCGATGCACAGCGGCGTGGTGTGATGCTCCACCAAGTGGAAAGCGTAGAAGTCGTTCCTGTCCGCGAACTCGGCCAGTTCCAGGCGGTTTTCGTATATGTCCGCCGCTCTTTCTTCGCTCCACTCCACCGAATCGAAAATTCCGAAATCAAGATGTATTCCCGTGGGGCTAACGCTGGGCATTTGGTTCCTCCAACAAGATGTTTGTATTCTCAATTTCCCGTCATTCCCGCTTTCGCGGGAATCCATGCGCCTCTGCGGTTGCGAATGTTTTTATTGGCAAAGGCTTCGTAAATTCCAGATTTCGCGGGAATGACGGCGCAGCGCGGGAGAAGCCGCTTCTCCTAACGGCTGATGGCCTGCCGGATGAACTCGTCGCAGCGGGCGTTGGCCTCCTCGGATGCCTTCAGCGGCATCAGAGGGAAAGCGTGGGGCAACCCCGGATGTATCTCGATAGCGGCTTCATTGCCGGCTGCCAGCCAGCGCGCGTACATGAATAGGGTGTCGTCCAGCAGCGGGTCAACCGTCCCTACCGAAAAGAGTGCGGGCGGCAGCCCGGTCAGGTCGGCGTAGAGCGGCGAGACGTCTGGGTCGAGACGCTTTTCCGCAGGGACGAACATATCGAGGCACCAGTTGATGTACGGCTCGCTCAACACCACGTACCGGCCGCCCCAGGCGCGGACGCTGGGGGTCAGCGTCAGGTCGTAGGCGCCGTAAAGCAGGTTGGCGCCGCAGTAGGCGCCGGCCAGTCCGTGGCGGTCGCGCAGGCGCAACAGGGCCACCGCAGACAGGTGCGCGCCCGCGGACTCGCCGCCGATTACCAGCCTGTCGGCGCCAAACTCGGCCTTGGCATTGCGGGCCAGCCACACCGCCGCGGTCTCGGCGTCGTCGGGGCCGGCCGGGTGCGGATGCTCCGGGGCCAGCCGGTAGTCAACGCTGATGACGGCGACCTCGCATTCCTTGGCAACACGCTCCAGTCGCGGGTCTTGCAGGTCGGAGGCTCCCTGCGCCCAACCGCCGCCGTGGAAGTGCAGGTACAAGCCTTTGACCACCGGCGGGGTGAACACTCGCACGGTCAACCCCCCGGCCGGGCTGTCAATCACCCGGTCAACGGCAATGTCCGAGTGGACGACCGGCCCGAAGAAGGACTGCCCTGACCGCGCCGCCTCCCGCACTGCATGAATGCCAATCACCTGCGGCGGCGATACCGCAGCCAGCCGCGCCTCCAGGTCGGCGACGAAAGTCTCCGTATCCGGGTCCACCGCCGCCGGGTCGAATTGCGTCCTTTTCAGCCCTTGCGATGCAACCATTGTCCTCCTACCGAAGCCCCTTCCGAAGCCCCTTTTCCAGCGTCCCCTATTCCGGCGGTCAACGCAACTCGTCTTTCCAGACCTGATAAACCATCGCCATTGCGCCAATCGCCGCCCCGCAGGTCGTGGTCGCCAGCCCCCACGCGGCCCGGGCGTCGCTGTGAAAGTGCTTGCCAGGCACGTAGACGCCCGGCATATTATCTATATCCGCCCAATTGAGCATTCCAATCACAGCCGAGACCAGAAGCAACACAACCGCCAGCCCGGTCAGAAAACCGCTGGCCCGGCCCCGCGCGGCGCGCCACAGAATCAGCAACGCGGCCGCCGCCGATAAGGACAGCGTAAACACGCCGTCGCCGGCCAGTCCGCCAATTTGGAAGCGTTCGATTTGCCCGCCCGCGTGCATCTCCCCAGCAACGTTGGCCCACGGGCCGACGGCGGAGCCGACAATCACCATCCCGACCCCGGCCAAGGCAATCAGCGGCGCCGGAGAAGGCAACGGCGGCCGAATCGGGCCATACCGCAACATGGTCAAGGCTTACGCCGCTGGAGCCCATCGAAACAGGTACGCTTCCGCTTCTCGCGAAGGGCGGAAACGCGCCTTGCTGGGCGGCCTGTTTGCGTCAGACTCCACCATAGCCGGGGTCAGCATTTCTCCCTTGCCGGTTCTGAAATAAGCTGAAAAGCCCGGCTGAGACCTATCCGAGTTCAGAACGCCGTCTTCCAGCGCGGCAAACAATTGGTAGCGTGGGTCAACGAAGGCCCGGTTTGCGTCGTAATGCCCATTGTTCGCCAGAAGATAGCCGCCGGGTTTGAGCAAATGCCCGCAATGCTGCGATATGAAGCCGGCGTTAAGAGAAATCAGCAAGTCAAAGGAAGCCGCCGGTTCGCTGGCAATACTCCGGTAATCCTCCTCCCGGCATCGGATTACCGCATCCTCAGCATAATCCTTATGACTATCAACGTATCCCAGCAGGCCAGGATCCGACATCGCTTGCCTGATGCCCTTCATCGAATCAACGTAACAGACCTCGGGAAACACCAGCGACGGGGTGATGTGCAGGTGGCTCCCGGGATACAAGGCCCGGCGGCAACCGAAGTTCTCGCCAATCAACCGGAAGGCCCAAAGCAAGTCATAGCTGCCGTCATGTTTGTTCCGGTAGCCGGACAAGTAGGTTTCCAGCGCCCGTTGTGGTCTCAAACTGTCTTGCCTCCGAAATCCCGGTTACCACGTCTCTCCCGGTTACCACAGCTCTTGGGAAGCCAGACGTGCGCCCTCCACCAGCGAGGCCAGCTTCATCCACACTATCTTGGAATCCACCTGGAGCCTTCCTGCGAAAGTGCCGAATCCGCAGTCGGCCCCCGCCAGCAGATTCTCGCGGCCCACCACTCCGGCGTAACGCACGATGCGTTCCGCGACGTATTCGGGATGCTCCACGAAATTGGACGTGGAATCTATCATGCCTGGGATGACCGTCTTGCCCTCCGGCAGCTTTATGTCCTGCCAGATTTTCCACTCATGGCCGTGGCGCGGATTGGCCGCCGGGAAGGAAAAGGCGGCGGGCTTGGCTTCCAGCACAATGTCCGCGATGTCTCGAAGCGGAACGTCGGTGTGGTGCGGGCCCATGGTGCTGCTCCAGCACAGGTGCATCCGCATCCGCTCGGCGGGAATGGCAGCGACGGCGTGGTTCAGGGCCTCCACGTGCATTTGTATGACGCGGCGGAACTCTTCCAGCGTAAGGTGGGCGAACACGGCGCTGCGGCTGAGGGCCAGGTCCGGGCAGTCCAGTTGCAGCAGGAACCCGGCATTGACGATAGCCTCATACGCTTGCTTCATCACGTCGCCCAGCGCGTACAGGTATGCTTCATCGTCGGCGTAATGCTCATTGCGCAGGAAGCGGGCTATCTGACCCGGCGAGGGCGAGGTCATATACACTTCCTCGCACTCCGCCTCGGCGGTGGCGGCGGCCAAGTTCTCCAGGTCGCGCTGGAACGACGGCCAGTCCTTCCAGCCCACCGGCCCGACGCAGGCCGGGCGTATCTGGAAGGGCGAAGCGAAAGGACGCAACAACTCCGCCAGTTCCGGGAACTCCTCGTCGCCCGCTCCCAGGGGCGGCGCGCTCTCGCCCTCGAACCCGGTCAGCAAATCCTTGACGAAAACGGTGTAGTCCACTCGACCCATCTCGCCGTCGTTAATGACGTCGAGGCCGCACTCCAACTGCCGCGACACGGCGTCCGCCACAGCACCGCGCACTGACTGATGCAATTGCGTTTCATCTTCCAAACGCCCCTGCTGCTGCCGGAGTAGCAGGTCGAGCATCGCGCGAGGCCGGGGCAGGCTGCCGGTGTGGGTGGTGAGTATCCGCTCCGTGCTTCGTTTCATAGCATGGAAGTTTACCATAGGAAATCGTAAGACAGGACACGGAATTGCCTTGCCTCGCGGGCAGCGTTGCAATTCAGGACGTGTAGGGGCAACTCTTGTGATTGCCTCGCTATGGTTTAGTCGCCCGGCATTCCCGCGAAACCCGGAATCCGGAAATCCCCTACATCTAAAATTCGGTCCATCCTTTCGGTCCATCCTATAGTACAGACCCTATACAGAAACTGCCTACGTATAGGGAACGTTGCCAAAGCGGAGCAATTGATATGAAATTCGGATATAATTCCGTAGGCTCGATTGCCTCTGTCATATATTTATTTCAACGTCTCAGGAGCTTCCCAATCAGATGCGAGCCATAGATATTCACGCCCATATCAGCCCGGAGGGTATGGTAAAAGCTATGGCGGAAGGCCGAGACTGGCACAGCATTTCTTCCGCCGAAATGCTGCCCATTCACGAATACACCCTCCGCACAACCTGGACGCCGGAGCAGCGGCTCAGGGAGATGGACAAACTGAACGTTGACGTCCACGTCCTTTCCACCAACTCCTTCTTCTACTTCTACGAGCGGGACGCCACCGACATCGCGGCCATGGCCCGGGAGTGCAACAACTACGTTTCGCAGCTTACTAAGGATAACCCCGCCCGCTTCGCAGGTTTCGCTACGCTCCCGATGCAGGACGTTAGAGCCTCAGTAACCGAGCTGGAGCGGGGAATGCAGGCCCTGGGACTGAAGGGCGCGATGATCGGCGACCATGTAAACGGCGTCACCTACGACGACCCGTCGTTTCTCCCTCTGTGGAAAGCCGCCGAGTCATCGGGTGCGGTCATATTCATTCATCAGGCGGGGGAAACGGTGGTCAGCCCGCGCAGCGGCAACTACCACCTGCCCAACACCATCGGCAACCTGGCTGACCGCGCCGTCACCTTCGCCTCCTTCGTTTTCGGTGGCGTGATGGACGCCTGCCCCAACCTCAAGGTGGTGTTGGCCCATGGCGGCGGCTACACCTGCTTCGGCGCCGGCCGCATGGATCGCGGCTGGCAGGTTCGCGCCGAGGCCAGGGTCAACATCCAACAGCCTCCCAGCGCCTACCTCAACAAGTTCTGGTACGACTGCCTGACCCACAGCGAAGACGCTCTGCGAATGCTCATAGACACGGTGGGCATAGACCGCGTGGTATTCGGCACCGATTGGCCCTTCGATATGGCAATAGACGAGCCGGTTTCGTGGGTGCGGAACATGACCAAGCTAACAGACGCAGAGAAAGACGCCATCCTAGGCGGCAACATCCAAAGCCTGCTGGCGCTGAGTTAGGGAGAAGACGAATGCGCAGTATAGACATCCACGCCCATCTGATGCCCCACTGTATGTTGGATACGCTGTATCGCGGCGAGTCCTGGCACGGCGTCACTGGGCATCGCAACGCCGAGGGGCAGTTAATATACGGCCTCGGAGAGTTGACCCAGCCCTTGAGTCCCGCCTTCGGCTGGAACACGGAACAGCGGCTGGCCGATATGAACTCCCTCGGCGTGGACGTCCACGTAGTCTCTACCTTCGTCGGCTATTACACCTTCCCTAGCATAGACCACGCCGTTGCCGCCTGCCGCGAGGCCAACGAGGAAGTGGCCGACATGATGCGGGAACACTCCGAGCGTTTTTCCGGCTTCTGCACGCTGCCAATGCAGGACGTGAACGCCGCCGTCGCCGAGCTGGAGCGGGGAGTGCGCGACCTCGGACTCAAGGGCGCGATGATTGGCGACCACGTCAACGGAGTAACCTATGACGACCCGTCCTTCATGCCCCTGTGGAAGGCAGCGGAGGCGTTGGGCGCGGCCATCTTCATTCACCAGGTCGGCGACACCATGGTAACGCCCCGCAACGGCCGCTACCACCTGCCCAACAGCATCGGCAACCTGGCCGACCGCGCTGTCACCTTCGCCTCCTTCGTTTTCGGCGGCGTGATGGACGCCTGCCCCGGCCTCAAGGTGGTGTTGGCCCACGGCGGCGGCTACACCTGCTTCGGTATAGGGCGCCTGGATCGCGGCTGGCAGGTGCGCCGCGAGGCGCGAGTCAACATTCAACAGCCTCCCAGCGCCTACCTCAACAGGTTCTGGTACGACTGCCTGACCCACAGCGAAGCGGCTCTCCGCTACCTAATTGACACCGTGGGCGCCGACCGCATAGTCTTCGGCACCGACTGGCCGGCGGACATGGCAATAGACTGGCCAGTGTCCTGGGTTCTGCGGCAAGAAAGCCTGACCCAAGACGAGAAAGAGGCAATTCTCTGGAAGAACGCCGAGGGGCTGCTTGGCATATAAATCCATCCATTGCGCCTTTGTATAATTCCCTCAAAAACCGGCAAAAGAGGACGCGCAACCCGGCGTCCCTACACAACCTTCGGAGGCTTTCCCCTTGTTCCTGATGCGGTTCACCGAGCGGGCCTACACCAACTACACAGAACAGGACGTGCTGCGCAGCCCCAATAAGGCGGTGCGCGTCACCTTCTCCAATTCCAACTTCGACCCGGCCGTGGCATCGCGGCAATACAACGAATACCTGGACGAGTGGGAGTACACCGAGGAGCTGGGCTTCGAGGGCATGATGCTCAACGAGCACCACAACACCCCCACCAGTCTAGGCGCAGCGATGAACCTCGAAGCCGCCATACTGGCCCGCATCACCAAAAAGCCCAAGATAGTGCTTATGGGCAACCCGCTGCCCATCCACGACAACCCCCTGCGCTTGGCAGAGGAACTGGCCGAGATAGACATGATTTCCGGCGGGCGGCTGGTATCGGGCTTTGTGCGCGGCGGTGGCACCGAGACCTGGTCCACCAACGCCAATCCCGTGCATAACCGGGAGCGATTCGAGGAAGCCCACGACCTGATTCTGAAGGCGTGGACAACGCCCGGCCCCTTCCGCTGGGAAGGGAAACACTACCACTTCCGGGTCGTGAACCCCTTCCAGGTTCCCTTGCAGAAGCCCCACCCTCCGGTGTGGATTCCCGGCTCCGGCAGCGCCGACACCGTGATGTGGTGCGCCGAGCGCCGCTATCCATATTTCTACCTAGGCATCGTTCCAGATTCCTTCGGGCAGATGCAGCAGATTTACCGCGAGGCCGCGCACGATTTCGGCTACGAGGCCGGGCCGGAGCACTTCGGTTATATGCTGCCGATCCACGTACAAGACAACGACGAAAAAGCATACAGGGCGGGGCGCGGCTTCCTTGAGGCGCTGGTCGGCGTGGGGCGCATCCCTATGCCCCGGGAATACTCTTTCCCGCCAGGTTACAGCCGCCCAACGATGCGTACATCCGAGTCCGCCGCCGCCCTGTCGGCTCAGGCCCGGACGGCCCGGATGAACGACCCATTCCGCACCAGCCCCATCACCGACGAAGCCTACCAAGGAATGATAGACGCCAACCGCCTAGTGATCGGCAGTCCCGACACGGTGGTTCGCAAGCTGCGCGAGGTGCTGGAGCGGGTTCGTCCGGGCATTCTCGGCGTGTGGACCAACGACGGCTCAATCACCCACAAGGACACCATGCGCTGCCTGGAGCTTTTCGGGCGCGAAGTAATGCCCGCAGTCCGGGAGATGGGAGAAGAGTTCGAGCTGACCGACCCGTTCCAGCGCGAACCCTGAATCGCTCGAAATCCGCCGCCCAGTATTTGACGCGGATTTTCGCAATAGCTATAATTCAGCCTTGCCGAGGCGGACGCCGCAATGTCCTCTTTACGCTACGCATCCCTCACTCACAGGCGGCATATTTAGGGCAAAGAGTGTGCTACAACATCTTCGGATATTGAGGTATAGATGCTAACCAGATTGCTATTGAATGGTAAGTTTTGGGCTCTAGCGCTAGTTGCCGCGCTGGCTTTTGTGATTGCCTGCGGCTCATCGGAGTCGCCAACGGAAACGCCGGCAGCCACCGAAGCTCCCGTTGCTGATCCCACCCAATCGGCCGCCCCGCCCAGCGAGGACAAACCGACGGCCACCCCGGACAAGCCCGCCGGCGCGCCGCCCAGTGAGGACAATCCAACTCCCACTTCTCCGGCGTCTCAGGCGAATACCCCGACTCCGGTTCCCGCGCCCACCGAACCGAAACCGGCTGTCCTCTCAGAAACCCCTCGGCTGGTCTACGCCATCGGCGCCGTCGCCAACGAGACCAATCGCCCTTGGGCCGGCAGCCGCCAAGCCTACGTCCAGTATGAGCCGATGCTCGAGAATCTCCTGGCGAAGGACATAAACGACGGCCAGATTGTGCCTCGCTTGGCCGAATCGTGGAGCACCAGCGAAGACTTGAGCACTTGGAACATCAAGCTCCGGGAAGGCGTCCAGTTCCACGACGGCTGGGGCGATTTCACCGCCGCCGACGTGATGCACACCCTCAAGACTCTCTGCCGCGAGGACAGCCGCCTCTCCACCTGCGGCGGCGTCACCACCCGCTCGGAACGGGGCGATGCCATGAACTACGAGGAAGTGCTGGAAATCCACGACGACTACAACATCACCTTCCACGGAACCCGCACCAACTCCAATATGCTGTTCTACCTCGGCGCCCAGTCCGGTGAAATGTCTCCTTGGAGCGTCAAGTTCTGGGAGGCTGAGGGCGAGGCCGGCTTGGACGACAAGGGACTCGTCGGCACCAACACCTACCAGTACCTGGAGCGCAATCAGGGAACCTCCATCATCATGGAGAAAATAGACTTTGACCACTGGAGCGGCGAGAACCCCGAGTTCCAGGAGTTGGAGATAACCTGGATTCCCGAGGACGCATCCCGCTATGCTGGCCTGCTGGCTGGCGAGGTCCATGTTGCCGACCTCCCCATAGACTTGCAACAGGACGCTGTGAGCGAGGGAATGAAGCTGATCAAGTCGCGCTTCACCTCCAACGACGTGTCCATTTTCTTCGGGGGCTCCTATTACGCCACCGAGGCCAAGTCCGGGGAACACGGGAAGGCCTCCGAGGAAGCCTACGACCCCAATCAGCCTTGGAACAACCTGGACATCCGCAAGGCAATGAACAAGGCCATCAACCGCGTGGAACTGGGCGACTTCCTCTACGCCGGATACTGGCAGCCCATGTACATAGACGGCTTCCACCCGACGCTGGAAGGCTGGAACGACGAGTGGGTAACGCGGTACGAAGGGGAGTACGGCTACGACCCAGACGCGGCCCGCGACCTGATCGAGGCCGCCGGATACTCCACCGACCGCAAGGAAGGGCCGAAGGGGACCATCAAGGTAACCGCCAACTCCTACGTCTCCCCCGGCGAGTCGGAACTGCCGCAAATCATCGAGTCCATTACCCAATACTGGAACAAGATTGGCATCGATGCCAAGCTGGTTGACCTGGACGGGTCCGAAGTCGCCAACCGCTACCGCGGGCGCGATATGCAGAACCAGGTCTGGCCCAACATCATCACCTACTTCCCCATCGAGTACTATGTCAACATCGCCTACACCAGCCAGGGCGTGACCAAGCACTACGAGGACGACTGGCTCAACGCAAGAATCAAGGACCTCCAGGTCACTTACGACATAGGCGACCGGGATGAGATTGCCCGCGACATCGGCAATTATATGTACGACAACCACGTTTCGATGCCGCTGTTCTGGTTCCCGCACACCATCACGGTCAACCCTGAGGTGGTGGCCGACTGGGTCTACCCCGGCAACACGGTGCCGCGCCTATGTTGCGCTGCCTACGCCAAGGCCACCCGCTAAACACGCGGCAAACATAGTCCAAAGAATGGGCCTCCCGATTGCGGGAGGCCCATTCTTTAAGAAATAGGACTTACGCAGTTGGAGAACGGGAGGGGTAAGATATATGTATATTGAGTTATCTACTTCATCTTAGCTATATCATCGCCACTTTGATATGGCTTCACCGCGATGGCCTGATACATGAGAGCAACCGAACGAGTCTACCTTCTGCCCGTCATATTCGCCCTAACCCCCAGCGCAGCCTCAGCATTGCACAATCATCATAGAAGCCGGAAGTCGCAGAAGTGCTACGCTACCTATTCCGGCAACAGTTAAGAAACTGAAGGAAAAGGGCCGTGAGGAAGGCCGTAGAGAAGGGCGCGGGGAAGAACGCGCCGAATGGGAGGCCTGGCTGAGGAGGCGGAACGAAGCCGAGCCAACAAACTGCCCCTTCGACGAGCCGCCGCTGTACAAACGAAAATAAGGGATTAGGGAAGCGGCGTTTATCAGACAATGCCGGGGCGGAATCGCAGAAATCGCTTTGGCAGATCCCAGGTTAATACAAATGGCAGCTTGTCATGTGCCCTGGCTCCACTTCTTTATATTCCGGCACTTCCACCGAGCAACGCTCCATGGCGAAGGGGCAACGGGGATGGAACCGGCATCCGCTGGGAGGGTTGATCGGAGAAGGCACCTCGCCAGTCAGCACAATGTCCTCGCGTATCAGGTCAGGATGGGATGGCAGGGCCGCCGAGAACAGCGCCCGGGTATAAGGATGGAGCGGATTCTGGTAGATTTCCTCGGTGTCTCCATACTCCACAATCTGGCCCAGATACATCACCGCGGTATCGTGCGCCATGTATCGCACCGTCGCCAAGTTGTGGGCGATGAGCAGGAAGGCCACGTTGTACTTGGTTTGCAACACCTTCAACAAGTTCATCACCTGGGCGCGTATTGAAACGTCTAGCGCTGATACCGGCTCATCAAGGATAATCAGCTTGGGATGGGACACTAGGGCACTGGCGACCGCGATGCGTTGACGCTGCCCCCCGCTGAACTCGTGAGGATACTGATGCGCCTGCTCCTTATGCAAACCCACCTGTTCCAGCACCTCGGCAACCCGGTCGTCTATCTGTGCTCGGGACATCTCACCCCGGTTGACCACCAGCGATTCGGCCACAATATCGCGAACCCTCATCCTCGGGCTTAGGGACGACCATGGATCCTGAAACACCGCCCCCACGGTGGTGCGGTATTCCTTCAGCTTGTCCCCTCGAAAGGTCTGAATGTCCTCGCCGTTGAGCATTATCTGCCCGCCGGTAGGACGCTCGATCCGAAGCAGCAGCTTGCTCGTCGTAGTCTTCCCGCAACCCGACTCTCCGACCAGCCCCAGAGTCTTGCCTTCTTCAATAGTGAAGCTGATGCCATCTACCGCCTGAACGTGACCGATGGTCTTCATCAGGACCAGGCCCTGCGTCACCGGAAAGTGCTTTTGCAGGTTCTCTACCTTGATCAGCGGCTCGCTGTCATTCTGTGCTTGTCGAAAAATCTCTCCCCCCTGCTCGGCTACTGCCATGAAGTATCCAGCCTCCAGCAATCGGCGGTGTGTTCGGGGCCGACCTGAAGCGACGTTGGGTACTCCGCCAAGCATCGCTCGCGGGCATCGGCGCAACGCGGCGCGAACCGGCATCCGGGCGGAAGGTCGCGTAGCAGAGGCGGCTGCCCTTCGATGGAATACAGCCACTCCACCCTCTCCTCCAGTTTGGGAACCGACGCTATCAACGCCTCGGTGTAGGGGTGCGAAGGTTTGTTGAAAATGCTCCGCACTGGCCCCTGCTCCACGATGCGCCCGGCGTACATCACTGCCACCCGGTCGCACATCCGGGCCACCACTCCAAAATCGTGGGTGATAAAGATAATCGCCAGTCCGGTGTTTTCCTGAATTTCCTTGAGCAGCCTCAGGTACTGTAGCTGAATAGTGACGTCCAAGGCCGTAGTCGGTTCGTCGGCAATGATAACCGAGGGCTCGCAGGAAATGGAAATGGCCCCCACTACACGTTGCTTCATTCCGCCGCTCATCTGGTGGGGATAGTCGTGGAGGCGGCGCTCCGGGGCCGCTACGTTGACGCTGCGCAGGGCATCTATGGCGCGCCGCACCATGCTCTTGCTATTTTCCCTGTGGGCTTGCCCCAAGGCTTCCCGCAACTGGTTTCCGATGGTGTACAGCGGGTTGAGGGAGGTCTGCGGGTCTTGCAGAATCATGGAAATGCGCTTTCCGCGAACTTGCCGCATCTCATCTTCGCTCTTCAGGAGCAGGTCTTCGCCTTCCAGCAGGATTTGGCCGCTGACGATGCGACCGGCGGGCTTGGGAACCAGACGCAGCAACGAGCGGGCGGTCATGCTCTTGCCGCAGCCAGACTCGCCGACGATGCCCAGAGTCTCGCCCTGATGCAAATCGAAGTCTATCCCGTCAACCGCCTTGACTATACCGGCTCGGGTATAAAAATAAGTGCGGAGGTCCCGGACTTGCAGGATCGCCTCGCCGGGTTCTTTATTGACCGGCCGGGGACTCTCTGATTCAGTTCTCGCCGTCATAAGTTCCTCTGTTTCGGATCCAAGCGGTCGCGGAGCCAGTCACCCATCAGATTAAAGGACAGCACCACCAGCACGATAGCTACGCCGGGGAAGAGAGAAAGCTGCCAGCCCCTGCCCGAAATTACCAGTTCCCTCCCCTCGGAGACCAGCAACCCCCAAGCCGGAGTCGGGCGGGGAATACCGGCGCCCAAGAAGCTCAATATGGCCTCCAGCAGAATCACGAACCCGACTTGCAGCGTCGCCAGCACAATTATAGTGTTGAACACATTGGGCAGGATGTGGCGCACGATGACTCGGAAGTGCGACGCCCCAATGACGCGGGCGCGGGCGATGAAATCCTGGTTCTTGATGGTCAGCACTTCACCTCGCACCTGGCGCGCATAGCGAGACCACAGGATGAAGCAGATGACGAAAATCACCACGCCGAAACTGGGCCCCCGCGACGTTACCAGCGCGAGGGCCAGCAGTATTGCGGGTATTGCAAGAAAGACGTCCACTACCCGCATTATCAGGTTGTCAAGCCAGCCGCCGAAGTAGCCGGCCATCAGCCCCAAAGACACGCCAATAATGCCGCTGACGAATATAACGCTCAGAGAGACCATCAACACGTATTTCGCGCCGTGGATGATGCGGCTGAGAATATCGCGGCCCTGCTTGTCGGTTCCCAGCACGTGGTCCCAAGTGCCGCCTTCCGCCCATACCGGCGGCTTCAGACGGTTGGACAGACCGCTGTCGTCTATCGGGTGGTAGGGAGCAATCCATGGCGCGAATATCGCCGGGATTATCAGTATGACAACCAGAATCAATATGGGAATCAATGGGTATCGCCGCGCTTCCCGGATAAAGCTCAAAACCCGGCCAGGCCGGGTTTCCGCTTGCGCCTGTGTTGGCAGAGATGCTTCCATCTGTTGTCACCCAATCACGGAATGCCCAAATTCGTTGCCGAGCCGTCCCATCGTCCCTGCCAGACAGACGTAAGGAGCTATGCCCGGTCGTAACGGATGCGCGGGTCAATGTATGCGTACATTATGTCCACTACCAGGTTCATTACGATGTAAATGACTGCGAAAAGAACCACCACGGCCTGGATTACCGGGTAGTCGCGGCCACGGATTGCTTCGATAGCCAGATTGCCGGTTCCCGGCAAGCTGAACACCGTCTCAGTTACGATGGCGCCCGTCATCACCTGTGCCGCCAGAATCCCAAATAGCGTCAGTGGCGGTATGGAAGCGTTCCGCAGGCAGTGCTTCCAAATTACCTTCCATTCCTGAATTCCCTTTACCCGGGCCAAGGTTACATATTCGGTTTCCAGCACTTCTAGCATTGCGGAGCGAACCAGCCGCATAAGCGCTGCCACCTGGAACCAGCCCAGCGTAATCGCCGGGAGGACAATCCACAATATCCCTTCATCGCCGCCGGTAGGGAACAAGTCCACCTCCACCGAGAAAATCCAGATGAGCATAATGCCCAGCCAGAAGGGAGGCGTCGCCTGTCCAAGAAGAGCGAAAACCTTACCGCTTAGGTCGAATGGAGTGTCCTTTTTAACCGCCGACAGCACCCCGATAGGGACTGCGATAAGTATACTGATGCCGATTGCCACCGCACCCAGCTTCAGAGTGAGGGGAAATCGTTCGATAACCAGCCCCATGGCAGTGCGGTCAGCCCACTTGACCGAATCACCGAAATCGCCTTGGAATGCGTTGGCTAGGAAGTCGAAATACTGCTCCGGGTAAGACTTGTCCAGCCCCCACAGCTCCTTGAAAGCCTGTTGCTGCTCCGGCGTCGCGTCCAGAGGAAGCATCGTGTCTATCGGGTTGCCGGAAGCGCGGGCCAGCGCGAAAACAATGATGGATACCGCGAACAACACCAGAATCGCGTAGAAACAACGAACAATTACGAAACGCTGCATACCATCCACCGGGGGGCGCCCATACCCCTGCCACAGGATGTCTTAGAATAAGATTAACGCCTATCCGGTGTCAACTAAAACCGGGCGACGGCGCGCCTTTGCGCGGGTTTTCAGTAGGCGAAGCAAAAGACTGCTGGTCTGATTTCGTAAGTTCGCGCAGAAAAGTGGTGGCGTAGGAACCGCTGGGAAGGGTGAACTCCGCGACGTAACCTCCCGGGCAGGGACGCAACGCGGTGTCTTTTAGGCAGACGCGGCTGATGCGCCAGGCTCCGCGGGTGTGGCGGCGGAAGTCGCTGCGCCGGAGGCCAAACCGCTGCAATGTTTTATCTTCGTGCATAGCCGCATCTTTTAGGCCACCGGAAACCTTGCGGCCGTAGAGGGGAAGCAGGGCGCTTATCTCCAGACGCCAGGCCCGTTCCGACTCTGCGCCGGCGTCACCCACTAAGAACATTCCGCCAGTATCATGCCGCCGCGCGCGGTCGCCGGTTAGCACCCGGTCATACACCCCAGACTCGATTCGTTCCTTGAGGCCCCAGTTGAACAGGTGAGACTGAAGGGCAGAGATGAATAAGCTGTTGAGCCTCCGCCCGCCGGGCACTTTCTCGCCGCGCAACATACGCACCGCGTCTATGGCGTTGCTGTTGTGTCGCCCGAACCGTTGCGGGCCGAAATAATTGGGCAGTCCGGCGCCTTCCAGCCGCTCGATGATTGCCCTGGCCCGGTTCTCCCAGCCGGGTTCCGGCTCCCGCACCCGCGCCTCGAAGCGGTTGCCCTGCAGGTTCCCCCGCCGTAGCCGGTCGCCGTGACGCGACGTTTCCAGCACCCGCACGTCGTCAATATCGTCCAACGCCTCCAATTGCGAGGCGTAGCGGACGGGGACGCTGAGCCACTGGCGGGTAACGGCTTGTCTGTCCTTCAGCCCCGCTAAGCCGACATCGTTGTAAGGAACGCCCCGCTCCCCTAGCGCGGCCACCAGATCGTGGGTGTTCAGGCCGCGCTTTTCCACGTAAGCATAGGCGTAGTCGCCTTCGCCGCTGGGCAGATCGCGCGGAACTTCGGAGACGGCAAAGTCGTCGGGAGAGGCGAAGGTTCGCCCTCCGGTTCCGGCCAGCCCCTCGGTAATCGCAGGCAGCGTCGGCCAGTCAAACCGGAATTTCTCAAGCTCCGGCGACGAGGCGATAATTTCCGACGTGCTTTGAAAAGTCATTCTCATAATCCGGCAGGGGCGGGAATCCGGCGCGGCGGGTTTCGAGTCCGCCCCACTTTGTGCGCCGGGAAAATCCCGACAATCAGCCCAGCCCTCTTGCCCGGAAAATCTCGTTGGCGGCATCAATCGCGGCCCGGGTGAAGGGGATCCCGCCATAGAAAGTGGTGTGTATAAACACCTCCACGATTTCCTCCGGCGTCAGGCCGACGTGAAGCGCGCCGTTGATGTGGCTGCGCAGCGGCCCCTCGCGGCCCAGCACGGTCAGGCACGCCAGCGTGCAGATGGAGCGGTCGGCCAGCTCTAGGCCCGGGCGGTTCCACACCGAACCCCAGTAGTATTCGGTGCTGAGGCGGTTGAAGTCGCGCTCGGCCTGGGTCACGGGGCCGGGGCGGCCCTCGGCGGGTGGCCCCATTAGCTCCTCGCGGCGGGCCGCGCCCCTTTGGTGCAGGTCGTCGGGCGTTTCCGACGGATCAAAGACCAGTTGCGGCTCGAAGTTGATGCCGCGGCCGTCGAAGACCTCTTTCGCAATCCCCATGGCGTTGAAGGCCGTGGGAACGCCTCCATACCACGAAGCGTGAATCATCACCTCGATAACCTGCTGCGGGGTCAGGCCGAGGTTCAGGGCATTGCCCACGTGCCGCGTCAACTGGTTTTCCCGTTGCAGCACCGTAAGAGCCGAGAGGGTAATCATCTCCCGCCGCTGGAGGACCAGGCCGGGCCGCTGCCAGATGGTGCCGAACAGCGCCTCCCCGGCGATGCGGTGCAGGTCGGGGGCCATCTCTTGGGATGCAGGCACAGAACCGCCGCCGATGGGGCCGCCGCCGACAAATTTCGACCTGATTTCCAGCCCCTTCTGGAATCTTTCGTTCAAGGTTGTCATTTCAATCTCCGGCCCGCCGCCTAGTTGAGGTGCGATACCTTGGGAGCGACCTGCTCCATAAGGAGTTGCTGCGAGCGTTGCACCAACCTATGGTCGTCGGGATCCATGGTGATGCCCAGCAGGGTTCCGAACCCGCCGGTTTCCTCGTAGGTCTGCTCGATTTTCTCCACCACTTCCGACGGATCACCGACGATCCAGACGTTCTCCATCATGTAGTCGACAGTGACATCTTCGTCGGCCATGCCCGGGTCGTTTTTGAGGTGGCCGAGGATTCCGCCGGCTTGGCGGTTTTTCCACTGATGTTCCTCAAAAGGCTTTCCGAGGACGATGCGGGCCTCCTCACGGGCCTCCTGCGGCGTTTCGCCGACGTAGATGTCGCGGCCCAGGCGCAGTTCGCTGCGGTTGGCGGCTCGGCCCGCACTGGCGGCTCCCTGCTCGCAGGTATGCCACAGGTCGGGGATGAAGCGGTTGGGCAGGTTGGTCATAGGAATCCACCCACGCTCGCCGGCCATGCGGATGGTCTCTGTGTTCGGAGAAGAAGCGGCGACGCCGATGGGCGGATGGGGCTGCTGGTAGGGCTTGAAGTAGAGACGGCGCCCCAACTCCGCCATCTCCTCCGGCGCGTGTATCTGGTAGTGCTTTCCTTCGTACCCGAACTTGCCGCTGTCTGCGTTCTCCCACAGCCCCAACACAATCTCCAATGCTTCTCTCCCTCGCTCGCGGACGTCATCCATGCTGTCGTACTCCACGCCGTAGAGTTGCAAGTCCGTGGGCAGGGAGCGCAGCCCGATGCCCCAGTAGAAGCGCCCGCGCGCCATATGGTCCAGCATCGCAATCCGGTGTGCGGTATCCACCGGGTGATGCAGCGGCAGCATCGTAACGCCGGTCGCCAGGATAATGCTCTTCGTAAGGGCCAGCGCCTGGGCGATAATCAGCTCCGGCACCGGGGCGTTCTCCCAGGTCTCGGTGATGTGCTCGCCAACCCACGCCTCCCGCACACCCAGCTTGTCGGCCTGAACAATCAGCTCAACATCGCGGTCATAAGAGTCCGCCGGCGAGCGGCGCGGGGGATGCAGCGGCATCATGAACAGTCCAAATTCCATCAGGTGTTCCTCCTGTCGGGGGGTTGTTGTTGAGGCTGCTAACGATTTGGGGTTACGGGCGCTGAACCTGTGCCATCTAGCCGGAAAACGAAACTTTGTCCTCAGAAAGTTCTCGGCGGCTCGTCGCGCGGCCTTTCATCAAAGAGCGTGTTTCACCATCGGCATTGAGCAGGCTCCGAACAGCGCCGGAGATGTCGCTCCATTTCTTCCGGCCTTCATGGTCGTATCCTGGCGCTGTGCTTTTCTCCGCAGCCAACGCCAAGGAAGCAGGAGTGCCTGCGCCGCCTTTAGAATGTCCAGAGATAAAATATCCAAAAGCCGCCACTCCTGAACCGCAACCTTAATCTGAACTCTGGCACAATTCTTATTCGCGCAGGCCGGTTTTGGCGTTGCGGTGGTCTGGGCAAAGATGGGGAGGGCAAGTTTGGCTCCCGCCTCTTCTTCGCAATTACGCCAGCTTATACCAGGTCATGGTTTGGGCGTTGGAACCGGAATGCCGGGGACATTTACTCGCACTGACCAAAGCTTGTCCCAACTGGTGAAGTACAGCGTTTTCCAGTCGCCACCGCCAAAGCACATATTGGTGTGCAACGGCGCACCCGTCTCGATGGTGCCCAGGCGCTTGCCCGACGGGTCAATTATCCAGACGCCGCCGGAACCACCCACGTAGACGTTGCCTTCGGTGTCAACCTTCATTCCGTCCGGGATGCCGGGGCGGTCACCCAGGTTGTGGCTGAATATGCGGCTTGTAGCCAAGGCCAGCGTGCCATTGGGCAGCACGTCGAAGGCCCGCAGGTGGCCGCGCCGGGAGTCTATGACATACAGCACGCTCTCGTCGGGTGAGAAGGCCAGCCCGTTGGGGCCAACATAATCACGCGCCAGCAGGGTGATCGTCCCCAAGTCGGGCGAAACGCGGTAAACGCCGGGAAAGTTGAGGTCGAACTGTGTTTGAACCGGCATACCGGCGTTGGGATCGGTGAAGTAGATCGCGCCGTCGGACTTGACCACAACGTCGTTGGGGCGGTTCAGCGGGCGGCCCTGGAAGCTGTTGGCGACCACGGTAATGCTGCCGTCCGGCTCCTGCCGCGATACGCGGCGGCCGTCATGCTCGGCGGCGATAAGGCGGCCCTGGGGGTCGCGGGTCAGGCCGTTGGCCCGATTTGTCGGTTCGCTGAACACCGACGCTCCCTCGCCTTCAACCCACTTGATCCGCCGATTATTGTGGATGTCGCTGAACAGCAGGTAGTTGCCTTCCCGCCACCATACCGGGCCCTCCGCCGGACCCTGTTCCCCGCCGTAGCCGCCAGCCAGCTCGTTGATTGGCTGCGAGGTTGAGATTATCCGTTCCAACGCGGGATCATGCGCCACAATAGGCATAATTGCCTCCGCATTCTCAACCGTTCATCCTGCGACGAGCTAACGGCAGGCGGTTGATGTTTTATTGGTGTAGACGTCTTTGTTGATGTCTTGTTCGGTTGATGCCTTGTTATTGATGTCTTGTTGATCTATATGAGAAGACCATTCGTCCAGTCCCGCTGTAAGCTATTCGGACAGCGGGATAGTGGCAGTGACCCGGAGGCGCTCTCCCACGGCGCGGGTGGTGTGGCCCTGGCCCGTCAGGTCTTCGGCCAGCATAGCGTGGCCGGGGCCGAAGCGATGCAGCGTTCCGTCGCCCAGACCTATCTCAACCTCGCCGTCCAGCGTGATCACGAACTGTCGGCGCGGAGCCGTGTGCCAGTCGCTGAAATAGCCGGGATCAAAGGTGCGGAACACTATGCCGGTGGTGGACTGGAGCGATGCCAACTCCGGGTGCGATTCCTGGTTCATTTCTTCGATGTGAGACTGGCCGTCGTCGCCAGTGTACAATCGGGCAATGCTCATTTTCGTTTCCTCTTGCGCCTTTCCAAGCTGCAGCTACCCCTATCTTACCATTGTTGACAGTAGGCCGCTGAGAGCAGGCTGCGCCGGGTCATGCGCCCAAAAACCAAGCGGCCGCGGCTCCCGCTAAGGCCGCGGCCACCTCAATTTCAGGCTAACCGGGTTACTAAGACGATGCCCGCAGCACTTCCTCGACAGTGCCGTGTATCCGGTCGTCGCCGCCGAAGGCTGCCCCCGTATTGCCGGTAAGGAACTTCTCCAGAGCCAGGTCATAAATGACCTTCGGGAAGGGTATGTAGCCGGTCTCGCTGACTAGTTGCCGGTTGGCGGCATCCAAATAGTACTCCACAAACGCCTTTACGTGCGGCTGGTTCAGCGCCTCCGCCGCCACGTATATGAACAGCGGCCGCGAGAGCGGCGAGTAGCTGCCGTTGTTGATGGTTTCGTCCGTCGGGGTTATGCAGCCAGCCCCGCCGTCTATGTCCACCAGCTTCAGCCGGTCTGCGTTCTCGGCGTAGTAGGCGTAGCCGAAGTAGCCCAGCGCCCCTTTGTCCCCGGATATGCCGGTCACTAGAACGTTGTCGTCCTCGCTGGGCAGGAAGTCGCCGCGAGAAGCCTGGGCCGCCCCGTTCACTGTCTCGGTGAAATAGTCGAAGGTGCCGGAGTCAACGCCGGGGGCATACAGCCGGATATCTTCGTCCGGCCAGCCGTCCCGCACTTGGCTCCACTTGGTCACCACCTCCTCCGCTTCAGGCGCCCAGATGGTGTGCAGTTCTTCGACGGTCATACACTCCACGAAGCCGTTAGCCGGGTTGACCATCACGCTGAGGCCGTCAATCGCAACCGGCAGCTCGATGTATTCAACCCCGTTCTCGGCGCACATATCCACCTCGGACTGTTTGATGGGCCGGGATGCGTCGGAAATATGGATCTCGCCAGAGCAGAACTTCTTGAAACCGCCGCCGGTGCCGGAAACGCCAACGGTTATCTTGACCTTGCCGTCCGTGGCATAGCCGAATTCCTCGGCCATCGCCTCCGTGATGGGAAACACAGTGCTGGATCCGTCCACGTTTATATCGCCCGACAACTCGGCCACCTTGTCCGGCGCGATAGTCGGCGAAGCCGAAACCGTGAGCTGCGGCTGCCCGGCAGCAGTTGTGGGCGCAGAAGCCGAACTCGTCGGTGCAGTGGCCGCCGGGGACGAACCGGCTGATGCCAGCGAGTCCGAAACCGGGGTGGACGAGGGATCATCACCGCCGCATCCCACGGCGGCCAGAGCCAACAATCCTGCAGCCGCCAAGGCAGCCAGGGCCAGAAAGTGTACGGGAACCTGAATTAGGTTGAGGCGCATCTATTTTCCATCCTCCGATGAAATTCTCGTAGGGTCGCTGGATCTACCCAGTAAGGCAATTGACACTTCCTCCTTCGCGGGAAGAAACCCGCTGCCAGTAAAATCCTGTCTTGTCTAGCAGGCTGATGAAACCGCAGCCAATCAGCGGAACCTCCTGGGTGTAATCTCCGAATTTATCGGTCAGAGTCTGCGCCTGCCCTGCCGGAGGTTTCCGGAAAGGAATTTACGGAAAGCCGGAACGGGCGAGTCAGCGCAGCTCTGGGGCAGGCCAAAAAGAAGCCCCGAATAAATCGGGGCTTGATTGGTGAAACTGGAATGTTGGCAGGGATGCTCGAAGTAAGAGACAAGCCGACTGCGGGAGAAAAATAAAGCCTCTAAGAAATAGAGGCTTTATTCTGTTATAGAATATCAAGGTCAGCACTTCCCTAATACAGGTGGCAGCTTACTATGTGGCCGTCGCCAACGTCTTTTTGGACCGGCTCCTCCACAGAGCAGCGATCCATAGCGAAGGGGCATCTCGGATGGAAGCGGCACCCGGCCGGGGGGTTGATGGGCGACGGAACCTCTCCCTGCAACACAATCTCTTCCCGTTCCACATCAGGATGAGAGGGCAGCGCGGCGGAGAACAGCGCCTTGGTGTAGGGGTGCAGGGGATTTTCGTACAGCTCCTCGGTGGGGCTGTATTCCACAATCTGGCCCAGATACATCACCGCCGTCTGATGCGCCATATAGCGCACTGTGGCGAGGTTGTGGGCCACCAGAAGGTAGGCCACGCCCGTTTCCTGCTGCAAGTCAACCAGCAGGTTCATCACTTGGGCGCGGATGGAGACGTCGAGAGCCGACACTGGCTCGTCGAGGATTATCAGCTTGGGGTAAGACGCCAGCGCGCTGGCAACGGCAACCCTCTGGCGCTGGCCGCCGCTGAACTCGTGGGGGTAGAGGTCGGCTTGGGCCTTGCGAAGGCCCACCTGGTTCATTACCTCTTCCACCCGTTCGTCACGCTCCTGATTAGTGACATCGCGGTTTACCACCAAGGCTTCCGACACGATGTCACGGACTCGCATCCTGGGGCTGAGAGACGACCACGGGTCCTGGAACACAGCCTGGACTTGGGTGCGAAAGTCTTTGAGTTCCGGGCCTCGAAAGTCCTTGATGTTCTTCCCGTTCAGAAAAATGTCGCCGTCAGTGGGTTCTTCCAGCCGCAGCACCAGCTTGGAGGTGGTGGTCTTGCCGCAGCCCGACTCGCCGACCAGCCCTAGTGTCTCACCCTCGTTAATGGCGAAATTGATGCCGTCCACCGCCTGCACATGGCCGACGGTCTTCATAAATATCAGTCCCTTGGTAACAGGGAAGTATTTTGTCAGGTTTTCTGCCCGCAGCAATTCCGTGGGCATTAGATCACTCCCCCTCGTTAGGTAAATGACGCCCGGCCAAGGCGGGTTCGGACCATACCGGGTCGAGCATCCAGCAGTTGGCGGTGTGATTCGCCCGCACCTGAGTGACGCCAGGATACTCCCGGCGGCAGATGTCCTGGGTGTACTGGCAACGCTCGGCGAACCGGCAGCCGTCCGGCAGGTCATAGAGAGCCGGGGGCTGTCCTTCAATGGCGAAGAGCCGGTCGGTCTTCTCCATCTGCGGCACTGACGCCATTAGCGTTTGAGTATATGGGTGTTGCGGGTTATTGAAAAGGTCCCGAACTCCGGCGTCTTCAACCACCCGGCCGGCGTACATCACCGCAACCCGGTCGCACATACGGGCAACGATACCGAAGTCGTGGGTGATGAAGATGATGGCAAGCCCGGTCTCTGCCTGAATTTCCTTCAACAGCCGCAGGTATTGAAGCTGGATAGTGACGTCAAGAGCGGTGGTAGGCTCATCAGCGATGATGACCTTGGGGGCGCAGGATATAGCGATGGCGCCGATAACCCGCTGCTTCATACCGCCACTCATCTGATGCGGAAAGTCATCCATCCGCCGCTCCGGCGCCGCCACGCGCACGCCGCGAAGGGCGTCAATGGCGCGGCCCACTATTTCCTTGCGTCCGCCGGACTGGTGGATGCCCAGAGCTTCCAGAATCTGGTTGCCGATGGTGAACACCGGGTTTAGGGAGGTCTGGGGGTCTTGCAAAATCATAGAGATTTTGCGGCCACGTACCTGGCGCATTTCCTTGTCGGTTTTCTCGACCAGGTTTTCGCCGTCGAGAATAATTTCACCGGACACGATGCGCGCAGCCGGGCGGGGGATGAGACGAAGCAGAGACAGAGCGGTCATTGTCTTGCCACAGCCGGATTCCCCGACAATGCCTAATGTTTCGCCTTCGCGTAGAGAGAAGCTCACTCCATCAACCGCCTTTGTTGTTCCCCAGCGGTTAAAGAAGTATGTGTGGAGGTCTCGAACCTCCAGAACCGTGTCGCCAAAGTTAGAAGCGATGATGCACTCCTCGCCTTGCCGAAGGTTGGTTCCCTAGTGTTGACCGCGCAAGGCAGCCCAACGGTTGCTCAGACGATAAATCCTGCACCTTTGGTAACACAGAGCGGCAATCCGTGTCAAGGGTTCGGCCGAGGGGAGAAAATTGCGAAATGATATGGGCGCCCGGCGGCCGGGCGGGGGGTCTGCGGAAAGGCCAACCTGTCATTTGTGCGAGAGCGGGAGTGCGAGAGTGCGAGAGCGGGAATGATGGAGAGAGGCCGGAGTAGTTTCGGAGTTTTCTCTTTCTGAAGGCGTCGGCTCCGGCGGCAGGGGTGTTAGCGGCCGGGGGCGTCCCAGCGGAGTATTTCGAGGTAGCCGCCGGGTTCGGCCCAGGGGAGCAGGGCGCGGAGGAATTCGCGGACGCCGGGGGTTTGGCCCCGCTCGCGGCAGCCTCGGAGGTATCGGCGCAGGTTCATATAGGTGTTGAGGCGGACGCCGGTTTCGGCGATGCGCTGGGCCAGGTGTTTGGGGCCGTCCGTTACCGGGTCGAAGGGCGGGGGTTCTTGGTGGCTGGCAAGGGCCACGTCCCACTCTTCGCAGTAGTCTTCGGCGAGGCGGCGGAGGCGGGCTACTTCGAGTTCGGGGGCGAGCTTGCGGCAGAGGGCGTTGACGCGGCGGCGGAGCTGGGAGAGGGACATTGCGGCACTTCCTGAGATTGAGTTAGGGGCGGGATTTTTGTTTTTTCCGGCCATTTCCGGCAATAACCGGCCATTTTGTGATGTTGGCGGCGGCGCTTCCTGAGATTGAGTTAGGGGCGGGATTTGTTTTGCCGGCCATTTGCGGCGGTGTTGGCGGCGGCGCTTCCTGAGATTGGGTTAGGGGCAAGATTTTTATTTTCCCGGCCAGTTTTGCGATGTTCGCTGCTGGCCGGGAAAGGGCAGTGCAGGCAGCGCCCGAGGGGATCCTGGGCGGGTTGGGCCGGACAGTAATAGTTGGGCCGGACAGTAATAATGGTAGGGAGGAGCTTTCGGGGTTGGCAAGGGGGAGGTGTCAGGGGTTATTTACATAGACGGGCAGGATTTTCAGGTGTGAGGGAGAGAGGCCGGGTCGGTTTCGCAATTTTCTCCGAGGGGCGGCGTTGCAATTTAGGCGTTTAGTTCCCGGCATTCTGGCGAAACACAGGATTCCTTACGCCTAAAAAATCCTGCCCATCCCGTTCATCCATGTATCCTGTTCATACATATAAAGAGGCCACCTGAGAAAGAGCGCTGCCGCCGAGGGCGAATCGAAGCATCCGGGCAACAGATGACATACCGGGCAACGGATGACATACCGGGCAACGGATGACAATCGGCGATGCGGCCCATATAATGCCGGTAACGCAGGCGCGCGCCCTGGGCGAACCCAGGGCCGCCCTCAGCCGGGCATAGGGCAACATTGAGGAGGCCAAGCATGGCTACCCAGACAAAGTTCGAAGTTGTCACCCAACCCCTGGTCAAAATTACCGAAATGGACCACATCGTCCTCCGAACCCGTGACGTGGAGGAGTCTCTGCGGTTCTACACCGATGTCCTCGGCCTACAGGCGGAGCGGGTGGAGCAGTGGCGGGCCGGCGAGGTGCGCTTCCCTTCGGCGCGGCTCAACGCCGACACCATCATAGACTTCTTCGCCTCCGACAACATTCCGGTGGACAAGGATGATGCCAAGAACCAGGACCACTTCTGCATGGTCATCAACTATACCGACATGGAAGCTCTGAAGACCAAGTTTGAAGAGATTGGCGTGGAGATCCAGGCTGGCCCCGGCAAGCGCTGGGGTTCCCACGGCGACGGCATCTCCCTCTACATATACGACCCCGACAACAACGTCGTCGAATTGCGCCACTACTAGGCCAGCGGCAACACAAGCAACGGCTAGAATCGGGAAAGCGCCCCACGAACTTGGGGCGCTTTCCTTATTTTGCCGGATAGTATCGCCTTTGCTGGATGTATCGCCAGGTTGTAAGAGACCGCAGTTATCCGGTCTGCTGGATTATCCAGTCCGCCACACGTTCGCCGATCATTATGGTGGTGAGGTTAGTGTTGGCGCGGATGACATCCGGCATAACCGAAGCGTCGGCAATGCGCAGGTTTTCAATGCCATGAACACGGCCATACTGGTCCACCACGGCCATCGGGTCGCTGGCCGGGCCCATCTTGCAGGTGCCGGAAAGGTGCTGGCCGATGTCCACGGTCTCCAGCATCCAAGCGTCAAGGGCGTCGTCCGACTCGATTTCCTCGCGGGTGGGCGAGATGGCCTCTTCCGCTATGTCTTTGAAGGATTCATGCTCCATAAAACGGAAGGACATACGAATCGCCTCACGCATCCGCTGGCGGTCGAACTCCTCCTCCAGGTGGCGGCAGTTGATGTCGGGATTGTCGCCAGGCGTGGTGGAGCGCAACTTGATTTCCCCGGAAGTCTTGGCCAGCTCCAAAATGCAGGTGAACCGGATACCTTCCTCGGCGTAAGGGTCGCCGCCCAATGGCGTGGAGAAGGACGACGGCAGAATCTGCATATCGTTGCGCAGGTCCGAACCCGACGCGGTGTAGCGCAGCACCGTCTGGATACGGGGCGCTTCAGGGTCGAGAGGAAATCCGGGCTTGGTCTTGACCCGGACAGCGCAAAGAGGGTGGTCACGGAGGTTCTGGCCGACGCCGGGCAAGTCCTTGACCAGCGGCACGCCCATATCCTGCAAGTGGGCCGACGGGCCGACGCCCGACAGCATCAGAATCTGCGGCGAGGCAACGGCTCCGGCGCACAACACCACCTGTTCGCCTTCGACGGTGAAGGTCTCGCCGCCGCTTTCGACCTCGACGCCGCAGGCCCGCAGGCCATCGAACAGGATGCGGCGCACCAGCACGTTGGCGCGTATGGTTAAGTTGAGCCGGTGGCGGTTGTTGGTGATGTAGGTGAGGGCGGTGCTCATCCTCACACCATTCGGGTTGTTCATCGGCAACGGCCCGACGCCGGTAGCGTCGGGATGGTTATGGTCATACACTTCGGCGTAGCCCGATGCGATAGAGGAAACGTGGAAGGCTTCCTGCAAGGGCAGCCAGGCCTCCCGTTTGTGTCGGCGCACCGGCACCGGGCCGTCGAAACCGTGGAAGTCGTCCACAATGTCGGTGTCGGTTTCCAGCTTGCGGAAGTAGGGCAGGCATTTCACGAAAGACCATTCGTCGTTGCCCCATTCGGCCCAACTGTCGTAGTCCTCGGGAACGCCGCGCAGGAATACCTGTCCGTTGATGGCGCTGGTGCCGCCGACCACCTTGCCGCGCGGCACCACCACGTCTTCGGATCGGGCTGCGCTGCCCTTGCCGGTGAACGACCAGTTGTGCGGCGCCCCCATCTCCGACGCCCGGGGCGCATACCCGAACTTCAGGTCGTCAGGCGTCTGCTCCAGATTTTGATAGTCCGGCCCGGCCTCCAGCAACAGCACCGAGCGGTTAGGGTCTTCGGCCAGCCGGGCGGCCAGCGCGCCTCCACCGGAACCGGCCCCAATGACGATTGCGTCGTACTTCATCGCATCCTCCGTTTTTCGGATTATGGATTACCTAGCGCTATAGATACTCAAGAAGGAAATAGGAATGCGGATTCAAGGCTAATCTCCCACAGGCTGGGCCTCTTGCGCTCGCCCGGCCATAGCCTCGTAATGCTCAGACGCCTGCGCGGTCAGCGGCGCCACATCTTCCTCCAGCAGGTAGCCGGCGGTGACCAATTGGCGGGCGGCGCCTTCAATCCGTTCGAGGAAGCTCTCGCGGGAAGAGTAGCGCTCCTCGATGGACGGCCGAGGGTCGCCGTTTTCCTCGCGCTCCATGCGGGTAGCGGCGAAGGGGATGGATGAGCCGCGCAGTGTGCCTCCGGACGAGCCGCCGGTAGAGAGGGTCTGGCCCTCCCCTCCGATATCGGCGTGGCGGCGGTTCCAGCCCAGATGAGTCGCCAGCGGCGCCACCACCAGCGGCAGCCGGATACCGGACACCTCATTTCCGTCGGCATCCACCTGCGAGACCAGGCAGGGGTAATCGCGGCCCACAGTTGCCGGGACGACGGCCGGCGCGCCGGGGTCAGGGCCGAAGTCCAGCCGGGTGAACTTGCGGAGCGGGCGGGGGATCTGGACGCCCGGAACCACCTCAAGCCCTCGTGCGGCGGCGGGCGAAACTGCGCTGCCGTCTCCAATGCGCGGGTACTGGCTCTGGGGCGGCGATACGCCGTTGGAGACCCAACGGTCGAGGTTGACCAGCGCGGCCCGCAGCAGGGCGCGGTAGTCCAGGCAGTTGAAAGAGTGCGCGCCCCGGTAGCCGTCCACCGGATCGGTGTCGGTGAGGGGCAGGCCGCCGAGGGCGTGCTGGGTTCCGGCGAAGGCGTAGACGCGCACAGCTTCCGGCGGCTCCACGTCGCGCTGGCCCTCAATATCGGTATGGACCAGGGATCCGTGACCCGCCCAGTACTCCGAAGACGTATAGGTGTACATCACCTTGGGCAGTTGGCCCCCGTTTCTTGCGCAAATATGGGACAGGCGCGACAGCAGCCCATCGGTCAGGCCGGTATCTGGATCGGTCTGGGGCGAGTCGGCAAAGGGGAACAAGCTGTTGACGCTGCGGGTGGCCTGGCTCGATGGCTGAGCAAAACGCTGGTTGAACTCGCCGCGTTTGCCGCCCGCCACGTGGGGCATAAATCCATCAAAGACCGCCCGGCCCGCTTCATCATAGTTCAGGCCGTGATACAGGAACGAGCGCAGGAACCGCCCGCTCTGAGAGACGCCAAAGGCGTAGGCGTGTTCAATGCCGGAATGTCCCAGTTCTAAACCTTCCCCGGAAGGAGAGGGGGAAGAAGAGGGAACTTCGACGCCGTAGCGCAGGAAGGAAGCAATATCGCGAGTAGCCAGCAGGCCCAGCCCGGCCACCGGCGCGCCGGTAGTGGTGTAGACCACTTGGTACACCTTGCCCGGCTGAAAACCTCCGGCCAGGTGAACATGGCAGGGGTCTGGAATGCGGCGCCCACCTTCCAGCCGCGCAAACCACCACTGCTGGCGGGGAATGACCTGCTCCGGAGCGTCTTCGTCTTCCTGAACCGTCATCACCGACTCCCAATCCTCCAGATGGTTGGATGGGTAGGCGCGGTGCATCCGGTCGGCCAGATATTGAACATCAGTGGGCGCGTTGGGCTGGAAAGTCACGACAATCTTGCCGGAAACAGGCCTGCCGTTTTCCAGCGCTTCCGGCGCGTAGATGCGCAACAAGCCGGGCGTTTCAGGAACATCGTGCTGCCAGCCGCACCAAACGACGGTATATCCCTCACGCATCAGGAAGCCGTTGCCGGGGGCCAGCGGCGTGTCGGGCGCGATGTCCGGCGCGCTGTTGATATTGCGCAGGGCCAACGCCTTCCCGCGGTTCAGAACGTCCAACAGCAGCCGGCGGTTGCCCTTGCCGGGGCCGGCGGGCCGCAGGATGCGAAAGTCGGCAGAAAACTCCACCTGCCCCTGCTCATTGCGCGGGGCCAGCCGGATATCGGCGATGGTATCATTGGCCGGATGCTGCGGATCAACGGCAAAGCGCGCCGTCCCGTCAATCTGAGTGTAGGCTCCGGCTTCCCCGAAAGACTGCCCATCGGCGAAGGGGCGCTGTGAAGTGATTTCAAGCCTGGCTACGGGCATGGCTCACTCCTTTTCTAACCTGAATTGTTCTAATCTGGATTTCCGCACGGGACCTCAGAGATATTTCATACCTTTCTCCATGGTCTCCGGTCTCCATGGTCTCCGTGTTTGATTAACCTAGCGGAACTGGCGGAAGAACTCGCGGACTTCGTGGGCCAGCAGACCCGGCTCCTCGAAGGCGGCGAAGTGTCCACCCCGAGGCATTTCTTGCCACCGGCGCACGTCATAGGAACGCTCGGCCCACTCACGGGGCGGGCGGGCGATTTCTTGCGGGAAGAGGGCCATGCCTGCCGGAGCCGGCACTCGCTCTTCCTGCGCCATCTCCCAGACGTGGGTTTGGTTTTCCCGGTACATTCGCACCGAGGAGCCGATGGTTTGAGTCACCCAGTAGATGGTGACCGTGGTGAGGAGTTCATCCTTGGTGTAGACGCTTTCCACGTCGCCGTTGCAGTCGCTCCACGTCCGCCACTTCTCAACAATCCAGGCGCAGACCCCGGCAGGCGAATCGTTGAGTCCGTATGAAAGCGTCTGCGGCTTGGTGCCTTGGAGGTGATTATAGCCGCCCTCGTCCTGGAACCAGCGTTCTCTCTGCGCGCTGTGAGCTTCCTCGGCCTCAGTAAGCTGGCGCGAATCCAGCCCCAAGTAGGGCGTCGGGCGGGTGACCGAAGTGAGGTGAATACCGTGCAGCTTGTCGGCATGGGAATAGCCCAGACGCGAAGTCACACCGGCGCCGATGTCGCCGCCCACAGCGGCGAACTTTCCGTACCCCAGGTTCTCGGTCATCAGCCTGGCCCACAGGTCCGCCACCCGGCCAATTTCCATTCCCTGCTCCCGCGACGCCTGCGAGAAGCCGAATCCGGGCAGGGACGGGGCCACCACGTCGAAGGCGTCCGCCGGGTCGCCGCCGTGGGATCCCGGGTCGGCCAGCAACGGGATAATCTTCGTCATCTCAAAGAATGAGCTGGGCCACCCGTGGGTAATCACCAGCGGCATAGGACTGGGGCCTTGACCCTTTTCGTGGATGAAGTGAATGTCAAGCCCGTCAACCTCGGACTTGAAATGGTTGAAGGCGTTGAGTTTCCTTTCTTGAGCGCCCCAGTCGAAGCTGGTGCGCCAGTATTCGCACAGCTCTTTGATATAGTCCAGGTTGCTGCCGTAATCCCACTCGGAACCGGGGATTTCATCAGGCCAGCGGGTGTCGGCCAACCGCTGCCGCAGGTCGTCCAGCGTGGCCCCGTCTACTGCAATCTCGAAGGGTCTTACTTCCATATCGCTTGCTCCTCGAACTTATTTGGCTGCGGTGATTTCGCCCTCGCTCCAGGCATTGCTCTCATCAGGCATTTACCTTAATCAGGGAATGGAAGCTATTAGTCCAGCCGGTAAACCCGGGCGGCTGTGTCGTGGAACATATCGGCCCGTTCCGACGGCGAATAGCCTGCCGAAACGCGCTTGAAGGCATTGAACAGCACATGGTAGGAGAAGGACACCTTGTCCACAGGAAAGTTGCTCTCGAACATACAGCGGGACGAGCCGAACTGCTCGATGAGGTAGTGGATGATGGGGGCGATGGAGTCGGCAATCTCTTCCGAGCCGACAGGCGTCTCTCGTTTATGCCAGTCGAAGCCGATACGCGGCATACCGATGCCGCCCAGCTTCATCACAATATTGGGACAAGCGGCCGCGGCCGCGATGCCCCGCCGCCATTCCGCCATAACTGCATCGTCGGAAACAGGGCCACTGGAAACGGGGTTCGAGTTCCGCCCCTCGCTTCTGTCTGGGGCATAGGGGCCGATGCGGCAGAACCCGCCAAGGTGGTTCAGCACGATGGTGACTTCCGGCACGGCGTTGGCGAAAGAGGCCAGGTCGTCAAGCTGCGGGAAATACAGGGAGTTTTCCAGAACGAGACCCATATCCGCCAGCGCCCTGGCTCCGGCCCGGTAGTCTTCTCGCAGCAGACAGCCCTCCACCTCCCGGTTGTCCAGCTCTGGGCTGGGATCCCAACCGACGGAGTGGCGTATGCCCCGGAAGCGGTTGGGGCTGGCTTCCTGCAGCGCCTCCAGCACCGGGCGCACGGCCTCGCCCAGCTTCAGATCCGCGCGGCCGATGATACCGTGGGCCGGGCGGCCGGGGCCATACTGCCCGGTGGCCCCGGCGTCGGCGATAGCCTGCACGAATTCCACCTCCCCCACCGGGCGCAATTCCTCCGGCCCGCCGGTACGGTAACTGGAGCGCGCCTCGATGAAAACGGTGGAGCGCACGTTATGCCCGCTGTTTATATCCCCCACCAGGTCTTCCAGCAGGTAGCGCTGATAATCCACTGGTTCAGGACGTTGCACCCAAAAGTGATGGTGCGGATCACAGATGGGTATTTCGGGTTCCAGCGTATCTTCCGTGGTCAATGCCAGCCATTCGTTGCCACTCGGAGCCATAATTCATACTCCTGCGGTGTTTGGGCGAATGATAGCACAAGGAATCTTCCATTACCGGGAAATAAAAATCAGGAAGAAATGACAGGCGCTATCAGGTAAGATAGAAGCTAGCAGGTAAGATCGAATCGGATAAACTGTAAGTCATCCTTATGACGCCCTGGGGTTAATGCGCGAGCGTCAGGATGAATGCGCGTAGCGTGATGAAGAGGTTCCGCCGGTGACTGACCCCGGCTTCAAGCTGAGCATCCTGGATCAGAGCCCAGTTCACGAATCGGACAGCTCCGCCGACGCCTTGCAACATACCATCGAACTGGCTCGCAAGGCCGAGGAGTGGGGCTATAATCGCTTCTGGGTGGCGGAGCATCACGGCTCGGGGCGGGTGATGGGGTCGTCACCGGAGGTACTGGTGTCACACCTCCTAGCGCATACTTCGCGCATCCGCGTCGGCTCCGGCGGGGTGATGTTGCAGCATTACAGCCCCTACAAGGTGGCCGAGAATTTCAACGTCCTTGCCTCCTTATCGCCCGGCCGCGTTGACCTGGGCATCGGGCGCGGCCCAGGCGGCCTGCCCCTTTCCACCGCCGCCCTCCGGCGTGGCGGCGGCGAACCGGCGATGACTCTGCCGGAAAAGCTGAGGGAGCTTCGCCGGTTCCTGAACAACGAACTGGAGCCGGAACACCCGTTCCGCGGGCTGCAGGCCAGCCCTATGCCGCCCCAGCCGCCCGACCTGTTTCTGCTGGGGACGACCCGCTCCAGCGGCGATATGGCGGCTGAGTTGGCGATGCCCTACGTCTTCGCGCTGTTCCTGAACAATGACGAGGATGAGATGGCCGAGGCTGTGCGCCGCTATCAAACGGGTTTTACTTGCGAGGAAAGGCCATCACTCCAATCCTCACCCAGATGGCGAGGGGAGCGGCCTTATACGATGCTGGCCCTGCCCATCATCGTGTCTGACACCGACGGAGAGGCCGCAGAACACGCAGCCAATATCCAAGTCGTCCGCATCACCCTCGACAGCGGACGCACCCTCACCGTCGGCAGCGTAGAGGCAGGAGAGGAATTCGGGAAACAGTCAGGCGAGGGCTACCAAATCACCGTGCGTCAGGCGGGCGTGGTTCACGGCGCGCCCGAATCGGTGAGACGGCAGTTGCTGGAAATGCGCCAAAAGTACGGCGCTGATGAGATAATCGCAGTGACTTCCGTAGACAGCTTCGAGAAACGGCTTCGCTCCTTCGAGTTGCTGAGCGAACTGATTGACGACCCCGGCAACGCAGGTGATTGAGGCGCAGGGGCGCAGGCCGCGCGCCCTTGTCGTGCGCCAGTATGGATATACGCCCGTGTATGGATATTATGGTATATAACGCCGTTAGGGAACGGAGAGAGTTATGGCTGAACGGCGAATGATGCGCATCGGAACCTTCTTGGCCGGCACCGGCTCCAACATGGCCTCATGGCGCCACCCCACCGCCATGCCGGACGCAGCCATCAACCTTGATTACTACCGCAGCCTCACTCGCAAGGCCGAGGACGCCAAGCTGGACTTCGCCTTCTTCGGCGATGGGCTGTACATCAGCGAGAAGTCCCATCCCAACTTCCTCAACCGCTTTGAGCCTCTTACCCTGCTGGCGGCGCTGGCTATGGACACCAGCCGCATCGGCTTGGCGGCCACCCTGTCCACCACATACAGCGACCCCTATACCGTGGCGCGGCAGTTTGCGTCCATAGACCACATTTCCAACGGGCGCGCCGGGTGGAACATCGTCACCTCACCGCTGGAAGGTTCGGCCCTGAACTACGGCAAACCGGAGCATCCGGCCCACGACCTGCGCTATCGCATGGCCGCAGAATACATCGAGGTTGCCCAAGGGCTGTGGGACTCTTGGGAAGACGGCGCCTTCATTCGGGATCAGGCGAGCGGGGAGTTTATAGACCCCGACAAAATGCACCGGTTAAATCACGTGGGCGAGTTCTTCTCGGTGCAAGGGCCGCTGAACATATCCAGATCCCCCCAAGGAAGGCCGGTGCTGATCCAGGCGGGTTCCTCAGAAGCCGGGCGGGGCTTCGCGGCGCAGATTGCCGACGCGGTGTTCACCGGGCAGGCCAACCGGGCCAGCGCCGAGGAGTTCAGCAGCGACGTGAAACGCCGCGCCGCCGCTGCCGGGCGCAACCCCAGCCAAGTGCTGATCCTGCCCGGCTGCTCGCCCATCGTGGGCCGCACCCCCGAGGAAGCCGAGGAGAAATACCTCGAAATCGCTGGACTGGTGGAAGTCAACCAGGCTCTCAACTACCTGGGCCGATACTTCAACGACCTGGACTTTACGCAGTATGACCTGGACGCGCCCTTTCCTGAACTGGGCGACTACGGACGCAACGGCTGGGAAAGCTCCACCGACAGCATCAAGAAGACTGCCCGAGAGAAGGAGTTGACCCTGCGGGAGATGGCCTTGCAGGCAACCACGCCGCGCCACGAGTTCATCGGCACGGCAGAGCAGGTGGCCGACACGATGCAGGAGTGGTTCGAATCCGGCGCCGCTGACGGCTTTATGCTCAGCGGCGCTGTGCTGCCCCAAGGCTTCGACGACTTCGTAGACCACGTGCTGCCTATCCTGAAGGAACGCGGCCTCTTCCGAACTGAATACGAAGCTGACACCCTGCGCGGCAACCTGGGCCTGCCCAAGCCGGAAAACCGCTACACTGCCGCCGGAAAGCTGCGCTTATAACTCATCCCCCTTTGGCGCGGGAAGATCTGTATGGGAAAGGAAAGCCAAGCTGGTGTCAAGCGTGGGCGAGTAGCCCTTTGGCGCGGGAAGAGCTGTATAAGAAAGGAATGAGATAGTAATGCCCGAAGCGCTGCTCGCCATCCATGGGACCGTAACCCGTCCGGGGCGCCTGTACCAGGCGATACAGGCGGCGCTGTTGGGGCTGGAGGGGCCAGAGCAGCCATCCGTTGAGACCCTGCATCTGGGCGACCACCGCATCTCCTTTGCCGACGGGCGTCCCCTATCCAGCTACGAAGACGATACTCAAGCAGTGGTAGAGCGGGTGATGGTGGCGGATATGTACCTCATCGCCACCCCGGTCTTCCGGGCATCCTTCACCGGCGCGCTGAAAAACCTGCTGGATCATGTGCCGGTGGAGGGAATGCAGGGGAAGGTTTGCGGGCTTATCGGAATGGGCGCCACTGACCACCACTACCTGAGTATTGACGCCCAACTCCGCCCGGTGATGGCCTGGTTCGGCGTGTATGTCGCACCAAGCATAGTCTACCTGCAATCTCGCCACTTCCAGGACGGCCAACTGGCCGACCCTCAGGCCATCGCAGATCTGCAATCGCTGGCCCGCTCAGTCGTGGCTCTGCACCGAGCCGTCGCCCGCGACGGTCTCGCCGGCCCCCCTCCCATCGCCACCCGCTGAGCCTATCGAGACCAAAGGGGCCGGAAACCTTACATCCCCCTCTGTTTCACCTCTTCTCCTTCTACCAGTGGGGCAGTTCCGGTTGATGTCTGCCGGACTCAGATGACGGCACGCTGGCGGACTGGATTTAGGGAACCGGCGCCGACACGCAGTTCCCGCCTTTTCCGAAGTCTAACCGCCCCGGAGCGCCGCATCCAGGAAGCGGCGGGCTGTCCGACGGGCCGAAAGGGGAGCGATCTGCATGGGCGGCCTATCGCAGTTTGCGGGGCCTTCGTATGCTCCCAAACAAGCGGAAAGGGGAGCGATCTGCATGAGCGGCCTATCGCAGTTTGCGAGGCCTTCGTATGCTCCCAAACAAAAGGAGATGGGCACTGAAGAAAACATCCCTTTCAGCGCACTGTCTCTGCGGACTCTGCCCTGACTTCAAGACGCAGTTCAGCATTTCCGTTAGCTCTGGGCTGCGGCCCGCCCACCCGTCTCAACCTGGCAGTTCGGCATTTCCGCTCCCGATTCTCCCAGAGATCGCTTGGTAAGCACTGGAGTTGATATTATTACGATATTCGTTGATATTGTACGATTTTCATATATTTGTAATTATTTTCACAAACATTTATTGACGAATTATAGTTGCATATAGAAATTGCCTTTGCTATATTGCCGCGCAATCGGTGAGAGGCAGTGATGTGGTCACTTCCAAAAAGCCTCCGGTGACAGGCCGCGGCGAGCCGGTTAGGAATTAAGTTTTCCAGGAGCGTAACCGATGAGAAACTTTCTGCTATCTGGTGTCCTAGCCCTGTTTATGGCGGCAATTCTCGCCTGCGGTAGCGCAGCGGAGCCGACTGAAACGCCCGCGGCCACTGCTGTCCCGGTGGCATCTGTCGGCGATGACCTCGAAGCAGCCGCCGCCCGGTTGGCCGGTGGGCCGGGAGCAATCTACGTAGGCGACCTGAACCAGTTGACCGGCCCGGTGCCCGAACCCCTTGAGGACGACATCGGCGACTATGACGGAGTTCCCTACGAGGGGCTGGAAGACTATATGTACGTCTTCGACTCCGATTACTACCGGAAGCTGGTGGAGCAGGCCAACTACACCAACCCGACCGAGGCGATCACCACAGGCGAGAATTTCTCTTATCAGCTCGCTTGCATTAACCGCGCGCTGACCCACTGCAAGCTGGCCGAATGGTGGGCCGAACAAGTCTCTGAACGCACCAATGGGCAGTTGACCATCGAAATCGTGGGCTACCCGGAGCTAGGCATCTCCGGGGAAGACGTGCTGGAACTCACGGAAAATGGAACTTTGTCCTTCGCCGAACTGCCTTCAGCCTATACTGCCGGCGACCTGCCCGCGATGGATATGAAGTACTTGTGGGGAATCTATAAGGACAACGAAACCTTCTACAAAGCCACAGTGGCCGCCGTCCCGGAACTGGACCAGCTGATTGCAGACCGCACCGGCGGCGGCGTGACCGTGTTTCAGATGTGGCGGGTGCCGGAGAATGAGATTTTCTTCTTCTCCAAAGAACCCATCGTTGAGTTGGAAGACTTCCACGGACTGAAGGTTCGCAGCTTCGGCGGCGCACTCTCGGACATGATTGACGGAATGGGATCAGAGGCCCAGTGGGTCGCATTCGCCGAGGTATACACTGCCCTCGAGCGCGGCATCCTCGACGGGGGCGTAACCGGCGCCAATGCGGCCTACGGCCAGCGATGGTACGAAGTGGCCGATTATATGGCGGGTCCGCTGCCCCTGTTCACTGTGGAAAACGCCACCTTTAACCCCGACGTCTGGGCCGGATTGCCCGAAGATTTCCGAGCCATCCTATTGGAGGAAGGAGCCAAATACGAGCTGGAATTCTTCCGAGTGACGCCCGTGCTCTCCAGGCTGGGCATCCCGAAGCTGCTGGACGAGGGTATGACCTACAATCCGTTCAGCGAGGAAGTGCGCAACTTCTTGTTTGAGGAAGTTGCTCTGAAGCGGGTAGTGCCTCAGTGGGTGAACCGCGTCGGCGGCCCGGACACCGAGGCGGTGGCTCTATTCAACAAGACCGTTGGCCCAGTGGCCGGAATTAGAATCAACCCCGATGGCTCTGCATCGCTAATCGGCAACTAGCCGATGCGCTATCCCGGGCAGTTGGCGGTATTCCCAATATGTGTGTCGCATTGCCCCCAGCCACCCGCGAAGGGGAATGACTGGGGGCGCGATTGCTCGGTAGCAGCGGAGAATGCCACTCCCGCGAAGGGGAATGAGGGGGCGGGAATGACTGAGGGACGCTGCCCGCGGTCAATCGGCAACCCAAACGCGCGTTGAGAACACCCCATTGGCGAAAAGGCCCCGGTCAATTCCGGGGCTTTTTCTTTCGCAGCAACAGAATAACGTCATTCAGATTACTTTATACGAAATAAATTTCTTCAATGATGGTCATTATACGTAAAAAAACTGCCGATATTAGTTAATAATATACTTTAAGATAGCGTTATGAATCTCAAACTGCCTTGCGCGCCGAATTTGCTTTTGATATATTCCGGCAAATCATACGACGGGCCTGAAACCGACGGGCGATCTATCGAGGTTTCTTGGCGGGCGAGTATGAGCAGGAAATTACTTAAGGAGAGTGCGTAATGGTCAGGCCCATTTTGTTAGGCGTCACACTGATTCTGCTGATGGTTTTGGCGCTGGCTTGCGGCGAGGCAGCCACCGCGGTGCCGACCGCGGCGCCCACGGCTGCTCCCCCTACCCCGACACCCGCCCCTACGCAATCTACCCAAGCGGAAGCCACTGAGGAACCTGCGGCGCCGGACATTGATCCGGGCTTGCTGGCCATAGCCGACGAACTGGCCGGCGGCCCCGGCTCCATCTACGTCGGCGACCTCTCGCAGATGGTAGGCCCCTCGCCCGGCGGCGTGGAGGAAGCCCTGGGCGACGGCGCCGGCAACGTCCCCTTGGCGTTCCTGGAAAAGAACAAGCACATCTTCGAGACCGACTACTATCGCTCCCTGCTGGACAAGGCCAAGCTGACCAACCCCACGCCGCTTACCTCCAGCGGAGAAAGTTTCGAGATTCAGTACGCTTGTATCAACCGCGCTCTGCTGCCATGCAAGCTGCAAACCGTCTACTTCGCTGAGAACGTGAAGGAACGCACCAACGGGCAGGTAGACTTTAAGGTTTCGAGCTACCCCGAGCTGGGTCTGGCCGGTTCTGATATGCTGGAGCTGGTGGAGCAGGGAACCATCGAGTTCGCCCAGATTCAGCCGGCCTACGTCGGCGGCACCTGGCCTCTCATAGACATCATTTATGTCTGGGGGTTATGGAAGGACTTCAAGTCGGAGCATGAAGCCAACACCGCCCTGCTGGAGACGCTGGATCAGGGCATCTATGACAATACCGACGGCGGCAAGCTGGTTTACCACGTCTGGTACGGCGGCAACGACCAGTATTTCTTCTCACGGCGCGGGGCTGAGAAGGAAGATTTTGACGGCCTAAAGACGCGCAGCCACGGCACCACTATGACCGACGCCATCAACGGACTAGGCGGGGAAGGGCAGTTCATGGCCTTCGCCGAAGTCTACACTGCCCTGGAGCGCGGCATACTCGACGCCGGCGTCACCGGCGCCCACGCCGGCCACGGTCAGCGGTGGTATGAAGTCACTGACAACCTCATCGGCCCGTTCATCTCGATGCCGATGGGATTCGAGACAATGAACAAGGACACCTGGGGGCGGATCCCGGCAGACCTTCAGGCCATCATCATCGAAGAGGGCGCCAAGATGGAGCTGGAAAACCTCCGCCTGGCCGCCGTCTGGAACGAGACCGGCGTGAAGGTCAACACTGACAAAGGTATGACTTTCATCCCTTGGTCCGACGATATGAAAAATTTCGTTTACGAGGAAGTTGCCTTGGGCCGCGTCTTGCCCAACTGGATAAAGCGCGTTGGGCCAGACGAAATCGCCATCTGGAACGACATCGTAGCTCCCTGGGCCAAAGTGAAAATCGAAGCCGACGGCTCTCTCACCTTCCTGGAATAATCAAGGTGGTCAGCAAGTTCGGGGTAAGGGGAACCTTGCTCCGAACTTGCTGATAACAAAGCCCCTTACCATCGCAGATATAACGCGCGCAGATATAACGCGGCCGGGCAGGTAACGCAAGGGAAACAATACGCATCATCATTTCACCGGGTGGGATGTTTACTCTCCTGCTGATGTTGACCTGCCATAATGTCTCAAAAATGGGAGGCTGTCTCCTCAGTCTATGAAAATACCTCCCATTGCGCCAACATAAAGACGCTTAGCGATGCAACCCGAATCAAGCGGCGTTTCTACCCGTCCCAAGGGCCGCACGCTTGGCCCCGGCCATCTCGCCGGGGCCTTTTTATGCAGCGAAAACCTGTTATGTGAAGTAGATTTTCGTCAACATACTACAAACTAAAATAAAGCAATGTCGTGTGAGAAATGACGTTTCTCGCAAGAGCGCGTGGCGGAGCGCGTCTTGCGTGATGTATTCCAATTTGCTATATTTCGCCGGGTTGCGCGGGAGGCGGCCCGCATGGCTTGGGCTCACTAAATTTCCCAGGAGAGTGACTGAATGCTCAAACCCTTTCTACTTGGCGGAGTTCTCATCCTGCTGATGGCCTTTGTGGTGGCCTGCGGCGAAGCAGCCACCGCAGTGCCGACAGCCACTTCGATTCCAGACGCAACGGAACCTCCTACTGCGGCGCCGACGGCAGCCCCCACGGCCGCGGCAACGGATACGGACTCGGACGTTGATCCGGCCCTTGCAGCCGCGGCCGACGAGCGGGCCGGCGGCCCCGGAGCTTTCTACCTAGGGGACGGCGACTTGAGCCATATGGTCGGCCCGGCCCCGGCAGAGGGCTTGGGCGACGCCGATGATATGGTCAATCTGGCCGGGCTGGAGCGCGAAAGCTACCTTTTCGACTCCCAGTATTACAAAAATTTGGTGGAAAAGGCCAACTTCACCAACCCCACGGAAATGACCTATGACGGCGATCCAATCGAAATTCAGTTCGCCTGCATCAACCGCACGGTAGCCCCTTGCGAGCTGTGGGACAACTTCTTCCGCAAGCAGGTAGAAGCCCGCACCAATGGCAAGGTGCTGGTTCCCATTACCTCTTTCCCCGAACTCGGCATCGCCGGGCCAGACTCGCTGGAGCAGGTCACCAACGGAACCCTGTCTTGGGCCGAAATCACCAGCGGTTACGTTTCCGGCCATATGCCGGAGGCAGAAATGGCTATTATGTATGGCCTGTATCCCGACCATGAAGTCGAGTTTAAGGTCACTCAGGCCATCGGGCCGGAACTGGACCGCCTGTTTGAGGAAAATACCGATGGCGGAATCGTTCTCTCCCATATGTGGGTTTCCGGCGGCGACCAGTTCTTCTTCTGCAAGGAAGGAGTAACCACCCTGGCCGACTTCGAGGGGCGCAAGGTTCGCAGCCATGGTTCGGCCCTTTCCGACTGGATTGAGGGATTCGGTGCCAACGCCCAGTTCGTGGCCTTTGCCGAGGTTTACACTGCCCTGGAGCGCGGCATCCTGGACTGTGGCGTAACCGTGGCCTTCGCCGCCTATGCTCAGCGCTGGTATGAAGTGACCGACTTTATGGTCGGGCCGCTGTCCAGCCAACTGCTCAACACCGTAATCGTTAACCGTGATCTCTGGGACGGTCTGCCGTCTGACATTCAGCAGATCCTGGTAGAGGAAGGCGCCAGGCACGAGCTGGAGGCCATCCGCGTAACTCCGGCCTGGAACGAAGTTTGGATCCAGCGCAACATTGACGCCGGGCTTGAGTACCAAGAGTTTTCGCCCGAGATGATGGATCATATGCGAAATGTGGTCGCGACACAGCACGTCGTCCCCGGCTTCATCAGCCGCCAGGACGACGACAACAGGGACAACATCATAGCCCTGTTTAACGAAAGGGTTGCCCCTATCGTCGGGGTCAAGATTCTCCCCGACGGCACAACGGAGACGGTGCCAATAACCCAGTGACAGTTCACGGAGATTGAACCCGGTCAAGCGATGAAAGGCCCCGGCATCAGATGCCGGGGCCTTTGTCTCCGGCCTTTGTCTCCGGCCTTTGTCTCCGGCCTTTGTCTCCGGCCTTTGCCTCCGGCCTTTGCCTCCGGGAGAATTGCTATCCCGTTTGTGTCTGGGCAGGGCGTCAACTACCAGCTAACAGGACGGCGCTGAATGGCAGTGTGCCTGAGAGTCAGTCGCCGTACCCGGCTGCGGTGGCCGGGCCGCCCAACGGTTGCGGCCGCTCGCCTCCGATGGACCAGACCAGCAGGGCGGAGGCAATCAGCAGCGCCACGTTGGACCAGATGGCTACGTCGTAAGTCCCCCGAACGTCGAACAGCAGGCCGCCCAAGTAGGCTCCCAAACCGGAACCCAGGGGCATCACGGCGAACATGGTGCCGTATATCTTGCCCAGGTTGGCGGTGCCGAATTCGTCGGAGGCATAGGCGGCGGTGATGCCCACCACCGCGTTCCACGAAAACCCCACCAGCAGGACTCCGGCCACCAAGGCAACGATCCCCAAAGAAGGTATGCCCAAGAACGGAACGCCCATGGATAGCAGAACCACGATGAAGCCCGCAGCTCTTAGCTGGTAGGAAAAAGCAAGAAGACGACGGCGGCCGTATTTGTCGGAGAGATGCCCCAGCCACAGTGCGCCGATGATAGCCGTCGCGCCAATTAGGCTAAAACCGCTGGCGGCAACAAGGGCGTGATAACCGAGATCCCGGGCGTAGGTTACAAAATGAGCATTCACGAAGCTCATTGAGTACCCTCAAACGAAATAGCCGAAAGTCAACCTCTGAAAGAACGGCGTGCGAATTGCCTCGCCGAATGTGGAGTCCCCCTCCGCCGCCTGCCGCCTGCCGCCGACAGCGGGCAGGTTGTCGCCCGCGCCATAGGCTCTCAGACCCTTGTCCTCCGGGCGGTTTCGGATGAGCAGGATTCCGGCGGGCAGGATGACGGCTACCAAGAACAGCCCCAAGGCCAGATAGGCTTGCTGCCACGACCACACGACGAGAACGGCTGACGTCGCAGGCACCAGGAACATGGCGCCGAAAGACCCTGCTCCGCTGACTATCCCGAGAGTCAGGCCACGCCTTACCACAAACCACTGGCTGACTATCTTGGTTAGGATGGGGCCGGTTCCCAGAGTGACGCCGATGCTCATAAAAACGAATATGATGTATAGTTGCAACAGGTTGTTGACCGCCGGAATCAATACCAGCATCCAGCCCATAATCAGAACGCCGGCCAGAGCCACCCACTTGGGGCTGTAGCGATCCGCCAGATACCCGGCCAAGGGGCGCAACAAGCCGGAAATCATAAACGTCACGCCAAAGGCCAGGGACAGCGTTGCCCGGCTCCAGCCAAACTCCTCGGTCATCGGCTTCAGGAATACTCCAAACGAAAACTGCCCGCCCGCTACACCGAACACGACGAAAGCGCAGCCGAAAGTCACCAGCCAACCGTAGAAAATTTGCTTGCCTCGCAAGTTCATGCCCGTCTCCGCCGTATCGCTCTGGAAGTATGCGAATACTAATCTCGCCGCTTTCACTTTGTCCACGGCGCAGGCCGGGGTGAACCCGGCCCATCAGTAGGAAGTATGGTTGCCTTGTCGTGCGCCGCCGTGCCTGGCAGTGTAGAATTGGGCCGGTACTGTTGGAGGTTCCGCCTATGTTTGACCAAGTGCGCCGCCGGGTTAGGGAAGAGTTGCAGCGGCTCGAAATTGACGCTTGCCTGGTTACTACCCCGGCCAACATCTTCTACACCACCGGCTTCTTCAGCCCGGTGGTGAACCTGTCATTTCGGCTGATGGGCACTGACACCGCGCTGATTCCCGCCGACCCGTCTCTGCCTCCGGCCCTGATGACCAGCGACTTTGCGGCCCCGGCGGCGCGTACCGCCACCTCAATCGAAGACATACGCGCCTACCGGATGTGGGTGGAGAACCGAGACCTGGACGTAATCGCCGGGGCGCTGGGCGGCGATGCCCGCATCTCACGCCCACCCCAGTGGAACCCGGACGAGCTGGACGAAACGCTGACTGCGATGCTCGAAGAACGGGGGTTGTCCGCCGCCATCATCGGCATAGACCTGCGTTATGTCTATGCCGATACCCTGTTCCGAATGCAGCAAAACAACCCGGAATGCCAATTTGTGGACGTCACCGGAATGCTCTACGGTCTGCGGGCAATCAAGCACCCCCAGGAAATCGCCATGCACCGCAACGCGGCGCGGCTGTTCGAGGCCGGGCTGCGACGGGCCATAGCCGAGGCGAAGGAAGGACAGAGCGCGCAGGACATCAAGTACCACTACCAGGCCGGAGCGCTGGAGGCCGCCATGAATGACCCGTTGCTGGGGGACTTCCAGTCGGCCTACGGCTTCATCAGCGCCGGTGTTGGCAGCAGCTTCGGAGACAGAAGCGGGCTGCGCTCAGGCGACCTGATAAAATTCGATTGCGGGGTTGCCGTCGGCGGCTTTTACAGCGACTGCGGGCGCACTTTTGCCTTCGGACATCCCTCCGCGGAGCAACGGCGGGTGCACGAGGCACTGGCCGATGCCCATGCCGCGGCCCGCGAGTTGATGCGCCCGGGAACGTCCATCTCGGCAGTCTACCAAGCAGCGGACGAGCGTATGCAGGCCCTCGGATTTCCCGGATACAGCCGCGGACACTACGGCCATTCCATCGGGCTGGACACCTTCGTGGAAGAACCGCCCTTCATCAGCGCCGCCGAACACAGCGAACTCCAGCCAGGTATGCTGCTCTGCCTGGAAACGCCTTACTATTCCGCAAGCCTCGGCTCCTATCAGATTGAGGATATGATCCTCATAACCGAAAACGGCCACGAAAACTTCAACACCCTGACGTATGAGTTGGCGGAATTGTAGCCTTGCTATATGCCGTCCCTTCGATTTCGATATTGTAGCCTTGCCGTAGGCCATTCCTCCAATTCAGCCACGCGGGAGCGGATATGAAAGCATCCTACCTGGGGGCGATGGGGTATGCGCTGCGGCGGGATTTTCCGCCCGCCTGGCCCACCCCGCCAGTCTACAACGATCCCGAGCTGTCGGTGCAGAGCTATCAGGACGGCATCGAGGAGTGCGAGTTTGCCGAGGAGATGGGTTTCGAGTGGATCAGCTTCTCGGAGCATCACTACTCAGGGCGAATCGCCACTGGCACGCCATCGGTGATGGCCGCCGCCGTAGCCGAGCGGTGCAAGAAGGCCCGCCTGGCCCTGCTGGGCCATCTGCTGCCGCTGAACAACCCAGTGCGGATTGCCGAAGAACTGGCCCTGCTGGACAATCTGACCAACGGCCGGCTGGTGATGGGATTTCTGCGCGGCACTCCCAACGAGGATCAGACGTATAACGTCAATCCGGCAGAGGGGCGGGGGCGGATGCTGGAGAGTATGGACCTCATACTCCGCGCTCTGACTGAGACGCAGCCCTTCGCCTGGGAAGGACGCTACTACCGGTTCCGCACAGTGTCGGTCTGGCCCCGTCCGGTGCAGCAACCGTTACCTCCGGCCATCGTTGCCACTCGCAGCGACGATGCCGTTCATTACGCCGCCACCCACCGGCTGGGGCTGGGGGTATCCTTCCTGCCGGTGGAGGACGTGGCAACCATCACCGGCAAGTATTTCCGATGGTGCGAGGAAGCCGGATGGGCGCCGAAACCCGACGAGGTGGTCTTCCGGGGCAGCATCTACCTAGCGGAGACCGATGAAAAGGCGTGGGACTGGTTCCACAGGCAGGAAGACCAGGGTCGCGCGCGGGGAATGGGGCTGCGTTCCTCGGTGGCCCATGTAATCCAGGCTCAGCGGACAGGACAAGCCGTGGACTACGGCCACGTATTCGCCGGCAGCGCGTCGGGCGACATCGTGGGCGGAGCGCCGGGGCTGACCTTCGTTGGCGGGCCGGACTCCATCACAGAGCAGATACGGGCCTACCATGACCGATGCGGCGCGGGTGTCATAGACCTGTTCTTCCAGCAGCCCAGCCTGGACCATCGGGACATAATGGCGGAAATCGAACTGTTCGGGCGGGAAGTCTTGCCTCGAATCAAAGAGTTTTAGGCGATGACTTCAGCGGAAACGGGCCTGCACTACACTGTTTTGGGCAGCGGCGACCCGGTGATATTGCTGGATTGGACACCCTGGGAAACAGCGGCGCTGGCCGACGCGCTCGCCTCCCGATACCGCGTCATCAGCATCGAGCCGCCCAACTCCGGACAGGCGGTCATAACGGCATCGGATACTGTGAAGGCCGTCGCCAGGGTTGTCGAGACCGCCGGAGTCAGTTCATTCATCCTTGCAGGCGCATCGATGGGCGCGGACGTGGCTTTCCGCTTGGCGTTGCAGCGGCCCGCGGACGTGGCCGCGCTGGCGCTAGTGTCTCCCACCTGCATAGGGCCTGCGACGCCAAGGCTACAGCCCGGGCCGGAAATGATGCTGGCGCACCCGGAAAACGCAGCGGCCTACCCGCCGGATCCCGGGCGGACCGCTGCCCTGGTGTCTCTGGCTGAACAATGGCAAGAGACAGAAGACAGCGCCGCAGACCTGCTGCCGGGCCTCTTATGCGCCACGCTGTCGGTGTTCGGGCAGGAGGACCGGTTAGTTTCACCGGAAGCCGGTCAAGCGTGGAAAGGGCAGGCGCCCAACTGCAACGTCTGCTACGTTTATGATGCGGGCCACGCCATCGCAGTAGACCGGCCCGACGCCTTGGTTAATGTGGTTATGGACTTTGTGGAACGGCGCGAAACGTTCGTCGTCGAGAACCGCAGCAGCCTCATTAACCCGTAGAGCTGAGCTGGAGAGGCCGTGATTGTATTCCACGCGCCCCTGTGGTAGTTTCGGGCTTAATCCGGGCCATATTGAGACCAAATCAAATTGCGGAGTGTTTTCAATGGCAACTAAAAGGAATGGCGAGAAATATCTGGGGCATGAACTCCACGTGCCACTGTCTCAGGATGGGCAGGTGACGGCCTATGTGTGGCCGGTGCGGGCCCTCAACGTGCGCGGCTCGTGGTGCGGCGGGCCGACCATCGGGGTTGACGTGGGCAACGAAGAGATCATCCGGTTCGACTGCCACGACAAGCCCGGCCACTGGCATGGCGGCGGCTACGACCGCTCCGGCTCCCCCGGCGCGTCCCACCGCGACTTCCCTCAGAACATCGTCGCCGTCGCCGACCAGGTCAACTGGTCCCTGCAACAATTAGGCGAACGTACCGCCGAACTGCTCACCGAGGCGGAACATGGCGAAGCGGCCGAGTCGCTGGACGCTGAGATGCTTCAGTCCGCCATCAACTTAATCCGCAGCCACCTGGAGCAACAGGGCGACCTGCGCGGCCAAGCCATCAGCGCGGGGATAATCGAAGCCTAGCGTGGCCCAAGAAATCAAAACGAAGTTTTGGGAACCATAATGGGCCCATTTTACATAGAAATCAGCCTGGGGTGCGAACAAAGGGAAAATTGGCGGACAATGGACGCGCTGGTAGACACTGGCGCGTCCAACACATCAATGCCAGCCAGCGTTTTGCGAGAATTGGGCATGCGGCCCGTATCCACCGAGCGGTTCCGATTCGCCCAAGGCGAAGTGCGGGAATTGCCCATCGGCTACGCCTGGATAAGGTTCGCCGGAAAGGAACTGATAACACAGGTGATTTTTAACGCTGAAGAAACCTCGCCATTGCTCGGCGCGCTGGCGCTTGAGGGCGCCTATATGGCCGTTGACCCGGTTGGGCAGAGACTAATCCCGGTCGAAGGTCTGCTGATGTAACAAATCGGCCAAGCGAAGGGAAGGTATCGGAAAGATGAGCGTTTTCAGAGTTCAGATCTCCGTAGGCGACAGCGGGCGCACACAGTGGCGGGACCTGTCGGCAGTAGTTGATACTGGGACATTCATGTCGGCTGTCCCAGGCTCAGTTCTTCGCGATTTAGGGGTTGTTCCCGTCATGAACGAGACCGGGCAATTGGCCGACGGCACGGAAAAGACCGTAGACATCGCCTACACATGGCTTAGACTGAACGGGCGCGAGGTGATGACGCACATTATCTTCAATGAGGAATACACTAATCCTCTACTAGGCTCACTGGCCCTTGAAACGTTGCTGTTCGTTGTTGACCCGGCTGGGGAAAGGCTGGTTCCACGCTCTCGTTTCCCCTTCTGAACGTCTACTCCCCACTCCGCCGCCGCTGCTCTTCCTGCAAATCGTCTATGCTCTCCCGGGAACGCCCGTAGATGTGCGGCACGTCCCACCCTTCCAGCCCCGCGTAGGTGTCGAGTTGCGAGCGGTGATGCACCTCGTGCTCAAACAGCATCATCATTATACGCCACCCGCTCAGCATTCCCTCGGTGTCTATCATCTTGACCCGGCGCTGCAGCCACTCCGGGGGGCTGTCGTCCAACTGGCGGTGGAACTCCTCGAAGGATGCCTCGACGGCGGGAATCCAACCCGATTGGCGTTCCGTGCTGGGAACGGGCCAGTCGTAGAGCCAGCCCCGGTTGCAGTAGGCGCTGGCGAAGTAGAGGCGGGACTCGGCGATGTGGTGCACGATTTCCGCGATGCTCCACGCCTTCTCTCCCTCGCCCCGCGGCGGGCGCCAAAACTCGGCGGCAGGCGGCAACGCTTCAATATCCCGCACCGTGCGCTGGTGGAAACGGTCGAAGTAGCGAAGCAGCGTCGGCAAGTCTGTAATCATCTTGCAACCTCGCGGGAAAGATCTTCCCGATTTATCTACCGGGCCGGTGCAGGCAATCATAGTCAGCGGCCAGAGCATCGTCAACGGCAAATCAGGGCGCGATGCGCATATAGCCCTGAGTGTCGGCAAGATGTAGAATCGGCGTAACATCGCAGCATCAATAACATCGCAGCATCAATAACATCGCAGCATCAATAACATCGCAGCATCAATAACATCAACGTCGCAGCGTCAATGAGGAACAGGTATGAAATATAACGTCATCGTAGTCGGCGGCGGTTCCGCGGGATCTGTGGTTGCCAGCCGGCTTTCGGAAGACCCCCGGTTTTTTAATGGCTCAGGCTCGGTGTTGCTGCTGGAGGCCGGGCAAGACTACCCAGACCCCGAATTTCTGCCCAACCCGGTGCGTAACGGCCACTCGTCCGAAGGGGAGGCAATCGGTTCTCCGATATCTTGGAATCTGCGCGGAGTCATCAACGACCAGCAGGGCGAAATCAACATAGCCCAAGGCAAGGTCATCGGTGGTTCCGGCTCCATCAACGGGCAAGTATTCCTGCGAGGTCTGCCAGAGGACTTCGAGCGATGGGAGTCTTTCGGCAACGGTGAATGGGGTTACCTGAAGGTGCTGCCATATTATCGAAAGGCGGAGACCGACCAGGACATTCAGGACGACTTCCATGGCGCCGACGGCCCCCTGCCGATAGTTCGCCGGGAAAACGAAGAGTGGCCGGTGGTGCAGAGAGCCTTCTACGAGGCTTGCATGGAGCGAGGCTATCCGCCCAACCACGACCTCAACGGCCCCAACTCCGGCGGCATCGGCGCCATCCCTATGAACAACCGCAACGGCGTGCGAATGAGCACCGCCATCACCCACCTGAACCCGGCGCGCCACCGCCTGAACCTCACCGTCCGCGGCAACGTTTTCGTCCGTCGCATCATTATCGAGGGCGGGCGGGCAGTCGGCGTTGAGGCGGAAAGCGGGGGCGAGATTTTCACCTTGGCGTGCGACCGGGTGGTGCTGTGCGCCGGAGCGCTTAAGTCGCCCCATATCCTGATGCTCTCCGGGGTCGGCCCACGCGACCAGCTTGAGGAAGGCGGCGTCCCGGTGCTGGTGGAATCCCCGGGCGTGGGTCAAAATCTTTTCAATCACCCCATGGGATCGGTGTCCTTCCGGGTGAGTGAAGACGTCAAGTTGACGGCCAACGCCGAAGCTCTGCGCTTCGGTCTGCGAGTCACCTCGGAGGCCCCGTCCTACCCCAACGACGTAATGCTGCATACACTCGCCATATGGAACGTGATGACCGGCGAGATGGTGCCGTCGGGGACGGCTCGCATCGCCTGCGCCCTGGAACTGCCCGACGGCTCCGGCTGGGTGCGCCTGCAGTCCGCCGACCCGGCAGTTCAGCCATCAATCAACTACCGCTACCTGCACCACGAGAACGATATGCGCCGGATGCGCGACGCAGTAAAACTGGCGTGCAGCCTCTTGGAATCCGGCGCATACAAGGGCATATCCGAGGGCCGCATCGCTCCCACCGACGATATTCTGGGTAACGACGGCGAGCTGGATAGCTGGATCCGCCAGACGCTGGGCAGTTCCCGCCACGTCTCCGGCACCTGCCGCATCGGCCCGGACGGGGATGATATGGCGGTGACCGACCAGCAATGCCGCGTCCGGGGCGTAGGCGGCCTGTGGGTGGCCGACTCCTCCATCATGCCCCAAGTGACCCGCGCCAACACCAACGCCACCGCCATAATGATCGGCGAGCGGGTCGCCGATTGGGTGGCAGGAAGTTAGCCCCCCGGCAAGTCCGAACGCAGTAATGATGAGAGGTTTGCCAGTGGGTGTTTTCAGCGTCGAAATTTCTATCGGGGACAATGAACGCGAGCAGTGGATAGACTTGTGGGCAACGGTTGACACCGGCGCGTTTATGATGTCGGTGCCGGGTTCATTGCTGCGGGAGCTGGGGGTATCACCCAGCTTCACCGAAAACGTTCGATTGGCCGACGGCAGGACGAGAAATATGGACGTGGGCCACGCCTGGCTTAGGCTGAACGGGCGGGAGGTGATAACATACTTCGCTTTTAACGATGACTACACCACCCCGCTGCTGGGAGCTCTGGCTCTCGAAACCCTGCGGATGTCCGTTGACCCGGTGGAGCAAAGGCTGGTTCCACTGGACAGCGTACCCTTATAATGGGGATAAGAGCAGCCGGACGGGCAGCTTCTCAACTTTCGCCGACGCCAGCGCACGAACCGGCGCTTATCATATCAAAAAGACAGGCATCTATGAAATTCGGCCTTTTTCACTCCGTGCAGTTGCCCAACCCCTCGGAGCAGGAGCGCTATTACCGCGAGGCTCTAGATCAGGTCCTCCACGCTGAGCGGCTGGGATACAGTTCCGTCTGGTTCACCGAGCACCACTTCACCCGCCACGGCATAGTTTCCGCCACTATGTCCGTTCTGGCTTATCTGGCCGGCCTTACCGACACCATCAGGCTGGGAACGGCCGTAACCGTGCTGCCCTTCCACAACCCCATCCAGCTCGCCGAGCAGACCGCGACAGTGGACGTGCTGAGCGGCGGACGGCTGGACTTGGGCGTGGGCCGCGGCTATCAGTGGGGCGAGTTCCACCGTATGAGCATACCAATGGATGAGGCCAGCCGCCGCTTCGAGGAATCAATGGAGGTGCTGACCCACGCCTGGACATCCATCGAACCCTTCGACCACCGGGGCGAATTCTGGAACTTCAACGATCTTACGGTACTGCCGCGCCCGGTACAGCAGCCGCACCCGCCGGTGTTCGTAGCGGCATCAGGGGCCGACAGCGTGGCAAGGGTGGTGCGCAACGACTGGAACCTGCTCATCGGGCAGGGCGAAACCTACGGGCAGGTAGCCGGGCAGATACAGTTCTACCAAGACGCTCTCGCCGAGGCCGAGGCCGGCTACACGCCGCAGCGGGTGGTGGTGGCGCGGGCTATGTACGCAGCGCCAACCACGGAGCAGGCGCAGCGAGAGGCCGAAGCGCCTTTTATGTGGTTCAAGCAGACCGGGCAGGAAGTCAGCGCGCCGCCCGGCCACCGGGTTGGCCTGTTGCCCGAGGAATACTCTGCCTACCGCAGCCGCTACTCGCCGGATGCCCGGTTCGACTACCCTGCTATGTGCGGCAACGTGATGCTCTTCGGCAGCCCGGACAACATCGCCGAGCGCATCGGACGGCTGCGCGATTCCGGCGTCGAGAACCTCATCTTCTTCGTCAACTTCGGCGGCATCGAACATCAGAGAGTGCTGGACTCCCTGGAGTTATTCGCCGCCGAGGTTATGCCGCAGTTCGCGGATTAGGCCAACGGCCTTACTTCATCCGGCGGTCTCGGGACCCGGCGGTTTCGGGTCGCCCTAGCGGACGGGCTGCACCAGCTCAATCAGCACATCGTCAGGCCCTTCGATATAGGCCAGGCGCGAGCCGGCGGGCGTAGCGGTCAGAGGCAGCACCACGCGGATGCCGTCGGCCTCGAGACGGGCGAGTTCTGCTTCCAGGTCTTCTACGTCAAATCCGAAATGCTCCAGCCCCAGCCGGTTCAGCTCGGCGGCGCTGCGCTCATCGGACGTTCCGGCGGGCTTGGACGAGATGTTAAGCCGCACCGGCCCGCCCACTTCCATGCTGACGGTCACCGTGCCGGGCATAATTTCCCGCGCCCACAGTTTTTTGGCGTTGAAATACTTCTCGTACCACGCCGCCGAAGCGTGAGGGTCGGAAGACCGCACGTGAACGTGGTTGATATTATACTGCATCGGAACATCCTCCTGTTTTTATGTCTAGTTCACTTTACAGCATCTTCCAGCACACTGTAACCACACTAAAACCCCCTACGTTATACGTCGATAATGGGACGTTTTCTAACGATTCCGCAAATATGCGTTGACAAGCAAATCCACAAGGCTATTATTATAGGCGGCGCTCGAATACTAAACTTAGGAAATAGAGGAGATAGATGATAGCGGCCCATAATGTTTTGCGCTTGCGGCTGTTGCTGCCCATCGCGGCTATACTGGCCTTGGTGTTGCTGGCGGCCTGCGGCTCGTCGGCCACCGAGGTATCCGAGCCCACGGCAACCGCCATGCCTCAGGCGACGGTGGTCCCGGCGCAGACCACCGCGGCCGCCACGTCCGCCCCGACCGCGGCGGTGGCGGCAACCGAGGCGCCCCCGGCAATGACAACGGCTCAGCCAGAAGGCGAATTGATACTAGGCCTGACCGGATATGGCAACGAGGTTCCCATACCTTGGCAGGAAATCGCCTTCGGCAAGAATTATGGACGCTTTATCTGGGACTATGTCGTAGGGACCACCGACGACGCCCAACTATCCACCGATACCGGACTGGCCGAATCATGGGAGATGTCTGAAGACGGCCTGACCTGGAATTTCAAGCTGCGACAAGGCATTCCCTTCCACAACGGAGAGGAATTTATCGCCGAGGACATGAAATTTGCCCTCGATCAGACCATGACCATTCCCGAATCTCCAGCTTCCTACAAGAACCAACTACTGGGTAGTGTCTCAGTTTGAAATTGCGGCAGGGCCGGGTGGTCTGCAATCGGGGACTTGCCATGCCTTGATTTATACCCTATATTTCATTGCTAACGCTAGTTCCTATCGCTAACGCTAATGCCATTGCTAACGCCAATCGCCAATCAGGAGGTGGCCTGTGCCAATCGGTCCGCGTGGAGAAAAAAGACCGGCTGACGTGGTGGGTTGTGCTGTCATGGTAGCCAAGATAGCGACCGGCGAGATTGAAGAAGATCTGGAGCCGGAGCGTCCCCATTCGCAGGTGCGGCGAATGACCGGCAAAAAGGGCGGCAAGGCGCGGGCGGAAGCCATGCCGCCGGAACGCCGGTCTGAGATTGCGAGGCAGGCCGCCAGTGCCCGCTGGGACAAGACAGATCAAACGGGAAAGCCGTAATGCACTAAAGGGAGTTCGCATGACGCCAAGCCGTGATTTTGCGACTGGTAAACTGCTTACGAACCCTGGCCCCGAGGAACCAGTCAGGCAGAGCTACGAGCGCACTCTGCATTCTGACTACGGATACCCACGGGAACACATGGATATTGAGGTTCGTATCCAGCGAGGGTCAAAGCCCCCCAAAGATGCGGCAGACATCGTGATTTACCGTTCCGGCAGCGAGTTGGAAAGAGACCAGAACAAAGACGTTCTCGGAATCATCGAAACTAAGCGCCCCAACCGGAAGGACGGGCTGAGACAACTGAAGACCTATATGTCCGCTTCGTCGGCGATATGGGGCGTGTGGACTAATGGCAAGGACATCGCTTACGTTTACCACGACCCGGCTTCAGGCGCGTTGCTGGACGATTACATCTTCGACATCCCCGGCAACGGGGAATCGGTTGAGGATATAGGCCGGTGGTCCAAAGCGGACTTGATTCCTGCGCAAAGCCACAGCCTGCGTCCCATGTTCAGTCGCATTCTCCAGACTTTGTACGCCAATACCTCAACCATAAGCCGCAAGGAAAGGCTGGGTAGCGAGATGACCCGGCTCATCTTTGCGAAGATATGGGATGAGCGTTACAACTTAAGTGCCCCCCCCCAGTTTCGTGTCGGGCTGCATGAATGCCCGCAAGAAGTCAAGGGGAGGGTTGTCGCTCTGTTCGACGACCTGAAGAAGCAATTGGTCGAGGACGGCATTTTCGAGGAATCCGACACGATTATGCTTGACGCCCGCTCCGTGGCTTGGGTTGTTGGGCAACTGGAGCGGTATAGCCTTTCCAAGACTGACAAGGACGTTGTTGGGGAAGCCTTTGAGGTATTTGCCGAGGCCAAGCTGGTCGGCGAGAAGGGGGAGTTCTTCACCCCGCGGGAGGTTGTGAAAGTAGCGGTCGATTTAGTTGACCCCAAGGCGGGCCAGTCCATTATTGACCCGGCCTGTGGTTCCGGCGGGTTCCTTATTTATGCCCTGGAACATGTCTGGCGCTCTATGGAGAATGCCCCCCGTTATCGTAACAGCCCAGACTTGGAATTGGAGAAGCAAAATGTCGCTAGGCGCTACTTCTTCGGGATAGACAAAGAAATCGACCTGGTTCGTATAGCCAAAGCATACATGGCGATAGCCGGAGATGGGCGAGGCGGCATCGCTCAGGAAAATTCCCTCCACGCCGCCACTCATTTTGAGGGCCACTCTAAAACCCTCTTCACGGACAATGGCAATTTCAAGGAATTCGACATCGTTTTCACCAACCCGCCTTTTGGCGCGGACAGCAAAGTCTTGAAAGATGAGGCTGTGCAGTTTGCGTTGGGGCACAGTTGGAAGAAGACCGGAGACATCTACAAACAGACTGACAAGGCCAAAGACACCGAACCGCAGATTTTATTCGTTGAACGATGTCTTCAAATGCTCAAATCCGGCGGGACGCTGGCTATAGTGTTGCCTGAAACCTTTTTCCACGCCCCCAGTTATAGGTACATCTTGAATTTTACCCTCTCTGGCAACAATCTGAAGGCAGTCATTGACCTGCCCCACAACACTTTCCGCCCGTTCAACAATGCCAAGACTTGCTTGATGGTACTGGAAAAAGGTGTGCCGCAACAGCCGCAGATACTGATGGCAGTAGCTCAGGAAATGGGACATGATCATCAGGGGCAACCCAAGTACAGACTGGACCCTGTTACCAGCCGTGTAACCAACGAGATTTGGGATGACTTGGCAATCATAAGACGAGAGCTTGGACAGCCGCATTCACCCGATAACAAGCTGACATTCAACGTCAACATTGAGGACATAAAGAATCAGATATATGTTCCCCGCTACTACTGGGACAATCCAAGCCAGACATTGAAACGGCCTGAAGGGGTCGAGCCGCTACTGGTGAGCAGGCTTCTGGATGAAAGGATAATCGAGGTTTACCAGGGACATGGCTCGCCTCAATCGGTCTATAAGGGGCAAGGGGAGATTCCATATATTCGCGTAGCTGATATTGTGAATTGGGAACTCTACCGTAATCCTACCAGTTACGTCCCCCGGCACGTTTTCGAGCTGATTAGAGGCAAAGACGGCGTGGTGCTTCGGCAGGAAGACATCATTTTCGTCCGGCGCGGGAGCTACCGGATAGGCACGGTAGCAATGGCCTCACCGTATGACAAGGACATTCTTCTGACACGCGAGTTGTTAGTTCTGCGCGTGATGCAGGAAAATAATGAATACGGCATTGACCCCTATTACCTGCTGTACCTTCTTTCTCACTCATATACTCAGGAGCAAATTTACCAGAAGGTATTTATCGAAACGACGCTCCCCAACATCGGAAACAGGTGGCAGGAACTCTCATTGCCTTGGGCCACTGCCCCCAATGTGCGAAGAACTGTAAGCAAGAGGGTAAGAAATGCAGTTCAGTCAAAATGGCAGGCACTGAAGAATCTTGATGAACTACAGGCAGAGTTCGGTAATATCACCACCTAATCGCAAGTAAGGAAATAATTCAATGCCTTCAAGCGGGAGACTGTGAGCGTATCCCAGTGGCTCTGTGGCAGGGTAGGAGAAATTGTAGCCGATATTTCGTAGTGAAATAATGCTTGACAGATAAGGCGGTAGTCCCTATACTGTCGGCATGGTAAATCGGCTCTCAAACGACAAGCAGAAACAGATACTCAACCTGCTGGTAGAAGGCTCATCTATGCGGTCAATCAGCCGCGTGACTGATGTGTCCATCAACACCGTGACGAAACTGCTGGTGTCCGCTGGCGAAGCCTGCGCCGCCTTCCACGACCAGACCGTCAGGGACGTTCCGGCCCGCAAGGTGCAGTGCGACGAGGTTTGGAGTTTCTGCTACGCCAAGCGGAAGAACGTTGAGCACGCGAAGGCCGCCCCCGCCGAGTCTGGCGACGTATGGACGTGGACAGGTATCGACGCCGACAGCAAGTTGATTGTGTCTTGGCGCGTCAGTCCCAGCCGGGACTCCGCCGCAGCCATTGAGATTATGGACGATCTGCGGGAGCGGCTGGCAAATCGCGTTCAAATCACGACCGACGGGTTGAAGTCGTACTTGGAAGCGGTGGAAGGCGCTTTCGGCGGCGATGTAGATTATGCCCAACTGGTGAAACTGTACGGCGACGCGCCCATAGATGACCAGCGGCGGTACTCGCCGGTTGAGTGCGTCGGGGCCGTCAAGCAGGAAGTGTCGGGAAATCCCAATTGGGAGCATATCAGCACGTCCTACGTGGAGCGGCAGAACCTCACGATGCGGATGGGGATGCGGCGGTTCACCAGGCTCACCAACGCCTTCTCCAAGAAACTGGGAAACCACTGCCATATGCTTGCCTTGTACTTCGCGCATTACAACTTCTGCCGTCCGCACGCGACGTTGAACAAACATGCCGGAGGGTATAAAACTACTCCGGCGATGGCGGCGGGTCTGGCCGACCGCGTATATAACATAGATTGGCTGGTTGACTTGGTGAACGAATCGTTGCCGAAACCTGGCAAGCGAGGTCCCTATGCCCCGCGAAAATCCGCAATTTCAAACTGAGACACTACCAACTACTGTGCTGCATTGCTGAGAACGGGATTGACTTGGTGAGCGACTACGAATTCAACATCCGTATGAGCAAGCCCCAGATATTCCTCAACTGGGACTTGACCGATGCCCAAGGCAATTTGGGCGTACCTGTAGACAAGAGCCATTATGAGGCTGTGGGCGAGGACGAGTACGCCCGCAACCCGGTGCATACCGGAGTCTATCGCTGGGCCGAGGCTCTGAAAGGCGACTTTATCAAGCTGGAGGCTTGGGGCGAGCATTGGCGGGAGGGAGTCCCCATCTGGCAGACCGTGCTGATAAAGACCATCCCCGAAGAAAGCACTCGCATAGCCGCGCTGAAAGCCAAGGAAGTGGACGTTATCAACCTTTCCCGGGAAAGGGTATCGGAAATCGAAGATGCCGGTTTCCCGGTCTTTCCTCGCCCCGGTCAAGCGGTCATCGGATTCTATTTCCACCAGCAGTGGGAAGACGTGCCTTGGGCCGATGTGCGTGTCCGCAAGGCGATGAGTATTGCCATAAACCGGGATGAGATAGTGGAGTTCATCTTCGCTGGGCGGGGCAGCCCCGGTATCGTCTACCCAATGCCGTTGTCTGGTGAAGTTTATGGCGGTTGGGATCGCTGGGGATCTAAGCTGGATCCGTATCCCTACGACCCTGAAGGGGCCAAGTCTCTGTTGGAAGAAGCAGGCTACGGCGACGGCTTCGCCATAACGATGCACTCGTATCCTAGGCCTGATGCTCCAGAGGGGCCTCGTCTGGTGGAGGCTCTGGCAGGATACTTCGAGGCCATCGGCATTGACGTGACCATTCAGCCTATTGATTCGGCCACCTCCATTGCCGAGCGGTTGGCTTTCAAGCTGTCCAACACTATGACATTCCTAGATGCGCCCAACCGTCCATTCCCAGGGTTCGCCGGGCTGATGTTCACATTGGAGCATTCCGACGGCGCGGCCACTAGCGCCCATGATCCGGAGATGGACGCGCTAGTAGAAGCAATGCAGGCGGCACTGGATCCGGCGGAGGCCGAAGCACAGTTCCAGAAGATTTACCGGATGATCTACGACAAGTACATCCACTTGCCGGTAGCCAACTTAGACGTGTCATACGCAGGCAGCGATCGCATTCATACCGACTGGAATCGGGCTTGGCGCTCTTGGGAACCCAATTACCTGGACCTGGTGCGCCGACGCTAGGCCAGGCGACATGAGTTTCAAGCCTCCGGGGGAACCCCCGGAGGCACTACTTATTTAAGGTGCCATTCCCATTAGGTATTTCTAGGCACTGATTCGAGGAAACAGTGCAGCAGTACATTCTGCGGCGGACATTTCAATCGGCAATATCCCTGATTCTGCTTTCGATGATTGTGTTCGGCGTTGTCCGTCTGACCGGCGACCCTTCATATCTGCTCATCGACGAGCAGAATACGGAGGAGCAACGGCTGGAGATTCGCCGCGCATTAGGTCTCGACCGCCATATCGTAATCCAATACGGGATATTCGTTGGCAACTTCCTTCAAGGCGACTTCGGACGCTCAGTGAGAGGCCGCACTCCAGTCAAAGACCAGATTGTCGACCGTATAATGCCCTCGGTCAAGTTGGCCGGTGCCGCCATTATCTTCATATTCGCCACCGCAGTGCCGTTGGGAGTTATCGCCGCAGTCAAGAAGGGGACCATCATTGACTCCGGCGCAAAGTTGGTGGCTGTGTTGGGACAGTCACTTCCGTCTTTCTGGTTGGGAATAATTCTGATTGAGATATTCGGCGTCCAGCTTAACCTCCTACCCACTCAAGGAATGGGCGGCATTACCCACTATATCCTGCCCGGCTTCACCCTCAGCCTGTTTCTCATTGCTGGAGTGATGCGACTGCTGCGCTCAAGTATGCTGGACGTGATGGACAGTGAATACATCAAGCTGGCCCGAATCAAAGGCCTCTCTGAGACCAGAGTCGTCTGGAAACACGCCGTCCGTAACTCGCTCATCGCAGTAGTAACCTTCGGCGGCACCTACATTGCTGCCCTTATTACCTTGGCGATCCTGGTCGAAGTGGTGTTTGCCTGGCCAGGGCTTGGGCGCTTGGTGTTTAACGGCATTGTCAACCGCGACTTTCCCTTAGTGCAGACCTTGGTCATCCTGACCGGGGCACTGGTGATTTCTGTAAACTTGCTGGTGGACATTTTGTACGCTTACCTGGACCCGCGAGTCAGATTTGAGTAATCCCTTAAACCGGAGCGCATAGACAGTGGCCCAGACAGAAACAGCGCCTATTCTCTCAACAGAGCCACCACGCCGCACAAGCGGACTGGTCGAAGGACTGAGACGGGCACCGCTGATTCCCTTGTCTATACTGCTGTTTTTCGTGGTGCTGGCGGTTTTCGCTGACTTCATTACGCCCTATTCTTCCACGGAAGTCAGCCTGCGTGACCGGCTTACCCCTCCTTTCTGGAGTTCAGAGGGCAGTTGGAGCCACCCCTTGGGCACCGACCCGCTGGGCCGGGATCTGGCTACCCGTATGGCTTACGGAGCACGCACGTCGCTGATGGTGGCTGCTGCAACCGTTCTACTCTCGGCGGCAATCGGAGTGATCCTCGGCCTCATCGCCGGTTACAACCGAGGCATAGTTGACACAGTAATCATGCGGGCAGCGGACATCACCATTGCTTTCCCCATCATCCTCTTCGCTATCATGCTGGTGGTCATACTGGGGGCAGGCGTTTTCAACCTCGTGATATCAGTAGGGGTAGTACTCTGGGCGCGTTTCGCCAGGGTGATTCGTGGGGAGGTATTGATTTTGATGGAGCGGGACTTCGTAGCTAGGGCGCGGGTTTCCGGTTGCTCTAGCGCACGAATCATAGTGATGCACCTGTTCCCCAATATCGTCAACACCTTGGTGGTACTGCTAACACTGCAAATAGGCTTCGTCATCATCATCGAGTCATCTCTCAGCTTCTTGGGCGCAGGAGTGCCGCCACCGACGCCGGCTTGGGGGTCGATGATAGCTGAAGGGCGCGAGTACACCACCAACGCCTGGTGGGTCTCGGTGGTTCCAGGAGTCGCGCTTGCGTTAATCGTGGTGTCATTCAACCTGCTAGGCGATTGGCTTCGGGAAGCCCTTGATCCGCGCCAGCGGCAGGTTTAGCTCGGCTCACCTTTGGCTTTCCAGGAGGGGATTTTCAGGCTATTGGAGCATCTTTCTATGACAACCGAATACCGGCAGTGGGCGTTTACTGACGAAGAGCGCCGCAAGTTCAGCCAGTGGATGGAGCGGATCATAGCCGGACACACCGGAACGACCGATGCCCGCAACGATACCGTCAACTGGACACCCCTTCGCAAACCCCTGTCGGAGTGTGTGGTCTCCCTCTTCACCACCGGCGGCGTCCATCTGCGCGGCGATACCCCCTTCGACATAGACAGCCCTCACGGCGACTGGACGCACCGTGAAATTCCCACGGACGTTGGCACCCGCTCCTTGGCCGTCACCCACTCCCATTACAGCCACGTGGACGCCGACCGCGACGTGAACTGTATGTTCCCGCTGGACCGCCTGCGGGAACTGCGCGATGCTGGCGTCATCGGCGGCATCGCCCCCATGTCCTATAGCATAATGGGCTTCAACCCCGACCCGGTCAACCTCACGTCGCGCACCGCGCCCGTTCTGGCCCGCGGGTTCTGCGAGAGCGGCGCCGACCTTGTGTTTATGACCTGCGGTTGACCGGTCTGCCACCGGTCCTTGGGACTGGTACAGAACTACATCGAGGGGGCGGGCGTGTCCACCGTTTCGATGACTGTGCAACCCCACATCACCGCTGCCGTCGGCGTGCCAAGGGCGGTTACCCTGCGCTACCCGGCCGGCAACCAGGTTGGGGAGGCAGGCAAGCCCATACAACAGCGCACGATTCTGAGCTGGGCGCTACAGGCCGCCGCCGCCTTCCCGTCGCCTGGAATCATCCTCGAACTGCCCTACCGCTGGCGCCGCTTCCCAGTAGACGAAGAGGCGGTCTACTCCGGAGAATCGCAAGGTGCGCGCCATCCCCAAACGGACGAAATCGCCGCCGCACTGGACAATGTAGTGCGCCTGGTGCAGGAATACAAAAGCTATCTTGAGGAGCGGGCAGCCCGCGAGAACGCCAGCCCGTCGGGGGTAGAACACGCTCCCCAAGCTCTGCGCGACGCGGTAGAAAGGACCGCTCTGCTCCTCCAAATCGTAGACGGCGACGCCATGGCCCAGCTCCGGGAGATTGTCAACCGAATCACCGTTATGGAGCTGATGGTAAGCGGCAAGTTCGTTTAATTTTCACGTCGGCGCACTCGCCGGATAGGCCCTCTCCGCTGCTTGAATGAAGCAGCGAAGGGGGCCGTTTTGTGTTTGCCGGTGTGTTACCGGCAAACACCCCCAGAGCGCAAGCGCAATACTGTTAAGGGTCAATTATCCGTTAGCGTATTGCATATTTAATATCGTAATATATCATCTCAAAATAGCTATATTTTCCGAATATATGCCATAATAATTTACAGTATGTCTACGGAGTGATATATTCAGTCATTCTTTGCGTGGCAGCAGTGAAATCCGGCGGCAAAGCGCATAGATGCGGCCTTACAAGATTACCGGGCCGCAATTCAGGAGCCCAAAACCTTACAAAGAGGAGGAAACCCCGGCATTGCCAGTCTGGGCTCAGGTTCGCCCATGGCATGAGAACTCGATAACGTCTCGCGTCTTGTTTGGCCGCTTCGGAACTATCAAGAGCTCCAGAGGAGGATATCCAACTATGCGTAGTCCGTTATTGCTTACCTTACCCTTGGTTTTGATTGTGGGTCTGCTTGCCGCCTGCGGTGGAGCAGCCACCGATGGGGAGGGAACTCCAGCCGCTCTCGTTGCGACTGCCACTCAGTCGCCCACGGCCACTGTTGCCCCCACGGCTACTGATACGCCGGTAGAAATGTCTGCGCTGGAAAAATACGCCGCCGAAAAAGCCAGTGGCCCAGGAGCCATCTACCTCGGTGACCTTAACCAACTGGCCGGCCCGGCGCCGACGGAAGAACAAGGCGACTTCGACGGCAACGTAACTCTGGAATCGCTGGAGAATCATCTCTGGATCTATGAGAGCCCCTTCTACGAGGAATTGCTGGTGAAGGCCAAGCTCACCGACCCCACACCGCTGGAATATGACGGTGACCCCATCATCATCCAGCACGCCTGCATCAACCGGGCGCTGCTGCCCTGCGTGTTGCTGGCAACCTACTTCGCGCCCAATCTGCTGGAGCGCACTAACGGAAAGGTGGAATTCATCACCAGCTCCTTCCCGGAACTGGGGTTGGCCGGGCCTGACACGCTGAGCCTGGTAACCGACGGCACTCTGGACTCGGCCACAATTTACGGTGGCTACGTGGGCGGCGAGATGCCCCCCATCGAGATTCAGAATCTGTGGGGCATCTACTCTTCCCGGGAGCAGGAGTTCGAGGCCACCCAGTCCATCATCAAGGACATCGAAGAAATGGTGCTGGCCGAGACCGGCGGGTTCATAATGAACCACAACTGGTACGCCGGCAACGACCAGTTCTTCTTTTGCCGCGAAAAGATTGATACGCTGGATGGGTTCTCCGGCAAGAAGACCCGCAGCCACAGCGCGGCCTTGTCCGACTGGATTAACGGCATGGGGGCATCGGCCCAGTTCCTGGCCTTTGCCGAAGTCTACACTGCCATCGAGCGCGGCATCCTAGACTGCGGAGTGACCGGCGCCGATGCTGGTTACGGCCAACGCTGGTATGAAGTTACTGATTACATCATCGGCCCGCTGCTCAGCTTCCCCTCCAACAACAATGTGATAAACGCTAAAAAGTGGGCTTCCATCCCCGGTAACCTGCAACAAATAATCATCGAAGAGGCCGCCAAGTCGGAGCTGGAAGCGCTGCGAATAGCCGCTATCCAAAACGAGATGGGACTGCTCAAAAACACCACAGAGCGCGGAGCGGGAAAAGACGCAATGGAGTTCGTCCCTTTCTCGGAGGAGATGACCTATCGCAGCCTGAACACCGCAGTGATGGAACACGTAGTGCCGGCTTGGGTGAAGCGGGTGGGAGACACCAATCATCCCATCATCGCTGACAGCTTCAATAACAAGGTCAGCCCCATTGTCGGCCTGAAAATTGAAGCAGACGGAACCGTAGTCAAGACCAACTAGGCACGCTCTGAGAGGGAAGCGCCAGACCGGTTACAAGTCCCTGCCGACGGCGGGGCAATGCGCGAGAACGCAACCGGGGGCGGGCCTCAGCTCGCCCCTGGCGTTTTACTTTTCGCAAGAATAATCTAGCTCGCGGCAGTGCGTTCCTTGCTGGTGCGCAGCTTGCGAAAGGCAATGCCGCCGGCTCCCACTAGATATATGGTGACGTTGGCGGCCGCAGAGGCCCCCAGGGACGCAAAGGTGAAGGGGCCAGCGCGCGGCTCTGCGCAACAGTCGATCTCTCGATTGGCGCCGTACTCATATCCTCCCAAGGCCCCGGCAAGACCCCCGGCAATGGCTATGACGACTGTGGCGGCGATCGAGGGCCAGTAATGCCGGTCCAGCTTTAGCCACGCGAGGTAAGCGCCTAGTCCGGCGCCGATGCCGGCGCCGGCGAAAAGCACCACCAACCAGGCCACCCTGCTAGATGATCCGGAAAAAACGTAAAGGCCCCAAGCTACCGCCAAACAGACCATGCTCAGGATGAAACTGAAACCCAACCCCAGAACAATACGTCCTGCGAAAAGGGCCGCCATACGAAATATGCTGAATTTGTCCATTTTCCGTACATTTACCATGCCCAGATTGTAACCCGAAGTGTAGACCGTGGAGAAGGGGACTTGACAGGTGTGTGTGCCTCCGGGAGCCTAGCGGCCTTGACACCAAAATTCGGACAGCATAAACTAAGAGGGCCGGGTTAACTGCCCGGTTGTTTGCGGCCCGGTGGTGTAGCGGTTAACATACTGGCCTGTCACGCCAGAGATCGTGGGTTCGAATCCCATCCGGGTCGCCATTGCATACCCGCATCAAAGGGGGACGCGCGGGTTCGACAGGGGTGTTCTGTAACGGATTGCAAGCCGAGGCGCCATCAACCTCGTTAATCAGGTGGCACAAAAGTAACTGGCGAACGTGAATTCGCTCTAGCCGCCTAATCGCGGCTACGTCTGCTCCCAGCTATTCCCGGAGGAGGGGATGCCAGGCGCCATAAGTCCGGGATGCGGCCAATCCGATGCCGGTAAGGGCGGCCTAAGACTCACCGGCTGGGCCTCTCCAGATTGCGTCGGCGGTATCTGAAGAGTCCGAGAACAAACCGTCGGACAAGCTTGTAGCACATCCGGTTTATAGGCTCTTCTGGACGGGGAGTTCGACTCTCCCCCGTCTCCACCAACATTTTACACTATGGCATCCAAGGACTTCCCTGTCCCGCTTCGTCGGTCATCCCGGCCATTGCCAGATCCGCGGCAGGAAGTTCCTCGTCTTCTTCTCTGGGTTAACGGGCATCAAAAGGGAAAGGGCCGTTGCTGCCAGCAACGGCCCTTTCCCTTTACATCAATGCGCTACGTGGGCGATGGGAAAGCCCGCGTCCCGGGAGAACGCCCACTTCCCTGAGCAGATCAAGCATGCCTTGAAGGTCGCTCAGGCTGTCCAGGTCAACATTGGGCGGATCCGTTGGGATATTCTTGGGCATTGTTGCCCTTCATGCCTTTCCCTGGTGCCGTCTTCGCCAATCTGCAAGCGAAGAGCGGACACGAAAGACTGAAAAGAGCCATTCCCGGGCGCCCACCCCACCCGGCCTTCCTATTCCTCCTTCGTGAAGTCCAGCATGGAGGGATGCAGGTCGGTTTCGGGGTTGATTGTATCGGTGTTGTAGATGACGGCGCGGGCCGGTCCCGACGCCCCAATCCACTGTCCGTTGGGATCGCGCAGCCTAGGGTCAACTTTGCCGAGGGTTGCCTTTGGCGAATCTGCCAGCATTCCTGACGCGGCAAGAACGCCGAGGACAACGCCACGGATAAAGAGTGTCTCGTAGTTTTTATAATATGTATATCAGCATTTCGCAGAGCGGCTATTGCAGGCGACGGGAAATTTAAGAGGACTTCAAGCAAGCAAGCCAGGCCTGGAATGACACAAACCCGGCTCTACGTTATGGAGCTGTCCCGTCCCTAGCTGGTCGCCGCGGCGAATTCGCTGGCAAAAATACAACTCCAGCCGGTCTGGTTGAGCAATTCCATCTGGGTTCCCAGCTCATTCCATGGTTCCTCACCAGCTTTTCCAGGGGAAGAAATAGCGCCCGGTTCGTCTACGCTTACTCCCAGTTCACCTATCGGGGTAGATGGCGCTCAATCCAGCGCCGCTCCTCTTCATCGTCGTCGAAGTAGATGAAGCGGTGGAACAGCTTGGGTTGCTCCCGGCCCCGCCGGAGGTCTTTCCGAAAGGCCAGGGAGCCGGGGCCGTCGGCTTTCAGCGTTTCCGAGTCAATTACAACCCCATACTCTGAACGCGCCGATTCCAGAGAGACGAAGCCGCCCCGCACGTCTTTTTCGACCAGATGAATCTCCCGTTCCAGAGGATCTCCCCAGCCGCCTCCACCTGCGGTGTAAATTCTCACCAAGTCGCCGGCTTGCCAGGGATTATCGTCGGAAAAGGGACGGATTTCCTTTTCGCCTTCGCATCCAGGGTTCAGCATCACCCGGGACGTGCCTCCGGCCTTGCCTCCGGCGACGCCCCAAGCCGGGAATCTGCTGTTCTCCACTCGCAACCCGAATGTCCCTTCTGGGGCCAGCAAGCGAACATCCCGGATGATCCCGCAGCCGCCGCGGTGCTTGCCGGGACCGGCGGAGTCGGGGCCGATGGCGTATCGCTCCATTCGCAGGGGATACTCCATGTCCATGAACTCCGCCGGATAGTTTTCGTTGTGGCGGCTGTAAACGGCGTCTATGCCGTCGGCCTTGGGGCGGGCGCCATGCCCAACCGCAATGCCGTCGGTACACAGCATCCACTCCCCTGACTCGGCGTCCTTCATTCGCCAGTATGCGATTACGTAGACAGCCATTGCCGCCATGGTGTTTCCGGCGCTGGCCTTGGCGACGACGGCGCGGACGGCGTTCTTCAGTTTGGTGAAGGTGTGGGCACGGCAGCCCAGCGCCGCAGGCCACCGGGGTTGCAGGATACTGCCGGGGCGTAACTTCACCTCGTCCACTGCCGCCAACAGTCCCTGATTCATGGTCAGGGACGGGTCATACTGGTGAAAGTGTTGGCCGAAGTAGGCAGCAATAGCGCCGTTGCTGGCCATAAAATTGATGGAGCCGGGAGCCTGATCGTCGCTTTCGGTGGAATCCAGCGTAATCTTGTCGCCTGTGCTGCTCAGTTCCAGGTGGAAGGAGTGCCACTCGTTGCCCACTCCATCGCTATCCATGTAGTCTCGGGTGGAGTAACTCCCTGGTGGTATGGTTTCCAGCGTCTTCTGGCGGATGAATTTCGCCGTTTCCTCTTGGTCAAGGCGGAGGGCCGCCAGAGTGGTCTCCTTGCCGAAGCGGCGAAAGATTTCCAGTACCCGTTCCTCGGCCCGCTGCGCCGCCGCCATCAAAGCGCGGCTGTCGCCCTCCAGCAGATCAGGGTACCGAGAGTTGCGCAGGATGATCCGGTAGGCTTCGCCGTTCAGCTCCCCTTGGTTAACTATCCTGATGGGCGGCACCAGAGTGCCGTCGTGAAATATCTCGGTGTTGGCCGGCCCGATGCTGCCGGGACGTGAGCCTCCCAAGTCCCAGAAGTGAGCGAAGGAGTGGCAGTACGCCACCAGTTCTTCTTCGAAGAAAACGGGCGTGATGAACACCATATCCGGGGTGTGGGTGATGCTGCCATGAGAGATGTAGGGATCGTTATACCAGTACACATCCCCCGGGTGCATAGTCTCCGGGGGGTAGCATTCCCACACGCAGCCCAATATGTCGCTGCCCATGGTCTCGCCGTATATTTCCTGCCCTCGCCGGTCCAAGAAGCTGACGGTGTAGTCCTTCTTTTCCCGGATGAAAGCAGACATGGCCGCCCGCTCGATTATCAGCTCGCACTCCAGCCGCGCTGAGCGCAGGGAGCCGCGAATTAGCTGCATCGTAATCGGGTCTACGGAGGTCTTGAGGACGGCGCTTTTACCGTTGGCCGGGGTTTTTGACATACCGTAGTCTCTCCTTAGCTAAACTTCGTCAGCTAAACCTCGTCGCGTCGCGCCCAAAGGTTCCGGTCGTTTTTGACATACCGTAGTCTCTCTTTAGCTAAACCGGCTGCATGACGCAATTGCCGTAGTGGTCAATCCGCCCCTGCCAGCCCGGATCTATGACCACTGTGGAGTCGGCGTTTTCCAGAATAGCCGGGCCGTCTATGGCCGAACCGGGCGCCAGTCTCGCCCGGTGGTAAATGTTGCAGGGGACGAAGCCCCCAGCGTCCTCGAAATAGACCAGGCGCTGCCCCAGCAGGGCTTCAGCAGGGGGGTTCAACTCGCGGGAAAGCGGAGCCATTCTGGCCGATTCCAGGTGGCCCCAGGCAGTGACGCGGAGGGTGACAATCTCCACTGGCTGGTCAAGGGAGAATCCGAATAGACGGTGATGCTCCCGGTGAAAACTCTGAATCATGGAATCCAGGCCGCCCTGCTCCACCTCGCTGCCGGAAAACTCCACCGTCACCTCGAATCCTTGGTGGGCGTAGCGCAGGTCCGCCGACCGCATCAACTCCCGCCGGTCAGCAGGAACCGACTCGGAGTCTAGCCAACGGGCCCCTTCATCCTCCAATTCCCAGTAGATATTCTCCATGGCGCGCAGGTCGTAATTGGGCGGTTTTTGGATCGAAGTCCTGGCGTAATCGTTCTTGAAATCAGCTACCAACAGCCCATAGGCCGAAGCGACGCCCGGGCTTGGCGGGGCGATGACTGTGGTCATATCCAGGAGGCGGGCCACACTGATCGAGTGCATCGGCCCGGCGCCGCCGAAGGCGACCAGCGCGAAATGGCGCGGGTCGTGGCCGCGCTCCACGCTGACGTTGCGAATGGCCCCCATCATATTGTAGTTGACTATTTGCAGGATGCCATGGGCCGCTTGATGCAGATTCAAGCCCAAGGGAGAAGCGATTTTCTCCTCTATGGCCAATCTGGCTGCCGCTGCGTCCAGTGTCAGGGCGCCCCCGGCGATGGTGTCGCCGATACGGCCCAACGCCAGATTGGCGTCAGTAACTGTTGGCTCGGTTCCTCCCAAACCGTAGCAGACCGGGCCGGGTACGGCCCCGGCGCTGCGCGGCCCCACGTTCAGATTGCCTGCCGCCGTCAGCCAAGCGATACTGCCTCCGCCGGCCCCGATAGTGGCGATGTCCAGCATCGGCAGTTGCACCGGCCAGTCGCCCAGTTCTCCTGTCAAGGTAATAATTGGAGTGCGCCGGTTGACTAGGGAAACGTCGGTACTGGTTCCGCCCATGTCAAAGGAAACACAGTCCTCAATTTCGGTATTTCTGGAGACGTCAATGGCGGACATAACCCCGGCCGCCGGGCCGGAAAGGGCAGTATAGACCGGTTGCCTGGTGGCGGTTTCCGTGCCGATTACGCCTCCGTTGGATTTCATAATCAACAGGGGCGCCTCCACTCCCAGCTCCCGCAGTTCCCGGCCCAGGTTCTCGATGTAGTAGCTTACCTGCGGCATAACATAGGCGTTGAGGACAGTGGTTATCGTCCTCTCGTACTCCCGAAAGACTGGGAGCACTTCTGACGACAGGGAAAGATGCGCGCTGGGGAACATCTCCAAAATCAGTTCTTGCGCCCGAAGCTCGTGAGCGGGGTTGGCGTAAGAATGGGTCAGGGAGACGGCGATGGACTCGATCCCTTCGTCTCGAAAGTGCGCTGCCGCCGAACGCACCGCGTCTTCGTCAAGGGCGCTGATGATAGCGCCGTCGAAGGCGGTGCGTTCTGGAATTTCAAGGACGCGCTCCGGGGGCACCGGACGTTCAGGCTTAACCCAGACGTGGGGGTTGGCCAGCCGGGCCATGTTGTGGCGTCCGATTTCCAGGACATATTTGAATCCTTCGGATACCAGCGCCCCTACAGGCGTGCCTTTGCCTTCCAGAACAGCATTGGTGGCTATGGTCGTGCCGTGGAGGATGCGGCGAACTTGCGAGTAGGACACGCCGTTCGAGTTGAGTATCTGAGAGACGCCGGCGATGAAGCCCCGGGACGGGTCGCCGGGAGTGGAGGGGGTCTTAAGCAGTTGGAAATCGCCGGTGGTCAGGTTCACGAGGACAACGTCAGTGAAAGTTCCCCCTACGTCGATTGCCAGGGCATAATCGTCCATACACTTCCAGCCTGCTTGTTTCGCCACCGCCGCGCCCGCAGGGCGGTATAGCGGTATCCGGGCGGAGACTTGGCGCATCCCCCCTGTTGCTTTCCCCGCGCCCTTCCTCAGGCCACCGGGGGATGAGTCCGGTACCAGTCCACGACTTCGCTTCCCGATGCAGCCCAAACGCCCTGTCGCCGCATCATATAGCCCAATGCCTGGTCCAGGCTGCCAATGCGAAAGGGCTGTCCGATGAGCCAGGGGTGAAGGCTCAACACCAGTACCCGTCCGTTCTCTATTCCGTTGTCGTACATCTCGTCGAAGCTCTCGCGGAGCATGGTGTCGTAACGGTCTACCGTGACCTTGCGGTGAGACATGGCCACTACGTCATCCAGCTCCAACATCACCGGCAGAGCGAAAAGTTCTCCGTCCGCCGCCTTCAACGGGTAGGGCTGCTCGTCATTGGCCCAGTCGCACAGGTAGTGGACCCCGGCTTCACCGAGCAGCCGGGGAGTGCGTTCCGACTCCCCATATTCCGGCCCCATCCATCCCACCGGAGCGGCGCCTGTGGCCTGGGTCAAGGCGTCCAGCGACTCCCGGATGTAGTCGCGTTCCTGCTGTTCCGACATATTGCTGGTTATCATCCGGCTGACCGAGATTCCGTGCCCAATGATTTCACACCCCCGGTTCAGGCAGTGCCGCACAAGGTAAGGGTAGTTGCTGGCAGTCATGGCGTCCATGGCCACTGTAGGGCGTATGCCGTACCGTTCCAGCACATCCAGCACCCGGTAAATGCCCACCCGGTGGCCGTACTCCCGATGCGATATGCGGGCGTAGTCGGGGAAGGGCCGGGCCGCCGATCCCCCCGCCAGGTTGGCGGCCTGGAAACTGCCCTCCGGAGGCATCCATTCCATGTGCTCCAGGGTGACCACTACCGACAGGGCAAGGCGCGCATTCTCGGGCCACCGGAGAATGCCCCGGGTACTCAGGGGCGACCAATCGTAGTGTTCATGGTCCATCCCAAAGCGGCGTTGAGCCGGCATAACGGCGTCCTCCTGTTGCTGTTCCCTCAGTGAGCACTGGAATACCAAATTGCGCGCGGGTTCGGCGCCAAGACCGGCTTATCCGTTCAGTCGCCGGGCGTGAGCAACCGCCTGGTCGTAGTAATTAGCGATGTAATACTCGGCAATCTCGTCGGCGGTGGTCTGCCACACTCCGTCGTGGGACATAATGTAGCCTAGAATGTCTTCCAAGTATTTGATGCGGTGAGGTTGGCCGATCAGGAAGGGGTGCAGAGCAATACACATTACCCGGCCGCTCTCAGCCCCTTCCCGGTAGAGTTGGTCGAACTGAGCCTTGCAGATACGGGCGAAGTAGTCCCCTTCGTAGTGGTTGTCCCGCATCACGGACGAGTCATTCAGTTCGATGGAGTAGGGCACTGACACCAACTTACCGCTATTGACCTTGATAGGAACCGGCTGGTCGTCGTGCATCCAGTCGGTGTGATAGATGAGTCCGGCCTCCGCCATCAAGTCCGGGGTTCTCACGCTACCGGAGATAGCCGGGCCGAGCATTCCCTTCAGCCGTTTCCCAGTGTGTCGGCGCAGAGTCTCGATGGTGTCCCGGTAGAACTCGCGCTCCTGGTCTTCATCGTGGGTGTAGAGGTAGCGGGTGTTATATATGCCGTGGCTCATATAGTCCCAGTCTCGCTGTACCATGGCCTCGCCAATTTCTGGAAAGTGCTCCAAAACAGCCATATTCAAGGAAACGCAGCACTTGATGCCGTACTTGTCCAGAGGTTCCAGCATTCGCCAGAATCCCACGCGATTGCCATAGTCCCGGTAAGAATACTGCTGCACGTCCGGGTAGGGAGTCCTAGGCCAGGGATTGCGAACACCCTCGTTCTCCGGCATATACTCGTAGTGCTCCACGTTGGGCGAAATCCAAAAGGCCACCCGGGCTCCGTTGGGCCACTTTATGACGGGCCGATCTATGATCGGCAGGTAGTCTACCCGGTTCGGCGGCAGCGACATCTCAACATCTCCTTACGCGACACATAACTGAATTGGGGGATGGTACTAAACCGGATGGGCCTCTTCTTCCGTGTAGCGCTCTTTGGACTATTTCATTATGCGGCGGAGCGCAACCCGATGCGGCGGAGCGCAACCCGATGCGGCGGAGCGCAACCCGATGCGGCGGAGCGCAACCCGATGCGGCGGAGCGCAACCCGATGCGGCATTGATGTTTAGGTTGGGCGAGAACCCGTTGAAGTCTTCTGTCCGCGTCATTCTTTACTTTGTCTCTCTACAATATGGTTCAATATCGCTTTGGTTTGGTACGCGAAAGCCCTCTCGTAGCAAGGTTTTCACGTTAGCAAGGCGCCTGGCATCATCCAATCAGGGAACAGATGGTAAACTGTCGCCACAGGAAGTATAGCAGGAGCGCGGCATGGCGGCAGCACCCCGCCGCAACGACATTTCAGGCTGGGCCTGGGCAGGCTGGGCCCGGGAATGATTGCAACGGCAAGTTGTTGTGACGGCGCTCATTAGAAAATTCTCAAATCGGGGGCGTAAAATGCCAGTCAATGGGACCACGCTAACCAGCCTTCGTCCATTGATGCAGGGCGTCAACGGAATGGTTGTAGCCAGCCATCCCAGCGCGGCCATGGCCGGTTTGGAAGTCTTGAAAAACGGCGGCAACGCGATTGACGCCGGAGTGGCCGTTGGCTTGGCGTTGAACGTGGCGCATATTGATGATTGCAGTTTCTTGGGCGTGGCGCCCACGATTATATATCTGGCTGACCGGAAAGTAGTTACCACTATTGACGGACTCGGGGTATGGCCCAAGGCCGCGTCGGTCGAGCTCTTTCAGAAAAACTACGGCGGAAAGATTCCGGAGGGCGTTCTTTCGTCCTTAACGCCGGCCGCCGCCGATTCGTGGCTAACGTCTTTGTCCAAATTTGGCACGATGACCTTCGGACAAGTGGCAACCGCGGCCATAGACCTGGCTGGAAACGGTTTCCCCATGTACCGTTATCTGGCCGGCCGGTTCAAGACTGCCTTCGACCGGTACAACGCCCACCCATCAACCGCCGAGATTTACCTGCCTGGCGGCCGCGCCCCTAAACAGGGAGAGATGTTCTATCAAAAAGACTTGGCCGCCACCCTGTCAAAAATCGCCGATGTGGAGGCTTCCAACGCTGGTAAAGGCCGGGAGGCCGCGCTCAAGGCAGCCAGAGACTACATCTACACCGGCGAACTGGGCTGCAAGATTGCCGCGTTCAACCAGGAGATGGGGGGACTGCTCACCGAGGAAGACTTGGCCCGGTATCAGGTCCAGGTGACCTCGCCCGTAACCGTAAATTACAAGGGCTACGACGTCTACAGCACGGGGCCGTGGGGTCAGGGGCCAACGTTCCCCCAAGCTCTCAAGATTTTGGAAGGATACGACCTGGCGTCCATGGGCCACAATTCCGCCGAGTACATCCATACGGTGAGCCAGGCTTTGAATTTGGCTTTTGCCGACCGGGAGCAGTATGTGGGAGACCCGGATTTCGTGGACGTGCCAATCAATGAAATGCTGGCTGAGGAATACCTGATTAAGCGCCGCTCTCTAATCGACCCGGATATGGCTTGGCCGGGCATCCCTCCGGCCGGAGACCCGCGAAACGGGAGGGCGACTTTCGACGGCGCCCCGCAGTCGCCCAGAGAGGCGGCGGCCCCGGTTGGCGCAGCCGGAGTCAGCGGCGGCGGAACTTCTTATTTCGCCGTAATCGACCGGGATGGAAACATCTTCTCCTGCACTCCCAGCGAGGGCACCAAGAACGGCGGGCCAATAATTCCGGGCACCGGCCTGGCTTTTTCATTGCGCGGCTCCCAGTCCAAGCTGACCGAAGGACATCCGGCATCGGTCGCCGGGGGCAAGCGGCCCAGGCTCACCCCCGCGCCCGCTTTGGTGTTGCGCGACGGCCAGCCCGTGATGGCCCTTGGGGCTCACGGCGGCGACCATATTCCGCAAGGCACTCTGCAACTTCTGTTGAATGTCCTAGAATTTGACCGCGACCCTCAAGAGGCGGTGGAGGAACCCCGCTTCTATAGCTATAACTTCCCCAGTTCCAACTGGGCGTCAAAATATGAGCCGGGGATGCTGCGGTTGGAAGGCCGTATATCCGATGAAGTGGCCGAGGAATTACGCAGGAAGGGCCACACGATAGAGCAGTATCCAGATTGGTGGGAGGGTTCAGCCTTATACTGTGTCATCACTCGGAACCCGGAGACCGGGGTGCTGCAGGGCGGCGCAGACCCGCGGTGCGAGGCTCACGCCGTCGGTTTCTAGTCTCGTGGCAAACACTGTCATTCTTCCGGAGGATAATAGATGCCTGATTTAAACGACCTGTTGGACCAAGTTGATGAAATGCGCGACGAGGTCGTAACGTTAGAGCAGGACATGGTCCGCATTCCCACGGTGAACACCGGCTTCATGCCCACCGGCAACGAGACAGAGCTATGCCGGTACATCGAGAAATGGCTGGCCCAAGACGGCGTGGCCTGCGAGATTATCGAGTCCGCTCCGGACCGGGGCAACCTTATTGCGCGGCTGGAAGGCAGTTCGGGAAAGGCCGGGCTCATGTTTATGTCCCACCTGGACGTGGTGCCGGTGGAAGAGGAGGAGAAGTGGCGGTTTCCTCCTTTCAGCGCCACAGTGGCCGATGGCCGGGTCTATGGTCGGGGCGCCTCAGACTGCAAGGCCCTGCTCACCTGCCAATTAATCGCCTTGCGAATTCTCAAGCGGAATGGCGTCCAGCTTAAAGACAGCCTAATTTTAGCTTCCTGCGCCGATGAGGAGCATGGCGGCCGCTACGGGTTTGGCTGGATGGCCGAAAACCACCCTGAAAAGCTGGCAGCCCCTCTGGCCGTGAACGAGGGCGGCGGAGTTCCGATACAGGCGGCAGGGAACCTCACTTATCTGCTGGGAGTGGGCGAGAAAGGCCGCTTGCAGTTGGAGATTGAAGTTCGCGGATCGAGCGCCCATGCATCCACTCCGTGGCAGGGATCAAACGCCCTGTTCGGCCTGTCGGAAGTCGTGAAGCGGATCGAAGCCTATGAGCCGGAGCGGGATACTTCCACCAGCTTGTTCCAGCACCTGTCCGTTTTCGCCATCGAAGACAGACCGTCGGCGGCAAACATAGACCAGATTATCGCGGACACCGAGGATGGGAACCCCAGGTTCGCCTCAATTATGCGGGCGCTGTCGCGGATGACCATCACGCCCACAATGATTCAGGGCGGCATCAAGTCCAACAGCGTTCCCGAGTCCGTCCGCCTGACCTGCGATGTTCGGACGTTGCCCCATCAAGACGAAGCCTATGTCCGCCAGGAGTTGGGCAAAATACTCGAAGGGATTCCGGGGGTGGAGATTGATATCGATTATATGTCGATACCCAACGCCTCTCCCTTTGAGACGGACTTCGCCCAACGAATTCAGATTAGCGCCGCCAGGGCCTTTGCAAAGGACGACATCCAGTGGGTGCCCTCGCTAAGCACCGGGTTTACCGACTCCCGCTTCACCCGCAACTTGGGAACCACCACCTACGGCATGGTCGGCTCTCACCCCGACGACGACCCGATGCTGGCGAATATCCACGGGACTGATGAATCGGTAGGCATCCAAAGCCTGATAAGCGGCTCGCGAATCATGCTGGCGCTGGCCTACGACATCCTGGCGGTAAAGTAAAAGAGCATCTTTTCCGCCAGCAGGTTTGCCCTGTTTGCCAAGTTCCTGGGCAGAGCAGGAAGCCAGCGTCCAAGGCCAATATGGGCTTCCAAACCATCTCGAAGCCCAGTCGAACACTGTATTGGACACGCACCCCGGCCGGGATGCGTGTCCAATAGTATAAGAGAGTTCAGGAGAGACACGGCTGACTGCCGCCGGCGCACCACAACAGGCGGTGTCGAAGCTGGAGCGTAAACAGGTTCAGGCTGAACTGCGTTAACTATCTCTCGCTAAACCTGTATTGGGGGATGCATCCTGCGGCGGGGCAAGGGGGCAGCGGTTTGCGATTTTCGTTTGGGAAAGAACGCTACCCACAGTGATTGCGCGAACAGCTTGATGTCCATCCAGGGGCTGAGGTTTTTGATATAAACTATGTCATAGCGCAGCTTGTTGCGGGGGTGCGTGTTATACCTCCCACGCACTTGGGCCAGCCCGGCTATTCCCGGGCGAACATCCAGCCGCGACTCGAAGTTGGGAATTTCCTCGGCGAACTGCTTGGTCAGGTTGGGTCGCTCCGGTCGCGGCCCTACCAGGCTCATCTCTCCTCGGAACACGCTGATTACTTGAGGCAGCTCGTCCAAGTGGGTGCGGCGCAACACCCGGCCTACTCCAGTAATGCGGGGGTCCTTTGCGCTGGCCCATACCGGGCCGGTATGCTTCTCGGCGTCCACAACCATAGTACGGAACTTGACTACCCGAAAAACGCGCTTGTTCTTGCCCACACGTTCTTGGGAGTAGAAAATAGGCCCCCGGTCGGACAACCAGATAGCAAGAGGTATAAGCGTCCAAGCCAGCAGCCAAAGCGGAAACCCGAGAATGAAAGAGAATAACAGAATGGAAACATCAAAGGGATACTTATAGACGTCCCGGCGCGAGGGCTTCTTCTCATCCTGCCGCTCCTCGGCTTGGGACGAAACCGTTGCCCTGTCATTACTCCACGGCTCATTCTTCGGGGAAGACTTGGCAGGGAGCGAAACCGTTAGGCTGCCATTCAGCGATGCAACCGTAGGGCTATAACTGTCAGGGCTATACGCGCTGCCTTCCATATTCGACCAATCCATTTGCTCAAGATAATGGTCAACTTTAGCGTCTGGCGACAAATTGCTTGGCGGCAAACAAAACAGTGATGCCATAGTACGATAAATAGGCGTGCTAGTCTATTTCTAACCGGCGAATTTTTTTTGAATTTCCGCCACATTCGTCTACTGTTCAGCATCCGGCTTCCCGACGCTTTTTTCTTCTATGGCCGTCATCAGGGTAGCCTGCACTCGCTCAAGGCGGCGGGCCGCTTCTGGGGTTTCCGCCAAGTAGCGGTCAATAACCTGCAACCCGCCCTCCGGGTCGCCTTCCAGCATTAACTGAACCGCCAGCAAGCGTTGAGTCTCAAAGCGGTTTGGAGCCAATTCCACCGCCCGGTTCACCAGTTCCCGGGCCTCGGCCAAGCGTTCCGGGTAAATCGCCGAGGCCCGCTGATTGACCTCAGCTATTGTCAGATACAAACGCCAGTTTTCCGGCTCCGCCGCTATGGCTCTGGCGCCTTGCAGTTCGACTAATTTCAAGACTTGCTCAATCTGCTCGCTATCCTCTCCTTCCAGATTATCCCATTCCGATGCTATCGCCTGAAACACCTGAACACGCATTTGGTTGCCCAGTGGCGGAAAGAAGTCCACGGATTTCTGGAAAGAATATAGCATCTCATTCCCTGATAAGTCAGGCCGGAGAGTCAAGGACGCCCAATGTGAAGCAGAATAGACCCGGACGTTCAGGAAAAACACCATACAGCCTACCAGCAGCGCCATGAATCCTATTCCCACCAAACCGGTCAGACCAATAAACGACGCTGCGGCCCCAGCCCGCCGGCCTGCCTCCGCCAACCGGGGCCGCAACCAAACCGCCAGCGGGCCGAAGGGAGTCGAAAGCCTGGCTGCAGCGTATTCGAAGGGCGCGCAAGCAGCAGCCCGATCGGAGTCCATCTCTTTTTCTCGCAAGGGCAGGGAGTCAATAAATACGGCAAAGCCCATGAGCGCCAGTAACTGCGGCAGCGTTCCAGGAGTATCGAACAGAAACAGATTTTGAACAAAATAGGCGACCAGCCCGGCGCCCATCAGCGCGGTGAACAGCCGTTTGGCACTATCCAGAAAAGGGGCCTTGCGAACAAACACAACCAGCAGATACAGCCAGATTGCCAGATAGACGAGGGTTCCCAAGATGCCTTTGGTAGCCAGTTCCTCAACCACTTTGTTGTGGGCGTGGTCAAATTCTCTATAGCCCCGGGTGCTTAATTCAGCAGAGATATGGCGGGTGTAAGCGATGTTGAAATTTTCCGGGCCCCAGCCAAGGATGGGGCGGTCGAGGAATCCGTCCAAGCCCACCCGACTGGCGGCAACGCGGCCTTCAATGCTGCTCCCCTCCGTCAGTCCGAAGTCAAACAACCGCCCCAGCATTCCCGAATTTCTCTCGGCGGCGTCCTCCCCCTGTCCGGCGCCATTGCCCGATCCGAACAAAAGCAGCGCCGTTACCGCCACCAGCAGCAACGCCAAAACGGTGGCAGTCGCCGCCGCCCGCCGCCATCGCCGGGAATAGCCCCAGAAAGAATAGGCGAGGCCAAATGCGATGAGCCCGGCCACCAGTCCGGCCAGTCCGCCGCGGGAGGCGCTCAGCCACAGCATGGTAAGGTCGAGGGAAATCGCCGCCAGCCAAAACAGCCGCCAGAGAGATACTGGGGCGAACAAGGCGGAAAACCGTCCTGTTTCCGCGAGTGGCCGGCTCTGCCACTGGGCGCGGCGGCCCTGTCTGGAGCCTTGGGGCGCTTCGCCCTCGGTCTGCGTCCGCTTGATAAAGGAGCTTACCAGAAACGCGACGGCGATAAATGCGTTCACCGCCGCATAACCGCCCAGATACGTCGGGTTGCCCAATGTGGAGGAGACGCGATTATCTTCGAGTTTCAGGTAGCTGAGCCAACCCCATTCAAAATACTCAGACAACCCCAGCAAACCGATAGCGACGCTGACGCCGATGTTGAAGTTGAGCAGCGCCCGCCATTGCGTCCAAGTGCGAAAAACGGAAATCAGCACCAGGACGAAGACGAACCAGTGGGCCAGAGCGACCCATCCGCCCATTCGTTCAAAGGTTCCCCACAGGCTGCGGGTGAGACTGGCGCCGAAAACCCCGGCCAGGAGCGCCAAGAAGAGGTATAGGCCGAAAAGCCCCAGCAACCAGTGTTTAGGCGGGCAGTAGGCCGGGTTTCGGATTATGAGAATAATCCACAGCCCAAAGGCGACTTCAATCAGCGAGCGGGTCCACAGAGCCTTGCCTACGACGAAGAGGAACAGAGTTTCGGGCCAAGGGGACGCCGTGACAACCAGCGGCGCAAGCAGGACTAAGGCCAGAACCGCGCGGACTGAATTGGCGAGTAGCGCCTCTTTGCCGATTATTGATGCAAATCTGTTTGTCATGACAAGCCGCCGGCCTAATTCCCGGCCTAATTCAATGAATCTTTCCGCTCCAGTCACGACCATGTTTACTACGTATGCTGTCAGCTAGGCGGATCTGTTAGCGGAAAGTTCAGCAGGGGAACCAGATGACTGCCAAACAGATGATTGTTCCATCGGGCCCGGCCTTTCCCGGGTTCACCTTGATTATGTTACTCAAAGAAACCTTGTAGGCGCCGCCGGCGTCATACTCACCATCGCCCGGTTCAAATACCGCACACTAATTCCATCCTCGAAAAGCAATCACGGCGCCAATTTGTACTCTGCGGCGATGGGATAGCGCAAGTCAAGGGTTCCAAAGTGTTCTTAAACACGCTTTCTGGCGAAGATATACCAACGCCGCCCCCAATATGGCGGCTTCCATAGCGGCCAGCGTCATGGAGGTCCAGATTAAAGCGGGCGTCGCGCGCCCGAACCGCCGACAGGACACTCAACGCTGCGATACTGCGCCTAGATAAAGCCACGGGAATCGGGAGCAACGGCCCGCCCGGTGCGCTCCGTTTGGGAGTTCTGCTATACCTGCGCTACCGCCGGGCGGGACAACTGCCGCGCGATAAAGCCTTTCATGCACTCAATGGCCCGTTCGGATTCAGCTCCGGGCATATTGCCAAAGCCGTGGGGCATTCCTGGGAACAATTCCAAGTCTATGTCGCCTCCGGCATCCCGGTACGCAGACTCAAACTTATGCGGAATGAACAGGGGAATGTTGGAGTCGTTGGTGCCCTGGATGATTATTGCAGGAGGCAGCTCCACTGCTTCTCCTCGCTCCAGAGCCTCTTGGGGATTCCCTTCATGGAGGCTTGCATGGTTCGGGAAGTAGGCCTCTGTGGGGCCTATGAAGCGGTCGTCGCCAATTTCGCGGGCCCAAAGGTAGCGAGCATGAGGGTCGAGGACGGGCCAGCAGCAAAGCATATAACGCAGTGAAGCATCCACCTCTTCTCTTCCGGGCAGCGGCAGCGCGGCATAGCGGGAGTCTTTGGGGCGCATTCCGTTCAGCATTACAGTATGACCACCGCTGGAACAGCCCAAGGCGCCCACCGACGCAGGGTCTATGTTGAGCTGTCCGGCCTGGGCCTTCACCCAGCGGGTAGCATAATTAGCGTCGGCGACCTGGACCGGGTAGGGATTCTGTGGGGCCAGCCTGAAATCCACTGCAACGACAACAATGCCGCTGGCAGCCAGCGCCAAATTCATAGGGTGGTCGTGGGAGCGATCGTTCAGGAACCATCTGCCGCCATGAACGTCCAGCAGGCCCGGGAAAGGCCCCTCGCCCTGGGGGTGGTAGATGGTGGCCTCCAGGCTGCCGCTCTCGTGTTCCAAGTAAACCTGATCGCTCATTTCAACGTCGAACTGGGCTGCTGGGTTGTATCCAACGCCGGCCATGGTTTCTCCTTTGCAATTTACGAGCGCCCTTCCATAGAGTTAAGAGACAAGAGGGGGCGCAATGCCCTGACTTGTATCTAAAACTCTCCATATCTGGGACGCTGTTCTAATCCCGGCGGCGCGCTCTGAGCTGGGTATTGGATTCCCAGCCCGTTTTTGCGGGTTGACTGGGGACGGTTGGGATTAACAGAGGCGGAGGTGAAGAGCGCCGGAAATGAGGGCAACGCTTATGGGCAGGCGGACGGAAAGTGATGAGTCGTTGATAGTGGGAGAGGCTCGCTCATCCTTTAACAAGCCCAGGCGACAAGCTCAGGGCGAGCGGGCCTCGTTAAACCTTACGTTAACGCCAGCTAAAGCAGGCCGCCCTGGTAGACGGAGCTCTGCTTGTGGAAGACCTGAAGGCGCTGACGAGCCACTTCGACAACGAAGATGCGGCCCTCGTCGTCAACTTCCACGGCGATGGGGCCCTGGAAGGCTTTTTCCTGCTCTTCCAGCGCGTTGGCGGCTAGGCGTCCCTTGACCGTTATCGGGTCAATAACGACGCGCTCTCGCCCCCAGGACGACAGGGTGGCTTCGCCGAGGAGCTTAGTGATGAAGTTTCCGTCGGCGTCGAACACCTGGAGACGGTCGTTCTTGTAGTCGGTGACGTATATGACGCCCTCGCGGTCAACGGCCACGCCGGTGGGGCGGTCAAACTGGCCGTCGCCGTCGCCGGGGGAGCCGAACTGCATCAGGAAGGCGCCGTCGGGGGCGAACTTCTGGATGCGGTCGTTGCGCCAGTCGGCCACGTAGACATCGCCATTGCGGTCGATTTCGATGCCCCAGGGATAGCTGAATTCGCCGGGGCCGCTGCCTTCGGAACCGAAGCTGAACTGGAACTTGCCGTCCTTGGTAAAAACCTGCACCCGGTGGTTGTAGCTGTCCACCAAGTAGAGGTTATCGTCCTGGTCGAAAGCCAGCCCGGAGGGGCGGTTGAATTCGCCGTCACCGGAGCCTGTGACGCCCCACATATTGGTCCAGCCCCGGCCGGGTTTGTAGACGGAGACCCGCTGAAGCCATTCGTCGGACACGTAGGTATTGCCTTCGCTGTCCAGGGCGACGGAGGAGGGCCACATAAAGCTGCCGTTAGGGGCGGTGGCGGGGTCGGCATCTTCGGGCGGAATCTTCTGGCCGTAGTCCTCAATGAACTCCTCGTCGGCCGTGAACACGGTGACCCGCTTGCAGGGGAAGAAGGCTGGCGTCTCGGTGCCGCGGCTGAGGACGTAGAGCCGGTTCTGCGGATCGCGGGTGATGGCGACAGGGTTGAAGAACCCGTTGCCGCTGCGTACTTCCTGACGCCCGATGGTGTGGCTGTACTGGAAGGTTATCGGCGCAAGCTGTGTGACCATTTTTACCCCTTTGGAGAAGTAAGGGAAAAGGAGTGAGGAGTGAGACGGCCTGCCGGTTTCTCTCATTCCTCACTTCCGTCTGCTCATTCCTCTATCTGATGAAATCGAACTGTTCGTAGCCGGCGCCGAGGATGGCCTTGTCGTCCAAGCCCATCCACTTGTCCAGCAGGGTGGAGTAGGTGCCTCGGAAATCGTTGTTCCAGCGCAGGTCACCCTCGTCCAGCCTGGAGTGGTCGAGGGACGGGTACTCGCCGTAAGCGCCGCCCTTGACGCCGTCGCCGATAACGAAGGCCACGCTGCCGGAGCCGTGATCGGTGCCGGAACCGTTATCCTGAACGCGGCGGCCAAACTCGGTGAACATCAGGATGACGACTTCCTGGCTGGAGTCGTGCTCCTTCAGGTCTTCATACAGGTCGGCGGTGGCGGTGGTGACGTCCTCCCACAGCTTGGGGAAGGCGATGTTCTGGTTAGCATGGGTGTCAAACGCGCCGGGGTTCAGGCCGGTGTAGAGGATGCGAGTGCCGAACCCCGCCAGATGCACCTGGGCGATGCTCTTGCACCACTGGGCGAAGGGGCTGCCGCCGTATTCCACCGTGGAGGTGTAATGGTCGGGGGCGGTGTTGAGAATATCGGCGCCCTTGAGCGCGTCCAAACCGGTCTGGGACAGGTAGTCATTGGCCGGGCCGGTTCCGATGAGGGGCGAGTACATCTTGGAGAATATGTCCAGCGCTTCCATTCGTTGGTCTTCGCCGTCTATGCCGGTCAGCACGCCGTAGCTCTCCAAGTCACCAACAGAGGCGACGGAAACGCCGGGGGCAGCCAGGGCGCGGGGCAGGCCGCGTCCGAAGTTCACTGCGGTCAGCACGTTCTCGCGGTTGGGGTCCAAATCGCGGACAGCTTTGCCCAGCCAGCCCTCGGTAATCATCTTTTCCGGCTCGGCAGTGTGCCAGATGTCCATGGAGCGGAAGTGAGAGCGGTTGGGGTTGGGGTAGCCGATGCCCTGAATGACGGCCACTTTGCCTTGGTCATAGAGGTTCTTTAGGGGATACATGGAGGGGTGGAAACCGACCTGATCGTTGATCTGCAACACATCGCCTGGGGCGACATTCACTGCCGGGCGGTGGTCGTTGTAGAGGGGATCGTTGTAGGGAATGATGGTGTTCAGGGCGTCGTAAGCACCCGACATTTGCAGCACCACCAGCACCCGGTCTTTCTTGTTGGTCGTCATGGCTGTCTGCCGTCTCCTTCGTTAATGTGGCTTTATTTAAGGGTGTTCGGGCGATTCCGTCCCCGGCGGAAACCGGAAAACGGCGAACCCTGTGTCCAGATCGTGGGTATGGTGGGCCAGAGCCTGTAGCAACTGCTGATGATTACGGCGGTTTTCATCGCGCATTTCCTGCATCCCCTGGCGGTTTTCATCGCGCATTTCCCGCATTCCCTGGCGGAATTCATCGCGCATTTCCCGCCGATCCTGGCGGCCCTCTTCACGGTCGCTGGCTGCTTCAACGGCCAGTTGATTGACCCGGCTGGTGAGCTGCCCCAACCGGTACAGTACCCCGCCGGTCAGGGCGATCAGGGTCAGAATCAGGCCGCCAAGGGCAATCAAGGTTGATAATTCAACGGTTTCGCCATTCATTGCGATGGCCGCCTAGGCATACAGGTATTCCTTGGTGGAGGCGATAAGCTGGAGCATCTCGCCAACCTCGCGGGGGAAGCCGGCGGTGTCGGTGCGGACTACGTCGTCCTTGGCGGCCCGCTGCATCAGCATACGGCGACTTTCGTCAGACAACTCGTAGTGGCCCAGATATTGCAGGCAGCCGTCCACCATTTCACCCGGGGTGATGGCCGGCCCCTTGTCGGCCAGCTTCTCGATGATGTCCTGAATGCCGGGGAAATTGGTGTCGCCGAGGAGGTTAGCTGTGAAGTTGATGCGATGCACCAGGGTGCCGCCATCAATCCATTCTCTGCCGGTGTGCCAGCCTTCGACGGAGGGCGGATTGAGGAGCTCCTGGCCCATGTACTTCATCTCGTCGAAGATGAACTCGAAGCCGGGCCTGGGCTCGGTCCAGTCGCCGACCATCCTCAGGGTGCCGATGACGGTTTCCACCGGGCTCTTGATGCGGCGGAAGCGGGCGTTCTTGAAGGCGTCGGAGTTGAACAGCACCCGCAGCATGGCCTTGATGTTGTAGCCGGATCGGAAGTATTCCTCTTCCAGCATCTCAATGGTGACCGGGTCCTGCGGCGGGGCCTCCATCCACGAGGGGACGCCGGGCTCGTCGGCTATGAAGTAGCTGTACAGGTGGCGGGAAATGAATCGGGCGGCGGCGGGCTGTTTGACGATGATGTCAACAATGTCCTCGCCGTTGAAGCGGCCGGTCTGGCCGAGGAAGGTCTTCTCGCCGTCGTCGTGGTCTTCGGGAACGTAAACGAACTTGGCGGAGTAGCGTCCGTAGGGCTGGCCGGGTACGGGGTTGGAGATAGTCCAGCCAGTAAAGGCTCGGGCGCACTCCTTAACGTCGTCCTCGCTGTAGTTGAACTCGCCGTCCTTGCCCACGCCCAAGGAAAACAGCTCCAAGAGTTCGCGCCCGTAGTTTTCGTTGATGGACTCCTTATGGCTCAGACAGTTGTCCAGGAAGAAAATCATTGCCGGGTCTTTGGAAATCTCCACCAGCAAGTCACGGAAGCTGCCCATTCCGTGGCTGCGGAACATTTCCAGTTGGTCGTAGTGGGTTGGGTAGCTTTGCACTTTGCTGTCGGCGGTGCAGAAGATGCTGTGCCAGAACAGCACCATCTTCTCTTCGAGTTGCGACCGGGAGTTAATCAGCCGCCAAGCAAAGTACTCCGGAACGCCGCGGGTGAAGTGGCTCCACTCAATGAAGCACCGTTCAGTCAGGTCAAGGGCCAGTCCGTTGGGATTGGTTTCGGGATTGAGCAACTCCTCAACAGTCGCTTCGTATCCCTTCTCCGCTCGCTCCACGATGTCGTCGTAGCGGGCGCCGAAGCCGGCCCGGCGCATCAAGTGAGCCATCAGGGCAATATCCTGCGTATTTACCTGGTCTCCCATAGGAAATTTCACCTCCCAATTGGGGCAGCATAATCCACGTTAGACTACCATTATGTGTTCCCTGATTCAAGCGGCGGATAATTGCCGGGACGGGCCTCAGCTCGTTTCTTGGTCCCTCTAATTGGGGAGAGGAATTGAGACAGTTGGGCGCAGCGGCATACTTGGCTATAATAGGCAGATAATTGTCAGGAGCCAAACAGCGTATGTCCGAAAACCCGGTTGGCGGCTTGTCCCCCAAAGACCTGATTACGGCAGCCAAGAGCATAGCCCCGGAGATCGCGGCGAACCGGGACCGGATAGAGGCCGAACGCCAGCTTCCCCCGGGACTGGCGGCGAAGATGGCCGAGAAGCAACTGTTCGGCCTCTACGTGCCCAAGGAGCTGGGCGGGCCGGAAACGGACCCCATCACCGCCTTTCACGTGGTGGAGGAAATCGCCCAGGCCGATGGTTCCGCAGGGTGGTGCGTCTTCAACGGCACCGCCGTATCGTCGGCGATTGTCCGTATTTCTCCAAAGGCGGCCAAGGAGATTTTCGGCGACCCGCCCTGCGTGCTGGGCTCAGGATCGGCCCGCGCCGGAGGCACGGCCAAGGTAACCGACGGCGGCTATACAGTGTCGGGCAGGTGGAATTTCCTGAGCGGAATTGACCACTCCACCGCCATATTTGTGGCTTGCCGGGTGATTGGCGATAATGGCCAGGCGCTGAACGACGACGGTAGCCCGCAATTCCGCACGGTGGTGCTGCCGGTGTCGAAGGGCGAGGTGCTGGACACCTGGGCCACGCTGGGTATGAGGGGCACGGCCAGCAGCGATGCGGAGTTTCACGAGGTGTTTGTACCCGACCACCATACCTACGCCCGCGGCGCTCCGGCTCACTACGGCGGCCCGCTATACTCACCGCCGCAATCGGCCATCGTGCTGGGGTGGACGCTATCGGCGGCCAACACCCTGGGGATGGCGCGGGGCGCGATGAAGACCTTCGTAGATATGGCAACCGACTCAGGATCTACGGACTCGCCCACTTTGCTGCGAGACCGGCAGCACATCAAGATAGTGGTCGGCGAGTGCGAGTCAATGATCGAAAGCGCCCGCCGCTATGTGCTGGATACGGTCGGTTTGATGTGGGAGGCACAGTTGGACGGCCACCCTGAGCTGCCGGAGCGGTCTATGAGGGCGCGGCTGGCCATCACCCACGCCATCCGGCAGTCCATCGCAGTGGCTGATAAGTTGTTCAACGCCGCCGGCACCAATGCCATCCACCGCTCGGTGGGGCTGGAGCGCTACTTCCGCGACCTGCACGTCCACGGCCAGCACATATCGGGGCTGCCGCTGAACTTCGAGTACGGCGGGGCGATGCTGATGGGGGCGGAGCTGCCAGCGTCGCTGTATACGTAGGGGGATGGGGAATGTTTTATGGCATCCACTGCCGGAATTGATCGTTGAGGTTTTCTAGGAAAGAACTCAGGGAATGGTCGGCCTGCTTCGCCCGCTCAATGTCCATTTCCCGCACTATTTCCTCAGCAAACTCGATTCCGCCGAGGATGGGTTCAGTTCCGGCTGCGAGTACGGCGTCTGTAAGACGCTGCTTATAAAGGTCGCGGCTGCACTTTTGATCTGGTGCATCGCAACCGCGGCCAAACACACGTCTGAAAGCGGCGCCGTCCAGTAGCAGCCAGCGCTCGATGTGCGGGTCGGGAATAGCAGGTACTATCGTAAAGAATGGAGTAGACCCGCTCGCGTCGTTAATTTCTTTGATTCGATTGTTTAGCCCGGTGCAGTTGGCGTCGGTGGCGGCGATAATTAAGTCAGGTGCAGGGTTGCCGCGTCTCGACAAATCGCGGAGGTAAGCGCGAAGTTCTTGAATGACCCGGCCATGTCCCCCCTTCGCGCTAATCCAAACGCGCCGTAATGCCTTGGGCGGCGGCCAGGCGTTGAGTCAGCGCGCCGATGACCAATTGATGCGCCGCGTCTTCGCCGAACAAGGCAATCTCACGCATCGAAGTCACCTCTGAGAATGCGCTCCGATACTGGGAGCGAGTCCTGCCTGTCATCATCCAACGATTTGTCTATACGGCCCATGCGCCACAAAGGCCCCGAATGCGTGAAGGGGTAAATTTGGGTGCAGCGTCCATTTCGCTGAGCTACGAACAGGCAATCATCCGGTATCATGTCGGGCAGAATTGGGGAGTGTGTAGTTACGATGTATTGAGTAGCCCCGACTCTGCGGCGCGTATTCAGAAATTCTGCGATCAATTCGATTCGGCGGGGGGTGAACGCCGTTCTCCGGCTCCTCAAAGCCTACCAGCGACGGAGCCGCGCCAGCGCCGAGGGCCAGGAGACCCAACAGTCTAAGTGTGCCTTCGGATACCACACGGGATGGGATGGCAACACCGTTTTCCTTGAGGCGGAGTTCGACCTCACCAATGTCGCTCACGTCTATCTCAATGCCGTCTATGCTGGGCAGCAGAGTGTGGAGAGCCTTTTCCACGGCATTGAACTGCTTCGGTTCCATCGCTTTCAGTGTGTTCAGGTAGGCGGCAAGTTCCTCGCCCATAAGCCCTATGTGACGAACTTCCTTGATCGGGTTGGCTGCTCGCATACGCTCGCGCGGCTCGAAATAGAAGAACAGCCAGCTTTCCAGTTCGCGCCGCGCCGCCACTAGGTGCGGGTAGTGGGGCGGATAGTGCGGCATAGACAAGATAGTGCGGTCAAGATAACGCTCGTACTGGGTGGGGTGCGCTTGCCCTTCCAGCCGCAGGTGAATCTTTTCCCCTTGCCTCTCGATGAAAGGTCTGCGTTTGCCGGTGGGTTCGCCTCTGGAGTTCAGGGCCGCCAGGTATTCATCGGCCACTCGCAGGAAACCGGAGCGGGGCGCCATCTCAATTTCGACGCGATAGCGCAGGTCTCGCTCGCGGACTTGGGAGGAATTGCTGCCGGCGGCTTCGGAACGTCCTTCGTTGCTGGGGCGGCGCATTTCCTGTATCTGCCGATTGACTGCATCAACCACCGCATTTGACAAATACAAGTCGACCTCGATGGAAAAGGACAGCCGCTCCTGCTCCATCAACCCACTAATCCCTCCTTCGCCCAAGGTGAAGGATTCCAGCGGCTTCCCACGGTAAGGAGGATCGAAGGCTTGATTCAGCGTTTGGCTGGTCGCCATTTTCGACAGAAGCTGGAGAGAATCAAGAAAGTTACTCTTTCCTGCGGCATTCGGCCCGAAGAGCAGAGCGAGGGGCGACAGTTTTACCTCCACGTCTTGCAAGGATTTATAACCCTTGATGTGGATTCGCTTCAGCATATTAAGTCTCCCGCCAGCAGTTTCATTGTGGTGGGATGCACAAGGGCAGACCGAGTTGCCGGCAGCCCACGTCATCCGGCAGCCGCAATTTGATGCGCAATTCAACGCTCCCCATGATTTATTGTATACTTGGGAGGCTGTGCCGGGGAGTCGTCGGAGTCGTCAAGTACCGAGGTAACCTTAATCTTTTCCCCTGATCGGGATTCGTGTCCGAAAATCGCCGTATTGCCACTAACTATTAGCCCAACTCTTGGCATTAGCTCATATCCGGTTAGAAACCTGCGCCAGGAAAATCAAGAGAATAATGATATATAACTCTGGAGGGAATGTTCATGGCTGATTCCTTACAGCAAGCGCCGACAGTCACCGTTTCCAGCAACGGGGATGTGGAGCAGTATGACGTTCTGGTAATCGGGGCGGGCGTAACTGGCCTGTATTCGCTGTACCGTTTCCGGGAGCTGGGGTTCTCGGTGCGGGCCTTTGAGGACGCCTCGGGCGTGGGGGGGACGTGGTACTGGAACCGCTACCCAGGAGCGAGGTTCGATTCCGAAAGCTACACTTACGGCTATTCTTTTTCTGAGGAATTGTTACAAGAATGGGACTGGAAGGAGCTGTATTCCGGCCAGCCCGAAAATGAGCGCTATCTCAACTACGTGGCCGACAAGTTTGACCTGCGCCGCCACATCCGCTTCAACTCACGGGTGACCTCCTGTGTCTATGATGAGGAAGCCAACCGTTGGGAGCTGGAGATGCAGGACGGCCACCGGGCGCGGGGCCAGTTCCTGATTACCGCCGTTGGCCTGCTGTCGGCTCACTACGTGCCGGACTTCGAGGGCATCCACGACTTCAAGGGACCCTGGCGCCACACCGGGCGCTGGCCCAAGGAGGGTATGGACCTGGCGGGGAAGCGCGTCGGCGTGGTCGGGACCGGAGCTACCGCCGTGCAGCTCATCACCGAGATTGCCAGGGAGGTCGGGCACCTGACCGTTTTCCAGCGCACGGCCAACTACTGCGCTCCGCTGCGCAACCGCCCCATTGACGACGACGAACAGCAGATAATCAAGGCCGACTTCCCTGAGATATTCAGGAAGTGCATGGAGACCGCCGGTTCCTTCATGCACGAATTCGACACCCGCTCGGCCTTGGACGTTTCACCCGAGGAGCGGATGGAGCAGTACGAATCTCTGTGGCGAGAGCCGGGATTCAAGAAGTGGCTAAGCAACTTCTACGACGTGATGCTGCCCGGCGAGGCCAACGAGGATTACGCCGAATTTTTCCGCAACAAAATCCGCGACCGGGTCAAGGACCCGGTGGTGGCGGAAATGCTGACGCCCAAGAACCATATGTTCGGCTCCAAGCGTCTGCCCTGCGAGAGCGGATACTACGAGGTCTACAATCAGGACAACGTGCTGCTGGTGGACGTGAAGAAGGCGCCCATCCAGCGCATCACGGAGAACGGCATTCAGACGGCTGACGCCCACTACGAGCTGGACGTCATCATCTACGCCACGGGCTACGATGCGGTCACCGGGTCGCTGAACCGGATGCGCATACAGGGCGAGGGTGGCCTGACGTTGCAAGAAAAGTTCTCCGAAGGGCCACGCACTTATATGGGCATCCAAAGCGTCGGTTTCCCCAACTTGTTCACCATCAACGCCGCATCCGTGGGCAACTTCGTGCGGGCCGCCGAGCCGCTGGTGGAGTGGGTGAGCGAATGCGTGGCCTACGTCCGCGACAACGGCTACCAGCGCATCCAGCCAACCCGGGATTCCGAGGAAGGTTGGACGCAGCACGTCATCGAGGGAGGGGAGAAGATTCTGCGGACACAGGCGGACTCGTGGTTTGTCGGCGCCAACATCCCGGGCAAAGCCCGGTTCCTGCTAACCGCCCCGGACAGTGCACCGATGATGCGCGCCAAGCGGGCTGAGGTGGCCGCCAACGGCTACGATGGCTTTCATCTAGCGTAAGTGTGCCGCCGCGCTATCTGGGCGAAGGCCGACAGGGGAAGAGAAGCCTTTCCTGCGCACGGCCTCCGGCCCAGATTAGCGTATTGAGCCCTATTGCCGTCTAGCGCGCTGGCGCTTTGGGCCCGGCCAGAATGCCCGCTGCCTCTCTACCTCGGCGGCAGGTCGTCAAGGGCGATGCCTTTCTCCTGCGCCATGCGCCTGAGCCATTCTTCAAACTCCCTTTCTGCTTCGGCGCGTCCCTCGGCGCGCCCCTCGGCCACCCCCTCCGAGCGAGCTTCAGTACGCCATTTCTCTCGCCATTTCCGCCTTTCATCCAGTGCCCAGAACCACATACGAACTCCTCGCTCCACCAGTACGGCAACCATGGCGTAAAGCACGGCGCCCAAGTCTACTAGTGATGCAGATAGCTCTAGATTTTCTCCATTATTCCACTGAGCTTTGCCTGTTAAATATAGCAGCAGAGCCGTAGCCAGGAAAACTCCGAAAGGGGCGAACATAGCGTGACGCCTAATCCAGCGTCTTTCCTGCAATTCATTCATCGCACTCCCGAAGTATCACATACCCAGGCACAGGCGGAAGTCTGGGGCCCTAACTGTACATGGGCTTGAAGAAGCTGTGCAGGAAGTTCCGGCCATGGGCCCAAGAATGGGAACGGCGCAGAACAGAGTTGGGAATGGCCTCGCCTTGCTTGTGGGTGATGCGAAAGGCCTCGTAGTTGCGGAGTTCGGGAGGTACATCAGTGGTGTAGATAAGCTCGCACTCGCTGGCCTCGAGGAACAGCTTGAGTGTGTCGAAGCCTTTAGCGCGGCGATTGGGCGTCTGGTAGATGAACAGCTCGGTTGCGCCGACCAACTCGTCGAAATGGTCGTTACCATTACCGCGTCCGCCGCCTTGGCGGAGGTGATCGCGTCCGAAGCCACCTAAGTTCCGCAAGCTCAAGAAACATCCTCCTAGACAAGGATAAGGTAGCAGATATGGAAAGGAAAACTGCCTTGCTCGCTCCGCTGTCCCCATCTTAACCTTCTCCCTTGGCGGGAGGGGATAACGTCAGGGGAAGAGCGCCCAACCCTCCATTTCAGTCTGCGCCTTGAAGACGTGGCCCTCGGCAGAGGTGACGTACAGGACGGAGCGGTCGGGGCCGCCAAAGGCGCAGTTGGTAGGACGGGTGCAAGGCACCGGGTGGGTCTCCAGGACGCGGCCCTTGGGGTCGAAGACGTAAACCAGCGGGCCAGGGCCAGAGGAAGGCCAGCCCGCAGTAGCCACGATGTTGCCCTCGCGGTCGAGGCACATACCGTCTATGCCGCGCTGGGCGTTCTTGCCATCGGCGCCGAAGGCGTGGAGCATAGAGTAGGGGCCGAGCGACCCGTCGTCGTTGATGTGGTAGGCCCGCAGTTCGCGGTCTATGGACGGGTCGTCGCTGTTGCTCTCGGCGACGTAGAGGGTCTTGCCATCGATGGACACAAGTATGCCGTTGGGCATAGTGCTATCGTGTTCGACGCGAGAGACGATATAGGAACCGTCGGGCTGAGGGTCGGCGCGGAGGACGCAACGCCAGCCGGTCACTTCGACTTCAGTAGCGTCAATGTTGCCGGCATTCCAAGGGTTGGTAAACCAGATGCGGCCTTGGGCGTCGACGGCCAAGTCGTTGGGTGTATTGAGGGGCTGACCGTCCACCCGGTCGGCGATAGTAGCAATGGATCCATCGCCATCGAAGCGAACGATGGCGCGGCCCCCGGAGCAACAGCCGAAAAGCCGGCCGGCGTCGTCATGAGCCAGGCCGTTAGTGCGGTTCGTGCCTTCGCGCCAGACGGTAATGGCGTCAGTCTTCGGGTCTATTCGCAGTATGCGGCTGGCCGGGATGTGGGTGAACAGCAACTGATCCCCGTCCCAGACAGGCCCTTCGGCAACGCCGCCCAAGGGCTTGGTCAACAGCTCAAACTTCCAGCTCATAACATAACCTCAATCACTGATTTATAGCCGGGAAAAAGCTGGGAAACGCCGTGATTTTAGCACACGGCAAGCCTGAGGCGGGCAAAGCCCGGAACTTCTGTCCATGTCTTTCCAAAGTTTCTCGTGCACCAAGAGCGTTAGCTTTGAGATTGTCGAAGGACGGTCATTGAGAAGCCCTTAGCGGTTCGACAGGCTCGTCTCCAAGGCTCCTCACGGATTTTGGAAAGAGCTGGATTTCCGGCGCATCAGAAAACAGTCCATAGGGATCGGACTCCGACCAGTTCAGCGCTAAGGGACTGGACGATTGAACAGCTTTAACCCTGACCAGCCGGTAGGGTCGTTACAGATAGGACGAAAATGCGCTATCCTGTTTTTGTAGGTTAAGTGGAGCGTTTCTCATGTCCCGACTGACTCGTGAGATAACCGAGGCGGTGTTGCTTGCCCTGCTGCTGCTAGTGGTGCTGCAGGCTACAGCGCAGAACTTCAAGGTAGAAGGATCGAGCATGGCTCCTACTCTGAAAGGCGGGCAGTACCTGGTGGTGGAGCAGGTTTCGTTCTTCAAGTTCGACACGGAGCGGCTCGCGCGGGCCATCCCGTTCTGGAGAGTATCTGAGTCCGAACCGCAGTTCGCCCTAGATCCCCCGTCGCGGGGCGAGATTATCGTGTTCAACTACCCCCTTGATCCCAATAAGGATTTCGTCAAGCGGGTCGTGGGGCTGCCCGGCGAAAGGGTGGAGGTGATAGCGGGGACAGTGTACGTGAATGGCGAGGCACTGCCGGAGCCGTACCTGAAACGCAAGGACAGTTCCGGCGCGCCCGCACTAACCCTGGGTGAGAAAGAGTATTACGTCATCGGCGACAACCGGGCCCACAGCAACGACTCCCGATCATGGGGAGCTGTGCCGGAGGACAACATCGTGGGCCGGGTGTGGCTAGTCTACTGGCCGTGGGAAGACATACATTTGGTAGACTCTCCGTAGACTGGCCCTACAAATTATCTATGACTTCGGTATCTATTTCTCTGGCGGGGCCACCAGAATGTCGTCGCCTTCAACCTGAACCCGATAGACCTTCACCGGGGCGTCAGCAGGGGGAGTCAAGGCCTCGCCAGTAGTGATGTTAAAAACTGCGCCGTGCAGGGGACATTCGACCTCGGGGCCGTTCAGGTCGCCTTCGGACAGCGAGGCGTAGGCGTGAGAGCAGATGTCGTCGCAGGCGTGGATGACGCCCTCGACATTGGCTATAAGCACCGCGTCTCCACTGGGGAAGTCTACGGTTATCATTTCGCCGGGGTTGATTTCGCTGACTTGGGCCACTTTGACGAAGCCGGCATCGGCCATAGGTTTCGCATCTCCTAGTTAAGGAATGTTTAGCGGGAATGTTTGCGGTGGCTATTATAGGCCACTGCCCGCAAGGTTTGCCACTGCGGGCGGGATTTTCGGCAACGTTCCGGCACAACTTGCGACATACCGGGGCCGAACCTATAATAGATTGCATCGTCCCTGCGCGGAGAGGTGCCGGAGTGGACGAACGGGCGCGACTGGAAATCGCGTAGGGGCGCAAGCCTCTCGCGGGTTCGAATCCCGCCCTCTCCGCCAGCTATACTCTTCCAGGTCAATCCCATATCGTCCCGTAGCGTCTCCAACAGCTTTGATTCAGCTACGAACCTTCATTCCGTTAGCTTCTTGTAGCGTCCTGTACAATCCGCGCCGAATCTTGGTGCGTTTCAGGGTATTCGGAATGAGCAAGCGACTGACCGAGGCCTACGCCCGGGCGGCAGCCGGGCCGCTACAGCTTCCCCAACGAAGACGGTCTCTGCCTGGTGGTGTCTCCCTCGTTGCGCAAGCGGTGGGTGCAGCGATTGACCATCGGCAGCAGGAGCACCGACCTGGGACTAGGCGGGTATCTGCTAGTGTCTCTCAAGGAAGCCAGGGAGCAGGCCCAGGCCAACCGCCGCCTGGCCCGGTCCGGGGCCGACCCTCGGACAGCGCAGCGTCCCCACCTTTGCCGAGGCGGCCAGCAGAGTCATCGAGTTCAACCGCCCCACCTGGCGCAACCCGAAGCACGCCGGCCAGTGGCGGTCAACTCTCAGCAGCTACGCCTTTTCCACACTTTGGCGGCCATCCGGTAAACCTAGTGTCCGCCGCCGATGCGATGAACGCCTTGACCCCGATATGGACGGCCAAGCCGGCCGGAGACAGCGCGGCGAGTGCGCCAGCGGATAAGCGCAGTGATGAACTGGGCTTCGGCCTGTAGTGAGACTGCCACGCCGTTGAACTTGGCGAAGGCCAGCCCGGCGGCCAAGGGGACGGTTACCCCGGTGGTCAGCGACTGCCCAGCCTTGCTGATGGCCTGGCCCGCGTTCCTGATGCCTTGTCCCGCGCTCTCTAGCCCCTGTCCCAAGGATGTCCGTATCCGCTGCCCGGCGGTCTCGACGGCCTGGCCGGCTTCTTCCATAGGACCTTTCCACGGATCCAGATCCCGGTTGACCGCCTCGGCCGCCTGCCGCACCAGCCGCTGGGCCTGTTGCAGGGCCTTGCTGATTTCGTCCTTGCCCTCTATCGGGATTTCCAGGGCGTACTGACGGCTGGTCATCTACCTGTGCCTCCGCATCGCTTCCCGGTGCGCCCTTTCCTGCTGCTCATGCTGGTAAACCAGCGCTTCCAGCAGCGCCCTGCGCTGCAAGGGCGTCAGTTCCGTCTGGGTCTGCGCTGGCGGCACTCCGTTCTGGCTCAGCAGCAGCATCCCCAGGCCCGCCGTCCGCGCCAGCTCCGTCCGCTCCCGGCGCTCATCGAAAGGAGTCCCCCTGAGACTGGATGCCGCTGATGCGGAATATCGCCCGAGCCAGGGCCTCCACCCAGGGGGCGGGCAGCTCTTCGGCCTGCTCCGGCGCGCAGGTCGACAGCCCCAGTTCCACTGCCTTCACCCAAGCCAGCTTCTGCCCTGCCAGGAAGCGGCTGAAGTCGGTTACGGCGGTGGCGGCGGCTCCGTCCGGGATCACCTCCGCCGACATCCCCCAGAACATCATTCCTTCCCCCTAGGCGGCCTCGGCTCCGCCCAGGGGCCGCACCAGCACGCGGGCCGGCCCGCGCATCCGGGACAGATCCACCGGCTCCAGGTGCTTGACACCATTCAGCAGCGCTTCCAGTTGGCTCATCACGCTTTCTCCTTCCTGATTGCCAAGCCCATAACTACCCGGCTTCGCATCCGCCGGACGCGGAGTTTGCCTTGGCTTCTAGTCCTGGGCTGGCGGACTCTGGCCCGGCGCCGTCGGTCAAAGGAGTCTGAATGCTGGTCATGTATACCCTGGGCAATTGCAACTCCAAGCTGTACTCAGAACCTCTCGCCAGTATAAGATTCACCTTCCCTGGCTGTCCTGCCAGTAATAGGGCCTCCAGGTCAGAACGCTTGTTGAAAGCCAGTGTCAGATTCATTGTTGCTTCTATGCTCCCCAGCACGAACTCCTGAGGACTGATTGAACCGAAGCGTATGCCGTCGTCCGCGTTGATGTCGTTGGCAATACTAAAGGTTATATCTTGTACATTTGCTTTCAGGTCCAGCGCAACCGCATCTCCTTCCGGGTCATATTTCAGCGAAGACACATCAGCGAAGTTATAGGCGTTCATCGTTAGATAGTTGTTCGATACGAGGTCAACCGGAGTTTGTTGAGTATCGCTTTTTGCCAGCAGGTCAAAGGACAAATCGAGAAACTCCCTTGCGAGTCGCGCCTCCATGCCGTTGGCAACGCTCCCCTTGAAGCTCTGGGCATTGAAGTCTTTCACAACATCAACCTGAGCAGAAGTCAGATTGCGATCCTGGGATGCCCGGAAAAAGTGGGTATAAGGAGCTTTTACTTCCTTAACTTTTGAGCTGTTGACGTGATCTTTCAGCAATCCCTCATCAAGAGTGATCTTTTTCGAGATTACGGCATTAACCTTATGCAGTTCCGCATCTGCGAAGTCTGCGCCTAGTTGCACAATATCGCCTTTAGAAAAGTTAGAACCGCTAGCGACTACGAGTTCCTTGGTAGAAGCGGATGAAGCAGAACTCAAAGTGGTCGAGACTTCATCCTCAAGGTCTGTGCCGAACGAGCCATAGTCTCCGGCCAAGATACGAAACAACGGGCCTGCCTTGCTGAGTTCGGCTGGCAGTTCAATGGAACCGGAGGGGATGAAGGGCGCAAGGGCAGCCATGGTTGGCGAGCGCCCAACGCCATTGAAGATCATATAGCGTTGCGATGGCGTCTCTAAATTTGCCGCTCTCACATCAGAGTAATACTTTGGTAGCGCGCCAGATCCGAAAGAGCTTTCAATGCCGATACCGATGTACCGTCTCATATCTCGTCTCTACATTGGGCGATGGAATTCGATGTCGAATACAAGAACCAGAGTGGCTGAAATATGTTCCGGCTTCTCTTCAACCTGACCTATGGTCACATCCTCCACTTTGGTATCTCGCGCTTTGCAGTTGAGTTGACGATTGTTCCAGAACAGGCCGAGAAGAGAATCGGCCAGAGTTTCCAGTTCATCAAGATTCTTTTCCGGATCAGCAATGCCGGATATTGCCTCCAATCTCACGCGCAGTTGAGCGACTCCCCATAGAAAAGTCTGGTCAACTGGAGCAATAGCCCGCTCCGTTACGACAATAGCCGGAAATCGTAAGTTAACTGCCACCACCGGCCCCTCGTAGAACGTGACACCCTTCAGGGGTCCGGCTCTCTTGGCTGCGCCTTGGATAAGCGACTTGATTTCCTCCCAAGCCGGTTTTGCTGCAGCTATTAAGCTCATGGCGACCACACACCTATCGTCGGAGCCTTGCGGAAAGGACGCAAGTCTCGTCGCATAGCATCGGTGAAGACAGTGTTTGACAACACGTCCACCCCAACTTCTCCGAACCTTACCAAGTTGCCGCTCTTAGTAGCAATCATATAATTATAGATAGAAGACGCCACTCGCAACGTTACCTCTCTCACTGCATCAGGAATAGAAATGTCTCCGAAAGTCCGGTTCAGGTACGTTGCTACATGGCTCTGTGCTTGTTGAATGATGCGGTGGAGCAGTTGATCCACCTCAGCGTCTGACTCCAAGTTCAACTGGGCCGGAGCTATCGGAGTGAGCACCGAGCGAAAGTCCTGGACTGATACCCAGTCTGGTTCCATAAGCTCAAAAGGAGCGCCACTCATAAGCCGTCGCGCATACCAGGCGGTCTTGCGAAGCAGCATATCTCCCGCAGGAGCGGCTCCTTGCTCATTATCAGGTTCGATATAGAGCTGCTCCATCCAGGAATTCCAGGCCCACAGGATTATCAGGTCTGTCTCTTCTCGCCGGTCATACACCTGCCGCCACTGAAAGTCATACAGGTTCTCAGTCAGGTATGGGTCACGCCTCAGAGGTTCTGTCCGTCCCCAGGCTCCCGCTTCCCACCACTTGGGGTGAGCCGCGGCTAGGAACCATTCATCATAGCGCGGAGATAGAATGACCGTGTTATCCACTGCCTGGAAGTAAGGCAGCGGCTCCGTGATAATCCAGTTCCATGCGTTGCCGGGATCGATGTCTTCAGCCTTGAAACGGAAACTTCGTAACGTAAAGCGGTCGTCGGGTGCATCTTCATTCAAGTCGAAGTAGAGCTCTCCAACTGTAGCCAAAAGAGGCTTGCCATCCCAATGGACAGTCAGGCCGGGATAGACGCTGTAAATGTTGTCCCAAACGTAATCCAGAACCATCTGCTTCCGGACAGCAGAAAGATTCCTGGCTGTGCCAGGCTGTTGCGGACTGCCATGCACGATGTCAGGCCACGGCTCGACCATCAAAGCCACTTTAAAACTCAGGCCGTTTAATTTAATGTAGTTCAGCAGGCGAATGAGAGCATCTTGGCTGCGGGCTTCGATGTAGCCTGTAATGTTGCCATCCATGTTGGCGTCACCCCAACCCCACCAGGAAACGATGATGGTGTCTATCCCTGCTTCCTGCATCTTTTGCAGTTGCCAGGCGATAGTGGCTTCATCATCGCTGGCGTAGTAGCCGATTTCCGGGCTGTTGGCGACGAAGCCGGTGACAAACTCATTATTTACAACGTCGTTCCAGTGAAATGTTCCTAGTCCGCCTTTACTCGGCCAGCCCCTTTCCGCATCGTGTTCGTAGCCGAACCACTGATAGAAGATGGCGGCTACCGTAATGTCTTTGGGATTAGCCATCTGCGGTTCCTCCTTCGCAGCCTGGCAGCCGCAGGCCAGCAGCAGGGCTAGCAGCAGCAGGCAAATTCGCATCATCGTGGGCCTCCGTGTGGAGCAGATGGCTCATTCTACCCGGCGGCGTTGGCCGGCGTCCTAGCCTGACTGTCAGCGGTTTCATTCGGCCCTACCCCTAATCCGCGTCTTTGCCGCGCCACAGGACCAGCAGGACGGAGCCGGTGGTATTGGAAGAAGAAAGCTGCATCTCGTCGCCGGCGATGATGGAGGCTTCGGCGGTCAGGTCGCGGACGGTCCAGGCGCGGGTGTTGGGCGTGCCCTCGGTGAGGGCGACGTCGAGTTGCGACACCGAGAGCAGGGTATCCCCCGTCTTGACGCCGGAGACGGCGATGCCGGTATTGGCGTCGGCTCCCCCGGCCAGACGCAGTTGCAGGCCCTCCAGCGCGTCCACCCGTTCCTCGGCCGCCGCAAGCTGCGTGCGCAACCGGGTGGTCTGGCCCCGGACCGTGGTCAGGCCGGTCTGCAACGTGTCGCTGCGTTTCCGCAGCCCCAGCAGCAGCTTGCGCAGCACGGCGCGGGTCAGCACGGCGCCGCCGAAACCCAGGTTCTCCGGTATCTTGGGCGTGGTCACAGGCTAATCCTCCGCGCCGGCGTCGGGCAGCTTGACGTTGATCATGCTGGCGTAGGCTCCGGGGTCTTCCACGTTGGCGTCGCCCCGGGCCGAGAGGGTCAGCTCGAACAGTCCCTTGCGCGGCTGGTACTGCACGTCCACCTGCACTTCCCGCCGGAAGCCCGCCACCAGGTTCATAGGATGGACCAGCAGGCAGTCGGTTACGTTGGCTACGTCCGAGTCGCCGCCCCCCACCATATCCCGGGTCTCCAGACGGAGCGACGGAACCGGGACTACGGGTATGCCCTGGTAGAAGACCGGCGCATTCTCGAACAGCGCCCGGTCGCCCAGGGCGGTCATACGCTCCCCCAGTTCCTCCCGGTAGCGGCGCTCCAACGAGGAGTTCACGTAGAAGCGCCACTCGCTGCGGGCATAACGGTCCAGTTGCTGGGAGGGCAGAGCGTCCAGCAGTTCCCGGGACAGGTCCACCGCGGTGTCCGGCTGGGCGCCCTCCTTGTCAATCAAATGCTCCGGCAGCAGCAGCCAGCCGTCGTGGGGGGTGCCGCCCAAGTTCTCGCGGAAGGCGTCGCCGCCCTCGTCGGACTTGGGGAAGGCGGGCTTGGTGGAGTCGTCGGCGTTGGCGTAGAGGAACAGCTCCTCCATGTCCCGGGCGTGCATCTGGCCCATAACGTCGATGATGGTGTCCTCCAGGCTCTCGCCCTCGATGTTGTCCTCGATGGTCTCCAAAGACCAGTCCTCAGCGGCGTACATCCGCCCGGCGATCAGCTGGCGCTGGGCGAAGGCGATGGCCCCGGCCGCGGTGGGGGCCGTCCCCTCGTTGGGGAACTGCATCACCCGCCCGGAGTGGGTGAGCCGGTCGATGTTGCGGACGCTAGAGCGCATGGGCAACCGGCGGGCCTCGTTGATGATTACGGTGCGGGCCACCAGCTCCCGCAGGTAGCGGTCGGCAGTCTGGGGCTGCATCTCGCTCTGGCCCAGAGTGGAGGTCAGGACGGCGTAGACCGCCACGTCCGGCCCGTAGCGGCGCAGCAGTTCCTTGGGGTTCAGGGTCTTCAGAGTGGTCATTATTCAGCCTCCTTCCGCTCTTCGGAGCGTCGCTCCATCAGCCGCAGGGCCAGCTTCTCCGCGGTGCCGGCGGGTATGGTGGGCGGCGGCGGGTCCTGGGCCACGGCGGACATCACGCCCACCAGTCCGCCGAGGCCGACGCCCACCAGCAGCGCCAGGATTTCGTTGCTGACCGGGGCCTCGGCCCGCTCAATGAGCAGCGCGGCCAGGCAGCCGGTCAGCGCGGCCACCAGCAGGGCCAGGGCGATTACGTTGGGTCTGACTTTGCTCCACATTTCAACCTCCCAGAATTCGGGGCAACAGGTGGGCCGCCAGAGACAGGGTCAACCCGCCCAGCCCGGCGTAGAGCAGCTTCTTGACTAGGCGCAGGTCGCTTTCGGCCACGGCCAGGCGCGAGTTGAGCTGGGAGCGGTCTTTGGCCCCCTCGCTCATGGCCTCCCGCAGCAGAGTGGTTTGCTGACGCACGTCCTCGCGGATTTCATTGAGATAAGCCACGATGACCTCATTGGAGGCGTCAGGGGGGATGCCGTTGCCCATCAGCCGCCCTCCGTAGAGCCGGAAGTCTTCTCCCGGGCGAAGGCGTCAACGGCTGCTTCCACTTCCTTGACCAGGTCTTCCCGCACGGAGCGAGACTCGGCCAGTTCCGCCCGAAGTTGGTTGCCGCCTTCCACCAGGCGGCGGTTGCCGGCCTGCAGCTTGTGACAGCGGTGGGCCTGGCCGCTGAGGGACCACAGGGCCGCGGCCAGGCGCTCCTTCACGGTGGTCATCATCCTTGCTCCTTTTGGACGGCGGCGGCCCGGCTGCCGTAGTTGACCCAGGACGGGGGCCGCTCCCGCCGGCCTTCCGGTTCCTCGCCGTTGCCGGTTCCGCCGGACGGACTTCCGGGCAACGCTCCCGCGCCGGAGAGCCGGGCCTGCCTGGACTCCAGGTCTCGCAGCGACTCCCGCAGCGGCGTGACGGCAGCGTCAATCATCCCCTGCGCTTCCTGAGCCAGGGCTTGGCGCTGTTCCTGGAACATGACCGCAACTGCGGCCTCGGGCGTTTCGGCGGCAGACCCGGCCGGTTCCGGGTTGTTATCGGGCGAGGCGTCCGTTCCGGGCGCGGCTTGGCTGGCGCCGGCAGTCTCATCGCCGTGGTAGAGGGCGGCGCGGGCGATCTTCCTCATAGCGGGGGCCTCTTCCGGTTCAAGCTGGTTGTTTGCGGTTTGCGTGGGCGCGATGACGGCCTGGCTGTCGGGGGCGCGGCGCAGGACGACGTAGGTGGCCTTGTTCACCGCCGGTTTGTCCACCAGGGCCACCATGGTGATGTCCCACTCGGCGGCGCTCATCTTCCTGCCCCTGGGGGATTCCTCCGTCCGGCAGGCCCGGTTTGCCTGCCCTTCACCGCCTGGCTTGTCCCCATTTCCCAGTTTGACGGCGAAGATGCTGTATCCGGTGAGCTGGCCGGACTTGACCTGCTCCCAGGCGTCTTCGTCGGTTATCCGGCTGCCCAGCCACCAGGAGCCGCCGGGGACGGTCTCGCCGTAGAGGGCGTATTCGGCCTGGCCGCCCTCGTCTTCGGCCGGGAAGTAGAAGCTCTCCACCGGTACGGCTACGACCTTGGTGGTGTGCATATAGTCGATGTGGCGGGATTGCTCCATGAAGCGGTGGGCCAAGAGACGTATGTCGCCCGGCTCCCACCGGTCGCCGTAGGCGTTATCGTCGCCCGGCGTCAGCACCAGACCGCCGACGTAGCGCTCCTCCCTGTCATCGCGGTAGACCCGCAGGGGCGCTTGCAGCAGCCAGCCCTCGTTGGATCGGGAGGATACGGCTGCCGGAACTGCGGCGCGGCCTGTTTCGGCGGGTGTGGCGTCGCCCAGTCCGAAGAGGCGCCCCGTGGCCCGCACGAAGTCCTGGGCCGCTTCCGCCAGGCCGCGCCGTTCCCCGGCCGGTTGACCGGCGCCGCCGGGATGCCGGTCTGGGACGAATTCCTGCGTCACCTTCACTGGCTCGCCGAAATCAATCACTCCATCGCCGCCGGCGGTGTAGGGCACGCTGAACAGGTCTCCGCTATGCTCCACGATCATCCGGCCGGCGTAGACCTGCAGGGGCCAGCCGGGTTCCGCTCCGGGCGCGGCGGCCCTGGCGAACCAGGCGTCCCGCACCCGCTGAACCTGCTGCTCCAGGGACAGGTCCTGATATTTGACCTCAGTGGCAATCATTCCCGCTCCAAAACGAAAAGCCCCTTTCGGGACTGACTGGCAGTCAAAAGGGGCTGACGGGCAGCCTTATGGGACGGACGAAGCCGTCAAGGAGGGCGGACTTGCCGCCTCTGCGCTCAGCGGTAGCGCACCCGGTCTTTGTGCAGCCTGATGTGGGCGCCCTGGAAGTGGGCGTACCACCGAGGCCGGCCTCCGGCCCGGTCGTCGCGGATGACCGCCAAATAGCCGTTGCCCACGGTGTCCAGGTCAATCAGCATCCGCTCCAACACCTCGCTCAGGGAGGAATGCAGGGGAATGGGGCCGTCCAGTCCTTCCGCCTCGGTAAACCCTTCCACGCCGCCGTTCCAGAAGAAGGCGTCCAGCCGCTCCTTCTCCGCTTCGGCCCCCGCAGGCCCGCCGCCCTGGGCGAACTCCGGCTCCAGGCTCCAGCCGTGTCCCACCAGGTCGCGGGCCTTGACCCGCACGGCGTTGCGGTGCCAGACGCTTTCGTCGTAGAACCCGGCCAGGCGGCCCAGGTCCAGGGGCGGGTTCACCAGCCCGCCCGGACCGGTCTTCTTGGCCCGGGCCGCCGGGAACTGATAGCTGCGGTATGTATCCACCGCCTGGGCCGCGTCCAGTACATAGGCCCGCACTTCCCGTTGCGCCATCTCTCGCCTCCGGTCAGAGTATCGCCGCCCGAACTTCTGGCCCCCCCTCCCGGACCACTTCCAGGGCGGCGTAGGCCATGCAGTCCACCTGATCGTCGTGAGCGCCGTTGGGGAACGCCAGCAGTTCGCCCTCTCCGCCACAAATATTCCCGCACCCAAATCCAGAATTCCTATTGCTGGGGATCTTAGCTGAGAAAATTGCGAAACTACTCCGGCCTGTCTCTTTTATTTCTGAAGGCGTCGGCTCCGGCGGCCGGGGGTGTTAGCGGCCGGGGGCATCCCAGCGGAGTATTTCGAGGTAGCCGCCGGGTTCGGCCCAGGGGAGCAGGGCGCGGAGAAATTCGCGGACGCCGGGGGGTTGGCCCCGCTCGCGGCAGTTGCGGAGGTACCGGCGCAGGTTCATATAGGTGTTGAGCCGGGCGCCGGTTTCGGCGATGCGCTGGGCCAGGTGTTTGGGGCCGTCCGTTACCGGGTCGAAGGGCGGGGGTTCCTGGTGGTTGGCAAGGGCCACGTCCCACTCTTCGCAATATTCTTCGGCGAGGCGGCGGAGGCGGGCTACTTCGAGTTCGGGGGCGAGTTTGCGGCAGAGGGCGTTGACGCGGCGGCGGAGCTGGGAGAGGGACATTGCGGCACTTCCTGAGATTGGGTTAGGGGCGGGGTTTTTGTTTTTCCCGGCCTTTTCCGGCAATAACCGGCCATTTGCGATGTTCGCGGCGGCGCTTCCTGAGATTGGGTTAGGGGCAAGATTTGTTTTCCCGGCCATTTGCGGTGTTCGCTGTGGCACTTCCTGAGATTGGGTTAGGGGCGAGATTTTGGTTTTTCCCGGCCATTTGCGGCAATAACCGGCCACTTTGTGATGTTGGCGGCGGCGCTTCCTGGGATTGGGTTAGGGCGGGATTTTGGTTTTCCGGCCATATTCGGCGGTGTTCGTCTTTGATTATCGCCGGGGCCGGGGCGCGGCCCCGGGGATCCTGGGGCGAGTTGGGCCGGACAGTAATAATGGTAGGGAGTTGTTATCGGGGTTGGCAAGGGGGAGGTGTCAGGGGTTATTTACGTAGATGACAGGATAGGCAGGATTTTCAGGCGTGAGGGAGAGAGGCCGGGGTGGTTTCGCAATTTTCTTCTTAGCTCTGATTTGACTACGAATAGCTACTCTTATAGTATCTTGTTTAGCGCTGTGATAGCGCGCCCGTCCGAGGAGTTCCCTCCTGCTAGTTAGTCTTCGAGCGATTAGGGCGTAGCATTGCCAAGATAGCAAGTAGCTTACCGCCATGTGTTATTTCCTGCTCAACAAAGGGGATGGAGAACACATATAGAGGAGAGAGGAAGCGGCAAATGCGAATTGGGGGCGATGTCCCCCCGCGTATGAAGTTAGTGGAGGGATGGCCGAGTGGACGATGGCGGCGGTCTTGAAAACCGTTATGCAGGCGACTGCATCATGGGTTCGAATCCCATTCCCTCCGCCACCACAACTTTACAGGTCCAAATGCGAAATGCTCCGGCATTGTCCCGCCCAGCAATGTGATTTATCCGGGCCCTCCCGCCCGAGGAGGAGGTATATCATGAACAACCGGAATGCCCGAGCAAAGGACGAGCTGGCCGGACGCTCCAACTCGGCTATCGAATCCTCAAGGCAAGCATTATTCGACCTCTCCAAAGATGTCCATGCCCATCCGGAGTTGAACTACCAGGAACATTACTCCGCCAACGCCCTGGCCGGGTTCCTGGAAAGACACGGCCTCCCAGTGGAGCGAGGTATCGGCGGTGTGGAAACAGCCTTTCGAGCCACCATTCCGGGGGGTGACGGCCAGGGGCCGACAATCGCCGTCTTGGCGGAATACGACGCGCTTCCCGAGATTGGCCACGGCTGCGGACACAACCTCATCGCCATGGCAGCGATGGGAGCAGCCTTGGGTCTGCAGGCCAGCGCCCAGGACTTGCCGGGCCGCGTGGTGATTATCGGAACCCCGGCGGAAGAAGGAGGCGGAGGCAAGATACGGTTGCTGGAAGCGGGCGTATTCGGCGGCGTTGACGCCACCCTTTCTTCCCATCCTTTTTCCAACCGCACCGTAATACCGGCGGCGGCGGCGAAAGGAGAGAGCTGGAGCCTGGCCATGGTCGGTTACCGGTATATGTATCACGGCAGGGCCGCCCACGCCGCGGCCGCGCCCGAGGCAGGCATCAATGCGTTGAACGCAGTTATCCATCTGTTCACCGGCATTGATGCCCTGCGTCAGCACCTGCGGGACGATGTTCGCATTCACGGCGTGATCACCGACGGCGGTACGGCGCCCAACGTGGTGCCGGAGTTCGCCGCCGCCAACTTCATGCTGCGTTCCAGGGATGGACGATACCTGAGCGACGAGGTGGTGAGCAAGGTGAGGCAGGTGGCGGAAGGCGCGGCATCCATGGCCGGCGCGAGTCTCGTAGCAGAGGAATTTTACCCTTTCTATGAGAACGTGCAGCCCAACGTGACTCTGTCCCAAGCGATGGCGGCCAACGCCCAGACTTTGGGAATGAAATTGGATGAGCCAACGCCTGGGCGTCCAGGCAGTGGGGCTTCAACTGATTTCGGCAATGTCAGCCAGGCTATGCCGGCCTTTGAACTGCGGTACGCCGTCAGCGAGACGCCGGTGCCTTCTCATACCAGACAGATGCAGGAGACGGCTGTTACCGATCTGGCTCTCTCCAACGCCCTGCTGGTGGCCAAGGCCTTGAGCCTTACGGTCAGCGACCTGCTACGCGACGACACGCTGGTGGAGACAGCAAAGGCCGAGTTCGCCGAGCGCAGCGGCTGATGGTTCGACGGAGCCTGACTGACTACGCTGGCCCGTGGAAGTGGCTGTCAGGCGACAAAGGGGAGGACTTCCTCGGTAAATCGCTCCATCTGGTGTATCTGGCTTGGGGATGCGAACCGGACGATGAAGTAATCGGCTCCGTGTTCTTTGTATGCCTGTATCGCTTCAATGCACTTCCGGGGCGGGCCGAACACGCACAATAGCTGCTTGCTGATGATATCGTAGGGGACGCTGTAATACGCCTGCATATATTGGTCGCCCTCAGACAAAGCGGTGCCGGTATCGTCGTTCAGATTTACCGAGATATACAGGCAGCGGCCTATTTCCGCCGGGTCGCGGCCCATTTCCCCGGCGCATTGTTTGATCCTGTCCCAGCAGCGGTCGAACAGCTCCACCGACGGAACGTTGGTTATCCAGGCGTCGCCAAGCTCAGCGACTCTAGCAAGGCCGCGGCGCACCCAGTTGCTGGAAATCCAGAGGGGAATGGACGGCTGAACAGGTGTGGGTTCCAACTCAACGTCCTGGAGCGGGTAGAACTCTCCGGAGCTGCTAACCGGCTCTCCCGTCCATAGCGCGCGCATAACGCGGATGCTCTCCTCCATTCGGGCGGCGCGCTCCGTTATCGGAACGCCGACGGCGGCGTGTTCGTTGACGAACATCCGGTTGTTGCTGCGGCCGGCGCCCAGGCCCAAGATGGTGCGCCCGCCGGAAATGTTGTCTATGGTTGCTGCCGCGTGGGCCAGATGGACGGGATGGCGCAGAGCGTTGAGCATAACGGCAGTGCCGACCTTGACCCTGCTGGTGCGGGCGGCGACGGCAGCCATAGCAGTGAGGGGTTCCATACGGGGCTTGGAGGTGATGCTGTCCCCGACCCAGACGGAATCATAACCGGCCCGCTCGGCCGTCTCGGCCATCTGCCAGGTCTGTTCCACCCTTGGGGCGCCGCCTCCGGCGTAAACCAGCACGCCCCTTGTGGGCAGCAGGACTCCGAAGTTATTCACAAGCGCCATTGCGTCCATCTCTCCCGAACCTATGTTGTGTCCTTCCTGTTGTTCACAAGCGCCTTGTCCCCCGTCGGGCCATCATTACTCGGCTTAAATCAAGCAGCCTGCCGTTGCGCCGGGGAGCGCTCAGGCACAGACCCCGCGAGGCGCAATAGGGGCGGGCCTCTAGTCCTCGACTTCGACGATCATCTCAATCTCTATCGGCATACCGCCGGGTAGAGTGGCCATGCCAACAGCGGATCTGGCGTGTCGGCCCCGGTCTCCGTAGAGGTTAATCAGCAGGTCGGATGCGCCGTTGGCTACCCTGGGGGTGTCGCTGAAATCCGGCGTGGAATTAACCATGCACAGCAGCTTGACGACCCTCTTTACTTTGTCCAGGTCGCCCACTTCTCCCTTTAGATTGGTGAGCAGGTTCAGCATGGTCTGACGGGCGCAGTCGTAGCCCTGCTCCACGGTCACCTCTCCGCCCAGCTTGCCTGTGTGCAGCAACCCGCCGCCAGGCAATCCGGGGCCGGTGCCTGATAAGTAGACCAGGTTTCCGGTACGGACTGCAGGGATAATGTTGCCGGCGCCCGGCGGCCGCGGCAACGGCAGCTCATAACCCAATTCCTTCAGCTTGTTCTCTATCTCCGGCATAAATCAGCTCCTCCAAAACTCGATGTGAAAATGGAAACCAAACTTGTTCTCCGCAGTCCCGCGCTAAACGGAGCATCCGTCGGCTGCGCCGGTAGCAAGACCCGCTGGCCGGATGAGGCCTCGGGCCAGCGGGCAGTCTGCGGGGCGAATCAAAACTGCGAGGCCGCCAGGTACAAGATTGTCAAACCCCGCTCAATAGCTCGAACAGTTCCTTCACCTACGCAAAGCCATCTATTGAAAGCATTAACAGGTTTGTTAAGAGCAACCTTAGCTACCCCGTGACCTGACCCAGCGCCCTGTCCAGAATCTCCGCTGCCTCGTCCATCTGCGCCTCCGTAGTGGTGAAGGGGGGAACAAAGCGGAATACGGAACCGTTGCGCCGCACGCTCATTATCAGCCCGGACTCCAAGCAGCGGCGGCCTATCTCACGGCCTTGGGAGTAGGCCGGTTCGCGGGTTGCGCGGTCGGTGACCAACTCAACTCCCTGTAGCAACCCCCGTCCGCGGATGTCTCCGATGATTTCGTGGCGCGACGCCAGCCGCTCCAGGTGTTCCCGCCAGTAGGCCCCGATGCGCTGGGCCGTTCCGGTTAGCATTTCCTCCAGAATGATGTCTATGCTGGCTATGGCGGCATTACAGGGCATAGGGTCGTTAGAATGAGAGTGTCCTACTACCATACCAGTTTCTGACGCTTTTTCTTCGATGGCATCGGTGGTTATGACGGCGCTGATGGCAACGCCGCCGCCGAAGTGCTTGGATATGGTGAAAATATCGGGAACTACGCCTTCTTGTTCAAAGGCCCACATCGTCCCCAGCTTAGCCAAACCGGTCTGGGCTTCGTCCACGATGAGCAGCGCGCCCCGCGCTTCGCAGCGGCGTTTCAGCTCCGCCAGCCAGCCGGGAGGCAGGTCTATGACGCCTCCCGCACTGAACAGCGGCTCAGTTATGACTCCCGCTAGTTGCCCGTCGGCTTGGGCGTCCAGCAACTCGAAGCTGGTGTCGAGGCACGAGTAGTCGCAGGCCGGGCGGTTCTGGCAGAAGCGGCAGCGGTAACGGTAGGGCGCGATTATCGGGTAGTGGCCGGGGGCATAGGGGCCGTAGCCCTCATGCCAGCCGGAGAAAGTCACAGCCCGGGTGGAGTCGTTCATTCCGTGGAAGCTGACCGACGGGCTGGCGAACTCGTAGCCGCCGGTGTATCGCTTGGCGATAGCCATAGCCGCTTCGTTGGAGTCGCTGCCAGAGGTTAGGAACATAGAACGGTTCATCCCTTCCGGGGAAATCTCGGCCAGCCGCGCCGCCAGGATGATTTCCCGGTCATTGAACATACTCATGTGGCTGTGAATCAGAGTCTCGCCGCTTTCCTGTAACGCTTGAACTATGCGCGGGTGGTTGTGGCCGAGAGCGGCGCACATCTGGCCGGAGTTGAAGTCCAGGTATTCCTTGCCGTTGACGTCGCGCACCATCGAGCCGCGGCCCCACACCATGATGGGGCCGGTAACCGCGTTCTTGTCTATCCGGCTGCGGAAGCTGTGCTTCAGGGCCAGATCCAGCAGTTCCGCCTCAGTCAACTTCTGCGTCATATTCTTTCAACCCCGCTGCGCCCGGCTGGGACGAACGGTTTGAGGATACTCCTGCGCCCAGGTATTAACAAGCTGGGCGAGCGGATACCGTTATTCCGACGGAACCGATAACTCCGCTTGCCAGAGCCGCCCTATGCCGATGATGTACTGGCCGGTGCGGATGGCAGTGACAGGGTAGTCCGGCAACGGGACGCTCGCCAGGCATTTCCAGTCTGCGATCGCGCCATACTGCCCGAAAGCAAAGTCCAGGTTATCGAAGCCATACTGTCGGCGGGCGGCGGGCAGGTCGTCCACGTTGACGGGTACCAGGTGCAGAAAGAATTTCGCCTCCGTGTCTTCATCCAGGCACGGCTCCTTGCTGTAGACCACCGCGTCTCGGCTAAGATGCGCGTCGAAAGAGTAGTCTACTAGGGTACCGTCGCGCCGGAATATAACGCCGTCGTCCAGCGCCGCTACTAGCTCTAGCCCAGGCAGTTCCTCCAGTTCCTCAACATAGTAATCATAGTAAAACGAATGACGGTAGAACCATACTAGACGGCTTCCTTCCGTAGCCAGTTGAACCTGATATTTTACGCCTTCCAAGTTCCTGACCAGTTCCCGATAATTCCTGTGGCCGGTATAGATGTAGATGGGACCTAATCCATTACTGATTACCAAGCTGTCCTCTGGCTCTCCCCGTAGATAGCGCAGGACTTCCGAGTTAACCCATTGCGGGCCGTTTATGCCAGGGAGACCAGCTTCGTTGGCGCGCCTGATTTCGCTTATGTTCAGCGAGATGCCTCAGGAAAGCCAGAGGAAAAGGGGGAGCACAACGGCAAGGCCAATTGAATGACTGTTTACCTTCCTCTTTTCGAGTACTAATGCTCTAATTACTGTTGGCGAGCGACCAACAAACTCCGATACCTTTCCGCCCTGTGCATAATTCAACAATTTGTCCAGCCCAACGACTGCGGCCATCAGGAACGGAACGTAGAGGGGATACAAATACCTGTTGCCCAGGGGTACGATTTCGATTGACGCTTGGAAGGCAGTAATGAATGCCAGGTACACCAGCGCAAAACCGCCGAACAGGAGGAAGGAACGCCACTCCACCCACGCCCGCGGTTCCATGTACACGCTAATCAGCGTCCATCCAACGTATGCCGCCAGCGACAGCAGGGCTATTCCGGTCAGTATTGCGGCGGCGTCCCCCGGCGGCGGATACAGGAATATCCATTCCGACATATCGCTGAGGAACTTATCCATAACCTCCGGCAGCGTCCACGGCGACGTAGCTCTGCTTCCGTCGAATTTTCCGTTGAACAGCAGATTTTGCAGAAACCACAGGCAAACCGGCGGCACGGAAATCAGCAGGTACAGGCCAATGTTCCGCGCCTTCTCCCATGGCGCAACGCCGCGCCGAATTAGCAGTAAGGGGATAATGGTGATTATCAGGGTGACGCCGATATACCGGGTCAGGATTGCCAAAGAAGCGGACGCCGCTGCCCAAATCAAGGCCGGGCGTTTGCCCGTTTCCAAGAACCGCGACGTTTGGCTCAGGGATATGGTAACCAGCAGGATGAAGGGCGTTTCTGTAATGGCGAAGGATGCAATCCCGGCCAGAGGGACGGCCAGCCCAATGGACAGGCAACCCCAAAGAATCAGGAACAGGTGTTGAACGTGCCGCCGCAGGCATTGGCCGACGGTGAAAATGGTTGCTCCAAACACGGAGGCGTTTAATGGCCCGGCGACCGCTGAGCGGGTCGAAAATCCCCATACCGGCCGCGGCCAGCAGCATTGGGTACAGGGGCGGCCAGTGCAGGTAGGGTACTCCAGAGTAAGTGACGAACCACTCCCCGGCCAGCAGGCCGCGGGCTACGGATATGTAAGTGGCATAGTCCGCCCACAAGCCCACTCCGTAGGTGGACTGCCGGGCTAGAACCAGAGCAGCACCTAGGAGAGAGATGGTGACGATTAGCAGGGTGAGGCGGTCAGGTCGGGGGGGGGGGGGGGGGGGGGGGGGGGGGGGGGGGGGGGGGGGGGGGTAACAGTTTTTTCAGATTAGGCATAATACTCAATGCAGGGACGGCGTTGATTGAGGCGTATCAGTAACGGCAGGATACGCAATAAGCCTGCCGTTACTGATACGCCGGTCATATTGACACACTCAAATCGCGGGAAAGGTCGGCGCAGTTCGGCAGGCTCTCGCTAGGGGGCGCTGGGATTTCGATTGTTCATATCTCCGAATCCCAAAGCCTTTGCCTGTAGCGGTTGGATGATTTGCGTCAGGCTTGGGCCTTGAATTTGGGCATCACGTCCTTGCCGAAGGCCTCCAATTGCTCCAGGATAACGTTCTGGGGGGTGCCAATAACGGAGCCGACGTTGATTTGGTCCAGACCGGGGTACTGTTCCTGGATGGCTTCCAGTTTTTCGGTGACCAGCTCGGGCGGGCCGCAGAGCCAAGAGCCGGCTTTAACGCCGTCCTCCAGCGTGGGCAGACCGGCTTCGCGGGCGCGGCGCGGGTCTTCCATTGCGCGAATCTGCTCCTCGGACAACCCGCGCACGAAGCCCAGCGGCGCGAACATTTTCATATTTTCCTCGAAGAAGCTGCGGGCCTCCTTAATGGCCTTTTCCTCGGTTTCGGCGATGTGTATGGTGTAACCGATAGCCAGATCTTCGCCCAGATCGGTCTCCCGTCCGTGGGCGGCCAGGGTGTCACGCCACTGGCGCATCACGCCTTCGGTGACGCCGCCGGCCGCTGCGCCGCCGCCGATGATGCCCTTGATTTTGTGTTTCGCCATAAAGTCCATGGCCCGCTGGCTGGCGCTTACTACTGGCTGCCAGGTCTCTACAGGCAGGGTGCGCGGGCGCGGCACCAGGGTGATTTCCTTGAGCGTGTAGCCCCGGTAAGGCACTTCCGGCGGAATCTGGTAAAACTTGCCTTCATGGGAGAACGAATCCTCATTGAAGGCTTTCATTATGATTTCGACCTGCTCTTCGAACATCTCGCGGTTGCCTTCGTTGTCGCTCAGCGTGCTGGGAACGCCGAAGGTGTCTACTTCCCGCGAGTGATAGCCGCGCCCGACGCCGAATACGACCCGCCCGCCGGTGAGGATGTCGGCGGTGGCGTAGTCCTCGGCCAGGCGCAGGGGGTGCCACATGGGGTTGATGTTGAAGCCGCAACCAAACTTGAGGTTCTTGGTCAGGTGGGCCAGATGGACATAGAGCAGCAACAGGTTGGGAATGCACTCATACCCTTCCCGCTGGAAATGATGCTCCGCCGACCAGAAGGTGTCGTAGCCCATTTCCTCCATCTTCAGAACTATAGCCTCGGTTTTGTCGAACACGCCCGCAAGCTGACCGTCCGGGAGCCAGCGGTCGTTGACCGGCGTGCCATCCAGCCCGATATTGTCTAGGTCAACGTGTCCGGCAAAAAGGCTGCCGAATTTGGTAATCATCGCCATCCTCCTGCGGTGTTCCAGTTTTGCCAGTTTTATATGCCTGATTCCGGTTTGGTTTTGAGGCGTTGATCTTATAGCCAGTTGATCTTAAGCCAATTGTATAGGGGCTGGTTTTTATGTCAACTTTCGGAAATGTCTCCGTAGAATGGCATGGGGATTTGTGCAGCGTTTGATAAAATATGTCAACGGCTGGTAATCAGCGCGCAAGGGATGGGATGGGTGTCGGCAATCGGTGCGGCGGGAGTCGGGCAAGATGGCAGTGAACCGGGCGGCTCAAAATATAATGATTGTGGATGACGAAGCCGAGTCTTCGATTCTCCGCGCGGTGCGGCAGCGGCTGGAAGAAGAGGGATGGCGGACCACAGTGGTGCAGCCTGCCCCCGGTGGCTCCCCGGGCGAGAAGTTCGAGGCGGCGGCCCTGTGGGGCATCGAGGAGCAGCGCCCCAACGCGGTGCTGCTGGACGTGCGTTTCGGCGATCATCGCGACGACCGCTTCAAGGGACTGGGAATCTTGGGGGAAATCATCAACCGCTGGCCCAAGCTGCCGGTGCTGATGTTCACTCAGTACGCCCAAGGGCCCGACCGGGAAACCGCAGCCCGAAGCGCGCTGAAGTGGGATGCGCCAGTGGATTTTATAGACAAGCTGGCAGGCACTGATGAGGTTGTGATGAGGTTGAGAAGATTGATGGGCGCCAGGCCGGAAGTCATCTCCCTCGGCGGAGGCATTTTCCTGGATGCGGCTTCACAGGTGATATATGTGGAGAGGGAAGGCGCCCGGCGCCCGGTTAGCGACATCCAAGGCATGAAATTCGAGATATTCCGGGAACTGGCAGCCGCCTGGCACCGGGGATCAGGCGAGTTGGTGCCTTTCTCCCGTCTGGAGCTATATTCGGAAGGAGAAGACCCGCGGGCGTCCCTGCGGGTGCGTATTCGGGAGATTAAGGTTTCACTGGGGCGGGCATTGGGTGTTCGGTTTGGCCCGTCGGAGCTAATTCTCAACGTGCGTGACAAAGGCTACCGTTTATCTCCGCCCCGGGAGTGAGTATGACAGCAGAAGAAGTCCCGATATGGCGTGGAAGACGTTTGAGCGTACCGCCAAGTTTACGGTCGCCGATGATAGCGTTTGCGGGGGGCTGGCTGCTCGCGCTCGCCGGGTTGATATGCCTGATACTGTCCTTCTTTATTCGCTCTATTGCCTTTGAATACCTTTGGGGCGTCGAGCCGTTAGCGTACATCGGAAGTATGGTGATAATAGGTGGTCTGACCGTCGCCGCGTCGGGGCTGGGTTTTGCTATGCTGAAAGCTAACTGGCGGAATAATAGCAATCCGGAGAGGGAGCTGCAAAGCGAGCACTGGCAGGAGACTACCCAGCGGTTCTTCGAGTTGTTTGACCATGACCTGGGACGCCCTCTGCGCCGCATCGCTGGTAAGGAGCGGGAGTTGCGGGCAGCGATACGGGCGGCCGGCGGGAGTGAAGGCCCGGCGGTGCAGGAACTGTTGGACGAAATCGCCCGGCAGACGCCCAATTTCCGTTTGATGCTCTCCAACATCCAGGTGCTGGTGCAATTGGAAGCCCCCGGAAGCCGGGCGCCCAATGGGCCGGTGGAACCAGCGGAAGTGGTGCGCCGCATCGCAGACCGCTACTTTCCCGTGGCCGCCGAGGCAGGCAAGGAACTAACTTGGTGGGCCGAGCCGCAGGACTTCGGCATAGTTTTCTCGAATTCCCACGCCATCGAGCATATAGTCGCTAATCTGGTGGACAACGCTGTTACCCACGCGGCCGGCAACGTGGAGATTTCCCTAAGCAAGGACGATACCCGCTTCTATGTCCACGTGTGGGACGACGGGGCGGGCATCGCCCCCCATTACCTGGAATATCTTTTCGACCGGGGCTGGACACCGGAGGTGGGGCGAAGGGAGGAGAAGAGCAGTTCTGGACTGGGGCTGTTTATCGCCCGCACCCTGGCCCGGCGCTGCGGCGGCGAAGTTACGGTGGAGTCGGTGCCCGCTCCACAAAAGGAACATCACACGGCATTCTTCCTGGCTCTGCCGCTGAAGGCACAGTGAAGCGGCCGGTGGCCGGCGGCCCTTTGTGCCAGGCGCGGGGCGCGCCGTCTTTCGTCCTGTGGCGCCGGGCCTCCCCAGCTCTGACGGCGCTGCTGCTGGCTGCCCTGCTGGGCTGCGTCACAGCACTGCCGCGCCCAGGAGCGGAGGTAACTCCCACACCCCAAGCCGCCACGCCATCGCCTGCCGTCCCGTTCACCCCGGTACAGGAGCCAACAGCCACTCCCAAACCGACCTACACGCCGGAACCGACGGAGACGCCCACACCGACACCCACCCCCACGCAGATCCCATCGCCGACACCCACCCCCTCCAGCGCAGATATTCCTGAAGGGCTGATTCTCGCGGTCTATGCGCCCGAAGACGGAGCGGTAGTTCCAGGCAGCTCAGTCGTGGTGTATGGGCAAACAGAGCCGGGCGTCAAGGTTTTGATCTCCGGAGTGGAAGCCGAAGTGGATAGCCAAGGGGGGTTCCGGGCCAACGTGCCCCTGCAACCGGGCGAGAACCTAGTGGAAATCGCCGCGGCTACCGGGAACAGCGAGAGCAGCCGGATTTTGCGCCGGGTGACATCTCTTGCCCTGCCATTTCTGCTGCTGATTACCGAGCCGGAGAACGAGAGCATCGTTTCCAACTCACGCCTGACTTTGTCCGGGCGCACGGGCCCCAACGCCATCGTAAGCATCAACGGGAGCACTGCGCCGGTTGACCGCTATGGTTATTTCTCCGAAATCATGACGCTGGTTGAAGGCCCCAACTTCATTGATGTAGTGGCGACCAACGACGACGGGAAGACGCACAGCGAGGTCGTGGCGGTAATCTACCGGCCCGCCAGCGAATAGCCACCGGGGGCGCGCGATGTGTAACACAGTGGTAACTAAACTGAAAGTAAGATTCATAAATGCAAAGCCGTACGCAGCCGCCCGTTAGGACTGCCTGTGACAATCTGGACTAGCAGCATCCCCGGACGGGGGAGCAGAGCTTGGCGGTCGCTCGCGCTATTCGCGGGATTGCTGGCTTTGGCCGCCATTACGCTGGCCTACTACGGCGTGGCTTCGGCCCAGCCCGAGCCGGAGTGGAGCGCCATCCTCGGCGGCAGCGGGGACGAATTCGCCCACGCCATGACGTTGGCCGATGACGGAGGCTACGTCATCGCCGGCGAAATCCGTTCCTTCGGAACCCGTTCTTTCGAGCGGGGGGCGCAAAACGGCTGGCTGGTCAAGCTGGATACCCACGGCCAGGAACAATGGTCTCAGACATACGGCGGGGCGAAGAGTGACGTCATTTACGACGTCCAAAGGACCACCGGCGGCGGTTATATCCTTGCCGGAAAGACCCATTCCGCCAAAGGCGCAAAGGCCTCAAAAAGCGATTACTGGCTGCTGAAGACCGATGCTGATGGCGTGGTGGAATGGGAACGCAGTTTCGGCAATTCGGAGCAGTCACTGACCTTCGCAACGGAAGAGACTTCCGACGTTGCGCACGCCGTGAGGCAAACCAGAGACGGCGGCTACGTGGTGGCCGGAAGCTCGTCGGGTTCATCCGGCGCGGAGGTCTGGCTGCTGCGAACCGACTCAGACGGGAATTTACTGTGGAGCCGGAATCCCGGCGTAGCCACTGGCGCAGTAGCTTACGACGTAGCCCAGACTGCTGACGGCGGGTTTGCCATTGCAGGCAGCGCTACCTCAGTCAGCCGTGGCAGCGAAGCCATTCTGATAAAGACCGATTCCCACGGCGATACACAGTGGGCAAAGTCCTTCGGCGGTGAGTACAACGACGAAGCACGCTCTATAATCCTCCCCAGCGGCGGAGGCTATGCCCTGGGCGGATTCAGTTGGTCTTACGGCGCCGGCCTGTCTGATTTCTGGCTGGTCAAGGTTGACAAGGACGGAAGGCGGGAATGGCAGAGCGCCTTCGGCGGAGTGGCCCGGGACTCTGCCCATTCCCTGGTACAGACCGGCGACGGCGGTTACGCGCTGGCGGGTTGGTCTGAATCCTTCAACAGCGGCGACCGGTTCTGGGTGGTCAAAGCCAGCCCGGAGGGTAAACAGCAATGGAGCAAGGCATACGCGCAAACTACCCCCGCCGGCGCAAGAGTCGCTGCGATGCAGGTTCCTTCCGGCGCGCGGGCCATCCGGCAGACAGAAGACGCGGGATTCATTATCGCCGGCTGGACCGGAGGCATTCAGGGCGCCCGCGACATTCTGGCAATCAAGACTGCTCCCGTTAAAGATTGGCCTGCCACCCCGGAAGGCCCGGTGGTTACATTGCAAAACAGCGGCAACGCCGACATCACTTCTGCTGTGGTTGGGTTCGTCTCCGGCAACTCCGTGTCCCCGCTGCGGTTCTGGCACAACGGGCGGGTTGTAGACCGCGATAATCCTCTGCCTTCGGGGGATGTGGCCTGCACTCAGCCGACGCCCGGTTTGGCTTCCGGCGACAAGCTGGCCCTGGACCAGGTCAGCTCCTTCGATTCCGTTTATCTCAACGCCCTGTCAAGCCAGGCAGAGCCGCCGGTAGCATGGATAGACAACGGAACCATCAGGTTTAACTTTGATGCCAAAGGGGCCATCATCGCCGGAAGTTTCGCCGTCCTCTCAGAGTCGCCTTGCGACCAAAACGACCGGCTTCTGCCCGAGGGACCGGGCGCGCCCAGAGGCTTGAAGGCTGAAGTATCGGACGCCCAGCCAAATATCGTAACGCTAGATTGGGAGGACAGCAGCAAGTCTGATGTATCCGGTTATGCTGCGTACTTTGCGCGGAAGCGCACGGGGCCGTTCATCAGGTTAGCCTGGCTGCTTCACGATTCCAGCTATGCAGACATCAGAACGGGAGACGGCTCAACATACTATTACGCGGTAAGCGCCATCAACTCGCGGGGGTTGGAATCCCCCAAGTCCATCATAGCCGAAGTCGAGTCCCTCGACGTGACTCCACCGGAACCGCCCACCGGGCTTAAGCTAATCAGCTCAGATCGAAAAGACGGAAGGGCGCAACTGGAGTGGAACGTCAGCAGCAGCGACGCCATCAGGGGCTACCGGCTGTATCGTCAAGACGGCGAGGGGCCAAGGGCTCCCATAACCGCCCTTCTTTTCGGGACCAGGTTTGAGGACTGGGACCTGCCCGCAGAAGAAGATTTCACCTACTCGGTTTCAGCAATAGATTTGGCCGGCAACGAATCAGGCTCCTCCAACATCGCGCCGGCGGCTCTCGATTTCTTCGGGTCGGTGTGGGAAATCCAGAGCAATTTCACCGGCGGCGGCCGGGTGGTGGTTAACACTGCCCGCGGCCGGGTAGATGTGGACGTTGCGCCAAACACGGAAATCAGAGTCCCCTACCGCACCGCCGCCAGTCTCTATGACCTGGATATCGGAGATCAGGTCGCAGTGGCCCTCAACCCAGATGGCTTATCCGCCCGTCAGGTGCACCTGGTGCCTTCCACAGCCCGGAACCGGCACTTGGCCGGCCTGGTGATCAGTGTCAGCGAAGACGAAATCGTTGTCCGGCCTACGGATGAAGACAGCGACCGGGTTGTCTTGGCTCTCTCTGATTCGGTGGAAGTGACTCTGCACGGTGGAGTAACCGGGTTGGCAACCGGCGCTTTTGTTATCATGTCATATACGCTCGCCCATAATGAATCCGCCGTGGTCAGCGAGATTAACGTCATACCAGGCCCGGAGACCGGGCCGACGAAAAAACCGGAAGAGACGGAGGAACCTGGGAATATAGCGGTAGTGCGCGGGGTCTTCCAAGGAGTCAACGCGGAAAACGCCAGCATCTCCCTGTCTTCTATTGAAATATCGCTTAACGTGGACACAGTGATGGAAACCGGGCTATCAGTCGGCGAAGCGGTGGTGGTAGAAGCATTGCTCCTTCCCGACGGCTCGCTGCTGGCCCGGCGAGTCGGGCAGGATGAAGGGGTGAGGCAAAGCGCCGCCCGCACTGTGTTTCGAGGTGTGTTCCAGGGCCGTGATCCTGAATCCGGCAACTGGATAATCAGCGGAGAGACGGTGTTGGTTGACCGCAGTACCTATGCGGACACGCTGCCAAAAGCAGGCCAGCGTGTAAAGGTGACCGCCATTTTGCGTCAAAATGGTTCCCTGCACGCCCGAGAAATTGAAAACCAAGCAGAAACCGCAGACTTGGATGGCGAGCATACTCTTTGGCTGGAAGGCGTTTTCCGCGAAATTACCACTGGGGGGGAGTGGAATATCGGCGGCGTCCCGGTGGAAGTAAACGCCAACACTGTGCTGTCCGGACGCCCCTCGGTGGGCCAGCGCATCTCCGTAACCGCCACCTACAGCGAAGACACGTTACTGGCGACCGCGGTATCCGGCGTTTCATCAAAAATAAATGAGACTGTTCGCAGCGTTCGCATACGGGGAGTAGTCGAGCAGAAGCTTGAAGGCGTCCGTCTGGTGGTAGATGGGATGCACATTATCCTAAGCGATCTCACCAAGACATTGGCCGACATCAATGTCGGCTCCAATGTGGACATAAAAGCGGAAATCCAGACCGACGGCCCTCCAATCGCTCGCGAGGTATCGGTAGTCAGTCCAGCCGGCGAAACGGGGGAGACGAGGGCTAATCCGGTGGACATAGAAGGCCGGATTGAGCGGGTGGAGGCCAACGGCAGGTTGGTGGTCAACGGCATCCCGGTGGACATCAGCGCTCTCACTGAAATAGATGCCGCGCTGCAAGTGGGCGCGCCGGTGCAGGTGCGCGGGCTGCTGCAACGCGAAGGCTCAGTCCTGGCGCGCGAAATTCTGGGTTATGGGCCGGGCATCACCGCTGGCACAGAGGCCAGCATCGAAGGCCTGGTCGATAAAGTCAACACCGCGGCCGACGGCAGCGTTTCCAGCTTCCTGGTGGGCGGTATACCCGTAACCGTAGACCGCCTGACCCGCCTGGAAGCGGAACCCACCAGAGGGGTGGCAGTGATGGTTCAGGCCATCGTTATCGGCAGCAAAATCCTGGCGGTAGCTGTCGAATCCCAACCCATGGGCAACGTCAGCGTTCTGCCCAAGGTTCAGATGCAGGGAATCGTGGGAAATATGCCCTCCGCGCTCGCCCTCTTGCCACTGGATGTTACCATCAACGGCGTCACCGTCCGAATTTCCAGCGATACGCAGCTTGCCGGTTTGCTGGCGGGCGGGGCAGCAGTGAGGGCGACGGGCTATGTAGCCGACGGAGTTTTCTTGGCCCAGGAAATCGAGCCTCTATCGACCTACGATCCGACCTACGATCCGACCTACGATCCAAGGGATGATGGCGCGCCGGCGCGCTTCAGAATCAATGGCCTCTTGCAAGAGGCCCAGTTGGACAGCGAGGGCCGTCCCGACCGCCTGCTGGTATCCGGCGAGCGCATCATAGTGGAGGCGTTGACCGTGTTCCAAGATGACATTGCCGCCGGTGATACAGTAACCGCAGAAGGGATTATTCGGGACGGCATACTCCTCGCCACGCAAATCAGTCTGAACAAAAGCGGGAGAGCCGGCGACGGGTCTTAGGGAATCGTACACCGCGCTATAGCATCCATAGCCAGGCAACAGGAAAATCAAGACACTCCAAATCATAAACCGGCGGTTTTAATGCTGGAGCCAGATGTATTAAAGTGGGGTGATGACTCCGGCAACCGGATGATCATCAAATACACTTCCCCGGCGTCGGGGGCAACGGTGTGGGCGCTGGGTATCCCCCAGGCGTGGGAGACTCCCCTGGGGCCGACTTGGTGCTATGTGGTCGAGGGCGAGCAGTTAACGGTAATAGACGCTGGCTGCCACGGCTCCGAGCAGTATCTGGCGGAGGGTCTGGAATACTTGGGCCACTCGCTGAACGCAGTGCAGCGCATGGTAGTCACCCACGGCCACATGGACCACGACGGCGGCTGTCTCAGCGTGGTCCGGGCCGGCGGCGCAGAGTTATGGGCCCATGAGGTCTACGGCAGCCTGCTTCTGGAAGACCGCTGGGAACGGGAGATGAGCTGGCGGCGGCAAGTGACCGGCTTCGAGGTTTTTGAGAACTCCGAGACTGTGGAACGAGTTAAGGAGCATCACCGCCGGGCGCTCCAATTGAATCTCGACAGGAAAGTCACCGACGGCCTGCAATCCGGCGGGCTGACCTATTACTATACGCCCGGCCACTCTCCTGATGAGATTTGTATTCAGTTCGACAAGTTTATGTTCACCGGGGATCACGTACTGCCTCAAATCACGCCGCATCCATCGGTGGCCCGCAGCCACATCAGCTTCCGCGCCAACCTGCCGGAGCGCTACCGCGTTGACAACGAAATCTATGGCCTGAAAGTTATGCTGCGCTCGCTGCTGAGGGTGGCCGCGCTGGATGCAGGCCATGCGGTGCTGCCTGCCCATCGCGCATATTACCGCGGTCAGTTCAACTTGGTGGGACTGGAGCGCGCCAGCGAAATCGTCGAGCATCACGTCCTGCGTTGCCACGATCTGGTGAACATCCTGATGCTAGGGCCGCGAGACCTGGCGTCGCTGACCCGCGATCATTTTTCCCACCGGGAACTGGCCGACAGTAACTTTTTCTTGGCCCTGACTGAAGTAATGAGCCATCTGGAGCTACTGCTGGAAACGGGCGACGTATCCATAGACGGCGAACTCGGCGCGGGCGGCGCGGTGCAGTGGAACGGCACGGAATACTTCCCTGAGTTTATCGAATCGCTAGGCGCAGACTTCGCCCCGGTTAGTATGGCACCCGGGACAGACTAGCGCGAATTGACAGCCGGGGGCGCGCCGGTATAATAATTCGGAAAGCGCAGGCGTGGCAGGCCCAGCGCCGCCCAACGGGACGCGCGTCTTATTTCACCTCGAAAGCCGGGATATATGCCCAAGAAAGAAATCATACCGGCAGACGCGATTATCACGGGAATGCCCCGTTGCCTCAGGGAGACGGCTACGGGCTACGGCAACTTGGGGAGTCCACCAGCGCCGCCATACCTGAACAGACTCATCCTTCCCCAACCGCAGTCCATAGACAAGCTCAGGATGCAGTAAAGAAATCGTTATGGCGACGCGAGCGTATATCCTGATAGAGACTCAAGTAGGCCGCGCCAGAGATGTCCTTGCGGCCCTTCGCGGCATGGACAAGGTGTCCGCGTCTGACATCATTACGGGAGTGTACGACCTGATCGCCCTCGCCGAAGCCGAGGACATGGTGGCGTTGGTGGACCTGATAACGGCACAGGTGCAGAACATCGAAGGCGTGGAGCGCACCATCACCTGCGTGGCCGCATAGGCTGGAGCAAGCAACATACTTCAACAATGGTCAAGGAGGGCAACATGATTTACCAATTGCGCACCTACACCATCAACCGTGGGATGATGGACGCTTGGGTGGAGCTGTTCAACGACCAACTGGTGGGAATCCAGAACAAGTACGGCATCACCATAGATGGGATGTGGGTTAACGCGGACGCCAACCAGTTCATCTGGATTCGCTCCTTCCCCAGCGCCGAGGAAGTGGCCCCTAGAGAAGAGGCTTTCTATTCTTCTCCTGAGTGGCAGGCCATGATGGACCACGCCCGCAGCCACATAGCCCGTCTCGAGGTTCAGGCGATGACCTCGGTGATGAAGGTGCCGGCCGCCGCATAGAGATGACCCGATCGGTTTATCGCGTTTAGTCAAGAAATTCCCTCTCTATTATAATAGAGAGGGAATTTTATTGCATAAGTGATTCAATAGCCGCTGATATATCAATATGTGGTAAAACCATTTTCTCTCTATAACCCGGTCTTTGATGTTTACATAGCCATCAAAATTTATCGCAACAACAAGTTTTTGTTTCAGATTCCTAACGGTTCATATATCCAAGATTCGTCTGCCACTCCGAAGGGATGGTTTCGCCATAGCGGCATAACAACAAACCGTACCTACAACTGGAGGTTAGTGAACAAGGTTTCCGCTTCTGTCAGAGGCAACCGACACCAAGCTGGGTTGGCATGACTTCATGGAAACGGCGTTGCAGGAAGCCGAAATTGGGATAGCTGACAGCGAGTATCACTCGGCTACGCTGGAAGAGGTTCTGGGGCATCTGCGTCGGTGCGAGAACTGGACATCTCCCGCATCCAGCATTCTGTCAGCTTGCCCGGTGCGCCGAAAGACAAATGGGTGGTATACGTTAAGCGGAACAGCGCTGATTTTGACGCCACGCAATTCGACGTCGAACCCCGGCTCTGTTCTGATATCGCTGTAACTTCGAATGATTCAGGGAAAGCGTGCCCCTTCGCCTTTGCGACGCTCCTTCGGGGCGACTGCTGGCAGAGTTGAGCGAAATAGTCGCCTACATCATAGCCCCGCCCGAAGAAATGCTGCCATACTTACCGAAAATCCCTAACCCGGCACAACGGGCGGCACACAATTGACCGCCGGGCCGTCCTCAGTATAGAATAGATCCTTCAGCGACCGGTAGCGGGCCACTCTTTCAGCGGCCCCCTCGCTTCGGCGGACCGGCCGCTCTTTTTTGTCTCATAGATTTCCCTCTGCCAGGGGAGACAGTTGGGTGAGGGGGCGAGCGCCCGGCTAATAAGTCAGCGCGGTGGCGGTTCCTTCGGGCGGCTCCACTTCCAGGGCCTGAAGGCAGTGGGCCAGGGTGTGGTAGTAGCCGCTGACCACCAGGGTGTCTACTGCTCCGGCGTTGCCCACCAGCTTGCGCATCGCCTCGAAGGTGGCGTCGGAGATACGGTGCTGACGCAGCAGCTCCAGCACGAACTGCACCACTGTGGCGTCATCGGCGTCGAAGCCTGCCGGGGCGCGGTACTCACGGATGGCGGCGATGACGCCGTCGGACAGCCCGGCTTCTTTGGCTGCTGGCTGATTGACCGTCCAGACATAGTGGCCGCAGGCTTCGCGGGCGGCAGTCAAGACGGCCAGGGCCTTGATGCGCGGCGGCAGGAGCGTTTCGTAGCGGGCATAGCCGCCCAGCCCGGCCAGGGCGCCGGCGGCCTGCGGGTTGTTGAGGAGCGCGGCGTAGTTGCGGGCGACACCGCCGCGGGTGGTTTCGATATCGTCCCAGACGGCTTGCCCGGCAGCGTCCATACCTTCACGGGTGGCGAATGGCACTCTGGTCATTTCGATTCTCCTGATAGTCCCTTTTCTCTCAGACAGAGTTGAGGCTAAGACGGGTTGGGGTGATGCGTCCCGAGGGAAGCGATGTTGGAGCCAATAATTAATAATAGCCAATAATACCGTAGGGGCGCACGGCTGTGCGCCCCTATTAAGGTTACGAAAATTTTACCGGGTGCGGGGGATTAGTCGGCGGCTTGCGCCAGCGCCGCCGGTTCGCCGTCTTTCTCCCACAGGCTTTCCAAGATTGCGTCCGGGGACATAGGGAGACTGTTCATCCGAACTCCGACGGCGTGGTAGATGGCGTTGGCGATAGCGGCCATGGGAGGCACTATCGGCACCTCGCCCACGCCGCGCACGCCGTAAGGATGGCCTGGGTTGGCGACTTCGACGATTACCGTGCCAATCATCGGAAGGTCGAGGCTGGTTGGCATCCGGTAGTCGAGGAAGGAAGAATTCTCCATCCGCCCGTCGGCGTTGAAGCGGTACTCTTCGTTCAGCGCCCAGCCGATGCCCTGCACCACGCCGCCTTGGATCTGACCTTCGACGTAGCTGGGGTGGATGGCCTTGCCCACATCCTGGATCGCGGTGTAGTCCAGGATAGTGACCTTGCCGGTGTCGGGGTCCACTTCCACATCCACGATGTGGGTGGCGAAAGCGCCGCCGGCGCCGCGGGGGTCAACGCTGACCTGAGCGGAGATGGGGCCGCCGGTGCGGTTCAACTGCCCGGACAGCTCCTTGAAGCTCAGCTTGAGTTCTTGGTCGGAGGTGTGCTGGAACACGCCATCAACGAGGTCGACGTCCGCAACATCAACGTCCCAGATACTGGAGGCCCGCTCGATCATCTTCCGCTTGATTTCTTGGGCGCACTCGTAGGCGGCCCAGCCAGTGGCGAAGGTAGTGCGGCTGCCGCCGGTGAGGAAGGTGTAGCCTACAGAGTCGGTGTCGCCCACGGCCGGATCCACGTCTTCGGCCGGAATGCCCAAGACTTCGGCGGCTTGCATTGCGATGGAGGCGCGGGTGCCGCCGATGTCAGTGGAGCCTTCCACCAGCGAGATAGTGCCGTCGGCCTGCACGCTGATAGCGGCGCTGGACTGGAGGCCAATGTTGAACCAGAAGCCGGAGGCCACGCCGCGCCCGCGGTTGGGGCCTTCCAGCTTGCGCTGGTACTGCTCGGACTCGCGGGCGGCTTCCAACTGCTCGACGTTGCCTACCTTGGGGAAAACCGGGCCGTCAACGCGCCGGGTGCCTTCCTTGGAGGCGTTGCGGAGGCGGAATTCGACAGGGTCGAGGCCCAGCTTCTCCGCCAATTCGTCCACCACAGTCTCACAGGCGAAGGCGGCAATGGGGGCGCCAGGCGCCCGATAGGCCGCCACCGGCGGCTTGTTGGCCACCACGTCGTAGCCATCAACCCGGGCGTTCTCGATATCGTAGCAGGCGAACATACACTGGGCGCCCGCCGTCACCGGGGAACCGGGGAAGGCGCCGGCGTCAAAGGCCAGCATTGCCTCGGCGGCCACTATCTTGCCGTCGTTGGTGGCGCCCATCTTTACGTGCATATAGGAGCCGGAAGTTGGGCCGGTCGCCTCAAAGACTTCGGCGCGGGTCATGGCTGACTTGACGGGAACGCCCGCCTTTTGAGACAGCAGGGCCGTCAGCGGCTCCAGGTATATGGGAATCTTGCCGCCAAATCCGCCGCCGATTTCCATGGGAATGACCCGGATTTTGGAAACGGGCAAGTCCAGCACTCCGGCCAAGGCGTCACGGGTGGTGAAAGCGCCCTGAGTGCTGACCCAGATGGTAAGTTCGCCATTGGTGTTCCAGAAGGCCGCGCCGTTCTGGGGTTCGATGTAGCCCTGGTGCACAGTGGCGGTGGAGTATTCCTTTTCCACGATGATGTCGGCCGCCGCGAAACCCTGCTCCAGGTCGCCTTGCTCATAGCGGAAATGAGTGGCGATGTTGCTATGCTTATCGCTCTTTTCGCCCAATTCCTCAGTGGTTTGGCCGTCGTGGAGCAGCTCGGCATCTTCGGCCATGGCCTCGCGAACCTCGGTAGCGGCCTTGAGCGGTTCGTATTCCACTTCGATGAGGGCAAGGGCCTGCTCGGCGTCGTGGGCGCTGACAGCGGCGACGGCGGCCACCGGGTGCCCCTTGTATAGCGCCTTATCCTTGGCCATCACCTTGCGGGCAGCCGGGCTGCTGGTAGGGATGTCCTGGCCGGTGATAACGGCGCGAACGCCCCTTGCGGCTTCGGCTTTGCTGGTATCTATGGACTTGATGCGGGCGTGGGCATGGGGGCTGCGAAGCACCTTGGCAAAGAGCGTTCCGGCCGCATCGAAGTCGGCCCCATACTTGGCGCGGCCGGTGACTTTATCAGTGCCGTCATGCCGCACCGGCCGAGTGCCGACGACCTTATAGTCGGTGTTGGACAGTACAATGTTGGATGCCATCAGAATCCACCTCGCGCGGAGTTTGGATGCCCGGCACACGCGTTCCTGCCGGGGCGGGCAACAGGATTGTACCACAAGAGATACTCCGGCGGAATGTAGCGTGGGCCCTCAATTTGGGCAGGCAGCAGTGGTTAAGCTACAGTGCTATAATTAGGACCACTTCAAGCGGGAGCAGGTAGACAGGCTGTGTGCCCGATGAGTCCCAATCAAAATGAGGCGCCGTAATGACCACTCTGACCACAGAACGCGAACTGGAAGAAAACCGCTATGAGGCGGACGTGCTGGATGAGGCCGATTTTGAGGACGATTCCTATCGGATTGACCAGTATGAGCTAGTGTCTTCGCCTAACGATTTTAATACCAAAACACTCGTTGACTTCATAGATTCAGGCGTTGTCATAATCCCTGGATTTCAGCGCAACTACGTCTGGGACATCAAACGGGCATCTAAACTGATCGAGTCTATCATTGTGGGCTTGCCAATACCGCAAATTTTCCTTTACGAGCAAGCGCGCAATAAGTTTCTGGTAATCGATGGACAACAGAGATTGATGTCCATTTATTATTTTGTCAAGGAGAGATTTCCAAGAAAGGAAAAACTGGCAGAGCTTCGGTTGACTTCCGGTGGAAAAAGTAATGTAGCGACTGAAATTCTCTCAGATGATGGGTATTTCAGTGATTTTCAACTTGCTCTGCCGGAAAATTCACCAGGACAGCCAAACCGCTTTCACAAGCGCCGATATTCCAGCTTGGACGAAGGCTATCAGACTTCGTTCGACCTCCGGACCATCAGAAACATCATTGTCCAAAACATCATTGTCCAACAAATACACCCGCAGGGCGATAACGCTATGTACGAGATTTTCAACCGTCTGAATTCAGGAGGCGTGAACTTAACTCCGCAAGAAATTAGGCGTTGTATGTTCAACTCCGAATTTTACGATATGCTCTACCGTACCAATACCCAAGAAGATTGGCGTAACTTGGTCGGCGTCCGAATTCCTGACACTCACATGAAAGATGTCGAAATCCTTCTCAGAGGATTCGCCATGCTTATCGAAGGCGAGTCCTATCGTCCGTCCATGGTCAAATTTTTGAATCAGTTTTCTCAACAAGCCAAATCATTCAATGAAAGCTGCGTCAAACAGTTGCACCAGTTGCTCCAATCATTTTTAGTCAGTTGCCGAAATCTCCCCAAAGATGCTTTTCACAGTACCCAAGGACGATTCAGCCCAATGGTGTTCGAGTCGGTGTTTGTGGCTGCGTGCTCCAAGCCTTACGCCAGCCACCAAACTATCAGTGGCAAAATCACTATTGAATCGCTGAACGCACTAAAAGAGGACGCAAAATTCAGGGACGCCACGCAAAGCAAAACTTCTGATCCCGCAAATGTTCAAGCTCGTTTATCAAGAGCCTGCGAAATCATTAATATGGACAATCCCATTGACTGAACCTGAGATGGACAACATCATCGAGAGGATGATCAAAGAACATAATCAACTCATGGAGCATCTTCAACCAATTGGGGATATTTCTCTGCAAAGCAGATTGAATAATGCTTTCGCCAAGACTCTGTTACTCTCCGCAGCAAGTTATTTCGAGGATAAAATAACCAATAGCGTTATACAAGTTTTTCAAGATTCAACAAATAATTCTGATGCACTTGTTTCTTTTGTCAAAAACAAGGCAGCTACCCGGAGGTACCACGAATGGTTTTCTTGGGACGCAAAGAACGCCAATCGCTTTTTTCGCGCCTTTGGTGAAGGTTTCATAGAGGCTATGAATAAAAACTAGCTACTGACCAGACCATGAATAGTTCAATAGAGGACTTTCTTGAGATAGGTCGACGCAGAAATCAATTGGTTCATGAAAACTACGCTGCTTTTACGTTAGACAAAACTGTAGAAGAAGTATGCGAGTTATTTAGGAGCGCCAACAGATTTGTTGACTCGTTTCCCAGTTACATCCGCGAGCATATTGGTATTCTCTGATTCCATAAATCCACCCCGTTTAGCCAGGCATTGCTGCCAGCCGGGCCTTTGCCCGGCTGGCCTACCGGCTTATAATGCTCATAAATTAGGGACTCAACCGCACATTTCGAGACGCGCTATGACTACCAGAACCTTTCCGGTTAGCGAGGCTGTGCGCCGCACTCCATATCCCTTTCCCGATCCCCCGCCGAAGGAAGATGTGAACGACTATCTCTACCTGACCGTACCGGGCTACCCTTCCGCCCTGGTAAGGCACTTCGGCAACCGCGACATTACCGCCGTTATGGCCGGTATCTATGTTTCGCGGGATCTCCCGGCAACGCAGACTGAGCTGCTGTATCCCGACCTACTAATCGCCTTCGACGTCGATTTGGAAGCTATCATTGCCCGCAAGGGATTTATCATTGATGAACAGGGCAAGCCGCCGGATTTCGTGCTGGAAGTCGGCTCGGAAACCACCGGGCGCCGGGACATCGGCGTGAAGCGGGAAGGATACGCCGCATTGGGAATCCCGGAATACTGGCGTTTTGACCCTTCGGGCGGCCGGTATCACCGGGGGCCGTTAATGCCGGGGGCGGCCTTGGCCGGCGACCGGCTCGTCAATGGCAGATACGAACCTATGCCCGTCCAACAGACTGGGGAAGGCAATTACCGGGGGCGCAGCCAAGTTTTGAGGCTGGAACTGCATTGGGAGGCGGGAAGGCTGCTCTGGTATGACCCAGTGGAGCAGAGTTACCTGCCGAGCTACGACGCCGAGCGGGACGCCCGCATCGCAGCAGAAGCCCAACGCGACGCCGCAGAAGCGCGCGTCCGCCAACTGGAAGAACAGTTACGGCAACGGCAGCCATAAGCTGCGCAGCGTTGCGCATTCCTCACCGGCCTCGGCCTTTGCCCGCATCGGAGCTAATCAGCCCCGCTATAATCTGGCGAGACTTTTTATTCGCGGTGGTATAATCCTGAGAGAAGTATTCGGCCAAATGAATCCTGCCCCATCCAGATCCTGCCCCATCCAGTAGGAGGCTCTATGCAGCCACTCGCCGGAATCCGCGTCCTCAGCGTCACCGTGTATCTGGCCGGGCCATTCGCCGCCATGAGCCTGGCCCGCCTCGGCGCCGAGGTCATCAAGGTGGAGATTCCGGGACGCGGCGACCCGGTGCGGGGCAACGGCCCCTTTGCTGGACCGGAGGGCACTCACGCCCGGAGCAATTCCGGCGAGGACATTTCCACTCGGTTCCTCAAGCGGACGCAAGGGGTCAAGAGCATTACCCTGGATTTGAAGACCGAGCGCGGTAAGGAACTGTTCCTTGAGTTGGCTAAACAGAGCGACGTGGTGCTGGAAAACCTGGCGCCGGGGTCGTTGCGGCGCACCGGTCTGGGCTACGAAGAAGTTGCATCCGTCAACCCCGGCATCGTGTATGCCTCCATATCCGGCTACGGGCAGACCGGGGCGTACAAGGACAAGCCGGCCCACGACCCGCAGATTCAGGGCATGAGCGGCCTCATGGACATCAACGGAGAAGCCGACGGCCCGCCCATCAAGGTCGGCTTCTACATCGGAGACCTGGTCACTCCGATGTTCGCCTGCTACTCGATACTGGCGGCCCTGCGAGAGAAAGACCGCACCGGAAAGGGGCAATATCTCGATGTGTCAATGATGGATACGCTGGTCTCTCTGATGTTCATGGAGAACCTGGAAGAGAGCATCGAGGCCGGGCTGCCGCTGCGCACGGGCAACATCAGCCGCAGTGGGCCGACCGGTCTGTACAGCGCCATCGGCGGCGACATTTCCATCACTGTCACCAGCGATGACCAGTGGCGGAGGATGTGCAACGCTCTGAAATCCCCGGAACTGCTGGAGGACCCGCGCTTCGATACCTATGTGAAGCGCACTGACAACGTGGAGGAGGCCCGGCGGGAGATTCAGTCCCACCTCGGCAATATGACTTTGGAAGAGGCTCAGGAGTGTCTGGAAAGCCACGACGTTCCCTGCGCCCCCGTCCGCACCGCCGGGCAGGTGATGAACGATCCCCACTTCTGGGAACGGGGCAGCCTCGTTCCCATGAACCACGGCGCGATGCCGGAGCCGGTGGCGGGCGCGGTGGCCGCCGGGTTCCCGGTCCGATTTTCTGGCGGGGAACTGCCTCCGCTGACAGGCGCGCCGACGCTGGGAATGCACAACGGCGAAATTTTGTCCGGAATTCTGGGACTCAGCGATTCCGAACTGGCCGAGCTAAAGGCGCAAGGAGTAGTCTAAGCAGTAGTCCGCCACTCCCGCGAAAGCAGGGGTTAGCGGCTATCCCAGATAAAGAGATTTAACGTGTGCCGGTTGCTCTGGATTCCCGCTTTCGCAGGAATGGCGGTTTGTGCCCCGGCAAGTGATTGGGAGAAACACCGGTGAGATTCAAGGCGAAGCCAATCCGGACCGAGATGTTCGTTCCGGGCAACAAAGAAGACTGGATGCGCAAGGCCCCTCGCTACGGGGCCGACGCGCTGATTCTGGACTTGGAAGACTCGGTTCCGCCGGAACAGAAGCCGGCGGCTCGAGAGTCGGTGGGCCGGATGGCGCAGGAGTTGGGCGCGGGCGGGCAGACCATTGTGGTCAGGGTGAACCGGCTGGAAACCGGGCTGACCGGCGGGGATCTGGAGGCCATCGTCTGCCCGCATCTCTACTGTGTGCTGCTACCCAAGGTTGAGGGGCCGGAGGACGTAGTGGAGGTGGACACGCTGCTCCGCCATTTTGAGCGGGAGAAAGGGCTGGAAGTGGGCAAAATCTTCATTGACCCGGCGCTGGAGACCGCCTCGGGCATCCGGCAGTCTTGGGAGATCGCCAACGCCTCACCCCGGGTGGCTCACATGGGCGCCAGCGGTGGGAGGGGCGGCGATACCGCCCGATCCATCGGTTTCCAGTGGACGCCGGAGGGCATGGAAACGCTGTTCTTCCGCTCCAAGGTGCTGGTGGACGTTCGGGCCGCTGGAATTCCCTACCCCATGAGCGGCGGCTGGATGGACATTCACGACCTGGAAGGACTGCGGAAGTCGGCTCAGCAGGCAAAACAGTTGGGCTACACCGGTATGCACCTGATCCATCCGTCCCATGTTCCGGTGGTCAACGAGGTCTTTACCCCTTCGCTGGACGAGGTTGCCCACTACAAAGGACTAATTGAGGCTATGGAAGCGCGGCGAGCCGAGGGCGGCGCGGCAGTAACCTTCGGCGGGGACATGGTGGACATTGCCCACGAGGAAACAGCCCGCGCCATGCTGGAAATCGCCCGCGAGATGGGGGTGCCGGGAGCGTGAGTGAAGAGCCTTTTATTCCCTTCAGACGCGAGGGCCGCTCACGGTGGCTTCCGATGCAGGGCTGCGCCAATTTCCGCGACTTGGGCGGCTACCGGAATAGCGCCGGAAAAACAGTCCGCTGGCGCAGGCTTTTCCGTAGCGACGCACCGCAGGACTTGACGCCGGATGACGCCGATTTTGCTATCCAGGAACTGAACATCGGGCTAGTAGTAGACCTCCGCAACTCGGACGAGGCGGAACGCGACGGCCGGGGTCTGCTTCCCGAGCTGGGCGCGGATTACTGGCATCTCCCGCTGCTCGAAGGGCGCGGGATACCTCCCTTCACCGGCGGCGACGTGGCGGAGCGTATGTCAACAACTTACCAGTGGCTCATCCACAACTCAGGCCCTCGCCTGGCCGAGGCGGTGAACGCCATCGCCGCAATTGACCGCGGCGGGGCCCTCTTCCATTGCAGCGCGGGCAAGGACCGCACGGGGCTGTTGGCCGCCCTAATCCTGGAAACGCTGGGGGTGGACGCAGAAACCATCGCCGCCGATTACCTGTTGACCAACGAGGTAATTGAAGACGTGCTGCGCCGTATTAAGGCGATGGAGAACAACAACACAGTCACCACGCAGTCGCTGGCCGCACAGCCGGTCGCTTTTCAGGGATTCCAGGACACCCTGCATATAGAGTACGGCGGCGCGGAATCGTACCTGCTTAGCCACGGAGTAAGCGAAGATACGCTGGAGCGGCTGCGGCGCAACCTGCTGGAGTAGGCTGGGGACACCCTCACCTCTCTCCGGAGAGAAGGGGTAATTGTGAGGAACGGCAATATGGCGAACTACGTTCTGGTTCACGGCTCGGCCCATGGCTCTTGGTGCTGGGAGCGAGTAGCGCCGCTGTTGCGAGAGCGGGGACATAAGGTGACGGCAGTGGACTTGCCCGGAAATGGGCACGACAATACGCCCTTGGCCGACGTTACGCTGGAGACCTACGCCCAATACCTGTGCGGCGTGCTGGATGCGCTGGACAGCCCGTCGGTACTGGTAGGCCACAGCCTGGGCGGCATCTCCATCAGCCGGACGGCGGAACTGCGCCCCGGCAAGGTTGCCGCGCTCGTTTACCTGACAGCAGCCCTGCTGGATGAAGGCTTGACCTTCATGGCGGCAGCGGCGGCAGCCTCCGGTGAACCTTACGACGAAAGCCGCGCTCTGGAAACTCGTCCTAGCTGGAACCTGGCGGAGGACCGCAGCTATGTGATTTACAAGCCGGAGTTGGCGCAACATCGCTTCTACAACGACTGCGCGCCGCAAGATGTTGAATGGGCCAAGTCCAAGCTGTCGCCTCAGCCGGTCGGCCCCTTGGTGTCGCCCATGCGAATCACCAAGGGCAACTTCGGGCGTGTGCCGAGGGTGTACATCGAGTGCGCGCTGGATAACGCCGTAACGCCGGAATGGGCTCGGCAGATGTATAGCGCACTGCCCTGCTCCGAGGTCATAACAATGCAGACCGGCCATTCGCCCTTCCTGTCCGCGCCGGAAGAATTAGCCCAGCATCTGGACGGGCTGTCCCGCTACGCTGCATCGGGTGCGACGGCATGACCTACGGACTGTTGAACGGGCTGCGGGTGCTGGAGTTGGGCGAATTCGTATCCGCGCCTTACTGCGGCAAACTGCTGGCGGATATGGGGGCCGACGTCCTAAAGGTGGAGCGCGCCAACGGCGGCGACTGGGCCCGTGACTACGGCCCCTACCCCAACGACTTGCCGAACCGGGAGCGCAGTGGGCTATTCCTCTACCTCAACGCCAACAAGCGCGGCTTGACCCTCAACCTAGACACCCCCACCGGGCGCGAAATACTGGCCGCCCTGGTCTCTCAATACGACATATTGGTCCACAACTTGCGTCCGGCGGAGATGGAGCGGGCTGGGCTGGACTACGATACCCTGCGGAGACACAACGACGGGCTGGTGATGGCGTCCATTACTCCCTTTGGCCTGACCGGGCCGTACCGCAACTGGATGGCCTACGATATTAACTTGGCAGCCGGTGGCGGCATCTGCGAAGGGCTGGGCAGCCCCGACCGCGAGCCGCTGACCTTCGGAACGCCGCAGGTGGGTTACTTCGCCGGAGCCGCCGCCGCATCGTCCGTCGTGATGGCCCTGCTGTCGCGGGCAGACGGTGCGCCAGGACAGCTCATAGACATCGCCGAAATCGAGACCATGGCCGGGCTGTATAACGGCCCGGAAGCGCTAATGGCGGTATACCAGTGGCGCGTCACCCGCCGCACCGGGCATCACGCCCTGGACTTCCCCTATCCCAACTGCATCCTGCGCTGCAAGGACGGCTATATCTTCGTCGGCTCGCCGGAGGGCCGGCAGTGGCGCCGGCTGCTGGAATTGATGGGCAGTCCTCAATGGGCCCAGGAACCCCGCTTTCGCAACCGCACGGCGATGAACAATGATCACGCCGATGAGGTGGACGGCTACGTCGAGGAATGGCTCCTGCAACACACCAAGGCCGAACTACTGGAAATGGCCCTAGAGCATCGAATCCCTCTAGCGCCGGTGCGCGGTTTTGACGAAGTTCGGGCCGATCCCAGCCTGACCTCCCTGTTCACGGAGATTGACCACCCGGATACCGGCCCTGTAACCATTCCCGGGTCCCCTTATGCGCTGTCCGGCGACGCCTGTCTTAAACTGGACGAAAGACCACCACGCCCGGCCCCAACGCTGGGCCAAGACAACAGCGAAGTATTCTGCGGAGAGCTGGGCTACACACCCGAAGAGGTGGTGCAACTCTACCAAAGCGGAATCATCTGACAGCCTTCATAGTAAGGGCATAGGATATACTTAACGTCCGCCGGAATTGGCGCGCCCTGGCACATGTTTGATTACAGACGCTCCAGCCCGGAGAAACCGGGGCAAAAGCCTGGCGTCATTATGGCCCGACGTCATTATGGTATGGAGGGAGGTAGGTAAATGACTACTTCTGGCAGCTATCCGGTCGAGCTAATCGGGGGCTATGGGACAAGGGTCAACCGGTTCCTGTGGCTGATCAAGTGGATCCTCCTCATCCCTCACTACGTCATTTTATTGGCCGTCTCGCTTCCTGCCTTAATCACCACTCCGATTTCTTGGCTGGCAGTTATCATCTTGGGGCGTTATCCATCATTCCTGCGGGCCTACCACACCGGACTCCTGCGGTGGGGCTGGCGTGTTGACTTCTATTCCTACGAGGCAGGAAGCACAGACCGGTATCCGCCCTTCTCTTTTAGGTCTCAGGAAGGCTATCCCGCAGACCTAATAATTGATTACCCTGAAATCTCCTCGCGTCTTACGGGCTTGTTCCGCTGGCTCCTCGCCATTCCTCATTGGATTGTCATATCGGTGCTGGCGAGAATTGTGGGTATACTGGTTTTTCTCGCACTGGCAATAGCGCTGTTCACCGGCCGTTACCCAGAGGCGCTGTTCAACATCATAATGGGGATAAACCGCTGGAGATATCGCGCCATGGCCTATATCTGGCTGCTGGTGGATAAGTATCCCCCCTTCAGTTTCGACTAACCGGCATTCTCTCTGCTGCCGGATGAGGGTAGGAACGCCTCCTCCCTAACCTCCCGGAGAATGCGATAAATGACGCAACAGACAAACCCCGAACCCGGCGGCCCCCTGGAGGGCTACCGCGTGCTGGACTTCGGCTGGGTGCTGGCCGGTGCGGTGCCGGGGATGATTCTGGCCGACATGGGCGCCGAAGTCATCAAGGTGGAAACGCGCCAGCGTATGGACTATATGCGCTTGGGCCGCCCTATCATTGGCGACCAGCCCGACCCGGAACAAAACCCTATGTTCCACAACGTGAACCGGGGCAAACGCAGCGTCACCCTCAACACCACCCGCGCCGAGGCTGTGGAGCTGGCTCGTCGGCTGGCCGCAAAATGTGATGTTGTAATCGAAAATTTCTCGCCCGGCGTGATGGGGCGTCTGGGGCTGGACTACGAAACGCTGAGCCGCGAGAATCCCCGGATGGTGATGGCCTCGATTACCTCCAACGGCCAGACCGGGCCGTTGCGCGACCTGCGGGCCTACGCCCCTTCCATCGGCGCGCTGTCCGGGCTTGACAGCACAATGGGCTATGAACCTGCGGAAAGCGAAAGCGGGCGCCCTTTGGGGTTGAAGCACGCCTACGCCGACCTGTGCGGGGCGCTCCACGCCGTCTTCGCCATCACTTCCGCGCTGCACCGTCGGCAGCGCGCCGGAAGCGGGCAACATATAGACGTTTCGATGCTGCGGGCCACGGTCGCCACGATGGGATCGGGGCTGATGGAATACGAACTCACCGGACGGGTTCCGCAGCCCAGCGGCAACTACGACCCAGTGATGGCCCCCTACGGCAATTACCCCTGCCAGGGAGAGGATCAGTGGGTATCCATAGCCGTCCGCACCGAATCAGAGTGGCGCGGGCTGGTGGAGACGATGGGCAGCCCAGCCTGGGCCGACGAGCCGATTTTCGCCAGTCGCTACGCCCGGCTGAATCACAGGCGGGAGCTGGACGCCTGTCTGTCAGAGTGGACGCGGGGGCGAACAGCATGGGAAACAACGGAGCTGCTGCAAGCTAATGGCGTGGCGGCCTTCCCGGTGCTGCACGCCGAGGGGCGGCTTTTCAATCCACACTTCCAGGAACGCGGTCTGTACACGGACATCGAACACCCGGCGCTGGGAACTGAGCCAATCTTCAACCTGATGTGGAGGCTCAGCCGGACGCCGCCGCGCATCCGGCGCCACGCACCACTGCTTGGCGAGCACAACCGTGAGGTTTTCTGCGGCCTGCTTGGGCTGGATGAAGCGGAGGTGTCCCGGCTGGAAGAAGAGCAGGTAATCTGGTAGCAAGCGGCTTTCGGAGATATAGGGTATGACCAGCCAAAACGAACGCGAGCGGGTAGCCGAGACCTTGCCGGAAGTTGAGGGGGGCATCTCGCCCGAGGCCATCGCCCGCGCCAAGTCTATGATTGGCGCGCGAATGCGGACGGAGAATTTCGTCCGCGACGCCTCGCTAGGGGCGCTGCTGAACTTCGTCAACGGAATCGGGGACAGCAACCCCATCTTCCGCGACCAAGAATACGCGGCCTACTCGAAGTACGGCTCCATCATCGGGCATCCCTGCGCTCCTTACATGCGGCACTGGTCGGGGCGCACTCGCTGGGGGTTGCCCGGCGTCCACGGTTTCTTCGCCGGCAACGACTGGGAGTTCTTTCGCAATATGCGCCCCGGCGATGCGGTGAACTGCGTCGAGCGGGTGCTGGATGTGCAAGAACGCCAGAGCCGCTACTCTGAAACGCTGGTAATCCAGTTTGTCGAGACCACCTACACCAACCAGCGCGACGAACTGGTGGCCCGCGTCGTCGGCTGGTGCACTCGCCACCAGCGCCGGGCCTCCCGCGAGCGGGGCAAGTACGCCAGCGTACCCCGCCGCCACGAGTATACCGCCGAGGAACTGGAAGCCATAGACCAGCAGGTGCTAGGGGAAAAGGCCAGAGGCAGCCAAACCCGCTACTACGAGGACACTAATATCGGCGACGAGCTGGAGCCTGTGGTGCGGGGGCCGCTGTCGTTGCAGGACGTGTCGGCCTTTCTGGTTGGCACCGGACGCTCCAGCGCCCATGGCGTGTTGCTGCGGGAAGCACTGCGGCACCCCGACCACTTCTTCCGGAATCCGGAGGCCGGCGGCGGGCTGGAATACACTGGCATCGGACACCTGCGCGACTCGGTGGCCGAGGCGGTGGGCGTTCCCGGCGCCTACGACTACGGCCCGCAGCGCGTGTCATGGATGGGAACGCTGGTCACCAACTGGATGGGCGACGACGCTTTCTTGAAACGGCTGCGGGTGGAATGCCGCCGCTTCAACGTATATGGCGACACCCAGTGGTGCAAGGGCCGCGTCATCGGCAAGGGCATCCACGACGGCGCGCCGCTGGTGGACTTGGAAATCTGGGCCGAGAACCAGCGCGGCGAAGTGACCGCGCCGGGCCAGGCCACGGTCATGCTGCCGTCCCGCGACCCGCGCGTCCCCTGGTTCGCCGACGGTCGCGCCCTAAACCTCCGCGACGCGCCCCGCAGCGAGCAGATGCCGCCGATTCTGCCCGAGTAGCGGCTGAACAACCTGGAAATCCACTCCTTGATAAGGCCCTGAACCCTGCCGCCACGGCAATTATTGCTGGCCTGGCTGAACAACCTGGAAACCCACTCCTTGATAAAGCCCGATTGGACCAGGCCCGAGCGGCAAGGCCCGATTGGGGAGGGACGGCGAGGCCGTTCTGCCTGTCAACGCCGCCTTGCGGTCAACCAAACGCGCGGTTACTGTCGAATAATCACTGAGGTCAACCATCAATGGGCAGAACACTGGTGGAAGCAATAATCAGCGGGCCTTCGGATACCAGAAGGTACTCTTTCCTGGTGGATACCGGTTCGGCTCTGATGGGTTTGCCGATGGAGGAAATTGAAGCCCTCGGTTTGCTCAAGGTGCCGGACGGGCAGACAAGGTTCCTGACCGCGACGGGAATCGTGGAATTGGACGCCTACACGATCACCGGGAGGGTACTGGTGGAGCGGCCTCGCGGCAATGGATTTACTGCAATGGTTGCACCAGCCCCGATACCGTTAATCGGGTACGAACGCCTGCAAAATATGAGGTTGCGCGTTAATCCAGTGACCGAACAGCTTGAGGACGTGCCGGACGACGTGATAAACCATCCCCCGTATATGCTGTGAAGCCGCCGGATTGGAGGACGTAACGGTATGACACAATCTGTTCCTCAAACTCCCAACGCCCTGTCCGGATTACGGGTTTTGGAGTTGGGCGGCCCTTCAGCCGGCTCAGGGGTAGCTGTGTCCTATTGCGGCAAGTTGCTGGCCTCGCTGGGGGCCGACGTGGTGAAGGTGGAGCCGCCGAAGGCCGGCGATCCCTCGCGGCGCCGGGGGCCGTTCCCCGGCGACTCGCCCCATCCGGAACGCAGCGGGACGTTCTTGTACCTGAATACCGGCAAGCGCGGGGTTACGCTGGACATTGACGACCCCCAAGGCCGCGAGATGCTGCGGCAGTTGGCCGCCGCGACCGACATAATCATCCACGACTCGCCACCATCCCTGTCCAGGACGCGGGGACTGGAGCGGGAATCGCTGGCCCAAATCAACCCCGGCCTCATCGTCGCCGCGATAACTCCCTTCGGCTCCAGCGGCCCCAACGCAGAGTACGCCGCCCGTGACGTAAACGTGTTCCACGCCGGAGGCGAGGGCAACCTCCTCCCCAACGGACTAGCTCTCGATACATTCCCCGACCGTGCGCCCATTGCCGCCGGGGGCATGATGGCCTCGTACCAAGGGGGGCTGACCGCCGCCATGGGAGTGCTGGGCGCGGCGATAGCGCAGTGGAACGGGAAACCGGGGCAGACAGTGGATTGCTCTATGCAGGAAGCCCAACTGGCCATAGGCTACCTGCCCATCCAAAGGCTGGAAGCGGAGGGTTTCGTGGAAACACGGTTCTCCCGCTTCTTCCGAATGGGCGGGGTGTTGCCCGCCGCCGACGGATACGTGGAGTTGCTTACCCTGGAGCCTCGGCAATGGGAAGGACTAGCGCGTCTGCTGGGCGAACCGGAATGGGCTTCCGCTGACAAGTTCCGAGACCCGGCAACCCACGGCGCGGCCATCAACGAGAATCTGCGCCAGTGGAGCGCCGGGCATACCCGGGAATGGCTTTACCGCGAGGGGCAGGCCCACGGGGTGCCCATTGCCCCCTACCTGACGCCCAAAGAGGTATTCGACAGTCCGCAGCAGCGGGAGCGGGGCTTCTACGAGGAAGTGGAACACCCTTCGGCGGGCAAGTACGATTACGCTGGCCTGCCCATTCGCATGAGCGAGACGCCGCTCACGCTGCGCCGTGCGCCGCTGCTGGGAGAGCACAACGCCGAGGTCTACGGGACGCTGGGCTACTCGCCGGAAAAGTTAACGGCGCTGGCTAGGGCTGAGGTCATCTGATGCGCCGTGGGGAAACTATCAGCAGCACGCTTGTATCAAACCTTTATCTGCTCATCGGATTCATCGGGCTGATAATGGTTCTGGTGATGGTAAACGCCTTGATTGGGATCCCCCTCAGCGACTATGGCATCGTTCCACGCTCTCCGGAAAGATTGTATGGCGTTCTCTTGGCTCCCTTCCTGCACGGCAATTATCTGCACGCTCTATCCAATGCGGTGGGCCTCATGGCTTTGGGATCTCTGGCGGCTATTTACGGCGGAAGAAGTTTCCCTTGGGCGTGTCTGATAATCGTTGTAACCAGCGGGCTGGGGGTGTGGTTGTTTGGCCGTCCGTCCACCCACATCGGAGCCAGCGGGCTGGTGTTTGGATTGTTCGGATACCTGCTGGTCAAGGGGATTCTGGACAAGAGCATTCTCTCGGCTCTTACGGCTCTTGTTGTAGCAGCCGTGTTCGGTTTGCCGATTGTGTATGGGATTTTGCCGGCCAACGACTATATCTCCTGGGAGGGGCATCTGTGCGGGTTGGCGGCGGGAGTTCTGGCGGCGATAATAACCCGCCAGCGAAAGTCTTCATCCGTACCGCAAGGCACGATTGCAGATTGGCATCGAAAGCGACGGTTGAGACGGAAAATGCGTCAGCTAAGGCTGAGGTGATTCGATGGAGTCGAAACAGAAAAGGAGAACCGTCAACCCCTCCGGGCCGCTGGCCGGTATTCGCGTGGCAGACTTCTCGGTTCATGCGGCCGGGCCTTTCGCCGGGCTGATGTTGGCCGAGATGGGCGCGCAGGTCATCAAGATTGAAAGCTCAGCCCGCCTTGACATCACTCGCCGCCCCCATGCGATGTATGGGAAACCGCCCTCCAGCTTCGAGCAAATCAACGCCAACAAGATGTCGGCGTGTCTCAATCTCAAGGAGCCGCGGGCGGTAGAACTGGCTTTGGAACTGGTCAGCGTATCCGAATTGGCCTTGGAAAACTTCCGCCCCGGTGTGCTGCAACGGCTGGGGCTGGGTTATGAAGCGATGCGGGAAGTTCGCCCCGATATCATTCTTGTGTCGCTCTCTTCCAATGGTCAAACCGGCCCGGAGAGCGGCTACGCTGGATACGCGCCGATGTTCTCTGCGCTGGGCGGGTTGGGCCACCTGACCGGCTACGCCGACGGGCCGCCCGTGGAGTTGCGCCACGCTATGGATCACACCGGCGGAATGCTGGCCGCCTTTGCCGCCGTCGCCGCTCTATCGGCCCGTCAGCGCACCGGGGGCGGGCAGCACGTGGACGTCTCCGTCCGGGACCTGGCTACCTCTTTTATTGGACCGGAACTGCTGGATGCCGCCATGAATTCCCGTGAGCCGCACCGGAACGGGAACCGGGATGTATCAACCGCTCCGCAAGGCGTTTACCGCTGCCGCGGCGAGGACAACTGGGTCAGCATCTCGGTGGCGTCCGAGGCGGAATGGCTGGGGTTTGTGGCCGCCATCGGCTCCCCGTCATGGGCTGCCGGAGACGAGTTCGGTGACGCATATCGCCGCGGGAAAAGGCACGATGAGCTGGACGCGCTAATCGAAGATTGGACCCAACGGCACACTGCTGCCGAAGTAACGCGAAGCCTCCAGTCTCATGGCGTGGCCGCCTATCCGTCACTGGCCCCCGACGCTATGATGCGAGACGATCACCTGCTGGCGCGCAACGCCTTTCCCCTAGTCCGCAACAAGGATACCGGAGAGCGGCAGCGGTCGGTGACCCCGCCCTGGCGATTCTCGGAAACACCGGCCCGCATAGACCAGTGGACTCCCCAACTCGGGCAACACAACCTTGAAGTGTTTTCCGGGATCTTAGGTTTACCCGCCGCTGAGGTGAAGGAACTGGAGCAGGGAAAGGTTATCTGGTAGTAGGGAAAGGCTATCTGGTAGTAAAGAAATTCCCTTCTCTTCGGTGGAGGGTTAGGGCGGGGGCGTTTTCCTAGCGGTTGGATAATGCAAAATGGCGACGGCGCGGTTATCATAGGCGTAGCATAGACGGAGAGGTTGTTATGGTCAAGAAAGGCACCGGACTGATGATTGTGTGGGCCGACATTCCTGCCGAAATGGAAGACGACTTCAACCGCTGGTACAACGAGGAACATCTGGCCGAGCTGCTATCGGTGCCGGGCGTGTTGAGCGCGGCCCGCTACGAGGCCACCAGCAGCGGCCCCAAACACATGGCGGTCTACGAACTGGAAAGCCCGGCCGTGGTGGAGACCGAGGCATTTACCAGCCGTCCCCGCACGGAGTGGGGCAGCCGCGTCAGCCCCAGCATCATCGGCTCCAATTTTATGAACAACGTCTACGAAATGATTCACCCGGCCGGGCTCACCGACGACATCGCCAACAGCGACATGGCGCCCGCGCTGCAAATCGGGCGGATGGACGTCCCCAGCGACCAGGACTCGGCATGGAACGATTGGTACTCCAGCGTCTATGTGCCAAACTACGAAAAAGTTCCCGGCTGCATCCGGGGCCGCCGCTGGAAGACTGTCCGCGGCGCGCCGTCCTACGCCACCGTGTACGAGTTCGAGAACGAGGGGATCTCGCAGACCGCCGAGTGGCTGAAACAGCGCGACATTCACCCCGACAATCAGCGGATGCGCGACGTGATGGCCCATGCCCCCGGTTCTCCGGGAATCTGGAAAAAGACTTTCCAGTTGTAAACAAATATCCCTCCCCTTTCCCTACAGGTAAGGGGAGTCCACGGAAAATGACAATGCGGGAAGATGCGGAACAATCACGTCAGCAAGACGATAACGCCCCGGGAAGCGCCGGCCACCGTAGCCTGATTATCGCGCTTGTCCTGGTTATCGGCATAATGATCGCCGAAATCATTGGCGGGTTGCTGTCTGGCAGCCTAGCTCTGCTGTCGGACGCAGGGCATATGCTGGCTACCGCGTCGGCGATTTCCGTTGCGCTATTCGCGTCATGGGCTGAAAGCCGCCCGGCATCCATCGAGCGAACCTTTGGCTATCACCGGGTCGAGGTGGTAGGCGCCATGCTCAGCGCCTTGGCTTTGTGGCTGGTCGCCGCCTGGGTGCTCTTCGAGTCCATCAACCGGCTTCGCGACCAGTCCGAACTGGAAATCCAGAGCGGGCTGATGCTGGTGATTGGGGCCATAGGGCTGGGTGTCAACATCGCCGCTGCACTGGCCCTCCGGTGGGAAAGCCGCCGAAGCGAAAAATCAGGCGATGCCTTGCAGCATCTCCTTGCCGATATGCTGGCGTCGGTTGGCGTGGTGGCTACTGCCTTATTGGTGCTGGTCAATGGGTGGACTGCCCTCGACCCGATAGTATCCATCGGTATCGCGGCGCTGATCGCCGCCAGTTCGTGGCGGCTGATTCTGCAAGTGTTCCACACCCTGCTGGAGGGAACGCCGGAGCACATTGACCTGTACCGTCTCTGCGCCGACATCGAGGACGAGCCAGGAGTCACTCTGATTCACGATGTTCACGCCTGGAGCATTTCGGATAACTATGACGCCTTCACCGCTCACGTTGTCCTTGAACCTGGGTACAACAGGAATACCGAAGAACTATTGGCGCGGATGCGAAAGCTCGTTTACGAAAAGCACGGTGTCATGCACCTTACGGTGCAATTCGAAGAATCGGCATCCGAATGCCTAGAAAACCATCACCTCAGTCATCTGGAAGCCAGGGCGCGCTCCGGCGGCTGAATGGGCCGGCCCACCGCGAAAGACTAAATTACGCCGTTCTTTCGGGTAGTGGCAGTATGGCATCTGTCCATTGGCGTAGCCGCCGCGTTGATCCTCCGGTCGCTTCGCCAGACTGCGGGTGGCACACCCACGCTTGGCGTTTGGGCCGGACGCCCGCCGGAAAGAAATCGCAGTCAACCCTAAACGCGCCGTGCGCAATGCGATACGGCGCGTTATACTTGAATGAGGAACAATTCAATCGGGCCATCATCTCCATACTTTCGGTTGGGTATGAACCCTCTATGACTCCTTCCGGAAACGTTGATATATTGCCGCGCTGCGCGATTTTGACTGCCTTGGCCTCGCTGCTGACCTTGATGGCGGCCTCCCTGCTGCCCGCAACTGCCGTGGCTCAGGAATCAGATCGAGAGGAAGTACGCTATACAGGGGCGCATGACATCCTGGTCTTGCCGGTCAACTACAACTTGGGATCAGGCTCGGCGCAGTTGGCGGTCTTCGTTACCGACCCGGAAACCGGAGCGCCGGTGCCGAACGCGCGCGTGGTGATGCTTACCTCCCACAAGGACGAGAGCAACCCGGGCTGGGCCTTCGCCATCAACTCGCCCGCCTACCCGGAGCGCTACGACGTACACCTGAAGCTGGACTCCACCGGCGAGTGGGCCATTAGCGTGGACGTTTCTTCATCCCTGGGAGCCGATATATTCGACGTCACGACCCTTGAAGTGCCGTCGCTGAACCGGCTGACCCAAGGCTCTTGGGTGTTCTTCGGAATGTTCGGGGTAATTATGCTTGGCATAGCCTATGTATGGTGGAGCGCGCGCCGCGACTACCGCCGCAAGCGGGCGGCGGCGCAAGCTGACCCCTCATGAAGAATAGCGTTGCACTACGGGCAGCGGGCCGTCGGCTGCTGCTCTTGCCGCTGGCCCTAGCCGCGGTTCTGGCGGCCGTTTCGTGGGCTGCCGGGATTGCGCAGGCCCACGGCGGCATAGACGCCGGGCAGGAACCATGGACAGCGTGGAACACCAATCCGCTGCCCACTATCTTGGTCTTGATGGCGGCTTACGTCTACCTGAACGGCCTGAACAACTGGGAACGGCCCAGTCATCCGGTGAACAACTGGCAGAAAGCATCCTTTCTGTTTGGGCTGTTCCTCATCTTCTTTGCCCTTCAGTCTCCCCTGGACCCGCTGTCCGACCATCTGCTTTCCTTCCATCAGGTGCAGCACTTCATCCTCCGGATGGTCGCGCCTATGTTCATCCTGTTGGGCGCGCCGCTGACTCCGATGTTGCGAGGGTTGCCTGGCTGGGCGCGGCAGGGCGTCATCCGCCCGCTGGCGCGCAACCATTACGTGCGGCAGATATACCGGCTACTGACAAATCCCATTTTCTCTATCTTTTTCTTTCTGGGCAGCCTGTACCTGTGGCAGTTCCCCGGTGCGTTCAACCTCGCGCTCCGCAACGACGAAGTTCACGCCCTGATGCACCTGACTATGAGCGCATCGGGATTCCTGTTCTGGTGGGTGGTGATAGACCCGCCGCCTCATCGTTCCCGGTTGCACTACGGACTTCGGGTGCTGTACCTGGGGCTGATTGTGTTGCCCAACACGCTGCTGGGCGCGGCTATCACCTTCTCCCGCGGCCCGATATACGAAGCCTACACCGAGGTGACCCAGCCCTACGGCCTGTCGCTAATGACCGACCAGCAGTTGGGAGGGCTGATGCTCTGGGTTCCAGGCGATATGATGAGCATCGTCGCCGCCGGCATCGTGATGGTGATGTGGTATCAGCGTGAAGAGGGGCAACATCAAGCCGCGGTCCGGGCCCGGTAACCGCTCACTGCATACCTACAACTTACGGCGCAAGGACGCACAGCCGCGCACCTTTTACGAGCGTGTCAGGATAACAATAGCTAAAGAACGGAACTGCGGAACAGACCTAAAGGACGGCCCAGCTATGCCAAACGACACGGTGCGCTTCAGTTGGTTCATCCCTATTGACGGCGACGGCGCCCGCGCGGGAACGATGCGGGCGGAGCGGCCTCCGGACTTTGAGTACCTGCGCCGTGTGGTGGAAACAGCAGAAGAGTGCGGTTACTATTCGTTGCTCATACCCACCCGCTTCGCCAATGGGCTGTTCGCCGAGGATGCGCCTCTGGCCGAAACCTGGACCACCGCCACGGCATTGGCGGCGGTCACCAGTCGCATCCGGTTCCTCATCGCCGTCCGGCCCGGCTTCATTGCGTTGGGGCTGTTCGCGCAGATGGCCGCGGCCCTGCACCAGATTTCCGGCGGACGCATAGACATCAACATCGTGCCAGGCGGCATACAGAACGACTTCGAGCGGGTGGGCGAGGAAAGCAGCCACGAGACCCGCTACGAGCGGGCCGAGGAGTTCATCGCCGCCTGCCGCAAGCTGTGGACGCAACCCGGCCCGGTGGACTTCAACGGCGAATACTACCGCCTGCGCGACGCCTACTGCGCTCCGCAGCCCGGAAAGCGTGGGCCTCGCTTCTACCTCGGCGGGGCGTCGCCGCGGGCGCTGGGGCTGTCGGGCCGGCAGGCTGATGTGCATCTGTCCTGGATCGAGCCGCCGGAGGAGACCGCCCGGCGCAACGGCGATGTGCTGGCCGAGTTCGCCAAGGCCGGGCGTCCGCCGGAGCTGGGCCTGCGGACACACCTGGTAGTGCGCGACACCGAAGCCAAAGCCTGGGACGCCGCCAACGAACTCATCGCCCACGCCGACCCGGCGGTCAAGGCCCAGCGGCAGGGGGCCATCGTCGGCACGCAGATGGTGGGGCAGCAGGCCCAGGCCCGCGAAGCCCCCGACCACCGCCTCGGCCCTCACCTGTGGAACGGCCTCTCGGAAGTGCGGGTCAACTGTGGCACCGCCATCGTAGGCACTCCGCAACAGGCCGCTGACACACTATTCGACTACGCCAAGCTGGGCTTCCGCGAGTTCATTCTCTCTGGCTTTCCCCACGTGGAGGAATGCCGGAGAGTGGCGGACGAAGTGCTGCCCCGCCTGCGGGAGAAGCTGGCGAATACTAGGGACTAGGGAAATCAAGCAATTCCGGGAAAATCAGGCGCGAACGTCTTACATACCTCGCGCCAAAGGGCTTCGTCGAGTGGTTTTTTGCATTTGGCCGTGTTCAGCACATCATATTGCGCGGCTTGCAAGGTGTCAGCGAGTTTCTTTTCCAAGGCAACAATCTTATCCCTTGGTTGTACGTGCGCACCCCACTCTTTTTGCTCATCAAACACGGGACCATGGGCGACCATTTTTAATTCAGTACATAATTCAGGCTTGATGCCCCGACTTTTCAAGTGACGGAATAGCATATTGCCCTTGCCTTTAGCGTCCAAGTGCTGACTCATCCGTGTGATGGGCGAAGACGCATTTGGAGATGAACTATCCCCTGTGCGGCCGACGTATAGCAATTCGCCTTTGGGAGACTGGATTCTCCATACGTAGAGCCAGAATCCCCGCTTGTTCATAGCGCCGGGGAATATCAAAGTATGGATTGAGGAGGGCATTAGCAGACCTCCGGTAGCAAGAAGGTTCTGTTTGGGGAAAATATCAATTCTAGCTGGATGCTCCAAGGCACAGTTAGTTTTATTGTCTGAGCCAGGATTTACCAGATTAAAGGATTCACTGGACAGGGATCATCCTGAGACTCCTCCAACCCCGGTAATTCTGATTCAGACAAGATAACCGTAATTTGGCGAAACCTGTTCGTCCTTCGGCATAGCTCAGGATGAACGGGTTTCGCCTGCCGCTCTCTGAATGCGCCCTATTTGAAGCCTGGGGGGTGCTTGTCGGCCCAGGGGCGGGCGCGCTCGAAGGCCGCCGATGCCTGCAAGACCCTAGCCTCGGCGCGGCGCGGGCCAATGATGTGCAGGCCGATGGGCAGTCCGTCGGACGAGAAGCCGCACGGGACGCTAGAGGCGGTCTGCCCGGTCATATTGATGGGGTAGGTGAAGGGCAGAAAGCCCCAGTTGGTATCCACTTCCTTGCCGCCGATAACCGCCGGCCGCTGGCCTATCTCGAAAGCCGGGGTCGCCATGGTTGGGGAGAGCAGCAGGTCGTAGGTGTCGAAGAAGTCCTCCATCTGCCGCCCCAACTGGTCCACTCGCAGGATGGCGCGGGAGAGCCGGGCCCCATCAACGCGGGAGCCGTGTTCGATGGAGTACAAGCCGGGCTGCGAAAAGTCGTCGCGGCGTTCTTCCAGCAGATGGCCGTAGGAAGTGTAGGCGGCGGTGGCGAACACGTCGAAGAAGGCCTCGAAGGGGTCTTCCAGCTTCAGCGGCGCATCCTCCACTATCGCCCCCAGCTCCTCAAAGACGCGGGCGGCGCGGGCGGTTATCTCGGCTACCTCCGGGTCTACTCCGGCATAGCCGAAGTCGGGACTCCAAGCAATCCGCATCCCCGCGACGCCCAAGCCCAACCCGGCACTGAAGTCGGGCGGCGCTTCGCGGATGGAGTTGGGGTCGCGGCTGTCGGAGCCGGCCAGCACTTGCAGCAACAGGGCAGTGTCGGCCACGGTGCGGCTCATCGGGCCGGACTGCGAGAAGTGATTGGCGGCGGGGCGCCCGTAGCCGCCGTAACGGGGGACCCGGTGCTGGGTGGGCTTGATGCCGAAGACCCCGCTGAAGCTGGCCGGTATGCGTATGGAACCGCCGCCGTCGCTGCCGGTGGCGAGGGCGCACAGCCCAGCGGCCAGTGCCGCGCCTGCCCCGCCGCTGGATCCGCCCGGAGTGCGGGCGGTGTTCCACGGGTTGCGGCAGGGTTCGCTCACCTTGTTTTCGGTGGTTCCCGACTGCCCGAACTCCGGCGTGTTGGTCTTGCCCAGCACGACAGCCCCGGCGGCCTTGACCCGCTCGACGACTATCGAGTCTATCTCCGGTGTCCGGTCGCGGAACAGGGCCGAGCCTAGGGTGGTGGGGATGCCCTTGGACATCTCCAGGTCCTTGATAGAGATGGGGATGCCGTGCAGCGGCCCCAAAGCCCAGCCGCGGGCCACGGCGTCATCGGCGGCGCGGGCGTCGGACAACGCCTGCTCCGGGCAGAGGGCCAAGTAGGAATTTAGCCTAGGATCCAGCCTTTCAATACGCTCATAGAACAGCTCTGTAACCTCCACCGACGACGCCTGCCGCGAGCGGATAGCCCGGCTAAGTTCCGTGGCGGACATATAAGCAAGCTCGCTGCTCATAAAGCCTCCTTAGATAGGGTAACGTTTTGGTTTCTTGAGGCTGATAATGGCACTTGCCGGGCAATCACGCAACCGCCGGGCGGGCGGCGGCAAACCCAATGGCGAATACCCGTTGAGCCGTCTTTGACAGCATATCTCATCCGCTACGCTCCAGGTTCAGGGCCAGCAGCCGCCCCAGGATGGCCGGGGCGTCCAGGTCGGCGGGCCAGCCGTAGGCCGCGGCTACGGCGGCGTCCAGCGCGGCGTGGGCGTTGGACAGCCAAGTGGGACGGGCATTGTAGAGGCCAGTCAGGGTGCGCTTGGAATCGCCCCCCAGCCAGTTCTCCCGCAGTTCGTTCAGCCGGGCGGCGGCGTCCGCGATGGCGGCGCGTTGGGCGTCGCCGGGTTGCGGGAACGGGAAGGTCTCAAAGCAGGCGGAAATTATGTAGCGTATCCCGCTTTCCGCCTCTCGCAATTGTGTCCCCATCGCCCGTGCCCAAACTTCGTGGATGCGCGAGTGCAATATGCCAAAGAAGTAATCGTCATCGCGTGCGAACACGACGATAGTTTTGTCCGGCATCACATCGCCATCAATGTACGAAAATATCCGGTGCCGGGACACTTGGCTGGTTCCAATATATCGAGACAAACCTGATATGGCTTCCCGCATTATTGGAGCCGTTGAACCGTGCAACCACCAACGTTCTGCCCGCCTAGGCATCCTGTTTTTAATTCTCTCCGGCCTTACATTTGCCAAGATGTACTCGAAGGGAGCCTCGTACAGAGCAGCATCGGCTTCGGGCATATCCACGCCAAAATCTATTATCCACATATCACGAGAGCGCTGGTTAATGTCGCGGCCTACCATCCAGCGTTTGATTACATCGTTGTTGGGATTTTCGTGGGGGTTGGTTTGCAGGAGCATATCCTCCGCGACTGACCGGCTGATTTCAAATGGTCCATGTTTCACGCCTCCCGCAAAGCTGATACCGGAATTTTCCGACAGCCGCCGCGCTTGGGTAATGTCGCCGTTGGATGTCAAATTGCTATGAATGCTGCCGGATGATGCGCCGTCCAGTGTGCGGTTAGTTTCGTCCCCGTTGTCGAAACATACGATGGAGATATGCACATTGGCGCCGTCAAGAATCCAGTCCTGGTCGGATATGGCCGAGAAAATATCGCCCGTCTCTTTGATTCGCGCCAATACCCGGCGATTATTCTGGAACCTTATCGCCTGCGTCGCCAGCAGCCCGGCGCGGCGGGTTTTGCCGTCGGCAATCTGGGCGCGGGCTTTCTCGAACCAGTAGCAGCAATAGTCGCTGGAGTTGGGTATGCGGCTGCGATAGAGACCATAAACCGCGTTGGCGTACTCATCTCCCAGCTCTCTGCGAAAGGGTAAGCTGCCCAGAAAGGGCGGGTTGCCGATGATGAATTCGGCGGCGGGCCATTCGGTTTCCCTCGGATTCCCGGTGTCGCCGCCGGCCAGGATGGCGTCGGTCTGGCGGATGGTGTTCATGGGGGTGAGAATCGGGATCTGCCGGTAGCGTATGCCGTTGGAGTGGTGCCACTGGATGTAGCCAATCCACAAGGCGGTGCGGGCCAGTTCGGTGGCGTAGGGGTTGATTTCCAACCCCAGCATCTGGTTGGGCCTGACCGCCGGATACATTTCGTCCCACCCTTGCGCGTCATTGAAGTCAATAACCCGCTTTTCCAGGTCTAGCAGGGAGCGCAGAGCGACGTAGAGGAAGTTTCCGCTGCCGCAGGCCGGGTCGAGGACGGTCACCGAGGCTAGACGCCGCTGAAACACCCCCAGCCTTTCGCGGGCGGCAGCTTCGTCGCCGCTGGATATAAGGGCGTCCGCTTCCTGCCGGGCGGTTTCCCACTCGCGGCGCAACGGCTCCATCACCACCGGCTCCACCACCAGATCAATGTCGGCGGCGCCGGTGTAGTGGGCGCCGAGCTGGGAGCGCTTGGAGGCGTCCAACGCCCGCTCGAACAGCGTGCCGAAGATGGACGGCTCGATGTTGCGCCAGTCCTGCCGGGCAGCCTGATCCAGCAACAACAGGGCCGCGCCGCTGAATTCGATGGTTTCCGTCGTGTTGAACAGGTCGCCATTGAAATGATTAACCCGGTCGGCGCCGAACAGCCCGCCCCCGGCCATTTCGTGGAACAGGTTTCGGGTGGCCTGGTCGAAGGTCTGCGGGTCGTGGTTATACTCCCGGACAATGCGGGTGAACAGGCCGTTGGGCAGCAATCCGGCGTCCTCGGCGTAGAGGCAGAACACGATTTGGTTCAGGTAGCGGGCCAGCGTTTCCGGGTTTACATCGCGCCGTTCCATATCTTTTACGATTTTCCCGAAAAGCGCGGAAGTCTCTTTGGTGGCGTCGTCCACCGTGCGGCCGGGGCGGAAGTCGGCCGGGGCGTGAAAGACGCGGCGCAGCTTTTCCAGTTGCTCCGGCTGGGTTAGGGAGTCCACGGGGATTTCGTGGCGGACGGTTTCCATACCGGGGAAGTTGGTCTGTATGCGGATGGTGCGGAAGGACGACACAATGAGCAACGGCGGCGTCTTGAGGTGAACCTGGTAACGGAGCAGTTGGTTCAGGCCGGCGTCCAAATCGGCGTCGTCGCCCTTGAACTCCCAGCCGAAATGCCCTTCCAGGTAGGCATCGGCAAACCCGCCGGGAACCCACTTCTCGAAGGTGAAAACCTCGGGATTGCCATAGGCCACGGGCGTGGGGTGTTCTACCAGGGCGCAGAGGTCGAGGAACATCTCCTGAGAGGCTTGCTTTTCCCCGAAATTAACGCTGCGCCACTTGGCGGTGAACTCTTCCGGCCGCATTTCCCTTCCGCCGACAGTCTGGATTGCGGTTGCATTCTACAGGCAGTATAGCCCGAATTGCTGGTATGGATTTCGCAAGGCTAGGAAGGTCTGGGTTGCGGTTGCATTTTACAGACAGTATAGCTTTCCGCCGGGCCATTGAAAAAGGCGGCGGCGTGATTGACAATGGGCAATCACGGGGCAATGGCGGCGCGGGGTTTGATTCTTAGCCGCAGCATTACCCATCACCCCGGCCCTGCTTGGTCCTCTAGGGGAGGGAGAATCGGGCCGGCAGGAGGCAGCTTTTGGCGTTAGTAGGAATCATCGCCAATCCGGCGGCGAGCAAGGACATCCGGCGTCTGGTGGCCCAGGGAAGGGTGGTGCCGGACTGGGAGAAGGTGAACATCGTCCGGCGGGCGCTGCTGGGCTTGCAGTCGGTGGGCGTAGACCGGGTTCTGGCAATGCCCGACAGCTCCCGCCTAGTGCAGCGGGCTGCCGACGATCCCCATCTGTCGGTGGAAGTGGAGCTGCTGAGTATGACGGCCCTGTTCAACGAGGGCGACACCGTGCGCGCCGCCGGCGCCATGGCCAAGCAGGGCGTGAACTGCGTCATAACGCTGGGGGGCGACGGCACCAACCGGGCGGTGGCCAAGGGTTCGCGGGATATGGCCATGGTTGCCATTTCCACCGGCACCAACAACGTTTTCCCCGTAATGGTCGAAGGCACCACTGCCGGCATGGCCGCCGGGCTGGTGGCCACCGGCGCTGTGCCACTGGAGGAGGCGGCAGTGCGCAGCAAAACCATCGCCGTCATCGTGGACGGCGAGGAGCGCGACATCGCCCTGGTGGACGTGGCGTTATCGAAAGAGCGATTCGTAGCCACCCGCGCCATCTGGGATATGAACACCATCTACGAGGTGTTCCTGACCCGCGCCGAGCCGTCGTCCATCGGGCTATCATCCATCGGGGCGCGATTGCAGGCCGTGTCACTGAACGACGACGGCGGGCTGCATTACCGCATCGCTGACGGCGGAATAGCCGAAGAGGACGCAGCCACTTCGACTACCGAGGAGCGAGGCGACGGGCAACTCTACGTCCGCGCGCCCATCGCGCCCGGTTCCGTGCCGGTGGTGGGCATTGAGGCGTGGCAACAGCTTGCCGACGGGCAGCGCGTCGCCGTGGAGCGGCGGCACTCCACCGTGGCCCTAGACGGCGAGCGTTCCTTTTCAGTGAACCCCGACAACCTCCTGGAAATCGAAGTGCGGCGCGACGGCCCCCCGGTGGTCAGCGTGGACGCGGCTCTGCGTCATGCCGCTGCCGCGGGCGTGTTCCACGTATAGGGCCGACGGAAAGCGGCCGCCCCTCTTCACTGACTTTTTCCAGTTTGTCGAAGGGACGGACTGACCATGTTTCTAGGCGCCGAAATTTCCTTTTGGGAGTTGCTGGTCTCTCTGGCAGTGGTCACCGCGGCGGGGGTGGTGTTAGGGACGGTCAGCTTCGGCTTCGGGGTAGTTTCGTCTCCGCCGCTGTTGCTGTTTCTCGAGGCCAAGACTGCTATCGTAGTGGTCAACTCGCTGACTACTATCCTGCTGTCGCTGGTGTTGCTGCGAACCTGGCGCCACATAGATTTACAGAACAGCAAGGGGATGATACTGGGCGGGACGGCAGCGGCGCCGGTGGGCGTGTTTGTGCTGAACATTGCCGAGCCGGGGGTGTTGCGCATCGTCATCGGCGTGGTGATTGTGGCGCTGGGTCTGCTCAATCTGCGGGATAAGCAACTGCCCATAGCCACCTTTCCCGGTTCTGGACTGTTCTTCGGATTCGTCACCTGCCTGGCAGTGACCGCCATCAGCATCGGAGGCCCGCTGGGCGCGGTGTACGCTATCGCCCAGCGTTGGCCGACGCAGACGGTGCGGGCCTCATTGGCCGCCATGTTCACGCTATCCGGCTCCCTGTCGGTGGCCCTCTACGCCGCCAGCGGCCTTTATAGCAGCCATACACTAGTAATCGTGGGGCTGCTGACGCCAGGGGTGCTCGTTGGGTTCGGCCTAGCCGGTCTGCTAGTGGGCCGACTGAACGAGCGGGCGTTCCGGTACGTGGTCATCGCGCTGGTGGTGCTGGGCGGAGGGATGCTGCTGGGGCGGGAACTGCTGGGATAGGCAACCGGAAAATGCGAGAGGCGCGTTTAGAGCGCCTCCCGCATAAGTGTCTGAAAGCGTCTTTCTTTTTCTTACCTGGGACGCCTTCACCCCAATTTTCTCCTTCCGGAGAGGGAATTTGCCGCTACTCTTGCAGGTCGTGGTAGGCAGCGAGAGCGGCGGTGATGCCGTCGCCGACAGCAGCACCAAGCTGGCGGGTGGAATCGGCGCGGGCGTCGCCGCAGGCATAGACGCCGGGGACGCCGGTGCGCATGTGAATGTCGGTGTAGACGTGGCCGAGGGCATCCATCTCCAGCAGGCTCTTGAGGTACTCGGTGTTGGGGTGGAAACCCACGTAGATGAAGGCGGCGGCGGTGCCGTAGTCGTAGATCTCTTCAGTCTTGAGGTTCTTCACCCGGGCCGCTTCCAGAGCCTCGTTGCCTACGAATTCCTCAACAACGTGGCTCCAGAGGAATTTCACCTTCTCGTTGTTGAAGGCGCGTTCCTGGAGAACCTTGGTGGCCCGCAGCTCGTCGCGGCGGTGGACGTAGGTTACGGAGTTGACGATGCCGGTCAGGTAGTGGCCCTCGTCCATAGCGGCGTCGCCGCCGCCGACCACCACCACGTCCTGACCGCGGAAGAAGTTGCCGTCGCAGACGGCGCAGTAGGACACGCCACGCCCGGAATACTCGTCTTCCCCGGGAACGCCCAGCTTGTTGTGGGAGCCGCCGGTGGCGATGATAAGGCTTTTGGCGGTGTAGCTGCGCTCGTCGGTGTGGACGGTCTTGACCGGCTCATCGGCCCGCTCGATTCCCTGCACCTCGGCGTAATCCATTTCCGCGCCGAAGCGGGTGGTCTGCTGCTCCATCATCATAGCCAGTTCCTGGCCTTTGACGCCTTCGGGAAAGCCGGGGTAGTTTTCGATTTCGTCGGTAATCAGCAACTGGCCTCCAGGGCCCAACTGCTCGATAATCAGCGTTTTGAGCATAGCCCTGGTGGTGTAGAGACCGGCGGCAAGGCCTGCAGCGCCGGCTCCCAGAATTATCGCGTCGTAGTCTGTCGCGGGTGTCGCCATATTGGGTTGCCTTCCTCAATTATTTATTGACGTCTAAGGTGGTGGCCTACCGGATTCCGTCCGGAGTTACTGGTATATATCTGCGTCTGCTCTTTAGTTTAATGGGCGGCTTACCGGAGTTTAATTCGGCGGCTTACCGGATTCCTGCCGAAATGCTGCCCTTCAGGTATTCGACAGTCCGGGTCAGGCCGTCGGCCAGGCTAGTGCGGGGAGTCCAGCGGAGTTCCTCGGCGGCCAGCGAACAGTCGAGGCTGATGCGGTAAACGTCACCAGCCCTGGCCGGGGAGCGGCTGGCGTCCCATCGGAAGCCGGTGATTTCCTTGAGTAACTCGAAGATGCGGTTAACGCTGGTAAGTTCGCCCGTAGCGATATTCATTGCCTTGCCGCTGCCCCGGCCAATGGCCGCCATGTTGGCCTCTATAACGTCGTCCACGGCCACAAAGTCGCGCTCTTGGTCTCCGTCGCCGAAAATCACTGGCCTGCTTCCGTTGAGCATGGCTGAAATGAAGATGGCGACCACCCCGGCCTCGCCGTCCGGGTCCTGCCGGGGGCCGTACACATTGCCGTACCGAAGCGAAGTATAGTTGACCATATACTGCCGCCGGTAGAACTCCAAGTACTGCTCGGCCACATACTTGGACATACCGTAGGGGGATATGGGGGCAACCACAGCGTCGTCGGGGCAAGGCACGGATACCGGATCGCCATAGAGCGCGCCGCCGGTACAAGAATATATTATCTTTTCAACCCCTGCCCGGCGGGCGGCGTCCAACAGGCGCAGCGTCCCCAGCACGTTGATTTCGCTGTCAAGTATGGGGGCCTTGGTGGAGCGGGAAACGCTGGACTGGGCAGCCATGTGAAACACCAAGTCGGGCTTTTCCCGGTTGAACACGTCCAGCAAAGAGGGCTGGGTGATACTCATGTGGTGAAAGGTCGCATGATGGTTGACGTTCTTCAGCTTGCCGGAAGAAAGGTCGTCAACGATTATCACCCTGAAACCCTCTTCCAGCAGCCGGTCCACCATGTGGGAGCCGATGAAACCGGCCCCTCCGGTTACCAGCGCAGACCTTCCCTCAGCCATTCCTAACGCTCCTGTCCAGGCGGGCGTTTTCGTTAGCAATCCCCAGCCATATAGCCGGGAAAAGCTCCAGTTACATAATAACCCCGCAGGCCAAACAGCACAACGGCGGGGAATCAGCCGAGAAAATTGCGAAATGATGTGGGAGCCCGGCGGCCGGGCGGGAGGTCTGCGGAAAGGCCAACCTGTCATTTGTGTGAGAGCGGGTGTGCGAGAGCGGGTGTGCGAGAGCGACCGGAGAAGTTTCGCAGTTTTCTCTTTCTGAAGGCGTGGGCTGCGGCGGCCGGGGGGTGTTAGCGGCCGGGGGCGTCCCAGCGGAGTATTTCGAGGTAGCCGCCGGGTTCGGCCCAGGGGAGCAGGGCGCACAGAAATTCGCGGACGCCGGGGGTTTGGCCCCGCTCGCGGCAGTTGCGAAGGTACCGGCGCAGGTTCATATAGGTGTTGAGCCGGACGCCGGTTTCGGCGATGCGCTGGGCCAGGTGTTTGGGGCCGTCTGATACCGGGTCTACGGGCGGTGGTTCCTGGTGGTTGGCAAGGGCCACGTCCCATTCTTCGCAATAGTCTTCGGCGAGGCGGCGGAGGCGGGCTACTTCGAGTTCGGGGGCGAGCTTGCGGCAGAGGGCGTTGACGCGGCGGCGGAGCTGGGAGAGGGACATTGCGGCACTTCCTGAGATTGGGTTAGGGCGGGATTTTGTTTTTTGCGGCCATTTCCGGCAATACCCGGCCATTTTGTGATGTTGGCGGCGGCGCTTCCTGAGATTGGGTTAGGGGCGGGATTTTGTTTTTCCCGGCCATTTTCGAGCATACCCGGCCAGTTTTGCGATGTTGGCTGCTGGCACTTCCTGAGATTGGGTTGGGGCGGGATTTTTGTTTTTCCCGGCCAGTTTTGCGATGTTCGCGGCGGCGCTTCCTGGGATTGGGTTAGTGCGGGATTTTGGTTTTCCGGCCATATTCGGCGGTGTTCGTCTTTGATCATCGCCGGGGCCGGGGTGCGGCCCGGGGATCCTGGGGCGAGTTGGGCCGGACAGTAATAATGGTAGGGAGGCGCTTTCGGGGTTGGCAAGGGGGAGGTGTCAGGGGTTATTTACATAGATGGGCAGGATTTTAGGCGTGAGGGAGAGAGGCCGGGCCGGTTTCGCAATTTTCTCATCGGGGGGATTGGAAAGCCCTCTTTCCGCTTTTGGCATTCCCGCGTTTTGGCTTTCCAGCATTCTCTCGCAACCGGCATTCTCTCGCAACCGGAAAGGCGCTTGCGCCTTTCGGGAACTGTCCGTGGTAGGACCTGCCATAGATTCCCGCTTTGACGGGAGTGGCGGGGCTTTTGCAATTCTCTCATCAGCCGCATTTTGGCCGTGTGCTGGCGTTGCCCATAACCATCATCTCCGCTTTCGAGGGAATCCATACCATCCGGTTTCGGCAAATCCGCCCGGCCCGTCAATCTGCGGACTCCCGCTTTCGTGGAAATAACAGGGTTTTCCGGCAGCTCCGTATTGCCGGAGGCGAAGAAAGCTAAACGTGACCACTCTGAAACGCAATGGAATTAAGAGACGTTTGGAGCGATAGACGATATATGATACATTCTTGCTACTCTGCCTGTATCGCTGTAAAAGGCATGGATGCGGCAGGCGATAAATGACAATTAGGAGGCCGAAAGATGGCCGAAAAAATCGGTTTCGTTGGACTGGGCATTATGGGGAAGCCCATGGCCCGCAACCTGCTTAATGCCGGGTACGAGTTGACCGTCTACGACATCGTGGGCGAGGCAGTGGAAGAGGTTGTCGGCGCCGGGGCAGCGCCGGCGTCCTCCAGCAGGGAAGTGGCGGCCGCTACAGACAAAATCATAACCATGCTGCCGGACTCGGCGGATTCGGAGAGGGCCATCCTGGGGCCTGACGGCGTGCTGGAGGGAGCGTCCCCGGGCAAGACCATCATAGATATGAGTTCCATCGCGCCGCTGGTGTCGCAGCGCATTGCCGCCGAGTGCGCCAAGAAGGGCGTGGAGATGCTGGACGCCCCGGTGAGCGGCGGAGAACCGGGGGCCATCAACGCGACTCTGGCGATAATGGTGGGCGGAAAGCAGGAGATTTTCGACCAAAACTACGACTTGCTGAAGACCATGGGCGGCAATGTGGCGCTGACCGGCGACATCGGAGCCGGAGGCGTCACCAAGTTGGCGAACCAGATTATCGTCGCCGCCAACATCGAAGCCCTGGCCGAAGCCCTGACGCTGACCACCAAGGCAGGGGTGGACCCCGAGAAGGTCTTCAACGCCATTCGCGGGGGGTTGGCCGGAAGCAACGTGATGGAAGCGAAGGCGCCGATGATGCTGTCGCGCAATTTCCGCGCCGGATTCCGCGTCCGCCTGCACCAGAAAGACCTGCGCAACGTGTTGCAAACAGCCCAAGAACTAAACGTGCCGCTGCCGGTGACGTCGCTGCTCCAGCAGATGCTGGGGGCGCTGGTCAACGAGGGCGAGTCGGAGTCCGACCACTCGGCCCTGCTGAAGTTTGTCGAAGGGTTGGCAGGGATTGAGGTCAAGGCGGGAGGACAGGATGATTAAACCCAGAAGGCGCAGCATATTTAGCGCAAAGTCCATCAAAGAAAGAGGCGATGCCGTGGGCGCAACCTACATAACCGCAGCCATAAGGAACCCGTACGAACCGGAACGGGTCTGGGAAGGGGAGTTCCTGGTAGACACCGGGGCCACCGACAGCCTGGTCCCCAGGCAGCACCTGGAAGCCATTGGCATTGCCCCCAAGACACAACGGGCCTATTGTCTAGCCGACGGGAATGAGATTCAACTGGACATCGCTGGAGCAGATATAGAATTCTTGGGCGAAAGCACTTATGGAACCGTTATATTCGGAGCGGAGAACGCAGTGCCGCTGCTGGGCGTCACCGCTCTCGAATCAGTGGGCATCGAAGTAGACCCGCACAATCAGACCCTGACCAAACTTTCGTCCGTCCATATGCGGGGACTCCGGCCTCTCTTCAGATAAGCGTCCGGGTCAGATAAGCGTCCGGGCGCAGCGCAGGCGCTATTCCAGTTCCTTAAAGCGGGCGTCTCTCCAGTTGAGAGCCGCCCGCAAGCCTTTTTCAGCGGCGACGGCGTTGAACTCTTCCTGCTCCGGGCTGGTACTGGTATCGAAGATGGTCATCAGCTCCAGGTTCTGGGATACGGCGTTGAGGAAGCCCATGTTTTCCAGGGCGCGGTTGACCGCCACTTTGGTCATCTTGACGCCGAGCTGGGACATCAGGCACATCTTGCGGGCCACTCGCTCGCATTCGTCCATCAGTTGCCCGTGAGGCACGACACGGCTTACCAGCCCGATGCGCGCGGCCTCGTAAGCGTCTACGGTGTCGCCGGTAAGCAGCAGTTCTTTGGCGGCAGCGAGGTTGACGCTGTAGGGGGTGATGAGCAAAGGCGGGCCGAAACCGGCGCGAATTTCCGGCTCGCCCAGCACAGCTCGTTCAGAAGCGATTTTCACGTCGCACACCTGCACCAACTCGCAGGCTCCGCCCAAGGCGTAGCCATTCACAGCCGCGATTACCGGCTTGGGCAGGTTCCAGACCTTCATAAAAGTGTCTATAAGTTCCTTCAAATGACCTCGCCACAAGTCGGGAGAGCCATTGTGAGGGCTGGGGGAACCAGGGTCCGGGCTTATGTCGAATCCGGCGGAGAAGGCCCGTCCGGCGCCGGTGATGATGGCGACTCGAACCTCGGGGTCAGCTTCAACTACGTCCAGCGCATCCTGCAAGTCCGCCACCAGAGCGGCATTCAGCGCGTTCAACTTGTCTGGCCGGTTGAGGGTGAGATAGGCGATGGCGTCCCGGCGTTCGTAGATGATGTTTTCCAAAGCCACTAAATGCACTCCTGGTTGGCGCTCTCTGCCGGATTTCGCTACTGACGGGGAGATTTGGTTATATCTATGCTTTCGATGACCACCTTCTGCAACGGAGCATCGCGGCTGTTGGTGTCGGCGTAGGAAATGGCGTCCACGATGGATTGACCCTTGGTGACTTCGCCGAAGATGGTATGGTTGCCATTCAGATGGGGAGTTGGCACGGTGGTAACAAAAAACTGACTGCCGTTGGTGCCGGGCCCGGCGTTGGCCATAGCCAGCTTGCCGGGAGAGTCGAACACTAGTCCAGCCACGATTTCGTCCTGGAACCGATAACCTGGGCCGCCGGCGCCGGCGCCGGTGGGGTCGCCGCCCTGAATCATAAAGTTCGCGATGACCCTGTGGAAAATCAGCCCGTTATAAAAGCCCTGCTGGGCCAGGAATACGAAGTTGTTGACCGTCACGGGCGTTTGGGTTGAAAACAACTTCACCTGGAAGTTGCCCAGGTTGGTGCGAAAGTCAGCCATATAATCGGACTCCGTATCCAGCGTCATCGCGGGCGGATTGGAGTAAGATGCCCGCCTCCCCACACTCCCGGTAGTCGCAACGGGGGTGAATGAAGGTGTGGCGATTGATGACAGGGGCGTGTTTCCGGGCTGAGCGACGGTGGGGCTGACCGTTGCCGGTGTCTCAGAGGTGGATGCTTCTTCGGCCTCCGGCGTTTGCAGCACGCACGCCGCTAGGGCGAGTAGCGCCAGGATAATCGCAATCACAACCGGAACTTTCATAATTTTATTCATCCGCAGGCATCGGCGTTGGGGGCTATTTCACCACAGGGCGGATTGGGGCTGGCCCTGCCGCGATTTTGCGTGTCTTCGATTTTATCCGGCGACCATTTTATTTTACTCAGCAACCATTCTATCCCGGCAGTGGTTTTCGGAGGCTCAGGACAGTTGGGCCAAGAACCGGCTTTGCAGTTCGGGAGCGGGTCTGAAACCGCCGCTGAAAGCCGTGGTCTCTACGATGGACTGGCGCGCCTCCAAACCTCGCGCCATCGGGCAAAGGTACGTCCCTTTCAGGCGCACCGCCGCTCCCTCGGTCTTGTGGGCCAAGGCGTGGCAGATTTGCTCGGCCAGCCTTTGCTGAGTCTGCAATCGGCGCGCCAACGCATCCACCAAACGCGGGATGTCGCCCAAGCGATTCTTCGCTTCGGCTGTCAGGCAAGCCACATCTGCCGCGCCAAAGAAGGGCAAGAGGTGATTTTCGCAAGCGCTTATGAACGGGATGCCGGGAAAGACGAGCATCCCATCGCCATTTCTCCCCGGCAGCGGCGGAGCTTGGGCAGCAGCGGTCTCCAGCAGCTTCTCCAAGTCGCCGTCAGCGTACCGGTAGCCAGAGAACAGACCGTCCCAGCACTGCACTACCTGGCGAGGGGTATCCTCCAGTTCGGGGCGGTTGGGGTCTTCACCGATTTGCTGGAGCATCCTGGTGACGGTATTCTCCGCGTCCTCGGCCAGTTCCGTGCCTTCCCACGGGAAGACTATCCAATCTGTGTTTTCCTTGACCAGCAGCGGTTCGAGATTCAGGTTGTATTTTTCTTTAACCATTCGCGCGGTGTGGCCGCTGTCAATCAGATCGTCAACCGCGATGGTGGCTTCGGAGAAGTCGGCGGTGATAGCCGTGCCGTGCTTGATCCGCAACAATGCCGCCACCACGCTGCCGCCGCGTGGAACGCCCCAGCAGAGGCTCCCGGAGGGCAGGCGAGCGGCCAGCCTGTCAACCATCCGGTCTATTTCCGCCCAACTCAACTGCCTAACGCGCAATCAGACCCTCCAAAAATCGCCAGCGTTTCGGCTGCCCGCCTGCCCAATGGGACGGAAGCATTTAAAACAGACATATACGGCATAGACCTAGACGGCGCGGAAATGGAAATGTGGTTGGGGCTGATTCCGGCGTCGTTGCAGCCCTTGACCTCAGCCTTGAAAATCATCTCCGGGCAGGAAACGCTAGGGTTGGCCGCTCGGAAGGGGATGTATCCCGCGCCGATGATGGCTACCCGCTCATCCATAGGCTCTCAACCACTTCGGCGAGCTTACCGCGAGACTCTGGGCAGGCATAGTTTTCCGCCGCCCAAGAATATAACAGAGAAAGGGCTGGCAACACAAAACCGGACATTCAGAAGTTCCTGGACGGCCATAGAATTACGAATCATCCCAATCCGCCGGATCGTTATAGTTATCTCCGCTGTTGCGGCGCAGTCGAGTATAAACGAAGCGAAATCCGACGGCCGCGACGGACACCAGGGCCACTCCGGCCAGCACCCAAACGTCCAAGAAGACGAAGGGTGACGGCTCATCTCGAAGCTGTTGACTAGGGAAGGGCGCCGACTGCGCGGACAGTCCGGCCCAGCGGTCATCCAGTCCATTCACTCCGAAACCATAGACGTCGAGCAGCGCGTCATCAATCACCCGTCCTCTCCTAAGTTCACCGAGGAAGCGGCGGAAATTGTCTTGGCCGTGCTCTTCAATGAGATAGGCGACGACACTTGCTGACTTATAATAGAAGAGAGGGATAGTTTCAGGAGTGCCAGAGAGGCTGTTCATAGCCCGCAGTGGCGGCGTGCGGTCATACAGACTGCGACTGCTGCGGATCTGCACATTGGGTTCGTTGTAGGTGGCGAATCCCTCATCCAGCCAGGCGGGTGTGTCGAGGGCTTTTTCGCCCAAAGCATCCCGAAACAGCAGGTGGGCGGATTCGTGGACGATGATGCGGCGGTCCAGTCCCTGGCCCACAAAAACGCCCTGCTCTGGGAAGGCGTAACCGGCAAATGTGCCGCGGCTGGTGGTGGTCTGGCTCTGAACCGGGAAAACGGCGTTGGCGTCGGCGTAGCTGTTGTAGATAACCCCCTTGAAACCACCGCGAGGCTGCAACTGTAACAGATCCGATACTCGCCCCAGGTCCTTGCTTATATCACGGGCGGCGCCGGCAACCCGGCCGTCATCCAGATTGTGATACAGCAGTTCCAGAGGGCCGATGCTGACGCGCCGCCAGTCGAACCTGTCATCCAGATACTCCATCGCGGCGCGTTCGGTATTCAGGACGGCGCCGCGAGCGTCTCGAATCCGGTAGTAATACTCCACGTCTACCCCAGGCGGGAGATAGACCGTCTCACTCTCCGGAATTGAAATGGTAGCGACAACCCGGGAACCCGCCTCAAAATCGGCGTAAGCGTAGCTCCATATCCCGGAACTGACTGCCCGGAAGTAAACCTTCACCTCGACGATGTCCGCATCGGATTCTGCGGTGAGCGTAAGCCTCACACCATCCGGAAAGTTCACCTGCTGCCGCGTTTCCAATATCCGAATCGCCCCTCGGTCAGCGTGAGTCACGGGCAGGGCAAGGGCAGCGAACAATACCGTCAGGGTGACCGTCAAATAGAGAGGCAACAGCGTCAAAGCAGACGGTCTGGTCACCGTCAAGGGTAAACCTCCCAAAGATGCTGGATGCGGGGGATGCTGGATGCGGGGGATGCTGGATGCGAAGGATGCTGGATGCCGATTATACGCTTGCGAGGGGGCAGCCAGACTTGTTTTAGCTGCCAGACTGCCGGCGTTCCATCTCCAGCAACGCCTCCTTGCGGTGCAGGCCCCAGCGGTATCCGGCCAGGCCGCCGTCCTTCCGCACAGCGCGATGGCAGGGGACAATGGGGGCCACCGGGTTGGTGGCGCAGGCCCGGCCCACGGCACGGCTGGCGGCGGGCTGTTCCAGTTCCCCAGCCAACTGCTGGTAGGTGCGGGTTTCGCCTGCCGGGATGGCCTGCAGCCTGCGCCATACCCGCCACTGGAATGCGGTGGCAAGCACGTCCAGCGGCAAGTCAATGTCTGTGCGGCGTCCCTGCAAGTATTCCAAAACTGCTCCAACCCAGATGCGCAATCCGGCGGATTCCGGGGCATTGTCATCAGGTTCAACCCGAAGAATGTTGGCAGCCGGAAATTCGTCTCTCAACTCGTTGATCAGAATCCGGGCATCATCCCCCAGTTTGACCGCGCAGATTCCGTTGCCGGTTCCGGCAACCAGCAACCCACCCAGCGCCGACTCGGTGATAACGTACCGTATGACCGCCCCGGCGCCGCCTTTGCGATAGCTGGCCGGAGTCATGCCTAATTGCTCCGCTGCGTTCTCATACAAACGGCTGGAAGAGCCGTATCCGGCGTCATAAAGAGCGCCGGATACGTTATTCCCGTCCCGAAGCAGGGCCTTGAGCTTCCCCAGCCGACGCCCGCGAGCGTATTGCGTTGGGGTAAGGCCGGTTTCCTGGCTGAAAACGCGCCGCAGCCGGGAGGCGGCAACACCCGCAGCTTCGGCAAGTTCATCCAACGAAGGCAGGGAGTCATGGGCTTCGATATAGCTGTCAATGTACTCGCAGGCGCGCCAGGCCAGCTCTCCACCCGCGCCGGGCCGGTCGGGACGGCAGCGGCGGCAGGGCCGGTAGCCCGCGTTGCCCGCCTCTTCCGGCGTGTCGAAAAAGAGCGCTTGCGACTGCCGCGGCCGGCGGCTGGGGCAGGTGGGCCGACAGTAGATTCCGGTGGAGCGGACGGCATAGACAAAGCGGCCATCGAAGCTGGCATCCCGCGACAGAACCGCCGTCCATAACTGCTGCTGGTCGAGCCGGGCGAGTTCTTTCTGCGCTGTGGTCATATTGGTGTCCTCCAAAGAAGTGCGTAACGCCTCAATTAGGTTCAGCCTTCTGCAAGGTGGTCATACTGGTGTCCTCCAAAGAGCGGCTGTGTCTCGGCGGCAATCGCTTTTCCAGTCATGGCTATGGGCCGGGGGCTGGGCGGACGAAGTGAGTTGAGTTGACCAGGGCGAGCAGCCGGCCATCGCCGTCGGCAATGCGGGTGACGGCGGCCACGAGGGTGCGACCGGGGTGAGGTATGACCGCTTCCGCGACCAGCAGCCCCTCGCGGATGTTGGCGACAATCTGGCTGGAAATGGACACGGCCACCGGCAACTGCTCCGGCGCCAAGACGCCGCGATAGGCCGCCACAGACGCCAGTGTGGCAGCGGTATCGGCCAAGGAAATCATCACCCCAGCGTGGATATAACGATGCGGGGTGTATAGACCGGGATGCGCCGGGAGTTCCACCACGGCGCGTTCCGGCCCCACTTCCACCACCCGCATCTTGAGACGGTTCATCAGCGTTTCTTCGCCGTATTGGCGGTTGAGCCATTCCCCCAGCTCTTGGGGGGAAAGATCTGTGGGCCACTTTTCCACGAACATTCCTCATACCAAAATTATTGCCAGACAAATTATTGATAGCCCAAGATTAGCCGATACCAACAGGCAAATCTATCCGGTTTCCGCCGTCAAACTTCCAGTCTCCCTTTTACCGGCCAGGACAATTGCCGCCGATAAAGACACTCTCGAAGAGGCAGACAGATGGACGGACTTTTGCCGACCAGGACAATTGCCGCCGGTAAAGACTAGCGTTTCCGCAGGCTGCTTAGCTGCTCCCTTTTGCCGGCAGGACAATTGCCGCCGGTAAAGACTTTGTAATCGTCCTATTTGCTGACAACTGCTCATTGTTATTCGCACGCACGTTCTATACAATCCAGATTCCACCGTCCAAAATTCCACCGCCGTGGTTTACAGCCCTTGTTGATGGCGTCAAACTGAGATGTCCGAATCAGCCATTGCCTGCCTATTGGTAACGCACTTGCCGGTAAAAGCGGAGTGGCAGCGATACCCGGCCCTTCGCGGCAAGCCACTGGTGATAGTCGAGAATTGCGGGTCAAGAGACCTGGTTCTGGACAGTTCCCCGGAGGCCCGAGGCGTAACCGCGGGAATGTCCATGCCGGAGGCCCTGACCCGCTGCCCTGAGGCGAGAGTGTTGTCCGCCGACAGGCAGTTTTACGGCGACGTCTTCAACCGGCTGGCGGGTAAGCTGGCAATGCGATGCCCGATCATGGAAGCAGAGGAGATTGGCTGCGTCTACGCCGAGCTGGAGGGGTTGTCTCTCATTTACGGCGGCGAAGCGCGGATGATTGCCTCGCTGCTTCAGGTCGCGCCGCCAGGATTCAGCCCAAGATTGGGCGTGGCGTCCGTCTGGTTCACCGCCTATGTCGCCGCCGCCACCGCGCCAACGGGCCGGGCGATCAAAGCTCCGCACGACGCGGCAACTTTTCTCAGCGGTCATTCCGTCGAACTGCTGCCCATCTCTCAAGAAAGCAGGGATCGTCTGCGGTGGGCCGGCGTCCACACCCTGGGCCAACTGGCCGCCCTGCCCGTCGGCGTGGTGCAGGCCCATCTGGGCACGGAGGGCCGCCGCGCTTGGGAGTTGGCTCAGGGGATAGACTCCGGCCCGATACAGGAATCCGCGCGAGCGGCAGCGTAAGGCCGGAGGGTTGATGTTAAAATAACCTGTCAATTGAACGCATCACCATCTGAACGCATCACCGTCGGCCAGCGCCTTTGCCGCAGCCGGGGTATGGAGGCCGTATGGACAATCTCCTGGTCATTTCCTCCGATTCCCATGTATTCGAGCCTCCCGACCTGTGGACTGAGCGCATAGACGCCGAGTTCCGGGAGCGCGCGCCGCGAATGCAGCGAGTGGACGAAGTGGACCATCTGGTTGTCGAGAAAGACCAGATGATTGCCGGCATCGGCCTCATATCCAACGCCGGCGCCCGTTTCGAGAACCCGGAACAGATTTCCGCCCACGGGCGCTTCGAGGACGTACACGCAGGCGGCTACGACCCCGGCCAGCACATCCGGGATATGAAGATTGACGGCGTTTCCGGGGAGTTGCTTTATCCCTCGCAGGGGCTGTTCTACTTCAAGGTCGCCGACTCGCGCCTGATGTCAGCCATCTTCCGCGCCTACAACGACTGGCTGGTCGAGTTCTGCTCCACCAACCCCGACCGGCTAAAGGGCGTGGCGATGGTCAACCTGGACGACGTGTCTGAGGGCGTCGCCGAGCTGGAACGCTGCGCCAGAATGGGCATGGCGGCGGCGATGATTACCGAGTACCCGCAGGAACACCGGCGTTACGACAGCTCCGAATACGAACCCTTCTGGGCCGCCGCCCAAGACCTGGAGATGCCAGTCAGCCTGCACACTGCCACCCGGCGCGAGGGCCGCACCCGGGGCGCCGGGGCGACTTCGGTGCGCGACGCCAGCGGGCGGGCCACCAAGGTCTTCTCCCCGGCGACCTCGATGTGCGACATCATCTTCTCCGGCGTGTTCGAACGTTACCCCAAGCTCATGCTGGCCATCGTCGAATTCGAGCTTTCGTGGGCCCCCTACCTGCTGGACTCCATGGACTACACATACGCCGAGCGGCAGGAGGAAGCCCTCTACCGTTTCAAGGGCGACGTTCGCCCCAGCGATTTCTTTCGCAACAACGTCTACCTCAGCTTCCAGGAAGACGCCGTGGGCATCCGCCTGCGCGACATCATCGGCGTAGACCGGCTAATGTGGGGCAGCGACTACCCTCACTCCGAGTCCACTTTCCCCCGATCCCGCGAGGTGCTGGACGAGATACTGGAGGGCGTGCCGGAGCAGGAGCAGGCCAGCATAGTGGGCGGCGCCGCCGCGGCTCTGTACGGGTTCGAGGTGGAAAAGGTGGCGGAGCCTATACCCTAGAACGCTGGGAATGCCGAGCCAGGGCAGGGAGAGTCAATTTTGACGCAGGAAATTCGATGGCAATACCGTTTTCGCAACTTCTCCCGCGCATACTCCCTTTTGAGGGAAGCCCTCGAAACTGAAATTGAAGAGCTAAACGATTTGGAGAAAGAGGGTGTTATCCAAAGATTCGAGTTCACCTTCGAGTTGAGTTGGAATCTGCTGAAAGACCGTCTGGAGGAAGACGGTGTAGTCATGGAGTCAGTAACGCCTCGAAGTGTCATTCGATCTGCCGCCGCGGCAGGGCTGATTGCCGACGGCCAGACGTGGATTGATATGCTCGAAGACCGGCGGACCACCTCGCATCGTTACGACGTCGAGATGTTTGAGTCTGTACTCAGCAACATACGGGATAACTACCTGCCGGTTCTAGGAGTTTTGTATTTGCGACTTTCGGCGGAGGTGCCGGAATGACGGAGTTAAGTTTGCCTCAACGCATTCTTGAGCGACTGCGAAGCGTTTTCGTTCAATACCCGGAATTGACCGCAGTGAGGCTTTTTGGCTCATACGCAACCGGCAAGGCCACCTCCCGCTCGGATATCGACCTCGCAACGGTGGGAATTACCGACCGCCACCGCCTGGGCCGCCTGGCCCTGGACCTGGAGGATTTGCCGATTCCGCAAAAGTGCGACGTGCAGGCCTATGAAAGCATTTCCTATGAACCGCTCAAGCGGCATATCACCGAAAGGGGGGTTGTCATCTATCGCAATTCTGATGGCTATGCCTAATTAGGTCTGGCAGTAGCGTCACAGTTAGCAAAATCCCACTCACCCGTAAGGAGCCGAAGCGATGCTGGATATGCTGATCAAGGGCGGGCGCGCCGTTACGCCGTCGGGCGCCGGAGACTGGGACGTGGGCGTGCAGGGCGAGCGAATCGTGGCCGTGGCCCTGCCCGGCGTGCTGCCGGAAGAGGGGGCCACGGTGATTGAAGCCGCGGGCAAAATCGTCGTGCCGGGCGGGGTGGAGGCCCACGCCCACGCCGCCGCCAACGTGCAGCCAGGCGCCCGCGAGACCGTGCCGGGCACTCCCAACGCGGGGCCTGCGGTGCATTCCCTGGGGGCTATCTGGGGCGGCACCACCACCGTGGTGGATTTCGCCCCGGTGCCTAATGAGGGCGACCTGGCCGCCGGCATCCACGATTTTATGAACGTCTGGCAAGGCAACGCCTACACCGACTACACTACCCACTGCATCTATCGCAACACCAATACCCCCGACTCCATCGCCCGCTTCCACGAGCTGGTAGAGGCCGGTTTCCCCAGCGTCAAGATTTTCACCACCAACATCCGCCCGCCCGATGCCGAAGGCACCAGCCTGACACCCATCGGCAGGATAGACACCGGACGCTTGGGAGACCTGATGGAGCAGATACACCGCCACGGCGGCGTGCTGGCAGTCCACGGTGAGGACGACGAACTGGTGATGTACAACTACCTGCTGGCCAAGGAGCGAGGCCTGTGGGACTGGTATAACGTCCATCTGATTCACTCGAAGACCGTGGAAGACCTGGCCTTCCGCCATGTGGTGCGGCTGGCCCAGCGCACCGGCGTCGGAATGTATTTCGTCCACGTCACCGCTTCGGACGGGTTGGACGTGATTTCCGAGGCTCGCGCCGCCGGTATGCCGGTCTACGGCGAGGTGCTGACGCTGGCCCTATCCTTCGAGGCGGAACAGTACAAGGAACCTGACGGCATGAAGTATCACACCTACCCGTCACTGAAATTTGACCAAGACCGCAGCGCCCTGTGGGACGGCATAATGAAGGGCGACTTGTCCTTCACCGCCACCGACAGCAGCTTCACCACCTACCTAGACAAAATTGCCGGCCTCAACGTGCGCGACATTCGCGGCGGCAACGTCGGCATTGAAATCCGCATGGGGGTCAACTATACCGAGGCGGTGGTCAAGCGGGGAATGCCGTTGGAGCGTTACGTGGACGTGACATCGGCCAATGCCGCCAAACTGCTGGGACTCTACCCGCGCAAGGGCTGCATCGCCGTTGGCAGCGACGCCGACTTCTGCATCATAGACCCGTCGGTGAAGAAGGCCCTGGCCGTCTCCGGCCTTCACGTCCGCGACTACAGCCCGTGGGAGGGCTGGGATGTTGAGGGCTGGCCCACCACCGTCATCCTGCGCGGCAAGGTGATGGTGGACGGCGACCAACTCCTCGGCGGCCCGGACGACGGGCGCCTCATCCTGCGCAAGGTGGATCAGTCGGTGCTGAACCGGCCAGCGTTCTAACTCCACATCTGGGAACTATGCCAGTTTCCCGGCTCGGTTAACCGTACTTTCCGGCCCGCTTGGTCTTATACGGCCTGCTTAGTCTTATACGGAAACCCGGAAATTTCGGGTTTCCTTCATAATTTCTTAAAGGTCAACCGCTAAATTGCCATCTACAGCAGGGCATCATTGCCCGGCAAGTATGGGAAACGGATGGTAAAGACATGAAGAAAAAGTGGATATTGATAGGGCTGTCTGCCGGGCTGCTGGCCGCGGTCATCACTGGCGGCGTGGCCCTGGCCTGGGGCGGGCCCGGCCACGGGCGGGGATACGACGGCCACGGCTGGGTTGACGGGCGCCACGAGGGTAGGCTGTCGGCCTTGTCCGGCAAAGTTGCGAGCATTTTGGACGCCAACGAGCAGGAAACCGCCGACGCCCTCACCCAAGCCTGGCAGGAACTGCGCGACGAAGCTCAGGAAAATGCGCTGAACGACATCGCCGGACGTGTCGCGGAAACGCTGGGCGACGATGCTGACGACACCGCCGGCGCCATCAAGCAGGTGGCGGACGAAATGCGCAGCGAGGCCCTGGAAACCAAGCTGCAAGCGGCTATCGAAAACGGTGACATAACCGAGGAACAGACCCAAAACATCCGCGATAATATGCAGTCTGCCGGATGGCGCAGTATGGGTTTCGGCTTCAAGAAAGACAGTGACCTCCAAGAATTCGCCAACCGGGTCGGCGCAATCCTCGGAGCGGAAGGCGACGACGTAGCAGACGCTATCCGACAGGCAATCAATGGTATCCGCAGCGAAGCTCTGGAAGTCAAGCTACAAGAGGCCATAGACAGCGGCAAAATCACCGCGGAAGAAGCCGCTGAAATCCGCGACAAAACCGAGTCGGGCCATTGGCATGGTTTCGGCAAACGCGGTCGCCACGGGCGGCACGGCGGGAAGGGACACTGGGGCCGCAGCCATCACCGGGGGATCAGTCTCGGCACCTGATCCCACCGGCGCTCCCGAATCTGCCGGTGAGAGAGATTCTGCCTGACGCCTATTCTTCAACCGCGCACAATTTTCCACGCCAGCGGGCGCAGGGCAGGTATACAGACCGCCCGCGCCCCATTTCGCAGCGCCGCGGCCACTGGCTTGCAGGCCCAGCGCAGGACTAGCAATGAACACGGATTGCCGTGAAGCCGAACAGACGGTATTAGTTGTTGACGACGACGCCAATGTGGTGGAGCTTGCGCGGCTCTACCTGGAGCGCGACGGCTACCGCGTAGTTTCGGCCAGCGACGGCGCCCGCGGGTTGGCTCTAGCCAGAGAGGAGCAGCCCAATCTCCTGGTGCTGGATGTAATGCTGCCTCGCCTAAACGGGCTGGCCCTGTGCCGGACGCTGCGGCAGGAATCGGCGGTGCCTATCATCATACTGACGGCTAGGGTTGAGGAGTCCGACCGTCTGGCCGGGTTGGACTTGGGAGCCGACGATTACGTCACCAAGCCGTTCAGTCCCCGCGAGCTGGCGGCGCGAGTCCGGGCGGTGTTGCGCCGCGCCCCGCGCGACAGCTCCGGCAACGAGACTGCGAGGCTTTCCTTCGGGCCTATTGCGATAGACCAGCGGGACCGGCAGGTGATGGTTAACGGCGGCGAGGTACGGCTGACACCAACGGAGTTCCGGTTGCTGACACTGCTGATGCGGCAGCCGGGCCGCACCTTCACCCGCGACGAAATTATATACCGGGCGCTGGGCGACGATTTCGACGGGTTTGACCGCACCGTGGACGCCCATGTTTCCAGCCTGCGCCGTAAGCTGGCCGCTGCGCCGGACGGCAGCGCCAAGCTCATCCAGACCGTATACGGCAGCGGCTACCGGCTGAACTATCCCCTTGAGGTTTCTTCCCGCGGAAAGTGAACCCCTCGGAAAGTGAAGCCCATGCCTGATTTTCGCTCTGGCCTGTTATCCAGTTTGCAGTTCCGGCTGGCTGCCGGATTCGTGCTGGCTCTGGCGATAGCTCTGGCATTAATCGGCGTTGCTGCGGGAATAGCAGCCGACGAGCAGACCAAACGGTTTGAAAGAGACTTGGATTCGGCGCAGGTAGCGCGAGTGGGGCAATTAGTTTCCAACTACCACGCTCAGCGGGAAAACCGGCGATATGACAATGCAGATTTGCAAGAAATCTTGGAGAGAGCCGGCCCCGTTTCAGGCGTCCACATCAGGGTCTATGACACAAAGGGGTATCTGATTGCCGACTCCCATGCCCATCTGCCGCCAGTGCCCGGCAACAAGGGCGGCAAAGGCCGGGGGTGGCTCAAGAATGACGCGGGGAAGTCTCCGTCATTCCCAAAGTCTCCGTCATTCCCGGTGTTCAAAGGCGGGCAACGGGTAGGCTCATTCACTGTTTCCGCTACCAGTCTTCCGGGGCCGGAGTCCCCAGCCCCGGGCTTGGCCGACCCGGTGGCTTCCCGCATTTCGGGCGTGGTCAACCGCTCACTGCTGTGGGCCGGAATCGGCGCGGCCGCGCTGGGAACTCTGCTGGTGTGGCTGCTGTCGCGCCGCACGCTGGCCCCGCTACAGAGCCTGGGGGCAGCGGCCCGGCGGCTGGGCCGGGGCGATTTCTCCCAGCGGGCCGAGACCACCGGCCCCACCGAGATACAGGAACTGGCCCACAGCTTCAACGCCATGGCCGAGGGACTGGAGGCGGCGGAACGCCAACGCCGCAACCTCACCGCAGACGTGGCGCACGAACTGCGAACTCCCCTCTCCAACATTCAAGGTTACCTCGAAGCTATAAGGGACGGTCTCGTTGACCCCACGCCGGAAACCATTGACACCATCCACGGACAGGCTCTCCACTTGTCGCGGCTGGTGGAAGACCTGCGGCTGCTGGCCCAAGTCGAAGCGGGCGCACTGCAACTGCAACTGTCCCCGGCAAGAATAGAAGACCTGTTGCAATCGTCCGTGGAAGCGGTCCGTCCCCGCGCTCAAGGCAAGGGGGTAGTTCTGAGTCTTGAAGTGGATTCGTCATTGCCAACGGCAGACCTGGACGTGACCCGCATCTCCCAAGTCATTGGCAACCTGCTGGAAAATGCCGTAACGCACACTACTGAGGGCGGCAAGGTGACGGTGTCTGCCCACGTTACTGGCAATGCTATTACTGGCAATGCTATTGAAGTGATGGTATCCGACACCGGGCCAGGCATAGCCACTGAAGACCTGGCGCGAATCTTCGACCGTTTTTACCGCGCCGACCCTTCCCGCGCCCGAAGCACCGGCGGCGCAGGGCTAGGGCTGACCATCGCCCGCAGGCTTATAGAAGCGCACGGCGGCGCCATCGAAGCCGAGAGCGCGCCGGGGCAGGGCGCACGCTTCACCGTGCGCCTTCCAATGCCATAGTTCCCTCCCTACTTGCATTCTCAACGTGGGTTGATTGTTGATATTACCCAAAAACTCATCATTCCTGGCAGTCGCGGTAATCGGGAGTGTTGAGCGGATACCTGCTTTCTCATAACCGGAACTCATAGATCCCGCGGCTGCCGGGCCTGAGTCCGCGGCAGGAATAACGCGGGAATACCCGCCTTCGGTCAACCGGCAGCCCAACACACGTTGAGAATACAATATCCTTATACTTGGGAGGCAAAGGCTGATGGTGGTGGAGTTGGAGATGCCCAACACACGTTGAGAATACAATATCCTCAGGAGGCAAAGGGGGAGGCAAAGGGGGAGGCAAAGGTTTAGGGAGGGCGAGGATTAGGGCAAAGGCATCGCTGGATCAATGCGCGGCGGCTGGTTATATGCCGCCGGTTATATGCTTACCGAGGAATCGCTCTTAGGGAAGAATCGCTCTTAGGAAGGAGCAAAACTCGGGGCCGAAATTGTCATTTCGCGCGCAGCCCAGGAATCTCGCTGCGGCAGTATGAATGTCTATCGTGGAGCCGCCGAAACCGGAACAGGGTTTTCAGCCTAGGCTCGCAATTACGAGTTTTGCCCCTCCCTATGCCTTATACCTTGGAGTGGGGTTGCTTTGGAGCAGCAGCCGCACTTCAAGGTCCACAGTTACGCCGGTGGCCTCGACTTGGAGTGGGGTTGCTTTGGAGCAGCAGCCGCACTGCGGAAGTCCCGCTTCAGCCGGGCCTTTTCTTGGAGTGGGGTTGCTTTGGAGCAGCAGCCGCACTGTATCCGGCTCAATGCGCACTTGGAGTGGGATTGGGAATGGGGTTGCTTTGGAGCGGGAAAACAGGATAGCATTTTACTGTGCAGGTGAAGGCAAGCAGGGGGCGCATCAAGACCGCTTCACTGGCGCCTGATATGGAGCCGGGTGTTCCGCTTTTTATTTCCGGCGCGCCTCCGCCGCGCCCAGCAGTTCAGGGAAGTTGCGCCCGACGTGGCTGAACCTCCTGCCATACGCCCATTCGGTACGGTTCCGCGCCGGATGGGTTTCTTTTTTTCGTGGAACAATCCCCGTTGGCCTAAACTGCTGCGCCGTTGCGTTGCCGAAGTGATTGGCACCTGGTTGATGGTGTTCGCGGGAACGTCAGTGGTGGCTGCCGCAGTGCTGGCCGGGGCGCAGGCCGGGCTGTGGCAGGTGGCGGTAGCCTGGGCAGTGGGCGTCACGCTGGCTATCTACCTCACAGCGGCCGCTTCCGGGGCGCATCTGAATCCGGCTGTCAGCCTGGCCTTCGCTGTCTTTCGCCCTCGGGATTTCCCTCGCCGCCTGCTGCTGCCCTACTGGATTTCCCAGTTGCTGGGGGCGGTTTTGGCCGGTATATCGGTGCTGACGCTTTACGGTTCATTCATACGCCGGTTCGAGGAGCAGCAGGGGGTAACACGAGGAGAACCGGGCAGCCAGCTTTCCGCGATGATGTTCGGCGAATACTTCCCCAATCCGGGCGCAGCGGGAACCGGAGAGGCGGCTATGTCGCTGGTCTCGCCTCTGGGAGCGATGGCAGTGGAAGGCGTAGGAACCGGAATACTGGTGATGGTGATATTCGCTCTGGTGGATCGCCGCAACAGCGCACTGCCGGTAAAGCATCTGGCCCCGGTGTTCATCGGCCTAACCGTGGCCCTTCTGATAAGTATGCTGGCTCCGCTGACTCAAGGCGGGTGGAATCCGGCCCGCGACTTCGGCCCCCGGCTGGTGTCTTTCTTCGCCGGATGGGGCGAGATGGCGATTCCGGGACCATCCGGCGGTTTTTGGGCCTACATCGCCGGACCGCTGGCAGGCGGGCTGGTGGGCGCTACAGTGTACGAATTCCTGCTTCGTCCCACTATGCCGCCGCTGGAGGACTAGCCAGTTAAGCATCGGCTGCCGCCATTAGTGTTCATCTCCATTGAGGAGAGGACTAACCTGGGCGGAACGAGTAGCTGCTACGCCTTTTCAGAGGTTATCCTTTTACCCCCGCGCAGTAGGCTAGACAGCTTGCGGAATGGACAGCTACTACGGGCAGTTCTATGAAGCGCAGCTTCCGAAGCGGTTTATGTAATGCGGCGCGGCTGTTGCGCCGCTTAGCTTCAACTTATACAATAGCTTATCCTTCCGCGCAGGGCGCTAGTTGCGTTGCCGCGGTTTGGGCCATGCGACAGACCACCATTCCCTACCGGATGTCGCGTGGACACAGATAATCAGCTAGAGGGGGCAAGCCCTATATGGATGCAAACAGTATAAGAAACGTGGCCCTGCTGTCCCATTCCGGCGCTGGCAAAACGTCGCTATGTGAGGCGGCGCTTTTCAGCACCAAGGCGGTGACTCGCCAAGGACGAATCGAGGACGGCAACACCGTCTCCGACTACGAACCGGAGGAAATCAAGCGGGCCGGAAGCATCCAGACCACCCTCATCGCCATCACCGACGGCGGCTGCAAGATGAACTTTCTGGATACGCCCGGCTACGACGACTTCCGCGGCGAAGTAGTGAGCGCGTTGCGGGTGGCCGAGGCCGTCGCCATCTTGGTAGACGCGACCTCCGGCGTTGACGTAGGCACGGAACGGGCTTGGAGTATGTGCGAGTCCGGCAATCTGCCGCGCCTCATCGTCATCAACAAGATGGACCGGGAGAACGCCGATTTTGAGCGGAGCGTGGCCGATATCCAGGCAACCTTTGGGAGGCAGTGCGTCCCTTTCCAAATCCCTGTGGGTCAGGCCGACTCGCTCAAGGGCGTGCTCAGCGTTACCGACCCCAACGCCAGTGTTCCCGCAGAACTTGCCGGTGAAATCGAATCGGCCCGTGAGCGCCTCATCGAGGCCGCAGCCGAGAGTGACGATGAACTGGCTGACCGCTACCTGAGCGGCGAGGAGCTGACTGCCGAGGAAATCGAATCTTCCCTGCGCGGCGCAGTGCTGCGGGGCGAGTTGGTCCCCATTTTGGCTGCCTCGGCCACTGAAAACGTCGGCGTCGCAGAATTTCTGGATATGACACGCTCCTACCTGCCTTCGCCCGTAGACGGTATGAAGCCCCGCCTTACCAAGGCCAATTCAAGCGACGAAGTATCTTTCGAGGCTGACCCCAACGCGCCCTTAGCCGCTCTGGTCTTCAAGACCACCGCCGACCCCTTTGTTGGCAAGCTCTCCCTGTTCCGCGTCTATCAAGGCACTATCAAAAGCAATTCGGAAGTTCATGACGCTAACCAGGGCCAAGTGGAGCGGGTTGGACAGCTCTACCTTCCCAAAGGCAAAAATCAGGAAAACCTGACTGAAGTGACCGCCGGCGACATTGGCGCAATGGGAAAGCTGTCCTCCACAGTAACCGGAAACACCCTCTGCTCCCGCGATAACCAGGTAACTTTCGACCCTATCCAGACGCCCGTGGGCTATTACCGGGTGGCAGTGTCCCCGGCCTCCAAGGCAGACTTGGACAAGATGTCCCTGGCTTTGGGGCGCATTGTGGAAGAGGACCCCAGCCTTCAGATGTCGCGCAACGCAAGCACCAGTGAAACGCTGATTACCGGCTTAGGTGACGCTCAGATAGACGTGGCCATAGACAAAATCAAACGTAAGTTCGGGGCTGAACTAAAGGTCAGACTCCCCCGCGTTCCCTACCGCGAGACCATCACCCGCACCACACAAACGGAATACCGGCACAAGAAGCAATCAGGCGGGCATGGTCAATTCGGCCACGTGCTCTTGCGCCTGGAGCCAATGGAGCGCGACCAGGGTTTCCAGTTCGGCAATGAAGTAGTGGGCGGACGGGTGCCCAGGGAATATATCCCATCAGTAGAGAAGGGCGTAGTTAAGGCGATGGACGAAGGGGCGCTCGCCGGCTACCCCCTCGTTGACTTTCGGGCGGTGCTGTACGACGGCAGCTTCCATAGCGTTGACTCGTCCGGGATGTCCTTCGAGATCGCCAGCATCCAGGCATTGAAGAAGGGCGTCAGCGAGGCCAAACCAATCCTGCTTGAGCCGGTGATGCGCCTGTCGGTAACTGTGCCGGACGCCTACACCGGCGACGTGATGAGCGACCTGAATGGCAAGCGCGGCCGCATCTTGGGAATGAATCCGCAGGACCGCGTAACCGTCATTGACGCAGAAGTGCCGCAATCGGAACTGTTGCGTTACGCCCAGGACCTGCGCTCCCTGTCCCAGGGGCGCGGCTCCTACTCTATGGAATACGATCACTACGAGCCGGTGCCGGCCAATCTGGAGCCGAAGGTCATCGAGGAAGCCAAACGCCTCCGCGAAGAAGACGAGTAGGCCCCAGCCTGCAACGGTCCCGAAGGGAAAGGCCCCGATTTTTACGTCGGGGGCCTTTCCCTTCGGCTTTCCGGGTTAGTTAAATGACCCAGAGACGACTAGAAAGCCCAAGGGGGCTGGTATTCGCCGAACACATCGCGGAACACGTCCATCATCTCGCCCAGGGTGGCATAGGACTTCACCGCCTCTATCAGCGGCGGCATCAGGTTTTCGTTGCCCCGGGCGGCGGCTTCCAGGGCGCGCAACTTTTCCGCCACGTCACGGTTATCGCGGGTGCGGCGCACTTCATTGATGCCTTCGATTTGCAGCCGTTCTCCTTCGCGGTCCACGCGGAGCAGCGGGATGTCTGCCTCTTCGCCAGTGTTGTATTCGTTGACGCCGACGGTGATGCGCTCCCTGCGGTCTTCCTCCATCTGGCAGATATAGGCGGCGTCGGCGATTTCCCGTTGCAGGAAGCCGGTCTCCAAGGCGGGAATAACGCCGCCCACGTCTTCGATGCGACGGAAGTAATCGTAGCTGCCCGCCTCAAGCTGATTGGTCATCACTTCCAGGAAGTAGCTGCCGCCCAGCGGGTCAACAGTGTCGGTGACGCCGGTTTCGTGGGCGATTATCTGCTGGGTGCGAAGGGCTTGCAGCGCCGCCTCCTCTGAGGGCAAGGCCCAAGCCTCGTCCTTGCTGTTGGTGTGGAGGGACTGGCATCCGCCCATGACGGCAGCCAAAGCCTGAAGCGAAACGCGGACGACGTTGTTATCCGGCTGCTGCGCGGTCAGCGACTGGCCCGAGGTCTGCGCGTGGAAACGCAGCTTGTGCGAGCGGGAATCAGTCGCGCCGAAGGTGTCTCGCATCTCTTGGGCCCAGATACGGCGGGCAGCGCGGAACTTGCCGATTTCCTCGAAGAAGTTGTTATGCACGTTGAAGAAAAAGCTAAGTCTCGGGGCGAACTCGTCTACGCTTAGCCCGCGCTCCTGGGCGTGGCGGACGTACTCGAAGCCGTCGGCTAGGGTGAAGGCAAGTTCCTGGACAGCGTTGGAGCCGGCCTCGCGGATATGATATCCGCTGATGCTGATTGGGTTCCAGCGGGGAACGTGACGCGCGCCGAACTCCACAGTGTCGGTCACTAGCCGCATCGAAGGCTGCGGCGGGAAAATGTATTCGTTCTGAGCGATGTATTCTTTCAGGATGTCGTTCTGGATGGTGCCGCCGATTTTTTCCAGCGGCGCTCCCTGTTTTTCGGCCAGAGCCAGATACATCGCCCAGATGATGGCGGCGGGAGCGTTGATGGTCATAGAGGTGGTTACTTGGTCCAGGCGGATGCCGTCAAACAGCGTCTCCATGTCGGCCAGCGACGACACGGCCACGCCACAGGTGCCAAACTCTCCGAAGGCGCGGGGGTCGTCAGTGTCGTAGCCGTAGAGGGTGGGCATATCGAAGGCAACGCTGAGGCCGGTCTGCCCCTGTTCCAGCAGGAACCTGAAACGCTCGTTGGTTTCTTGGGGACGCCCGAACCCGGCAAACATACGGAAAGTCCACAGCCGCCCCCGGTAGCCGGTATCGTGGATGCCGCGCAGGTAGGGGAATTCCCCTGGCAGGCCCACCGACTCCATATAGTCCTCGCCGGTGGTGTCTGCGGCTGTGTATAGCTGATCCACCGGAAGTTGCGAGAGGGTGCGAAATTCCGGGCGGCGCTGGGCGGCCGGGTTCTGCCGCTCCCGCCAGCTAGCGGCGCGCTCATTCAGCTTTCGCATTTCGTGGTCAGAAATCAAGAGACTACCTCCGTCGTGTCCGAGTCACAGAATACCGGGCAGCGCGCGGGCGGCAACCGCCGGGGATGGCCTATACCGGCAAGTCTAGCCAGCGGCGGCGGCGGGTGTCAACGTGAACATAATGCAGGCTGAGCAAGCCCGCTGTCCAAAACGCATTTGCTTTGCCCCGCCGTGCGCCAATGCGCCAACCGGAGTACAATAGTGAATATGGGACAATGGACAATTCTTGAATACCTTCAAGCCGGAGCATATATCGCCATAATGCTCGCCGTCTTGGGAGCGCCGCAAATGATATCCAGTTATTTTGATCTTAGAGCCCGGCGACAGCAGGAAGAACGCCGGCAGGAAGAACGCCGCCAAGATGAAGAACGCCGCCGCCAAGACGAAGAGCGTCGGCAGGAAGAACGCCGCCAAGACGAAGAACGCCGCCGCCAAGATGAGGAACGCCGACACCGAGAATTGATGGCCCTGATAATCGCAGCATTGAACAATGGCGGCAGTCGAGAGAGCGACGGTCAGACCGAACTTATCCGCACGCTCCAACAGGCTATCGAAGACCTTCGCGCCGAAAACGCCCGGCTCCGCCAGCAGAACGGCGGCGGCGACTCCGCGCAATCGCCGTGATTTCTCGCCCATCTCAAGGCGAGGGTTAGCGCCGCGGCCGCTAGGCGGTGAAGCGGACGAAGCGGCGGCGGCCGACACGCAACACGTCTCCGATAGTGACAGTTGCGTCAGTTCGGGGATTATCAGGACGCTGTGAATCGCCCGAAGGATGAATAAGTTCGACAGCCCCTTGTGAAATCAGCCTCCGCGCCGCGGCGTTGCTGTCTGCCATTCCCGCAGCTACTACCAGCGAGTCCCATCGGGCATTGAGAGTATGGGCGGCCCCACCGTCGCCAGTCGCTATGGCGATTAAGTCTCCGCTTATTCCCCTAGCATCATCAGGGGATGGCAGAAGTTCCCGCAGTTCCGCCAGCGGCAACTCCGGCATATCGTCGGGCAGGCTGCGGCCCTGCACCACGCGCTCGAAGCGCGCTTGTGCGGCGTCAGCGGAGGCAGCGTCGTGGAACTGGCTGGTGATGTCCCAAGCCAACCGCTTCTTATGCTCCATGGGGTTGATGGCGTCCTGGTCTATATCGCGCTTCAGGTCGGCAAGGGCGGCGGAGGGCAGGTCGGTCAAGAGTTCGTAGTAGCGGACAATCATATTGTCGGTGATGGACATTACCTTGCCGTACATATCCGCCGGGGCCTCGTCAACGGCGATGTAGTTGTCGAGGCTCTTGCTCATTTTCTGCACGCCGTCTGTGCCTGGCAGAATGGGCATCATAAAGCACTGCTGCGGCGTCTGGCCCATCATTTCCTGTAGTTCGCGGCCCACCAGCAGGTTGAACATCTGGTCGGTGCCGCCAAACTCCACATCAGATTCGATGGCTATCGAGTCATACGCTTGCAGCAGAGGGTACAGCAGTTCGGTCAATGCGATGGGCCGTTGCTCGGCGAAGCGCTGGGCAAAGTCGGCCCGCTGGAGGAACTGAGCCACAGTGAAGCGCCCGGTCAGCCCGATGACGTCGGCCAGCGTGAATTTTCCGAACCACTCGCTCTGCTCCACCACCTGGGTGCGGTCCCGGTCTACTACCTTGAAGAACTGGCGCAGGTATGACTGGGCATTCTCCATAACCTGTTCGTGAGTCAGCATCGGGCGGGTAGCCGACTGGCCGCTGGGGTCGCCGATCTGAGCTGTCCAGTCGCCGACGATGAGGATGACCTGGTGGCCCATGTCCTGTAGCTGGCGCAGCTTGCGGAGGCCGACCACGTGGCCAAGGTGGATATCGGGACGGCTGGGATCGAAGCCCATCTTGAGCCGCAGGGGGCGGCCTGACTGTATCAGGCGAATGAACTCATCTCGGGAGATAATGTCGCTAACCCCCCGGTTAACGACCGTGTCCAGCATTTCGGGGCTAAGCATAGGTTGGGGTTCACTCCCGCTCTAACCCTCTCTCTGAGGAGGATGGTTGGCAGAGGATCCTTCTTTCTGGGGAGCAGGGAGTGTGGCTTCGGTCTGGGCCAGCGCCAATCGGGAGTTGGCTACATCTTGCTCTATCTGGGCGATCAGTGTGTCTATGTCGGCAAAGGTTTCCTGATTTCGCACTTTTTCGACAAATTCGACGGTCATCTGCTGGCCGTACAGATCGCCGCTGAAGTCCATCACGTAGACCTCAACCAGCCTTTGGGTCAGCCCAAAAGTGGGGCGGACGCCAATGGAGGTGGCCGACAGGTGGCGCTGTCCGCCGAAATAGGCCCAGGTGGCGTAGATGCCGTCGCCGGGCCAGAGCAGGCCAGGGTAGATGTCAATGTTAGCGGTAGGGAATCCCAGGGTGCGTCCTCGCTGGTCGCCCACCACCACCTTGCCGTTGAGCGAGTGGTTGCGGCCCAGCAGCCTGGCCCCGCCTGCAACGTCGCCGGCGACCAGCGACTCACGGATCACACGGCTCTTCACGGGCAGCCCGTTAATTTCCAGCGGCGTAACCGAACGCACCCAGAATCCCAACCGCTCGCCCTCGGCCTGCATATAGGCGAGGTCTCCCTCGCGCCCTCGTCCCAAGGCCGAGTCCGGGCCAAGCACCAACCCTTTCATACGCATAGATTCTCTGAGCAGTTCAGCGAACCGGCGGGCAGAAATCTGTGAGAGTTCCTCGGTGAACTCCAGCGGAACAACCAGTTCGATGCCAGCATCCCGGAGCAAGTCAACTTTATGCTCGGGAGTGGTAAGGTAGCTGGGAAAGGTTCCTGGCCGGAAGATGGTCACCGGGCGGTTGGAAAAGGTAATAACAGCAGGGGTTAAACTGGGGGATGCCCAGTTAATCAGGTGGTCGAGCAGGCGCCGGTGGCCCAGATGCACGCCATCAAACACGCCGACAGTCAGCACCGTGTCCCTATCCGGTGCATAGCCGGCCAAACGCTGGCTGAAGCTCATCGGTTTTGTGGTCCCCTACTCGTCCCGGTATCCTGAATTGCTGGGGCGGAATGTACTTCGTGGCGCGGATGTTAGCACAGAGCCTCCAGAGCGTCAACTTGAAACGGCGGCTGGCGTTGTCAATAAACGCCGGCTTTGCCGGTTGCTTTGTCATTTCCGCGTTCCAGGTAATCCATACGGTTTTGGGGAATTCAGGCTGCTATCGGCAAAGACGCTCCGGGTTTCCGCTTTTGCGGGAATGGCGTAACTAACGGCGTAACCAAAGGGCAGGGGCGTAACCAAAGGGCAGCGATGAAGCATTGCCAGCCGTGTCGAGAATGCCTCAGCGGCTGAGTGTGTTCAAGATTTGGTTAAAGTATTAAAATTGGACGAAATTGACAACGTATTTTCAGGCAGCGGAGAACTGAGTCTTGTATAATTTCGACTTGTCCGAACTATGCGCGTAGGCGGCGGGGAGGCTAGGGGACGGCGGCTGAAAGGCGCAGTGGTTCCGGGAGTTCGCCCCACCACCGAACGGGTACGGGCGGCAATTTTTAACATACTAGCGGTCGGGCAGTACTGGGAAGGTCACGTTCTCGACCTGTTCGCCGGCACCGGCAGTCTGGGCATCGAAGCCCTCAGCCGGGGCGCCGGGAGGGCCGACTTCGTGGAGCGCGACCGAAGACAATGCGCCGTCATCCGGGAAAACCTGTCCGCCGCCGGCTTCGACAGCAGGGCTACAGTGCGACAGGGTGACGCCGTTCGCGCCTTGCCCTCGTTGCCCGGCGGCTACAGCCTGGCGTTGCTGGATCCGCCCTACCGGGCGGGGGCGTTCCACACCGTCATGGAAGCCATTGCCCATCAGCCGGGCCTGGTAGCTCCAGACGGGGTGGTGGTGGCCGGACATTCCCGGCAAACGGAACTGCGGGCCGCCTATGGCGCCCTGCGGCGGATTATCCTCCGGCAGTATGGAGACAATGTGGTTGAGTTCTACCTGAATGAGCTGAAGGGAGCCGGGACTGCATGGTAGTCGCGCTTTATCCGGGCAGTTTCGACCCGGTCACCGTGGGTCATCTGGACATTGCGGCCCGAGCTTCGGCGCTGTTCGACGAGGTGGTGGTCAGCGTATACGACACGCCGTCCAAGAGCCTGCTGTTCACAACCAACGAGCGGGTGGAACTGTTCCAGAAATCCTGCGGCCACTTGCCCAACGTGCGGGTAGTCAAGTATTCCGGACTGACCGTCCGGTTTGCCCGGGACATCGGCGCCGAGGTTATCGTCCGGGGGTTGCGGAGCGGCTTCGACTTCGAGTACGAGTTCGAGATGGCCTTTATGAACCGCAAGCTGGAGCCGAAGGTGGACCTGGTCTGCTTTATGACCTCACAGGACTATATGTTTGTGAGCGCCAGTTTACTAAAGGAGGTTGCCAAGCTCGGCGGAAACATCAGGGAGATGGTTCCTCCCAATGTGGCGGATGCCTTGTACGCAAAATTCGGAAATCCGGTCGTCGAAGGGTAGTGACCGGGAGAGGGGGCTATCATAGATATTATAAATGCCATCGACAAGTTGGAGACTCTCATCAACACCAGCAAGCCGGCCCGCGTCGGCGGTCACATCCTGGCTGACCGCACCAAGGCCATGGAACTGGTTGACCAGTTGCGGCTGGCCGTTCCTAAGGAAGTTCGCGCCGCCCAGGAAGTGCTGATCCAGAAAGACCACATCCTGAACTTGGCCCAGACCGAGGCTCGCCGCACCAAGTCTTCGGCGGAAGACGAATACCGCGAGCGGCTCAACAAGCATGAACTGGTGCTTCAGGCCGAACAGCGGGCTATGACCGTGCTGCGCGACGCCGAGGAACGCGCCCGCCGCATCGTGGAACAGGCGGAAAACCAGGCGCAAACCTGCCGCTCCGAAGCCGACGCCTACGCCCTGCGCAACCTGCGAGCCCTAGAGCTGGAAGTGAACAACATCAGCACCGCGGTGCGCCGGGGCATTGACGTGCTGTCCGGCCCGGCCTCGGCCAACTTGGCTTCGCAATACTTCGACGAGCCGGAACTGGTCCGATAACCCAGTCTGCCAGCGGTCTAGCCGCTCCGGCCACAACTGACCGGGGCAGGCTCAGCGAAAACAGGGGGGCAACCTTCCCAGGTTGTCCCCTTTTCTGTGCGCGGGATGCCAAGCAGCCAATCGAATTTTGGAAGACATTCTCAGCAAGCGCTGGTAATACCACCGTCGCGCCCTTTGCCCGAATTCCCGCGGCTGCCGGGAATAACGAAGTAACCGGAACGCCAACACGCGTTGAAAATACTTGAGGACTTCTTTCCCAACCTTGTTGCTATTATTTCCCCATCCCCCTCGGATTAGGGATAAGTCTGCTCATATCCGGCTCTGAACAGACCCTCCGGCCCAAACTGTTGGAACACTTGCTTTCCGCATCACACCAAAATCCGGCGCCCTCGCAGAAATGGCTGCCACCATTGGGCGAAACCGGCGCCTCATCAATCGCGTTTTCCGCCACTAGCTTATATGTCGCTTGGCAGATTTGCGCGAGCGGCGCGGCGTCATACTCGAAACCATCGGACAGCTCAACCCGGCGATAGCGCAACTGCTAGACCGCTTCGTCAGCGTTTATACTAGGGGCGTACAGACTTATGCGACAGAACTCGATTCCATCGCGCGGAATTGGAGTGCGCAACGACTAAGCCAGGAGGGTAGCCATGGTTCAGAACACGGGAAGCATCGACGCACTGCTTCAGGAGGAGCGGAGCTTTCCGCCGCCCGCAGATTTCACGGCGAAGGCCAATTTGTCGGACCCGGACATTTACGCAAGAGCCGCCGCCGACCCGGAGGGTTTCTGGGCTGGGCTGGCCGAGGGGCTGGACTGGTATCAGAAGTGGGATACGGTGCTGGACTGGAGCGACGCTCCCTTCGCCAAGTGGTTCATTGGCGGCAAGCTCAACGTGTCTTACAACTGCATTGACCGCCATGTCAATAACGGGCGGCGCAACAAGGCCGCCATCGTCTGGGAAGGCGAGCCCGGCGACTGGCAGGTCTACACCTACGGCGACCTGCTCCGGGAGGTCTGCAAGTTCGCCAACGGGCTGAAGAGCCTGGGGGTGAAGAAGGGCGACCGGGTGACCATCTACCTGCCCATGACCCCGGAACTGCCTATCGCCATGCTGGCCTGCGCCCGAATCGGCGCGCCCCACAGCGTGGTCTTCGGCGGGTTCAGCGCCGAGTCGCTGCGCGACCGCATCAACGACTCGGAGTCCAAGCTGCTCATCACCGCCGACGGCGGCTACCGGCGCGGCGGCATCGTTCCCCTAAAGCAGAACGCCGACGACTCGCTGGACGGCGCACCCACTGTCGAGAAAGTGGTGGTGTTGCGGCGGACCGGCGGATCCGAAGACAAAATGGTAGAGGGACGCGACATCTGGTGGCATGAGCTGGTGGCCGGGCAGCCGATGACCTGCGAGCCGGAACCGATGGACAGCGAGGATATGCTGTTTCTGCTCTACACCAGCGGCACCACCGGCAAGCCCAAGGGCATTGTCCACTCTTCCGGTGGCTACCTGCTGGGCGTTCAGGCCACCGCCAAGTGGATTTTTGACCTCAAGGAGGATGACATTTACTGGTGCACCGCCGACATCGGCTGGGTGACCGGCCACAGCTACATCGTCTACGGCCCGCTGGCTAACGGCGCGACCACCGTGATGTACGAGGGTTCCCCCGACTACCCCGACCGCGATCGCTTCTGGGCCATCGTCGCCAAGTACGCCGTCACCATTCTGTATACCGCCCCCACGGCCATTCGCACCTTCATGCGCTGGGGCGAGGGCTACCCGCAGAAACACGATATGTCCTCCTTGCGGTTGATGGGCACGGTCGGTGAGCCGATCAACCCCGAAGCGTGGGTCTGGTACTGGCAGCACATCGGCGGGGGCCGCTGCCCGGTGGTGGATACCTGGTGGCAGACCGAGACCGGCAGCATCATGATTGCGCCGATACCCGGTCTAACGACGCTGAAACCCGGCTCGGCCACCAAACCTTTCCCGGGTATCGAGGCGGAAATCCTGGACGCGGACGGCAACCCCGTCGGCCCCGGAGGCGGCGGCTACCTAGTCGTCAAACGCCCGTGGCCCTCCATGTTGCGAACGGTTTACGGAGATCCGGAGCGGTTTAAGGATACTTACTGGTCGCGCTATGACGCCGATTTAGCGGGCGGGGGAATATACTTCACCGCCGACGGCGCCAGGCTGGACGAGGATGGCTATTTCTGGCTGCTGGGCCGGGTGGACGACGTTATCAACGTGTCGGGCCACCGCATTGGCACCATGGAAGTGGAGAGCGCACTGGTGGACAACCAGAAAGTTGCCGAGGCCGCCTGCATCGGCAAGGAGCATGAGGTCAAGGGCCAGGCCGTCGTCGCCTTCGTCACCCTCAAGGACGGGGTGGCTATCTCCAACGACGTGATTGCCGAGCTGAAGGCCCACGTGGCCGGCAAGATCGGAGCCATGGCCCGCCCCGACGATATCCATTTCGCCGCCGAACTGCCCAAGACCCGCAGCGGCAAGATAATGCGCCGCCTGCTCCGCGACGTGGCCGAGGGCCGCGCCCTGGGCGACACCACCACCCTGGCCGATCCCGCCGTGGTAGACTCGCTGAAGGCGCAGTACGGCGACGAGGAGTAGGCAATCCCGGATGAGGGGCGCACGAGCGCGGTGCGCCCCTGTCAGAACGGAAATCCCTTCAGAGGTTTTGCTGGGGAAACATCCCAATGACAACCCAGACACAAGGCCGCCTGAATCAGCCGGATGCCAAGTTTTGCTGGAGAAACATCCCAATGACAACCCAGACTCCAGAGATAGAAGCCGCCAGAAACCATGTCTTCCACTGCCGGCAATATATGGACAACGCACTGGAAGCGCTGAATAAGAATGAGCCCGGCAAGGCCGGCGAAATGCTGTGGGGCAGCATCGCCCAAGCCGTCCACGCCGTGGACGCCTGGCGTGGCCCGGTGATTGGGGGGCATCGAGATTTGTTGAACTTCGCCAGAAACATCGGGCGGGAAATCGGTGATCCCGCATTCCCCAACAATTTCCAATCGGCGCGAAGCCTGCACCATAACTTTTACATTCCGGTTGAGTCCAGAGAAGAGGTCGAAGTTCTAGTCCCAGGCATCCAGACAGTTATCAACCAGATTCTGGCCCTGCTGCCCGAGGAAGCCCGCAACGAGGCCGATTGGGAATAGCCGGTTTGCCTTGTGGAGCGTCCGAATGACAATGAAAAGCCTGCTTAGCGGCTGATGAGGCTCGTGCGTCCATACATCCCGTTGGTAGAGGAATGTGATGTGAAGGCCGCTCTCGATTCGTGCTACCATTGCGCCATTACCTGCACTTCAAGCGCAGTGGCGCCGGTATGGCACACGAAATAGAGCAGCTTCGGAGGGAATTTTACGCCCTGCCCCAGACCAATCCGCACGGAATGGAGTAACAAATACGGCATTTCGACATTCGCCCGGAATGGATAATGCGAATTGTCAAACATCCTTACGAAAGGTGGCTGGCCCAAGACCAGACAATTTTGGCCGGACGCGTGCCGGAATTCAACCGATGGATTATGGTGGTGCTCGCCGGAAACCCTGAATCCGGCTTTTTCCATGCCGTTTATGCTGACAGGCGGCTTGAAAACGACTACGGAGGAAGACCGTGACCAGGGAGATAATCACCAACCGAGGTCGAGTAATCCAACCATTGCTCCAAGCCAAAGTAACCTACGCTCCTTTCGACTCAAACCCTGTGCCTGGAAATGGGGGCGCGGAAGGACGGCGAGGACATCGCCGACGGAACGACTGCGTTCTATGGCCAGGATGATATCGTTGTCGGCATTGACATTGAACGGGCCGAGGAGTTGCTCGAGCCATTTATAGACGCGGTGTTAGAACGCCGGGCCGCCGCATCATAAGGAGGTCGCAATATGGCAACTTACCGCAAACACGAAGCCAGGGAATGGGCTTGGGAGACACTGAAGGGGCAGTGGACTACGCTGATAACCCCGTTCACCCCCGACAACCGCTTTGACCGGGATGGGATGAAGCGCAACATCCGCCATATCCGCAGCCTGGGCACCGCCGGGGCCGGCTGCGCTTGGGGCATGGGCGAGTTCTGGAGCTTGACCCACGAGGAACGGCTGGACGTGATGGACGCCGTGGCCGAGGAGTCCCAGCGTTCCGAAGGCAACGGACATTGGCCCATCGGCGCCCACGTCACTCACACCTCGGCGCCGGAGATGCTGGCGCTGGCCGCCCACGCCGAAGGACGCGGCTACGACCTGCTCATCGTCGCCCCGCCCTACATAGTAACCAAGACCGAAGAGCAGGTGGTGGAGTACGTCCGGCTGCTGGCCGAACACACCAATCTCGGCATAATGTTCTACAACTCCCCGCAGTTCGGCATCACCATGAGCGTCAACGGGTTGGCGCGGCTGTGCAGCCTGCCCAACGTGGTCGGCGTCAAGGAAGCCAGCTTCAACCAGCAGCTTTCCATCGAGGCGCACCTGACTCTGGGGAAGGAATCCATCATCAGTACGCCCGACGAATGGATTTTCTTCAAGGGGCAGGAGTTGGGGATTAACCAGCAGGTGATGTTTGCCAACACGTCAGACTGGCGCTTCGACGTTCCCGGGGCCAACAACTACGTGCGCTGGATTGAGCAGGCCACGCAAGGCAACTTGGATGAGACCTATTACGACAACCACCTGCGCCGCCTGAACGAGCTATCCGACGCCTGGTGGACCCGCACCGTGGACAAGTACAACGGAGCTCTGCCCGTGTCGCTGGTAAAGTACTGGGGCGAGCTGATGGGTATATCCGCCGGCAAACCCCGCCTGCCTCTGCTGGACCTGACGCCCAGCGAGAAGATGCAGTTGCGCGAGGAACTGGAGCCGCTGAAGCCCCGCGTTTCAGAACCTGAGCGCGCCCGGCCAGCGGAGCAAATCGCCTCCCGCGCACCCGCGTACTCTCCCCCGGCGGTCTACGCCCAGCCGAAGGAGCCGCAGTCCCGCGCCGCATGGCTCACCGGCAACGACAATTTCGCCTCCGGTATGTTGCTGATGGTCAGCGTCCAGAACGTTGACGAGGCGCTGGAAGCCGAGCAGGGCGGGGCCGACGTGGTGGACGTGAAGAACCTGCAAGAGGCTATGGTCGGCTCAGGACACCCCTCCACCGTGCGGCAGGTGCGGGGCATCATCCCGGTGGAGAAGCACGTCAGCGTTACACTGGGCGTGGTGCCAAATCAGGCCGGAACGGTGGCGATGGCGGTGTATGCCGCCGCGATGATGGACGCCACATCGGTCAAGGTGGGGTTCCGGGTCGCCGAATATGACACGGCGCTGGAAGTCTTGCGGGAGTCCCGCCGCGCTTTGGACGGCTTCAACACCAAGCTGGTTGGCTCGCTGTTCGCCGACAACGAGATGTACGAGGGCGGCCTTGACCCCCACTTGATGGTGCAGCTTGCCAAAGATAGCGAATGCGACGGCTTCCTCATAGACACCTTGACCAAAGACGGGCGGAACCTGTTCGACTTTATGCCGGAGCCGGTGTTGCGCCAGATAGTGTTGGAAGGCAAGCAGTTGGGAATGAGCACTGCGCTGTCGGGCCACCTGAAGATTAGCGACCTGGACGAGCTGGCCCGCATCAACCCCGACATCGTGGGCGTGCGCGGCGCGGTGTGCGCCTCGGGCGACCGGGGCCGGGCCGTGGCCTGGGAGTCCGTGGCTGAGTTCAAGCGGCAGCTCGACCTGCGCAAGACCGGCGAGATTGCCGTTCACGCTGACGCCGCGCCCGTAACCGCCGCCGGAGGCTGGGTGGTTATGGACGGGCGCGGCAAGAGCTGCGCCGGGGTTATTGCCGCCCTCACCCGCCAGATGGAGCAGGACCGGGAGTCCTTCGTTGAGGCCATACTGGCCGATGCCCTGAACATCTACGACGTCACCCTCTGGGCGGAGCAGGCCGGCCACCGCCTGCTGACCCAGCGCCATGACCCCGACGGGGCCGTCCGCGTGCTGATTCAGCCGTAACTCTTCCTGCAGAAAATCCCCTCTCTTTTCGTGGAGGGTCAGTGTGGGGGGTCTGGGCAAATGGACGAAGATAGCCTCCCTCACCCCAACCATCTCCCGCTGAGAGGGGGTTTTCGGTCTCCGCAGACTCATATCCTGTCCAGCAGACATAAATTGGGTATTGATTACCCAGGGCCTCCAATATAGAATTACACATTGTCGCCTGATAAGAGACTGCGCTGGGGGCGACGTTGATTCATGACACAAAGGGAGGACTTGTGGATTGACGGTTCTAGGTTGTCATGTCTTGCTGGAACTTAGGGACTGTAACCCCACCCTGCTCAACGACCTCAATTACATACGTCAGGCGATGTTGACGGCTGCGCATGACGTAGGAGCCACAGTCGTCGGAGAGTCCTTTCACCGCTTTAGCCCTCAAGGGGTCACCGGCATCTTGGCCATCGCCGAGTCTCACATCTCGATACACACTTGGCCGGAATACGGTTACGCCGCCGCCGATATCTTTTCCTGCGGCTCGTCTTTTCTGCCCAGAGAAGCGGCGCAGAGGCTGGCGGCTCAATTGGAATCGCGGGACGCCGAAATCAAGGAGATTGAACGGGGACTATTAGCTCAGCCCGTCAACGGCTGAACCCCCCGGTTCTATGGAACTAACTGGCAACTGGTTCGCTGAAAGCGTCTCCCCCGACTTAGCCGTAATGCTAAGGTTGCGGGCAGTGCTGTTTTCCGGAGCCACCGCCTACCAGAAGGTGGAGGTCCTGGATTCCTGCGTCTTCGGGCGCAGCTTGGTCCTCGACGGGAAAACGCAATCCACAGAGACGGACGAGTTTGTCTATCACGAATCCCTGGTGCATCCGGCGATGATGTTCCACCCTGACCCCAAGTCCGTGTTTATCGGCGGCGGGGGCGAGGGCGGTACGCTGCGGGAGGCGCTGGCTCACCGTTCCGTGGAAAGCGTCACTATGATCGACCTGGACTCGGAAGTTGTCGAGCTGTGCCGGACACACCTGCCGAACCATCATCAGGGGAGCTTCGACGACCCTCGGGTTACGCTGCTGCATCAAGACGCGCGGGCGTATCTGCAAACCGGGGGGGACGGTTTCGACGTCATCATCCTGGACCTGGTTGACCCGCTGGAAGAAGGCACCGCCTACCTGCTCTACACCGATGAGTTCTACCGCATCGCCAAAGCCCGGCTGAACCCGGGCGGTGTGCTGGTGACGCAGTCAGGCCCGGCCGGGCTGCCCAATCACCAAGAATGCTTCACCGTAATCTACAACACGCTCAGCGGGATATTCGCCCACACAGCGGCGGCGCAGGTGCACGTGCCGGCTTTCCAAACGCTATGGGGCTTCTCCATTGCCTCTGACTCCCCTCTTCCGCAACTGCCGGATGATGAACTGAACTCCGGCATCGCCTGTCGCGCCAACAAGGAGTTGCGGCACTACGACGCCGAGACTCACCGGGGAATGTTCGCGCTGCCCAAGTATCTGCGCCAAGGGATGGCGGAGGAAACGAGAATCAACCGGGACGACGATCCCGTGTTTATGATTTAGCGGCCCGGCGCAGAAACTCCCCCTTCGGCCCGCCCCCCACCCACGCAATTCGCCCCCGCTTTCCCACGAAAGCGGAAATTCATACGCCCTTGCCACCAGAAAGTTTGCCTATCTGCGCGGGGAATGGCGGCAAGGGCGCGCGGTTACGTGCCTACTCCTCGCTCCAGGCGGCCTGCAATTCCTCTTCGTCTATCATGCCTTCCTCGTCTTCGTCGCTGACAATTTCCTCGTCAGCGGTCAAGCGGACTCCGAGGCCGTCATCTCGTTCTATTCGCGGTTCAGGCAAGGGCGCAGCACGAGTTGGGAAGGAGGCGACGTGCTGAAGGCTGCGGTCTCGGTGGGTCTCGTGGATGATGACGCTGATGCCTTCGCCGTTGACCCCCACAACAGCGGCAGCATAGGTGTTGCCGCCTTCAATCAGGCGACTCAGGCGGTGTCCCAGCCGCGGGTCTACCTGCCCCAAATACTGGCCGTCATCCGCGTAAGCATTGAGGGCGTGATGCTCCAGCCGCAATAACACCGGGTCGCCGGGCGAGACCAGAGCCGGAGACAGGCGGAGGGGCGTCTGGCGCAGCAGGGTAGTGGCCGACTTCCCACTCTCGCCGATGAACAACTGCGGCGCTCCAGTTACCCGGCGGGTGTGGCGAGAGGCGGCGACGGAGCTGCCGCGTATCTGCTCCAGGCGGGTGCGGTTTCTGCGGGCGATGTTGTTATATGGCGCAACTTCGACCAAATGGTCGAGAACTGAGCTCGCCTCCGCGTAGCTGCCCATTTCAATCAGAGCCTTGACCAACCGGTTCATGGCTTCGACGTCGTCAGCGAACAGTTCCAATATGGCGCGGTTCACTTGGGCCGCGCGCTCCCACTCGCCCTTGAGGGCGAGGTCTACTGCCTCACGGTCCAGGCTGTGCCTGAACTTCGCTCCGTTAGCGACGGCAGAAATTTCGTTGCTCATCCTTCTCCATCCATATTTGGCGTCCCTGAACACAAGCGCCGGGCCAGTTCGCTGCGCCTCCTCCTGAAAACAGCGACGGGCTGACAACAGCGACGGGCGGCGCCGCGAGCGGCGCCCTCTTTACATATCACCAATTGTAATATCAATTTCAGGCGGGCGGTCAATAGGGAAATTAGCCTGATTGTTAGCGAATTCCAGGGAATTATCCGCCGGATTTCGGCTGCGGGCATTGCGGATTCTAGCGGGCAGAATACCCGCGATGCCGCCACCGGATACGCAGCAAATCCACAAACATCGAAAGGGCGTCGCGCAGGGGCCTAACCTTGCTGTGTTCACGGTAATGCCAGTCCACGCCGATTTCGGCCACCGTCATCCCAGAGCGCCGCGCAAGATGCAGCGCTTCAACGTCATAGGAGAAGCCATCCAGCGTAACACTGGCGAACAGACGGTCGGCGGCGGCCGCCCGGAAACACTTGAAGCCGCATTGCGTGTCTTCCAGCTCCACAGCGGCCAGGCGGCGGGTGACAGCGTTGAATACCCGGCCCATGAGGTGGCGCCGGACGGGCTCGCCGTAGCGGGCGGCGCCGGGCGCCTCCCTTGAGCCAACGGCCACGTCCACTCCCACAGCCCGGGGCGGCAGCAGCCGCTCCGCCTGTGTAATGGGAACCGACAGGTCGGCGTCGCAAAGCAGGCGGAACTCGCCGGCGGCAAACAGCATACCGTTCTTGACCGCCCAGCCCTTGCCGCGATGCTCCAGCGGCAGCACGCGAACCCGAGGATCGCCCCCGGCGGCTTCCGGCGCCAGGCGGGCGGTGGCGTCGGAACTTCCGTCATCGGCCACCACAATCTCCCATTCGTAGTCCTGTCCGTTCAGATAGGAGACAATCTCGCAGATGGTGCGGGAGATGCGGATTTCCTCGTTGTAGGCCGGTATGACCACGGACAGATAGGGCGTTGGGGTCATTGCTGTCCCTATGACACTTTCATAGCGCTATACCTCTTAAGGGAGAGGGGGAAGGTTGCGATGGGAGTGAAAGGATCAAATTGCGAGCTCCGCGCGCCGCCCGTCACTCCCGGTCGAGCTGAAAGCCCTCGTGCAGCAGCCGCACGGCGTCATGCCCCTGGGCTTCGGAGATTATACAGGAGATACGAATTTCTGAAGTGGTAATCATATCTATGTTGACGCCGCCGTTGGCCAGCAGGCGGAACATACGGGAGGCATAGCCCGGCGTGTTCTGCATACCGGAGCCAACGATGCTGACCACGGCCAGGTCAGGAGCGCTCACCACTCCGCCGGCGCCCAATTGCGGGGCGATGGCTTCCACCAGGCGCAAGGCAGCGGGCAGCTCGGCGCGTCCGACGGTGAAGCTGATGTCCGTGAACTGGCCTTCCCCAGTGTTCTGCGCCCCGGTGTTCTGTACTATGGTGTCCACGTTGATGTCCGACTCAGCCAGCGGCTCGAACAGGGCGGCGGCGAGGCCGGGGCGATCCGGCACTCCCTGCACCGTTATCTTGGCAACGTTGGCGTTGTAGGCGATTCCGGTTACTTTGATTCTGTCTTCCATCTGATTCTCGGCCTGATTCTCGGCTGACGGGCTGGACACTGGTTTAGAATAGACCCCGGTTTGAGCGGGGACCGGGGTTTGAGCGGGGATGGACTTATTGCTGACGAAAGCATCGGACGGGCTGTTGCCTACGGCGTGAATCAGCGTGCCGGGAACGTCGGTAAAGCTGGAGGCCACGTAGATGGGAACGCGATACACGCCGCCCAGCTCTATAGAGCGAGGGTGCATCTTGGCCCCCAGGCTTGCCAGCTCCAGCATCTCTTCATAGCCCACCTCGTCCAGCTTGCGGGCGCCGGGGACGATGCGGGGGTCGGCGGTGTAGATGCCTTCGACATCGGTGTAAATTTCGCAGCGGCCGGCTTTCAGGGCTGCGGCGATGGCCACAGCGGTAGTGTCGGAACCGCCCCGGCCCAGGGTCGTTATGTCATCTTCGGCGGTGATGCCCTGGAACCCGGCGACCACCACAACGCGCCCGGCAGCCAGTTCGCGGCGGACGCGCCCCGCCTCGATGCGGCTGATGCGGGCGCGACCGAAGCTGGTGTCGGTGTGGATGCCCGCCTGGGGCCCGCTGAGGCTGATGGCCTCATGGCCCAGCTCTCGCAGCGCCATAGTCAGCAAGGTGCAAGACACCAGCTCCCCGGTGGACAGCAGCAGGTCCAGCTCGCGGGCGTGGGGTTCGCGGGAAACGGAATGGGCCAGCTCGATAAGCGCATCAGTAGTGTCGCCCATAGCCGACACCACGGCCACTACATCCGTACCCGCCTGCCGCACCACGCCAATGCGCCGGGCAACGGTGAGTATCTTCTCCGCGTCGGCGACGGAAGAACCGCCGTATTTTTGGACTATCAGAGGCATGGGGGTTTTATCTCGCAACTATTTTTCAACGCATTTACCTTACATATAAACCCTTTCAGGACATATAAACCCTTTCAGGGCACATAAACCCTTTCAGGGTTTATCCGGCTAACCGGTCTTGGGAGACTGGGTTCTACTGCGAGGTTGAAAATTTCCGCGTGGTTGCGCCCATCAGATATTTCCCCCCGGAGCCAAAGACAACCGGCAAATAGCCGCATCGCCCGGCCAAACTATACGACAGAAACCTACGCTTAGCGCCTGTTCATTGCCCTCCGCGAAACGCAAACTGTTCTCCAAGGCGGGTTGAGGTGAGCCTGCGTCAACAAGGGTTCGGGCAGCATCATATAGACAGCGCCCGTGTCAACTGCCGCCAACATTTCTGTCATATCTCCGCCCTCCGGGTGGCCTGCTCCAATGGGTCCGCTGAATATACTCAAATCATAGATCTCTGCAATCTGTATCTCTACTCCGATACGAGATGCGCGCCCAGCGCCGTCGGCTGGGTGACCTTCACTGTTCCTTCAACCGATGCCTGGCGGGCGGCTTCAGCCATCTCGTAGGCGACGGTCATTTCGCGGCCTTGGGTCAGGGCGAGAACGGTAGAGCCGCTGCCAGACAGGAACGCGCCCAGCGCCCCGGCGTCGAGAGCGGCCTTCATCAGCAGCTTCATCGCCGGGAAGAGGGGCTGACGGTAGGGCTGGTGAAGCTTATCCTGAGTGGCTACGGCCAAGTATTCGGGGTGATTGGTGGACATCCCGGCCACCAGGAGGGCAACGCGGGCCATGTTATGCACCGCGTCGGCCATCGGCAACTGCGGCGGCAGCACGGCGCGGGCGTCGGCGGTGGCGATGCGGGTTTCGGGGATGAACAACACAGCGTGAATCTCGGCGGGAACGCTGACCGGCACGGTGTATAGCGTGCTTTCGCCGTTATCGCGTTCGCCGGTGACGTGTTCGCTGGTCACCACGAGTTGGAGGCCGCCCATAACAGCGGCGGCTACGTTGTCGGGGTGGCCCTCGATGGTGGCGGCCATCTCCAGCAAATCACGGGCAGGGAACTCGCCTCCGCCCCCCGTCTTGGCGGCCAGGGCGTTGGCGGCGGCCAGCCCGCCAGATATAGCGGCGGCACTGCTGCCCAGCCCGCGGGCCAGCGGTATCTTGTTGTCGCAACGCACCTTGAGCGGCGGCATAGGGCAGCCCAACTCGCGGTACAGGAACTCCATCGAGCGGTAAACCAGGTTCTCCGGGTTTGCCTCCAGTTCCCCTTCGCCCTCGCCGGACACGGTCACAGAGGGGGCGCCGCCGGGCAGCGACTCCACCTCAATGGTGTTCCAGATGTCCAGGGCCATACCCAAACAGTCATAGCCTGGGCCAAGGTTGGCGGTGGTGGCGGGCGCGGCGACGCGAATGACACTCATACAGGTTTTCCAATGCCCCGTTGCCTCGATCTTACTTATCGGGGGGCCGGCAAGACATCCTCGAAGATGTAGCGGCCCACGTCCAAATTCTCATGAAAACGGGCGGGATCAAGGCCGGGGCCGCAGCCGATGATCGGCACCGTGGTCTCGTGGGCTGAGCCGTGGGAGCGCAGGCCCAGGGGCATTGCCACCTCGCCCGGGTCGCCGAAGACGGTGGCAGCGTCGGCCAACGCCAGTATGTCGCCCATCCGTTCCGGCATCAGTCGGAAGCGTTGCGCCGCCTCCTCGACAGACAGAGCGTTATCTACGCCGTCCAGACTGCGCAGGGCGTCTAGTGCGGCGTTGCGGTCGGAGGCGTTGTCCAAATGCACGTAGATGCTGCCACCCAAGTTGGAGTGATGGACGATGTAGCGGTCTTTGATAACCGGCACGGCGCGGGCCTTTATGCCGTAGCGGGCCAGCTCGCCGGGCAAGTGCAGCATCCGCGACTTGTCCGACATTCCGTGGTCGGCGGTGACCAGCACCCGCGCATCGGGGGCCTGCCCCAGAATCGCGCCCAGCCCTTCGTCCAACAGGGCGACATGGCGGGCCGATTCAGAATGCTGCGGGCCGTAGACGTGCATGGCATAGTCGGTGGTGGTGAGATACACCAGGTCGAAAGGTTCGCGCGACATGGCGTAGCGTCCGGCGTCCAGCACCCAGCGGTTGACTTCCAGAGAGTAGATGGGCGGCGGTTCACCCACGCCGTCAACCACCCATCCAGGCGGGGCTTCTGAGGATATGCTGACTGTCGCGCCCCCATCTGCCGGACTGAGCAGGCGGCGCAGCTTGTCCTTGGCGGTGACCAGCAGGGAGCGCAGACCGGCGGCGGAAGCTCTCTGGAACATAGTCTCGGCGCGAAGAAACTCGGCCGACTCCATATAGAACTCTTCGCCGCTCTGCCGGTCAAGCCAGTAGTTGGAGGTTATGCCGTGCCGCTCTGGGTAGCTGCCGGTCACCAGAGAGACGTTGTTGACGTTGGTTACGCTGGGCGTCATGCCGCGCCCGTCCACCCGGAAGCCTCGCCGCGTCATATCCTCCAGGTTGGGCGCAGGGCAAGCATCCAAGTATTCCGGGTCGAAGCCATCAATCAGGACAACAACGGTTGGGATATTCATATCTTCTCTTCACTCCCAATTTAGACTACCCCATACCAACGGCGGCGGCAACCGCCTCACGGCGATATTCACCGGAACGGCGGCGCAGGCATTCTCAACACGCGCTTCCAATACCGCCATTGCGCCCTTTGCCTGCCATTTTCGCTTTACCGGCCCGCTTTACCGGAAATTCATGCGGTTTTGAGGAAACCCGGTTGCTATTGGCCCGGTTGCTATTGGCCCGGTTGTTATTGGAAATAATACTCCGCATTCCCGGTAAAGCAGGAATACCGGTAAAGCGGGCAATAATGGAAGCGTGAAAGGGATTTTACAATCCTTTCAGCAGAGAACGGCGCATATTCCCTTGACATTCCCGCTTCACAAGAATCTATAATTGCTGTTGCCTTGTTTCGGAGAATGGGAACGGGCCTGATTAAAATGTTTTATAATGTCTCGCAGCTTCTGATGGAACCGACCGGTTCCACCCGACGGTTTCAACTGGATGAGCCAGTGGCCGTCTCCAACGGCGCGCCGGAAACCCCGGCCAATGGCCGGGCGACTGGCACGGTGCGGTTGCTCCGCACCCATAATGGGTTGCTGGTCTACGCCACGGTGGACGTGCAGGTAATTGCTGCCTGCGCCCGCTGCCTTGCCCCCTTTGACCGGCTCTCGACCCTCACACTGGAAGAGGAGTGCTACCCGACCATTGACCCAAACACCGGACGGCATACGTCACCGCCAGACGAGTCCGAAGGCGTGCTGCATATCGACACTCGCCAGATTCTGGATCTAAGCGATGTGCTGCGCCAGTACCTGCTGACCGGCGAGCCGCTGAAAACCCTCTGCAGCAGCGACTGCTTGGGCCTATGCCCAGAGTGCGGGGCGGACCTGAATACGGAAAAGTGTAAATGCGAAGGGCCTGCCATTGACCCCCGCTGGGGAGTGCTGGCGGATCTGATTCCCAAGGGTATCGACAATTCGCCGCTCCCATAGGCGGGGCCGTTTTACAAGCTATATCAGATTAAGAATGCGTTTCGCCTGCCTGTATGCGGGGCAACAGCGCCCGCATCCGCCCCCCGGACGGGGAACCGGACAAGGCAAGGTAAAGAGGATTTAACACTATGGGCGCCTTACCCAAGAAGAAACTGACCAGAGCAAGGCGGGGCCGACGGCTCACTGCCTATCGGCTTAAGCCGGTACACGCGGCGGTATGCCCGCGTTGCCGCCGCGCAAAATTGCCCCATACCGCCTGTCCCGGGTGCGGCTACTACCGGGGTCGGCAGGTAATACAAAACTTGGCCTGACCGCGCGTTTCCGGGTGCTACCTTTTTACGCAAATCCGCTGGCGCTGCCTGCCGCTCTACACGGCAGGCAGCGTATCCCTATCCCGAAAAATGTATTGCGGACGCGGGCGGGTACGCACAATCTGGTACACGCGGCATCACTGGCGGATGCAATAGCCTGGCTAACCCGGCCCTGCAAAATTCCTGATAGACCAGTCTGCATTGCGTTGCATTATTTTGGCAGAATAACTAAAATTCTCGTGGAACGAAATCCCACAACCTGTTTCCTCCTCAGGAGGTCACTACGAGTACGACAGCACTGAACAATCGGGCATACGTGTTCCCAGGGCAAGGATCCCAGAAGGTAGGTATGGGAGCCGCTCTCCTGGAATCCTCGACCGCCGCCCGCGAGACCTTCGAGGAGGCGGACGACAGCTTGGGGTTCCCGATATCCCGAATGATATTTGAAGGCCCGGCAGGGGAGCTTCAGAACACTGTCAATTCCCAGCCGGCCATAATGACAGTAAGCATAGCTTCATGGCGCGCCTGGCGCGAAGTTGGCGGCCCACAAGCCGCGGATGCCGGAGCCGTCGCCGGCCACAGCCTGGGGGAATACACTGCCTTGGTTGCCGCCGGAGTCATGGACTTCTTTGACGCCGTCCGCCTAGTGCGCCGGCGGGGCGAGCTAATGAACCAGGCTTCCGTCAACCGCCCTGGGGCTATGGCCGCCATCTTGGGGCTGGATGAGTTGGCCTTTGACCAGATTTGCGCCGAGACCGGCGTGGAACTGGCGAACATCAACACTGACAACCAGATAGTCATCAGCGGCGACCGGATTGCCATTGCCCACGCCGTTGACCTCGCCACCGCCCGGGGGGCGCGCAAGGCCGTGCCGCTGCCGGTCAGTGGGGCGTTCCACTCCTCGCTAATGCACGAGGCCAAGGAAGGGCTGGCCGCCGAACTGGAATCCCTGCGCCTCAGGGAACCCCGTATACCGATTATAGCCAACTGCGACTGCCGCCCTCTGAGCGCCAGCAGCGAAATCAGAGAGGAACTGATCAGTGGCCTCTGCCAGTGCGTCCAATGGAAGGACTCCGTCCGCACTATGGTTGCCTCCGGCATCAGCCACTTCGTCGAGTTCGGCGCGGGCGGGGTGCTAGCCGGTCTGATCAAGCGAATTGACCGAAACGCGGAAGTGTCAGCGGTGGCTGACCCCGATTCCATCCGCAAGCTGGCTCAAAGCTGGCCCACGCAATAGCCTGAACCAATAATTCTCTCCCTCAGAGGTGAGGGTTAAGGTGGGGGCATCCCCATAAAAGGCCGTGTTATATGGTCGAGTCCGTTGACCCCAGGCGCACAGCGAGAACCGTCGCGTTACAATCTCTGTTCGCCGCCGATGTTACCCGCGCAAGAGACGGGCGTGTCCAGAAAACCGGCCCCAACTACGGGTGGATGGATGAAGAATTTAACCGCTCCGTCATGGAGTTGGCCGAGCGGCTGCACCAAGGGGTGTGCGAACACTGGCCCGGCCTTGACAGCCTCATCAGCCGCTACGCTCCGGCCTGGCCGGTGCCGCAGTTGCCCATCGTTGACCGCAACATTTTGAGAATCGCCATTTTTGAACTTTTTCACAATCCGGCCACTCCCCGCAAAACGGCGGTTGACGAGGCGGTGGAGATAGCCAAGGTGTTCGGAAGCGACAGCTCCGCCAGATTTGTCAACGGGGTCCTCGGCTCCATAATGGCCGGCCTGGAGTCCGGAGAACTGGCTTGTCATGAGCAGAGCCGAAACGCCGCCGCTGAACCCGCGTCTAAAGGGAGTTGAACGTTGCCCACGATTTACGAGCGCGTCAAAGACATTGTTGTAGACAAACTGGGAGTCAGCGAAGGTGAAGTTGAGGAAACTTCCTCTTTCGAGGATGATCTGAACGCTGACTCCCTCGACCTAGTGGAACTGATAATGGCCTTCGAGGAAGAGTTTTCCAGCGAAGAGACCCCGCTGGAGATTCCCGACGAAGACGCCGGCAAGATCGCCACTGTCGGCGACGCTGTGAACTATCTGAAGGACCGCGGCATCGAAGACAACTGAGCCGCACCCGGAAATGTTGCCTTGCATTTCCGGCTCCGCAGGTCACAGATGAGGAGCTAGGCTATGGATAGCCTGGACGAGGTAGCTAGAGCAGTTCGCAATTGCACCGATTGCCCGCTGCACCGGGGCCGCACACACGCTGTACCCGGCGAGGGCAACCCATCGGCGGAGCTGATGTTCATCGGCGAGGGGCCAGGCTTCCACGAAGACCGCCAGGGGCGGCCCTTCGTTGGACCGGCCGGCCACCTGCTGGAAGGACTGCTGGCATCCATCGGCGCCAACCGCGAGGACGCTTTTATAGCCAATATGGTGAAGTGCCGACCGCCGGACAACCGGGACCCGGAACCGGCGGAAATCACCGCCTGCGGGAAGTATCTGGAGCGCCAGATAGAGTTGGTCAACCCGAAGCTGATTGTCACCCTGGGCCGTTTCTCCTTGGGCCGTTTCTTCCCCGGCGAGAGCGTCACCCGCGCGCGAGGCAAATTGCGCCAAAAGGATGGCCGTCGCATTTTCCCGGTGCTTCACCCCGCGGCGGCCCTGCGCCGCCCCGAACTGCGAAAAACGCTGGTGGAAGACTTTCGCGCCATCGCCGGCATCCTGGAGGCCGATGCCCTTCCCGATCCGACTGAGCCTGACAGCGGGCCGCCCAAAGAACCGCCCGCCGCGCAGTTGGACATTTTCGGCGCTCTCGCCACCCTGCCGCCTGCGCCTGGCGGCAACGCACCCGAAGAACCGGCGGGCGGGCGGGACCCGGATACGCCCGGAAACCAGGATGACCCGCAACAGCTTGCGCTGCTTTAGACAGTGGCAATTATCTGTTTTCGCTGTCTGCTTTCACGGATACAGAACTCTCCTGCGCCGCCTTCCGCAATTCCTGCAAAAACTGGAACCCCAGAATGTCCAGAGGCAAGAATGGGGCAAGAATGGAAGGTAAACGGCTGGCCGATAGCGCCTCTAGATTCCGGTTTTTGCAGGAATAACGAGCAGTGGCGCTCCACGATTTAATGGCAATTCACGAATCGGTAAGAGAGGAAAAAAATTCCAATTGGCTGAGAAACTTCGCGTCATACCCCTGGGAGGGCTGGGGGAAATCGGCAAGAATATGCTGGCCCTCGAATTTGGCGACGATATAATCGTCATTGACTGTGGTGTCCAGTTCCCGGAGGAAGGGATGCTGGGCGTTGACCTCATAATCCCCGACGTTTCCTATCTGGCAGAGCGCGCCGACCGGGTTCGCGCCATACTGATTACCCACGGTCACGAAGACCACATAGGGGCGCTCCCCTTCGTGCTGCCCCTCCTCGCGGGCGCTGGGACGCCCCCGCCGGTGTTCGCTCCCCGCCTGGCCCACGGGCTGATTTCCGCCAAGCTCAAGGAACGCCGAGCCAGCCGGGGGTTCACGTCTACTCCCATAGACCCCGGCGTGCCATACCAGTTCGGCCAGCACTTCGCCGCCCGCTGGTTTCGCGTCTGCCACAGCATCCCCGACGCCATGGGCATCGCCGTCAGCACCCCATTGGGAACAGTGATACACACCGGCGATTTCAAGATAGACCACACCCCGGTGGACGGGCGCACCATCGAGCTCACCACCCTAGCCAAGTACGGCGATGAGGGCGTGCTGCTGCTGCTCTCCGACTCCACCTATGCCGAAACGCCGGGCTACACTCCTTCCGAGCAAGTGGTGGGAGAGGCGTTGGACCGGGCCATTCGAGAAGCGCCGGGACGGGTGATGGTCGCCACATTCGCCTCTCTGGTCTCGCGGGTGCAGCAGGTGGTGGACGCCGCCGGGCGCCACGGGCGCAAGGTCAGCATCGTCGGGCGCAGCATGGTGGATACGGTCAACGTAGCCTCCGATCTAGGCTACCTAAACCTGCCTCCCGGCGTCCTCCTGCCCATGCACGCCATCCGCAACCTGCCGCCGGAACAGGTGGTGCTGCTCACCACCGGCAGCCAGGGCGAACCCACTTCTGCGCTGGTGCGCATCGCCAAGGGAGAACACCGCGATGTGCGGATAATGGCCGGCGACACCGTGGTAATCAGCGCCACCCCGATACCGGGTAACGAGCTGCCGGTGAGCCGCACCATAGACAATCTGTTGCGCCAGGGCGCCCGTGTACTCTACAACCGCATCGCCACAGTGCACGTACACGGCCATGCCAGCCGGGAGGAACTGAAGCTGATGCTGAGTCTGGTCAAACCCCGGTACTTCGTGCCGGTACACGGCGAGTACCGCCACCTCAACGCCCATGCGCAAATCGCTTGGGATATGGACGTTGCCGCAGATGGCATCTTCGTGCTGGAAGACGGCGACGTGCTGGAATTGAGCGCGGACGGCGGCGTTACCGGGGAACGCATATCCGCCGGCCCCATATACGTGGACGGCATATCCCGCCGCGATGTGCAAAGCCCGGTTCTGTCTCAGCGGCGCAGCCTCTCCCACGACGGCGTGGTCGTTGTAGCGCTGACCATCGCTGCGGGCAGCCGCCTGCCCGCAGCGCAGCCGCTCACCGTGGCCAGCGGGTTCATGGAGGAAGGAGAAACCGGGCAGCTCTTCCAAGAACTGGGAGAACACCTGGTAGTGGAGCTTTCCGCCAACGGCGGCCCGCCCCCCAGCAACGATGAGCTCAAGCGCAAAGTGCGCGAAACTGCCCGCAGCTTCATAGCTAACGCCACCCGCAGATCCCCTATGATAATCCCGGTGGTGACCGAGGTCTGAAATAAATTCCCCTTTCCAGAGGGAGAGGGTTGGGGCAAGAGCGTTTCCGCGCCGGGCGCATAGTTGCTGACGCTTAAGGGTTTCACCCTCAACCCCGGGACCTCTCCTTCCGAAAGGAAAGGGAGAATTAAAAACTATGGCCCCTTTGGAGTCGTAAGTCGCATCAAGCCCGCCTCTGGTTGCCACCGCAATTCCGCAGGCAGGAGACTTGCTGTGGCTGCTACCGCCGAGAAAGCGCAAACCGGCTCCCCCAGAGCCTTTCCCGATACGTTTCACGGCAGCCCTTGGCTGTTTTTAGACGTCCTGATGGTGGCCGCGGCGGCCATCGTTGCCGCAGTATTCTTTTACTTCTCACCCGGCGCCCGTGAATGGACCTGGCAGGCCCTAGGTTATGGCTGGGCGCCCGCGGCTCTGTGGGCCATTGCCGCCCTTTTCAGCCTGCGCTACTTCCCGCGCTCCCTGTTCCACTACTGGAGACGCTGGGCCGTAGCCGCCGCCGCAGTGACGCTGTCCATCGGCGTCCTCTCGTACTTCGCCCCCTCCGACGGGCTGCTGGAAGAGGCCACTATGGGCGGCCACTGGGGCGTCGCCGTGGGTGGCCCGTCGCTTCTGCCCTTCGGCTTAGCCAAAATGCTGGGCATCGCCGCGGCAGTTCCCCTTGTGCTGTATCCTCGCACCGCCGGGCCACTGTACTCCCGCGCCGCCGCGTATGTATGGCGATGCTTGACCATCGCTGCAGAATATCTTTATGCCGGCATTCAGCGCGTTGGCCCCGTCTTGAGCAACATAACCGCCAGAAATCGGGAAAGCCGCGCCCGCAGGCTGGAAGCCCGCGCTCAACGGCGGGCGGAATCCAGGATAGTTCACAATCAAACGGAAGAGACGCTCATCGACCGCCAGCCAATCAGGACGGAAGCGGACAGTTCGAGCATCATAACCGGCATCTGGGATGACGCGACCGCCCCGGAAGCTGAAAACGCTTACGGTGACGGTTACGCCCCGCCCTGGGAGTCCGCGCCTTCCAAATTCGCGCCGCCGACACCGCTGGCCGAAGACACCGGGCCCGCTTGGCGTCTACCGCCGGTGGAGATGCTGGCGCCGCCGGAGTCTGTGGACGCATCCCAAGAAGCACTCAAGGGTATGGCGCGGCAGGTGGAGGAGGCTCTGTCCGATCACGGTGTGAGCGTTGAGGTGAGCGACATCAAGGCCGGCCCTCGTGTGGTGCAATTCGGGCTGTCGCCCGGCTGGACGGCGAAGCGCGGTGGGGAGAAGAAAGAAGGCGGCGGGGAGCGCAGCCGGGTTAAAGTGCAGAGCATCATCACCCGCGAGAAGGATTTAGCCCTGGCCCTTAAAACCCCCTACCTCAGAATGGAAGCTCCCATAGCGGGGGCGGGGCTGGTAGGAATAGAGGTTCCGGTTCCCACCCCCTCCAAGGTACATCTGCGGGCCGTGATGGAGACCGCCGAGTTCCGCAAGATTGCGGGCAAGGGTGGCCTGCCCATCGCCATGGGGCAAGACACCGGCGGCGCTCCCGTGGCCCTCAACCTTGCCTCCCTGCCCCATATGCTCATCGCCGGCTCCACCGGCAGCGGCAAGAGCGTGCAGATAAACTCCATTGTCGCCTCTTTCTTGCTGACCAAGACCCCGGATCAGCTACGTGTCCTTATGGTAGACCCGAAGCGGGTAGAACTGACCCCCTTCAACGGCATTCCTCACCTGATTCAGCCAGTGATAGTGGAAGCCGAGGAAGTGACCGACGCGCTGAAGGGCCTCAACCGCGAGATGATACGCCGCTACAAGCAGATGGAAGAGCTGGGCGTCCGCAACATCGAAGGCTACAACCAGCGCGTTCCGGCCTTGAACGAAGAAAAAATGCCCTTCCTTGTGCTGATAGTGGACGAGCTGGCCGACCTGATGATGGTCTCGGGCTTCGAGGTGGAGCAGAACCTCGTTCGTCTGGCCCAATTGGGCCGGGCCGCCGGGATCCATCTGCTGCTGGCGACACAGCGTCCCTCGGTCAACGTGGTAACCGGCCTGCTGAAGGCGAACATCCCGGCCCGATGCGCCTTCGCTGTCTCCGGGCAGGTGGATTCCCGCGTAATCCTGGACTCCGCGGGCGCTGAGAAGCTCATGGGCAAGGGTGATGCGCTGATACTGCACAAGGAGTCCCCCAAGGCCCAGAGAATGCAGGGCGCACTGGTCTATGACGAGGAAGTGGAGGCGCTGGTCGAGTTCTGGCAGGCGCAGGAAGGCCCTCCCCTTGCGCCCATCAACTTGCTGTCTGGCGAAAACGATGACGGCGAAGCCGAATCCCTTGGCTTGGACGCCCAACAGATGGACCAGGCCCGCGACCTGGCCGCCCGCAACCCCAACCTTAGCGCCTCAGTCTTGCAACGCCGCCTTAAGGTGGGGGGCAGCCGCGCCGAGGAAATCCTGGAAGAGCTGGAATCAGAAGGCTATATGACGCCGCGCTGATATCTTAAACGCCATTTCCTGCCCTTTCCTCTCAGTGTGTGAGACTGTTCAGGGGGTGAGACTGTGAATTAGCCCACGTCATCGATACCAATGAACTGTCCTTGATGTCCCAGCGAATCGCAGACGCCACGCCCGACGGTTACGGAACTTCCATCGCGCTGATATGATCATGGTGGCGGGCGACCGCGCTGCCAGCAGCGCCCCGGTTAACTTGCTGTCGAAGCATCCTACACGGGCGGCAAAAACGACGACGGCCGGGCGAAATGCCCGATTTCTTACCGGCGTAACCGGCATCAGGGCCATGCCTGTCATCGCCAACGCGCAAGACAGCCGATAGGTTGCCGACCTCAAAAGCCAGGGAACGTCCGCTGGTATGAGCCCGCTGGTATGAGTCCGCTGATATGAGATAGAAGAGCGCGACATTCAAGCTAAATAGCGCCTTGCATTCCCCCATTTAGCCCCAACATGCTATCATCTTACAGTCTCGCTCCGGGCACGTCTCGCTCCGGGCACAGTCCTGTTCCTGGCACAATCCTGCTCCGGCCCTCTTGCTATTGTTTTGCTCATAGACCTGCACACCCACAGCTACCCAATGTCCGACGACAGCTTTATGAGCGTCGAAGAGGCGATCGAGGGCGCCAAGTCCGTGGGGCTGGGCGGCATTTGCCTGACCGACCACGACGCCTTCTGGACTGACAGGCAGACGCGGGATCTGTCACAACGGCATAGCTTCCTGGTGCTGGCGGGCAGTGAGATCAACACCGATGCAGGTCATGTCCTCGCCTTTGGCCTGCATAGATACGAGTTCGGGATGCACAAGCCGGAGTTCCTGCGGGCCTGCGCCGATCGGGATGGGGGCGTTCTGATTGCTGCCCACCCCTATCGCCGCCGGTTCCTCGAAGAGCCGGGGCGCGCCCCCGATGCCCGCGCCGGTATGCTGGAGCGGGCCGTCGGCGACCCATTCTTCGGCCTGTGCGAAGCCGTAGAGGCGCTGAACGGGCGCGGTTCCGCCGAGCAGAACCGCTACTCCAGCGACCTGGCCGCGTCGCTGGCCCTGCCCGCAACCGCAGGCAGCGACGCCCACCGCGCTGCTCAACTGGGTACGGCGGCTACCGAGTTTCACGGCAAAGTCAAAGGCGTGTCAGACTTGATTCGTCTACTCAAGAGCGGCCAATACCGCCCCGTGAACCTGCGCGCCGAAGTCCCCGGCTCCTACCGGCCCTGAAGCATCCGGGCCCGCCGGTCTTTCAGCCTCCAACCGCTCGTATTGAGACTACCTCCATACTGAGACCCCCAAAGAATAGAGTGTCAGAACAACACAAGGGAGCGCCCCTTATGGCGGAAGCCCTGAGAATCGAAGGCCTGTGCGTCCAGTTCCGCAGCCCCGCCGGCACGGTCAAGGCGCTCAACGGTGTCAGCCTGGGCCTGGAAGAAGGCGAAATCTATTGCCTTGTGGGGGAAAGCGGGTCCGGCAAAAGCACCCTGGCCCTTGCCATAATGGGACTGCTGCCCTACAACGCCTCGGTGCTGGGCGGACGGGTCTATTTTCAGGGCGTGGACCTGATGCAAACCGGGGCAGACTACATACGCAGCCTGCGCGGACATCAGGTTTCCATGGTGTTTCAGGACGCTCAGTCGGCCCTGAACCCGGTGGAACCCATCGGCTCGCAGTTGGAGGAGGTAATCCACCAGCACAGCAATATGTCGCTGCGCAACGCCAACCGACTGGCTCAGGAAACTCTGCGGGCGATGGGGCTGCCCGACCCAAAGCGAGTTATGGGGCAGTACCCCTTCGCCCTGAGCGGCGGGATGTGCCAGCGGGTAATGATGGCGATTGCGCTGGTGTTGCGCCCCAAGCTGCTAATAGCTGACGAGCCGACCTCGGGGCTGGACGTTACGCTGCAAGCGGAAATTTTGGAGCGGCTGCGCGCCCTGGTTAGGGAACAGGGATCCTCAATCCTGCTCATCACCCACGACATGGGAGTGGTGGCGTCCATGGCAAACAAGGTGGGCGTAATCTACGGCGGCACCCTGGTAGAGAGCGCGGATGTGATACCGCTGTTCCGCCGCGCCCAACACCCGTACACGTGGTCGCTGTTGCAGTCCCTACCCCGCTTGGACGACCCGGGCCGCAGGATACAGCCACTCACCGGCAACCCGCCCGACATGGTGAACATGGGCGAAGAATGCCCCTTCCTCCCCCGCTGCTTCAAGGCGGTGAACCAGTGCCGCCATCTCCACCGCCCGTTGCTCTCCGAAACAGAACCGGGGCATTACGTCGCCTGCTACAACCCGGTGCTGCCACCGGATTAGGGCGGGGATTGATACCACGAAACCTTGCCCCACTGTCGCCAGAACCTTATCATAGAGAAAATAGCTACAATGGTGGTGCAGGAAATGACCAGCGCGGCTCCGGCTCAGAACGAAATAACCTTTGAGCAATTCTGTGAAGAGTGGCTGCGAGAGTTTACGGAGGCAGACCTTTCCCCTTTTGAGAAGGGCCAGCGCTTTGCCTTTAAACTGGTCAGGCAGTGGCTAAATGTGACCGAAGATGACGAAGACTTGATACTGTGCGATGGAACAGGGGATGGAGGGATTGACATCGCTTATCTGCATCGCGCCGACTTGGATGAAACTGGACAAGACGAGCAATCTGATGAAGGAGATACTTGGTATCTGATCCAAAGTAAATATGGGACAGCCTTTCAAGGCCAAGAAACCATCATCAGCGAAGGCAGAAAAATAATCACGACATTGGCGGGAGAGAATGCTCGCCTGTCTGAAAGAACGAGCCAGCTTGTGGGGCGGCTAAACACTTTCAGAGAACAGGCTTCGGAAAGAGATCGGTTAATTCTCGTGTTCGCTACTACTCAACCAATGCGTGAAGATGAGCGGCAAGCACTCAACGACATTCGCATTTTGGGGCGAGAGCAATTTCCGCAAATTTTCGACGTCGAAGACATATCGTTGCGAACAATATGGGAAGCTAGTGATTCATCGCTCCAATCGGGTATTTCGGTGCGAATCCAAGGTGATTTTGTAGAACCGAATGCCGGATTGCGCGTCGGGACAATCCCATTGACTAATTTGTATCAATTCCTGAAAGACTACAGAGACAAGACGGGGAATCTGGACCAGCTATATGAGAAAAATGTCCGTCAGTTCTTGGGCGGCCGAAGAAAAATCAACAAAGGAATCGCTCAAACTTTGAACCAAGAGCCTGAAATGTTCGGATTGTACAATAACGGCATCACAATAGTCGTTTCGGACTTTTCAGCCAAGAACGGTTCTTTGGTATTGTACGATCCTTATGTGGTCAACGGGTGCCAGAGTACCCGGACTATATGGGACGTGTTACAGCAAAAGTTGGATTCAGGCGGCACTGGCGAAAGCGCCGCTAGTGACCAGTGGCGATTTCGAGCAGGTAGAGGCGTTGTTGTAGCCAAAATTGTCAAAAGTGACAACGCGCAGATTAGCGACATCACTAGGTACACCAACTCTCAGAATGCTGTACGCGAGCAGGATTTCATCGCCTTACGCGCCGATTTCAGCACGTGGGCAGAGCAGATGGCTACTCGTTATGGAATCTTCATGGAAATACAAAGGGGTGGTTGGGAATCTCAGAAAGCCTATCAAAAAGCTCATCCGGACGATCCTCAATTCTCAGAAGAATCCTATGCGAATGCCTTCGATATAATCAAGGTTTACAGCGCAGGTTGGGAGCAAGAGCCGGGCACCGCGCTCGGCAAGAATGCACCCTTTTTGCCTGGTGGAAGAATTTTCAATCAGATTACCACTGGCGATAATCGAATCGGCTCAGATGATTTGTATGTGTCTTACCAACTTCACAAATTAGCCAATCAGTACAAATTTGGCCGCGCTGCTGACCGGAACAGTAGGCGGCAGACTAGGTTTTTTTATTACTTCGTGGTTCTCGACTTGTTGCGAGACACACTAATTCGAGCCAATCATGAACGATCATCAAGCGCATTGACCAGTTGCCTGCGAATTCTAATGCAGGAAGAAAATCAGAACGCAATCCAAGGTCTGTTGAATGCCGCAATAGATGTAGTGGATGAATACCTGAGTCAAGAGCATGAAGATTCAGTATTCAGAGAACCAGAGTTCACCGGGGACCTGAATATCTTCCTGAAAGGAGAACGTCTCGGGAAAAACTTTGGTTCGACTCCACGCTTGAGTAGTCTGTTGGCAACGCACAAAGTCATATTTGGTCGCCCATCTGGGAACTCGCCGCGGGATTTGGTAATACAGGCAATTTCAAGCACAAAGACATAGACATACTACCGCAGCGGAGCGGACTCGCCTACCAGCAGCTCCAGGGCCAAGTCTGGTTCGAGGCGGCCTTGCTTGATGGCGAGGTCTGCTTGGAGCAGGCGGTCGTAACGCCATGCTATGTTCTGACGGGAGTGGCGGCGGGCCTGGTCGGTGGTCTTGCGAACCACGAAGTCTGATGATGTTCCCAGCGCCCGCTTCATCTCACCGGCGGGCAGGCGGCGGTCCATAGCGTCGCGCGCCAGGGCCAGCAGCCGCAGTTGCCGCTCCACCATAGCGATGATGTACAGCGGCTCTCGCCCATCGTCTCGCAGTTGGGCCAGCAGACGCAGCGCCGCTTCCGGGCGTCCATCAATCATCGCGTCCACCGCCTCGAAGATGCTGGCTTCCCGCACTTGCGACACCATCAGCCGCACGTCCGATTCGCCAATCTCGCGTCCTGCTGCATAGAGCGATAGCTTCTCCAGTTCTTGGTCCAGCGTCCACAGGTCGCCGCCCACCAGATCGGCTAGCGATCGGATGGCGGCTGGGCTTACCGCCGCGCCCTTGGCCTCGGCCGTCTCTTTAATCCAGCGGGCCAGTTGCTCGCCCTTGGGAGCGGTGCGTTCTTCTACGTTGCAGACCGGGCGCAGAAGCCGCAGCAGGGGATTGCTGTCCGAAATCGCACCGTCAGACAGCAACAACAGAGTAGTGTCCGGCATTTGGGGAATGGCGTCGGCCAAGGCCTGCCAGCCGTCGGATGCGTTGCCGACGCGCCGTCCGCGTCCCCTTCCGCTCCCGCCGCCGGAGCGCGATTCGGCGGTTGCCAGCAAACCTTCCACCACCACCAGCCGCAACGGGTCCATAAATGGGATGGCTTGGCATACGCTGAGCAGTTCCGGCAAGTTCAGTTGTCCGCCCTGCATCCGGTGCCGGTTGGCGTCCAACACTGAGTCGGCGCCGCGCTCTGCCTCAAGAGCGGCCACGCGCTGCCGAACCAGAAAGCTGTCGCCGAACACTATAAACGCTGGCATCGCTTCCTCAATAAGTCATATAACATACTTTTCTGGCGCCGGAAGGAATCCGCGGCCACAACTTTTGAGTCTTCACCTCTGGCAGACGCCATTGCTTCCTTCTGTCTTACTGTCTTATTCGGCAGCGTATAGTGGCCGCCCAGTTCCGCCATTGCGACAAATCAGGTTGCCTGCTCCAGGGGTCGGCTATCGAGCTGGCGGGTGAGGCGTTCTATTTCTGCTAGAAGCCGGTTGCGTTCTTCCTCGGCCCTTTCCTCAGCCTTGCGGCGCTCTTCCTCAGCCTTGCGGCGTTCTTCCTCGGCCCTTGCCTCAGCCTTGCGGCGTTCTTCCTCGGCCCTTGCCTCAGCCTTGCGGCGTTCTTCCTCGACTCTTGCCTCAGCCTTGCGGTACTCTTGCGCCAGGGCCTGCTCCGCCGCTTCTCTGGCGCGCCTCTCTCTGGTTATCATATCGCTTGCTCTAAAGTCCTATTCTATCGGCTATCGAGCTGGCGGGTGAGGCGTTCTATTTCTGCTAGAAGCCGGTTGCGTTCTTCCTCGGCCCTTTCCTCAGCCTTGCGGCGCTCTGCCTCAGCCTTGCGGCGCTCTTCCTCAGCCTTGCGGCGCTCTTCCTCAGCCTTGCGGCGTTCTTCCTCGGCCCTTGCCTCAGCCTTGCGGCGTTCTTCCTCGACTCTTGCCTCAGCCTTGCGGCGTTCTTCCTCGACTCTTGCCTCAGCCTTGCGGCGTTCTTGCGCCAAGGTCTGCTCCGCCGCTTCTCTGGCGCGCCTTTCTCTGGTTATCATGATGTAACTCCATATACCTCCGCCCGTGGCGGCGATGGCTGAGTTGGTTACGATGTCTTTCAGCAGCGCCGGGTTGATGAATACCGCGCCTGCCGAAGCGTTGCATCCTGTAGCGGCGGCTAGTTCTTCGGGGCAACGGTTCCCGGTAAAGTACCACACTGCCCAGGTGACCGCCAGCGCCACCAGCGCCGCTGCCATCGGCAGAGTTGCTATTTCCCGGAAATCCTGTAGCGCCGATATGTTCTGGTTCATAGTTCGGCCTGTTGCCGCCAATCCCTTACCAGCCGGAAAGTGGCGAATATCGCGCCCGTTATGGAATAATGGCCCAAGCGTACGCGCCGATTCAACCCTGACACGGATGTAAAACCACATGAAATTCGCCTTGTTTTCCCATGTGCCCTGGCCTGAGGACATTGCCCCCAGCCAGGTGGTGGATAACATCACCGAGGAGTTCGTAGTGGGCGAAGAGCTGGGTTTCGACAGCGGCTGGCTCGCCGAGCACCACTTCTCCCGATACGGCCTGGGGTCGGCGTCCCTGATGTTGCTGGCGAATATCGCCGCCCGGACGACAAAACTGCGGCTGGGAACCGCGGTCATCATCCCGCCATTGCACCATCCGGTGAAGCTGGCTGAGGATACCGCTACCCTCGACCTGCTCAGCGGCGGGCGGCTGGACGCCGGCTTCGGGCGAGGCACCGCCGGATACGAGTACACCGGCTACAGCGTTGACAGCAACGAAAGCCAAGACCGCTTCCAAGAGTCCATCCAAATCATCGAAGGGCTGTGGACTACGCGGAACTTCACCTATGAAGGCCAGCACTACCGCGTAGAAAAAGCCAACTTGGTGCCTCCGCCGGCGCAGAAACCACACCCGCCCATGTACATCGCCGCCACCCGCACCCGCGAGACCCAGGACTTCGCCGCGGCCAGCGGGCACTCCGGCATCATCGGCGTAGTACTGGACACCACCGACGGTCTTGACCTCTGCCGTCAGTTAGTCGAGGGCGCGCGCCGGTCGGGCAAAGAAATGGACATCGGCGGCATCCCGTTCTTCCGCTACTTCTACGTAGCAGAGACCGAGGAACAGGCCATACGGGAAAGCAAAGCCGCCCTTAACTGGACCATGGATGTGAACCAGTGGCGGCGCACCTACCAGGGCGGCAGCGAGGTTTACGACAGCCTAGAGAACTTCCGCCGCGCCCGCACCGAGTTTCCGCCTTCCTACGAGTATCTGTTTGAGCACCGCGCTTTCATAGGCGACCCAGATCAGATAGCCGCCAAGATTCGCGCCCTGCAGGACGCAGGCATCGGCTACTTCGGATGCAACTTCTCCTTCGGCGGGATGCCCCAGGACAAGGTACTCAAGTCTATGCAACTCTTCGCCCGCGAAGTGATGCCCGCCTTCGCATAACGGGTTGACCGGCAGAAAGACCAAACCGGATGAGGCCGAATGAGGAAGGGACAGCATGACAACTCTGGCCGAAACGCTGAGCAGATACGCATCCTCGCTACGCTACGATGACCTGCCTGCCGAAACCGTCCACCTCGCCAAGCGGTTCATCATCGACACCCTGGGCTGCGCCCTCGGCGGCTACGACAGCGAGCCGGCGAGGGTGGCGAGAGAGATGGCCGGCCTAGTTTCCTGCGCCCACCCTGTGACCGTCATGGGCAACAGCCAGCAGACCAGCCTGGACCTCGCCTCCTTTGCCAACGGCGTGGCAATCCGCTACCTGGACTTCAACGACGGCTACACCAGCAACGAGTCGGGCCACCCCAGCGACAGCATAGCAGCGTCCCTTTCCGCCACTGAAGCGTCCGGCGGCAGCGGCAAGCGGTTCATCCTCTCCACCGTGCTGGCCTATGAAGTGTTCTGCCGCCTGTGCGACACGGTGGATATCAAGCCACGCTTCGACCACGTCACCATTGGCGGCACGGCCAGCGCGCTGGCGGCAGCGAGGGCGCTGAGGCTGACGCCAGAGCAAACGCTACAGGCCCTCAACCTCAACGTGGCCTCCAACCTCGCCCTGTACCAAACGCGCATCGGCGACGTTTCGATGTGGAAGGGCTGCGCCTACGCCAACGCCACCCGCAACGCGATGTTCGCGGCGCAACTGGCCCAGCGAGGCATAACCGGCCCGTCGGCGGTGTACGAAGGGGCCGGCGGCTACTTCAACACGGTAACCGGGCGCCCCTTCGAACTGGAAGCCCTGGGCGGGAACGGCCAGCCTTTCAAGATTGCCGAGTGCAGCATCAAGCGCTTCCCGCTGGGCCAGTACTCCCAGACCATCGCCCAAGCCGCCCTCAACGTTCGGAATCAAGCGCCGGAGGGAATCACCCCGGACAACGTTGCCGAAGTCAACATAGCTACCCTCCAGACGGCAGTCAACATAATGGCCGGCGACGCGGAGAAGTGGCGCCCCGTCAACCGTGAGACCGCCGACCATTCCATGCCCTACACCGCCGCCGCCGCGCTGTTGTACGGCAACGTGGAAAGCCGCCACTTCGACGAGGAATTTCTGTTCGACGAAAACCTGCTGGAACTGGTGAGCAAGGTCAACGTGTCAGCGTCGGAAGAAGCCAACCGTCGCGCCCCAGAGGCCATGCTGTGCGACTTTGAATTGGTCACCAGGTCCGGCCAGCGGTTCTCATCGCAGGTCGCCTACCACAAGGGCCACTACAAGAACCCGCTGACCGACGCCGAAGTAGAGGACAAGTTCCGCTCCCTGGCCGCCAGACACCTGTCTGCCAACCGCATCAACGCCCTGCTGTCCCATCTCTGGCGCATAGATGAAGCCCCAGATCTCAGCGAGTTGCTGCGGCTGACCCGGGTTGAGTAAGCGCTGCAACCTACCTCAAAAAACCAAGGAGCAACGGGGCCATTCTCCGTTTGGCTCGTGGGAGAGGTCTCCCCGCTGCAACCTATCTCAAAAAAACCAAGGAGCAACGGCCATGGCCAACGCCCACGGCAAGATAATCGCCAACGTCGAGCGGCTGAGCCGGCTGATGGACGAAGAGGGCTTCTCCGCTATCGTTGCCCGGGCGGGCAAGAATTTCACCTATCTGGCCGGGTTCGCCTACCCCGGAACCCTGGCCCGGCATTTGGAGTTCCCGGATTCCCCGCGGGAGGTTCTCCTGGTCTGGCCGCGAGTGGGTGAGCCGGTTATGGTGCTGAACTCTTATGCCGCGCCCTTGGCCCGCCGCGATTCTTGGCTGGAACGCATTGAGGTCTACGACGACTACTCGGAGTCGCCCTACCAGAGAGCCGCCGATGTGCTGAAACAGTTGGGGCTGGCGGAAGAGACCATCGGGTTGGAGAAAAGCTACGTCAGCGCCAACCGCTGGGAAGAGATCACCGCCCTGCTGCCCAAGGCGCGCATCGCCGACAGCGCCGAGCTGATGGACCGCGTGCGCTGGATCAAAACGCCGGAAGAGATAGCGGCGCTGGAGGCCGGGGCCAGGCTTCTGGACGAAGCATACCTGGAGGTGTTGCCCACCGTCAGGCCCGGCGACACTGAACGCCTGGCGCACAGCCGAATCATCGAGAGCTGCCTGCGCCGGGGCGCCAACTGGGCCCACGGCATCCTGAACTCCAGCCGCAACACCGTGGCCTACGGCGGCGAGAGCGACATGGCCTTCGAAGCGGGCGACATTATCCGCAACGATTATGTCTCATACCTCAACGGCTACCCCGGCCACCAGTCCCGGAGCGTCTGCGTGGGTACGCCGTCTGACGGCCAGAAGAAGGTCTACCAAGTTACCAGGGACATCTACCGCGCCACCATCGAACGGTGCCTCCCCGGAGCCAAAACATCCGACATCTACCACTTCGCCAATGACAGCTTCCACGAGGCCGGATTCCGGGGCAACGTGTCGCTGGCCGGCCACGGCGTCGGCCCCTGGTGGCACCAGCAGGAGCCGTACATGGTGCCGTCCAGCGCCCGCGTCCTCGAGGAGGGCATGGTAGTGGCCCTGGAGCCGCACATCGGCTACTGGCACTTGCAGGACATGGCGCTGGTAACCGCCGACGGCCCGCGGCTGCTTTCGCCGCTCATCAGTACCAGCGAAATGCTGATAGCCGGATAGACCAGCCGACTATGCCAGATATAAGAGAGCAGGCAAAGCGCCCATTCAACCGGCTTCCCATTCCTGTGGGATTCGCGCATCTCGCCCGCTACGCCGAAATTTCCTGATGCCGGGGATGAAACCCGGAGTGGTCTTCGAAAGCTCCGGTTTCCGGGAATATCTGGCGGTAGAGGCCCCGAGTGCGGGCCTTGATGGTCCGGTTTACCCGCTGATACAGGGCAGTGGGGTCTGCCTGCTGCTCCTGGTACATCTTGCTCTGCAACGGGCTGCCGTCCTCCATCTCCCAGATACACAAGTACTTGAGCGCGCCCTCGCCTTCCTCCAGCCTGAAGCGACGGGCGCTAACGTAGCCGGGAATCTCCATCCGCTCCGGCAAATGCTGCTCGTTGTACCACTTGTTGAACTCCGCCTCGTCTTCCGGGTCAATGTCCATCGTGACCACCAGCACCGTGCTGCCGATACGCTGCGTCGGGGCGCTGCCGTTCCGTTCCGCCATTGCAACCCCTCCTCTCGGTTTTTAGGTAAAGAGTAGTATACCAACATCATTTAAGATAGTCGGGTAAGATAAGCCGGGCGCGTCCCCTTCCGGGGCCTCGGTGCGTGGGCGGATTTGACAAAGCCCGGTTCCCGCTTCGGTTGACGCTGTGGCTGCATAACGCTATTGTTTCTGAGATGGTTAAATTGAAAGTCAACGGCATAGATCGGGAGGCCGACGTCCCGGCGGGACGGCTGCTGCTGGATTTTCTGCGCTATGACCTGGGGCTGACCGGCTCCAAAGAAGGTTGCGGCGTGGGAGTCTGCGGAGCCTGCACCGTGCTGGTGGACGGCGAGATGTCCGCCTCGTGCATCACCCTTGCCGTCGCCGTGGAAGGCGCGGAAGTCACCACCATCGAGGGCATCGCCAGCGAAGGCCGGCTGCATCCAGTGCAACAGGCATTCATAGACCACGGCGGCTTCCAGTGCGGCATCTGCACGCCGGGTCAGGTCATCGCGGCCAAGTCCCTGCTGGACTTTAACCCCCAGCCCACCGAAGACGAAATCAAGCAATGGATGATGGGCAACCTCTGCCGTTGCACCGGCTATTACGGAATCATCAACTCGGTGATCGCAGCGGCGCGGGACAACGGCAATCGCTCGTGAAGGTGGCCCATTAGCCAATGATTGATTTCGAGTTCCATAGCCCGGCGTCGCTGGACGATGCGCTAGAGATGCTGGACCGTTACGGCGGCGATGCGCGGCTGATGGCCGGAGGCACCGCCCTGGTATTGCAAATGAAACAGCGGTTCGCCCAGCCTGCCCACGTCATCGGCCTGCGCCCGCTGGCTCAAACCGGCGGTCTGGGCGCTGTGGAAGAAACCGGCGGAGTGCTGCGAATCGGCTCGTTATGTACGCTGCGGCGACTGGAAGACCATCCGCTGCTCCGCGCCCGCATTCCCTTGCTGGCGGAAACTGTGAGCCGAGTCGCCACCCGCCGCATACGAAGCATGGCCACCATCGGCGGCGCTTTGGTCAACGGAGATCCGAACCAAGACCCGCCGCCTTCCCTCATCGCTCTCGGCGCGTCGGTGGAGTTGACTTCCAGCTCCGGCTCGCGTATCTGCCCGGTTGAAGACCTGTTCATTGACTACTACGAGACCGACGTGCGCCCCGGCGAGGCGCTGACCGCCGTGAACGTTCCGGCGCCGGCGGAGGACACTTCCGGCGCGTACCTGAAGTTCTTGCCCCGCACCGCAGAGGACTACGCAACGGTATCAGTGGCCGCGGTGGTGTCGCGCCGGCCTGACAACACCTGCCGCGATGTCCGCATCGCGCTGGGCGCGGCCGGTACGACGCCAGTCCGCGCCCGCGCCGCCGAAGGGATGTTGCGTGGGCAAGAGTTGACCGAGGCCGCCATTCGCGCCGCTGCCGCCACAGTCCCGGATACCGTTGACCCTCTGGACGATTTTCGCGGTTCGGCGGATTATAAGCGCGAAATGGCCGGGGTGTTCACCCGCCGGGCGGTGATGCAGGCCCTCTCAACAATTCCCTCCTCACGATAAATGGGAGTTCGTGATTCCCTCTCTCCGGAAGGAGAGGGTCAGGGCGAGGGTAAAGGCAAACGGAGAGCAGCAACGCGATGAAACTGCAAAACAGTTGCGTAGTTCCCGCCGGGATGACTGAAAGTTGGGACTTTTTGATAGACGTAGCCAACGCTGCCAAGTGTGTCCCCGGCGTCGTGGATGTAGCCCCGGAAGGCGACGGTCGCTATCGCGGCGCCCTGCGGGCCAAGGTCGGCCCGATGAGCATAACCTTGTCGGGCACAGTCACCATAGAGGAACGGGAACCGGAATCCGGGCGCGCCCGTTTCATCGTGGAGGCCAGCGACCGGCGGGTCGGCGGCGGCGTCAAGACCGATATGCTGATGCAATTGACGGCCAAGTCGCCCACCGAAACGGAGCTGACCATCGAGACCGACACTACCTTTATGGGCCGTCTGGGCGAGCTGGGCCAGCCGGTAATCCGCCGCAAAGCCCAGTCCACCATCGAAGAGTTCGCCCGAAACCTGACTCGCGAACTGGCTTCGCGGAGCCAAGGGTGAAGCGTAGCGGCGAACCGGCGCAAATCCAATATCCGCTCCCGTTGAGAATACCGGCAAGAAGAAAATTGCGAAACCACCCCGGCCCCTCTCCCTCACACCTGAAAATCCTGCCCATCCTGTCATCTACGTAAATAACCCCTGTAAATAACCCCTGACACCTCCCCCTTGCCAACCCCGATAACAACTCCCTACCATTATTACTGTCCGGTCCAACCCGCCCTAGTCCCCCCCACGGCCGTGGCCGCACCCTGGCCCCGGGGATGACCAAAGACGAACATCTCAAAAATGGCCGGCAAAACAAATCCCGCCCCTAACCCAATCTCAGGAAGTGCCGCCGCCAACATCGCAAAAATGGCCGGAAAAACAAAATTTTGCCCTAACCCAATCTCAGGAAGCGCCGCCGCCAACACCGCAAAGTGGCCGGTTATTGCCGGAAATGGCCGCAAAAAACAAAATCCCGCCCCTAACCCAATCTCAGGAAGTGCCGCAATGTCCCTCTCCCAGCTCCGCCGCCGCGTCAACGCCCTCTGCCGCAAGCTCGCCCCCGAACTCGAAGTAGTCCGCCTCCGCCGCCTCGCCGAAGACTATTGCGAAGAGTGGGACGCCGCCGTTGCCAGCCACGAAGAACCCCCGCCCTTCGACCCGGTAACGGACGGCCCCAGGCACCTGGCCCAGCGCATCGCCGAAACCGGCGTCCGCCTCAACACCTATATGAACCTGCGCCGGTACCTCCTGGGCTGCCGCGAGCGGGGCCAAACCCCCGGCGTCCGCGAATTTCTCCGCGCCCTGCTCCCCTGGGCCGAACCCGGCGGCTACCTCGAAATACTCCGCTGGGATGCCCCCGGCAGGTAACACCCCTCTGCCGCCGGAGCGGACGCCTTCAGAAATAAAAGAGACAGGCCGGAGTAGTTTCGCAATTTTCTCCGGCAAGTAGGGGTGTGCAAAATCTTGGGTTGAAGATTGCTGGTGACGAATTCAATCAGTATAGCAGCGGTTTCAGGAACGGCGGGGGGAGTGTTGCGGGCTGCCGTTCAACTGTTGGGCGAGCCGGTAAAGGGATAGGGAATTGCCCTACGGACTAGAGCGGGGCTAAGCAGCAATGATGTTGGGGAATGAGCGGCGAACCGGCATGACAAGCCGTGTCTCGCCGCGCCGGAAGGAAATGGCGGGCCGGTTTCAGCCAGGCGGCCAGCAACTCCGGCGCCGGTTGTCACAGGGCGGCGCAGTCCGGTTGCTTCACCGCGGCCAGGGCGATGGCCTGGGACATCAGCATCTGAAACATGGCGTGCATCCGCACCTTGGCTAAACCGAAGTAACGGTGCCGCTCCAGGCGGCCCGGATACTTCCATTGGCTGAACATCCGCTCGACGCTCCACCGTTTGGCGTACTTTTCCCGCCACTGCGGACTGCCCCGGCGGATGCGTCCGCCGAAGAGCCGGATGTCCTGCTTCGGGTCCTCCCAGCCCCAGTCGCCGCAGGCGGCGTAGCCGCGGACCTGTCCCTGGCGGCGGCAGCCCTCCGGCGGGCAGCGGTACAGGTGTTGCCCGCTTTCCGGGTCGGTGCGGACGTACATCATCTCCTGTCCGCCCAGACAGACGGGGACGCCATCGGTGGTGTAGATGCCGCCGTGAAGTTGACCATTGGAGGGCTTGCGCTTGTGTATCACCGGGGCGGCTCCCCTGCGGTGGACGTATTCGTTATTGGAGCGGGAATCGTAACCCCGGTCAGCCATGACCGCCGAACCCGGCCCCAGGCTAAACCATCCGTTTTGCGATTCGGCCTTTTCCAGCAGGGGCTGTAGTAGCGGGGAATCGTTCCGGCTGGCGGTGGTCGCCGTCATGGTAATGGGCAAGTTAAAGTTGGCGTCGGCAACGGCGTGGACCTTATAGCCGAAGACCCATTCCTCGCCGGATTCGTCTTGGGCGCTGTGCTTCCTGGTCCACGAGGCTTCGGGGTCTGCGGGGCCGCCGGGGTTGCGCCTGCTGGACTTGCGGCTGGGGTTGGCCCAGGCCGGGATGGTGGTGGAGTCCGCGGCTATATCCTGACCGAAGCCGGGCAAAAGCTCCGCCAACCGGCGGGTGAGGTTGCCGAAGCAGGCTTCCACCTGCGCCACGCACTCCAGTGCGAGGAACTGGAACACCCGGCAGAAGGTGGTGCGGTGAGGCAGACGGCTGGTAAACCCGCAGACGGAGCGGAGGGCCGGGTCATTCTGGAGGCGCCGCACCAAGGCGGAGACATTGGGGACGCCCAGGGCGTAGGCGGCGAGATGGGCGCGCAGGATGGGGCGGCGGGGGAAGGGCTTGCGTCCGGTGGAGTGGCGGCCCTTTAGCCCGGACAGGATGCCGTCTAAGTCAATCCGATCCAGTTGGAAACGCAACTCCGCCAGATCGGGAAAAGGCGGCGGGCACGGACTCTTGACAAAAGGGCAATTTGTTGTACTATTGTTGAAGACCACAGGAACCTGACTTCCTCAAGTGGTTTAGAAACCGCGCGGAGCTGCTAACTCCTGTGCGGTTTCGCTTTTTATGAATGCAGAACTATTGTACCAATAATTTGCTGCGAAAGCAACCGGAAACGGCGAAAATCAGGGATGCTCAACCCGGAATTGTCAAAGAGGCAGGCGATTTCGCCTGCCTCTTTGTTTTGGGAATTACCGGGTTAACACACAACGCAGAATAAACCTGCGAAGCGCGGATTTGACATATACCGCCAAGAGATATACTCTGATTTTCGCTCAAACTGAGGCCCCACTTGTCTGGGGGGGGGGACACAGACCAGAATGGCTGTTGGGTAGTTTGCGATATAATTCCCATATAATTCCCTGTCAGAGGGTAACGCTGTGTTGAACCGTGTCCTGTACGCCGACGACTGCCTGAATGTCCTGAATGACGAACTGGCCCTGCCGACGGATTCGGTAGACCTGATTTACCTCGACCCGCCCTTCAACTCCAAGAGCATCTATAATCTGCCCTTCAAAGGCAAGGACAAGGATGCCCGCCCGGTAGAGGCGTTCAAGGATACTTGGACTTGGGGCAGCAAAGAGGACGCCCTGCTGTCGAAACTGTCGAAAGGTCCCCAGACCAGGCTGCTGGCGGATATTGTAAAGATAGCCCGTCAAATTGACATAAGCGGGGGGGGGGTAAGAACTCCAAGTCCAGGCTGGACGCCTATCTGCTGAATATGGCTATCCGCTTGCTGGAAATGCGCCGGGTGCTGAAGCCGACAGGCAGCATCTACCTGCACTGCGACCTCACCGCCAGTCATTACCTCAAATCCGTGATGGACGCTATCTTCGGCAAACAGAATTTCCGTAACGAGATAATTTGGCGGATTGGATGGGTGTCAGGCTTTAAGACACAGAAACGCGGCTGGATTCGGAACCACGACACACTGTTGTATTACGTGCGTTCCCCGGCAGCTATCAAGGAATTTAACAAAGAGTATCTGCCTTACCCCGATGGGTATGTCCGGCGTGATGGGCAATTGCCTACAGGGAAGGGTATACCTATCGAAGACACGTGGAATTGCTCCAACGGCGATATACTTGATTCGATAATGATTAAAAGTCTTTCAAGAGAGAAGCTAGGCTACCCGACGCAGAAGCCGTTGGCCCTATTGGAGCGCATCATCAAGGCGTCATCGCCGCCTGACGGACTGGTGTTGGACCCGTTCTGCGGCTGCGGCACGGCGGTGCACGCCGCCGAGAAGCTGGGGCGCCGCTGGATAGGCGTGGACATTTCTGCCTTCGCCACCGGGTTGGTGCGAAAGCGGATACTCAACAACTTTCCAACCTTGACCACCGATGACGTGATAGTGCACAAGGTTCCGGTGAGCATAGATGAAGCCGAGGAACTGGCGGATCGGGACAAGTTCGAGTTTGAGAAGTGGGTCTGCGGCGAGATAGGAGCCGAGGGTATGTTCCATTCGCCGGGAACGAGAGGCCCGGACGGAGGAGTGGACGGTGTGCTGAAGTTCTATCCCATCCGGTTCGATGGAAAGGTGAAGGAGGGAAAGGTGAAGGCGGAACTCGCCATAGTCCAAGTCAAAGGCGGCCGTGTAACGGTAGACGCGGTGAAAGCCCTCAAAACCACCGTAGACAACTACAAGGCTACCGCTGGGGTGATGGTCTGTTTCGGCAAGTATATGCCGACCGTGGAGAAACATCGGTACAAGTGTAGGTTCAAGGACTCCTTGGGAAAATACCCGGTGATACAGGGGTTCAGCATAGAGAGCCTGCTTAATGGCGAGCGTCTGCATTTGCCCACATACAGCCAAAGGCGATACGCCCAAGAACCCAGCGCGCAACCTGAACTTACAGCATAGGGCGCGTAAAGATGGCGCACAAGAAGAAGGAGCGGGGCGCCTGCCCAAGTATCTATTGCCGGAATTGAAGCCGCGCCCCGGCGGAGCGGAGATTACGCCGGATGCCCAATTATTACCCCTGCCGTGCGCCCTGCCCGATTACGCAAACCGCCGCGGTATGACGTGATTCGTCCTCCACTTTTCTCCGCCCTGAGTTTTGCACACCCCTAGGGGTGGCGCCAAGTCTTTGGATTTTACTCCCTCCTTAGTTTTACTCCCTCCTTGCATGAAGGGGTTAGAGTACGAAAGGGTTAGGCATTGTTGGGGTTAGAGGCAGGTCCCCTTTCGTGAACGAAACGTCCGGTTTCAGCATTTCACTGCCGCCTCAGCGCTTTTCTTAGATAGAGAGATAAAAAGCAGGGGGAGAAAGTTGAAGTTCTCGCCAATTTTGCCAAGCGCGTTTTCGGGCATAGCGGGTTATGGTATTATTTGCGGCGGAGGGTTTTATGTTTGGCTTGGGTGTTTTGACAGTCAGCACTTCGGGGGCGCAGGGCAGCCGTGAGGACACTAGCGGAGAAGCCATCCGGGAAATGCTGTCTGCGGACGGGTTTGAGGTGGTGCGCTCGGAGATTGTGGCTGACGACCATGCCACGATAGCGAACACGCTTGCCCAATGGGCCGACGCCTCTGACGTTAACCTGATAGTGACCACAGGCGGCACCGGCTTGGGAAGGCACGATGTTACGCCGGAAGCCTGCCTGTCTATACTGGACAAGGAAGTGCCGGGGCTGGCCGAGGCTATGCGCGCCAAAACGCTGGAGTTCACGCCGATGGCGATGCTTAGCCGCTCGGTGGCCGGTATCCGGGGCAACACGCTAATCATTACCCTGCCCGGCAGCACCAAGGGTGTACGCGAATGCCTGGCGGTGGCGCAGCCCGTCCTCCATCACGCCATCGAACTGTTGCAGCGGGAAACGGTAAGCGAACACCCCCGCTGATTAACTTAGTCCTTATCCCTGTGAACTGATATCCCGGCGAACTGGAAAAGGCGTCAAGATTCTAAAATCGGGTTAGGGAGCATGAACGAAGGTTCCGCCAACGAGAAAGTGATCTACTGGCCCAGGGTCAAGGAACTTCTGGACGGCATCATGGCAAAGTGGGAAGAGCGCTGGGGGCGCAAGCCGTTGCCGGGCATCCATGCCTACTATTGGGAAACGCCGGAGGAACTGCAATCAGCAGTGCTGTCCGGCATCCGCGCCATCGAGCCGGGCGTCCCGGGACGGGAGACGCAGTTTGTGCGCTCCTTGGCGCGCAGCGTCGGCACCTCCGGGCGGATGCCCTTGCGGGGGCCGTTCATGCCCCGGGAAGAAATTGAGGAAATCATCTCCTGGATTGATAACGGAATGCCTCACGGGCCAGACTGTTAGGGCAGAGAAAAGCGGTGCGCTTTCCCTCTGGCCCTACCTGACCTTCCCTTTGTCCATCCGGGAAATGGAAATTGAGAGGCGCGGAAGATCAAAGAAAGGGGCGCACAAACGTGCGCCCCTAACGCTTTTACATCGCGGTTAACGTCTAGCGGAGGACGGGTTCATCTTCCTTAACGTAGACCTGAATGCGGCCGCGGGTGTGGTCAATGATGGCTACGCGGCCTTGGTCGTCAATGCGCACGCCGCAGGGATGGGCGAACTTGCGCTCATAGTTGGGGTCGTTGGCGTAGGCCAGATTCCGCTGCCGAATCATATCGGGGTTGGAATTTAGCTTGTCCTTGCCCCACTTGGAAAGCGTGGCGTCGCCGGTGAACTGAGTGATAAAACGGCCATCGGGAGCGAAGACCTGCACCCGGTTGTTCATCCAGTCGGCCACGTATATGTCGCCGTCGGCGTCAACAGCTACGCCGTTGGGCCGGTTGAACTGTCCGACGCCGTTGCCGCTTTCGCCGATGGACTGTTGCCACTGGCCGCCGTTGCTGAAGACCTGTATTCGATCGTTGCGCCAGTCGGCGATGTAGATGTTGTCGTTCTTATCGAGACCGATGCCCCAAGGCATACTGAACTGGCCGGGGCCGCTGCCCTCGGAGCCGAAGCTGCTGATGAACTGGCCGTCGAGGGTGAACTTTTGTACCCGGTTATTCTTGCTGTCTACGATAATCACTTGGCCTTGGGAGTCAATAGCCAGACCGGAGGGGCCGTTGAGTTCGCCCTGGCCGGAACCGGACACGCCCCACTTGCTCACGTATTCGCCGTCGGCGGTGAACTTGGTGATGCGGTTCAGCCATTCGTCGGCCACGTAGACGTTGTCTTCGCTGTCAATGGCTACCGAGGTGGGCCAGACGAACTCGCCGTCTCCCTCACCGTAGGCGCCGAAGGCGCTAATGTATTCCTCGTCCAGCGTACAGACGGTCATGTGAACGCCGTCCGGACGGTTTTCGTAGGATCGGTTGACGACATAGACCGAGCCGTCGGAAGCGATAGCCATGTCCACCGGGTTGCGGAAGCCGGTGCCGGCGAATTCGTTCCGTCCGACGGCATGGCTATGGTAAAACGTCCGGTCTTTCAGACCGAAGAAATGTGTTGCCATATCCTTAACCTCGTCGTGCTTTATGCGCTTGTCAGGAGCATACTGGGGTTGGTCAAGGGGAAGGCGCGGGCGGCGCCTTCCCTATATTTATCCAGCCCGGCGCGCGTCCAGTAAACCGGAGGGGCGCCGGAGCTTCTTGACAGGGAGGATGCACCGGGGCATCCTCCCTGAGGTTGCTGTTTTGGTTACTTGTTGAAGAAATTGACGCGCTCGAAGTTGCCGTTGACGATGGGCTCGGCCTCGAGATTGAACCAGTCCTCGAGGATGGTCGAGTAGACGGAGCGGAAGTCCAGGTTGAAGGCCAGGTTGCCGCCCTCTTCTTGGTCTGCCGGAGCCAAGGACGGGTAGACGCCATAGATGCCGCCCTTGACGTGCTCGCCGACGGCCATGGCCACGCTGGCTGCGCCGTGGTCGGTGCCGGAGCCATTGTCGGCGACGCGGCGGCCGAACTCACTGAAGAGGAGCAGCGTTACGTTGTCGCTGGCGTCGTGGTCGCGAAGGTCGGTGAAGAAGGTGTCAACGGTGTTGGAAACATCGGTCCACAGGGCGGCGTTGGCCTGCGCCTGGTTAGCGTGGGAGTCAAAGCCGTTGTAGGGCGACGTGGTGTAGAGGATGCGGGTGCCGAAGTTGGCCAGGTGGGTCTGGGCGATGTTCTTCATATACTGGCCGACGACGGTGTTGGAGTATTCGACGCTGGAAGTGTACTTGTCTGGCGCGGTTGCCAGAATGTCGGCGCCCTTCAGGGCGTCGGTGCCGGTGGAGTGGATGTAGTCCAACACCGGGCCGGAGCCAATGGCCGGGGAATACATACGTCCGAAGATGTCCAGAGCCTCGTTCCGCTGGTTTTCGCCGTCAATGCCGGTCAGCAAACCGTAGGTTTCCAGGTTGCCGACGGAGGCGACTGGCACGCCTTCCATCACCAGGGCGCGGGGCAGGCCGCGGCCGAAGTTAACGGAGGTCAGCACGTTTTCGGCATTGGGGTCCATCAGCTTGGCGGCGCGGCCCAGCCAGCCCTCGGTGCCGATGATTTCGGGCTCACAGGTATGCCAGATGTCCATGGAGCGGAAGTGCGAGTAGCTGGGAGTGGGGTAGCCAATGCCCACGAACACGGCCAACTGCCCGGCTTCCCAGTACTTCATCAGAGGAGTCATAGTGGGGTGGAAGCCCAACTCGTCGTTGATGGGCAGAATTTGGTCTTCCGGTACGCCGATGGTGGGGCGGAAGTCCCGGTAGTGGCCGTTGTTGCGCGGGATGACGGTGTTCAGGCCGTCGTTGCCGCCCGACAGAGAGAGAACTGCCAGGACAGGATCTTTCGCGGTCGATACCATTTGTTTCTCCTTCTAGCGTTGTGAGTTGCTTCTTTCCGGTATTCTTGACTCAGAGTTGTTACTGATTTGCCCTCTGTGAAGCGTGGCGGGCGGCCCAACCGCTCCCTCTGATGATTTTGAGGCGGGCTGATGATTCCGAGGCGGGCGGTTGGGCTGTTCGGAAACGGGTTTACTCGAACTGGAACTCGGCCGTAGCGGCGATCATCTGGAACATTTCGCCGGTGCGGCGAGTGAAGGTGGCGCGTTCGTCGTCGCTGCCGTGGCGAAGGTCGCCTTCCTTGGAGGCATGGGCCACCAACTGGGCGTGGGTGTCGGAGGTGACCTGCACCGGGCCGGTCATATCCAGACAGCCCTCCACGAACTGCTCGGGGGTCATGGCCTCGCCGCGAGCCATCAGGCGGGAGACCAGGCCGCGGACGCCTTCCAGTTCGGTGTTGCCCAGCATCTCGGCGGCGAAGTTGATGCGCTCAACCAGCGTCCCGCTGTCAATCCACTCGCGGCCGGTGTGCCAGCCTTCCACCGTGGGCGGGTTCATAAGGTCCTGGCCCATATACTTAGGCTCTTGGGAAAGCTCGAACAGGCCGGGCTTGATTTCCTTGTGCTCGCCGACCATGCGAAGCAGGCTTACCACCATCTCGGCCGGATTCTTGACTTTCTGATAGCGCACCGACTCGTCCTTGAAGAAGTCGGAAGTGAACAGGGCTTCTAGCATGGCCTTGATGGAATGGCCGGAGTCGAAGTAGGCCTTCTCGAGAATCTGGATGGCCTCTATGTCTCGCGGCGGGGTCAGGCGCCAAGCTGGCACCTGCGGTTCGTCGGCCACGAAGAAGTTGTACATATGGCGGGCGAGGAAGCGGGCCGTTCCCGGCTGTTCGCAGATGATGCGAATGATGTCGTTGCCGTTCCAGGGGCCGGTCTCCCCCAGGAAGGTCTTTTCGCTGTTGTCGTGGTCGGCGGGGTCAAAGCGGAAGACCCAGGGGCTGCGGCCATGAGGGAAGGGGGGATAGGACGGGGCCACGTTCCAGCCGGTGAAAGCGCGGGCGCAGACCTTGACGTCATCCTCTGAATAGTTGAATGCGCCGTCCTTGCCAACGCCGAGGGAGAAGAGTTCCAGCAACTCACGGCCATAGTTCTCGTTGAGGTTGGTCTTGTGGGACTCGGTGTTGTCCAGGTAGTACATCATGCCCGGGTTTTCCGACAGGCTGAGCAGCAGGTCGTCGAAGCGGCCCATGCCTTGTTCCCGGAACATATTGACCATGATGCCCATTTCCTGGCCGCTGTCGATCTTGCTGTGGCCGGCGCAGAAGATCATGTGCCAGAACAGCGCCACCTTTTCCTGGAGCTGATTGGGGTTGTTGATCATCTTGTATACCCAAAGCTGGGTATTGACTTCGATGGCGCCCGGCTCGTAATAGGCCGGATTGTAGCGCATCAGAATGTCATCTTCGATGCCTCCGGTGGGATTCAGCAACTCCTGAACCACGTTGTCGTAGCCCCGGGCCGCCTTGGCCTCAATCTCATCCCGGCTCGCCCCGAATCCGGCGCGGCGCATCAGGTGAGCTACCAATGCAATGTCCTGGTCAGCCATATCCTCCTCCTTATCTGGGCCTTTTCCCTGTTTCCCTGTGGGCTGGTCGTCAGACTGTTATAAGCGAAAGTCTTACCTGGTTACAGAAGGCGGCGTCTCGCCAGACACAGGCCGCCAGCTTGGAACGCCGTCCTTATGTAACATTCGTTACAAGATAAGAATATATGGCAATCTGGCGGGGGTGTCAACAGTTTCCAAGGCAACCTCCCTCCGCGGCGAGCTGAGTCAACTATCAACATACAACCACCTGTTCTAGCAGGACGGCATAGGGAATTTTGGCGGCGCGAAGGATATCGCAGCGGTTGTTGAACACCACCCCAACCAAAAATCGAACCTGCCCGGCTCAAGATTCTTGATTGCGCCAAGTAGCGCGTTACCGTCCTTATCACATCCCTTTTATCTGGCGCTTTTTCTCATCTGGGCCGACCGCGTCGATATCTTTCTTGTTGTGGCTCTTGGCTTGGAGGCCCAGCCCAAGGCATACTAAACTCTCCATGTAACCACCAACCATGCCACCGCGTTTACCCATCACGCCACGGCGCATCAATTCCTCCTCGATCTCCCCGTTTTTCCGAAGCAGTTCGAGAATGGACATTTTAGGCAAGCCCATACGTACACCTTCTTGAATCAAGCTTAAGTCAGACGGAAATTTCACGAGCCAAGAACCAAATTTTGCTTGACACTATTTTATGGCTTTGCTAGGATTTCTACCCATACATCGGTATCCGATGTTGAGACACTAGTATCCAGAAGCCTGCCGCCTCGGTGTGTTAGCTCATTATTTATGGTAAGCGGGGAAAGGCGCAGAAGATGCCAGCGAATTCCACTTCAGTTACCAGGGCCGAGGCCCGTGCCGGGCCAAAGCTGCCAAGAATGTTTTCCCGCTACAAAGCCCGGGTCGAGGAAGAGCTCGCCCGCACTGTGCCGGATACCGGCGCCGCGGACGTGCATCTGCTCCTGCGCTATCATCTGGGCTGGGCTGACCGGCACGGCGGCCCAGCAGTCTCAACATCGTCGCAAGGAAAGGCCCTTCGCTCCACCTTGTGTATGTTCGCCTGCGAGGCCCTGAATTCCGACTGCGCCCGCGCTATGCCCGCCGCCGCCGCCCTGGAGCTGATTCACAACTTTTCGCTGTTGCATGATGACATTCAGGATCAAGACCTGGAGCGGAGGCACCAGGCTACCGCATGGAGCCTTTGGGGCATACCGAAGGCCCTGACGGCCGGCGACGCCATGCAGTCCACCGGCGACTTGGCGATGCTGCGGGTGGCCCAGGCAGGCGTTTCGCCGGAGGTGTCGCTGAAGGTCTCCGCCACCCTCACCGGCAGCTACCTTGAAATGATCGAGGGGCAGTGTCTCGATCTGGAGTTTGAGCAGCGCACTGACATCACCGCCAGCGAGTACCTGCACATGATCGCCTGCAAGACCGGAGCGCTCATCCGGTGTGGTCTGGAGACCGGGGCGATGCTGGCCGAGGGCGACGAAGACATAGTGCGGGCCTTCGCCCAGTTCGGCGAAAGACTGGGCCGCGCTTTCCAGATAAGGGATGACTACCTCGGCATCTGGGGCGACGAGGCTACGCTGGGCAAGGCCACAGGAAACGATATCCGTCGGCGCAAAAAATCGTACCCCGTGGTGTTCGCCCTGGAACGGGCCGTCGGCGTCGCCCTTGACGATTTGCAACGCATCTACTCCCAGACCGAATTGGAAGAGGACGACGTGCAGAGAGTCTTGGCGCTTCTGGATGAGGTGGGCGCGCGGGAAAATTCCCAGGCTCTGACCGAATCTGCGGCCAACTGCGCCCTCGAAGCCTTGGCCCCTGTATCCCTGCCCGATTGGGCTAGAACCGAAGCTGAAGAACTGGTGGATTTTCTAGCCCGGCGGGAATACTGACCCGTTATTCCTGATTTCGCGGGAAGGCCCGATTTCGTGGGAATGACGGAAACGGAACCCTGACACGGAACCCTGACGTTGTAAAACCTGGGGCGCTAAACGAGACCAATCCGAACCACGCGAAGGACAGCCGATGACCACCACCGCGAAGCGCGCCAAAAGGCCCATGGAACTGTCTGTCCGCCTTGCCGGCTACATCCTCAAAAATAAGGCGAGGGGGCGAAGCAAGTTCCCGCTGGTCACAATGCTGGAACCCTTGGAGATGTGCAACCTGGCCTGCATCGGCTGCGGGCGTATCCGCGAGTACAAGCCGGTGCTGGACAAGATGATGCCTGTGGATGAGGCCATCAACGCCGTCAAGGAATCGGGCGCGCCTATCGTATCCATCGCCGGAGGCGAGCCAACCATCCACCCTCGCATCCACGAAATCATCAACCGGCTGGTTGCGGAAAAATACTTCGTCTACTGTTGCACCAACGGCCTGTTGCTGGAGCGGGTGATGGACAAGGTGCCGCCCTCCAAGTATTTGTGCTGGGTGGTCCATCTCGACGGGATGGAGGAAAAGCACGACGAGTCGGTGGCCCGAGCCGGGGTCTTCAAGAAGGCGGTCGCCGTCTTGGAGCAGGCCCTCGACCGGGGCTACCGGGTCTGCACCAACACCACCGTCTTTCGCGGCAGCGACGTTGAAGACTTGACCGAGATGTTCCGGTTGGTCGGCGATATCGGCGTGGAAGGCTCGATGATTTCGCCGGGCTATGATTTCGTTGACGCGCCCGACCAAGAAATCTTTCTGACCCGGCAGGAGTCCCACGATATTTTCCGGCAGATTCTCGCCCCGGAAAATTCGGATGGAGCCCGGTTCTACAACAACCCGCTTTACCTGAACTTCCTCAAGGGCAACCGCGAATACCAATGCACGGCCTGGTCCAACCCCACCTACACGGTGATGGGCTGGCGCAAGCCCTGCTACCCGCTGGCTGACGAACACGTTGCCAACGTGGCAGAGTTGTTCGACAAGGCCCTTTGGGAAAACTATGGCGTGGGCAAAGACCCCCGCTGCTCCAACTGCATGATGCACTGCGGTTTCGAGTCGGCCACCATATTCAACGCGGTGCAGTCGCCCCGAGACTGGGCCACGCTAATTAAGTCGGGCGCGGCTCACAAGGGCGGCATAACCGCCGCCTGAAAATCCTTTGGCCCACGGGGGTAACGGCAGCGGCATAACCGCCGCCTGAAAACCCTTTGCTAAGGTGAGAGAGAAATTGCTCTACATCGTCGCCGCCATGGAAGACGAACTGCTCGGATTGCGGCGGGAGGTGGACGCCCGCGTTGCGTCGCAGGACACGGAGCTTCCGCTGGAGTTTCACGTGGTGGGCATTGGGCCCAAGCGGGCTGGCGATGCAATGGCTGCGGCCATCGTCAATAGCAAGCGCAGACCCCAGGGCGTGCTGATGTTGGGCGTGGCCGGCGCGGTGGAGCCGGGCCGGGAAACCGGAGAGTTGGTACTGGCCGGGAGCTATGTTCCGGACTACGGCGTCGAATCAGCGGAAGCCATTGCCCCCGACCCGACGCTGCTGGGAGTGGCGGAGTCGGCGGCTGCCGATGCCCGGATGCCGGTGTACCGGAGCGGCTCTCTGACTGTGGATCATCTGATTGCGGAAGGATGGGAACGGCAGCAGCTTAGGGAAGAATACGGGGTGGGAACCGTCAACATGGAAGACTATGCTGTGGCCGCGGCGGCCCGGGCGGGGGGCATCCCGTTCCTGTCGGCGCGGGTAATACTGGACACCGCAGAGCAGCGTCTGCCCGGTTACCTGCCCAGGCTGTCCCAGGGTCGCAGCGCCGTCTTTTCTGAGGTGATTGCGAGGCCGTGGCGTATTCCGGTTCTCCTGCGGCTGAAGTCGCAGATGGAGTTGTGCCAGTCGGTTCTTACCCGTTTCGGACTGTCATTTATACAACTGGAAGCCGAAAGGCAAAGGAGCGTCAGTGAAAAGAAGCCGCGGAGCCCATCTACTAGGGCCTTTGGTAATCCAGGGCAGGAATACCGCTCATCCTGAACTTGCCATCCTGAACGTGTCTTAAGGACGAGGGTCAATGAAAGTCCTGGTGACCGGGGCGACAGGGTTTATCGGCGGCAATCTGGCCCGCGAGCTTTGCGCTCGCGGCTACGAAGTCCGGGCGCTGGTCCGGCCCGGCAGCAGCGTCTTAACAATTGAAGACAAGAGCGTCGAGCGCGTCGAGGGGGACATCCTCGACCGGGAGTCGGTCAGGCGGGCGGTATCGGGATGCCGGGGCGTGTTCCACTGCGCCGCAGCGTATACCTTTTGGTCAAAAGACCCACAGGGTGTGCGGCGGGCCAATGTGACAGGCACGGTCAACGTTTTGCAATGCGCCGCAGACGCCGGAGCCGAGCGCATCGTCTACACCAGCACCGTTTCCACCATCGGAATGCCCCCTTGCAACTGTTCCCTTCCTCGCCGCCGAATCTCTCCGGGGGGAGTACGGGGGGGAGAAGTACGAGGTGAAGGCAGTAGATGGGTGAACCCTCCGGGGTGTGATGTCTGCCTGGGCGACGAAACCACGGCATTGGCTCCGCATACGCTCCACGGCCACTACAAGAGCTCGAAGTTTCAGGCGGAACAGGAAGCGATGCGCCTGGCTCAGCCACCGCCCCACGGAGAAGGCGCGCCGGTGGTGGTGGTGAATCCTACGGCTCCGGTAGGGCCGTGGGACGTAAAACCAACGCCCACCGGGAAAATCGTGCTCGACTTTATGCGGGGACGCATCCCGGCCTACCTCGCCACTGGCCTGAATTTGGTGGACGTGGCCGACGTCAGCGCCGGGCATATCCTCGCTCTGGAACGAGGGCAAATCGGTCAAAGGTACATTTTGGGAAACCGCAACGTGACATTGAAAGAAATGTTTGGGATGCTCAGCCGGATTACGGGCCGGCCGGCCCCCCGGGTGCGGTTGCCCTACTGGCTGGTGGTCGGCGCGGGTTATGTGGAGCAGGCGTTTTCCGGCGGGTTGCTGAGGAGACAGCCGGCCATACCCGTGGAGGGGGTGCTGGCCTCCAAGAAACCCGCTTGGGTGAGCAGTCAGCGGGCCGTTCAGCAATTGGGGCTGCCCCAAAGCCCGGTAGAGCAGGCGTTGGAACAGGCGGCGGAATGGTTCGCTGCTCACGGATATTTGAATTCTAGGAAGGACGGCGCAAGGTCTTGAGGCAGAATCTATGGGTTCGATGCTAAACGGACTGACAAAACCGGCCAAATTGGCGAAAAAAGTTAATCAGGCAATCCGCCATTCGCATAAGTATTTCCGGGATTCGCAACACCCGGACGGCTACTGGTGGGGAGAACTGGAGTCCAACCCGACTATGGAAGCCGAATACCTGATGCTAAGTTATTTCTTGGGCCGCAAAAACCCGGAACGGTGGCGAAAGGTAGCCAATTATATCCTGAGCAAGCAGCAGGAAGACGGCTCTTGGGGGCAGTATTACGAAGCCCCCGGAGACGTCAGCACCAGCGTGGAGTGCTACTTCGCCCTAAAGCTGGCCGGGTATTCGGCGGATTCTGCGGAGTTAACGCGGGCTCGGGCGTTCATCCTCAGCAGGGGAGGGGTTTCCAAGACTCGGGCGTTCACCAAAATCTGGTTGGCCCTGTTCGGACAGTGGGAATGGAGCGGAACGCCCAACCTGCCGCCGGAGCTGATACTGTTGCCCTCCTGGGCGCCCTTCAATATCTACGAGTTCTCCAGTTGGGCCAGGGCCACCATCGTGCCTATGAGCATCATATTGACCGAGCGGCCATATTGCGCCATACCGGACGAAGCGAGAATAGACGAGTTGTACCCCAGCGGCAAGGAAGCCACGGACTTCTCCTTGTCGGCGCCGGACGATTGGATTTCCCGCGGGCTGTTCACCCTGGACCGTCTGATGAACCTTTACCGCAAAGCCCCGATGCAGCCGCTCCGGGGACTGGCCCGGCGGAGGGCGATACAGTGGATTCTTGACCACCAGGAAGCCGACGGCGCATGGGGCGGCATCCAGCCTCCATGGGTATACTCGCTCATAGCCTTGTATCACACCGGCGGAGATGAGTTCGCCGACGCGCTGGACAAAGGCTTCGACGGCTTCGACTCCTTTGCCATTGAGGACGAGGACACCTGCTCGATGCAGGCTTGTATCTCGCCGGTGTGGGACACCTGCCTGGCCCAGTTGGCGCTGCTGGAATCCGGGGTTGCAGACAATGACCCGATGGTGCAGCGCTCCAGCCGCTGGCTGATGGACAACCAGATTCTCGCCGAAGGCGACTGGCAAGTGCGAGCCAAAGACACGCCCCCCGGCGGTTGGGCCTTCGAGTTCCATAACGAAAAGTATCCCGACATTGACGATTCATCGGAAGTAATAATCGCCTTGGCTCTGGCCCGGCTGGAGGGCAGCGACGAGGCAGACCGTCAGGAGGCTATCAGGCGCGGCGTGGAGTGGATTGAGGGGATGCAGTCCCGTGGCGGCGGCTGGGCCGCCTTTGACAAAGACAATGACCGGTGGTATGTAGCCAAGATTCCCTTCTCCGACTTCGGCGAAACGCTGGATCCGCCCAGCGCCGACGTTACGGCTCACATACTGGAAATGTACGGGCGGCTAGGCTACTCCATAGACCATCCTCCGGTGCAGCGGGGCTACCAATACCTGCTTCGAGAACAGGAAGCGGACGGCCCCTGGTTCGGCCGCTGGGGCGTCAACTACATCTACGGCACCGGCGCGGCCCTGCCGGCCCTTGAGTCCATTGGCGAGGATATGAGCCAGCCCCACATCCGCCTAGCCGTGGACTGGCTGGTGACCCACCAGAACAAAGACGGCGGCTGGGGTGAGTGCTGCGGTTCCTATGTAGACTGGTCGCTGCGCGGCGTCGGCGCCTCCACCGCATCGCAGACGGCTTGGGCCCTTCTGTCGCTCATCGCGGCGGGCGAAGCCAATTCGGAAGCCTGCTGCCAGGGTGTCAAGTATCTGCTGGACATCCAGCAACCCGATGGCAGTTGGGACGAACCCTATTTCACCGGCACCGGCTTTCCCGGCTATCGCATGGGGCAGCCGCCCAAGGGAATGCCCAAACCCGGTGGAGCCGACTATCAAGGCTTGGATATGCCGGCCGGATTTATGATCAACTACCACCTCTACCGGAATTACTGGCCCCTACTGGCGCTGGGACGCTTCGCCAGAGCCATCAATCAAGACCGTCAAACGGCAGTCTCCCAAGACCATCGGAGGCAGGAACAACGCCAGCAGGAACAATGCCAGATGGAAGACGCGGCTTCGCATACCGGAAATATGCGAGGGCGCGGCCTCGCCACAAGGGATGTGAAGTATGAAAAGCCAATCGTTTTGCCTCAGCGTCAAAACCAAGGAAGCGCCGGAATTTATTGACATCACCAATTGGGTATCGGGTTGCGTCGCGGATTCCCAAGTGGCTAATGGGTTCGCTGTCGTCTTTTCCAAACACACCACGGCGGCGGTGAAAATCAACGAGAACGAGCCGCTGCTGCTGGAGGATATGGCCGCCTTCCTGGAGGATACCGCTCCGCGCCACGCGACCTACCGGCACAACGACTTCGAGATTCGCACAGTCAATATGAACCCGGACGAGTCGCCCAATGGCCACGCCCACCTTCAGCATCTGCTGCTGGGCACCAGCGAGACTGTGCCGATTATCAACGGCGAAATGCAGTTCGGCACGTACCAGAGCATCTTCTTCATCGAGCTGGACCACCCGCGCAATCGCGAGGTGATGGTGCAGGTGGTCGGCGAATAGACGAAAGTTCCCTTTTGCCTTAACAGTTTTCCTCACCCTATCCCTCCTCCGCCGGGAAAGGGAGCGAGAATCTTGGCGGTATCTAACACGGATCTGGATCTGGCATACGCCGAATGCCGGGACATCACCCGGCGGGAGGCCAAGAATTTTTACTATGCCTTCGTGACCCTTCCGCCAGACAAGCGGAAGGCCATTTACGCGGCCTACGCCTTCTGTCGGTATTGCGACGACTCGGTGGACGATGCGGCCACGCCGGAAACCAAAATGTCGGCTCTGGGAGAGTTGCAAGCCCACTTGGACGCAGCGTACCGCGGCCGTCCGGTCACGCCGGTGTTTCTGGCCCTTTCCGACGCCGCCGATCGCTACGCCATCCCCCAAGAGTATTTTAGCGAGATAATCCGGGGCGTGGAAAGCGACTTGGTCAAGACCCGCTACCAGGACTTCGATGAACTGCGGGAATACTGCTATCGCGTGGCCTCGGTGGTTGGGTTGGTGTGCCTCCAGATTTTCCAGTACCGGGATGCGGCGGCGCGCGAGTATGCCGTGGATCTGGGCCTGGCTATGCAGTTGACCAACATTATGCGCGACGTGCGCGAGGATTGGACTATGGGCCGGGTCTACCTGCCGCAGGACGAAATGGCCCAATTCGGCTACACTGAGGAGCAGTTGGGGGCAGGCGTTCACAATGACGCTTTCGTGAAACTGTTGCGGCTCCAGGGACAGCGGGCGCGAGGGTACTTCCATAGCGGATTCCAGCTCCTGCCCCGCCTGTCGCGGCGCAGCCGGGCCTGCCCGTCGGCTTTGGGCGCCATCTATTTCCGGGTGCTGAACCGCATAGAGGCTTCCGGTTACGACGTGCTGGGCGAGCGGCGCATTACCCTCAGCGGCGGTGAAAAGGTTCGCATTGCCGCTCGCGCCTGGATAACCAGTATGCTGCCCCTCCCCGGTTTATCCCCCTGAATTTATGAGTCCGCCATTCCCGCCTTCCCGGGAATTCAGAAATGTTGCCGTTCAGTTGCCTTCCTGCGCATCATACGATTGTGGATTCCCGCGAAAGCGGGGATGACGGGACGGTTTATGGCGACACAGCGGAAGGTAGTGGCGGTCACCGGCTCTTCGGGTTACATCGGCGCAAAGCTGCTGGAGCACCTTGAGGAAACGCCGGGGCAGAGCAAGCTGGTCACCTTTGACACCCGTCCGATGCCCGCGCCGATTCACAACATTGCCGCCTATCGCCGCGACGTTACCACGCGCATAGACGAGGAGCTGAACCTGCACCGTGTCAACACGCTGGTGCACTTGGCTTTCGCCCGGCGGACCAGCCCAAACAGGCGAGACGGGGCGGCTGCCAGCGACCAGAACAGGCAGATGCTGGAAAGAGTCGTCGAGTCCTGTATTCGAGCCAACGTTGGCCATTTGATTTACTTGAGTTCACATACCGTTTACGGAGCGCGTCCCGATAACCCCCTCCCCATAAACGAAGACTCCCCTCTACGCCCGGCTCCGGGCTTCCAGTATGCCAACGACCATGCCCGGGCAGAACAGGCTTTGCTGGAGTTTTCTCGTGCCTTGCCGAACATAAAACTGACCGTCTTTCGCTGTTCTCCAGTGTTGGGAACGATGGCCGGAATGAGTCTTCTGCGGGAATTTTATTTTCCCGGTCTGCTGGGGGCATCAAACTGCAACCCGCCGTTACAGTTCGTGTATGACGATGACCTGGCGCGAATTTTGTGCCTAGCTATTACCGAAGAGCTGACCGGCTTCTTCAACGTTTCCGGCGATGGGGTGGTGTTTTTGAGAGAGCTGGGCGAGGCGCTGGCGGTTCGGCAATTACTTCTGCCTTCACCCTTGTCCCGCCCGCTGAATCGCCTGAGTGGGTGCGGCTTCACTTTCGCCGACCACAACCTCACCCGATGGCCCGTGATAACAACTGCGGCGCGTTTGCGCCAGACAACGGGCTACCGCTTCCGCCACACCGCTCGGGACGCCGTGACTGCCTTTGCCAACTCCAGCGAGGAGGTGGATTGGCGGCTCCGCAAAAAAGTCGAGATACGCTGAAGGGGCGCCTTTCATCTTCTCGAAACTTGTCCGCGAAACTTGAACTGGCTGCCGGGGTATATGACCATCAGCGCAAACCCTGAACCGGCCTTGCGCCTCATCCTAGACACGGACCCCGGCGTGGACGATGCCGTCGCTATCCTGATGGCCTTGGCTGCGCCGCAGGCCGAAGTGATAGGGCTGACCACCGTGGGCGGCAACGTGCCCCGGGCGCGGGCCACGCGCAACGCCCTGGCCCTGCTCCAGGCCGCCGGACGCTCCGATATTCCTGTGGCTCGCGGCGCGGCGCGGCCCCGTTCGGGCCGCTTCCGTCCCTCGGTGGCCTTTCACGGCCCCGGCGGGCTGTCGGCCCGGCTGCCGGAACCGGCCACAAGGGCTATCCGGCAGCCGGCAGTTGATTTCATGGCCGAAAGCGTCGAGTCCGGCCCCGGAGAGGTCACCATTGTTGCCTTGGGGCCCCTGACCAACCTGTCGCGGTTGGAAGACCGGCGGCCAGGAATCCTAAACCGATGCGCCGGCGTGGTTATTATGGGCGGCGCCGTCGAAACCCGCGGCAACGTCACGGCCAAGGCGGAGTTCAACTTCCACAGTGACCCCTTGGCTGCAGCCCACGTTATGGGGCTGGGCAACCCGGCGACGCTGGTGGACTTGGCCGCTTGCCGACAGACAGGCGTCAGCCGGGAGCAGGCGGCAAGTCTTTCGGCGGATACGCCGCTGGGACGGCTGGCGTTGCGCATATTGCAGGGCTGGTTTGCCCGCGACGTCCGCCGCCGGCGTTTCGAGTTCTACGATCCGCTGGCGGTGGCTATGGCCCTTGACCCTGGAGTGGCGACAGTCCGCCGGGTAGCCTTGAAGGTCGGAACTTCGCTGGGCGAGGAGTGGGGCGAGACAACAATTGCAGGTGAACCCGGCGCCGTCGCTCTGGCCGCCGAAGTGGACGTCCCGCGGTTCTTTGGTATGCTGAGCAGACTGCTGGGATGGCGCGGGTTATAGGGGGACGCTAGAAGAGAGTGACCGTGGCGTATCTTCGATAAATTACGATTCCGTGATGCGAAGATTATGTTTGCGGGCAAGTGGCTGGTGTATCCTGTTTGGCAATGATGCCCAGGAGAGAAGGCCAAGAATGTCGAAATTCCTATACGCCGCATTGATTCTGTCTCTGGTGTCGCTGCTGGCCTGTTCCGGCGAAGATCCAACGCTTGCGCCTACTGCCACATCAATACCGGCTTCGCCGCCAACGGCAACCCCGTCGCCCACGGCAACCCCGCCGCCCACGGTTACCCCGCCGTCCACGGTTACCCCGCTGTCCACGGTTACCCCGCCGCCAACGGCAACGCCTGGCCCTACACCGGCGCCCCCGAGTTTGGTTGCGACTGGCGAGATCATCACCCCTCTCTCTCCGGCCACCCCCTCGGCGTTCGTGTCTGAGCTGTCGCAAGTCGAGCTGGATTGTATATTGGAGATCGGCGACGCCCAAAGTCTCTTGACGGCGTTGCAATCTCCTAACTTGCCTTCAACCGAGGTGATTGAGGAACTGAATTTGTGCCTGAAGGACGAGACGCTGTTGCGCCTGTTCCTGACCGGACTGAGCAGCCCGTTGAGCGGGGAGTCCTCAGCGTGTATTCGAGCCGGATTCAGCGGGTTTGATATTCGCTCCATATTGATGCCTCAGCCCACAGAAGAGGACGAGTCGAAAGTAATGGAAATCAGTATGGCAGCTTTCTTCTTGGCTACGTTATGCCTGAACGAAGCTGATTGGGCAGTTACTGCGCCGAGAATTGGCATGGACGATTCCGACCGGGAAACCCTGCAATGCCTTATGAGTGAATTGGGCGGGCCGCAAGGGGCCGCAGCCGCATTGCAACCGGCTGACGGCGGCCCGCTTCTCGCCTTTTACGCTGCTTCCGCGGAGTGCGGTATGGCGACCCCGGAACTCACATCATTGCCGGATCCCACCAGCACAGCCCCCCAGAATGCCGGTATAGCCCCCTTTGATCCGAACAACGGGGTGGCGTTTATGTCTGAGTTATCGTCCTCTGAGCAGTCCTGCATTTCAGAAAATGCGGACGTTCCGCAGCTTGCGACTGGCATTATCTCATTCGAAGATGCTCAGTCAGTAATGCAGTGCTTTGAAGACGAAACGCTGCTCAGGCTGTTTCTAACTCAAATCACCTCCCAGACCGGAACGTTGAGCCCGCAGTCTTCGGCGTGCATTCGGAGCGGATTCGCCGGCATAGATCTCCGCAGCGCGACGCTGGCTGGGGATGATGAGCAGGGAGACGCAATGGTTGACGCAATTGGCATGGCCGGGGAGCTAACGGCTCTTTCCTGCCTTGATGAACAGGAGTACTTGGCGGTTAGCGCGATCTTTGGCATAGGTCCCCAGGAACGGGAAAACTTGCAATGCGCTATGGATACGCTGGGCGGGGCGGAAGGGATAGCAGCAACCCTGCAAGCCGGATGGCAATCCGGTGACGCGAGAGCTTTAGTTGCCATCCGCGCCGCGGCCTATGGCTGCGGTTTGGATATGGTCCCGCCCTCGGGCCGGTAATCCTTTCTCGGGAGTTGTCCGAAGGGTTCAGCGAGAGACGGATGAGCGCGCCGCGGCTTCAGCCCGCAGTATAGGGATAAGCTCCCTGCCGTAGTCCACGGTATCTTGCAAGGGGTCGAAGCCGCGAATCAGGACGGTGGCGCAGCCTGCGTGATAGTAGGCCAGCAGCGATTCGGCTACCTGCTCGGCGGTGCCTACCAATGCGGTGGTGCTGCCCGCTGCGCCGGTGGCGGCGGCAATGGGCATCCAGAGCCGCTTGTCGTGTATCTCGCCCTGCGCCGCGAAGTCCAGCAAACGGCGGGAGCCTACCGATTGCAGCCGCGCCGGACGGCCGGGGCCAACGGAGTCGCCTACAGAGCCGCGCACCCGTTCCAGGATGCCGCGGGCGCGCTCCCAAGCCTCGCCCTCCGTGTCGCCCAGGATGGGCCGCACCGAGAGGCTGAAACGAATGTCGCGCCCATACTTGGCGGACCGGGCGCGAATGTCGGCAATCTGGCCCTTGATGGCGGCGACCGGCTCGCCCCACAGGGCATAGACGTCTGCGTGGCGCGCTCCGGTTTCCCTAGCCGCCTCGGACGCGCCGCCAAAGTATAGCGGGATGTGGGGACGCTGCTTCGTCCGCACCTGGCTGTGGGCCTGCTCCAGATGGTAGAACTCCCCTTCATAGTCGAAGGGCGCGTATTCGGTCCAGATGCGGCGTACTATGTCCATCCACTCCCCAGTGCGGCGGTAGCGGGAATCGTGGTCCAACCAGTCGCCGTCGCGTCGCTGCTCCTCGTCGCTGCCGCCGGAGATGACGTGCAGCGCGATGCGTCCCCCGCTGAGCTGGTCGAGGGTGGCGGCGTGCCGGGCGGCCAGGGTGGGGGCCATGAACCCGGCCCGGTGGGCGATGAGGTAGCCCAGCTTCTCGGTCTGCGAGGCGGCATAGCCGGCCACGGCGAACCCGTCGGCGGTGGCCGAAGAGTAGCCGATCAGGACCTTATCGAAGCCGCTCTCCTCATGGGCTTGCGAGAACTCAGCGATGTATTCCGGGTCTACTCCCGCCGGAATCTCGCCGGCGGGGTTGATGCCACCCCCGAACAGGCTGACGGTTACCCCCCGCGAGGAATCACGCTCCCGGTTGACGCCGATCATGCCGATTACTTCGATGTTGGACATCCAGTCATCCTCTTCGCCGGTTTGGGTATGCTCTCACGCTAATCCTCCCCCCGTGGGAGAGGGAACCCCTTGGAGCCGGGGCAGGATTTTAGTCGAATAGATGTGGCTCATTCCAGCTAACAGGGGAACCAGCAGGGCGTATAGGGCTACCGGCACAGAGTAACCCGCGGGCCAAACCAGCAGGGGAATGCCGATGAGGAACATCGCCAAGGCCACAATCGACTTTCTGGTGTGGTATAGGGCCACCAAAGACAGCGCGCCGATGGGCAGCGCAATCAGCGGCAGCATAGCGATAAGCACCCCAACGGCGACGGCGGCGCCCCTTCCGCCCCGGAAGCGCAGGTATACCGGCCAGATATGCCCGGCCAGGGCGCAGACTCCGGCCAGCATCTCAATACCGGTGTCGTAGGCGATGAACCGCACCGTCAGCACAGCGGCCCCGCCCTTGATAATGTCAAAGACGCCACAAGCCAGCCCCGCTTTCGGCCCGACTTCCCGGTACACGTTGGCGGCGCCGCTGTTGTTGTCGCCAATGCCGCGTATGTCGCGTCCCAAGGCAAAGCGGGCGAACAGATAGGCCGTGGGAATGGCCCCGATGAGGTAGGCCAGCAATCCCAAGCCCAACCAGTGGGCAATCTCGGTCAACATTTCCACAAGCGTCTGCGGCCGTCTGTCCCGGGGCTATTCCGGGGTTGCCGGATCGCAGTCATTCAAGAGGCCGCCTTTTATACTTGTCCGGCGGACGGATTGGCAAACTTTAGGCAACCACCATATTGGGGATGGCGGCGGTGCACCAGTGCAGGTACTTGGGGTTGCGCCCGAACACAATGTCGAAGTACATCTGCTTTAGGGCAGCCGAAACCGGGCCGGGGTTGCCGTCTGCGATGGGTCGGCTGTCCAGCGAAATTACTGGTGTCAGGTGGGCCGCAGTGCCGCTGAGGAAAACCTCGTCGGCCAGATACAGCTCGGTGCGGTCAATACGGCGCTCCACGACCTCAATTCCCAACTCCTCGCGGGCCAGCTCCATTACGGTGTCGCGGGTGATGCCTGGGAGGGGGTTGTCCTCGAGTATCGGGGTTACAAGCTGGCCCTTCCGCATCATGAACAGGTTTTCGCCGGAGCCTTCCGAAACGTGGCCGTCCTGGTTCAACAGTATCGCCTCATCGAACCCGGCCAGCACCGACTCGGTTTTGGCCAGGATGCTGTTGAGGTAGTTGGCCGATGTTTTTATCTGCGTCGGCGTCATCTGGTCTTCAAGGCGCCGCCAAGACGAAGTGCAGCAGCGCAGGTTCTCGGTGCCCAAGTAATTGCCGAAGGGGACGACGATGAGGGTGAAGTCGCTGGCTATTTCGTGCAGCTTCAGGTTGGCGACCAGCTCCTCGCTCTTGTAGGCCAGCGGTCGGATGTAAACATCAGAGCGGTTGCCGTTCTTCTGCACTAGCTCGACGGTGATGTCGCAGAGGTCGTCAACGCTGTATGGGATGTCCAGCATGAGCATTCGGCAGCCCAGATGCAGACGCTCGTAATGTTCACGCAGACGGAAGATGTAGGTTGTCTCGTGCTCTGCGTTCCAGTTGCCGCGGATCCCCTCGAAAACAGCGGTGCCGTAGTGGAGGGCATGAGTCATCACACTAACGCGGGCGTCCTCCACAGGAACCACTCCGCCCCGAAAAAAGGCGAACTGGGGTTGGGGCGCGCCGCTCGTGCGATTGGTCATCTTCAATGTCCTCGGGGGAGAATTAGAGGTTGATTATATGGGAAAGCGCAAATCTATTACAACCACGTAGCGCAGGCAGTGCGAATTGTGGCAACTGCCTGGCGTTTCCCCCACGGGCAAAACTATGGAATGGAACGGTGGGCTATAATCCCTTGCTGTCGGCCAAGTTCAGGCCGGAAGGATAGAGCGGGAACCGGAAGGATAGAGCGGGAAAATGAGCAGGCAAGCAGCCAGGTACGTTGCAGCCGGGATCGCCGGGCTGGCTGGGCTGGCGATGGTGGTCGCCGCCATAGCGCTGCTTGCCCGCAGCGAAGATACCGCACCGGTGAGGGTCATCGCGCCGGAATCCATAACCGACAGCAGGGCTGTGGCAGACATTAAGGTACAGGTCAGGGGGGAAGTCATGTTCCCCGGCGTGTATCCGGTGAGCCCCGGCGACCGGGTGATTGACGCCATAGAAGCCGCTGGGGGTATCAGCCCCAACGCCGACCTGTCGGACATCAACCTGTCCAAACGTGTGCAGGACGAAGCCCGCTACCATATTCCCGCCATTGGAGAGACAGCGCTGGACCCCTTGGCGCCAGCAGCAAGGGCGGCGGAACCGAGCGGCGGGCTGATTGACCTCAATACCGCCCAAGCCCATGAGCTGGAATCGTTGCCCGGCGTTGGGCGTTCTCTGGCCAGGGCCATCGTGGCCTACCGAGAGGGCAACGGCCCCTTCGCCGCCATTGACGACGTGGACAATGTTCCCGGTATAGGCCCAAAGACGCTGGACGCTATCCGGCAACTGGTCACCGTTTCGGGCGGACTTTAGCGCGTTGTTCTTCCATCTCCGAATGTCCATGCTGGGGCGCTCTACCGGACAGGAGAGCCGGATTTGAGGCTGGGGCTGCTGGCGGCGGCTTGGCTGGGCGGGATCCTGCTGGGGGCGCCCTCTGGATTGGGAACGGATGCAGCGCTTCTGCTGGCCGGAAGCGGCGCGTTGATTGCCGTTGCGCTGCGGCTCGCCCGGTTCCCTGCCTTCGCGGCGGTTCTGGCGGCCGTGCTGCTGCTGGGAGTGGCTCGGGCCGAAGCAGAACAGCCCGCGACCGGCGCGGCAGCCCTCTTCAGCGGTCAGGAAGTCACTGCCATAGGATTCATCGCTGACGACCCTGAACTTACCGCGACAAAAGTGCGCTTCGAGCTGCTGCTCTCTGAAATACGGGCGGACGGCGATACTCAGGAAGTCAGCCAGCGTTGGCTGGTCTACGCCCAACCATCCGACAAGCTAGTGGCGGGGCGGAGCGCTCCATATTTCCGGTATGGCGATGTCCTGAGAGTCATGGGAACGCCCCAGGAACCACAGGCCATTGACGGCTTTGACTACCCGGCCTACTTGGCGGCGCAAGGCATCACGGCAACGATGTTCGCGCGGGAAGCTCAGTTAGTATCCGAAAGGACGGGGAGCGAGGGCGGAACGTGGTGGCGGGCGGCTATCTACTCGGCTCGCGGGCGGTTGGCCGACAGCGTTGAGCGGGTTATGCCTTACCCGGAGTCGGCGTTGGGGCAGGCGTTTCTGCTGGGCAAACGGGAATCACTGCCGCCGGAGCTGGTGGAACGGTTTCGCGACACTGGGGCGGCCCACCTGCTGGCGATTTCCGGACTGCACGTCGGCGTGCTGCTGGCAGTGACAGTGGGCGTTAGCGCATGGTTGCTGGGCCGGCGGCAACCTGCATACCTGATACTTGCGGCGACAGTAATCTGGCTCTACGCCCTGGTCGCCGGAGCCTCGCCCTCGGTATTGCGGGCAGCGGTCATGGGGACGGTATACCTGGCGGCGCTGGGGCTGGGCCGCCCTTCCAGCGCGCTGCCTGCCCTGGCATTGGCGGCGGCGCTGATGACCGTCGCGTCGCCCAATCTTATCCGGCAGATCAGCTTTCAGTTAAGCTTCGCCGCCGTGAGCGGAATTGCGCTGACGCTGACAGTTTGGGACGGCAACTTCGGCGGGTGGAGTTCCTCGTCGGCGGGATGGCGAGCGCGTCTGCTGGGATGGGTGTTAAGGCTGGCCGTGGTGTCGGCGGCGGCAACACTGGCGACGTGGCCGCTGGTTGCCGCGAACTTCGGGCAGGTCGCGTTGCTGGGCGTTCCGGTGTCGCTGCTGGCGGTTCCGGCGATGGCCCCGGCGGTCATAGCAACGCTGGCGGCGGCAGTTGCCGGGCTGGCCTTTGAGCCGCTGGGGAAACTGCTGGGCTGGATTGCGGCGGCACCGGCGGCATACCTGATTGGCGTGGTGTCTGCCTTCCCGCAGTGGACGCCGCAGGTGAGCTGGGTAGGCAAGCCGCTGTTCATTGCATGGTACAGCGCGCTGGGGCTGGCTCTGCTGGCTGCGCAACCGCACCGGACGCGCCGCTGGCGGCAGGCCATCGCCAACATTCCGGCGCAGTTGAATTTGTTGAAGTTATTAAATCCGGGCAGCCCTTCGACAAGCTCAGGAGGGACGAAGGGAACGGCAGGGAGAACCGGAATCCCGCTGCCGAACCCATATTTCACGATAACCGGAGCTATCGCGCTGGGCATCGCCGCCGCTATCCTATGGGCCAAGGTCGCGGGCGCCCCCGACGGATACCTGCACGTCCACTTCCTCGATATCGGGCAAGGCGACAGCATACTGGTGGTCTCGCCGTCGGGCCGACAAATGCTCATAGATGGCGGGCCGGACGGCGATGTCACGTCACAGGCGCTGGCTGGCGCGCTGCCCGGCGGCGACCGCAGCCTGGACGTGGTGGTGATGACGCATCTGGACTCTGACCACAGCCGAGGTCTGCTGGAAGCGCTGGACCGCTATGCCGTGGGCGCAGCGCTGTTTGGCCCGCAACCGCCGGGCAACGAGATGCAGGCGCAGTGGGAGCAGCGTCTGCAACAGCATGGTATTACGACGGCGGAAGTTCGCGCCGGGTACGTAATAGAACTGGACCACGGCGTGAAGTTGCAGGTGTTAAACCCGCCGCAAGACCGCCTGTTCGAGGACTTTAATAACGACTCGATAGTCTTGCTGCTGACCTACGGCAAAGTCAGTTTTCTGTTGACGGCAGACATCGAAAAGGAAGCCGAAGAGCGATTGGTAAACGGCGGCGCAGAACTGCAAAGCTCTGTATTGAAAGTGGCGCACCACGGCAGCAATACGTCTACTACACAGAGCTTCCTCAACGCGGTCAGTCCCGCCATTGCGGTAGTGTCCGCGGGAAGGGGCAACTCATACGGACACCCGGCCCCGGCGGTTATGGAGCGTCTGGAAGCGCAGCTTGGGGCGGAAAACGTGTACCGCACTGACTTGCGGGGAAGCGTCGAAGTCGTTTCGGATGGGGATACGCTATGGGCGAAAACGGAGCGTTAGGACGCGGTTGACATTCAGACAGGTCAAACATAACATTCCGTGTATAAGGACAGACATAACATTCCTCGTAAATCTGTGTCTGCCAGCATATTTCGCCGGAGGAATTCGCCGTCCCTCTCGAAGATGACATCAAAGCAATCGCAGGACGCATCCCCGCTCTTAAAGAAAGGTTGACAACCGAAGAGGCGACCAAGCAGTCTCTGGTACTGCCTTTTCTCCAAGCATTGGGTTACAACGTTTTCGACCCCACTGAGGTAGAGCCTGAGTTCACGGCTGACGTTGGGACAAAGCAGGGCGAGAGGGTTGACTACGCCATCATGTCGGATGGCGCCCCTGTCATTTTAATTGAATGCAAGAAAATCTCAGACAACCTGTCATCAGATAAAAGGATCTCCCAGCTATTCCGGTACTTTAGCACCACGAAAACCCATATCGGAGTGCTGACCAATGGAGTTCTCTACCAATTCTTCAGCGATCTTGAATCCCCAAACGTGATGGATACCAGCCCGTTCCTGGAGGTCAACCTGGAAGCTCTGGATGCCAGTTCCCTGGAACAATTGGGGCAGTTCGTCAAGGGCTTCAACGTTGATGAGACAGTGGAGGCGGCATCCCGGTTGAGATATATCGGCGGGATGAAGTATGCGCTGACCCAGCAGTACAATCAGCCCGAAGAGGATTTCGTGGAATGGCTTGGCCGCCGCGTGTACTCTGGCCGAATGACTCAGACTGTCAAGGATAAATTCTCGCATCTGACGCGAAGAGCTTTCCACGAGTTTGTCAATGACCGTATCACCGATACCTTGAGAGCCGCCCAGAATCTTACTCGAATCTCGGAAGATGAAATTACGCCTCGGCCGCCGGACTCCACCCCCCAGGATACAAGCGAGCAGGATACAAGCCGAAGGGAGCGGAAAGTCATAACCACAGCCCAAGAATTGCAGGCTTACGACATTGTCAAAGACATCTTGCAAGACGCAGTTGACTCTGAAAGGGTCAATATCCGCGACGCCCAGAGCTACTGCGCAATCCTGATGGACAACAATAACAGACGGCCATTATGCCGGCTCTATTTTGACGGAAGTCAAAAGTATATCGTCTTGTTCGACGGAAGTAGGCATAGCAGCGGCACTCTGCTCGAAAAGCGGTTTCTCATAGAATCGCTAAACGATATTTACACGTACGCTGACCAGATTCAGGAAACGGCGAGGCGCCACCTGGAACCTTCAGTAGGAGGCCCCACGCATTCGCAGGGTGAATGATCAAGGACAATCTCCCCGCGCGATCGCCCTTTGCCTTATCTTTCGGTATGCTTCCGCTATTGCAAGCTGGAGGAAAACTGATTCAGACTCATTCTATGGGAGTAGTGGAGCTATGGGAGTAGTGGAGCACCGGGAAACGGCTTTGACATTCCTTCGTGAAGCCAATGATCGGTAAGCCAATGATTTTTCCGGTTTGGCGATGATTTTCAGGGAGCCAAAAGGATGTGGGGCGCGGCGGCCCATGCCGTCATCGCCGTCTGCCAGCAGCGAGGCTGGCGGCATCCTGCCACCCGGCGATGGGCGCGGCGGCCCGGTTGGCCGACGAGCTAAGAGCGGCCGGCGACCCAAATATGGCAGATGTTCTTGGCGCAGGCTTTGTCATCGCATCCAATTATCGCGTACACTTTTACCACCGCGATACGAACCAAAATGAAGGCAGCGGATGGTTCTTCACTACAGCTAAAGAGTCGGTAGAGCAGTTTGTCGAGCGGATGGCGGCAATATCGGATTCGCTAGATTCACAGTGACCGCCCCGAGTATCACGCAAACTAAAGAGGGGGCAGCTACAATGGTTGCCCTTTTCTTTGTTGCTGGATTATGGTCTTGACGCACTACAACGACATAGGGAGCGTAACCATTGAATGATATTAAGCGCGTGAATGATATCAAGCGCGCCGACGGGCGGCGGTGGGATGAGCCGCGCCCGGTGAACATCACGGTGGGGTATCAGCGATTGGCGGAGGGGTCGGCGCTGATTGAGATGGGCGGCACCCGGGTGCTGTGCGCTGCCTCGCTGGATGAGCGGGTGCCGGCCTTTCTGCGGGGGCAGGGGCGCGGCTGGGTGACCGCCGAGTATTCGATGCTGCCCCGCGCCACCAACACCCGCACCTCCCGCGAGCGAGATTCAGGCCGGATTAGCGGACGCTCTCAGGAAATTCAGCGGCTCATCGGGCGGTCGCTGCGCGCGGTGACCGATATGGATGCGCTAGGCGAGCGGACGGTGCAGATTGACTGCGACGTTATCGAGGCCGACGGCGGCACCCGAACGGCAGCCATCACTGGAGCCTACGTGGCGCTGCACCAGGCGATGACGCTGCTGGTGCGTCAGCGGGCGTTGCGCCGCGTGCCGCTGGTGGAGCCGGTGGCGGCGGTGAGTGTCGGCATCCTTCAGGAGCAACTGCGGCTCGACCTTTGCTATGCTGAGGACTTCGACGCAGACGTGGATTTCAACGTGGTGATGACGGCCAGCGGCGGGCTGGTGGAATTGCAAGGGGCGACAGAGGCTCGCCCCTTCGCCCGCCCTATGGTGGAGCGAGTGCTGTCGCTGGCGGCGCGAGGGCTGGAGCCGCTGTTCCGCGCCCAGCGTGAGGCTTTGCGCCGGGCATAGGTATTGAGGCGGTTCAGACTGCGCCGCGCTTAGCCCTTGCCATTCCCCGGCTTCGCTGTCCTAGGAGCGGGATCGAGAAGGGTTTTATTCAAGCCATCACCCCTCATTTCGTCGTCGTTACCGATTTCGCGGGGTTCCTTCGCGGGGTTCCAAGGTTTTATGGCGCAGAGAGCGAACGCTAAGAGACAAAAGCCCTGGATTTCCGATTTCGCCGTAGCGACGAAATGGGGCGGGTTCCAAACCCGCCCCATTGCAACTAATGTGCGCACTGGAAGTCCTTGATATCAACTGCAACATTCCCGCCTAGTTCCAAACCCGCCCCATTTCAAGTGATGACCCATGGCTTAGTCCACCGGTTTGCCGTCTTCCGTGAGGTGCACCAGCGGCAGGCCAAGCTCGGACAGCGGAGCCTCCACGCTGGCGCGGTCGCCGACTACCAGGATTTGCAGATTGCCGGGGCGGATGTGGGTGCTGGCTGCCCGGCGCACGTCGTCTAGCGTGATTGCTTCCAGCGATGCGCGAACGGTGCGGAAATAGTTGCTGGGCAAGTCGAACTGTTCCATTGACACCAGTTGGCCCATTACCGGCGCGGGCCGCTCGAAGCTGGCGGGATAGGCCCGCAGCAGACCGTTTTTAGCGTTGTAAAGCTCTTCGGCGGTTATGGGGCGGTCGGAGCCGACTTCATTGAACTCTTTAAGCGTTTCGTAGACCGATTCTTTGGTGGCGTTGCTCTGAACCGACCCGCCGGCAGCCAGCAGCGATGGGCGGCGATACCACTGCACGGAGGATTGGTAGCCGTAGCTGTATCCCTTGTCCTGCCGCAGGTTCTGGTTGAGTCGCGCCGAAAACTGCCCGCCAAAGGCGTAGTTAGCCAGCAGCAGGGCAAAGTAGTCAGGATGGCGGCGCGGGACCAGGGACTGGACGGCGCGAATCACCGACTGCGGCGCGCCGGGGCGATCCACCAAGTAGACAGTTGTCGGCCGGTCGCCCAATGTACCCTCTTCTTCCGGGAAAGGGTTAGAGTGAGGGAGTCCGCTCCATGCGCCAAAGACATCGGCGGCGCGGCGCATCACCTCATCGCGGTCAACGTCGCCGACGACCAGCAGGCAGGCGTTGCCTGGGTGGCAGGCGCGGCGGAAGTGGCCGAGCAGGTCGCTCCGGGTTATGGCCTGCAACGAGGTTTCGGCGCCACTGATGGGGTGAGCGTAACCGCTGGCCGCCGGGTATACCAATCCGGCTATCAGCCGCTCGGCGATGACGTTGGGTTCGTCCTTGCTGCGGCGCAGGTCGGTCAGGCGCTCGCGGCGCACCCGCTCCAGCTCGTGTTCAGGGAAATCCGGGGAAAGCACCACTTCACCCATCATCTCCAGCGCGTTGCCCCAGTGCTTGGAGAGCGTCTCAGTGGAAACCAGGCTGTATTCGCGGCGGCTGTCCACGGACAAACGCGCGCCCATAAACTCAAAGTCATTGGCTATCTGCTGTCTGGGCTTGCCCGCCGCGCCCTCCGGCAGCATATCGCCAATCAGTCCGGCGAGACCCGGCAGGCCGGATGGATCAGCGGATGCTCCCGATCCCAACAGTACGCCGAAAGCGACGATGGGCATTTTTAACGTGTTGGAGCGGGGCTGCTCCACCACAGTCACGCCCATGCCATTGGGCAGCCGGTCGCGGGTGGGCAACGGCGGCGTGAAAACCGGCTCCCCGGCGGGCGGCGGCATAATGTTGCGGTCAACGGTGGCGGTTGCGGCGGCCAGCGGCTTTTCGGGCAGCACCCGCAGCCGCACCTGGTTGCCGGACACGTAGGTTTCGGCCACCCGCAGAATGTCCTTGCGCTCTACCGCCAGGCAACGGTCAAGGCTGGTGTTAATCAGCCCGGCGTCAGACTCCAGCACGTTGAAATGGTTGAGCTGGTCGGCGCGCCCACCGAAGCCTCCGATGCGGGCCAACTGCCGGAAGTGGGTGGCCTCGATGCGGTTCTTGGAGCGGGTGATTTCCTCATCGGTGGGTGGGTTGCGGTGGATATTCTCCAGCTCCGCTTCGACTGCTGATTCTACCTCATCCAGGCTGTGGCCCTCGGCGGCGGTCACCTGCACCAGAAGCTGCCCGGCAATCTCCGAGGGGACGTAGCGTATAAAGGCGTGCTGGGCGATCTGCTTTTCATAGACCAGCGAGCGGTGCAGGCGTGAACTGAGACCATCGGACATCACCGCTTGGTACAGTTCCAGCGGCGCATCGTCAGGGTGTCCCTCCGGCGGCGCAGGCCAGGCGATGTAGAGGCGGGGCAGGGTCACCTTGTCGGGCATCTCGATATCTATGCGCCCGGCCAGCCCGGAATCTTGGCGGCCGATGCGCGGCACACCCTCGCCGGGAGGCAGATCGCCGAAGTAGCGGTTCACCAACTCCAGCGCCTGCCCCGGATGGAAGTCACCGGCGATGGACAGGCTGGCGTTGGATGGCCCGTAGAACCGTTGGAAGAAGTCCTTGACGTCTTCCAGACTGGCAGCATCCAAGTCTTCCTGAGAGCCAATGGTCATCCAGTGGTACGGATGGGGCAACGGAAATAAGGACGATTGTAAATGCCAATGGGCCATACCGTAGGGCCGGTTTTCATAGGATTGGCGGCGCTCGTTCTTCACCACGTCGCGCTGCACGTCGAACTTCTGCTGGTCCAGCCCGTCCAGCAGGAAGCCCATACGGTCGGCTTCCAGCCAGAGGGCCAGCTCCAGGTAATTGGACGGCACGTCTTCCCAATAGTTGGTGCGGTCGGTGGTGGTGGAGCCGTTGAGGTTGGCCCCCGCCTTCTGGAGGGGCTCGAAGTGGCTGCGGTTGTGATGTTTGGTGCCCTCGAACATCACGTGCTCGAACAGGTGGGCGAAACCGGTGCGCCCCATTTCTTCATTTTTGGACCCGACGTGATACCACACATTGACCGCTACCAGCGGTATGGTGTGGTCTTCGTGAAGGATAACGTCCATTCCGTTGGACAGCTTGTGCTGCTCGAAGGCGATGGTGACCATCTGCGGTTCCTTGAACTGACAAATTTGAGGTTCTTGATTCTCTGGGAGCGGGCTATAACAGCAACGCTTCAGCAGGGAGCGATTTCTGAGACACAGTATCCGCCAGATAAAGCTGCTCCAGGTTAGTGGCGCTATCGCAGGTTATCTTCCGATCCGAATACAGCCTTGGCATTGCAATCGAACCCTCCGGCGGAAAATGATGCTATTCCAACTTCGTATCCGACGCGCTTCGTATCCGACGCGCTCGCCGCGGGCGGCGCGATAGCGAACCGCCCGCATCGGCGCGATGCCTAGCCCCCGCAACAGAGATAATGGCATAACCGGGTCGGCTGCGGCAGTATCAACCACCGCGTCCACAGTTTCAGACTGATTGGATTGCTGAACGGATTTCCAACCGGCAATGGAATGCTGAAAGCGCCTACGCCTATCCTGCTGTTGACCGAAAGACGCTTCGCTATGCCAAGCCTTCTATGGGAGCGAGACGCTGATGCACCGGGTCCACAGTTAGCAGCAACACTTCCAGAGTGGTAGCCCCCATCACGTAATGATTTTCCGGCCCGAAAATGACCGGGCCAATGCAAGGCCGCCCTGCCGTAGAAAACGACGCATCTCCGACTTCATAGTCAACCACTTCCCTGCTGGCGATGACAAAGGGAAGCGTCCTGTCTGGCTTAACCCCCAGCCGCTGTAGTAGAGACGCCGGTATCATCGAAAAGGTGGCCCCGGTATCTACCAATGCTTCCACAGTTTCCGAAAGCCCGTTCCTAGGATTCCCAACTTGAAGCGGGACTCTGAAAGTGCCCATCACGACCCTCCGGGGCGGGCATCGCGCCAAATTCCGCCCTGTCCTGCATTATAACCGCTTGCCCCCGTCCGGAGAGCGCCGCGTTTATGCCCCGGCCTCGTGGGCCCAATAGTTCTCGTCGGTGCGCTCGCTGACGGGCGAGTTGGCCCGATTGTTGGCGACTTCCTCGGCGTCCCACAACTTGGAGAACTTGAGGGCGCGGGGACAGTGGCTGTAAGCCTCCTCTACTTCTATAAGGAGGCCCTGGAGGTGGCGGGAATTGTCGTCGGTCTCATAGAGGGCCAGCTCTATGTTCTGCTTGTCCAGCTCGTCCTTGCCGACGATGCTGGCCCGGCCATTGACGCGCACGGTGTCGTTGATGCCGGGGATGAAGAAGATAAGGCCGATGTAAGGGCTGGTTTCGATGTTCTGGTAGGACTGAAACAGCTTGTTGCCGGCGACGTCTGGGAAGAGAAGGCGGTGATCGTCAATCACTTTGACGAAGCCCGGCTTGCCGCCCTTGGGCGAGGCGTCGCAGCGCCCATCGGCGTCGGCGCTGGCCATGACCACGAAGGGAGCGTTGCTGACGAACTCCTGAACCCACGGGGTGAGGTGGCTCTTGAGCTTCTTCACCGCCCGCTCCGAAGGCGGTCCGAACTGCCCGTTGAACTGGCTCTGGCCTGTTGCTGCTTGGTCTCTGATGGCTGTCATAACGCCTGCTCCTTTATGTCTGTCTCGTATCCCGTGATGCTAGCGCCGGACTGCGGCGCGGGTAATGCTATTTCAGGTGGACGATTTCCAGACCATTCCAATGGCTCTGCAAATACTCGGCCACCAACCTGCGGTGGCAGCGCTCGGGTTGGTTTTCGCTGCACAACAAGCAACTGTTGGTGATAGTTCGCTTTATTCCCATTTTTTCGATGCGCCGTTGGGCCATCAATCCTAGAAACTCGCTTTCGTAGGTTTCCCAGTTGTGATGCTCTTTTCGGTAAGCGTCCAGCATTTCCCTTGTGGGCGCCAATTCGGGCAAATGGACGTATCTTATGCGGCAAATTTTGTCCAGAAAATACTCCAAGTCATCCTTCTTGGCAAACCCGGAAAGTTGGGATATGTTGTTCAAGCGTACATCTACCAGACGTTTTGCTCCCGACTTCCGCAGTAGCTCAAAAAATTCGGATGCGGATTTCTTCGTGAATCCAATGGTGTAAACTTTCACAATCCAGTCTCTGGGTTATAGCTGGCAGCCGACTGTTTATCGTTAGTGTACGCCACTTTCTGTGCTTGACGCATCAGCGCTTCAGAAATCACATCGTCTTGGGAGCGAAACATATCGCCGCTGCGGGGCAGCTTGAAAGCATCAAGAAGCCGCTCTATAGAGACGGTATAACTTTCAAGGCTGCTATCAGACAGAATATGCTCAACAGCGACCTCCCGTTCTGTGAGCGCTCTAGCGACCAAAAGAGTGCGGTGGCACTCCAACGGCTCTTTTTCCGTGCACAGCAAAACGACGCGGCGATCGTCGGCCCGGCGCATTACCTGCCTGATGCCGTCATCGAAAGCGTCCGTTTCCGCAACCCGGTCATACTGCACCTGCCCATTGCCGTCATAGCAGGAGCTGTCTGCTGGGCGTCCTCCCAGTTCGCCTCCTAGAAATTCGTAACCAACGCCTATGTCTTCCAGCGTCTGCTGCAAGTCGGCGTGATTGAACTGGGCTGCATAACGACTATACGGGGACGAGCGGACATCAACTACTTCGTCTATGCGATGACGCAGCAGCAACTTTATAAACTCTTCCCAAAAATGGTTGGAATGTCCGATGGTAAACACCGGATATTGTGTCGCTCCCATTGTGCGCCCTTGCTCAGGCCGGAATGATGGCCGCGATGAGTTTGTAACTGTAGCCTTGGTAAAGCTCTCCCAGGCTAATGGTAAGGAAACATTCACCGATTTGGTAATTTCCGTCGGGCTGCTGCAAATACTGGCGTTCATAATTTGGGTCAGTAATCCGCAGCCAATAGTCGGTCTCATTATATAAAAAGCGTCCTTGTACACTGCGCCGGTAATTTCCAAAAGCCTCGCCAGGTGCAGATACCGAAAGCGTCAGGCCGTTAACTCTCAGCAACCGCAAGGAATCGCGTAGACCGATGGCCGTACTCTGCGGCACGCGGTCGTTGCGTCCGTTATATGTGCTACTGCTGTTAGTCCACAGCAACGCCCTTGAGTCGGTGAATTGATTCAGTTGGCTGGGATCAATATGGGCCACTCTCGTCCAGTACCGGTGGTTGTCAATCAGCCAGTTTTCCTGCTGATAATCCTTGGGTTGCGAGTTCAGCAAAGGGACGTCAATAACATCCAGCACCTGAGGGTCTTTGCCGTCCACGTACTGGCGTTCATGCTCGGACACTTCCTCAGATGGCCGATCGCTCACCGGGCGAATCCAGTCTCCGGTGCCTGTGACGCCACCGCTTTCGTTAATCAAAATCTCTTTGCCCGCGATACAACGGCCACTCATTTTGCGCGAGTTTGCGAGACAGACAATGCGCTTGACGATAGATGAAGTAGTCATAATTCCGCTCCTGAACAGTACAGTATGGAAGTAGTTTAGCCGCACCCGCCCTAGAACTCAATTCCCGGCTGGGCCTTGATCCCTTCGTTGTAGGGGTGTTTGACCACGTTCATTTCGGTCACCAGGTCGGCAAACTCCACCAGTTCCGGCGGGGCGTTGCGCCCCGTAATGATGACGTGCTGCATCTCAGGGCGGTTGCGCAGGGTTTCGAGGGCGTCTTCCACCGGAACCCAGCCGTAATGAAGGGCGTAGGTAAACTCGTCGAGGATTACCACGTCATAGCCGCCGCCGGTGATGATGTTCTTGCAGTTCTCCCAGTGGGCCCGGGCCAGACCGGCGGTATGCTCCAGGTCACGGGAGCGCCAAGTGAAGCCGTCGCCCATCGCCCGCATCTCAATGCCCATCTTGTGGGCGGCCCGCTGCTCGCCAAAATTGGCCGTGGTGTGCTTGATGAACTGGAGCATTATCACTTTCATATCGCGCCCCCAGGCCCGCAGCATCACTCCCATGGCGGCGGTGGTTTTGCCCTTGCCGCTGCCAGTGTTGACGATGACCAACCCCTTGTTGATGCGCGGGCCGGTCACTGACTGGGGGGTGTTGGAAGGGTTGGCGCCGGACTGTTGACTGGCAGTCATTTTCAATTCTCGCAAAAAGGATCATTCTTAAACAGACAGAGGAGACGCCCATGCCCTATGCCGTATTTGAGCAAGATGTAATTTTAATGGGCGGCGCAGGTTTCGACGAATCGGGGGGCCAGCTCCGGGCTGCTGCCCAAGTGGATGTGGACGTAGGTGGCCCAGACGCTGCCAGCGCGGAAGCCGTCGGGCCGTCCCCCCTGATTGACCACCCGGTAGGCCGATTCACTGTCCTGCGGCGGCTGTTCCAGTGTTGACCAGTGGAATTCGTGGCCGCGCACCCGGCGCCCCGAGGCCAGCAGCGGCCCGTTGGCCCTTGCCTCCACCTCCCGGTAGCCCAGGGATAAGCGCGATTGCGACATCGCCGACGCCGCCGGAATCAGCCCGGCCATAGGATGGGCCACCCCGTCGAACCCGGTGAGGCTGCGCCCCAAATACATCAGCCCGCCGCATTCGCCGTAGATCGGCAGTCCCCGCGCCGCCGCCTGCCGAATGGAATCGAGCATTGGGCGGTTGGCCGACAACTCGGCGGCGAACATTTCGGGAAAGCCGCCGCCCAGGTACACCCCGCCCGCGCCTTCGGGCAACGCGGCGTCTTCCATCGGGCTGAAAGGGGCGATTTCCGCTCCCCACGCCTCCAGCAAATCCAGCGAATCCTGATAGTAAAAGTTGAACGCCTTATCCTGCGCCAGGGCGATAACTGCCCGCTGGGGCTGAGGCTCCGGCGGGTAGACCGGAGCCGCGCTCAGATGGCTGGGCGGTGGCGCGGCGCACTGCCGGGCCAGCTCCGCGATGCGCCCGATGTCAATGGTTTCCTCAACCTGAGCAATCAGCGCGTCGTACCACTGCCGGGCCACGGTTCCCTCGACAGTGGGTATCAGCCCCAGGTGCCGCTCCGGCTGTGCGAATTCGAGGCGGGTAGGCAGGTAGCCTAACACCGGCAACCCGGTGGTGGCCTCGATTTGCGGGCGGCAGAACTGCAGGTGGCCCGGCCCGCCGACGCCGTTGAGGATGACACCGGCCAAGTTCAGGCTGGGGTCGAACTGCTGGTAGCCCAATACCTCGGCGGCCACGCTGCGGGCGACCTTGGATGCGTCGGCCACCAGCAGCACCGGCGCGCCCAGCAGCTTGGCAAGCTGGGCGGTAGAGCCTTCCTCGTCGAGGCTGGAATGGCCGTCGAACAGGCCCATAACGCCCTCGACAACGGAAATCTGCCGCTGCGCCGACGCTTTTTCATACAACTCTAGAACCGCGGAATGAGGCAGCAGCCAAGGGTCCAAGTTGCGGGAAGGCACGCCGCAGGATCCTTGATGATAGGACGGGTCTATGTAGTCTGGCCCAGCCTTGAAGGGCTGCACGGCATATCCCCGGCGGGTCAGCGCGCCCATAATGCCGGTGGCGATGGTGGTCTTGCCCACCCCGCTGCGAACCCCAGCCACAACAACCGTTGGCGTCATAGGCTCTGCCCCCCGATTTCGTTCCAGAAATTTGCCCCAAATTTTGTCGGCGAATTTTTGACCCTCGTCTTGCCCAACGCCTCGTCTTGCCCAATGCCTCGTCTTGCCCAATGCTACGATAGCACAACATTCACCTCTTAGCAGTACGCCTCTGCCCGGAAAGACTATGGGGCCGCCGACAGAAAAGGCGGCCCCAGAACGCTTTGCGATTGACATTCATTCTAGCCTCTTATAAAATAATTGTATCCGCCCCTTGGCAGTAAGCTGCATCCCCCAGCAAGGCTGGTGATCCTAGGAGCAGCCGATCCTATGGGGGTTTTTGTGTCTTTTCAGAGAAATTGCGAAACAACTTTGGCCTCTCTCCGTTATTCCTTTGAAAGCGGGAATCTACTCCGCGATTCTGGATTCCTGCTCTCACAGAAATGACGGGTTGGTGTTTCCGTAGAGTTGCAAGCCTGTGACGGGGCACTTATATCGTTTCGTAATTTTCCCGTCTGTTGAGTGCCCCATTCTTATATTGCATGACATAATATATGTCAACCAAAGTAGCCATACTTATTGATGGCGGATTCTATTTGAGACGGTTACCGCACATTCGCTGAGACATAGACAGCTCAAACCCAGAAAATGTCGCTAGGTTAATTAGGCAACTGGTTAACAGCCATCTGACGCAGATTAACAAAATTTATAATTTCCAAAACCACCTTTAATTTCTATACCGTTCTTTTTTTCTACGATGGGCAGCCGGATGCAGGCAAGGTTCAACGCCTGATCGCAGAGTTGCTATAGACTATTACAAATCTGCAGAAACTCAATTTCGCCTTACAATTAGGATAAGTAGCAAGGCAAGGGAAAGGGTCTTGGTCTCTTAAGGCTGATACCCCAAAACGTCTTATAAATGGAAATATCCAAGTGTCAGATCTTAAAGACGAAGACTTTAATCCGAATCTTCATCAGAAGGGGGTCGATATGCGTATCGGCCTTGACATAGCTACAATCACACTCAAGAAGCAGGCAAATAGCATAGTTTTAGTGTCCGGCGACGGCGGTTTCGTGCCAGCGGCAAGACTGGCTCGCCGAGAGGGAGTCACTTTCATACTCGACCCGCTTTGGCAAACAGTATCTCCAGTCCTTTCAGAGCATATAGACCAATTGCGAAGCGGCTTTTATAATCCAAAACGTCGGTCTACCGGAATATCAAGCGCGGGTTCCGGTTCCTGAAACGGCCAAACCCAATGGTACACCCCGAAAAACCCAAAACGGCAGGTGCGAATATGCCCAGGCTTGAGACCCTCAGCGAAGTCCAGCGGCGGATGCTGCAAATGTTCCCGTGTATGGAGCACGACGATACCCCGTGGACGCCTATGCGTAAACCCCTGGCCGAGAGCCGGGTGGCGCTGGTGACCTCGGCCGGGCTGCATCTACGGAATGACAAGCCCTTTATCACCGACCACCAGAGCGGCGGCGACAATTCCTATCGCGTCATACCGCGCGGCACCCCGGCGGCGGACATCATCCAGAGCCACGTCAGCATCGGCTTCGACCACACCGGCATCTACCGCGACATCAATGTCTCCTTCCCGATCGACCGGCTGGAGGAACTGCGGGAACAGGGAATCATCAGCTCGTTGTCTGACAACAACTATTCCTTTATGGGCGCGCTGCGGGACGCCTCCCAAGCGGCGGCGGAGACCGGGCCGGAAGTGGCGCAGCGGATGCTGGACGAGGGCGTGGATGTGGCGCTGCTTACCCCCACTTGACCCCTATGCTCGCACGCGGTCAGCGTGCTGGCTAGGTGTTTCGAGGAATCCGGAATTAGCACCACCGGCATCGTGTTCGTGAAGGAGCACGCCGAGCGGACGAAGCCGCCGCGGATGCTGTGGGTTCCCTATGCCTTCGGCAACGCTCTGGGGCGGGCCGGCGACCCGCTGTTGCAGCATCAGATACTAAAGGCCGCCTTTGGCCTGCTGGACGCAGAAAAGGGCCCGGCGCTGGAGGAATTTGAGGATGACACTATGCCGGAGGAACTATTGCAAGCCTCCGGCGCCGAGCGCTCAGACGCGACTAATGGCCTGAATCCCGCGGACGAGTTGACTTCGTTGCGCCCCTATTATGAGCGCTGGGTCGAAAAGAACGGCGGGCGCACCGCGGTGGGCGTCAGTGGCGTGCCGCAGCGCCGCTTCCGGGGCATCGTGCGCTTCCTCGAAGCCTACACTGCCGGGGAAGACACAGACTACGACGGGCGGCCCGAGGGCGTCGGCGCGCCGCAGTTCATCCGCTACTGCGTGGACGACCTAAAGGCGTTCTACTACGAAGCGCGGATGGAGCAGAGACCCGGCGCAACAGACGGCGAGATCCACGAATGGTACTGGGGTGGAACAGCTATGAGCGGCCTCATCGTAAAACTGGCCGAGGCGATGAACCGCTCGGAAGACCCGGCAGTCAAGGCCATCCCCTACGGCCTGGCCCGGTAAGCTGACGGATATCATCCCGAAGATTCTTTTAACGCAGAGAATGGGGATTACACCGGCAATCCCCATTCTCTGCGTTGAAAATATGAAAAGAGGTAAGGGCAATGGCTTTTTACACCTACGACCACATCCACCTGCTGAGCCAGGAGCCAATAGAGACGGCGCGGTACTTCAACGAGATGTTTGGGGCGCGGATTGTGGAGTCGGTGCAGTCCGACGGCAACCCGAGAGTTGACCTGGACTTGAACGGGCTGGAGATTTTTATTGCCCGCTGCGCATCAAACACCACGCCCAGCGCCGATCACCCGCACCAAGGCCTCGACCACTTTGGCCTGCGGGTGGAGAACCTGGACGATGCCGCCGCCGAGCTGCGGGACAAGGGGGCCGAGTTCACCTCCGAACCCCACGAAATCCGCCCCGGCGTCAAAATCGCCTTCGTCATAGCCCCCGGCAACATCCGCATCGAACTGCTAGAGAAAGACCCCAACCGGCAGGGATCGTAGAGAGGACTTCACCGAGGCCCGTTCATCGCTATGTCGCTAAGGATGAATGGGTCAGGCGGGCGTCGCCAATCTTTATCTCCTGGCCGGATGTAATCGAGCCATAATCCTTAACTTGCTGAGGCAATGATGCTGAAGCAATGATATGGAGGGACGTATTAGGGCTCCGGAGAACTTCGCGCAACTTGCGGCTGCCTGGGCCGTGGAGATGGAGAAATTCCAGTAACGCGTTGAAGCATCCCAGCGGCGCAGAGGCGAGTTAATACAACAGATGCTCCAAGCTGTTGCGGTGATTTAAGCCGAAATTGTACGTATAGACGAAACTCATTCCCGAGCAAGGATGACAACCTTTGCCCCGTCTGCCTTGCTCACTGCCCTTCTGTCGTTTTGCTCAGAGCGTAGGCCGCGGACGCTTCGGCAACGCGGCCTTCCTCCACCAGCTTTTGCAGGTGGGTTCGGACGTTTCGCGCGGCGGCGCCCCGCAGGTTGTCTGCCAGGTCGCGGGGGTAGACGGCGGAAACGATTTCGTCAACGGAACCCGCTCCCCCAGCCAGAGCCGCCAGCACTTGCTCCTCCCGCTCGCTGCGGTGGCGAACGTACCAGGCGACGCGGGCCGCGCCGCCGCGGATGACCTGCCCGTGGCCGGGGCAGAGGATGTCTGGGTTGAGGCGAGCCAGCGTATCCAAAGATTCCATATATTGCTTCAGGTTGCGGACGCTGGACGATGAATTGCCGAGGATGGTGTCGCCGCTGAACACCGCTCCATCGGCGGGGAGGTGATAGGCAATGTGGTCGTCCTCGTGGCCCGGGGTATGCCAGGCTTGCAACGACACGCCCCCGCCGGTTTCCACCGTTTCCTGCTCCGCCAGTCCCCGGACGATGCCCCGGCCCAATTGGTGGGTCAGGCGCGGCTCCAGCCTGGGGTGGCAGCGCACCTCGCAGTCAAAGCTCTCCTGCAAACGATCGAGCCCGCCGATGTGGTCGCCGTGGCCGTGGGTTATCAGGATAGCGGAAATCCGGGGACGCCCCAACTCGGTGTGGTATTCGAGAATCTGCCGCGTCCAGGCTCGGTAAGGCTCACCCGAGTCCACCACCACCATGTGTTCTGAAGGGTTGCCGGCGAAGTATATCTGCGTACCTCCGGGGTGCATCGCACCGAAGGTAGATGGGTCTTCCTCGATATGCGTGCTGTATATATGGGAGGTAATCTGCATCGGCGGGCCTCTGAGGCAACGAGAAATATCGCGGCTAGTTTAGCAGGAGTATGGATGTCGGGCATTATTCGTCATTCCCGGATATTTTCAATGTGTGGAGGCATTGCTGATTGAACCGCCAAGTATCCTTGGCATTCTTTCGGAAGCGGGGAATCCAGGGCTACCCGGTCGCGGTTTCTTTTCGTGCCGCAATGGTCTCTGGATTTCCGTTTTTGCAGGAATGCCGATTGAGCAAGCCAGCAAGTTGGCTGTCAAAAATGTCATCGGCCGGGGGTGAGCTCGGAAGGGGGGATTGAGTGAGCCAGCAAGTTGGCTGTCAAAAATGGAACGATGCTTCCGAGTTTACGTTATATGCGCCGGGTCTATATCTATGGTGCAGCCGACCGGGAAGTCGGCGGCCTCCAGGAAACCGGCCAGGTTGCGGCCCCGCAATAACAGGCGCCAGCGGTAGCGGCCCCGCAGTCGCGGCGGCAGGCCCGGCGCCGGGCCGTTGACCTCGATGTCGGTGCGGCCCCCAGCGGCGGCGCGGCGCTTCAGTTCGTCGGCTATGGCGACCGTCTGACGCTGGCAGGCATCACCGTCGAGGTTCTGGCAGACGATATGGGCCAACTGGTTGAAGGGCGGGTAGCCTAGCTTGCGGCGGGACTCGATTTCTTGCCGGTACATCTCCAGGTAGTTTTGGTTGGCCCCGGCGCGGACGGCATAATGCTCTGGGGCGTAGGTCTGTATGAACACTCGGCCTGGCGCATCGCCCCGCCCGGCGCGGCCCGCCACCTGGCACAGCAGGCTGAACACCCGCTCGCCTGCCCGGAAGTCTGGCGCGTGCAGCCCGATGTCGGCCAGCACCACGCCGACCAGCGCGACGTTGGGTATGTCCAGCCCCTTAGCCACCATCTGCGTGCCGACCAGCACCTGTGTTTCGCCAGCCGCCAGCCGCGCCACCGCTTCTTCGGCGGCTCCGGCCGATCGGGTGGTGTCGGAGTCCAGCCGGTCAACGCGGACGCCGGGAAACAAATCGCTGACCTCCGCCACCACGCGCTCGGTTCCCAGCCCCAACTGCCGGATGCGGCGGCCCCGGCACTCCGGGCATTGCGTCAGCGGACGCCGGGAGTAATTGCACTGGTGGCAGAGCAGCCGGGCCGGGCCGGCATGGTAGGTCAGTGATGTAGCGCAGCGCCGGCAGGCGGCAACGTACCCGCATTCGCGGCACTGGACGATGGACGAAGAGCCGCGCCGGTTGAGGAATAGAATCGCTTGATTGCCGCTGCCCAGGCATTCCTGCAGGCCGGTGGATAACGCGCGGCTGAAAATATGCCGGTTCCCTTCCCGCAGTTCCCGCCGCATATCGCACACTTCCACCCGGGCCAGGCCGGGCGGCGGTTCTGCGCCGTCAATTATTCCCTCTCTCTCAGGTAGATGGTTAGGGCTGGGGGGAAATGTCAGGGCCGGGGCCGCGCCCCCGGTAACGCGATGCGGCAGCTCCAGCAATCGCAAACGGCCCCGCGAGGCGTGATAGTAGCTTTCCACCGATGGCGTGGCGCTGCCCAGCACGACGACGGCCCCAGTGCGGCGGGCCAGCTCCAGCGCAGCGGCGCGGGCGTGGTATAAGGGGGGAGATTCATCCTGCTTGTAGGTCCACTCGTGTTCTTCGTCTATGACGATGATGCTCAGGTTGTCCACTGGCGCGAAGAGGGCGCTCCGAGGGCCAACAGCCACGTCGAAGCTGCCGCCCCGGATGCCCCACCACTGGTCGAATTTCTGGCGTGGCGTCTGCTGGCTGTGCAACAGGGCGACACGGCCCGCGAACCAGGCATTGACCCGCTCCAGTGTCTGCGGGGTCAGAGCGATTTCCGGCACCAGGAACACTGCCCGGCGTCCCGAACGGACAGCATGGGCGATAGCCCGCAGATACACCTCGGTTTTGCCGCTGCCGGTAACCCCGTGGAGCAGGAAGGAACGGGCAAGGGAAGCCGCCCCCTCTCCCTCGTTGGGATAGTCAGGGTTGGGGCGTTCTTTGAAGGATGCGTCCAGAGCGTCGGTGATTTCCGAAAGCGCCTGCCGCTGCCCGGGGGTGAGGGTTAGCTGCTCCGGCCCACTTGCTCCGCCAAGGGAAGGGATGGGAGGCGGCCCGCCGGAGGTGCGCCACCACTCCTGCGCCACCAGTCCTTTCTCCCACAGAACTTCGGCGGCGCGGGGGCTGAACTCCCGGTTCGCTTCGCTTAGAGGCAAATGCCCGGGCGGTTGGCGCACGGCGTCCAGCAGGGATTGTTGCTTGGCAGTCAGTGGGGGTGTGGCGCCGCCGCCGGACTGCGCCGGTATCAGGTATGCCTCATACTTGGGCGCAACACCGGGTCGGGGGATGGTCGCTTCGCGGTGGACTGCGCCTCTTTCCACCAGCCGGTTGAGTTCCCGGACGCCCCGGCGGCCCAGCAGCTTCACAAAGTCCGCTTGCGACATACGGCCTTTGTCTTTCAGGGTTTCGATGGCTGCCGCCGTTTCCTCGCGCTGCGGTTCCTGGTCAATGTCATCAACACCAAGTTCCGGGGCAGGAAATATGCGGGAGCGGACATGAGCCTCAAATCCGGGCGGAAGCATCAGAGAGAGGGCAGCGAAGAGGGGTGAACGGTAGTAGCGGCTGAGCCACTGCCCCCAGTGAAGCTGCTCGGGGCTGAGCAAGGGCGCGGGTTCCACGGGCTGAAGGATGTCACGGGTGGGAAAATCGGGCTTGGCGGCAGAAAGTTCGACCACTATGCCTTGGAGGGTCTGTGATCCGAAGGGTACCCAGACCAGTTGTCCGGGCTGCACGGTGAAGCGGGCGGGTGTGCCGTAGGTAAAGGTGCGGGCATGACCCACCGGGGCATCCACCGCCACGTCCGCATACCTTAAATCATCCACAGGTCACCAGCGTTGGGGCGGATGAAAGGCAATTGCGCCTCAACCCGCTGGCCGCGCCTGCCGCGTCATTCCCGCGAAAGCGGGAATTCATACTGCTTTGCCCCAGGAAGATTTGCATACGCAGGGACGCCCTAGATTCCCGCGAAAACGGGAATCTAGGGCTATTGCAAAGCTATTCGCTCTGCTCCACAGCTTCGGCATCCGGCTCATCAGCCGCCGCCGCGGCCTGCTCTTGCGCTTCCAGCTCCGCGGCGGCTAGGGCTGCTGCTTCCGCGCGGCGGGCTGCGGCCGCGGCCTGGGCTTCGGCGGCGCGGCGGCGCTGAGCCGGGTTCAGCTCCTTGATGCGGGCAGCGCGGCCCTGCAACCCACGCAGGTAGTATAGCTTGGCCCGGCGCACCGAGCCGTATCGAGTGATTTCCACCGACTCAATGAGCGGCGAATGGAAGGGAAAGATGCGCTCAATGCCGATGCCGGCGGTGATGCGGCGCACCGTGAAATTGGCGGCGGAGCCTTTCCCATGGTCCAATCGAATGACCACGCCCTGGAATGCCTGGATCCGCTCGCGTTCGCCCTCGCGGATCCGAAAGTTGACGCGGACGGTGTCGCCCGCAGAGAACTGCGGGATACGCGGGTTGGCTTCGAGCTTGTATATCTCAGCGGCGTTCATTTTCAGTCTCTGTTAGATTTCAGCCAATGCAACCGGCCTCAACAACAGGCAAAGGCGCCTTGGGGCCGGTTTGGCTGACAATTTGGGAATCAGCGCGGGTGCGCTGTCCTTGCCAACCCAAGGCAAGCCGACAACTTGACCCGATGGTGGTTCTGAGGAGACTGCACGCAACGCCACGCTTGAGTTAGTCGCAGCCTCAATAAGCCCCTCGGTTCCACAACTTAATTATTCAACGCAGGTTATTATAGTGTAGTCGGGTGGACTGGGCAACATCACTTGCTTGCCTAGGGGTGTGCAAAACTCAGGGCGGAGAAAAGTGGAGGACGAATCACGTCATACCGCGGCGGTTTGCGTAATCGGGCAGGGCGCACGGCAGGGGTAATAATTGGGCATCCGGCGTAATCTCCGCTCCGCCGGGGCGCGGCTTCAATTCCGGCAATAGATACTTGGGCAGGCGCCCCGCTCCTTCTTCTTGTGCGCCATCTTTACGCGCCCTATGCTGTAAGTTCAGGTTGCGCGCTGGGTTCTTGGGCGTATCGCCTTTGGCTGTATGTGGGCAAATGCAGACGCTCGCCATTAAGCAGGCTCTCTATGCTGAACCCCTGTATCACCGGGTATTTTCCCAAGGAGTCCTTGAACCTACACTTGTACCGATGTTTCTCCACGGTCGGCATATACTTGCCGAAACAGACCATCACCCCAGCGGTAGCCTTGTAGTTGTCTACGGTGGTTTTGAGGGCTTTCACCGCGTCTACCGTTACACGGCCGCCTTTGACTTGGACTATGGCGAGTTCCGCCTTCACCTTTCCCTCCTTCACCTTTCCATCGAACCGGATGGGATAGAACTTCAGCACACCGTCCACTCCTCCGTCCGGGCCTCTCGTTCCCGGCGAATGGAACATACCCTCGGCTCCTATCTCGCCGCAGACCCACTTCTCAAACTCGAACTTGTCCCGATCCGCCAGTTCCTCGGCTTCATCTATGCTCACCGGAACCTTGTGCACTATCACGTCATCGGTGGTCAAGGTTGGAAAGTTGTTGAGTATCCGCTTTCGCACCAACCCGGTGGCGAAGGCAGAAATGTCCACGCCTATCCAGCGGCGCCCCAGCTTCTCGGCGGCGTGCACCGCCGTGCCGCAGCCGCAGAACGGGTCCAACACCAGTCCGTCAGGCGGCGATGACGCCTTGATGATGCGCTCCAATAGGGCCAACGGCTTCTGCGTCGGGTAGCCTAGCTTCTCTCTTGAAAGACTTTTAATCATTATCGAATCAAGTATATCGCCGTTGGAGCAATTCCACGTGTCTTCGATAGGTATACCCTTCCCTGTAGGCAATTGCCCATCACGCCGGACATACCCATCGGGGTAAGGCAGATACTCTTTGTTAAATTCCTTGATAGCTGCCGGGGAACGCACGTAATACAACAGTGTGTCGTGGTTCCGAATCCAGCCGCGTTTCTGTGTCTTAAAGCCTGACACCCATCCAATCCGCCAAATTATCTCGTTACGGAAATTCTGTTTGCCGAAGATAGCGTCCATCACGGATTTGAGGTAATGACTGGCGGTGAGGTCGCAGTGCAGGTAGATGCTGCCTGTCGGCTTCAGCACCCGGCGCATTTCCAGCAAGCGGATAGCCATATTCAGCAGATAGGCGTCCAGCCTGGACTTGGAGTTCTTACCCCCCCCCCGCTTATGTCAATTTGACGGGCTATCTTTACAATATCCGCCAGCAGCCTGGTCTGGGGACCTTTCGACAGTTTCGACAGCAGGGCGTCCTCTTTGCTGCCCCAAGTCCAAGTATCCTTGAACGCCTCTACCGGGCGGGCATCCTTGTCCTTGCCTTTGAAGGGCAGATTATAGATGCTCTTGGAGTTGAAGGGCGGGTCGAGGTAAATCAGGTCTACCGAATCCGTCGGCAGGGCCAGTTCGTCATTCAGGACATTCAGGCAGTCGTCGGCGTACAGGACACGGTTCAACACAGCGTTACCCTCTGACAGGGAATTATATGGGAATTATATCGCAAACTACCCAACAGCCATTCTGGTCTGTGTCCCCCCCCCCAGACAAGTGGGGCCTCAGTTTGAGCGAAAATCAGAGTATATCTCTTGGCGGTATATGTCAAATCCGCGCTTCGCAGGTTTATTCTGCGTTGTGTGTTAACCCGGTAATTCCCAAAACAAAGAGGCAGGCGAAATCGCCTGCCTCTTTGACAATTCCGGGTTGAGCATCCCTGATTTTCGCCGTTTCCGGTTGCTTTCGCAGCAAATTATTGGTACAATAGTTCTGCATTCATAAAAAGCGAAACCGCACAGGAGTTAGCAGCTCCGCGCGGTTTCTAAACCACTTGAGGAAGTCAGGTTCCTGTGGTCTTCAACAATAGTACAACAAATTGCCCTTTTGTCAAGAGTCCGTGCCCGCCGCCTTTTCCCGATCTGGCGGAGTTGCGTTTCCAACTGGATCGGATTGACTTAGACGGCATCCTGTCCGGGCTAAAGGGCCGCCACTCCACCGGACGCAAGCCCTTCCCCCGCCGCCCCATCCTGCGCGCCCATCTCGCCGCCTACGCCCTGGGCGTCCCCAATGTCTCCGCCTTGGTGCGGCGCCTCCAGAATGACCCGGCCCTCCGCTCCGTCTGCGGGTTTACCAGCCGTCTGCCTCACCGCACCACCTTCTGCCGGGTGTTCCAGTTCCTCGCACTGGAGTGCGTGGCGCAGGTGGAAGCCTGCTTCGGCAACCTCACCCGCCGGTTGGCGGAGCTTTTGCCCGGCTTCGGTCAGGATATAGCCGCGGACTCCACCACCATCCCGGCCTGGGCCAACCCCAGCCGCAAGTCCAGCAGGCGCAACCCCGGCGGCCCCGCAGACCCCGAAGCCTCGTGGACCAGGAAGCACAGCGCCCAAGACGAATCCGGCGAGGAATGGGTCTTCGGCTATAAGGTCCACGCCGTTGCCGACGCCAACTTTAACTTGCCCATTACCATGACGGCGACCACCGCCAGCCGGAACGATTCCCCGCTACTACAGCCCCTGCTGGAAAAGGCCGAATCGCAAAACGGATGGTTTAGCCTGGGGCCGGGTTCGGCGGTCATGGCTGACCGGGGTTACGATTCCCGCTCCAATAACGAATACGTCCACCGCAGGGGAGCCGCCCCGGTGATACACAAGCGCAAGCCCTCCAATGGTCAACTTCACGGCGGCATCTACACCACCGATGGCGTCCCCGTCTGTCTGGGCGGACAGGAGATGATGTACGTCCGCACCGACCCGGAAAGCGGGCAACACCTGTACCGCTGCCCGCCGGAGGGCTGCCGCCGCCAGGGACAGGTCCGCGGCTACGCCGCCTGCGGCGACTGGGGCTGGGAGGACCCGAAGCAGGACATCCGGCTCTTCGGCGGACGCATCCGCCGGGGCAGTCCGCAGTGGCGGGAAAAGTACGCCAAACGGTGGAGCGTCGAGCGGATGTTCAGCCAATGGAAGTATCCGGGCCGCCTGGAGCGGCACCGTTACTTCGGTTTAGCCAAGGTGCGGATGCACGCCATGTTTCAGATGCTGATGTCCCAGGCCATCGCCCTGGCCGCGGTGAAGCAACCGGACTGCGCCGCCCTGTGACAACCGGCGCCGGAGTTGCTGGCCGCCTGGCTGAAACCGGCCCGCCATTTCCTTCCGGCGCGGCGAGACACGGCTTGTCATGCCGGTTCGCCGCTCATTCCCCAACATCATTGCTGCTTAGCCCCGCTCTAGTCCGTAGGGCAATTCCCTATCCCTTTACCGGCTCGCCCAACAGTTGAACGGCAGCCCGCAACACTCCCCCCGCCGTTCCTGAAACCGCTGCTATACTGATTGAATTCGTCACCAGCAATCTTCAACCCAAGATTTTGCACACCCCTAGCCACCCCTCAGCCGCGTTGACAACCCCGCGGCCCGCGACTATATTCACAGCGCAAAATCCCGAAACTTGGCCTTGAGAACGAGCCTTTGAGAACCGACTCCAACTGCGTCTTCTGCCAAATAGTCGCCGGCAAGTCACCGGCCCGAGTGCGCTATCTGGACAACGACGTCATCGTAATCGTCAACAAGCTGGACTGGGCGCCGCTGATGCTTCTGGTGATGCCCAAGGAGCATCTCTCACAGATTGGGATGTGGGACAGCGGCCTGTTGCCCCGTCTGGGCAAGCTGGCGGTGGACATGGGAGCGATGTATGCGCCCAATGGTTTCCGCATCCTTTCCAACTTTGGCCGCGACGGGCTGCAAAGCCAGAGTCACGGCCACCTGCACGTCGTAGGCGGAGCTTTCCTCGGCCACTATGTTGAGCACGATATATTTTCCGCCTCAGTGCCGAGCCCTTACCCAACCCGTTCCGGTTAGAGCCGGGCGCGTCCAGGCTGCCGAATCATTACCCGCACACTTACTATCCACACACTCGGCAAGGGAGCAAACAGACTTGGCTGAAACAGTACTTTACGAAAAGCGCGATAACATCGTGGTCATAACCCTCAACCGGCCCGACGCGCTCAACTCCATCAACCGGCAACTGAGGGGCGAACTGGCCGACGCGATAACCGAATTCGACGGCGACCCGCAGGCCTTCGTCGCCATCGTCACCGGCGCCGGACGCGCCTTCTGCGCCGGGCGCGACCTGAAGGAGCGCGCAGAGGACAACGCTGAGGGAGTGCAGGCCCGCGCATCTCACAGCATGGCCCCCGACCGGCCCTATATGTGGCCGCAGACCTGGAAGCCGATGATTGCTGCGGTCAACGGGTTCGCCTTGGCTGGCGGCTGGTCCATCGCCCAGATGTGCGACCTTCGTCTAGCCTCTGAGGACGCCAGGCTGGGCATCACCGAGACCAAGTGGAGCCTTCTTCCCCCCTTTGGCACCATCCTTCCCAAGATGATTCCCCTATCGGCGGTGCTGGAACTGGTGTTCACCGCCGCGCCTATCACCGCCCAGCGCGCCTACGATATAGGCTTTCTGAACAAGGTCGTGCCTGCCGAAGACCTGATGGAAGAGGCCATGGCTATGGCCCAGCAGATAGCCGAAAACGCCCCCCTTGCGGTCCAGTACTTCAAAGAGCTGGCCTACCGCGGCCTCAATATGTCCACCCAAGACATCTCCTCTCTGACCTACCATATGTACGACCAGCTACTCACCACCGAAGACAGCCAGGAAGGCCCCCGAGCCTTCGCCGAAAAACGTAAACCCAACTGGCAGGGCCGGTAGGCATTACCGGCAAGGCGCTCAACACAGTCAGGGGCGGGAGTACTCCCGCCCCTGACTGTGTTGAGGAAATCAGCCAACCGCAACAGGCAACGAATTGTCCTTGTGTTCCTTTGTCTTGACCTGCGCAAGGGTGCGCCGCCCGGCGAAACCGCAACAGGCTGCGAATTGTCCCTGTGTTCCTTTGGCCTAGGGGGTAGAGCGTCATTGCAATGACGCAACGGGCGTTATGCCTGGGGGTGACCGTAACTCCCCGCCAGCACTGTCTGGTTGACTGCCCTCAGCGTGCTCACTCGCTGCGCGGCGTAGCGCAAGGGCTCTACATTGATATTGAAGAGGAAGAGCCAGCGATTTCAGGTTTCTCCCCTTCCTTATTTTCCAGACTCCGATTGCTTCAAGCAAAGATCTATCGGTAAGGCGCGCCAACTCTGCTCCCAAAAAGCCATCCGGCTATGCGGTTCAGCAGACTCATCGGCAAGCTGCCGGATTACTGCGCCCTGATGTTCCGAAATGAGGGCCACAGTATACTCCAGGAGCGGTTAATGGGAAGGGCTGGACTGTGTTATCCCACAGCTTCAACGCCATGGGCGAGGGACTGGAGGCCAGGAGCGGTTGATGGGAAGGGTTGGACTGTGTTACGCCTGCTTTGCCAGACAGGTTAACTGCCGAATTATGGTGCCTCACCCGGTTTGGCTGCCTCCCGTATCAGACGGCGAATGTTGTCTGGGCTGAGGGGCAGGTCGCGCACCTGCACGCCGAGAGGAGCGAGGGCCTGAGAGACGGCGTTGGCGAGGGCCGCGCCGGTGGCGACGATGCCGATTTCGCCGCCGCCTTTGACGCCCAGCGGGTTCAGCGGCGAGGGGGCCAAGTCCAGTACCTTAATTTCGAAGTCCGGTATGTCTGTGGCCGTGGGCAGCAGGTAGTCCATCAGCGTTCCCGCCAGCGGCTGCCCCTGCTCGTCGTAGACCAGCTCCTCCAGCAGCGTCGCCCCCACGCCTTGGGCCGCTGCGCCGGTAATCTGCCCATTCAGCAGCAGCGGGTTGATGACGTGGCCCACATCCTCGGCGATGACGTAGCGCAGTATGTCTATCTCACCAGTTTCCGGGTCCACCGCCACATGCACGGCATGAGCTCCGCAAGGGTACAGCTCCTGTGGCGATTGGAAATAATGGGTCGCCTCCAGTCCGGCCTCGCCCAAGTTGTACCGGCTGGCCGGGGCGGCCAAACGCAGCGCCTCGGCCAGCGTGAGGGTCAAACCAGGCGCCGAGCCATCCCGTCGGAGAATCAGCCCGCTGGTCAACTCCAGCTCCGAAGGATCGACGTCCAGATACGCAGCCGCTACGGCCAGTACTCGCCCGCGCAGTTTTTGCGCCGCCCCGTACACTGCATTACCCGCCAGCGTCGTGCCGCGACTGGCATAGGTTCCGCCACCGTAGGGCGTCAGGTCTGTGCTGCCGTGGTACACGGTCACGCTCTCTATCGGCACGCCCAACCCATCGGCGCATATCTGGGCGAAAATGGTCTCGTGCCCCTGCCCCATGGTGGCGATGCCCAAGTAAACGGCGACTTCCCCTTGGGAGGGCGCCTCCTCTTGTCCGGGGTAAGTCTCCATTCCCCGTTCACCGGGCAGAGGCCCTTGATGAGGGCCGCCGGCGTTGGTTATGACGATTCTGGCTCCTTCGCCGGGGTCGCCGGTGCCGGTGCTTTTGACAAAGCAGGCCGTACCGACACCGTGATACCTGCCGTCCACGCCGCGCCCGATAATCGGCTTCAGCGATTCGTAGTCTATATCCGACAGCGCCTGCTCCAGCAACGCCGGGTAGTCGCCGCTGTCGTAGATAATGGGATAGGACTCGGGACGGGTGCGGCCCAGTTCGTAGGGCATCATAGAGGGCGGGATGAGGTTCTTGAGTCGAAACTCTGCTGGGTCAATACCTAGGTCGGCAGCCACTATGTCGAACATTCGCTCCCGAAAAAAGCAGGACTCATACCGGCCCGGCGCACTGAACGTCCCCATACCCACCTTGTTGGTCAACACGCACTTCACGTCCCACTGGTAGTTGGGGATGTTGTACGGCCCGGTCAGCAGAGCCGTGGTGGACGTCGGCACGGATGCGCCGTGGGTGCGGACATAACCGCCCAGCGCCCCCAGCACTCGCGCCCGCATCCCCAGTATCGTGCCGTCGTTACGGGCCGCTATCTCCAGTTCGCAGACGTGTTCCCGCGAGTGGTTTGCCGATATGAGGTGCTCAGCGCGATCTTCGGTCCACTTCACGGAACGGCCCGTCTTGATGGCGGCTAAGGGAACCAAGAAGTTTTCGGGGTAGAACTCACCCCGCACACCAAACCCGCCGCCAACATCCGGTTCCACGAAGTGGATACGATGTTCCGGCATTTGCAGCAGCGACGAGAGAACGCCCCGGTTGTAGTGCGGCACTTTGGTCTCGCCCCAGACGGTCAATTGCTCCCTTCCCGCGTCCCAGGAAGCCGCCAGACCTCGCGTTTCCATCGGGTTGGCGGTGTGGCGATGACATCGGAACTCTTCTTTGCGAACATAATCGGCTCTGTGAAAGGCAGCTTCCGGGTCGCCGATGGACGAGGAAAACTCGAAGGCTATATTGGTGCCTTGCGCTTCGTGAATCAGCGTCTCGCCTTTTAGCGACTCTTTCACATCCACCAGGGCAGGCAGCGATTCGTAGACGACTTCCACTGCATCCACCGCGTCCTCAGCCAGGTAGCGGCTATCCGCCAGAACCATCGCCACCGGGTCGCCCACGTAGCACGCCTTGCCGTGAGCCAGCGGGTATTGCAGGAACCGCAACAGGTCGCTGTATGCCCGCAACCGCACCGGAATCGGGCGCGGCTCCACCATCGCGGCAATGTCTTCAAAGGTCAGCACGGCGGCCACGCCCGGCATTTCCAGAGCCGGCGCGGTATCTATGGACACGATGCGGGCGTGGGCGTGAGGGCTGCGGACGATGGCGGCGTGGAGAGCGTTGGGCAGCTTCACGTCATCCACAAACTGCCCCCGGCCCATAAGAAACCGCCGGTCCTCCTTCCGCCTGATGGGAGCGCCAATGTATGCTGAAGTCATACCTACATCCCTGAACCGCAGAGAACATAGAGATTTGGGAGTTACTTTCGCTTGCTTCCGTGTTCCCTGGGGTAAATTAGCGCTTGCAGCTTGGAAGTGGGCCTCTTAGCCCAATGGATATATGTTGAGAAGACGGCGCCGGAGGACACATCAAGCGATATTCCCTTACCTACGCAATCGGGCATTCGGCATTCGGGCATCCGGCAATCGGGCATCCGGCAATCGGGCATCCGGCAATCGGGCATCCGGCAATCGGGCATCCGGCAATCGGGCATCCGATGGAATGGCATTGCCGCCATTCCTTGCTTGTGGAGCCTACACTGAGGAACGGGCTAGTTCAAGAGCGGGCGCCGAACTGAGCCAGTTAGGGCATCTTTCACCGTCTGCATCCTCTGAATGATACCGATAGGGGCGCTATCGAGTCAGTACGGCGGCTTCTGATAAGTCGGGAATTACAGAGGATTAGCTACGGTCGAATACAAGGGCTATCGCGGAGGGGCTATCGCGATGAGGAGACCGGCATCTTCCACAGCGAAGTTGCGGGACAAGCGATGTTATCACCTACCAAGGCGAATCAGTTGCGGAGCCAGGGTCTGCTTTTGGAGATTCGATTGATGAATACCTGAAGTTCTGCGCCAAACGAGGCCAGCCGCCTGGCCCGCCGCATCATAGAAGTGAAGAACCGGAGGGCGCAAAAGGGCTGATTTAGATTTCTGCGCCCTGAATCAGCCCCCACACCCGCTGCGGACCTACTGGCGGGTGGGCTACCTCTACGCCCAAGGGCAGCAGAGCGTCGGCCACCGCGTTCCCTACGGCTGTGAAGGATCCGACGGTGCCCGCCTCGCCCACGCCCTTGACCCCGCCTTCGGTGAAGGGCGATGGCGTCTCGGTGTGCGTGGTCTGAATTTCAGGAACGTCGGGCGCTATAGGCACCAGGTAGTCCATAAGAGTGCCGGTGAGCAGATCGCCGGATTCATTGTAGACCAGTTCCTCATGCAGCGCGTTTCCGATTCCTGTAGCCACACCGCCAATCACCTGGCCGTCCACGATTACGTGGTCTATGATGGCGCCGCAATCCTCCACGCAGAAGTACTGCTCCACTTTGACCATACCCGTTTCTTGATCTACGCGGACGAAGGCCAAGTGCGCTCCGTGCCCAAAGGTCTGGTGCGGAGGGTCAAAGGTGCGGGTGGATTGCAGGCCCCGCTCGACGCTTTCCGGCAGAGACACCACGCGGGAAGCGTCGTGGGCCGCGGCGGCCACGGCGGCGAAGGCGACCCGGCGCGCCGGGTCGGCAGCGGCGTAGATTTGGCCGTCGGCGATTTCCAGCTCTTCGTCCTCGCCTTCCAAGAAGAATCGGGCTATCTCTCTGGCCTTGCGCTTAATGTCGCTCACGGCCAGCCGGATGGCTCCGCCAGTGCTGACTGCGCTGCGGCTGACCCCGGTTCCTGCCCCGAAAGGCACGGCGTCGGTGTCGCCTTCTAGAATTTTGACTGTTTCGTAAGGTACGCCCAGCTCCCCGGCCACCAATCTGGCGAATACGCTGTCGTGACTCTGCCCGGTGGATTTGGCGCTGACCGCGACCATCACGTTTCCGCCTGCATCCACCTTGATCGTCGCAGAATCAAAGGCGGGCAACCCGTAAACGCCCCGCCTGCGGTAGTCCTGGGAACCGGTGCTGGAATGCTCCACAAAGCAACAGAGGCCGATGCCGGCCAGTTCGCCCCGTTCCCGCGCCTCGGACTGCGCCTCCCGCAATTTCTCGTAGCCCGAAACCTCCAGCAGCTTTGCCAGCGTGTCCGGATAGTCGCCGCTGTCATACAGCCGCCCCGCTGACGTGCTGAAGGGCTGGTCTTCGGGTTGGATAAAATTCTTCATACGGACAGCCGCCGGGTCCAGCCCAAGCTCAGCGGCTATCATATCCATAATCCGCTCGATGACGAACACGCCCTGAACTGTGCCGACGCCCCGGTAGGCGGCGCCGGGGCATTTGTTGGTCAGGATGCCATAGGCGTCGCACCGGAAGTTGTCTATCCGGTAGGGGCCGACGATAGACTGCCCGGCGGTCATCGGCTCCAGCCCCGCCGAGGTGGGGCCGAGGGTGTGCGCGCCCTGGTCCACCAGGACTTTCGAGTCTATCCCGAGGATCCGTCCGTCGTTTCTGACTGCCACCGACACGTCAACCACCATTTCGTGGGCGTGTCCGCAGGCCAGCAGGTTCTCCATCCGGTCTTCGATCCACTTCACAGGGCGGTCTATCTTGCGGGAGAGAAAGGCCAGTATGATGGCTTCCGGGTATGCCGCGCCCTTGATGCCGAACTCGCCGCCCACGTCCGGAGATATGACGCGGACGGCGTGCTGCGGCAGGCGCATCACGTTGGAAATGGTGGTGCGAACCAGATGCGGCGACCGGCAAGACGCCCATACGGTCAGCCGTTCCTGCCCTCTGTCATAGTGGGCGATAACGCCCCGCGCCTCCACCGGAACCGCCGTCTGCCGGGGGAACCGGAAGGTCTTTTCCAGCTCCAGACCGGCCTGCCGAAAGGCCCGGCCAACATCGCCCCCGCCAAACTCGCGGTGAAAGACTATATTGTCGTCCATCCCGGCATGAATCACGGGCGCGCCGGGCGCGAGGGCCTGTTCCACGCCCCCGACCACGGGTAGAGGTTCGTACTCCACGGCAACCGCTTCCGCCATATCCTGCGCCGCGTGGGCAGTTTCGGCAGCTACGGCCACTATCGGATCGCCGACGAAGGTCACCTTCCATTCATTCGAGTTCTGAGGCTCATTCGGGTTCCGGGGTGGCATGGGATAGCGGTCATAGGGGCGGGCGAACTCGCTGGATCCTGGCGCGGCGGGACGCACCGGGTTGACGTGAGGCAACACTTCCTCGGGCGTGATGACGCCGATGGCCCCAGGAACTTCCAGGGCCGCTTCGATATTGATGGACTTGATGTTGGCATGGGCGTATTCGCTACGCACAAAGGCTGCGAAACACATCCCCGGCAGCTTAATGTCGTCCACAAACCGCCCCCTTCCCCGCACCATGCGGGCCAGCTCCGGGCGGGTCACATCTTCGTGAATAACCATCGCGCGCTCCGTTCCTAGACCATCTATCGCTGTCTGCGGAAAAGCCGCCATACGGGGGTGCTGAAACCGGGCAGCAGGTCCCCCAGATTAAGAATGCCATCCTCACTGAGAGTAACGGGGTTGCTGTGTGGCCTGTAAATCTTGACTGTAACGGTGTCCGGCTCCAGAACCAACGACATTCTTGATCCGTAGCAAAGCCACATCTGGGCCTTGGCTGCCATCTCCGAATTGGAGTTACTCGGCGATTTGACCTCGATTGCCAGGTCGGGGGCCAGTTCCGGGTAGCCCTGCGTGCCATCCGGTATGCGGCCTGGCGCAATCCAGGCCACGTCCGGAGCGCGCACGGTATCGGGATCACGCTCCAGCCGGTAGCCCGGTTCGCCACTTCGGACAACGCCATAATCGTTGTCGTCAGCGTAACTAAATAACAAGTGGGAAGTTCTGGTCACCGCATCTCCATGGGGGTCTCCGGTCGGCATCTTCTCTACCAGCGCTCCCCGGATAAGTTCGTATCGCTTGCCTTCTCCCCGGGGTAGCCGCAGCAGTTCATCGGCGGTCATCAGCTTTTGCTTAGTGGTCGTCATTTCACACCCTCAGGTCTATGACGCCTTCGCAAGGGATTAAGGAACAACGGCTACACAGTCCCGGTCTGGACAATAGCCTTGACGATGGGAACGTAGCCAGTGCAGCGGCAGATATTGCCGCCGATACCCGTCCTGACTTCCGCTTCCGCCGGGTTGGGGTTGTCCCGCAGGAAGGCGTAGGCCGTCATCAGGAAACCGGGAGTGCAGAAGCCGCATTGGAGAGCATGATTCTCTTGGAAAGCCACCTGCAACGGGTGCAATTCATCGCCGTTAGCCAGGCCCTCGACGGTCATCAGCGTCGCTCCGTCGGCCTGCACCGCCAGGAGCAGGCACGAACGCACCGCCTCGCCGTCTACCAGAATAGTGCAGGCGCCACAGACGCCATGCTCGCATCCCAAGTGAGTGCCAGTGAGATCCAGTTCGTTGCGGAGGAAGTCGGCCAGGGTAAGCCGCGGCTCCACTCTCCCGGAATACTCCCGTCCGTTGACCGTCATTCTAATCTCGATTAGTGGCGTCATGCTGCTTCCTCTCGCGGAACTATACTAGGCTGATGGGAAACGGCCCCGCCATTCCCGCGAAGTCAGGGGTAGAGAACGCCCCCCTCCTAAACCTTCCCCGGAGGGAGATAGGCTGCGCTTTAACCGGAACAGGCGTCTTCAAGGGCGCGGCGGGCCATCACACCGCTGACTTCCTTGCGGTATTCGGCGGAAGCATGGATATCGGAGCCGGGATCCACCGCCGCCGAGACGAGGGCGGCAGCTTCGGCGCGGGCGTCGGCGTCCACAACCCGGCCCACCAGCGACGCCTCTGCGCCGGAAGCCCGCATCGGGCCGTCGCCCACCCCAAACATAGCGATGCGAGCTTCCCGGCATACGCCGCCGCCGTCCAGCCGCATCAGGGCGATGGCTCCGACGAGGGCAAAGTCCCCGTCGCGCCGACACACCTCACGGAAGCCCCAGCGCCACTCGCCGCCCAAGGAGGGCAGCCGCACCTGCGTAAGCAGTTCCTCCGGCTCCAGCGCGGTGGTGAGCAAGCCGAGGGAGAAGTCGCTGGCGGCGATGGTGCGCTGTCCGCTGCTGCTGACTGCCGTAATCTCGGCGTCTAGGGCGAGGCACAGCGCCGGAATTTCGGCGGCCGGGTCTGAGTGGGCCAGGCTGCCGCCTATGGTGCCGCGGTTGCGTATCTGGAAGTGGGCGATGTGCGGTATCGCTGCGGAAATTACCGGAAATCGCTCCCTCACTTCCGCCGAACGCTCCAGTTGCCGCTGCCGGGTCATAGCGCCGATGGTCATTCCGCCATCATTGCTGCTGATGCCGGCCAATCCCTCCACCCGGTTGATGTCCACCACCACGGCGGGCCGCGCCAGCCGCAGGTTCATCATCGGCATCAGGCTCTGCCCGCCGGCCAGAGCCTTCGCGTCGTACCCGTACCGCCCCAGCAGCTCCAGGGCCTCATCGCAGGAAGTGGGGGCGTGGTAGTCGAACTTGGCTGGCTTCATACTCTTTCCTCTATCAGGACTTACTGAGGATGATACCGCAATGAAGCGAGTTTGGAAATTAAGACAAGCCTGTAGCGCTGATGATACGGTATTTATGATACGTCATTTCCGCAATGGAGGAGAGGGTGAGTCACCCAGAAAATTATGGGAGATTCAAGCAGATTTTTGGTGTCCGGGACGAGCAAACGCATCAAGGTATTGTGTCTATGATGCGTACCGAAATGGGTTTCCTGAAATTGAGATATAGCAAAGACGCCAGAGAAGCTGCCGATGAGCTGGCGTTTCGGGATGTGGCTGCCGTTGCATTCCAACACTTGAGCGGCGCTGAAGAACCGGAGCAAGGGATATTGGAGATGCAAAAAGCCGAAACGCTGGCCAAGCGAGCTCACCAATGGGTCTATATCGCTCACGTCTGGGCGCACCTTATCGAATACTAAACAGCGCTGGCAGAGTCGGCGATTGAAGCTGCTTCGCGGGGGGACGAATCTTTGGCTGTGGCTATGAGAGGTATAGCGGAATGGAGCAGAGAACCTTGGGAACTACAAATGGTGGCATCGGAATTTACGCATACAGGCTATCTCGAATTGGGTGAAATGACCCTATATCTTCTGGCTATGGCAGACCTCCAACTTGTGCGGGATGATTTGGAGCTGGCGCAGGACAGATTGTCCTACGCCAGCGCAAGCCTTGAAGTTGAGAACAGCCCAGGCCAGAGGGGGGACTACACTTGGTACTCCGGGCGGCGAAGCAGTTGGCGGGCTATGACCAGGCGCATCACCTCGTTGGTGCCTTCGCCGATGATCATCAGGGGAGCGTCGCGGTAATAGCGCTCCACGGGCGACTCCTTGATGAAGCCGTAACCGCCGTGGATGCGCATAGCCTCCATTGTAACCTCACCGCACACCTCGCTGGCGAAGAGCTTGGCCATACCGGACTCCAGGTCTATACGGCCGCCCTGGTCTTTCTTGGCGGCGGCGTCGTAGACCAGCAGACGCGATGCTTGTATCTTCGTCGCCATGTCTGCCAGCTTCAACTGGATGGCCTGATGCTCGGCAATGGGCTTACCAAAAGTTTCGCGCTGCTGGGCATAGCGGATGGCGGCGTTGAAGGCGGCCTGGGCCACGCCGACGGCCCGGGCGGCGACATTGATGCGCCCGGTCTCCAGCCCGCTCATAACCTGCCCGAAGCCGACGCCTTCGCTTTCACCCACCAGATTCTCGGCGGGGATGGCGTAGTTGTTGAAATTCAACTCGACGGTGTCCAGCCCCCGATAGCCCAGCTTGTCCAGGTCACGGCCCACCTCGAAGCCGGAACCAGGTTCACCTCGCTCCATCACGAAGGCGCTCAGTCCCCGGTGGCGCGGCTCGGCGTTGCGGTCGGTGCGCGCCAGCAGGCAGAACATATCACCGTAACGCCCGTTGGTAATGAACATCTTGGAGCCGTTGACGACATATTCTTCGCCGTTTTTGGTGGCAGTGGTCTGGAGGTTAGCGACATCGGTGCCGCCGCCCGGTTCGGTAAGGGCCAGCCCGCCCCGCTTGCGCCCGGAGGCCAAGTCGGGCAGGAACTTTTGTTTCTGCTCTTCGGTCCCGTAGTGGGCCAGCACGTAGGTCAGGATATGGTGGGTGCCGATGGCCCCGCTGAGGCTCATCAGGCCCATGCTCAGTTCTTCGAAGATGGTGGCGAAGGTGGTGTAGTCCAGCCCCAGCCCGCCATACTCCTCTGGCACGGTAATGCCGAACAGCCCCAGCTCCTTCATCTGGTCAATCAGGTCGTGCGGCACCCGGTCGTCGCGGTCCAGCTCGGCGGCCACCGGCTCCACGTCGCGGCGCACAAAATCGCGCACCAAGCTGACAATCTGGGCGCGGGCTTCAGCGGATGTTGTTGCCACAGTTCGCTCCTTTACTTTCACAGGGGCACAGGAGATTATTGATTTCCATAAAACCTCTCCTTGAACTCTGCGCCCTATGCGGTTAATTATTTTATGGCTGGTTCGCGGCGCCCGGAGTGGGGCTGCCGACAGTCTGGAACTCCCCGGTGGCGTCTGGCATGCGGGCATAGCTCTGACCCTCGCCGGACTGTCCTTCATCCCAGTCCACCATATCGGCCAGAGTTCCGTCCAGCAGCCAGATGCCCAACTCCTCATCGCTGCCTAGAGCGAAACCGGGCCAGCCGCCTTTGTCCAACTCGAATTGCAGATACTCACCCGGCTGGATTTCCAGTCCGGGCGGGAAGGCTACCCGCTTGGTGGCATCAGTCAGGTCGTCGGCCAAGACGAAATTAGCCAGCGGCAGGGGGTTTTCCGTGGCGTTGTAGAGTTCCAGCCAGTCTAGCGGGTCACCTTTGGCGGCCACTTCATTGATGACCAACCCGGCGTCGGCAAATGAATTGGCGGCGACGCTATCTGAGGCGGCAACGTTGCTGTCCGGCAATGGGGCGTCCAGGATGGCCCCGTAAAAACGGGCAGATATAACGGCGCCCGGCTCTGTTCCGGCCTCAATTAACTCCAGCCGTCCGTCGGTGAAGGGAGTCAATCCATCTGGAGCGTCGGCTCCGGCAGGGATGCTCCATATACCGCCGCCGATGGAGTCCTCGCCAAAGACCAGAGTGGCTCCCCCGGTTAAATGAGACCGGGGAAGCACAACGGTAAACCCTTCAATAACTCCGTCTGGCTCAAGCCAGAAAACAGCGATGGATACCGCATCGGCAACGCCGGGCAGGATTCCCTGCTCTTCCTCGCTGGCCGGGCCGGCGATTATTGCCCGGCTACTCCCAACCTCATTCACGTCAACAATATCAACGACCGGGTAGGTAACTGCGGCGTAAGTAAGCTCCCCTTCCTCGAAGGGATTGAAGTTTTCTTTAGATCCCCAAGCAGTCTTAAAGCGCATCTCAAAGGCCAGGGGTTCGATCTCCGGCGCAGGGGGAGCAGCATCGCCAAAGCCGGCGTAGAGATGGCCCGAAATGATTGCGCCCGGCTCTGTGCCGGCCTCGGTCAGTTCAATGCGGCCGCCGGTGATGGGTATGAACCCTTCGGGTTCGGATTTGCCGGGAGGCATTTCCCAGACAACGCCGCCAACTCCGGCGTCTGCGCCGATGACCAGGCTGACGCCGCCGGAAAGCCGTTCCGCGGGCAGCCAAAAAGTAACGCCCCGGAGCCCTCCGTCGGGATAAAGGCCCATAAGGGTAATCATAGCGGCGTTTTCTACCCCTATGTCCGCTTCTTCCTGCGGGCTGGGCGGGCCGGCAGTGGCCCCGGCGTCTCCTTCCGCAACGGGAACCCACTCCCCGCTCTCGTTCAACTCGAAAACCTTTCCCTCCGCCAACTGGTTGGCGCTTTGGTTGGAACCCCAGGTGGTCTCAAATTTCAGCTCGAAGGGTTCGAGTTCAAACTCTCCCACAGACTCGCCGGCGGGTTCGGGCCAGTCTGGCGGCTCCGGCGTGAGGTCGGCAAGGATTTCGCCCCGCCGTTTCAGTATGAATTTACGCACCCGTTCCGTGTCTTCGGCAGCGGCTTGCCGGGTTTCGGGCAGGGCATGCTGCTGAACTATGGCGGCCAGTTGGTCAACGCTTTCCAGCAGATCCTCTTCATCCCAGACGGTGTCTAGCAGTTCCTTCAGCCGGCTGGCGTATTTCGCTCGCCAATCAGGGTTGTTATACAGCCGGTTGGGAATAGCTGTCAGCGCCAGCACCGAGGGCGGCGGATTGCTGATGTCGTCGAAAGGATTGGGGTCGTCCTTCAAGTGAAAAACGTCATCCACGCCCCAGGGAATGAACACGAACTTCCCATCCGGCTCCCGGTAGAAGTGGTAGTTGTTGCGGTCGCCGGCATAGCCGTCCCAGTGGCCCACCAGCGTTTCAGTAGCCCAGAACGTCAGGAATCGGTCCAGGTCAACGATGGCGGACAAGGCTTCCAGGCCCGCCGGCGAGGTATCTTGCAGGGCGGCTGTCACTGCGTCTATGTCTGACCAGTCGTCAGCGTCTTCGTTGGTTTTCTTCTCAAAAGTGCCGCGGTATTCCGCTGTGAAGTCGCTGACCGTACCCTCGTAGAGGTTGCCTTCGGCGTTGTCGAAGTGACGCGCCAGGAAGGGGGCCTTGATTTCCTCAACGTGGACGTAAAGGCCCAAGTTTTTGCCGTTGACCGTGACAGTGGCGAAGCTACAGCGGGAGGACGGCAGCCCGGCGGAGGCGAAGATTTGGTAGGCCAGGCAGGTGTTAACCATAGAAGGGTCCTGGATGCTGTTGTTTAGCGTCATCCGCTCCATGGCTCCACCCAGCGACTGCCCTTCAACGTACTTGTCGTAGCGCAGCTTCAGGGATGGCTTGGTGTCGCTCTGGGATCCCAGGAATCCCTTTTTGCGGACGCCGACCTCCGCGTGGGTTTCGCCGTCGATGGTCACCGTGCCCGGGAACCAGTCGTAAATGCTGGCGAAAGGCCGGGACAGTTGATATTTCTCAATTTCGGCCACCAAGTCATCGAAAGTTCGGGTCTGGCGGCGCAACGTGTCCCAATCATCCGGGTCAATCTCGATCTCTATCTTCAGCACCCGGTCTAGGGTGAAGTAGGCGTTGCTGGGATCTGCTTCCATTGGCGCCTCGGCAGTTGGCGCCGGTGTTGGCGTTGCTGCCGCAGGAGGCGTTGTTGGCTCAGCGGTCGGCGTTGGGGGCGGGGGATCGGTGGCCGTCGGAGCGGGCGGAGTTAGCGTCGGCAGCGCCGTCGCGCCTACCGGCGTGGCAGGGGCATCATCCGCCCCGCATCCAACAATCAAGAGCGCCAGCAAGAGAACCGCCAGCACTCCCATAATCATCAAGGTTCGATTCATGGGAAGGATCACTCCTGGAGTCGCCGGATTAACTGTCTTGCAGCGCGGCCTGCGCTGCGGCAAGCCGGGCCACCGGCACGCGGAAGGGGGAGCAGCTCACGTAGTCGAGGCCCGCTTCGTGGCAGAAAGTTATACTGCGAGGGTCGCCGCCGTGTTCGCCGCAAATGCCGATTTCCAACTCCGGGCGCACTTTGCGGCCTGCGTTCACCGCCAGCCTCACCAGCTCGCCCACGCCATCCCGGTCTATGCTGGCGAAGGGATCTCCGGGCAGCACGCCTTCGTTAATGTAATTTCGCAGGAATTTGCCCTCGGCGTCATCGCGGCTGAAGCCATAGGTCATCTGGGTCAAGTCGTTGGTGCCGAAGCTGAAAAATTCAGACTCTTCGGCCACTGCCCCGGCGGTGAGAGCGGCGCGGGGCGTTTCAATCATAGTGCCGAACTTGTAATGCACCTCGACGTTCATTCGTTCTTGAACTTCGGAGGCCACGCGGGTTAAGTCCGCCCGCAGACGGCGCATTTCCTCGGCGTCCACGGTTAGGGGAATCATAATTTCCGGGTTGACCGCCACGCCTTCGGACACCAACTGTGCCCCGGCGGTGATGATGGCTTCCATTTGCATCCGATAGATGGCCGGGAAGGACAGCCCCAAACGACAGCCGCGATGCCCCAGCATCGGGTTGGTTTCCCGCAGCGAGTCCACGCGCTGCAAAAAGGCTTCCTTTTTCGACAATTCGCCGGAGTCGGCGTCAGTAACCCGCAGGGCTGCCAGTTCGATGAGCAGTTCGTCGTAGGGCGGCAGGAACTCGTGCAAGGGGGCGTCCAGCAGCCGGATAATTACCGGGCGGCGCGACATCACCCGAAGAATACCCCGAAAGTCGCTGGTCTGTAGCAGCTTCACCCGGTCAAGGGCCTGGTAGAAATCTATGACCGCCGACGGTATGGCCGAAACTTCCGGGTTCATAAAGGGATTGGCGAGCGGGTCAACATGGCGGTCTCCGCGTTCCCGGCGCCACTCTTCGGCTACCTCCGAGTTGAGGAGCATCTGGCGGACGGTGGGCAAGCGGTTGGGGTCGAGGAACATATGCTCGGTGCGGCACAGCCCGATACCCTCCGCTCCCATGGCTATGGACTGGCGGGCGTCGGCAGGCGTGTCAGCGTTGGCCATCACGCCCAGACTGCGGGCGTCATCGGCCCAGCCCAGCAGCACGCTGGCTTCCGGCAGGTCTTCCAGTTTCGGGTTCACTGTCGTCAGTTCGCCTATGTACAGTTGGCCCAGAGCGCCGTCCATACTGACACGGTCTCCCTCGCGCAGGGTGTGGCCGTTGCCGCTCAGTTCCTTGAGTTCTAGGTCAACTTGCATCCCTTCACAGCCGACGATACAGGGCTTGCCCAAGCCGCGGGTGACCACTGCGGCGTGGCTGGTGACGCCGCCCCGGCCGGTGACTACCCCGGAGGCGGCAATGATGCCGTGAATGTCGTCGGGCTTGGTTTCAGGGCGCACCAGTATGACACGCTCGCCGCGGCGGGCCAGGTCTTCGGCCACATCGGCATCGAAGCAGATCAGCCCGGAAGCGGCCCCCGGCGACGCGCCAGCTCCGGTTGCCAGCAACCGCTCCGCCAGCTCATTAGGGGGCAGTCCGGCAGCAAACTGAGGCACCAGCAGTTGGGTGATTTCCTCTGGGTCCACACGCAGCAGGGCCTGTTTCCGGTCAATCATACCCTCCCGCACCATATCAACCGCCGTTTTGACTGCTGACAGCGGGGTTCGCTTGGCGTTGCGCGTTTGGAGCAGGTAGAGGCGGCCCTGTTCGATGGTGAATTCTACGTCCTGAACGTCGCGGTAATGCTTTTCCAGGTTGGCGGCCAGCCGCAATAGTTCTTCGGAGCGCTCCGGCATCACCCTGGCCAAAGCCGACAGCGGTTCAGGGGTGCGCACGCCGGCCACCACGTCCTCGCCCTGTGCGTTGCTCAGGAACTCTCCGTAGACCTCTCTGCGCCCGGTGGAGGGGTCGCGGGTGAAAAGCACCCCGGTGCCGCTGGTGGGGCCGAGGTTGCCGTAGACCATACTCATAATGGTCACGGCGGTGCCCATATCGTGGTCAATGCCGTACTGATTACGGTAGACGGTGGCGCGGGGGTTGTTCCAACTGCGGAACACCGCTTCCACTGCGCCGAATAGTTGCTCCCACGGGTCTTCGGGAGGGGCGGCCCCGGCGAACTGCCGGGCGATATCCTTGAAATCGGCGGTGACTGCCTGCAACTGCGCGGCGGAAAGTTGATAGTCCAGTTCTGCATTAGCCCGGGATTTATGGGCCGTCAAGCATTCCTCAAAAGGTTCGGGGGGGACTTCCATGACCACTTCGGCGTATATCTGGACGAAGCGACGATAGGCGTCCCAGGCCGGGCGGCGGTCACCCATCATCGCGCCCAACCCTTCGACGATTTCGTCATTGATGCCCAAGTTCAGGATGGTGTCCATCATTCCGGGCATGGAGATGCGGGCGCCGGAGCGCACCGACACCAGCAGGGGGTTGACGGCGGAGCCAAAGCGGTGGCCGATGGACTGCTCCAACTCGGCGATGCGCTCGCGGACGGTTCCGGCCAGCCCCACGGGCAGGGTATAGTCACCAGCCAGATAATCGCGGCAGACTTGGGTGGTGATGACAAACCCGGGGGGAACCGGCAATCCCAACTGGGTCATTTCACACAGATTGCTTCCCTTGCCGCCGAGGAGTTCCGCCATCGAGGCGTCCCCTTCGCTGAACCGGTAGACTAACTTCGCTGCCTGAGCTTGAGCAACCATGCGCCAGAGTTCCCTCCAAAACCTTCAGATTTTCCGGCTTCCCTCTATCACAACAGACCTTCCACTACAACAGCCGTTCCCTCACAGCAGGTGTCCCCCACACGCAAAGCGGTCTTCCATTATACCCGACAGCCATAAGCAAGGAAAATTTGGCCGCGCAACAGGTATTCTCAACACGCGCCGACATTGCCGGTTACTTTACCGTTCCTGAAAAATCGGGAATCCAGACGTTCTTGCCTCTGGAAATCCGGCTTCTGTCGGCCCTTCCGAACTCCCGCTTTTTCAGGCCCGCTTTTTCAGGCCCGCTTTTTCAGGCCCGCTTTTTCAGGTCCGCTTTTTTCAGGAATGAAGAGGCCTTTTGGCATTACCGGCGCTGTTGAGGATGCGGTGTGCCGTAACCGGGCTGCCCAGAGGCAAAGAATTCCCTCTCTTGCAGGAAAGGGTTAGGGTGAATTTCGAGCCAGAAGCGGCTAAATTTCGCGGAAGATCGGCTCCGGGTCTTCCAGGTAGAACTTGTTCTGCCACAGTTCGTCCAGAAGATCCTGTTCTTCGCCGGTGATGGGGAGGGTGTCCACAGCGGAGGTGTATTCCCGCAGTTCTTCCATTTTGGTGAAATTGGGCAGAACCGAGACAATCTGGGGCTTTTTCAGCACGAACTGGATGGCCGACTGGCCCATAGTGCGAGTGTCTTCTTGCACCAGGAACTTGACCCGCTCCACCTTGGCCAGCGCCTCCCGCATCCACTCGGCTCGGCGGTGGGCGCGGTGGTCGGATTCGTCGAATGCCGGCACCTCGGTGAACTCACCGGTCAACGTGTTGGAGGCGTGCGGCACCCGCGAGAGCAGTCCCACTTCGCATTCTTCCGCGATGGGGAAGAAGTCAATGGCCGGCTCCATCTCCAGGATGCTGTATATGATTTGCAGGCTGTCCACCTGCCGCTCCCGCATAGACATCTCGCCCTCTTCGAACCACCCGATGTCCGGGCCGAGGGCAACGCCGAAATGCCGTATCTTGCCCTCGAACTTGAGCTGTTCCAGCGTCTCAAACAGCTCGTCCCGTTCCAAGGCCTCCGCCCGCGGGTTGTGTACTTGGTAGAGGTCAATGTAGTCGGTGTCCAGTCGTCGGAGGCTCTGCTCACAGGCGAACTTGACGAACTCGCGGTCGAACTTCTGCGGGCGCTCGCGGTGGCCGTCGCGGGGCGTGGGGTCGTAGATGTCATAGCCGAACTTGGTGGCGATGACCAGGTCGTTGCGCTTGTGCCCGAGCACCTTAGCCAGGATCTCCTCGCCATAGCCGTCGCCGTAGGTGTCGGCGGTATCGAAGAAGTTGATGCCCAGATCCACTGCGTTCTCCAGCAGCGCGGCCCGCTGGGCGTCCTCAATGCGTCCCCACCAGTTGGTGGCGACAGTCCAGACCCCGAAGCCCACTTCGGACAAGATAAGGTCGGTTCGCGGCATTTGTCGGAATTTCATTTGCGTGATTCCTCACTGACTAAGGCTTATACGAAACATCATCAGAGGCCTTTGAGTATCAAGGCTATTAAAGCGGCGATAATGCCGCCGCCAATGCCGATGGTGGCATAAAACAGCTTGTCAATCTTTCCGTTAGTTTGGTCAATGCGGGCATTGGTCTGGTCAATGAGGGCATTAGTCTGGTCAATGCGCGTGTTGGTTTGCTGAAGTTCGGATTTCAGGTCGGCCACGCCGGTTTGCAAGTTATCCACGTTAGCCTGAAGGCGGCCCAGCGTTCTTTCCGCTGTCTGTTCCTGAGTGGTCATCGGTCATCCCTCTCCGGCTGATTAAGTGGACTCACCCAGCCAGCGGCCCATGCCTTCGATAAACTCGTTTCGCGCCTGGCTGTCTGCGCCGCAGAATCTCTCGATCACCTGCTCCTTGAACTCCTGTGGGTCTTGATCTTCCGGCACCGGCAGCGTCTCGATAGGATCGCAGGCCAAGGCCATATCGCTGCCGGGCGTAAACTCCGCATTTACCTTCATCCCCAGCGGGCCGGCGCTGCTAGGCCAAGTGGCGTCAACCACCGTCCAGCCCTGGGACGTTTTAACCCGCAGATACGTATGCACGTCGGGAACAGGAGCGGCCGCCACCAGCTCCCGCAGCTCCGGCGGAAAATTCCCGGTGTTCTCTAGCGTGAAACGGTGGGTGCACATTATCACCCTGGATTCCAGTCCCATCTCCCGAAATATATCCGCCAACAGGTAGTGTTTTCCCGAGCAAGTACCGCGCCATTCTTTGATAATCGCCTCCGGCATTCGGGAACTGGCCCGCCGGTAGGGCATATCCCGCACCAACGCAAAAGCCCGCTCCGCCGACAGCGATTCCTCGTCGGACAAAAACCCGCGCTCGCGGCTCTCCCGCTCAAGCAAAGAAAGCAAGCCGGTCATATCAACACTCCGGCGCCCCGGCAGATAGCGGCTATCTCGCCGCCACCAGTCCCAGGCTGCCCTTGATGGCGTCCACCTGCGCCCGAAACTCTGCGTCGCTCAGCACCGGTTCAATGCGGCCCAACGGAACATCGGCCAACACCTCCACCCACGACGTGCAGCCGCTGTACTCCGGCAGCCACGGCGCCGTCACCGGCGCTTCCAGCCGGTAGGCCCGCAGCAACATCACCGACAGCGGCAGCATCGGCTTCCAACGCAGGCGCGACTGGGCGTAGGCGGTGGTCCAGATGTAGTGCGGCGACAGGGCATCCACATCCCCCTGTTCCTCCACTTCCAGCACTTCCTCGGCCACGGCGAAGTGCGTGAAGGTGATCTGCTTCGCGTCGCGCGGTTTCGCCAGCAGCGCCTCCAGCGTCGGGTGATGCTCCGGCCGCAGCAGTTCCGACTTCTGGTGCTCGTAGGTGGGATAGAGCAGAAATTCCCGGTGAATCACCCGGAAATCTTTGCCGTCCTCATGTATTCCGCCCTTCCGCAATAACAATATCTGCTCGCCCCGCCCGATGGCTTCGCAGGTAATGGCCCACTCTTTCAGGGCCATCTGGCACTTCTCAGGAACGCTCATCGCTTCAAGCCTCCGAGCCTACAACGGTGGCGAAAGAATAGAGGGATGGTATCACAACGCTCCGGAGCCGGTTACTTGCCCCGGCTGCAGAACTCCGAGTAGTCCGGCACATCCTCGCCGAGAACGTAGAACCAGTAGTATGTGCCGGTGTCGCCCATATACTTGAACTGCTTGCGCACGTCTTTGAACGCGGCGTAGAAATCGCTGTGCGACCGAAGGTAGTTCTGTATCCCGCCATATTCTTCGTCCAGCTCGATCAGCCGCTGGGCGTTATGCACCGTGGCGGCAATCTTGCGGCGGTTGCGGACTATGGCGGTGTCGGCGGCCAGCGCATCTATCTCCGGCTCACCCATAGCGGCCACCGAAGCCGCGTCGAAGCCTTGAAACCCGGCCTGGAAACCAGGCCACTTGCTAGTCACCACCTGCCAGGACAGGCCGCTCTGAAACACGGCCTTGGTCATCACTTCCAGGTAGTCATTCAGGCTCCGCGGGACAATTCGCTCCGGCGCTTCGTGATGCGGCGGGTGATCGTATTCGGCGGTCATATAGCGTACCCGGTGGGCATATATCTAGCGTACCCGGTGGTCATATAAATGTATTCCTTCGGTTAAGCATCTTCCTGAGATTGGCGGTGGTCACTTCGGCCACTTCCTCGACTGACACCCCCTTGACCTCGGCCAGGCAGCGGGCGACTTCAGCCACGTGGCGCGGCTCGGTCCAGTTGGAGCGGCGCTTCTTGAAGGGCTGAGGGTAGGCGTCGGTTTCCAGCACGATGTTTTCCAGCGGGATGGCGCGGGCGGCTTCCTGCACCTCCGGCAGCCTGGTTAGCGGACGCGCCAGCGAGATGTAGAAGCCGCAGTCTATGGCTTCCCATGCCGTGGCCTCATCAGCCTGGAAATAGTGCATCGCGCCGCCCACGTCGCCCGCCTGTTCCTCCCGCAGCACCCGGAAAACGGCGGAGTGCGCCTCCCGCGAGTGGAAGATGACGGGCAGGTTGAGGCTCTTCGCCAGCCGGATGTGCTGCCGGAGCACCTGATCCTGCACCCCGTGGTCGGGCGATTCGGGCAGGTAGTCCAGCCCCACTTCACTAATGCAGACCACCTTGGGCGACTGGGCCAACCGCTCCAGTTCCGCGTACATAGCGTCGTCCACCAGTTCATACGCCTGGCAGGGATGTATTCCCACGCCGGCATAGAAGGCGTCAAACTGACCGGCCAGCCCGATGCAGGCGCGGGTGGATTCCAGGGTAGTCCCGGCCAGAATCACCGACGCAACCCCCGACTCGGCGGCCCGCTCCAGCAGCCCCGGCAGCTCCGCCGCGTCGTACTGGTCGAGATGGGTGTGGCAATCGCCAAACAAAAGCGTCTCAGTGGGTTGTGGTTCCTCCATCGCGAGTCCTCCAGTTTCACTAGGGGCAGAATGCGGGATGTTGATAGTTCCGGGCCGCATTATATCAGCGGCAAGGGGCGCTAGTGACATTCAGCCGTTGACAGGATAGACCGGCAGCCATAGCATCCGAGGCAACTTTTTACAATTCCCGGTTAGCTTCGTGAGGGTGCCGATGGCTATTGACGAAAAGGCAATGAACGGCTACATCGCCGCTGCGATGGAGAAACAGGCGCCGCCTGATTGGAGGGTAGAAGCCGAACAGCACGGCCTAGCCCGCCGGGGAAGCACCTCTCCCGACATCGTGGTGTATATGCCCTATGGCCTGCGAACCATCGTCGAAACCGAATACCGGAATCCCGCCATCACCGATGCTAAAGCGCGGTTGGGATACGAATTTGGGAATTACAATCTGCCTATGAAAAGCGTGATAGCGGTGGGGATACCGGAACGGTTGGGGAATATGCGCCACACCGAACGCGATAAAGAGTTAGTGAGCAACGAGCCTCAATTCTATATGCAGGTAGTCACCGGCAAGTCGAAAGACGACCCGCACATAAAAATCACCCCTGACAAACCCGTGTTGGCGTCGTTGCGCGACATAGTTCAATATGCCTGGCTGTCCGCAATACCGGAACCTTACGCCGCCAATGTGGTAAGTGAAGTAGTGGGAAAGCTCAAGGCCGCCAAAACCGCGCTGTCTCAAAGGCTGGTGACTATCAACGAGGAAGTGCAGTCTGCCCTGGTTAGGCTTTATGGGAATCATGACAGCGCCAACGGCATGGAAAGCGTGGCAGGCAACGTCACCGGAACTCTGGCAAGCATGATTCAATTGCACATGAACCTGAAGGAATGGGGCAATGTGCCGGAGGCACGATCCATCGGCGACCCCGAACTCTGGCAAAGAATCGAGCCTAATGACGGAATACCTAGCAGAATCGCCGCCGAGTGGCGCAAAATCGAAAAAGTCAACTGGGTTCCCCTATCCACTATAGCCGCCGAAATGCTGGAGCACTCGGAACTCGGCCCCCGGCTAGGGAGAACTTTACGGACAGTGTACGAAACTATGTCGGAATACATCCGCGCAGGAATCAGCGCCACCACCAACGTGTCAGCGGAAATCTGGCAAGCGCTGATACCCGACCGAGACGAACGCGCCGCCTACTACACCAAGCCAATCACCGCCGAGATTCTGGCCAATATGACCACGGCGCGGTTGGCGGTGCTCAAAGAAGCGAAATATAACGAAATATGCGCCGGAACCGGAACTCTGGCCCGCGCCACCGAGGAAAACATACGCTTTCGCTACTACGCCGAAACCGAAGAAAAAGCCAGCATCCATGCTGAGCGGATGCAACGCTGCATTCAACTGACCGACATCAATCCGCAGTCAATTTCGGTCGCAGTAGCCAGTTTGACCTCCCTGGAGCCGCAGACACGGTTCGATTCCACTGCAATGTTCGCTATCACCGCCAATGGCGGGTCACTGAACTTTCTCAAGCGAGAAGGCGTCTCCAATATGCAGAACCTGCTTATCGGACGAAACGGCGCCCAAGGCGAAATGCTCACGATTATTCCCCGCGTCGTGGGAATCTGTTGTAATAACGACCCTTACTTCCGCCCGAGGGGAGGGGCCAAAAGCCCCATATCCAGCAAGGATATGCAAAGCTACAAACGACGGGCCGACCGGCTGGTTAAAGACGTAGCTCACGGCCAGGCAGGGCTGGCGACCTTCATGCACGTAATCGAGCATCAAATGCTGGGCCACGGCTGCCCGCATGGCAAAGTCCTGCCTCTGACGGCCGCCCACGCCGAAACGTACACCGGGTTCCGTCGCAATATCGAAAACGAATACTGCGACGTTATTGCCATTAGCACTGCCTCTGGCGATGGCGCTTCCATGTCGGCCGACACCGGAATACAGGAGATGCTGCTGGTTGCCACCAAGCATCTCGGCCCGCAAAATTCGCCGCAACAGTTGCAAAACGGCGACCGGGCGGTTACCTGCGTTAACCTGAACACCACATTCGAGACCCGGCTGGAAGCTAAGATGTTCGCCGACGGCATCCGGCGGGAAGTAGCTCTTGGCAAGCCCAACGGCCAGATAACCACCGGTTCGGTCATCGGAACCTATTACAGGATGACCAATCTGGGCGAAGGCAAACCCTGGTCCGCTCTAGGCACCAGCGGAGATTACACCGTCCTGACCGATGCGGTCACCAAAGGAACAGCTTGGAATCCTGCCACTGGCCAAACTACCGCCATCGCTTTGCCGATGACAACGCTAAGTGGTGTGTCGGGCAAAGGCCCGACACACCACTTGCTGGGATGTCTCCCAGCAAGTCGTGACCCTCGTGGGGCGTTTACGATGTATCCGAAGACCGAAACCCAAAGCCATAACAACCCGTCCTTGTGGGAATTGCAAGCTGGACAGCAAACAAAGATAAGCTGCGAACCAACCCATTACGGAGAGCCGCGCGGTGACGCGGAGGAAGCGGAGCGTATGCTGGAAACAGCCGGTCACTTTCACCTGTCGCGGAATTTAAGGATGAGCGCCCAGAAAATCGCGGTAGCCTACACGGAAACTAAGTGTATGGGCGGCAGGTCTTGGACCACAATCAACGCTGAAGAAAGTGTAACCAAAGCGGTAGCCTTGTTTCTTAACAGTACTTACGGCCTGCTGATAAGAATAGGATACGGTCAGTCCACTGACTTGGGACGCTCGCCCATCCAAGTTAGGGCGATAGACAACCATCCAATCCCCGACTTTGCAAGCGAAAGCGATGCTGGAAAGAAAGCGCGTAAAATAGCTGCGGAAAACTTCGAGCGGATACGAAACCTCTCTCTGGAACGCATCAGCCTATGCGTGATTGACCCGAACCGCCAAGAGATAGACCGGGTTGTGACGCTGATGCTGGGGTTGCCTGTTGGCCGGGAAACTCAGGATATGCTGGCTTTATGGCGGCGGCTGATGTGCCTACAGCCAGCGGTGAACGCCAATAACAAAGAAACACTGGCAACGCTGTCCGAAGCGGGCATCACCGGCTGAGGGTCGTGCGGGAAGTTTAGGGCGCATTCTCCTTACCCAACTAGCCCCGCCGCCCCGCGTTGACACCCCCACTCGCCGATGGTAGCATAATTGTTGACGCTGACAGTCAACAATGTTGGCGCATCTCCCGGCGGCGCAGACGCTGGCCGTCGGCCCATCCCCGAAAACGTCCAACCAGGGACACCCCCAAGGAGAAGCCGATGACCACCCCCAGGGTCATTTCCCGGGACACCACCTCCACCGAACTGGACTCCGACTACAAGTGGGGTTTCACCATAGACATAGGGTCCGATCTGGCCCCCAAGGGGCTCAGCGAGGATGTCGTGCGCCTCATCTCGGCCAAGAAGGAAGAGCCGGAGTGGATGCTGGAATGGCGGCTCAAGGCGTTCCGGCACTGGGTGCGGCTTCAGTATCAGGAACCGGAGTGGGCCAACATCCACCACGCCCCCATTGACTATCAGGACATCTACTACTACGCCGCCCCTTCCAGCAAGGAAGCTCCCAAGAGCCTCGACGAAGTGGACCCGGAGGTGCTGGAAGCCTTCGAGAAGCTGGGCATCCCCCTCCAGGAGCGGGAGCGTCTGGCCGGCGTGGCCGTGGACGCAGTGCTGGACAGCGTGTCCGTCGCCACCACCTACCAGGATATGCTGGAAAAGGAAGGCATCATCTTCTGCTCGATGAGCGAAGCGGTGAAGAATCACCCAGAGCTGATTCAGAAATATCTCGGCTCCGTGGTTCCTTACACCGACAACTTTTTCGCCACCCTCAACTCGGCGGTGTTCAGCGACGGCTCCTTCGCCTACATCCCCAAGGGCGTGCGCTGCCCCATTGAGCTGATGACCTACTTCCGCATCAACCAAGCCGACTCCGGCCAGTTCGAGCGGACACTGATCGTCTGCGAGGAAGGCGCCTACGTTAGCTATCTCGAAGGCTGCACCGCCCCGGCCCGCAAGTCCCACCAGCTTCACGCCGCGGTGGTGGAACTGGTGGCGCTGGACGACGCCGAGATCAAGTATTCCACGCTTCAGAACTGGTTCCCCGGCGACAAGGACGGCAATGGCGGCGTCTACAATTTCGTCACCAAGCGCGGGCTGGCCGGCGGGCGCAACTCCAAGATTTCCTGGACGCAGGTGGAGACCGGCTCGGCCATCACCTGGAAGTATCCCAGCGTCATACTGAAGGGCGACAACTCCACCGGCGAGTTCTACTCGGTGGCGCTGGTCAACCGCTACCAACAGGCCGACACCGGCACCAAGATGATTCACCAAGGCAAGAACACCAAGAGCACCATCGTAGCCAAGGGCATATCCGCCGGACAAGGCAACGCCACCTACCGCGGGCTGGTCAAGATGATGCCCACGGCGGACGGCGCCAAGAACTTCACCCAGTGCGATTCGCTGCTCATCGGCGACCAGTGCGGCGCCCATACCGTCCCCTACATCGAGGTCAAGAACCCCACGGCCCAGCTTGAACACGAGGCTTCCACCTCCAAAGTAAGTGACGACCAGCTCTTCTACTGCCAGCAGCGGGGGATGTCCGTCGAAGACGCCCACTTTATGATAGTCAACGGCTTCTGCCGCGGCATCTTCCAGGAACTCCCCTTCGAGTTCGCCATGGAGGCGTCACAGTTGCTGAAGGTCAGCCTCGAAGGAGCCGTGGGGTAATTAGGTCAACAGCCCCTCTCCCAAGGGGAGAGGGGCAGGGGGAGGGCGTTCTATCGTGTTACGCGCCTACCGCAGCAATGTAGATAATGACGGCACCATTCGGTTGCCGGCAGACGTGAACTTGCCGCCGGACAGTGAGGTTCTAGTAGTTGTGCTGAACGAGCCTCAAGCTGAGGCTGGCGAGAATGTCCAACCTGCCCCATATTACCAACATCAGCGATGCCTCTGTGGTTGTGGCAATGAAAACAATCCTGGCTCCCGCTTCAGGCAAGGCCACGATATGAGAGTGAGAGCTGCCCTTCTCCGTGCAGAGAACGGGATTCTCACCCCTGACGATAATGAGTGTGTTCGCACACTCAGAGGCGCTGCGCAGAGAGACCATAGTTTGGTAATACACGAATTCACCGCCCCGAGGATCCTCGAACTCTTGAATGGCGCGGCGGAGTAGGGCGAGAAACCAGGGAAAGGAACAGAGTTATGATGTTTACCCATCGAGGTGTTATTGATGATGAGGGAATCATTCGTTTTCTGGATGATATCAAGCTGAAGGAAGGCACTCATGTCTTGGTTACAGTGGCTGACCCGGACACCTTGATTGCTCTATTCAGGTCCCCCTATCTTTCCAAGATGCCGGAGGAGAGATTGCGGGCAGAGATAGAAGAGGATGCAGCGTGGGCCCATCTGCTGAAACATCGGCCATCGTAACGGCGCGATTTCTCTACTGAAGCCGGAAGTTTTCAACCGTCTGCTTGACGCCACAATGGACATTCTTAACCAAAACCGGATGCGACAATGACCAACAATCAACCACTGCTTTCCGTCCGCGGCCTGTGCGCCTCGGCGGGCGGCCTTGAAATCCTGAACGGCGTTGACTTGGAAGTCTGCGCCGGGGAAGTACACGCCATCATGGGGCCCAACGGCTCCGGCAAGAGCACCCTCGCCAACGTGCTGGCGGGCCGCCCCGACTACACCGTAACCGCCGGACAGGCCATCTACGCCGGCGAAGACCTGCTGGCCCTGGAGCCGGAAATCCGCGCGCGCATGGGCGTGTTCCTGGCCTTCCAGTATCCCGTCGAACTCCCCGGCGTCCGCGCTTGGCAGTTCCTCAAGGCCGGGGTGGACGCCCGCCGTGTCCACAACGGCGAGGAAGAACTCTCGGCCCGCGAATTTCAGCGCCTGCTGGACCAAAAGGTAAAGCAGGTCGAGATTGACCCCGAACTGGTGCGCCGCGCCGTCAATGAGGGCTTCTCCGGCGGCGAAAAGAAGCGCAACGAAATTCTGCAAATGGCCGTCCTGGAACCGCGCCTCGCCCTGCTGGACGAAACCGACTCCGGCCTGGACATTGACGCCCTGCGCATCGTGTCCGACGGGGTGAACAAGCTGCGCTCCGAAGACAACGCTATGGTGCTGGTCACCCACTACCAGCGTATGCTCAACTACGTCCGCCCCGACCGGGTTCACGTCCTTGTCAGCGGTCGCATAGTCCATTCCGGCGGCCCCGATCTCGCTCTCGAACTGGAAGAAAAAGGTTACGACTGGATCCGTGAGGAAGTGGAGTCCGGCGCATAGTCCTATGAGTACGCAAGCCATACGTCACCCCCATTATCACGAAGGCCATCAAGCCCTCGCCTCCGCCAGTCCCGGCCCGGCGTGGCTGAACGGCCTGCGCGCCGCCGGATGGGAGCGCTTCAACGAAATCGGCTTCCCCACGGCCCGGCGCGGCAACGAGCGCTGGAAGTACACCAGCGTCCTGCCCATCTCCCGCGTCAACTTCGCTTGTCCTCAATTGGATGCGCAGAATGCCGGGGGCGCGGAGCTAAACTTCGGTTTCTCTCCGGTCTATGCGTCCCCTTCATATAATTGGGCAGACGGGGACGCTGTCCGTCAACACCTGGGCAGCATCGCTCCCCTCGAGGACGACGGCTTCACGGCGCTGAACACCGCATTCCTGCGGGACATCGCGGTGGTGCGGGTTCCCGACGGCAGCGACGCCCCGGTGTCTGTCTCCGTCAACCATACCAGCCCCATAAACCCGGACGGCGGGCAGCAGTACGCCCGCCATCCCCGCACGCTCATCCTGGCCGGGCGCAACGCCAACCTCACCGTCGTCGAAACGTACACCGGCTCATCCGGGCCGCGCTACTTCACTAATGCCGTAACCGAGATTGTGCTGGACGAGGGCGCGCAGGTTGACCACTACCGCCTGCTGAACGAAAGCCCGTCTGCCTTCCACGTTGGCACCACCCGCGTGCATCAGGCCAGGGACAGCAGCTTTTCATCGGCGTCCTTCGCGCTGGGAACGGCTCTGGCCCGCAACGACTTCGCGGTGACGCTGGATGGCCCCGGCGCCTACTGCTCGCTCAATGGGCTGTACTACACCGGCCAGGGCCAGCACATAGACAACCTCATCAGCATTGACCACGCCCAGCCCCACTGCACCAGCCGTCTCAACTACAAGGGAATCTTAGACGGCAACTCCCGCGCCGTATTCGGCGGCGAGGTGCTGGTGCGCCGCAACGCCCAGAAGAGCGACGCCCAGCAGACCGACAAGAACCTGCTGCTCTCTGATGACGCTGAGGTGGACAGCAAACCCAGCCTGCTGATCTACGCTGACGACGTGCAGTGCAGCCACGGCGCCACCGCCGGGCAGATAGACGCCCTGACCCTGTTCTACCTGCGCAGCCGGGGACTGGCCCTGGAAGCAGCCAGCCGGATGCTGGTCAGCGCCTTCGCCCGCGAAATCGTGGACGCGGTTAACCCGGAACAACTGCGCGACTATCTGGATTCGCTATTCGACCGGAACATCGCAGTGAAGAGCTTGCCGGTCGGGAGAATGTAAATGCCCTCCCCTTTCGATGTGGAAAAAGTTCGGGCCGACTTTCCCGTGCTGCATCAGCTGGTCAACGGCAAGCCGCTGGTCTACCTGGACAACGGCGCAACGTCGCAGAAGCCGCAGGCCGTGATTGACGAACTGGTGCGCTACTACACTACCGAGAACGCCAACGTGCATCGCGGCGTCCACACCCTGAGCCAGCGGGCCACCGATGATTACGAAGGCGCGCGAACCAAGCTGCGCGGCCTGCTCAACGCCGCCGATGACCACGAAATCATCTACACCCGCGGCACCACCGAGGGCATCAACCTGGTGGCTCAGTCCTACGGGCGGCAGAACATCGGCCCCGGCGACGAAATCATCGTCTCCAATATGGAGCATCACTCCAACATCGTCCCCTGGCAAATGCTCTGCGAGGAAAAAGGCGCCGTGCTGCGGGTGATTCCTATTGACGACACCGGCGAACTGCTGATGGACGAATACGAGCGTATGCTGTCGCCCCGCGCCAAGCTGGTGTCCATCACCCACGTGTCCAACGCCCTAGGCACCATCCTGCCCGTGGAGCAGATTATAGAGATGGCCCACGCCCAGGGAGCGCCAGTGTTGCTGGACGGCGCCCAGGCCGTGCCTCACCTGCCGGTGGACGTGCGCAAGCTGGATTGCGACTTCTACGTTTTCTCCGGCCACAAGCTCTTCGGCCCCACGGGAACCGGCGTCCTCTACGGCAAGGCCGAACTGCTGGAAGCCATGCCGCCCGTCTACGGCGGGGGTGAGATGATCAAGTCGGTGACCTTCGAGAAGACCATCTATAACGACCTGCCCTACAAGTTCGAGGCCGGCACCCCCAACATCGCCGGAGCCATCGGCCTGGGCGCGGCGGTGGACTACGTGCAGTCGGTGGGCTACGAGGCTTTTGCCGCCCACGAGGATGAATTGCTGGAGTACGGAACCAGGGCGCTGGAATCCATCGGCGGCCTGCGCATCATCGGCGCCTCGCCCCGGAAGGCCGGCATACTGTCCTTCGTCATAGACAACATTCACCCTCACGACATCGGCACCATCCTAGACGCCGAGGGCGTTGCCGTCCGCACCGGCCACCACTGCGCCCAACCCGTGATGCAGCGATTCCAGATTCCCGCCACGGCCCGCGCTTCCCTCGCCATGTACAATACTAAAGAAGACATAGACGCCCTGGCGCGCGGAATAGACCGGGCCATAGAGGTATTCAGCTAATGCCGGGACTCAGCGACCTGTACCAGGAAATACTGCTGGAGCATAACAGCAAGCCGCGCAACTTCCGCAAGGTGGAAGACGCCAGCCGCACCGCCGAGGGTTACAACCCCCTGTGCGGCGACCAGATTACCCTCTACCTGAAGCTGGTGGACGGCGTGGTGGAGGATGTCGGGTTTCAGGGGGTCGGCTGCGCCATATCCCGCGCTTCAGCCTCCATGATGACCCAAAGCATCAAGGGCAAGAGTCTTGATGAAGCCAACGTAATCTTCGGCGCTTTCCACGATATGATTACCCGCCCCGATGCCGAACCCGACTATGAAATCTTGGGCGACCTCGAGACCCTGGCCGGCATCAACGAGTATCCCACCCGCATCAAGTGCGCTATCATCCCCTGGCACACCATGCGCTCCGCCCTGAGCGGCGAAGGGGAAAAGGTGACCACGGAGTAGCAGGAGTTATGACCCAGCTAAACGGCCCCGTATTTGATGGGCTGTACGGCGACCTCATAATGGAGCATTATCGCAGCCCGCGGAACCGCGACCCGCTGGCGGACGCCACCTTTGCCGCCTATGAGCTGAACCCCTTTTGCGGCGACCTCATTGACCTGCAACTGCGGCTGGACGGCGCCGGAGCGGTGGACCGCGTGTTTGCCAACAGCGAAGGCTGCTCCATAATCCAGGCCTCCGCCTCCATGATGTCAGATGTGGTGAAAGGCAAGACGGTAGAGGAAATTGGGGGCCTGTCCCGCCGCTTCCGCTCTTTTCTTCGCTCTCAGCCCAAAGATGACGCGCGCTCCCAGCCCGGCCCTCGCTCCCAGCCCGAAGATGACGGGCAGTCCCTTTCGGCTCTGGGCGATCTGCGCGCGTTGGGGGTGGTGCGGCGGTATCCTGTCCGCATCAAGTGCGCCCTGCTTCCCTGGACGGCGCTGGAAGAAGCCATCCGGCAGCGTTAACCACCAAAGTGAGACGCTAAGCGGACACAAACAACGAGAGACGCCAAGCAAATCCAAAATTTGCGTAAACGCGACGATTGACACCCGTGTAGGGAATAAATATAATCACCGTGGCGTCAATGTTTCCCCCTTCCCCCTCGCGCTGCCTCTATAATTTCCTTTCATCTAGTCGGCAGTGGCGGTGTTTGTTTAACAGCACTTCCCTATCTGTCACTGTGCGGGTATATGCCTACAAAGTTCATCTTCGTCACGGGCGGCGTCGTTAGCTCGCTGGGCAAGGGCATTTGCGTCGCATCCATCGGCCGCATCCTGAAAAGCCGTGGCCTCAACGTTTCAGTGCTAAAGCTCGACCCCTACCTGAACGTTGACCCCGGCACTATGTCACCCTATCAGCACGGCGAGGTCTTCGTAACCCAGGACGGCGGCGAGACCGACCTTGATCTGGGCCACTACGAACGCTTTATAGACCTTGAACTCACCCGCAGCTCCAACCTCACCGCCGGAGACATCTACCTCAACCTCATCGCCAAGGAGCGCCGGGGCGACTTCCTCGGCGGGACGATCCAGTCTGTGCCTCACGTAACCAACGACATAAAGGAACGTATCCTCCGACTGGCCGGCGAGTCCGGCGCGGAGGTGATTGTGGTCGAGGTGGGCGGCACCGTGGGCGACATCGAGGGCCTCCCCTTTCTGGAGGCCATCCGGCAGATGCGCAATCAGGTAGGCCGCGACAACGTATTCTATATCCACCTAACGCTGCTGCCCTACCTCTCCGCCGCCCAAGAACTAAAAACCAAGCCGACCCAGCACAGCGTTAAGGAACTGCGGGCCATCGGCATCCAGCCCGACGCCATCATCTGCCGCAGCGATCATCCCGTTCCGCAGCACATCTGCGAGAAGATTTCCTCCTTCTGCGACGTTTCCAGCAACGCCGTCATCCCCCTGGAGACGGTGCAGAACGTGTACAGCGTGCCGCTGGTGCTGGAGGAGGCCGGGCTGGGCGACATCATCCTTGACTCCCTGGCCCTGCCCAGCTATGCCCCCGGCCTGCCATTCTCCGCAGGACTGCCAGTTTCCGCAGGACTAGATGAGTGGCGGGCTATGGTGGAGATGATGGACCGCCCCAAGGAACCGCTGCCCATCGCCCTCGTTGGCAAGTACGTGGAATACCCCGACTCCTATCTATCGGTGCGCGAAGCCTTGCGCCACGCCGGACTGACGCACACCCGCGACGTGGAGTTGCAGTGGGTACACTCCGAGGACATCGAGCGCTACGGCCCCGACGACCTGCTGCGCAGCGTCAGCGGCATAGTGGTCCCCGGCGGCTTCGGCACCCGCGGCGTCGAGGGCATGGTGGATACCGTGCGCTACGCCCGCGAGCAGAAGGTGCCGTATCTCGGCCTCTGTCTGGGCTTGCAGGTGATGGTCATTGACTGGGCCCGCAACATCCTGGGGCTGGAGGGCGCCAACTCCGAGGAGCTGGAGCCGGAGACCAGCCATCCCGTGGTGCATATAATGCCGGAGCAGGAGGGCGTCACCGTCAAGGGCGGCACTATGCGCCTCGGCGGCTACCCCTGCCGGCCCCAGGCGCGCACCATGACCCGCGACGCCTATGGCGGCGCGGAAGTTATGGAGCGCCACCGCCACCGCTTCGAGCTGAACAACGCCTACCGCGAGGCCCTGGAGCAGTCCGGCCTCATCGCCTCCGGTCTCTCCCCAGACGGCAAGCTGGTGGAAGCCGGGGAGGCGCGCGGCCACCCCTTTATGGTAGGGGTGCAGTATCACCCCGAATTCAAGTCGCGCCCCAACCGCCCTCATCCCCTCTTCGTCCGGTTCCTCGCCGAAGCCGTCAAGACCATCCGCGAAGGCAGTCAGCCGCCGCTTCCGCTGGAATAGACTATACGCAGACTCCGCTCGGCCGCAGAGACACAACTATCAAACGCGCCCTCTCCCTAACGGAAGGCGGTGAGAGTGAGCGTGGAGATTATCAAATGCGCCCTTTCCTTAATGGTTGGGGGCAGCAGACTATCAGAAATTCCCTCTCCCGGTGAGAGAGGGTTAGGGGGGGTAATGAAGCTCTTTCTCGACACGGCCAACCTCGACGAAATCCGCGACGGCGCCCGTCTCGGCGTGGTCAGCGGCGTCACCACCAACCCCTCCCTGGCCGCTTCCGCCGGCATCGGCGACCGCGAAGCCTACCGTTCCGCCGTCGCCGAAATCGCCGCGCTCATCCGCGGCCCCATCTCCGTCGAGGTGGTCTCCACCGACGCCCAGGGCATGGTGGAAGAGGGACGCGACATCGCCAACTGGATTCCCGACCCGTGGGTCAAAATTCCCAGCACCATCGAAGGCATCGAAGCCATCGCCGCCCTGGCGTCCGAGGGCATCCGCGTCAACCAGACGCTCTGCTTCTCCGTCAACCAGGCCCTGCTCGGCGCTCAGGCCGGCGCCACCGTTGTCAGCCCTTTCATCGGCCGGCTCGACGACATCGGCCACGACGGCATCGCCCTCATCCGCGACATCGCCGGCCTCTTCCGCGAGGCCGCCGTGGATACCCAGGTAATGGCCGCCAGCGTCCGCCACCCCCTGCACTGCATCAAGGCAGCCCAGGCCGGCGCGCACATCGCCACCGTGCCCTACAAGACACTGCTCCAGATGGCCCAGCACCCCCTGACCGACGCCGGCCTAGCCCGCTTCATCGCCGACTGGCGAAAGGCGAGCCAAGAGTAGCAACGCCCTTAGCTCTACCCCGAAGCGGGCCGGAACTGCCAAACCACCCCGGCGCGGGCCAGCGGGCGCCCCTCTGCGCCAAACCTCCCCCGCGCGGGAACGAATATGTTAGACGAACCAGAAATAATGAGGTGACCATGACGGCAACCCGCAAGACTTTGGACGTAGTGGAGTTGGGCGGCAAGTCCAAGGAAGAACTGTTGAGCCTGGCCCCCGCCGTCGGTCTCGGCGACGCCGCGGCCCTGGACAAGATGCACCGCGAGGACATCCTCGGCCGTCTGTTCCAAGCCGCTTCCGCCAGCCAGTCCCTCGTCTCCACCGGCATCCTCGAGATAATGGACGAAGGCTATGGCTTCCTCCGCCAGTTTGCCTCCTACCGGCACTCCGGCGACGTCTACATCTCCCAGTCCCAAATCCGGCGCTTCGGCCTGCGCACCGGCGACACCGTCACCGGCCAGGTGCGCCCGCCCAAAGAAGGCGAGCGCTACTTCGGACTGGTCCGCGTCGAGAAAATCAATAACTTCGACGCCAGTGACCCCTCCAGCAGGATTCACGGCCGCAGCCGCCCCGTTTTCGAGCACCTGACCCCGGTCTTCCCCGAACAGCAGGTGGTTCTCGAAACCTCGTCCAGCGAGCTCTCCACCCGCATGGTAGACCTCTTCGCCCCCATCGGCCTCGGACAGCGCGGCCTCATCGTCTCCCCACCCAAGGCCGGCAAGACCACTATGTTAAAGCAGATTGCCCACGGAGTCGTCACCAACTGCCCCGAGGCCCTCCTGATGGTCGCCCTCATCGGCGAGCGCCCCGAGGAAGTAACCGATATGCGCCGCTCCGTAGACGGCGACGTCTTTGCCTCCACCTTCGACGAATCGGTGGAAGAGCAATGCCGCGTGGCCGAACTCTGCCTCGACCGCGCCAAGCGCCTCGTCGAGCTGGGCAAGGACGTCGTCATCCTGCTCGACAGTATCACCAGGCTCACCCGCGCCTACAACTTGGCCGTGCCCACCAGCGGGCGCACCCTCTCCGGCGGCATTGACCCCCTGGCCCTCTATCCCCCCAAGAAGTTCTTCGGCGCCGCCCGCAACATCGAAGAGGGCGGCTCCCTCACCATCATCGCCACCTGCCTGGTCGACACCGGCTCCCGTATGGACGAGGTCATCTACGAGGAGTTCAAGGGCACCGGCAATATGGAGCTTCACCTAGACCGCAAGCTGGCCGAGCGCCGCTACTTCCCAGCCATAGACATCGTGCGCTCCGGCACCCGCCGAGAAGAACTCCTCTACTCCCCAGAAGCCCACAAGCAAGTCGTCCTGCTCCGGCGTATGATCGGTATGCTCTCCAACAACGGCGACGGCGCCAGCGCCACCGAGCGCGTTCTGGAGCGCCTCTCCAAGACCCCCACCAACCACGAATTTCTGCGCACTCTCTCCGCCGCCGCCAGCCCCGCCTAGCCCATACCCATAACACGCCCAGACATCCAGGCCGACAGCCGCCCGCCTAAGTAACAAATCAAAAATAACAAATCAAACCTGAGGGAATCACAATGGAAGAACGCATAGACCGGCTGGAAAACCTTATGGCGGCGTCAGTTCAGTTGTCCGAAATTATGCTCCGAAATCAGGATCAAATGCGTCGGAACTATCGCCACCTCCAAGAGAACAACCGGCGCAACGAAGAGAACAACCGGCGCAACGAAGAGAACAACCGGCGCAACGAAGAGAACAACCGGCGCAACGAAGAGAACTGGCAACGCATCGAGGAAAACAACCGGCTCATGGAAGAGAGCCAAGAGGAAATCAGATACCTCTTGCAGCGGCTAACCCAGGCGGTGGCCGTAATGCAGGCGGAAATCGTGCGCATTGACGAAACCCACGCTTAGCGAAAATCTCACCCAGACCATCAAGGCCAGCCTGCCGAACCATTCTCGCTCAGGAGCGGAATCGAACCGGGAGAAATCAAAATGGAAGAACGCATAGACCGCTTGGAAAGCCTGCTTGAAGCGTCAGTCCTGCTGGCCGAAACTATGCAACGGAATCATGACCGTATGCGTGAGAACCAGCGGCGCAACGAAGAGAACTGGCAACGCATCGAGGAAAACAACCGGCTCATGGAAGAGAGCCAAGAGGAAATCAGAGACCTCTTGCAACGGCTGACCCAGGCGGTGGCCGTAATGCAGGCGGAAATCGTGCGCATTGACGAAACCCACGCCTAGCCAATCTCACCCAGACCATCAAGGCCAGCCTGCCGAACCATACTCGCTCAGGAGCGGAATCGAACCGGGGGAAATCACGATGGAAGAACGCATAGACCGCTTGGAAAGCCTGCTTGAAGCGTCAGTCCTGCTGGCTGAAACTATGCAACGGAATCATGACCGTATGCGTGAGAACCACCGGCGCAACGAAGAGAACTGGCAAGATTATCAGCGGCGCAACGAAGAGAGGTGGCAGGATTACCAGCGGCGCAACGAAGAGAACAACCGGCTCAACGAAGAGAGGTGGCAGGATTACCAACAACGCAACGAAGAGAACAACCGGCTCAACGAGGAAAACAACCGGCTCATCGAAGAGAGCCAAGAGGAAATCAGAGACCTCCTGCAACGGCTAACCCAAGCGGTGGCCGTAATGCAGGCGGAAATCGTGCGCATTGACGAAACCCACGCCTAGCGAAAATCTCACCCAGACCATCAAGGCCAGCCTGGCCGAACCATACTCGCTCAGGAACGGAATCGAACCGGGAGAAATCAAAATGGAAGAACGCATAGACCGCTTGGAAAGCCTGCTTGAAGCGTCAGTCCTGCTGGCTGAAACTATGCAACGGAATCATGACCGTATGCGTGAGAACCACCGGCGCAACGAAGAAAACTGGCGGCTCATGGAAGAGAGATGGCAGGATTATCAGCGGCGCAACGAAGAAAACAACCGGCGCAACGAAGAAAACTGGCGGCTCATGGAAGAGAGCCAAGACGAAATCAGAGACCTCTTGCAACGGCTAACCCAGGCGGTGGCCGTAATGCAGGCGGAAATCGTGCGCATTGACGAAACCCACGCCTAGCGAAAATCTCACCCAGACCATCAAGGCCAGCCCGCCGAACCATACTCGCTCAGGAACGGAATCGAACCGGGAGAAATCACGATGGAAGAACGCATAGACCGCTTGGAAAGCCTGCTTGAAGCGTCAGTCCTGCTGGCCGAAACTATGCAACGGAATCATGACCGTATGCGTGAGAACCACCGGCGCAACGAAGAAAACTGGCAGGATTATCAGCGGCGCAACGAAGAGAACAACCGGCGCAACGAAGAAAACTGGCGGCTCATCGAAGAGAGTCAAGAGGAAATCAGAGACCTCTTGCAACGGCTGACCCAGGCGGTGGCCGTAATGCAGGCGGAAATCGTGCGCATTGACGAAATCCACGCCTGACGCCGCTTTCTCCTGAGCCTGTCGAGGCGCCCTGCCTCCAGAAATCCGCCGCACCCCCACAGCAGCGATAGCCGGGCGTCAGCCTGCGATTTGCCCAGCTACCAGCGTGGCGATTACCGCCGTCCCCACCCCAATCATCACGTAGAACAGCTTGTCTATCCGCCCGATCATACTATCAACGCGGACCTCCAGGCGGTCAATGCGGTCGTTGATCTCCTTGTTATCCTCGGCGTTTTGCCGGGCCAGTTCCGTGATGCGCTGATTGGTCTCCCGGTTGGTCTCCCGTATGACCTCCATCAGCAGATTGACGTTTTCCGCAATCCGCTGATTCGTGTCGTCTATCCGCCGGTTGTAGGCCGCCATCTCCGCCGCGGCCCGCTCGTTGCTCGCCTTTATCTCCACTTCCAGCCGGATTAGCCGCTCCACTATGGGGTCCTGCTGGCCCCCGCCGCCGTTAACCATCGCTTGCGCTCCTTTCCGGTTCTGCTCCTCCAGTATAACAGCATACCCGCCAGCGCCTCCGCTTCCAGCCGGATTAGCCGCTCCACTATGTCTCTGTCCCCCGGCTGCGCCCCGTTTCCTGTGGTCATCGTCCTATTCCCCCGTCCGAACTGTGCGTCCCCGGCCATATCGCCAGCCATATCACCGGCCCCATTTTATTGAAAAATCTCAAAAAACAGCCAAAACTGCCCCTCAATCCTTGACGCCCCCGTAATCCGTGCGTAATACTTGTACCGCTATCATTGCTGTCACTGAGCAACCCTGCCGGGGACAGCTCCGCCGGTTCACGCCGGACATCTTTCATTCAGGAGGAGGACGCCGCCCATGCAGGCATAAGGCTCCCGCCAGGAGCGGGCCCGCCAGAACCCAGGCAACCCTGAAGAGACCAGGCAGAACCGAAAGAAGCCAGCCCCGCGGTGCAGCGGGCTCGAGTGGCCCCGATTCCGCGACGGACTGGCAGCCAACTAAAGGCAAACCGGCCCATCCGGTGCAGCGGGCTTGAGTGGCCCCGATTCCGGACCCGGCCCCACAACCGGCCGAAAGGCAAACCAGGCTCAACGGAGCAGCGGGCTCAAGCGGCCCCGATTTCCGGACGAGTCTGCCGAAAGGAGATTTCCCAAAAATGAATACACAAGTTGGCAAATCCGCAGGAATCGTCCTGCTTCTGGCGGCGGGCATCTTGGCCGCCCTTTTCACCATGGGCGTCTTTTCCTCGCCCACCAACGTTTTCGCACAGGGTGGCGAAATTGATTTCGACCACCACATTCTCAGTAGCGAAAGCTCTACAACCCCTACTGACATTGTGCTCTCTGTACAGGTCAAATCTGCGGAGATCAGGGAGGCTGGAGATGATGTCGTAATCACTCCTCAGCTTAAAGACTCAAATGGCGAAGCAATCGACATCAAGGATCTGCCCGAAGACAGCGTAAAAGTAGAATTGGACGGAGGTAAACTCGCATCTACGTCTGATGCCAAAGGCGTCGTCACTATTAAGGCGGACGCGTTCGTTGGGAGTTCCATGCTCGTGGTCACTTGGCCTAATGTGCAGCGAGTAGAGGGTGCGGCTCCCGTCAACGATGTCTCCATCGGCGAAGCAAATGAATTGTTCCCAGAAGTCTCCTCTTCTGTGGGAGATCTTACCGTCGATCTCTCCTCTAAGGAGCCCGGGAAAGTAACGCAGATTGAGATCACCGGGGAAGCTGCTACGGCAATCCAACCTAACGAGGATATCGCTGTCGGACTGGTGGGCTTCGGTGTGCCCGACAGCATCAAGGACTCGGATATCAACATTGCTAGTGGTAGTTTCAAGGGTTCCCCGGAGAACGTGCTGGTGAACGGCAGCGAGATAACCATGACCGTTCCAAGCACCATGGCTAGCGGAGCCGAACAAATTAAGGCAGTCTCTGACAAGTACACCATCAGGATAAAGCAGTCGGCGAGAATCACCAATCCTGCCTCCGCCGGGGACAAGACCATTTCGATCCAAGAGAATGCCCCTGGCGCAAAGAAGAGTGGAACTGCCACCATCGATCGGATAATCGAGCTGAAGCCGTCTTCAGGCGCCCGCGGCACCGAGACCACGGCCACCCTCAAGGGTTTCGCCAACGGCACGGCCGCGGTCAGTGTGCGGGGCTCAAAAATCGGCGAGGCTGATATTGATAAAAATATCGGCACGCTGGTTATAGACACCGATTCGGATGATTTCATTACCGGCAAAAACGAAATCACAGCGGTGGACGGTAGCGGCAACTCCCAGGACGTAAGCGCCACGTTCACCATCAATCCCAAGGTTACTGCCGATCCCGCAAAGACGGCGCTCTCCAAGACGGTAACTCTCAAGCTGATCGACTGGCCTACGTCAAACAAGATTACCGAGGTCAAAATCGGTGCTGAGACAGTGACTCCTCCTACTGACGGTTGGCCAAGCACTGGCCGCACAGACGGTAAAGCAGAGTTCAAGGTTACAGTGCCAGCCAAGGTGAATCGCGGGGACCAGACCCTGAAGGTGACCGGCACGGGGGCTAAAGATAGCACCCCGTCGGCCACAGTCAAGCTGGAAATTGGGGTGCAGTCTCTGGAACTGATGCCCGCCAAAGCGGTGATGGGCCAAAAGATCACCATCAAGGGCAGCGGTTTCCCTGCTGGCGACGATGATGAAGATGGCAACAAGCTAACTATCGCCGGCGTGCCTGTAGATACAGCTGACGGATTCTCGATTACCAGCGGCGGCGACATCAATCTCACCGTCACGGTTCCCACCGACAAAGCCATAAAGACGGGCAAGAAAAACGAGGTCGAAGTCACGACCGCAAGCAATTCCATTGGCATCGCTGAGCTGGAGATAATCAAGCCCAGCATCAGCTTCGAAGCTGATGAAGGTCATCTTAAAGACCATGTTATGGTGACCGGAGAAGGTTTCATTGCCAATGAGTTCGTCACCTTGCTATACAATGACAAACGCGTTGAAAGCGAGGTTGCGGATGACGAAGGCAAGTTTACTACCGAATTCAAATTGCCTGACAGCGCGAAACCGGGCGATAAGGAGAAGGTAGAAGCGAAAGCTACTGTCGGCGCCGTCGAAGTCACGGCAAGCAAAGACTATTCCATTTACAAGGCGAAGATGACGCTGGGGCAGGAAGAGATCAATGCCGGAAGCAACCTGGCTATCAAGGTGGAAAACCTGAAAGCCTTCGTGTCAGTGTCTCTGGTCGAAATCGGCACCACGGATGTTATTCCCTCCCCTAAGCCTCAATCCGACGCAGACGGCATAGCCGAGTTCAGCGTTCTCGTGCCAGGCGGGAGCATGGGCAACCGCAGGGTGCACGTCGAAGTCGACGGACTAAAGCTGACCGAAACCGTCAAGGTTGTGGCAGAGCCGATTGCGACACCGACGCCTGAGCCGACTCCGACCGCGACGCCCGAGCCGACGCCCGAGCCGACGCCCGAGCCGACGCCGGAGCCGACGCCGATGCCCGAACCGACGATATCGGTGGCGCCGGAAGAAGTTAACCCCGGAGACGAACTGACTGTCACGCTGGAGAACCTGACTGCGGCGAAGAACGTCGTAGTAGCAGCGGTTACCATCGGCGAAATGGTCGCTACCACAAATCCTGCTACGATCCAAATCAGCGAAGACGGCACAGCCGCTTTCAGCCTTATGGTTCCTGACGGGCTCAGGGGTCACAATGAAGTGAAGGTCACAATCTCTGGAACAGCCCCTCTGAGCGCAAAAGTCAATGTGGTGGCAATCGCCACGGCAGACGTGTTCAAGCCCCTCATCGATAACGATAACCTGACGTCGGTCTGGCACTTCAGCAACGCCGACCAGACTTGGACCTCCTACTCCCCGACCGTTCCGGCTGAGCTGAACGACCTGACAATGGTCCCCAGCGGGCAAATCGTCTGGGTAAAGGTTGTAGAGGAACAGGAATTCGATGGCGCTGCCCCTTCCACTCTCTACCCTGGCTGGAACAACGTATCCATAAAATAGGGTGAGCGCCCACCCAACAGACGGCGGCTGGGGAACCCCCGGCCGCTGTTCCAACTATCAACAACAAACACTACGGGGCGGGGTCAGCCCGCCCCGTAACCGCAACAGTGAGATGGGGAGGAACGGATGACCAAAACCAGATTCTTGACGCTGTTGGGCCTGTTGGCCTTGCTGGCGGCGGTGCCTATGGCCTCGGCGCTGGCCCAACAGCAGATACCTCAGAAATTTTATGGCGCGGTAACAATGCAGGCAGACGGGTCAACCCCCGCTGAAGGCACAGCCGTAACGGCAATGATAAACGGCGAGCAAGTCGGCAGCGGCATGGTCGACCCCAACGGTATGTACCTGGTCCTGGTTGAAGGCGACTATGCAGACCAGGAAGTGACGTTCATGATCGGCGATGAGGACGCCAACGAGTCGGCGACGTTTGTGAACGGCGACATTACCCCGTTGCACCTTTCGGTCGGCCAGGCTCCTGCGCCAAAGCCGACCCTGAATATAGCGCAACTGCTCGGACCGAAGGGAGACAAGGGCGATAAGGGAGACCCTGGCGAACCCGGGCCGGCCGGCGAGCAAGGCCCGCCGGGAGAACAAGGACCGGCAGGCACTGACGGCAACGACGGCGCAGCAGGCCCGGCAGGACCGGCAGGCGCTGACGGCAACGACGGCTCCGATGGGGCCCGAGGGGCTAGCGGAACTAACGGCGAGGCAGGCCCGGCAGGCCCGGCAGGCGCCGCAGGCCCGGCAGGCCCGGCAGGCGCTGACGGCGGCGGTGGCGGACTCGCCATCGTGGCGCTGATAATCGCCATCGTCGGCGTGGTCGCCGCAGGCGGAGCGTTCATCGCCGGACGCAACAGCTCCTAGCCACCCCCGGCAACCCAACAGCGCACCACCCAGGGGCGCCCGCAAGCGGGGCGCCCCTTTCTCATTGACGCCCCGCCACCACATCCCATAAGATAAAAACCTGATAACTAATATATGTATAGGACTAAATTTTATGCGTTTACTAGATTCCTACGGGGTTATCTACCCCTTAGCCTACCTTATAGCCGTCGCTATTATGCTCTGGCTCTACTGGGGAGACCTGTTTCACAATGATAATCCGGTATACCTTCTGGCTGCCGTATTCGGCGCGGCGGCCGGCGCAGCGCTGACATTGGCGATACTGGTAGAAGTTGGAGGCCGCATCGTGTTGCTGATACCCGCAACCGTAAGAAAATTGAGGAGAGAGGGACGCCAGGAGGGACGCCAGGAAAGAGACGCGCGCTACCAGGAAGCCCTCGAGCGCTTCGGGGTAGAAGAGGACGGCGTGGCCGTTCTCCGGTTCACCCCGGAGGTTAGGCAGTTCCTCGGCGGCGAGCCGGGCGATGAGCGCTCCTATGACGCCGGATCGTAATGAAATTGCTTTCAGGACGCCCGTCAAGAAGATGCCAAATGAAATTGCTTTCAGGACGCCCGTCAAGAAGATGCCACAGGGACCACGCGGGGCAGGCCCTCCAGCGATACAAACGCCAGAGAAGCTCATGAACAGTTCAGCGTGAAGCGCGGGGGGTTATTCTACTTCTCGGCCCGCTGTGTCTAGGCGGGCGGGTGATGTAATTGGATTTATCGGATTTACCCGGCGAGCTGGTCGAGCGCGGGGTGTGGTGGCAGATAGCCGGGTTCGCCATAGTAAGCGCGGTAAGCGTCGCGGCTCTAGTGGAGTTCGAGGGTTCGGAAAGCCGGGCCTATCGCTACTACGAAGCCGCGGTAAAAACAATGTACTGGGCCAATGTGTTCGTGCTCATTGGCCTGTTCGAGGGGGTGAGAAGGATGTTCGAGAAGGCGTCGGAGTTGCGGGCCCGCTACCGGGAGCAGGCGGAACGAAGAGCCATAGAGCGAGGCATAGAGCGAGGCATTAAAGAAAGGGACGCCCGGTGGAGAGAAGCTGTGGAGCGCTTCGGAACAGATGTGGATGGCGTCAAGGTTCTTTCCATTACCCCAGAAGTGCAAGGCTTCCTGGACAAAACGGAAGACTGAGACCGGGGCAGCTTTGATGGCTGTTCCAGTTCCGTTTGCCCTACCCTCTGAGCGGCGAGAGCAGATTGACGCGCAGGTCGGCGGGGAGGTTGCCGGTGGTGACCACCAGTCGAGGCTGGGGCTGGGGAGCGTCCTGCCCCAAAAGCCGCAGGAAGGTTTCGGGGCCGTCGAGGGCCGCGCCGGTCTGCCCGTGGGCGTAGTGCATGGGGATAACGATGCGAGGGTCGAGGTCCTGGATGGTCTGAAGGGCCTGATCCAAGCTGATGGTGCAGTGCCCGCCCGCCGGCACCAGCGCCACGTCCACCGGCTTCAGCTCGTCCACCTGCCGCGTAGTCATCGGCAGGGCCAGGTCGCCCAGGTGGCAGACGTTCACGCCGCTCATCTCGATGGTGTAGGCCACGTTGCGCTGCCCCTGGGGAACGCCGGGCGGCAGCGGGGTCATGACTCCGCGCACTACAATCCCGTTATATTCGTACTCGCCAGGGGTGCGAAACACCTTTGCTTCTCCGCCTACCGACTCAGCGGCCGAGTGGTTGGGGTGGCTGTTGCTGATGGTAAGCACCGCGGCGGGGCGAGTGTCTATCCGAATCCCCAGTGATTGGGGGAAAGGGTCGGTTACCACCACCATGCCGCTGTCGTGCAACCGGAAGGAAGAATGCCCCAAGTACACTAAGTCCATACCGCGCCCCCTATGCCCCCTCTCCTATGTTCCCAGACAGCGGTCATTGCGGCGAACGCGGATGGCCGTCATCATGGCCGCGCCAGTAGCCGGTCAACCCCCAGGCCGCCGGAACCAGAAGCGCCGCGGCAACCAGTTTTAACAGGTCTCCGGCCACGAAGGGATACAACCCCCAAGCCAGCGTCTTGCCTGAGGGAGCGAACAGCGAAAGCTGTATCAGCCCCGGCACGTAGACCAGGATGTTGCCGGCCAGCAGTGTGGGCAGAATCCAAGCGCTGCCGGTCATCCCCCGCTCGCACAGAAACCCCACCACCCAGGCGGCTGCGATAAAGCCAATTATGTAGCCCCCTGAAGACATAGCCCAGAAAAACCCGGAGTTGCCGGAGGTGAACCCAAGCACATAATCGCCCAGAGTTGCGTCCCACAGATAGGAATCCGCGGAACCGGCGTAAAAGGGCAAGAACATCCCAGCCAGCAGATACAGGCCCGTAGCGCCTGCGCTTCGCCAACTGCCCAAGGCCGCGCCGGTAAGCAGCACGGCAAAGGTCTGCCCGGTGACCGGTACAGGGGTAAAGGGAAGATGCAGGGAAAAGCGGGCAAATAGGGCGATGAACAGAACGAAACCTATAATAAGCGCGGCGTCCCTCGCGATACGCCCCCGTCCTTCCTCCATCGGCAACGCAATATCGGCCAAAGACATGGTAGTAGATTCAGAGTACACGTGCACACACTAAGCTAACGGCAATTCAAGACGGCAACCCAATAGGTTGAAGCCCGGGCCATCGAGTATAGCATTGATTGCCCCAATCTGCGAGAACCGCGCCGAGGAGTAGGGAGGGGTGAAACTCGGGGCTGTCAATGGTCATTCCGCACACAGCCCAAGAATCTCGTTGCAATAGTATGGGATGTCCACTGTAGATGCCGCCAAAACCGGAACAGGGTTGTCACCCTACGCTCGCAATCACGAGTTTGCCCCCTCCCGGCGATAGGGTGCCCGGCGATAAGGTGTCCGCCATACCTGTTTCATCGCCATCTCCGCTGTCGCCAGCGGCAGCGTTTGCAGCAGCGGAAATTCTACGGCCGGCGTTCCGTCTACCTGGAAGGCGGCATTGGCCCAACCAATCCTCTGTATTTTCTATGTTGGAGACCAGCATAACCAGTTCTTCCAGGGGGAAGGCGGCATTGGCCCAACCAATCCTCTGTATTCCCATTTTGGCGGGGAGGCCGGGTTGAGGGCAAGGCCATAGCACATTGAGAATATCCAGGAGCCGCGCCACGCTTTGAGCAAAGCGAGCCTAAAGGCAAGCATCTGGGCCAGGATTTAGGGGGCTTGAGAGATTATCAGGATATGCCCCAATCCTGATAATTCTTTAATCCAGCGAATCCTAATTCAGACAATTGCTTCGCCAAGACTCTCAGAAAGGTTTGACATTGCCGCAAATGCTATGCTAATTTCGAGGAAAGGCCGAGGCCCGGTTACCCCCGCAACAGGGGCAATGCCGATGTTATCTTATCGCACTTCAACCATCCTCAACCTTCTAGTAAATGAATACGTGCAGACCGCCGCGCCTGTGGCATCGGACGGTATAGCGCGCAGCCCAGACCTGCGGGTCAGTCCGGCAACAGTTCGCAACGCGATGTCGCATCTCACCGAGGCGGGCTATATCTCCCGCCCTCACGTATCCGCCGGGGGGGTGCCATCGGACTTGGGCTACCGGCACCATGTGGAGTCGCTTGGTGAACCGCGGCCTCTTCCCAGCAAGCTGCGGCAGCGTGTAGACAAATGGCTGGGCGATGCTGAACCGGACGTTGAGGTGTGGAGCCGCCGTTGCGCCGCCGCCCTCTCACAGTTAACCGCCAACTTGGCCATCGTAACTCAGCCGCGTTCTCCGTCACCGCGCCTGAAGCGGCTGCAACTAGTGTTTTTGCAAGAGTCCATCGCCCTGCTGGTCATCGTGCTGGGCGAGACGCGCCTGCTCAAACGCCTGCTGTCGCTGGATGGCCCGGCAAGTCAGCAGCGGCTCGATGAGGCGGCAGGTCGCCTGAACGAGTCGCTGGCAGGTCTAAGCCGCCGACAGATAGAGGGGCAGCGGGTTGAGCTGGATCCGCTGGAGCAGCGAGTTCGCCAAGATTCGCTGGAGATGATGCTGGAAGCCGAGAAGTCGGACCTGCCAGAGCATCATCTCGAAGGCTTGGGGCGTTTGCTAGAGCAACCGGAGTTTGCCGCCAGTGAACGCGCCCGCCAGTTGGTGCAGACGGTGGAGGAACGGGCGTTGCTGGAGCGTATCGTATCCGCCGCCCGTGAGCCCGGCCCCAAGGTATACATCGGTTCGGAGAACCAAGAAGAATCGCTACGCTGCTTCGGCGTTATAGTATGCCGCTACGGACGCCCCAACGGCGTGGGCGGCGCAATCTGCGTTGTCGGCCCCACTCGAATGGGATACTCCAAGGCCATAGCCGGCACTCGCCATCTGGCCAACATGATGAGCCGCATGGTACAAGCACTGGAGACGGGCGACAAAGGGGCATAGGGTTCCTCCAGCTTGCCTGGCGCACAGAGTCTTTCAATTGCCCGTTCGTCACTCCCTGCTTAGCAGGAATCCGGCCCTCGGCCTTACGTTTCGGTTGGCGAGATATTGGGCTATCTGGCCGCGAATTTCCGCCTCCCAAAAATGACAAGACAAAACCTGAAACCAAAAGACTCCGATCCAAGACGCATTGGCTGCCGCTGTACAAAGGCCATAGTAGCTGCGCCTCTCTTATTTTGCTGTTGATTCGCTCAGCAGTTATGTCGCGCCCGGAACAACGCGATTGATAACCATGATTGCGGCCCGTATAATGATATTGACCTAATGGTTGGAGCTACGCTGGTCTAGTCAAGGGGCCGCGCAGTTTCGGTGAATCACAGACTGGCCGCAGATAATGGAACGATGCGCCCGGCGAGAGGATGACGGATATGGCGATAGCAGACGTTTTGACCGGCACTTTTACCGTGAAGTCTGGACATGCCCAGATGCTGAAGGGCGGCGTCATAATGGACGTGGTCACCCCCGAACAGGCCATGATTGCCGCCGAAGCCGGCGCCGTGGCCGTTATGGCCCTTGAGCGCGTGCCAGCGGACATCCGCGCTGACGGCGGCGTAGCCCGCATGACCGACCCGGCAATCATCACCCGGATTATGGACGCAGTCACCATTCCCGTTATGGCGAAAGTTCGCATCGGCCACTTCGTCGAGGCCCAGATTCTGGAAGCCCTCGGCGTTGACTATATTGACGAATCGGAAGTGCTGACCCCCGCTGATGAGACCCATCACGTCTGGAAGCACGACTTCAGAGTGCCTTTCGTCTGCGGTTGCCGCGACTTGGGCGAGGCGCTGCGCCGCATATCCGAGGGCGCAGCCATGATTCGCACCAAGGGCGAGGCCGGCACCGGCGACGTGGTGGAGGCCGTGCGCCACATGAGGGCAGTTCAGGACGCCATACGCAAGCTCCGGACCATGCCCAACGACGAGCTGGTGGTGGAAGCCCGCGACCTGCGCGTCTCCCTCGACCTGCTCCAGCAGACCCGCGAGCAGGGCCGCTTGCCAGTGGTCAACTTCGCCGCCGGAGGCGTCGCCACCCCCGCCGACGCCGCGCTGATGATGCAGTTGGGCGCCGACGGCGTTTTCGTCGGTTCCGGCATCTTCAAGTCCGGCGACCCGGCCAGCCGCGCTTACGCCATCGTGCAGGCCGTCACCCACTACAACGACCCGCATATTCTGGCCGAGGTGTCCAAAGACCTGGGCGAGCCGATGGTGGGCCGCAACGTCCGCGACATCCCTGCCGATGAACTGCTGGCCCCCCGCAGCGTGTAGGTACTCCCCCAATTTCCTCTCCCTCCAGGAGAGGGTTAGGATGAGGGCGCTATGGGATTATTCGAGGTTGCAGTGGACTTAGGGCGGATCGGTGATGGCGAACTGACTTCGGTGACAGCCATCGTTGACACCGGGGCAGCCCATTCCGTGATGCCGGAATCCTTGTTAAAGCGGCTGGGTTTGGCGCCTATTGAGTACAGGCCGTATACAATTGCGCACGGTAGCGAAGAAGTGGAATATGGTTACGGGGTGGCCCTCTTCGGAATTGAAGGCCGCGAATTTCCTTGCCCGGTCATATTCGGTGCCGAAGGCCAATTCCTCTTGGGCTCCACCACCTTGCAAATTTTCAACCTTATGGTTGACCCGTCGGAAGAACAACTGGTAGCAAAACCCCTTCGCGCCAGAGCGATTTAACCGCGCCAAGAAAGTCCGTTTGCTCGTAAAGTCCGTTTGCTCGTAAAGAAGGCGGTTAGCACAAAGCGTTGAACATCGGCGTTTTAGCGGTACAGGGCGATTTCGCGGAGCATATAGCTATCCTCCGCAAGATAGGCGTGAATGCCCGCGAGGTCCGGTTGCCGGAGCAGTTGGAGGCTCTGGACGGGCTGATTATTCCCGGAGGCGAAAGCACTACTCTCAGCCGCCTGATGTCCATCTACAATCTGCGCGAACCTGTCGCGCAAATGGCGGCGGCGGGCCGCCCCGTCTGGGGCACCTGCGCCGGCATGATTATGCTGGCCAGCGAAATCACCGAGCTTGACCCCGTGCCTCTGGGCCTAATGGACATCGGCGTCCGGCGCAACGCCTTCGGCCGCCAGGTGGATAGTTTCGAGCAGTCGCTGCAAATTGCCTCGCTGCCCCCCGAACCCTACCACTGCATCTTTATTCGCGCCCCGGTGGTCATCCGCGTCGGCCCGCCGGTGAAGGTTCTCGCAAGCCTGGACGACGGGCGGCCCGTGGCGGTGCAACAGGGAAACCTGCTGGCGACGTCTTTCCACCCCGAGCTTACCCAGGACGCCCGAATTCACCAGTATTTCGTTGACCTCGTGGAAGGAAACTCCCTGGCGTCATCTGTATAGTGTCATCTGTATAGTAATGACGGCGACGGATTTTGCGTTGCCGTGTCTCCAATAGCAGCCCCCAATCATCCCTGTCGGAGGAGCGATATTGACGACGGTGTATGACGCAGTGCGGGAAGAGTTGGAGCTGGCGCTAGAAATGTTGCCGGAGCGGGTGTCCGCGGCGCTTAGGCAGCGGGAAGACCTGGAGGAATTGCTGGAAGTAGTCCTGGACCTGGGTCGAGAACCGGAGGCCCGCTTCGTCAGCGGCGACGCCCCGCTCAGCTCCCAGGAAGTTGACGCCGTAGACTTGCAGGGGGTCATTGAACGATTAGGCGAGTTCGGCGGCGATAACCGGGCAGGCATCGAGCGCACACTGCATCGCATTTCAGCCATCCGCAACCGCCGGGGGCGCGTCATCGGGCTGACCTGCCGCATCGGACGGGCCGTCTTCGGCACCATCAAAATCATCGAAGACTTAGCCTTTTCAGGCAAGAACATTTTGCTTCTGGGACGCCCAGGCGTCGGAAAAACCACTATGCTCCGCGAAACGGCTCGGGTGCTCTCGGTGGAAGCACAGAAACGGGTCATAATTGTCGACACGTCCAACGAAATCGCCGGCGACGGTGACGTGCCGCATCCGGCCATCGGACGGGCGCGGCGGATGCAGGTTCCCACGCCCTCGCAGCAACCCGGAGTGATGATCGAGGCAGTGGAAAACCATATGCCAGAGACCGTGGTCATTGACGAAATGGGCGCAGAGCAAGAGGCCGCCGCCGCCCGCACCATCGCCGAGCGGGGCGTGCAGCTCATCGCCACGGCCCACGGCAACACACTGGACAACCTGATTATGAACCCCACCCTGTCGGACCTGGTGGGGGGAATCCAGACCGTGACGCTGGGCGACCAGGAAGCGCGCTATCGCGGCACGCAAAAGACGGTGCTGGAGCGCAAGGCCCCGCCCACCTTCGACGTGGTGGTGGAGATACAGAGCTGGGAACGCTTGGCAGTCCACGGCGATGTGGCCCACGTGGTTGACCAGTGGCTGCGCGGTTACCCCATCGTCCCCGAGGTGCGCTGGCTGGACGAAAACGGCGAGGTGCAGCGGGCAGAGGAAGAGTACCGAACCAACGAAAGCGCCCCGCCGCCCTTTGCCATGAACGGGAAAAGAAGGCAAGCGGAAGACCGCCGCTCTGACCGGAATTCCGGCCGTGAACGGCCCAGGGAATTCGACCGCGGGCCAGACCGCGCTGTTCCTTCACCCCGTCCCATGGGTGAAATGTCGGAGGAAGAGGCGGCTATGGCGGCGGAGGTGCGCGTCTTCCTCTTCGGCGTGGGCCGCGACAAACTGGAAGCCGCCATGGTCGAATCGGGAACGCCGATGCAAATCGTCAACGAGCTGCGTCGCGCCGACCTGGTGCTGACCACCAAGACCCACTACCGCCGCGGCTCGCAGTTGGTGCGCATCGCCGAGGCCAACGGCAAGCCGGTCTACGTGTTGCGCAAGAACTCTCTGCCACAGTTACAGGACTTCCTGCGAACCGTGGTGGCGAAGCGAAACCCCAACGGCCAATTCCGGGGCGGACGTCCCACCTCTGCCGAACCCCAAGAAGCCCCCAACATCGAACGGGCCATGCAGGAAGCCGAGGAAGCCGCCAACCGTGTGTTGAGCGGAGAGGAGATGACGATCAAGCTGTCTCCGCAGCGCTCCCACATCCGGCGCCTACAGCACATGCTGGGGCAGCGCTACAACGTGGCCTCCACCAGCCAGGGGCGCGAACCTGACCGGGCTGTGCTGTTCTACCGGGTATAAACAATTCCCTTTCTCAGAAGGAGAGGGTTAGAGTGAAACCGTTTCCTAACCGGGCATACTTGCGTCGCAACGGGCGGGACGCTAAACTGTGGGCATCCTGAATTCCTCGGAGGACATAGCATGGAAGGGAAAGTCCAAATTGAGATTACCTACTGCGTCAGTTGACAGCACTTGGGAACTGCCACGTGGATGGCAAACGAGTTTTTCCGTCATTTCGGCCCCGATGCAGCAGTAGCAATCTCCCCTCGCGGCCAGAGCATCATGGAGGTGTTCGTGGACGGCGAGCGCATCTTCGATAAGAAGGGCGAAGGCAACGTCTTCCCCGACTTGGGCCGCGTCCGCAAGATGCTGGCTCATGTCCGCGAGAAAATCGCCGAGGCAGACCTGGTAGCAGCCGACGACTAGCGGGCCTACAGAATGGCTCACACAATGGACCCGGCAGAATAGATAAGCCCCTCCGTTAAACGGAGGGGCTTATCTATTGCCACAACATAGCAGGGCTGTTGACCCTCGTCTGGCGCCCTATGGTTTGGGGTAAGAATTGTGAAGCAACTCTCCAAATATATTCGCTCAGTTCCTCTTCCGGAAGCCTGGCGTCAACTTGATGCCAATTGAGGCTGCTTTCAGCCAGATCCAGGTAGCCCCGCCGCACCCGTTTGTGGAAGGCCAAGGGCTGGTCTTCAAAGCGGCGGTGTCCTTCAACGTCGGCTCGGCCCGCATCGGCGGAAGCGTCGGGCGATAGAGCCAATTGAAGCTGTGGCTTGCCGACGCGATGCAGTCCCACTTCAGGGTCAAGATCCAGCAAGAAGGTGACGTCGGGGTTCAGCCCGCCGGTGGCATAGTTGTTGAGGTAGTCTATAACATCGCGCCTTACAGCCCGGCCATAGCCTTGGTAGGCAACGGTGGAGCCGGAGAAGCGGTCCGAGATGACGGTGATTCCCCGCTCCAGGCTGGGCCGAATTTGGTCGGCAACCAACTGGGCCCGCGCGGCGGCAAACAGCAGCAACTCCGATTCCGGCGTCAACGCCTGCTTGCTCTTCAAGTATTCCCGCAGATGCAGGCCCAAGGGGGTCGTGCCGGGCTCTCTCACCAGCAGCGCCTCCCTGCGCTTTTCCATCAGCCGCTGGTAAAGCCGCTCGGCCTGCGTGCTTTTCCCGGCCCCTTCTCCGCCCTCGAAAACTATGAACAGTCCATCCGCCACAACCGCCCTCCGCAACTGCCTGTCCGGTTCTGCCCCCGGTTCTGCCTCAATGATAGCATTTGCTGTCGAAACAAACCGGCAGCCCACTTACAGGATATAATGACTCTAAGGGAGTTGTCCTTCACGAAGGGGCGCTATGACTTCTTCCCCGAAGCGGCGAATGATGCGCTCGGGGTCGGGGCCGATAGCGGTTATCAGCAAGGCGTCCACCCCGGCGTTGAAGATGGCGCGAGACTTGGCTCGGCATTCCTGGGGCGTTCCGGCTACGGCGAAACGGTCGGCGAAATAGTCGGTGAGTCCAAGTTCATCGGTTAGGGTGGCGTTGCGGGTTTGGCCCACCTGCTCGTGTTCGGCGGCTTCATATTCGCGGTGCAGGATGGATACCGGCTCACGCAATTCCTCCGGCACGTTCTTGCCTTCGAGGGTAAACCGGAAGGCATGGTGGCCGGAAGCGGCCAGGGCCATCTTGATTTCCTTTATGGCGTCGTCGCGGTTGTCGGCAATGTTGCACTTGGCGAAGGCCCAGACGCCGGTTGCGCCCTCCTCGCGTCCGGCGGCGCGCTCACCCTCGCGAATGCGGGCGACAGTGTCGGTCAGCACTTCCTGGGTCAGGCCAGTATGGATGATGGCGGCATCGGCGTCGGCCCCGGCCATTGCCAAAGTGCGCGGCCCCTCAGCAGACATTGCGACGGGTATAGCGGCGTTGGCCCAACGCACATGGGCCCGGTCGCCCCGGTACTCGCTGGTTTCTCCGGCCAGCATTTCCCGGACGGTCTGGATGTAGTGATGCAGCTCCGACAGCCGGGCCGGACGCAGCCCCAGGTTCAGCACCGCGCTATCGCCGCTGCCGACGCCCAAGAAGGCCCGTCCGCCGGAAAGCTCGTTGACCGACGCAATGGCCGACGCCGTTACCGCCGGGTGGCGTGTGAGCGGGTTGCTGACCGTTGGCCCCAGCATAACCCTATCCGTGGACATTGCCACCACGCTCAGGGCAACATACAACTCGCGGGCCAATGATTGAGAGTCGGCTATACCCACATAGTCGAAGCCCATCTCCTCGGCCAGCCGAGCTCGTTTTGCCAGAACCTCAAGGCTGTCGGGAAGCATCGTAACGCCGAACTTCATTGCCAACGGCCTCTGAATGTAGCGGCGCTTACAACGCTGAAAATGTCCTCACCGTTACGGAATTTTTGGAAAAGCTGGAGGTTCAAGACCCCATCGGGGTAATTGGTACGTTCTTGTATCATTACTAGCTCAATGACCACCAGCAGGAACTCAGGGCTGTACTCGCTGACGCCGTTCAACTCTTCAAATTGACTGATGTACGCTGTTTTGAATACCTGCAAACTTGGCGGGTAAGAGGTTGAGGGAACTACGGGCATGATGATGTTGTTTATGATGTGGTCAGCGAAATCGTTTGTCAGTCCGGGCTCTGCACCTCGTTTCTGATAAAGGTCAACAATGAGGTGGATATGCTGAGGAGTTCTGATTCGCTTGTCAGGTTCTCTGTATCGCACAAGAAAGTCGTGCTGCGATTTCTTGCCGGTTTCCGTGTAAATCTCGGTGCTGCCAGATGTTCGGTAAATCAATGTCTGCTGAGATGGCATTCAGTACGCCCCCTTGGAGAGGATTGGGGGCGTTTAGCGTAAGCTATCTTGCTTTCACGATCAATCTTTTAGCGTTTTTGACACGGCTTGATACTCGCGGCTTGTATCAAACAAACGCCGTTGATTTGTGTCTACAGTTTTCGCACCCGGCAACTGTACCACTGATTCAGCAAAACGGTCTGAGACACTGGACAACCTATCAGCGCCAATGCGAGCATAGTTCCACTCAACATCGCAGCCGATGAACCTGCGGTTGAGGGACAATGCGGCTAGGCCGGTGGAGGCACTGCCGGCGAAAGGGTCAAATACCAAGTCGCCGGGGTTCGTGCTGGCTCTCAGGCAACGGCCTATCAATGCGATCGGCTTCTGCGTGGGATGCTTGCCAAAAGTCTTTTCGTCGCGGCCGGCGGCTGGAAAGCGCCAGACGGATTTCATTTGCTTACCGCCGTTTTCGGCCTTCATTTCCTGGTAGTGGAAAGTGTATTTGTGCCTGCTGCCTTTCGGCGCTTTAGTAGCCCACAGGATGGTCTCGGTGGAGTGGGCGAAACAGCGGCAACCCAAATTGGGTGGTGGGTTGTTCTTCTCCCATATGATGTCGTTCAGGATGCGAAACCCGAGCTGCATCATTGCCATCCCGACGCTCAGATAGATATGCAGAGTTCCCGTGACCCAGATGGTACCGGCCGGTTTCAGAATCCGGTGGCACTCGCGCAGCCAAGCAAGGTTGAACTCGTGGTCATTTTCAATCCCGTCACTACGGTCCCACTCACCCTTGTTGACGCTGACCCGCTTGCCGGCAACGCAGGTCACGCCGTCGTTCGATAGCAGATAGGGCGGGTCACTCCAAATGCAGTCCACACTGTCGGACGGCATACTGGCCATCAGGGATAGACCGTCGCCGCAGTACAGGGCGGACTGTTCATCCGCGGATTGCCAAACCAACTGCGGGCTATCGGTCATCATGCGATTGTCCTTCCTGCCTGAGTCGATAAACGGCAATTGCCCGAATTGCATCCAGAATAACCTGACCTTCCGGGGTATTTTTGAGGTCTTCTATGGCATCCTCCGCTATCATCTGCTCAAATTCTTTCAGGTCTCGCAACAGCCATGGAGCTGGTTCGGCTCCTCTGATTGCTCCGTCAACTGCCTCGCGGAATTCCAAGAACTGGGTTGCGTCGTCCGTTACCAGATAATAGGACTCGTTCTCCTCCCACTCATCGGGAATAGCAAGCCCGAAGTTTCTCTCTACCAAGGCAACTACCAAATCCGACACCGATTCCCGTGAAGGATAGGATAATATCGGTTCCCACTGTCGTACTGGCCTAGCCATTACCGCATCCCTCTAAGAGTTTGGCGCAATATACGAGATCAAAAATCAGATCGCAAGGCGGCGTTGTCATCAACTATCACGCAACCGGCCCTGCATTCGCGCCACGCCAACTCACTCCCAACGCACGCGCGGCCCGACGGTTTTCATATAGCCCTCGTAGTTGCGGCGGGTTTCGGATATGGAGTCGCCGCCGAACTTTTCCATGAAGGCTTCGGCCAGCACCAAAGCCAGCATCGCCTCTCCCACCACACAGGCCGGCGGGGCCTGGCAGATGTCGGAGCGCTCGTAGTGGGCTTGCACTTCGTCGCCGGTATCCAGATCCACCGACGGCAACGGGCTCATCAGGGTGGCGATGGGCTTAACGGCGAATTGGGCTGTCAGCGGCATACCGTTGGTCATGCCGCCCTCGGCGCCGCCCAGGTTGTTGGTGCTGCGCCGCCAGGGGCGGTCGGGGTCAGTGACCGGCTTGATGACGTCCTGAACCTGCGAGCCTCGCTGGTGGACGATGTCCCAGCCGGGGCCAATAGACACGGCCTTGACGGCGTTGATGGACATTAGAGCTTGGGAAACGCGCCCGTCTATTTTCCTATCCCAAGACACGTGGGAACCGAGGCCGATGGGCACGTTCTCCGCCAGCACCTCGACGATACCTCCCACGGTGTCGCCGGCGTCGCGGGCGGCATCAATTTCGGCGGTCATACGCTCGGCGGCGGCGGGGTCGGCGCAGCGCACCGGAGACTCTTCCACGGCCCGCCAGTCAATCTTCGCTGGCGGTTCGGCCCGTATACCGCCGATGGTCAGGACGTGGCTATGCACCGCGATGCCGAACTCCTCCAACAGCCGCAAGGCCACGGCGCCGGCGGCGACGCGGGCGGCGGTCTCGCGGGCGCTGGCCCGCTCCAGCACATTGCGCACGTCGTTGAAGCCATACTTCATCGCGCCGGGCAGGTCGGCGTGGCCGGGGCGCAGCCGGGTCACGCGCTGGCTGCGGGGCGAGAGCGGCTCCCCCTCAATGGGGCGCACCGACATCGCTTCTTCCCAATTGGCCCAGTCGCGGTTTTCGATGCTCATTCCGACAGGACTGCCCAGCGTCGCCCCGTGGCGCACGCCGGATATGATGTGCGCCCAGTCCTGTTCGATGAGCATTCGCCCGCCGCGCCCGTATCCCTTCTGTCGGCGGGCCAAGTGCGCTCCGATATAGTCCTCGTCAATGGGCAACCCGGCAGGCACGCCTTCGACGATAATGACCAACCCTTGACCGTGGGATTCCCCGGCAGTTACAAAACGAACCATACTCTTCCAGTCATGCGGAAATTGTGAGGGCCTCACCCTGCCATCTCTCCCCAGGAGAGGATCAGGGTGAGGACATACCCAATGCTTGCCGGACTAACTTCTCGCTCGCATGGCCGCGGTGGCGGCCTCCAGCATCACAGAGGCGGGCGCGGGCTGTCCGGTCCACATCTCGAAGGAGGCAGCGCCTTGATAGACTAGCATCTGGATGCCGCCCAAGGTGGCGGCTCCGGCGCGGGCCGCCTCGCGCAGCAACGGCGTTTCCAAGGGATTATACACCAGGTCGTTGACCAGAGCGGCGGGAGGTATGTCAGCGGCAGACAGAGGCGAGCCGTTTTCGTCGGGCCCGCGAACCATGCCCATAGAGGTGCAGTTGACGATGAGAGCGGCTTTGGCGGCGGCATCGGCAACGCCAGACAGGGCTAACGCTTCCGCTGGAACGCCGCTATCGGTGGAGAGCTGCGCCAGCCTCTCCGCCCGCTCTAGAGTGCGGTTGGCGACGGACAGCCGGGCGGCCCCGGATCGGGCCAGCGCGTACACAACGCCGCGCGCCGAACCGCCAGCGCCCAGCACCAGCACGGCTTGACCCTGCGGTTCGAAACCCGCGCCCTCCCGCAACGCCCGCAGGAACCCTATGCCGTCGGTGTTGTGGCCCGTGAGCCGGCCATCGCGGTTGACAATGGTGTTGACCGCCCCGGCAGTGGAGGCCCAGTCGTCTACCTCATCGAGATAAGGGATGACCGCTTCCTTGTGCGGCACGGTGACGTTGATGCCCAACGTTCCCGGCGCGCGCAGGCCGTTGACGAAATGGCCCACCTCGCCGGGCGCAACGTCCCAAGGTTCGTAGGTTCCGTCGAACCCGATGACGTCCAGGGCCGCCTGCTGGAAAACGGGCGAAATGGAGTGGCTGATGGGGTGGCCGATGATGCCCAACTGCTGCGGCATTATTGGTCTGCTCCGCTCTAATCTAAAAACGTCAGGACAGTTATAGAGGCCGGCGACGCAATTCCTGCTCCAACTGCCGGACGCGCGCTTCAGCGGCAATACGGGCCTCCCGCTCGGCATCGCGCTGGGCTTCAGCCGCGATGATAGCGTCTAGGGCGTCTTCATGAGTGGGGAGGTAACTTTTAGAATCCGGATCGTACCACCGCAACTGCCCTTGTTCCCAGCAAATGTCGAGGTTCAAGGCATCGCTGTGGCCCCAATGCTCGTCTTTGTCCGTTTGAGTAATAGTTATGGGCCGATATTCGCCCTCAATCAGCAGGTCACCGGCCAAGGGCCAAGGGTAACGCCTGCCTCCGGTGGGGTCGAACCGCCAGTATTCCGGTATGCCATAGACCGCGTATCCGTTGCGTTTGGTGGTGTAGTCGTTGAGAGCAGTGCTAAACGAAGCTACTTCTAAGACAAAATCCGGCGGCTTGCCTATATCGTCAATGGCGAAGCCCCGGTCTTCTATGACCGCGGCTCTGTCCACATTGAAGGCCACCATCAGATCCGGGTAGAGCAACCCCTCCTGCCGGTTAGCGCTCCAACCGACGGGCATCTCGCCAATAACCAGGGTAGTGTTCGGGGAGCCGAGGAACCGGTTGAGGGCGGTAGCGTGTCCGGGCAGGCTGAGATATAGGAAGTTCTGCATATCGTTCCTGCGGGGGCGTTCAGGGAATTGCGCCACTGGCCCGGAGGAACGCGGTGCGGTGTACTTGGCAGTCATAGCGGACCTCCCGATGTGAGATAACGATACGCGGATAGCAACATACTTTGTGAGCGTTTTCGGAGGCCGGGTCTTACCGCCCCAGTTGCCCCAAGATTTCGTCAAGGCGCTGCTTACGGTCGCGGAGCTCGGTCAGGCGGGCCTCTTCGTTCTCCACCACGTCAGGGCGGGCCTTTTCCCGGAAGTTGGGGTTGGACACCAGCTTCTCCACCCGCTCCAGGTTGCGGGCGCAATCGGCCAGTTCAGAGCGCAGGCGCCGGCCCTCGGCGTCTAGGTCCACCACGCCTTCCAGCGGCAGCCGCACCACCAGCGGGCTGACCACCAGCGTCACGCCGGCACCGCTGGCATCGCCTTCGCTTGCGCCCTCAACTATTCGCAGCGGCTCAATGCGGGACATCGCGCAGATAATGCCGGCTTCGTCCTCAATGGGAGCCCTCTGCCCGTTGGCCTCCACCAGCGCCTCCAGGCGTTGCGCGGCGGGGATGCGCAATTGGGCGCGGGTGTTGCGCACTGCCCGCACCGCCTGCCGCACCAAGGCGATCTCTTCCTCTGCCGCCGTGTCAATGCGCTCGCCGGATGCGGGGTACGGGGCAATCATTATGGACTCCGCTTTGTCTGCGCCTTCCGAGGGCAGTCGCGCCATCAGCGCTTGCCATACCTCTTCCGTGATGAAGGGCATGAAGGGGTGAAGCAAACGCAGGATGCGCTCCAGCGCGTGGGCCAGCGTTGGCAACGGCGAGGGTTCGTCGGCGTTTCGCAGCCGAATCTTCGCCATCTCGATATACCAGTCGCAGTAGTCGTTCCAGATAAACTCATGGAGCCGCTGCTGCGCGTCGCCCAGCTCGAAGCTCTCCAGCGCGCGGTTGACCTCGGCGGTGACGCGGTCGAGGCGGCTGATAATCCAGCGGTCTTCGCGGTGCGGCGGCTGCGGCAGTTCGCGCCATCCTTGTAAGGGCGCATGGCGCAAGGACGCATGGCCCTGCCCATCTATATTTCCGTCTGCGGCATTTCCTGACTCCAGAGCGGAAATCACGAAGCGGGAGGCATTCCAGATTTTGTTGGCGTAGTTGCGGCCAGCCTCCAGACGGTTCTCGGTGAAGCGCAGGTCGTTACCGGGCGCGGTGCCGGTGGTGAGGGCGAAGCGCAGGGCATCGGTGCCGTATTTCTCCACCAGATCCAGCGGGTCCATGGTGTTGCCCCGCGTCTTGCTCATCTTTGCGCCGGAGCCGTCGCGTATGAGGCCGTGCAGGTATACGGTGTTGAAGGGGGGCTTGCCGGTGTTTTCAATGCCCAGCATTATCATGCGGGCCACCCAGAAGAAGAGGATGTCGTACCCCGTTTCCAGCACCGTCGTCGGGTAGAAATAGTCGAAGTCCGGGTTATTTTCCGGCCAGCCAAGAGTGGAATGGGGCCACAGGCCGGAGCTGAACCAAGTATCCAACACATCCGGGTCCTGGCGGATGTCCGGCGAGCCGCAGGCTTCGCAGACATCCGGCTCTTCCATGGCGACAGTCAGGTGTCCGCAAGGGCCGCAGTGCCAGACGGGGATGCGGTGCCCCCACCACAGTTGGCGGCTGATGCACCAGTCGCGGATGTTTTCCAGCCAGTTGAGGTAGACACGGGTAAACCGCTCAGGGACGATGCGAATATCGCCCTCTGTAACGGCCCGGTAGGCCTTGCCCGCGATGCTGTCGGGCTGCTCGTGGCTGCCGACGTTGACGAACCACTGCATACTGATGAGCGGCTCGACCACCGTGGCGCAACGCTGGCAGTGGCCGACGGAATGGCGGTGCGCTTCCACCTTTTCCAGCGCGCCCAGCGATTCCAGTTCCTCCGCCACACGGCGGCGGGCCTCGAAGCGCTCCACCCCGGCGTACTTGCCGGCCACCGCAGTCATATTGCCGTCTTCGCCGATGACGTTGGGGGCGTCCAGCCGGTGGCGCCGGCCCACCTCGAAGTCCACCGGGTCATGGGCTGGGGTGACCTTCAGTGCGCCGGTGCCAAACTCCGGGTCAATGGCCTCATCCCCCACCACCGGGATGGCGTGGCCCATAATGGGCAAAACAACGTTACGGCCCCGGAGCCCCCCGCCCAGAATATCGGCGTAGCGCGGATCGTCGGGATGCACTGCGACGCCGGTGTCGCCCAGCATTGTTTCAGGGCGGGTGGTGGCGACGGTAACGGCTCTGCCAGGATCGTCTTCGAGCGGGTAACGGATGTAGTAGAGCTGACCGTCCACGTCCTGATAATCCACTTCCAGGTCAGAGAGGGCAGTGGCGCAGCGGACGCAACGGTTGATGACGCGCTCGTGGCGGTAAATCAGCCCTTTTTCGTACAGGCTGACGAATGTGGTGCGAACGGCGTGGCTGGGGCCCGGCTCCAGGGTGAACTTGTGCCGATCCCAGTCGGCAGAGATACCCAACCGGCGCGACTGTTCGTGAATGATGCCGCCGGACTTCTCAACGTGTTCCCAGACTCGCTCGACAAAGGCGTCGCGGCCCATTTCGTGGCGGCTGGTTCCCTCTTCCAGCAACTGACGCTCCACCACCCACTGGGTGGCTATGCCGGCGTGGTCGGTTCCAGGCAGCCACAGCGTCGGCGCGCCGGTCATGCGCCGGTAGCGGATGAGAGCGTCCTCCAGCGCCTTCTCCAGCGCATGGCCCAAGTGCAGCTCGCCGGTGACGTTGGGCGGCGGCATAATGATGACGTAGGGTTGCTGGCCGGGCTTGGGGGCGGCGTGAAAATAGTCTTTGTCCATCCAATCCTGGTATATGCGCCGCTCCACGGCGGCGGGGTCATAAGCGCGCGACATCTGGCCGGAAGTCATCGGTAAACACAAACTCCGTGGCCGGAATTCCGGCGTCAGATAGGGGAGACCCGCTGATGGTTCGGCAAGCTCGCCACTGGAGCAGACAACGAAAATGGAGCAAGCAACGAAAACCGGCATGGGGCGAGTGAGGCCAATATACCATCGGGAAGCGCCGGTAGTCTATTAGGCGGGAAGCGCCGGTAGTCTATTGGGCGGGAAGCGCCGGTAGTCTATTGGGGGACGGCAATCCACCCGGAGGTTTCCTGTAGAGTGGCGAGGCGGCGGATGGCCAGGCGGGTGTCGGATGCTACGCGGGCCGGATCCCAATAGTTGACGCGGCGTTTGTGGAGCCAGTAGGTGAACTCTTTAAGGTCGGTGAGAGAGAGGCCGCGCCGGTAATCCAGGCCGTTGACTATACGAAATTCATCCAAGAGATTAGACCGAGAGTCGTTGTACAGGTGGCGGAAGGCATCTTCCACTAGCTCCTCGCTGTCAGTATAGCCGCGAGCTATATGCCGCTTGCGTATCTTCTCTTCTGCGGCCAGTTGCAATGCTTCTTCCAGGACGATGCCGTAGTGGTAATTCAGATAGCCTTGGTGCTTGCTCGCGCCCAGCAGGGCGCGGAATTCATCGGCTTCGACCGGTTCAGGCAAGATTCCGTGGAATAGCAGCAATTCCGCCTCTTCCCATGGAATAGCGTCGCCGGCCCCGGCGCAAAGGCGCTCCGCCAACAGCAGCCAGTCGAAGGCTTCCCGTCCCACGATGTACTTGTAGCGCCGCCCCTGCCAGGTCTCTTCGGGCAGCGTCCATCGGCCCATCGCTTCCAGCAACGCCCGGTGCCAAGGGGCGCCCGCCGCCAGTTGCCCGTGGAAGTGCGCGACGGCGTCCGGCGTTTGTTTCCGTGGCTCTGATTCTTCCGTGCGCGAGTCTGCGAAGGCAACCCCGCCGTTCATTGAGAGAGAGTCGTCGCTGGGGAACGGCATCTCAGTCTATCCTCAGCCCGCCGAAGGGTTTCCGGCGACAACAGAAGCGTCGAATACCCTGATGCGGTCTGGCTTGGGTGTAGTGATGAACTGCATAAACTCGGACAATGGCCGGGCGTTCAGGATGTGCCGCGGCTCGCACCAAGCGCGGCGGGCGACTGCGACGCCGAACCGCCCGCCGGACAGTTCGGAATGGTGGTGTGAGTCGGTGTTGATGACCAGCGGAACACCCAACTCGCGGGCGCGGAAGGCGTGGGTATCGCGCAGGTCGAGGCGGGCTGGGGATGCGTTGATTTCCAAGGCCGTGCCAGTATCCCGCGCCGCCTGCAACACCGCCTCCAGGTCGAATTCCGTGGGCGGTCGTTGGCCCAGCAGCCGGGTGGACAGGTGGCCGATGATGGTCACCGACGGGTGTTCCATAGCGGAGATAATACGCCGAGTCATAGTATCGCGGTCTTGCGACATGGCGTTGTGTACCGACGCCACCACCACGTCCAGCTCCGCCAGCACATCGTCTGGGAAATCCATGCGGCCATCGGCGCGGATGTCCACCTCCGACCCGGCCAGGATACGGATATCGAAACGCTGCTGCAATCCGCTGAGAACTTGCCGCTGGGCGGCGAGCCGCTCCGGGGTGAGGCCGTTGGCGATGCCCAAGCCCTGAGAGTGGTCGGTCAAGGCCATGTACTCGTATCCCAGAGCGGCTGCCGTTGCCACCATAGTTTCGATGGAATCGCTGCCATCGCTCCACTCGCTGTGGACGTGCAGGTCGCCGCGCAGGTGGCGGGTTTCCACTAGTTGCGGCAGGCGGCCCTGCTGCGCCGCATCCAGTTCCCACATTCCGGCGCGCAGTTCCGGGGGAATCCAGGGCAGCCCCAAGCGAGCGTAGAAGGCGGCTTCGTTAACGAATGTCTCCGCTTCCCCGGATTCGATGTTGGTGATTCCGTATTCGTTCAGGGACAGCCCTATACGGTTAGCGAAGTCGCGCAGGCGAATGTTGTGCTGCTGGCTGCCGGTGAAGTATTGCAGCATTGCGCCAATGGATTCCGGCTCGCCGGTTCGGAGGTCAATCTGCAATCCAGGCTCGACAATCACGCTGGTCTTGCGGGGGCCGTTGACCAGCGTCTCGCGCGCTTCGGGAAGGCCGGCCAGGCAACGCCCCAGTTCTTCCGGTTGCGGGGTGACGGCCACCAAGTCAACGTCGCCGATGGTTTCTTCCCACCGGCGCAGGCTGCCCGCCGGGGTCAGCAACGCAATATCGGGGCTGCTCTCGCGCAGGGCGGCCATGACCGACTCGGCGGCGGGCAGTGCCTCGCCGATGGGGGTGCGCCCGCCCATACTGCGGGCGGCCTGTATGTGGCGCAGTATGCTGTCGGCGGCCCGTTTGCCCATGCGGGGCAGCGCGGCCAGACGTCCGTCTGCAACGGCCTGCTCTACGCCCTCGATCGTGCTGATGCCCAGCTCGGAGCCGATGAGCATGGCGGTCTTGGGGCCGATGCCGGGGATTGCCAGCAAGTCCAATACGCCTTCCGGCGCTTCGGATTTGACTCGCTCGTAAGTCCGCACCTGGCCGGTGATCACCAGCTCTTGAATTTTGTCGCTGATTGCCTTGCCGATGCCCGGTATGCCGGTGAGTTTCTGCCCGTTCTGAACAGCTTGGGCCAGCGGAAAGGCGAGTTGGTGGATGGTCTCCGCAGCCCGCCGGTAGGCGCGAATCTTGAACACCGAGTCGCCTTTAATTTCCAGCAAGGCTCCCAAGTTCTCAAACAGTTGGGCAATTTCTTCGTTGGTGGGTTGCATATTCCGCAAATTTCGGTTCAGTTAGGGCTGGCCGCAAACTCAACTATAAAGCGTCGCCCCGCCATTGTCGAACAGCCGGAGAAGCGTTATTCAGCGAGTTGCCGCCTTGACAGCCATCGCGTCGGATTCGATAATAGAAGCTCAAGCCGAGGTAGCTCAGGTGGTAGAGCACGGCACTGAAAATGCCGGTGTCGACAGTTCGAGTCTGTCCCTCGGCACCACTATACCGCCGTTTGTCTTTCATAAGTTTCCCGCGAGCCTCGTTTGCTCTCCCCTTGTCCCGCTTTTCCGCCGCCGCTCCCCGTAGATTACTCTTAACAAGTCATTTGCGCTGCTTCCATCAGGGTTATCCAGCGCCAAGGTTAACGAGCATTAGGGTTAACCAGATGCTCCCGCAGTGGAGCCATCTCTTTCGCCGCCCGCTACTCGAAGCTGCCCGCTACTCAAAAAAGAACCCGCGAACTGCGCGGCTGTAACGCTGGTAAAGCAGGCCCCCGGCCACCAGGATCAGGCCCAGCGCGATGAACGCTATAACCCGGTATTCCTGCTCCAGCGTCCGGGAATCGTATGCGAACAGCTTGACCACCGGCACAGCCAGCAGGGCCAGCCCGGCCAGGCGCACCCAGCGCCATCGCCGCACCACCCCCAGCACAATGAGAGCGGCGGCGTAGACGCCCCATAGCAAGCTCAGGCCCAGGCTGGCCAAATTTTCTCTTACGTCGCCGGCCAAGTTGAAGACGGCGCTGTCCGAAGCAGCGAGAATTTCCGCCGAAAATATCCACAGCGTGGCGAGATTCGCCAGCGCTATCAAGGCAGGGAAGGCAAGCTGCTTTTCCCTTTCTTCAACCTCGGAGGCGGTATTTACCTTGGAGCTAAACGCCAGCCGCCATGCTGAATAGAGGGCCACGATTCCTATGGCGAAAGACAGGAACCGCCAGTTGATTACCGGGCGGAAGGTGTTCAGGTCCACGTCGAAGGTGTCCAGCGCCAGAAGCCTCGCCAGCATCACGGCCAGCAGGCCATAGCCGGCCCAGCGCAGTTCCCGCAGGCTCAACCACGATGACAGCGCCAAGACGAGCGCAGCTTCCGCCGCCCAGGCAGTGCTGATCCAGACGCCGTCAAGCTGCACCGGAACGGCAACGGCAGCAACAGCGGCGGCCGCGGCAGCGAAAACCGGATAGGCCGCCTCCTCATACGGCTCCAGGGCCTCCCGCTTGCGCCAGAGCAGCCAGGCCAACAGAACCGAGGCCAGAATGACCACTCCGTAGGTCAGCATTATGTAGTTCAGGAAGGGCGTCAGTTCGTCCCTTAGCGCGCCCGGCGAGTCCACCGCAAAAAGCCATGTCGCCAGCACAGCAAACATCACGTAAGCGAACCAGCGCAGCGGCGTCATTTTTATTGTGAAAGACAGCCAGAGCATGAATAGCGTTTCCACTGCCCAGCCAACGACAATCCAGGCGCCGTCAAGCTGTATGGGGACGACCACGGCGGCGAAAACGGCAGCCCGCAACGCAAACACGGGAATGGCTGCCTGTTCCCTATCATCCAGGCTGTTGCGGCGCAGATGCAGCAGGCAGCCTCCCAGCGCGGGAAGGATGATGGCCGCGGCATAGCTGATCATATATTCGTTCAGGAAGGGGGTGAAGTCCTTGCTGAACGCGCCGGGCGAATCCACCGCCAGCAGCCACACGGCGGAGACGAGAAACATGGCGTAGCCAGACCAGCGGAGCTCGCGCATTCGGAGCGGGAAGGACAGCCACATCAGGACCAGCCCTTCAACTCCCCAAGCCACGCTTATCCACGGCCCGCCAAGCTGTATCGGGACGGCCAATACAGCGAAAACCACGGCCAGCCCCGCCGAGAACAAGGTCAGGTTGAGCTGTTCCGGCCCGCGCATCCGGCAAGCGGCGGCCAGCAAGACGTAAAACACCGCTACCAGCGCGGTGAATCCGCCGATCCAGGGCCGGTATGGGTCATATATCAGGGCGTAGCTGATGCCGTAGTACCCGGCGGCGTTCAGAGTTACCAGCGCGAGGTCAGAAATGCCCGCAGCCTGCCGCCGCACGATGTGAAAGGCGACGGTGGCCCCGGCAAAGGTGAGGAATATGGCGGTGGCGCCAATCTGCCCCAAGTCTGCCGAAGGCTCCAGTTCCGTTTGCCAGAAGGCGAAAAGTATCAGCGACCCGGCCCAGGCCAGCAGCGTGAACCAGCGCCAGTTGCGGAAACCGGCCAGCGTCAGCACCCCCACGTCCAGCACCAGCACATAGGCCAGCAACAGCCGCTCGTCTGGCAGTTGCTCCCGCAACAGCAGGGGCGTGGCGAACCCGCCGAAGATGGACAGCACGGCAACGCCCGCTGCCTCGTGACGCAGGGAAAGCAAGGCCCCAGCCAGCGTAATCAGGACGAACGCGCCGAAGGCAACTTCGGTGGAAATCAGCCCGTACAGCGCGAAGGCCCCATATACGGAGAGGTAGAGGATGGCTATTCCACCGCCGGTAACGGTCTGCGCCCAGACGGGGTAGCGTTTGCGGTAGTATTCGCCTGCGCCGAGAAAGGCCAGCCCGCCGACTAAGCCCAGCAGAGCCCGCTCCATTTCACCCAGCCAGCCCCGGTCAATAGCCAGGCTGATGAAGAAGGCAACACCGAAGATCAGGGCCACGACGCCGATGCGGGCCAACCAGTTGCCGCCCAGGAGCCATTCCCAGTTCCAATCGGCGAAAGTCCCAGAGGGTATCCCAGGCAACCCGCCCCGGCCCGACCCTCCGGCATCTGCCGTTCCGGCCATAGACGGCGCGTAAGGCCCCCTTGCCTGCCCCAAACCGGCCGCCGCTTCTCCGGTGGAGGCGGGCGCGGACGGGGTTGCCGCCCGTGGCCGAGGGGAAGTTGCCGGAGCTGCCGGTTGGGGCGGCGGAGCAACCGGGGGCGGTTCATCCCGTGTCCCAGGCGCAAGGGCAGCAGGCGGGGCGGCCGGCCCTTGCTGAGGCGCGGCGGCAAAGCCGCTGCCTCTTTCCAGCGCCGACAGTCTTCGCGACAGCCGGGCCAGCTCGGCGGTCATCGAATTCACGGCAGCCCGGAGTTCTCGAAGCTCCTCATCGTTTGAGGTAGAATCCCCTGGGCCGCTCGATGTTGGCCCGATTCCCGGCCCGCCGGATTGCGGGGCGCCCGGGCCGGGGGGAGCCGGGGTTTGGGGAGCGCCGCACCAAGGGCAGTACCGATCTCGGGGCTGAACCTCGAGGCCGCAAGCAGGGCAAGCCATGTTGCCTTCTCTTTGCCTCCACTGCCCTGATGCGTCAGTGTGAGGAGTCTCCAGTTGTTTCAGTCGCGCCAGATTCTCACGCCGCGCCGGGTGTGGCGGCAGGTGAGGGGAGTCTCCAGTTGTTTCAGTCGCGCCGGAGCAGGGATGGGTAAGGAATCGCGGAATTAAAGTATAGACAAACCGCCGGAGTTCTTTGTTATAATAGAGCTAACCTGCCTGGTTAGTCTTGGATTTCCGGCGGGGTTACGAGCGGAAGTGGCTCAGTGGTAGAGCACCTCCTTGCCAAGGAGGGGGTCGCGAGTTCAAATCTCGTCTTCCGCTCCACCTTCTTATATCCATCGGCAAGCGGGGATCTAGATCCGGCGACAGCCCGCAAAGGTTATACTGGATACCGTTGCCTAACCTCGATCGCCTCCTCTATCCACTCCCCGATGTTCGTCGCAATGAACTCGTACACTTCCTCACTGGTGCTCCCTTCCGGTTCCCAGGTGGGCGCGATTTGAGACAGGGGCGCCTGCGTGAGACGGCATCTGCGTGGGGCGACGTCCAGTGGGCTTTCGCCCTTCCCGGTGTGCTGGCCGAGGTTATGGACGTGAATAGCCAGCACCCCCCTTGTAGTCAGCCTATGTCATAAACGCATCGAGTGCTGCTTCCCAGCGCTGTTTGGTGCACTCTCCCTGTTTGGTGCACTCTCCAATGACGACCGCTGTGCCTGACACCTGAGCAACTTGCTCCTGCACCCACCGGCTGAAGGTGTGGCCATCGCAGGATAGCTCCTGACACAGGTCAGGCGAGAGGGGCTGATTCACCGCCAGCTCCTCGCTGTTGCTGGTCATCAGAGCCTTCTCGCAGTCCGCTCCGAAGTCGAATTTGAGCAGCGTCGGCGCATCAGCGGACGCTGACGCAACAGTCATACCAGTCGTCCGTGCGAGTCTCGCCGTGTACATACAGCCTGCTTCTCCGGACGCGCCTCCCACCTTTGCCTCTCGCCAAGGTCATGCAGTTATCATTCACATCGCTGGCTCCCTTGTCAACCTGGCTCCCTTGTCAACCTGGCTCCCTTGTCAACGTTGTAAATACAATCACGTTATTGTTCTTACCGGGCGGCGATGGGCGCGGCGGAATTGGCGGCGTTTTCGTGGACGGCTACGGTGCAGAGCGGCTCGGAGGGGGCGCGTTAGATACAGGCCGGGGCCTCAATGGGGGCCGATAAACACTATTGGCTCAACCCCGTCTGTCCTATCCATTCCTTCGCCTTCGTTGTTCCTCAGTCCTGTTGCTTCTAAGGTTACCTGTTCCTTTCGTCCGCTTTGCGCGGACGGGCCTTGCCGCGGCAGAGAGCTTTACTGTAGCAGCCGGTCGCCGCAGCGGGTACAGTAGCCAGCGTCGGCGCGGTTGCCATTGCCGCAGTTGCTGCATACCAGCGCCGATGGGTTAGCCGCCGGCGAGATACGCCCGCAGGACTGACAATAGCGGCTGACAATGCTGTTAAGCTGCCCGCAGGCGGAGCAGGCTATGCGGGGGTAGTTGCGCCGGTAACGAAAGGGGGAAATCCGTTGCGCCCAACGGAACCGGCCCAGCGTCCACCACAGCCCCAGCGCCACCAGAATCAAGGCCAGGGGCCAAGCTGAAAACACCAGCAAGTTGAACAAGCCGTGAACCGCAGCCGCAATGATCAGGCTTCCCGCCAGCCACAGCCGCCGCGACCGCTGCCCTTCCTGCGTTTGCAACCCCAAACCGTAGCCCCAGAAGCTGCCGAAAATAACGTGGGCCAGCGTGCTTATGGGCGCCCGTCCAAGCATCACTTCCGGCCCGAAGTTCAGGATATATATCAGGTTTTCCAGCGAGGCGAAGCCTAAGCTGGCGGCGGCGGCATACACCAGCCCGTCGCCGGGTTCATCGAAATATAGGGAGCGGAACGGCCCCAGCCGCACCACCAGAAACTTGCTCAGCTCCTCGGCCGGCCCCACAATTAGCAGCATCGCCGACGCCACCGCCGCAAAATCCGCGGCGCCATCCCACAAGTGGTCGTCAATGAAAAAGGTATTGAGAATCCCCGCCGGGATAGTGGACAGCATTCCCAGGAAGAAGGTCAGGGCCAGCAACCGCCTGGGTTCGGGCCGGTAGATGTCGCGCCGGACGAAAAACCAGAGCCAGAAGACTCCCGGCGCAAAGGCGAGTACAGCGTATCCCAGCAGCGCCAATCAGCCCTACTTCCGTTGTACTACCACGGTGTCGCAAATCAGGTCATGCAACGCCCGTTTGTCCTCCCGAAACGCCACCATCAGGAATCCTATGCCCAGCAGCAGAGCCGACAAAAAGGGTGCCCAATATCTGGCGAATGCCCGTCCGGGGCCAAGCCTGGAGCCGTCGGGCCGGAGGACGCATATCCCGACCGCCCTCTTGCCGATGGTAGTGGCCCACACCGACACTCCCACGGTGTAGTAAGCAATCCCGATAAGCAAGGGCACGTAGTCTATCCAGGAGCCAGTCCCCCAAACTGATTCCGGACTAAAGTAAACATCCAGGGACACACCGGGGGCAATGAAGATGAGCAGAAACTCCACCGCCGCCAGGCACAGACCGTCAATGACAGCCGCAACTGCCCGAATCCAGAAGCCCGCCGGTATGCCCCCGGCGACGGCTGTCCGTGTCTGCCTGCCGCCTGATTCGTCGAAGGGCAGGCCGCAGGCGTAGCAGTATATCACCCTCGGTTCGTTGACAGCGCGGCAGCGAGGGCAGGCAACGCGGCGAGGGGGCTGGAGCGCGGCCGGCCCGCTTGCGGACAAGGCTGCGCCGCAAGCGTGACAGAACCGGCTGTCGGCCGGGTTGGCGGCGCGGCAGTTGGGGCAAACCTTCGGAAGACTGCTGCCGCATCGCACGCAAAAGTTTGCGCCCAGAGGTCCTGACGCGCCACAGTTGGAACAAAGCATGGGGGTTCCCCGGTTATACCTATTGCGCGGTGATGCCGCCGTCTATGACCAGCTCAATGCCTGTGATCCAGGCCGATTCGTCGGACGCGAGGTACAGTGCGCCATAGGCCACGTCGGGGGACTGCCCCAGGCGGCCCAGCGGCACCTCCTCAGTGCGGGCGGCCAGGATATCGGGGTTGTCGGAAATTCCGGAGAGCATGGGGGTGTCGACCGGGCCTGGGTGTATAGAGTTACACCGGATGTGTTCCGATGCGTGCTGGATGGCGGTGGTCTTGGTAAAGGTGCGCACGGCGCCCTTGGAGGCGCTGTAGGCGCTGCCGGTCAGGGCGCGTCCCAAGATTCCGGCTATGGACGACACGTTGATGATGGACCCGCCACCGGCGCGGCGCATGGCGGGCAACACCTTGCGGGTGCCCAGGAAAACGCCCTTGGTGTTGACTTGCATGATGCGGTCCCACAGCTCTTCGGTGGTCTCCTCGATCTTTTCGGCGTTTGCAATGCCGGCGTTGTTGACCAGCACATCCAGCTTGCCGTAGCTCGACTCGGCCAATTCCACGGCCTGCGTCCAGTCGCTGTCGCTGGTGACGTCTAGGTGCACGTACACTGCCGCGCCGCCCGCCTCGGTTATGCGCCGTTCGACAGCGCGGCCCTCGTCGTCCAGCAGGTCTCCGAACACTACGCTGGCGCCCTCGGCGGCGAAAAGCTCCGCCTCCAGCGCTCCCTGGCCCCGCGCGCCGCCCGAAATCAGCGCCACTTTTCCGTCCAGCCTGCCCATACTGTCCCTCCCTCTTCTGTCAGTTTAATCGCGTCTATTCTATCAGTGTCCGGGCCCAGTGTCCGGGGCGTAACCTTCGTTCCTGCGAAAGAAAGTAATTGTCTGAATCAGGGTTTACGGGATTTTAAGATTTTAAGTCCTGAGCATCCGGCTCATCCGGGTAGTCTTGATTCGGGCAATTGCCGCCTGTACTGGATTAAGGGGCGGGTGTATGATTTGCGGGACAGATAACAGACAGCAAGGGGGCCAGCTTATGCCGCAGCGCACGTTGTGGATGCACGGCGCTAATATGCAAGTGGAGTATCCCAACCGCATCACCTCAGTGCGGGCCACCGGGCCCTTTGTGCGGATTGAGGGCGCAAAGGGCCAGAACACCTGGCTGCATTTCCCTGTGCCCACTCCGGCGGTGATTGACGGCGCGCGAATGCGAATTGACGGCGCGCTGGTGAGCTTCCGCACCCGCGACCATGCTTCGGTAAGCGAAATTATCGTATACGACGGCGACCAGCGCATCGCCGAGCACATGGGCCAGGACTTGCGCGGCGAACACCCGGAATATCGCGTTGACGTTTCCGGCAGCCCGGAAATCAACCGGGGCATCAACATCGTCCTCGGCGTAACCTTCGACAGCGTCGCGCCCGATGCCCGATCCATGCAAATCGAGGTCATCGGCGTGGGGCTGGAATATACCGGGTAACTGGAATATACAAGGGGTTGGTACGCCCGCACCATACCCTCTTGCGGAGGGAAAGGGCGCACACTAACCCTCTCTGCCTAACCCTCTCTGGGGGAGAGGGAACTTTATAATCAAATTCGCTCGTCCTCGATTTTTGGAAGGATAGGCGTACTTGCGGAGAGCTTGAATGACTGCGTACAAGAACTACATCGGCGGCCAGTGGGTAGAGACGGTATCGGGGCGCACCTATCCGGTACACAACCCGGCCCACAAGACGCAGGTTGTGGGAGAGTTCCAGACCTCCAACGCCGAAGACGCAGCAGCAGCAGTGGCCGCAGCCCGCGAGGCGCTGCCCGGTTGGGCCAACACTCCGGCGCCGGGGCGGGCAGCGGTGCTGTTCCGGGCCTTGGAGATTATGGGCCGCCGCGCCGAGGAAATCGCCACGGCCATCACCACAGAGGAAGGCAAGCCCATAGGCGACGCCCGGGGCGAAGTCCGGCGGGCCATGAACATCCTCGAATACGCCGCAGGGGAAGGGCGGAGGATGTTCGGCTACACCACGCCATCGGAACTGCCCAACACGGTGGCCTACACCGTGAAGCGGCCCTTGGGCGTGGTGGGAATCATTACGCCGTGGAACTTCCCCGTCGCCATCCCGGTGTGGAAGATGGCCCCGGCGTTGATTTGCGGCAATGCCCTAGTCTTCAAGCCCGCGTCGTCCACGCCGCTGTGCGCGGTCAAGCTGGCGGAGGTGTTTGAGGAGGCCGGGCTGCCGCCTGGAGTGCTAAACCTCGTAACCGGCCCCGGAGGTCAGGTGGGCAACGCACTGGTGGAGGACACCCGCGTCAACGGCATATCATTCACCGGCTCCACGGAAATAGGCACTGACCTGTACGCCAACGGGGCGAGGCGTCTCAAAAAAGTGCAGGCCGAGATGGGGGGCAAGAACGCGGTTATCCTGCTGGCGGACGCCGACATGGACAAGGCTCTGGGCGGCATCGTGCAGGGGGCATTCGGCTCCACCGGCCAGCGCTGCACTGCCACCAGCCGGGTCATCGTGGAAGAGTCGGTCTATGACGAATTCGTCGAGGAGCTGCTACAGCGCACCGCCGGTCTCCGGGTGGGCGACGGCATAGACCCGGAGGTGGACGTGTCCCCCCTGTGCGGTCAAGGGCAGTATGACAAGGTGCTGGAATACATCGGCGTTGGGACCGAGGAGGGCGCAAACTTGGCCTACGGCGGGCGCGGGCTGACCGGCGGCGAGTATGGCGACGGATATTACGTGGAGCCGACGGTGTTCACCGGCGTATCGCCGAATATGCGCATTGCCAAGGAGGAAATTTTCGGCCCGGTGCTGACCGTATTCAAGGCCAAGGATCTGGAAGAGGCGATAGAGATTTCCAATAGCGTGGAGTTCGGCCTGTCGTCCTCGGTATACACCCGCGACCTAACCCGCGCCTTCGAGTACATCAACACCGTGGAGACCGGTATGGTCCACGTCAACGCGCCGACTCTGGGCGGCGAAGTCCATCTGCCCTTCGGCGGCCTGAAATCGTCGGGCGTTGGGCAGCGGGAGCAAGGGACGGAGGCGTTCGACTTCTTCACCGAGACCATCACAGTCTACATAGACCACGGCGAGGCGGCCAGGCAGCAGGCGCGGTTTATCTGATCGGAATGGGGGTGAAGTCGTCGGGGAGGATACGGCGCACGTCTTCCATCAGAGTTGGGATGTGGTCATGCGCTGCCATCCAAATGATGCCGTAGTTAAGGTCGTCGTACTGGTGAATCAACCTGTTACGCATACTGATAATTTGCCGCCAAGGTATTTCTGACGCTCTGCTCTGGGTGGCGTCAGAGACACGATTGGCGGCTTCTCCCACGATCTCGATGGCTTTGGATAAAGATAAAAACAGTTGCAAATCTTGGGCAAGTTCCTGTTCGGTTCGGCCTTCAATGATAGCCAAAGCCCAACCGGACGCCTCCAGCATATACCCCAGTGGAGTAAAGTCTTCCTCTGGGATCGTCATGCGGTCTTGGTAGTTTGATATATAGATTCTGACATAGCGAATGCGCCAGCCATGGCTTTCTTGCGTCCAGAAGGTATCCCGGTAGATGAGTGCAGGAATACCTGCTCTTTGCCTATCATCTCTGCCAGCTCTTCCTCCATGCCGATGAGGCCGGGGCCGCCGAACATATCAAAGTAGCCTGGGATATGGCCGGGAGCGAAGTCCACTAAGAAGTCCATCGCGCGCTCCTTCTCGGCAGCGGTGCGGGATGGGTGGATAAATCTCAGCATCCGGGTGATGTGATGCTTTTGACAAAACTCGGCGATTGCATCCAAGTCGAATTCCATAAACTTCTTCTCTCTATATTGAGCTTGGCCGCCATCTCTAAAGTGGCTGGCGGTGATCGAAGCCGAGGCTGGTTTCGTGCCAATAGGCGATGCGCTCCTCGCCGCTGACCCAGCAGAGGTAGACTTCCCGTCCGTCGCGGAGATGGAGGAAATCCACTAGCCCGCGCGGGATGTCGCGTATGATGATTCCCTCGGCGATTATCTCGTCCACGATACCGTTGAGTTCCTTGTCCATGCTGTCCAGTTCGGCCTGCATAGAGTTGAGTTCGGTGTAGCGGTTGAATGTGCCGTTGCGCCGTTGCAGCTCGCGCTGTATCCCGGTCAGCCGCTCCCGCGTGTCTTCCAGCCGCTCCCGGGAGGAAAGCAGCCGCTGAAAAGTGCGCTCAAGCCAGGGGAGCAGGTAGTTTGCTTCTTCGAGGGTAAACAGGCGTCGCCGCATAAGGCCTCTTCCGGGTAACTGAATTTCTGGGTAACTGAATTTATACCGGACAGATTTAGGCGCCGGCGGCCCACGCCGGACTGCCCGCTTACGGCTCAAATAACGTACAATAGCCGCGTCCGCCGGGGACTAGAGTAGCATATCCTTCCGGCGGCGAGGATGCGATATGCCTATCATAGACCATAACCAAGCCCCCGAGACGCCATGGCGTCCCGGCTACCGCAAGTGGGACATTACCACCCATGAGCATGGCGTTTCCACGTCGCTGAGCCTCAATACCGCTGAACCCGGAACCGGCGCGCCTCTGCACACCCACGCCATAGACGAGCTCATCGTTATTTTATCCGGCGCGCTGGAAGTTCGCATCAACGGCGAAACGCACCGGGTGGAAAAAGACCACACGCTGGTCATCCCGCCTGGGGCAGAACACGCTTTCAGGGTGGTGGGGGAGGAAAACGCCGAGCTGCTGGTCGTATTCCCGGACCTGAATCCATACGCTGAACATAACACCACCTACCTGGAAGGCAGCCGCCCGGCAGCTTATGACGAAAGTAAACAGCCGGCCCCATCCGGCGATTAGGCAGTTCTCTTGGACAAATCAGAAACACGCCTTCACCCCAACCCTCGCCCAGGGGGCGAGGGGGCTTTGGCCGACTCTCTCCCGGAGGGAGCATCGCAAGCCGGCGCCGACCCCAACCTCTTCGGAGCAGGCGAGTTGGCCCTGCTGCTGGACCGCAAGTCCCGCCGCTATATGATGACGCTGGGCGAAGGGGAGACCTTTCACAGCCACTTGGGGCGGTTGCAACACGACCAGCTCATCGGCGGCAGCGTTGGCGGCTGGTATCGCACCGACCGGGGGCATACGCTGCTGGCCGTACGCCCTACGCTGGGCGACTACGTGCGGCAGATGCCCCGCGGCCCGCAGATCATATACCAGAAAGACTTGGGAAACATCGTCAGCTTTGCCGACATCTTTCCCGGAGCGACCGTCATTGAGGGCGGCCTGGGTTCCGGGGCGCTCACCGCTGCGCTGCTCCGCGCCGTCGGGCCGAAGGGACGGGTCATCACCTATGAAGTTGACGACGCGGTGTTGCCCAAGGCAATGCGAAACATCAACCGCGTCATTCCCGACACCGCCAACCTGGAAGTCAAGATTGGCAACATTTACGAAGGCATCGAGGAGCGCAACGTGGACCGTGTGGTGCTGGACGTTCCCGAACCGTGGCAGGCCGTGGCAACCATCGCCGGCGCGCTGGTGATGGGCGGGGTGATGCTCAGCTTCCTGCCCACCATATTGCAGGTGCATCGTCTGGGCGGCGCTTTGGAGCAAGACGGGCGCTATCAGCTCGTCGAGTCCATGGAGACGCTGCTGCGCACTTGGCACGTCACCGAGCGAAGCGTGCGTCCTGACCATCGCATGGTGGCCCACAGCGGCTTCCTCACCACCGCCGTCCGATGCGAACCGCGCCCGGGCGTCCGCCCGGCAACCAGCATCCCGCAGAATGATGAGCCTGCCAATAACGTCCCGGAGGAACAGCCCGATGGAGATGATGAATAGGGACAACACCCTTGAGTTCCTGAGCGGCCACGTGCAGACCGATATGCTGATGAAACACCTGCTCACGGTGGAAGCGTCAATGCGCGGCTATGCCCGCAAGTATGGCGAAGACGAAGACCGCTGGGGCATCGCCGGACTGCTTCACGATTTCGACTGGGAAATCTGCCCGACGCCGGAGAGCCATCCCACCTACGGCGCGCAGATTCTCCGCGACGCCGGTTATCCTGAGGACATAATTCGCGCCGTGCTGACTCACGGCGAGCATACCGGCATTCCTCGGGAATCGCTGATGGAGCATACCCTGTTCGCCGTGGACGAGCTGTCGGGTTTCGTCCGCGCCGTGGCCCTGGTGCGGCCCAGCAAAAGCCTGGGAGAAGTCACTCCCCGCTCGGTGCGCCGAAAGATGAAGGACAAAGCCTTCGCCAAAGACGTGAACCGCGACGACATTCAGAAAGGCGCCAACGAACTGGGCGTGGATCTGGACGAGCACATCGCCTTCGTGGTCGAAAGCATGAAGCCCGTCTCGGCGCGGATAGGGCTCACCGAGCCGTCTTCATAGAAAATTCCTTTCCCATCAAGGGAAATGTTAGGGGCAGGGTGAATCTCCGGGCCAAAGCGTATCCCACGTCACCTCGAACTCCTCTTGCGGCGCCGTGTACCGGCCTGCCAGCAGGTCCAGGTGACCGGCAGCGGGTAATGGCGCGGGCAACTGCGCCGCAAGACTCGCGGCTTGCTCAGAGGGGTGGAAGCCCCAGAGTTCCGAATTCCCTGCGCTCTTCCCTTGGGCCATTACCTTGAAATCGCCCAGCCCGCCGGGTTTAGCCAGCTCCCTCATCCCAACGCGGCTGGCCTGTGCCTGCCGCAGAGAGCCGACTGGCAGGCGCTGCTCCAGCCTTCCCAGCCCCAAGTTCCGCAGAAAGGCTGCCTGGCTGGTATAACCCCAAAAGTCCAGCCCGGCCTGCGCTCCGGTTCTTGCCAGGGTAGTGAAATCTACTTGAGCCGACATATCCTGTTGCCCGATGCGCTCCAAGGGGCGGTCGGTTTGCAGGTGGCGGTGAAAAGTGGTCAGAGTTCCCCGGAATCGCTCCGCCGCTGAATACAGCTCCGGGGCTGTCTGCCCGTAATCTATGGTCAGAACAAATCCGCGCTCCAGCGACTGCGCAGCCGCCGCTGTCCATCCGTCCAGAGTCAGGTTGACCTCGGCGGTCTGTCCCTCGGTTAGTTCGATGCTTAGACTGTCCAGCCGTTGGGCCAGCAGCGAGGTGCACGGTTCGCCTGTATGGGCTGCAAACCCTTGTCCGTCCAGCGTCACATACACCTCCCGCAACCGCCCTTGCTCCACCGTTAACTGATGTACGGGCATAGCGTCCAGCAGTTCGTTGGAAAGAATGCAGCCTATCATCCCGCGCAGCGGCAGGTCCCTGGACGCCACCCGGCTAACGCCCGGCAGCCCGCGCTCGTATCCGATGATGCCGCGGCGGTCGAGGCAAACGTAGCGCAGGTTGCGAGCGAACCCGTCCGGCAGTCCGGCGGCCGCGGCCAAGATGTCGCGGCACAGCAGCCCATTGCCCGCCCCCGGCTCGGCGACGGTGAATGGAGCGGGCCGCCCCAACAGCTCCCACATCTGGAACAACTGAACGGCCAGCAATGCGCCGAAAGCCGGATGCGCCGACGGGCTGGTGTAGAAATCGCCCGCCGCCCCGACCCGCTCCCCAGCCGTGTAATAACCGCCATCAGGATGATACAGGGCCACCTCCATGAACTCGGCGAAGGTGATGGGGCCGTGCGCGGCGATGCGGTGGCGCATTTCGGTTTCGGCATTCATGGCAATGTAGTGACTTTACACTCTAACAACGGCGAACCGCTATAATTAAGCCAAAGGCAGTGTTCGGCGGTCAGCCGTCACCTCCCGCTAACGAGGTTATCATGACCACGAAGCCAACCAAATACAAGATGATTCCCTACCGGCGGGAGGGCGAGATTGACTATGCCGCTCTCGACTTCGACCCTCATGAATCGGTGGAAAAGCCAGAGCCTATGGAACAGCACTTGGAACAATGGGAAATCTTCGGGATCCTCTTCGCACATTTCACCGACTTCAACCGGCGGCCTGACGTCTTCATTGACTTCGATTCCAACATTTGCTACGACCGCCACAACCTGAACGTCCGCGTTTCTCCGGACATTTATGTGGCTTTCGGGGTTGAGACAGGAGCCATCCGCCCACGCAAGCTGTATCTGCCTTGGGAAGCGGGCAAGCCGCCGGACTGGGCCTTGGAAATAGCCTCGGAAAGCACTCGGCGAGAGGACGTAAGGCGGAAGCCGGACATCTACGCCCGAATTGGCGTGTCGGAATACTGGCGCTTCGACCCCACGGGAGGACGCTATTATGGAGAGCCTTTGTATGGAGGGCGGCTGGCAGACGGCGAGTATCAGTCCATCGAACTGACCACAGAGCCGGACGGCATCCTGAAGGGGTACAGCGAAGTTTTGGAACTCTATTTCTGTTGGCATGACGGATGGCCGAGATTTTATGATCCGTCCAGCGGGGCTTACTTGGAGAACTGGCGGCAGGTGTGGCACAGCCGCTCCGAAGCGGAAGCTCGCGCCGCCGAGGAAACCGCCCGCGCAGACGCTGAAACCACTCGCGCCCGCACCGAAGCCGCCCGCGCAGACGCTGAAGCTACCCGCGCCCGCACCGAAGCCGCCCGCGCAGACGCTGAAGCCGATGCTCGCGCCCGCGCCGAAGCAGAACTGCGGCTGCTGCGGCAACGGCTAGCCGAGGAGTAAAGATACTCAGGCAGCAAGACAAATGCCGACGGGCCGGAAAGTTTCCAAAACCTATAACTTGGGGAGTGTCAATTCAGATTCTAGAAGCGTTTTGGCGGAACCGGTTTCGGCGCAAACGAAGCGAGATATTAAACGGCAAAGGGCGGGTTCCTAACCCGCCCTTTGCCGTTTCTTTGTCCCGCCGGTGTTAAGAAGCTACCCCCGCTGCGCTATCGGCACATACTCCAGGTCCATCTGGCCGGTGTACTCCAACAGGGGGCGGATGAGGATGTTGTCCTGGTACTGTTCAACGCACTGGAGAGTCCAGCCGGGGATGCGGCCCAAAGCGAAGATGGATATGAACAGGTCGTCGGGGATGTCCAGCAGGTAATAGATTGCCCCGGCGAAGAAGTCCACGTTGACGCAGATGCCTCGGTCGCGGTATGGCATCATAGTCTTCTGTTCCAGGTGGGAGAGGATCTGGAACCAGCGCGGCTCGCCCTTCTTCTCGCCCAGCGCCTGGGCGCGGTCGCGCAGGTGCCTGGCCCGGGGGTCTTCGGCGCGGTAGACCCGGTGTCCGAAGCCCATAATGCGCCCGCCCGACTCCAAGTGATTGCGGGCATACTCTTCCGCGTTTTCCGGGTTGCCGATTTCCAGGGACATCTTCATCACTTCTTCGGCGGCTCCACCGTGGGCCGGGCCCTTCAGTGTGCCAACACCGGTCACCACCGCCGAGTGTAAATCGGAGATAGTTGAAGCTGTGACCCGCGCCGCGAAAGCTGAGGCGTTGGCCCCGTGCTCAGCATGGAGGATAAAGTCCACGTCCAGCAGGCCGGTGGTTTCTTCGTCGGGAACCTCTCCAGACATCATGTAGAGGAAGTTGCCGGCGTGGTTGAGTTCAGGGTTGGGGGCGATGGGTTCAAGCCCCTGCCGCAGACGGTGGTGCGCCGCCACGATAGTCGGCCCCTGCGCAGTGAGGCGGATGCCCTTGCGGATGGTGGCCTCAACGGAGTTGTCCGCCACCTCGGCCACGTCATAGCCCGCCAGCGCGGAAATGCCGGTGCGCAGGGCGTCCATGGGGTGGGCGTCCTTCATCACCTCTAGCACCGTGATGATGCCGTCGGGTATGCGGCGGCTGGCTCGAAGCTCGACATCGAAGTCGGCCAGTTGCTGACTGCTAGGCAGGCTGCCATATAGCAACAGGTAGACGACTTCCTCGAAGGTGGACTTTTCGGCCAGGTCGTGGATGTTGTAGCCGCGATAAAGCAGCTTCCCCTCCTGGCCGTCAATAAAGCTGGACTCAGTGGTGTCCAGGTAGACATCCTTGAGCCCCTTCACTATCTCGGGCATGGCCTATACTCCTTGCGGATTTGCGGCGGGTTTGCGCAGACCTTCGGCTAGTCAGGACGAGCTGCACAACGTTCCTAAACTGCCGACAGCGCACTTCCGCCGCTTCGTTCTTCTGTAGCGCTCAAGGTCGCGCGAGCCGGAGGCGATGGTGGACTGAAAGCAACGCAAGACCACCCCATTGGGCAAGGCCATTCGGCAAGCTGAGGACGGCTGCGGAACTGCCAAAAGTCTAGCATTCGCCTCAATCGAATGTCAACCTGAACGGGGTTATGCCATTCTCAATATCCACAGGCAATGCCTTCATCGCTGCCCTTTGTCCTGCCATTTCCGCTTTCACAGAAATGACAGATTCTTGTAATCCCAAACGAGACGACCCACAATCGGCTGCCGTCGAAACTTTCACAGAAATGACAGATTCTTGTAATCCCAAACCGGCAAATGAAAAGCCCTGATGCCCTTAAGAATCTTGCAAGACTCCCTGCCCCAAAAGGCTATAGCGAAAGAGGCGGCTATCGCCCTGATAGCCGCCTCTTTCGCCCAGCAATTACGCTCAGAGAGCGCCGGATTGCCGTGATTCGTGATTAAAGAAAAGGCCCCGGCATCTGGCCGGGGCCTCATACTCGCATGGGGGCGCGACATGGGCCACGTTTACGATTCGCCTCGCTCCGGCGTTCCCACCTAGGCCGGGGCCGTCACTGAACCCGCGTTATTCGCACTGCGAAGTTTTCGACATCGGGCGCAAAGTCGCGCGCTTCGTTTATGACGCCGGTCAGCGCCCACGCCGCAGCGCTGGCCGTCCACTCGGGCATCGAAACCGGCACGCCAAGCCCCGAGGGTTCAAGGATAATGTTAGGCCATGGCGTGGCGGAGGCCCCCTTAGCCTTGTGCCGTTCCGTCACGGCCACCGGCGAGCCGAACTCGAACACAGTGCGCCGGAGGCTGGCCGCCAGCTCTGCCTCAGTATGGCCCCCGAGAAACCCGCGGTCGAAGGCGATGAGCGCATCCGCTCCCGACTGTGAAGGAACATCAAACCAATCGTCCCCAGAAAAGCGATGCCTGGCGGAGGATTGGCCGCGGGGCCGGTAGTGTGCGCCGTAGCAGGTTAGCTGGAACCCAGACACCTCGACAGCCCCAATGCGGCGGAGCGCGTCATCCAAGCACTGAACCAGCGGCGTCAGCGCTACACACAATTCGACCGTTGCTTCGTTGTATCCTGGCGGCATCGGAATCGTGGCCCAACCCCCTCTGTCTCCCGCTGGAAGTGTCTCACGCAGATCCCTCAACTCTTGCTCCGGGAGACGCGGCGCCGTCCTGAACTCCGGCATTGCCTTCATCAGGTCTATCGGGTTCGCCAGCCCGACGTGCACCCAGCCAATCAGGGATGGATCGTCCTCGCTGTCGGTCAACCCCGCCTCGAACATATTCCAGAGCGGCGGGTGCAGCGGGGGGTTGTCGTAGGTGGCCCAACCCATCAATTCAGCGCGTGCCTCGAAGATGCGGTGCAGGATGCCTGTCTGCACCGCGCCCTTGGACGGGTCTATCCATTCGCGCCGTTCCCGTTCCCTCTCCGACTCGATTTGGTCTGTGGCTGAGAGATGCCCGAATGCCTCAAGAATGAGTATTGGCGTCATAATGGATGCGCCCTCCGCTGGATGCTCCGCAGATTCCCTTTTCCCGCTAGTCAATGATCTGGACGGCATGGAAGTTGGTGGCGAACCGCTGGACGATCCGCAGGTTCCCGGCTAGTCGTCAATAGGTCGGCAAGCGACATCGGCGGTGACCTGGTATAAGTCGGGCCAGTCCGCCATACCAACAAGATCAACATCGACCGCGTTCAGATACATGGTCATCTTGCCAGTATCGCACAATTCCCTCGCGTTCGCCCTGTCACCGCCGCGCTTGAGAAAATTGCGAAACGATGCCGTTACCCGGTTACAGGCCGGCGGGGGCGTCCCAACAAAGTATTTCGAAGGAGCCGCCGGGTTAGAGGGCGGTGCACATTTTTTGATTCTCCGGCCATTTCCGGCCATTTTGTCCGTTTGGCCTGGGCGGGCCGGCGGCGCGGTTATGGCGCTATGGTGAAATTGGTTCGGTGGTAAGGTTATGGTAGGGAGTTGTTATCAGGGTTGGCAAGGGAGAGGTGTCAGTGGCGTGGTTTATTTACACGGATGGACAGGATTTTCAGGTGTGAGAGGGAGGTCAGAATAGTTTCGCAATTTTGGCCGCGCTTGTTCTTAGCTTTGACCCGTTTTTTATCTGTGTCGAGAGTCCACCAGGTGCAGTCAATGGCGGGAATCCAGCACCAGTAGCCGTAGAGCGAGACGGTTACGTCGGCAAGGACCGGGCACGGGTCGTCCGGTTTGGAGTCGTCAATCCACCAGCCGTGGGCCGACACGTAGACCTGTGGCTGGCTGGACTTGTGCGGCCAATCGCCCTTGGTTCTTGGTTCGCCCTTGGTATGGAAGTCGCATCCGAAGAGCGCCGCCTGCGTGTTGCCCGGCGTTGGTCATTCCTCGCCGTTGTTTAGGTAAGCCTCCCGGTGCTCCGAGGTCATGTCTGCCGACGAAGCCCATGTGCCGGGGCAGTTGTCCCGGTCTGCTTCAAGCTGTTCTGGGGTACAAAACTTGATGCCCTCTTCTCGCCGCCCGGGGGCGCGTCCGAGAGTGCTACTCCAGAGAACAGGAGCAGAGCCATCACGACGATAACCACCAGAAATGTGAACTTCGTCTTCATTGAGGCGCCTCCTTCCAATTAGATTAGGGTTAGTATCACAATAAGAAATAGTAACTGTCAACATTATGAATATAATCACATTGTTGTTCTTGCCAATCAGGGCGCGGCCTGCGACTGGCCGACGCAATCTGAGCGAGGGCCGTTTCATAAGAGCAGGAGGCGAGAGCAGGAGGCGCTGTGTTTTGTGAATGTTCGATACCCGGCGGCCGGATCGGCGGGCCGATTGCCGTTCACCCTGTTTTTGCGAGTCTGCGATGGATTTCGGACACGCTATTTCGTATACTGCTGCAAAAGGGCGCGCTTTCCCCTATTCACAAGAAAATCAGTTGCGGGAGGCATTGCTATGGGAAAGGACTATAGCATCTGCGTGGGAGCCGTCGGCTTCGGCGGTGGAGTGTGGCACAGTCCCGACGGCGGGGACAACTGGAACCGTATCAGGGATCCCTTCCCATTGGGTAGTCAGGTAAGGGGGATGGCCGTCTACCCCGATAACCCCAACCGAATCCTGGCCGGCTCGGACTACGGCATCTACCGCAGCGAGGATAGCGGGGCCACTTGGGAAAAGCTGTGGTCTCCCATGGAAGGGGCTCCAATCTGGTCAATCGCCATTGACCCGCAGAACACCGATAACATCTTTGTGGGAATCAAGCCCGCGGCCCTTTTCCGTTCTCAGGACGGCGGACAGAGTTGGGCCAAGCTGCCGGTGCAGATGGCGCAGGAATGCCACATCGGCCCACCGATGGTTACAATGCTGATGGTGGATCCTCAGGACAGCCGCACCGTGTGGGCCGGGGTCGAAGTGGATGGCGTCTACCGCAGTCTGGACGGCGGTGACACCTGGACGCACGTCCAGGGCGGGGTGCATCCCGACATCCACGGCATGGCCATCAGCCCCGGCGCTTCCAACAAGGTACTGGCCGGCACTCCCCGGGAAATCTACGCCACCACCGATATGGGCGAAAGCTGGCAGTCTGTGACGACCACCGACAAATTTGTCTGCCCTACAGCCGGGGCATCGTATTCAAACCCGATGATCCCAACGTGCTTTTCGCCGCCGTCGGCGACACCGCCATCGGGAGTATTGGCGCCATCCAACGCTCCATGGACGCCGGAGAGACTTGGGATGCGCGCCCCCTGCCGGTGGAGCCAAACTCCAACATCTGGTCCATCGTCACACACCCGGCTGACCCGGATTTCGTCCTCGCGTCCAGCCTCCTGGGCGAGGTCTACCGGAGCGCCGACGCCGGGGACTCGTGGGAGAAGCTGAAGCGGGAGTTCAGCGAGATAGGGGCGATGGTCTGGGTTCCCAACTAGCCGTTCACGGATAATCTGTGCAACGGTGACTCACAAAAACGGTGACTCACAAAAGTCAACCCCCACGCTGAACTCGGCGAGGTCTTACAACGGTGACTCACAAAAGAGGAGCAGCTTCCAGCGTGATTGACGAAACTCTATCCACCATACTTGCGATTCCCGGCTGGGATGCGCGCCGCGCCGCCGGTGTCGAAATTGTGTCTGTGCGCTCAGGCCGCTCGGGATTGGGCGGCGCCGACCCCATCCTTCCCACCCCCTTCCGCATCGGGGAGACCGCCGCAGCCAGTCTGGCCGCCGTTGGCCTCGCCGCCTCGGATCTCTGGGAACTTCGCACCGGGCGCCGTCAGGAAGTCAAGGTGGACGCCCGGCAGGCCACCGCTTCCCTGCGCAGCGGCAAGTACCTGGAAATGGACGGGACACCCGTTGCCGCCGAGCGGACTCCGGTGATGGGCGTGTATCCGGCCAAGAACGGGCGCTGGAGCTACCTTCACTGCAATTTCCCCAACCACCGGGACGCAGCCCTCGGCGTGCTGGGCGTCGAGGAAGATCGGGAGGCGGTGCGCCGGGCCGTGGCGCAGTGGGATGCTCTGGAGCTGGAGGAGGCCATCATAGCCGCCAAGGGAGCCGGGGGGATGGTTCGCTCTATGACTGAATGGGCGCAGCATCCCCAGTCTGCTGCCGTTGCGTCTCTGCCTCTACTGGAAATAGAGAAGATTGGCGAGAGCCCACCGGAACCAATGCCGGAAGGCCCCAGGCCATTGTCGGGGATAAGGGCGCTGGACCTCACCAGAGTGCTGGCCGGGCCATCCTGCGCCCGCACTCTGGCGGAACACGGGGCGGACGTGTTGAAAATCAGCGGGCCGCACTTGCCCTTCAGCCCGTCGCAGGAACTGGACACCGGCCACGGCAAGCTCTCCGCGCATCTTGATTTGCGGCTGGACAAGGATGTGGAGATTCTTCGGGGGCTGGCGCGCGAGGGGGACGTATTCTCGCAAGGCTATCGTCCTGGGACGCTGGCGCAACGGGGCCTTTCGCCTCAAGACCTAGCCAAGCTGCGGCCGGGCATCGTCTACGTTTCGCTCTCCGCCTTTGGCCGCGTGGGGCCGTGGGCTGAGCGGCGCGGCTTCGATACTGTGGTGCAGACCGTCAGCGGCATAACTCATCGCCAGGGCGAACTGTTCCCCGGCGCGGAGCCGGGGCCGCAGTTCTACCCGGTGTCAGCCATTGACTACCTGACCGGCTACCTGATGGCCTTCGGCGCAATGGTGGCCTTGGCCCGGCGAGTGCAGGAAGGGGGCAGTTGGCTGGTTCGGGCATCGCTGGCGCAGACCGGCCGCTGGCTGGTGGAGCGGGGTCAAGCGCCGGAATCGGATTTGCGAGATGTGCCAGAGGAGTTCACTGCTGACGAAATAATGCGCTGGTCTACGAAGAGCGACGTTCCTGGCGGACGGCTGCGTCATCTTGCGCCGGTGGTGCAACTTTCGGAGACTGCGCCATACTGGGCCCGGCCCACGGCGCCGCTGGGCTACCACGAGCCGGTATGGCCGAAGCGGGCGGCTTAGTAGCCATACACCAAAGTCGGCTCAACATTGTCTGGGGCAATCGCTTTTCGGTTGAGACCGGCCGGGAGTATTAGCAAGGGAGTATGGAACCCGCTTGTCCTTCGGCAATCTCAAGACAAGCGGGTCTCGCGCTCTTCGTTGGCGCTATTCGTCCAAATGGATGGTGGCGACGACCCTGGGGACATCACCCACCACGCGGGTGGTGTGTCCGCGCCCGGTCAAGTCCTCAGCCAGATTTACGTCTCCGGGGCCAAGGCGATGTACCGTTCCGTCCCCTAGCCCGATTTCCGCCTCACCGGAGAGGGTGATAAGGTACTGCCTCCGGGGGGCCACGTGCCAGTCACTGAAAAACCCCGGCGGCAAAGCCCGAAACACGATTCCCTTGGCATTGTGCAACTCGGTCCAGGCGGGGTGAGCGGACGGGTCTATCACTTCAATGTGGGATTCTCCGTCTTCGCCGGAATACAGCCTTATGGATGCCATAAGCACTCCTTCTTTCTTATATTGGGATAGCAGAGGGGATTTTAACCTACATCAGGTGACAATTGCCTGGGATTCGCGAGAAACGGCCAGGTCAATGGCGTTTTAACTTCTCCGCGCCGGGCAAATTGCTGCCGACGGAACTCCCCGTCATTCCGGAGAAGCGCGAATCACAGGGGAAGCGCGAATCACAAGAGAAGCGCGAATCACAAGGGAAGCGTAAGGATGGCGCAGGTTCGCCAACGGTTCACCCGCAACGCCCACCACACTTAGAACACCCCAGCCACTCCCGCATTGACGCCCCGGTTTCCCAAGTTACAATTGCCTGATACGCAGATACGGGAGACAAACGATACTAGGACAAGAAGGAGGAACTGCAATGCCGCATTTCACCAAGGGTGATGTCACCATCCGGTATGAAGAGGCCGGGGCCGGTTTCCCGCTGCTGGCTACTCCCGGCGGAGGCTTGAATTCCAAGGTCGAAAACTGGCCCGGCCAGGTGTTCGACTCGATGGAAGTGTTCAAGGACGACTTCCGGGTCATCACCATGGACCAGCGCAACGCCATCGGCGGAGAATCCACCGGCCCGGTGCAGGTCAACGACCCGTGGGGGGCCTTCGCCGACGATCAGTTAGGGTTGATGGACCACTTGGGAATACAGGAGTTCCTTTTCATCGGCTACTGCATCGGCGGGCCTTTTGCGATGAAGCTCATAGAGCGGGCGCCGGAGCGGGTGATGGCCGCCGTGCTCTGCCAGCCGGTCGGTCACGCCTCGAAGACGCCGGACGCCATGTACGACATGGGCCGCGATTCCTGGGGGCCGGATCTAATGGCCCAGCAGCCTAACTTGACGATGGAGACCATCGAGCAGTACCTGCACAACCTTTACCGGGTACAGCCGAACTTCGTGTACAGCGTGTCACGAGACTTCGCCCGCTCCTGCCAGACGCCGTTGCTGGTCATGCCGGATGATACGCCGGCCCACTCCTACGAGGCCGCCATGGAACTGGCGGAACTGGCGCCCAAGGCCGAGGTCACGGTCTACCCCTGGAAGGAGCAAGAGGATATCAAGGCTAACACGATTAGCCAGGTTCGGGAGTTCCTAAGGGCGCATCAACCCGCGAAGGCCGCCCGCTAACGGGGCGGCGCGCAAGCCAGCGGCTCGGCGGGCACCCGGCCCGGCGCGAATATATCAAGCGCCGGGCTTATGCCGCACTTCCCAGCCAGCTACTAACACCCCGTCCTACCAAAGCCGCTGTTGCAGCTTGGGATCCAAGCTCACCAGAGGATCCTGGCTATGGCAGCGAGATCTTTCGCCCAGCCATGTTAGAAGAAATTTCGAGTCAACTGGCAAGGCCGCCGGGCCGCGGGATGGCCGCCCCCGTAAGTTCGGAGGCCATCCTGCGGCTTATACGCTGGCAAAGCATCAATAATGTTACGTTCAGGTAAAATCTTGGCGCAGTGGCTGCCGGAAGCTTGACAGCCCTTCGGCTTTGGGCTTACCTTTTTCCAATAACTTCCGGCGTTTTGAATGCCGTCGCGCCGCAACCCGCGCATTGCCTCTCGCCTTTCGCCAACCATTTCCATTACCGGAGGCTGCTGTGACCACGGAACAAGCCCTTGCTCCAGATCTACGGCAGAGCGGCTCGCGCCCGTTGCTGGAGGTGCAAAACCTCCAAACCCACTTCTTCACCCGCCGCGGGGTGGTGCAGGCGGTCAACGGCGTCAGCTTCAACCTTATGCCCGGCGAGACCCTGGGGCTGGTGGGAGAGTCCGGATCCGGCAAGACAATCACCTGCTTGTCCCTGTTGCGGCTGCTGCCGCGGGGAGCAAGGATTGTGGGCGGACAGGTGCTGTTCCAGGGGCAGAACACCCTGGATCTGTCTGAAAAAGAAATGGAGCGGCTGCGCGGCGTCCGCATGGGGATGATTCTGCAAAACTCCATGGCCGCGCTCGACCCGGTATTCTCCATCGGCACGCAAATAGCGGAGCCGCTGGCGGTGCATTCCGGGCTAAGCTGGAAAGCTGCGATGGAGCGCAGCATTGACCTATTGCGGATGGTCAAGATTACCGCGCCGCATCTGCGAGTGCGCAACTACCCCCACGAGATGAGCGGCGGGATGCGGCAGAGGGCCTCCAGCGCGGCATCCATTGGGCCTTACCCCGACCTGCTGATTGCCGACGAACCCACCACTGCGCTGGACGTAACCACCCAGCGGCAATACTTGGAGCTGCTTAAGGATCTGCAACAGCAGACGGGTATGGCGCTGATTTTCATCACCCACGACATCAGCATCGTCGGCAACCTGTGCGATAACCTGGCGGTGTTCTACGGCGGGCTGGTGGTGGAGTATGGCCCCAAGGACCAGGTGCTGAACCACCCGACGCACCCCTACACCGAAGCACTGCTGGAGGCGTTGCCAGTGCTGGGCGAGAAGCGGGAGCGCCTCCGCACCATCCAGGGCGACCCTCCCAATGCCGGCAATCTGCCCTCGGGCTGCCCGTTCCATCCCCGTTGCGACAAGGTGATGGAACAGTGTCGCGATGGAGGGCCTCCGTCTATCTTCAACGTGGGCAATCTGCAAAGAACCCGGTGCTGGCTGGTGGAATAAATACCGGGGCATCGAATACCGGGCATCGAATGAAGTTGCCCAACGCGCATCCGGCTATGGTTGGAAAAGAAAAGAGAAGCCTTTGTGGTGAAGTTTCTTATCCTGGACGGGGATACGGGGCGGCCACCGCTACCGTTTTGGCGACCCAACCGCGCCCGGTAAGTGCTGTGGACGTCATCCACGCCCGTCCCTTGGGGATCGCCGCATAGCCGCCGTACAGCCGACAGTTGAGAGTGAATATGCAAGCCGACGCCACAGCAAGCGATATAATTATCGAGGCGCGGAACTCCGTCAAGCATTTCGTCATCAAGACGGGACTGCTGAACAGCCGCTCCGCGGGGGTGGTCCGAGCCGTTGATGACGTTTCATTCTCCATCCACGAAGGCGAGACCTTCGCGCTAGTGGGAGAATCGGGCTGCGGCAAGAGCACCATGGCCAACCTCATCCTGAAACTGCTCGATCCCTCCTCTGGGGAGATCCTGTACCGGGGCGCTTCCTTGGCGGATATGTCGGCTCAGGAAACCCGAAACTATCGCCGGAACGTTCAGGCCGTGCTGCAAGACCCCTACGGGGCGCTGAACCCGCGGATGCGGGTGGGCCACATCATCGGGGAGCCGCTGGAGGTGCACGGCGTCGGACGAGGCGACCGGGAGGAACGCGTGGCTCTGGCGCTCAGTTCGGTCGGTCTGCCTCCGTGGGTGCAGTCGCAGTTCCCCCACGAGTTCAGCGGCGGGCAGCGCCAGCGCATCGGCGTGGCCCGCGCCCTAACTCTAAACCCCGACCTGATAGTGCTGGACGAACCCGTCTCGTCGCTGGACGTGTCCATCCGCTCGCAGGTGTTGAATCTGCTGAAAGACATCCAGGACGAGCGGAGCATTTCCTACATCCTCATTTCCCACGACCTGGCCTCGGTGGAGCACATGAGCCACACCATCGGCGTGATGTACCTGGGCAAGCTGGTGGAACTGGGCGACGCCGAGTTGACCTGTTCCCAGCCGCAACATCCATACACTGCCTCGCTGGTGGCTGCCGCCACGCCGCCCGGCACGGCGCCGAACTGGCCGATTCCCATAGTGGGGGAGGTGCCCAGCGCATTGGAGACTCCCAGCGGCTGCTCCTTCCACCCTCGCTGCCCCTACGCTATGCCCGTTTGCCGCCAAGAAATTCCTGTCCTGTCGCCCACGAAGGACGGGCGTATGGTTTCGTGTCACCTGTATCCCGACGAAATCAAGAACATAGACAAGCAGGCCCCGGTTGCGGCTCCCGCTTCAGCAGGCTCCGGGCCCGCACTCTAAGTCTGAATCAGGATTAACCAGATTTTAAGATTCTCAGGGTACTTTCTCCCTTAATCATCCCGTAGATTCTAATTCAGAACATTGCTTCTTGAGGGCAAGTATGAACCTGTCGGGTAAGTCTGCCATTGTAACCGGCTCAGCATCCGGCATCGGGCGCGAGATTGCGCTGGCGCTGGCTGCTGACGGCGCATCCGTGACCATCGCCGACCGGAACCTGAAAGGCGCGGAGGTTGTGGCGAGCCGGATTGCGGAGTCCGGAGGCACGGCCCGCGCCGCGCAGGTGGACGTTACCGATAGCGGACAGGTGGATGCCCTAGTCGTGTCCGCGGTTGCGGTTTACGGCTCGGTGGACATATTAGTAAACGTCGCTGGTTACGCACTTAACTCCCGCATCGTGGATATGAGCGAAGGCGCTTGGGACGAGGTCCTGGGAGTGAACCTGAAGGGCCAGTTTCTCTGTTGCCGGGCGGCAGGCCGCCGTATGATTGAGCAGGGCAACGGCGGGCGCATCGTCAACATTGCCTCCACCGCCGCCAACAACGCCCGCTACGCCGGTGGCGCCTACTGCGCCGCCAAGGCCGGGGTGGTGCAGCTTACGAAAGTGCTGGCCCTGGAGCTGGGGGAGTTCGGCATCACCGTCAACGCCGTGGGACCGGGTTTCACGGAAACCCCGGCCACCGTGGAGTCTTCGGAAGAGTACCGCAGCAACTTCCTGACGCAGGTGCCAGCCGCCCGCTTTGGTCAGCCCGCCGACATCGCCAACGCCGTCCTGTTCCTGGCGTCTCCGGCGTCGGGGTATGTCAACGGCCAAGCCATCTACGTTGACGGCGGTTACTCGGCGGGCAAACTCACCGTCCGGGGCTGACTAGCCCCACGCTTGGCTTTCTGCCAGGCTCTCCGATGCCCAGCGGCGCAGGCTGGCAAGCGTTGCGAACTTTAATGTAACCGCAAAATTACAGTTCCGTTACATCTTTGTTAAAAACGCGGCGAAACTGGTTTGCAGTGTTGACAAGGTTATGGGCGGGCCGTAGTGTTGAACGGTCTAAAGATTTGGGAAGAACGAAATGTCCCACCCTTCCCCTTACTGTTCAGAAAAGTGTTGCCCGGTCTAAAGATTTGGGAGGAACGAAATGTAACCGCAAAATTACAGTTCCGTTACATCTTTGTTAAAAACGCGGCGAAACTGGTTTGCAGTGTTGACAAGGTTATGGGCGGGCCGTAGTGTTGAACGGTCAAAGATTTGGGAAGAACTAGATGTCCCGCCCTTCCTCTTGCTGTTCAGAAAAGTGTTGCCCGGTCTAAAGATTTGGGAGGAACGAAATGTAACCGCAAAATTACAGTTCCGTTACATCTTTGTTAAAAACGCGGCGAAACTGGTTTGCAGTGTTGACAAGGTTATGGGCGGGCCGTAGTGTTGAACAGTCAAAGATTTGGGAGGAACGAAAAGCCCTCGCGTGCCACAGCCAACGCCTTATGGGTGTTGCCCGGTCTTAAAGATTTGGGAGGAACGAAAAGTGAAACGTCTGTCGGCGTATAAATTGCCCTTGTCCATCTTACTAGCGATTCTGATAACCGGGCTGCTGGCCGCCTGCGGTTCAGATGAGGCCACGGAAGTCCCCGCCACTACAGTTCCCACGGCGGCCCCGACCCCGACAGATGCCCCGCCGCCAACGGAGGCAACCGCTGCCCAAACACCCGTATCCTCGGGAACTACGCCCGCTGCGCCGAGATCCACGGCCCGCGCCATTCCCACCGTAGCGCCCACGGAAGCGGTGGCTGAGGCCAGCAAGACCTGGCCCAGCGCTTACCCCAAGCCGGGGGAAAACGGCGTCCCGGCCGAAGTGGGCAAGTTCACCGTGGCTATGGATAGCTGGGGAAGCAGCGACCTGAACCCTTGGGCGGCTACGCAAGTTAACTTCTTGGGCGATTACTACAACCTGCGCCTGATGATGCAAGACCCCAACGGCGTCCTGAAACCGGCTTGGGCTTTGTCTTTCGAGCAAACTCTGGACGGTTTGACCTTCCGTCTCAACCCAGACGCCCGCTTCCAAGACGGAACTGTGGCCGACGGAGAAGCGTTGAAGGTAAACCTGCAAGGGTTTATGGGAGACTATGTGGGAACCGCCGGTTACGACGTTCCTCTGTGGAACAGCGCCAAGGCCCAGGAACTCACAGCCGACGTGGAAGTCATCAGCCCCACCGAGGTCTTTGTCAAGACCGACGGCGGCAAGCCCACCTGGATGTGGAACTTAGGCGGCAACGGGTATCACCTCTACTGGTACGGCAATCCGACTCGCCTGCTGGCCGGCCCTGAAGCCTACCTGGAAAACGCCGCAGGCGGCGGGCCTTTCTCCATCGTCGAATGGGAACCGAACAACCGCATCCTGTTTGACCGCTGGGACGATTTCTGGGCCAACTATGACCACTGGCACAAGCCTCAGTTCGGTCAGATGGAGTTTCTCGTGGTTTCCGAGCCGTCGGCCCGTTATGCCCTGCTCGCCAGTGAGCAGGTGGATGCAGTGTACAACTTGCCTTGGGCTTTGGCCAAAGATCTGGACAAGTCCGAAGAACTGGGTGTCCGCGGCGTGAATCCCGGCCGCGGCGACACCTGGACCCAGACCTACCAAGCCAACGGAATGCTGTCCCTGACCTTCGGCTGCCCTCTGCACCTGCGCGAAGCCGCCAAGCCCGCCGGCCGCGTGGACGAGGGCGGCGTGAGCATTCCCGAATGGACGACGCCCGGCGTTTGCGTTGACCACCCTACCTTAAACCCCCAAGTCCGTCGCGCCCTGAATCTGGCGATAGACAAGGCCTCCGTTTCCACCGGGCCGCATTTCGGGTTCTCCAAGCCCGTCGGCTCCATCTATCACGCCGGTTCCTTCGGCTCCCGTCTGGATGAGCGGGTCTACAACGTATCCGAATACAACCCAGACGAGGCCAAGCGGCTGCTGGCCGAGGCGGGCTACGCCGACGGCTTCGATATGAGCGGTCACTTCGGCCAGTTCGCCGGCCGCCCCGGCATACCGGAGATGGCTGACGCCATTGCCAGCTACTGGAACGACATCGGCGTGACCATGACCTGGCAGGAGCACGACCCATCAGACTACGTGCGCGGCTTCCGGGCGGGCATCTTCTCCCAAGTTCCGGTAAACCTCCAGACTTGGGGGCGGCAGGATCACTCCGGCGTGCAGATAAGCTGGTATCACGCCACCAGCGGCTACGTGGGAATCTATAACGACCGGATTGAGGAACTGTACTTCGACGCCACGGGAGCCGAAACCCCCGAGGAAATGGCTCCGCTCCTGGCCGAGCTGGAAGACGAGGTGCTAAGCACCGAAGAGACCTTCCCACTGTATGGTATGTCCCTGGTCAACGCCTACACCGACCGGGTGCTGTCCCACCCCACGGTGGAGTTCACACCCCACTTCAAGCACTACGATCTGGTAGTGCTGAGGGACTAGCAGTCTGACACCTTGGGAATGATGGATTAGCAAACGCTATATCCGTCATTCCCGGGAAAATGGGAATCTGGGGCTCCTGCTTACGCCACCTCTGGCCTTTAGCGCGAGCGCACGGAATCCCGTTTTCCCGGGAGTGACGTGAAGACGCAGGAATAACAAGGCAGTATCACAGGGAGCCGAAGTTGGGCAGTTATATCATCAGGCGCTTGCTTGCCGGCGTCATCACGATGATTCTCATCACGCTGGCCGTGTTCATGCTGTTGCGGATCGGCGGGGGCAACCCGGTAGAGTATATGCTGCCGCCGGAAGCCACTCAGGCCGATGTGGAAAAGCTGACGGCGGCCTATGGTTTCGACAGAAGCATCTGGGTGCAGCTAGGCATCTACTACCAGAATCTTTTTCAGGGCAACTTGGGAGATGCCTTGCAATGGGACCATCAGCCCGTGATGGACGTGGTGCTGTCCCGGCTGCCGGCCACCCTGCAACTAACCGCCGTTTCTATGGCCTTCGCCGTAATTATAGGCGTAATCATTGGCGCGGTTTCCGCAGCCCGGCCCGACTCGATATTCGACCGGGTAGGGAAGGTGTTGGCAATTACCGGCCAGTCTATGCCCGTCTTCTGGGTGGGGCTGCTGCTGATAATGCTGTTCTCGGTGAAGCTCGGCTGGCTGGACAGCGCCGGAGGGTTCGCGCGGCTGGGGCCTAAAGCCATCATTATGCCGGCGGCTTCCTTGGCCTTCTTCCTGATAGCCTCCCACATGAGAATTGTCCGCTCCACCATGCTGGAAGTGCTGGAGTCAGACTACATCAAGATGATTCGCGCCAAAGGGCTGCCCACCCGCCTGGTAATCTGGAAACACGCCTTCAAGAACGCCTCAATCCCGGTATTCACTCTGTTTTTCGTCAACTTTGCCGCCCTGGTCGGCGGCGCGGTGGTGACAGAGACGATTTTCAGTTGGCCTGGGGTAGGGCACCTCCTGGTCGGGGCCCTCATAGCCCGTGATTATCCGGTAACTCAGGGCGTAATCTTTTTTGTGGCCGCCATCATAGTATTCGTCAATATCTTCGTGGACGTGATGTATGCGTGGCTTGACCCGCGTATCCGGTTCGCCTAGCGACTATCAGATTCGTGAGTATGGATTCCCGCAGAAGCAGGAATGATGGCTATGGAATCGAAAAACACCATCGGCGCAGTAATCCCGGCCAGCCCGTCCGCCCCGGAGCGGGTTTCGGCCGCCCTTCGCGCCATCAGAAGCGCACTGCGGGGGTCTCCCAAGCTGTCGGTCCTGTTCCTTTCCATTTGCCTTGTCATAGCCGTTCTGCCAGTAAGCTGGATAACGCCCTACGACTCCATAGAAATCAACCCGATAGGCCTGTTGCAGGCTCCGGAGTTTTCCGGGCATATCCTAGGGACTGATAATCAGGGGAGGGACGTTCTCAGCCGGCTGATTCACGGCGGGCAAAGCTCTGTAAGGGTGTCGGTGGCCGCCGTGCTGCTGGCCGCTCTGTTGGGCACTCTGGTGGCCCTTGTTGCCGGGGTATTCCGGGGCTGGGTAGACCGGGCTCTGATGCAGATTACCGACGCCTTCCTGTCTTTACCCTACCTGATGGTGGCTCTGACGGTGGTCACCCTGCTCGGCCCGAGCATAATCAACCTGATTATCGTCATCGGGTTCCTGCGATGGATGGGATTCGCCCGGGTGCTGCGAGGCGAGGTGCTGCGGCTGATGGAGATGGACTTCGTCCGGCTGGCCAATGTGGCGGGGTCCAGCCGCCCCCGGATTATGTTGCGCCACGTATTCCCCAACATCATCAACACCCTGCTGGTGCTGGCGACGCTGGAGGTGGGACTGGCGGTGATTGTCGAGGCATCGCTGAGCTTCCTCGGTTTGGGCGTGCAGAGGCCCATTCCGTCTTGGGGCAATATGCTCCGCGACGCCCAGCAGTTCCTGTTCTACCCCGGGGCGTGGTGGTTCCCGCTGGTGCCGGGTATCGCCATCACCTTCCTGGTGATGTCGTGCAACCTGACCGGCGACTGGCTGCGCGACCGCACCGACCCGACGCGGCGGCAGTTGTAGCCGGCCGCGACAGGTTTTGGGAGTCAGCCGGTGAGGAACCGCACTATTTGAGGGTTAACCTCTTCCGGCCTTTCCTGGTGCATGAAGTGGCCGGTTCCGGGTATGATGACCTTCTCCAACCCGCCGGTGAAATAAGCGTCCATGTACTCGCTCTCAAAGGACTCCAGCCGCTTGGGGCGGTCGCGGGTGCCATGCAGGGCCAGCGTGGGGACAGTCACCGGGCCGGCATTGATCCGTTCTTCATCTCTCAGTATCTCAGAGTCCTGCGGCGCCGGGCCGAACCGGGCCCGGTAATAGCCCAGCGCGGCCTCAGCCACTCCCGGTTTGCGGAAGGTCTCGCGGATGCTTTCGAGGGCATAGGCCGGTATGTCCCACTCCGGCGAGGCATCCCGCCACCACTGTTCCACATAGGCATAGTCATTATGGGCCACCACCCTCTCCGCGAAGGGCATCTGGAAGAAATAGAAGTGCCAGGTGCCCCTAAGATGCCAATAGTCCATCGTCAATTCCTCGTCGGCGCGGCCCGAGGCGATGGTGACCAGCTTGCGCACCTTCTCCGGGGCGAGGACGGCGGCGCCGATAACCGCCCCCGCTCCCCAGTCGTTTCCGATGAGATAAGCTTGTCCGCGGCCAAGGGCGTCAGTCAAGGCGACGGCATCGCGGGCAAGCAGAACGGCCCGGTAGTTGCCGTCCTTCGGCGCTTCGGTGGGGGCGTATCCGCGCATAAATGGCGCGACAGCCCGAAACCCTGCTGCGGCCAAGTCGGGCAGCAGGTGGCGGAAGGACCAAGCGTGGTCAGGGAATCCGTGCAGGCACAGCGCCAGCGGCCCCTCCCCCATCTCGAGGTAATGGAAATTTATGCCGTTGGCCTGCACAGAGCCGGTCTTGAAATCTGCCATCATGCCTCCCCAGTGTATTCAAGAGTGTATTCAAGTCGAAGCGTTGCTCAATTTTAAGCAACCTCTAAAACAGGCACTCAACTCCCAGCTCGGCGCAGATGTCGCGGATGGACTGGGACACCTCGGGGTGAAGGGGTATGCCCTCGTCGCGGCGTATGGCTTCCATTTCAGCCTCGGGCTGGCCGGCGACGATGACGCGGTCATGGCCGGGGGCCGGCTTGGTGGCGTTCATCATGCGGACCCACTCGTCCATTTCCTGCTTGAATTGGGCCACATCGGTGAAGGCGTCCACGCTGTAGGCCGCCACGTAGTGGCCGAAGTTGGGGCGGCCCGGCGCCACGCCGTAGCCGAAGCCAGTCAGCACCCCGGCCAGAATGTCCACCACGCAGGACAGTCCATAACCCTTGTGAGAGCCGCCCTCGCGGCTGCCGCCCACCGGCAGCAGCCAGTAGTTGTCGGGGGCTTGCCTCTCTTCCATTACAGGAGTGCCGTCTTGCTCGGCCAGCCAGCCTGCCGGAATGTCGACCCCGAGGCGCTGGGCGATGCGTATCTTGTTCACCGCCACGGAGCTGGTGGCGGCATCGAAGACGAAGGGAGCTTCCTCCCCAGTTGGCACGGCCACCGCGATGGGATTCGTTCCCAGCCGCGGCTCAGCCCCAAAGGTGGGCAACACCGACGGCGGACAACTGGTCATGCACACGCCGATCATATCGTGAGGCAGGGCCAGCATCGAGTGGTAGGACGCCATGCCTAGGTGCCGGGCGTTGCCGATGGCGACCATCCCGACGCCCACGTTGCGGGCTTTCTCGATGGCGATGTTCATCGCCTTGGGGGTGATGATCGTGCCCAGCCCCCGGTCGGAGTCCACCGTGGCGGTGGACGGTGTCTCACGGATGACTTTCCAGTCGGGACGAGGGTTGATTGAGCCGTCCTGGTAACCCGACACGTAGCTGCGCAGCATATTGGAAACGCCGTGGGAGTCAACACCGCGCAGGTCGGCCAGCACCAGCACGTCGGCCCCCAGTTCCGCGTCATCCTCCGGCACCCCCAAGTGCCCGAATATGCCTGACACTGTTGATTTCAGGGCCTGCCCCTGAACAAATTCCGCTTCGTCATGTCCAACTTTGAACTGTTCCAGCACGACTATCCCCCGTTACTGATATTATTGTCCGCAGTATACAGGATTAAACGGACTGGGCGCAGAGAACACGCTGAAACCGGCGACGCAGGCTTGCAACAGGCGGCTTTAAGAAGGGTTTCTGCCCTTGCTATCGGACTTCCGCGCCTCGAATTGGCCCCGAGCCTTGGTTCAGAATGGGCCAGTTTGGCGCGCAGCTATCTCGTCGCGGTCCAACTGGTAGAAATTGCAATACCGGCAGAGCGATGTGTCCTGGCGAATAGGGAAATCAGCCTTTCCCAGAGGTTCATTCCGGGCAGCATCCCGCAGATAACTCTGCATAAATGCAATACTGTCCTCTATGTCTTCCGCCCTCTTGTTCAGGTCGTCTTCGGTGAAGAAATGCTCTTCCGTTTCGCCGTGAAAGAGATACTCCACGCGCACCAAGATATTCTGTGTCACTTGAAGAGACTCTCGAACGTATAGAGCATAAACCGATGCTTGACTGATGTTGTCTGCTTTATTGCGTCCTGATTTCCAGTCTACTACTATCCACTCGTCATTGCCCTTGCGGTAGATAAGGTCCGGCACGGCGTGGATGGGCGTTCCATCCATATCGAAGGTAACAAATTCCTCCACTTTTTTTATTTCACACCGAGGCGCGGCTGCGGCCTCCCGGTAGCTTACCGATTCCAGCAGATTTTGGAAGCAGGTTTCCAATTGCTTTTTAGCTCTTTCTACTACATTGTGGCTTATGCCGGAATTGTAGTAGAACTCATGGAGCATTTTGCGTCGGTTGGGGAATCTTTCCCATGCAGAAAAATCATTGGATTCTGACCAAGCTGTGTTAAGGCGGAACCGGGCAATGAAGTATAAATCAGCGACAGTGGGCGCTGGTTTACCCATTCTTGCGCATTGTATTGCCGAGGAAGCGCCCTCATGAACTGCCGCTCCCAGCTCCAGGGCCATGCTAGTGAGTTTTTTCAGGCGGTAGGCCAAACGGGCGTCCTCCGGCGCATTGTCATACCAACCGTTATGAGAACCATAGTAATGATAGTAATAGGATCGGGGGCATTCCTGAAATTTTTTGTTCCGGCTGTGTGACCATGAAAATTCCGGGTATTCGCGGTGTTGGTACGGCATTGAAAAACCTCGCTATTAGCATCGGCAATTTAACGCTTTCTAGAGCATACCAAGATGTTATAACTCAGTAAAGGCTTTCTAGTTCCCTGGCAGCGTTCCTTTTCAGGTGGTTTCTTTACATAGATGAACAGGATGGACAGGATTTTTATAGGCACGGGATTCTTGGATTCCGGGTTTCACCGGAACGCCGGTAACTAAACCGCCTAAATTACAGCGATGCCTGAATCCCCTGGGGAATTGCTAATTTGTCGGCTGCCGTTTTATCCTCTGTGTTTGATAACCTGGCTAAACTGCCGATATGGAGGAAAGTTATGAACGACCGAGAAGAAGCGCTGGACTTTCTGTCCCGGCTGGGGGCGCAGCCGGCGGTGGCCTTCCACGAGGCGGGCGTGGCCTCCGTGGTGCGCGCCATCCTCAATGAGACCGGCGTGGAATACAGCCAGGACTCCTTCGGCAATATCCTGGCCCGGTTGCCCGGCCGTGACTCGGACGCTCCTCCCCTGGCCGTCGTGGCCCACATGGATCATCCCGGCTTCGAGCTAATCCAGCGCCACGGCGACAGCAACGATGTATTCGTGGCTGCCGCGCTGGGCGGCATTCCGGCGTCGGCCTTCACCGCCGGAGTGCCGCTACAAGTGGCGGGACCCGGCGGGAGGCGAGCGCCTGCGGCCACCGCCGGGCCCCACGGCGCGGAATCGGAGCGGCGCGCCCTGGTACACGTGTCCGATGCCGCCCTTGCTGCCGAGCTGCCCCTACCTGCGGCAGTGGTATTCGACCTCACAGACTTCGAGCTGGACGGCGAATACATCCGTATGCGGGCAGTAGACGATTTGGCCGGGTGCGCCTCCACGCTGGCGGCGATGGCCCGGCTGTCCCGCAGCGGCAAGCGGACGGAAGGCGATGTCTACGCCCTGTTCACCCGCGCCGAGGAAGTGGGGCTGGTCGGGGCAAGGCTGGCCGCCGACGCCCGCTTGCTGCCGCCCGGTACGCTGGTCATCTCCGCCGAGTCCAGCCGCATTCTGCCGGGGGCTGAACAGGGCAAGGGGCCGGTGATACGGGTGGGGGATGCCGGCTTCACCTTCGACGCCGATGCCGAGTCGGTGCTGATCCGGGCGCGGGAAGCGTTGAACGAGCGAGATGGCGGATTCGCGTCGCAACGACAACTGATGAGCGGCGGCGTATGCGAGGCCAGCGCCTTCGCAGTCTATGGGTACAGGACAACAGGCATCGCCTTTCCGTTAGGCAACTACCACAACGGCGCGCCCGAAGGCCGCATCGAAGCGGAATATATTCACGTGGATGACTACTTGGGGGGCGTGGCCCTGATGCAGGAAGCAACCCGCCGGGTGTCTGATCGGGTGAACACGGCCTTCCGCAGCCGACTGCGAGCTGTGCCGGAAGATATGCGGCTTCGGCTGACAGAGCAGCCGGCCTGACGGGTTTTCTGACGGCGGCGCTATCTTCTTGGAGCGTACGCCGCAAATTTCAGGATGATTGCCGCCGGTAAAGACTTTGCAACGCGGCCGCCGCAAATTTGGCGTCCGCTATTCCCGCAGTTGGGAATCTGCTAAAATCCTTTCGCATTTAGTCGCGGAAACAGCGTCACCCCGTATATGCTCCGCAGGCCCCCGCCTGGTGCAGACGGTATACGGTATGCCCGGTATACGGTATGCCGGGAAAGGCGCTTGCTGAATCCGTCGGCTCTGAACTATGGACAATGGAGAGGAGGAGTTCCATGCCATCATTCTGGGAGAACATCAGATTCCCCGGCAAACGGGAGATGGACGAGCTTAGCGGAGCCCAAGGCCAGGACATGGCCACCTACGTCAGCCATCCGGCTCCCTCAGAAGGCAACAGTTTCCCTGCAGTTATCGTCGTTATGGAAGCCTTTGGCGTTACGCGGCACATCGAGCAGGTGTGCGACGAATATGCCCGCCACGGCTACGTCGCCGTCGCCCCCTCTTTCTATCACCGCCAGCACCCCAACGCCAAGCTGGGCTATGACCAGATGCCCCAGGTGCAGCAGTATATGGGCGCGCTGAACGACGAGGAAATCATCGAAGACATCAACGTCACCGTTGATTACCTCCAGAACCGCTACCAGCGCACCCGCGGCAACAAGATTGGCATTGTTGGCTACTGCGTTGGCGGGCGCATCACCTATCTGGCCGCCACTAGTTGCCCAGGCCTCAGCGCGGCCTCGGTGTACTACGGCGGGCGCATCCTGGTGCCCTTCGGCGACGGCCCGGCCCCCATCGAACGCACCAGCAGCTCCACCGTTCCGGTGATGGGCAACTTCGGAGAGGACGACGCCAACCCCACCCCGGCGGACGTAGCCCAGATCGAAGAAGCCCTGAAGGCCGCCGGCGTTACCCACGACTTCAAGATGTACTCCGGCGCCGGCCACGGCTTCAACTGCAACGAGCGCCCCGACTACCGCGAGGATGCCGCCGCCGACGCCCTGGCCCGCACCCTTGGCTGGTTCGACCAGTACGTCAAAAACTAGCCTTCCCTATACTCCCTCCCTCTACTGGGAGCATCCCTCTACCGGGAGCAGGGCCAGAGCAAGGACGCATTGCCCAAATGACAAGCCCGGACGCTTCGGGAAGCGTCCGGGCTTGTCATTTGCTGGCTGGAACAGTTTTCGGGGAGCAGATCGCTGCGTCAGCAACCGGCCGCCCGGTTCTTCCGGCGCCGCCGCAACCGATCCGGCATAGTTGCAGCGTTGCCTGCCGGGCAGCAATTGCCGGGTGTGCCTCTGGAACTTCACGATGTGTTTGCTATATAGCACAATGCCATATACGCAGTGCCATAGGCTGAATTGCTCCTCTGCGGCCTGTGGCGCGGCCCGTGAGTCCGCAGGTCAGCTTGCCCGCGGGCGCGGCGCGCGGGCGATGGCGAACAGCGCGGCGCTGGCGGCGTACAGCCCGGTCAGTATCAGCAGCGACTCCGTGTATCCTCCCGTCCGGTCCACCATCCAACCCAAGAACAGCGGCGACAGCATCATCCCGGCGCTGTAGAACACCGAGATGATGCCGGTCAGCGTGGCGAAGTTGCGCCGTCCGAAGATGTTGCCCACCAACACCCAGTTCAGCACCGACGCGCCTTCCAGTATGGCCATCCCGGCTATGAAAGGGAAGATTATCCACGTGCCGCCAATGAAGTCCAGGGCCAGCACCGATACTGCGCCTACGGCCATGCCGATGCCCAGCACGCCTTGTCCAGGCAGCTTCAGCCCCGAGATGCCAATAAGGAGACGCGCCGGAATGGAGACGAAGAAAAGCAACGCCATAACATCGGCCCCAGCCTGTTCGGAAGTCCCCTTCCACACCATTATCGGGATGGCGTGAACCAGTATCCCGCTGGTGACCGAAATGCGTAAGGCGCTGGCCAGCAGTATGCACCAGTAGGTCGGGGTTCGCAGCGCCTCCGCCACCGTGAAGTCGCGCCCCGACGCCTGAGCCGAGGAAGAGGCTTCCGATTGCTCCGCCGCCTCGCCCATTTGGGCCAGGTCTATGCCCATACTTTCCGGCGAGCGCCGGATGAACAGGGCGAAAGGAATCACCACCACAACGACGAAAATGCCGGTATAGAGCATCACATCGCGCCAGCCGATGGCCTCGACGCCCCTGGACAGCACCGGAATCAGCATCGCCCCGCCGATGGTGTAGCAGGTGATGACCAAGGTCATTCCGACGGCGCGGCGGCGCACGAACCAGCGGTTGGTCACCGCCAGGAAAGTCTGCCCGAAACCGCTGTTGTTGCCCACCGATACAATGCCGACATACACCAGCACAAAAATCCAGTACCCGTCCACGCCGGAGAGGATAATCAATCCGACGCCCGCCATCAGCCCAAACACCAGCACGATGGGGCGGGAGTCGAACTTGTCCACCATCCAGCCGACCAAGGGGCCGCCGACCCCCGCTTCGCCCCGCGACAGCGCGAAAATCAGCGATACCTGGGTGTCGGTAAGCATCAGCTCTTCGCGGATGGGTATGTAGAAAACCGGAAAGCCGTAAGAGAAAATCGCCCCCGGAAACAGAGCCAGAAAGCAACAGGCCCCAACCACCCACCATCCGGGATAGATGCCGCTAAACCGGCTCCGCAGTCCGGCAAGCGGCGCCATCAGGCTAAACTGCTCCGGCAAATGGCTGCCGGTTTCAGATTCAGGATGTATGACGGGCGCAATTCTCCACTCCCAGAGCGCTGGCGCACCCCTAAGCAAGTGAGATGCCGGAATCATAACACGCCTCACGGGGCGGCTCGCACACTGTCATAGCCCTTAGCCGTCGTCCTTATTCCGCAATTCCGGTCAGCAGAGAAATATGGAGGAACGGACGGGGTACATTCCACATTGGCCCCGCCGGGGTTAAACTGGCAATAAAGACGGGTATGGAGGCAGTGCGATGAAGTCTTTGGAACGGGTTGCGATTGTTACCGGGGCCGGCTCCGGCGTGGGTCGCGCCTCAGCCCTGGCCCTGTTGCGCGACGGTTATTCGGTAACCCTGGCCGGACGGCGCGCCGAAACGCTGGAAGCCACATTGACGGATGACGGAGCGGAAGAACTGCGGGAGCGGGCCATGGTGGTTCCTACCGACGTGGGCAATCCCGAATCGGTGGGCGAGCTTTTCGCGCGCACGAAAGAAGCCTTTGGCGGGCGCCTTGATGTGCTGTTCAATAACGCAGGCAGCGGCTCTCCGCCGGTAAATATGGAAGACCTGACCTTCGAGCAGTGGCAGTCGGTGGTCAGCGCCAACCTGACCGGCACTTTTCTTTGCACCCAGGAAGCCATCAGGATAATGAAGGCTCAGGAGCCTATGGGCGGGCGTATTATCAACAACGGCTCCATTTCGGCCTACGCGCCGCGCCCCAACAGCGCTCCCTACACCGCCACCAAGCATGGCGTGACTGGACTGACCAAAGCCACCTCGCTGGACGGGCGAAAGTACAACATCGCTTGCAGCCAGATAGACATCGGCAACGCGGCCACCGATATGACCGCGGCCATGGAAACCGGCATCCTGCAACCCACCGGAGAAATCCGCTCCGAACCCCGCTTCGACGTAGCCCACGTGGCCGAGACGGTGGTCTACATCGCCAACCTGCCTCTGGACACCAACGTCCAGTTTATGACCATCATGGCAACCAAGATGCCGTTCATCGGGCGGGGGTGAGCGGGGGAGGGTGGGTACTCAGAAAGCGTTTCCAAAGTTCCCTCTTACCTGGTCAGCGAAGCAGTAACCGACGCAGCCAAGGGTCAGGGAATTAAGTACGTGAGAGTGCGGTAGTAGAGAAAATTGCAAACTCCCTTGCCCGGGACGGGGATACGAAATTCAGCGGAACCCTTGACGATCCCGCCGAGGCGTGGAGATTGAGCCGTATCAAGTTTGAGTGTATGCTTCCCCGCAAGAAGCTCATGGAGACTGCCGATGAATGAGCGGCGGATAATTCAAACGCTGGCATTCTCGGAAGCCGATTTTCTCTGGCAGATTCCGACCCATGTCCATGTACTCACAGCCTGTATCATCAGGGTTCAATCCGTGGATTCCGATTCTGTTGGTCCCTTTATGTCTGAAACGGCGGTGCGTCAGTGGGCCGCCGCCAACCGTGAAAGCCGGTGGCCCCAAGGCGAGGGGAGATACACAGGCCCGTTGGACTTGGATTACACGATTCAAGTTATCGCCAGCAGAATCAGCATAGCGGGCCGTCTGGTCAACGAACCTGAAGAACCGCACGGCGGCAACGGCGAGCACGGTTTCACTCAGCCGGACCCTGATTGGGAGGCCATTTACCGAGAGGCTGCATCGGAGCTTCATGGCTTTCTGGCGGACGCCACTCGAGACTTGGACGACGACGCGCCGCCCGGCATGGTGCTGTCGGTGGTCATGGACAAGCTCCTGGATATACCGCAGATTCACGAATGTCTTGCGTCTCTCGAACTTGCCCATTGAAGCCACAAGGCCCCGGCAATCCGTTGCCGGGCCTTTGAGCAGTCTTCCCAATTGGATCAGCGCAGAATGGCGCAACATTTGTAGTGAGACATTCTCGCTTCCTCTCCGCGAACCGTCATAAAGTGAACGGTTCTGATGCTGTACCTGCCCGGCTCCAAGCCGGTGGTCTCACCACGTAATTGCAGAATCCGGCAATGTACGCAGTAGTCGTAGTCTTCATCCACGGTTATTACCAAGTCCAAGTCAACGAACTCCTCCTGGATATTAACTTCTATTGACAAGGCTTGAGTCATCCTGTCGCACGTAGTCCTATTAAGGGATGTTGACCAACAGTCGAAACGGTTTTACAAACTCACTGCCGCGGCACATCAGTGGCCTCGCTGTCCATCAATCTGAGGGCCCGGCCGGTACTTGTCGCCCTTCCTCCCGGCTAATTCGCCCCGACGCCATCAGCCACATCCACGCGATTCCGGCCCCATAAACTTGAAAGCGCGGCGCAGCTCCTGCGCCAGCGGCGAGTATTCACGGCCTTCCAACGTGTCGTAGAACCAGCGGCAGAAGCTCACGTGTTCGTCGCGGAGGGATTGTATGCGGCGAGCGTTTTCTATGACGGCCTCGATTTTCTGCCGGTTGCGGATGATGCCGCCGGTCAGGTTGCGGGCGCAGCCGTCCTCGCAAACGTCCACCAGCTTGGCGGTGAAGTCGGTGTCGGTGGCCAAGGTGGCGGCCCACAGCGTTACCGTAATCGGCCCGGTGACCTCGGTGTCGCGGGCCAGTGTTGGCGTGGGGTAAACCAGCACATCGGGGCGCGCCTCGATTTCGTTCTGTATGACCATCATGGCAACCAAGATGCCGTTCATCGGGCGGGGGTGATTCACCATGCCCTTGATTGGAGACGGCGATTTCAGGTTTGGCGAGGGTAAAGGCCGGGGCAGCTTGCCGGGCCTTCCTTTACTCGCTGACTGGCGTGTCATGACACGACAATAACGTGATTGTTTGCACAATGTTGACATCTAGGTTGACGCAGGCGAACAATGAATAAAAGGCTCTAGGAAACGGGCCAAATGGGGAGGTGAGCGCTATGAAAATCAAACTTGGATTACTTCCCTGATACTGGTGGTGCTGTTCGTGTTCACCGGAGCAGCGTTCGCGGATGGAATACCACCCGACAGTAGCGACAGTGTGGATATGCACAATCCTGAAGCCCTGCTGGATTTGGTGCGGAGGTTGGAGGCAGGCGAGACGTTGACTGACGAGGAAATGGAGGGTGTCAAAAAAATATGTTGCTGTGACCAGTGTGGAGGTAGTCGTCTCCGGCTTCTCTCTTGACAATGATAAGGGAACTGGCGGAGCCAGAGGGGCTTCCTCAAACGAAATAGCCTGCAAGGGTCAGACCGTAGCCGTGATGCACAAGAACATCTTTAGGAAGACCCTGTGGCGCTCGGCTCGGATACGGTGTGGTGCTACGATGGCGCCTACATAGTAGGTTATCCGACGTGGGAGATCGAAGGCAATTCCTGCTGCTTCTGGCACTACCGGGGCAACATCAACACCAAAGAAAACGAAGGTAACGGAGAGGCTTTCCACTACGACTATGTTCAGGGTCATTTCGAGCAGTGCATCCCGAAAATTGGATGCACCGAAAGCAAGTACCCTACGGTTCGGAAGCGGCAGTACGGAGATGGAACGCACACTTACCGGACGACGAAATGAACGCAACGATAGCCTTTCAGTTCCTGCTGGCGGTCCTGATTTCTGCGTTGCCCTTCATGGCGGGACTGATCATCTTCCGGGGAAACAGACAGTGGAGATGGTTTGGGGCAACGCTGATGGCGGCGGCCGTGGTCATAATAGTAACTTGGGTAACTGCCATCCCGACTTCTGAGGTAACAATCTCATTCCTTGAACCCGAACCGTGAACGAAAAGCCCCGGCGCCTGCCGGGGCTTTTCTTGGGCATCTGATATCGTAAACTCGACTCTTGACAATCCATTTGATGCTCCTCAACCGGCCAAATATAAACAGACCCTGGTTTAATTCGCGTTGCCCGGCCGGTACTTGTCCCCTTCTTCCCGCGAGATGCGCCCCGACGCCATGAGCCACATCCGCGCGATTTCCGGCCCCATAAACTTGAAAGCGCGGCGCAGCTCCTGCGCCAGCGGCGGGTATTCACGGCCTTCCAACGCGTCGTAGAACCAGCGGCAGAAGCTCCCGTGTTCGTCGCGGAGGGATTGTATGCGGCGAGCATTTTCGATGACGGCCTCGATTTTCTGCCGGTTGCGGATGATGCCGCCGTCCTGCCGCAGCCGCTCCACATCGTCCGGGCCGAGAGCGGCCACGGCGTCTATATTCCACCCGGCGAAGGCGCGGCGGAAGGCGTCCCGCTTGTCCAGCACCATCTTCCACGTCAGGCCCGCCTGGAAGACTTGCAGGCTCATCACCTCGAATAGTGCGTCGTCGCCGCTGGCGCGCCGCCCCCAGATGGTGTTGACATACCAGTCCCGCATCGGGTCAGGCGGCGCGGCGGGATCGGGCGTGGATTCGTGGGGCATTTTCGCTCCCAAGATTTTTCAACGCAAAGGACACAGGTAACACGCAGAGATGTTAACTAAAAACCTTTGCGGCATTGCGTCCTCTGCGTTTAATCAACCCGCCTAGCGCGGCACGATGGGCAGCGATACGCGGGACGGGTGAGCCTCGTCGTGCAGAATGGTCTGGAGGGCGGGCTTCAGCTCGGTGTCGGCAGCGATGACCCCGCCGGTGTTGGTGTTGCGGTCGAAGCGGGGGAAGTTGCTGCTGGACACCTCCAGCCGGATGCGGTGCCCCGCCTTGAACACGTTGCTGGTGGCCCACAGGTCTATGGTGTAGCAGTAGGCCCGGCCCGGCTCCACCAACGACGGGTCGGACATCGAATCGCGGTAGCGGGCGCGGATGATGCCGTCGGTCAGGTTGCGGGCGCAGCCGTCCTCGCAAACGTCCACCAGCTTGGCGGTGAAGTCGGTGTCGGTGGCCGAGGTGGCGGCCCACAGCGTTACCGTAATTGGCCCAGTGACCTCGGTGTCGCGGGCCAGTGTTGGCGTGGAGTAGACCAGCACATCGGGGCGCGCCTCGATTTCGTTCTGATCGAAGGCCCCGTTAGCAGCGAAGTAGGGGTTGCAGCAGAGCTGCCCGCCCCTGGTTGGCACCGGGTTGGCCGGGTTGTAGAGAAATACGTCGGGCGGCTCGTCGGCGGGCGCTTCCGGGCTGAGCGCACCGTCGCCGTGGAGCGTGTTGGCGTTGCCTCCGCTGTGCAGGTAATAGCTGGTGGTTTGGGCGCGAACCAGCGGCCACTCCTGCTCATCGCGCCAAACGTCATCGCCCATAACGAATATCTTGACCGGCGGCTCGTCCAGCATCCCGGTATCTTCGCCTTTAAGCCAATGCTGGAACCAGCGCAGGTGAATCTCGTCCAGCCCCAGGGCCAGGGCGTCGGCGGCCACCCCGAAGTAGTGGCTGCCCGCCATGCTGGCGCCCCGGGAGCTGTGCTGCCACGGGCCTATGATGAGCTTCTGGCCGCGCCGGGCCTCTTCGGTGGCCCCGTTTTTTTGCATCCCGAGGTAGTTGCGTATGGTGCCGCCGAGGAAGATGTCGTACCAGCCGCCGATGTTCAGCGCCGGGGTGGTGATGCTGGAGTGCTGCTCTTCGATGCACAGTTTCTTCCAGTAGTCATCGAAGCTGGGATGGGCCAGCCAGTCGAAGTAGTAGTCGGCCAGCCCTCCGCCTAGATGCGGCATATCCTTCAGGGGCAGGTGGCGGAAGGCATCGGTCATCCCGTCTACGGATTTGACCAGCTCGGACTGCCGGGCCTGCGGGATGCTCTTCACGCCGGAGTGAGTCTTGAAATTGGCTAGGGTGAGTTGAAGAAGCGTCCAGGAAGCGTTGAAGCCAAGCTCGAAGGCGCCGCCTTGATAGGTCCAGCCGTCATGGTAGTTGGAGGCGGTGACGTTGGGCGCAATGGCCGCCAGGTGCGGGGGCCGGGTGGTAGCGGCCAGCCACTGGGTGGCGCCGACGTAGGACGCACCGATCATACCCACCCGCCCGCTGGACCACGGCTGCGACGCCGCCCACTCCACCGTGTCATATCCGTCATTGATATCGTCGGCGAAGCAGTAAAATTCGCCGCCGGAAGTGTAGCGGCCACGGGTGTCCTGGATAATCAGGGCAAAGCCGGCCTTGGCCGCTTTCATGGGATCTAGCATCTGCGATGCCAGGGCCGCCGTTTTGTCATAGGGTGTCCGTTGCAGGATGGTCGGGAACGGGCCGGGGCCGTCGGGCCGGTACACGTCGGCATAGAGCGTCGTGCCGTCGCGCATCTTGGCGGGCAGGTTGGTCTCCACCTTGAGCGAAACCGAATCTGGCATGGCTCTCCCTCCTGGTTTGTCTAATCAGGGCTCAGTTGAAATGGGGCATGACCCGCTCGGCGAACAATTCCATCTGGCGGTACAGTCCATCGGCGTCGGGCGACAGGAAGCCCAGATTGATCTGTTCGGCCCCGGCCTCGATCTTCGCCTCCATCGCCCGGGCGCAGTCGTCCGGCGTTCCGGCGACGCAGAGGGCCTTGGCGATGTCCTCGGCGCTGCGCTCCGGCGTGACGTAACGCTCGCCCACATTTCGCACCGCCAGCCCTATTGCTTCGTCGGCGTCGGTGGATATGGCCGTCGGCTGGTTCAGTCCCCAGTGAAAGCCGTCCAGTTCGCGGCCGGCTTCGGCGGCGAACTGGCGCACCATATCGTTGCTGTGCCTGAGACGCCGGTTGGTGAAGAGGTAGGGATACCAGCCGTCGCCATGGAGCGCGGCGCGGCGCATGGCGGGTTCGCTGCGGCCCGACACCCAGATGGGCGGATAAGGCTGCTGCGCCGGTTTGGGCAGCAAAGTAACGTCCTCGAACTCGAAGAAGCGGCCCCGGTGCGACACATGTTCTTCAGTCCACAGCCGCTTCATCACCTCCAGCATTTCGTCGGTGCGCCGCCCCCTAGTCTGCGTGGAAATACCCAAGGCGTTGAACTCGACGTGGGTGCCGCGTTGCCCGCTGATGCCAATGCCGAAGTCCAGCCGCCCGGCGGAAACCTGGTCAACAGAGGCGACCATCTTGGCCAGCATCACCGGGTGATACAGCGGCGCAATGACGATGCCGGTCATAACCCGCACGCTGCGCGTGGCTCCGGCGGCGGCGGCCATGGCCGGCAGGTTCAGCACCGTGGGGCGCGGCGGGTTGCCGTCCATTATATGTTCGCCCATAGTGACGCGCCGGAAGCCCAACTCCTCAGCCCGCCGGGCGAAAGCGGGGACGTCCCAATAGTCCTCTACACTCAAACTGCATCCGAAAGTGATGCTGCCGCTCATAACGCTGCTCCTCCGCCGTCCCCTTCGGCTCCGCACAAGGAGTACCCGCAAGGGAACAACGCTCCAATTCTATCACTGCCGCGCTCCATACGATAAAATCTGTTGCTATGGAAGGCAAGACTTGTCTGATAACCGGGGGCAGCGACGGCATTGGCTACGTTGCCGCCCGCGAGCTGGCCCGGATGGGCGCGCGGGTGGTCATCGTAGGCCGCAATGCCGCCAAGACCGGGGCCGCCGCTCAGCGAATCATAGCCGAGACCGGCAATCCTGCCGTGGAGTTTCTGCTGGCCGACCTTTCGTCGCAGCGGGAAGTGCGCCGCGTGGCCGCCGAAGCGCGGGAACTGTTGCCGCGGCTGGACGTGCTGCTGAACAATGCCGGGGCCATATTTCTGTCCAACAGGCGCAGCTCCGACGGTCTGGAAATGACCTTTGCGCTGAACCATTTGGGGTACTTTCTGCTGACCGGCCTGTTGCTGGATCGGCTGCGCGAATCAGCCCCGGCCCGGATAATCAATGTGTCGTCCAGCTCTCACGGTTCGCCAGGAAAATTCCGGCTGGAAGACCTGCCTAAACCCGGAAGCAATCGCGGCTATCGGGCCTATGGACGCTCCAAGCTGTGCAACATCTTGTTCACTTACGAGCTGGCGCGGCGGCTGGAGGGCGAGAACATTACCGCCAATGCCCTGCATCCCGGCCTGGTGCAGACCAACATCGCCCGAAACAACGGACTGCTGGGCCGCGTGGTCAACCTCTTCATCGGCGCTCGCGGCGTGGACGCCGTCCAGGGTGCGGAAACGCTTATCTACCTGGCATCGTCCCCCGGCGCAGCAGGGATTACCGGCAAGTATTTCGTGGATTGCCAGGCCGTTCCTTCCTCCGCCGCCAGCTACGATAGGGAGCTGGCGGCCAGTCTATGGGAGTTGAGTGAATCCCTCACCGCAACGGACAATGCTCCACACGATTGATATGATGCTAACGTAACCTTGTAACGGCGCAGGGTAACGGCGCCGGGAAGCATTGCTTGCGCCCCGGCCGGATGGCGTAACACGCCTTAACCCATAATCGCAGGAGAATTGCGCAGGAGAATTGCAGATGAAGCGAGCGGTTGAGTTCTATAGCGAAGGGTTCAAGCTCCAGGGCGACGTATACACGCCCAACGGACTGGCCCCCGGCGAGCAGCGGGCGGCAGTGCTGCTGTGCCACGGCTACACCGGAGTCAAGGATCTGTATCTGCCCGACAACGCCCGTGTGCTGAACGAGGCGGGCTATGTGGCGATGACTTTCGACTACAAGGGCTGGGGACAGAGCGAGGGCGTCTCCCCGCTGCGGCTGGCGCCCCACAGCCGCGTTTCCGACGTGCAGGCCGCCATGACCTTCCTCGGTGAGCAGCCGGAGGTGGACGAGGAGCGCATCGGCATCTACGGCACCAGCTACGGCGGCGCCACCGTCTGCTGGACGGCGGCCATTGACCAACGCGCCAAGTGCGTGGTCAGCGTGGTGGGCATCGGCCACGGCGCTCGCTGGATGAGCCGGGTGCGCCGCATGGACGAGTGGTTTGACCTGCTCGACCGCTCCAAAGCAGATCGCATCCGACGGGCGATGACCGGCAAGTCGGATATGGTGGAGCGGGGCGAGATTCTGTTGCCCGACCGGCAGTCGGCCGCCTTGGCCGCGGCGCAGAGGGCCAACAACCCCAACGCCGTAATGACCATACCGGTCGAGTATATTGACGACACCCTTGGCTTCAACCCAGAGTGGGTGGTCGGTCAAATCGCGCCCCGCCCGGCGCTGTTCATCACCAGCGACCAGGACAGGCTAGTGCCGCCGGAGGAGTCGGAGCAGCTATACGCCCACGCCGGCGAGCCGAAAAAGCTGGTGACGCTGAAAGGCGTAGGCCACTACGAGGTCTATGAAGAGCCGGCCTTCTCCCAAGTGATGGGCCACACAATGGACTGGTATCAGCAGCACCTGCCGGCGCGAGGGTAATGACGGCAAGCTGAATCAGGATTAGCCGGATAGATGGGAAATCCCAGAATCTGGCAAATCCTGATTCAGACTATCCTGCGTCAGTCAGCCCCGACAACCCGCACCCGGTGGTTGTTGCTGTCGGCGATGTAGATGTTGCCATCGGCGTCCACGTCGCATCCGTGGGGGCGGTCCATCCCGGCCGCGTCAGCCGGGCCACCGTCGCCCTCGCCACCCCGTCGTCCACCGGCGATGGTGGTCACGATGCCGGTGGCCGCGTCTATGCGGCGGACAGCGTGGTTCTCGGTGTCAACCACCAGCAGGTTGCCGGCATGGTCGCAACGGATGGCTTTGGGGCCGCCCCAAGTGGATATGAATGCAGGGCCGCCATCGCCGCCGTAGCCGAACTCGCCCGTTCCGGCCAGAGTGGACATCACGCCGTTAGCGTCCACCTTGCGGATGCCGTTGCCCTCGCGCTCGGCGATGTACGTGTTGCCCGCGCCGTCCATGCACACCGCTCGCGCGCCGAGGATGCTGGCCTCGGTTGCGAGACGCCCATCGCCGCTGCGCCGCTTCTCGCCATTACCTGCGAAGGTGGCGATGACGCCCGAGGCCAGGTCGAGACGGCGGATGCGCTGGTCTTGAACGTCGGCAATGAGCAGCCCGCCGCGCTTATCCAAGAAGCAGTCGTTGGGTTCACGGAACTGCGCCCGCGACGCGGGGCCGCCGTCGCCCCGTTCCTGGTTATCCGGGTTGCCCGGCTCTCCCATTCCTGCAACCGTGCTAATGATGCCGGTGGCGGCGTCTATCCTGCGAATGACGTAGTTGAGCCGGTCAACAACGTACAGATCGCCGTTGGCGTCCACCTGCAACGAATAGGGTTGGTTGAACGTGGCCTCCGTTGCCGGGCCTCCGTCGCCGGAGTAGCCCTCAGCCCCGGTTCCGGCGATGGTGACGATGACGCCGGTAGCCGCGTCCACGGAGCGGATGCAGTGGTTCATAGCCTCGGCTACGTACAGGTTTCCTGCGGCGTCGAAGGCGCACATAAACGGCTCGCTGAGCAGCGACTCTGCGGCCAGCCCGCCGTCCCCGTCATAGCCGCGTTGGCCGGTTCCGGCGACGGTGGTGATGATGCCCGGTTGATAGGTCATAGGGTTGCTCCTTTTTGGGGGCCTGCGGATATTATATGACAAAGTAACCGGACCTGAGTTGAAAATTTACAAGGCTGCAGGGTATTTCCCGCGTTATCCTTGCCTTGACCCGTTCTAGTCGGCTCCGGCTTGATTATTCTTCGGCGTTGTGAGCTGCGGATACCGGCGGTGAATGCTTACCTTGGGCGGTCGCGCTGAAATCGCTCTCATCCTCCTGTCGGCCGCATACGCTCCCAAGCCACTGCTGAGAGTTTCGCTTATAGGCGCCAGCGCGAACACGCGAACAATTGCGTGATTTTATTCACAATCTTGACAATAAGTATTTATAATTACAATAATGTCCTTAAGCCCTTTGGGCTAATCCGTCCAGGCAAGGAGGCTGACCATGAAAGTTCGGCTCATATACTCGGCGGTGGTTGCCATTGTCGCCTTGCTTCTCTTCTAGGGTATCGCTTTCGGCGGAGGGTTTGGGTCAGAAGAAGCTTCACCCGCGCGCTCGAACAGCGTCCGCATCACCGTAGGAGACGGTCCGTTGATAACAAACGTGGCTGAGGGCGATGTGCTCTACGATGGAGCAGAAAGGGGATCCCGCAGTAATGGCGGCTACGGCAAAGATACCGGATGCAACATACCCGGCGTCAGTATCAGGATATCCGGAGACGTAAGGAAGGTTCGCGTCGGTCTGAAGGAAGGCACCCGCGATCTCATAGTTGAGGACATTACGATGAACAATACCGTACTCGCGCCGCCCGAAGACGCAGGCCCTCCGGGAAGCGCATTCCCCACCGGATTCAACACTCAGGCCGGTTGGGAGTGGTATGTCGAGTCTCTCGCAAAGATGGTCGGCATAAATTCCATCGACGACCTGACCAAAACCTATGCCCGGTTCAATTTCAAGACGGCAAACTTCACCGGCGGCGGTCCGGTTTACGACGGACACGATGACGGCGGAAAATGCTGGGCTGCCGATTTCCCCCAACCTCCCTTCTACTACCAGATTGGTTCCTGCACCCAACCAAGCGCAGAACTGTCAGGCCCGATGGAAATGCGCGTCGAGGTTGGTGCCAAGTATTACAACACGAAGAAAAGCCATTTCGACCACGATGTAACGTCGAGAGCAATCGCCAGGGACTATCACAATATGCCTGACGTGTTCGACGCCAACTGCCAAGAGAGCGGCGTTCCCCGCGACTGGGGAGCCGGCTTCGAGTGCGAGCTGTACTGGGAGCTTGTCGGCTACAACTAATGTGAGGCAAGAAGATGGAGACTCTGATTTGGATGTTCCTTGCAGCGGCGCTGACGCTGGCGGGGGTTGTGGCAGGAATCCGGAGCCAGTCGGTATGGCCGGGGGCCGTGTGGGTGCTGGCGGGAGCCGCCATAGTTGCAATGGCCCTCATAGGCCCCTTCGGCGAGACAGTTCAAGCAGTGCCGCCTTGATGGCTACAAGCTCAAATAGTCCGGCCGCAGGCAGTGGACTGCCTGCGGCCATTCTTGTTTATTAGCGCGGTCAAGGCGCTATCTGCTACCCCCGCGTCAGCCGCCGCCAGCGGTTGTGCTGGTCGCGGGTCTCGGGGGCGAAGCCCGGGGGCGGCGGGCCGGTGCGGACGCGCTCCAGTTCGGACAGGAGCTTTTTTACGTCGTTCAGGTAAATCTCTATGACGTCTGTATCCAGCCAGTTTTCGTAGAAGTTGGTGTGCAGGGCCTGAGCCAGACCAAACATAGCCACCAAGTCGGGGCGGCCCTGCTCATCAGCCACCTGCTTGGCAACGTCAATTATCAGGCCGTGGCTGTGGTGGTTCCAGTCCCGTTCCTCAGCCACGGCTTTCAGGGCCTGGGCCGCAGCCCCCCAGCCCTTTTCCGACGCCTGAATGTTGTTTCTGCGCCGCAGGTAATTATCAGCCTCTCCGATACACCAGCGGCTCATTTCCGCGTATTTGTTTGGTTCTTGGCCGTTGAGCTCCATTGTCCTTTATCTCTCAATTTTCCGTTACTGCCGGGCGTCGCCAGTCTCGCTCGTGCCAGTCTCACTATTGTACCAGTCCAGAATCTCGCTGCCGGTCATAAAGACCACACCCTCGAGCGGCTCATATACTCGAAGATGGCGTCGCCATTATGGGAACCTGCTACCCCCGCGTCAGCCGCCGCCAGCGGTTGCGCTGGTCGCGGGTCTCGGGGGCGAAGCCCGGGGGCGGCGGGCCAGTGCGGATACGCTCCAGTTCCGGCAACAGTGTCTTGACAGCGTCTAGGTAGGTTGCCACAGAGTCTGTCGCCAACCAGTTTTCATAAAAGTTGACGTGCAAGGACTGGGCAGCTCCAAAGAAGATGAACAAATCGGGGCGGCCCTGCTCATCGGCCACCTGCTGGGCAACGTCAACTATCAGGCCGTGGCTGTGGTGGTTCCAGCCCCGTTCCTCGGCGACGGCTTTCAGGGCTTGGGCCGCGGCTCCCCAGCCCTTTTCCGACGCCTGAATGTTGTTTCTGCGCCGCAGGTAATTATCAGCCTCTCCGATACACCAGCGGCTCATTTCCGCGTATTTGTTTGGTTCTTGGCCGCCGAGTTCCATTCTCTCGTATCTCTCAATTTTCGGTTACCGCCGGGCGTCGCCATTATGGGAGCCTGCTACCCCCGCGTCAGCCGCCGCCAGCGGTTGCGCTGGTCGCGGGTCTCGGGGGCGAAGCCCGGGAGCGGCGGGCCGGTGCGGATACGCTCCAGTTCGGACAGCAATCTCTTTACATCATCCAGGTAAATCCCAACCGTGTCCGACGACAGCCAGTTTTCGTAGAAGTTGGTGTGCAGCGCCTGGGCAGTTCCAAACATAGCCACCAAATCGGGGCGGCTCTGCTCATCGGCCACCTGCTGGGCAACGTCAACTATCAGGCCGTGACTGTGGTGGTTCCAGCCCCGTTCCTCGGCGACGGCTTTCAGGGCTTGGGCCGCGGCTCCCCAGCCCTTTTCTGACGCCTGAATGTTGTTTCTGCGCCGCAGGTAATTATCAGCCTCTCCGATACACCAGCGGCTCATTTCCGCGTATTTGTTTGATTCTTGACCGTCGAGTTCCATTCTCCCGTATCTCTCAACTTTCGGTCACTGCCGGGCGTCGCCGGTCTCGCTCTCGCCAGTCTCGCTCGCGCCAGTCTCACTATTGTACCAGTCCAGAATCTCGCTGCCGGTCATAAAGACCACACCCTCGAAGCGGCTCATATACTCGAAAATGGCGTCGTAATACTTGATGCGGTGGGCCGCGCCGGTGATGTAGGGGTGGGTGGAAATGCACATCACGCGGGCGCTTTCGGCCCCCTCGCGGTACAGGGTGTCGAAGTGGTCCTTGGCCCGCTCGAACAACTCAGGCGAGCGGTGGTTCTGAATCAGGTATATGGGGATGTCGTTCAGCTCCACGGTGTAAGGCAGGGCCACCATCCGGCCCGACTTGACGATCATCTCGTAGGGCTGGTCGTCGTTGCACCAGTCGGCGATGTACTCGATGCCTTCCTCGGCCAGCACGTCGGGGGTGTCGAAAGTCTCGGCCAAGCCCGGGCCCATCCAGCCACGGGGGGCTGCGCCGGTGGCCTCGGCGATGGTGTCAATGGTGCGCCGAATGACAGCCCGCTCGTCGGGCTCTCGGTTGATGACGCGCTGAATGAAGCCGTGGGCCAGCATCTCCCAACCCGACTTGAGGCATTCCTCCACCAGCATCGGGTAGCTCAGGCATACCGAGGCGTTGAGGCTGACCGTCGCCCGGATCCCGTAGCGATCCAGAACCTGCTTGAACCGCCAGAACCCGACACGCAGGCCGTAGTCGAACCAGCCGAAGTTGGGTATGTCGGGGATAGTGCTGACGCCCTGCGGCGTGGGCAGCACGGTACGGGCCATCGGCTCGTTGATGTCCCACTCCTCCACGTTGATCACCGGCCATACGGCCACGCGGGCGTTGTTGGGCAGCTTCAGCGGCGGACGGTGAAAGATGGGCGAAAACTCGGCGCGGGGATTGGCCATGACTGCCTCCTTGAGCCGGACTGAAAGAATAATTGCCTGCGCTTATTTCTGAGCGCCTCGACTCATTTCGACCCGTACCCCTCCTTCGGAGAGATCATACACGCGGAAGCTCCAATTCGTTTCGGCGTCGAGCAAGGGGTAGACCATAGTGTAGGTCTCTTCCCGAAACCCGTCTTTAAGGACATAACTGCCGTCGCTTGTTAAAGGCGAAAACCGACGCCATATCTGCCAGCCGGCTCCCGGGTCTCTAAGAATCAGGAACGATGGGAGATTGGCGTCGCCTTCTTCCTGCTCCGGTATCGTGCCGAGAACCAGCGGCTTGCAAACATCGGAGCGAGTGTTCAGGTCGTCTACCATTGCTCCCTCTCCGTGGAGCGATTCGCTGGCATTGCCGCGGTCAACCGCATTCCATCGGGCACTGACTTTCCCATCGCTCAAGGGCTGCATGAGCATCTTGAAGGACCTTTCTCCCACCATCGGATAGGTGGCGTCCTTAAATTCCACGGCTCGAAAGTAGATGCCGATGTAGTCCCCGAAATCGCCATCCGCTCCGGTGACTGCGTGGTACATCTCTACGCAGGCGCAAAACATTTCATCCGGAGAGCCGCTGATCTCGAAAACGTCTCCGGAGATAACAAAACCCGCAAGGGCTTCTATACCTTTGCGGGCGCATTCTTCCAAGGGAAGTCCGCTTGGATCAACGGACCACCTGACAATGGTTGCGCCAGCAAGGCGAGCCCCTGGCCAAGACTCGCGGAGGCCAGGCTCGTATACCCAGAGGCACATCCGTATACCCCTCCAACTACATCTACCGGGGCACAAGTATCGGGGCAAACAATTCGAGAACTTCCGCGCACGAAATGGGCAGAAGCAAAGGGGATTCTACTTTGCCCGTGAAACACTGTCCAGCCGGAGGCGAGGCCGAGAAAATTGCGAAACTATTCTGACCTCCCTCTCACACCTGAAAATCCTGTCCATCCCTGTAAATAAACCACGCCACTGACACCTCTCCCTTGCCAACCCCGATAACAACTCCCTACCATACTTTACCACCGAACCAATTTCACCATAGCGCCATAACCGCGCCGCCGGCCCGCCCAGGCCAAATGGACAAAATGGCCGGAAATGGCCGGAGAATCAAAAATGTGCACCGCCCTCTAACCCGGCGGCTCCTTCGAAATACTTTGTTGGGACGCCCCCGCCGGCCTGTAACCGGGTAACGGCATCGTTTCGCAATTTTCTCGAAGTCGCTACCGAGCCGCGTAAACCTCAGTTTGCGGCGCGAAGGCTGCCCAAGCGAACCAGAAGTGGTTGCCGTGGACGATCGGCGTGAGGGACTTCCCTGCCAGCGGCCCCGACACCGCCTGCCCCAGCACGTTCCACACGGAGCCAGTCTCCGCATCCACGAATCCGTCCGCCCCCAGCCGGAAGGTCAGCATCCGCCCGTCCAGCTCCGCCTCGAACACGCCGGTGGAGCCAACATCCCGGGATTCGGCGATGCGCGACTGGTCAAGCGCCGAAGCGGTGCCGGGCTGGAACAGCACTGTGATTCTGCGCCCCTTTGCTTGGTAGTTGACCGCCCTCTCCCGCTCCAGCGTCATAAATGGGAAGGCCAGCGGCTGACCGTCGAGCATAAGCGCGGCCACCCGCTCCATGGGCAGCAGGCGGCCGTCGGGACGGCCGTCGAACAGGAAAGGAGACTGGTCTACGCGGTCGTAGCCGTAGTACGGGTTACGCCCGTAGTCGCGGCGGTGGCCCGTCTCTCGGGACAACACGCCGGCATCGGGGAAGGCTCCCTTGAAGTCGCCCCAGGACACTATCTGCGCCGGCAACAGGGCCAGCCGGTATCCGGCGTAGGCTCCTACAATGCCTTCGCCGGTGAGCTGCTGCCACCAGCTTTCCGTCTGCCTGTCCCACATCACGAGGTCGCTGTTTCGCAGGTTTCCCGACACGCCGAAGTCCAGCGTCGCGTCTCCGACCCGCCGGTCAAACGCCACAGCCGAGTTGCACAGCGGACAGAAGGTGATCGAAACCGGAACGCCGCCCAACGTATCGTTGACGATTTCGTGCCACGTCAGTATCGCCAGTGGGTAGGCCCGCGCCGCGCCGTTGATTTCCAGCGACACCACGGGCTGCACGTCCTCCAGCCACGAGTCGGCGTCGGCGATACCCTCGAACTGCGGCTCGTCCAACGGCGGTATGCCGTCGCGGGGAACCCCGCCGGACAGGAATTCTTCATAGGAGACTGTGTGCAGGCTGAAGTCCGTCTTCCATCCGCCGGTTCTGAAATTGGCCGCGTTGAGGGCATCTTGGTAGTTCGAGTCAGGCTCGATCATCGGAGCAGGCCCGGCGGGTACGGCTTTCTCGCTTTCCGCAGGCGCCGACGTGGAAGGCGACGCCGCGGCAGGTTGATCAGCCGCAGTCGGCGGCGCCGTCGCATTCCGTGCGGTAGGCTTGGGAGCAGTCGTTGCGGCGCCGCCGGAGGCAGCATCCGCAGTTGATGGCGGCGACACGGGCGCGACTGCCGCGTTCCGCGTTTCTCGGGCAGGCTCTGACATGGAAGCAGTGTCGCCTTCTCCGCAAGCCAGCGCCATCAAGCTCAGGGAGGCCAGCATCAACGCGCCCAGGCAGGCGCGCCGGACGCCCCAGCTAAAGCAGGTTATCGCGCCCAACGGTCAACCAGTAAAAGACGATGTAAGCTCCCGCGATAACCATGAAAGCGGATGCTACAGGCTGGATGTAAGGCAACGCCCGGCGCATCATACGCACCATTGCGCCCTTGAATATCGCCATCCCCAGCGTCATCACCGTAATCACCAAGCCCATGCCAAAAGCGTAGAGGAAGAAGTTCCCCACCACTTGCAGGAAAGAACTTGAGGCGCTGCCGATGCCAACAACGGCGATAAAGATGGGCAGGGTGCAACTCAAAGAGGCGGTGCCATACGACAAGCCAAAAGTGAAGAAGCTGCCAACGCTGACGGTGTTGGGGTTGCCCAAGCGGTCGGCGGCGCGGGCGGCTAGGCCATTATACAGCTTACCGCCAGCCACCATCCACGCCCCGGCGGCCACCAGCGCGGCGCCGATAATCAGCCCCAGCCAAGGCAGCAAGTCACTGATGAACGACGCCGACAGACCCACCGCACCGCCGACTACGCCGAACAGCAGGATGAATCCAGCGGACACGGCAACGCCCACCACTAGCCCCCGCAACACTACAGTCACCGGGCCCGGCTGCTGCTCTCCGGCTAGGTTGGAGCCTAGATACAGCCCCAAGTAGGCCGGAAGCATCGCGAATCCGCAGGGATTGACCGCCGAGGCCATACCGGCAGCGAAAGCAAACAGGGCCGTGCCGCCAATCAGCCCGCCCAGGAACTCCTGCGAGTTCCCAGACAGCTTCCCTTCCACGAACAGGTTGACCGGATCAATCCCGCCGCCGTTGCCCGCCGCCATCGCGCCGCCGACAGCCACAGCCAGCGCCGCCGCCGCCACAAAGACGGCCACTGTCCAGGTGCGGCCCTGCCCTTCTTTCAGTCCTGCTACCATACTCACTATTACGGCAGTGCTGAGCCGTTGCGATACGATGCCGGTCTGGGTTCTCCAGGGTTCAATCGGCCGCAGAAAGCTCGGAGACTCTTAAAGCCGGGGAATCCTGAAACCCTCTGCGGTTTACCTAAACGGCTCCGGGTCGAATACGCCATCCGGCGACAATCCGGCAAACTGCTCCGGGTGCAGCGTTTCCGCAAGCCCTTCCAGCACATCCACGATCCGGGGGCCGTGGCGGCTGGGTATGCGCCCGTCGAACACGAAGGCTCGTTCGTCGCGCACTGCGGGGAGGTCTTCCCAGCCGGGCAGAACGGTGAGCTTGTCATGCGCTTCCTGACGCGAGCGTTCCGGGCCGAAGGCGCAGGGCATAATCATCAAGTACTCCGGCGCGTACTCCCGCACCTCGTTCCACGAAAGTTCACGGGAATGACCGCGAGGAATGGCCAGTCCCTCTTCGCCTCCCGCCATTTCCGAAATCTCCGGCAGCCATTGTCCGGTGTTGCGCAGAGGGTCTAGCCAGTCCAGGCAAACCACCCTGGGGCGCTGGCTGACGGCGGGAACGCCGTCGGCCACGCGCTTGACCCGCGCTTCCAGCGATTGCCGCAGTTCCCGTCCCCGTTCCGGCGCTCCGGCGGCATCGGCGATGTTGCAGATGTTCTGCAATATGTCGTCTAGCCCGCTGGGGCGGATGGTAAGTATGCTGGGTTGGTAGTCCAGGGCCTTCGCCGCAGTCTCGAAGACCGAGCCGCTGGCGACGGCGCAAACCTCGCAGAGTTCTTGGGTGATAATCAGGTCGGGGCGCAGACGGGCCAGCAGTTCCTCGTCGATCCAGTACATCGGGTTGTTGTTGGCGCGGGCCTGCTGCACCAGCGCGTCAATCTCGCCGCTGTCCAGATGCTTCACGCTGCGCAGACTGTGACTGACCACCGGACGCGAAGCCGCCGCCTCTGGGTAGTCGCAGGCGTAGGAAACGCCCACCAGCCCGTCATCCAGCCCAAGGGCAAACACAATTTCGGTAGCGCTGGGCAACAGAGAGCAGATACGCATAAGGCATCCCCCACCGGAGTATCTGATGCCGGAGTAGGGCCAGTATAATTCCGCCCTCCGCCGACGCACAAGGCGCGGCCGGGCTGTGTACCGCGCCCGGAGCTGTGGCGTGATACAATCCCCGCAACTTAGCCGTGTGGGGGTCTTGGGGTTGTCAGCCAAGATTCTGTCCGGGACCGGCTTGGCGGCGGAGATGCGCGCCGAAGTCGCAACCGGCGTCGTCGAGATGCAAGAGAAACACGGCATAACCCCCGGCCTTGCCGTGGTGCTGGTGGGTGACGATCCGGCGTCTGCCGTTTACGTCGCCAACAAGCAGCGGGCCTGTCAGCAGGCCGGGCTGTTCAGCGACTACATCCACCTGCCCGGCACGGCCACCGAGGACAAAATCCTGTCCAGCGTCCGCAAGTACAACGGCGATCCTCGCGTCCACGGAATACTGGTGCAGCTTCCCCTCCCTGACGGGATAGACGAGCACCGAGTTATAGAGGTCATCAACCCGGACAAGGATATTGACGGCATACATCCCTACAACCTGGGCAAGCTGTTGCAGGGACGGCCTGGCTTCGCGCCTTGCACTCCCTCCGGCGTGGTGGAACTGTTGATGCGCAACGGCCACGACCCCGAGGGCGCAAACGTGGCGATATGCGGACGCAGCGGAATTGTGGGCAAGCCATTGGCGGCGTTGCTGATGCAGCGGGCCCGCGGCGGCAACGCCACCGTCACCGTCTGCCACACCCACACCCGCGACCTGCCTGAAGTTACCCGCTCCGCCGACGTGGTAGTGGCGGCAATGGGCCGTCCGGCAGCGATAACCGCTGATATGGTTAAAGAGGGCGCAGTGGTTGTTGATGTGGGCATCAACCGGGTGCCCGATGCCTCGGCGCGGCGGGGCTACCGGCTGGTTGGCGACGTGGAGTTCGAGGGGGTTGCCCGGAAGGCGGCAGCCATCACGCCCGTACCCGGCGGCGTCGGCCCCATGACCATAGCTATGCTGCTCAGGAACACACTTGCCGCCGCCCGCATCAGCATCCACGGGCATTAAACATCAGCCTTTCGCCTGAGATTGCCGAAGAATGACATTGCCCGTGCGCACCAGCGACTTCGATTATCCGCTGCCGCCGGAGCTGATTGCCCAGACCCCGGTCGAGCCGCGCGACTCGTCCCGCCTGCTGGCGCTGCACCGCTCCGGCGGCAACCTGGAGCATCGCCGCTTTACCGGCATCTTGGACTATCTCCGGCCGGGCGACCTGATGGTCTTCAATCAGAGCCGCGTAATCCCCGCCCGCCTCTTCGGGGTGCGTAGCGACAATGGCGGACGGGTGGAGCTTCTACTGTTGCGCCGGGAGGCCGAGGGAGTGTGGGAAGCTCTGGCCCGTCCGTCCCGGCGTCTGCGGCCCGGCGCGACCGTGACCGTAACCCCGCCCAGCGCAGCCTTGCCCGCGACGCCGTTGACCGTCGAAATCCTGGAATCGCGCCCTGATGGCATCAAAGCGGTCCGGCTGTCATCCGAAGACGCTATCGAGGGAATGGGACACACCCCACTGCCGCCCTACATCCACCGTGCTCTGGACGACCAGGAACGCTACCAGACCGTTTACGCCCGCCAGCCCGGGAGCGCCGCCGCCCCCACTGCCGGGCTGCACTTCACGCCCGGTCTGCTCTCGCGCATCCGCGACGCCGGAGTCGAGACCGCCTTCGTTACGCTTCACGTGGGTCTGGACACCTTTCGCCCGGTGCAGGGCGAAGACCCGGCGGCACACCACATCCACACCGAACATTACTCGCTGGATGAAGAGGCCGCCAGCGCCCTGAACCGCGCCGGCGCCGAAGGCCGCCGCACCATCGCCGTCGGCACTACCAGCGTCCGCCTACTGGAGCAGGCCGCTGCCGATGCCGCTTTGGAAGGGCGGGCCGACTTTCGCCCAGCGGAAGGTGATGCAGGCATCTATATCCTCCCCGGCCACCGGTTCCGCGCCGTAGACGCCATGATAACCAACTTCCACCTGCCCCGCTCCACGCTGCTGATGCTGGTTTCCGCCTTCGCCCAAGACGGCACAGACAGCGCGGCTGATTCGGGGCGCGAAATGATGCTGCGGGCGTATGCGGAAGCTGTCCGCCTGCGCTATCGCTTCTACAGCTTCGGCGACGCGATGCTGATTGTGTAGCCGGACAGCGCTGAAAACAGTGCAGTTGACTCACGGCAATCGGCGCGCCGGGGAATGATATGACCGAGCAAAAACGGAGGCCGGAACTGCTGAGAGACGGATGCGGCGGATTAACGCACGGTTATGCAATTCCGGTCTTTGTAATTCGGGTCTTTGTTTTTTGTAATTCCGGCCTTTGTTATAGTATCCGGCTCTGAAAAATCGCGTTGTCTGGACATCACCAGACCACCAGGTATCGCCTCTGTACACTTCGGTAAGGCCGTTAATCGAGTTGGGCCAAGCAGCCGTTTCGCGGTCATCGCGCCCATTTACCCAATCGGTCGCCGCGCCCACTTACCCGGCGCCCACTTACCCGGAGGTAATCGCAGGTCCCCGGATTACGGTTCACCTCGAACACGTAGCGGCCCGTGCGCTGGCGACGGTGGCGTTATTCATCCACTCCCCCCACTGTCCGCCAGCGAAAGTTTCAACCCGGATACCGGAGGAAGCAAGCTGCCATCAATATAAGCCTTGTATACACTATAAGCCTTGTATACACTCCCGTATGGCGGCTTTTCCGCAGACATCAATAGGCCTGCCATCAATATAAGCCTTGTGTAAGTCTTGCCGTCAAACCTGTGCGGAGGGATGACTTGCGCCGATACCGCAAGCGGAATGCCCGCCCCGATGTCGGTAAACGCGGCATTCTGCCCTTCTGTATATGACTTGCGCCGGTACCGCAAGCGGAATGCCCGCCAGCAATACGGCCACCGCGATGCTTGTAACAGGCTTGCTGCTCAGCCAATTGCCCCTCGGCCGTTTCCTTTCTTTCGCCCAAGCATTTGGCGAGAGTTCACCTGACGCTGAGGCGGATGCTCTCCAGACCCTCAAAGGTGAAGGCGGATTCGTCGCCCGGGTTCAGGAACTTGGTGCTAACGATGCTTCCGGTCATAACCAGCATCCCTGCTTCCAGCCCCTTGCCGCGCCGGGCTAAGGTATTGGCCAGCCACGCCAGCGCATCCAGCGGATGGCCCAGCACGTCCCGCCCGTAACCTTCCCCCGCAGGCTCGCCGTTGATGGTCATTGCGCCCCGAGCGTTTTCCAAGTCCAAGGTTTGCCAGTCCGCCCGTTCCGGCCCCAGCACGACGCCGGCGTTCCAGGCGTTATCTGCGGCCACCCCGAGAAAGTAGAGATTGCTGTAATCGGCTCCCCGGTCGTCCACCAGCTCAAAGGCAGGCATCAGCGCCCCCACTGCCGCCGCCGCGCCGTCCCTGCCGTAGGGAGCGCCGCTGGCAGGCAGGCCGGATTGCAGGTGCACCGCAACCTCGCACTCCGCGCCCAGGCGCACGTAATCGGCGGCCTGCACCGCCGCCGGGGAATGGTGCACGCCACTCTCGAAGACCGCACCGGCGCAGGGGGCGTCAAAGCCGACCATGCGCTGCATTACGGGCGTGGTCAGCGCAATCTTGTAACCGGCAATGGCCCCTCGCTCGGGAGCTAACAGCGACTGGAACGCTTCTTGCATATCGTAGGCTTCTTCGATGGTGGCGGGGGATATGTCATCAGGCAGCGGCTGGTATGGCTGCCGGTCTCGGTGAGCGCCGAACAGAAAACGAGCCGCCCTTTCCGCCTTGTTCAACTGAACCATAGGGGCCTCCACAGCGAAAGCTTTTACCTCATCTCTCCCCATTAACCTCTATCCCCATCAACGAGGAGGGTCAGGGTGGGGGTGACAACGCCTAGCGTTTGACAACGCCTAGCGTTACCTACTACGCCCTGCAAACTATGCCCTGCAAATTATACTAGCTGCAAAAGTTGGAGCGTGTTGCCGTCGGGGTCGCGGAAGGTGGCAACCCAGCCGCCCCAGCTTTCCTGCTCCGGCTGCCGGATGAACTCCACCCCGGCCTCAGCCAGCCGCGCTGCGACGGCGTGGATGTCGGCCACGCCCAAGTGCGGCATAAAGCGATACGGGTCTTTCGATGCCCCGGACACCCCGTCGTGCAGCCCGATATTGAATCGCACCTCGCCCAGCTCGAAGGCGATGAAGTCGGGATGCCGCGAATGCAGCGGCAGTTGCAGCACATCGTTGTAGAAGCGGAACATTTTCTCTAAGTCGCCGGTCCAGAAAGTGACGCCCACAACCCCCGTAATCATCGGCGGAACCTCCCCAAAGCGAAACCGGCCCGTGTATCCCACCGGCCGGTTCGCATATTACCACTCTTTGGCTGCCTTGCGGGTAGGCCCTAGACCTCCGACAACTCGCCCCGCCGTTTGGCGGCGGCACAGCGCGGGCAGAGACCGTAAAAGTCCACCCGTTGCCAGCCCACCTCGAAGTCGGTGCTTTCCGAGATGCAGTTGCGCAGGCTTACCACCATATCGTGGACTTCGCCGGGGGTGTCGGCGTCAATCACGTTTTCGCATTCGATGCAGACCAAGTTGACGTGTGGCTCCATGTTGGGCTCATAGCGCGACATCCGCTGAAAAGGGAGTTCTTGAATCAGCCCACTCTTTTGCAGCACGCCCAAGGTTGAGTAGATGGTTGCCAAGGTCATCGAAGGGAAATGACCGCGAACCCGCTCGTAAATCTGCTGTACCGTGGGATGATCCTGAGAGTTCAGCACGACCTCGGCGATGGCAAGCCGTTGCGGCGTGACCCGGACGGCCCACTCGCGCATCCTTTCCACCAACTCCTGCTGTGTCAACATAGGCTGCTCCGGAGCGGCGCTAACGCCGACGGGGCGGGTGCGCTTTTGCCGGTCAAAAGCCGGCGGGCCGACCCGCCTGCGAATCTCGAAATCTGGCTTTACTATATCTTGAATCACCCTTCCCAAGCAACCCCCGCAAGTGTCGTTCTGCGACAAAATACGGCAGCCGGCCTGCGGTATTCTCAACATACTCCGTCGCCGCAGCATGCCCTTTCACTGAGAAAATTGCGAAACGATGCCGTTACCCGGTTACAGGCCGGCGGGGGCGTCCCAACAAAGTATTTCGAAGGAGCCTCCGGGTTCGAGGGCGGTGCACATTTTTGATTCTCCGGCCATTTCCGGCCATTTTGTCCGTTTGGCCTGGGCGGGCCGGCGGCGCGGTTATGGCACTATGGTGAAATTGGTTCGGTGGTAAGGTTATGGTAGGGAGTTGTTATCGGGGTTGGCAAGGGATATTTGCCTACATTGACGGCGACGTGTTGGTTATGGTAGGGAGTTGTTATCGGGGTTGGCAAGGGAGAGGTGTCAGTGGCGTGGTTTATTTACACGGATGGACAGGATTTTCAGGTGTGAGAGGGAGGTCAGAATAGTTTCGCAATTTTGGCGGCCGCGGCCCCTTCATTGGCAAAGGAAGCAGAATATCATAGAATAATTGGGACGGAGAGATGGCTGAGTGGACGAAAGCGCCGGTCTCGAAAACCGGAGTACGGGCAACTGTACCGTGGGTTCGAATCCCACTCTCTCCGCCACTTATACTCTTCCAGGTCAATCCCATATCGTCCCCTAGCGTCTCCAACAGCCTTGACCCAGCTACGAATCTTCATCCCATTAGCGTCCGATAGCGTACTGTACAATCCGCGACGGACAGGCCATCGCTAATGACATTGCCCAAGGCCAATGAACCGTACCGTGTGCTGAACCGATGCTCCTTCCAAGAATCTTGGGACACAGGTGTCCGGGAAGGCTGGGACACGGGTATCCGGGAATCTTGGAACACGGGTATCCGGGAATCTTGGGACACGGGTGTCCAAGAATCTTGGGACACAGGTGTCCGGGAATCCTGGAACACGGGTGTCCGGGAAGGCTGGCTTAACCCTATGGTTCACCCTGCAGATTTGCATCATTTCCGGCGAAAGCTTTCGGAAAACCCGCGCATTGGGCAGATGGCGCCGGGTGCGTTGGCCGACGTCCGGGCTATCAGATTTCCGCGAAAATGGGAATGACGTAGAGAGACCGGAGTAGTTTCGCAATTTCCCCTATTCTTTAGGGTGGATGTGCTTTTTTTCGCGGTCACTTGATATAATATCTGCGCAGCAGGAACGCCGAATGAAGGAGGCGGCGCGTGAAATGAAGCCGAGGAAGCGGACGATTCTGATGACCGAGGACGACTAGGCCCACGCGGTGCTGCGGCGCCCTGACGCGGTGCTGCGGCGCCCTGACAATGAGTTCGGCGGGCCCAAGCTTCTGCGCGAGGCGCGGCGATGGCATTACCCGTCAGCAGAGCCTGTTGCCAGGCGCTCCCGCTTGGCCCAGATTGACCAGGAGCGGCGTGCCCTGCTCGCCGGGCTGAGCGGCATTTCAGGCCGGCGAAGCAGAGTGAGCGACCTCGATATCTTCACCAAACGGCCCGGCGCTGCACCAACCTATCACTGAACGGAGTTTGAGATGACATACTCACGATTGAAGCTGGCTGGCCTGTTGGCCATGCTCGCCGTCCTAGTCGGGGGGGGGGGGGGGTATAATCGCGCTGACGGCGATGACGCCGAAGTCGGCGCAAGCTCAGGCGTCGACGCCGACGCCGGCGCAGACCAAGCTGTCGAGGCCCGATAACCTCACGATTCGGATACGGGCCAACGGGAAAATTGGCATCAATTGGGACGCGCTCGATGACGTCGCCAACTACCAGGTTTACTACGAAGGCCATAGGGGTGATGGCACCCGTTGGCGTGGGTGGACACAAAGAAAGAGCAAGATGCAGACCCACTCGTATTCGATAGTGCCGCGCAGTATCATACCGGACGACGTCCAAATGCTCTATGTATGGGTTCGGGGGGTTGACAAAGACGGCAAGAAAGGGCGCTGGTCGAGGCGTTCGCCCGCCCTCTTCCTCAAGCTGGTTATGGATGTGAGCAAAAACAAGCGGACGGTCACCTTTGGCTGGCCATCTGAAAAGGACGCCGAGAGCTACGAGCTAGAAATCACGGGGACAACCACCGCCGACCCCTCAACGCCGGTGTGGAAGGTCGAGCCTGAGGTGGAGCAGCCCGCCTCCGTGACGACCAAGCATACCAAGCCCAAGCGTAGAGTGACCTATACTCCCGGGGTCAAGTATGAGATGACGCGGGGCTGCCGCGAAGACAGCGACAACATCCAGTCGGCCGAGCGCGTGGTTGCGAGGGTACGGTCGGTGAGCGATAACGGCAAGACGAGAGGCGACTGGTCGGATTGGTCGGCCGAGAAGGCCCTGCCCAAGACGCCCCTCCAGGAGGCTGCTGAGGTAGAGCTTGTGAACATCGAGGGCTCAGAGCACCTGCGGTTCACTTTCGGGAAGGTGAGCCGCGCGGCGTCATACCAGCTTGAACTCTTCGGGCGGCTAAACCCGGCAGCCGACTGGGTTGAGAAAGAGAGTGGTAACCACAACGGCGACGGCGACCACTGGTACGACTTCGGAGTGGGGTCGGATACCCAAGTATACGGCCGCGTCGAGTACTTAGACAGCGATGGCAATCAGCTCGCCTGCGCGGAGTCTGACATCTATGATGTGCCGGCAAACCCGCTGGGCTGACCCGAGTTGCGCCCGTCGGCTGTGCCGGCGGGCGCGTGCGTCTTGGGCGGCAATCCACTGGACGAACTCCACCTGGGCCTCCTCAATGGCCGGGCATTCCAGCTCCGTGGGCCGCCCCCGCCATTGAGGCTGGGGATCCCGCCGCCCGCAGCCGTTGTAGGGGGAAGTGCGGTCGGCGCGGGCGTTCCAGGGGAGTTTCAGGGGTATAAACCTTGGTATGCCAACAGAGTAGTAAGCAGCCAACTCAGATACAAAATCAGAGGAAAGTCGAATCCCGCCTCGTCCGTATGTCTGCCAGAGCGAAGCCGCCTTTGATCAAGTAAAGCTCTCGCCAAGCCAGGACGGATGGGGGCTTTTTGCGAATGCCTGCTGTCGGCCCAACCCCTTGCCTTTCGATTAACTCAGGGCAAGGGATTGGGCTTGTCCAGAGCTTGATCCCCGGCTGAGCCGGGGCTAGTCGCCGGCCAGGGCGGCGGACTCTTCCAGTTGGCGCGGGAAACGGTTGCCGAAGAGACCCTTCTCCGGGTGGCGTTCCCACTGGGCCTTGGGCAACTCGTAGTAGACCTCGATTTCGTTGTCATCGGGGTCCAGCAGGTAGACGCCCATGGAAACACCGTGGTCGCCGAGGCGGACGATCCTGACGCCGTTCTCCTTGAGCCGGTTGTAAAGCTCCTGGAGGTCATCAAAGGTCTCCATCTGCCAAGCCATGTGGGCCTGTCCGATGACGGAGTGGTCCGGGCCGGCGGCGTCCATGCCGATGGCGCGGATGGCAAGTTCGTGGGACTTCTCGGTGTTGGCCGACATAAACACCGTGCCGCTGGGGCTGCGCTCCATGACGGTCAGGCCCATCACCCGGGTATAGAAATCCACTGAACGGTCAATATCCCGCACCCGCATTACGAGGTGTCCGAGGCTTTTCGGCGTGTATGACATTTCGATTCCTCCTTATTGATTCCGTTTCCAAGGCCATTCTTCACCAGCCAAAAGGCGAAGTAGCCCGCCGACCCGGCCCAAGATGAGTAGTGACATCCTTAACCCGCTCCCCGTCCAGCCACACCTCCCGGGGACGCTCCTTGAGGCCAGTGATGTACTCCTGTCCGGTACGAACTGGCATCACTTCTAGCCTCACAAGTTAATTCGGCCAACGCATACATACCAACTAACGCTTACCCGCCAACTAACGCTTACCCGATGACACACCGTATTGGGCAAGCATAGGCGCAGGGTAAAGGCAGGTCAAGGGGCAAGCCGGCAGCCGATCTTTCCGCGCCTTGACACCTGATAGGCGCCTGTCTACGCTAATGCCCGCCTATCATCGTAAAGTCGGCAGAAACCCAACCTGGCGCGGAGCTTTATCGCCGTTCGGTTGGGAAAACCGGCAGAAACCCAACGGCAAGAAAACCGGGCACAGCGAGGATTGCATGAAATACGACCTAATTATCGTTGGCGGCGGCGCGGCCGGCTCGGTGCTGGCCGGCCGGCTGTCCGAAGACTCGAGCAGGTCGGTCCTGCTGCTGGAGGCGGGCAAGGACTATCCCGACTTTGACCTTATACCCGATGAGGTAAAATACGGATATACCCGTTACGCCGAATCCCCCGATTCGGAGCACAACTGGGCCCTCAGAGGGATGGCCACAGAGGAGCAGGGCCAGATTCACGTAGCCCAAGGCAAGGTCATCGGCGGCGGGTCGTCCATCAACGGCCAGGCCATGCAGCGCGGATTGCCGGAAGATTATGACGCATGGGCCGGCCTGGGCAACGGCGAGTGGGCCTACGCCAAGGTGCTGCCATTTTTTCGCAAGATGGAAAACGACCTGGACATACAAGACGACTTCCACGGAACGGAAGGGCCTATGCCGGTGCGACGGCGGCAGTCGAGTCCAACCCCTCCCATCCAAAGAGCCTTCCGCGAGGCGTGCATCAGCGAGGGTTTCGGGCTGGTTGAGGACACCAACGGCGTTCACCCCGCCGGGGTTGGCGTATCTCCGACCAACAACCTGGGAGGAGTGAGGGTCAGCACGGCAATCGCCTACCTAAGCCAGGTGCGCCATCGCCTCAACCTGACGGTGCGAGGGGGAGTGCACGTCCGCCGAATACTGTTCGAGAACTCACGGGCCGTGGGAGTTGAAGCCGAAAGCGGCGGCGAGGTGTTCACCGTCGAGGCGGAAAAGATCGTCCTCAGCTCGGGCGCCCTCCGGTCACCGCAACTCCTGATGCTGTCCGGCGTCGGCCCCAGGGAGCATCTGGATGAAATGGGAATCCCGGTCATCCACGACCTGCCCGGCGTGGGGCAGAGCCTCTGGAACCACCTGAGCGTCCACATAAATTTCAAGGTCAAAGACGGGGTGGAAGTTCCGGCAGACCTGGATGCTCCGCATTACAGGCTAATCTTCACAGCCCCCGATTCCGAGCTGGCAAACGACTTGGTGCTTTCCACGGTTAACGTGGTGGATGAACGCGATGAGCGGGTCGCCGGCGTCAGGACGCAGTACCGGACTGGGGATGTCCCTCCCGACCGGGCAGGCCGCATCTCGTGCACCCTGGGGGTGCCGAGGGGATCGGGGTATGTGAGACTGTCATCTTCCGATCCCAGCGTTCAGCCGTCGTTCAACTACCGTTACCTCCAGCATCCCGAAGACTTGCGCCGGGTTAGGGAGGGCATTCGGTTCGGAGCCAGGCTCCTGGAATCCGAAGCATATCAGGACGTGGTGGATTACCGGATTACTCCGACGGACGAAGTTCTGGCGGACGATGCGGCCCTGAATCTCTGGATGCGGCAGACTGTGGGAACGGCCCGGCACGTTTCGGGCACCTGTCGGATGGGGCCGGATTCAGACCCCATGGCCGTGGTGGACCAGTACTGCCGGGTCAAAGGGATGCAGGGCCTATGGGTGGCCGACGCCTCCGTGGTGCCGCAGTTGCTCAGGGGCGGCGGGCTGCATCCCACAGTCATTATGATCGGCGAGCGCGTGGTGGACTGGATAGCGGCGGACTAGTAGTCCCGCCAGCCCTGCGCTGCTGTGCTGCCCCTGCCTGCACTGTGCGGAAAGCCCGCTTCGCGCCGGTTTCTGACTATCAGCCCGGTTCCTGCCCATCAGCGCCAGGTTTCTGACTATCAGCGCCAGGTTTCTGACTATCAGCGCCAGGTTTCTGACTATCAGCGCCAGGTTTCTGACTATCAGCAATGAACTCGCGCCGCTATTGGAACGCCATGCTGGGCGGCTGGAACGCCATGCTGCGGCGTGACAACTGCGCGCCAACACCGTCTGGAAATAGGCTCTCCCGGGGCTCTCTATTCACCTGATGCAACCAACCGAGCCAACGCCCGGAGAAGCCTCTGACAGTTGTTCGTCTGGGTAGTGGGCGCTTCCCCACAGGAACCCCACAGATGGCAAGGTTTTTGCCAAACGGCCCAGCGATTGGCTTGTGGTGAAGCCTGCCTAATATGCCGTCAAGTGAAGAATTCGGCGGCATCGGCAAACAGCAGGCCTTTCCCCGCCATCAGCCTTTCCCGGCATTAGGATAATAGACGGAAACAACTCGGCCATGGCTGGCTACCGGACAGCCAGGTCGTATCCTTCTCTCCAAAGCTGGCCTAAACCTTGAATGTACTGACCGGTGCGAATTGTAGCTGTAGGGTAACCAGGCAAGCCGACTTTGGCAACGCACAGCCCATCGGACAGGAACTCATAAGCATCCGAGGAGAAGTCGAGGTTGTCGTATCCATACTGCTGACGCTGTTCGGGGAGGTCCGCAGGATCAACCGGGATAATGTGCAGGAAGAACTTAGGGATAATGTCGGCGGGAGTGCAATCGTCTCTTGCGTAAATCAGCCTGTTCCCGTTTTTGTCCAGGTACACATTGAAGATGCCCCGGATGAGGAGCCGGGCCTCCTTCAAGACGGGCTGCAAAAGCGGCTCTTCGTCTAGAGTTGCCGCACTGTCAGAAGGATTGCTGACGCTTTTCAATATAACGCCATCTTTCAGCTCCGCCACCGTTTCCATTCCCCGAAGCGAGGCAATCTCTCCAAGACCATACCCGTAATCTGACGGAATCCTTTGTGGAACCAGACGAAGTACACCTCTTCACCGGCCAAGCGGGCTTTAGCGGCCAAGTGTCTGGGGGACTTTGCAATTGAGGTATCCAGTGGGTAAATTTTCTCCCATCCCTGAAGGTCCATCCAAAAGTGCAACGCAACGGCTTGGTTGGTCCAGATGAGGCCATCGGGCGGGTGGGCCCTTAGGTAGCGGACCATCTCGGAACCGGTCCACTCCCTGGACGAGTAACCGCGCCCATTGTCCATCCAATCGTTTATGTTGCCGTAGTTCGAAAAGACCTGCTGCGAAAGCCAGAGGGAGAGGCAGGCCATCAGGATAAGGGCAGGCGCGCTTATAGCCATACTTTTCGTCAAGCCGTTGTTCCAATTTTGCAAGATTGGCGGCGCCGACAAGGGTTTCTGATTCTCGGCATACCGAAAGAACTCGTTCAGGATCAGCGCGCCCGCAACCAACATAGGCACATACAGCGGCGCCAGATACCTCACCGGCAGCCCAGAGCCTCTATCTATGAAAGAGACCGCCAGCACGTAGAATGCTGCGAACACAGCGGGGACAGCCTAGCCTCCCTCCCCCAATAATCCCTGCCTGTTGCGGTTCAGGCGCAGGAGCGAATACGCAACGGCGACTGCCAGAAGGAGCAGCGCCGCAAGCATCAACGACACTCCAGCAACAGTAGGCTCTCGGCTAATGGAGACGCCGAATATATTAGCGAACCCCAATTCCAGTAGCTTAAAGCCACCGCCGCCGAAGACCGTTCTGCCGAACTCGGTAGCGACAGTATGAAGAACGGACAGCGGCGGAAAGTCTATTGAGTAAGCCTTTCCAATCAGCGACCCCGAAATCAGAAAGCTTCCCAGCATCCACCCGCTGATAGGCACGATAGCGATGGCGAAGGCAGCCTTCCTTATTTTTGCCGGACATTCCGTATTCCGCAGCAGCAACAGCAGGGCGCTGGCCACTGCGGCTACTCCCAACAGCAGTAAAATGTTAGCCAGGGAGTATTTTCCGGACAGCGACCCCGAAATCAGAAAGTTTCGCAGCATCCACCCGCTGATAGGCACGATAGCGATGGCGAAATATACAGTGGCGTCCTTGATCTTTTCCGGGAATGTCACGCCTCGCTGCAATGCCAAAAGCGCGAAGGCGCTGGCGATTACAATTACTCCGGGATAGCGGGTCAGGCAGGCGAGGGTGGCGCATACGGCCGCCAGCACCAAAAACAGCCGCTGTCGGGTATCCAGAAACCGGTCCAGGGCGAAAAGCGAGAGGACGGTGAACAGGATGAACAGGGGTTCCGTCCAAGCGTAAGTTGAAACATAAACCAGAGGCGGCAACAGGGCGCAGGCGAGACTCGCCCAGACCACCAGAAAGCGCGACTGGACACGGCTGCGAAGCCACATGGCCATTGCGAAGATGGTCAGTCCAAAGGCGGCGGCATTCACATGTCCGGCGGCCGCCACCACATCCGTCCCGAATAGTCCGGAGAAGGCCAGGATTAACGGGTATATGGGTGGGGCATTTAAGTAGGTTCCCCAATAGTAAACGAACCCGTTTCCTTCCAGCAGGTTCCGCGCCGTCGATAGATACAGTACGGAATCTGGGCTCAGGCCCACGCCGTAGTTGACTTCCCGCAATAGAACGAGCGCCGCGCCCAGTGCGCTAATCACCGCCAGAAACGCGGTGAACCAGTCAATCCGGAGCGCACTCATTAAGGTCGGCCCTTAATATGAGCTCGCCGTAAATTCAGAGCCGCGGGCGCAACCGCCACGCCCGCAACGATTACTAAGACACCAACCCGGCGGTAAAGTTTAGCCGCTCTCCCAGAACATGGCGTTAATGGTTGGCGCGGCGATAATTTCGCTTGCCGATTACATCCCGTGGAGCGTAAAGGCGGGGGGGGGGGGGGGGGGGGGGGGGGGGTACGCGCCGTCATCAGTTGCTCTTCACAACGCCAAAATGGGGTATGCGAGGGGTAGAGCTAACGGCGCCGAAGCTGTCTACCGGGCATAGTGGTGGGCCTGGATGGACTCGAACCAACGACCTCGGTCTTATCAGGACCGCGCTCTAACCGCCTGAGCTACAGGCCCACACATAGGGAGACAGTGCCTGCTCCATTTCAATGGCGCCCGGGCGGATGCTTGGAGCGGCGCTACGCACTGATTATATCTGCCCAGCGAGGGTTAGACAAGCCTTAGCGCGTCCGCTAACCCGGCCCGTCCGGGCCATCGCCGCCTGCGATGTCTGAGCTGGGCATATCTTCCGGGGACGGGCGGCGCACGATAACCGGCGGCGCGCTGGGGCGGCGGCCGTCGCCCTGAGGCAAAGACCCGCTGGGGAGTTGCAAGGCGCGCACCGGGTAGTTGATGACAATGCCTTCCTCGGCAAAGCGGCGGTGAACTTCATTTATCAACTCAGAGCGCAGCTCGAAGCCCGCCAGCCGGTCTTTGGCCTGCACGAACAGCCAGAAATCCACGTTAGACTCGCCAAAGTTGTCGAATCCGAAATAGGAGCCATACTCCTTCACTCCGTGCGGGCTTTTCTCTAGCACCTGGTTCATCAGATCCAGAGACACCGCTTCCACCCGGGCCAGATCACTGCTGTAGCTGACGCCGCAGGTCAGATATACGTTGACCTGTGGCGTCGGGCCGCCGTAGTTGGTGAAAATGGTCTCGGCGAACCGCGCGTTGGGTATGACCACTAGGTTGTTCTCCCAGGTGCGGATGCGGGTGCTCCGCCAGCTCACCTCTATCACATAGCCTGCCACGCCGCCTTGCAGTTCGATGTAGTCCCCCGGGGATATTACCCCCTCGGTCATTACGTAGGTGCCAGCAAAGACGTTGGCCAGGGTTGGCTGTATCGCCAGCGCCACGGCCAGGCCGCCCAGTCCCAGGCCGGCGATGAGCGGACTAACCGAGATGCCCAGGGCCTCCAATGCCAGCAGTCCGCCGAGGACGTATATCGCCAGGACTGCCATCCTGCGCAGCATCGGTATGATGTGGGCCCCCGCGCCGCGCTGCGCCGCTTCCAGCCCGGCAATGTACCAGTCGAGAGTGACTGCCAAAACCCGCCCAATTAGCAGGACGACCGCCATAATGGCGGCGGCAGTAAACAGGGAATTGACTAATCCCTGCTGGTCGTCGGTTAAATCGGTGGAAACGACAACGGCCACGTAGCTGCCAATCACCAGAATGATAATGCTGATGGGCTGGCGGATTGTCCGAAAGACCAAGTCGTCCAGCTCGGTCTCAGTGTGGTGCGACAACCGTTGCGCTAAGGGGATGATTACGTAATGCGACAGAGCTGACAACAGCATAGCGATGCCGAAAATCATCAGCCCGATTGCTGGGTCTACCCAAGCCTGATCTTCCAGCCCGAACCTGGTGAGCAGTGAGTCCATTTGTGCCCTGACGTCTCTCTGTCGTTGGCCTTTCGCCGTTGGCCTGAATTATAGCCGATTCAGCAATTGGGGCAGTAATTCGTCCGACAGACCACTCAGGGACACGTCGCACCACGGCGTTAAGGTAGTGGCTTCCGGGTTGACTTCGATGAGAGTGGCGCCCCTCTCTTTGGCTACCAGCGGCAGCCGCGCCGCCGGGTTCACTGTGCCTGACGTGCCGACCAGCAGCATACAGTCGCACCGCTCCGCCGCTTCGAGACAGGCCCTGAGCGTATCCTGCGGTATCGGCTCGCCGAACATCACGGTGTCCAGCTTGAGCACGCCACCGCACTCACCGCACCGCGGAGGGCCGCTGGCGAAACCAGAGGAGCCGGAGAATTGCGCCTCGAAGTCGCCCCGTTGGAAACGTAAGCCGCATTCCAGGCAGCGCAGGCGGTTCCGGTTACCGTGAATTTCCAGCACGGCGCTGCTGCCGGCGGCAGTTTGCAGGTTGTCCACGTTCTGCGTGATGACGCAGCGCAGTATGCCCCGCCGCTCCAGTTCGGCCAAGGCCAGATGCCCGGCGTTGGGCGCAGCCTGGTCAACGGCCTGCTTCATCTGATACACCGGGTGAGACGGGTCAATCTCGGCGGCCAGCCGCGCCCGCCACCACGCCGCCGGGTCAAGGGCAAACTCTTGGTATGACAGCAGGGGCGGCGTTCCGTGGCGGGTCCACAGCCCGCCAGCGCCGCGGTAAGTGGGAATGCCGCTGCCCGCCGACAGCCCGGCCCCGGCCAAGGCCACCACGCAACGGGCGCGGGAGATGAATGCGGCGGCGCGGCGGATGCCGTCGGGCAATTCTGTCATGGAGCAATTTTAGCACGGAATTTATGACAGTAGCTGCTTGACCATAGCGAAGTTGGAAGGGTTGAAATAAAATGGGATAATATAAGCTAACTACTCTATGGAGCGTTCAATGGCTACGGAAATTACTTGGGAGGATGCAGTTCTGCAAATTCTCAAAGAGAGCACTGAGCCGATGTACTACGGCGATATTACAGATGTAATTTTGCGCCGCGGCCTGAAAACCACGGTGGGTAAGACGCCAAATTATACTGTGGCCGGAGTTATATCCAAGCTTAGAAGCGATGTAAGCAATGGAATAGATATTATAAAAACCCAACCGGGTGTTTTTTACTTGCGCAGTAAAAGTAGCGTTTCGTCCAATGACACCTCGGCAGAGACCGATGATGAGCTTGACGCCTCGGCAGAGACCGATGATGAGCTTGACGCCTCGGCAGAGACCGATGATGAGCTTGACGCCTCGGCAGAGACCGATGATGAGCTTGACGCCACCGATGCTCCGCAAAATCTCGCCGTAGCGGCTTATGGATTGCACTGGGAGCGCGATAAAGTGGACTGGTCGACCCACCGACTGTTGGGTTACGATATTGACCCAGCGCCTGATCAGGCCATAGATTTCGCGAATCAGCAAGGCGTCTACCTGCTGCATAGCTGGCAATCGGTTGTTTACGTAGGCAAAACTGCCGCCAGAGAAGGCGGCCTTTTCCAGCGCTTGCACAATCATCACAGCAGGCAAATTTGGTCGGGTAAATGGGAGCGATATTCCTGGTTTGGGCTTCGCCGCGTTGATGAAGCAGGAAATATAGTAGACAGCCTAAAAACCGCTTCCAAAGAGGTTGTAACTGCGCTTATAGAGGCTGTCTTAATCGAAACTCTAAGGCCGTCATTCAACAATCAGCAAGGCAACTATATGGGCACTCTTTACCGCCAAGCTATTGACCCTAACATAGCTAAGGCGAGAGCACAGCAAGTTTTGCGCCTTCTACCTGGCCCTTGATATTCCGATCGGCTATGACATACTTAACTAATAGTGCCTTTTGCCGGGCAAATGCGAGTCGGCCAATGCCCGCTCTGATTAAGATTTCAGTGTTGAATCAAGATTCAGTGCCACACCGAATAATGCCGCTGGTTTGCCTAGCCTGATGTAGGGTAAAGATGGAAGAAGCAATGAAAAGAGAATTGAGAATTCCGGAACACATTCGGGAAGAAATGTCTCGCTGCCAGTGCTTGGCAGAAACTCGAAAGGGTGATCAGTGCAAGAATCGGACAAATACAGGACAATCCTCGGAGAACCTGTTTGTGGAACACACGGTACTCTCTGCTTTAACTCTAAAAAGCAGAGATACTATATGCTCTATAGGCAACCAACCTCCAGGCAACAAAATTACCTAAAGCCACTGGCAAGACGACATTTCCGATATTTCGTTGTTATCTAACCCATTAAATGAACTAATGCCAATGCTCTATAGCAGGGCCATCACCCCGCGAAGCCCTCGGGGCCGAGCAGGGGGACGAAGCGGCAGGGGCCTAACGTGCTGATGGATACGCCCTCCCCCGTTTTCAGGGCGAGCAACAATTCCTGCTGCTCGCGGGGGCCGACGGGGATCGTCATGCGCCCGCCCACCCGCAGTTGCGACAGCAGCGACGGGGGAATGGACGGGGCGGCCGCAGCCACCAAAATGGCGTCGTAAGGCCCGCGCTCCGGGCAGCCCGGCACCGGCCCGGCCAGCTCCACCACAACGTTGCGGTAGTCCAGCTCCCGCAGCGTTGCCTCGGCTCGCGCCGCCAGCGCTGGGAGCCGCTCGACGGTCACCACCATACCTTCCGGCGCCGCCTCAGCCAGCACCGCCGCCTGGTAGCCGGAACCGCAGCCAACCTCCAGAATCTTCTCCCGGGGCGAAAGGCGCAGAGCCGCGGTCATCTCCGCCACCATTGTCGGCTGGGAGATGGTCTGCCCCTCGCCAATGGAGAGCGGTATATCCTCGTAGGCCTGGCTGCAGTATTCCAGCGGCACGAATCGCTCCCTCGGCGCCGCGGCCATCGCCCGCAGCGTCTCCGGCGAGCGTATGCGACGGGACAGCCGGGCCATGAGCTCCGCCTTTTTCCGCTCCAAATCGGTCATACTCAATTTTAGCACGGGGATTAAACACATAGCGGCGCAGTTATCTCAATACTTTCCCGGCGTACCCGGCGCACCCGGCGTTTAATAATCTCCGTTTGGAAAGAATTGCAAAAGGCCCGGTTATTCCCGCATTCACAGGTATCATCTCTGGCCTTGCAGATAACCCCTCCATCCTGGCTTACCCCCCCGTCCATCCTGGATTCTAGGAATCCAGTAGCCCTGATTGGATTTCTTTGGCATTACAGATACCCTCCGCATTCTGTCTATCAATGTAAAACCGGGTAAAACCGGGAACCTGAAATCAAGGGGTGCAATATGGCGCGCCATCCAGCACCTCCGCATCCTGTCTATCCGCATCCTCTCCATCAATGTAAACCGGGAACTCTATTTTGCGATTCTCTCAGGCGTATTAAGGGCGGTTCCAACAACCGCGCGAGTTTCGCAATTTTCTTCCGTTTGACACGGCATTAGGCGCAACCTAGAATCCTAGTCAGGCAATTTCCCGGCTGGAGGGTTCATGCACCTCGGATTGATAATGGAATGCGACTACCGCTACGGAGAGACGGAAGAGGCCGCTTTCGACGAAGCCTTTGCCATGGCCGAGGCGGCGGAGATGGGCGGACTGAACGGCGTCTGGCTGGCCGAGCGGCACTTTGCCGCGCCTCGAAGCCCTTTGGACACCGGCGGCGCCGGCATTCCATCGGTCGTTTCCGCGCCCCTCATCATTTCGTCGGCCATCGTGGCCCGCTATGAGCGGCTGCGAGTCGGCGTAGCGGTTAACGTGCTGCCTTTGGCTCATCCCATTCGCGTGGCCGAGGAAGTGGCGACTGTGGATCAAATCAGCCGGGGACGGGTGGAGTTCGGCGTGGGCCGCAGCGGGTTTGCCCGGGCCTACGAGGGCTACGGCGTGCCTTACGCCGAGAGCCGCGAGCGCTTCCAAGAATGCCTGGACGTAGTGCTGGCCGCCTGGAGCAACGATCGGTTCTCCTACGAAGGCAAGTATTACCAGTTCAACGACGTCTGCGTGATTCCCAAGCCCTACCAGAAGCCCCATCCGCCGTTGCGCATCGCCGCCACCACGCGGGAGACCTTCCCGCAGGTGGGCAAGGCCGGGATTCCCGTATTCGTTGGGCTGCGCGGGATGGACCGCCCCGACTTGGCCCGCAACCTGAACGAATACCGCGCCGCCTGGAAGGACGCAGGACACCCCGGCGAGGCCAGCGTCTTCCTGCGCATCCCGGTCTACGTGGGCGAGACCGACGGGCAGGCTCACGCCGACGCTGAGGGATCCACCATGCGGGCCTACCGCCGTCTGGCTCAGAACTTCCTGAACAGCGCCACCGTGGCCGGGGCAACGCCCGACGAGGAGCGCGCCGAGCGGGGACAGCGGCTCTCCGCCATCACCTACGAAGATCTGTTGCGCGACCGCCTGGCCTACGGCAACCCTGAAACCGTAGCCGGCCTGCTGCGGGAGATTTCCGAAGATCTGCAACTGGACGGGGTGGTCGCCGAGGTGAACGTCGGAGGCGGGATCGCCAGAGACAAAGTGCTGGCCTCTGTCAAACGCTTCGCCAGTGAAGTGGCTCCCGCCCTGCGTTAGGGAGCGCTGCCCTTGCGAATCGCTTCGCGCTCCCCGTTTGCCTTGAGCTTGTCCCCTAAGTTTGTCCCCTGAGTTTGTCCAGGGACGAGCCGGGTTCGTCTGTCTCCAAACTGTCCATATCAGGGGGCTGCCCAAGGTTATCCTTCGACAGTTCGGAGCAAACTATCCGGCTTTCCGCGCCTGACCTAAACAACCCGTGGCAGGATGTAGCGGTCTATGGCGCGGGCCAGGCCGTCTTTCTCCACCGCCGGAGCCGTGAACTGTGCCGCCGCCCGGATTTCCTCGGGCGCGCCGCCCATGGCGATGGGCAAACCACAGGCCCGGAACATCGGCAGGTCGTTGTAGCTGTCGCCCACGCAAGCCATGCTGGCCGGGGCCACGTCCAGCATCTCGCCCATACGGGCAATGCCGGTTCCCTTGTCCACCCCCGACTGCGTGAAGTCCACCGCCCACAGGCCGTTGTAAGGCAGTGACGCGAGAATGACGCTGATTCGAGGGTGCCTGCTAAACCGGACGGTCAGGGCCTCCGCCGCTTCGCGGGACAGGTCGAGAGCGGAAATGCGCACGATGTCCCAATCGGGGATGTCGCAAACTCGGTGGAAGGTGCCTTGAAAGTGAGTAGCAACGAAATGAGCGCCCAGTTCTTCCACCAGCTCCAGCACGCCGGGTGCCAGTTCCGGCCCTAGATTGGCGCTCCAGATGTGCTTGCCCTCCACCGGGTCGAGGATGGCCGCCCCGCCGTCGGATAACTGCGGCCCGGTCAGTCCAAGTTGCCGGGCGTAGCTAAAAACGTCTTGGGGTTCCCGCCCGGTGGCGATGAACACCGGGATGCGCGCCGATAGCCGCACAATGGCGTCCTTCACTGCCGGAGCGATGCGCTCGTCGGGGCCGATAATGGTGCCGTCAAGGTCGAGGGCCGCCGCTTTAATTTGTACGCTCAAGTCGGTATCCATACCTACACCGCTACACGCCTGTATTGCATACGCAAATGTAGGGGCGCACAACCGCGCGCCCCTACATTGCAATCTGGGCAACCTGGAGTTCCGGCGATGGCCTAGTCGAAGACCAACGCAGTGTTCTGGCGTCCGGGGCGGCGCATTTCGGCCAGCCCGTCTTCAGCCTTGTCGAAGCTGTTGCAAAACAACTCGATGCCGTTGCCATCCGGGTCTTTGATGTAGATGCTCTTGGTCATACTGTGGTCAACGGTGCGCAGTTCGTCAACTTCGTAGTATTCCTGGAGCTTGCCGTAGTAGTCCCTCAGCTCATCGTAGTCTTCGACCTGGATCGCCATGTGGTTCAGGCCCAGCCCGCCTTCGGCAACTTCCTGCGCGTTCTCCGGGGCCTGGAACAGGGCCAGGTCGTGGTGGATGCGGCCGCAGGTCAGGAACGTGCCGAAGCCCGGCCGCTCCAAGGCAATCTCGAATCCCAGCACGTCGGTATAGAACTTGGTGGAGGCTTCAACGTCCTTGACGTTTATTACCAGGTGCCCAATTCTCTTCGGCTTCGCCATTGCTCCCTCCATCAGACTCGCGGCCAGACTCGCGGCGAGTCTCTGATCTTGTGTTACCTACTATACGCCCGCGTCCGCCGTTTGCCAATACGCCGTTTGCCAATACTTTGACCGCATTGGCCCGTTCAGAGACTGCATTGGCCCGTTCAGACACAGTGGTTTCCGTCGAAGTTACTCGAGCCCGGTCACCCATCTCTCCCCAGGAACTCCGAAACCCGCTGCACTGCGCCGTCGCGGTTGTAGCTGCGGTAGAGCAGCAGGGCGTTGCGGGTAGGGTCGCCGCCAAAGAAGCGCTCGTACAGCGCCTGCCGCCCGCCGAAGGCGCTGCACGCCACGTCCCAAGCCAAGCGGAACAGCCGCACACGGTCGCGAGCCGTGGCGCTGCCGGTGGCAAGGTAGCGCACCACCTCCGGGCCGATTTCGGAGTCGAAGTCGTCCTGCGAGGGCAAGGCCATCAGATTGCCGGAGCCCAGGAGCTGCACGATTTCCGCCAAGCGGGGGTAGATGGTGGCGGGATACAGGGCGCGGCCTGCGGTTATCGGCCCCGGGGCTGGACACATCACGCCGAAGCCGTTGGGGGCCGCGTCAGCCTCCGAGGCCCGCAGGCAGGCTTTCAACGTCTCCAGGTGGATGATGATTTCGGCAATCTTTTCCTGTACGTGGGGCAAGTCGCCGGAGCCGAGGGTGTCCGTCATCAGTTGGGCCAACCCCAGGATGAACTCGGTCTTGACGGCGCAGCGGTTGACCACCTGGTAGCCGGAGTGGGTGGTGGACTGGGTAGCCAGGCCATAGTTGTTGCACATTTCCACGTCGCCCAACAGGAACACCCGCTCCCATGGCACCAGCACGTCGTCGAAGAACACGATGGCGTCCATCTCTTCGAAGCGCGAGCCAAGGGGATGGTCGAAGCCGGAACGTCCGTAGTCGAAGCTCTCGCGGCAGACGAACTTCACGCCGGGCGTGGCGCAGGGGATGGAAAAGGAAAAAGCCTGCCGCCAGGCCTCCGGCCCCAGCAGGTGGGTGCGGGTGGGGTATACCGCGATTTCATCGGAAATCGGCCCCAGTGTCGCCAGGATGCGACTGCCCCGGACGACTATACCGGCGCCGGTCTCCTTGACTACGGTGAGGGCCACCTGCTCGTCCAGTTCGTCCAGCACCCCGGCGTTCCGGCGCGGCTGGAGATTGACCAGCGTGTGGGTCAGAGTAACGTCGTTCTCGCGGACGAACTCGAAGTAGTTGCGCACGTTGTCGGCGAACTCCGGGCGGTTCCGGCCGAAGTAACCGGCAGCCCCGGCCCAGCCGGCCAGGGACGCGTTGAGGAAGTCGGGCGTGCGGGCCATCATGCCGCAACCTGCCCAAGCCCAATGGGTCATCATAACCCGCCGCCGCAACATTTCTTCCGCTGTGCGCGGCACGATGAAAGACAGCCCCACCGGCTCGCCCGACGACGGAGACGGGAAAAGCATTTCATCGCGCAGCCCCGGGTCGTGCTGGAGGTCGTACAGCGCGGCGACGGAGCGGACGCCGCCGGACAGTGCCGGGTGCGTAGTGACGTCGGCGACGCGCTCGCCCCGCAGCCAAACCTCAGCGGGGTTGTCGCGCAGGTTGGCGATGTATTGGGCGCCGGTCTTGGCGGGCATGACGGGCCTCCATCGTTCTACAAGACTGTTAAATCGGTTGACAAACCCTGATCAAATTGACACCATTCCACCGTAGCATAGGATATAGCCCCGCTCCTTAAGAGAACGAGGAGAAGGAGAACGAGGAAAACGGCGATGTTCGAGACTAACCCGATTGACTTAAAGGACCTACTCGATGACGTGGAAGAAGGTAAGATTCAACTTCCAGATTTTCAACGAGGTTGGGTTTGGGATGACGAACGCATCAAGAGCCTGCTGGTCAGCATCTCCCGCCAGTTCCCGGTGGGAGCGATTATGACACTTTCCGCCGACGGCGAAGTTCAGTTTCAGAAACGGCCTATCGAAGGCGTGACTCTCAATGGAAATCAAAGCCTGGAGCGTTACTTGCTTGACGGACAACAGCGGTTGACGTCTCTCTACCAAGCACTGAGATTCAATGGGCCAGTAGATACACGGGACAGCCGCGGGAAGCGTTTCAAGCGGTGGTACTATATCGATATGCAAAAGTCGCTGGACTCTTTCACCGACCTGGAGGACGCTTTTATCAGTGTACCGGAAAACAGAATTGAAAGGACTAATTTCGGAAGAGACATCGCACTTGACTTGTCCATCCAAGACCGCGAATTTCAGAATCATATGATGCCCACCGAAAGGTTGATGGACAGCATTTCTTGGGGATACGAGTATTCTAAATATTGGGGCCAGCAGGCAAATCCCCATCCTCGCGGCAACGCATTCCAGTTTTTCATGGAATTCCAGAAGGTTATACTGGAAAATTTCACTCGCTACAAATTGCCAGTCATCAATCTGGATAAAGACACTTCCAAAGAGGGCGTGTGTACCGTCTTTGAGAAAGTCAACACTGGTGGTGTTGTGCTGACTGTGTTCGAACTCCTGACGGCTTCCCTAGCCGCTGACGGATTCTCATTGCGAGATGATTGGGATGCCCGGCGGAACCGCTTGAGGTCCCAATTCGGCGTATTGCAAGATGTAAACAGCTCCGCCTTTCTGCAAGCTATTGCCTTAATGGCAACACAGGAACGCCGACAGCAGGCCATAAGCAGCCAGCAAGCACCCGGTATTGGCTGTAAGAGGGCAGACATTCTCAATCTAACCCTCGTCGAGTACCGGAAGTGGGCCGACAAAGTTGAGAAAGGTTTTGAGGACGCCGCTAAATTCTTGCACAGCCAGTTTGTGTTTTCTGAGTACAACATCCCATACAGCACTCAATTAGTGCCTCTAGCCGCCCTCTATGTGGAACTCGGTCCCGAGCTAGAGTCGGCCAACGCCAAAGCACGACTGGAGCGGTGGTACTGGTCGGGCGTGTTTGGTGAAATGTATGGTAGCTCCGTTGAAACTCAATACGCCCGAGACTTGGTCGAAGTTGCCAACTATATCAGAAACGGGACTGAACCTTCCCTGGTGAGAGAAGCCAGCTTTGCTCCATCCAGGCTCCTCAGCTTGCGAACTCGGCAAAGCGCAGCCTACAAAGGACTGTACGCTCTCCAAATGAAAAGCGCCGCTGCCGACTGGCGCACAGGCAAGCCATTGACATTGGCTGATTGGCACAACGAAAACATTGACATTCACCACATTTTCCCCAAGGCGTGGTGTCAGAGAAATGCGAACCCTAAGATACCTGAACGGCTCTTCAATTCAATTATTAACAAGACACCCATTGACGCAAAAACTAACCAAATCATCGGAGGGAACGCTCCATCCCGTTACTTGGGTCGGCTGAAAGGTGAAAACAGCGAGTTGAATCAAGTGCTGGAAAGCCACTGGCTCAAACCTGAGTTGCTCCAAACGGATAACTTCCCCGAGTGCTTTGTCAAACGTGGTGAGGCAATGCTTGACTTGATTGGCAAGGCAATGGGCAAGCATATAACCGGCGGAGAGGAAACCTTTTGGGCTGCCTTAAGCGCAGTTGGTTTTGCCAAGCCGCCGGAAGTTACGGAGCCCACCGAAATCGAACTCGACGCGGATGATACGGATGACGAAATCGAGTTTGACGAACTCGGCGAAGCCGCTTACCTTGAAGAACAAGTAGCCGCTGACGACTAACTCGTCCGTATCACCCCCCCAGCCTTGTGCTACATTGCGTTCCACCTGAACCAGCCATCATAAGGTACGCAGGATGTGCGCGATGAAGGGCCGCGTTGTGGCCTGCAAGAAATACGGCAAGCCCTTCGCCATTGAGGAATACGACATTTCCCTCTCAGCATTGCAGTAGAGCTGCAAGTCGAATGCCGCTACCTCATTTTTCTGACAAAAACCGCGGCCCTTGGTCTTCGTTGTTTAGGTCGCTGAAAGCCTCCACCATTACCTTGGGCCGGCCGGGGAATTCGGCCACCAGCCGCAGCGTGCCGCCCATCTCTTCCACCGAGGCGGTCAAGGCGGCCAACAGCAGGTCGGCTCGCTTTTCCAAGCGTGAGAAATTCTCCGGCTTCATCCGCAGTTTCTTGGAGAGATGGGTTTTAGTCTGCTGTCGAGCCTGATATAGGTAATCCCGATACACGTCGGACTCGGCGATCAACGCTTTAGTTCCCTCTGCGATTATTCGTTGGTCTTCCTCGGGCATCTTGGCTATCCACTCCTCAACGGTAAGCACTTGCACTTACCTCCTTGATAGCGCTCCAAACAGGTAATGTGCCAGTCAAATCGTTCATCCGCCTTTCTTATCAGTTCACGATAAAAACCTTCTTTCGCTGCCTCCCGACTTGTCGCCGGCCACCAGCAAAACGGTTTGCCGTCTGGAATCAAACGCAAAGGCAACTCGCCCGATTCCATTATCAGCGTTAAAGCGAAGTTCTTTCATCACGGAGTGGCGTGACCCATTTAGGGTATCCGCATAAGGGCGTCCCAACGCCGGGCCGCGCTCCCGCAGGAGATTCAGCCGTTGCGCAAGCTGACGTTGTACTTCATTGGGGAATGCGTCCGCCTCCTGTTGGAAATCTGGGTGAAATTCCACTTCCCACGCCATACCCGCATTATGTCCCGCTGCCAATGTACCGTCAACGGCAGATTTCTCACCGCCCGCTACCCAACTCCGCCCGCCGTATGCTACATTGCGTTCCACCTGAACCAGCCATCATAAGGTACGCAGGAGGTGCGCCATGAAAGGCCGAGTTGTTGCCTGCAAGGAATACGGCAAGCCCTTCGCCATTGAGGAATACGACGTTCCCGAACCCGCCCCCGGCGCGACGTTGCTGCGGATGACCCAGGCCGGCATCTGCGGCTCCGACCTGCACGTCTGGCGCGGCGACCAGGTGAACGTTCCCCTGCCTCCCACTGGCCGCGCTATGGGACACGAAGGCACCGGCGTAGTCGAGACCTTGGGGGATGGCGTGACCACCGACTCCGGCGGCGCCCCCGTCAAAGAGGGTGACCGGGTGGTCTACGCCGCGGTGTTTCCCTGCTACCACTGCCACCAGTGCCTGCGGGGCAACACCAACTGGTGCATGAACCGCAATTATCCCGCCGCCGGAACCTGGCCCTACTTCACTGGCACCTACGCCGACTTCCTGTATCTGCCCCCGCGTCATCCCTTCTTTCGCGTTCCCGACGAGCTGGACGATGACCTGCTAGGGCCGGTGAACTGCGCTATGGGAACGGTTACCACCGGCCTGATTCGCGCCGGGGCCGGGGAGGGCGACTACGTGGTCATCCAGGGCGCCGGCGGCTTGGGCGTCCACGCCACCGCCATGGCCAAGGAGATGGGCGCCGACCGGGTTATCGTCCTCGACCGCCTAGAGAACCGGCTAGAGCTGGCCGAAGCCTTCGGCGCCGACCATACTATCAACATCGAAGAGTTTAACACCCCGGAAACCCGCGTCCGCCGCGTCAAGGAACTGACCGACGGCCGCGGCGCCGATGTGGTGATGGAGCTGGTGGGACGCGCCGAACTGCTGGCCGAGGGCATTGATATGCTCGGCAACGGCGGCACCTTCGTCGAAATCGGCGACATCGTGCGCGGGCGCGAGGTGTCTATAGACCCGTCCAAGCTGCTCCAGGGCAAGAACATAATGGGATCGTTGATGTACAAGCCAGACCTTCTGCCCCGCTTGCTCAACTTCCTCGTCCGCAACAAAGACCGCTTGCCCTTCGAGCGCATAGTCTCCCACAAATTCCCATTGGCCGAGGTCAACGAAGCCTTCCCTCAGTGCGAGTGGGACCAGCGCCAGCCCGAAATCACGCGGGCCATGCTGGTGCCGTAGGGGGGATAAAACCGAAAGGCCCGCACTGAATTAGAGTGAGAGGCATCCAGTCAAGCGAACATCAGTATCACAAAAGTTGGCGGCCCCGGATGAACCCGGTGCGCCAACTTTTGCTTAAAGGCGGCCTTCAATCGAAAGCTTCAGGAAATCTGCGGGCCGCAAAATGTCTATGCTGCGGAACGGGCTCAGAACCAGCAAATCTGCGTCGCCTGTGACAATGTATGCGGCGTCTCCGTTCACTGCCAACTCCAAAATTCGGTCGTCTTTAGGGTCGCGACATACTTGGACAGTCTCTGAAACTTCGACAAGCTCTGAATCACGAATCAGGCTATCAAGGAATTTTCCCGGTCTTCAAGGGAGATATACCTGTCGAACCTTGGTCTAGCTAGAACACGTCCTAATTCTTCCGCCAGCACTCTAGAAATTAGGATTGTTGCTTGGTCCAAGGCCCTGTCAAATGCCTGTCTAGGCACGGAATTAGCGAAGAGCAACGCGCTGATTATCACGTTCACATCGAAGACGGCGCGGGTCATTCTTCATCTAGTAAGGACTGTAAAATCTCTGGCGTCAGGCCCCTTTGTTGCGCCTGGCAGCTGATTTCGTCCATTATTTCCTGAAGCGTTCTCCTCGGTTTTACAGCGTCGCGTAAGCGTAGGTTCAGCAACAGTTCCAGTTTGCGGCGGTCGCTGTTCGTAGCTGCGCGGTAGAAGTGAGCCAAATCCGAGTCGACCGATATGGTTATCTGTTCCGGCATTTTGTGCCTCCACACAAAGTTATACACTGTCAGCATGGGGCCAAATCTTGACAACGTGCTCTGCCAATGTAATGCTGCGCCTTCGGATGTGACGTTCTTCCCATATCGTCGAAGGTGCGGAGTCGAGAAGGGTTTTATTCAAGAACAGGCTACTATGTTCGGCAAGCGCTGTTCTCTTGGGTACCCATCGTCCGTTTGACAGACTGGAATTCAGCTTCTCTGTTGTCAGTGTGAGATTGCCGATTTTTTTACGGCGTTATTTCTGGTTTCCTGCGGGTTGGGATTGTTTTCGGTCGGTGCCGGTAGAAACCAGTTTCTCTCCCATCTCTGCGGCATGATGTGTTCGAGGGTCAGGTTTGTAGTGTCAATCAGGTGCTCCGCTTTGTCGCTGCGTAAACTTAGCTCGATAGCCTCCAGCACCATTTTCTGACGCCCAACGCTGCCTTTTAGGGGTTGATTGGTGAGAGCGTCTTTCAGCATCTGGTCTCTGGGCCATACCCTCCCATCGACAGTCTGCTTTTTCAATTGCTCAATCAAAGTGGCATCCGCCATGCCGGTTCCTTCAGCATCCAGGGCTTTAAGCAGCTCTTCAAAAAATCTGTTGACTCCCATAGTTCCAAGTCCGCACAAAGTTCTTCGCACAAAGTAACTTTCCAGCGCCGCGTGACACCTCGCCCGAGTTTCCCAGGGAGTATTGGATGCTTCCAGCCACATCAAAATCGGGTAGACGGTTCCCATTTCCAAGATCTTGATTCGGCGTAAGAAAGAATCCATTTCAGGAATTCTCCCTTCTTCCATATTACGGTAGAACTGCCCAGACTCTCTGATTCCCTTTGCCACGTCTTGAATATCTAAGTTGGCGTATCTCGCGCTCGGCCCATCCAGCAGAGCGCGAAACTTGGCTGCTACTTCGTCTGAACTTACTTGCTCCGGTTTCTTTGTAACGACCCAATAGTTCAGGAAGCGGTCATTTTGTGTTCTGACCAACCTTCCTTCTTTTGTCTTATTACGCCACCAGCCGTCTTCAAACATACCCCAAAGTTCCCTGGCGGCTGTGGTGTCGTCAACGACTTTGGCCTTGTACATCACTGTGTTTTTAATGCGGTCGGACTGCGTTAGTGGCTCACTCCGCTCGTTAAGGGTTTCAAAGATAACGTGGGGTTCTTCGTCTTCGTTCAACCACTCGGTAATTTCGCCTTTGAAGAAGTTGAATGCTTCGCAAATTGGAGAAAGTCGACCTGAATTGGAATCTCTGATTACCTCCTGAAAAGCTGTTTGGGCGTTCCGGTTGGACTGCCGTATTTTGGTGTCATTGTCGTTATCGTTGCCCAAGTGGCTGCCATCGTTTACGGTTAGCTGGGAAAGCCTATCTGCTCTAGCAATATCGTCATCGCTGACGAAGACGGCTTCGGCGGCTTTTATAAGCAGTTGGAGGGTAGTAAGCCGCTGCTGCCCGTCAACTACAAGTCTCTTTTCCACTTCGCCGGTGTTATTGAGCAAGCGTTGCAGCACAATAGCGCCCATGAAGTGAGGGCGTATCAGGTTGTCGGATAACGCTCGCCCAGCACTGATGACAATGTCGTTCCAAAGAGGCTTCCACTGGGAATCCAGCCTCCAGGCATAAGCACGCTGAAATTGCGGAATCCGGTAGCTGACTGGCATTTTGAAGAGGGCTTCCAAAATCTACAATGTTCGCTTCCATAGAGATATCCATCGTTTGCGAAATCAAGCTGAGGCCGCGTAGCTGCATCGCCGATTATAACTTTACCCTCCTCCCCCCACAACCAGCCCCCATGTGCTAGAATGCGCGGGAAAGTTCCCTTGCGAGGATTGACGCAATGAAATTTGGCCTGATGTATGAAATCCAGATTCCCGAACCCCATCACCCCGGCATCGAGGCGGAACGCTACCAGCAAGTGCTGGCCCAGGTGGACTTGGCCGACGAGGTCGGCTTCGAGTATTTCTGGACGGTGGAGCATCACTTCCTGCGGGAGTTCTCCCACTGCTCCGCTCCTGAGGTGCTGTACGGCGCCATCTCCCAGCGCACCAAGCGCATTCGCATCGGCCACGCCGTGGCCCTGCTGCCCTCGCAATACAACCACCCGGTGCGCGTCGCCGAGCGCGCCGCCGTGCTGGACATCCTCAGCGACGGGCGCGTGGAGCTGGGCACCGGCCGCTCCACCACCCTCATCGAGATGGACGGCTTCGAGGTTGACCCGGCGCAGACCAAAGCCCAGTGGGCCGAAGCCATCGGCATGATTCCCAAGATGTGGACTGAAGACCCCTTCTCGCATCAGGGAGAGTTCTTCAATATCCCGGAGCGGTCGGTCATCCCCAAGCCAGTGCAGAAACCGCATCCGCCGATGTGGGTCGCTTGCAGCCAGCCCGACAGCTTCCGGCAGGCCGGCGAGCAGGGCCTGGGGGTGTTGTGCTTCAACTTGGGCGGCTACGCCCAACTGGAGGAGCGCGTCGCCGCCTACCGCGAGGCGATTCAGCACGCCAACCCGGTCGGCTCCTTCGTCAACGACCAAGTGGCCGCCCTGTGCATCGTCCATTGCGGTGAAGACGGCGAGGAAACCCGCCGCGTAGCCGGGCCCGAGGGCGCCTGGTTCGTGCAGATGGCCGAAAACCTCTACGCTCCCTGGTCCGGACGCGAGGTGCCGGACAGCTACAAGTTCGCGGTGGACGCTATCCAGACCGAGCGGGCCAACAAGACTGCCGAAGACCACCTAGCCTCCGGCGCCTTCGCAATGGGCACGCCCGACGAGGTCATCGAGGTGATGAAGAAGTATCAGGAAGCCGGCGTTGACCAGGTGCTGTGCTTCGTCCAGCCCGGCAACCTGTCCCACACCCGCATAATGGACTCCATCAAACTGATGGGCAGGCACGTCATCCCTCACTTCAAGTAGGCGCGAACGGGTACGGCGCGGCGATTGCGGCTTCCCGGAAGGGGCGCACAGCCCGCGCCCCGCCTGGCAACAAGTTCATTTCAGTAAGCAAAGAGAAACCCCCTGCAGCCAGTGCAGGGGGTTTCTCTTTACGCCGAAAATAACACGGCCTTAACTGGAAAGGGTAAGACTGAATACCCTGTAAGGCGTTTAGTGGTAGACCGTGTAATCGCGGTCCAGCCAGACAATATGAAAGGTACTGCCTTCTCTGAAGCCAATCATCAGGGCCATACCGTAAAAGCGCAATGACAGAAACTGGGCGCTTTCAGGAACAGAAAGGGGAATGGTACGCCTTAATACTGCCTCGCTCGATTGTCCACAAACCAAGACCGTGCTTTGGCGCCAATATAATTTGATTCCAGGTCATTTGGGAATGCTCCCATAGCCCATCGGCAAACGCTGCCTTCTCTTTGGCATTACAGTCAGATACACTATAACCAGAAACTATATACTCTAATGAGAATATAGGGAATTCATCGTTGCTGCCCGTGTCTGGAACTTTAGCGTTATTTATTCTAGTGCGTTTAGAGTTATTTAACTTTCTCTGGTTAGATCGCTTTTTATCTGGCATCGTCAGGCTCTTTCAATAAAGTTGTAAAGAATAGCCGCATGGATTCCAAGGAAATAGTCTGATCGGGATACGCTTCTCTCCCGGAATACGCTTCTCTCCATGGAAGTTCTTTATGGGTCAAGTTGCGTAGCGCCCACGCTGAAAACTGGCCGTAAGTAAAAGCTACATCGTCCAAAACCTCCTGAGTGGGTTCATCGTATTTTGAGGCATCTATCTCTTTGGGTATAGGCAATGCGTCCGACCTGTAGTCGCGGTATTTCTCCCACAAAGGGCGGATTACCGGGCCGTGCATCCACGCGGAAATTGGTTCATCAAACAGCGGCTTGCCGAAAATTGCAAGATGAAACCCTTGTGCGTAGTAGCACAGCTTCTGGAGTTTCAAGTGCGTGATGAGGTCCTCGCCTTCCGCCTCTCGATTTTGAGTAACCAAGAAGTAGTCCGCTACGTCAAAGACCAACAAATTGCCCGCCAATTTGCGCCTCCCGTATGCGCGGTGGGATTCTGATATAGTTGCAAATCCTTTTAGGGAATAGCAGAGGCGTCAGAGAGCGGAGGCATAGAACCTTTGCTTCCGGTATAAAGTCGCCATCCGCTGGGAACCGGAACGTTCCCGCCCCGGTTTAATCGGACGAAGGCAACTTGCGGGGTTCCTGCAACTCCATCTTGGCGTCGCAGCATTCAATCTCGCCGTCGCCGCTCTTGGTGCAAAGAACGCTGCTACCGCAGGTCTCGCAGGTGTATCGCTTTCCCAACTGGTTTGCCATCGCTAAAGCCTCTACTTGAGTTGCATCGGCTCGCCGCAACACCCAACGCTGCCTGCGCCGCCCTTGGTTACAATAAATTCTGCGTTGCACTGCGCGCAGACGTATCGCTTGCCGGTCTGGTTAGCCACGAGACGCGCTCCTTGATGCTAAATTGAGTATGAGCAATTGTAGCTTTCCGGCAACGGCGTTTCAACTTCCCGCCGCTTTACTCCGGCTTGAAGCGCACCAGGAAGCTGGCCTCGCCCAGCGGAATGCCGTCGAACAGGATGGCGGCGGAGTGCTGCCCAGGCGCCTGCACCGGGATGCGGAAGGTTTTGATCCACCGCTGAAACAGGATGCCTTCGTCCCATTGCACCCGCTGGGGCGGGGGAGTTTCCAGTGGGACTCCGGGGGTTTTCAGAGCCACAAAGAGACGATGCTCGCCCGGCAGGGCTCCGCCGATGCAAAAGGCCAGATTAACGTCCACCTCGGCCAGCACCGGCCCAGCCTCACCGCCCGGCGGCGGTTCCGGCAGATCCACCAAATCTACGATATTTTTCAGACTCAACTCGCCGTCGGCCCCTTCTTCGGTGCCGCGGCAGAAGAGAGCGTATTTCAGATACGGATCGTCAATGCCTGTCGTCAACCGCTTCCTCCGCCTGCCATTGGTGTTCAACGGGTATTATTCAACGGGCCATTTTAGCACGGGTTGAAGTTCAACGCAGAGGGCGACTGAATGAGGTAGGGGCAAAACTCGAAGCGGAGGCCCGGCGTCGCGTTCCTTGCTCGGCCTCGCGTTCTTTCGCGTTCCTTAGTCGCGTTCCTTAAAGGATGCGCTGCGGCCGGTGGGCGTCTTGCCGGTGGGCGTCTTGCCGGTGGGCGTCTTGAAAGTATGGGGATTCTCTGTGTTGTAGTCTCCCCAAGCTCAGTTCTGCGCATCGCCAACCCTCTCACCCTGCTCCACCCCAGGATGGATAGGGGCGTGGGCTGTTCCGCAGGCGTGGCCGTTGGCGATACCCTCACCATACCAGCAACCAGTGTTAATATGCCAAAAGTAAAGACCGGGATAATTCAGGCAGGGCGACTTGTATGCCTGAACCCCCTCGCAGCATTGGTGTAGGCGTTTGCTACGGATACCGCGACCAAATTGAAGAACAGGCAAGAGGGCCGCCAATGCTCTACATCGCCACTGCCGCCGAGAGGCGGAAACTATCAGCAGGATATCACAGCAGCAACCGGTACACACCTCGTAATGCAATTTGTCGAACAACAGGCGTGTCGAGCGCATAATTGCAACCCAGTCTGTGGCTTGATTGCCTGCTCCATCAACTGAAAAACCTTCGCTCTAATTCTCAAACCAGCATCTCCAGCTTCCGCCCTTATAGATTTCCAAAATTCAGGTTAATATGTAGCAACTCCGATGGGTGGTGACCAATGACAGGGGAGCCGAAAGTCCCTGGAGATAGCGATGAGCGCAGCAGCGGGCGCACCGGGTTTGCCGCGCCGCGCTGGGCCAGACCGGCCGGAGACCCAAGTGCGCGAGGAAAATGGCAGACCAGACTGCGCCGGAGGCTGATCTGGCCGGTGCTGGTTATTCTTCTGCTCTTCGCTGTATGGTTCAATTATCCCTTCATGCCAAACCCATGGGTGGCGCTGTTTCGTCAGCCGTCGGGGGATGCCTCTGCCGTATCCACTCCGGAACGGTGGGCGATGTATGGGGGCAGCCCGCAAGTCGCGAACTCCCTGTCCACCGCTGTTGCTCCCGAAGGCGTCATCGACCGCGTTATCGAGGTCGGGGCCGAGGTGCGCTCCGCTGCCGCTGTGGACGACGGAGTGGCCTACATAGGCGGCCAGTCGCGGATTGTAGCCTTCGACGCCACTACTGGGCAGCAAATCTGGGAGCGGCCCATCAGCGGCCCGGCCCACGGCGTCCCCGCCATCACCGAAAACTCCCTATATCTCGGAACGCTGAACAAGCGTGTCATAGCCCTTGATCGCAGCAGCGGGCGAACATTGTGGGAGTACGAGGGCGATTCTCCCTTTCCGGGATCTGTAACGGTGCAAGGCGGGATTGTATACGCAGGTTCACGGGGCGGCGATGTCCATGCGCTGGACGCCGAATCGGGCTCTCGGTTGTGGAAGGTAGGGTTAGGCAGCGCCGCGGTGACGCCGGTGGCCGTCTACGACGGGAAGCTGCTCGCTGCCTCCAACGCCGGAGTGTTATTCATTCGGCATTCGGGAACGGGAGACAAACGCGCCCGCATTCGCACCAGCGCAGTGTTGGTTGCGCCTCCGGTAGCCGCCAACGGGCGAGTATATCTGCTGTCGGAGGGCGGGCTGATGGCCTTCGACGCTGCGATTCGGGAACTGCCGGGCCGCTACCCGGCGGAACTCATCTGGGCGCAATTGTGGATCTGGCATTTCCCCCTGCCCGCCCCTCCCGAACATTCCGGCCTGCAATGGCGAATGTTGCCGTCCGATGATATGGGGGTATTTCTCCACCACCCCGCCGTGACCAGCGAAGCATTGTATCTGGGAACTGATACCGGTGAAGTAGTGGCGCTAGACCCCGAAGGGGGCAGCATTCTGTGGCGTATGCCGCCCCCTTCGGGGCCACGCCCGGCAGACGGCAACCTAGGGCAGCATATACCGGGCAGAAGTCCCGTAACGGCGCCGCCGCTGGTGGCCGGCGATTTGCTGATAGTTGCCCACCAAGATGGCAGCATCCGGGCGATCAACCGCTTTAACCGGGAAGAATTATGGACGGTTTCGCTGCAATCGCCGTTGGCCGCGCCGCTGAGCTATGCGGCAGGCAAGGTCTACGCTCACACTCAGGGCGGCAAGCTATACGTGATACGCTAGAGCGAAGCTGGAGAGTAGTTATGACTGTCTTGAAACCTAGGGGGCTTCTGCGCCTGTGGAGCATTAGCTTCCGGCAAGGCGTTTTTCCCGGCGCGGTCGCAGGCGCCGTTGTCGGGCTTGCGCCAGGGGTGCTCTTGATACTTGTTTTGACTGGGGATACTTACCACATTAGCGGGATGGAAGTGCTGGGATTCATAGTAATGTGCATCGTTGCAGCCGCCTTGATAGGTGCAGTTCTGGGCGGCCTATGCGCCGCCATCGCCGGGAGCGTGCGCCGCGCCTTTTCGTTGAACTAGACAGCTTTACACAGCTTCGGCCCCGGCCGGAACGGCGTGCTGCCACTCTGGGAGCAACATCCAGCAGTGAGCGGTGTGGTCTTCGCCGGCCTGCCCTGAGTCCGGATATTCCCGGTGGCAGATGTCGCGAGTGTGGCCGCAGCGGTCGGCGAAGCGACAACCGTCGGGCAGTGCGTAGAGAGCCGGGGGCTGCCCATCAATGGCAAATAGCCGGTCCGTTCGCTCCATCTGCGGCACCGAGGCCATCAGAGCTTGGGTGTAGGGGTGACTGGGATTGTTAAACAACTGCCGCACGTCGCCTCGCTCCACCACCCGCCCGGCATACATAACGGCTACCGAATCGCACATCCGGGCCACGATGCCAAAGTCGTGAGTGATGAATATGATGGCCATGCCGGTCTCTTCCTGGATGTCCTTGAGCAACCGCAAGTATTGAAGCTGGATAGTGGCGTCCAAGGCCGTCGTCGGCTCATCGGCAATGATAACCCTAGGGGTGCTGGAGATGGCAATGGCCCCCAACACTCTCTGTTTCATACCGCCGCTCATCTGATGCGGGAAGTCATGCATCCGGCGTTCCGGGGCAGCGACCCGCACGCTTCTGAGGGCCTCCACCGCCCGCTCGAACAAATTGCGGTTGCGTCCCCCCTCGTGCGTTCCCAGCGCCTCAATGACCTGATTGCCTACGGTGAAAACCGGGTTCAGCGAGGTCTGCGGGTCCTGGAAAATCATGGCGATTTTTCGGCCTCGCACCCGGCGCATTTCCTCGTCCGACATAGTCACCAAGTTCTCGCCGTCGAGGATTACCTCACCTGAGACGATGCGGGCGGCAGGTTTGGGTATGATGCGGAGCAGGGAGCGGGCTGTCATGGTTTTGCCGCAGCCTGACTCGCCGACAATGCCCAAGGTTTCGCCCTCGCGCAACGTAAAACTCACGCCGTCCACCGCCTTGGTGATGCCACGCCGGTTGAAAAAGTAAGTGTGGAGGTCTCGAACATCCAGGACAACGTCTCCGGGCATATCCGCCACTCTCCTACACTTGTCTCTGCCTGGGGTCCAGCTTGTCGCGGAGCCAGTCGCCCATCAGGTTCATCGAAAGCACCACCAGCATGATAGTCAGCCCGGGAAAGAAGGATACCCACCAACCGGAGGTGGTAGCGATTAGGTCCCTTCCGTCGGCCACCATCAGGCCCCACGCCGGGTTGGGCTTGGGAATGCCGGCGCCCAGGAAGCTGAGGGTTGACTCGATGATGATGACGAAACCGACTTGCAGGGTCGCCAGCACCACCAGGCTGTTGAACACATTGGGGAGGATGTGCTTGATCATTATGCGTAGATTGGATGACCCGGCCACCCGGGCCCGGGCGATGAAGTCCGCCGAGCGTACCGACAGCGTAACCCCCCGGGACATACGGGCGTAGTGAGCCCACAGAAGCAACACCAGAACGGTTATTACCGTTGCGAAACTGGCTCCCAGCGCCGCCACCAGCGCTAATGCCAACAGGATGATGGGGATGGACAGAGAAACATCCACCGCCCTCATTATCAATGCGTCCAACCATCTGCCGAAGAACCCGGCGCTGATTCCCAGCGCCGTGCCAATAGCCCCAGCGATGAATATGGCGATAGCTGCGACCACGATGGAGATGCGGGAACCGTAGATTATCCGGCTCAGGATGTCGCGGCCCACCTTGTCGGTGCCTAAGAAATGTTTGAGCGAACCGCCCTGGGCCAAGACTTCTTCCACCTGCTGGCCTTCGGTCACCGTCAGCTTGCGGCCTTCCTTCACCGAATCAATCCCGACCACTCGCATCTTGCCGCGCTCCACGAAGGCTTGAGCGTCTTTGAGGGAAATTTCGTAGGGGGAACCGCCGCCGGCAGGGGTTTCCGCTACCACCGTCTTCAGTTTGACGATTCTGTCGCCGTCCGATACGGTATCGCCCCCGGCTTCAATGCGGGCTTTTCCCGCTTTCAACAGCTCTTGAGCATCGGCGACGGTTATCTGCGCCCGCAGGTTAGAACGGTCTATCTGGTCCACGGCTTCCAGCGAGGATAGCCTGTCGCCAATCCAGAAAGGAGGCAACAGCCGAGATTCCTTGAGGTCGCCCTTCTTTGGCGGATGAGGCGCAATCAGCGGCGCGAATATGGCCGGGATGATCATCACCAGCATCACGATGGATAGAGGGACTATGGGGTAGCGGCGCAACACCTCCCAAACAACGGACAACTTCCGCAAAGGGCGCGGAGTAAGCCCGGCCGCCCGGCCTGGCAGAGCGCCTATCCGTGGCAATGCCAAAGGAACCACCTCGCTAGCCGGTAAGTTCTGGGCTTTGATCCGTCTAGTGACGCACTCTACAATCACCACAGGGGCCTGTCAAGGAAATCTGCTGACAACGCAGGTATAGTTAACGGTTTTCTGTCATATTTCAGCGGGATCCCTCACGACACTGGCAATCAGAGCAGACCAAGCTATTGACTATTGAATGGCGATTTGCTATACAAAGCCGAATCGCGCCAGGCAAAATTGATGCGCGGAAGGAGGATTCCGCCATGTCTTTTATCCAAATACTTAGGAGGCCCATCGCCCTCCTGGCAGTCATGCTGGCGGCTCTGGCCGTGGCTTGTGGTTCGTCTGCGACCCCAACGCTCGAATCAACGGCCACCACTGCGCCGACGGCCACTGCGGCGCCGGCCACGACCCCCGGCGCCGCGGTCACCTCCGCTCCTACTGCGGCGCCTCAACCCACGGAAGCGCCCCCCGCGAGCATGGGCGAAGCCAAGGTTGACCGCCTCATTATGGGCCTGATTTCGCCTACCCGCGACTACTTCCGAACCTGGATTCGGGGCAGCGCAGACCAGCTAATCAAACAAGACCCGATGATGGAGTGGCTGTTTGAAATTAGCCCGGTCACCAATACTATGGGGCCTTGGCTGGCTACCGAGTACACCCTGGCTCCAGACTCGATGTCGTGGAGCATCAAGCTGGCTGAGGGCGCAGACTGGCATAACAAGGCCGGCGGAGACTTCGGACAGTTCACCGCCGCCGACGTGGAGCACAGCCACGACATCTGGTGCAACCCCGACTATCCGGGCAGGGAAGACGACCCCAGCTCCGGCTACCGGGTTGGTATGTGCCAAGTGGAAGATGTGGAGGTCGTTAGCGACCACGAAATTATTATGCACTGCAACGTCCCCTGTCCCGACCTGCCTTTTTACTACTCCGAAGCCACCGATATGGTGATGTACAGCAAGCAGCAGTGGGACAAGGAAGGCGAAAGGGCCTATGAAACCCAGATCGCCGGCACCGGCCCCTACATCTTCGAAGAGCATAAGCTCGGCGAGTCTGTGCTGTACAAGAAGGCCGAAGGAGACCACTGGATTCACAACGTAGACTGGAACGAACTTATAATGACCTGGACGCTGGAGGAAGCCACCCGGCTGGCCCAGTTCCAGGCCGGCGAAACCCATCTGACCGAGGTTAACAAGGACCTAACTGACCAGTTGGTGGAGCAGGGCTACAAACTGGTGAAGAGCACCGGCCCGGCACAACAGGTGCAAATTAACTTTACCGGCCTCTACTTCGGCACTGAAGATGAGTCGCGGGACAAGTATGTCGGCTCCACCGGCAAGCTGGACCCGGATCTGCCCTTTACTGACGTCCGGGTGCGCCAGGCTATCAACAAGGCCATTGATCGCGAGACCATCCGGCTGGAGTTGTATAAGGGCCGCGTTACCCCGGCCTACGTCCACGGCTTCTACGAAGGGCTGCCCGGCTACGATGACACTTGGGCCGATCGCTTCGACGAAATGTATGGCTACGATGTGGAAGCGGCCAGGCAGCTAATGGCCGACGCGGGCTACGAGGACGGCTTCAAGGCCAACGCTTGGCTGTTCCCCTTCCCCGGCGCGCCGGAGCTGATACCGCTGATGGAGCAGGTACAGATTTACTTGGAGGAAATCGGTATTGACCTAACCCTCACCGAAGCCGACTGGGCCGGCACGGTCATCCCGAAATTGAACAGCCGCGAATTCCCCGGCTTCATGTGGGCCATCCCCCCGTCCAAGAAGGTCGTCGAAACCCAGATTGCCGGTTTCAACGCCGGGTACAACGTCACTCACCAATACGAGACCGATGAGCTTTTCGAGCTGTGGGACAAGCTCCGCAACACCGCCGACCTAGGCGAGCGCGACGCCATCCTGCGGGAAATCGGCAACGTCAAGTTCGAGCAGTTCGAGAACGTCCCCATGTTCGAGGTGTTCATCGAGGCCATTCTTGACCCCAATATCGTGGATAACTGGATTTTCCCTGGCTGGGACGGCGGCGATGTAGGCCACACCTGGCTGATAACTGCTTGCAAGACCGAAGACCCCTGCAACTAGGCTCTAATCCAGCATCCACACCATTAGGGGCGGGTTGCAAACTCGCCCCTATGTTATTGCCGAACATTTCGCCCTGCCCGTCATCCCCGCTTCACAGAAATAACCGGTACTAGAATCCGAGCAGGTGGGAACGAATGCGATACTGCTCCCAACTTCGCAGGAATGACTGGTATGCCAGACAGGTATACTAAGGGATATGTTCTCCACTGTGCGCAGGAAACAACTGGTTGCCGGTCTGGTCTTGCTGGCCGTGCTTCTCGGCCTCTTTCTATGGTTTAACCGCATTCCCAAGCTGGACGTCGTTGAGGCAGACCTTGCCGGCGTCACCGCTCCTTCGGTTGAGTGCTTTCAAGGTTTTTGTCTCGAAAGCGATCCGGAATCCACGCTGGTTTCTCGTTGGTGGGATCTCTCGCTGACTTACCTGAAGCTGATTTCCTTGGGAATGATATTCGCCTTCCTGATGGCGGGTCTGACCGAGACCTTCCTCCTTCCCAAAGGCAGCGTCCACGGGGTTTGGGCGGGGCGGGGAGTGCGGGGTTCTTTGGGAGGGTTGCTGGTTGGGCCGGCCATGAACTTGTGCTCCGCCTGCATCGTGCCGGTCGCCAACGCCTTCCGGCAGCGAGGCGCGGGAACCGAGGCCGCATTGGCCATCATCCACGGCTCCAGCACCCTCAACGTTCCGGCCCTGCTTATGGCCGCTCTGGTGTTCACCCCCATGCTGGCCGGCAGCCGGGTGGGGATAAGCCTTATTGCCGCCCTATTCCTGGGGCCGTTGGTGGCCTGGCTGGCCGGCCGGGGCCGCAATTCACTCCCTCTCCCTCTGGATCAGAGCCTCCCCGCCATCCCGCCGCCGGAACTGGGCCTCGTTCCTGCTGAGCTTGCCGAAAGGCGGGCGGGATCGTCTTGGCGCGCCGTCTTGTCTGCCGGGCTGAAAGAGTGGGCTAAAGCCAGCTTGCATTATGCCGTCCGGTTGGCCCCGGTGATGGTGCTGGCCGGGTTCGCCAGCGCACTGGTACTCCAGTGGGTCAACCCGGATACCGTCAGCGGCTACCTCGGCAACAACCCCCAGGGCGTGGCGATAGCAGCCACATTGGGATTGCTGATTAACGTCCCGCTGATGTTCGAGATCCCCCTAGTGGCGGCGCTGCTGCTGGTGGGCATGGGCGAGGCCCCGGCTGCCACGCTGCTTTTTGCTGCCGCAGCCGGCGGGCCGGTGACCTTCTGGGGACTATTGCGGGCTATGCCCAAGCGGGCCGTGGCCAGCCTGGCCGCCGCCACCTGGGTGTTGGGCGTGATTGCCGGGCTAGTCATTCTGGTTCTCATCCCGGTTGCAGGCGGGGAAGGAGTGGGTATCCGGGCCTCGGTTACCGGCGCATCAAACGGTGATGACAAGCCGGCCGCCACCGCCGGGGAACTGCGCATCGACCGCATCGAGCCGGACATCGCAGGCGCCGGCGGTGGCGTGCTGGTGACAGTTCATGGCAGCGGCTTCGTCGACGGCGCAGGCGTCACCCTGGGCGGAGTGGAAGCAGCCTGGGCCTTTCTCGGCCCCGACAGGCTGGTAGCCCTTACTCCGCCTCATGCTCCGGGAGCAGTGAACGCCGTGGTGACCAATCCCGGCGGCGCATCGGCGGCGCTGGATAACGCCTTGACTTACCAGTCCCCCATATTCGAGGAGGTAGGGGAAGCGGCAGGGGTGGCCTTCACTCACTATCGCGACCTCCTGGACATAATCCCCCTGGGCGCAGGCGTCGTGGTTTTTGACTACAACGGCGACGGATTGCAGGACATCTACGTCCCTTCCACTCCAGACTTGGCAGGGCTGGCGCCGGACACCGAGGGCGAGAACGCGCTGTTCCGCAACAATGGCGACGGCACCTTTACTGATGTGGCCGAGGCCGCAGGCGTGGCCGACGCCGACGCCAAGGGCAACGGCGGCTGCGCTGCCGACTACGACAACGATGGCGACCAAGACTTGTTCGTCGCCAATTGGGGCGAGAGCCGTCTGTTCCGCAACGACGGCAACGGCAAATTCACCGACGCCGCCCAATCCGTTGGGCTGTCCGACCCCGACGCCACCTACCGCTCCATGGGCTGCGCTTGGGGCGACTATGACCGCGACGGGGCGTTGGACTTCATCGTGGTTCGCCACATTGACGAATCCAACCCCGACGCCTTCACCAAGCGGCTCTATTACTTCGACGTGCGCCCCCTTGCCCTGTTTCACAACGATGGAGATGGAGCTTTTACTGAAGTAACCCACCTCTTGGGGGCCACTCCCAACCCCTCTCGCACCGAGGGCGCATACGGCAGAGTTTGGGGGGCTGGTTTCCAGCCGGCTTGGGTGGATTACGATAACGACGGCGACCTCGATCTGTACATCGTCAACGACTTCGGCGAATACATCCACCCAAACGTCCTCTGGCGTAACGACGGGCCGGATAGAGCTGGAGAGTGGGCTTTCACCGATGTTTCAGAGCAGTCCGGCGCAGGAACCGCCATGTTCGGAATGGGCTTGGCGGTGTCTGATTACAACTCCGATGGCTACCTTGATATGTTCGTGACGAATATCGGTAGCAATGTACTGCTGACCGGCTATGACAACGGCGCCAACGGTCAGGGCTTCCGAGACACTGCTGCCGATGCGGGCGTGGCCTCCGGAGAGTTCCGCCGACAGCAGAGGGTAAGTTGGGGGACAGTGTTTTTCGACTACAACAACGACGGCTACGAAGACCTCTATGTTGCCAGTGGCTATCTGGACACCGACGACATCAATCGCCGCGAACAGCCCAACCTGTTGTTCCGCAACAACGGCGAGGGATCCTTCGACGATGTGTCGTCCATCAGCGGCGCCGCTGACTGGGGAACCGGGCGCGGGGTAGCCTATGCCGACTTCAACGGCGACGGCTGCCTCGACCTATACGTCGCCAACCTGGGCCGCTCGGCGGCGGTGGGCGAACCCGCCCGCCTCTTCCAAAACCGCTGCCAGTGGGGAAATAACTGGCTCATCGTGAAAACTGTGGGATCCTCCGGCAACCGCGACGGCATCGGTGCCAGAGTTACTCTTACCGCCAACGGGCGCACCCAGATACGAGAAATCGCCGCCGGCTCCAGCAACTCGTCGCAGAATATGCTTCCGGCCCACTTCGGTTTGGGGCAAGCCGCAGTGGTGGATGAGATACAAATACAGTGGCCGAGCGGCACACTGCAAACACTTCGGGGCATCGCCCCCAACCGGACAATGACCGTTGTTGAGCCATAACCCGATTAAACAAATACCTCTCCTGCTTGGAGAGGTATTTGGGAGTGGACTGCATAAGCCGGGCTATGCGTAGCGAATGCGCGGATCCAGATAGGCGTATAGCACGTCAATCACCAAGTTGGTGATGACATAGACCCCGGCAAAGAAAACCACGATGGCCTGCATCAACGGGAAATCGCGGGCCAATACGGCCTCGAAGGCCAGCAATCCGATGCCCTTGCAGTTGAATACCGTCTCTGCGGACACCGAACCCACCAGCAACCCGCCGAATATGATGCCGAAGTAGGTCAACGGGGCGATGGCTGCGTTCCTGACTGCGTGTTTCCAGACAACCTTGGATTCCCGCAGCCCCTTGGTGCGCGCCAGGTTGATAAACTCGCTGTCCATTATTTCCAGCATGGAAGAGCGCATCAGCCGCATCAGCGCGGCCACCAGGAACCAGCCAATAGTGATTGACGGCAATATGTAGGATGTTACGGTCTGGCACTGCGATGTGGGCACAAGTTCAAGCTGGACGGCGAAAATCCACATCATCACCAAGCCCAGCCAAAAAGGCGGAAAAGACTGCCCTAGCAACGCGATGGTCTTCCCTGTCCAGTCAAATATGGTGTCTTTTTTAACTGCGGACAGAACTCCAATAGGGATAGCCACCGCCACCGAGAAGAGTATGGCCACCAAGGCCAGCTTAACGGTCGTCGGGAACCGGGTCAGCACCAGGCCCATAGCCTCATAGTCCGGATACTTGATGGACTCTCCGAATTCCCCCTTGAAGCTGTTGCGCATATAGTTGCCGTATTGGGTCCATATCGGTTCGTTGAAGCCAAGCTGCTCCCGCAACTGCTCCCGCTCTTCGTGGGTTGCGTCTATCGGCAGCAGCATAGCCACTGGGTCGCCGGTAATCCGCCCCAAGCCGAAGACGATAACGCTGACCACCCAGAGGGACAGGATAGCTTGCCCCAGCCTCAGTAGGATGAAACGTTGAATTTTTCCATCTCCAGGATTACGAATTATGACGCAAGATAAGGCCGCAACACGCCTTTACAGTCACCAACATCCAATTACAACAGGAAGTTGTCCGCGACATTACAGCAACCCAATGTTAAATGCAATAGGCCATTAAAAACAGTATTCTCGACGCGCGCTGACATTGCTGGTTACTTCGTCATTCCCGTTTCCGCGGGAGTGCGTGGGAGGAGAGGGAGGGAATTGACTGGCAATGGGGACAATGCCGTGGGCAGAAGTTTAGGCAGGGTGGTTAGGGAGAGACGGGAGCCCGGCGGTAATCGTTGTGCCTCCGGGCCGTCCCGTGAGGCAGTCCAGCAGGGCGTTGGGGTGGCGCCCGTCTATGATGTTGGCCGCGGCGCCGCCCTCCAGTCCTCGCAGGCAGGCTTGTAGCTTGGGAATCATCCCGCCGCCGGCCACGCCGGAGTTGAGCAGCATATTGGCGCGCCGCCGGTCGAGGCGTGAAATCACCCGTCCCCCGCCGTCCATGACGCCGGCCACGTCGGTCAGGAACACCAGCCGCTCAGCCTGCAACTCGCGGGCCAGTTCTCCGGCCACGGTGTCGCCGTTGATGTTCAGCGGCTTGCCTGCGTTCTCCGAGCCGTCGAACCGGTGAACGCCCAGCGGAGCAATCATCGGGATGTAGCCCGCATCCAGCAGGACGCGGATGAGGCCAGCGTTAACCGACTGGACATCGCCAACATAGCCTAGCTCCGGGTTGGCGATGTCGCAGGTCAGCATACAGTTATCAATGCCGCTGAGTCCGATGCACTTGCCGCCCAACTGCTCCATCAGCGACACCAGTTCCTTGTTTATCAGGCCGCCCAGCACAGCCACGACGATTTCCAGGCTTTCGGCGTCGGTGACCCGCAGCCCACCCACGAACCGCGGCAGGATGCCCTGGCGCTGCATCCAGTGGGATATAACGCTGCCGCCGCCATGCACCACCACCACTTCTGTTCCCTCGCGCTGCAACTTCACGAGATCCAACAGCGTGGTGTCGTGGCTTCCGAGGGTGCTGCCGCCGATTTTCACTACGACGGGCAGGGTAGGGCTCCAGTCAATAAGGTTTTAGGGGCAGAGAGCATAGAGAGGCCACAGGCATTCATTCACGGGTTCTCCCCAGTGGGAATGCGCGAGTAGTTCAGCAGACGGCGGATTTCACTCAGCCCAGCTTCCAAGTTGGCTTGGCCCGCTTCCAGTTTCGCTTGGCCTGCTTCCAGTTTCGCTTGGCCCGCCTCCAGCTTGGCCTGGCCTGCTTCCAAATTCGCTTGGCCCGCTTCCAGTTTCGACAATCGTTCGTTCATCTTCAGCAGCGTGTTGATTCCCCAAATCAGCAACGCCACTCCCCCGACGATAAGTGCGCTTAGCACGGCTGCAACTGCGGGTACCCAAACTATTGGTTCCATAAAGAGACCCTCGCCATCGTAGTTCCTGATTTTTCTGTATTCCCTGGGGTTAATGATATTCGAGGGTTAGGTGGTGTAGGCACTGTTGATTACGACATATTCTTCGGTGAGGTCGCAACCCCACGCCGTGGCCTGCTCGCGGCCCAAGTTGAGCGCGATGCGAAAGGTGACCTCATCGCCCCGCATCAGGGCCACCACTGCGTCGCGGTGGAAGGGGATGGGTCTGCCGGCTTCCATGATGCAAACGCCGTTGATGAAGAGGTCTATCTTCTCTTCCACCGCCTCGGCCTGACTGCGGCCCAGAGCAGCCAGCAGACGGCCCCAGTTGGGGTCGGCGCCGTAGACTGCCGATTTGACCAGCAGCGATGATGCGATAGTGCGGGCCGCGACGCGGGCGTCCTCGCTGGTGCGGGCGCCCGTCACCTCGACAACCAGCAGGTGGGTTGCGCCCTCGCCATCGCGGGCCAGTTGGCGGGTGAGTTGCACGCAGACTTCAAGCAGTCCGGCCTTGAATGCCTCTGCCTCCGGGGTTCCGGCGGTGATAACCGGGTTCCCGGCGGCCCCGTTGGCCAATACCACCAGCGAATCGTTGGTGCTGCTGTCGCCGTCAACGGTCAGCATATTCAGCGAATAGTCGGCCACTTCCGGCAACATCGTTCTGAGCAGGGCCTGGTCCACGGCGGCGTCGGTGGCGACGAAGCACAGCATAGTCGCCATGTTGGGGTGAATCATCCCCGACCCCTTGGCAACGCCGCCAATGTGAACCTCGGCGCCTCCGATGTCCACAGTCACTCCCACTTCCTTGGGGTGAGTGTCGGTGGTCATCATGGCGCGGGCCAGCGGGTTGCCGCCGTTGTCCGACAACTCAATCTGCTCCACGCCGGACTTGATGAGAGTCATGGGGAGTTCCACGCCGATGATGCCGGTGCTGAAGACCAACACTTCCTCGGGCTTCACGCCCAGAGCGGCGGCGGCGATGACCGCCATTTCCTTCGCGTCTATGTAGCCTTGCTCACCCACCCCGGCGTTGGCGATGCCCGAATTGACCACCAACCCGCGGATGGGTTGCTCTCCGCTCAGCGTTTCGCGGTTGACGGTCACCGAGGGCGATACGATGCTGCTCTTGGTGAACACCCCGGCCGCGGCGCAGGGGGTATCCGACAACAGCATACCCACATCCATCTTGTCGTCTGAATACGTCTTGATACCGGCATAAGTGCCGCCAGCCCGGAACCCGTGGGCTGTGGTGATGGAGCCACCGTCAACTTGGCTGATAACGCCGGGCATGGGTAACCGTCCTCTTTATGCGAATCGTTGCGCAAACAGCCTGCGCGGGAACGCAGTATACCACTACGGCCCGGCATACCGGAATAGTATTTTGCCGTTGACTGCCCAGGCCGTATAATGGATTGGACAGGGATTGACCCACTGGCCGGAGGTATGGAGCCGATGGTTGACCAGAAACGCGAAGTAAGCCGAATCCCCGTGGATAAAGTTTCGCCCGGCCACATGGAAGCGGAGCTGAAAGCAAGCATTCGCGAGTTTGAGCAACGCTATGAGATAGCCTCCTCCGATATGCTTCATTGTATATCGATTGGAGTGATAAGAGAGACTGGAGAGATTTTGAAGTGGATGTTCGACTATCGCGTGCTTCAACACCTACAGGAGCAGATCCCCACGGCTGGAATACCTGGGATCACTATCGAACCATCCACGAAAACCAGCTAGACGCACATTCCTTCGTAGACCGGGACCGACCAGGCACTCTACGGTTTATAGAGCAAGGAGGAGAAATCGTCTTGCGCGGAGAAGTGTATTGCCTGCACGGCATAGTGCTGGAAGCTCATCAGGCAATGCAGATTCGTTACTCAGGGTCTCTCCGCAGAGTCCGAGCCTACTTTTTTGTGTACATAGCCTGGATTCCCGGTGGTCATGCGTTGCTCAAGTACCATAATATGCACCAGGGCGATGACTATTACCACCATCGCGTCTACCACCCGCTGACTGGCAAGGAAATACTGTACGAGCGATTGGAACGGCGACAATTCCCTACCTTCAGCGAAGTGCTGGATGAACTGGAAATCATAACTAGGACGTTGGAAGGATAGCCCATTGAATTCGGGGAGGCTCCCCGAATTCAATCCCAGCATCAACATAAGGTGACAGTATGGCTAAAGTTACTCCCTTCCGCGGATGGCGCTACAACCCGACTATGGTTGACGGCATGGCCTCCGTGTTATGCCCCCCTTATGACCTCATTACCCCTCAGATTCAGCAGGCCCTGATGGAGCGGCACCCGCTGAACGTGATTCATCTGGAGGCCGGCGAGGGGCTGGACTGGGCCTCTGACCCGGCCGGCCGCTATGCCGAGACCGCCGAACGGTTCGCGCAGTGGCTCCGCGACGGCGTGCTGCAACAAGACTCCGAGCCATGCTACTACCTGTTGCGTCACGGCTTCACCCTAGACGGTCGAGAACGCTCCCGGCTGGGGCTGATCGCCTGCGTTGGGCTGGAGGACTATGATACGCGACAGGTGCTGCCCCATGAGTTCACCGAGGCCCCGGCCATCCGCGACCGGGTAACCCTCATGGAATCGGTGTCGGCCAACATCAGCCCCATAATGTCCATTTACCGGGACGCCGACAACGAACTGAGCCCGGTGTTCGACCGCGTGATGTCCGGTGCGCCGGAGGTGGACGCCCGCGACGGCTTCGGCTCGGACGCCGCCATGTGGCGCGTCGCCAACCGGGACGACATAGACGCCATCACTCGTTTTTTTGACCGGCGCCCGGTATTTCTGGCCGACGGACATCACCGCTACGAGGCGTCCCGGCAATACCAGCTTGCCCGCCGCGCCGAGGGCGCCGACGGGCCGTCTCTGGCCCACAACTACGTGATGATGACGCTCATCGGTTTCGATGATCCCGGCCTAGTGGTGCTGCCCTACCACCGCAACCTTAGCGGTCTGAGCGGAGAGCAACTGGCCCGCGTACAGGCCCGCCTGTCCGAAATGTTCGACGCCGAACCCGCCGGGGAACGTTCCGCGGCCGAGGTAGTGGCGCTGGTCGAAGAGCGGGGCCGCGCCGGCCGCGTCATGGCCGCGCTGGGGGCGGATGGCGCCCAACTGCTCACCCTGCGCCCGTCGGCAGTAGGCGATGACTGGGGCGCTATGGCCGTTTCGGAAGCGTGGGTGCTCGAAGAGAAAGTTCTGCGCCCAGAGCTGGGCGACAGGACTCTGGAGCATCTTGGGTTCCTTCACGACCACGATGAAGCTGCGGAGGGCGTCGCCAACGGCTCTCTCCAAATGGCCTTCCTGATGAAGCCCTTCCCTATGGACGCCTTCGAAGAGATTGTGGGACAAGGGCAACGCCTCCCGCGCAAATCCACCTTCTTTTACCCCAAGCTGCCCACCGGCTTGGTCATCAACCGGATTGACGGTGAGATATAGCCGCCGGCATCCAGTTTCGGTTCCCGCCAGTTTCGGTTCCCGCCAGTTTCGGTTCCCGCCAGTTTCGGTTCCCGCCAGTTTCGGTTCCCGCCAGTTTCGGTTCCCATAGCGAAGGGGCGCCCAGTTGTGCGCCCCTTCGCTAGTAGTAGCCCTCCACATTAGGGTGTATCGCCTCAGACTCGCCCCTCGTGGCGCGCCGTGATAGCCTGCTCGGCCCGCTTGCTGCCTTCTGCGATGAACACTTCCAAGCGGCGGATTTCGGCTGCCGTTTCTTCATCGCCCGCTCCCCGGCGTCTCAGATCGGACAGGGTGGTGCGGGCTTCGTCCACCTGCTTCAGCAACACCAAGGCTTCCAGTTCCTGAGTAGCGGCGGCTTTAACCTGGAGCAGCCGGCGGCGGACAGCCTCGGCGTCGGACAACCGCTCCTCGATCTCACCCATAGCCGCCAGCGATGCGTCGAGGCTCGCCTGTCCATAGATGGCCTGACGCGGCACACGGCGAAGCTGCTGCCGAAACTGCGTAATCTGCGCGTCCAGTTGCGCTTCTTTGTTCGCCATCTCCGCCAGGCCCATACGGAGATTTGCCATCGCCTTTTCCAGTTGCGAAACCGACAACTTATCCGCTCCGTCGCTGTCTGTATAGAAACGTCATTCCCGCCCCACCGCCGCTCCCGCAAAAAGGGGATTCACCGCATCCAGAAGCAGGACGCCACCCCCTAGCCCTCCTCCGGGAGGGGATTTGGTTGCCCCCAGACGGGGAGCCTACCCTGCGCAAGGGGATGCCATGAAGCTAACACGCGGTCGGGATTAAGCTAAGGCGCGCTGAATCCCACTTGGGGCAGCAGGTCTTTGAGCGCCGCAATGACCTCTTCGATGTCGTCCCCGGTAACGTGTCCCAAGTGTCCAATGCGGAAAATGCTGGAACTCAGCTTGCCCTGGCCGCCGGCCAGCACCACATTTTTCTCAGTCCGCAGGCGGCCCATCAGGGCGCGCCCGTCAATGCCCTCCGGCATCTTCACCGCGGTGACGGTGTTGGAGGCATAGCGCTCGTCGGACACCAGCAACTCCAGCCCCAGCTCGCGGATGCGGTCGCGGGTGAGCTGGCCGATGGCGGCGTGGCGTCCGAACACGCCCTCCAGCCCTTCGTCCAGAATCTTGTCCAGGCCCAAGCTCAAACCATACATTGCCGCCACGTTGGGCGTGAAGGGAGTCTGGCCACGCTCCAGTGTCTTTTTCGCCTCTTCCAGGTCGAAGTAGAACCGGGGCATAGTAGCTGTCTTCTGCGCTTCCCAAGCCCGTTCGCTGACGCTGATGAAAGCCAGGCCGGGGGGAATCATAAAGCCCTTCTGCGAAGCAGTGCCAACCAGATCGCAGTCCCAGGCGTCCACCGGCAGCGGCAGGCATCCCAGGCTGCTCACGGCGTCCACCAGCAATAGCTTGTCGAACTCCTGTTTGGCGATGCGGGCGATTTCCTCCAGCGGGTGGGTGACGCCGGTGGAAGTCTCGTTGTGGGTAATCATCACCGCCTTGACTTCCGGGTCATCCCTCAGAACCTGCCGGACGGCCTCGGGGTCCACCGGCTCGCCCCACTCGAAGTCCAGCCGATGCACGTCGGCTCCGAAGGCCACAGCCATATCTATGAAGCGGTTTCCGAAAGAGCCGGCCGTCGCGGCCACCACCTTGTCGCCGGGGGAGAGGGTGTTGATCAGAGATGCTTCCAGCGCCCCGGTGCCGGAGGCCGTGAGTATGAACAGGTCATTGCTGGTCATAAAGACCTGTTTCAACTGCGCGGTGACCTTGTTTATCAGTTCGTCGAACTCCGGCCCGCGGTGGTTAATCATCGGGTTGCCCATCGCCTCCACGATGTCGTCGGGGATGGGGGTCGGGCCGGGGGTTCGCAGATTCTGGGGTTCGATTTTCAGCATGGCACGTCCTTAAATTGCTTAAAGCGGATGGCTTTCCTCTGCTCTTGGGCTTGCCGGTGCTCTTGGGCTTTCTTCTGCTCTTGGGCTTGCCGGAGAATCGCCGGTCTGGGAAGACAGCTTTCCATCAGTGCCAGACAAAAGTCAGGCCAGACAAAAAGCGCGCGACGAATTCCGGTGGGGCAACGCTGATTTCCCATTATAGCATCCCGCGATTCAGAGGGTCGAATGCCCACGGTTACCCACGGTATTCCAGATATTGGGCGGGAACAAGGCCGTGCCGTATTATAATAACCGCGGCAAAACCCCAACAAAACCACCGCCCGCCTAGGGAATGGAGGACATCATGGCTCTGGAACTCAACCCCGGACATACGGCCCTGCTGGTAATGGACTTCGAGAACGATATTGTCCACGAAGAAGGGGCCTTCAAGGACTTCGGCTTTGCCCAGATGGTGAAGGACAACGGCGTGCTGGGCAAGACCGCCAACCTGCTGACCGCCGCCCGGAACGCCGGTATCCTGGTCATCTACGTTTCGGTCAAGTTCCGCCCCGGCTACCCCGAGAGGCCAGCCAATGCCGGTCTGTGGCAGGGACTGCACGGCGCCAACGCCCTGATTGAAGGCACTTGGGGCGCTTCCATCCACGACGCCGTGGCCCCACAGGAAGGTGAGCCGGTGGTCACCAAGCGGGGCGTTTCGGCCTTCATGGCTTCAGACTTGGAGACGATTCTAAAAAACCGGCGCATCGGCACGGTGCTGCTGGCCGGAGTCGCCACCAACTTCGTGGTCGAAGGCACCGCCCGCGAAGCCAGCGACCGCGGCTACAACGTCGTGGTGGTCGGCGACTGTTGCGCTTCCACGAACCAGGAAGCCCACGACGCCTCCCTCAGCGTCGCCCTCCCCTTCCTGTCCACCATCTCCAACAGCGAGGAAGTGGCCGCCGCTCTGGCGTAGCGGGAGCATAAGGACGATAAAACAGCTCACCGCGCCATGAGCTACGCTGTTTTATCGTCATCGAAAATTGGTAACATAATGCGGGGAAAGAAATATGACAGGAGACCAAGATTGATGACCCAAGCCGCCGATCTGTTGGAGGGGCTGAACCCGTCGCAGCGGGAAGCCGTGGAGCACGTTGACGGGCCGTTGCTCATTGTTGCCGGGCCGGGCAGCGGCAAAACCCGCGTCATCACCCACCGCATCGCCTATCTGGTGCGGGTCTGCGGCGTCAGCCCGTACAGCATCCTGGCGATGACCTTTACCAACAAGGCGGCTCGGGAAATGCGCGACCGGCTCAACCGGCTGGCCGGCCCCCACAGCGACGCCCTCACCGTCGGCACCTTCCATTCCTTCTGCGCCCGGCTGCTGCGGCGCGAGGGCGAGCGCGTCGGCCTGCCCCGCAATTACTCCATCTTCGACGATGACGACCAGATGTCCGCCATCAAACGGTGTCTGGAAGAAGCCGATTACGACCCCAAGCGTTACCCGCCCCGGGCCGTGCTGGCGACCATTTCCAAGGCCAAGAGCGTGTTGCGCGATTCGCAGACTATGGCCCAACACGCGGTGGGCGACTACTTCGAGGAGGTTTGCGCCCGTGTCTACCGCCGCTATGAGGAACTGCTGGCCCGCAACGGCGCGGCGGACTTCGACGACTTGCTGCTGCGCACAGCGCAACTGTTCCGCGAATTCCCGGAGGTGTTGCAAGCCTATCAGCGGCGGTATAACTACCTGATGGTGGACGAGTTCCAGGACACCAACGTTGCCCAGTACCGCATCTCCCAGATGCTGGCGCGTTCTCACCAGAATTTCTGCGTGGTTGGCGACCCCGACCAGTCCATCTACTCTTGGCGCAGCGCCGATGTACGCAACATCCTCAACTTCAAGGATGACAACCCTAGGGCGCGGGTCATCTCGCTGGGGCAGAACTACCGCTCCACGGCGACCATCCTGAACGCCGCCAAGGGGCTGATTTCCTCCAACGGCCAGCGGCTGGACAATGACCTGTTCACCGAAAATACCACTGGGGCGCCAGTGCAAGTGCATGAGGCATACACCGAGGACGAAGAGGCGGGCAGCGTCATAGCCGAGATTGGCCGGCTGGCCCGCGTGGAAGGCTTCAAGCTGGGGGACTGCGCCGTTCTGTACCGGGTTAACGCCCAGTCGCGGGCCTTGGAGGAAGCCTGCCTGAGCCGCGGGATGAAATACCGGCTGGTAGGCGGCACCCGTTTTTATCAGCGGCGCGAAATCAAGGACCTGGCCGCCTACCTGCGTTTGCTCCACAACCAGCAGGATGATGTGAACCTGTCGCGAGTCATAAACGTGCCGCCCCGCGGCATTGGCGCCAAGTCTATGCAGCAACTCGGCGAATGGGCGGCATCACAGGAAATTTCGGTGTTCGAGGCGATGCGGCGGATTGCCGCGGCCCGCGCCGCCCAAAAACCTTGCCCAGCGCCCCTTACCAACCGGGCAGCAGCTTCCATTTCCCGGTTCGCGGAGACCATTGACCGGCTGACAGTCCTGAGCCAGGAAGTGGAGATTTCCAAGCTGGTAGACCTGGCGCTGGAAGAATCGGGCCTGCGGAAATACATTCAGGAAAGCGACGACCGGCCCGAAGAGCGCTGGGAAAACATCCTGTCCTTTCGCGCCCTGGCTCATGAATTCAACGCCGAGACCCCGCCCGACGGCCTCGCCACCCTGCTGGAGCGCACCGCCCTGGTGTCGCAGGTGGACGATTACGAAGAAACCGAGGACTCCCTAACCCTCATAACGCTGCACCAGGCCAAAGGGCTGGAGTTTCCAGTGGTGTTCATAGTGGGACTCGAAGAAGGGCTGCTGCCTCACAGCCGGTCAATGGACAGCGCCGAGCAGTTGGAGGAGGAACGGAGGCTCTGCTACGTGGGAATGACCCGCGCCCAGCAACGTCTCTATCTGCTGCGCGCCTTTCGCCGGGGCTTCAGGAACGGCACGTCCGGCGGCCCGGCTGTGGCCTCCCGCTTCCTGCGTGAAATACCCGAAGAGCTGTTGGCCCCGGCTGCCCTTGCTCCTTCCCGGGCCGTCTCTGATCCGGAGGCCGGGCGCGGCAGTTCCATTCGCGCCGCCGCGCTGGCCGCCGCCGCAGCAGCGCCGCCGACCGGCCCATCCCTGCGGGTGGGCGACGCGGTGCGGCACCGGGCCTTCGGCGACGGCATCGTCACCGCCTGCGACGCCACGGCGTCCGACGTTGAAGTGACCGTGGAATTCGCCGGCGGCGTGGGGGTAAAGCGGCTGCTGCTCAGTTTCGCGCCGCTGGAAAAAATAGCTGACAACTACGAGTCCACTTAGGGCAGAGATAGCGGTTTCCGGTATATGTTTGACAAAATGCGGAACTACGCCCACCGGCTGACTCACTCCAACATATTTGAATACTTCATCATCGCCCTCATCCTCGCCAACGCGATTATTTTGGGGCTGGAGACCGTGCCGCGCGTGGTGGATGGCTACGGGGTGTGGCTTAACTTGGGCCAGCAGGTGACGCTGGGGGTGTTCATCGTCGAGGCGGCGTTGAAGATATTCGCGGTCACCCCGCGGGCCGACCGCTATTTCCGCGACGGCTGGAACGTCTTTGACTTCTCGATAATCGTGTTTTCGCTGCTTCCGGCCACCGGCGGGTTCGCGGTTATCGCGCGGATGGCCCGGCTGCTGCGCCTGTTGCGCTTGGTGTCCGCCGTGCCTGAGTTGCGGCTGATTGTGGCTACGCTGGTGCGCTCGATTCCCGGTATGCTCCACATCGTGGCCCTGATGAGCCTGATGGTCTACATCTACGCTATCATCGGCTACCAGCTATTCCACGAGCACGACCCGGAGCACTGGCGCAACCTGGGCATCTCCCTGCTCTCCCTTTTCCGGGTGGTCACGCTGGAAGATTGGACCGACATAATGTACAAGGCGATGGAATACCACCCCCTGACCTGGATGTACTTCGTCAGCTTCGTGGTTTTCGGCACTTTCGTGGTAATCAACCTGTTCATCGCGGTGGTTATCAACAACCTGGACGAGGCCAAGCAGGAACGCCTTCGCAAGCTGGAGCAGGCCCCCACCGCCGACTCTCTCCTCAGCGAAATCCGCGCCACCCAACAGTCCCTGCGCCGCCTGGAGGAGCAACTGCAACGCCGCCGCGAGGAAGACGGCAGCAGCGGATGACGGGCAGGGATAGCCCCCCGCCGGCGGCCCACGATTGACAGCGCCCGCGCCGGGGTGGAATATAGTTTCAGGCGCTCAGGCCACCGGCCGCAGCCAATTGTTTCCGCCAACACGCGCAACCGGCATTATCCAAGACTATTCTGGCTGATAGGAGTCCCGTTTTGAAGGCCGCCGTTCTTTACGAACCCAAAACGCCCCTGGTGATTGAAGAGGTAGAACTGGACGCCCCCAAGGAGGGGGAGGTACTGGTGAAAATCGGCGCCGCCGGCATCTGCCGCAGCGACCGGCACTTTATGCACGGTGACGCCCCCATCGCCCTGCCCGTGGTGCTGGGACATGAGGGCGCCGGCACCGTCGAGGCCGTCGGCCCCGGGGTCACCTCGGTGCGCCCCGGCCAACAGGTGATCCTGTCATTCGTCCCTGCCTGCGGACGCTGCAACTCCTGCCTTTCAGGCAACTCACAAGTCTGCGACAACCACATGGCTACCGGTCCGAACATGATGGACGGCACCCAGCGCCTGCATAAGGGCGGGCAGCGCATCCACCACATGGGTAAGGTAGCCTGCTTCGCTGAGTATGCCGTCGTGCCGGAAATGGGCTGCGTGCCTATTGATATGCCCACGCCAATGCCCCAGGCCGCCCTAATCGGCTGCTGCGTTCCCACCGGCGTCGGCGCGGTGGTCAACAGCGCCAGGGTCACGCCCGGCAGCACAGTGGCGGTAGTGGGCTGCGGCGGAGTCGGCATCAACGTCATTATGGGCGCGGCCCTCGCCAACGCCACCACTATCATCGCCGTTGACCTGCGTGAGAGCCAGTTGGAGTTCGCCATGAAGTTCGGCGCGACCCACACGGTCAACGCCTCCGACGGCGACCCGGTGGCCCGCGTCAAGGAGCTGACCGGCGGCAAAGGGGCGGATTTCACCTTCGAAGTGGTGGGCGCAACGGAGACCATCCGCAACGCCTACGAAATGGCCGGCAAGTCGGGCGTGGTGACGCTGGTGGGCATTGCCCCCTTCGGCACCGAAGCCCCCATCAACGCCGTAGATATGGTGCGCAACGAGAAAACCTTGCGCGGCACCTACTACGGCTCCACCCACGCCCGAGTGGATATGCCCAAGTTCGCCGACCTCTACCACGCCGGAAAACTGAACCTCGACGAGCTGGTGGTTCGCCATTACACCCTTGACCAGATTAACGAAGCCTACGACGACATGGACAAGGGCGAAATCGGTCGCGGCGTCATCGTCTTCTAGCAGACCCGTTCCCGCAAATTATCCCCTCCTACCCAGGGGAGGGGAGGGTGAGGCCATACCCCGATGGACACCATAACCGTCAAGCTGGTGGAAACCGAAGAAGACATGGAAGGGGCCGTTGGCGTCCGCTTCCGTGTCTTCGTCGGCGAACAATCCATCCCCCTTGAGGAGGAGCTGGACGAATACGACGCCGTAGCCACTCATGCCCTGGCGTTGCAGGGCAGGCAAGCCATCGGCACCGGGCGCGCCATCATCACCGGCGGAATTGCCCGCATCGGCCGCATGGCCGTAGACCGCCCGCACCGGCGTCGTGGCGTGGGAAGTCTGCTGCTGCGCTTCCTGGAAGACGAAGCCCAGACCCAGGGCGCAACCGAATATGTCCTCCACGCCCAAGAATACGTCAAGGCATTCTACGCCGCCCACGGCTACGTCGAACACGGTGAGCCGTTCCTGGAGGCGGACATCCCCCACGTGGAGATGCGGAAGGGGGCGTAATGCGGGAAATAGTCAGTACAGAAACGCGCCAACCGGAATCTGCCTTCATATTCCAGAAGTCGGTTCTGTATCACGACGATTGTTTTGCCTGGATTAAGCGGCAACCGGAATGCTCCATTCACGCCGTAGTCACCGACCCTCCGTATGGTCTTTACGAATACACGGAAGAGCAGCAAACGAAGTTGCGGGCCGGCAAAGGCGGAGTTTGGCGAATCCCGCCCTCGTTTGATGGCAATGCCCGTTCTCCGTTGCCCAGGTTCACCACTCTGGACCAACGGCAACTCGCCGAAGTTGGCGACTTCTTCGCTGTTTGGGCCGCTGCGCTACTGTCGGCGCTGACGCCCGGAGCCAACGTGATTGTGGCTTCTAACCCTCTGGTTTCTCACATAGTGTCAACCGCTCTGTCGCAATCGGGGCTGGAGCGACGCGGCGAAATCATCCGCCTGACCATGACCATGCGAGGCGGAGACCGGCCTAAGGGCGCGCACGAGGAATTCAGCGAAGTGAGCGTAATGCCCAGGTCAATGTGGGAGCCGTGGCTGGTTTTTCGGAAGCCGCTGGAAGGGCGGGTTCAGGATAACTTGCGGAAGTGGGGCACCGGCGGATTCCGGCGGCCTCAGCCTGGCAAGCCCTTTGGCGATGTAATACCGTCCTCGCCCACCAGAGCGCAGGAAAGGGGGGTTGCGCCCCATCCTAGCCTCAAACCGCAGGCTTTCCTGCGGCAAATAGTGCGAGGAGTCCTGCCACTGGGTGAAGGCGTAATTCTTGACCCGTTTGCCGGATCGGGTTCCACTCTGGCCGCCGCCAACGCCATCGGCTATGACAGTGTGGGCGTCGAAAAAGACCGCGATTATTTCTTGCTAGGCAAAGATGCGATTCCCAAGCTGACCGCCTATGTCGTCAACGGGGCGGAAGGGAGCGATAAACCCAGCTTTCCCGAAGTTTTCTGATTCCTTCCCTGTGGAGCGTGGCAGTCCTTGTGCCTAATTCTCCTCGGGTATTCCGACGAAAATCGTCCAGCGTTACCTGTCCTAGATAAACTTCGGTAAACGTCATCGGACGCCGGTCAATCGCTGGTTCGGTAGCTGTATCAACTTCGTAGACGAAAACGCACATCCACTGATTCCTGGCTCCGTGGGTGTCTACTGCTCCGCCGCGGTTGCGCGTCGTTTTGACTTCGATTCCCTCGTCTCCCGCTTGGACTGAATTTCCGGGATACACTCCCTGAACCACTAGGTCGGGATGCCCGTTGAAATACCGGTTCTCCGCTAGTGTTCGGGAGTGCCGGGCTAGGCTGGACGTGAGCATATCGGACAATACGCCCGACATGATTGCCGGGCGTAACATATCGTCCAACCGTTGGAGTCCTCTAGCGGTCAGGTGCTCATTCACGTCGTAGAAGAAATCGTATACGTCGGTTAATGCCAACCTGAAGTCGTCAATCCTTAATTGATACGGCAGCCTTATTTCATGGTTGAAGCCGTCCAGGTTGACAACATTCCTCAATATCGGCATATTACGCCGCCTACTACTTTCTAGCGAGAGATAAAAGTCTGATGCAATCCGGCTGGGCGGTTATTTCAGCAGGCCGTTTACTGGCGTTAGCCGCTGGTTGTAGGGGTCTACGGCCAGGAACAGCCCTTCCAGCGTGTAGGCGCCCAGCAGCGAGGACATTCCGTCTTCGCCAAAAATGACCCAAGTGATGGTTTCCCGGCCTTCTGCCTGCGCTGTTGCCTGGGCCATATCGAGCCTTGTCTGACTGCCTCACTTGGGCAACGGCGTTTTTTGTCTTTCCACAATCTGCCTGAAACTGTCGCTCACAGCGGCCAGGTCAACCAAATCAACAGTATAGGGCAGGTTCGATTCCTCAAAAGCGATTTCCAGACGAAGCGCGTCCGTATGGCCGAGAGCAACAGGCCCGGCCAAGGCCAGGTCCAAGTCTGATGTATTCTTGGCTGTCCCTTGGGCGCGGCTGCCGAAAACCCAGACGCAGAATCCGGCGGGCAGATGGCGGCGCAGGATGTCTTGCACCAGCATCAGGTCGCCGGGATGGATGTCAACAACGTTATTCTTCAAGGAGTTCATTTCTTTCCTGCAATTCCCTTAGAAGGTATCGGGCCTCTTCGAGGAACTGGGGAATGGCTTGAAAAATCCCTTCGGCTCTGTCGTTGTTGTAGGTATGACTGGTAGCGCCGCGCTGGGCTCGATACATCATCCAGGCATCCACGCTGGATAGCAGCAACCCTTGTTGCCACGCTTGGCGAATCAAATTACGGAAGGGCAGCCGGTCAACCTCCGATGGGTTGGGGGAAACCTGCTCCAGATATCGTTTAATCATTCGGACACTAAGTTCATAAGTAAACTCGAATGCCTGAATCGCGCCGGCCCGCATCTGGTTCTTTATTACCGGGTATTGCCGCACTATGTCGGAGCCGCATAGAGCCAGGCTGTCTTCCAATTGGGCTATGGCGTTTTCCAGCGATGACAGGTCGAGCTTCATCGCAAACACCCCAATTTGCCGAAACCCATCCTTCCCCTAGTTACCCGTGCCGTAGTTACCCATGCCATCTGCTTCGCCAATCTATTCATCCTGAGCTTGTCGAAGGTGGGGGCGGCGTATTGATCACTTTCTGATCTACATGATTTCCTCCCGGCTAAGCGCCCAAACCCGAACTTTGGAACCCGGCACCGGGTTGCCTTGGAGACCGGGGCTACACGACGGGCTATAGAAAAATACATACCGCTTAGCAGCGCTTGACTTGTCCATCTCCTTGATATCTTCTGTGCGCTTGCCGTTGTTGCTGGGGGTAACTGCCGTGAATACCTCCGCCTCCACTACATTCGGACAGATACTAGCTATGTCCCTCCCACTGGCTGTTCCCAAGTTCAACTTTAGTCCACAGGATTCAGGAAAGCACTCGAGCAACATCCGCGACGCGGCAAGAGACGCCATTATTGTGAAGGTTTGGTTTAGTTGCTCAATTAGATTCAGTCGGCCTTCTTTCTCTGGATTCGGCTGATAGCCGAATTGCTCGAACTTGAGTGTGTGCAAGGCTTCCATTGGGTCAGCACTGAGATTGCTCAGTTTTTCACGTGCGCACCCGGCTGCCTCACGAACTTTTTCCTGCAAGCATTGAATATCGCAGAGAGTATGTACTTCTAGACTCATACCTTTAGACTCCTACCTTTGCGCTCAAGTTATTGTCGAGAGCCGAATTGATTTCTGATGCAATTCGGCTGGACGGTTATTTCAGCACGCCGTTCACAGGCGTTAGCCGCTGGTTGTATGGGTCCACGGCCAGGAACAGCCCTTCCAGCGTGTAAGCCCCCAGCAAAGGGGACATTCCAGGTTCGCCAAAAATGACCCAAGTGATGGTTTCCCGGCCTTCTGCCTGCGCTGTTGCCTGGGCCATATCGAGCTTCGCCTGCTGGCCGTTAGCATACTCGAAGGTCTCTTGGCGACTGGGCTTAATGCCCAGGCTGTCCAGTATGGTACGGGGTATGACCGTGGTTGTCGCGCCGGTATCAGCCATAGCCTCGACTTCCTGAAAGAGCGTTCCGCCCAAGTCTCCGATGCGGATAGTTACGTTAAAGGTTCCCATTAACGAGATCCTCGTTTCAGGGGCAATTCCCGGTTAGGTTTCGCCTTATGAGAGGGTGGGAAGTCCAATGCCCCAATTGCGTTTGCAAAGCAGAGCAGCCCTTCCCCCCACTCTCTATAACCTGACTGTATTGTGCTACGCGACACCGGCCGGCTGCAGCACAGTCTCGATGACCTTGACCTCGATTTTGGCGATGTGGCTGGTGGGCTTGTCGGCATAACCTGACTGTATTGTGCTACGCGACACCGGCCGGCTGCAGCACAGTCTCGATGACCTTGACCTCGATTTTGGCGATGTGGCTGGTGGGTTTGTCGGCGAGGGCCTTGCGCTCGTCGGAGGCGAAGTAGGCCGCTTCCTTCTCCGGGATTTCTCCGGCGCTGTTGAAGTTGCGAATCCAGATGAACTCGTTGCGGTCGGCATTCACGAAAGTGGCCGAGATGGGCATTCCAATCTTATCGTGAATCGGGCGTATTTCCTCGTCAAATACCTTGAGCCAAGAATCCATCATGCCCCGGTTGATGGTGTAAGTGCGCAGTTGAGCGACCATTGCTATCCCTCTCTGTTTGTAATTTATGATTTGCCGGGCAATTTCCGTTCTGATTTCGGCAGTGCGCCGTAACGTACTGCCCTGATTTCGGCTAGGCCGCCGCGTACCGCCGCAGGGCGTCCTGGTCGAAGGCCAGCCCCAGGCCAGGTTTGTCCGGCACTTCCAGACAGCCGTCCACGAAGGCGGGCGTTTCCTCCCACAGGCGCAGCGACCAGGGCATATACTCCACGGTCAGGCCATTGGGAATGGACGCCATTAGCTGGATGTGTATCTCCGGCGCCAAGTGGCTGACCACCGGCAGGTTGAACGCTTCGGCCATGGCCGCCACCTTGCGCCACGGGGTGATGCCGCCGACGCGCAGCAAGTCAATCATCACGATGTCTACCGAGCGGTTTTCGATTAACTGCCGGAAGGGATTAACGCCGTAGACATACTCGCCCGCGCAGATGGGGGTGTACAACGCGTCGGCCACCTTGGCCATGCCCTGGTAGTCGTCGTGGGCCACCACGTCCTCCAGCCAGAACAGGTGGTAGTCCTCGACCCGGCGGCCCACGTCTATGGCCCGATTGACGCTCCAAAGCTGATTGATGTCGCACATCAGGTCAATATCGTCGCCCACGGCATCGCGCAGAGTGCGGATGCGCTCCACCTCCCGGCTGGCCGACGCCTCGGCGCCCATTTGGGTCTTCATCTGCCGGAAGCCCTTTTCCGCCAGCATCGGGCCGATTTCGGCCAGGCGCTCAACGTTGACCGGGCGCATCAGCGCGCCGCTGGCATAGGTGGGAACACTCTTGCGATAGCCCCCCAGCAGCGATGCCACCGTCTGCCCCAGGGCTTTGCCCTTGATGTCCCACAGCGCCATATCCACCGCCGCAAGGGCCATGGTCAGCAAGCCGCCGGGGCCGGCGCCGGAGGTGGCCTCCTTGAGCCGCTCCACAATGCCCTCAATATCCATCGGATCTTCGCCGATGGTCATCTCGGCCAGCGCGTCCACCGACATCCGCAGCGCCCCAGCCACCGGGCTGGCGGTGAGCGCGGGGATGAAGGTCATTCCAACGCCATCCACCCCCTCGTCGGTGGTCATTTCCAGCGTCACAAAAGCCCGCTGCCGACCGGTGTCGGGCAGGCTGTTGGCCAAAGGATCATCGGCGGGAGTGTGCAACAAGCGAGTCTGAAAACCGGCAATCTTCATAATCCTATACAACTCCGGGTTTGATACAGCTCCGGGCGACACAACCTCTATGGCATCGGGTATGGGCATCAGGAAAACCGGACTCATTCTATCACAGCGGACATTGTTCAAAGGGATTGACAGCCTTCTAACTGCGACGTATACTATATGAAGTTTAGTATATCGTCTTTAGTATAGAGGGTAGAGATGAGCGGAATGAATAGCGAAGAGTATTGGGAGAAACTGGTGAAGAAGAGCTTGTGCCGCTTTCTGCTCCTCTCGCAACTAGCCAAAGGCCCGCTGCACGGATACGCAGTCAACCAGGCCATCAAGGAAGCCTGCCAGGGCTGCTGCGAACCCACCGAAGCGATGGTGTATTCCACCATGAAGGAACTTCAAGACAATGGCTACGTCGAGAGCCGGATGGAGGAACACCAAGGCCGCCGCCGCCGCGTATGCTGGCTCACTCCCGCAGGTGAAGGCGCCTTTCAGTCCGCCGCCCGGGTTTGGGAGCGAATGTTGCCCGCCGTGCAGAACTGCGTGGCCCAGGCCCTGCACCCCGTTCCTGTAGGCGGCAAGGGCTAAACCGTAGTTTCCCCAGCGGGCGGAGCAACTAATCTCGACAGGGGCATTACAAAAATAGAGGAGGCAATCCAATGGTCGCAAATCAAGAAGACATAAAAGAACTGGTGAGGGAGCGTTACGGCGCCCGGGCGCAGCGGGTGATCGAACTCAGCCCCGTTGCTGAGCACGGCGCAGACGAACCCACAGACGGGTGCGGCTGCAACGTCGCCGTCGACTGTTGCGGGCCGGAAGACATGGAACACGCTATGCGCCTGTACAACGAAGGCCAATTGGCCGGTCTGCCTGCGGAGTCCATAGCCGCCTCCGCCGGGTGCGGCAACCCCACGGCTCTGGCCGGGCTAAAACCCGGCGAGCGGGTGCTGGACCTAGGCTCCGGCGGCGGCATAGACTGCTTCCTCGCGGCGCAACAGGTGGGTGAAACGGGTCGCGTCACCGGCCTGGATATGACCTCCGCTATGCTGGAGCTGGCCCGCAAGAACCAGGCCAACCTGGGCCTGACCAACGTCGAGTTCGTGCAAGGCGAGATGGAAGCTATGCCCCTGCCCAGCAACTCCTACGACGTGATAATCTCCAACTGCGTCGTCTGCCTCTCTCCCGACAAGGACGCCGTTTTCAGCGAGAGCTTCCGGGTGCTGGCCCCCGGCGGGCGCATCCACCTCTCCGATGTGCTGGCCCTGACCACCGAAGGCCCGGCAGTCACCGACGCCGAGAGTTGGGTCTCCTGCGCCGCCGGAGCCGAGTTCCACAAGGTGTACATGGCCCGCCTGAGCCGCGCCGGTTTCGAGGACATCGAAATCAACGGCGAAGGCGTCGAGTTCTGGGACGAGTCTGAACGGGCCACCTACACCAACACGGCCAGCTTCAAGGTCACCGCGCGCAAACCGGCGTAACCTCCCCGGCATCCACGCCGCCGCCGGCTATCGGCAGCCGGTGGCGGCGTCTGCCTTGCGATGAGATTAGCCCCCCGTCAGGATGCGTTCAAGCTCATCCGGGGCCGACCAGCGCGCTATTTCAGAGTAATCCTCCACAAGTCCGAAATCCTCCTCTCGCCACACATCTTCCGTATCATCGAATAGCGAGACAAACGCCAAGCTGGGTTGGCTTGCTTTAAGGTGGCTTAAGTCCACGCACCCCGACAGAACGTGTTCCGCAATTCGGCGGGCAGCCCCTCTCGATCCGGTGCTCAGCAGGAATATCAAGGATGTCCGGTTGTCGGTTTGCGTCTCGAAGTCAACAGTCCAGCTACGGGTTGATCGTCCTTGTTTCGCCACTTGTCTTTCGAAGGATACTCGCTTTTCGCGCAGCCACTCGTCCACTTCGTCCGCCGTAGTCTGGATGGATCGGCTGCGCAGCGTGAACCACGAGTCGGCTGCCCGCACGACTGCTTGGGCTATGCGGAGCGCCGATTCCCCCAGCTCATCCTTCGCCACGGAGCGAAGGATGAGCTGCTCGTGGAACAGTTCAACGCGAAGTGTCTGGCATACGTCTTGGAGCAGCATTAGCTGTTTGGGCGAGCGTTGCCGGCTAACCGACTGCAAACCAAGCCAGCCCAGCGCATCACCGAAGTCGGTGACAGTGTAGCCGCTGCCACACTCCAGGACGAATACGTCCACTGCGCCGCCGTCCGGATACAGCAGCGGGGTGCGCACCCGCACTCCCTCCTTCGGGGCCGGCGAACACACAAACAGAGGCGGTAAAGACTGCCCAACAGCAGCGCAAAGTTCGTTGATGTTCACAGCAGTAACTCCCCTTGAATATCAGGATGCTGCATTACGCCCGATTGCCGCAGATTGGCCTCGGCGCAGAATTGCCTCCAGACTTCTACCGGCCGCTCCCAAGTCGCGGTAATGTCTTCTGGCGCATAGGCCCACTTATCCCGGCTGCCCGGTACCCAGTAATTCTTATGCTTTTCTCCCACGGGCTCGCCATCAGGGTTGTAGTGATCTCTTCCCAAATCAAGGCCGTAGATTCTGCCGCCTACGGTTTGGTGGATAATTGCAAAGGACAACTTGCCTGAGCGGGGATTATACCAACCCTTTACAAATATGGGGTATCCCTCGTCGGATGCGATGTCTACCCTGAATTTCTGCGCTGACGAACTGCCGCCTTCCCATACGATGTCCTCAGTGATGACTTTGGTTATGTCGTCAATTATGGTCTCATATTCATCCTTGCTAAGCGCCACGGCATATCTCTCCCAATCACAACTCCCTCTACCGACGCTTCAGAAGTACTTGATTGTCTTGAACGCCTCGGCATATTTCAGCCCCACCTTGGCGGCGGTTTCAGCGCGGCCCAAGGGGAAATACCTATCAGCGTCCTCCGGGTTTACTTGCGATTTGTGGGCCTTGAGCGCGGCGATGGCTGCGTCCATATAGCCGTCCACGTCTATGAAATGGTCCGAACCTTCGAAGCCGCCGACGATCCAGACCTCACGCACCTTGTGGGGTTCCAGCCCTTCCTCCAGCAACTCCGGGAAGGTCAGGCGGTCGCGGGCCGTCGGGAACACGGCGGCCAACACCGCCTCGCCGGTGGCCAGGTGGTCAGGGTGGCTGCCATAGTAGCGGCTGTTGATGTCGCGGGACGGCGGCTCGGTGATGACCACGTGGGGGCGGTGGCGGCGTATCTCCCGCGCTATGTCCTTCCGCAATTGCAGCGTGGGTTCAAGGTATGAATCCGGATAGCCCAGGAACACCACGTCCTTCAGGCCAAGTATCCTGCCCGACTCCCTCTGCTCATCCGCCCGGATTTCCGCCAAGCGCTCTGAGGTCATCTCCGGGTCGTCGCTTCCCTTGGAACCGTCGGTGCAGAGCACCAGCGCCACCTCCCACCCTTCAGCGGCGAGCTTCGCCATCGTCGCGGCGCAGGTCCACTCCGCGTCGTCCGCGTGAGCCATGACGACCATCGCCCGGCTGTACGGTTCTTCCCTTTCCGAGTCCGCCATCGTTCTACCTTCAAGTATTCAAGCTTCAAGTATGCAAGTATTTTCAAGTATGCGTTGAAAACCGGAGAATAAGTTAACGTAACCGGCGGCCGCTTTCCAGCACTGTTGCCTCGGACAGAAGGCGATGTTAGCCTCAGTGGAAGAAGCAGACCACAGGGGGTAGCGTCGAATGTCCAGGCTGTGGGCGATGACCGTTGACTTCGATACAGTTGCCGTGGGAGACACCCTGCCCGTGCTCATCAAGTGGGAGACGGAAGAGAGCATCCGGCGATACGCTGCCCGCCACGGCGAAGAAGGCGCGGATATTGACAGCCCGGCGCCCGACGCCTTGCCCGCTGAGACCGTGAGCGACTACATTAGCGAGCTTCTGAGCAAGGGCTTCCCTTCCGAACGGCTGGAAGCCGGGGAGAGCAACGTATCTGTTGAACATCTGAGGCCAGTCCGCGCCAGCGACACCATCAGCCTATCTGGCCGGGTGGTGGACAAGCGGACGGCGGACGGGCTGCGGCTGGTCGAGTGCGCCGTGACCGTGGAAAATGACCGGGGGGAACCCGTGGCCCGCGCTCACGCCTTAATTAGCCTGTGAACGGCGTTATGCCTTTTCCCGAACCACTGGGTTAAACAGCACGCCGATGCCCGGAATCTCCACTTCGACCAAGTCGCCGTCCTTCAGCCCCGTGGTGACGCCGGTGGAGCCGGAGAAGATCAGGTCTCCCGGTTGAAGCGTAATCTGCTGGCTGATGTAACTGACGATTTCGGCGAAGGTAAACAGCATCTCCTGGGTGTATCCGTGCTGCACTTCCTCCCCGTTTAGCCGCACGATCATTTCCAGGGCCTGCGGATTAATGTCAGTCTCGATCCACGGGCCGGCCGGAGCGAAGGTATCGGATCCCTTGGCCCGCCAAAAGGTCCAGTCGTCCTTCTGCCACGCCCTCTCCGAAACGTCATTGCCACAGGTGTAGCCAAAGATGTAACTGCCCGCTTCCTGGGGGCTGACGCGGCGGCACGGCTTGCCTATGACCGCAACAGCCTCGCCCTCGTAATGCACCTCGCCGGCGGTGTCGTGGGGCAGAATGATGTTGTCGCCCGTGCCAGCGAGGGAGTTGCGGGCTTTAATCCATGGCTCCGGGTGTTCCGGCACCTGGGGATCCTCGTCGCCCAGCACTCCGGCGGCGAACTCCAGGTGATTGGCGAAATTCAGCCCTGGGGCCCAGATTTCTTTGGGATCGGTCGGCGCCAGCAACTTCACGTCCTCAAGTTTGCGCCGCTCACCGCTCGCGCTGAAATCGGAAAATATGTCGCCCTCAATTTCGACAACCTCATCCCCCTCAACCACGCCATGGGCAATGTGTCCGTTGCACTGAAACCTTGCGATTTTCATGTGGGCAGTCCTAATCCTCGTCCTCAGTTAGTATATTTTCGGATTATGCGACGTAAATTGTTACTCAATTCGGGTAATTCCGGGACGGGTAATTCCGGGGCTAAAGATCAAATCCCCGGTCTTAGCTACAGCGCGGGCCTTGCTGGATGGGATTCCCCGCCAGATACATAGGCGCGTTAACGTCAACGAAAACCATTGGATAATCGGCTTCCTGTGAAATTCTTGGAATATCCCTTGATTTCCTCTCCTTGATTCCCTTTACGGGGATTCCCTCTATGGGGAATGCCTCGCTTCTTCGCCCATGGTTTCTCCTGGTGGTCTGGCCTTGTAACGGTTCTGACTACCGAGGGTAGTATATCCACCCAATTGCCGCCGGTAAATGTCGGCGCAGACAAGAGAATCAGGCGCGGCCTGCAACCGCGCCCTATCTGGTATACAATAAAGCTCCGGCAATGCCCCAGTGAAACAAGGCAATGCCCCAGTGAAACAAGTTATCTCTGCTGGTGACCGTCTATCTGGTAACCGTCTATAAGGAGCAAACGTGAAGCTCGGATTCTTCGTAACCAACCAGTACCTCCCCGGCGAGTCCATGCCGCAGAAGATTCAGGATAGCGTAGAGCAGGTGGCGGCGGCGCGCGACGCCGGGTTCAGCCTCATCGCCACCGGACAGCACTACCTGGCCGCACCCTACCAGATGAGCTCCATGTTCCCGCTGCTTTCGCGCTTGGCCGCCGAGTCCGGCGATATGCAGGTGGCCGCTACCGTGTTGCTGCTGCCGCTGCACAACCCCGTGGAGTTGGCCGAGAGTATCGCCACCCTGGATTGCATCACCGGCGGGCGGTTCGTCTTTGGCATCGGCCTGGGTTACCGAGACGAGGAATACACCGCTTTCGGAGTGAAGCGCGAGGAACGGGTCGGGCGGATGAATGAGTCGCTGGACATCATCAAGCGCCTGTGGACGGAGGACGAACTGGAGTATGCAGGCAAGTATTACACCATCCCCAAAACTCAGCTCATCACCCGTCCGGTGCAGCAGCCCCATCCGCCCATCTGGGTCGCCGCCAACAACGATGTAGCTATCCGCCGCGCCGCCCGCTGGGGCTGCCCGTGGCTCATAAACCCCCACGCCACCGTGCCGATGGTCGCCGATCAGTGGACGCGCTACACCGCCGCGCTGGAATCCTACGGCAACCCAGTGCCCGCCGACCTGCCCATGATGCGCGAGATGTACGTGGCCGCTGACCGCGAGACCGCCTACATTGAAAGCCAGCCCTACTTGGAGGGCAAGTACGCAGCCTATGCCGCTTGGGGGCAGGATAAGGCCCTTCCCGGCGAGGAATCCTTCGCCGTTCCCTACCAGGACTTGGCCAAGGACCGCTTCCTGCTGGGTTCGCCGGGCGACGTGGTAGGCGAACTGAAACGCTACTCCGAGGAGTTGGGCGTTAATATGATGATTTTCCGAATGCAGTGGCCCGGTATGCCCCAGGAACAAGTGCTGCGGCAAATCGAGCTGCTGGGCCGGGAAGTTATCCCGCAAGTGGCGGACTTGTAGCCCCGCCGCACTCGTAGCCCCGCTGCAAGGGGTGGCGCGTGTTATCATCAACCTGGCAATCCGCAACCCGGCCAAGCCGGAGGCTCCCTATGACATCCAAAACGCCTGTGGAATCCAGAAGGCTGCCCTATATCCGGATTACTGACATAGATTACGCCAGTCTGGAGTACGACCCGGACGAGCCTGAACCGTTGCCGGACGCTATGCAGCAAGACCCGATACTGCGGGATTTTATGCACATCCTGGCCGACCATTGCACGGAATCAGACCGCAGTCCCGACAATTTTCTTAGCAGCAACACCATCCTCTGCTACGATCGAAACAACCTGAACGTGAGGGTGCAGCCAGACTGCTACCTGGCCTTCGGGGTAGACGCACTAGCCATCCGGCAGCGCAAACTATACCTGCCCTGGGAAGTTGGGAAGCCCCCGGATATCGCCCTGGAAGTCGGCTCCGAAAGCACCAGCGATCAGGACATCATCAGGAAGCGGCTTATCTACGCTCAAATCGGCATCCCGGAATACTGGCTCTTCGACCCCACCGGAGGCGAATTATACGGGCAGCCGCTGGCAGGAGAACTGCTGACGGATGGAGTTTACCGCCCACTAGAGTTGACCAATGAACCTGACGGCGTTCTGAAAGGATACAGCCCGATTCTAAGGCTATACTTGTGCTGGCGGGAAGGAACGCTCCTCTTTTACAACCCCGTAACCGGAACCTATCTCAGAAACTTGCGTCAGGAGCGCGACGCTCATCAGCAAACGCAGGCGGAATTGCAATCGGCATTGCAGGAAGAACGCTACGCCCGGGAAGCCGCCCAGGCCCGGATACGCGATCTGGAAGAACAGCTTCGCCGTCGGCAATCCGGAAACTGACAGGCGCCCTGCTTACGGGCCAGCGTCCAAAATAACGGTAAGGTGAAATAGCTTTGGTTCCTCCTGGCGACATTGGCCCCATCCCCATATGGGTGGGCGTTTACCTCCTGTTTGCGCTGGCGATGGCCGCCGGTGGCTACGCCATCTACCAGCGGGTCTTCCGCCTCGTGCTGCAAGGAAAGGCCGAGGCCCGTTTCGACCGCCCCATGGAGCGCCTCACCGGCGCAATGGCTATCGTGCTGGGGCAGAAGAAGGTGTTGCAGCGAGTGCCTTTTGGCGACTGGGCCGGCTTGGGCCACGCCGCCATCTTCTGGGGCTTTCTGACCTTCATGCTTTCCTATGCCATCTTCATTTTCGGCGCGGCGGCATGGAAGCCTTTCCCAGAGTGGCTGCTGACCGAAACCGGCGCTATGGTATACAGTAGCTACCTAGACATCCTGGCTGCCGTGCTCCTGGCCGCGCTTATCTGGGCCGCCGCCCGCCGCTGGGTGGTGCGGCCGCGCAGGCTCAGCTTCGACCTTACCCGCAACCCCGACGCCATCATCATCGTCGGCATGATTGCCGGGCTGATGGCTTCAACCCTGCTGGCCCACAGTTTCTACGTCGCCGAAGGCGGAACCGGCCCGGAGGCCGACGTCATCATCGGCGGCGCCTTGGGCGGCCTGTTCGTTGACTGGGGCATCACTGAGTCCGCCGCCAGCGTCCTCCAGGGCCTGTTCTGGTGGATCCACTTCGCCATCATCCTGTTCTTCACGGTGTACATCCCCTTTTCCAAGCATATGCACATGGTGGCCGCGCCGATCAACGCCTTCTTCCGCACTCTGGACTCACGGGGGGCGCTGCCGGCTATGGACCTAGAGAACGCCGAGCGGTTTGGCGCATCGCGGGTGCAGGACTTCACCTGGAAGCAACTGCTCGACGGCTACGCCTGCGCCGTCTGCGGTCGCTGCTCCGACGTATGCCCGGCCAACGTGACCGGCAAGTTGTTGTCGCCCATGCACATCGTGGAAAACCTGAAAGACCACATGATCGAGATAGGGCATCAGGGAGCGCGGAACCCGGAACACGCCGAGCCGTCTCCCATCCTGAACAACGCCATCCCCGAAGCAGCCATCTGGGACTGCCTAAACTGCGGCGCGTGCATGGAGGAATGCCCGGTCACGGTGGAGCACGTTCCAACAATTATGGATATGCGCCGCTATATGGTGCTTGAGGAGTCCAACGCGCCGGAAACTGCAATGAACGCCCTAATCAGCCTGGAGCAGCGCGGCCACCCGTGGCGCGGCACCCAGTTCAGCCGCACCGACTGGGCCAAAGGTTTGGATGTCCCAACGCTGTCGGAAAATCCTGACGCCGAAATCCTCTTCTGGGTGGGCTGCACTCCCGCGCTGGAGCAGCGCAGTCAGGCTGTGGCCCGCTCGATGGTCAAAGTGCTGAAGTCCGCCAAGGTTGACTTTGCCATTCTCGGCGACGAGGAAACCTGCACCGGAGACCCAGCGCGGCGCATGGGCAACGAGTACCTGTTCCAGATAATGGCCGCGCAGAACATTGAGACCCTCAACAGTTACAATGTGAAGAAAGTGGTCACCATCTGCCCGCACTGCTTCAACACCATCAAGAACGAGTATCCACAGTTGGGCGGCGAGTTCCAGGTGCTGCACTATAGCCAGTTCGTGGATGGCCTAATTCGGGAAGGCAGAATCAAGCCGGTCAAGATGATGGACGTCACCGTCGCCTACCACGACTCCTGCTTCCTAGGCCGGCACAACGGGGTGTATGACGAGCCTCGCAATGTGGCCCGATCCATCCCCGGCCTGAAGCTGGTGGAGATGGAGGGCCGGTGTCGGCAACGCGGCTTCTGCTGCGGGGCCGGCGGCGGGCATATGTGGATCGAGGAAAGCCAGGGCGAGCGAGTCAACCACGTCCGCACCGATCACTTCCTCGAAACCAACGCCCAGACCGTAGGCGTATCCTGCCCCTTCTGCTTGCAAATGATGACCGAGGGCATACAGGCGAAGGGAATGGCGGACCAGAAGGACTCCAAAGATGTATTGGAGTTGCTCTCCGAGAGCTTGGAAGCCTAGCGTGCTTGCGTAGCCAGATCGAGGGACAGCTCGAGCCTGCACATTCTTCCAGGGGAGATACAATATAGGAGGAAAGAGACGATGCCTGGAATTGACCAAGTAACCATCGTCCGCAAGTGCAGCGTCTGCGACCGGGCGATAGAGACCGTTCAGGTCAAGAAGGATAATATGATGCTTTCGTCCAAGGCGCTCATCTGGTGCCCCGGCTGCGAGAGTGAGCAATCTGAGCGCCGCGACATTGCCGGGCGCCTGGAAACCATCTTGGAAGAGCAGGATTCGTACCCGCCATCCCAGCTTGCGACGCCTTTCGGCGCGCCCCCGGTGCGCTGAAATGACTGCGCAGTCCAACGAAACCGAGACCCGTCCGCCGGTGGCGCTGGTGTTAACCGGCAACCTGTTTTTCATCCCTCGCATAGAGTCCGCCGCCATGCGCTCCGGTATGGAGGCAATCTACGGCAACTCGGCGGCAGGACTGCTGAAGTCTACCGCCGGGCGCGAAATAGCCGTGGCCCTGATTGACTTGGAAACGGACGAAGCCGCCTGGGTGGAGGGAGTTTCCCTGCTGGCAGGCGCTCTGAAATCCGGCGTTCACCGGGGCGATGCCGGCGTGGCCCCGCTCATCGCCTACGGCCCCCACGGAGACGCGGAGACGCTGCGTAAGGCGCGGGCGCTGGGTTGCGACGCCGTGCTGACCAAGCGCGATTTCTCCCAACGCCTGCCGGAACTGATGGGAAGCAGAGGGCAGTCCGTTATCTCCTCATAGGACTCTGATACCCGGTATATGTTGTGGGCCTGGGCTGAAAAGCGCTTTGTATTCTTCCCTGAGCCGGAAGTTGCCAGCACCCCGGCCCAGTCTGGGTTGCGCTTCGAGGACGTGTGCCTGGAGACCCCGGACGGCCTGAAGCTGCACGGGTGGTTTCTACCGGCGCCAAGAGTCGCCGCTGGGCCGGAAACACAGACCTGGCTATGGTTCCACGGCAACGGCGGGAACGTCGGCGCCCGCGTCGGCCAATTGGAGCAGACGCATCATCTGCTGGGCGTTCACCAGTTTATCTTCGACTACCGGGGCTATGGGCGCAGCGAGGGGCAGCCTTCGGAGCAAGGCACCTACCTGGACGCCCGCGCCGCGCGGCGGTATCTCGAGGCGCGGCCCGGCGTGGACTCCAGCCGAATCGTTTACTTCGGCCATTCCCTGGGAGCGGCGGTGGCTATCGAGCTGGCTGTGTCCTGGCCCCCGGCGGGAATGGTCCTGATAGCGCCTTTCGCATCCATCCAAGATATGGCCAAACTGGCCTTGCCGTTGCCCTTGTCTGGCTGGATGGTGCGCAATCATTACAACTCGGTGGCCCTCATCCCCAAGGTTCACGCTCCCCTTATGATACTGCACGGCGAGATGGATGAGATTGTGCCTCATTCTCAAGGCGTCAAACTGTTTGAGTCAGCCAACCAGCCCAAACGCTTCGTGACTTTGCCCAGCGCCTCCCATAACAATGCCCCACACGTTGCCGCCGATGTCATGGCCGGCGCGTTGCTGGAGTTTCAGGACGGGCTTGGCCGACGGCAGCCATCCTCCAGCTAAACGGCTTTTTGACAGCAACCCGGCATAATGTGGACAGGCATTGCCGACGCAACCATACCCCGGCTAAACCCCGCTGATGATTTCGGTCTGAACGCCCACCAACTCCACATCAAGGCGCGATTCCTCGATGAAATTGAGCAGATTGGAGAGCATGGCGTCGGCGTGTCCCCGGTCGTTGCTGACACAGCAAACGCCGAGGGTTAGCCGCTGTCGCATATCCCCATCTTCCACTTCCGCGACCGCCACGTTAAAACGGTTGCGTATGCGAACGGAGAGGGACCGGGCTATCTGCCGTTTTCCCTTCAGGCTAGACGCTTCCGGCAGATACAGCGTCAACCTGCAAACTCCGACGTGCAACTTTCCTCCCCCAGGAATGCCTTCGTTGCCAGGAATTGAATACTGATTTGTCTCCCTAATTTGTTTCTACGTTTGTGTGCTATATTGACGCCGTACACTATATTGGCTCTTACAATGGTGATAACAGATTAAAGGATAGCCCCGTTTTGATGAAAGATGTACGAAATCTGGCCGGCGGGACGGTAACAGCCTATGGCTGGCGGCGCTTATACAGAGGATGAATCACGCGCAGAAGTGCCGGAAGTTGTGGTCAGCCGGCTGCCCCAGTATCTTCGTATTCTGAACCGCCTGATGGAAGACGGAATCGCGGTGGTCAGCTCCCGGCAGTTGGGAGAGAAACTCCAGGTTACTCCGGCGCAGATTCGCAAAGACCTCAGCTATTTCGGACGGTTTGGCAAGCAGGGACGCGGTTACAGCGTCCGTGACCTGCTGGACCGGCTGCGTCAGATTCTCGGAGTAAACGCCTACTGGAACGTTGCGGTGGTGGGCGTGGGGCGTCTGGGGCGGGCCATCATCAACTATCCCGGCTTCACGCCCGACGGCTTCCATTTAGTGGCAGCCTTCGACATCAAAGAAGACGTCATCGGCCAGGATGTGGGCGGTCTGAAAGTACAGTCGCTCGACAGCCTCAAAAAAATCGTAACAGATCGGAAGATAAGCATCGCCATCGTGGCTGTTCCCGTTTCTAATACCCAGATGGTGGTGGATCAACTGGTCGCTTGCGGTGTTCGCGCCATCCTGAATTACGCCCCCATCATCCCGCACGTCCGTGAGGGCGTCAGGATTCACAACATAGACCCGGTGCTGTCCCTTCAGTCTATGACTTACTACATCAACGGCAACAGCGAAGAATAGAGATTCCTTCTCCCGTCAAGGAAGATAATTAGGGATAGGGCGGGTTGGGGCGAATTTCCGCGGGCTCTTATCTAGCCGCTTGAACTGCTGACGGAGGGCGGCAACTGCCCGCCACCTCGGGCGCGACGGCGACGCGCCGTGTCCAAGCGAACTTGCGCGCGCCGCAAGGAAGCCAAGGCCCGTTGCATCTGCATATCCGAAGGCCGGTTGGCGATTCGTTCTTGGGCGCGGCGCATTGCTTCCTGCGCCCGCTCTTCGTTGATTTCCTCAGAATACTCGCAGGCATCCGCCAGTATGATGACCCTGTCGCCCAGCACTTCCATAAACCCGCCGGTGACGGCGAAATAGCTATCCACTCCGCTTCTGCGGATGGTCAACTCTCCAGGTTGCAGCATGGTCATCAGCGGGGCGTGCCGGGGCAGAATGCCCAATTGCCCGTCAATGCCTGGGGCGATGAGCATATCCACCTCTTCCCCGTAGACCTGCCGCTCGGCAGTGGTGATTTCCAGCATCATCGGCATGATGTACTACCCCTGCGCGCGGATTCCCTCGGCCTTATCAACGGCTTCGTCTATCGTGCCTACCATATAGAACGCCTGCTCAGGCAAATCGTCGTGTTGGCCTTCCAGAATTTCCGAGAAGCCGCGGACGGTTTCTCTCAGCGGAACATACTTTCCAGGCTGGCTAGTGAAGGTCTCGGCAACGAAGAAGGGCTGGGTCAGGAACCGCTGGATCTTGCGGGCCCGAAACACCGTCAGCTTGTCTTCCTCGGAAAGTTCCTCGATGCCGAGAATGGCGATAATGTCCTGCAACTCGCGGTAACGCTGGAGCACCTGCTGCACGCCGCGGGCCAGCCGGTAGTGTTCCTCGCCCACGATGCGCGGCTCCAGAATGCGGGAGTAGCTCGCCAGCGGGTCCACCGCGGGGTACAGCGCCTGCGCCGCCAACGACCGCTCCAGCGACACCACCCCATCCAAGTGGCCGAAGGTGGTCACAATGCCGGGGTCGGTGTAGTCGTCGGCTGGCACGTAAATGGCCTGGAACGACGTAATGGAGCCGCCGCGGGTGGAGGTGATGCGTTCTTGGAGTGCTCCCATCTCGGTGCCTAGGGTGGGCTGATAACCCACCGCCGACGGCATCCGGCCCAGCAGCGCAGACACTTCCATCCCGGCCAGGATGTAGCGGTAGATGTTGTCCACGAAGAGCAGCACGTCCTGGTTTTGCTCATCGCGGAAGTACTCGCTCATAGTCAGCCCAGTAAGGGCGATGCGAGCGCGGACACCGGGCGACTCGTTCATCTGCCCAAAGACCAGCACGGTACTGGATAGCACGCCCGATTCTTGCATTTCGTGCCAAAGGTCGTTGCCTTCGCGAGAGCGCTCGCCCACCCCGGCGAACACCGACACGCCCTGGTGCACCGCTCCGATGTTGCGAATAAGTTCCTGAATGATAACCGTCTTGCCCACTCCGGCGCCGCCGTAGGCGCCAATCTTGCCGCCCTTCATAAAAGGAGTGATGAGGTCAAAGACCTTGATTCCGGTTTCCAGAATTTCGACGGAGGAGGTTTGGTCATCGAAAGTGGGCGGATCGCGGTGGATGGGCCAGTGCTGGGCCGTCTCCACCGGCCCCAGATTGTCCAGAGGCGTGCCGGTCACGTCGAACAGGCGCCCCAGCGTTTCTGGGCCCACCGGAACCGACACTCGCTGGCCGGTGTCGTTGACCTCAACGCCGCGGGCCAGCCCGTCGGTGGCGCCCAAGGCCAGGCAGCGCACCCAGTTGTTGCCGATGTGCTGCTGCACCTCCAATACCAGTAGCTCGCCGTTGTTATCCGCCTCCACGGCGTCAAAGAGCTTGGGCAGCTCATCGGCCGGGAACTCGATGTCCACAACGGTTCCTATTACCTGTACGATTCTGCCGGTAGCCATCTTAACTCTCCTGAAACCCGGTTATCCTGATGATGACGGAGGCCGCAGCTAATCACTACGCTCTCAAATACAGGGCGCGAGGGTCGATGCTTACCGACTCGCTCTCCATGTCTAGGGTAATCTTGAACTTCTGCATCATATCCGAGCCAATGATAAGTTCCTCGGCCAAATCGTCGGCGACATAAAAGGCGTGCTTCAACGAAGCTCCGTCCACCTCAATATCCAAGTGAATAATCTGGTCCACCGTGAATCCTTCACTGGCATCAGCCAACATAAACTTAATAGGGGTTGCAGTGATTAATGTGCTGCCCAAAATTTCCGCAACGTCCCTTCTAACAAAAGAGACCCCTGCCCCTGAATCGTACAGGGATCTCACCGTATCGCTCCCACTGGGACCAGTAACGTTATATTCTTTCACGATGATGCCCATCGCTACCCCTCCAGCACCGCCATGCCGCCTATCAGGTCCAGCAGTTCGTTGGTGATGCTTTCCTGGCGCAGCTTATTCATCACCAGGGTCAGGTCTTCGCTGAGCTGCTTGGCATTGTCGGTGGCGTTGCGCATAGCAACCATCCGCGCCGACTGCTCGCTGGCGATGGATTCCAGCAGGGCGTGATAAACCTGCATCTCTACGAAGCGGGGCAGCAGGTTGCGAAGCACCGTCAGGTTGTCGGGTTCGTAGTAATAACCGACGCGCTGGGGGCCGGCCAGTTCCGAGGGCGTTATCGGCAGGAGCCGCTCAACCACCGGCGTCTGGGACAGGGTGGAGTTGAAACGGGTGTAAGCTACGTAGACTTCGTCGGCCTGCTCTTCCGAGTAGGCGTCTGTCAGCAGTTGGGATATGGCCACGGTGTCCAGCAATGTGGGGGTTTCTCCCAAGTCGGTGAAAACGGCCCGCAGGTCGCTGCCGGAGCGCACCATAAAGTCGCGGCCCTTGCGCCCCACTGCGATGGCCTGAACCGGCGCCTCCTGGTCCAAAATGAACTGCCCCACGCGCCGGTTCAAGTTGGCGTGCATTCCCCCGCAAAGCCCACGGTCGGGGCTGATGACCAGCACGGCGATGCTTGCTACGGGCCGCACCTGCAACAAGGGCTGGGCGGCGGCGGCGTCATCGGCAGGCTGGGCCGCCAAATGGGCGATAACGTCCTGAATTTTCTCGGCGTAGGGCCGCCCCTGCAACACCGCATTCTGGGCGCGGCGCATCTTGGACGCAGCAATGAGCGACATAGCGTTAGTCACTTTGCCGGTATTTTCCACGCTGCGTATGCGGCGGTGTATGTCTCTTACGCTGGGCATTTTCTACGCCTCATCCCTCATCTTCGAGAAAGGGCCGGGGCATTTTATTTAGACCCCGAAAATGGATTTGTAGGCCGCGATGGCCTCGTTCAGCTTGGTTTCCGTCTCATCGGTGATGTCGCGGGTTTCGCTGATGCTTTCCAGAATGTCCTGGTGTCCGCCGGAGATGTGGCGCAACAGGCCCAGCTCGAACTCGGCGGTGCGCTCCAGCGGCACGTCTTCCATGGCGCCCGAGTTAACTGCGAAGAGGACTGCCACTTCTTCGGCCAGAGACAGCGGCGCGTACTGCGGCTGCTTCAGCACTTCGGTGGCGAGCTGGCCTCTCGCCAGTTGCGCCCGGGTGGCAGCGTCCAGGTCAGCAGTGCCGAACTGCGCGAAAGTCGCCAGTTCGCGGTATTGGGCCAGGTCCAGACGGAGACGGCCCGCCACCTTACGGATAGCCCGCGTCTGCGCCGCGCCGCCCACCCGCGACACCGATAGCCCCACGTTCACGGCGGGACGGATGCCAGAGTTGAACAGTTCCGGCTCTAGGTAAATCTGCCCGTCGGTAATGGAAATCACGTTGGTGGGGATATAGGCCGAAACGTCACCGGCCTGGGTCTCAATGATGGGCAGAGCGGTGATGGAGCCGCCGCCGTGTTCCTCGTCCAGCCGCGCCGAGCGCTCCAGCAGGCGGCTGTGCAGGTAGAACACGTCGCCGGGGTAGGCTTCGCGTCCGGCGGGGCGGCGCAACAACAGCGACATCTGCCGGTAGGCCCATGCGTGCTTGGTCAGGTCATCGTAGACTACCAGCACATCTTTGCCTTCGTCCATAAACTGCTCGGCCATGGCGCAACCGGCGTATGGGGCCAGGTATTGCAGCGGCGCCGAGTCAGATGCTCCGGCGGTGACCACGATGGTATGGGCCATGGCGTCGGATTCCTCTAGCGATCTCACCACCTGAGCCACCTTGCCTTGCTTCTGGCCGATGGCGACATAGATGCAGATGAGGTCGCCGCCCTTCTGATTGATGATGGTGTCCACCGCGATGGCGCTCTTGCCGGTGGAGCGGTCGCCGATTATCAGTTCCCGCTGGCCGCGCCCAATGGGAATCATCGAGTCTATGGCCTTGATCCCGGTCTGCACCGGCGTGTTCACCGACTGGCGCACCACCACGTTGGGGGCCACGGTTTCGGCGGAGCGGCTGTTGCTGGTGCTGACGGCGCCTTTGCCGTCCAGTGGACGCCCCAGCGGGTCAACCACGCGGCCGATGAGTCCCTCCCCCACCGGCACCTCGATGATGCGGCCGGTGGAGCGCACCCGGTCGCCTTCCTTCACGGCGTTGGGGTCGCCCAAAATGGCGGCTCCCACCAAGTCCGCCTCCAAGTTCAGGGCCAGACCCAGGGTGTCGCTGCCAAAGTCCAGCAGCTCGTTGGAGCGCACGCCCTGGAGGCCCTGGATGCTGGCGATGCCGTCGCCCACCTGGACCACCGTGCCCACGTCCACCAGGGTCAGGTCGCCGCCGAACTCCTCAATTTGGCGCTTTATCAGCGAAACTATGTCCTGTCCTCTGGTTGCCATATTGGCACACTCCTTAGGCGAGGTGTTTGATCTAATGGGCAAACATCTTACCTTAGTTTATCCCATGCCTAAATCTATTTCCAGTAATTCTGAATCTGCAACTATATCGAAAGATTCTCGGATCACCGTTATATGCGTTTGGCCTGCACTGCCAAACACAATTTCCGCCAGCAACGGAAAGTCGGATTCCGAAATCGAAACACCAGCAGCCATCAGTCTTTGAAGGATACTCTGTGCAATTCTCGGAAGAGAACTATCATCAGTGAGGAGCTGTTGAACATTTCTTTGTGTCCACGGCAATTCAGGATTGTTCTCAACAACTAAAACCTCTGATCGCAATAGTGTATTCAGAACATCAGATATTTGTCTCTTGCTTACTTGTGATTTAGATGTGAAGTGTCTTACTAAAGACTCTTGAATTTCTCCATATGTTAATGTCTTGATGGGAAATTCATCTTCAAATAGATTTTCTGTAAGCCATGATGTGACTAACTGACGCAACTCAGGAAGCTGCCTCAAGCTTTGGCGATTAAGTACCGCGTTTATCTCTGCTGAACGACCGCTATGCTGATTGCTGGTACGTTGATTGGTTGAAGAACCAAAAATCTGCTCACCTGTAGTCCTGTAATTGATAGGTAATGTTGCTTCTACAAAATCTTTAAATTTCGTATACCCAAGACTTTTGTAATTGAAATTTGGGTACATCTTGATAATTCGCGAATGTAATGCTGGAAAGACAATACCATCTGGTATTTCCTCGACACTCAGCACATCTCTCAATATCGTATCAACTGAGATTTGCTCCATTGGTATCTCATAAAGATTGCCATGTATAATATGCACAGCATTGTTTTGTACAACATAAGGATAATCTAAACAGCTTTCTACAAAATCTTTAAAGTTAACAAACCCAAGATTTCCAAACCGAAAACTAGATGATTTTGAGTGAAGCCTGGCATTTAATACTGAAAGAGCCACACCTCTTTCGAATGAATCTTCCGATTCGCCGCGAATATCTGCCAGTACTTCTTGGAGTAACGTATTGCCAGCAGCATCAATTAGTCCTTGGTCATACGCTATGTGATGTGTGGCCATCGCTCTAAGAGAGAGAATCCTAGTACCCCTCTTTAAATCACCTATACTTATCCAGATGACCTGCTTTCCAGATGCCCGTAAGCTCTGGACAAGAGGCGAGAAATCTGAGTCGTGAGAGATGATTGCGAAAGTATCAATCATCTCGTATCTCATCGCAACCTCCATACAATCTAGTGACATCAAAATATCGGCCCGATTTTTTCCACTCAGGTCAGGAGTGTGAATCATCTGAAATCCATTATTTAATAAGTCTTGTTGTAAATCTGAGTCAATCTTTATCCTCTCTCGAACATCATGTATATTATAACTGTTATCTGCGAAGATACGCGCAGTACGCAACATCACATTTCCGTAGCATCTCCGAATATCGACTGACCCCGTAACAACTTTTTCCGCTTCAGCCACAATAGGAGCCATCCAAAGCTGTGAAGAACGGCAATGCTCAAAGTGCATTTCAATTGCTGCACTTTGAGCATTGTCAAAGTCCACAAACATAGCAATATGTGATTTGCCGGCCATGACGTTCTCTCTCAATTGCAGATTCTCAGTGCCCCAGCCGCTCCCGCAGGCCGTCCAGCCGGGCCCTGGCGCTGCCGTCCAGCAGACGGTCACCTATCTGGATGACCAGCCCGCCCAAGACTTCCGCATCCACCCGTGCGGTCACCGATACTTCCCGCCCGATGAGGCCGGAGATGAAATCGGTGACGCGCTCGATTTCCAGCGGCTCCAGCGGTACGGCGGTGGTCACCTCAACACGCTGGCGGCCTTCCTGCCGGTCTAGCAGTTTGGCGTATTCTTCGCAGGCGTCCGGTATGGTGTCCACCAGTCCTCGGGCTACCAGCAGGTTGACCATATTTCGCACCATCGGGTTCACGCCGCCCAACACGGTCTCAACGGCGCCCTGCTTGTCCCCCGCCGAAACGCCGGCGTGCTTGAGCAGGGCGTTGAAATCCGCGTCATCGAAAGCCTCCGACACCAGGGCAACGTCCTGGCCCCACTGGCTGCTCTGGCCCTGCTCTTGGGCCAGCTCAAAAATCGCTTGCCCATACCGCTTGCCTGAAACCTGTCGCGCCATAGTCAGCTAACCCCTGCGCAGGCTTTCGCCTTCTTCCAGCACTTGGGCTATCAGGTCTTCGTGGGCCTGGCGGTCCAGGGAACGGCGAACCACCCGCTCAGCGGCGGTGATGGCTAAATCGCCAAAGCTGGCCCGGACTTCCTCAACGACCACATCGCGCTCCCGCTGGATTTCTGAGCGGGCGCGTTCGACGAAGCTTTCCGCCTCGTTGCGGGCGCGCTCCATCTCCTCGGCGCGGTATCGTTCCGCCGCTTCCCGGGCCTGTTCCACGATGCGCTGCGCCTCGCGGCGGGCCTCCACCAACTGAGACTCGATGGCTTCCTGGGAACTGGCTGCCTCTTCGCGGGCGCGCTCCGAGGCCGCCAGGCTCTCCCGAATCCGGTCGGCCCGCTGGTCCATAAGGCGGAGAATGGGCTTGTAGGCGAACAGGAACAGCAGCCCCAGGACCAGCAGGAAGTTGACGAGGTAGATTAGCAGGCTTGGGAAGTGGATTCCCAATGTCTCCAGCATAGCGTCCCCTTTTTCGCCGCGCTAGAAGATGAATCCAATCATTATCGCGGCCACCAGGGCGTAAATGCCCAGCGCCTCGGCGAACGCGATGCCGAGAATCATATTGGTCTGGATGTTGCCAGTAGCCTCCGGATTGCGGCCGATGGCGCTCATAGCCGCAGCACCCAGGATGCCGATGCCGATGCCCGGGCCAATCAGCCCCAGGCCGATGGCTATGCCCGCGCCCAGCAGTTTGGCGGCGTCGGCCTCAATCTGGGCCAGAGGTAGACTCAACAGTGCCGAAAGGATTTCCATTTCCCCTCCTTGGGTGTGTCAGTCCGAGTATTTGACCGGAGTTTCTGAATGCTCCCGCCTTAGTCTTGGCGGGACGCGTAGATGGCGAAAATTCCGCCCAGCGCGGCGGCGGCAATTCCCACCGTCGCCAGTACCATGCCGAATATCAAAATTTCCATTCTTGCCCCTCTCAGAAAATCCCCTCTCCCTCCGGGATAGGGTTAGGCTGAGGGCGTTTACCCCGCTCTCTATTTATCCCGCTCTCTGGCGTTTACCCCGCTCTCTAGTGATGTTCCTCGTGTTCTTCGTGCTCATGAGCCGTCATGGCGATGGCGGCGAACACCAGCGTCAGACCGGCGAAGATCAGTCCCTGGATGAAGCCGACCAACAATTCCAGCCCGTAGACCCCCACGGTAGCGATAAACGGCACCAAGAAGGCAGAAATCAGCACCAGGATTTCGCCGGCAGTCATATTGCCAAAGAGACGGAAGGTGAAGCTGACCAGCCTCACAAACTCGCTGAATGCCTCCAGCGGCCCGACGAAGAAGAAGTCTAGCAAGCCCTGAAAGGCCTCCAGTAGCCTGAAGTGGAACAGAGCGCTCATACCGCGCATCAGGCTGGATACCCGGACGAACTTACCGAAGTAGCTGATGCCCAGCATCTTCAGCCCAAGGAACTCAACGAAGACGAAGGACACCAGCGCCAGCGCCAGCGGCATATTGATGTCGGTTCCGGCCGGACGCAACAGGTGGACCTCGATGACCCCATCCACCTTAGATCCCAAGGCCGGGTAAATGGGCAGCAATCCGATCCAGGCATTGATCACCACAAAGAGGAAGATAGTCGCAATGACCGGGAAGAGCAGCCTTGATCGGCTCGGCCCCACGACGCCCTCCACGAAACGCAACAGGGCCTCAATGACTATCTCGCAAAAGTTCTGGAAACGGCCGGGAACCATCTGGGACCGGCGGGCTCCCCAAACGAAGATGACCACCAGAACTATGCTGGCAATCCAGGAAGACAGGAGGGTATTAGTGATGATGAAGTTAGTGCCCTTGTATGGGCCTTCGTCCAGCACTTCGTGGGCATGTTCATCCAGCTTTTCCTCGCCGTATTCCCGTTCCTTGTGCTCGGCATGGAGAAACTCGACATAGTGGTCATAAGCCCCGCCGGGCGCGACGACTTGGGGAGGAAGATGAACAGCCGGTTTGGGAATGAACGGCCCTTCCGCGGTCTTGCCGGCCGCTTTATCTTCTTCGCTCTGGACGAGGCCGGCCCCGATAGCTCCGGTGATTAGCCCGGCTATGACCAGGGCCAATACCACCAACAGGCCAGATAGCAGGACGCCGCGGCTCACGGGTTGTGTTCTCCACCGCCGCCGGGCTTTCGAGGTGTCGAGCCGGGGTTAAGCAAAGGGCTCACCATCTTGTAGAGTCCATAAAATGCTGCGAAAGTTCCGAGCAGTACGCCCAGCAGGGTAAAAATCGGCTTCGTCCCGAAATAAGAATCCGAGAAAATCCCGGCCGCAACGCCCACCACCACGCAGGCGGCTACGTACCAGCCCAGCCCCAGGAGCCGCAGGGCGACTAGCCGACGGTTCATCGCACCGCTCTGACTAGGATGCTGTTAGCTCAAACGGCAAAATTTTATCACCGGACACGGCCAAAGTCAAACGGCGAATTTCGTCAAATCAACCCCCGGCGGTATACCGCCGGGGGTTGATTTTCAGTAGCCCAGGCTCTTTGTAACGCGTCTATTTCTTGTCAAAGTCTTCAAGGTCAAGGGAGTCTATAAAATCGGTGAACGCCGACATACCTTCCAGTTCTTCCTCTTTGACCTCGGTGCGCTGCTCGCCGGAGGACTGCTCCTCTTCAGACTGCGGAGGGGCGAGCCTGTTGCCTTCCTTGTCCAACTTTATTCCCGCCTTGTCTAGGACGGACTCGTTGGCGAAAATAGGAACCTGGGCCCGCACTGCCAGCGCCACCGCATCGCTGGGGCGGCAGTCTATGTCTTCCTGCGCGCCGTTGACCTCGATGGTGATGGTAGCGTAGAAGGTGTCGTTTTGCAGGTCGCTGACCAGTATGTGCTGGATCGAGCCGCCCAGCTTGTCAATAACCTCGCGCAACAGGTCGTGGGTCAGCGGACGCGGCACGCTCAGCTCCTGGAGCTTAACCGCGATGGCGTCGGCCTCCGCAGGCCCGATCCAGATAGGCAAGTAGCGGTCGGAGTCGTTCTCGCGCAGGATTACGACCCTCTGGTAGTTCATCGGGCTCACCCGGATGCTATCAACAGTCATCTGCTTCATTGGCGATGCCTCCGAACAAGCCCAAGATAATCAAAAAAATTGTATTCCTGCCGCAATTTGCGTGTCAACCCAATGCTCCGCACAAAGGCTTGTAAAATCCCCTTTCGGCTTCCGCCATACCAGCGAAAGCGGGAATCTATCGCTGCTCTGCCCACGCCCAGTTTCTGAACGCGCTGTTAGTATTCCCGCTTTCGCTGGAATGGCGGGGACAAGGGCAGCCCTGACGGTATTGCCGGTGCGTGTTGATTATACCCTTCCGAAGTTCGATTGGCGGCCTCGTGCCTCAGACATCGTGCCTCAGACATCGAGAAGGGGCATATTGACGGCTGCCCCTTGCTTTCGTTTTCGACAAGCCTGCCCCGGCCCGTCGCGGTCGGGCGCCAACAGACCGGGCAACAGAGCAGGTCCGGATCGCCGAAGTGGCTCCAGGGCGGGTTGGCCGATTCGCTAACGGGCCTTTCGATTGGTGCCGGGCAACGAGCAAGCTCAACTAAGTGGCTCCAGGGCGGGTTGGCCGGCCCGGCCCGGCCCGGCCAGCGTGTCTTTGCCCCGGACGCTTGCTCCTATTCTACCACTCCCAGGCACCGCGTCCGCAGACGGTTTGCTCCCTGTCTCTCTGCCCCTTGCCGGATAGCGTAGAATCCTGTCACGATGGATTCGAGCGATTGTTTCCCCGCATACTGCAAACGCCGTAACCTCCCCCTGAGCCGCGCGCTTGGCCGCCGCTGACGCCGCCGCCGTCAGTGGCCCGATAGCGAGCGGCGGACGCTGGCGCAACGCCCTCATCGGCAGTGCCTCGGCGTTGGCTATGTTTCTGGCCGCGCTGGACTTCTCGGTCAACGTGGCGCTGCCGGAAATGGCCGCCGATCTGGACGCCGACTTGCAGAGCGTGCAGTGGGCGCTGGTTGTGTTTATGGGCATCCGGGGCAGCCTGGTGCTGGGCGCGGGCAGCTTCGCCGACCGGTTCGGGCTGCGCCGCGTCTACCTGTGGGGCGGGCTGGCCTATCTGGTCTCGATGTTTTGCATCGCCCTGGCGCCCGACCTAGCGACGGTGGTGGGATTCCGGGCGCTCCACGGCCTCGGGACGGCCTGCCTGTATGCCGTGGCCCCGGCCATTGCCGCCAACCTGTTCCCCGCCCATCGCCGTGGGCTGAGTATGGGCTTCACCGCCGGCAATCAGGCGTTGGGGATGGTGGGGGGCACCATAGGCGCCGGTCTGCTGGTGGGATGGCTGGGATGGGAAATGGTGTTCTGGGGGCGGATCCCGTTCATGGTCGCCGCTCTGGTTCTGGCGTGGCTGTTCCTCGACCGCGACCCGCCGGTGTCGAGGCAGGGGCCGGCTTTCGACCTGGCCGGAACTCTGACGCTGGCCGCCGGACTGATATGTCTGATTATCGGGACACGTCTGGGGCGCGAAATTGGCTGGGCCGCCTGGCCGGTCCTGACAATGCTGGGGTTGATGCCGGCGCTCTTCGCCGCTTTCTGGCGCATCGAGCGGACTGCCGCCTGGCCCGTACTGCCCCTCGATCTGCTGCGCAACCGGGGATTCGTCGTGGCGGGTTCCTGTTCTGCCTTCGTATATCTCTCTGCCTTCGTTGTCTGGTTCATCTTCCCTTTTTACGTAGCCGATATCTTGGGCCGGGGGCCGGAGATCCTGGGCGCAATGCTGGCGGTGGCGTCGCTGTGCGGAGTGGCGATGTCTCTGCTCGGCGGCTGGCTGAGCGACCATATCGGCACTCAATTCGTCGGCGCGGCGGGTTTGCTGGCCATCGCCGCCGGGCTGGCCACGCTGGGGCTTCTGGACGCGAATTCGTCTTTGGCGGAGGCGACGCTGTGGGTGTCTCTGACCGGCGCCGGGAACGGGCTGGTGCAGGCGGCCTCCTACTCGCTGGTGATGCGGAGCGTCCCCCCGGAGCGGTTCGGAACTGCGGGGGCAATGCTGTCGCTCACCCAAGCGCTGGGGTCAATAACGGCCATAGTGATTTTCGGCGGCATTTTCGCCCTTCGCGAAGACCACCACCTGCTCCAACTGGCCGGAACTGCGGGGGCGGAGGCCGCAGCGTTCCTGAAAGCGTACCGCGACGTGTTTATGATGGGGGCGGCAATCGGCGTGGTTGGCGCCGCGGTGGCCGCCTTTGGCCGCCCGCCGCGGTGACGCCGCGGGCTTCAGCCGCTTCCGTTGCGGACTGCCCCTATAAACCGGCTGAAGCTGGGGCTGCGGGCAGCGAGACGGGTTAAGCCGACGGGCAATGTCCTGGGAAGTTATGCGGGTGTAGTTATCATCCAGCAAGTTTTTAAGATGCTGCTTGGGGTTTTCTATATCATCCGGTTTGGATGTGTCGACGCTGCCCAAATCCCGGCCCAAGTAAGCCCTCAAGTTTTCGGAATCGCTGAAAAACCACGCCTCCAAGTGCCATTGGGCATAGGCGAACTTCACAGAAGCAGTAATCTGCGGGTTCAGTCTGCTCTCCAGATCTTGAAAAGGCGCCAGACCCGTATCAGGATGCTTGCCATCGGCGTCTACCAGCATCACAAATTTATTGGGCGTAGATTGTACGTCAAACTGTACCAGGCGGATTTTACAAGCCCTTCAGTGACCGGCAGGTCACTGCTGGCTCTGGTCAGGTATCCGGTAAAGTCGCCCAAGGCAGCCGGGTGTATGTTGTTTTCGGGATCCTCAACAGCGACCAGACCGCTACCTGATTTCTCGAACAGAGCTGTCATCAACGCCAAAGTCCGAAGGGTGCCGGTAGATGCGACGACCTGATGCACCTGATAGGCAAGGCCCAGTTCTTTTTGCGTGAAATAGTAGCGTCCCTCAGAATCTCGGTATTCCCTTGGTTCCAGTTCCAATGGAAGACCCAGAACGGATTTTGTCGCCATAACAATCCGGCTAAAGGTTTCCGGCGAAAACTCCTTTAACCAGTACAGCCGTTCCGCCAGGTTCCTGCCATAGGTGTCAAGCCGGATCGGCTCAATGCCCGGCCAGCCGCCGCGACGCAATGAGAAGGGATTAGGTTCGAAGAACCCCCAAGTCCTCACAAAATTCGCTATGCCCCGAGCCTGAAAGTCAGTGCAACTGATGCAGCGGCCAAAGCGCAAATACCCTGATTTCACTCAAATTCAACCCATCGCCCCTGCTGCGCCGTCCACCACTTGCCGGCTCCATTTTCAGCCGAAAGCAGCGTATTGGGCGGGAGGTTCCGCTGTAACAGAGAGACTTTCTCTTTCACCGAAAATCCGTGTCGCTCGGAAACAGCCAGCTCTATGCCCCACTGATATTTATCCTGCTCGTCTGCGAACTGGAGAACCAATTTTATCTGGCTGGCGCTCTCACCCTTCCAGGCTAGATGCCTTCCAGTCTAGATGGATGATTCCACCGCGTGAATAAACCGCTTCCCGGAAATCACGGGCCAGCGCCCTTCGTGAACGAAACGGAGCGCGTCCAGTACGGGGCTTTTGCCCGGCGCATTGGCCCCAATAAAACCGTTCAAATCTTCGAAGTGAACGGTTTCCTCGCGCAAACTGTGGTATCTAGATGCCTTCAACTCTACCAGCTTCATGCCGTCCCCTATCCGTCCGCCATTTTGCTTTGCCATACGCATCCGTTTACCGACACGCCAACACCGTCCGGGGAATTTGCGCGCCCTTTCCCCATCTCGCTAAATCGGCCCTTCCGCTAAATCGGCCCTTCCGCTAAATCGGCCCTTCCGGGGGTAGGCCGAGGGCTACGCGACCGTAGTCGCGGCCGCCTAGGTCCATCACAAGACCGTCGCGGTGGGCCACAGCCTGGGCGTCGCGGTGGAAGCGTTGCAGCGGCGTTGAATCGAGGATGCCATGACCGCCGCTTATGTCGAAGAGGCGGTTGACGGCTTGCAGGCATAGCTGGACGGTAAACGCCTTGTCGCGGCGGAAGCGCGCCCGCTCCAGCGGGGTGAAGGGATCGCCTTCCTCGCCTTTGCGCAGAATCTCGCGTATGTCGCTCTGCATCACGGCGCGCGCCGCGTCGGTCTCCGCGGCGGCTTGGGCCAGGCGGGTGTGGACGGCCGGGGAGTCGGCGGTTCTGCCGGGGCCGGACGTTCCGGCCAGCCGCGCCGTGAACTCGTCAATCATCCCTTGGGCGATACCCACCATCGGAGCCGCTAAATCCCAACCCAGCAGCGCCCCGATAGGCACCCGGTAACGGGACTGGCCGTGCAGTTCCCAGCCAGTCCAGTCGCCGTTGCCGGCGGTGTTGACATCCAGTATGCGGTGGCGCGGAACGAAGGCGTTCTCGGTCACGATATCTTTGCTGCCGCTGCCGCGAAGCCCAGAAACGAACCACGTATCCACTATCTCGAAGTCATGGCGCGGCACCAGCGCCCAGTTGCGCTCGCCGATATTCGGCGCGCCCAGCATCACCCAGCCCGCATGGTCGCAGCCGCTGGAGAACTCCCACCGCCCCGACAGCAGGTATCCGCCCTCGACCGGTTCGCAGGCAGTCCCTCCGGCTCCGTTCTGGGTAGGCTTGCCGGGGTTCAGGGAACTGGACAAGAGGGTGTCGGGGTTCTCGCCGAATACTTCCTGTTGCGCCTGCAAGGGCCAGTAGCCCACCAGCCACGAGTGGGCGGCCCACAGGCCATAGCACCAGGCGGTGGCCGGGCAGCCCCGGCCCAGCTCGGCGGCAACGTCCAGCGCCAGCCCATAACTCACGCTCAGCCCGCCGAACATCTGGGGTACGCCTACCAGGTGCAGCCCTGTGTCGAGCACGTCTTTGACCGTCTCGTCCGGCACCCGCCGCAGTTCCTCGGCGCGGGCCGCCCGCTCCTTGAGGACTGGCGCTAGGCCCGCGGCCCGGTTGAGCAGTTCCGCTTCGTCCGGCATTACCATCGCTTGTTCGTTGCCATCTCTACGTTACCGTCGCTCTTTACGTTACCGTGTTGCCGTCGCTTGTGTGAGCCGTTGCTTGCGTGAGAGGAACTCCCCAAACATAGGGACCTTTACGCGGCTGCCGTGTTCGGGGTCTTCTTCTCTATCCCGTTCCGGTGAAATCTATGGCGCTGATTATGCCGTCACCAAACTTTTCGCCGATTACATCCTTCAGCGGCATACCGCAAACTTGCCTAATCTCGCAGAATCGGCGGTAGAGAGGGGGCAGCGGGAGCGACTGGGCCCAAGCCTTTGCGGGAGGCCCGAAACTCATCCGCCGCCTCGGAACTGACTCCCAGCGCCTCCGCCGGCTTCAGGGCTTCATCCTGCGGCGCGCTAATTGTACCGGCCTGCGGCGCGCTAATTGTACCGGCCTGCGGCGCGCTAATTGTACCGGCCTGCGGCGCGCTAATTGTACCGGCCTGCGGCGCGCTAATTGTACCGGCCTGCGGCGCGTTAATTGTACCGGTCTGCGGCACCCTGATTGTACCGGCAGATCCTCTCAGATCTCATCCGGTCAATCGCTTTCCCAATCGGCAAAGCTCAGTCCGGCGACCTTTCCGGCGGCAGCATCGCCGGCGCTGTTTGTCCCGTTTCCAACACTCTCCGGTTACTGTGATAAGCAATGTACGGAACAATGCGAAGTATAACAACCACAAACATCAAAACCGGCAGCGGCCGGCGCAATCGTCCTGCCGCCCCAACAGCCTGCCGATGCGTATACGGTTGCGGGCGAACCAGCGGTAGAAGGCATCGCAGGCCGGGCGCGCCGGCCACCAACCGGTCCAGGCCATCAGCCAGCCCAGCCCGGCCAGCCGGTAGGCTTCGCGCAGGCTGTCCATACCCACCGTGACACTGCCGTCGGGCCGGATGCCGTACAGCGCGGCATCCACCTGCTCGCTGCTGAGGCCGAAACCCGCGGCGTCAAAGCCGTCCCCAGAGATGTCCACTGCCTCGATGTCCTCCGGGCGGCGATGGTGGAGCCACAGCACTTCCCGGCTGCATATTGGACACGCGCCGTCATACAGCAGACGGTAGCGTTCCTTAGTCGCCATATCACACCCGCCTAAGCTAATTCCTCTTCTCTTAGAATATCAGGAAACAAGAATATCAAGGAACATTGGGGGAAATCGGGAAACATCCGGCATTTTCAACGTGGCAGGGTTGCCGGTTGACCGCAGGCTGGCATCGTTCCGCCATTGCCTCCGCCTCCGTCATTCGGGTCTTCGCAGGAATCCACACGCCCCGGCTATCCATACGCCCCGGTTATGGGGAAGCCGACAGCCGCTCAACCCTCGGCTTCCCGCTTTCACCAGGCTCCCGATTCCGCCGGACTCCCGCTTTCGGAAGAGTATGGGTTGGGGGGATAATGCCGACGCGCGTTGAGAATACCTAATATCTATTTACTCGCGATAGCAGGGGAGCATAACCCCGCCCGACGCGGGCCCGGCGGCGTCCGCGTCAAGCAGGCATCATATCAGACTGCGGCGGCGCGCCTTGACCCGCGCCGCCTCGATTGGTACACTTCTCGCAACAGGGGCGGTTAGCTCAGTTGGTTAGAGTACTTGCTCGACACGCAAGAGGCCAGTGGTTCGAGTCCACTACCGCCCACCACGCAATACAGGATCAAGAGCCTCCTGCCCATCGCGGCCAACTCCGCGACCCGCGGTTATGAACCAGAGATAATCCCTCGTTTGCCTGCTTCTGAGATAGGGATATTGCGTCCCCTTTGGCGATGGCTTGAGATTTCAAGCTCTACTTTCGTCAAGCCAGTCGCCGAGAGTCTCTACATCGTCACGATTCTCCCGAGTTACTCGATTACTGTAATCCCCTCCATAACCAGACTTCGCCAGCAGCATCAGCTCGATATACCATTGCCCCAGATTCCAGGCTTCATGGAAGGCTCTCTGAGATATGTCACTGTATTTCGATTTAGGATGAATTACATTATTGCGAATTTCCACCACCGCGTGCGGGCCGTGGGCCCAACGATGCTTGCACGCTAACCCTGCCAAGTCAGGGCATGACATCGGCGAGATTTCAAGCGCGGCCCTTAAGATACCGTTCTCCTTGAGCGCATTTGCGATACATTCGCCGAGCTTTTTGCCAGCCGTTTTGTGCGACAAGGTTTCTAGAGCTGCGTGAGTAAATATAATACCTGTGTCGATAGATTTCATCAAATTGCTTTCCAAGTAAAAACGTACAACCCGGCGCACCATTTCTTCCTCGTTTTGATATAGTTTCCAGAAACCAGGGAACACTTGCGAGAGAATTTGGCCGTGCCTCGATACGAACCACGACGACGGGTTGCCGTGTGGCGTTACTCGACGGGATCCCCACTGCTCCCACGCCAATTCACCACTGGGGTCTTTACCTTTTATGAGTGTCAGCCCACAAAAAGCCCCGCGAGCAAACGATAAAAAATACCAGAGTCCATCAATAAGACTTTCGGCCTCCTGCACCGAGAAATTGCTGCCATCAGTCCGGCTGATCGTTCCCATGTTAGTAATGGCGTACCCGCCGTCTGTATTTAACACCTTCACGGCATTGGATAGGTTAGGAGCGGCCGTAATGTTGATTACCCAAGGATCAGCCAGTAACTGCACTGCGCCTTGACGAGACACCATTCCGTTTACTTCAATCCGGTTGTCTTGGCTTTGGAAGCGTTTAGAAAAGTGGAAGAATTCAGGAAAATTGAGAACGCCAAACTCCACAGATGAGAGTTCCTCTTCGGTTTCGCGGGCTAATACTGGTTGTTCTTTGGGGAAACATATCAAGTTGATGTAAGAATCCTTACACCCCATACCCCAACTGCACTGAATGATGAAATCTGTCTTCAGTCCTAGTATGGGCGCGGTAATATACTTATTTTTGACATCCGTAAGAAATATATTTTCTGCCGTCAGGTTGTCTTTACACTCAATGACGAGAGCAGGGTCTGGGAGCAAGCGCAAGATTGCTTTCGCTGGCATCTCCACAACGCCACCGTGAACCTCAAAAGCAATCTTGGTCTCGGCTAAAGTGATTGGAGCGTTTGGCTCATACATCATACATTTACCTCGTTCGCCTATTTACCTCGTTCACCACTCGCAACTCGCCCCGGCGCCAGCTTCGTCGGCAGCGCCGCCCGTCCCGCTGGGCGGACAGGGGGCGGCCCACAACCTCGGCCCCGGCAATAGTAGTCATGGGCTTGCCCCTTACCCTTCCGGCTCCACCAACAAGTTTCGAGGGTTGCGCAGTTCATACCCCGCCGTCCGTTAGATTCTATCACTTCTGCGTAGAAGAGCCTTGTACAAGGGCCTTTGGACACGCCGTCTCCTGCCATGTAAAATAGGCCTAGCGCAAAGCGCAAGCGGAGCATTCCATGACTGACGAGCTGGCGATACCCACCATTGCGGACTTGGAGCGCATCTTGGACGAGCACCCCGAGATACGGGAGCGACTCCGTCGCAAGCTGCTGACCGACGAGGAACGGGAACTCCCCCGGGTGGTGGAGCGACTGGCCGAGCAGATGCGGCAGATGGCCCAAACAATGACGGAGGGGTTCGCCAGAATCGACGCCCAATTCAAGTTGGTTTACGCCCGAATAGAACGGCTAGAAGAGAGCCACCAGCGGCTGGAAGAAGGCCAGCAACGGCTGGAATCCCGAATAGAACGGCTAGAAGAGAGCCACCAGCGCCTGGAAGAGAGCCACCAGCGCCTGGAAGAGAGCCACCAGCGCCTGGAAGAAGGCCAGCAACGGCTGGAATCCCGAACGGGAAGGCTGGAAGAGAGCTACAAGAACCTGACGGGAATGGTAATGGAGCTGATTGCGGACAAAAGACTTAGGCCGCGCATCACCCAGACCCTCGGTTTGCGGCGTCCAAAGCTGGTTAAAAACCCTAGCAGGGAACTGCCTGACGAACTGTTCGACGCTCTGGACGAGGCCGAACAACAGGGGATCATCGGCGAAAATATGGCCGAAGCGGTGGAACTTGCCGACCTGATCATCTCCGCAGTGGTCAAGGAAGACGGCCGCCCAGCCTTCGTGCTGGTCGAGATATCCGGTGTGATTCACCAGAACGACATCCAACGGGCAAAGGAGCGAGCGGAAGCTTTGCAGGCCGCGACCGGACAGCCCGTGTTCGCCGTGGCCGCCGGTATGGAACTGCCGGATCCCCAAATCCAACAGGCCCAAGAGTCCGGCGTAACCCTCTTCGAGCTTCGCTAAGCCCACCCCAACGGCAGCGAACCAGGGGCAAGCCAGTGCGGCTCCCGCTGGAGAAGCACGCAGGACCTGCCTCTGGCCCCGAGCAGCACTCAACCTCACGGAACACTACCCCACCGAGCTTGCCCCGCTCATACTGCCGCACAAAGCAGGCTGGGCGGGAAATTTTTGCGCAACTTCCGCCAGCAGACACGCCACAAGTCCGAAGCTTAACTATTGCTGTCATCGCAGGCGCAAGGGGCAACACGCCCTACACCCGCAACGGCCAGGGTCTACAAGCCGCTCCTGCGAGGTCCGCATAAACCCGTCCCACCTGTTCGATATACCCCAACGCAAACGTTTAGCCGGCCACGCCTCCCGCCGCCAGTGGGCTGCCGACACAGTCAACCAGGCCCTGACCACGCCTCAGCCTCCGTACCCGCAAACTGCGGCTCCGTCCGCCTGTGTCACCGTCTGTGAACCCGAGATGCTTGACCGCCAACTAGTACGTATATCCCCAAACAGCTTATGGGCCAAGCCGGACCTCCTTAATTTCAGGAGGCCAGCCCAACCCACGTGTTACAAGGATTAAAACGCCAACTTGCCAGCGAATCTTTGCCAGGAATTGGCCGGCCGTCAGTCCGTCCATAAAGGCTGGCGAGGCAAGGCTGGCGAGGCCCAGCTCCGGACAGTTGCCGCAAAACAACCCTAAGCAGTAACATAGAAACTCAGGAGACGACTGTATGACTATCATCAACAGCCAAGAAGACTTCCTCCGAGCGCTCTCCGAGAACCCTGAGTGGAAAGAGGCAGTGCGCTCCCAAATCCTGGGCGAGGAACTCATGAAGTTGCCTGCGCGGTTCGAGGCCTTCGTAGATGAAATACGCATGTTCGTGAAACAAACCAGCCTCTTCATAGAACAGATGCAAACCTTCGTGGAAGAGCAGAAACAGTTCAACTCAGAGCAGAAACAGTTCAACTCAGAGCAGAAACAGTTCAACTCAGAGCAGCGCCGCATCAACGCCCGGGTACAAGACGACCTCGGCGCCCTCAAGGGTGCAGCCCTCGAAGCGCGTCTTCACAACAACATCCTCAACATCGCCAAGGATGAACTCAACCTGACCCGAGGCCGCATCCTGCGGGGGCCACACCAGCATCTCGACCGGCAACTGCAAGAAACCATTGAGCGAGCCGAGACCCAAGGGCTGATCACGCCTGAGGACGTCGACAACCTGGAGGTGGCCGATTTCATACTTCGCGCCCGCCGCTCCACTGACCACAAGTATGTCTACGCCGTCATAGAAGCTTCCCAAACCATTCGCCAAAGCGACATATACCGGGCCCGCCTCCGGGCAGACACCCTGGCCTCGGCCACCAGTGAGGAAACCTTGGCCGTGACCATCGGAAGCTCGATTCACCCCGAACAACTCGCATACGCAAAAAGCTGCAGTGTGCTGACTGTCATACCAGCCATGGCAACACCGGCAGAAGAACCAACAGAGTCTGAAATCTAGACCCTGGTCAACACCCCCAAGAACTGCTCGACCTCCTCGACCGCAAGCCCGAGTCGATCAAAGTGCTGCGTTCAACAGCACCGCAGACCGACGGCTGGGATCCTTGGAAAAAGGCATAGCGGAGCTGAAAGGACACGCCATCCCCACTGCAACCCGGCGCACGGGCAATAAAGTCGCACCAACAGTCAACGTCCGCCGTCCTCACAAGCGGGGCCGTCTTTGACTCCGACTTCAACACGGCGGGAATTCCCCAGGCGCCTGCGGGCGAGAATGCTAAAGGCGCGCTCAGGCTTCGGTCGCCCAAAAACCAGCATCCCCTTTGTCATCCAAGGCCACCGGCGCCCCATACTTGGACCAGCAGCGGTCATCCCCCGGTGGCGAAGTTTCGCCTAGGCGCTTCGCATTGGTGGTTAAGCATCCGGAGGGCCGCTCCCACGTCTCTCAATACCATTTCAGCGCGCTCGCAGGCCAGCATAAACAGCACCGGCCAATCGCCCTGTCCGCCTGGCGGCGAGATAACCGCCGAGCTTGCCCTCGGCCCGCGTCGGGCCGTATGCGCGGACTCCGGCAGAGCTTCCCCGAAGTCGGACGATCCAGAGCCTACCGAATGGTGATCTTCGGCGAAGTGCATCATGCCCGTTACCTGGACGTTTCCAATCCCCGTCAGCGGCGCGGCAATAGCTACCTGAAGATGCTCAAATGCTTGTCGGAGCATACCAAATGGGCTGATGCTGCTGACAGCTACCCCGATGCAGACAGACCCCTCAGAACTGCGGGCGCTACTGGAGACAGTCAACGCCGGCGGCAGTGGAACGAGGGCGATTTTCGCCGTCTCTACAATCTTGGCGCCCCCCGCCTCGGATAATTGGAATTCCGCGCGTCAGATTTACTTGCGGAACGGGTTGCCAGCTTCGGCCGAGCTAATCTCTAGTTAGCGCGGACGCCCGTGGGTCATCGGTACCGCCCCGAGACGTCCGTTCCCATCGAGATGGCCGATGATGAACGGGGCTTATACGACGCAATCCAGGAGCTTGTAAGGCTGTGGTATCCGGGACGAGCCAACGTAAACCGTCAGGCTCTCGGCTTCGTTATGACCCATTTCCGGCTTCGTCTCGGTTCATCCCGTAATGCCTTCCGCAGTTCTCTGGAAGACCTGAAGCATCGCGCCCAGACCGGGGAACCGGACAGCAGCCAATGGGGAGAAGTGCCCACCGGCGACGAAGATGAGAACATAGACTTCGACCCCGAGGCGCCGCTGCCAGCCTTGGAACTAACCTTATGATGGAGAAAATGCTGGCCGAGTTGCTGGCCCTTTGCCAAACGCAGCCTATACCGGACAGCAAGTTTGAAGAATTCTTGGTTCAACTAGAAGAGCTGCAAAAGGACGGCTACCACAAAGTCATGGTGTTTTCCAATTTCCGCAATACCCAGGTGTGGCTGAGGAAGCAGTTGGCCCAGCGAAGCAACGCGTATCAACTGGCCGGCCTGTTCGATATTAAAGACTGGATCTAGACCGTATTAAAGACTGGATCTAGACCGTGCCGAAGGGGAGAGGAGGCAGACGGCTCGGCATAAAGTGATGAGACATTTCCAGGAACAACCGGACGGAATCCTGCTCTGCACCGAGACCGCCGCCGAATCTCTCAACTTCCAGTTCTGCCCGGCCATAATCAACTACGACCTTCCGTGCGACCCCATGCGGCTGGAGCAGCGTATTGGCCGGATCGACCGCATCAGGCAGCAGAAGCTGGTCATCCGCATCATTCATCTCTTCTACCGGGACACCGTGGAGTACGACGCTTACACCGCGATGGAAGAACGCATCCAGGAATTTCAGGAGAACGTTGGAACCCTTCAGCCAATACTGGCGGTCAATCTCGAAAACATCATCCGGAAAAGCGTGATGGACGTCGGACCATCTGGGAGACAATCACTGGCGGGTTAGTATGCCAAACGGCCAGCATTACACGGTCACCACCGACCGGTAAACACACGAGTATTCGGCGGGACAGTCGAGTTCTTCGGCCGGGCAGTCCTTCATTCCTTGTCATTGACGGCGCGAAAATTAGCACAGAAGAAGACAACTCACCATCAGTCAAAAACATAAGCTCCATTCTCAATGAAGCTGGGGTTACGCTTTGTTGACATTTGAGGAATTCCGTTTACTTATTGGAAACTACCTACAATTTACCCGCGGATAAAATCTTACCCGCGGATAAAATCGTCGTGGCCATCACCCCTGGAAAAAGTGGCGGAGGCCCCGGCATAGCCTTCCTGGGCGGCAATCCCTCCCTCCAAGTCCATCATCTCCCCCAACCCTGAACCCCAGGAGGCTTGGCAGACCGCCTTCGGTTAGCAGCCCCGCGCGTAGCAGCGTCCCATGGCGCCCCGGCCCAGCTCCTGGTTCTCAGCATACCAGGCAGGCATGGCCGCAGGCTTCCCTGATAACCGGCTCCCCAGACCCAAGCGCTGAAGGAAGCCCAGGCGGAGCGGTACAACCCAGCGAGTGTTGGGGCTGGCAGAGTCGGCGATGACAGCGGCGCGACCTGGGGTCAGGGGGCGGCACGCCCTGCGAGGGTTGGGGCAGCGGCGAACAGGGAGATTGTGGAAGGCGGCTCCATAAATCGTGATTAAGGGCTGTATAAGGGTTTCGCCCTTCGCATCCTGTTGTTGAGAAAGATTGTCTCTGATAAATTCCCGTCTATGATCTAGTCATATAGCGAGCTGGCATTGTGGCAGACGCGCAAGATATCAAGCGGGACGCCTATCATGACTTACGCTCGCGCCGGCGTTCTTGAGGTATCAGATATTCAATAAACCGCTCCTTATGACCTGCGCAAACCTAACCGCTGGAAACCGAAACGGCCCTGTTTGCGCAGAGCGGGACGCGAGTAGTATCATATTTGGTATACTGTCGCGAAGGTTCGGCGGCAATGAAGGCTTGCCGGGTCAAGAACGTATGCTCTTACGGCCTTCATCATACTGAACGCCACCCTGCCGCTGTCCTCAGGGGGCCAGCTAGGTTGAGCCACGGCAATATCCAGATCCGGGGTTGACGCTTACAGTCGCGCCACCGCCAACCCCGGATCTGGATGCTGTACTGGCAATGGAACGCAGGCTGGCCCGGTAGCCTTTGCGAAATGGCCGCGAGAGTCAGCAAACAGCGCAAAATTTCTACCCGAGCCGGTGTAGCTCAGTGGCAGAGCAGCGGTTTCGTAAACCGCAGGTCAAGGGTTCGAATCCCCTCACCGGCTCCATCTCCCCTTTCCTCTTCCTGATTAGGGGCTTTCCCCATATCTTCTTCCCGGTATCTGTGAAACGAACCCTCTGCTACGGCATATCATCTTTTACAACATCGCTTTCCGCTACAATATCGCTTTCCGCGCCCCACTTTCTTATGAATTCATAAGACCACCTACCCTTGGCATCGCGCCATTCATACCCCTTTACCCTGCTATAATGGCGGCGCTATCTAGGGAGAGGAAGTTATGAAATTCGGACTTTTCTATCAGATTCAGGTGCCCAAGCCCTGGGACGAAGAGAGCGAGGCCCGGCGTATCTGGGAGGCGTTGGACCAGATTGCCTTCGCTGAGGAAATGGGCTACGACAGCGTCTGGTTTTCCGAGCACCATTTCCGCCCGGTGTGGTCGCACAACAGCGCTCCCGACCTGACGCTGGCGGCAGTCACGCAACGCACCTCTCGCATCCGCATGGGCATCGGCGTGGTGCTGGCCCCAATTCACCACCCGCTGCACACCGCAGCGCGCATGGCGACGCTGGACATCCTCAGCAAGGGCCGCGTGGACGTTGGCTTGGGCCGCACCGGCTATCCCTACCAGCTAACGCCCTATGGCACCGACCTGGAGCATACCCGCGGGATGTGGGAGGAGTTCGCCAATGTTCTGCCCCGCATCTGGACGGAGGAAGAAGTCAGCCACGACGGCGAGTATTTCCACATCCCGCCCCGGCAGGTGCTGCCCAAGCCGCTGCAAAAGCCTCATCCGCCGCTGTGGTCGGCCTGCGCCAGCGAGGAAACCACCCGCCGCGCCGGCGAACTGGGGCTAGGCGCGCTGGTGGGCAGCGAGGGCGGCCCGGAACGGGTGGCCGGCACGCTGGAGCTGTATCACAAGAGCCTTAACGGGGCGCACGGCGCGGCGGTCAACAGCCAGAACGCCCTGATGACCGCCGGTTTCTGCCACGAAGACTCCAAGATTGCCGTGGAGCGCGGCACCGAGCTGGTCGCCTGGTATCTGGAGCAGCAACGGGAGCGGGCGCGTCTGGTCTGGCGCGGCGTCGACCCGGCCACAGTACCGCCCGACTATCAAGGCTACTACGAGCGGGATATGCGCCTGGCCGCCGGCCCCCACGAGGGTGACCCTACCCCAGAGGAAGTGGTCAAACGCGGCGCCAACTTCTGCGTCGGCACCCCCGACGACTGCATTCGCTTCGTGGAAAACTACGAGGCCATGGGCATCGAGCAGATTTTCTGCCTCAGCGCCATCGGCCCGGCCAGCCACGAAGAAACGATGAACACGCTGCGAATGTTCGGCAAGCACGTCATCCCCCACTTCCGCAAGAACTGACCGCAGGAACCGACATGGATGCCCAGGATAAACAGCCAAAACATCCTGTCTGTCCTGTACATCCATAGCAATTATGAGGAGTCGCAGCCTGTACATCCATAACAATTATGAGGAGTCGCAGCCTGTACATCCATTGCAATTATGAGGAGTCGCAAAATGAAGGCAGGGGTTGTTTTCCCGCAGACCGAAATCGGCGCAGACCCGGCGGCAGTGCGCGACTACGTGCAGGCTGCCGAGGGGTTGGGCTTCTCGCACCTGATTGTCTATGACCATGTGTTGGGGGCCGACACCACCAAGCACGCCAACTGGGCCGGCGGCTATACGCTGGAGAGTATGTTCCACGAACCTTTCGTGCTGTTCGGCTATCTGGCGGGCATCACCACGTCCATCGAGCTGGTGACCGCGGTGCTGATTCTGGGGCAGCGGCAGACGGCTCTGGTCGCCAAACAGGCAGCGCAGTGCGACGTTCTGAGCGGCGGGCGGCTACGCCTCGGCGTGGGAGTCGGCTGGAACCACGTGGAGTACGAGGCCCTGGGAGAGGATTTCCAGACCCGCGGCGCGCGCCAAACGGAGCAGATCGAGGTGTTGCGTCAGTTGTGGACCAACGACGTCATTAACTTCCACGGCAAGCACCACGACATCACCAACGCGGGCATAAACCCGCTGCCCATACAACGGCCCATCCCCATCTGGATAGGAGCCGGGGCAAGGGCCAATCCTTCGCCCCCAGACCGGGTGTTGCGGCGGGTGGCCCGGCTGGCCGACGGCTGGTTCCCGCAAGTCGGCCCCGGCGACGCCCCGGCAGTGCTGGAACGGCTCGCCGGTTTCGCTCAAGCCGCAGGACGCGACGCTGCCAGCATCGAGATGGAGCCGCGCATCAACTCCGCCGACGGCGACCCGGAGTTCTGGCAGTCGCAAACCGAGACCTGGGCCGGGTTGGGCGCTACTCATATTTCCATCAATACTATGCGCGCCGGCTACACTTCGCCGCAAGACCACATAAACGCCATCCAGCAATTTCGCGAGGTGGTGGAGTAGCGATACTTCCATCCCCCTGGAATAACCCCGTTATGTGCGGCAGATATACGCTAACCACCGGCATCATCAAGTTGCAAGAGCGGTTCGGGTTCGTGATGGACTCGCCCGCCCCGGAGCCGCGCTATAACATCGCGCCCACGCAGCAAGCGCTGACTGTGGTCATTGATGGCCTTCGGCGGGGCGAGATGATGCGCTGGGGGTTGACGCCGCCGTGGGCCAAGGACGTCAAGATTGGCAGCCGTATGATTAACGCCGCCGGCGAGACCGCCGCCATCAAGCCCGCCTTCCGCAGCGCGTTCCGGCGTCGGCGTTGCCTGGTGCTGGCGGATGGTTTCTTCGAGTGGCGGCGCGAGGGCAAGGAGCGCGTTCCGGTGTACTTCTTCCAGAAGTCAGGCCAGCCGATGGCCCTCGCCGGGCTGTGGGAAAGCTGGCAGTCCCCCGCGGGGGAGCGTATACGCTCTTGCGCCATCCTCACCACAGCCGCCAACGAATTTATCTCCCAAGTACACCACCGGATGCCGGTTATCCTGTCTGCTGAAACCGAACCGCTGTGGCTAGACCCGCTGACCGAAAATCCAGCCACGCTAGAGCCGCTGCTCATACCCGCTCCGCCTGATTCGTTGGACGCTTACGAAGTTTCGCCCGCAGTGAACCAAGTGCGCAACGACGGCCCCGGCTGCATCGCCGCCGCTGCGCCGCCGCCGCCGCCAAGAGAGGTGCGACTGTTCGGTTAGCTGCCGACGCTACATCCGGCTCCGCTGCGGGCCGGGGCCGCCTGTTTATGGCGGTGATGACCCTGGTTGCCCATTTGGCCGCCGGGCTGAACCTTTTCGCCGTCTCGCCGTTGCTGCCCCTGGCCATAGATGACTACGGAATCAGCCGGGCCGAGGCAGGTCTGCTGATTTCGCTGCCCATGCTGGTCGGCGCCGCCCTCGGCATTCTAGGCGGAATGCTAACCGCCAAGGTCGGGCTGAAACGGGCATATATGCTGTCATGGGCTTCCATGGCCCTGCTGTCGCTTTCAGCCATCACTCCCAACTTCTACGTCATGCTCGCCCTGCGGCTGTTCTACGGCGTTGGGCTGGCCTTGATGGTCGCGGCCAGCGGCCCGCTGGTGATGCAGTGGTTCCGGGGGCGGGAAATCCTGCTCATCAACGCCCTCAACACGGCCATTCTCAGCTTGGGCGTGGCTGTTTCCATAGCTGGGGCAGTCCCTTTGGCGGAATGGCTGGGCTGGAAAACGGCGTTGACCGTTTTCTCCGGCGCGGGCGTAGCCGGGACCATACTCTGGCCTTTCGCGCCCGGTGACCGCGAATCGGGCCTCGCTCGCCAGACGGGCATATCCTTCCGGGAGGTCTTCACGGTGTTGCGGGGCCGGGCAGTGGCGCTGCTGGTAGCCGCCGACGCCGGGGTTTTCATTCAGTACACCGCGCTGACCGGGTGGCTTCCCACTTTCTACAATGAGGCGCGGGGAATTTCTTTGTCTGAAGCGGGCTTTCTGACCAGCATTCTGCCTTTTGTCGGAATGTTCGCAGTGCTGGCCGGCGGGGCCCTTCCCATGCGGTTTTCCTATCGCAGCATCCTGGCCTTCTCCGGCGTTCTCGCCGTTATGGGCGGATTGGGTTCCTTCCTTTTCTCACATACCGTAGCCATCTACGTTTCAGTAGTGGCTCTGGGCGTGGGTTCCTGGCTATACGTGCCAAGCCTGCTGACTGTGCCGATGCGTCTGGCCGGGGCCACACCGGAGCGGGTCGCGGTGGTCTGGGGTTCTTATATGACCTTCTCCGGCATCGGGATGTTCATATCGCCAATTCTGGTTGGAGGTATCAGGGACGTTTCAGGGTCATTCCTCATTGGTTTCCTCATCTGCGGAGCCGCAAGCTGGGCGCTGTTGGTATGCGGCGTGCTGCTGCCGCGGGACGTTGCATCAGAGAACTCCGCCGCCAATTGACAATGCCCGGCGGCGGCGCGTAGGGTTAGGGCGGTTCGCCCCAATGCAAAGGAGGTTCATAATGGCGAGAATCCCCGCCGCCACCCGGGAAAACGTCCCGCAGGACCAAGTTGACGAATTTGACCAGATGACGCAAAACCTGGGCGGCGTTCCGCCCCACGGCCCCGGCTCGGTGATGATCCATGTGCCCAAGGCCCACCAGGCCGCCACTGCCCTCAACAACTACCTCCGCAACGAATCATCGTTGCCCGCCGCGGCCCTGGAACTCGCGATGCTGCTGGCGGCGCGGGAGTACGACTGCCAGCACATCTGGAACGCCCACGCCGGGGCGGCCCGCGCCGCCGGAGTGCAGGACGCGGTGGTGGACGCCATCCGCGACGGGAAAGAACTGCCAGACCTCACCGACCTCGAACGCGCCATAACCAACTACGCTCGCGAATTTTTCCAAGACCGCAAGGTGGGCCGAGGCGCGTTTCAAGACGCCCTGGAGCAGTTCGGCAAGCAGGGCCTGATTGAGCTGACCCTGGTCATCGGCAACTACAGTTTCCTGGCCTTCGTCATCAACGCCTTCGACCCTGACCTGCCCCCCAACCGCACTGAACCCCTGTTGCCCGGGTAATTCCAAAGCCCTCTCCCACCGGCCAGGGGTTAGGAGCAAAGTCCCCTCTCTCCTTGCCAGAGGATTAGGGTGAGGGCGTAAAATAAAGTTGCCAAACGCTACATCAAAAGCGCGAGAATTGCGAAAGCAGTCAACCGGCGCCGGGAATGTCTTGTGGCAATTTCTTCGCAACCGCCGAATGCTTGACTACAAGTTTCGTCGGCAAGCTCCCATCGGCAAGTACGCCGTTGACTTTCTACGTTTTGAGCAAAAGCTCGTGGCCGAACTTGATGACGGACACCCTCATAACCAGCCGGTTACGATGCTGAGCGCACCAAGGCTGAGCGCGCCAAGGCGCCGGATCCAGCGGGCATCGGGGCAGGTTCCCGGATAACCGGGCTCTGGAAGAAATGGATGCAGCGCAGGATGCGATTTTTATTGCGCGAATGAGGGACGCCCTCACCCTAACCCTCTCCTAAGAGGAGAAGAGACTGGCGTCTTTGTCTTCTTACGGGGAAGGAAACCCCCTCGCCCTAACCGTCTCTTAGAGGGAGAGGGAATTAGAGGGAGAGGGAATTTAATACAGGAGAAGAGATGATGCCGGTAGAACCCTTCAAGATTGAAATTCCGGATTCTGTGCTGGACGACCTTAAGGCGCGGCTGGAGCGGACGCGGTGGCCTGATGAGCTGCCGGGCTCCGGCTGGGAATACGGCTCCAATATGGACTACATCAAGGAGCTGGTGGAGTATTGGAAGAACGGCTTTGACTGGCGTAAGCAGGAGGCGCTGATTAACAGTTTTTCCCACTTCAAGGCGCCGGTTGACGGGCGGCAAGTCCACTTCATCCACGAGCAGGGCAAGGGGCCAAATCCCTTGCCTCTGATAATCACCCACGGCTGGCCCGGCACCTTCTTCGAGATGCACAAGGTCATTCCGCTACTCTCCGACCCGGCGTCCCATGGCGGCGATCCCGCCGACGCCTTCGATGTGGTAGCGCCCTCTATGCCTGGCTATGGCTTCTCCGACGCAGCCCAGGAGCGCGGACTGGACGTGCTGGCCGTGGGCGATGTGATGGCCAAGCTGATGACGGAGCAACTGGGCTATCAGCGTTTCGTCGCGCAGGGCGGCGACTGGGGAGCCAGCGTCACAGCCCGGCTGGGCCATTCGCACTCCGGCCACTGCATTGGGATCCATACCACTTCGGTAACGCGCCCTACCCCATATATGGGGCCAGGTTCTGAGCCATTGACCGAGGCCGAGCAGGGTTTGCTCCGTCAACGGGAGGAATGGCTGGCCGCGGAAGGCGGTTACTCTCACATTCAAGGCACCAAGCCCCAAACACTAGGGTACGGCCTCAACGACTCGCCTGCCGGGCTGTGCGCCTGGATTGTCGAGAAGTACCGCACTTGGAGCGACTGCCGCGGCGACGTGGAGTCCAGCTACACCAAGGACGAGTTGCTGACCACGGTCACCATCTACTGGGTCACCCAGACCATCAACTCATCCACCCGCTTATACTACGAGACGCTGCGCAAGCCGTGGGATTTCGCCCAAGGAGAGCGCATCAACGTGCCGGTGGGCGTGGCCGTGTTCCCCGCGGAAATCAGCCGCCCGCCCCGCGAGTGGGCCGAGCGCTCGTACAATGTGCAGCAGTGGACGGTGATGCCCAGCGGCGGCCACTTCGCCGCCCTGGAAGAGCCGGAACTGCTGGTTGAGGATGTCCGCAACTTCTTCCGCCCCCTGCGGTAACGCGGCGATCTCTTCCTGTCAGGCGGCTTCCTGTCAAGCGGCTTTCGCGCCGTCTGCCCACTCGCTCAGGGCAAACGGCGCGAACTGCCCGCTGGGGTCATATTTTGTTCTCAACCGCTCCAGGTGGCGCAGCCCGATGAAACTCGGGGGCTTCCATTTCAGCTAATCGCCTGACCGTTTACTGGCTGCGCACTTATTCCGGGGTCACCCTGCTGGTGGCCTTATTGGTCAATCTGGCCACCGGGTTTGTTCAATTCGGATTCAGCTTCACGCTGCCTTCCCTCACGCTGCCTTCACACACGCTGCCTTCAATGAAGGATGCGCTCCATCTTTCGCACACTGAGGCCGGGCTGCTGATTACCATTTCGGCAGCGACCCGGATAGGCAGCGCGCTGGCATCAGGGACTCTGGCCCCGCGTTACGGCAGCCGCTCAATGATCTTCGCCGGCGCGGTGGCAGTCGGCATCAGCATGGCGCTGCTGAGTTTTGCCCAGAATTACGGCATAGCCGTCGGCGCCGGCGTGCTGATGGGCATTGCCGGAGGCGCAACGCTGCCCCCCATGATGGGGCTGCTGTCCGCCTGGTTTCGGAGCCGCGACCGGGGTCTGGCCGCGGGGCTGGCCGCTTCCGGCGGCAGCATCGCCTTCATCGTTGCCGGGGTGTTCGTACCCATCCTGACCGGAGCCAACTGGGACGACGGATGGCGGCATAGCTGGCAGTTATTCGGCGGCATAGCCTTGGCGGTGGCCGTCGTGTCGCTGCTGTTTATCCGAGAGCAGCCCGCCGAGCCTCTGGAACCCGATTCCCGCCTTCGCGCGAATGAATTAGAGTCTCGCAGCGCCTGGCCCGTCGAGGCGTTCAAAAGTCCCGCGGTGTGGCTGATCGCGCTTATAGCTTTCACCTCAGGGTGGGCGCAAAACCTGTTCACCACCTTCTTCGGCCTTTATCTTACCCAAGAAAACGGCGTATCGCTGGCCACTGTCGGCCAGTTGGTCATCCTCATCGGCGTTCTAAGCATCGGCAGCGGAGCGCTATGGGGATGGATGTCCGACAAGCTGGGGCGCGGCCAAGCATTTGCCTATTCCTTTGTGGTGCAGGCGGCATCTTTTGTTTTGCTGGCCGCCATACCGGGGTTCGCGCCGTTTGTGATGGCCTCAATACTGATGGGCGTGACACTGCGAGCGACCTACACGATATGCGCGGCATCTTCGGGCGACTATGTCCCGGTGCCTTTTTCGGCTGCGGCCTTCGCGCTGATGTCGGTGGGCGCCGGGTTGGGCATCACCATCTCCCCAACCGCCGGGGGCCTTATAGCAGACTACGTGGCTATGCAGTGGGTCTTCTGGATGGCCGCGGGCGGCTCAGTGGTGGGGACGCTGGGCGCAATCTACCTGCAAACGCGCCGGCAAGCAGCATACAGCATAGCCCCCGTCCCGGAAAGCAGCGTAGCTCCCGCCCCGGCAAACGCGCCGGCAAGCACGCTAAGCAGCGGGCGTCCACGACACGATGCAAGGCCGGAGGGGATTGCTGCCCTTGATGCGCCACATACCATCGTTTTCTTCTGTCAGAGAGTCGTCCAGCAACTTTGCCAAACTGCCTGACGCATCCGAACCCGGCGGCGCGTACAAGCGCCTGGCTATCATCTCGCGCGCTTCATCCTCACTCTCGAAGCCCATGGCTGGGCCGGGTGGCAGTTCATCCATCTCGTAAGCAATGCCCAACTCATCCAGCACGTCGCGGAACTGGGGCAAACTGGGCAGAGCGTGGCGCGGCTCCCCGTGCACCTGCTCCCAGAGGGCGTATAACTGCGACTGCGGCGCCGACTGGAACATCACCACCAGCGCCAGGCGCCGGGAGTGGCGTTCCAGCTTGCGGACGAAGGGTTCGATGCCTTCGACCACATACACAACATGGCTGCACAGCGACACATCGGCCGGTTCCACCTCGGCGCTCAGCCAGTCCGATTCGACCACGTTGACGCTAATGCCCGATTCCGCGGCAGTCTCGCGCAGCACGTCGCACATACTGGGGGATGGCTCGACAGCAGTGACCGAGCGGCAGCTCAACGCCAAGGGTAGGGCCAGCCGTCCGCCGCCCGCGCCCACGTCCAAAAGAGCATCGCTGGGCAGCAGGCGGGCCCTCAGCCACTCCACCAGCGCGTCCCCGGTACGGCGAGGGTCTGCCTTGAACTGCCGGGCATACTGCGTCCAGTGATCGCTGGGCCGCGCGCCCCGCATCCGGTCCGACTGCTCATGCTCCACCCGCACCATTTCGCCCCAGACTTCGACTGCGCTCATATAGACTCCTTACTTGCTTTCGATATACGAACTAACACCCGCGTTTGCAAGCGCGCCCTGGCTTCCGTGGCCCGTGGCGTGCATTATCAAGTTGCCCTTGACTACTTTTCATCACATCCGTTAACCTGGCGAACTTCCAGTACCGATTCCAAGTCCTGCCCGGTCTACCGCTGGCTACTTTGCATCACATCCGCTAACTTGGCGAGGGCGGCGCCGTCCACTCCGGGATGCTTAGCGGCATCCAAGGGAAGGCGGCGCGCTCAAACACCGCGGTTGTTCATGGCCGAGACGATATATGGGATGAGCTTTTTGGACTTGCGGGCCAGACAGCCGGGCCATAATCTGCTTATAATGTTCCCAGCAGGTGTTCCAGGCGTTCCGGTTGCGGCCCTTAGCTGGAAGGTCTGCGGCGCTAACCCCCAGTCTATGGTCGCCTTGATACCCCAGTATATCTCCTTCCCCCCCCACCGGCCTGCCGCCCAGTTGCCAGCTATGCTCTCACCAATGTCGTCCTTATTTTATTGCCCTGTAGATTGGCCGGGTTGTATGATAGCTTAATAGTTTTTCAGGAAACGCGCGCCGTGAGGCATAGTCAGCCTTAACCTCTTTCCCTGGTTGCCTGGAGATTGTCCGGTTTTGGACAGGGTATGAACTTCAAGTGATGCCCGAGAGACAGTCTCAACCCCTCCTGCCATTCTAATTTGTCCAATTTCTTTCATTTTCAGACTTATGGCAATTTTTTCGACATTGGCTAGGGCATTGGCTCAGCTACCGCATTCCCCCGGATGGGTAGAGCATCTGAGGGAAATTGGGCTGCTGACCGCGGGATATTTCGCCTATATGTACTCCCGCGCCCTGGTGTATTCCGATTATCAAGGAACGGCGCTGGAGAATGCCTGGCGAGTAATCAGCTTGGAGCAGGCGGCCGGCATCTTTTGGGAACCGGCGTGGCAGAGATGGGCCGTAGGCAGCGCCGATGCGGTGGTGGTGTTCTTCAACTTGGCCTACATCTTCACCTTCCTGCCCATCATCGCATTGGCTGCAGTCACGCTCTACGTAGCCGACCGAAGCCGTTATCGCTACTACCGCAACGTTACGCTATTCAGCTTCGTGCTGGCGTTGCTGGCTTTTATGCTGTTTCCACTGGCCCCCCCGCGTATGATTGACGAGTTCTTTATAGACACCATCAAGGTATTTGGCCCTTCTGGATACGCCAGCCGGGAATTCGCCAACTACTACAACGCCTACGCCTCAATGCCCAGCCTCCACTTTAGTTGGGCATTGATGTTCGGCGTGATGTTCCTGCGTACCCCCGTGTGGTGGATTCGTCTCTTGGGGGTTATCTACCCGGCCATGACACTGTTTGCCATCACCGTCACAGCCAACCATTACATCATAGACGCTGTGGGCGGCGGGCTGCTAATTGCAGCCTCGTTTCTGTCCGTAGAGCTGTGCCGCCGCCTGCCGCCCGCCCTGAGCCTCCCGCTTGGGAGCGGCAGAGGTTACCGGGGACGGATTACTCCCAGCCATAAGTAGGCAACAGATGCGAGTCATTAAGACAGGAGGGTTCCGCGGCAGGTACAGGAGACTAGCCCGTCCGCCGGTTCTGCCGCCGTGGGCGCAGGGATTGCTTTCGGCCTGCCGGCGGCATCCCGCGGCGCAATGGGCCTGGGCCTACCGGCGGGAGCTGGCGGAAGTTGCCATCTACACCGGCGCGTATCTAATCTATGTGTTCAGCCGCGGGCTGGTCTACGACGACCCGCGAGCCGTCGGCATCGTCAACGGGGAGCGCATCGCCGCCTTGCAGGGATTCCTGGGATTCCTGTGGGAACCGGGTTGGCAGGCGTGGGCCATCGAACATATCCGCGGCATCGTTGTCCTTCTTAATTGGGCCTACATTATCACCTACTGGCCGGTGATTCTGGCGCTGGCCATCTTCCTGTTCCTGCGCAGCCCGCGGGACTACTACTACTACCGCACCGTGGTGATACTGGACCTCGGCGCGGCGCTGGCGTGTTTCGCGCTGTTTCCGGTTGCCTCGCCCTTCGCCATTCCGTCTGTGGAGCTTGCCGACACGATCCAGGTCTTCGGGCCTGCCTTCTATGGCTCGGAATCCATGTCCATCTTCTACAACACCTCGGCGGCAATGCCCAGCCTCCACTTCAGTTGGACCATCATCCTGGGCGTATATTGGTTCCGGAACCTGCCCGGCCCTTTCAAGGCGGCAGGCATCGCATATCCGCTGCTAACCTTCTTCGCCATTACTATCACCGGCAACCACTTCATCCTCGACGCCGTCATCGGGGGAGTGCTTGCGGCCTGTGCTTCGGGCTGGTGGAAGGTTGGCGGCGACTCAATCCCGCTCTTGGAAACAGCGCTTCCAGTAAGCGTTGACGCACTCTGTCAGCTCGTCAAGCCGGCGGCGGCTTAATCCCGCTCCTGGAAACAGCGCTATCTCTCTTGCCCCCACATTGGGTGGCGGAAGGTTGGCTCGGGCAGGATACGGTCTATGGGGCGGTTCTGAGGCGCCGCCGGCGGTTCGGGGTCAGGTTCAGGCAGCCTGGGGCGGTAGACGCGAGCCGGAGCGCGCTCTGGGCCGATGGCGCTGAGGCGGCCGGCCAGCGCCTGTAGGCTGTTCATGTTGTGCACCGGCAAAAAATCGTCCACATAGGGCAGGGCGGCCTGCATCCCTTGAGTCAGCGGCTGGTATTCCGGCGAGCCGAGCAGTGGGTTCAGCCACATCAGACGGTGGCAGCTACGTTGCAGCCGTGAGGTCTCACGGGCCAGCAGTTCCGGGTCGCCCCGATCCCAGCCGTCGGAGATTATCATCACTATGGCCTGCCCCCGCAGCGTGCGCCGCAGCCACTGGTAGTTGAAGGTCTTGACCGCCTCGCCGATGCGGGTGCCGCCAGCCCAGTCCGGCACCGCGCGGGACACTTCGGCGATAGCTTGGCCGATGCTCCGGTATCTCAATTGGCGGGTGATTCGGGTGAGCCGGGTGGCGAACAGGAATGCCTCCACCGGCTGGCCGACGGCCATGGTGTGGATGAAGTGGAGCAGCATCCGCGTATAACGCTCCATTGACCCGCTGACATCGCAGATGAGCACCAGAGCGCGGGGGCGGTTCCTGGGGCCGCGCTCCGCCAGGTCGAACAGCTCGCCGCCGTATTGCAAACTGCGGCGCAGTGTGCGGCGCAGATCCAGTCTCGCTCCGTTGCCGGGAGTCATACGGCGGGTGCGCCTCTGCCCCAAGTCCCAGTTCAGGGCGGCCATCATCCGGCGCGCCTCAGCGATTTCTTGGCCGGTGAACTGGGCAAAGTCTTTTTGCCTCAGCACCTCGCGGGCGCTGTATGTTCGAGTCAGGTTGACCTGTGAGACTGAATCGCCATCCGGGTCAGCGTCGAGAGATAGCGTATCGTCCATCAGCCCGTCGCTGCCGGGCGATGCCTGGGGCTTGCGAAAGCGGCGCTGTTCGCCCATTGAGCGCAGGTCCATGCCGCTGCGGGCGGTGTTGGGTTTGCGCCAGAAGACCTGGAATGCTTCGTCAAAGATGGGCAGGTCTTGCCGGCGGTGAACGAAGATGCTGCGGGCGGCTTGATAGAACTCGCCGCGCCGCCCAATGTGGACGTGTTCCGTGGCCCGAACCATGTCCAGCACATTGGCGGGGCCGGCGTCCAGCCCCAACCGCCGCAGCACCTCGGCGAAGCGCAACAGGTTGGGCAGGATGTGGCCGCCATCTGCATCGCCTGGGTTCGGGCCGTCGCGGTTGAGGGCATAGAAGTTGGTGGTCATAAGAACCTTTTATTCCGGTATTCGGGCATTGGTCTAGCCGATTTTACCGAGGCCGCGCTATAGCGTGTTAAGCTGCCGGTTAGCAAAATTGCCCAGGCAGCAAGGTTGCCTGGGCAGAGCCTTCACCGGGGTCTTGGCAGAGCCGCCGCTTGCCAGAAAAATGGCTAACCGATATGCGCCCAACCCGGTTAGCTGTGTTCTTCCTCTGCGCTCTTCCCCTGCGCTCTTCCCCTGCGCTCTTCCAATGTCTAACGCCGGCCGCCGCGACGGGGGCCGCGGTTGCGGGAACGTTCGAGCATAGCCCGTACCGGCTCGCCTCGCACCTGCTCAATGTCATCCTGGTACTTGAGCATCAGGCCGAGCGTATCGTCTATCACCTCCGGCTCCAGTTCTCTCTGATTAAGGGCCAGCAGGGCCGAAGTCCAGTCCAGCGTTTCGGAAATGCCGGGGATTTTGTACAGCTCAGTCTCGCGGAGTTCTTGGACAAAGCCGGTGACCTGTTCGGCGAGACGGCGTGGAGCATCGGGCAGACGAGAGGAAATTACCTGCATTTCCTTCTGGAAGTCGGGGTAGTCAATCCAGTAGTAGAGACAGCGGCGTTTGAGGGCGTCGTGAACCTCGCGAGTCCGGTTGGAGGTGATGATGACCACCGGCGGATGAGCGGCTTTTAACACCCCCAACTCCGGAATGGTTATCTGGAAATCCGCCAGCATCTCCAGCAGGAAGCCCTCGAACTCCTCATCGGCGCGGTCAAGCTCGTCTATGAGCAGCACCGGGGACTGCTGGTGGGCAGCGTCTATGGCCTGGAGCAGGGGACGCTTGATGAGAAATCGCTCGCTGAACAGGCCGGCGGTGGCGGACTCCCGGTCAAGGCCGCCGCTGGCTTCCAGCAGGCGGATTTCCAGCAGTTGCCGCGGGTGGTTCCACTCGTAGACGGCGTGGTTGACGTCCAGCCCCTCGTAGCATTGCAGACGGATGAGCGGAGTCTCCAGGGCGGCGGACAAGGCGCGGGCGATTTCCGTTTTGCCTACGCCGGCCTCACCTTCCAGAAACAGGGGCCGCTGCAAGCGCAGAGCCAAGAATATGGGAACGGCCAGTGTGCGGTCGGCAACGTAGCCCTGCCCCCGCAGCAGTTCCTGGACGCTCTCGATGGATTCGGGAATGGCGGCGGTCGAAATCAAGAGAAGGCTCTCCAATGGTGCGATTGAATCCATTGTAGCCGAAATCGCCTCAAACTGTGTCCCCCGGATTCAATGGCCGGCGGGCGATACAAAGGTGGAAGTAAGGTAGCGGCGAACTAAGAGGCGCAGACGGTTCCAGTGGCCGCCTAGGGAATTTCGCTGGGCTTCGTCAAGCTGGCTGTACGTTGCGCCGAACTGGGGAAAGCGCCACACACTGAACACCCAGAATTCGGGCAGCGGCGCATTGGGCGGTTCTTCGTCCAGATACCCGGCAGCTCCGTGGACTTCCCACGAGGCCAGAATCCGCCCGTGGTGCGCTATGGCCAGGGCCTCAATCCACGAGGCGCGGCGTTCTTCGCCGCGGTAGGGGCGCATCAGCTCCAGCAGCCGGGCGAGCCGCTCGCAGTTTCCAGTGGCGGGGCCGGCAAAGCGATGGGTGTAGCGGCTCTCCCAGCGCAGCCCCAGCGCGGGGATAACCAGCCCGCCATCGGACGCTATGGAAAGCATTGAGGCCGCCCTAGACCATTGAGCCGCCTTGTCGCGGGCGATGGCCTCGTGGCTGTCGCCCTCCTCGCCGGGGACGCCGCTCAATCCGGCTTCGCCGGGAGTGACCGGCGTAAAGGGCAGGCCCTCTAGCAGATGGCGGAATTCAGCTTGTTTGTCGCGGTTGCCGGTAGCCAGCAGGATGGGGGTGGCCCGCATCGGAGCTGCCGTTAGACGATGCGAGCGACGGCCCGGGTGGCTGCCCCGTCGCCGCCCTTAAGCTTCAGCGGCAAGGCCCACAGCTCGAACTCTTCGCCCACCAGTTGGTGCAGGTTGATGAGGTTTTCGATGAGGGGGATGCCCTGCCCCAGCAGTAAGCGGTGTACCGGAAAGTCGTGGATGGTGGACTGGGGCGTGGCCGGGTGCTTGTCTATAGGGAAGTCCACGGCGACGGCGTTAACGCCGTGGTCGGCCAAGTAGGCTGCGGTGTCTGTGCCGAGGTAGGGACCGTGGCCGTAGAAGCGGGGGCCGCCGGACTCATTCTCAGCCCACCCGGTAAACAGGACGGCTATCTTGCCGGGAAGGGATCCGGGAACGCCGCCGGCCGCCTGGATCTCTTCGATGGTGAGGGGTTCCATACCCCGAGCCACAGCGCGCAGGTCCAGCAGCAGGGCTGGCCCCATATACTTTTCCAGCGGCATTTCGTCCACAGTAGCCGCGCCGGGAACGAAGTGGTAGGGAGCGTCCACGTGGGTGCCGATGTGAGTTGCCAGACAGAGCCGCTGGTTGGAGCGGGCGTGGGTCTCGTGGGTCTGGAGAGGCGAGGTCTCTACGCCCATCAATCCCGGCACCGGGCTGACGCGCTCGCTGCCCAGGGTCAGTGTAAGGTCAATCAGTCGAACCATCAGGGCTGCACCACCCTAACATCCCCCCGGAGGGGGAGAGGATTTTCGGGGTTTAGTCGCCGGGGGTCGCCTCAGGAATCGCCCCCGAAGGTGGCGCCGGCTGAGGTCCGAAGTGAGGTCTGAATCGGACTTCGGAGCGCGCCTCCAGCGGCAACGAGTTTTCCCAATCGGGAATTAGCACCCGTTTGGTGGACTCCAAGGTCAAAATGACCAGCACGCCGACGCTGCTGAAACCCATGGACAACACAAACACGGGAAGGTATGAGCCGGTAAGTTCCCTGACCAGCCCACCCAGCAGGGTGGCGATGGCGTGACCCATCATTGCGCCCATAATTTCGTAACCGTACAGAGTCGCCATTGGCCCGGTTCCGAAATACTGCCGGTTCACTACCAGATAGGCCGACATTTCCCCGCCGAATCCCAAGCCGAACAATACCCCAAAGAGGTAGAAAGTCCACGGGTCGCTGGCGAAGAACAGGACAGTAACAGTTATGCCCTGTAAAAAGAGGGCCACCATCATCACCGGCTTACCGCCAATTCGCTCGGCCAGAATAGGCACAACGAAACGCCCGACAATGCTGAAAATGGAGATGAAAGTCAGGATGAAAGCTGCTTGGGTTACGCCAATCCCCAGCTCCGTAGCGTATTGCACTGCATAGATAAGCACGATGCCATGACCAGCACAGCCCAAGCCGTGGATGGTGGGCAGGTTCCAGAAGGCCCGGGTCTTGCGCATATGTTGGCCGAAGACCTTGAGTCGCATCCGCAGCGCTTCTTTCGACAGCGCCATTTCCGGCGGATCATCGCTCCTGGCGCCATAGGGACTGGTTCCAACGTCGGCCGGGCGGGAGCGGAAAAAGACGCTGGAAATAATAATCAGCCCACCGCCCACGATGGCGATGACCCAGAAGGTTTCGCGCCAGCCAAACGCTTCCAGCAGCATCGCCACTACCGGGGCCAGCAACGCCGCGCCAATTCCGCCCGCCGCTTGTAGCACGCCGGTAGCCAGCCCCAGCCGCCGCCGGAACCAGCCGCCGATGGACGCCTGCAACGGCACGAAAGTGAATGCTTGGGTGACCGCCAGCATCATGCCAAAGGCGATGAAGAAGTGCCAGACTTCGGTCACCAGCCCTACCAGGAGCATACTCACCAAGTACAGCGCGCCGCAGCCGAACATTATGGGGCGGGAGCCGAAGCGGTCGCCCAGCATTCCGGCTATCGGGGAAGTCAGCGAGCCGACGAGGTAATAGAGGGAAATGGCTGCGCCAATGGTGAATATGTTCCAGCCGAACTGGCCTTCTTCGTCTCGAAGTAGCGGCACCATGATTCCAGCGGACATACTGATGGCTTGGCCGATGACCTGAACTACCACCAGGATAGCCAAGATTACCCAAGCGCGATGGATGCGAAAAGGGGCCACTGCGGCTAGTCGTGCCATATCACCTTAGTTTGCCGGATAAAGTTTGCTGGGGAAATTTGCGAGACCGGATAGCTGGTTCAATGCAAGGGGCAGGCTTTGAGGAATCCCTTGCCCCACCAGGTATCGGCGGCGGCGTCCTCGCCTATGGGGGCGGCTCCGAAGGCAGTTTGGTTTTGCCCTGAGCCTTCGGAGCCGGCGGCGTCAGAGTTTTCGAGATTCGAGCCGGCGATGCCAAAGGTCAATTCCCGGCCCTCGGCGTCAGACGCCACGGCCCAGGCACCAAAGAAAATGATCAGCGCCACCGTAACGATCATAACCACCAAGAATACGAATGGCGCTGGCATATTGCGTATAAGGGTCAGTTTCCGACCTCCACTTCGACGGGGAAGACCATGTTGTTGCCATAGCCCCGGCCATCCCATTTGTTGGGGAACTCCATGGGCTGGGTCTCGCCCAGACTGTTGGTGGCGCGGCACATGATGGTGTACTTGCCTTCGGCGGGCGGCTGCCAGTAGTGTTCCCAGCGGTTCCAAGAGTAGGCGGCGCGAGGGTGCACCACGTCCACCGGCGCCCAGCTTTCGCCACCGTCTTCGCTAAACTCCACTTTGGTAATTTCCTGCTCCCCAGACCAGGCCGCTCCGGCCAATTGGTAGCCGGTGACCGGAATGATTTCGCCTGGAACCGGGTTGGTGATGATGGACTTGACCTTCAGCTTGGTGTAGTAGTTGTAGGGAACGGGCGAACCGGGCTCGTTCTGGGTCATATAGCGCTCGGTCATATAGAAGCCCTTGAACTCGTGGTCCAGGACATGAATGCCGACCAGCCACTTGACGGAGTTCATGCCATACCAACCGGATACCAGGAGGCGCAACGGGCGGCCGTGCATTAGCGGGAGAGGCTCACCGTTCATTTCGTAGGCCAGCAGCGTGTCGGGGTGCAGCGCCTTGGCCATGGGCAGGCTGCGCTCGTAGGTGACCTCGGCGGGGTCGCCGACCACTTCGTCCGGGCCGTGGTCGGCGCCCTCGAACATCACTTCCACCGCATTGTCTTTCACTCCGGCAAGTTCCAGCACATCGCGGAGGGAGACGCCGGCCCACTCGGCGTTGCCCATAATTCCGTGGCCTTTGATTTGCTCCATCACCGAGCTGATGCGCAGGGACTTGGTGTAGTATTCCGGCACCGGGCTGTTGCCGCAGCACTCGAAGGTGACCTGGAAACGCTTCTGCGGCAGCTTCTTCAGGTCTTCCAAAGACAGGGACAAAGGCTTTTCCACCTGCCCGTCAACGGTCAGTTTATAGGTGCTTACATCAATATCGGGGCAGTCCTTCCAGTGATTCCGGACGTAGAAGAGGTCGTTGGGAACGATGTTCTCCTGCAACGCCGAAGGCGGCGCAGCGAAGGTGCGCAGGCCGGCGTTGGTGGGGATGATCTGGGATTCAACTCTGGTGCCGATTTGCGGTAGGGCCATATTGTCCTCCTAAGTGACTGCGGCTTGCGAGTCTATGCTTACTGCGAGTTTTGCGATTCCCGGCCACGGCTGCCGGGCGGCGGCTCGGTGAACTCCAAACCGGCCGCCGCCGCCGCTTCCCGGCGCCGGTTCCATTCCACCCAGCTTTGGCGCTCTTCAGCGCGCGCTTTGTTTCCGGAGGCTTTCGAGGCAACTTCCACCGCCTCTGCTACCGCCTTTTCCACGGCCTCTCCCACCTCTTTTTCCACCGCGGCTCTAATCTGCCGTTGCCGCCGCTTTTTAAGTTCATCTTCCAGCCAAGTGCTCAGTACCATAATTCCATTCACCGTGTCGACTATTACCAGCGCGAAGGTTGCTGATGAGACGGCGGCGGGGGCCATATTCTGCCAGACGTAGAGCAGTATATCTGAGGCGCCTTTTCCGCTTTCCGATGAGATAGCAGTTTTGACCAGCCATACGGTGGCTATGGCTATCTGTATTGAGAATAGGGCAAAGTACCATCGCTTGAGCCTGGCCGGTATGGTCCAAATAGACTCCCGGTTATCATCGGGCTCATTCTCTTGCTCTTCCTCCGCCCGTAGCCCCTCGCTTTCCCTGTATGCCAGCCCCGGTTCGCCGCCTTGCGCCACCCGGTTATTCCAGGTAGCTGGTCTGCGGTTCGTTAGTTGGGTAGGTTATCAGGAGAACTACAGGCGTCCACAGGTGGTTAATCAGCTTGTGGGGCGTGCCTGGCGGGGCCAGCAGCGTGGTGCCGGCGCGGACAGTGCGGACCTCGTCGCCGATGATGGCCTGCACCGCGCCGGAGATGACCTGCATGGATACGTCGGTGTTGTGGACGTGCATCCGGCCTTCCCAGCCGGGGTCGAGCTGCAATTCCTTGATAGTCAGGGACTCCGCGCCCTGAGCGCTGGACACAATGTAACGCTCGCTCACCCGGTCCGCCGGGAGGGGCATCTTGATGTCGGAATGGTCAATGAACGGCATTCTCACTCCATTACTCAAGGCATTTTACCACTTGGGGAGCGGTGAGGGGCAATCCTTCATCATGATGCCCCTCACCGCTTCAACACAGCAATTATAACCGGAATGTCTCCTCCTTAACCCTCGCGTCGAAGGTAAAAGGAAACAGTTACCGCTACTCCACAGTTACAGGGTAGCCGACGATGGCGCTGAAGTTCTTGCGCATGTTGTTGTAGCGCGGCTCGCGAGACTGGACACGGCCCACTTCATCGGTGGCGCGGGACATAATAGTGTAGTCGCCCGGCTTGGCGTCCCATTTGTAAGACCAGCGCACCCACATAAACCGGTCACGGGGCGCCTCTATGTGGGTCACGTTCCAAGTCTGGCCGTCGTCCACGCTGACCTCGACATTGGCGATGGCGCCCGCGCCGCTCCAGGCATAGCCGCGGATCATCTGCTCGCCGGAGTTCATCACCTTGGTGTTGTCGTTGGGGCTGGTGACAATGGATTTGACGCCGATGGTGGTTATCAGTTCTTTGTCGGGCGAGTCCGCGGAGTCGGCGTAGTAGTAGAACTGGTAGTGATACCAGCAGTCGGGCATCGTGTCCGTCACTTCCAGGTGGCGCAGCCACTTGACCGACCAGTTGCCGGACCAGCCAGGCACCAGTAACCGCACCGGCGCGCCGTGCAGATGCTCCAGCAGGGCGCCGTTCTGCGCCCAGGCCAAGATGGTGTCGGGGTGGAGCGCCTTCTGCACCGGCAAGCCCTTGTCGTAATAGAAAGGCGCAGTGCCTTCTTCGGCGGTGGCGGGGACACCGTTGTCCCAGCCCTCGGCGCGGATGTAGAGCGACTTATCGGTCAGCCCGGCCTCCTGAAGCACGGCGTAGAGAGGAACGCCGGTCCACTCACTGGCGCTGAGAATCATAGCCTCGGAGGTTCGGGAGGGGCGGGGGCCTTCGCCCTTGAAGAATTCGAAGAAGGTGGCGTCGGAGCCGGAGCACTCCATCACAGTCCGCACCGAGCGGCCGGGGAATCGGCGCAGGTCGTCGAAAGACAGCGTCAGTGGATTCTTGACCTCGCCGTTGATGGTCAACGACCAGTCGGCAGCCGGGATGATTGGCGGCACGTCGAAGTGCTGCACGGTGTAGTGCAGGTGGGTGGGCGTAATCAGACCTTCGAGGTCCATCACCGGCGTGCGAATGCGCACGGTGCGGCCTTCATCGTCCAGCAGCGTGACCGGCTTGACATCCTTGGAAGGCCAGCCGTACCAGTCTCCGGTGAGGCCGGCATTGGCCCCGTCAGAACCAATCGCTTCATCCATTCGCAGAAAATCAGGCACCGCCCCTTCTTCACGGGTAGTCATCCGGCTTCCCTCCATAACTTGAGTCTGAATGCCTTTGTCCGGCAGGAGACGCCCTCACCCCTACCCTCTCCCAGAGGGAGAGGAACTTGGCGGGCGTTATGTTTTTTCTATTCCCTTAAATCAGGGGAATGGAATTGGGGAACGCTGTTTTAACTGCTGGGTGCATACTTGTAACCCAGCTCGGTTTCCCAGCGCAGGTAGTTCATCATTTCGCCATAGCTGCGGTCAACGCCCAAGTAGTTGATGTCGGCGGGCGGACGGACGATGCCGGTAAGTCCCTGCTCGACGGGGAAGCCGGCCTGCCGCCAGGCGTTCATGCCGCCCTCCAGCACAGAGACGCTGGTGTAGCCCAGATCTCCCAGCGCCACGGCAGCCAGGGCTGAGCTGCGTCCGGTAGCGCAGGTGACTGTGATGGCAGTGGACTTGTCTGGCGCGATGCCGCCGATTTCGATTTCCAGCCAACTGCGAGACAGCCACTTGGCGCCGGGGGTGTGGCCGCCGGAAAAGTCTTGGCTGGTATCCACAAACAGCGTCACACCAGGCGGGTTGTCGTGCAATTCTTGGGCCGACACCAGCTTCACGCTACGGAAGGCGTCGCCCAGCCCGGCGACCGGGGAACGCTCGATGCCGGTGGCAAGCTCGCGGCCAGACGCGGCCCAGGCGGGCGCGCCGCCGTCTACGGCGTAGACTTCCTTATGCCCCATCTGGCGGTAGAAGGAGCCGGTGACAGTCGCGCGGGCGCGCCCGTCGCAACAAAAGACGATAGTGGAGTTCTTTACCACGGCCAAGTCGTCAGCGCGCTGCACCGCCTGCCCGCCGGGCCACCAGCGGAATCCGGGGATGTGACCATCGGCGTATTCCTGGTCGGTGCGAACATCCACCAAATAGACGGTCTCGGTGTCGCGCTTCGCCATCAGGTCTTCCAGCGCGCCGGGCGAGAGGAAACGCACGCCGTCCTCAGCGGCGAGGCGGGCGGCGTATTCCTCGGCGGCGGCGCGGCCCGCCTCTGACACTTCAGGCAGCTCAACGCGGTCGGCGCCGTTCTCCAGCTCGTAGCCGGCCAACAGCCAGCCGGAAGTGCCGTTCTTTAAGCCAAGGGCCTCGACGCCCATACGCTGCAAAACGCGGGTTCCTGTGATGCTGCGAGTGCGGCCCGCGCAGTTGAGGATAACGGTGGTGTCTTCGTCAATTTCATTCACAATGTCAGTGATGCGCAGGGCCAGCTCTCCGCCGGGCATACTGCGCCCGCCGGGGATGCAGAAACGCTGGTATTCCTCTGGCGTTCGGGTGTCGAGAATGACCAGCTTGTCGCCGCGGTCAATACGCTCGCGCAGGTCTTCGGCGGAAATTTCGGGAACGTGATGCACCACTTCCAGTTTTTCGCCAAAGTCCTTGCTGGGGACGTTAACCCCCCATTCGGTAGGATAGTCCCGGGCAGACCAGCGGTTTACGCCGCCATCAAGAACGGATACGTTGGTGTAGCCCAGCCGCTCCAGCGTGGCGGCGGCCAGCGGGGCGCGGCGTCCGTCGTCATCGCAGACCACAACGCGAACGCCCTTGGCCGGCGCCGACTCGTCTATGATGAACTCGATGCGGCGGCGGGGAATAAGGCAGGCGCCCGGGATGTGGGAGCTGTTGTATTCCCCGGATTCGCGGACATCTATCAGGGCGAAGGGCGCATCGCCCTTGAGCAAAGAGTCTAGCTCGGCGTCGGAAATCAAATCGGCCATAATAATCGGCTCACCTGTTTATAGATGAAGACATTATGGGAATGCCCTCAACAGAGTGTCAACCCGATGCCGCGCCTGTGCTATACTCAAAGGGTTATGGGAAACGCGAATGATGAACTAATAGAATTGCCACTGTTTCCGCTGAATCTGGTGCTGTTTCCGGGGATGCCCCTCCCGCTGCATATCTTCGAAGACCGCTACAAAGCGATGATTGGCGACTGTTTACGTAACAACACCCCCTTCGGCGTGTCGCTCATACGGTCGGGGCCAGAAGTAGGTTCCCCTGCTGAGCCGTTCACTACAGGCGCTACTGCCCGGGTGTTGCGCTCGGAGTTGCTGGAACAGGGCCGGATGAACATTTTTACCAAGGGTGAGCGGCGCTACGAAATTATCGAGATAACGCAACAGGAACCCCATGTTGCCGCACTGGTAAGGTTGCTGGACGAGCCGGTGGGCGAGGGATTCACGGGCGTCTCCGCGGAACTGACCGAGGAATACGCCAAGCTGATTCGCGGCCTGACGACTCTGAGCGGCGGCTATATGTCCGAGGTCACAATTCCCGAAGACCCTGTTGAGCTGTCTTATATGATTGCGGCCAACCTTGATGCGCCAACCCCGCTGCGCCAAGAACTGCTGGAAGCGCCGACTGCCGCCGACCGCCTGAACCGCGTGATTCCGCTGCTCAGGCGCCGCAATCACGCGCTTCAGGAAGAAATCGAGCGCCGGAACCCCTTTCGCGGGCCGCGGCTGAACTGAGTGTCAGACAAGTCAGGGGCCAGACGAGGAATACTATGACCTACAAACCCGCCCAGCAAACTCCCGCCCAGCAAACTAAGGAAACCCCTTTTCTGGAAAAGTTTCCCAGCTTCCCTCCCAGGGACGATATGCAAAACTCCCTACACCTCGATGACCCAGCTCACCAAGCAGCCCTAACCGAACACTTCGGCAACCACGCCGCCACCATCGTTCTCAGCGAAATCCCAGTACGCCTGACCCCCAGCCAGCAGGCCGGCCACCGCATACCAGACCTCCTCATCGCCTTCAACACGGATCGGAGCCTCGCCGTTGAGCAGAACGGCTACTCCATCCAAGATCAAGGCAAACCGCCCGATTTCGTACTCGAAATAGCCTCCGCCGGAACCGCAGAGAACGATTACACCCACAAGCGGCTGGACTACGCCGCCTTCCGCATCCCCGAATACTGGCGGTTCGACCCCACCGGCGGCCGGCTTTACGGCGCCCCCATTGCCGGAGACCAACTGCGGGACGCAGCTTACCAGCCCATCGAAATCCTTGAAATCGAACCCGAACACTTCCACGGGCACAGCAGCGTCCTCAACCTATGCCCCTGCTCGGACCACGGCCAACTTCGCTGGTACGATCCCCTTGCCCAGCAACACCTGATGACCTTCGCGGAAGAACGCGCGGCCCGCATCTCCGAACGCGCGGCGCTCCTGGAAGAACGCGCGGCCCGCGCCGCAGCCGAAGCCCGGGTCCGGGATCTGGAAGAGAAACTTAGGAATACGCCAAGCTGATTCGCGGGCCGCGCCTGAACTGAGTGTCAGGCAAGTCAGGGGCCAGACGAGGAATACTATGACCTACAAACCCGCCCAGCAAACTCCCGCCCAGCAAACTAGGGAAACCCCTTTTCTGGAAAAGTTTCCCAGCTTCCCTCCCAGGGACGATATGCAAAACTCCCTCCACCTCGATGACCCAGCTCACCAAGCAGCCCTAACCGAACACTTCGGCAACCACGCCGCCACCATCGTTCTCAGCGAAATCCCAGTACGCCTGACCCCCAGCCAGCAGGCCGGACACCGCATACCCGACCTCCTCATCGCCTTCAACACGGATCGAATCCTCGCCGTTGAGCAAAATGGCTACTCCATCCAAGATCAAGGCAAACCGCCCGATTTCGTACTCGAAATAGCCTCCGCCGGAACCGCAGAGAACGATTACACCCACAAGCGGCTGGACTACGCCGCCTTCCGCATCCCCGAATACTGGCGGTTCGACCCCACCGGCGGCCGGCTTTACGGCGCCCCCATTGCCGGAGACCAACTGCGGAACGCAGCTTACCAGCCCATCGAAATCCTTGAAATCGAACCCGAACACTTCCACGGACACAGCAGCGTCCTCAACTTGTGCCCCTGCTCGGACCACGGCCAACTTCGCTGGTACGATCACCTTGCCCAGCGACACCTGATGACCTTCGCGGAAGAACGCGCGGCCCGCGCCGCAGCCGAAGCTAGAGTCCGGGATCTGGAAGAGAAACTTAGGAATACGCCAAGCTGATTCGCGGGCCGCGGCTGAACTGAGTGTCAGACAAGTCAGGGGCCAGACGAGGAATACTATGACCTACAAACCCGCCCAGCAAACTCCCGCCCAGCAAACTCCCGCCCAGCAAACTGGGGAAACCCCTATCCTGGAAAAGTTTCCCAGCTTCCCTCCCAGGGACGATATGCAAAACTCCCTACACCTCGATGACCCAGCTCACCAAGCAGCCCTAACCGAACACTTCGGCAACCACGCCGCCACTATCGTTCTCAGCGAAATCCCAGTACGCCTGACCCCCAGCCAGCAGGCCGGCCACCGCATACCAGACCTCCTCATCGCCTTCAACACGGATCGGAGCCTCGCCGTTGAGCAAAATGGCTACTCCATCCAAGATCAAGGCAAACCGCCCGATTTCGTACTCGAAATAGCCTCCGCCGGAACCGCAGAGAACGATTACACCCACAAGCGGCTGGACTACGCCGCCTTCCGCATCCCCGAATACTGGCGGTTCGACCCCACCGGCGGCCGGCTTTACGGCTCCCCCATTGCCGGAGACCAACTGCGGAACGCAGCTTACCAGCCCATCGAAATCCTTGAAATCGAACCCGAACACTTCCACGGACACAGCAGCGTCCTCAACCTATGCCCCTGCTCGGACCACGGCCAACTTCGCTGGTACGATCCCCTTGCCCAGCGACACCTGATGACCTTCGCGGAAGAACGCGCGGCCCGCATCTCCGAACGCGCGGCCCGCGCCGCAGCCGAAGCCCGGGTCCGAGAACTGGAACAGGAACTCAGCAGGCACCAGCCAGGATGATTCCCGTCCCTCCGTGGCGGAGCGCCTAAGCCCCGAACAGTCTCAGCGCGCCCGCCTCCGGTATGTACCCACTGAACAGTTCGGGGTGGATCATCTCGGCCATTATCTCTAGGCCGGTTACCAGGCGGGGGCCGGAGCGGCTGGTATAGGCGCTGGCATCAACCACGTATACGCGGTCGTTGCGGACGGCGGGCAGGGTCTTCCAGCCTTCGCGCTGGGCCAAAATTGGCACATCCTCCAAGCCGCGCTTCACGTCGAAGCCGCAGGGCATCATCACGATGATGTCGGGTTGACGCTCGACCACCTCCTCCCATTCCAGCTTGAAGGTGCCGGTGTCCTTGTCGCCGAAGGTGTTGCTGCCCCCAGCCAACTCCACCATCTCGGGCACCCAGTGACCGCCGCACATCAGCGGGTCGGCCCACTCCACGTGCAACACGCTGGGGTGGGTATCGGCGTCGGCAGCGCGGGCAGCCACTGCCTCGATGCGGGTCTGCATCCCTTCGGCGATTTCGCCGGCCTTCTTCTCCGTGCCCGTGGCGCGGCCCACCAGCCGGATATTCTCGATGATGTCGCCCAATAGCTGCGGGTCGAGGGAAATGACCTCGGGCTGCTTCTCCAGGATCAGGCTCACCTCGGCAACCTGCCGAGAGGAAATGGCTCAAACCTCGCAGATGGCCTGGGTGATGAGCAGGTCCGGCTCGGCGGCTTGCAGCACCTCTTCGTCAATCTCATATATGCCTAGTCCCTGCTCCAGCCGCTCGGCGATGACGCGGCTGATTTCCCCGCTGGTAGGCTCCTGCCCATGGAACACGCTGCGCACCACCCAAGGCTTGTTGCGGACTTCCGGTGGGTAGTCGCACTCGTGGGTGACACCCTTGAGGCTGTCCACCAGCCCCAACTGGCAGACTATCTCGGTAGCGCTGGGCAAAAACGAGCAGATGTTCATTCGGCATCCTCTTTATTTAGCGCCGGTTTTCGGTATGTGAAGTCAAGTCCACAGTGGTATCCGCGGTCGCCACGGCGACCGAACCGTAGAGGGGTCAACGGCGCTTCCACGTTTCCACCAGCTCGTGGGCCTGATCGTCGTCCACACCCCACATCTCGAAATGGATTCGGACAGCGTCGTAGAGGGTGAGGTCGCCGGGAGCCTTGTCCGGGTCGCGGTAGGACTCGATATCAACTTCCATCCAGTCGAGCCGGACGTCTTCGGCGTTGGCGATTCGCTCGACCATATTAACGGCACAGGCGGTGATACCGGAGAAGAACATCTCGCCGGCCCCGATTTCCTCGCCGCCGGCATCGTCGGCGACCCAGTGGTGGTTGCGGGCGTTGCAGATGGCGCGGCCCAGAGTGCCGGTGCTGTAGCTCTTTGCCTTGTAGGCCAGGGTCAGGTTCGGCATAGTTCCCTCCTTATCATCTGCTTCCGGATCATCTGTTTTCAGTTTCGCCAAGTCGCCCTTTCCCCGGAATTTCCCACCTCAACTTAGCCTTTTCTCAACCCTACGCTCTCTACTAGGGGATGATAGGTGGGTCAGTCAGCCACCCGGTAGGCGACGCATTCGACGATTTCGATAGCCAACGGTTTCTGGGCAAGGCCGGTGGCGCCGATGACAGCGCGGCAGGGCGGGTCGGGGATAAATTCGCGGTACACCTTATTGAATTCTTCCCAGAGATCCATGTTGGTCAGGAACACCACCATCTTGACCACCCGGCCGAAATTGGCGCCGGCCGCGCTCAAGATGGTCTCAACGTGCCGGAAGCAGGCTCGGTACTGCTCCATATAGTTCTCTCCGACGGTTACGCCATCGAAGTTGGACGAGGTAGTGCCGCGGCAGTAGACTTTTACCGCCCGTACCTTGAGCATCCGGGTCAGGTCTTCCTCGAAGTAATCGCTGTACATTCCGGTGCGGTAGGAGACGGAATCAGTGGCGTAGCGCCGGCCCTCAGCGATTATCAAGCCCAGTAGCCAGTCTCGCTCGGCGAAAGGCAGCGCCTGGGCTTCTTCGATGCTCATGGCGTCTAGGTGAGCCAAGGTCGGAGCGGCGCGTTCGGTCTGAGTCATCGTGGGTCTTCCCCTTGTGTGAAGTGCGCGGCGCCTTCTGCGCGACGCCTTCTGCATGAAGTGCGAGGCAACCACCCTTCGGAGTCTGGCCGGCCGATGGGCTATATTAGCCTCCGGCAACCCGTCGGCGCAAGGACGCTTTGACAACCGTCGGACTTCGCCCATAAGATTACGGAAAACAGCAGGCCACGTCAGAGGCGGAGGGAGCGATGGCGACGATACCAGAGCTGAAGGCTCAGTACGAGGGATTGGATATGCAGCTTCCCGCCAAGAGCGAGGAGGCCATTGACCCAGACTGCCTGCTGACCTTCGAGTACGAATACCCGGAACGGGACGCCGAGGTGGTGATAGACACCGACGAGTTCACCGCCGTCTGCCCGTGGACAGGGCTGCCTGACACCGGTGATCTGGTGATTTCCTACGTCCCTTCCCGAAGCTGCATCGAACTGAAGTCGCTGAAATACTACCTGCTGTCCTACCGCGACGTGGGCATCGTACAGGAACACGCCGCCAACCGCATCCTCAACGACCTGGTGGGTTGCTGCCGGCCGCGCAGAATGAAAATCACGCTGGACTACAAGATACGCGGCGGCCTGCACACAGTAGTAACGGTAGAGCATACGGCAGAGTAGCGGCCAGCTTTAACCCCGCAGCAACGCGGTCAGCTCGCGTATGTCCTCCAGCTCTTCCAGCCGGGCCACCGTTTCCATCACCTTGCGGAGTCTTTTTTCGCCGAGGGCGCCTTCCGACAAGAAGGCGAACTTGTCGCGCAGTTCCTCGGGCGACGCCGGGTTGCGGTGGTCGCCGCGGTGGGCCACTACCGACTCGGACAGGGTTCGCCCGTTGTGGAGCGATACGGTAACGCGGGCGGCGGGGTAATCATAGCGGCGCAGGTCCATCTCCGGGTCGGCCGCCACCAACACTCTTTGCGCCAAGGCCAGGGTGTTCTCGTCGGTCAGCTTTTCCTGGTAGAAGGCCGCTACTCCGGTGGCGCCCTGAGTCACAGCGGCAGCCATCGCATAAGGCAAGGAGAACTTGGCGGCCAGCATATTGGGCGGAGCCGGGTCGGTCATTATCGAGGCCAGCGGCGGGGCCAGTACGTCTATCCGGTCAACCTCGGCGGCGGAAAAGGCCTCGCGGCTCAGGATGTTCTGCATCCCGTCCAAGGCCGGGTGGTTATACAGACAGCAGGCGTGCAGCTTGAAGTAGTTCTGCTGGATGCGCAACGGCCCCGGCTCGCCCAGCCCGTCGCACACCGCAGCGGGGTTGAATCCCTGGCCCAACAGCGAGCCGTAAACGTCGGCCGGGCCGTCTTTCAGGCCGGTGAAGCCGCACAAGGCCAGATTGGACGCCATAATGCCCTGCATCGCCGAGCGGCCCGGATACAGGTTGCGAACGGTGGCCCCTTCCAAGCAAGGCGTCCAAGTGTTGGCCGGGCTCATGGACGCAGCGATGTTGAGCGCCTCGCGGGTATGCTCTGGGCCGAGGCGCAGCAGCCGGGCGGTGGCCGCAGCCGCCCCGATGGTTCCCCAAGTGCCGTGGGAATGCACTTCGGAGCGCACAACAGTTCCCGTCCCGATGCGGGAAGTGGCCTCATAACCGACGATGACGCTTTCGAGGAACTCGCGTCCGGTGGCCTCGGTTTCCTCGGCCACCGCCAGCGCCGGTGGGATGACGTGGATGGCGGCATGGCCTCCGCCCAAGCGGTTGCCCTCGTCCATCTCCAGGGCCACGCCCGCGGTTCCGTTGACCAGAGCGGCAAAGGTGGCGGTGGCCTGCCGACGGTAGCCGAGGATGCTGGCCGGGCCTTTCCCGCCCATCTTGAGCGCCAGTTTGGCGAGATTGCGGTTTTCAGAAAGGCGGCTGCCGGCCAAAATGGCCCCGAAGGTGTCCAGCGTAACGGTGCGGGCGGCATCTACGGCGTCGGCGCTCAGGCTGTCCAGCCGAGTTTCGCTGACGAAGTTGGCGAGCCGCTCCAAGTATTCGGGGTAATCTCGCATCATGCCCTCCTCCGCGGCGGCAAAGGGCTTCCGGCTTGCTTGGCGCCGGATTGCTTTGCCCGCTCTAAACCAGCATAATGCCCGCCACTATGTGCGGCAAGCGGCAACTGTCATACGCTTTTGGGGAGAATCTGCGCCTCCCTATGTCCCTGCGGCGCAAGCTCCGCCTGGCGCTGGTCAATAACCTGACCAAGATTCGCCGGCTGCGGGGCTGTTGCGGCAATTACGGCCAGCCCGGATGTTGACTGCGCGAAGTCGAGCCGCCGGGCGGCGGCCAGCATCCGGGCCACTGAGGGATAACCGTAGGAAAAGCAGATGAACTCCCAGCCGACAACAGGAATTTGCTTTTCGTAATCCACTGAATAACCGCGAGTCCGATCCATCTTAAGAGTGCTGAGATCGCCTCGCGCGAAATACGAACAGCGTTTCCGTTATCTCCTCAATGCCTCAATACCAGTGGATTTCCGCTTTCGCGGGAATGACGGAGAGAGGCCAAGATAGTTTCGCGATTTTCGCTCAGGTCAGGCGTAACGGAGAATTGGCCGTCGCTCGCCCGCCATTTTGATACTGTTATCGCTGGCGCGGAGATAGGAACAGGAATAAGAAACTGATTCCGGGAGCAGGCATCTTGCCAAAATTGGTGGCACTCCGAATGGGAAGACGGAGCAGACGCATCAGGGGATAAATTATACGGGTCGGGACAAAACTCGCGTTCTGTAACCCCTTTATTCTCTATGTAATAACAGCCCCGGCCCGGCGGTCCCCGCAGGAAAGCAAGCGGAAGGCTGAGGCACTGCGCCAGGCCGGGACACTACCGACTCGACAACCGCATAGCCCGGCCAAGCGAAAACCGCGGCCACCACAATGAAAATGGCTATTTTGCCGGAAATTCTCATAGAACTGGCCGCGAACTGGCCGCTGCGCCTCATAATTTCCCTGAAATCCAGCCGCTGACTACCAGCCGCTGACTACCGCGGGAAGCTGCGCTACCCGGCCAGGCGTATGCCTTCCCACCAGTGTTTGCCGTGCCCCCGACGCTTGCGCATCAGGCCCAGGGTGGTCAGGCGCATTCCGAAGGCGCGTTGCGATATGGGTTCTTGCCCGGCGTTGCGGCGCCACTCACAGAAGACAGCGTACAGCTCTCCGGCCAGAATCCGCATTCCTTCTCCGGTCTCGCAGCGTTCTGTGACGAAACAGTCTACGGGGTTGACGCCGTAGTCCGGGGCTATGATAGCGGGGGAGTCGGCGGCAGGCCGCGGGGATTTGGAAGCCGCAGCTTCAACCGGCTCAGGGGGCATCACCGGCGTCCTGTTGGGAGGCGGGTTGCCGCCGTTGTAGTCTGTTGGGGGGGTTGTGGATGTATTTTCGGCAAGCTCGCCGCGCTCAACTCCCGGCAGGCCAATGATATCGTCGAAGTCCATCTTCGACAGGTGCGAGGGCAAAACCACTTGCCCTTGACCGGAGAGGTTGACGCCAGCGGAGTCGGCGCTGGCGGCGCAGTATTCAAGCAGGCCAATATAGCTGTCCAGCCCGCCGAAGTCTTCCCAACTCAACGGCCTCCCTTCAATGCCGGTGGCGTTCAGGGTGAGACCCAAGCGCCGGATGTGGAACAGGCGGCGATAGGGCGGGGGGCACTCCCATACCGGCTGGATAATCGAGCGGCGCACCGCCAGGGTGATGAGGTGCACAACGGAAAGGGCGGTGCGCAACTCGGGGAGTTCTTCTTCTATGGGTTCTCCGGGAAAGGCCATTGCCAGACTGCGCCGGGCCTGCAACACCGACAGCGCGAAGGCTGCCCGCATCTGGTTGGCCGCTCCCCGGGTCAACTGTGCGGAAAGCTCCGGCCCTGATTCCCAAGGGTCCCTTTCCTCTCTGTTGGACCGGGCGGCTCTATCGGACCGAGAGGCCGCGGTGGACCGGGAGGCCCCGGCTCTGGGGCGCGTCAATGCCTGCGGCGGCACGCTGCCTGCGGCGGCGGCTTCCCAAAACGCCACCGCGAACTCCAGATTTTCTTTCACCAGCCTGATTTCTTCTCCCGGCCTCACATACCACCGCGCAACGCCGCATTGGGGAGTTATGATCGTAAGTTACTAGGAATTCTCTTTTAACTTACCCGCCCTTCCCGAGCAAGGGGAATCAACCGGCAGGGCGACGGATTCCCCCTTTCGCAGGAATGACGCAATGACGGGGATGTTTTTATGCGCTCAGGTCCATCACCACCTTGATGATGTTGTCCTCGCGCTGATCATACATATCATAGGCCCGCTGCACGTCTGAGAAGCCCATGCGATGGGTGACCAGTCCGGAAGGATCGCACCATCCGCGCTGACGCAAGGCCACGATTTCCTGGATGTGGCTGATGGGATTGCCGCTGCGGGCGCCGGTAGTGGGGATGATGCGGGGCTGCTTGTCCATCAACCAGTTATGTTCCAAGGGGATGAATTCCTCTTCCTGAATGCCAAAAACGATGACCGTACCGTTCTGCCGAACCAGCCTAAAGCACATATTGAAGGTGTCGGCGTATCCCGCGGCTTCCACCACCACGTCGGCCCCCGCGCCGCCGGTGATTTCGGCCACCGCTTCCTCCACGTTGTCCTTATCGGGGTTAAGCTGGTGGGTGGAGCCGAACCCTTTGGACGCTTCCAGCCGGTAGTCCAGCAAGTCAACGGAGATCACGTTGCGGGCGCCGATGCGCGAGGTAATCATAGTGAAGCTGAGGCCGATGCTGCCCTGGCCCATCACCACCACGTTCTTGCCCAGCAGGTTGGGCATCTGCTGGCAAGAATAAAGCACAGTGCCCGAGGGCTGACACATCACCCACTCGTCCAGCGAGCCTTCGTCGGGCAACAGTATCATACGGCTAGGGTCAGAGGCGATGTATTCCACCAACCCGGCGGAGCCCCGGGGCGGGATAACGATGACGCGCTGGCCTTCGTGGTAGGCGTCGGTGCGGCTGTCCACGATGGTGCCGGCCAGTTCGTGGCACGGGTGACCAACAGGCATGGGGTACATTTCCTCGGGATTGACGGCGAAACCGTGGCGGATGTCGCTGCCGCAGACCGACACGCGCTCCAGCTTGACCAGGCACTGGCCGTCCTGGGCCGTGGGGGTTTCCGCTTCCAGCAACTCGAAGAGCTTGGGGCCGACAAGTCTGGCCGCTTTCATACTTACCGATTCTCCCTGATAAAAATGCGCCGCCTAACGCGGCGTTACCGGGTGGGTTACGGGTATCTTACCGGCAAGCGGCGCAGTCGGCAAGCTATCCGGCGCGCGCTCCGTTAATGTCCAGAACTTTCTCTACCACCTGACGATGGCCGAACTGACGGATGACCGGACGATAGAAGTCAATATCGTGGCCTTCCATAACGTCCTGACGGATGGCCGGACGGTAGAAGTCAATATCGTGGCCTTCCATAAGCCGGTATAAAAAGCGTCAGTATAAAAATTCTGATGCTGGGGGTAGGCAAAACCGAAGGCAATGATATACCTAACTCACGTCATCCCTTCGCCGGGCGAACTCCACATTGGTAAGTTCCCATCCGCCCCGGTTGACGCCGTGCTGTTGGCAACGGTCAACTCGATTCTCAAGGCACAACTTCGCTAGGACGCCGTGGACTATGGCATTGTTGATAATCCCGCTATACGCTCCGGGGCGTGGGTTGTCAATTGGATCCTGTTGACGAATTCCACACATCCGCAGCCGTCGTTATGCACCGGGTCAACGAATGCGATGTATCCATACCTTACTCCTTAGTATTTGCCGGTAATCTTTGGCGCCGGGCTGCTGAGTTGAGAGATACCCCGGTTTGCGTCCGGCACACAGAAAGGCTAAGGGCAATACGGCAACCCCCCGGTACCTGAGATATGTCCTTGCAAACTGCCTGGCACACACCCGCTCAACGGGTTGTCGCCGAGGTCCAGCGATGTCAGTTTAGCGAGGTTGCCCAACTCTGGGGGAATCCCGCTCAACTGGTTGCCGCTGAGGTCCAGCGATGTCAGTTTAGCGAGGTTGCCCAGCTCTGGTGGAATCGGCCCGCTCAACCCGTTGTCGGCGAGGTACAGCGATGACAGGTTGGCGAGGTTGCCCAGCTCTGGTGGAATCGGCCCGCTCAACCCGTTGTTGCCGAGGTGCAGCCATCTCAGTTTAGCGAGGTTGCCCAGCTCTGGGGGAATCCCGCTCAATTGGTTGTTGTAGAGGGTCAGCCATGTCAGTTTAGCGAGGTTGCCCAGCTCTGGGGGAATCGGCCCGCTCAACTGGTTGCCGCTGAGGTCCAGCGATGACAGGTTGGCGAGGTTGCCCAGCTCTGGGGGAATCGGCCCGCTCAACCCGTTGTCGCTGAGGTCCAGCGATGACAGGTTGGCGAGGTTGCCCAGCTCTGGGGGAATCGGCCCGCTCAACCCATTGCCCCAGAGTCTCAGCGATGACAGGTTGGCGAGGTTGCCCAACTCTGGTGGAATCGCCCCGCCCAACCCGTTGTTGCTGAGGCTCAGCGATGACAGGTTGGCGAGGTTCCCCAACTCTGGGGGAATCGGCCCGCTCAACCCGTTGAAGCCGAGGTCCAGTTCTGACAGGTTGGCGAGGTTCCCCAACTCTGAGGGAATCGGCCTGCCCAACCCGTTGTCGCTGAGGTCCAGCGATGACAGGTTGGCGAGGTTGCCCAACTCTGGTGGAATCGCCCCGCCCAACCCGTTGTCGCTGAGGTCCAGCTCTGACAGGTTGGCGAGGTTGCCCAACTCTGGTGGAATCGCCCGGCCCAACCCGTTGTCGCTGAGGTCCAGCGATGACAGGTTGGCGAGGTTCCCCAACTCTGAGGGAATCGGCCCGCTCAGCCCGTTGTCGCTGAGGTCCAGCTCTAACAGGTTGGCGAGGTTGCCCAGCTCTGAGGGAATCGGCCCCCTCAACTGGTTGCTGTCGAGTTCTATGCTAATTACTCGGCTGTCCGCGTCGGTAGTAACGCCGTACCATTGTCCGATAGGAGCGGAACTCAGCCAACCGCTATTGTTTAGCCAGCCTTCGCCGCTAGTGGCGTTATAGAAGGACACCAACGCTTTCCTGTCTGTCTCAAGCGTGGGTGCAGGTGTGGGCGTAGGTGCAGGAATAGGCGTGGGTGCAGGCGTGGGCGTGGGTGCGGGCGTAGGTGCAGGAATAGGCGTGGGTGCAGGAATAGGCGTGGGTGCAGCAGGAGTAGACGTAGGTGCAAGCGTGGGCGTGGGCGTGGGCGTAGGCGGAGGCGTGGGCGTGTCTGCGGAAGCGGGGGCAGTTTGGTCATTAGTTAACGCGGTGGGCGTGGGCGTGGTTGGTTCGCTAGAGTTGCAAGCCAGCAGTAAGGACAGCAGAACCGGGGCGAGGATACAGATTATCAGGAAATATCGGGGATTCAAGGGACGATATTTGAGCATTTCGATCCTCCGTAGCGTAGACAGTAGGTCTCGGTGGGCAGCGCTTCAGAAAAGCACGGAATCGCGCAGAATACCATGTGAGTCACGTATATCATTGCAAAACTGAAACCCGCCTCGCAGAGCCAGTCTCCGGTTTCTTCGGTCAGCCGCCGTGCCGCCTCCCGAATTGCCGGAGCGCCTCTCGCCGGACCGCCTCTCCAATGTGGAAATACTTGCCGTGCCGCCAGCGACGACTGACACACAACACTTTCAGTGAATGGCTGGCCGCTCCCCAGAGCTTCTCCGATGCCTGAATGTAGTCCTCTTCATCGAAGAAGTTGTCGGCTTCTTCAAGAAACCGCCGGGCAATCCTGGTATGCTTTTAGGCTTTGCGTTTCTGTATTCTGCATTAGTTATTCTGATCCAAGGGGGTTACAAGAAGCCGGAGCTTGCCATAACCTCTATAGCATAGCGGTTCCGGGCTTCGCTTGAGCCATCCGGTGTAGACCAACACGTAGAACTATAGCATAGCGTTCCGGAGCATAGCGGTTCCGGGGGCTATCATAGCGGTTCCGGGGGCGGTTCGACGCGAATATCAGTCCACCTCGCCGTAGCGGAAGCAGTCGGTGGTGTGGTCGTTGACCATGCCGGTCGCCTGCATAAAGGCGTAGCAAATGGTCGGGCCCACAAAGCGGAAGCCGCGCCGCCGCAATTCGCGGCTCATCGCGGCCGATTCGGGCGTGCTGGCCGGAATGTCGGCCAGAGACGGCCAAGCGTTGCGGCGGGGGCTGCCGCCCACCAACTGCCAGATGAAGGCGTCGAAACTGCCAAACTCCTGTTGCGCGTCGAGGAAAGCGCGGGCGTTGCCGATGGCCGCCGCCACCTTCAGCCGGTTGCGCACAATGCCGGGGTTGCCCAGCAGCTCCGCGACCTTGCCGTCGCCGTATTCGGCCACCTTCACCGGCTCGAAGTTGTCAAACGCTTGGCGGTAGGCGTCTCGCTTACGCAGAATCAGCTCCCACGAAAGCCCGGCCTGCGCTCCCTCCAGGATGAGAAACTCAAACAGCCTCCGGTCATCGTGCAGCGGCGTCCCCCACTCGGCGTCGTGGTAGGCAATGCCCAGCGGCGTGGCAGCCCAGGCGCAACGGGTTAGCGATGACAATACAACCCCACTTACGGCAGGCTTCAGTTGGCTACTCGAAAATTTCGGACAGCGGCAGAGAGAAACCGGGCAGCAGCTCTTCATCAGTTATCACGCTGTCGCCATCGTAGGTTATCACGCTGTCGCCATCGTAGAAAATAACCGCGCCGTCGGCCCGGTGTATAACCACCCGGCGCTCGGACGGATATACCACCCAGACCCTTTGTGAACCAGCCGCCAAGTATTCGTCCACTTTGCGGGCCGCCTCCGCGGCGGTGTCGGAGGGCGAGACAACCTCCACTGCCATGTCCGGCGCGCCGGGAACAAAACCGCGGCCCCGGCCCTCCACGCGGGGGCGGAATACGAAAGACACGTCCGGCCCGCGCACCGTGTCCGGCCCGGTGCGCAGCGTGTAGCCGGTCTCCACCCGCGCCCGCCCGGCTCTGCGCTGCCGGGAGTAGATATTGAGCGCAGTAACTATATTGCCGGCAACTTCTCCATGCACATCGCTGGGCGGGGCCATCTCCACCACATCCCCGTCCACCAGCTCATACCATCCTTCGTTTTGGCCGCAGAAGAGGTAGAATTCATCAGCATTCAGCAACGTCTTTTGCGTGGTCATTACGTCTTCCTCTTATCTTACGTCTTCCTCTCATCTGATGATTACTATACTCCCCGGCAGCGGCGTGCGCCCTAGACGCGGCGGGCCGGCGTAGCTACGGCGTCCAGACGTTGAAGTTCTCGAATTCCGGCTCCCCGGTGTGGCCGTTAAAGAACCCGCCCACCGCGCTAACCCCACCGTAGTCCAGGTTGTGGGACAGGTCGAGGCGGGATATTAGCTCCCCGTTGACGAAGAAGAAACCGGAATCCTTCAACACCAGCAGCAGCAAATGATTCCGGCTGCGGAAATTAGATGCCGGAATATAACCGCCTGACACCTCGGTATATTCGCCGTCGCCAACGTCGCGGGTTTTGTGGAACCACCGCCGTTCATCAGTGACGCCGATAACCTCCAGCCGGTTAAATTCCGGGCTGCGAATTATAAATCCATAGTCCCAATCGCCGTCGGCCGGATTGATGAATTCGGCCTCCATAACCAGGTCGCGGGTCCAGACGCGGCTATCGTGTTCAGAGATTAACCCTGCTTCATACTCAAGCAGACCGCTGGCCGGGCCATACTCTTTCACCAGCCTGCTGCCCCGGAAGTCCTCGAACCGGGTGACCTCCCCAGCCACCTCGTTGCCGATAAACACTCCGGTGATGGCGGCAACGTCACCCGAACCAGTTACGGCTGACAAATCCAGCATCGAGATAAATTCACCGTTCACGAACAGTAAGCCGCGTTCTCCGACTGCGGAGAGCCATAGCGTGTTCCGCCCGCCCGCGCCGGTGTTGAGAGCCTTAAGCGTCCCTTCTGTTATCGTTTGAACTTCGGAACTGCGGCCCTGACGCCACGCCACTTCCCAGCGCCCGCGGCTGGTCACTATCACTTTGATGAGCCGGGCGGAGGACCCACTGCCGCCGTCGCGGATAGCGAACCCGTAATCCCACTCGTTGGACGCAGCGGAGTAGGGGTTGACGAAGGTCGCGGATACTATAAAGTCGGACAGCGAAACATCAGCGTATTCAGTCTTGATAAACCCGTCCGACGGTTCATGCCGCAGCTCGCCGCTGATGGGGCCGAAGCTGGCGGAACCGCCGCCGAAGACCGGCGTGGGCTGGGGGCGGCGGGTTGGCGTGGGCGCCGGGGCCGGCCGGCCGGCCTTGAGCTCCGGAATGCATTCTTGCACCGTGGTTCCCGATACGGCGAAGCCCATGCCATCAACCGGCCTGCCATCCGACGTTGCTTCGCGCCGGAAGGTGTTAATGCCCAGAATCTCACCGGACGGCGACAGCATCGGCCCGCCGCTGTTGCCGGGATTGATGGCGGCGTCGGTCTGAATCACGTCTCTCTGATGCCTGGAATCGTAGCGGATGGCGGAAACGATGCCCCGGGTGATGGTGGCCTCGCCGGAAAGTCCCAAAGCATAGCCCATGGCTATCGCCTGATCTCCGGGTTGCAGCCGGGAAGCGTCTCCGAAGGGCAGGGCGTGAAAGCTGCCGCAACAGATTTTAACCACCGCTAGGTCCCGGACGCTGTCAATCCCCAGAATCGCACCGCGGTAGGTGGCCGTATCATTGACCGTAACGTTGACTTCCGCCTCGCCTTCCACGACGTGATAATTGGTTATGACATACCCGGTAAGGCCCTGCGTGTCAAATATAACCCCGGTGCCAATTCCCAAACTGCTCTCGATTCGCACCACAGCGGGGCGCGCCTGCTTGACCATCTCGCTGAGCAGCGCAACCGGAGACTTGGTGGGGATAGGCGGCGGAGTCGGGCGCGGCGCCGCTGCTGGCTGCGGCGTAGGGGTTGGGGTAGCCGCCGGAGCCGGAGTTGGCTTCACCTTCGGAGCTGGAGTTGGCGTCGCGGTAGCCGTCGGCGTGGGTGTAAAAATAGCGGCCACCGTGGCGGCTATGCCGGCATCAATGGTGGCGTCAATATCCGGCGTGGGAATGAGCGTCGGCGTCGGCAGCGCGGCGGCCACCGCGGCCTGCACCGTCGCATCCAGATTCGGGGTTGCTGTTGGTATGGCCGTCGGCGCTGCCGGAGAAACAACCGCGGAACTCTCCCCGCCACAAGCGGCAGCCAGTGGCAACGCCAGAGTGAGCAGCAGCGTAAACAGGGCTTTAATCACATTCATTCAAATCGCATTATACATCAGGCATCAGATATACAGTTGAGAAAATTGCGAAACTACTCTGGCCTCCCTCTCACACCTGAAAACCTGTCCATCCCTGTAAATAAACCGCTCCCCTGACACCTCCCCCTTGCCAACCCTGATAACACCTCCCTACCATTTTTACCACCGAACCAATTTCACCATAGCGCCATAACCGCGCCGCCGGCCCGCCCAGGCCAAACGGACAATATGACTGGAAATGGCCGGAAATGGCCGGAGAATCAAAATGTGCACCCTCAGCGAAATCCTCCGCGCCCTGCTCCCCTGAGTCGAACCCGGCTCCTGCCTCGAAATACTGCGCTGGGATGCCCCGCCTGCCCTACCCCCCCGGCCGCCAGAGCGGATACCTTCAAGACGGATACTTTCAAGACGGATACTTTCAAGAATGAAAGGTTGACATTTCCGTAGAGCCGCAAGCCTGTGCGGGCCTCCACCTCGTTTCGCAATTTTCTCACAGTTCATTTCACAACTCCCGTCCACGCCCTTATTATAGAATGAGCAGTTTAGTGTCGTTGGACATAATCGCAGGAGGCTTCCTAATGGCTAACCCCTATGACGTTATCGTGGTCGGCGCCGGGAACGCCGCGCTGTCCGCCGCCATCGCGGCGCGGGAGAGCTGCCCGTCGGTGCTGGTGGTGGAGAAGGCGCCGGAATACTTCCGGGGCGGCAACACCTACTTCACCGGCGGCATCATCCGCTTCGCCTTTGACGGGCTGGAGGACATCAAGACCGTCATCCCCGATATGTCGCCCACCGAAGAGGAATCGGTGGACGTGGGCAGCTACACCGAGGACCAGTTCTACGACGATATGATGCGCGTAACCCAAGGACACAGCGACCCGGAACTGGCCCAGATACTGGTCAGTCAGTCACTGCCCACTATGCAGTGGCTGCGCTCCAAAGGCGTCCGGTTCGTGCTTTCCTACGGGCGGCAAGCGTTCAGGGACGACGCCACCGGCAAGTTCCGCTTCTGGGGCGGGCTGCTGGTCGAGGCCGTGGGCGCGGGCAAAGGGCTGTCCGACCAGCAGTTCGACGTCTGCCGCGCCCAGGGCATCGGCATCCGCTATTCCACCCAGGCCGTCAGCCTCCTGCGCGACGGCAAGGGCCACGTCAACGGCGTGCGGGTGCTGGGGCCGGAGGGCCACGAAGACATCCACGCCCACTCGGTGGTGCTGGCGGCGGGCGGCTTCGAGGCCAACGCCGAGATGCGCTGCCGCTACCTCGGCCCCGGCTGGGAGCTGGTCAAGGTGCGCGGCATCCCCTACAACACCGGCGACGGCATCCGCATGGCCCTGGACGCCGGGGCTATGCCCCACGGCCACTGGAGCAGTTGCCATGCCGTGGCCTGGGACCTCAACGCCCCAGCCTATGGCGACCGCACCATTACCGAGCTGTTCCAGAAGCACTCCTACCCCTTCGGCCTCATCGTAAACCTCAACGGCCAGCGCTTCCTGGACGAAGGATACGACTTCCGCAACTACACCTACGTCACCTACGGGCGGGCGTTGCTGACCCAGCCCCAAGGCGTGGCCTTCCAGATTTTCGACGACAAGGTGAAACACCTGCTGCGCGACGAGTATCACATTCCGCAGGTGACCATGGCCCAAGCCGACAGCATCGAGGAGCTGGCGCAGCGGCTGGACCTAGACCCGAACGGGCTGGCCGCCACCATCAAGGAATACAACGCGGCGGTGCAGACCGGCATCCCCTACAACCCGACAGTCAAGGACGGGCGCGGCACCGTGGGCCTGTCGCCCAACAAGACCAACTGGGCGCAGACCATAGACACGCCTCCCTATCTTGGCTACGCGGTGACCTGCGGCATATCCTTCACCTTCGGCGGTGTCCGCATAGACAACCGGGGCCGGGTGCTGAACACCAGCCTAGAGCCGCTGCCGGGCCTCTACGCCGCCGGCGAGATGGTCGGCGGCCTCTTTTACCACAACTACCCCGGCGGCTCCGGCCTGGCCGCGGGCATGGTCTTCGGCCGCCTGGCCGGCAACAACGCCGCTGAACACGCCGCCGCCCTGCGGGACTAGGCCGCCGCGCGGCGCCGCATCATCCGGCCACCCCGGTGTTTCCGGAGTGGCCGGATTTAGCTAATCCCAGCACTGGTCAATGGGGCCTGGCAATGACGAAAACATATAAATTTCGTGTGGAGATCGAACCTGACGAAGACTGGTGGTCTTGCCTGCTGTCCGGCGTTGGAGCGCTATCGAGTTGCCACGTGGGGGAAGACCGGCCAGGAAGCGCACCAGCGCATCGAAGAGGAGGCGCACAAGCGCATCGAAGATGAGGCGCGCCAGCGCATCGAAGAAGTGTTAGGCATAATCCTGGAAAGCATTATTGAGTTGGGAATGCCTATCCCCGATGAACCTGACAACACCGTTTCGCGCAAAGGTTGCCTGGCTACTGTTTCCGTACAACCGAAGTCTAAACCTGCCTTGAAATCAGCGCAGCCGACGAAAACCTACCAGTTCCGGGTATACCAATTCCGGGTAGTGGTGGAACCCGACGAAAACCAATGGTTCGCCATTGCCCTGCCCTGGAGGGCAGGGCGTTGCGACCGGCGGCCAAACCCGAGAACCGGTTTGCATAAATATCCATCAAGTCCTGCGAATGACTATCGAGAGCATGATTTCCCACGTCGAGAACATCCCAGTCGAGGCATTGGGGCCGTCCGCCGGGTCAAATGCCCAAACCCGCAACGGCGGCTCCCGGACGAGAAAATTGCGAAACCACCCCGGCCTCTCTCCCTCACGTCTAAAAATCCTGCCCATCCTGTCATCTACGTAAATAACCCCTGACACCTCCCCCTTGCCAACCCTGAAAGCACCTCCCTACCATTATTACTATCCGGTATTACTGTCCGGCCCAACTCGCCCCAGGATGCCCCGCGGCCGCGGCCGCATCCCGCCCGTCCCCGGCCCGGCGATAATCAAAGACCAACATCGCAAAATGGCCGGGAAAAACAAAATCCCGCCCCTAACCCAATCTCAGGAAGTGCTGCCGCCAACACCGCAAAATGGCCGGGTATGGCCGCAAATGGCCGTAAAAACAAAATCCCGCCCCTAACCCAATCTCAGGAAGTGCCGCAATGTCCCTCTCCCAGCTCCGCCGCCGCGTCGACGCCCTCTACCGCAAGCTCGCCCCCGAACTCGAAGTAATCCGCCTCCGCCGCCTCGCCGAAGACTATTGCGAAGAGTGGGACGCCGCCGTTGCCAGCCACGAAGAACCCCCGCCCTTCGACCCAGTGTCGGACGGCCCCAAACACCTGGCCCAGCGCATCTCCGAAACCGGCGCCCGGCTCAACACCTATATGAACCTGCGCCGGTACCTTCAAGGCTGCCGCGAGCGGGGCCTAACCCCCAGCGTCCGCGAATTCCTGCGCGCCCTGCTCCCCTGGGCCGAACCCGGCGGCTACCTCGAAATACTCCGCTGGGACGCCCCCGGCCGCTAACACCCCCCTGCCGCCGCCGCAGTTTCTTGCCGCCAGTGTAATTACCGGCGAGACGGCGGGTCAAATGCCCAGCCCGCAACGCTGGTTGCCGCTGGTGGTATGATTAAGCCCCACTTTCGCATACGCGATAAGAGACAACGAGAAACGGTGAACTGATATGAGCGCTAACAGACCCGCGCGCCGGCCAGTATTCTTCGGGTGGTATGTCGTGTTTGCGGCAGTGTTCATAGGCTTTGCGGCTGTTGGCGCGCGCAACGGATTCGGTGCCTTTGTCATCCCGATGAGTGACGAATTCGGGTGGAACCGGCTCACTATTTCCATCGCGGCGGCATTGGGAATTCTGCTGAACGGCATAAGCCAGCCGTTTATGGGGCAGATATTCGACCGCACCGGCGGGCGCAAACTCATCTTGGTATCGGTGCTGGCGCTGGGGCTGCTAACCCTGGCCCTCGCGCTTACTACGCACGTGCTGTTCCTCATCTTCGTGTTTGGGGTAGCGGCTTCGCTGGCGCAAAGCGGGCTGTCTTTGACCAACACCTCTGCGCTGCTCTCCCGCTGGTTCCACCGAAAACGGGGCATCGCCATCAGCATCAACTCCACGGCCTTGTCGCTGGGCGGGCTGGTGATGGTGCCTTTCGCCGTCTATCTGATGGATGCCACCGGTAGCTGGCGCATCGCCTGGCTGGGCCTGGGCGCGGTGTTGCTGCTCGCGTTGCCCGTGGGCTGGATGTTCATCCGCGAAAATCCGACGCAGATGGGCCTGCGCCCCGACGGCGACCTGGCCCCGGAGGAGACGGAAAGCAAGCAGCGCCCGGCCCGCGCCTCCGGCCCGCTGGAGGCGTCATCGTGGCGCGACTCGCTCCGCTCCGCTCCCTTCTGGCAGATGTCCGGAGCATACTTCGTCTGCGGCGCCACCACCTTCATCCTGTCGGTCCACTTCATACCCTACGCTCAGGATCGGGGCGCGTCAGGAGGCACGGCAGCCCTGATTTTCGCAGTCATGAACGGCCTCAACATCGTGGGCGCGCTGTCGGCCGGGTATCTCTCCGACAAGATAGGCGGCACCAAGAACTGGCTGACCCTGGTCTATGTTATGCGCGGGCTGGCCTACCTCTTCCTTTTGTTGACTCCCCTCATTGACGGTATGTCCATCGCCGGGCTGTGGATTTTCGCCTGCATCGCCGGGTTCTCCTGGATTGCCACACTGCCGCTGACTTCATCGCTGACCGCAGAGGTTTACGGTCTAAAGGCGATGGGCACTATCTCAGGCATCACCTTCATGTTCCACCAGATAGGCGGGTTCGCCAGTGTGACGCTGGCTGGGTGGCTCTATGACGTGACCGGCTCATACACCGTGCCCTTCGCCATCGCCGGCTCGCTCCTGGGCCTGGCGGCCCTGTCCGCCTTCACCATCCGAGAGCGCAGATATTCAGCCCGCTACCAGCAGCCGCGCGCGATGTGGGCCGCGGATGCCTGACCTGTTGCAGACATTCCGCCTGTTTCTGCTGCATCAGGGGGACGCCGCCGACCCGGAGCTGATTCACTGGCTCAAAGATCGGATGGACGAGATATTCGGCTTTGGGCCGTGGGCGATGGTTGCAGCCACGTCAGGCATAATCATCGCGATTCCTGCTGCTATCGGGCTTTTCTACTACTACCAGCAGCGGCGCAGCGGGGCGCCGTAGCCCAAAAGCCGAATCGCGCCATACTTGTCAGCAGGCGGCTTATTGGGTAGACTAACATTCACTATTCCGCGTTGCTCCGCCCCCGCAGAGAGCCGCGCGGCGCCGACTCAACGGCGGGCGTAAAGACCAGCCCCAGACAAAGGTCAGGCGCAATTTTCGGCAAGGAGGATGCTGCGAAACTGCTATGTTTGACAAAGAATCGCTCGACAATCTATTCGACGAACTGCGCGACCAATATGAGCTTGAACCCGACTGGGAAGAGATCCAGCGGGCGGCCCACCTAGGAGTGGCCCGGCTAGACGGCGGCGTGGAAATCGGCGATATAGACTCCCGCGTCGCCGAATTGGTCATCCGCTACAACCCCGGCTAGTATCCCTACGCCCCGGCGCGGACGGCCACGGAATACACGCAACGGCCCCAGTTAACGGGGCCGTTGCTTTTTGTCCGAAACCATCGCAAACCCGGCTATTCGTATTCCTTAAAACTGCCAAGAATCTGCGTTCGCTGTTCGCCATAGCGCGCCTCATATTCCTCGCAAACCCCGGCGGTGATGATGAAGCCATAATCTCTATCAGGGTAGTAGCGCGAGCGGAAGGTATGCTCCACCACTTGATACAGACAGTCATTCTGGCTGGGCTGCCAGAGATATTCCATGTGAATATAATTCCGCCCGTCCGGAGCGGTTTCGCCCCGGGCGTTGCCGCGAATTTCGAACACTCGGTCTATCCGTAATGAGCTGATCAGCTCACCCCGGTGGCGATCGAAAAAAGCTGCCGTAGTCTCGCCGGATTCGAAGTCTTCGATGGTGATGTGCAGGAAGGGGCTACCTCCGGCAACTCTGCCGTCCGTCTGCCGCCACTCCCCATTGCACTGTATATTGTACTTGAGGGAGCTATCTCCGCACTCCTGCCAAACCACCACCGGCGTCGGAGTTGGAGTTGGCCGCGGAGTAGCCGTTGGGCGCGGCGTCGGAGTTGGCGTCGGCGTTAGCGTCGGAACGGGCGTGGCCGTTGGGCGCGGCGTTGGAGTTGGCGTCGAAACGGGCGTAGCCGTTGGGCGCGGCGTTGGGGTTAGCGTCGGAACGGGCGTGGCCGTTGGGCGCGGCGTTGGGGTTAGCGTCGGAACAGGCGTAGCCGTTGGGCGCGGCGTTGGGGTTAGCGCCGGAACAGGCGTAGCCGTTGGGCGCGGCGTCGGGGTTAGTGTCGGAACAGGCGTAGCCGTTGGGCGCGGCGTCGGGGTTAGCGCCGGAACAGGCGTAGCCGTTGGGCGCGGCGTTGGGGTTAGCGCCGGAACAGGCGTAGCCGTTGGGCGCGGCGTTGGGGTTAGCGCCGGAACAGGCGTAGCCGTTGGGCGCGGCGTTGGGGTTAGCGCCGGAACAGGCGTAGCCGTTGGGCGCGGCGTTGGGGTTAGCGCCGGAACAGGCGTAGCCGTTGGGCGCGGCGTTGGGGTTAGCGTCGGAACAGGCGTAGCCGTGGGTGTTGGAAACGGCGTGGCCGTTGAGGTGGGTGTTGGCGTGGGTTGCGTTGCAATGGTGGCCGATACCCGGGCCGCAACAGTGGCGTTATAGTCTGGCGTTGGCGTTGGCTCGACGGCGATAGCAATGGGAGTTTCGCCGTTGTCCATACTGACAATCAGCAACACCGCGACAAAAAGGCTAACAACGGCGACGCCGACAACAACAAACGCCACCACTTTGTGCGCCGCAATGAACCGCAGAAACCCCGGATTAGATCCCACCGTCCTGGTTCCGCAGTAGGCGCAGAACCAAGCCGAATTGGGTATGGTCCGCTGGCAGCCAGGACATTTCATACCGTCAGTTCAGGCCGTTTTTCTCAAGCTAACCGCCGCCCGCAATCAGGACAGTATCTAGCGTTGACTGGTGTTTCCTGATCACAGAAAGCGCAAGTTTGGTATTCCGGTTTCAGCTCTGCGGCGCATTCTTCGTTATCACAATAGATAAGTTTGCCCCAATTGAACCGATTGCATTCGGGGCACCTTCTCAACTCAGCCTTGGCGTCTTCCAACTCAGCTTGTACATCTTGTAGTATCCGGTTGGATTCGGCTTTGTCCGATTCGGCATCGCGCCGTAAGACTCGCTCCTCGTTGAGTTCCCGATCGGCATTGGCTTTCTCTACCGCCGCCTGGTTTCGGAGAGCCTGCATTTCTGCTTGAGTGGTCTGCAACTTTGCTTCCGCAGCGGCTTTGTCCGATTCGGCATCGCGCCGTAAGACTCGCTCCTCGTTGAGTTCCCGATCGGCATTGACTTTCTCTACCGCCGCCTGGTTTCGGAAAGCCTGCAATTCGGCTTGAGCGGCCTGCAGCCTTGTTTCCGCAGCCTGCAGCTTTGCCTCGTCTGATTGCCGTCCTTGAAGCAATTGCAGGTATGTAGAAGAGGGAGGTATGGGAGGCACTATCTGTATGGGGGGCACTGTCTGTAGGATGCTGGCCAGTGTCTTAACCTGAGCAACGGGTCGAGTACAGCAATCTTCCAGGTAAGCGGCCAGCTCTTGGACAGTTTTATCAGGGATGCTTTTCAGAGCTTGGAAACATTGGGAATTGGCCGGGTTTTCGTAGTCTGATTTAGTGAACAGCAGGTTTTTCTGATTGTAAAACCTCTGCCACAGCCCAGGCTTGGAGCTGAGGGCCAACAGGCTGAGGTAGATCACCAAGGCTGGGAAGTTGTCCACCCAGCCATCATAGTCATTAGCTGTTCTCCGTGGGTGCTGATAGTGCAGATGGCCCAGTTCTGGGCTGGGACTTCCCCGGAAATAGGGCAGGAAAATCCCGTCGTAATCCACCAGATGGATGGAGCCGTCCTGTAGCACCATAACGTTACCGTGCTGTAAATCGTTGTGGGCGATGTCGCGTTGTTGCAGTTCGGTGGCCGTTTCCAGCCACTTGCCCGCAATGCGCTTCAATGTGTCTGGGTGGTTCAGGTTATTCTCAACATACTGGTCGAGAGTCAGCCCATTGACCCAATCCATTTTGACGATGGGATACCGTTCTCCTTTAACCGCAATGCCGTTGGGCAGGTATTTGAAACCGACAAAGCCTGGCGGTTTTTCCCGGCGCAGATAGTTGCTCAGCCGGGCGTAGCGTTGCTGCTGGTCTTTCACTTGGTTGGTGAAGCAGCGCACAGCATGATCGCCGGAGGAGCCGGAAATTTGGTACACGGTGGCAAAGCCTCCGGACCACATAAGCGGCAATCCTTTGCGGTTTTCCTTCACTTTGCCCGAGCGGAGGGCCGAGTCATCAAAGCAGGAAGAAGGCCTCTGAATCGCCCCAGTGAAGTCAGTTACATCAGGCCAAGGCATCGCGTCAATCCTCTATATCGAATATATCGAAATATGTCAGAGCCTTGTAATGATAACTGTAACGTCGTCGTTGGACATCGAGCGTTCTTGACGCCGCTCATGCACCCAATCTCTCCAGCCATTGGTCTCCAGCTTCAGCAGTTTGTTCCACGGCTTTCCGCTTGCTTCATCCTCCCGGAGCAGCCATTGGGCTAGGGCATCCGACGCCAGGATGAAAATCGACCCGCCCGGCTCACACTCCCCGCTGCGTAGTTCCAGCCGCCACTTATCGTTGTCCGGATTACTGCAAATCAGGGATGGCGTATTATTGAACTTGCCGGAGGCGTCGAGGGGCCAAGCCATTTCAAGGGTATCATCGCGGACGACGAACAGGCAGCAGTCGCCGACGGCCACGGCCTGCCACTTGATGACCCCGCCATTGGGTGCGGCTTGAATGGTGACGCCCAGAAAGGCCGCCATCGCTCCGGCCCGGGCTTTGGCCTCGCCGTGCCAGGGTATGCGCTCCCACGGCACAGCGCGGTTCCATGCGTCCTGCCGTGGCTTAAGCCAGCTTTTCAGTGCGTCAGAAGTCAGGGCGGAAAGGTCAAGAGGCGAAGTTTCAGCAACAAAGGCTTTTACCAGAATTTCGGCCCATTCCCTAGCAAAAGCGGACTCGCTAGCCCCGTCGGCAACGGCCACTCGCGCCAAACCGCGCTGGTTTCCACGCCGGGCAGGCAAGGGCAACCCTGCCATCCTGGAGGCGTCCTCATACTCTTCGGGCTGATTGCCCGCTTTGGGCGTCCAGAGCCTTTTGGGTAAGCGAATCGGCATTTGTACTCCGGCAGCGCGGTTAGTGCAGGTTGGAAGCGCGGGTGCCGATGTCCAGAAACTGCACCAGAGCCCTCATATCGGCGTTGAAAACATACCCCCGCGAGTTCTCGGAGACGGGCAGGCTAAGGCTGACTGCTCTCTCGCGGCTGGCGGCTGGCAGGATGGAGGACATCCAGAACATCAGCGGAGCGTACTGATCATTATTAGGAACTTCGCCGACATCGCCGGGGTACTCGCAGGGTGTTGAACTGGCGCTGGAAATGTGACAGTTGAAAAGCAGCGCCTCGCCATCATTGGTTCGGAGATTCGTTATCCGATGAGCTAAGGGGTACGGGTCGCCGTCGGTGGCCATGCCATCGGAGATGTTGATGACGCTTGGAGGGTAAGAGTCCGGGTGTTTGCTAATCCAGTCTTCAATAGCGCAGGCGGCAATGTCCAGAGCTTCGCACATTGGAGTGCCATATTCGGCGTGAGGCCGCAGCCAGACGGGAAACCGGCGCTTGGCTTCCACCAGTCCGCCGGCTCCGTCGCTCTCAAGCACTTCCCGTTCCTCTACATCAGCAAGTTCGACCACTTGGCTGATGGACAAGAAGGGATCCTCCGGAGTAGTCTCCCGAAAAACGCTGTTTATTTCAGCCTCTCCTGTCTCATCAGTGCCATAGCCTAAAATTCCGATGTCGAAGTAATCGCGAATGTCCATACCCTGCGAGCAGCGCTGGGACAGAGTGTCGAGAACCCGGTTGATGGCGTCGGCTGCCTGGTCCATCTTGCGTTGTCCCGGCTGGCCGGCCAGGGCTCCAGTCATGGAGCCGGACTGGTCTATCAGGAACAGGAAGCATGCGGGATTGGCGCGGCTGATGTCGGCAGTGTAGGGCATATTGGAGCCTCCCGGCGCAGATTCGTATGATGGACAGATTGTTTGTTATCATATTTGGCGTCACTATGGATAGTCAAACCAATTCCGCCGTTGCTACGCCGTCCGCGCGCCCTCCGACTTCGCGGGGGCAGGCTTCGTTGCCATCTCCGCAGTTGGCGGCGGCGGCTCTGCTGCTGGCGGCGGGCGTGGCGGCGCTACTGGTCTGGGGCGGCAGCGCCCTGCGGCAAGCTCAGGGCGCGCCCCCTGGCGGAGCGCCCGTGTTCCGCTACGTCAACAGCGGGTGGGTATCGCCGCTGGACTGGGAGGAGGCCGGCCCCTTCGCCGCGGAACTGCGGGCCTTCGTCATCGGCAGCCAGGAGGAGCTGGACGCCTTTGAGGACGGCTTCGTCAGCAAGCGGATTTACGGCAACGCCACCACCCTGGGCCGCATCGAGTTCGATAGCGCGGCGCTGCTGGCAGTCTACTACGTGTGGCGTCCGGTGCGGGGCGACCCGCTGTCGGTGACCGACATACAGGTAGAAAAAGGCAGAGTGGTAGTGAAGATTGAGCTGGACGAAGATCCGCAAGGGCGTGAGTACCCATACCTGTTCGCGCCGATGGTGATGGTGGCGGTGGAACGTTCGCTGTTCCCGAAGGGCGAGCCGGTGGAGTTCGTCTTCGAACTGAACGGCCAACCTGAAGTCACCCAGACCGCCACGCCGAATCCGGCGACTCCCCCTTCTTGACGCTTCCCCGCCGGCCGCCGCACAGTTGCCCGAATGCCCGCGCGGTCTTTCATTCCCCTCTTCGAGCGGGAAGGTTGGGGCAGGGGCCTGGCGCCGCCGGTTCCCGCGGGCGGGTAGTGAATAGCAACGATTCGGGTTATGATGAGGCGGCAATCAACCATAATCACAGAAGAGGAGCGAATAATGGCAGAGTACATACCTTCAACCACCGACTGGGTGCGCGAGCAGGTGGAGATTTACGAGAGCAGCGGCGGCGCCCAGGGAACGACCCTGCGCGATACCGGGCTGCCGGTCATCATCGTGACCAACATGGGCAACCAAACCGGGGCGATTCGCAAGACGCCGCTTATGCGGGTGAAGGATGGCGACAACTACGTGCTGGTCGGCTCCCGGGGCGGCGCGCCCAAGAACCCGGTGTGGGTCTACAACCTGCGGGCAGACGGCAACGTGGAAATTCGAGACGAGGCCGAAGTCTATACCATGAAGGTCCGCGAGGTTGAAGACGACGCAGAGCGAGCGCGACTCTGGGAAATCTCGGTGGCTGCCTTCCCTCCTTACGAGGAATACCAGAACCGGACAGCGCGGCGGATTCCGGTGTTCGTCGCAGAGCCGGCGTAACGGCTAACTGCTTCGCCGCCCTTCCGGTAAAACTGCCCGCGGCAACGCCGCGGGTTCGCTTTATCAGCAGAACGCGAGAAAATCCGGCAATCCAGATTCGCAGCCGTCTCAGATTCGCAGCCGTCTCAAGGAGGAAGTATGACGAGGCCCAGAATCGCCGTGTTCTCAGGCCCCAGGGCAACCATCGCCAACTCGCCCACGCTGGTAACCGGCAACAAGGGCAGGCTGCCGGATGAGCGCATCCTCCCTGGTAGATATGACCACCTGGCGCCCCAGATCCTTCACGAGCCGGTGGTTATCAGGATCAGGAAGTACAGCGCCCACCCGCTGGAGGAGGATGCCGCTGCCGTCTACCACCAGGACGGGAAAGACTACTACGAAGTGGAGCTGCTGCCCGAGGACGGCCCGTATCCCCTGCCCTACGTGGCGCGGCGGGCCAACGGCTCCGGTCGGGGCCAGCCCTTCGAGGATGCCGACCTGTTCGACCCTTCCCTTGACTTCGGAGGCAGACAATTCTTCTACCCCGACGCCTCCAGGATGTTCGCGGAGATTGACCGCACCATCTCGGGCAGGGACGAATCGGGGGAGGGAAGCACACTGGACCGCAAGGCCGACTTCGAGTTCATCCGCGTCCTTCCTCCCGGCGGCTACACCCAGAACGGCGAGAAATCGGGCGTGGACTATTTTCCATACAGACCCCTCGCCATCAGGCGCTCGCCTAGGTATCGGGATATGGCCCACGTTGCCAATTCGGTGCAGGATGCGATGTCCCGCGGGGGATACGCCGGGGGCATCTGGCTGGAGGGCAGCCCGACCGTGGAAGAGACAATCTACTGGTTGAGCCTGCTCATTGACACCGATCTCGCCATCGCCGGAATCGCGGCCCAGCGCCCTCACGGGCAGTTGGCCAACGACGGAGACCGCAACATCGTGGACGCCGTGGACTTGGTGCTTTCGGGCATGGGAAGCGGCATTGGAGCCGTGGGGGTACAGGACGAGAGAATATACGCCGCCCGCGAGTTCAAGAAGGCCGACGACCGGCCCGGCAACTACAAGGCCACCGGCGGGCACGGCGGCATCCTGGGGACGGTGGGGCCGCCCGTGACCATCTGGTACAAGCCCGCCTACCGGCATACCGCCTCTTCCGGCGTTAACCTGTCCCGGCTCCCTGACCGGCTGGAGTTTCCAGACTTCGTTGGCGACACCACGCAAGTCCACGTGGCCGTTAAGGACGACGCAGGCGCGCTGCGGGGCGAGAGCATACCCAGAGTCCACATCGTCAAGTACGGCGCATACATGGATGAGGACGAAACGGCCAACCCGGACAACGAAGTGGACATCATAGCCCGAATCGAAAAGGGGCTGGTGGACCAAGGCAACAACGATCCACAAGCCCCCAAGCTACACGGCTTCGTGCTGGAGGGGTCATCACCTTACGGCCTGGCCTCGATGTCGCAGCACCGGGCGCTGGAAATCGCCACCTTCAGCGGTATGCCGGTGGTTAGGGTGGGCCGGGCCGACCCCGGCGGCAGGGTGCCCAGCGGCTGGGACGACCTGACCATCGCCGGGAGCAACCTGGACTGCAACAAGGCTCGGCTGCTGCTGATGGCATCGCTGCTCAAGCTGGGCCGTCTGCCCAAAGCTCGCGACCCCAAGAATCCAACCAAGTCCGAGCGCGGCGCAACCGTCGCCAAGGTGGCACAATTCCAGGAGATTTTCGAGAACCACTGAGGGCGTTTCCCAGCCGCTTTGCGAAACGCGTTTATCCTTCGACAAGCTCAGGCGATTAGCCAAGACGAATGACAAGCTCAGGCGATTAGCCAGGACGAATGACAAGCTCAGGCGATTAGCCAGGACGAATGACAAGCTCAGGCGATTAGCCAAGACGAATGACAAGCTCAGGCGATAAGCCAGGACGAACCTGGCGCGCGCCACAGTTCATGGAAGTGCTTAAGCGGGCCGTGGCCCCGTCCTACGGGGAAGCTGGCGCGAATTGCGGCGGTCACGTAGCGCTTGGCCTGTTGCACCGCCGCAGGGAGCGCCAGGCCCTTGGCCAGCCCGGCGGCGATGGCCGACGCCAGGGTGCAGCCTGTGCCGTGGTTGTTGGGGGTTTCGATGCGTTCCGAGGTGAAAGCGAGAAAGTCCGAGCCGTCGTACAGAACGTCGGTGGCCGGGCCCTCTATGCGGCCTGCCTTTACCAGTGCGTTCCTTGCGCCCAGTTCGTTGACCAGCACTCTTGCGGCAGCCTTGAGGCCGTCCACAGTGTCCGCTTCCAGCCCGGTGAGGATGCTGGCCTCGAGGCTGTTGGGCGTTATTACCGTTGCCAGCGGAAGCAGGGACGACTTTATGGCATCCAGGGTCTCGCCATTGAACAGCCGGGTGTCGGCGCTGTTGACCATCACCGGGTCAATTACTGCCGGGCGAGGGCGTGAAACTCCAGCCGCTCGGCAACGCACCGGATGATGTCGGTGGGCGGGAGCATCCCGGTCTTCACTGCATCCGCCCCGATATCGGCCATAACGGCGTCTATCTGGGCTTCAATCAGAGAGGTGGGCATCGCTTGGGCTGCGTTCACGCCGAGGGTGTTCTGGGCCGTAACGGTGGTGATGGCGCAGGCTCCGAAAACGCCCAATGCCCCGAAGGTCTTGGGGTCGGCCTGAATGCCGGCTCCCCCGCCGGAGTCGGACCCGGCAATGGTCATTACCCGAGGGACACGCGGCGGCGTCATCGGCCCTTGCCTCGCGCTGGAAATGAAGCGGCATTGGTCAATTTTGCCACGCCATTTCCGTTATGCTTCTTGCATCATCTCGACCCTGACCCTGCCCCTGAGCAATGAAATTCGTTGGTGGTTCGACTTAGCAATTTCCCATTTCGACCAGGTGGCCCTCACGCCATGCCACCTGCCCGGCGCGGACGGCAGCGAAGGTGTCGAGGCGCATTGAGCCGCGTTGCAGATTCCCCGCGGAGTCCATCCAGACGAAAGCGCCCTCCCGCTGGTCGAATACGGCAGCGTCGCCGCACATCCCGGGAGCCAGCGAGCCAATGCTGTCCTGCAAACCCAGAACGCGGGCCGGGACGCTGGTGGAGGCGGCGATGGCATCGGTCAGCGACATACCCATTGCGTTCATCTTGCTGATCAGGTCGTTCATCTGGTAGACAGTGCGTTCCGGCGGAGGGACGTGAATGTCAGTGCTGATGGTGTGGGGCGCGAGGCCCTGCTCCAGGGCGGCGCGCGTTACTTCAACATCACAGTGGACGCCAGCGTGGGCCAAATCCATAACAACGCCCCGGTCTACAGCGGCCTTCACTTCCGGGCGAATCTTCAGGTTGCGGTCGAGAATGTTCTCCGGGTGACCATTGAAAGCGTGAGTGGAGATGTCACCGGGGCCGAGGAATTCCAGCACTTCAGGCAACGGAATGGGCGTGCCACTGACGTGGACCATCAGGCGGGCGCCCGATTTATCGGCCACTGACCGGGCGGCCCGCATGGCCTCGTGGGCGTTCCAGTAGGCCACGGCGTTGATGTGCATCCGCACTTTGACGCCGAAGCAGAAGCCGGGGTTCTGCTTGATGTGGTCGGCAGTCTGATCAACGTCTATCACCCGCATATCGTGCAGCCCGCCGCCCAGCACCCGGTTGACCGCCAGCCCGACGGCGCCAACGTGCAAGAAAGCCAACAGCCGGGTGCGGTGGGCCGGAAACACGTAGTCGCGCATTGCCTGATAGTTGAGGAACCCAGCGCTTCCCGCGTCTACGCCGGTAGTGGTTCCCGAGGAAAGGCAGATTTCGTCGGGGTTGACCGATGTAGGGTTGCCGCCGTGGTAAAAGTGGCCGTGCAGGTCAATCAGCCCCGGGGTAATCAGCTTTCCGGAGACGTCCACCGTCGCGGCAGACTGGGCAGCGTCTATACGCTCGGCCACAGCAGACACTAAGCCGTCTTTGAAGGCTACGTCGCGGCGGCCGTTGATGCCCTGCGCCGGGTCCAGCAACATTCCGCCGGTGAGGAGCAAGTCATAGGCGGGTGCGGCAGTGGTCATAGCAGTCCTCTATAACAGAGTTATGTGTAGCGGAGTTAGTGTTGGCAAGTGGAATCCGGCGCAATTCCGCGGGCCAAGGCAATTCCGCGGGCCGGCGCCAAGCTATTCCGGCGTTGGCCCGCCGCCCCCGGTGGGGTCGCCGCCCAAGCCCTGGATTTGGATAATCTGGGGCTCCACGTACTTCATCCGTCGGACTCGAGGATAGACCTGCACCTTGGGGTTCACTATGTCGGTGTCGGTGATTTCCTCTGACTCGTCCACGGGAAGAAAGCCGTAGGACTCTATGGCGCGGGCCACCAGGTTTTCGACGAGCTGCGGAGAGCGGCCTTCCAGCCGTCCCAATTGGTAAGCCAGCGTGACCGCGAGCTGGCTGCGGGAAATCTGCTCGAAGGCGTCGCGGGATTTCAGGTCTTCCGGCATTCCGCCCGACTGTTCGGCGAAGTCATCCAGTACCTGGCCCATAATGTCCGACAGGCCGCCCAGCTCGATTTCGTACATATAGCCGGTCAGCTTGTCGGTCAGGTCTTCGACGCCGTTGGCGGGCAGCACGCCGTAATGCTCATGCGGCTCGTGGACGTGTTCGTGTTGCCCTTCTTCCCGCGAGCCGTCTGGTCCTTCATCTTGGTGCAGGTCATCGGTCATGGGACACGTCCTTCGTACAAATGGCAGGCGCGTATATGGCAGGCCGTGTTCGGCTATCCGGCAATCTTCGGGGCTAATCGTCGTCATCCGGGTCGTCTTCGGCGGGCGCGGAACGGCGGTCGACGTAGACGGAGCCGGGCAGGATGGCGCTGGAGCGGCTGCGCCGGTCGGCGCCTGGGCGCGGCATATTCAGCAGTGCGTCTTTCAGGCCTGCGATTGCTTCCTCTCCCAATGACAGCCCAACCACCAGACCAACGACGCCAGCGCTGCGCAACGCTTCCAGCGTATCACCGTCGGGGGCGCCGGACACCTCAGCCAGCAGGTGCTTGCCCACGCGCCCACTGACCCGCGCAACACCCAGCAGGTCTTGAAGCGTCCAGCCGGCCGGATCACCGGGCAGAGACATCAGCACGGCGTCCACGGGCAGCGGGTTGATGTCGCGCAGTTCTTCAGGGGGCAAGCCGGCGTCTACAACCAAGACGCGCGCAACATCCTTGGAAATGACCGCGCCCAACGCCGTGTCCGGTAACGAAAAGACAACCGGGTCAGCCCCGGCCTCGCGCCAGGCTGCGGCGGATTCGGCGGAAAAAGACGCCGCCCGCGCTCCCCAGCGCGCGCTGCCGGCCGCTTCGCCAATATCGGCGGCGTCCACCACTGCCACGCCGGACACTATAATCGCGTCGGGAGCCAGGCCGCTGGCCGCCGCCGCGCCGTCCTTACCTTCCGCCGCCACGATCAGCGCCAGGCCCGGCGTCTTTTCAGCGCGGCGCGTCCCAAAGCCCAGGCGGGGCGGGGCGCCTTCTCGAATCTCATCCAGCCGTTCCAGAAATTTGCTACTCATTCCCACAATATCCCATCAATCCGAATCTCGCGCCTTCCGGGCCGCGCTCCGGCTGTGATTATACTCCATAGACGCTTGTAGCGGATATCTTCAAATGGGCCTTGGAATTGCCCCTTGATAATCCCAGTTCCTTGTCGGCCTTTCCGCCCTGTCTTATAATCCGATTCGCACAGTCTTGACTTCGGACAAAGTTATGCTCCTTACCCTCGACATCGGCAACACCATGGTAACCATCGGCGTATTTGGCGGCTCCGGGTTGGCCTCGACTATGCGGGCAGCCACAGACTCGCGCCGCTCTCCGGACGAGTACGGCCTGTTGCTAACCAGCCTGCTTCGGTTGAACGGCATTCAGCGGGAGGAAATCACCGATGTTTCTATGTGCAGCGTGGTCCCGCCGCTGACCGGGATATTCGAGGAAGTGGCTTCCAACTACTTCGGAGTCAATCCTTTGACGGTAACCGGAGCGGTACGCACCGGGCTGAAAATCGCCTATGAAAACCCCCGGGACGTGGGGGCCGACCGCATCGCCGACGCCGTGGCGGCCAAGGAACTGTATGGCTACCCCACTGTCATCGTGGACTTCGGCACGGCAACGGTGTTCGACGCCATATCGTCGGAGGGCATTTACTTGGGTGGAGCCATCGCGCCGGGCATCAGCGTGGCTGCCGAGGCCCTGTTCCTTAACACCTCTCAGCTTCGGCGCATTGAGCTTACGCCGCCGCCGTCCGCCATTGGACAGAACACGACGACGGCCCTCCAGTCCGGGCTGGTGCTGGGCTACGCCGAACTGGTCAAGGGGCTGGTGGGGCGCATCAAGGGCGAGCTTGGCGGATTCGCCACCGTGGTCGCCACCGGCGGGCTGGCCGACGTTATCTCCCGGGAGACGGGCATCTTCAACCACATCAATCCGAACCTGACCCTCATCGGCCTGCGCCATATTTATAATCTCAACCGGGCCGAACCGGGATCCTGACTAAGTGAACGGGAGCGGCGGCGTGTTAAACGGCAAGCGCGTGGTACTGGGCGTCACCGGCAGCATAGCCAGCTACAAGGCCCTCGACCTGGCCAGCAAGCTAACGCAGGCCGGGGCGCTGGTGGATACTGTTATGAGCCACGGGGCGACACAGTTCGTGACCCCCCTGGCCTTCCGAAGCCTGACCCACCGCCCGGTGGTCACAGACGCTTTCGACGCCGGCTCTGAATACGCCGTGGAACACGTCGAGTTGGCGCGGCAGGCCGACATCATAGTCGTCGCCCCGGCCACCGTACACACCATCGCCAAGCTGGCAATGGGGATGGCCGACGACCCGCTGACGACGACCGCCGTAGCATCCAAGGCTCCACTGATGGCAGCCCCGGCGATGGACGCCGATATGTATGAACACCCGGCGACGCAGGAGAACCTGGAGCGGCTGCGGCAGCGCGGCGCGGTCATCGCCGGGCCGGGGCGGGGACGGCTGGCGTCTGGGCTGACCGGCTGGGGGCGACTGCTTGAGACGCCGGAACTGCTGGGCTACATCTCATACACCCTGGGGCGCAACGGCGACCTGAAGGGGCGCACCATCGTGGTCAGCGCCGGCGGCACCGCCGAGCCGATAGACCCGGTGCGCGTCATCACCAACCACTCCTCTGGCAAGATGGGCTACGCGGTGGCCGAGGCCGCCCGCGACCGGGGCGCGAAGGTTGTGCTGGTCTCTGCGGCCCGCGGCCTTCCCAACCCGCCGCTGGTGGAGGTGGTGCCGGTTGGCACAGCGCAACAGATGTGCGACGCTGTGCTGGCCCACGCGCCGGAAGCCGACGCGCTGATTATGGCCGCCGCCGTAGCCGACTACCGTCCCGTCTCCACCGCCGAGCAGAAAATCAAGAAAGCCGGCAACGAATTAAGCATCCCCCTGACCCTCACTACTGATATATTGGCTACCGCTCATGGGAGCTTTGTGCGCGTAGGCTTTGCCGCCGAAAGCGAGAATCTGGTCGCCAACGCCGCCGCCAAAGTGACCTCCAAGTCCCTGGACCTCATCGCTGCCAACGACATCACCAGCGAGGGCAGCGGCTTCGGCGCAGACACCAACCGCGTAACGCTGATAGACCGCGACCTGAACGCCGAGGAACTGCCGCTGCTGTCCAAGTACGAAGTCGGCCACCGGATACTGGACCGGGTGGTTCGGCTGCGCCGGGGTTAGAGCCGCGACGGGTTAAGGTTTATCCAATAACGGAGAAGTATGGATACCTCAACCAAACAAGTTATGGGGTTCGACACCGGGATTGTGGCGGTTGGCAGGAATGCCGTCGGCATCGTGGCCGCGGGCCTATACAATTCCTTCGGCATTGCAGCGCTGAGCTTCCTGAACGCCATAGGGCTGGTGGTTTTTGGCCCGGCGAACGCCGTGGGACTGGTCTCCATCGGCGGCATCAATGCCGTGGGCCTAGTCGCCATCGGCGGCGTCAATGCCGTGGGCGTCATCGCTATCGCCGGCTGGAGCGCCACGGGCGTGATAGCCATCGCCGGCGGAAAAAGCAGAAGCGCATTGCTGCTGCAATGACCACGGCAGAATTCCCGTCTCAACGTCTAGCGGCATTGAAGTTTCAGGAATTGTAGTCTCATTAGATGCGAGATAAGAGACTGGACGAACATAAACCGGACCCTCATGCCCTGGAAATAGCTCGCGCGGTTCAAGAAGAGGTGTCTCCGGCTACCGTCATTCTCTTTGGATCCAGAGCGGCAGGAGACTACTGCGCGCATTCCGACGTGGACCTGCTTGTAATTGCGCAAGCGAAAGAGAACCACAAAACCGCACGGGACGCAGACGCAGCGGCCAGCGGATATATGCGAAATTACCCGCCGCGGCTAGATGTAAGCATCGTCATCATGACCCGGGACGATTTCGTCCGCAACCGGAGAGCGAAACAGCACCTCGCCGGGCAGGCCGCGCACCACGGAGTGGTGATGAACGGAGAAGGATTAGAGTACGGCGCAGATTATGAGGACGAGTATCCAATTCATTGGCCGGCCACCAAAAAGCGGCTGGAAAATGCCGCCGAGTGGAGCCATGAGTTCAACGAAATGGTGGACAGGAACCACTGGAACCAGAAAGTAATCGGCTTCGCCGCCCAGCAGGCCGTTGAGAACGCGCTGAAAGGCTGGCTGTCCACGTTTAACGACCCATCCCGGTTCGGACATGACCTGAATGAGCTGTGGAGCCATTTGGAGAGAATTCAGAACTGGGACGAACCGGGAACCGGGCAACTGCGCGAATCCTTGATTGCGCTGTTCGAGCATATCCAGTACAACAACCCCAGCGTTCCCGGCGGCAAAGGCAACTGGCTGGCTGCCTATTCCGACGTCTACCGTTACGACGTGAATCCAAGGCGCATAAACCGGGAGGAAAAACGGGAGCTACAAAGGCTGGTGAACGGAGCCGTCGAGTCCATGATGGAGCGAATTCACCAAGTCAGCGGAACCGGCTGCAACGACATTTTCACCGAAGGTACGCCGTGGGAGTAAAATAGCCAGTTGTTAACGCAGAAGACGCTGATGTTATTCCCCTTGCGCCCTCTGCGCATAATCCCAGTTAAGACACCGCTTCCTTGAAGCGCCGTATGGCCTCTATGTGCTGATCTGGGCCTTTGAGTCCGGCGCGCATAGTGTTTATTGAGAGGTGGGTTGCGCCCACTTCGGCCCAGGCTTCGGCCAGCTTGCCCCAGTCGTCCTGGCTGTCGGTGGCGATGCCGATGCGGCCCTCAATGCCGATGTCTGCCGGGTTGCGGCCCGCGTTCACCGCTATCTGCCGCATCTCGGCGATACGCTCGGCGCCCTCGCTGTCGGGGCCGAACTGGGGGAACCAGCCGTCGCCCATGCGGCCGATGCGCCGCACCACCTGGGGCGCGCCGCCGCCGAACCAGACGGGGATGGGGCGCTGCACCGGCAGGGGGTTGATGCCAGCATGGGTGATGTCGTGATAGCGCCCGTGGTAGTCCACCACTTCTTGAGTCCAGAGCAGGCGCATAACCTCAATCTGCTCAGCGGAGCGGCGGCCCCGATTGCCGAAGTTTTCGCCCAGCGCCTCGTACTCAACATCATTCCAGCCAACGCCAATGCCCAAGCGCAGGCGTCCGCCGGTCAGCACATCCACCTCGGCGGCCTGCTTGGCCACCAGGGCGGTCTGCCGCTGGCTCAGAATCAGCACCCCGGTGACGAATTCCAGCTTCTGGGTGATGGCGCCCAAGTAGCCGAAAAGCACAAAAGGTTCATGGAAAGTGTCCACCGAGCTGTATGGCCGCTCCCACGACTCCCGTTTGCTGGCGTCAGCCCCCAGCACGTGGTCGAACACCAGCAGGTGCTCATAACCCAGGTCCTCAGCGGCCTGGGCGAAGTCGCGGACTCCGGCAGGATCGGCCCCGATTTCGGTCTGCGGAAAAATGGCTCCCAGTTGCATCGCTGCCTCCGTGTCATTAAATGTCTTTTGCCTGCCCCGGACGGCAATCCGGCATTCGGGCTAGGCCGTATAGTATAGCGGCTTGCAACTGCATACTGTATCAAGAGGAAACTTATGAAACTCCTGATGGCGGCTTTAATCGTAATCAGCATTCTGTCTCTTATGGGCCTGGTTGCCTGCGGTGGCTCCGCCACCCCCTCCGGCGAACCCGTCCGCAGTTCCGAATCCAATCAGCAAAGCCAAAGTTCCGAATCCGGCGCGCATAGCGAACAGTCCGGCGCGGAAGGCGAGCACAGCAGCGACTCCGTATCCGGCGCGCATAGCGAATCCGGCGCGGAAGGCGAACACGGCAGCGACTCCGCATCCGGCGCGCATAGCGAATCCGGCGCGGAAGGCGAGCACAGCAGCGACTCCGCATCCGGCGCGCATAGCGAATCCGGCGCGGAAGGCGAAGAATCCGGCACACAGTACGGGTTGGATGATACCTACGATAATGTGCGCGCTGGAGCCCGGCTGATTATTTCCTATGACGCAGACGCCAACGCCTTCACCGGAGTCGTCGAAAACACCACCAGCAGGACACTGACACGGGTACGGGTCGAAGTGCACTTGTCTAACGGAATCGAGCTGGGGCCGACCACCCCGGTTGACCTCGCGCCCGGAGAGAGCGTCAACGTTACCCTCGAAGCGTCCATCAGCTCCTTCGAGACCTGGGGCGCGCACCCGGAAGTGGGATGATGATTGGGGAGAAAAAGCAATCGCGCGGAGGTTGCCTTCCAACCTCCGCTCTTAATAACCGGCTGGATATGGACGGCTGAAGTCAAAGTAACTGGATAGCATTTGCGGCACTCCCAAGACGGCGAGCATTATGGCGAGGTATGCTCCCGACTGTAGGTACTTGACAGTCAACCACTGCGGCATAATCGTAATTATATCCCAACCGGCTGCCCGGCAGTTACAGGCACAAGCAGCCGCGCTGGGGGATCTAACCTTGTATTGAAACCGTCAGCGGCGTATCCTGAAATACGGATATGGAGGCGGTTATGGAAGACTCGGTTATCCAGACCGATGGGCTGACCAAGCGATATGGGCGGGTACTGGCGGTGGATGGCCTGTCTCTAAATGTCCCGCGCGGGCGCATTTTCGGACTGCTAGGGCCTAACGGATCGGGCAAAACCACGCTGATGAGTATGCTGCTGGGGCTGGTGCGGCCCACCGCGGGCAGTTTTGCTTTGTTTGGCGCGCCGCCGGAAAAGGGCGGGCTGGAGCGGCAACTGCACCGCATCGGGGCAATCATCGAAACCCCCACCTTTTACCCCTATCTTTCGGGGCGCAATAACCTGGCCTACTTCCAGGGCATTTCCGGGCGCGGACACCCGGGCGAGCTGGACTCCCTGCTGGAGCAAGTGGGGCTGGGAGGGCGCGGCGGAGACAAGTTCCAGACCTATTCGCTGGGGATGAAGCAACGTCTGGGGCTGGCCTACTCGCTGCTCGGAGACCCGGAACTGCTGGTGCTGGACGAGCCCACCAACGGCATGGACCCGGCGGGCATGGCCGAGGTGCGGGGCCTGATTCGCAGCCTGGGCGGCGAAAACCGCACCGTCATCCTCTCCAGCCATCTCCTGAACGAGGTGGAGCAGGTCTGCGACAGCGTGGCAATCCTTTCCCGAGGGCGGCTTATCGCTCAAGGCGACGTGGCGGAGCTGTTGCAAGAACAAGGACGGCCACAGGTGCGCCTCCGCACCACCAACGACGCCAAAGCCTACGAAATCCTGAACGCCCTGGCCTGGGTGGACAGCGTGAGCGCAGACAGCGGCTATCTGGTGGCCACCGTAGATGCAGCCCGCTCCTGGGAGGTAACCGCCGCTCTGAGCCGCAACGAAGTTTACGTCGCCGAGATGACGCCTGCCCAGATATCTCTGGAGCAGTATTTCTTAGACGTTACGGATGAGAGGGGAGCCTGATGGCGCAAGCGATGCAGGTGGCTCTGCTGACCCGCTGGGAATGGTTCAAGCTGCGCCACCGCTGGGTGCCGTGGATTATTCTGGGTTTCATCCTAATAATGGAACAGCTCATTTTCTGGCTGGTTGCCACTCAGTCCGACAACGTGTCCTATCAGTCGCCGGCCGAGAACATCGCCAACGGCCTAGCATTCTCAGCCTTTTTCGGGCCGTTTATCGCGGTAGTTCTGGCCGCGACGGTCATGGGAGGCGAATACGGCTGGGGAACGCTGCGCCCGGCGCTGAGCAAGGGGGCCGGGCGCTGGCCCCTCCTAGCCTCCAAAGCCTCGGTGGTAGTGCTGTTCACTGCCGCCGTTCTGATCATCCTGTCTGTGACCGTCATGATAAGCGGCTTCATCGCCGAGGCCGTCCTGACTACCCCGGAAACCACCGAATCCTACGGCGACATTTCGTCGCTCGACCTGCTGGCGCTCTACGGACGGATGGTTTACGGTTTTCTGCCCTATATTATGCTGGCCCTGTTCTTCGTAGTGTTGACATCCTCCAACGGAGTTGGCTTTGGTTTGTCTATCGGCTATTACATCGCCGAGACGATTATCCTCACCCCCATCCTGAGCATCTTCTCGTGGGGCGAGAAGGTATTCGCCTTTTTGCTCGGCCCCGGCGTGACCGCCTGGCAGAGAGCAGACCCAGACGAAGAAATCAACATCGCCACCATAAGCGGCATCTCCGGAATGGCCCACGGCGCCATCGTCATCACCATCTACGCCATCGTGCTGGGCGGGGGCGCTTTCTGGCTGTTCCTGCGCCGCGACATCGCCGGAGCCAAGGGCGGGTAAGGAGGGAGCGCAATGGTCGCCAAAAACACCCCCAAGGCCATCAAACAACCGTCATCCAGTCAGCCCTCATCTCGCGCTTCGGAGTTTCAGCGCGGCAGCGAAGAAGACGACCTGAGCATCGAGTACCCTTCCTCCGACGGTGAGCCGATGGCCGAATCCGAATTGCAGTTCGTTCCGCTGACCGATACCGTCATCACCCTTAAAAACTGGTTTGCCCACCGCAGCGATGTTTATGTCGCCGGCGATATGCTGGTGTACTACCGGATTAACGACAACCGGACCCGGTTGGCGCCGGACGTTTTCGCGGTGTTCGGGGCTGCGGGAAACCACCCCCGGGACTCTTGGCTGATATGGCGGGAGGGCAAAGCCCCAGACTTCGTGATGGAGATAGCATCACCAGGCACTTGGGTGCGGGATGCAAACGAGAAACGGGAGATATACGCCCGTATGGGGGTAACAGAATACTGGCGGTTCGATCCTACCGGCGAATGCTTTACTCCGCCGCTGGTGGGCGAGACGCTGTCGGGGGGGCAGTATCAAAGGTTGCTTATGGAGTCGGACAGCGCCGGCGTTTTATGGGGCCACAGCTCAGTTCTGGGGCTGGACATCTGCGCCTTCTCAGACTTGGAGCTGCGCCTGTATGACCCGTCAGAAAGAGAGTGGCTCCTTACCCCCCGGGAGTCCGAGGCGGCCCGGCTGGAAGCGGAAAGGGGGATGCAAGCGTCTGAGGCGGCCCGGCTGGAAGCGGAAAGGGGGATGCAAGCGTCCGAGGCGGCCCGGCTGGAAGCGGAAAGAGAGAGGCAATCATCCGAGGCGGCCCGGCTGGAGGCGGAAAGGGGGATGCAATCATCCGAGGCGGCCCGGCTGGAGGCGGAAAGGGGGATGCAATCATCCGAGGCGGCCCGGCTGGCGCTGGCGGCGGAGAACGAAAGTCTCCGCGAGCAGTTGCGCACCCTGCAATCCGGCTCATAGCCTGTCTTTTCGCTTATATCCTTTACGCTTACGTATAAAACTGGGAACGGCGCCGACCCACCGTATTTGCAGCCCAAGGGCGGCGGGAACAGGCAGAGGGGCCGGAAGGTTGGGTTATCTGGCTAACTTCCGGCCCCTGTCGCGCTGGCTTACTTACCGTTGCCGCCCTTACGGAAGGCGGGAATGACTTCCTTGCCGTATAGCTCGATGGACTCCATCACTCTTTCGTGGGGGATGGTCTCGGTCTGCATTATCAGCATCACCTGGTCAACGCCAATGTCTTCGTAGGTTTTGATGGTGTTGATGCAGCTCTCCGGGTTGCCGGCGATGATGACGCCGCGGTCGGCCAGGGTATTGGCGTCGAGCTGAGCCACGGCGGCGCGGGCAGCTCCGGGGCCGCTGTCCAGGGATATGCCGGCCTCAGCCGCCTGGGTCTGGTGTTCCTCGTCAGACTGCCGCAGCCAGCGTCCGAAGTCGGCCTTTAGGTGTTCCGGCACCCCGCCCCAAGCTTCCAGCAGTTCCTCATAGGCATTGATTCGGCCTGCGATGTAGGGCTTCTCCGGGCCGAAGAAGGTCTTCATAGACTCCGCGCACAGTTCCTTAGCCGCCTGGTCATCTTCGGCGCAGAAGGAATGCACATTGTTGCCCCAGAACTCGTTGATTTCCGCGCCCACCGGGTCGGCGTCCTTGATGGCGTCCCGGTACACCTTGACGTGGTTCGCCAGCACGTCCACGGCATAGGAGGCTGACGACAGCACTCCGATGCCCTTCTGGGCCGCCAGGCGGAAGCTCTCGGTTTGGGTGCAGGCCAGATACATCCGGGGGTGTGGTTTCTGGTAGGGTTGAGGCAAAACCCGGCGGGGCGGCACATTCCAGAAGTTGCCCTCCCAAGAGAACTCGCCGGAGGTCTGCCAGATTTGGGGCAACATAGTGATGGCTTCGTCCCAGCGGTCGCGGGTCTCACGGGGGTCAATGCCTTGGCCCAACTGCTCATAGGCGTTGGAGCGGCCGGTGCCAACTTCCACCCGTCCGTGAGTGAGCTGGTCCACCATCGCCACCCTCTCAGCTATCCGGATAGGGTGGTGGTTGGGCAGGATGGAGACGCCGAAGCCGATGCGGATGTTCTTGGTGCGCTGTGAGAGCGCCCCGAACATCACCTCGGGGCAGGGCGAGCCGGAGAAGCCATAAAGGAAGTGATGCTCCACAAACCACAGATTGTCGAAGCCAACCTTATCAGCCAGTTCACACTGCTCCAGCGTTTCCTGATAAAGCGCATGCCAGTCAATTTCGTCATCATAGGGACGCTGCATTTCGTACAAGAGTCCAAACTGCATAAACTACTCCTTTTCGTTGAGGCGCCGAAGAGGGGGGGCCAAAGGCGCGAGAGCGCCGAAGGCGAATGCGGCCAGTATACCCTATGTCCAGCAGGGCGGGTAGCTTGGGTCCGCGGAGGCTTGAGCCTTTTCATTTTCTGTTTTTGCGGGAATCCACAGCCCTTGTCATAGCGAAGCCGACCAGGTTATTCGTCCCGGATTATCACCTTCCCCCAGCACAAAGACGCTCTGGTTAATCCGGCTGTTCAACGAATGAGAAATTGAATTTGATGCCCAGCTCAATATGGCATTGGCCGAAGCACCGGGCCGCAGGTTGGGCATCACCTGGTCATTTGATGCCCAACCATTTTCGTCGAACTTCGGAGGCGTTCCCACTAACGGCAAACTCTGTCTGCCTCGCAAAAATACTATCCTGTGAAAATATCCAGCGGCAGGAAGGCTGAGACGACGAAATTTGGAACGTCCACCACCTCGCTGACCTTGAGGTCTACGGCAACGCTGCAAATGCAGTAGGCCTGCTCGCGGCTCCAGCCGCGCTCCATCAGCAGGTGAATCATATTAAGCAAAGCCTGGCGGGAGGCGAGGGTGCCGTTTTCCGATTCGTTGCGCCATCCGCCGTTGGATGTGGGGGCAATGCACATTCCGGTGGCGGCTAGGAAGCGGCGCGGCGCGGCCATTTCCGGGCTCGTGAAGTAGTCGTCGCGCTCGAAATAGGGGAAGTTGATGCCCCGTCCGGCGGCCTCGCCCTTCCGCACCCGGAAGCTGACGTGGAGGGTACAGTCCATCTCGACGGCCGTGCCGCAGCACTCGGAATCGCCTTGGGCGTAATGGGCGTCGCCAGCGGAGAACAGCGCTCCCTTGGTGAACACCGGCAGCAGCAAGCGGGTTCCGGCGGTTAGCTGCTTGATGTCCACGTTGCCGCCATGCTCGCGGGGCGGGATGGTGCGTAGCCCCTCGGAGGCGAAGGGTTCTTGCGCCGGCACCGCTCCGGCCGGAGTTGGCCCCACCACCGCTCCGCCGCGGCGCAGCAGTTCGTCCTCCCGCAGCAAGATTTCCTGCCGCAAGGCCCGCGATGGCGCCACGCCTATAGTGCCCATAAAGGAGGCCTCGGGAACCCTCACGCCGGGGAGCTGCTCCGACTGGGCAAAGCCGTCGCGCATCTCCCAGTGGACGATGTACGGCTCGGTATACAGGTCGCGCAAGAAGCCAAAACCGGGCAAAATGGTGGTGAACCCCCACGAAGCCGGTTCGATGTTCAGTATCGTGATTTCCAGCAAGTCGCCCGGTTCCGCGCCGTTGACATAGACCGGGCCGGTCAGGGGATGCACCAGGCCGAGGTCGGTGGCCAATAAATCCGCCGCCTGGGTTTTGGGCGTAATTTGACCGTCGAAGGCGTTGCGGGTCTGCATCACCACTTCCTCTCCTTCGTCGGCGCGGACGGCGGGCGGAATGTCGGGATGCCAGCGGTTATGGCCCTTCTCCGGCTCATCGCCGCACTGCTTCGAGTAGTCCAGCATTATCTCTTTCACGATGGGCCTCCTTACCTGTTATGTCTTACCTGCCGATGGTCTCTCCTGCCCACCATTTCCATAAATAACGAGGGAAAGACAAGGCAGGGAAGATAGTGGGGTGGCAAGTCTGAGCGTCTCCGGTTCCGCCGATTATAACCCAATACCGAAGTCAAGTCTGAAAGACAACGAGCGAACCAAGTTGGTATTCTATCTGCCGGGCCGCCGCTGCTTACTGCGGGCGGCAGTGAATCCGAGACTGAAATACCTCCCTTGCCCCAGGAGCAAATAAAACTGCTTCTCTCAAAACTGCTTCTATGGAGGCGGAAAAATGAGGCTCTTTCTAATTTTTGCCGGGTTGCTTGCTGCCCTTTCGTCTGCCTGCGGTTCCGATTCCCCAGCGGATACGCCGACGCCTGCGGATGCCGTGGCGCCGACATCCGCGCCAACGGCCGGCTCAATGGTCAGCTCAACCCGCACCCCCGCGCCAACGGCCGCTGGGACGCCGGCTCCGGAAGCTGCGGGAACGCAGGCCGTTGGCGCCGGAGCGCTGGGCAGGCCGGAGGAAGGCGGGGTTCTGAAACTGCTCGGCGCCGACCCGCCAACCCTCGACCCGCACCGGGCCGGCGACGTCACTTCGTCGCGCTATGTATTGGAGGTCTTCGGAGGGCTGCTCACCCTAGACCCCGATCTGGCTCTCGCGCCAGACCTGGCCGAGGACTGGGCAATTGACCCCGACGGTATGGGTTATACCTTCCGGCTGAACCCGGCAGCCACCTTCCAAGACGGGCGCAAGGTCACCGCCGGCGATGTCCGGTGGTCTTTGGAGCGGGCCGCCAATCCGGATACCCAATCCCCAACCGCGGCTATATTCTTGGGCGACATCGTGGGCGTACCGGAGAAGCTGAACAGGGAGGCCGCCGCCATATCGGGAGTCGGCTCCCTGGACGAGGGGACGCTGCGGGTGGAAACCGACGCTCCCAAACCCTATTTTCTCTCCAAGCTCACCTATCCCTCAGCTTTCGTTGTTGACCGCTCCAACGTGGAAAGTGGACGAGGTTGGGTGCAGTCGCCCAACGGAACCGGCCCCTTCATTCTGGCTGAATACGAACCCGGAACGCTGATGCGGCTGGAGCGTTTCGACGGCTATCACCTGGGCCCGGCCGTCCTGGACGCCGTGGAGTTCAATATGGCCGGGGGCAACGGACTCCTGATGTATGAGAACGACGAGATTCACCTCGGGGTAATCGGGCCGGCGGCGCTGGAAGGGCTGCGAGACCCGGCCAACCCTCTGCATAATCAGATTCATCAAGGGCCGCCGGAGTTCATGGTGAATTACATCGGCATGAATTCCCAAGAGCCCCCCTTCGACGACGTAAAGGTTCGCCTGGCCCTGAACTACGCCATAGACCGGGAAACCCTGGCTCAAATTCTGCTGGAAGAAACGGTCAGGCCGGCTAAAGGCATACTGCCGCCCGGCTTCCCCGGCTACAATTCCGAATTGACAGGCTATGAGTACAACCCGGAGAAAGCGCGGCAGTTGCTGGCCGAGTCCAGGTATGGCAGCGATGCCGCCAGCTATCCGCTCATCACTATGACCCTGCCCGGCTCCTTCGGTTCGCCGGTAAGTCCAACAATGGGGGCGATCCTGGCGACTTGGGAGGAGCAGTTAGGAATCAGGATAGAGCTGCTGCAAACCGAATGGGCCACCTATCTGGAAGACCTGCGACAATATCGCTTCCAGATTTTCGGCGGCCTCGGCTGGATTGCCGACTACCCAGACCCGGAAAACTTCCTGGACGGGCTGTTTCACACCCAGAGCAGCAACAACCATACTCAGTACAGCGACCCGAAGCTGGACGCTCTGCTGGAGCGGGCCCGCGTCGAACTGGACCAGACAGCCCGTTTCGCCCTCTACCAGCAGGCCGAGCGTATGATTCTCGAAGGCGCCCCCTGGGTTCCCCTCTGGCACTCCACCGGCGAAATTTATCTCATCAAGCCCTATGTCAAGGGCTTTCCTCTGTCCCCCTTGGTGATTCCCCGGCTGAGGTTCGTCTACTTCATTGAGTGATATACTTGACAACCATTAAGGGCGCACGGTTGTGCGCCCTTGCCCAGTTGAGAGCCGGACGTTAGAGGGTCAACTTGGAAGTCTACCTGGTTGACGGCACCTATGAGCTGTTCCGCGCCTATTTCGCGTTGCCCGCGCTGGAGTCCCCGGCCGGGCAGCCCGTCGGGGCGGTGCATGGGCTGATACAAAGCCTGCTGCGCCTCATCCGCGAAAACGCGGTTTCACACATCGGCTGCGCCTTCGACAGCGTGATACCGTCCTTCCGCAATGACCTGTTCCCGGGCTACAAGACCGGCGAGGGAACGCCGCCGGAGCTACTGGCCCAGTTCGGGTTGGCCGAGCAGGCGGTGGCGGCTATGGGCGTCCGGGTCTGGCCGATGGTGGAGTTCGAGGCCGACGACGCCATCGCCACCGCGACGGCGCAACTGGCCAGGGAACCCTCGGTGGAACGCCTCGTAATCTGCTCGCCCGACAAGGACCTAACCCAGCTCGTCGAAGAAAGCCGGGTTGTCTGTTTCGACCGGCGGCGGAACGAAATCATTGACGAAGCAGGCGTAATCGCCAAGCACGGTGTTCCCCCGGCGTCCATACCAGACCTGCTGGCTCTCACCGGCGACGCCGCCGACGGCATACCCGGCCTGCCCCGCTGGGGAGCCAAGAGTTCCGCTGCCGTGCTGTCGCGCTACGGCCACCTGGAGACCATCCCCCTGGCCGGGCCTTGGGACGCAACAGTGCGGGGAGCGGCGGCATTACAAGGCATCCTATCCGGGGAATACGAAAACGCGCTGCTATACCGCCAACTCGCCACCCTCCGCCGCGACGTTCCCCTTTCCGGGAACGCTCCCATTACCGGGAACACGCCCCTTTCCGGAGATGAGAATGGGGCCACGCTTGAAGCCGTCCACTGGCGCGGGGCATATCGCCCCGAATACGAGAATCTGTGCCGGGATCTGGGCTTGGGAAGCCTGGCCGCGCTGCCCCATAAGTGGGCTGATGAAGCATAGCCCCGGCCGGTCACAATGGCCGGGAAAGGGATCATAGAGCGTCACCGATGCGGCGGTGGCCCGATTTCTCCGGCGCTACACCCCAAAGGCAGGGCATCGCGCCTGTGCCTGTGGTTCTGCCTGTATTGGGGCTGGCAGTCAGCCGCCTTCCGCCAATACCCTGGTCTCGCGCTTATCTCCCTGGGCTCGCGTCGCGTTTATCTCTTTGATGGCGGGCGGCGCAGCGCTAACGCAACAGGCCCCGGCCAGCACGCTCCGGCTGCGATGGCTATCACCGCACTCCGGGACATCACCGGGCTGACAACCGTCATCTGTTGCGAGCGCCAAGTTGACGGCCTTCCGGCCAACGTTGTGATGAACAAAACAGCCAGGGATACGCCGCCTGCAACCGCATACTGCTCCAAGACGTGCGCGCAAGGCGCCAAAACACGAGTCAAGCTCGTCATCAGGAAGCGGCGTATACGGCAGGGTTGCAGACACCGCGGCGGACTTAATCACCTCGCTGAAGCTATCGGAACGCCCCGCATCAAGCCATAATATCTGCGCTTCGACAAGCTGGCCGACACCGCTCGTATGCCTTTCGCCAACAGCCGGGCGCTAACGCCTGATGCAGTACGGGGCTGCCACAACAGATGAGGCCAAGTAGAGATAGCGGGAAGTGGCTGGGGATGGAGGATTTGAACCTCCGCTGCCTGATCCAGAGTCAGGTGTCCTACCGCTAGACTAATCCCCACCGGAGGCGCCGCCCGCTGCGGAATAACTCATATTACTGCTTTTATGTTATAGGCCTGCAACTACGGTGTCAAGTCTGACAATTGTTAGAGAAAATTGCGAAACTACTCCGGCCTGTGTCTTTTATTTCTGAAGGCGTCGGCTCCGGCGGCAGGGGGTGTTAGCGGCCTGGGGCATCCCAGCGGAGTATTTCGAGGTAGCCACCGGGTTCGGCCCAGGGGAGCAGGGCGCGGAGGAATTCGCGGACGCCGGGGGTTTGGCCCCGCTCGCGGCAGCCCCGGAGGTACCGGCGCAGGTTCATATAGGTGTTGAGCCGGGCGCCGGTTTCGGCGATGCGCTGGGCCAGGTGCTTGGGGCCGTCCGTTACCGGGTCGAAGGGCGGGGGTTCTTGGTGGTTGGCAACGGCGGCGTCCCACTCTTCGCAGTAGTCTTCGGCGAGGCGGTGGAGGCGGGCTACTTCGAGTTCGGGGGCGAACTTGCGGTAGAGGGCGTCGACGCGGCGGCGGAGTTGGGAGAGGGACATTGCGGCACTTCCTGAGATTGGGTTAGGGGCAAGATTTTTGTTTGTCCGGCCATTTGCGGCCATAACCGGCCATTTGCGGTGTTGGCGGTGACGCTTCCTGAGATTGGGTTAGGGGCAAGATTTGTTTTTCCCGGCCAGTTTTTCGATGTTCGCTGTGGCACTTCCTGAGATTGAGTTAGGGGCGAGATTTTTGTTTTTCCCGGCCAGTTTTGCGATGTTCGCGGCGGCGCTTCCTGGGATTGAGTTAGTGCGGAATTTTGTTTTTCCCGGCCACTTTGCGGTGTTCGTCTTTGATTATCGCCGGGCCGGGGCGCGGCCACGGGGAGCCTGGGGCGAGTTGGGCCGGACAGTAATACCGGACAGTAATAATGGTAGGGAGGCGCTTTCGGGGTTGGCAAGGGGGCGGTGTCAGGGGTTATTTACGTAGATGGGTAGGATTTTAGGTGTGAGGGAGAGAGGCCGGGCCGGTTTCGCAATTTTCTCTTGTTAAGTGGTGGATCAATTTGGCGGGAAATCCCATTGGTCAATGCGTCAAACGCAGGTGGGCGGATAGCGTTCCAGTCCGACATTTGGCGGGAAATCCCATTGGTCAATGCGTCAAACTGATACACTACCGATTGGTAAAGAAAATTGCGAAATTTCCTTTCTGCTTCCGTCATTTCCGCTTCCACGGGAATCTGCGGCAGCCCTGACTGCAAACAGCTTCTGAACGGCGCAAGGGGATTCGGGCTTTCACGGGAAGAACCGGGCTTTCGCAATCCGGCCCAAGTCTGCGCAGCTTGACAATAACAGGCTTATGCAACAGAATCAGACTGCTTTTAGGCTATTTTTGCGGCATTCGGCGCTACGCATTGCCGCTCCCGCACGCTCCGATTTCGGCAGGGGCGCGACACTCACTGAAAGCGAGGTATAAGTGCATGACGCTGACAGCAGTGGGCCATAAATCAACGGTGCAGGTCTCGGGTACGCCGGTCGAGGTATTTTCCGGCGGCTCCGGCCCTCCCCTTCTATTTCTGCACGGCGGGGGCGGATTTGGCACCTTCGACCCCACTAGCGGCCCCATCGCAGACCGTCACACGGTCTACGCGCCGTCCCATCCCGGTTTCTTCGGCACTCCCCGCCCCGAATGGGTCTACTCCATAACCGACGTGGCCCACTTCACCCTAGAGCTGGCAAACTCCCTGGGGCTGAGCGACTACGTAGTGGCCGGCCACTCCATCGGCGGCTGGGTTGCGGCTGAGATGGCGTCTATGGGCGGCAGTGACATCGCAGGACTAATCCTCATCAACGCCGCCGGAATCCGGCCCCAGAACTCGGAAATCGCCGAGGTTTTCATGGTAGGCGGCGCCGCTCGGTTGCAACTTGCCTTCCATAACCCGGAGCAGGTGCCCAACTACGACTATTTCACCCGCGAACTGACCCCGGAAGAGGCCTCCGTGGATCACTCCAACCGGGAGATGCTGTCACGCCTGGCCTGGAAACCCTACCTGCACAACCCCAGCCTGCCCCACTACCTGTCCAAGGTGCAGGCCCGCACGCTGATAATCTGGGGCGCCAACGACGCCATCATTCCCCTGGAATGCGGCGAGATTTTCCGCAACTCCATCCCCGGCTCGCAACTGGCGATAATCGGCCAGTGCGGCCACAGCCCGCAGATGGAGAAGCCCGATGAATTCAACGCCGCGGTAACCAGCTTCCTGGACCGCCTGTAAGCCGGCAGCTACTCCGGCAGGGGCCAAAACTCAGGGGCGCACGACTGTGCGCCCCTGAGTTTTGGCCCCTGAATTTTGGAATAACAGTTCCGGCCAGTGGCGGGATTATGAGAAATAGTTAACCGAAATTTTGTAGAATACCCCACATCAAATCGCACTGGAGGCGCAATGCCGGACGCTTCGCTGAAAATCGAGAACGCGCGATACATCATCACCATGGATCGGGAGCGGCGTATCATCCGCGACGGCGCGGTGGCTATCGAGGGCAGCCGCATCACACAGGCCGGGAAATCGGCCGACTTGGCCGATGTTGCCGCCGAGCGCGTTATAGACGCCAGCGGTATGGCGCTGGCTCCGGGTATGATCAACGGGCATATGCACGTCAGCTACGCCCACGCCACCCGCGGTATCTTCCCAGACAGTCTCGGCTCCAACTATCTGCCCAACGTATTCCGCCTACAGAGCGAAATGACCGCCGAGGAGGAATACCTGACCTCCTTGCTGGGCATCACCGAGCTGCTCAAGTACGGCACTACCACCTTCATAGACCCAGGCAGCACCAAGTTCCTCGACGCCGGCCTGCGGGCGTACCGGCAGTCCGGCTGCCGAATCATCGTCGGCGCTCACGTAACCGACCGGCCCAACCCGGTCAACCTGCCAGTCTACGAAACCGGCGAGGCCATCGCAATCGTGGAGCGAACCATCCGCGACTACGACGGCGCGCTAGACGGGCGGGTACATGCCTGGGCTATGCCTTTTGGGCCCAACTTCGCCACGCCCCGGCTACTGCAAGAGTCCAAGCGACTGGCCGACCAATACGGCGTCTCGCTGACCCTGCACTTCAACAACAGCCCGGCCTATGTGGAGTCCTGCTTGCGCGACCACGGTATGCGCCCCACGCAATATCTGGAAAGTCTGGGCGTGCTGGGCGAGAACGTTGTTTTGTCTCACGTATTGGGTCTGGATGAATCTGAAGTGGGCCCGCTGGCCCGCACCGGAACGAAGGTGGTGGCCGTCCCCACGGCTGCGGTAAAGTCCGGCTTCGGCATGACCTCGGAAGGGTTGCTGCCCGAGATGCTGGAGGCCGGAATCACCGTCGGCATCGGCACCGACGCAGGCAATAACTCCAACCTCATCGAGACCAACCGCGCTATGTATCTGATCGCCGTGCTGTACAAAGACGCCCGCCGCTCCACCACCGCCATCACCGCCGAGACCGCGCTGGAGCTGGCGACCATCGGCGGGGCCCAAGCACTGGGGCTGGGCGACGAAATCGGCTCCATCGAGCCGGGCAAGAAGGCTGATCTAGCGCTGTATGACACCCGTCGCGCCGAGTGGGCCACGCTTTTCAACCCGGTTAACAGTTTAGTTTACAGCGCCGACGGACGAAGCGTCCACACCGTCATCGCAGACGGCCGCGTGGTGGTGGAGAATCACACGCCCCTGTTCGTAGACGAGCAAGCCTTGATAGCCGAAGTGCAGGCCGTCGGCGAGAGTATGCTGGCCCGCACCGGACTGTCCTTCCCTTCGCCCTGGCCGATTGTCTGATTCTTGGGAATAATTTCCCCTCTCTCTAATTTCCCTTCTCTCTTCTGGAGGGCCGGGGGGTGGGTATTTCCATAGGAGGGCCAGGGGTGGGCGTTTCCGTCGCAAGTACGGTTGCTAGTCAGAGATTTCACCGCCGCGCAACCCTTCCCGTCAAGGAAGAGGGAAATGAGTACCCGGAGGTTTAGAATGTCACAACTAGTCTTGATTCACGGCCCCGGCGCAGGCGGGTGCGCGGCATCCTATCACTACCAGATGCAGCGCTTCCCGGGCGCGCTCGCCCCCAACCTGCCCGGCCATCTGGAAGGCGAGTCCTTCGAGGAAGTATCCGGCTACACCCACTGGCTGCGGGGGTGGCTGCAAGCGCGAGGGCATACCGGCGGGCTGACGCTGGCGGGCTTCACCCTCGGCGCTTGCGTGGCGCTGGACTACGCGCTGACCTGGCCCGGTGAGGTGGATGGCCTGCTGCTGATGACCGTGGCCATGCGCCCCAAGGAGCGGGCGCCGGGCAGTCTCGAGTTCCGCCTGAACGCCGCCCAAGACGGCGCGGCGATGCAACAGTGGCTGGACACCATGGAGCATATAATGATGTTCGTAGAACCTAACCTTCGCGCCGAGCTGATGGAATGTCACAAAAAGGTCGGCCCCATCTCGCAGCACAACGACCTGCTGACCATAGACCGCTTCGACGCCCGCGACCGCATCCGCCGCCTGAAGGCCCCGCTGACCTTGGTGCGCGGCGTTGACGACCCGATGCAGCCAGACGAATACGAGCTGGAAATCCACAAGGCCGTTCCCGGCTCCTGCTACATCAAGCTGGAGCGCGCCGGCCACTTCCCCCACTGTGAGCGCCCCGCCGAAGTGAACGCGGCTCTGGCTGAGTTATTAAAAGCAGGGGACGTCGAGAGCGCCGAATAAATAATAAATATCTTGGCCTCTTCAGTGTTTAATTTCCCCGCGCGTTTAATTTCCCTGTGGAGGTAATGTGCTATGTCCGGGCCTTTAGACGGCATAAAGGTGGCCGACTTCACTGAAATCATCGCCGGGCCGCTGGCCGGGCGGTTGCTGGCCGAAATGGGAGCCGACGTCATCAAGATCGAGCCGCCCTGGGGCGAGCCGTGGCGGTTGACCCAGCGGTTCACTGACCCGCAGGCCAAGAGTGTGGAGAGCCGCACCTTTATGACCTACAACCGGGGCAAGCGCAGCCTGCCTCTCGACCTCACGAAGCTGGAAGCCCAAGAAATTCTGTCGCGGCTGACGCAGCGCATCGACGTTGTGCTGGTCAACTACCGCCCCGACGTGGCGCAGAAGCTGGGCGTGGACTACGAAACATTATCGGACATCAACCCGCGGCTGGTTTACTGCGAACTGACGGCCTACGGACGCCGGGGGCCCGACTCCCACCGCCCCGGCTACGATATGATTATCCAGGCCATGACGGGCATGATAGCCTCCGAGACCAAGACCGTAGACAACGTTCCTTCGTGGGTGTGGAGCAGCCCGCTCATAGACACCTCTTCGGGCATTGCCATGGCCGGGTCGGTCAGCGCCGCCTTGTACGCCCGCGAGCGCACCGGCGTGGGCCAGAAGATTGAGACCACCCTGCTGGGCCAAGCCCTCAATCTGATGGGCGCCCGCTTCCTTCACGTCGAAAATCTGGACCAAGAAACTCGGGAAAAGACGTTGCGCGACATCCGCGAACAACGCGAGGCCGGAGCATCCTTCGACGAGCTGGTGAACCTGTCGCCTGGCAGCCGGCGGCGTGAGCATCACGGCAACATCTACTACCGTGTCTACATGGCCGCCGACGGGCCCATAGGCGTTGGCTGTCTGAGCCAGCCGCTTCGCCTGCGTCTGCTGGAAACTCTGGGCCTTACCGATGAATCCATGTCCCCCGGCTGGAATCCAGACAAGCCGGAGTCTCGGGAGTACACTCGCGACCTTGAGCATCGGGCCGAGGAGCTGTTCCGCAGCAAGACCAGCAGCGAGTGGCTGCGCATCCTCGAGGAGCGCAACATCCCCGCCGGGCCGGTGCGTTTCATCGAGGAGATGTTCGATGACCCGCAGGTGGTTGCCAACGGCCTTGTTGACGAGTTCACTCACGTTCAGGAAGGCAAGGTCAGAATGGCCGGCCCCTACGCCCACTTCAGCGGCACCCCACTGCCCCACGCGCCCCCGTCCCCCGCCCTCGGCCAGCACACCGCCGAGATACTGGATTGGCTGGGCTACACCCTCGAAGAAGTGGAGCGGCTGCGGGATGACAAGGCCGTGGCCTGAAGTCCCAACTCAGCTTGAACCCTCTCTTTAGGAGAGGGCTGGGGTGAGGGCGTATCTCCGCCCTTCTAAAACCTTGGAGCAACGCAAATATGCCTGAATCCCCACCGTCCGTTTATGGCCCGCTGACATTCCGCGATTTTTGGGAAATACTGCGCCTCCCGGCCTTATTCGCCCTGGCTGCCATTGCCGTGACTTGGGCCGTCTGGTATTTTACAAATACGTCCTGTCCGCCGGATCTGGCGCAAACTACTGGCTGCAATCCGTCTCGCATTGCCCGGTACATCAGCCTTGACAGCCTGAACAAGATGCTGACCCACGCCGTCATCGCCGGCGGAGGCGGTGGCCTATGGAGCTACATTATGATTACCAGAGAACGCAAAGCTCGCGAAGCCGCCGAAGAGCGGGAACGCCAGGTACGTGAGACCGCGGCCGCAGAGCAGCAGAAGGCCGCAGAAGAACGCGAGCGGTTGCTTTCGATAATCGAAGGTCTCACCAGACAACAAAACGGCGGCAACGGAGCAGGTTCTCAGTAAAAGAGTAACCCGCTGCCGGGCATCCCCCTTAACATTGCAATTTAGGTGGTTTCAGATAGCGCCCCCATCAGCGCCATCCTGTATACCCTGTCCATCCTGTATACCCTGTCTAACGATGTAAAACCATCTAGAACGGAATCTTACCATTCCTCGCTTGCCGCTGGACAACCCCCGCCAGTTGTGGCAAAGCAGCGCACGCTACAGAAATTTCAATCTTGCCCTCTAGCAACCGCGCAGGGTTCCGGCATCGTCCATTCAAGGATGGCATTCCGTGCCCTCTTGCGAACGATGTCGGGATTGGTTTCGGTAGCAAGCGCCCTATCTTACTGCAAATGGGTTTCCTCAAGTGTCAGAAACGCCTGGAAATTCCGCCGCCGCATTTATCTCCGTCGCACTCCTCGGAACCCTGCTGCTGTTCGTCGCAAGCTGGACTATGCAAGCTGGACTATGCTTGTAGTCGTCAAGGACTGCGGCATTATGGGTGGCAGTTGCAACTCCCCTACATAGGCCCATTGGGATTCCTACACGAGGCTACAAACGGGCTAAACTGGACCTCTAATTGGAACTGGAAAAACCCCGCAAAAGAAAATCTCCAGGGCATAGCGTAAGTGTTAAAAGCGAATGGTTCGGCTATATTTCTGAACATGGATATACCAACAGAGACCCATCGCTGAACTAAACCTCAATAATAACAGGCTATGCAGGGAGAATTTCCCTCTGCATTGGGCGACTTAAACAGCTTGAAAGTTCGGAGTATAGGCGGCAATAAGTTGACCGGGTGCATACCCAAGGGTTTGCAATTCCAACTAGATAAAGAACGTTCCGACTCCGGCGGCCTCCCGTACTGCGATCTGAACGAAGCTGACGGCTGGAGGATGATTTGAAGAACCTAGAGTCGTTGCTGGCGGGGGGGCGGCTGCGGGATGCAGATGAAAGAAAACGGCTGGCGAGCATCATCGCGGGCATAGCTGGCCGCGCGATTGATGAGCGAAACAGAGCCATCAGGGAATTGAATCAGGAAAGGCGGAAAGCAACAGAAGAGCGCAGGCAGTTTCTAGACATCATCGAAAACGCTTGGGCTGAAGGCCGCCATTATCGAACACGAAGAGCGCAGGCAGTTTCTAGCCATCATCGAAAACCTTACCGCACATCTTGCTAAACAGAACAGCGGCGGAAACACGCCAATCTCGGAATAGTCCGGGTTCAGCTTTTCCCATTGCCAGCGCATCCCCATCCGCCTTGACCGCATCGCTACACCACCCTATGATTCCGGCATCGCATTTTGAGGTAGAGCAGATGGATCGCGCAGACATTCCTTTTCTGACAGTAGCAGAACTGGGCGAGCTGATACGCACCGGCGAGGTCTCGCCCGTCGAAGCGACCGAGTCCTACCTAAATCGCATCGAATCGCTCAACGGCGACATCCGCGCCTACCTTACCGTCACCGGCGATCTGGCGCGGCAGGCGGCGCAGGACGCTGAGGCAGAGATTGCCAGCGGGCAGTATCGCGGCCCCCTTCACGGCGTCCCCGTCGCAGTCAAGGACCAGATATATACCGAAGGCATCCGCACTACCGGCGGCTCCCCGGTGTTCGGCGAATTCGTCCCCGAATACGATGCCACAGTCATCGCCCGCCTGAAGGAAGCCGGCGCGGTGTTGCTAGGCAAGCTGAACATGACGGAGTTCGCCACCACCGGGCTCTCGCACCAATTCGACCCGCCCCGCAACCCGTGGGACCGCGAGCGCTCCAGCGGTGGCTCCAGCAGCGGCAGCGGGGCCGCTACCGCCGCTTTTATGTGCGCTGCCTCCTTGGGCGAGGATACCGGCGGCTCGGTGCGCTTTCCCGCCGCCTGGTGCGGGTTGGCCGGGCTGCGCCCCACCTGGGGGCTGGTAAGCCGCTATGGGGTAATGCCCGGAGTTCGCTCCATGGACACCATAGGCCCGCTGGGGCGCACCGTCGAGGACTGCGCCATCCTGCTTCAGGCTATTGCCGGCCACGACCCCAAAGACCGTTTGACGCGGCGGGAACCCCCGCCCGATTACCGGGCGAGCCTGACCGGCGACGCAGGCGGCTTGCGGGTCGGCATCCTGCGAGAGGTGCTTTATCACGGCTCAGTTGACGGCGAAGTGGGCAAGGCCATCCTCGACGCGGGCAACGCGCTATCGAGACTGGGCGCCGACGTAGCGGAGATATCGGTTCCAATGGCGGCCCACGCCGGGCCAATCAACGGCGGCATCCGCATCGAAGCGCCAACGACCTACCGAAAACTGTTGCGTGAACGCCCGCGGGACATAGCCCACGACAACCGCATCGGCTACTTGACCAACGCCATAATGCCCGCGACCTACTACTACAAAGCCATTCAACTGCGAACGCTGCTCCGCGCCCAAGTGCTTGAGGCGCTGCAAAGCGTAGACCTGTTGCTTTCGCCCACATCGGGCGTGTCGGCTCAGCCGCTGACCCCCGACCCGGAAATCACAGGGCCGGAGAGCGTCAACCGCACCCCCTATCTGCTGACCACCGTGCCCAGCCTGGCCAACATCCCCGCATTGGCCGTTCCCTGCGGTTTCAGCGAAGAGGGCCTGCCCCTGAGCCTGCAAATCGCCGGCCGGCCCTTCGGCGACGCCACCGTCCTCCGCGCCGGCCATGCCTACGAGCAGGCTACTGAGTGGCACACCCGCCGTCCTCCGGTGTAAGGCCGGGCGGCGGGTGCGCCAGATGGCGCATTATCGAGAATTTGGATTCGCGCAACGAATGATTTATACTAAAGTGCAGCGGCGAAAAATTTGTGCCGTTGCGGAGCAGCAAGATATGACCTCATTTAAACTTTATCAAAATATGGAGTATGCCAACAATGCACCTGTATGATGGCGAACTTAACGAAATGCTAATTATTGACGGTACAGAGTACAAGCTCAGCAGTCACGTTAAACTCCGAATAAAGCAACGTAATATCAAACTAAATTGGATTGCAGATGTCCTTACTAATTGGGTAGCAAGAAAATATATGATAGAACATAATTCTATGAATTACTTCGGAATAATTCCAGGTAGAAATTCTTTGTTTATGGTTGCTGTGTCTGAATATAGCCCAGTGATTGCTTCAGCATATTTTAACAGTGCCGCAACTGCCAGATATTACGGGGATAAGTACAACTATTTTGACGAAGTGAGGTTATGAAGGCAATAGTTAGATACGACCAAGAAGTGGACATTATGGTGATAGACACTGAGCCAGACATCCGCATAGCTGTTTCGTCCAGCGTGGTGGATGGCCTGGTTGCCGACTATGGAAGTGAGGACGACTTTGACGTCGTTGGCATTGAGTTTTGGGCAGCAGGGAAACACTTGGCCCCATTCTGCGCCCCGAGCGAGGTCAAGGCCGTCGAAGCCAGGGAAGCAGCTTCTGAGTTTTATATGAAAGCAGACTACGACAAAGAAGCGGATATTCTAACGGTCAAGGGCAAATATGAGATAGCAGAGTCCAGGGACGCCGGTAGCGGAATCGTGACATATTTCGGGTATTGGGATAGCGCTTGCCAGCCCTGCCAGGAATGCTACGACCTAGTAGGGTTCGAGCTGCACAACGCTTCGGAGTGCTTGGCTCCCTGGTTCCGGCTGAACCGCGCTCCGCTGGAGGCGGCCTGCGGCGGCCCCGATTGACGCGCTGCCCAGCCGCAACTAAACTCGCCTGCGTGGCGATGATTTTGACTAGACAGGCGCCCCCCGGAGATTGCCGATGAATTTCGGAATGTTTACCGACTTCCACGTCCGCAAGGGCAACTCGCAGGCGGCGGCCTTCGACGAGTCCTTTGCCCAGATTGCTGAAGCCGAGCGGATGGGCTTTGACACCGTATGGCTGGCCGAGCATCACTTCAGCCCGGAGCGGGCTGTGCTGGCCTCGCCCATGGTTATCGCCAGCGCCATCGCCGCCCGCACGGAACGCATACGCACCGGCCTTGCCGTGCAGGTGTTGCCGCTGACCAACCCCTTGCGCGTTGCCGAGGAAGCAGCCACCGTAGATCACATCAGCAAGGGGCGCTTTGATTTCGGCATCGGGCGCAGCGGCCTGACCAAGTATTACCAAGGCTACAACGTGCCCTATTCCGAGAGCCGCTCCCGCTTCCTCGAAGCGCTGGAAATCATAATGAAGGCGTGGCGGGAGGACAGCTTCACCCACGAAGGTGACTATCATTCCTTCCATAACGTAACTGTCACGCCCAAGCCTTTCCAGCAGCCTTACCCGCCGGTGCGAGTGGCCGTGGCCGGGGAGGACACCTTCCCGCTGGTTGGCGAAATGGGGCACCCCATCTTCATCAGCGCCAACACGGGGCGCCAAGCGTTGAAGGAGCGGCTGGCCGCCTACCGGGAGAAACTGGCGAGGTCCGGGGCTTCCGGCCCGCCCGACATCGCTATACGCGTGCCAGTTTACTGTGCCGAGACTACTGAGAAGGCCCGCGAAGAGCCGCGGGTGAGCGCGATGGGGGCCATCCAGTACGCCGCCAGCGAGCTGATTCAGACCGCAGCCAACCCGGAAATCGCCGAGCGGATGCGCCGCATCGCCGCTGCGCCCTACGAGCAGGTACTGGAGGAGCGGGTGCTCTTCGGCACCCCCGCCGAAATCGTGAACACCTTTAAGGGCTACCAAGAAGAACTGGGCGTAACCGGCGTGGTCATGGAGGTCAACTACGGCGGTCAAATCCCCGCGGGCCGCGTGAACAACTCCCTGCGTCTGCTGAGCAACGAGGTGATGCCGCACTTGCAGTAGAGCGCAAGGGGCTGAAAAGCAGGGTTATAACAGATAATGGGCAGATGGCCGGAGCGGTGGAAAACGATACATTTGGCGCTGGCGCCCTTTGGAGTATTGCTGGCGACTTGGTTGTTGTCCTTATCCGCCGGAGCGTGGCACTGGAATAACCGGGATGACCTCGACCTAGCAGGAACACTTACACCCTTGGGGGCAACGGCGTATGGCGCAGTTGTCTTGATGACGGAAGGAGGCATAAGGAGGCATTAGGATGTTTTGGGCACTGGCGCAACGAGACAAAGACCGGGAAACTTTTCGGAAGGAAGGGCGAGCGGAAGGGCGTAAGGAACTAGCCCGGCAAATCCGGAAAGCGGTAGCCAAATCAGAAAGGCCCTTACCGGAAGACATAGACCTGCTTCTCGACCGTGAATCCGGCAATCATCAATCCGGTGCAGCAACTGCCCGCCGTCTGAATACGCGGCGCCGCCGCCGAGGCCGCTAGCTCCCCGCCACGCGGCCCCCGCTTTTGCAGAGGCATACGGAAGGGTAGATAAGGCGCCCGGCCAGCAAGGGAATCGCAGATCGGATGCGCCCTGACTACCCCCTCAGCTCACCGCCCCGCCCAGCGGGGTGGTTGGCCCTTCGCATTCCATAAATTGGCCGTAGCCCGGTTGCTGCTCCAGCCTGCCGTCGTTGAGCAGCACCTGGCCTCGCAACAGGGTCATCCACGGGCGGCCAGTGATTTCCCAGCCCTCAAACAGGGTGTATCCAGCGTTGCCCAGGTGGTCTCCGGCGGTGATTACGCGGTCGGCGCCTGGGTCAAGGATGAGCAGGTCGGCGTCGGCTCCGGGCTGGATTACGCCCTTGCGCGGATACAGACCGAAAACGCGGGCCGGGTTCTCCGCCATCACCCGCGCCAGCCACCAGATGGGCATTCCCCGCTTGACCACGCCCTCGCTGTACATCAGCGGAGCCAGTGTCTCGATTCCTGGCGAGCCAAAGGGCACCGACGCGCCGTCGGGCGTTACGAAAATGTTGTCCCAACCCGGCTTCTTGAGTTCCTGCGGGTGGGGAGAGTGGTCGCTGGCTACGATAGAGATGTGGCCCTGTTGCAGTCCGGCCCATAGCGCGTCGCGGTCGGGGCCGTCCTCGGGGCGCAACGGCGGGCCAATCTTGGCCAGCGGGCCAACCTTGCTCATCTCGGCGTCGGACAGCAACAGGTACTGCGGGCAAGTTTCCGTCCAGATGCGCTGTCCCCGCGCCTGCGCCTGCTTGATGCGCTCCAGCCCCAAGTGGGTGCTGAGGTGGACGACGTAGGTGGGGCAACGGGTGGCGCCGGCCATAGCCACGGCGCGGTTGATGGCCTCCTCCTCGGCCCAATCGGGGCAGGCTTCGGGAAAGTTCTCCGGGTGGGTGTGGCCCTCGGCAATGAGCTTGTTCTCCAGGTACTCGATGATGTTGCCGCTCTCGCAGTGGAGTTGCAGCACGCCGCCGCCCCGGGCCACCATCTCCATGGCATTGCAGATATAGTCGTCGTCGCACATCCGGCCGGGGCGCTTCTTGTAGGTCATAAACATCTTGAAGGACTTGAAGCCCATATCCATGGCGTCGGGCAGGGAGCGGAGAATGGACGGCCGGTTCTGCAGGATGAAGTGAAAACCGAAGTCCACCACTGCGGAGGCATTGATTTCCTCGCGGATGCGGTTGCCGGCCTGCGCCAGCGTCTCGTCGCCGTCCAGGTTGTAGTTGGCGAAGGGGATCAGCGTGGTCATGCCGGCGTGGGCCGCCGCCCGCGCGCCCAGAGCGTAGTCGTCGTGGCCGTCCAGGTGGACGTGGGCGTCAATCAAGCCCGGCAACACGAACTTGCCCTCGGCGTCTATGACCCGGTCGGCGGGCGGCAGCAGATGCTCCGGGGCCACTGCCGCAATCTTCCCGTCCGAAATCGCCACGGCAGCGTCCAGGACTTGCGACGACGTAACTACCTGCCCGCCGCGAACTATGGTGTCAACTCTCGGCTCACCCATGCTCCACCTCTGCGGTTTCTCATCCCAGCCAGCGAGAGTGTAGCGGCGGGACGGGGGAATTTCAACGGCATCCCAAACTAGCGGAGCTGCATGGAGTCCCCAGATACGCGGTGGGACGGGGGAATTTCAGCGGCATCCCAAACACCCTGGAGCATCTGCCCATTGGGAACCGCACGGCGGGACAGGGGAATTTCAACGGCATCCCAAACCGAGAGAACATTCTGCAATGGGATTGAGTTTGAACATCCCTATCTGTAACTTGACTATGTATGCCTCCAATAATTAGCTTTAGCCAGATAATCGCCTTTCGCCAGATAATCGCCTTTCAATGGGACGAGGGCAACGTTATAAAAAGTCAGGAGCGTCATGGCGTCAGCCAGCCGGAGGCCAAACAGGTCTTTGTCGGCGAATCACTCCTGATAGATAGAGACCTTCGTCCCAGTCAGTCCGAACAGCGGTATAATGCCCTTGGACGTGCCGTAAATGGACGCTTGCTGCACATAACCTTCACTTTGAGAAACAACGGCACGGCCATTCGGGTAATATCCGCCCGCGATATGAGCCGCAGGGGGCGAAACCGTTATGCGCAAGAAACTTAAGCCCATACCCTCATTTGTCAGTGAAGAAGATCGTCATTTTTGGGAAACCCATGACTCGGCAGATTACGCGGATTGGGACAATGCCATCCGCGCCAGGTTCCCCAATCTGAAACTCTCGGCAGATACGGAACTGGTTGCTTACAGCAAAGATTCAACAGCAGATTGACGCCGCTGCAATCTTCCCGCCCGAAATCGCCGCGGCGGCGTTCCTAACCGCCACGACGTTAATGCTTTCCCGCTGCGCACAATTAGCGGCTATAGGGTCGCTTGACCAGGAATCAAACGCCGGTTCTTGGCATCGGCGGCTAGAGCAAAAGTTTCCAAGGCCATCGCTCCCAGTAAAATTGGGCCATTGTCCTGGTCAAAGACAACATAGACGTGCCCAGTCCGGCCCTCCAGCTCCATCTGAACCCACCCGATGTCCATATCGCGCTTCGAGCCATCGGCCAAGGTGAAATTGACGCTTTGCTCCCGCTCGACGCCCAACGCATCCAATATAGCGGCTGGAATAACCGTATATGACGCTCCGGTATCAACGACACCGCTCAAAGCCTCCGAGCGCTCGGAACCCCCTTGTTTGCGTATGACGAAATCCGACTTAAACGTACCCACCTCACCCCTCACAGTAGTACCCGGCAGGATAATCCAATCCCTTTGCTGATACTTTTTCTGAGTCATGTTTCCACCTTTTCACCGGAGTGTAGAATAACCCCAAGGCAATAACAAGCTGACAAGAGAGGTCATAATGGAGCTTCAAGACAAGATTGCGGTGGTTACCGGCGCAGGGCGCGGCATGGGCCGGGCCATCTCGTTGCAACTGGCCGACGCCGGGGCCAACGTGGCCGTGGCCGACATCAACGCCCAGAACGTGGAAGACACCAGCGTTGCCGTCAAGGAACTGGGCCGTGAAAGTCTGGCAATCCACGCCGATATGGGCAGCGTGACCGATATTGACCGTATGATTGGGCAGGCCAAAGACGCCTTCGGGCGCATAGACATCATCGTCAACAACGCCGGCGTGACCCGCTACCTGTACGTGATGGACGTGGAGGAAGAGGACTGGGACCGCATCCACCGGGTCAACGCCAAGGGCGTGTTCTTCTGCATGCAGCGCGCCGCCCGCGAAATGATTGCCCAGGGCGACGGCGGGCGCATCGTCAACATCGCCTCCATCGCGGGCAAGGGATACTCCGGCACGTCCAACGCCGCCTATGCCGCCAGCAAGGGCGCGGTGCTGGCGATGACCATGATTACCGCCCACCAATTGGGGCAACACGATATCAACGTCAACGCCATCTGCCCCGGCTCGACGCTGACGGAAATGGCCGCCGAGACGATGCTGGGCCGCGCCGAAAGTTCCGGCCAGAGCATCGCCGAGCTGGAGCAGGCCCGCGACTCCCGCATCCCCATCGGCCGCCCCAACACCCCCGAAGACATCGCGGCTATGGCCCGCTTTCTCTCCGGACCCGGCGCCCGCAACATCACCGGCCAAGCCTTCAACGTGGATGGCGGCCTGGTGATGCACTAGCGGAAGGCGGCGGCAAGGGCTACAATCGTCGTATGCAACTGACTGTACCAATCACGGCGCTTATCCTGCCAACTACAGCGGCGGCAAGGGCTGACATCGTCGTATGCAACTGAATGTAAGACTGTTTGCCTTGTACCGGGAACGGGCCGGAGTGCGGGAGTTTCCGCTGGAGCTGCCCGGCGGCGCCACCGTAGCCGACCTGACCAGCGAAGTGCGCCGACAGTTTCCGCGCCTGGCCCCGCCGGACGCGCAAATCGTGGTGGCGGTGAACGCCGACTACGCCGACCCGGAGACCGTCTTGAACCCCGGAGACGACGTTTGCCTCATCCCTCCGGTGAGCGGGGGATAACCTGGAACATACGCGAGGGTAACATGATAGAGTTGACCGCCCAGCCCCTTGATCCGGATAAGTTCACCTCCGCCGTCCGCCGCAGCGCCAATGGCGCAGTGGTCACTTTCTTGGGAACCACCCGCGACAACTTTGAGGGCAAGAGAGTCTTGACGCTGGAGTACGAGGCCTTCGACGAGATGGCGGTCAAGAAACTGGAAGAGGTGCGTCAAGAACTGATGACCGAGTTCGAGCTGGACGAAATCGCCATCGGACACCGCACCGGCACTGTGGGCATCGGCGAGATTAGCCTGGTGGTGGCCGTCGGCTCTCCCCACCGGAAGGAAGGCTTCTATGCCTGTCACAAGGCCGTTGACCGTATCAAAGAGGTTGTCCCCATCTGGAAGAAGGAAGTCTATGAAGACGGTTCCCGCTGGGTGGCCTGCGAAGACCACGAATTCGCCCACGAACACGAGGCCGCTCTGGAAGGAATCTGATGACCGCAAAAAACGTTAACCCTCGATGGAAAGGGCCTGCCAGCCATCCGAATAAGAAAAGTCCAAAAGCGCCCGACCCACCAGAGAGCAGGGTGCTAATGTCTAAAGCATACTACGAAGAAAAGCATCCTTGGTTCGGGAGTCAAATACACTACACCATAGACGTATTCCGGCAAGCCATCAAAGACGCTAGGGTCAGGAAGCAGCAACGCCCGTCGAACCGGGAACGCGAGTAAAGTGGAGAATCACTCCACTATTAGACTAGTGGTGCGAATCCTAATCAGCTTGGCTTTATTGGGATTCGGTTTTTATGTTCTGATAACCGCCGACTGGAAAGATAACCCTGAGTTCGCGGCGGCGGCAACAGGATGGGTTGGGCTGGTTACCGGCTATTGGTTACGCTAACCGGCTAGGGCGTTTGGTCAGCCCCCGCAAACATCCGCTCCAGCTCATCGGCGGGCGGGGTGAGGGCGGCGCGGATAGCGGCGCTAACAGTTTCGACGCCGACAAGACGCATCCCTGTCGGAGCCGCCACGCCGGGCAGCGCGGCGGAGGGCAGGATGCAACGGACAATGCCCAGTCGGGCTGCCTCGTTGATCCGCCGTTGCGCCTGGGGAACGGCCCGCAGTTCAGCGCTCAGCCCCACTTCACCGAAAGCGGCCACAGGAGGCAATGGAGCATTGCGGTAGCAGGAAGCCACGGCGAGGATGATAGCCAAATCCGAGGCCGGTTCGGTAGCCCGGAAACCGCCGGCCACGTTGACGATAACATCCTGTCCGGCCAGTTCCAGCCCGGCTCGCCGAGTCGCCACCGCCGTCAGCATAATCAGGCGGTTGTAGTCCACGCCATTGGCCACCCGGCGCGGGGCCGGAAGCTGCGAGAAGTTGGTCAGCGCCTGCACTTCCAGCAACAGCGCCCGGCTGCCCTCCAGCACCGGCGTCACGATGGCTCCGAGCTGCGGGCCGGCCCGTTGCGACAGCACGGCGCGGGACGGGTCAGAAACGTCGTCCAAGCCCCGCTCAGTCATCTGGAAAACGCCGGCTTCGTCGGTGGAGCCGAAGCGGTTTTTGGCCGCCCGCAGGATGCGGAAGCTGCCGGATTCTTGCGATTCCAGATGCAATACCACATCCACCATGTGCTCCAGCACTCGGGGGCCGGCCAGCGAGCCGTCCTTGGTCATATGGCCGGATACGAAAATGGGCCTGTTCCTGGTCTTCGCCCAGCTCAGCAGGCGTAGCCCGCACTCCCGCACCTGCCCCACGCTGCCCGGCCCCGAGGATTCGCTGTCGGAGTGCAGGGTCTGAATAGAGTCTATGATGACCAGACTCGGTTGCCGCTCATCCAACTGCTCCAGGATGGTTTCGACGCCGGTCTCGGCCAGCAACAGGATGCCCCGGCCCTCGATGCCTAACCGCTGGGCGCGCAGCTTCACCTGCACCGGCGACTCTTCTCCGGTGACGTAGAGCACCGGCCCGGCAGCCCACGCATCGCCCGCTGCTTGAGAAGATGCCAGCCAGTGGGCCAAATGCAACAGCAGCGTAGATTTGCCGACGCCCGGCTCCCCGGTCAGCAGCGCCACAGATCCGGGAACAACGCCCCCGCCGAGGACTCGGTTCAACTCGGAAGAAGGCAGCGTAATACGGGGTTGAGAGTCCGGCGACAGCTCGGCCAGCTCCACCGTTTCACTGTCGGATAGCCCAACCCAGCCGGTGCGCCGCGACTGCGCCGCCGGGGACTCCGCAACCACCGCGCCTTCGGCCAATGGTTTTGGCGAGCCGCAAAGCGGGCTGGGGCAGAAGCCCATCCACCTAGCGCTTTCATGCCCGCACTCCTGGCAAAAATAGACTGCCTTGCGCCTTTCCGCAACCTTCGCCATACTGTCCGCTCCTCACCGCGAATCTTCTTATACAGCGATTATACGGGCGCGGGTTACTACTTGTCGGCGGGCAAGTGTCAGCAAAATTTCCTGCCGCTGCCGGGTTATTGAGGGCGGCGCAGTTCTTCCTCCAGTTGGCGGAGCCGGGACTCGGCAGCAATGCGAGACTCCCTTTCGTCCGCAAGCTGACGCTCGGCGGCGATGCGCCCGTCGGCTTCTTCGTCGTGGGTAGCCAGGTAGCGTCGCGCTACTGGGTCATACAAACGAAGTTGTCCGTATTCCCAGCACAAATCCAAGTTTAATGCGTCGCTATGCCCCCAATACCGTGCTTCATCTGTCTGGATGATGGTTATAGGGCGGTATGCGCTGCCCACCAGCCGGTCGCCGGCCAGAGGCTCGGGGTAGTAGTCGCCGCCGGTGTTATCGAATCGCCAGTATTCCGGTATGCCAAAGGAAGCGTAATCTATCCGTTTAGTGGTGTAGTCATTAAGGGCGGTATGCAGCGACGCGATTTCCAGCACGAAATCGGGTGGTTTGCCTTGATCTTCAATGGCAAAACCGCGCCGGGCGATGGCTTCGGCAGGGTCTGCGTTGAAGGCGACCAGCAGGTCGGGGTAGCGCAGTCTACCCGCAGACAAGCCCGGTTGGAAGCTATGGCGCACCGGTATATCGCCAAAGACCAGAGTGGTATCCGGCGAACCGAGATGCCGGATGAGGGCAGTCTGGTGTCCGGGCTGCTCACGGAAGCGCACGTTCTGCATATCGGTCCTGCGAGGCCGCTCCGGGAATTGCCTCTCCGGCGGGTACTTTGAGGCATACAAAGGCGGCGCGGTTTGCTTGGAGGTCATAGCGGTCCTCACGGCGGGGGATGGCAGTATGCGAACATTATACGCTATTAGTTTTCAGGATAAAGGAAAAGCCCCTTTTCGGGGCCTTTCCTCGCGTTGGCGCCTATTGGGAAAACGGGGAGATTAGTCGGCCAAGGTAGGTTCTTCCGCAGCAACCGGGGGTTCATCCAGCGCCAGTTCGCCGATGGGAGACCTGGCGGTGATGGTGATTTCGCCTTCCTCCAAGTCAATCTGGGCGATGTCTCCAGCTCCCAAACGTCCGCTCAGAATTTCGTCAGACAGCCGGTCTTCCACTTCGTTCTGAATCAGGCGGCGCAGGGGGCGCGCGCCCAGCACTGGGTCAAAGCCTTTCTCGCCCAAGTATTCCTTGGCCGCTTCGGACAATTCCAGGCCAACCTGCTTGTCTTCCAATTCGCCCCGCACCTGATTCATCATCAGGTCAACGATGGAGAGGATCTCCGACTGGGCCAACTGGTGGAACACCACCGTGGAGTCTATGCGGTTGAGGAATTCTGGGCGGAAGAAGCGGCGGACTTCTTCCATCACCTTATCTTTCATACGCTCATAGGCGCTCTGATCGGTGCGGGCGTTGTCGGATTTGACAGCGAAGCCCACCGAGGTCTCCCGTTTGATGAGGTCGGAACCTAGGTTGCTGGTCATCACCAGTATAGAGTTACGGAAGTCCACCCGGCGGCCCCGGGCGTCAGTCAACTGCCCAGCGTCGAAAATCTGAAGCAGGATATTGAAGACCTCCGGGTGGGCCTTTTCGATTTCGTCCAGCAACACGGCGCAGTAATTCTTGCGGCGCACGCCTTCGGTGAGCTGTCCGCCCTCATCGTAGCCAACGTAGCCTGGGGGGGCGCCGATGAGACGGGCCACGGTATGCCGCTCCTGAAACTCCGACATATCCAGGCGAATCATATTGTCTTCGTGGCCGAACATAAACTCGGCCAGAGCCCGCACCAGCTCGGTCTTGCCGACGCCGGTGGGGCCGAGGAACATAAACACGCCAATGGGACGGCGCGGGTCTTTCAGCCCGGCCCGGGCGCGACGCACCGACTTGGCAATGTTAACGATGGCTTCGTCTTGGCCGATGATGCGCTTGTGCATTTCGGCTTCCATCTGAAGCAGCCGTTCAGTTTCTTCTTTGGCCATCCGGGCGACCGGAACGCCGGTCCACATACTGACCACTTCGGCGATGTCGTCGTCCGTTACGATGGTGCGTTCCTTGCCTTTGCCTTCCTGCCATTCACTGCGGAGTTCGTCCAAGTCCTGCCGCTGGCGCAGTTCGCGGTCACGCAGTTCCGCCGCCGCTTCATAACGCTGCTCAGCGATGGCCTCGTCCTTCTCCCGGCTCACTTCTTCCAACACCCGTATGGCGTCGGTGACCGACGTAGGAGTCACACTGCCGCGCAACCGCACCCGGGAGCCGGCCTCGTCTATCAGGTCAATAGCCTTGTCGGGCAGAAAGCGGTCGGGGATGAAGCGGGCGGCCAGGCTGGCGGCGCTGCGAATGGCGTCATCGGTGAAGGAGACGTTGTGATGGTCTTCGTAGCGGTCTTTGACGCCCATGAGAATGTCTACGGTGTCGTCGCTGGAGGGTTCCTCCACCCTCACCGGCTGGAGGCGGCGCTCCAGCGCCGGGTCGCGCTCAACATACTTGCGGTAGTCGTCCAGGGTGGTGGCGCCGATGCACTGCAACTCGCCGCGAGCGAGGGAAGGCTTGAGGATGTTGGAGGCGTCCACTGCGCCCTCGGCGGCGCCGGCCCCAACCAGCGTGTGTATCTCGTCAATGAACAGCACGCAGTTGCCGGAGCTTTTTATTTCCTCGATGACCTTTTTCAGGCGCTCCTCGAACTCACCCCGGTACTTGGTTCCGGCAACCAGAGAACCCATGTCCAGGGTCACTAGCCGCTTGTTCTGGAGGGTGTCTGGAACGTCGCCTTTCGCGATGCGCTGGGCCATGGCCTCAACGATGGCGGTCTTGCCGACGCCAGGCTCGCCAACCAGCACCGGATTGTTCTTGGTGCGGCGGCTGAGAATCTGGATGACACGCTGGAGTTCCTGGTCGCGGCCAACAACCGGGTCGAGCTTGTCGGACCGGGCGGCATTGGTCAGGTCAACGCCCAAGTTGTCGAGGGTCGGCGTCTTGGTATTGCTGCGGGCCGACTGCGAGCCGGTGCCGGAGGTGTGGCTCAGGATCCGATGAGTTTCCGTGCGCACCTTGTCCAGGGTCACGCCCAGGCTTTCCAGCACGCCGGCGGCCACGCCCTCGCCTTCCCGAAGCAGGCCGATGAGCAGGTGTTCCGTGCCGATGTAGGTGTGGTTCATCCGGCGGGCTTCGTCCACCGCCAGTTCCACGACCTTTTTGGCGCGGGGGGTGAGGCCGATTTCGCCCTGGACCGGCTTCTCGCCGCGCCCTATGATGAACTCGACCGCCGAACGCACCTTCGAGAGGTCGACGGATAGGCTGGAAAGCACCCGGGCCGCCACACCCTCCGTCTCGCGGACAAGGCCCAAGAGTATGTGCTCAGTCCCGATATAGTTGTGGTTGAAGCGCTGCGCCTCTTCTTGGGCCAGCGACAATACCCGTCGCGCTCGCTCCGAAAACTTCTCGAATCTGCTGCCCATAACTCCGCTCCTGTCCTGTTGGGAGGTGTCAAATGGTATTCGGTGGCAAGGAAAAGCGGCTACCCTGCTCCATTGCCCTCAACAAAAGGCCAATTATATTGGCCGCCGCGAAGGGTGTAAAGGCGTGGTGGGTGCAGGGGAGCGTCTGTCCCTATCGTTCTGACCAAGGACAGCGACTGAGGAACGGGGGATGAGGGTGCAGTCCGGCACATCCGGGCCGCCGCCATGCCCGATCTGTCGTCAGCCACTGGGCGTGGTTGGCCGCGCCAAGCTCGTCCCGGTTCAGAGGAGTTGCTAAATAAAATACCCCCGGCGGTGACCTATTTTCCCACCCAGTCGCCCAAGCAGTATCGTCGGCGCTGAGGCGTTTCACTTCCGTGTTCGGGATGGGAACGGGTGGGGCCGCCTCGCTCAAACCACCAGGGAGCATTCGAGGGCGTAGTATGCACTATTTTTCACAATCGCGCAAGGGGTTTGCCCCCTTTCTCAAAAATTCCTAATTTTTCTCCCCATAATTCCCCGGCCGCAGGGCGGCACCGTTCCCTCAAAGGGCTTCCCGCTCTCATGTATCCCGCTAGGTTTCCCGGTCAGGGCTTCCCCTTTCGCGCTGATGGCGGGCTAGGGCGTCCCTTCAATCCCGCCGCGTTCAGCAGCTTCGCCTCCGCAGCTGATGGCGATTCGCGCTGATGGCAGGCTAGGACGTCTCTTCAATGAGCTCTGTTGACATAAGGGTCACGCCCCAGCCGGACATCCAGGCCGAGTGGCGCCCATCACCGCCCGCCACTACAACGTTCACGTCGCTGGCCGAGCGCACGATGGGAACCATCACGTCTTCGTTGGACTCGTCAATCCAGGCCGGCCAGGTGCGGTTGCCATAGTGGGCCACTCCCCGCAGTTGCCGCACTGGCATTCGGGCGTTGTGGAAGACGAAATCCTTGACGTCGGACTTGGACAAGCCCGACGCGGCGATCTCGGCAGCGTGTTCCGGGCAAAGCGCCAGCAGCACCTGTCCGCCGGTGGCCTGCTGGTAGTAGTTGGAGATGCCAACGGCCTTCATGTTGCCGACGATAGTGCTGAGAACGCCAAACCCGGTGCCGGAGGTGCTTTCCATTATGCGGTAGACGCCCAGGATGCCCGCCAGGGTCACTGTGCTGCTCTCCGGCGCGTAGCCCTGCTCCACGTGAAGCGGCTCCCACGGGCTGCGGGCCTCGTTCTCGGCGAAGCAGAAGCTGTAGCGGCCCGGCGAGCTGAGGGTGGCCTTGTCCATTTCTCCCGGCGTGAGGCCGGCCACGTTGCGGACGACGAGCCGCAGGGCGCGGCCGATGGCGGCGTTGGCCCGGAAGCCGGGGCCGAAGCAGCCGGCGTCGGACTGAATGCCCAGCCTCGAAGCAGCGGGGCCGTTAACGATGACCACCTGGTTGCAGCCGCCGGTGGTGGCCGCCGTGCCGGCCAGGTTGAAGCCGTCGCGCATCGCCGCCTTGACCGCCGCGACCACCACCGGGAAATGCTCCGGATTGCAACCGGCCATGACGGCGTTAATCGCCAGCTTCTCCAGCGTGGCCCGCGAGTTACTCGGCTGCATTACCCCCAGCGAGCGCGAGGGGCCGCCGTCTACTCCCGCCAGCATCGCCCGCACCGCGTCTTCGGTAGGCGGCGCCACCGGCAGCCCGTCGGTCCACCCCTGCTCCCAGAAGTAGTCCTGCATCGCGGGAAAGTCGGCGGGAACGCGAGCGCGGCGGGAGTGAAGTTGCGGGGTGGTCATGGTTGCTACCCCCACTTTAGGAATACTTCGCTTTTTCAATAGCTTCAATGGCCCGCTCCAGTTCCCGATTCGGGTCCTGGAACCAGTCGGTGCTCCAGATGCGGTGCAGCTCCCAGCCGAGACCCCGCAAGACTTCTTCCCGCAGGCGGTCACGGTCACGGGCGGAGCGGGAGCTGTGGTACGCCGCGCCGTCGCACTCGATGCCGATGATGTATCGGCCGGGCCGCTGCGGGTCAACGATTCCAATGTCCACGAACCGGCCTCCGGATGCCACTTCCTGATGCGCCGTGTAGCCGCGATCCTCCAGCAGGGCAGCTACTTCCTGCTGGAAGGGCGAATCCACCTCGAAGCTGCTGATGCGAGGATTATCTGGCATATTGCCGGTTTCGGCGTACGCCAAGAAGGTGTGCAACGCCCGCGTCCCGGCAGACCCGGAAGGGCTGATGTCCTCGGCTTGAAGGTTGGTGAAAACGTGGCACAGCCGCTTGGCGCGGGTAATCAGCACGTTCAGCCGCCGCTCGCCGCCGCCTCGATTGAGAGGGCCGAAGTTTTGATTAACACGCCCGTTTTCATCGCGCCCGTAGCCGACGCTGATAAATATGGCGTCGCGCTCATCGCCCTGGACATTTTCCAGATTCTTGACGAAAAACGGCTCTTCAGGGTGGGACGCGAAAAATCGCTCCCCGGAATCGTCCTGCCGTCGCAACGTTTCCAGCCGGTCCTCGATAGCGTTTGCTTGGGTTAAGCTAAAAGCAGCTACGCCCAGCGAGAGCTCCGGGCTGCGGGCGGCGTGTTCCATCACGGCGCGAGCCACGGCCTCGGCTTCAACGGGATTGGTGCGACTGCGGCCCCGGTCGTACACTGCATCGGGCAAGTGGTGATACCGCAACCCGGCTCCCGTCCGCCCGGAGTCCGGGCTGGAGAATACCACCAGGCCGTTATCGTAGAATTCCCGGTTGGACACGGCGATGAGCGATTCGTGGCGGCTGCGGTAGTGCCAGCGCAGGGTGCGCGACGGGGCATTCTGGCTGGCGAACAGGTCCAGAACGCTTTCTACATCTGCGGTTATGTTTGCTTCATCATCAGTATCTTCATATTCGCCCTGGGAGATGCTATCAAAGAATCTGGTAGGCGGCATCTGCTTGCTATCGCCTACCACCACTGCCTTTTGCGCCCGCAGCAAAGAGCCCAAAGCGTCTACCGGCCGCACCTGGCTGGCCTCGTCGAATACTACCAGGTCGAAATTCGCGCTGCCCGGCTCCAGGTAGTTGGCAATGGACAAGGGGCTCATCATAAAGACGGGCTTTAGTTCCTGGATGATGTCCCCGGCCTCAGCAAGCAGTTGGCGGATAGGTTTGTGGCGGGTTTGTTTTGCTATTTCATGCCGCAAGACCCGTAGCTGCTGCTGCCGGTTCCGTTTTTCTTCTCCCACACTGTTTGACGCTCGAACCAGGTGGACAGGCAGTTCTTTATGGCGGGAGGCGGCATTTCGGTAGATTTCGGCGATACGGGCGCGGTTATAGCTCAAGGAGTTTTGGTCAAAGGACTGGAACCTTTCGATGCGTCCTTTGTGGACTTGCCCATCGAAATCCCGCAACGCCGGGCGCTCGGCGAAAGCGGTTTCTGCGACGCTTTCGTACCAAGCCCGCTCAAACCAGGCGGTCAGCGAGCTGATGGCGTCAGGGTTTAGCTCCGCAACAGCAACCACCGCCTGCAGCCCTTCCTGTAAGACGGCGTCGGCACCGTTGTTGAAGCCGATAATGTCCTGGATTTCCGGCAGGCAGGCGGCCCACTTATTCAATAAAACCCGTTGTTCATTAAAAGGCAGTGCGGTTAGCCCGGCCGGGTCTCCGAACAGCGTTCCGTTGCGCAGATCCAGGGCAGAGTGCAATTCTGCGGCGCAATCGAGGTAGGCTTTTAAGGCCAAACCCAGTTCATTCATAGCAGGCGTCAAAGCCTGCCAGAGATTGGCGTCTGGCAAGCTTTGCAGCACATGGACAGCGTCAGGGGAAACCCGGCCTTTGACTGCCCCGTCAAGAAAATCCAACCACCAATGAGCAACCGGAGCCACGGCGTCCCAATCAGTATTATGCCCGTCCCAACGGCTGCCCAGCGCTAACGCTGCTTCGGGGAATTGTACGCTAATGCCGCTCCGCAGTTCCTGCTCATTTGAGATAGAGTCAATTAACGCGATTTGCCGGTCAACGATACGTGGCAATTCCCAGCGTAGCGCAGCAGCCAGACGTCGGCGGGCCTGCCGGTAACTTGAGGAAAAAAGACGCCCGAAGAAGCTACGGCCAGTGGTGTTCAGGACTTGGCGCACTTCCCAGAAATTGGTATCCCAAGCCTCCGGCAGCAACAGGTCGTCATATTCTGTGTGGATTTGCTGCCAGCGAAAACCTTGCTCCAGCAGTTCTATTATTTGCCCGGAATATGCTCTCCACTGCGGCGCCGACAGGCTCAGGCCACCCCCTGACTTATGAAATGCTTCCGGCGTCTCGGCCACGGCTTTGCCAGTCTCCATAAGAGCGGCGGCTTCAGCGGCGTCTTTCGGGGGCGGCAAGTTCAAACAGCTTGCCAGGGAACCGGATGAATCAGCCAACTCTTCCAGGGAGCGCGACGCAGTTGAAATTTTTTCCCGCAATTGCTCTTGCGCCGCGGGTAGCAGGGAACGAAGACCGCTCCCGTAAAACGGGTGCTGCGTTGGGATTCCGGCACGTTCTAATCGCTGGCGTAGTTCTTCCACCGCATTCCGTTTGCGGCGAAAGTCATCTCTGCTCCAGTCGCGGACGCCGGTTAGCTGCGCCCATTGGATTGGATTGCCTGTTCCGTACTTGGCGAGACGCAACAATTCCCCGAAAGCGTCGTGAGGATTGACGCCGCTTTGTCCTACAGGCGTATTGACCGCTTCCGAGTATTCGTTGAGTTGGGCGCGGACGCGGGCCAAGTCAACGAACCCAAAGTTCAGGTTCAAGTCAGGCGGTTCTTGAGGATCTAGCGTCTGTTTCAATTCATTGAGGGTTTGCCGCTTGTTGGTCTTGTGGCTGTGCAACTCCAGACAAGCGCCGCCCAAGCCGATGCTGTCCAGCCGGCGCTTGACCACTTCCAGCGCGGCCATCTTTTCAGAGACGAACAGAACGCGCTTGCCTTGCCCTACTGCCTGGGCAATGATGTTACAAATAGTCTGAGATTTGCCTGTTCCCGGCGGCCCCTGAATCACCAGATTGCGCCCGCCGGTAGCGTCGTGAATCGCCAGAGATTGAGATGAATCGGCATCCAGCACGTGGTAGGTATCTTGCGGACTGAGGTGAGCGTCCAGATGGTCGCCATCGCCGATTCCTGAAGGCGGTTCCTGGAATCCGTCGCCGAACAGAGCGGAGATAATTGGGTTTTCGGCGACGTCAGCATTCCCCAAGTCCAGATACATCAACAGCTTGTTGAAGGAAAAGAACCCTAGAGCGATGCGGTCCGGTTCGACATCCCAGCGGGCGCGAAGCGACTGGGCGACGGCCTCAGCGACTTGGGCAATGTACCTAGCGGCGTCAATATCACCGGAATCTGGATCAAGCACTTCCTGACCGGGGAGAACCAAGCCGAAATCGGCGCGGACTTTTTCGACGAGGGAGAGATTTATTCCCAAATCGTCGCCCGTGTACTGTATGCTGAATCTTCCGCGCACGCCGGTACGCCGCAACTGCACCGGGACTAAGAGCAGGGGGGCATAGCGGGCCTGCTGGCTCGAGTCGGACTCATACCAGCGAAGCATTCCTAGGGCGAGAAAGAGGGTATTGACGCCGGTTTCGTCAATGGACGTGTTGGCATTCCGGAAGGTGTTCAGCAGCCGTCTCTGTAGACTGTCCCGGGGTTCGCCGGTTTGGAGGTTACGGTCAGACTGGTTGGCGCCGCAGGGCTGAGCATAAGGGCTGTCGGAGTTCTCTTCCTCGGAGGCATCATCCGAACCTGGCAGGAAAGACATAGTATGTCCGCCAGTCACCAACGTTTGGAAAACTTGGGTTGCGCTTTCGCCAACTATCTCAACGCCCTTGGCCCGCGACAGGCGGTAGTTGAGCAGCGGGTTGCGCATTCCCAAATCCAGCAGCTCCCGCCGGGACATATCTATTTTGTCGCGGACGAATTCTCCTGACGCTGCGGGAAGGTCTGTAGGCTCCTGCAAGCCTACGTCTCTGGAAATCAACATCTGGCGATAGGAAATGCGCTGTGCATCCTCATCCATTCTTGCATCTCTTATTGCAAAGACTTAGCTACTCCGTCAGCAGGCCCACGATTTCCGGCGCGTAGTCGTGGGCCATTTGGCGCACGTCGGCCGCAGGGCGGCTGGCCAGGGGGCTGGGCAAGACTACGATGCGGGCGCCGGGCATTCCCAGCGAGGCGGCGCGTAGGTTGGCCGCGCGGGTGAAGCTGCTGGTGATGACGCCGACCGAGGGCGTTCCCCGGGATTCGGTGAATACCGTGTCGTGGAGACCCCACGCCGTGCAGGAACCTCAATCGGCGATGGCGTGGATGATGGCGTCACACTCGCCCAGCAGCTCCTCCAGACTGCCGTCGGGGTGCGGCGCGCTGTAGGTCGCCTTGCGGGCGTAGACCACCTGCTTCACGCCGTAATCGCTTAGCAAGGTTTGCTCCAGTTCCTGCATAAATGTGTCGGCATGATACTTGCGGTTCTCCAACAGGCCCACGACCTTGCCCTCCAGACCGGAAAGCGGGCCGCTCAGCCCGATCTCTTCCGGCACGTCTTCGGCGACGGGAACCAAGATTTCAATAGTGGATTCCGTGGTCATAGCGTCTCCTTCCGGTTGAATCAGTTGTCGGCGTCGGATTCCGGCGAGAATCTCACCGGCTTTCCGTACAGCGCGGCATCGAGCATCCACTCCAGCTTCGACACCCGCAGGGCGAGGGAATGGGTCTGCTCCAGCAGCCGGTCAACCTTGTCTTCCAGCCGGTCAATTCGCTGGGTGAGCGTGTCTTCCATCCGGTCAATTCGCTGGGTAAGCGTGTCTTCCATTCGGTCAATTCTCTGGGTGAGCGTATCTTCCATCCGGTCAATTCGCCGGCCCTGCTGGTCGATTCGCCGGTTGGCCTGGTTGATGAAATACAGTAGCAACCCTCCTATGCCGATCATCAGGCCGGCCAAGGAAGCTCCCACTCCGGTGATTGCGTAAATTTCCGGTGTCATTTCTTTGCTCCTTCTCTTAGCCGCCCATCTGGAAGAACTTGCCCTCCGTCTTGATGGCCGGGGCTATGACCATCTCGGCCTTGTGCAGGTCGCGGATGGTGTAGGCGCCGCACATTCCCATGCCGGCTTTCAGGGCGCCGACGAAGTTCTGGGTGCCGTCGGTCTTGGAGGTGGGGCCGTAGAGTATCTGCTTCAGCGGAGACTTGGTGCCGACCTTGATACGGGTGCCCCGGGGCAGTTCAGGATGGGGGTTGGCCATACCCCAGTTGAAGCCGCGGCCTGGGGCCTCTTCGGCCTGGGCGAAGGGAGTGCCTAGCATAACGCCGTCGGCCCCGCTGACGATGGATTTGCAGATGTCGCCGCCGGTGCGGATACCGCCGTCGGTGATGACCGTAACGTAGCGGCCGGTCTTGCGGAAGTAGTCTTGGCGGGCGGCAGCGCATTCCAGAGTGGCGGTGACCTGCGGCACGCCCACGCCCACGACCTCGCGGGTGGTACAGGCCGCGCCGGGGCCAACGCCCACCAGAACGCCGTCAATGCCCGTTTCCATCAGCTCCAGGGCCACGTCATAGGATACGCAGTTGCCCACCATCACCGGCACCCGAAGCGAGCTGATCAGCTCGGAAAAGATGAGGCCCCGGTAGCTGTTGGACATATGACGGGCCGTGGTGACGGTGGATTGGACCACCACCATATCGGCGCCGGCTTCGACGGCGGCCGGCGACATCCGCTTGGTGGTCTGGGGAGTAAAAGAAACGGCGCACACTGCGCCGGACTTCTTGATTTCGTGAACCTGGCTTGCCAGCAGGTCTTCCTTAACTGGCTCGGTGTAAACCTGCTGGAGAAACTCAGTCACCTCTGCCTGGGGGGTAGCGATGATGTCCTCCAGCACCGAATAGGGGTCGTCGTAGCGAGAGTACAGCCCCTCGCCGTTGAGCACCGCCAGCCCGCCCAGTTGGTGCATCCGGGCTGCGAAGCGAGGCGACACCGCCCCGTCCATAGCTGAGGCCATAATGGGGATCTCAAACTCCAAGTCGCCGACGGTCATTTTGGTGGAGGTGAGTTCAGGGTTAATGGTCACCTGACCAGGAACGATGGCAACTTCGTCGAAACCGTAGGAGCGCTCCAGTTCCTTAAATAGCCTTCTCCCCATCGCTGCCCTCCATTTTGATTTCAGGATTACGGATTGCGGTTGCTTGATTCTCGATTTAATCAGTTTTGGCCTCTAAAAGTCAACGCGAATCCAGCCTGAAAGCGGCAAAACTTGCGCCGTTACCGCTTACCCCGCAAAAGGGGCGATAGACGGATAAAGGAGGCATCGCTTTTCTTTTAGGAACTAATTTCGGCAATATATTGACGATAACAGCTATCTGATGATAGAATTTCGTAAAACAATCAGAGGGGTGAGCGTGATGGTTCAGCAAGTCGAGGTTGCGCCCGTCGAGGTTGCGCCCATTGAAGAGGTTTCCGAGGGTTCTGTGGTTTGCCGGCACCACTGGCTGATCCAGGCAGCGGATGGCCCCACCAGCAACGGCGTCTGCCGCATCTGCGGCGAACTCCGCGAGTTCAAGAACTACTTGGAGACGGCCACTTGGGGCGACACTCGCCTGATGCCCGCCACCCCATCCCGGTGAGCCGTCAAGTCGTCCTGTCTTCTGACGATTCTTGGGACGACGAATAGCCGGTTCCCTCCGCTTGGCTGTGCGGCTTCTCTCTTGCAGGGAATTCCGTTGAGTGCGAAATTAGGAATAGCTAGGTTTGCGCCACCAGGCTGTGCGGCGCCATAAAAATGGCAGAGGGGCGGGCCGCTAATCCGCCCCTCTGCCGTTTCGTCCAAATCCGCTGCCCTCTACATCCACTTATGCACCGGCGCGCTCCGCGGCCCTTTGGCGTATAATATCCGGGTATCGCCATCCCTCGCCACGAGGCCCGTCATGACCACCAAGCACACCGCGCAGCCATCCTCCGGGCCGCAGGAACATTTCCCCGAAAGGCCCCGCAGGACGGATATGCAGAACTTCATCCACCTTAACCGCCCCGGCCACGCCACTGCCCTCGCCCGGCACCTTGGCGCTCCCGAAACCACCCTGGTCATCGGCGACACCCCTGTGGGCCGGAGCGTCCACCGGCAACCGGGTATCCTCTATCCTGACCTCATGGTGGCCTTCCACGTGGATTGCCCGGCAGTCCTCGAACGGCATGGCTTCGCCATTGATGAACAAGGAAAACCGCCGGATTTCGTCCTGGAAATCGCCTCTCTCAACACCGCATACAACGACTACACCCACAAGCGGCGGGGCTACGCCGAATATGGCATTCCCGAATACTGGCGCTTCGACAACACCGGCGGCCGATACTACCCAGAACCCCTGGCCGGCGACCGGCTGGCGGACGGCGAGTACCGGCCCATCGCCATCATCCAGACAGACGAAGGCCGCTATTGGGGGCGCAGCGAGGTTCTGAACCTGTCCCTGTGCTGGGAATACGGCCAACTGCGCTGGTATGACCCAGTGGGGCAGCGCTACCTGCGCACCCACGGCCAGGCAGAGGATGACCGCCTCGCCGCCGAGTCCCAGCGCAACACGGAGCGCCAGGCCCGCCTCGCCGCCGAGTCCCAGCGCAGCACAGAGCGCCAGGCCCGCCTCGCCGCCGAGTCCCAGCGCAGCACAGAGCGCCAGGCCCGCCTCGCCGCCGAGTCCCAGCGCAACACAGAGCGCCAGGCCCGCCTCGCCGCCGAAACCGAGGCCGCCGAAGCGCAGGCCCGCATCCAGCAGTTGGAAGAGGAGCTGCGCCGCCGTTCCCAATAACCCCGGCGCTTCCCGGCGTCGCTGCCTGCGGGCTGATTATTAGTTATGTCAGGTATGTTGTGGTCATTTCTAAGATTGCGCCCAATATCTGGTGGATCAGGCGCAAAACCGTTGACAGCGCCCCCTTTGCCGGCCCATATAATAGGTCTCTCTCCCGGGCCTAAATCCCCGGCCCGGCGCAGGCAGCAGTTTTCTTTTCGGAGGCTCACCCGGTTTGGCATTCACCCATCTCCACGTTCATACCGAATATAGTATGCTCGATGGCATCAGCCGCATCCCGGAGCTGGTCACCCGCACCGGCGAGCTGGGCATGGATGCGCTGGCCATCACCGACCACGGCACCTTTTACGGCGTGGTGGACTTCTATTCCGCTTGCCGCGACGCCAACATCAAGCCCATCATCGGCTGCGAGGTATACGTCGCCCACAAGAGCCGGCTGGAAAAGAACTCCTCCGAGCGCAGCCCAGCCCACCTGGTGCTGCTGGCCCGCGACAACGCCGGCTACCGCAACCTGATGCAGTTGGTCACCAAGGCCCACGTCGAAGGTTTCTACAACCGCCCGCGCATAGACAAAGCTCTCCTGGAGGAATACGGCTCCGGCCTCATCTGCCTCTCCGGTTGCCCGTCCGCCGAAGTTCCCCGGCTTCTGGCCGAGGGCGACGCACGCTACGACGAAGCGGCCCAAGCCGCCGCTTGGTATCGGGACCTCTTCGGCGACGGTTATTTCCTTGAACTCCAGCAACACAATCACGTGCCGGGGCTGGAGCAGATAAACGAGGGACTGCTGCGCCTGAAGGAAGACCTCAAGCTCCCACTAGTGGCGACCAACGACGCCCACTATGTCCACCAGCATCAGTCCGGTCTCCAGGATATCTATATCTGCATCCAGACCGGCACCACGGTCAGGGACGAAAAGCGCCTGCGGATGGAGGATGATTCTTACTACATCAAGAGTCCTCAGGAAATGGAGCAGCTTTTCTCCGAACTGCCCGCGCACATTCGCAGCGAGGCCATGGGCAACACCGGCCTGATTGCCGATATGTGCGACGTATCGCTGGATTTCGGCCAAACTCACTTGCCCCGTTACGCGACCCCAAACGGCATAGACGCCGACGAATACTTGGCCCAAGTCTGCGAGACGGGCTTCCGCGAGCGCTACCCCAATGCCACGCCCGAGGCGATAGAGAGGCTGCGTTACGAACTGGAGGTCATTCGCTACACCAAGTTCGCCAACTACTTTCTCGTCGTTTGGGACATCATCAGATTCGTGCGCCAACGGAACATACTCTTCGGCGTGCGGGGCAGCGCCGCCGCCAGCGTCGTTCTCTACTGCCTGGGCATCACCGACATTGACCCCCTGGAGTACCGCCTCGTCTTCGAGCGTTTCCTGAATATGGAGCGCAAGGAAATGCCAGATATCGATATGGACTTCCAGGACGACCGGCGCGACGAGGTGCTGCATTATGTCATAGACAAGTATGGCAATGACCGGGTGGCCCAGATAATCACCTTCGGCACGCTGGGCGCCAAGGCGGCCCTGCGGGACGTGGGACGCGCCTTGGGCATGAGCTACGGCGATGTTGACCGCATCGCCCGGATGGTGCCATTCAAGGCCCGGGGGCTGGAAGACGCCCTGCGCATCAGCTCCGAACTGCAAAGCTCCGTTGAAGTCAACGACTCCGTGCGCGAGTTGGTGGACAAAGCGCAAGGGTTAGAGGGCATCGTACATCACGTCAGCACCCACGCCGCCGGCGTGCTTATAGCCGACGAGCCGCTGACCGAGACGGTGCCGTTGCAACGCCCGGTGCGGGGTGAGGAATCCAGCCCGGTGATGATGACTCAGTTCAGCATGGACCCGGTGGCCCACCTGGGGCTGCTGAAAATGGATTTCCTCGGTCTCACCAGTCTCACCATCTTGGACCAGGCCGTAAAGCTGGTGCGCGAGAGCCGAGGCCTAGATATAAACCTGCAAAAGCTGCCGCTGGACGACCAGGGAACCTTCGAGCTGCTTTCCTCCGGCAACACCACCGACGTGTTCCAATTGGAAAGCGCCGGGATGCAGCGTTACATCAAGGAATTGAAACCCTCCAGCCTGAATGACATCGCCGCCATGATTGCCCTCTACCGCCCGGGGCCGATGGAAAACATAGACCGGTTCATTGACGCCAAGCACGGGCGGGCGGCAGTCACCTATCCCCACCCAAGTTTCAAGGAACTGCTGGACGAGACCTACGGCATCATCGTCTACCAAGACCAGGTGTTGCTGATATTGCAGCAGTTCGCCGGTTACTCCTTGGGCGCCGCCGACATCGTGCGCAAGGCGATGGGCAAGAAAATCGCCTCTCTGATGGCCGAGGAGCGTCAAAACTTCGTCTCCGGGGCCACCTCAAAAGGCTTCGACCAGAACCTTGCTGCGGAGATATTCGATCTTATCGAACCCTTCGCCGGGTATGCCTTTAACAAGGCCCACAGCGTCAGCTATGCCCTCATTTCCTACTGGACCGGCTATTTCAAGGCTCACTATCCGGTGGAATATATGGCGGCGGTGCTAAACGCCCGGCTAGACAACACCGAGAAGACCATCAGCTCCATCAACGAGTGCTTCCGGCTCGGCATTCCCATCCGGCTGCCCGACATCAACCGCTCCGGCGAGTTCTTCACCATAGACCACGATGAAGAAGGCAACCCTGAACTGCGTATCGGACTGGCCGCCATCAAGACCGTGGGCGAGGGAGCGGTCAAGCCGGTGGTGGTGGAGCGGAAAGAGAACGGGCCATACGCGTCCATTGAAGATTTCTGCAACCGGGCCGGCGCCGCCAACCTGAACCGCCGCACTTTTGAGAGCATGGTCAAGGCCGGCGCCTTCGACTCGCTGGCGCCTCGGGGAGCGATACTATCCGCTCTTGACCGCATCCTCGCAACAGCGCAACGGGAAGCGCAGATGCGTAACAGCGGCCAGAGCAGCCTTTTCGGCGGCGAATCCAGCAGCGCGGCCCAAGACGAACCGGGCATAGGCTTGGGCAGCAGCGATGCCTCTCCCGAAGAAAAGGCCGGCTGGGAGCGGGAACTGCTGGGCGTCGCGCTGTCACATAACCCTTTGGTGGCCCTCAGCAACGCGGCCAGCGCCGGCAACGCCATCGTATCCATTGACCAGCTCGGCGAGGAAATGCAGGGGCAGCCCATCACAGTCCTGGGCATCGTCTCCACCGTCACCGAGCGGGCCAGGCGCGACGGGCAGCGGTTCTTCATCGTCGCGCTGGATATGTTGGGCGGGCAGTTGGAAATCATCGTCTGGCCTGAATCATTGCAGCGCACCGAAGAGGTATGGCACCCCGCCCGCACGGTTCGCGTGTCCGGCAAGGTGCGGCTGCGAGGCGATCAGGTGGAGCTGGTCTGCGACGGCGCCGAGGAATACAGCCACGACCGCCCCTCCACGCTGTCCGCCGCGCCGTCTCAGCCTGCCCGTTCCAACGGCAATGGGCATAGCAATGGAACCGCCAACGGCTCCAAGGGCAATGGGCGGGCCGCCTCCAAACCCAACGGCAACGGCAATGGGCATAGCAATGGAACCGCCAACGGCTCCAACGGCAATGGGCGGGCCGCCTCCAAACCCAACGGCAACGGCTCCCACAGCCCAGAGGCTGCCGCCGCCAACGGCTCCAACGGCAATGGGCGGGCTACCCCCAAACCCAACGGCAACGGCAACGGCTCCCACAGCCCAGAGGCTGCCGCCGCCAACGGCTCCAACCGGTTGGTGCAATTGTCCGTAACCGAGTCAGGAGACCCGCAGCAAGACGCGATGCTGCTCCGCGAAGTCATCGGCGTAATTCTGGAATATCCGGGCCGTGACCGGGTGAACCTAGAAATCCGAACCTCCAGCCGCCGGGTGCTAATGGATATGCCCGTGGTTAGCACCGGCTACTGCGACCCCCTGCGCGAGCGTCTGGAAGAGCTGCTAGGGGCCGACACCGTAACGGTCAGCCACGAAATGCCTTTGGGCGTGTAGGGCGTCTCTCGCCTTGTTCTTTGGGAAAGGGCAATTCCGCAGTTGCCCTTTCTTTACCTGCCTGCTGCCTGATACCGGAATGAGGGCGCCCGATATGGCCCAAACATCAGCGCAATTTTACAATATGCAGTCATAATATATTCAATAAAGGCAGTACACCTACCTTTAGAACCTTACAAACGACGTTTTACGCTGTATGTATAGACAATTTCAACGGAATATATCTTTGTATATCTGCCGGAAAAGTTGACCCCCCTTAAACCCGATGCTAGACTGCCCGCAATCCAAGCCTAGATCAACAATTCCGGCCCGCCCGCACAGCCACTCGGAAAAGGCAAGTGCTGGAATAACGCTTACGGAAGAGACCATGACATATCACTCTACACGGCCCCCGGTTGGATATGCTGCTCTGAAACAGCGCCAGATCCACAACCGAGAACGTCACGCCCTCCCCTGCGAGCCATAGCGCTCTCTTCCAATCGAGACCAATAGGGGCCTCTCTCCCGCCTCCTGAGCCTGCCAAAAGCTGGCCTCGCCCCGAATCGCCGCCAGACCTGCCCTGCTCATCTGCGTATCTGTCGGCAACCCTGCAACCCTTCATAAATTGTGCCTCAGAGAGGTTTGCGCCAAAATTTGCCCCTTAACCGCAAGGTGATTCATTAAAGTCTGATTACGTCAATAATTTTGCCTGCCAGTTTCAGGCATTTCGTCCCCGCAGTCTGAACGTCAGGAAGAAATCCCCCAGCCGCAAGAGCGGCGCATCCAAAAAGGAACTACCAGCCGCAGGAGCGGCGCATCCAAAAGGAGGAAACCATGCGCGAAGTACTACGATCCAAGATTCACCGGGCCTGGGTGACCGAGGCCAATCCCGATTACGTCGGCAGCATCGTCATAGACGAGTCTCTGATGGAAAAGGTTGACCTGTGGGATAACGAGAAGGTGCTGGTCTGCGACGTAGATAACGGCAGCCGCTTCGAGACCTACGTCATCCCCGGAGAGCGGGGCCGCGGCGACATAGCCGTCCAGGGCGCAGCCGCCCGACTCACCGGCGAGGGCCACTGCCTCATAATTATGTCTTTCGAGATCACCGACACACCGATTGACCCAAAGATGATTCTGGTTGACCAAGACAACCGATTCGTTGAATACTTGGAGGGAGTCAAGCATGTCGAGCCGGTTCACTGAGCAGGAAACTGAGTCCTATTACGACGCGGAAGACGCCATCTACCGCACCATTTGGGACGAAGATGGCAGTGTCCATTGGGGCTACTTTGACGACTCTACCGGAAACGACTTCCTGAAAGGTTGCGCCAATCTCGACCGCATCATGGTTGACAAGGGCCGCATCGGGGCCGATGCGCGAGCGCTGGATCTGGGTTGCGGCAATGGAACCACCGCCATCTGGCTGGCCGGATACGCGGGTTGCCAAGTCACCGGCATAGACCTCAGCGGCGTTCGGATTGACAATGCCAATGCCGACCGCGAACGCCAGCAACCTGAGCTGCGGGCCCGCCTGTCCTTCGAGAAAGCGTCGGCCACCGATCTGCCCTTTCCCGACGGCTCCTTCAACCGCGTCTGGAGCCAAGCCGTCATCTACCACGTGCCCGACAAGCGCGCCGTGCTCCAGGAAGTCTACCGGGTCATCGAAAAAGGCGGAATCTTCGTCTTCGATGACTTAATAAAACCCAAGCAGGAAGTCAGCCCGGAGTCCCAACGCTTCGTCTACGACCGGCTGCTCTACGACACCGAGTTCAGTTTCGAGTCCTATCAAGACGCTCTGAAGGCTCAGGGCTTCGAGGTGCTTGAGGCTCTGGACATCTCCGCCCACCTGCGGCAGAGCTATCTGTGCCTTGCCGACCGCACCCCCAAGGGCGACACCGGCGAACACGCCGAGCATTACGAGTGGCTCACCACCGCCTACCTGGGCACAGCGCAGGCAGTGGAAAAAGACGAACTTGGCTGGGGTCTCTACATCTGCCGCAAGTAGTCCCGCCGTCTTCCCTCTCACGTCGTCTCCCAATCGTGTCGTCTCCTCAATCGTACAGGAGATTAGGCGAATTCCCTCTCCCCACAAAGGAGAGGGAATTTGAAATGGAGGTATTTTTATGGCTATGGAAGAGAGCCACCGGCGAGTCCAGTGGGTCTACGGCTCCACCAGCAACCAAGAACTGGAAGAACGCTATGACCAGTGGGCAACTGAGTATGACAAGGATCTGTCCGACGACTTCGCCTGGAATGCGCCCAACAACGGCGCTCGGGTCCTGACCGGGCTGGTATCCGCCGGCGCTTCCGTTCTTGATGCGGGCGCAGGCACCGGCTTGGCGGGAGTCTGCCTCGCCGCCTCCGGGTTCACCAATCTGGCGGCCATGGACATTTCACAAGGAATGCTGGATGTCGCCCGGGAGAAGAATGTTTACAGTTCGTTTCATCAGATGGTGATGGGCGAGGCCCTGGACTTCGAAACAGACAGGTTCGACGCCGTAATCAGCATTGGCGTCTTCACCCTGGGCCACGCTCCCATCCACTCCTTCGACGAACTGGTTCGGGTCACCAAGCCTGGCGGCTACATCGTATTCAGCCTCCGCACCGATATGCTGGACAGCGGCTACCAAGACTATTTCAACAAACTGGAAGCCGCCGGCCAGTGGAAACTCGCCCAGGTCACCGACCCTTTCCAGCCCATGCCCAAAGGCGAGCCGGAAGTCTTTCACCAAGTCTGGGCCTTCCAAGTGAACTGATAGCCCTTCTTGAACCAGTTGGGGCCAAGTCTGAGCCTTACACAGCCGAGGACAGCCGCGCGCTCACCAGCCGGTTCAGGCTGACGCCTTCCTCGGCTGCCCGCAACACCAGGGCGCGGTGTGTTTCCGGCGGCACCCGCACCATAAAATTTCCGCTGTAGTTGCGGTCGGCGATAGCATCCGGCTGCTTTTCCCCGGTTTCCCGCATATCTTCCAAGACTTCGCCCACCAGCCGCCGGATACCCGAGAACGCCCCTTCAGCCGTGGGCTCAAGCCAGCTTAGCAACGGAAATTCCGCACATAGCCCCACGAATTCCTCGTCTTCAGAGGACCATATAACACGATAAGCATAGTGATCGGGATTCATTTCATCTCCCGCAAATTTTCAAGGGCCTCTATGACTTGTTGTGAAGGTGTTGCGACACAAGCCTTTCGAGGGCCGCTTTTGGGGCCGAGAATCATAGAGTCAGCTAATCATTCATCCAAGAACTCCAAAATCGCCTGCGCCAGTTCCTCGGGCTTATGGTAGCCAATGTCGTGGACGGTTTCGGAAATCCAGTGGGCGCGTCCGTTGGGCAACGCGGATGCGGCGGCGTCCACCATCCGGCGCCGAAGCTGGGCGAAATCGCTATTGGCCCGCTCCGGCAACGGCCCGGCGGCTATCAGCAGAGCCGGGCATTGCACCTGCGTCAGCGTGTAGGAACAGGGATCGTCCCACATCGCCCGAATGACCTGGGCCTGATTCTCGGGGCGCAGGATGTCCTGTATTTGGCCTTTCTCATCCTCATAGACCATCGTCTGGACAATGCGTTCAATCTCGCTGCTCCAGAAACCGGCCATCTGCTCCCGCAGGCGGTTGAGGAACTCCTCACGGTTGCCGGTTACGTTGCGCGGGCGCAGCCGGTCGGAGAAGGCTTCCCATGTGGGTTCAGGGAACAGCCTCCCGTCGAGGAAACCGCCGTCTACCATTACGATGCGCCGCACCCGGCCGGGGTAGTGGTACGCGAAGTTGCTGACCACGTGGCCGCCCCAAGAGTGACCCAGGGCCGCCACCCGCCCTCCGAAGCCGGGAATTTCGGCGCTCACGTGGGTCAGCAATGCGGCCAGATCATCGGACAGCGTATGCCAGTCGTAGCCCGAATCGGCGTTGGTGGTCTGCCCGTGGCCCCGCTGGTCCGGCGCGATGATGCGATAGCGCGTTCGCAGCCGCGGCGCAACGATGTCGTACCAGTGGGCCGACGACGCCAGCCCGTGCAGAGCCAGCATCGGCTCGCCGTCGCCGCCCCAGTCCAGGTATCGCATATCCAGCCCATTGACTTGGGCCCACTTCTCCGCCGGCCCGGACGTGTTGTTGTTTGCCAACTTACTCACTCCTGAAGGGGTTATTCGCCGAGTATACGAGTCTCAGTTCGACTGGGCGGCAGGTTAAACGCTCACCGCCCCCAGCGCGTTTCTCATCCGTCATTCCGTTGAAACCGACTCCCCGGCGCTCCTCTCCGCCGCGCGCTCCAGCTCCATCTGCAACAGCCTGGCCTTTACGCCCAGCCCGCCACCACCGTAGCCGCCAAGGCCGCCGTCGCTGGCGATGACGCGGTGGCAGGGGATGATCAGCGAGAATCGGTTGCGGGCCATGGCCTGCCCGGCGGCGCGCAGGGCCAGCGGATTGCCCGCTTCGGCGGCCAGCCAGCGATAGCTGCGCGTCTCCCCCGGCGGAATGGTGCGGCAGGCGTCCCATGCGGCTCGAAAGAAGGGCGGGGCGCCTTCCAGGTCCAGCTCAACACCGTCGAGGGCCGACAGGTCTCCCTTGCTATACCGGACAAGACAGTCCACTATCTCACTGAACGCTTCTGGGGCGTTTTCCGCTCTCTCGGCGTCGGCTCCCAAGTCTTCCATAACCTCCTGCGGCGTCGGCTTGAGGGAGGCGCGAAGCAGACCCTTACCGCCGGCCACCAGCCCAATCCACCCTGCCGGCAACTGGTGAATGTGGTACTTGAGAACCTTCACATCGTTTCGTTCCCGATTCATAGCTTCCTTGATACTGTTCGGAGTAATACTGTTCGGAGTGCATATTACCCAGAGCGCAGGGGGTTTTACCCAGCGCGCAGGGGGCGAGATGGGTTATATAATTCTGGGGTCTAAAGAATCCTGGCGCGGCGGAGAAGCGAGAGCCGAAGCAGCGGGTAGCGCACGCTGAGCCAGGCTGCGGCCAACTGCCCCCCGTCCTGCTGGGACGGGGTTATTGCGCCATACCGGGCGCGGACATAGGATTCGACAATGACATCCACCGACTCCCGGTAAGCGGGCAGCCTGCGGCTCAACTGCTGGCCGAACTGGTAGGGCGTTCGAGGCCCGGCAGCGTTTAGCCCACCGAAAACGGCCAGGCCTCGCAGCCGTCTGTAGACCGTGGCCGGTTCTTGGGCCGGAGCCAGATAGCGGCGGTAGCCCCACCGCCCAGCCAACCCCATTGCGGAGACAACCGCCAGGACCACTGCCGCCCAAACCCAGGGCGGGAGCGCCCCTCCGCTGGCGAAGCCTCCGGCCAGGGAGCCGTCGCCGGGTAAAGGTTCCAGAGGCATTCCGCATTCCAGGTCGAACTCGTCTATGCAGTCAAAGTCGAGTCCGCCGGCGAAGGCTCCATCGAACTCGGAAGCTGCGCCGCCGCCCGGAACCATCACCGCCGGCAGAATCGCGCCCGGCGTTGGCTCGAAGGGAATCCAGCCATAGCCGGGAAAGTACACCTCCACCCACCCATGGCTGTGGCTGTCGGTCACCATGTAGGCAGGCTCAGATTCAACCTTATCGCCCGTGGTGTATCCCGCGGCCATCCGCGCCGGAATCCCGAGCGACCGGAGCATAACCGTCATGGACGACGCGAAGTACTCGCTGTACCCCTGGCCTTGCTCGAACAGGAAGTGGTCAACGCCATCGGCATCGTAAGGCGGAGGTTCTATTTGCAGAGTATAAGGCAGCGTCTTCAGGTAGGCTTCCACGGCCACTGCCTTGTCGTAGGGCGTCTCCTCTTCAGCAGTTAGCGACTCGGCCAGATCCTTAACCCTACGCGGCAGATCCCGCGTCAATTGGGTATACCTGGTCACCACGTGCAACGGGTAGGTGGCGCCGGCATCCCGCAACTGATCCGGCTCCGCCGCCGACACTGATGACGTGACCCGGTAGGGTTCAAAGGCCGGAAACACGCCGTCTCGGGACTGGACGGACAAGACATCCGGCGGAGGAAGAGGGGATTCTTCATCAAGGGTTATATTGACGGTGGACGGCATCGGAAACCCGGCAAGCCTGTTCCGGATGGCAGGGCCGCTTTCCGGCTGTTCCAAATGCACTGACTCCAGCAAATTGCGAATCCCTTCGCTGGCAACGCCCGACACCATCACGCCGGACGCCGAGGCGCTGGGAGGGATGGCGATTTCGGCCTCGGCTTCCCGGTCCACTCCGACGAGACGGCCACCAGAGAACAGCACTCCGGTATCGTAAAGGGGAACAACGGTATAGTTTACCTGCACCCTTTCGCTGTCTTGGGAGGAGGTAAAATCCGGCAATTCTTCAACGGGGACATACTCCGTTTCTTCCGAAATCCAGCCCTTGCTGGTATAGGTCGCATAAGTGCGGGCCTTCCAGTAGAGGGGGGCCGGTGAGTGTACGTGCAGTACCTGGGTGGTGGCCGGGTTGATGGTTCCCTGAAAGGCCATTACGTCGTCCCACACCCTAAACCCAATCGCCCGCCGCGCCGGAAGCCCGGCGAACAGGCGGTTGAAGTCGTCTTCGAACCCGGCCAGCGGCTTCCGCATCCCCTCGTAGGCGCCAGTGACAGGCGACCAACTTCCCCCGCCCGGCAACAGAAAGGCCACGGCCAGCACGGCCAAGGTCAGAAAGAAGCTGTCGGAGAGGGTAAGAGCGCGCAACCCTTCGTCGTAACGGATGCCCCGGCGGTCCCATTCGCCCTGACGCCGCACCGCCTGCACCCGCGCCACCAGCAACAGCGCGGTGAACAGATACAAGGACAAGTGCAAATTGGTGTGCGGCGGAAGAAAGGTCAAGTTGGACAGCAGCCCCAGCCCTCCCAGCACGAACACGCCCCAGAAGTTGCGGTGGCGCAGAAACAGCCATGCCCCCAGGTATCCGGTGAGCCACGACGCCAGGCACAGCCCAAAGGAAAAGGGCACCTTGTCTATATTGATTGATCCTGTTCGGGCCGCTTCCGTCCACAGGCTTAAACGTTCCCACAGCGCGCCCGCGCCCCCCAGAGGCTCGCCGTCGAAGGCGTATCCAGACACCTGCCAGACCACGGTCAGGAAGCCCACCGCCAGCCCCGGCAGAATCGCCAGCCACCACCACACCGGCAGCTTGTGAAACACGAAGGCGGTGAGCATCGCCAGCAGAACCAGTCCCACCAGACTGGGGGTGGGGGCCCAGTCGGCCCGCTCCACGGCCATCACGACAACGCACAGGTTGGCGGTAAGCAACAGCAGCGACATCCAGCCGTCGGTGGGCCGCAGCCGGGTCAGCAGGCGCCCAGCAGAGTCTTGGGCCCGGTCTTTTAACGTATCGGAGCTGCCCCAGCCCATGGTCAGGGCGCGCCTTGCCAATTCGCTCCCGGTCATATCCTCTCCGCTGCCACTGCCGCCGGTTCCGCCCCCTCCAGGCTCTCGCGGTTTACCGGGCGAGCCAGAGCCTCGTCCAGAAGTCCACCCCGGGCGGCGACGTAGACGGGAACCAGTTCAGACGCCGCGGCATCCACTACCGGCGCCACCGTCTGGCGGCCACCGAAGGACGCCGGATCCACCAGCGCTGCGGCAACGGTGACGTTCAGCCGCTTAAGGTCCAGGAGAGCGGGAACCCAAGAGGGATCTGAATTGGGGGTGATGACGGTGACCGAATGAAAGTGGTTGAGATGAGGACGCATACCATAAAGGAACTCTGGCAGCGGCGCGGCGTTGGCCGCTTCCACCCCGGCCAGGGTTTCCATTATCCGGTTCAGGTGGTCGGGGCCGCTGTCGGGGCGCAGCAGCCCTCCGCTTTCGCCATTAACCGCCAGCCCCACCGGAAGTCCCAGCTCCATCAGCCGCTGAGCCAGGGAGGCCGCGGCGGTGACCGCCAATTCTTCCGTATTGTCTACCAGGTTGCCATTGTCTACCGTGCTGCCATTGCCTGCCGGGCTGACGGCTCGGCTTTCGCCGGCCACGGGGGGGTAGTAGTGCGACGGCCGGTGCAGGTCCAGAAGCAACCAGAATTGGGCCGAGAGACCGGCGTCAAACTCTTTGACCATCGGCGAGTTCATCCGTGCGGTGTAGGGCCAGTGGATGCGGCGGTAGGCGTCTCCGGGTCTCCAGCCCCGCACCGAGGCCACGTCGGTGGTCACCTGGTCGTAGTACCGGGTAAGGCGGCTGTCTGCGGGCAGTCCGGCAAACCGCGAGTCCAGGTTGGGCAGCGGCTCGGTGGCCGGATATACAATGTAGGTATGCGGGTCATAAAAATGGCGTCCCATGCGAAACAAGCCGAAAGGATCCTGGCTCACCACCCGCACCTGTCCGCCCTCAAACAGCCCCCGCCGGGCCAGAAAGGTATCTATGCGCCAACTTCGCACCTGACGCCGGTCTAGGGACAGCCCTCGCCCGCCTGGCTCCAGCGACGACCCGGCCACTTCGGTGACTTCCAGCCAAGACTTGGGAAGCCAAGTATGGTTGGCAATGGTGACCTGCCCTTCCAAATAGCCCCCCACCTGTCCCCGGTCGCCCGTCCGCGAGACCCGCACCGCCAGCCCGCGCAGGGACAGCCAAGCCCATCCGGACCCGATGGCAATAAGAAACAGCACCACGTAGAGCAGCCGGTAGAAAAAGGGAAACCCAGTCCCGATGGCGTAAAACAACACCACCAAGAACAGTGCCAGCAACCCGATTGTGCGTTTGTTGGCGGTAAACATCGCTATCCTTACCCTGGCCTCCGGGGAGGCCAGGGTGGGGCATCCCGGCAAAGCCCAAACTACAGCGGCGGCACCTGAAACCTGATATTCCCGTCGGCATCGTGATAATGGGAAACGAAGGCGTCGGCCAGGCGCTGGATTTCCGCCCGCGTCTGCTCGCTTTCCGAACGTATCAACTCCCGCAATTGCTCGTTGTCGGAGCGCATCTGCTTCCGCATCCGCTCCTCTTGCAAACGCATCTCTTCCCTCGTCCGCTCCTCTTGAAGGCGCATCTCTTCCCTCGTCCGCTCCTCTTGCAAACGCATCTCTTCCCGCATCCGCTCCTCTTGAAGGCGCATCTGCTCCCACGTCTGCCGGTTTTCCTCCCGCAATTGCTCGTTATCGGAACGCATCTCTTCCCGCGTCTGCCGGTTTTCCTCCCGCAATTGCTCGTTATCGGAGCGCATCTGCTCCCGCGTCTGCCGGTTTTCCTCCCGCAGGAACTCGTGACCCTGTTCCAGTCTTCCCAAGCGGTCAAAAATCCTGAAATTGATGCCCACGAAGGCAATCAGCAACGCAACGCCCGAGCCGATGCTTGCGGCGACAATAGTCGCGGTTGGGCCGTCCATCATCCCCGATCCTCTATTCTGGTGCTTCGCCGAGCGTATGATACACTAAACTCGATAATTTGCCCCAATTCCAAAACTCCCGAGGGGTTTGTGCAGCAGACATATTCCGCCCCCGCCGCGGCGCGGGCCATCGTTGACAATGTTGCCAAGGTCATCGTCGGCAAGACGGCGGTTATCGAGCAGACTCTGGCTGCCCTGATCGCCCAAGGCCACATCTTGGTCGAGGACGTCCCAGGGGTCGGCAAAACTATGCTGGCCAAGAGTTTGGCCGCCTCACTGGGTTGCGAGTTCAAGCGCATCCAGTTCACCCCGGACCTGCTGCCCAGCGACATTACTGGCATCTCCATATACAACCAGAGCAACGGGCAATTCGAGTTCCGCCCCGGCCCGGTGATGGCCCAGGTCGTGCTGGCCGACGAAATCAACCGCGCCACCCCCAAGACGCAGTCGGCGTTGCTGGAAGCCATGGAAGAGTTGCAGGTTTCGGTGGACGGCGCGACCCACTACCTGGAGCCTCCCTTCATCGTACTGGCGACACAGAACCCCATCGAGTATGAGGGCACCTTCCCTTTGCCGGAAGCGCAGCTTGACCGTTTCCTTATTCGAGTCAGTCTGGGCTACCCCGACTTCGCCGAGGAACTGGCGGTAATCGAGCGTCAGGAGCAGACTCACCCCATAAATGACCTGGAAGCGGTGGCCTCACCCGGCGACGTAGTGCGCCTCCAGGCAGCGGCGCGGGAGGTTTACGTGGACGGGCTGGTGCGGGAGTACATCGTCGGCCTGACCGAGGCCACCCGCAGCCATCAAGATGTGGCCTTGGGAGCATCGCCCCGCGCTTCGCTGGGAATGTTCCGCATGGCCCGCGCCTTCGCGCTGGTGCAAGACCGCGACTACGTGATTCCTGACGACGTGCAGGCGCTGGCCTACGGAGTGATGGGCCATCGCATCATCCTTTCTCCCGCCGCCCGAATGCGTCGCCTTCAGCCCCGGGAGGTCGTAGACCGCCTGCTGGAAAGCGTCCCCATCCCCGGCGCGTCTCGTTAGCCTCCGCCCCATTCCGGGCTTGCCGCTGCATTCCGGGCTTGCCGAGGCGGGAACGGAAGGTGGTACGATGCCGGGCTGTCGCGGGCGGCTTTCCCACGCCAATACATCCGAAGGCGGCATCGCGGCGTATCATCCGGCAACAGACACCGTCTTCCTTATATGTTTACGAAAGGGATTTACGGAGCGGAGTTTAAGGGATGATTCCGGAGATGCGGATAATTTTCTTGACCGCGGCAGGTCTCTTGATGCTCGCGGTGGCCTGCGGCAGCAGCCCAGCAGCCCAGCCGTCCCCAGAGACGCTGCCCGGCCCAACTGCCACCCGCGTTCCCCAAGCCCCGGGCGGCGCAACTCAACCACCAGCAGGAACGCCGCAGGCCACGGCGATGCTACCCAGCCCAACCACCGCCTTGCCGCCCTGCCAAGGATCACGCGGCGGCGCAGTCGGCAACTGCGCCCCAGAGTTCGCCGGAACCCAAGAGTGGATTAACAGCGAGCCGCTCTCCATAGCGGAGCTACAGGGCAAGGTGGTGCTGATTGACTTCTGGACCTATACTTGCGTCAACTGCATCCGCACCCTGCCCTATCTGCAAAGCTGGCATGAACGCTACGGAAACGACGGCCTGGTGATCGTCGGAGTCCACACCCCAGAGTTCGAGTTCGAGAAGCTGTACGAAAACGTGGCGCAGGCCACCAGAAACGAGGGCGTAGCCTGGCCCGTAGTGCAGGACAACGAGTTCAGCGTATGGCGCAGCTACTCCAACCGCTACTGGCCGGCCAAGTACCTGATAGACCGCAGCGGCGTAATCCAGTACCGGCACTTCGGCGAAGGCAAGTACGCCGAGACCGAAGAGTGGATCCGCCAACTACTGGAAGAGGGCGGCATGGTCGCCATAGACTACAACCTGACCCTGCCCCAGGACCAGCAGCGCGACGACGCTTTCCGCCTCGGCATGGACGTAACCCGCGAGCTGTTCGCCGGCTGGCAATTCACGGCTGCCCAAGGGCGCGGCGGAATTGGGCAAGGCGAGGAATATCTGGAGGCGGCCCGCGCCTCCTATAGCGAAGACGGCTATCCCCCGGTCGTCGCGCAGTTTGAGGCGCCCGGCGAGCCGGAGCCGAATCTGATTTACTTCAACGGCCCCTGGGCCATCGGCCCGGAAAGCGCCCGCCACGCCGAGACGGCCATACATCACAACAACTATCTGGCTCTGGTCTACTCCGCTCGCTCGGTCAACGCCGTGCTAACCTCAGAATCAGGAGAACCCTACGAGGTGCGGATCACCGTCAACGGCGAATACCTCACCAGCGAAAACAAGGGCGGCGACGTTGTTATCGGAGACGGCGGAGTTTCGTATCTCCAGGTGACCGAACCCAAGCTCTACAAGATAGTCGAACACTCCGATTGGCAGGGAGAACAGGAACTGCGGATGTCCTCGATGTCCAACGACTTCGGTCTCTACTCCTTCACCTTCGGAGTCTATGAGGACGGCTACTGATGCTGCGTCCGGCATTCGCATTGCTGATTCCTAATCCCCTCTCCATCTTGGGAAGGGTCAAAATGGGGGCGTTCTCAGTTGTGTACTCAAAAGGTTCATCACCGGCCTATGTTCTGGGGATGGTCAAAATGGGGGCGTTCTCAGTTGTGCTGGCCGCGGCTTTGCTGACGCCGCTGGCCTGCCGGAGTGAACCAACCGCCACGGTGTCCACGTCGCCAGCGGCCACTGCCCCAGCCCCAGCGGCAACAGGGGAACAACCGCCCGTGGAAGGGCATCAACCCACCGTCGCCTCCGCTTCCGCATCAGTCCGCCATTCCCTCGAAAGCGGGAGTATGCAGGAGCTGAATGTCATTATGGCTACCACGGTGCTGGAAGTGGGAACCCAGCGCGTGGCCTTCCTCCTGACCACGCCCACGGGCCTGGTCAAAGAAGACAACCAAGTATTCATCACGCCGGTGTATCTGCCAAGCAACTCCGCCAGAGCCAGCATCGAGACCCGCTTCCACCGGTGGCCCTATGGAACCCGCGGGGCCTTCGCCGCCCAGATGGACTTCGACCGCCCCGGTTCGTGGCGGCTGGACATCACCGCAGAAGGGCCCGACGGCGGCCGGGCAGTGGCGGAGATTGAGGTTCTCGAGGACTCGCCGGTGCCCTTCATCGGCAGCGTCGGGCCGCTCAGCGAAAATAAGACCCTGTCATCCGTGGACGACATCGCCCTGCTGACCACCGATTACAGCCCTGACCCAGCCCTGTACGAAGTGACCATCCGGGAAGCGGTGGAAAGCCCGTTGCCCGCCGTGGTTGTCTTCGCCTCGCCCGCCTTCTGCACCACCGCAACCTGCGGTCCCCAAGTTGACGCAGTGTCGGAACTGCGGGAAGCGTACGGCGGTCAGGCCCACTTCATCCACGTCGAGATTTACGACAACCCCAGCGAAATTCAGGGAGACCTCGACCGCGCCCGCATCGCTCTCACCGTTGATCAGTGGGGACTCAGCGGCCTGCCTCACTGGTTCAACGAGTCTTGGACCTTCGTCCTAAACGCCGGCGGCCAGGTACACAACCGCTTCGAGGGTTTCGCCACTGTCACAGAGCTGGAAGAATCCCTCCGGTCAACCCTGAAGTAAAGGACGGTAGCTCCGGAAAACCGCAGAGAGATGGGTTATCTGCGATAATACAGAGGAAGTTACAAAAGGCCCCGTCATTCCCGCGCTCCCAGGCATTCCCTTTGGCATTGCGGGTAATCCCCGTCCATCCTGTGAATCCTGTCTCTCGAATCTTGTCTGTTAATGTAAAAACAGGAACGCTATTTGCAATTCCCTCCAGTTATTGAAATATGCCCCACTCTACCGTAGCATAGCACTATGTCTGATGCGCAAATCCGTATTGAAGTCAACGGCCAAACCCGCGAACTGACCATCTCCAGCCACCGCACGCTGCTGGACGTCCTGCGCGAAGAACTCGACCTGACCGGCTCCAAGCGGGGTTGCGACCGGGGGGAGTGCGGCTCCTGCACCGTACTGCTGGATGGCAAACCGGTGTATGCCTGCATCACTCTGGCGGCCCAAGTGCGCAGCAGAAGTGTCGTCACAGTGGAGGGATTGGCCCTTCGGCCAGCTCAGGAAGGGAAAGTAGGGCAACTCGACCCGGTGCAGCAGGCGTTCCTGGACGAAGACGGCGGACAGTGCGGCTTCTGCACGCCCGGCTTCCTGATGTCGGCCCGCGCCCTGCTGGACGCCAACCCCCATCCTACCGACATCGAAATCCGAGAAGCTCTTTCCGGCAACCTCTGCCGCTGCAACGCCTACGGCCGCATCCTTCAATCCGTCCGCACTGCCGCAGAACGCGGCTGATACCCAGGTTGGCTTTCGTTTGTCCGTTCGCATCTGTCCCATAGTCCGGTATAGTGCTATGGCCGCCATCCAACTTCGCCCCGCGAGGTCCGCTATGACCACCAAACCCGTTACGCCGCGGACAGACGCCGTAGAGATTATCCAGTTCCCCGACGCGCCCCCCGAAGAGATGACCGCTTACCATCATATCAATTTTCCAGGATACCCCGGCTTTCTGGCTCTGCACTTCGGCAGCCCGGAAACCACGGTAATTCTCAGCGAGATTGCCGCCGCTCTGATTCCCACCGAGAGCTACGAGGGCGTGCGCTATCCCGACCTGCTTATAGCCTTCAACGCCAACCCGGCGGCCATCATTCCCCGCAACGGCTACCTCATCCCTGAGCAGGGCAAGCCGCCCGACTTCGTGCTGGAGGTCGCCTCGAAAAACACCGGACGGATTGATGAAACCAGAAAACGCCGGGACTACGCCGGTATGGGCGTCCCCGAATACTGGCGCTTCGACCACACGGGCGGCGGCTTCCACAGCACCGGCTTGGCCGGCGACCGGCTGGCCGGCGACGCGTACCAACCCGTACCCATCCATCACACAGAAGAAAGTATCTACTGGGCCCACAGCGACGCGCTGAACCTTGACCTCTGCTGGGAGAACGGCGAACTGCGCTGGTACGACCCGGTGGCAGGGCGTTATATCCCCACTGCCTCTGAAGAAAGAGCCGCCCACATCGCCGAGCGAAACGCCCGCCTGGCCGCCGAAGCCCGCGTCCAGCGTCTCGAAGCGGAACTGCGCCGTATCCGGGGCCAATAGCCAACGCTATAATATCAAGGACGCCCGCCTCATCCTTCGCCCCCCGAGGCATACTATGACCATCAGACCCCTCACTACGCCTCCAGATGCCCACCGGCTACCACCGCTCCCCAACCCCCCAAGGAAAAGCGATTTGCAGGAAAGCCTACATTTCGAACGCCCCGCCTCTATGAACACCCTCGCCCGCCATCTCGACGCCCTTCGCCACGACGCCACCACCCTCGTCTCCGGACGGGGCTACCTCTGCCGTCAACGCAGCGACCTTCCCTCTTGCCCCTACCCTGATATGCTCGTCTCCTTCAACGTCGACGCCGCCCGCATCTCCGATACCAACGGCTACATCATCAGCGAAGCCGGCAAACCCCCAGAACTCGCCCTCGAAGTCGCCTCTTCCTCCACCGGAGTCTGGGACTACACCGGTAAGCGCTCTATCTACGCCAGCCTCGGCGTATCCGAATTCTGGCGCTTCGACCACACCGGGGGCCGCTACCACGACCAAGCCCTCGCCGGCGACCGGCTTACTCCCCAGGCGGATTACCGCCCCATTGATATGTTTACCGAAGCCGACGGAGTCATTTGGGGATACAGCGTTGCCCTCCGGCTGTCTCTGTGCTGGGTCCAGCGGCAACTGCGCTTTTGGGACCCCCACCAGCATCGGTATCTGCCCAGCCCCTCAGAACTGGCCGGCGAACTGGCCCAGGCCCAAACCCAACTCGACGCCGAACGCCAAGCCCGCGCCGAAGCCGAAGCCCGCGTCCAGCGTCTCGAAGCGGAACTGCGCCGTATCCGGGGCCAATAGCCAACGCTATAATATCAAGGACGCCCGCCTCATCCTTCGCCCCCCGAGGCATACTATGACCATCAGACCCCTCACTACGCCTCCAGATGCCCACCGGCTACCACCGCTCCCCAACCCCCCAAGGAAAAGCGATTTGCAGGAAAGCCTACATTTCGAACGCCCCGCCTCTATGAACACCCTCGCCCGCCATCTCGACGCCCTTCGCCACGACGCCACCACCCTCGTCTCCGGACGGGGCTACCTCTGCCGTCAACGCAGCGACCTTCCCTCTTGCCCCTACCCTGATATGCTCGTCTCCTTCAACGTCGACGCCGCCGGCATCTCCGATACCAACGGCTACATCATCAGCGAAGCCGGCAAGCCCCCAGAACTGGCCCTCGAAGTCGCCTCTTCCTCCACCGGAGTCTGGGACTACACCGGTAAGCGCTCTATCTACGCCAGCCTCGGCGTATCTGAATTCTGGCGCTTCGACCACACCGGGGGCCGCTACCACGACCAAGCCCTCGCCGGCGACCGGCTTACTCCCCAGGGCGATTACCGCCCCATAGATATGTTTACCGAAGCCGACGGAGTCATTTGGGGATACAGCGTTGCCCTCCGGCTGTCTCTGTGCTGGGTCCAGCGGCAACTGCGCTTTTGGGACCCCCACCAGCATCGGTATCTGCCCAGCCCCTCGGAACTGGCCGGCGAACTGGCCCAGGCCCATGCCCAACTCGACGCCGAACGCCAGGCCCGCGCCGCCGAGCGCCAAGCCCGCGACGAAGCCGAAGCCCGCGCGCAGCGTCTCGAAGAAGAACTGCGCCGTATCCGGGGCCAATAGGGGTGGCCTCCAATACCCATCACGGTTGACGCCGCAATTGCCCGCCCATAAACTCCAAAGAAACACCCCTATCCGCACCTTCCCAGGAGGCTTCCAGCATGGCAACCGTTCAATCTCAGCCACAGGCCGCTGCCCAGATGGGCGCCGCCGCCCGCCGCTTCCTAGACAGCCTGTCCGACGAGCAGCAAAACAAGGCCACCTTCGAGTATATGGACGGCGAGCGGATGTATTGGTACTACCCGCCCATCAACCGCCACGGCCTGGCCCTGCGCGACATGGACGCCAACCAGCGGGAACTGGCCTTTGCCCTGCTGGAAAGCGGGCTAACTCCCCGCTCCTACGAACAGTGCCGCCAGATTATCGAACACGAGGACGTTCTCGGCCCGCTGGAAAAAGAGATGGGCATGATTACATTCGTGCGTGATATCGAACTCTACTACTTCACCATATTTGGGCAGCCCGGCCCCAAAGAGCCGTGGGGCTGGCGCATTGAGGGGCATCACGTCTCGTTGCACTTCAGCATCTTGGGCGATAACGTCATCTCCGTCACTCCTTTCTTCTTCGGAGCCAACCCCGCCGAGGTACGCAAAGGCCCCAAGCAGGGACTGCGCATCTTGGGTGACCGGGAAGATTTGGCCTTCCAGCTAATGGAGAGCCTGAACGACGGCCAGAGGGCAACGGCCACGATTTACGACGAAGCGCCGCTGGACATCCTGACCTACAACAGCACCAAGGTATCCTTCCCCTTCCGCCCCCAAGGGCTGGCCGCGGCGGATATGACCGGCGCGCAGAAGGAAACTCTGCTCAACCTTGTTGCCCTGTATGTAGGACAAGTGCGCACCGACCTGGCCGAGCAAAAGCTGGCCGCCATCCGCGATGAGGGCCTCGACCACTTCCACCTCGCTTGGGCCGGGCCGGTGTCCAAGAGCGACGCCCACTACTACCGCATCCACGGCGGCAACTTCGTGGTGGAGTTCGACAACCGGCAGGACGGCGCCAACCACATTCATTCGGTCTGGCGCGACATCGAGAACGACTTCGCCGCCGACGTGCTGCGCCAACACCTAACCCTGTTCCACATACTCTAACGACCGGCGCTCTAACGACCGGCCACTCTAACGAAAGGACGCAACGCCGAGCGCGCTGAGTTTTTATAATTTGTTCTTGACGCACTCGGCGCTGAAGCAGGCAAAATGACGCTCAATGTTGCCGGAACCAGCGTAGTCCGCCGCGATTTGGATGTGAAGCTGACCGGCGAGGCCCGCTACACCGCCGACCTGAAGCTGCCTGGGATGCTGTATGGAGCCATTCTGCGCAGCCCGCATCCCCACGCTGACGTGCTGAGCGTGGACCCCGCTGAGGCTATACGCTTGCCCGGCGTCCGCGTCGTGGTCACGCCCTTCGATGCCCCGGCGGGGAAGCTCGCCCCGGATATGCGCATCTTCGATACCCGCGTCCGCTTCGTGGGCGATGAGGTCGCGGCGGTGGCCGCTGACGACCCTGATACCGCCCGAACCGCCCTGGAACTCATCCGTGTTGAATACGCAGCGCTGCCTCACTATATGACCCCGGAGGCCGCGCTGTCTCCCAATGCCATCGCCATTCATCCTGGGGGCAATCTGGCCCTCGGTGAGGCGATGGAGCTGGAGCGGGGCAGCGTCTCCGACGGGTTTGCCGCCGCCGACGCAGTGCTGGAAGACGAGTTCGAGATACCCACCCACTCCGCCGCGCCGCTGGAACCCCGCGCGGCCTTGGCGTCGTGGGGCAGCATACCCGGGGAGCCAACGCAGCCATCCGCCCATCCTGAGTCTGTCGAAGCAAGAACGGATGCGGAGTTCGACCTCACCGTATGGAAGACTACGCGCGGAGTCCACGTTGACCGCGACGCCCTGGCCGGGGCGCTGGGGCTGCCGGTCCATCGGGTGCGCGTAGTTGGCCTCTTCCTCGGCGCGGGCTACGGCAATAAGGACGAGACCCGGCTGGCCGTCATTGCGGCAGTTCTCTCCCAAAGGGCAGGACGGCCGGTGCGTTGCGAGTATTCACGGGAGGATGAATTCATCGCCGGCCGGGTGCGTCACGCCGCCAAAATCCATATCCGGGCCGGATTCAAGGCCGACGGCAGCATCACCGCCATCGAAGCCAATGCGCTATTAGACACCGGCGCCTACCTGGCCTCCGGGGCCGGCGTGGCCCGCCGCGCCGGGCAAGGCATCCTGTACCTCTACCACTGCGCCAACGTGAAGTACCAGGCGCGCCTGGCCTACACCAACCGCCCTTCCGCAGGCTCCTATCGCGCTCTGGGCGCGCCGCAGGGCCACTTCGCGCTGGAAAGCCTGATGGATCGCGCCGCCGAGCATTTCGGCATAGACCCGCTGGACTTCCGCCTGAACAACCACGTCCGCCCTGAAGGACAACCCGGCCAGCGCGTCACCCCACCGGAGCAGGTGATAGACAGCCAGCCCCTCGAAGGCGGCCTCCCCTTCTCCAGCAACGGTCTGCGCCAGTGCCTGGAGCTGGGCGCAGAGGCTTTCGGCTGGCGCGATTACCATTCCGGGGAGGACACCGGCTCATCCCTGAAGCGCGGTCGCGGGATGTCTATAATGATTTACCGCGGCGGCCCCGGATCCCCATCCGCCGCCGAGGTGCGGGTTGAGAAGTCCGGCGCCATCAAGCTGATTACCGGGCTGATGGACGTGGGGGAAGGCGCGACTACGGTACTGCCTCAGATAGCCGCCGAGGTCTTGGGCACGGAATACGGGCAGGTCGAGGCGGTATTCGCCGACAGCCGCGGCACGCCCGGCGCGCCCATTACTGCCGGCTCCACCGCCACCTTCTCCACCGGAACCGCCGTGGTGCAGGCCGCCGGCGAAGTGCGGCAGGCGCTGCTGGAGCTGGCCTCATCCGGGCTGGAAGCCCCAGTCTACGAACTGGATTCCGCCCTCGGCTGGGTTTTCGTCAAGTCCGACCCCTCCCGCCGGATGGCCCTGGCCGATGTCGCGGCGCGAATGGATGGCGATGCGCTGTCGGCCACGGCATCGGTGATTCCCGGAAGCCCCAACCACATCGTCAACTCCTTCGGCGCCCACTTCGCCGAGGTGGAAGTGGACACCGATACCGGGCGGGTGCGGGTGTTGCGCTATGTGGCGGCCCACGACTCCGGGCGCATCATCAACCCTCGCACTGCTCTGAACCAGGCCGAGGGCGCGGTCAGCCAGATGCTCGGGTTCGCCCTGTTGGAAGAGCTGGTCACCGACGCCGCCACCGGCGTCACCCTCAACCCCGGCTACCTGGAGCACAAGTCGCCGACGATTCTCGACTACCCTGACATCCAGGTAATCTTCGCTGACATCGTAGACCCGGTAGGCCCCCTCGGGGCCAAGGGCTTGGGCGAGGTGCCTTCCTGCGGAGTAGCCCCAGCTATCGCCAACGCCGTCTATGACGCCACCGGCCTCCGCCTCCGCCGCACCCCCTTCACCCCAGACCGGGTGCTGGCGGCGCTGGTGGAGACCTGAGCCTGACCATCCTATACCAAAGGGGGAGAGAGAAATATGGAATACGCTACCCTCAGCGCAGAATCCATCGTCAAAGCAGCCCATCAAGGTGAATACGCCGTCCCGGAATTCCAGCGGGGATTCGTGTGGACTGCTGCCCAAGTGAGGGAATTTGCTGATTCCCTTTCCCGTGATTACCCTGTCGGCAGCATCTTGACCTGGAAATCCAGCACCGCCATACAACGGGGCGACAGCAACCAAAAGCAGCAAAAATCATGGCTCATAGATGGGCAGCAACGCACTACTGCCCTCTGCACCCTGTTCGGCAAAAGGCCTGACTGGTGGGACAATAACCACAGCGGTACCTGGCCGGAACACCTCAGCTCCTTCGATATACGCCTCGACATCGGAGCAGAAGACCTAACATTTGTGACGCGGAAAAACCCTCCCCAGCGATATGTACCGGTCGCGGACATACTGAACTCTGAGGATTTGTACGGCCTCGCCGAGGAACTGATGGACAGCGGCCACTCATACGCAAAATCCGTGGGCAAATTGGCTAACCAGCTTCAAAAAGTAGCAGACATTAAGAAGGCGGTTTTGCCTTCGGTAGAAATTGACGATGCTATCGAGTTGACCGAGGTTGCCGAGATATTCAAAAGGCTCAATTCAACCGGAACACGAGTGCAACAGGCGGATATTTACTTGGGCGTGGTAGCATCAAGGAACCCCGGCTGGGTGAATGAAAATTTCCTCAAATTTATGGCGGATTTGGACGAGCAAGGGTTTGAAATCGAACCTGCCTTTCTCTTTCGCTCATTCACAGCTATTGGCGCAGGCAAGAGCCGGTTCCGGGATATTCAAAAAGACTTTTGGGATAACCTCGGCAACAGCAATAAGTGGAATGATACCAAGAAAGCCCTGCAATCAGTGTGCCAGGGGTTTCGTCAGTATGGAATCATCAACTCCGATTTGGCGTTGAGCCTCAACGCGGTTGTTGCGGCAGCGGTATATCGCGCGAAGTTCCCACAAGGTTCTTTCGGCCCGTTTCTGACTTGGATGCTTCACTCCGTCAAGGAAGGCTTTTTTGGCGGCCCAACGGAAACAAAGCTGGACCAGGTCATCAGCATAACGCAAAGCTCCAATTCCAATGGTGATGCAATTCAGGAGTTATACAGCCTGTTGGGTCACGACCTACTAGAATTCACTGCGCAGGAATTCATAGAAACCGGCAGCGGCCGCAACTCCGTGCAGCGGCTGATGATTTACCTGCTCGCCTATAAAAACAACGCGCAAGATTGGAATACAGACGGCTACCACATTCATGCCGAAGCCGTCGGCCCATATCAACCCGAATGGCACCATATCTTTCCCAGGAGGTGGCTCAATGACAATGTTCTCAGAATTGAAAAGAAATCCATCGACTCCGTCGCTAACATGGCGGTAATTAGTGGGAGCGCTAACCGCAAAATAGCCGCAAAGTCGCCAAGAGAATACATAAGCGAACTTAACCTTGCTGCGCGAGGGTTGTTGGATCAGCAGGCCATACCGGATCCCACTTTCGTGGAACCGGATCAGTACCTGGAATGGCTTAATAGCCGGGCGGAACGGTTGGCGCAAGAATCCAACAAGTACCTGGCAGAGCTGCGGAATCAAGTCTAAGTTGCGTTTGGAGGCCTCCAATATATGCCCCCCTTCCAGTACATCGAAGCCCAATCCCTGTCCCAAGCCGTGGCGTTGCTGGCTGAACCCGGCGCGGCGGCGATGGGCGGCGGCACCGACCTTCTGCCCCAAGTGAAGGACGGCGTGGTCGCCGCGGAGCGGCTGGTGGGGCTGGCCGGCATCCCTGGCATGGCCGACATCACGGAAACGCCCAGCGGCGGACTGACCATCGGCGCGGCAGCCAGCATCGCCGGCATTGCGGCGCATCCCGTGATACGCCGCCGCTACGCCGCGCTGGCCGAGGCGGCAGGCGGGTTGGCTACGCCGCAGATTCGCAACGAAGGCACCATCGGCGGCAACCTGAACCAGCGGCCCCGTTGCTGGTACTATCGCAGCCCGCTGATTCCTTGCCTGAAAAAGGGCGGCGACCGTTGCTACGCCTTGGCCGGCAACACCCGTTTGTTGTGCGTCACCGCCCCGGACATCATCAAAGGGCTGCGTTGCTACATCGTGCATCCGTCCGACACCGCCGTGGCGCTCAGCGCATTAGACGCCCGTCTGGAAACCGCCGGGCCCAACGGAGACCGGGATCTGGCGATGGGCGATTTCTTCGCCGGGCCGGGCCGCGATATGCTCCGCGAGAACGTGCTGGCTCCGGGCGAACTGGTGACTCGCATAATCCTGCCTGCCGACGCCATCGAACACAGCGTTTACCTGAAAGTCCGCGAGCGCGAGTCGGGCGATTTCGCCCTGGTAAGCGTCGCCGCCGCCCTGTCGTTTGATGCCGCAGGCGCAGGCGATGCCGCAGGCGCAGGCGATGCCGCAGACGCAGGGGATGCCGCAGGCGCAGGGGATGCCGCAGGCGCAAGGGATGCCGCAGGCGCGGGCGATGCCGCAGGCGCAGGTGATGCCGCAGGCGCAGGCAACAGCCACGGGACGGGCGCAATCATCCGCCAGGCTCGCATCGCCCTGGGCGGCGTTGCCCCCTTCCCCTACCGCGCTGCTGAGGTCGAAGCGTACCTGACCGGACGAGCCGCCGGCGATGTTGACCCGGCGGAAGCCGCCGCCCTGGCCCTGCCCAACACCACGCCGCTGCCTCAGAACGGATACAAAATCCCCATGGCCCGCAACATCATCAAGCGCGCCCTGGCCCTGCTGTTGCCGAATGAAATTAAGCGCTGAGCTTGCAAAGAATAATTTTCGGAAAGCTGAATTTTGGCTCTCTCTCTGTGATTAACCAATGCGAAGATGGGCATACGCAAGGCAAGTGTTAGCCAATTCCGGGTCGAGTTGGCAAGAGAAGCACCCCGACGTGCACCCGGAATTGGTTGTTAGAGCAATAGCGGAGCCGGACCGGCAGGAAGGGATGGCGATGACATATACTACAGTTGGATTTCAGAACGGCAGAAATGGCTTAAGGTAGTGGTGGGAGATAATCGGATTGCCACCGCTCACATAGACAGGCGCTTACTCAGGTTATTTGGAGTTCCAGAAAATGGCTGACTACCAGAAATCGCCAGAACCCGAAATTGAAATCCAGTATTTCGACCAAAACGTTCTATGGATCGGCGCAGCCGGAGTATCGGTCTTTAGCGAAGGTGAGACTATGGCGCAAGGTCTCATCTTGGAGTATGACCGTGAAGGTATCGCCGTCGGAGTAGTGCTCACTAGATCTGCTCTCAATAAACTTAAAGATTTCCTTTACCCAGAAAGCGTAGAGCATCCCAAAGCGCCCCACAAGGAAAAGAGAGTATCCGACAGCGTCTGATAACAACCTACCGGCCATATTCACCCGGTTGCGCTAATGCCAACCTGTGGAAGGCTGAGTCAAAACAATCCAGACTAGGAATCGGGGATACAATCTTGAACGACTACATCTTGCTTGACCGCCAGCCGCCGCTGGCTACCGTCACCATCAACCGCCCGGCGCAGCGCAACGCCATCAGCTTCGATATGTGGCATGAACTGGCCGCCCTGATGCGCCGCCTGGATGCCGATAGCGAAGTGCGCTGCGTTGTCATCACCGGCGCCGGAGGCGAGGCGTTCTCCGCCGGCGCCGACATCGCCGACTTTCACAAACACCGCTCCGACTCGGTGAAAGGCAAAGGCTACAACGACGCGGTGAACGGCCTGCTGGAAGCCCTTATCGAAATGGCGACGCCCACCATCTCCATGATCCAAGGGTTCGCCGCCGGAGGAGGCTGCGAGCTGGCCGTGGCTACCGACCTGCGCATCGCCGCCGAGGGCAGCCGCTTGGGCATCCCGGTGGCCCGCCTCGGCATCACCATCGGCCACCGCGAGATGCGCGGGCTGGTAGACTTGGTAGGCAAGGGAAACGCGCTCTACATCCTGCTTTCGGGGCGCCTGCTAGACGCCCATGAAGCCCTGCGCATCGGGCTGGTCAACCAGGTGGCGCCGACCGAGGAACTGGGCGACGCCACCTACAAGCTGGCGCGCGAAATCGCATCCCTCGCGCCCCTGTCCCACGCCGTCAACAAGCTCACCCTGCGCCAGGTACAGGCCAAGCCTGCCCTCTCCGGCCTCACCGACGAGGAGAACGCGCTTCCCCTGACCCAATTCGACACCGAGGACTACCAGGAAGGCTACCGCTCCTTCCTCGAAAAACGCCGCCCCAACTTCGTCGGCAGGTAGCTGGAACAAACTGCAAATATCCCCTCTCCCTTAGAGGGGGAGGGCTAGGGTGGGGGTGAAAGCCACGGCTAAGACAAGCCCCAAAACACGCGCCGACCTCCTGCTGGTGGAGCGTGGGCTGGCTGAGTCTCGGGAACGGGCGCAGGCTCTCATAATGGGGGGCATGGTGTTCATTCCGGCAGGCCGCGTCTCCAAGTCCGGCGCACTCCTGCCCAACGATATCGAGGTGGAGGTCCGCGGGCGCCTGCCCTACGTCAGCCGGGGCGGGTTCAAGCTGGCCCACGCGCTGGATGAGTTCGCTATCGGCGTCGCCGGCCTGGTCGCCCTTGACGTTGGGGCATCCACCGGCGGCTTCACCGACTGCCTGCTGCAACGCGGCGCGGCCCGTGTCTACGCCTTGGACGTGGGACACGGACAGTTGGCCTACACCCTGCGCCGCGACCTCCGCGTCGTCTGCATTGAGAAGTTGAACGCGCGCCTCCCCTTCCAGTTGCCGGAACCCGTGGGCCTGCTAGTCATTGACGTGTCTTTCATCTCCCTCACCCTGGCCTTGCCTCAACCGCTCACTCACCTGCAAGCGGGGGGATACGCTATCGCCCTCATCAAGCCGCAGTTCGAGGCCCGGCGCGGCGAGGTCGGCAAAGGCGGCGTCATCCGCAACGACGCCCGGCGCGAAGACATCCTCATGCGCGTGGAGCAGTGGCTGTCGGCTCGCGACGATGTGGAACTGCTGAACACCATCCCGTCTCCCATAACCGGCGACGCAGGCAACCGCGAGTTCCTCGCGCTCCTGCGCAAACGCTAACCGCCCAAACCGGGCCTCAATTCCCTCTCCCTTGAAGAAAGGGACGGTGCAGAAAGGGACAGTGAGGAAAGGGACGGTGCAGAAAGGGAGGACGGTAAGCGGATGATGCTGGCGATGGAAAGGGACGGTGAGGAAAGGGACAGAGTGAGGGTGAACTGCCAGCGCCTCCCTGATGCCCCAGCAGGAAATCAGGTATGATAATGACGGCGCCGGTTCCATCGGCGCACGAAACTTGACATGGAGAGGATCGAATGTATCTTCTAAGGCGAATCTGGAAGTGCAAGCCCGGCGAGGCCCGGCGCGTGGCGAGTCTGGTGCAAAAACAGGCCCAAATCTATCACGAAGCAGGTCAGCGCAGCGAATTCAAGGTTTACTTCAATGGCTACACCACTCCAACCGACCCTGACACTGTGGTGCTGGAGTGGACCGACGAGGCCCTGATGTCGCCTATGCGCGGCGGCCATCAACTGCCCCAGGCAGCCATGCAAGTCGGTGCGCAGGTTCGCGAGCTCACGGAGCACAATCGCATAGAAATTATGGAGCTGATGACGCCCGACAAGATGCTGGACGTTTAGGAACAAGCCCAGTAGCCGCAAACGATGACTGCGCGGCGCCTGCGACAACAACGACGCCATACCCGGCCTGACATACGGCGCCGCAAAATACATCCGGGCCGCTCAAGGGCTGGCCCAAAATCGAAGGGAGCAAGCTATGGAAGTTGAAGAAATCGCCGCCAGACTGACCGAAGCAGGCAAAACGGTATCGGTGGCCGAAGCCTGCACCTGCGGGCTGGTGGGCTATATGCTGGGGACAGTGCCGGGTAGCTCGCGCTACTTCCCCGGCGGCGTGATCGCCTATACCGGCGGGCTGAAGGAGTCGGTGCTGGGCGTGCCGGACGAGGTGGCCCCAGCCCACGGCACCGTCAGCCGCGAAATGGCCGTCGGCATGGCCCGCGGCGTCCGCGAACTCACCGGCACCGACTACGCCATTTCCACCACCGGCGTAACCGGCCCGGCCGCCGGGCGCTCCGGCCTGCCCGTCGGCACCTTCTGGGTTGGTCTGTCGGTCAAAGACGGCGAGGATACCGCCATCGAGGTTCACATAGACGGCGACCGCGACGCCACCAAGCGCGGCGCAGCCCAAGCCGCCCTGAACCTCCTCGGCAGCGTCTTGTAACTGTGTTGCCTCCCCTTCAGGGAGAGGGTTAGGGCGTATGTTCCTGGCTCAGGAAAGTATCTGGCTTAGAAACACCTTGGTGCGCTCCTGCCGCGGGTTGTTGAAGAAGTCCTGGGGCGGCGCGTCTTCCACGATTACCCCCTCGTCGAACATCAGAATGCGGTCGGCCACTTCGGTGGCGAACCCGATTTCGTGAGTGATTATAATCATAGTCATTCCTGATTCGGCCAGGTCGCGCATCACATCCAGCACCTCCCGGATCATCTCAGGGTCCAGCGCTGAGGTTGGCTCGTCGAACAACATAATCTTGGGGCGCATCGCTAGGGCGCGGGCGATGGCGACACGCTGCTGCTGACCGCCGGACAGCTCAGCGGGGTACTTGGCCGCCTGCTCGGGTATGCCGACCCGCTTCAGCAGATCCATCGCCGCGTCTTCGGCGTCACTGCGCTTCCACTTACGAACTTTGACCGGAGCAAGAGTAATATTCTGCATCACCGAGAGGTGGGGAAACAAATTAAACTGCTGGAAGACCATCCCCACGTCGCGGCGTATAGCGTCAATGTTGCGCACGTCCTGCGTCAGCGGCACGCCGTCCACGATGATGTCGCCCCGCTGATGCTCTTCCAGCCGGTTGATGGTGCGGATGAAGGTAGACTTCCCAGAACCCGACGGGCCGATGATTACTACCTTCTCCCCCCGGTCTACCGCAGTGGTGACGCCCCGCAGCGCGTGGAAGTTGCCGAACCACTTATGCACGTCGCGGGCGATAATCGCCGGCCCTTCCGCGATTTGCGTTTCTTGGCCGGGCGTTTCCGGCCTTCCGTTAATCATTCCCAACCGTCCTTAACAGTTCTCTGACGCTCCGTGGGCGCCTGGCTCTACCGGCGTCCTACGCCCAGATGCTCCTCCACCCGGCCGCTGACATAGGACATTCCGTAGGTGAACACCCAGAAAACCAGCGCCAGGAAGATAAACAGTTCTTTGGCATGGGCCAAGTATTCGGTGTTGCCCTGGATGAAAACGCGGCCGATTTCCACCACATCCAGCATACTGATGATGTAGACCAGGCTGGTGTCCTTGAACAAGCCGATGAACTGCCCCACGATGGCGGGGATAACATTGCGGATGGCCTGGGGCAGGGAGATAAACATGGTGGTCTGCCAGCCGGGCAACCCCAAGGCCCGCGCCGCCTCCGCCTGCCCCCGGTGCAGCGACTGCAATCCGCCCCGGATGTTTTCGGCCATATAGGCCGAGCTGAACAGCGTTATCACCATACCGGCGCGAAACAGGTTGTCCAGCGGGAAGTCTCTGGGAAAGGCCAGAGGCACCAGAACCTGCGACATAAAAAGCAGGGTAATCAGCGGAACGCCGCGAAATACCTCGATGAACACCACGCAAAGCAGCTTTACCACCGGCAGGCGGCTGCGGCGGCCCAGAGCCAGAGCGATGCCGATGGGCAGGCTGATGCCGATGCCCGCCAAGGCCAGCATCAGGTTCAGCGTAAGCCCGCCCCACTGATGCACCGCCACCGGCTGCATACCGGGAATGCCCTCAATTCCCCGCAACAACAGCAGATGAATCAGAAAACCGAAGACAGCCAGTATCATTATCCAACGCACTGAACCCAGCGGGGTATAACGGGCCAGCGCCCACCCCAAGGCCAGAGCCGGGCCGTTGGCCAGCAGTAACAGCCGCACATCCGGCCCCATGCGCTGGAAGCTGTAGGGCAGGAAGGCAAACAGGCACGCCGCCGCCGCGACCGCTATCGCAATCCGCCGCGCCGTTCCGCTCCCGGCCAGGCCCCAACCCATACCCAGCAGCGCCGTCGCCATTAGCAGCGATACTTGGGGGCGCCAGAAGCAGTTGTTGCCGGGGCAGGCCTGATCGGTGTTGTAGTTGCCGATGACGAAGCGGCCGCCGATGGTGGAGACAACACTCCAGTCGGCGTCCACAATCGCCCACTTCAGCCCGAACCAGAGAGCCAGCCCCGCTAAACCGCCAATCACAACAGTGAGAACGGCGTTATGGCGGGAATTGAACAGATTAACTTGGATCCAGCCAACCGCACCTGTCCCAGTGCGGGGGCGCGCAAGGTTTGCCGGAGCTGTCGGGCGGCCTCCGGCGCCGCTATCGGCTGCCAACTGCTGCTCCTACGAAAACCGGATACGGTAGTTATAGATATTGCCAACCAGCGAATAGGTTAGACTCATCGCCAGATACGCCGCCATCAACAACATGAAAATGGAAATTGCCGGGGCTGTTTGCGTCATTGTTATCGCCACGTTGGTCAGTTCCGTGTAGCCCACCGCTCCGCCCAGGCTGCTGTTTTTGGTCAGGTTCAGGCACTGGCTGATTAGCGGCGGAACGATAACCCGCAGAGCTTGTGGGAAGGTGACCAGGCGCAGGGCATCCATGGGCGACAGCCCCAGGGCGCGGGCCGCCTCCATTTGGCCTCGGCTTACCGACTGGATGCCGGCGCGTACGATTTCGGCAATGAAGGCGGAGGTGTAGATAACCAGCCCAACCAGCAACACCATCAGCCCGGCCCGGATGGTCAGCCCGCCGCTGATGCGCCCGAACCGGCCCTGCGGCTCCGGAGACGACATCGACAGCGGAGCTTCCCCGCCAACGAAACTGATGACCAACCACCCCGCCGCGGCGATAACCGCCGCCGTGAACGCCGCCGTCCATACCGGATAAGCCGGCCGGCCGGTCTGCGCTTCTCGTGCGCTCAACAGCCGGTATGCCAGATAACCCGCCGCCAGAGACCCAGCGGCAAGCACAATCCAGGCCCCCGTTTCCGTCCCGGCGGGCTGGGGGAAAGGCAGGGATATGCCGGCGTTGTTAATATAGAACAGCTCGCCGATAACATAGCCCTCCCGCACCGGCGGCAGCGCCAAGACGATGTAGAACCAGAAAAATAGTTGCACCAGCAGGGGAACGTTGCGGAAGAACTCGACGTAGACCAAAGCGATTTTGGATACCAGCCAGTTGTCCGAGAGCCGGGCCACGCCCACGGCAATGCCCAAAGCGGTAGCAAAAACAACGCCGACGATCGAGACTATGATAGTGTTGCTGGCAGCCACGCCCAAGGCATAGAGGAACGAGTCTGAGGACTCGTAGGGGATGAAGTGCTCGCCGATGGGGGTCTGATAGGCGCGGTCCAGGAAGCCGAATCCGTGAGGAATCTCCCGTTCCTGCACTGCGCTGACGATGTTGGTGAAAAACCAGGCCACCAAGGCCACCACCAACACGGCCGACACAATTTGCAAGACCCACTGGATAATCCGGATATGCCGCCACACGGCAATGCCCTGGTAGGTGAGCATTCGCCCTATTGCCCCCGTTTCCCCGGCCGCGCTTCCGCCATAACCTTCCACCGAACCTCTGCCGAAGCGCTAATCTAGCACAGTCATAGCGTCTTTGTTAACCGTATGGCGCGCGGCTCATTACCCGGCTTCCCGGCAGACCGGGAAAGGGCGGACCGGGGAAAGCGTCAGGGGCAGGGTTCCAACCCCCGCCCCTGAATGATGGTCCCGTGATGCCGCAGGTTGCGCCGGGCCGCGCCCTAGCGCAGAGGAGCGGCGTAAATCTGCCCTCCCTTAGGGCAGTCGTCGCAGGGGGCGCTGGCCCAGAGGGCGTTGCGGCTGCCTTCGCGGGTCAGGCCCAACGGCGTCAGGTGGCGGTCATATATCTCGCCATAGTTGCCAACAGCGCGAATTACGTCCTGCGCCACGGTGACGCTCAACCCCAGCTCTTCCTGACCATAGGAGCCTTCCAGCCCCAGCAAGCGGTCAACGGGGGTATCGCCCGAGGCCGCCGTGGGGATGTTGGCCGAAGTTATCTCATAGGCCTCGGCATAGATGATGATCGCCATAACCGTTTTCACGATGTCGTACCACTGGTCATCGCCGTGGGGAACCACCGGGCCCAGCGGCTCTTCGGAGATAGTGCCGGCCAGAATGACGTGGTCATCCGGGTTGTCGAATCCCACGCGGGTGCTGACCAGCCCGGAGCGGTCGGTGGTGTAGGCGTCGCACTGCCCCTGCGCGTAGGCTTCACGGGCGGAAACGTTGTCCGGGAAGGTCACCACGTCCAGTTCCAGGTTATTCTGGTTGCTGAAATCCTGGAGGTTAAGCTCGGTGGTAGTGCCTTGGGCCACGCAAACTTTGGCGCTCGCCAGATCCATCATACCGCTCAAGTTCAGGCTGGCCGGAACCATAAAGCCTTGCCCGTCGTAGAACATAGTGGGAGCGAAATCGCCCCAATTGATGTCGCGGCTGCTGGTCCAGGTGGTGTTGCGGGACATAACGTCCACTTCGCCGGACTGTAGGGCTGGGCCGCGCTCGGAGGCGATGGTCGGGCGGTATTCCACGGCGTCGGCGTCGCCCAGAACTGCGGCGGCGATGGCGCGGCAAAGGTCAATATCAAAGCCTTTAGTGTTGCCGTCGGCATCCTGGAACCCGAAGCCGGCCACGCTGTTGTTGCTGGCGCAGACCAGGTTCCCCCGTTCTTTGATGCGGTCAACGCGGCTGGTCTCTTCCGTTTCCGATGGAATTTTCACTTCCACTTCACGGATGACTTCCACTTCACGGGTGACCGGAACCTCGCGGGTGACTTCCATAACTTCGCCCTCACCCACGTTTACTACCACTTCACGGGTAACTTCCACTTCTTGGGTGACCGGGACTTCTTCCGTAACCACCCGGGTGACTTCCACTTCACGGGTGACCTCCGTTTCGCCGCCGCAAGCGGCCAGAATCAGAATCAACATCGCCGGGAGTATTGCTAACAGAATAAACGCTTTAGTCTTCAAACCAGTTTTTCCACCCTCCGGTAATTCAGATAATTGACCCGGAGTCTCGCTCCGAGCCAATCTCCATATAGTATACATACCCCGGCGTTTGTCAGATACCTGCCAACCACCGGCATTTACTGGCATCCTTTACCGGGGAACAGGCAAAGCAACGGGGGCAGGGGGGTGTTAGCGGCCGGGGGCGTCCCAGCGGAGTATTTCGAGGTAGCCGCCGGGTTCGGCCCAAGGGAGCAGGGCGCGGAGGAATTCGCGGACGCTGGGGATTACGCCCCGCTCGCGGCAGTTGCGGAGGTACCGGCGCAGGTTCATATAGGTGTTGAGCCGGACGCCGGTCTCGGCGATGCGCTGGGCGAGGTGCTTGGGGCCGTCCGTTACCGGGTCGAAGGGCGGGGGTTCTTCGTGGTTGGCAACGGCCACGTCCCACTCTTCGCAGTAGTCTTCGGCGAGGCGGCGGAGGCGGGCTACTTCGAGTTCGGGGGCGAGCTTGCGGGCGAGGGCGTTGACGCGGCGGCGGAGTTGGGAGAGGGACATTGCGGCACTTCCTGAGATTGGGTTAGGGGCGGGATTTTGTTTTTTCCGGCCATTTGCGGCCATTTGCGGCCTTTTGCGGTGTTGGCGGTGACGCTTCCTGAGATTGGGTTAGGAGCGGGATTTTGTTTTTTCGGCCATTTTCGAGCATACCCGGCCAGTTTTGCGGTGTTGGCGGTGACGCTTCCTGAGATTGGGTTAGGGGCAAGATTTTGTTTTTCCCGGCCATTTGCGGCCATACCCGGCCATTTAGCGGTGTTGGCGGCGGCGCTTCCTGAGATTGAGTTAGAGGCGTAATTTTGTTTCTCCAGCCATATTCGGCGAGTTTTGCGATGTTCGCTGCTGGCCGGGAAAGGGCAGCGCAGGCAGCGCACGAAGGGATCCTGGGGCGAGTTGGGCCGGACAGTAATAATGGTAGGGAGGCGCTTTCGGGGTTGGCAAGGGGGCGGTGTCAGGGGTTATTTACATAGATAACAGGATGGACCGGATTTTCAGGCGTGCGGGAGAGAGGCCGGGCCGGTTTCGCAATTTTCTAACCACCGGCATTTACCGGCATTCCTTTACCGGGGAACAGGCACCGGGGAACAGGCAATGCAACGGGGGCGCGGCATAACCGCGCCCCCGCAATCCGGCAACAGGCTGGGTTAGCGCCCCCGCAGCCTCGGGTCCAGAACGTCGCGCAGCCCGTCGCCCAGGAAGTTGACGGCGAACACCACTGCGGCAATGGCCAGCATTGGAGGCACCGGCAGCCACGCCTGCGTATCTATGTACTTGCGGCCCAGTTGCAACATCCCGCCCCAGGTCGGCACGTCCGGCGGAATGCCCACGCCCAAGAAGCTCAGCGCCGCCTCTACCACGATAGCGAAGCCCAGGCTAATGGTCATCAGGACGATGTATGTCGCCGCCACGTTGGGCAGCATATGCCGCAGCACGATACGCAGAGGCGTTGCGCCTATGGCCCGCGCTGAAAGCGTGTAGTCCAGTTCCTTGATGCTCAGCGCCTGCGAGCGGATGGTGCGAGCGGCGCCGGGCAACAGTATCGCCACCAGCGCGATCATTACGTTGCGGTCGGAGGCGCCCAGCGCCGCCATGAGACCGAGGGCGAGAATAATGGGCGGGAAACCCATCAGCGCGTCCACGATGCGCTGGATTATCAAGTCAACCACACCGCCCATGTAAGCACTGAAAACACCGAGTATCGTGCCGCCGGTGATCCCGATGAGCACACTAACCAGTCCCACCTTCATCGAGATCCAAGCCCCATACATCAGTCGGCTAGCGACGTCCCGGCCGAGTTGGTCGGTGCCCAGAAAGGTCTCTCCTCCCGGCCCGAGGAACTTGGAGGCCACGCCCACCTGGTCTGGATCGTATGGCGATACTTCGGCGAAACGGGCCAGCAGCGCCACAATCAACACCAGCGTCAGGATCACCCCGCCGGCAAAGCTGACTGGCTTGCGCCTCGCGAAATCCTTGATGGCCGCCAACAACGCGCCCGCCCCAGTAGGCTTCGGGCGCGCCACCTCCAGCTCCGGCGTAGAAACAGGTTCGGTACGGAACACTTGCATCTGCATCTCTCCTGTCAATTACCTCAGTGCGCCGCTTGGCGTTACCGGCCCGTCCACTGTGTTAAGAGTACCGGATCCTCGGGTCCAGCAGCCCGTACAACAAGTCCACCAACAGATTGATTGTAACGATGACGGCCCCGATAATCACGATTTCCGCCTGTATCGTCGTGTAATCGCGGAAGGAGATTGAGTCAATCAGGATTGTTCCCATGCCAGGCAGCAGGAAGATATATTCGATGACCACCGTTCCGCCGAAGAGGCGTCCGAACTGCCATCCGGAGATTGTCAATATGGGCAGCACCGCATTCTTCAAGCCGTGCCGGAACACCACTACCGTCTCCGCCAGACCCTTGGAGCGGGCGGTGCGCATATAGTCTTCCCGAAGTATCTCCATCATCGAGGAGCGCGTCACTCTCGCGATGAAGGCCATTTCGTAGAAGGCCAGAGCCAAGGCCGGGAATATCATCTGGTGCAGGTTGGTCAGTGGGTCTTCCTGGAAGGTCACATACCCCAGCGGGGCCAGCCCTCCCACACGCACAGCAGCAGCACCAGCAGCACCGCCACCAAGAAGTTGGGGATGGCTATCCCCACCAGCGTGAATGTGCGGGCCGCATAGTCTACCCAGCTATCCGGTCTTAGCGCAGACACTATTCCGAAAGGCACCGCCACAATCACCGCCAGGACTGTGGCTATGATAGCCAGCTCGATAGTGACCGCGATGCGGTTCTTCAGCTCCGTCATCACCGGGGCATTCCACTTCATCGAGTCGCCAAAGTCGCCCTGGAAGATTCCGCCGATCCACTCGAAATACTGGAGGAAAATACTGCGATCCGTTCCCATCTCTTCACGCAGATTCTCCAAGTCTTCCTGCGTGTAGTTGCCGCCGCCCCCGGCCTCGAGCATGGCGAGGGCCGGGTCTCCCGGCACCAGCCTCATCACCACAAACACTAGGATGGTGATGAGCAACACCGTGGGGATGAACAGGGCAATCCGTTTTGCTGCGTACTGTCTCATGTCCGTCCTATCCCGGTCGGCTTCACCCCCATCCCGGTGGCTTCACCGTCAGAGATGAAAGGGAGGTATGGAACACTCTAAAGGATGATTTACCAAAATGCGGAGCCATCGGGTAATGGCTCCGCGCATTATATCTTTGACGATAAGAAGTATTGCGGCGGGATCATCATCCCGCTGACGATAAGAAGCATTGCGGCGGGATCATCATCCCGCCGCAATTGGCAATACCTAGCGGTCCAGCCAAAGGTCTTCGTGCTTGAAGCCGTACTGCACCGTCTGCGGCGGATTGAAACCCTGGATATCCTCGTTGACCAGCCAGAAGAACTTGCCCCAGAACAGGGTCACCCAGTGGTTGTCCAGGTAGCCCTCTTCCAGATTGTCCGGGTTGGTCGGCACCAAGTAGTTCTCGATCTCCTTCAGAATCTCACGGCGCGCGCCAATGTCCTGCTCCACCTTCTGCTGCTCGAACAGGGTGCGGATGGTCTCCGGCTCCCAGTCCGTGTAATTGCGGGTGGCTCCCTTCAGGTACACGCCGCCCAGCAGAGCGTCGGCATCCAGCACCGTCATGCCTTCGCCCTGACAGGAAAGCTCCCAGTCGCCAACCTGGTTCTCAGGGCGGGCCGTCTGGTACAGGGCGTAACCGGCGGCGCTCTCGTGAACCGTGATCTCACCTTTGATGCCCAGAGCGTTCTCCAATTGCTGCTTAACCACGCTACAGGTGTCGGGGTACGAACCAACCTGCCGCACGTCGTAGGTGGTCTCTAATCCATCGGGATAGCCGGCGTCAGCCATCAACTGCCTGGCGTAAGCCAGATCGGCTTCACCTCCGGGGCTGCTCTTAGACCGGATTCCCGGCCATGCCGCACAGTCTTCCAGCGAGTGGCCCATTCCCATCATAGGGCAGGGGGTGTCGGCTGTGCCGTCCTCAACGAACTCATTGAGCTGGTCGTAGTCCAGCGCCAGGTAGATCGCCTTCCGAATCCTCGGGTCGGTAAACGGCTCCGCCTTCCGGTTAATCATCAGGCCCCAGTTGCGGGTGCCGGGAAGCTCATGGGCCACCACGTGTCCGGCGTTGCTCCCCTCGGTGTCCGCGTCCACTTCCAGGTATTCGGTGGGCGAGAGGTTGGAAAACCCGGAGTTCATCATTTCCAACTGACCGGCCTTGAACTGCGAAATCAGCGTGCCGGTATCAACGATGATGAAGTGAGTAATTTGGTCGAAGTAGGGGCGGTTGTCCTTGAAGTAGTTCTCGTTTCGGACTACCCGGTAGAAGTTGCCGCGGCTGTACTCTTCGAGGATGAAGGGGCCCGACATTGCGCCATGGGCCATCACCGTCTCGGCCTGCTTCAGATTTTCCACATCAGGGAGTTCCAGCACGTGCTTGGGCAGTACCTTGGCGTAATCCAGAGACAGGAAGTTGACGAACGCGCCGGAGGGAAAGGCGAGGTTAAACTCCGCCGTCGTATCGTCAATCATCTTCACGCCGCCCTCTTCCACGGGAAGAGTGTAGTTGCGGAAGAGACCGGAACGGCCTATGGACACATCAGGACTCATATACCGCGCCATGCTGAACTCGACATCCTCGGCAGTCAGCGGCGTGCCGTCGTGCCATACTGCGTTGTCAACCAGGTTGAAGGTGAAAGTCTTGCCGTCGGCGCTAACTTCCCAATCCACGCAGAGGTCGCATATAACCTTGGTGGTGTCCACAGTGTCGAACTGGACAATCTGGTTGTAAAGTTGCGAATAGGCCTGCACGCTGGAAAGCGAGCCGGAACCCACCGGCTCCCAGACCTCGGCGTCGGCATAAGCCGACATACGGATTTCGCCGCCGGTCTTGACCTCGCCCGCAACGGGCTGGTCCGGAACCGAAGTCGGCGTCGGGAACGGGGTGTTGGTTGGCCGCGCGCCGACCGGAGTGGGCCCGCTGGTCGGCGCAGGCGCATCGGTCGCCGAAGGCGCATCAGTCGGCGCAGGAGGCTCGGTAGCCGCCGGCACGCTGGTAGCCGTGGGATCGTCAGAGCCACAGGCCACCCCAACAATCAGCAGGGCCATCACGGCCAGCGGAAGCAGCATTCGCAGCTTCAAGAGTCGGTGTATCGCCATTGTTTCCTTCCTCCTCACTATTTGGCCCGGCGTTTATTTCCGCCGCAGTCCTGAAATTTGACGGCCCCGCACGCCAGCAAAGGGCAAGGCGGGGACACGCCGCTGAGCTTATCCTGCTAAATTGAACGATATTAGGGCGTAGATACCCATTAGTCAACCTTTTTACGAGCAATTTACCAGCCCATCTTTCAAGTCCCAACCGATTACCGGAGCTGAAATCAAGAAAACCGCCATCCCCGTTTTAAGGCAGGAATGACGGAAGCAACAGAAACGGCCAGGAACGCAAATTACGGATGAATTCGTTATCCGCCAGACAGCTTCCGGTAGGGTTCCAGCAACAGCCGGACATCGGTATCCACGTCGGCATCCACGTAGAACGGCTCGAAGTCGGCGGCGCGGGTCCAGATGCGCGCCGTCTGGATGAGCGCCGCCCGCTCCACCGATGCCGGCCAGCGCAGGATGCTCACACGGTCACCGGGATCGTGAGAGGTGGCGGCGCTGCTGTTCAGCCCCCGTGACACGCTCAGCCTGTTGCCGGATATGGCGGTTATCAGAGCCTGCTCGCCTGCCTTATCATCGGGCGAACCGTCATCTTCGCGCGAACCGTCCAGCATGATGGTCTGCCCCACGCGAAACTGCGCGCCGTCGCTGACGGTTATCACCGCAGCATCGGCAACGGCCGGCGCGGCTAACGAGGCTCCGGAAGGTTCGGCGAACAGGCGGTAGCCCCAGACGCCGGTCACGCGGAAGTTGGCCTCGCCGGGCGCGAAGCCGTCGCCGCGTTCCTCGGTCGCCCGGCCTTTCGGCAGGCTCAGGATAGCGCCGTAGGGACGGCCCCAAGGGCGCAGCGGCGCGGCGTTGTAGGGCAGCAGCCGGTAGCGGCCAGCATCCCACACTCTGCCGAAATCCCGACCGGCTCCGCCAGCCTCGCCGCCTAGCTCGTCAAAGGACTGGGCCAGTTCGGTGACCGCGACCAAGTCGGGAACTAGCAGCCGCGCGCCGCCGGTTCCGTCGAACAGCAGCTCCTCAACGCGGGGGTAGAAGTGACGGTTGCAGTAATGGTCCACCCAGTCCGACACCGCCAGCAACAGCTCAAACAGCTCATCGTCATCGTCCGCCCCGGCCGCCGGGTCCTTCAGCACACTGTCGTCCTTTAGCTTGGTGAGGTCGCCATAAAGCGACCGGTATGCTTCCCGCGCCATAATTCCTCCTGAAAAGGCTTCCTGTTTCTCTGGCGCCTGTGGGCCGGAATAGCCATCAGCGTGGCATCCGGAAAAGGCTTCCTGTTTCTCTGGCGCCTGTGGGCCGGAATAGCCATCAGCGTGGCATCCGGAAAAGGCTTCCTGTTTCCAGTTTCTAGTGAGAGAGGATTAGGGTGGAAAGGCCGGGCAACCGATTCTTGCGGTAAGGCAAACCGGCTTAACTTTCCGCTTAGCTTTCTTCCGCTTAGCTTTCTTCGGTGTATTCGATTATGACCTTATGGCCGGTAGACGGGCGGCGGCCCCGCCAGCGCAGGCTGAGCGGCTCGCCGCGCCGCCCGCGCGGCCCCTGGTCGCGCGAGTAGGCGCGGGTGGATGCCGAGCCCTTGTCGGGCACTGCCAGGATGTCTACCGACCGGGACGGTTCGGAGATCAAGCTGCTCGCGGTTCCGAAGTAGATTTCGCACAAGTGGCGTCCATCCGGCTCCATCTGAATCACCTTCCTGAATCACCTTCGCCCTCACCAGCCGTATGCGGTAGCCCTTAGCCGGGGTGAGGATCGTGTGCCGCCCCCGCCGGTTGCTGGGCGTAACCTCGGCGGTCTTCAGCGTGAATGGGCGGCGGCGCAGCGACGCTCTGTGGGACGGGCGTGTGGTCATAACTCCTCCATAAGCGCCAGAAAATCCCCTCTCCCTTCTCCATCTCCCTTCTTCTTCTCTCTTCTAAGGAAAGTTAGGGACGGGGATGCCTTACCCTTGCCGCTAACTTCCCTCCCGCTAGCTTCCCTCCCGCTAACTTCCCTCCCGCTAACTTTCTTGCCGCTAACTTTCTTGCCGCTAACTTTCTTCGGTGTACTCGACAACTATCTTGTGAACGGTGGAGGGGGCTTCCCCGCTCCAGCGGCCGCTCAGGGGTTCGTCGCGCTGGCCCCGGGGCCCTTCGTCGCGGGGGAAGACGCGGGTGGATTCTTCCCCCAGATCAGGAATGTCCAGCGTATCCACGGCCTTGGCGGGTTCGGCGGCAATCGTTGCGCCGTCGCCGAAGTAGATTTCGTAGAGCCGACGCCCATCGGCCACTTCCTGGACTACCCTCACCTGCAAGATTCGCAGCCTCTTACCCTTGCTGGGCGTAACCAGCGTTTCACGGACGTTGGAGGTGTTGGAGTCATGGGCTTGCAGCAGCGGCTCATAGACGCGAGGGCGGGGGCGGACACTGGATTTGCTTTGGCGCGGATTGCGGCGGGTGGTCATCGCTCTCCTGGGTGCGTCCCCTCGGCGGTTTCACTTCGCTTCACGCTTCCGGGGCGGACGCACCGCCCCAGCCCGGCTCCGCCCAGCCCGGCGATGGCGGCCAGCGACGCGGTGAGGGCTGTGCCATCTATGCCCTGCGAGAGGGCGTAGGTCTCTATTCCAGACACCGCTATGATGCCCAGTCCCGCCACCACGGCCCACGGCCGCGAGAAGCGCCCTTCCGTCTTGTCTTTCCGTTGTATCAACTTGCGCCTCCTCATTAATCTCACGGGTATGCGAATCCCACGGGTATGCGAGAATCTCACGGGTATGCGAATCTCACGGGTATGCGAATCTCACGGGTATGCGTTCAGGCATTACTGCACTTTCCGTTGTATCAACTTGCGCCTCCTCATTAATCCGAATAGGGATTAAACGCCGGGCGCGCCGGGTTTTTGCGAAATTATTGTCCCCGGCGTTCTTGGCGCGCCCAGCGTTAACTTCGCGCTAGACCCCGGTGATCGCGCTAGACTCCGGTGATGTTGTACTGCAACGCCGTATGCGTGGCCGACGACCGGCTGCCGCTGCGTTCCTGCAACGCGATGCGGAAGCTGACCACCATAATGTTCTGCCGCTTCTGAGCGTCGCGCACCGTCTCGATGGTCAGTTCACGCTTGAAGCCCACCCGCCACTGCGAGCGGTTGACAATGAGCAGGCGTCCTTTGGTGTTAGCTGAGCCGCCGCCGGTAATCTTGCCGTCGGAGTCGGCTAGGCGCATCTGCTCCGACACGATGACCGGGATGCCTTCCACTGCGCCCAACTGCCCGGTCAGGATGGTGGCGTGGGGGCCGAACTTGTCCAGCGTGCGGAAGCTGTCGATACTCAGCGACTTGATGAACGTATTGACGTCAGTGATGTAGGCCAAGTCCGACGGGCGCACGCCATACTTGCCCAGCTTGCCGCGAATCTCATTGAACATATCGTCGCTGACCGCGGCGTTGTGGTTGTTGCCCATAGCAGTGTGGTCTGCCAGCGGCAGGTGCAAGAGGCCATCGAAGCCGATGAGGAAGTGCCCCGATCCGGCGGTAGTAGCCGCGATGGTCACGCCGTCGGCGTTGATGTTGTTAGTGGCAGTGGTGTCGCCGTTGAGGATAACGTCGTCAATAACCTCATGGGCGTTGCGCAGCAGGCTGCGGCGCAGTTCGTCCATCATGGCGATGACCGCGTCCTCATCCAGGTCATACGACCACGGCACCTCGGCCACCAGCTCGTGGGCGGTCATAGTCTGCCGGGCCGTGGCCGGGGCGCTGCCGGTCACCGCGGTGTTCTCCGTGCCCGGATACCAGTTGACGTCGCCAATCTGAAGCGGAATCTGGAAAGGGTTGCTAGGCATCTGCACCGCGTTGAACAGAGGCGCAACCGCGGTCTCCAGGTTCACGTCGTCCCACAAGGCGCGGGCTTCCTGAGTGTCCACCAGCTCGTCGCCGCGGCCGGCGGTGGTGGAGTCCATAGCGGCTTTGAGGTTGGACTGCCAGTCCTCCAGCATCCGCGGGCTGGCGCCCGACGGCTCCCGGAGCTGCGCCGAGAGCAGGCTGCGGGCGCAGGCCAGGTCCAGGTGGTCCATACCGGCGTACTTGCCGAAAAGCGCCCGGCCCCGGTCTCCGCCGTGCTGATTCAGCAGCGACAGCTTCTCACCCTGCCGCCGCGCATCTTGCAGCTTCGCCAGTTGCGAACCAATCCGCTCCATCTCTTCACGCAAAGGTGGAATCTCAGCGTTCATCTTCGATTCGTAGAACTCCCGTATGCCGCCCAACTCCCGCTTCACCAACTCCAAACTGGCCGTGGATACGCTTCCCGTATCAGTGGTCATACATCCTCCTGCAACTCTTTGTCTGTTGTCTGAACCGGGATTCGCCGGATTTACGCTAGTGGGATTGGCCACCCGGCATCCTCGCTCCAGAATCACTGCGATTATTTATATGGCCCCGAACTGCTCCCCCCTGTAGTCCCGAAGTAATCCCGAACTGCGCCTCCTGTAACCCCGAACTGCGCCTCTTTAACAGTTCCGGGCAGTTCCGGGAAATAATCCCGGTTCAGACTTGCGCTGCCCGCAGTTCGGCCAGCAACCCCTCCAGCCCTCCGCCGCCGGGTTCGGCGGCCCGCCGCAGGGCGCTGCGGTTTGCGGGGACGGGGACCGCGCTGACCTCCAGCAGTTCCTGTTCCAGGTAGCGCAAGCCGACACAAAGGCCGGTGCGGTTATCTCGCCGTTCCTCCCAGCGGATAGGCCGGAACCCGACGGATACGCCCCACTGGAAACCGGCGGCATACAGGGCCGCCACTTCTTGGGCGAAAGCGCTGGGCGCGAACTCCATCTTCGCCAGCAGCCGGTGGGGTTCGCTCCACACCGAGGAGGCGCGCCCGATGGCCGGGTGGCGGTAGTCGTGGGCCCACAGCAACACCGGGTTCTCGCGGTAGGCTTCCAGCCGCCAACCGTCGGCGCAGACCACATCGCCGTGCCGGTCCACCTCATCGGTGGAAAGCACGAAAGCCACTGGCCCGCCCGCCCGCTCCGCGACGGCCCCGGCAGAGACGCCAGCGGCGTTCCATTTGAGCACCGGCGCGTTGAGCACCGGCGCGTCTGTTCCCATTTCCAGTGCCATTACGTCCTCCAGAACCGGCCACGCCCGCCAAAAAAAGAGGGGCGCGCCCAGCAGGGTGCGTCCCTCAAAGGTTCAAGTTATTTCAACCTGAGTTCGAGTCTAGGCAAGCGCAATCGGGCTTGTCAATGCGCCCGTGTCATTTGGCAGCGCAAGAATCGCCAGGTAGTTGACTGGCAAATTCCGCCGGGGTATGGTAGGTTTAACAAGTCAGACTTGGTTCATCGTGTCAAAGGCGGACTTTGCCGTCCGACCAAGCTAAGCAAGGAGCGCATTGGGATTATGGAAGTTACGACGCTCGCCATCGAAAAGCTCAGGGAAGTAATGGAAGAACAGAGTGAGCAGGAAGGCTCGTTGCGGGTCATCGCCATCCCGTCGGAGACCGGCGGCCTCCAATATATGCTCACCATGGAAAACGAAAGTCAGGCCGACGACACCGTGCTGAAGATGAACGGCGTGACATTCTTGATGGACTCCGACAGCGCCCCCTTCCTGGAAGAAGCGACCATTGACTACGTCGAAAACTTTGGCGGACAGGTTGGTTTCGTCATCAACAACCCCATGTTCGCCCAGGCCGGCGGATGCGGCGCAGGCTGCGGTTGCGGGGCCGGCGGAGGCGGTTGCGGTTGCGGCAGCGGGGGTTGCGGCAGCCACTAGGCCGAACCGGACAACAGAGAGAACAGCAAAGGCCCCGGGGCGCCGGGGCCTTTCTTTTGTATTAGAAGCAAACCCGCCGCAATACGCGCCCCTGCGCGGCGCAGGGCGCCGGGGCCTTTCTTTTGTATTAGAAGCAATCCAGAGGGACCCCGCCTATCCTTGACGCCCCCGCGCCCGTCCGCTGATAATCCCAAGCATCTTCATCCAGTCAGGGGATTGCCGAAAAGCCATGCTAACGGTATCGGTCAAAAACCTCGGCCCCCTCGCTGAAGGCACAGTAGAACTGAGGCCCCTGACAATCTTCGTCGGCCCCAGCAACACCGGCAAGTCCTACATGGCAACGGCGGTGCACGCCGCGGCGACGGCGTATCCCGGCCTTCATCCCAGAAGCTTCTCCACATATAGCAGACGGGCGATGCGAAGATTCACATCCTCTCTTCACTCTGTCGAAAATGAAGAACTCGTCCAAATAGCGGAATCGCTCAAGGATTGGGTCGGCCAGCAAGGAGGCGAGGAAGCGAACCCGCCGGAATTAACGGTAGCCACCCTCCCAGCAAGTGTGCGCTCGTGGCTGAACAAAGTCACACTCAAAGAATTGAGCCTCTTTCAAGACAGAGTTATAGACCGGATGCGCCAAATTCACGAGGGAAATTCCGGTTTAGTAAACCGGAAAAGCGAACCCGAAGGTTTTTCCTTGGGCCTCCACCAGGAAAATCCCTTGCTAAACCTAGAAATGAAGTTGACAGACAACTCGAAGTTTTTACCGCAGTTCGATCTGTCGCAAGTCCCCGTTCCGCCTGAGATACTTAAAATGAGTCTCTCTTTGCCGGGCTCTAATGAATACGATTTCTATGAAATCGCCGCCGATTTAGCGGATTCAGCAGCGAAAAGCCTGTTCTCGGAACTGCCGGCCCAAAGTTACTACCTCCCAGCCGCCCGCTCCGGCATCGCTCATGGGCATAAAGTCTTGGCCTCGGCGCTGGTGGCGCAGTCAACCTCGGTTGGAATCCGGCAAATGAATATCCCAACCCTTCCAGGAATCACCACCGAATTTTTGAGCAGTCTGATAAGTTTAGACCGGCGTATGGGTAGGGGAAGGAGCGCGCCAGCTCTGGAGCGCGCCATCGCCTTCATAGAAAGCAATGTTCTGCATGGCGGAATCGCTTTTGACGAATCCGCCGGTCTGCCACACCCCGAAATAGTGTACGCGCCCGCAGGAATCGAACAGCCGCCAGGGAAGTTCACCCTCGACCACACGTCCTCGATGGTTTCCGAACTGGCTCCGGTGATTCTGTTCCTGAAATACCTGGTCAACCCCGGCGATCTGCTCATCCTCGAAGAACCGGAGTCCCACCTGCACCCGGCGGCGCAGTTGCGGATGGCCCGAGGCATCGCGCGGCTGGTCAACGCAGGCGTCCAAGTGCTTATCACTACGCACAGCGACATTTTCGTTAGCCAGATCAACAATTTGCTTGCGTTGGGACAAGCCAGCCCTGAGTTGGCTGCCGAGAGAGGGTTTGAAGCGGAGGACTTCCTGCAAGAAAATCAGGTTGGGGCCTATCTGTTCCGGGATATACAAAAATCAGGTGGGAGTGTGATTGCGCCGTTGGAAATAGATCCAGACACCGGTATTGATGAGTCCGATTTTTCGGATGTATTCGAGGCCATATACGACGAATCCATAGCATTGCAGCGAGATCGAGACTAATGGCATCCTTTGGATTCGCGGGGAACATCCGCGACGAGTATGGCTCCTGTTGCTTCACAGACTCCTATGTGGAGCAGAATTGCAGAATCGACATTTCCGGATTGAATGAATCAGCAATAGCGGCAATTCACGGCGACTTCAACCAACGTTGTTTGAAACACAAGGCGCCAGGCAGGCTTTGCGACCGTCTCATATTTGGGAATCTGAACGAAAACTTCATCTGCGCCGCCGAACTCAAGGGTGGCAAGAACCCGGAAGTCCCCAAAGCCATTCGCCAGATACAGGGAGGCTTGGAACTGGCGAAGTCAATTCTCGGAAACCGTCATATGGCCCACTGGTATCCGCTGCTGTTTTTTCGAGGCAAAATGCGGGGCAACGACCTTCGCGCGCTCCAAACAAGGACAGTCTCTTACGGCGGCAAGAAAAAGCTGGTGGACCGCATTGATTGCGGGGCAAACCTGCACGACTACCTGACCAGGCAAACGCGTTAGCAATTCCTTACAGAAACCACAATATCCACAGGAGGCACCACCGATGCCGCACACGCCGCACGGCGTCAGCTACGAGTCCAACCGGCCAGTGGTCATGGGGCGCAACGGGATGGTCTGCGCCGGACACCCCCTAGCTGCGCAGGCCGGCATGGCCGCACTCCAGCGGGGCGGCAACGCCGTTGACGCCGCCATCGCCACCGCCGCCGCCCTCAACGTCGTCGAACCCAATATGTCCGGCATCGGCGGCGACGGCTTCATAATGCTCTACAACCGGCAGGCCGACAGCATCGAGGTCTGCAACGCCACCGGCGCCGCGCCCTATGCCGCCGACCCTGATACGTACCGCAAGAACGGCATTCCGGCTAAAGGCATCCTGTCCGTGTCGGTGCCGGGCTTGGTGGACGGCTGGATGTCGGCCCACGCCAAGTACGGCGCACTGTCCCGGAGCGAGGTATTCGAGGCTGCCATAGATTTGTCCGAAAACGGCTTTCCGGTCACTCACGTGCTGTCCGGGGTCATTGCAGGCGACCGGCTAATCCAGGAGTTCCCCGACTCCCAAGCCATCTTCGCCCCCGGCGGCGTGGCTCTGCGGCCTGGGCAGATCATCCGCCAGCCGGGACTGGCCCGCACCTTCCGGGCCCTCGTGGACGGCGGCCGCGACGCCTTCTACGAGGGGGAAACCGCCCGCGCCATCGTCAAGTTCAGTGAGGAGCAGGGCGGCCTGTTGACCATGAAAGACCTGGCCGACTGCCGCTCGCGGTGGGAGACGCCCATCTCCACCGCCTACCACGGCCACACGGTCTACGAGGCGCCGCCCAACTCCAGCGGCCACGTGTTGCTGCAAGAGCTGAACATCGTCGAGCAGTTCAACCTCAAGGCGATGGGCTGCAACACGCCGGAGAGCATTCACCTGATGGTTGAGGCCAAGAAGCTGGCTTTCGCCGACCGCGAAGCATATATGGCCGATCCCGACTGGGTAGACGTTCCCGTCGCCGGTATGCTGTCCAAGCAATATGCTGCGGAACGGGCGCGGCTCATTGACCTCAACCGCGCTGCCGAAGACGTGGGCCAGGGCGACCCCTGGAGCTATCAGCCGGCCAACTCCCGCCGCCGCGGGAAGGCTGCCGCGCTCTCAGCAACCACCGCGATGCAAGAAGAGGACACCACCTGTTTCGTGGTGGTTGACCGCTGGGGCAACGCCGTCTGCCAGCTCCAAAGCATCCAGAGCTCGCTGGGGGCCAGCATCGTAGCGGGCGGCACCGGCATCCTGCTCAACAACCGCATGACCTATTGGCATCTCGACCCGCACCACGTGGACTGCCTGCAACCGGGCAAGCGGGTGCGCCACACCATGAACCCCATAATGGTATTCCGCGACGCCGCAGAGTCCCAGCACGCCTTCCAGAACGGCGGCTCCCGAAACGGCGATTCCGGCCGCGGCGCCTTGGCCCTGGTCTGCGGCACTCCCGGCGCGGACACCCAGGTGCAGACCAATATGCAGGTCATCACCCACGTGCTGGACTTCGGCATGACCGTCGCCGAGGCGGTGGAGGCCCCTCGCTGGCGCAACACCCACAGCCCCACCGAGTCCAACATCCCCCATGAGTGCGACAACCTGCTATACGTCGAGTCCCGCTTCTCTTCCGAAACGCTGGACGGACTGCGACAGCGGGGGCATACTCTGGAGGTGATGCACGGTTGGGGGGCCTCGGGCAGCGAGATGATGATCCAGGTGGACACCGGCGCTGGCGCCCTCCACGGCGCCGCCGACCCCCGCCGCGACGGCTACGCCGTCGGCTGGTAGAGTCAGGTTTCTCTCCCGAAGGGGGTAGTAATTACACGAAAAGAGGCCAACTTATGCGCATACCCGGCGAAAAGCGCAGCCCATTTCCCGACGAATGCGGCAACCGGGCCGGCTTGTTCGCCGAGGCGGTGCGCGATGGCGATATGAACTTGGCCTGGACCCTTCTGTCCAAGGAAACCAGGGGTATGCGAATGGGCGTCTGGGCCACTCGCCACCGCGTCGATATGCAACAGGCTTACCGCGCCGGATACAACCGCGACCACCCTATGCGGGCGGCAATGCTGGAGGACTTCCGCACCACGGTTCTGAGCCTCTGGCCCCTGGAAGACCTGACCGACCTGGGCATATCGCCCACCAGCTATATTGACGACGAGCACGCCTTTGCCTTCCTCCCTTTCGGCATCACGGAAGACAACACCGAGGTGCGCCGCGGCCGGGCGATGAACGGCCTCATCCTCCCCATGCTGATGGAGGACGGCGAGTGGAAGGTGGATCTGCCCGGCTGGCGTTTTCTGGAAAATCCTACGGCGGATAACCCGGACCGCGGGCGGCAGGCATAAAAACGCAACGTGGCGGAGAGCAACGTGGCGGGACGCAGGCAAGAAACTAACGCCAGGGCCGCCCGGCCCGGCTACTTCGAGGAGAAACCCGTCTGCGAATTGTGCCTGCGCGAGTCTGTTGGCTTCACCGAGCACCATCTGGTGCCGCGCTCCCGCGGTGGCAAGTATGGGCCCAAAGCGCGCTTGTGCCCCACTTGCCACCGGCAATTGCACGCGATGTTCTCTGAGAAAACGCTGGCCGCCGAACTCAACTCCGTGGAGCGGCTGCGCGCCGACCCCGACTTCGCCGGATACCTGAAGTGGGCCATCAAGCAAAAGGGCGCGGCCAGCTTCCGCGTCCGCCGCGCCAACCAAAAACGCTGAACAAAGGAGCAACCCTTGAACGACCAGCAGTTTATTGACCGCATCCAAGAGAAAATCGAGAATCTGACCGGGCGTGAGATTGAGCTGCGCATAGACGACGATAACGGCGGCCACCTGGAAGTGGACTTCTCCCGAGAAGTGCCTCTGGTCATTATGGGGCGCAACATCTTTGAGTATTCCGGCTTCGCCCGTCTCTGCACCGAGTACGCCGTCGCCTCTGTCCGGCAGCAGCGCGAGATTCCCGAAATCGAGTTTCAGATGCTGCTGGCACGCAACTGAGCGCCGGATTACTGTTATGACTTCCCAGCGAAGGCGCGAGACCCCAGATATTTCCCAATACCCCCGTCCCTGGTTTTACCGGCCGGAGATATACTACTCTTTCATCATCTTTCCGCCCGTCTGGTCCATCCTGACTCTACGCTCGCCCTGGCACAAAGCAGAAGGCTTCTCCAGCATCCTGGTCGGCGGGATAGCCTGGTTCTTCCTCATCGCCAGCGTGGTCTTCACCGTGCGCTGGGTGCAGGCCGACGACGAAGGCAACCGGCAAATCATCAACCTGTTCATCTTCATGCCGGGCCTGCTGCTCACCCTCGTGACCCAAATACAGTGGGCCGCCCACCGGGCCCAACACGGCCCGCCGCCAATGAATGAAGAAGACGGGGAACCCCGCGCCTCTGCGCCCAGGTCAGACGCCGCGGCTGCCAACCCCGCCGGCGAAGATGGCAAGCCTCTCGCAGACAATCCCTCTCCGCGCCGCCGCCGCCGAAGGCGCCGCCCTGTCGGCCGCCCGGCGGATTCCGACCCGCTCTGCTAAAATAAACTCAGTGGGAACTACCCGGCTTAGCGCGATACTGCCCTTTCGGGGGAGAAAATCCCTCGCTGAGCACCGGCGCTGAGCACCGGCAGTTCCAGCAGGCTGGAGACCTATTCAGCACGATACTGCCCTTTCGGAGGAGAAAATGGCGCTGCACTACGACGGCGAAGTTCGCATAGTCAAGGTCAACATGGGCCCCTTCAATAACAACGGCTACATCGTGTCTTGCCCAGAGACCAATGAGGGCATCCTGATAGACACGCCCGCCGAGCCGGAACTGTTGCTCAATGAAGTAGGCGACGTGAACATCAAGGCCATCCTGATTACCCACAACCACCAGGACCACCTGCTGGGGTTTGACGAAATCACCAGCAGCCTCGGCGCTCCCGTGGGCATCACCACTGCCGACAAAGGCCCACTGCCCAAGGCTCCCGAAATGGAGCTGGCCGACGGACAGGTCATCAGCTTCGGCAATCAGGAACTCCGGGTGCTGACCACCCCGGGCCACACCGATGGCGCAAGTTGCTTCCTGGTGGGCAACCACCTGTTCTCTGGCGACACCCTCTTCCCCGGCGGCCCGGGCAAGAGCCGCAGTCCTGAAGCCCTGCAACAGCTTCTGGAAAGCGTCCGCTCCAAGCTGCTCACCCTGCCCGAGGACACCGCCGTCTACCCCGGCCACGGCGACGACACCACCATCGGCGACGCCAAGCGCCGCCATGCGGTCTACGCCTCCAAGTCTCACCCCGCAGACCAGTTCGGCGACGTAGACTGGCTGGAAGGCTAGACTCGCCAACCACCGCTCAAACCACCGGCGGGGCCGTCGGCTCAGGCGGCCCCCTTGCGGGTATTCGTCCAGTCGGGTATTCGTCCAGTAAGGAGGGCCGGATGACCACCGCCAAAAGCACCAAACCGTTCCGGTTTCCGGACCCCCCGGAGCGGGAGCCGGACGATATGACCAGCTTTGACCATTTGACGCGCACCGGCAGCGCCCACCACTTGATACAGCACTTCGGCAACCCCGAAACTACCTTGGTGGCCGGGGAGCATTACCTTGCGCGAATCCCCACCCGGCGCCTGGCCGGAGTGCGATATCCCGACCTGCTGGTTGCTTTCAACGCAGACCCGGACGCATACCGCCGCAGCAACGCCTACGTCATATCGGAACAAGGCAAGCCACCGGACTTCGTACTGGAAATCGCCTCGCGCAAGACAGGCCGCGAAGACACGGTTGGCAAGCGGAAAGACTACGCCGAACTAGGCATACCCGAATACTGGCGCTTCGACGAAACAGGCGAATTTCACCAAACTATGCTGGCCGGCGACCGGCTGGCTGGCGACCAATACCAGCCTATCCCCATCGAACAATTGGCTGACGGCGCACTACAGGGCTACAGCCGGTCTCTGAACCTGTACCTGCGCTGGGAAACCGGCCAATTGAAGTGGCATGACCCGGAAACCGGGCGGCATATCTCAACCTTTGAGGATGAACGGAACGCCCGCATTCAGGCCGAAGCCGAGGCCCGCATAGAGCGGAATGCACGCCTCCGGGAGCGGGATGCACGCCTCCGGGAGCGGGATGCGCGCCTCCGGGCGGAAGCCCGCGCCCGTGAACTGGAAGAGAAACTCAGCAATATGGAGTAAGAATGTTCCAGCGTTCAGTCCTGGCCAACCAGTTGCGCGTCGTCACCTCGCTGATGGCGCATACCCAGTCAGTTTCCATCGCCATCTTCGTCGGGGCCGGTTCCCGGTATGAACCCGCGGAGCTGGCCGGTGTGTCCCACTTCATCGAGCATCTCCCCTTCAAGGGCAGCGAGAAGTGGCCCACGGCCCGGGACGTGAGCGAGGCCATCGAGGGCGTCGGCGGCATGATGAATGCCAGCACCGACCGCGAGGTCACCGTTTTCTGGTGCAAGGTGGCGCGGCCTCACTTTCGTACTGCCTTCGCCGTGCTGCTGGATATGCTGATTAACCCTCTGCTGGAGCCGGCCGAGGTCGAAAAAGAGCGGGAGGTCATTCAGGAAGAGCTGCGAATGACCTACGACAACCCGTCCTACCGGGTTGACCTGCTGATAGACGAAGCGATGTGGCCCGACCAGGCTATGGGCCGCGACGTGGGCGGCACCCCAGACACTGTGGCCGCCATCGGGCAAGAGGCCATCCGCGATTATATGCGCCAGCAGTACAACCCGGCCAATACCGTGGTGGCGGTGGCGGGAAACATTACCCACGAAGAAGTGACTGACCTGCTGGAAGACGCCACCCACAACTGGAAACCCCAAACTGCGCTGGAATGGGAGCCGGTTTCGGAAAACGGCGCTGCCGGGCCAGTGGTCAAGGTTGAACGCCGCCGCTCCGACCAGTCGCACCTGTGCCTGGCTTTGCCCTGCCTGTCTCTTAATGACCCGAACCGCTACACCCTATCCCTGCTGAACGTGATGCTGGGCGACGGGATGAGCAGCCGCTTGTTCCTGAACTTGCGCGAGACCCAGAGCTTGGCCTACGACGTGAGCAGTTCCATCAACCACTTCCGCGACTGCGGTTCAATGGTAATTTACTGCGGTGTGGAGCCGCGCAAGACCAACGACGCCGTCCGCGCGGTGATGCGCCAGCTCGACGGGATGCGGGAGGAAGCCGAAGAGCGTGAACTGAACAAGGCCCGCGAGTACGCCCTTGGCCGCCTGCTGCTGCGTATGGAGGACAGCCGGGCCGTAGCCTCGTGGATGGGATCCCAGCAACTGCTGCAAAACGAGCTATGCCCCGTCGAGGAAATCGTGGCCCGCCTCAACGCCGTAACGCCCGCCGATGTCTCGGCCTTGGCCACTCTCCTCTTCCGGCAGGAGCAACTGCGCCTGGCGGTGGTTGGGCCGCAAGGCGGTCAGAAAACCCTGACTTCACTTCTTAAGCTATAAGACGCGTTAAGCTATAAGACCGCGTTCAGGCTATAGGGCCAGCCAACGCTGCCATTGCGGGCGAATGAAAACGCACCGAAGGTTGAGCCGATGCGGGAAGGGGCCAGTCATCGCTGCCATTTCGGGCGAATGAAAACGCACCGAAGGTTGAGCCGATACGGGAAGGGGCCAGTCATCGCTGCCATTTCGGGCGAATGAAAACCCGCTCCCGGCTTTTCGGTATCTATTTACCGCGTGCCTACAATCACGGCGCACATACGGCTTGCGGACGGGGGCAGGCCCTACCGCCAACGCCCCGCCCCCGTCAGAGCCTATATCCGCAGGCATCGGTCGGCGCATAACCGGGCTTGGAGGCGTAATAGCAAGGGCGCCCTTAATCACCCCATACTTGGCGGCAGATTTCCGCCACCGCTTCCAGCTTGCGCCACTGTTGGTCTTCCGTCAGCAGGTTTCCTGCGGCCGTGGATGCGAAACCACACTGCGGGCTGAGAGACAGCCGCTCCATGGGGACGTAAGAACTGGCCTCTCTGATGCGTTCGATGATGTAATTCGGCGATTCCAGCTCGGGGTCTTTGCTGCTGATTAGTCCGAGCGTCACCGTTTTGCCTGGCGGCATAAAACGGAGCGGCTCGAAGGTTCCAGCGCGTTCCGTGTCATATTCCAGCAGGAAACGGTCTACGGCCAGGGAACCGAAGAGCCGCTCCGCGATGGCCTCATACCCGCCTTCCGCATACCATTTGCTCTGATTGTTGCCGCGGCAAACGTGCAGTGCGATGGTTGCGCCGGGCCGCTGCGCTCCTTCCAAACAAAAGTTGTCGGCGGCCACGGCCTCTTCAAACATCTGGTCCGGGTCTTCTCCCAACTGGCTCAGGTGTTGCCGCCAACGGGGGTCAACATAGTAACTGTAGCGCGGCGCGTCTATCTGGATATAATCAACCCCCGCTTCCAGCAGTTCTGCTACTTCCTCTTTGATGATGCCTGCTATATCCCACAGCAGCTCGGAACGGGTGGCATAGAATTGGCTGGTCAGCCCAGGCTGGAAACTGATTGCGGGGAATTGGCTGGGGCTGGGAAGCGTCATTTTGACCGGGCCGGGGGCATTGGACTGCAAAAACTCGCGCTGCTGCCCGGTCAGGCTTCGCATTCGCCGCAGCTTGCCGCCCACCACCTGCCGCGTCCCCTGCTCCGCTGGTTCGCCCCCCGGCCCCTGCCAAACCCGCACCACCGCCGGCGAATCCGTAGCCACAAACCCATCAACCGCTTCTATGAGGTCATTCTGAAATCCAATCCTGCGAAATTCCCCATCGGTATAAATCTGCATCCCGGCGGCCTGCTGCCGCTCCAGGGCATTGCGAATGGCCTCATCTTCAATCGCGCGGAGTTCGCTCAACCCCAGCCGTCCGCTCTGGAAAGACTCCTTGGCCTCTTTAACTGCGAGCGGGCGGAGCAGACTGCCCACGTGGTCGGCCCGATATGTTCCAGTCATCGCGTTTCTCCTTGCCCGGCAGTGGCCGTTTCTGCTATGGGGCGAGAGGCTATGGAGCGAGAGATTTTCGTCCGGTTCCTTCTGCTTTGCGCACACCCAGTCAGCGTCAATCCAGACGCCTTTCAGTCAGGAAGGCGGGGCCGTGCCGCCCGGACACTGTAATGTGGGTGTCCTGGCCAGTCAAGGAATCGCACCGGCAACCGCTGGGTCATTTCATTGCCTCGGAAAAGTCTCGCCTTCCACAGCGAGAGGGCCAGGGTATCCCTTTGCGGGAAACCGCTGACGATGGATGTGGCTTCCCCTAACCTCAGCCTTCCCTAGCATAAAGAGAGGAAGAATTAAAGGCCCCTGCCGACGGATGTTGCCGACCGGGGCAAATCATCAGCCTCCCTGGCTCTCCGCTCACCCGAGATGGGGCGGTGTCCGATGCGATTCCCAGCGCCGCAAAGCAGAGCCGCCGCAGGGTCTATCGCGCCCCGGCATACTCAGCCTGTCCGGCCTCCGCTAATTCATCCACCGGGGCCGCGCCGGCCTCCGGCATAGTTTTACCTGATGTCCCCAGGGCAGCCTTCAGGTATGGAGCTGTCACGCTGCTGGGATGCTCGGCCAGCTCCTCCGGCGTTCCGGTGGCGATGAGTTGCCCACCCTTGTCGCCTGCGCCGGGGCCTAGGTCTATCAGCCAGTCGGCGTTCTTCATCACGTCTATGTTGTGTTCGATCAGGATTACCGTGTTCCCTGCGTCCACCAAGCGGTGCAGCACGCCCAGCAGGGCGGCGCAGTCCTCGAAAGACAAGCCGGTGGTCGGCTCGTCCAGCAGATACACCGTCTTGCCGGTAGCCCGTTTGGACAGCTCGGTTGCCAGCTTGACGCGCTGCGCCTCACCGCCCGACAGCGTGGTGGCGGGCTGGCCCAGCCGGATGTAGCCGAGGCCGACATCGCGCAGGGTTTCCAGCTTGGGGCGGATACGCGGGAAGTTGCCGAAGTACTCCAGCGCGGTGTCCACCGTCATATTCAGCACGTCGGCGATGTGCTTGCCGCGCATGGTCACTTCCAGGGCTTCGCGGTTGTAGCGCAGGCCGTGGCAAATCTCGCAGGGGACGGTGACATCGGGCAGGAACTGCATCTCAATCTGGTTGTAGCCCTCGCCCTGGCAGGCTTCGCAACGCCCGCCCTTGACGTTGAAAGAGAACCGCCCCGGCTTATAGCCGCGCACCCGCGACTCCGGCAGATTGGCGAACAGCTCGCGGATGGGCGTGAAGGCCCCGGTGTAGGTGGCCGGGTTGCTGCGCGGCGTGCGGCCGATGGGCGACTGGTCTATCTTGACCACCTTGTCTACGCCCTCGACGCCCAGCAGGCCGTCGTGATCGCCGGGCAGGTCGCGCCCGTGATTCAACCTCTGGTTCAGCTTCTTGTACAGAATTTCGTAGACCAGGCTGCTCTTGCCGGAGCCGGAGACTCCGGTGATGCAAACCAGCCGCCCCAGCGGAAACTCCACGTCTATGCCTTGCAGGTTGTTCTCCCGCGCGCCCTTCACCTTCAGGCAAAGGCCGTTGCCTTCCCGCCGCGTCTCCGGCGTCGGCACCTGCTTGCGCCCGCTCAGGTACTGCCCGGTGAGCGAATCGGGAGCGTTTTCTATCTCTGCCACGGTGCCGGTGGCGACAACCTGGCCGCCATACTCGCCGGCCCGCGGCCCTAGGTCGGCGATGAAGTCGGCGGCCCGCATCATCGCCTCGTCATGCTCCACCACCAGCACCGTGTTGCCCATATCGCGCAGGCGGCTCAGCGTGCTGATGAGGCGCTGGTCGTCGTGGGGATGCAGCCCCACCGTCGGCTCGTCGCATACGTACAACACTCCGGTAAGCCCCGAGCCTATCTGCGTCGCCAGCCGGACGCGCTGGGCTTCTCCGCCGGAAAGGGTCTGAGCCGTCCGGTCCATAGTCACGTAGTCCAGCCCGATGCCCATCAGGAACTTCAACCGCCCGTCAATTTCCTTCAAGACTTGGTTGGCAATGGTTTTGTCCCGGGGCGAAAGGGTTTGCGGGACCGGCGCGCCATTCTTCGGTGCCGCCTTGCGTCCGTTCTTCGCGCCGTTGCGCCTGCCGTTGTGGTGGCCGTTGCTGCTGGCGCTGTCCAGGCCCTCCACTCTCACTCCTTCCTGGGAGGGGTTAGCGCAGGGGCGTTCCCCGCCGCCGTTACGCCCGTCGTTTCGGTTATAGTCCGAATCCGGGTCAATGCGCTCCACCCACTCGGCGGCGGCCCCGATGTTCTTGGCGCAGACGTCCATAATGCCCAGCCCGCAGACGCGCACTGCCAGCGCCTCGGCCCGCAGACGCTTGCCGCCGCAGGAGCGGCAGGGGCGCGCCGACATATAACGCTCAATCTGGGAGCGGGCATAGTCCGACTCGGTGGTCTTGTAACGCCGCTCCAAATTGGGAATGACGCCCTCGAAGTTGGTGTCCCAGCTATAGGTGCGGCCCCGGTGGGTGCGGTGGCTGACGGTTATTTTCTGGGAGCCGTTTCCGTAGAGAATCAGATCTATGTGTTCTTGGGCCAGCTCCCGCACCGGAACTTTGGCGGAGAAGCCGTTGGCCGCTGCCATTGATTCCATCATGCTGATATACCACGCGCCGGAGGTCCCGACCTTGACCCACGGCGTGACCGCGCCTTCAGACAGCGCCAGATTCTTGTTGGGGATGATCAGTTCCGGGTCAACGGCCAGCTTGTAGCCTAGCCCGGCGCATTCGCCGCAGGCCCCGTGAGGGCTGTTGAAGCTGAAGGTGCGCGGCTCGATTTCCGGCAGGCTGACGTTGCAGTTGGCGCAGGCGAACCGCTCGGAGAACACCAGCGTTTCAGGGGCGCGAGAAGAAGCTCCCTTTCCCTCTCCCATCGGGGAAGGGTTGGGGCGAGAGCGTTCCCCTTCGCCCCTCTCCACCAGCGCTTCCACCACGCCATCACCTTCCCGCAGGCAGGTCTCCACCGACTCGGCCACCCGCGCCAACTCGGTGTCTGGGCGGACGATGAGGCGATCCACCACCAGCTCAATGTAGTGCCACTTCTGCTTGTTGAGGTTCAGGTTGTCTATTTCATCCAGCATCAGGATTTCGCCGTTGACGCGGATGCGGACGAATCCGGCCTTGCGAGCCGCCTCGAAAACGTCCTTATGCTCGCCCTTCTTGCGCCGCACCTTGGGGGACAGCAGAGTGATGCGGCTGCCCTCCTCCAGCGCCATTATGGAGTCCACAATCTGAGAAACGGTCTGGCGGGCCACTGGGCTGTCGCACTTGGGGCAGTGAGGAACGCCGACGCGGGCAAACAGCAGGCGCAGGTAGTCGTAGATTTCGGTCACGGTGCCAACGGTGGAGCGAGGGTTATGGGAAACGCCCTTCTGGTCAATGGATATGGCCGGGGAAAGGCCCTCGATGTAGTCCACGTCGGGCTTGTCCATCCGCCCCAGGAACTGCCGGGCGTAGGCCGAAAGCGACTCCACATAGCGCCGCTGCCCTTCGGCATAGATAGTATCGAAGGCCAAAGAACTCTTGCCCGAGCCGGAAACGCCGGTGATGACCACCAGCTTATCGCGAGGCACGGTAATCTCAACGTTCTTGAGGTTATGCTCCCGCGCGCCCTTGACGTGTATGAAATCCTGCGGCATTCGTCGGTATCCCTCCCGCCCAAGCATCACTGGCAATTTTAGCACCGTTAGCCGCAAACCGCCCTAAACGCCAACCTGAAAGTGACCAGTCTTCCGTATTCTGATTAGACGGTCAATCGTGTATTATCAGGATTCTGATTAGACGGTCAATCGTGTATTATCAGGGCGTAATCTAAGTAGTCCTCAACTCATTCTTATACTGGCAGAACTGGATTATGGCGCGGGAATTGTTTGGCCCAGGCAAGGCGCTCATCGGCGTGGTGCATCTGTTGCCGCTGCCCGGCTCGCCGCGATGGAACGGCAACCTGAAATCCGTCCTGAACCGGGCGACGGTGGAGGCCGGTATTTTACAGGACGGCGGCGCCCACGGCATAATCGTGGAGAACTTTGGCGACGCCCCCTTCCGCACTGGCCGCGTCGAGCCGGAAACCGTGGCCGCCATGACCCGGGCAGTGGAGCAGGTGCGGGCCACAGTGTCCCTGCCCGTTGGCATCAATATGCTGCGCAACGACGCCGTGTCGGCCTTGGCCGTGGCCATTGCCACCGGCGCAGAGTTCATCCGGGTCAACGTGCATTACGGCGTCATGGCGACCGACGAGGGCATAGTGGAAGGCGAAGCCTATGAGACCACCCGCCGCCGCCGCTCGCTGAATGCCGATGTGCGGATTCTGGCCGACGTGCTGGTGAAACACGCCGCGCCGATGGGTCAGAGCGACATTGGCCTGGTGGCCCAGGAAACCACCCGCCGCGCACTGGCAGACGGGCTGATCGTTTCCGGCCCGGCCACCGGCCAGCCCACCAACAGCTTCGATGTGTCGTCGGTGCGCCGCGCCGTTCCCGATGGCTTCGTGCTGGTGGGCAGCGGCATCACCGAATCCAACGCCGGGCGCATACTAGGGAACGCCGACGGCGCGATAGTAGGCACCAGCATCAAGCGCGAGGGCCACGTAGCCAACCCGGTAGACCCGGAGCGCATCCGCCGCCTCGCCGACATCTTCGCTTCCCTGTAAATAAGGCCGATTAGTACTGGAGCGTGAGAAGTATTTTATGCAAGTAACCATGAGCGCCGCTGAATCCAACCTTCCCTGGCTGGGCAAATTAGTCTGGGAAGGGAAGGAAATCGTCATCCTTAGAAAAGGAAAACCTTATCTCAAGCTGATTCCTCATCCCGACGGCGAACCCTGCGACGAAGCTTTGCCACGGCCTTATGGTCTGCTGGAAGGTCAGGCTTGGATTTCACCGGATTTTGACGAACCGGCTGTGGAAATAATCGAGGCATCTGAAGGCAAGTGACACGTCTGCGCCTTATTCTAGACAGTCATGTCGTTCTATGGATGATAACTAGGGAACGCCGACTGCGAGAGGAGACTCACCGAGCCATTCTCGACGCCGGAAACCAAGTTTTCGTAAGCGCTGCGAGCCTCTGGGAAATTGAAATCAAGCGCGCTTCGGGCAAACTTCAAGCACCGGACAACGTTATTGAATTTATCGAGGGATCCGGTTTCGTCGAACTCCCTATTACGTTCCAACACAGTGTGCAGGCTGGCAATCTTCCTTTGCGTCATCGGGATATTGTTCGACCGGATGCTGATCGCCCAAGCGCAGGCTGAGGGCTAACCCTGGTCACTGACGACTGGCAAATCGCCCGCTACGCCGTGCCTATACTGCCCGCGCGATAGCCGGCCCTCCGCGTTTTCCGGGCGGCTTTCTCCTGCGTTGCAACACAGCAAAGCCCTCTCTTGGACGGAGAGGGCTTTGCTTACCCAAGGGCGCCCAAGGCTTACCCCAGATCCCGGCTCACCTGCGTGAACACCGTGTCCATTACGGTGATGATTTCGTCTATCTCTCCGGCGGTTACGCAGAGAGGCGGGGCGATGTTCATATTGTCGCTGCCGCGCAGTATCAGGCCGTTGGCCTGGAAGCCCGAGGTCAGGCGGTTGCCCAGTTCGGCCTCGGCCGGGTAGGGTTCCCTAGTTTCCCGGTCGCGCACCAGCTCCATGCCGCACATCAGGCCCAGGCCGCGCACGTCGCCAATCATCTGGTGCTTGTCTTTCAGTTCGTTCAGGCCATCCAGCAGGTAAGCGCCCATGCGGGCCGAATTTTCCACCAGCCCCTCATCTTCCATTATCTGTATATTCCGCAAGGCCGCCGCCGCGGCCACCGGATGACCGCCGAAGGTGATGACGTGGCGGAAGCTGACGCGCTGGCTGCCCACAAAGGCGTCTGCGATGCCCTTGCGGGTGATGGCGCCGCCCATCGGAATATAGCCGCTGGTGATGCCCTTGGCCACGGTCATAATGTCGGGCGTGACGCCCCAATGCTCGCAGGCGAACATCTTGCCGGTGCGTCCGAAGCCGGTGATCACCTCGTCGGCGATGAGCAGCAGCCCATACTTGTCGCACACCTCGCGCAGGCCCGGCCAGTAGTTTGCAGCCGGCACCACAGCTCCCATCGGGCTGGAAACCGGCTCGGCGATGACTGCGGCCACCGTCTCCGGCCCCTGGAACTTGATGGTATCCTCCACCGCCTGCACACACCGCTCGGCGCACTCCTCGGCGGTCTCGCTGCCGTATTCGCAGCGGTAGAAGTTGGGCTGCGGCACGTGGAAGGTCCCCGGCATCAGCGGTTCGTAGTCGCCCCGGGGGTACAGCGGCGAGCCGCCCAGAGCCAGCGCCCCGGCCGTGGCGCCGTGGTAGGAACCGCGGCGGCTGATGAACTTGATGCGGCCGGGTTCGCCCACCCGCTTGAAGTAGGCGCGGGTCAGCTTGATGGCCGTCTCCACCGACTCCGAACCGCCGCTGGTGAAGAAGGAGCGCGAGAGGTCGCCGGGGGTGATCTCCGCCACCTTTTCCGCCAGCCGGATGGTCGGCTCGGTGGTAGTGCCCATAGGCATATAGGTCAGCTTGAGCATTTGCTCGTAGGCCGCGTCGGCGATTTCCTTGCGCCCGTAGCCCACGTTCTTCAGCCACAGGCCCGACATAGCGTCTATGGAGGTGTTGCCTTGGGCGTCGGTGACCCGCACTCCCTCGCCCGACACGTAGACGGCCGGCTCGCCTTTCTCGGCCATGTCGCTGGGTTCCCGCAGATAGACCCACAGATGCTCCAAGGCGGAGTCCTGGAGTTCTTTCAGGCTGGCGGCGGTGGTCATGTTGCCTCCCTCGGTGGTTGGTTTGGAATGGCAGCCGGTGGAAGTGGAAAAGGGTTGCCGGGTGATTCTAACCGTTGCGGCGGGAAAATAGAAATCCCTCCCCCTGATAGAGTATAGGGAGAGGGTGCTGGCGGATATTGAGGATCTGTTGCCCCTACGTCTGCGAGTAGTCTTGGAAGACACTGAAGACTGCGCCCTGCGGGTCGGCCATAGCAGCAAAGCAGCCGAGGGGAGGCTGGCCCTCCGCTTCGGCGATGTCGGTGGGTGGAACGTAGACCGTGGCGCCCAGCGATTGGGCCTGCTCCACCGTGGCGGCCACGTCGTTCACGCCGAAGTATACGGTCCAATGGGGCGGGAACTCGCCCATATCCGCAGTAATCTGCATCACGCCGGCCACATCGGCGCCGCCGGCCTTAAGTATGGCATACTCCGTCGGCTGCATCACAAAGCCGCGCTCCATGCCTAAAACTTTGCTGTAAAACTCGATGCCCGCTTCGCGGTCGGTGGTCAGAAGCTCGCTCCAGCACATAGCGCCGGGTTCGCCCTTGACGCGGCAGCCGATGTGCTGGTTGGCCTGCCAGACGGCGAAGAACGCCCCCTGCGGGTCCTGGCAGAAGGCCATACGCCCGGCCTCGAAGACGTCCATCGGGCCGACCACCACATTCCCGCCGTTCTGCTTGACGGTTTCCGCGGTGTCATCCACATTGGCGACGGTGAAGTAGGTATTCCAGTGGGGCGGCGCGTTCTGGCTGCGCTCCTCTTCGCCCTGCAGGTAAATGGAGGCGGCCTCCAGGCCGTTAAGCCTCTGCATATGGTAGAACCAGCCGGGCGCTATCTCCTGCGGGTCGTCGGCCCAGCCGAACAGGGCGCCGTAGAAGGACAGCGCGCCCGCTTCGTCGGTGGTGGAAAGCTCGGCCCAAGACGGCGCGCCGGGCGCGTGTGAAGTGACTTCCGGCATATCGTTTATCTTCTCCTGATGATTCTGACTGCTTTCGCCCGCGCGCTCCGGCGCGGCGCAATTAGAGCTTATATCTTAACTTGTTTCTTAAACAATAACCAAGTGTCATTAAAATGCCTCCTTGAAACTTATGCTTGCGTTAATGGCATCTATGTGATAAAAGTACATATATGGAATATACTGAAATGTCCGGCGGACAGAGGTTGCCCAAGAATTTCATCACCCCGTGGGTGTTGCTGGTACTGAAGCAGTGGAACCTGCACGGCTACCTCATTATGCGGCAACTCAACAGCATGGGGTTTTCCGGCATAGACCACGCCACGCTGTACCGGGAACTGCGGCGGCTGGAGCGCGAGGGTTTGGTTTCCTCGGAGTGGGAGACCGGCGAGAGCGGCCCGGCCAGGCGCGTGTACAGCATCACCGGCGCCGGCGAGGAAATGCTCCTAGGCTGGACCGGCGTGGTCTCGGGCTACCAGCGGATGATCAACGGCTTTTTCGACCTCTACGCGCAAGTGTTCGGATTCACCCCCCCAGCGGACGCCGGACAGGAAGGCAACAATTCCGAAACAAACGGAGGGTAGGATAATGGAAAGCACCCAAGAGCTGTTCAAGGCGTATGCCGGCGTAATGTCCAGCGGCTTTGCCGTCTTCAACACGGGCCTGCAACAGAACAATGCCATCGTCGGCGGAATGATTGAGGCCAACGTGAAGCTGGCCGAGGCCAACCAGGCAGTAATGCAGAGCGCTATCAACTACGGCGAAGCCCTGATGGAGTGGTCCCTGGAAAACGCCAAAGGGTACAAAGGCTAGAACCACCGGAGACACGGCCCCGGCCCGACATTCTCAAGAAAGCGGGAATGCCGGGCCGGCAGATGCGAGTATAGTAATCCCGTAATCCCGCATTCCCGTAATCCCGCATTCCCGTAATCCCGCATTCCCAAAGGAGCAGACCGTGGTCAATTCGGCCGAGTTCTCTGCCAAGCTCCAAGAAGAAGCGCAAAGAAACATGGAGCGGGGCCAGGCGATGGTTGACGCCTTTGTGGTCAACCCCGCAGACCCGCCCATGGCCCTCACTCCCCACGAAGTCATCTGGAAGCGGGGCAAGACACGCCTCTTACGTTACCACTCCACCGAAAGCCCCATCCTCCACCCCACCCCCTACATTATCGTCCCCTGGCTGGGCATCAGCCGCCCCTACGTCCTCGACCTGATGCCCGGCGCCAGTATGATAGAGTTTCTGGTCAATCGCGGCCACGACGTCTACCTGCTAGACTGGGGCAAGATTGCCGAAGAAGACAAGGAACTGGGCTTCGAGGAAGCCGTTTTCAAGATATTGCCCCGCGCCATAGACCGGGCGATGGAAGCCTCCGGAGCCACCGAAATCACTCTCAACGGCCTCTGCCTCGGCGGAACCATCAGCTCCACCTACCTGGCTCTGACCCCGGACGCGCCGGTGCGGAACTTCGTGGCTGTGGTCGCGCCCATCAACTTTGAGGAAGGAGGGCTGTTCCGCACTTGGCTGAACGATCCGCGCTTCCCGTCCGATCTAATCGTGGAGAGATACAATGGCCTGCCTGCCAGCTTGATGGGAGCCGGCTTCAAGATGCTTCGCCCCACCCTTGAGGCCCAGGCCCTCTCCGGCCTGTGGGCCAATGTCAACCGCCCCGGCTACGTGGACGGCTATAAGGCGATGAGCCGCTGGGCCAACGACTTCATCGGTATGCCCGGCCGCTTCTTTTCCCAGCTCTCCAAAGACCTGTACGCCAATAACCGTCTGTACAACGGCGAGTTCGCGCTCAACGGCCGCCGGGTTGATTTGGGGCGAATCACCCAGCCCCTCCTGGTGGCAGCCGCCAGCCAGGATTTCATAGTACCCGCCCCGGCCGCCCGCGGCCTGATGGACGCCGTGTCCAGCGAGGACAAGGAATACATTGAACTGCCCGGCGGCCACATCTCCGTTTTCTCCGGCCGCCAGGCCCATCAGACTCTCTGGCCCAAGATAGACGATTGGCTTTCCGCCAGGGCCGGGTAAACCCCTCTTGCCGGGGGCGGGGCGCGGTGTAATCAAGAACCGAGGAGCAGCCAATGACCACGCAAGACAACGCCGCCAATCCCTTCGACTATTGGCGCGAGATGTTCCAAAAATCCACCGATGCCTGGGCCCAGGCCGCCGCCGGTTCGCCTGGCAACGCCTTCTGGTCCCCTTTCTTTGGCGCGGCCCCCGTCGGCGCAATGCCTGGTATGGGCCAGATGCCGGGGGGCAACCCTATCCCCGGCAGCCCCTTCGGACACTTTATGCCGCCCTTTACCGGAGACCTGCAACAGGCATGGCGGCAGTTCTTCAGCGTATGGGCAGAGCAGGCGCAACACGCTATGGCTGCGGGATCGCCGGGGCCGGACGCGCTCCTCAATGCGCAAAAGCAGTGGTCGGAGCAACTGGAGGCCATCGCCAAGACCTTTGCCGAGGTTATGGGCACCGAGGCGTTCGCCACTATGCTAGGGCGCTATATGGAGCAGTCCCTAGTTTGGCAGCAACGCATAACCAAACAGGCCGAACCTCAATTAGACGCCATGCTCCGCGATTTCAATATGCCGTCCCGCAGCCAGATTGACCGGATGTTCGAGCGTGTAATCGGCCTTGAAGAGCGCATAGACGACCTCGAAGACGAGAACCGCAAGCTCCGCGCCCTGCTTGAAAACGCCACGCGGCAATCCCCCGTCCGCAACCGCTCCCGCGCCGCAGAACCCCCGCCCTCTGCGCCATCGCAGGTTGTGACGCCGCACAGCCGTAACCGCGCTTACTGAGAATCAAGAAAAACTTGCCGTGGAAACCCAAGGTTTCCACGGCATCCTCTCCAGTCCGTCCGCACGCCGGCGTTCCGCGCTATCTGGCGGGTGGCGGCGGAGTCGGAGTCGGCGGCTCAACGGGAACATCCCGCTTGAATGGCCCCGGCATTCTGCCGACTTCGGTAGACGCGCGCACCCACTGAGAGTTCAGCGGCCCGTTCCAGCTTCGCACCCGGTGGCTGTATGAAACGCCGTTGACCAAGTTGCCTATGACCGCGCTGGATTCTCTGAATTCGATAGTGTAATCAGACAATCGGCCCAGCTCCTTAAACGGCAAGGGCCGCCACCATTTTCCCCTTTTTCCACCTTCCCGTACCGAGATAGCGTCCCACTGTTGCACTTCGTACTCCGCAGCGTTCGCCGCATCCGGCCAGTCCAGAACTATCTTGTTGCTGCCGGTGAGGGATTCCCCCCACAGGTTAGAAGGCCTAGCAGGAACCGGCAGGCTGACCAACAGGCCAAGTCCGCCAGAAGACGCGCTGGCGGAGGTACTGGCCTCGATGGTATACGTTCCCGGAGGCAAGATGCCGTTGCTGACGATATTGGCGTCAACATTGGAACTGGAGCTTCCCAAGTCAATGCGGACGTTGGAGACGAAACTACTGTTGTGGGCCGCCACCGGGCCGTCGGCGCCTTTGCCTTCCAGCAGATAAAGGCTGGGGGCGGACGCTCCGGAGAAGTCAATGGTCATCCCGGTAGCGGCACGGTCTAGAGTGAAAGTGAAATAGCGGACATTGTTGCCAACGTGACGCTCCGACGGACACTCCGCAAGCCAGCCATTGATGTTAGTCTCATGTCCGGTTATTTCCATCTCCTGGAAACACTGAGGCAATTTCGCCAGGCCATGCCCCCAAATATAGTCGTCGCCCGCGCTGCCGCGGTCCACTGCGGTATCCGTCAGGAATTTGGCGACCTCCGCCGCAGTTTTGCCGGGAAACGCCTCCATCACCAGCGCCGCCAACCCGGCAATATGGGGCGCCGACTGGCTGGTGCCGGAGAAATTCCTGCTCATTACGGTGGAACGAACATTATCAACCCCTACTATGTCAGGCTTGATAACGGAACTCCCCGGAAGCGGCCCCCGGCTGCTGTATCCGGCGATAACATTCGGCAGGCTTGCCGGATTATCGGCATTGACCTGGGCCGCTCCAACGGACAAAAGGGCGGGATGCTCCAGTTCCGCCGGGCTGACTATGCTGTGGCTGGCGGTGGAGTAATGCAGGTTCGGGAGTTTAGGAAAGGCTTGCAGTTGAATCCATGCCGGCTGAACCGGGTTTCTGGCGCCGGAAGGAACATCATGGATCACTTTAATGCAGTAATCCCCCGGAGGCGCGTATTCGCCGGGCATTCTCAAGCTTGCCAGCTCGCTAAAAGTGTTGACCATGATGCTTTCCAGCGGGTGCTGGCCAGATCCTCCGTCTTGGGATTTGGCACTGACGAGCGATGTGTACAGTTTTTTCGGATCTACGTGCTCCAAGTGCAGATCCAAGTTGATATTCGCTTTAGGCCAACGGTCGCTCCAGCGCAGGTTGAAGTAATAAAACATTCTATTGGACAGGGTGACTCGGTTGCAGTCAGCGGGCGGCGCCGATTTCGGCGACGTCGGCGTCGGGTTGGGGGTTATTGACGAGGAAACCTTGTCGAAATTGACGTAATATTCTGCATATTTCGGAATAGTGGTTTTACCATAGCCCCCGGCGGGCCTTTGAGAAAACCAGGTGCGCCTAGTCTCATTGCCGGCCGAGTTGACCCAGAGTATGCCACCGTCAACGGCGTCTTGCACTGTTTTGATGGCGCTATCACTCGGGTAGGAGGAACCGGCGGTGCCGTCGCCCGGCCCGTCGTAGTCCCAAGCCCGGGCCATCAGTATAATGTCCACGCCTTCGCCGGTCAGCCAGTTTACTGCATCCTTAAATTGACCCTTTTCCGCAGGCAACGCAATGTAGAGTTCCGCGCCGGGGGCAATGCTGTGCAGCGCTTCGGCAACGGCCGCTCCATGATCGGGCAATCCCCAAAAATCGCAGTAAATTTTAACGTACGACCAGCATTTACTGCCGGACGCCTCGGGCAGTCTTTTGTCACCTTTGGCAGTGTCCCAGCCCTTGAAGCCGGCATCAATGATGCCGATTTTGACGCCTGCGCCGGTAATGCCGACATCGAGCCACTCCTTCGCCCCGTGCGCGATGGCTGCCGGGCCGGACGGCTGCACGATGGACGAAACGCCGCCCGCCCCAGCGGAAGACGGCGTCGGCTCGGGCACCCCGCCCGAACGCCACTTGCGCGCCTTCTCCACTACCTTCGGCGACACTGGAAACCCGCCCAGAGTGACCTCACTCACTTCCGGCCGCAACACCAGTTGCTCCAGCACCGGCAACTTCATAAACACACTGGCGCTGTAACGTCCTTGGTAGGTGTCCCCGCGCTCCAAATCATCGGCAATATCCTCATCCAAAATATCAAATACCGCTCCCTGGGACTCCAGCCAGCTCTTTGTGCCATAAAACTCCTTTTCCGGAACGGAGACCGATACCCAGATATAGGCGTCCGGGGAATACAAAATATGGGTGTCCGGGGTATACACTCCGGCCTGGTACTTGGCAAGCACGCCGAAGGTCTGGCTCTGAATAACCCGTCCGTAAGGATTGGCCGTCCAAATACTACCAACTCGCTGCCTTGCCAGCTCGGGCAGAAGCGACTCAGGTATCTCCGCAACGATACCGGTGATGGTAACAATGTCGGATACAGGGCGGCCATTGATGGTTTGCAACGGCGTGATACCTTGACTCTTCAGAAAGGCAGTCACTTCTTCTACGTAAATGGTCTCTATGTCCACCAGGACGGTCTCCGGAGGCAGCGCATCGCCGGACTCCAGGGCCGCCTTTTGCCGTTCCAGACGGAACCAGATAGCTCCGTCCATATCAGGAATCCAGTGAGCAGTGGGCGCAGGGGTCATCGGCTCCGTTGGCGCCCACTGCGTGGGCGTGGTCACCGGCGTGGCCGTGGGGGACTGCGTGGCCGTGGGCGCCGGCGTGGGCGCATTCGTCGGCCCAGCGTCCTGCCCCGGCGAGGCGGCCGGGCCGCAGCCCAACGCCAGCAGCCCAATGGCCAGCAATAACAACAAAACGGTTGCGGCGGAGCAACGGAAAGGCAACGACATCATTTCACCTCATCGGAGTATCTGCGCCCATAGTGTATGGAACGGAAAGCAGCCCAGATGTTAGGTCTGCCACGGCATTATAGGCATTATATAGGCAGGTATCGCACATAACGCCATGCGCCCCGCCCCGTATGCGGCAGTAGGCGCGACCCGCGCGCCATCACGTTCTACAATTTTCCCGGTTGAATTATAATTGCGGGAAAGCAAAGGCAGGAGGGTGACAAAATGGCGTTAAGCAGAGAGCAATTTGAAGCCGGAATGAGCGCTCAGGAGTACATAGATCAGATCAAGGTCAACAAAGACCCCTTCGTGGAAATCTACAACACGGTGAAAATTCCCTCCGGCGTCGCGGAGTGGGTGACCGGCCTGAGCAACCCCGTCAATCTGGCGGTGTTCACCGCCGACTGGTGCGGCGACGCCGTCAGCACGACCCCGGTTATCCTGCGGCTGGCCGACAGCAGCCCCAATGTCAACCTGCAAGTGTTCAACCGCGACGACAACGTTTCCTTGGCCGACACCTTCCTGCCGGAACATCGCGCCGGAACGGTGCCTATCTTCGTGGCGCTGGACGGGGACATGAACGAGGTGGCCCGCTTCATAGAGACGGCCAGCGGCCTTGTGCCGCAGATAGATGACATGGACGAAGCCATCAACCGCGATACCGAGGGACTGGACGAGGCCGCCCAGCGGCAGGCCCGCCGCGGCCGCCGCATGGCCCACCGCGTCTCTCAGGCCCAAGACTGGGGCGAGGTTATACTGGAAGAGTTCCGGCAAGTGGTGGACGCCGGCCTGCAACTGCCCCCCGCCGACCGCCCCGCCGTCGGCGGCACCAAGTGGCCCCCAGAGGACTAGGCCGAAAACGGATTCTTGCGGCTGTCGCACCGGATTCTTGCGGCTGTCGCAAAAGAAAACCCCGGTGGTGTTTTTAACCCATCACCGGGGTTGCTTTTCGGAGTTACGTTATAAAAACTGACGCTGATTACTTCGGCAGCTTGTTAGCAGGCTGGATCACGCGGTTGTGATTGATTTTTGTTCCGCTTCTCCGGTTAGTTAAGCAGGAAGAAAGTATGATTCCGGGCGAAGATAGCCCTCGCCGGAGTCGTCAAGCAGATGGTTTCAACTCGTTCTATTAGCCCAACGACCTCAAAATAGTTCATAAGACAAGGCGTTTTCACCGGCTGAGGTCCACCACCTGCGCTCCGGCGGAGTCGGCGAACATATCGGCAGTGGCGGGGTGGCAGGTGAAGACCAGGACCTGGTTGGTCTCCGCCAGTTGGGCGAAGGACTCGGCGGCCAGGCGGGCGCGTTCCGGATCGAAGTTGACCAGCGCCTCGTCCACCACCACCGGAAGCCGCTCGGCGTGTTCTCCGAACTCGCGAATGAGGCCGAACCGCAGGGCCAGGTACAGTTGCTCGCGGGTGCCCCGGCTCAGCTCGGCGGGTTGTTTGCTGCTTCCGGCGGCGTCGGTCACCGTTATCGTCTGCTCTCCGATGGGCGCATACAGCCGCTGGTATCGCTGGCCGGTGACGCCGGAGAAAAAGTCTTGGGCGTGGCGGATGACGCTGGGTTGGCGTTCCCGTTCGAACTTCTGCCTTGTCTTTTCCAGCAACGCCTCAGCGATGGTGAGCCGCGACCACTCGCGGGCGTGTTCCCGCAGTTGCTCCTCCAGCGTGTTGCGCCGGATGCGGAGGCTCGATGATTCCTCTTCGCCGGTCAGTTGCGCCAGCTCAGTGTCTATGCCGCCCCGCTCTTCCCGCAGGACATTGCGCCTGGCGTCCACCTCGGCGTGAAGCTCCGACAGCCGGGCAGACTCGTCGCCCAGGTGGTTGGGGTCGGCGTCGGCCAGCGCCTCGCGGAAGGCATCCAAGCGCTCGCCGGGGCCGCTGAACCATTCCAGGTTGCGACGATGCTCGTCCCGCCGCCGTTCCAGCGCCAGCCGTTCCTCCTGTTGCCGGGCCCGGCGGCGAAAGTCCTCGGCGTCCTCCGCGTTACCCGCCACCAGCAGCGCGGCCAATTCCTCCGCGGCCAACTGCAAACGCCGCTCCCTGTTTTCCAGGAGCTGCCGAATTTCCTCTTCTTGCGCTCTGGCCTGTTCCCGCAGGGAAACGGCGGCCTGAGCTTCATCCAGCCGCCGGATGAGTTCGTCGGCCACGCCGGCAAGCTGCCGCTGGTCTTCAGGGTTCAACGGCAAACCGTGGCGGGCGGCCAGCGGCTCCACTTGCTCTCTAAATTCCCGGATGTCGTACTCGATGGCCGCCACCCGCTCACGCATCCGGCGGGCTTCAGCAAGGGAGCCGCGGGCCGTTTCCACTCTGGCGATAAACGTGGTCATCGCATCGGGCGTCAGGGTCTCGTCCAGGCCCCGCTCGCCCAGCCACCGCCGCCATTCCTGTTGTGATTCCTGCGCCGCCGCTTCCGCCGCTTCGTTTTCCCGCACCGCCGACTCCACCCGCTGTTCCTGCAATTTCTCCCGCCGGGACAAATCTTCGACTCGCGCATTGGCGGCGTTCCAAGCGTTCAGCGCATTGCGGGCGTCATTCAGACGCGCATCCGCCGAGTCCAGCGCGGCGGCGGCGGGCTGCCCCTCCAGCCTCAAAGCCGCCGCTGAGTCCAGCAGAGATTGACGGGCCGTTTCCGTATCTCTTTCCGCGTCCGCAACCTGCTGTCCAAGCGTGACAGCCACTGGCGATGGCGCGGCAGACGGATTTGGCCTTCCCATAAACCAAAGCGCTCCGGCGGCGGCCAGCAAAACCAACCCGCCGACAACGCCCAAGGGCAAGGCGCCGCCGCCGAGCGGGATTCCCGCCACCAGCAAGGCAACCCCGGCCAAGGCCAGCGCAATGCTTGGCAGGCGACTGATGCGAACCGGATTCCTATCCGGCGTTTCTTGGGCGACAGCCAGGGCGTTAAGCTGACCAGCCAAAGTATCGCGGAGCTGGCGTTGCCGCTCATACTCGCTCAATCGCCCCCGGGCGGCGCGGAGAGCGTCTTGCCGTTCCGTCAGAGCGGCGGCGTCCAGCGGCGGCGGTTCCGGCGGCAGCTTGTCCCGGGCCTCCTGAGTTTCCGCTTGATGATCTTGTAGCGTCCGGCGTTCCCGGGCCAGTTGAAACTGCGACTGCTGGGCGTGTTCGCCGGTTTCAGTTGTCCGCTCCTTCCAGCCGTTCACCTGGTTCCTGACCACCAGCGACGTATCCAAGGCTTGGAGTTCATCCTCGCCCCACCGGTGGCCCAGGTCGGCCAAGTTCCTGGCGAAGTCGGCTTCCAGCCCCCGCAGTTCGCCCTGGCGTTCCGGCAGGTCGCGGACAGAGTTGTCGAAGCTGCTGCGGGCGCGGCGGACGGCTTCAATGCTGGCCGCCGCGTCCAGCAGGCTCTCGCCAGGGATGTCTGTTGCCGCTGCATCCACCGCCTGCTGAAGCTGCCCGGCGGCTTCGTCCCGTTCCTCCTGAAGCAGCCGCGTCCGTTCCTCGAGGGTGTCCAGCCTGACAACGGGGTTATCCGGGAAGTCCGTGTACCGGGGCATATCCCGCAGTTGCGCTTCGCTATCCGACAGCGCCACCCAGTCATCCCAGCCGTTGAGCAGATTCTGGATCTCGGCGCGTTGGACGTTGAGACGCCCAAGCTCCGCGTCTGCCGCCTGCAATTCCGAGTCAATCTCAGACTTGCGGGCGGTGAGATACCCGTAACGGCCCGCATTGCCCTCGATGCCCCGCAGTTGCTGGTCTATGGCTTGAAGGTCTTTCAGCAGCACGGGAACCTTCTGGTTGTTGCCCCGGCTCAGATAGATTTGGCTCTTGTGGTCGCTCAGGGACTTCACCAGCGCGGGCAGTCCGGGCGCGCCCTGTCCGGCGCTGTATATGGCGCCGCTGGAATCGTTGAGAGAGGCGGCGGCTTGCAACTCGTCCAAGCTGAATGCAAAGACGTTGCGGAACAGGTCGGGGGTAGCGTTCCCGGTAAGCCGCTGCAACAGTGCTTCGGCGTTGGATGCCGGGCCGTCGGGGGTGGCGATGGTCAGTCCGCCCCGCGTCCCGGCGTACCGCTCCACGCTGTAGGCCGCCCCGGTGCTGTCGGACACCGCGATGCGCCCGCCGTGCCGCCCGCCGGCCAGCGGACGGTAGTGGCTGTTGAACCGGGCCGGGAAGCCGAACAGGATGGCCCGAATGAAGGCCAGCGTGGTGCTCTTGCCCGCCTCGTTTGGGCCATAGAAAACCGTGACGGGCCCCGAGGCTGGGCCGATAGCCCGCTGGTGAAAGTGGCCGAAGCCGTCCAGGTATAGCTCTTCGATCCTCACCCTTCGTCCTCTTCGTCCACCAGCGAGGACAGGCACTCATCCTCGGCGGCGGCCAAAAGCTCCTGCAGCTCGCCGTCCGACGGCAGATATTCCCGCAGATATGGGGCGGCGTTGGAGTTGACGTACAGCACACGCAGGGCGTCCCGCAGCTCGCCCAAAACGCCGGGGGCGTCTCGCAACTCCCCGCCGAGCCGGGCCAAGTCGCCGGCGAAGTCCTCGCGCTGCGCCGCCTGCTCGCGGTCTACGGGCGACTCGGTATCCGTCTGGATTCGCTCGCACCACAGCCAGGGCTGGGCATTGGCGTACTGTTCGTTGACGCGCTCCCGCAGATCTTCCCCCGTTCCTGTCCGGCGCAGCCAGCGGTGCAGCGGCCCCCGGCCGGCCAGCGTCAGCCGGAACACCACAGCGCGGCCCCCGGCCCCCTCCGCGCAGGAAGCGGCGGCGGAATCTATGGCGTCCAGCAGTTCCTGTTCGGTCTCCAGCCCTGAAATATCCAGCGGCAGCGTTTCCCAGCGCACCACGTCCGTCAGGCGGAAGTCCAGGCTGACCACGCCGTAATCGTCCACCTCCACCAGGTAGACGCCCCGCTCACCTGTCTCCAGGGGATGACGGCCCTGGGGGTTGCCGGGATAGACCACCGTAGGCCGTTCCCGCCGGAGAGTCTGCCGGGTGTGGATGTGGCCCAACGCCCAATAGTCAAGGCCGGTGTCCGACAAATCGGTGACGGAGCAGGGCGCATAGGAATCGTGATTAGGGTTGCCGCCCACGTTGGCGTGAAGCAGGCCGATACCGAAGCCGCCGCCCGTTGCAGCCTTGGCAAAGAGCGGCGACAGGTTCTCGCGCACCTCTCGCCGGGGGTAGCTGACGCCATAGACCATCGCCCGCTCCGGCGCATCCTTAAACACCGGCTCTCCGCTAACCTCCGGGCGAAGCGGACGCAGCCCGGCGGCAAGGACAGCCGCGCCTCCCAGCCGTCCAGCGGGTCATGGTTGCCGTGACAGACGAAGGAGCGTATTCCTGCGCCGTCCAGCCGGGCCAGCCCGTCCACAAACCGCAACTGCGCCCGCAGACTGCGGTCAGCGCCATCATAGATGTCCCCGGCCACCAGCAGCGCATCCACGTTTTCCCGCAGGCATAGCGCGATGATGTTGTCGTAGGCGTCGAAAGTGGCGCGGCGCAACGTATCCGCAACGTAATCCGGCGCTTCGCTCCGAATGCCGCGAAACGGGCTATCCAGGTGCAGGTCGGCGGCGTGAACAAACTTCAGCCGGGCCATTGACGCTCCCACCCTAACCTTCCCCTTCCAGGGGAGGGAATTTGGAACCTTCCCCGGAAAGGGGTGGAATTACGCCGTCGGCTACGGATCGTCATCGCGCCATTCGAAGCTCAGGTTGGTGTAGCGGACGAACACCCCGCCACCGGGAGCGCCCATCGGGCCGTTGGCGGCCAAGATGGCGATGGTATGCTGGTCGCCGGGGTTGGGGTTATTGGCGACCTCGATTCGCTGCGGACGGTTGAAACCCTCGAAGGTTCCCCGCTCCCGATTGCACTCGCCATTGATCCATATCTCGCCGTAGTCGTCAACGCAGGTCTCGAACATCAGCCGGGTGCGGCTGACGTCGCGCCCGCCCACCGTTTCCGGCACGGTGATGTTGATGCGATACCAGACAAAGGAGAAGCCTGTGACATAGTCGCCGCCGAACTTGGCCCACATACTGGTGTCCGGGCAGACTTCCCACGATGAATCGTCATAGCCCGGCAACCGGGCCGGGCTGCCCTCCGACCTTTCGCTCAATCCGTAATTAGCCTCGCCGGGGATGTACCCCTCGGCGTGTCGCCACTGGCCCTGCACCGCGGCTTGCCCTTCAGCGCTGTTGATGTCAATGGGGAATCGCGGCATATTTCCCTCCAACTTTTGTATGGTTTAGCCCCGTATAAGCCGGGCCAGCGTCAATCAAAATTCTCGCCGGCGCCGGAGTTCCGCTTCCAGTTCCCGTGCGCGGGACTCGGACTCCTCGGCTCGCGCCCGCTCCCGGCCTGCGCGGGATTCGGCCTCTTCGGCTCGCGCCCGTTCCCGGCCCGCGCGGGATTCGGCCTCTTCGGCTCGCGACTCGGCGGCGATGCGGGCATCCGCCTCCTCGTCATGGGTTTCCAAGTAACGCCCTGTCCCTGGGTTCCACCAGCGGAGTTGTCCATTTTCCCAGCACAACGAGAGATTCAGAACGCCGCTGTGTCCCCAGTAACGCTGTTCATTGGTCTGGATGATTTCGATGGGCTGATACACACCGTCAACCAGCCGATCCCCAGCCAAGGGGGCATTATGATACTGGCCGCGGGTGGGGTCAAAGCGCCAGTATTCCGGTATGCCAAAAGCAGCATAGTCTTCCCGTTTTCTGGTGTAATCGGTGAAGCCGGTAGTCTTTGAGGCAACCTCCAGCACGAAGTCCGGAGGCTTGCCCTGCTCTTCAATCGCATAGCCGTTTCGGTCTATCAGGGCGGCGAAGTTGACATTGAATGCGATTAGCAGGTCCGGTATTCGGACGCCTTGTCTCCGGCTGGGGCGCCAAGCCACCGGAACCTCGCCCCCTATGACTGTCGTGTCCGGGTTGCAGAAGTGCCTGGGCAACATCGACGGGTGGCTCGGGCGATAGAGGTGGAGGAAATTTTGCATATCATCCCTGGGCGGAAAGTCCGGGAACATATCCAATGCTTCGTCCAACTGGGTGTGCCGACTCAGTTTGCTGGTCATTGCTGTCCTCGCGTCTCAGGCGAGTTTGTTAAATATCGCGTTGGCAGCTCAGATGGGTGACGCCCGGATGCCTGTGACGTTACACCCCGGTAATCTTGATGCTGGCATGGGTCTTGTAGATGCGATTGATATTGACCAGCATCGGCGTAATCTGCTCAACATACTTGGCATTGGCCAATGACCCGCCGTCAATGCCGCGCAGGCTGCAAATCTTGTCGGCCAGCCCCATAACCAGTTTCTTGGCGTCGGCGTGGTCGGAGCAGACCACCACATCGCCTTCCATATCCACCTGCGGGTCCATCAATTCCTCGGCGCTGACGTTCTGGAATGCGGCCACCACCTGGGCAATGGGCAGTATCTCCTGCGCCTCCTCAGCAGCGGAGCCGGCCTCCACCTCAACGGCGCGCGCTCCCTTGCCCCGCTCGAAGACCATGGGCGCGATGACGCTGACCACTATCTTCCCGTTCAGCAAACCAGCCAGCTCTTCCAGCACCGGACGCTGGCCCTCGTATGGAAAGGCCAAGAACACCACATCGCCCGCGGCGGCGGCCCCGGCGTTGTCGGTCCCGGCGATGCTGGCCCCGGGCGCGCGCGCGGCCAGCTCCGCCGCGGCGGCCGCGCCCCGCTCATCGCTGCGAGAGCCGATGGTCACCGCCTCCCCCGCCAGCGCCAGCCGCAGAGCCAGCCCCTTGCCTTCCGGTCCGGTTCCCCCCAAAATCGCAAGCATCGTTCCGCTCCTGTCCTGTAATCCCACCCTGAAACTGACGCTGATACTATACAGCACAACCCTTGCCCGGCGGTAACGTCGCTCAATTGCAGCCAGCGCCTCCCCTGGGCGAAACCGAAGCGCTGGGGTTTGCTTGGCGCCCGGTTCGAGCAATACCTCGAGCCAATCCTGCTGCGCCTGAAACAGTTGAGCTACCAGGCATAATGGCGGCGAGACGCTGCGTATCCCAATGCCGAAAGCGGTAATCCTGATTGCCGTCGAAAAGAGATTGCCGCGCAGGTTTGACTGGCCGGAGCGCTGGATGGGCAACCCACCCACGGCAGGCGAGGCGCTCTATGATGAGACGGCTTCCCCAATACGATTTCCAGAATATGATTTCTGGGCATAGCGGCGGGCTGCCGCATGGCGTCTTGGCGTTAACAATCTGGCTCCGCGACCATCAGCGCATCCCTGCAACGCGCCGCCAAACTTGGCCCCGTCCGCGCCCGAAAGTATAGGCCGGGCTGGTAGGTTGCACGGCAAGGGTGGCGCCAATGAGTCGCCTGAACCGGACTTCGCACAAATCCCCCACCGGACGGTTCTACGTCCGCCAAATTACAGAATTTTCCAGTTCCCAAACCTTCGCTGACAACAAGACAGCCGACTACAAGCAAGCAGGTAATGCTTTCCCGTCCGAAGTCCAGCCGCTTTACACCTGGATAAGACGTAAAGTATATTTCCCATGTAGCATTGCTATCTGGGTGTCTAGCAAAGGCACCCGGGACGAGTGAATATGACCACCCTTCTTTTCGATACCCACAAAGCCTTTAAGGCTCTACAGGAAGCGGGTTTCGACGACGCCCAAGCCGAAGCTGTGGTAGTCACCATAGGTACAGCCCTCATCGGAAACGTCGCTACCAAACAGGACTTGATGGGGGTGCAGAACGAAGTGCAGACGCTGGGCAACGACCTGCGCTCCGAAATACAGACCCAAGACAGCGACCTGCGCTCCGAAATACAGGCCCAAGGCAACGCCCTGCGCTCCGAGATGCAGGCGATGGGCAGCGACCTGCGCTCCGAAATACAGACCCAAGGCAACGACCTGCGCTCCGAGATGCAGGCGATGGGCAACGACCTGCGCTCCGAAATACAGACCCAAGGCAGCGACCTGCGCTCCGAAATACAGACCCAAGGCAGCGGTCTGCGCTCCGAGATGCAGGCGATGGAGTTGCGAATGACGCTGCGCATGGGTGGCCTGATTGTCGCCGGTGTTGGGCTGATTGTTGCTCTAGACAAATTCCTCTGATTTCTCAACCTTTTAATTCCGGTGTATCAACCACTCTTTATCACCGTCTAGCTGGCTCCAGTGTCTACCAGTGCGCTAACGGATTCGTATCGCGTGCCGCCGATTTTTTATTGGCGCAGAGAAGATTCCCAATCACTTCTGCTCCAATTTCTGCGGGACGTCTCCTTCCAGGATGATGCGGTTGGCCTGCTCTGCCATCTGTTCTATCGGATTGCGAGAGTGCTGGAAATGGCGGATGTAGAATTAGTTTTCCGATTCACAATTATCACCCAGCATGGTCACGTAGCCGCCGAACTTGTACCTCCTCCAGCATTGCCGTGAATTTATGAAAACGGGGTTGTCTCCGAAGTCTCCCATACCATTGTGATGGGGTGATTCGCCATCGGAATTCACAGCTTTATCAGAGCAGGGGGGCAGACCAGGACTGGATAGTCGAGGGCGAGTTCGCCGTATGAGTTTTTAAGATCTTCGCCACAGATGGGACCCAGTATTATATTGCTTGCAGGTTCGCCGCGTTGTTCTTTGTCAGCCATTGCTAATTGCTCACTTTCTCAATTGCGCCGCCAGACACTTTCTCCTATCCCTCACCTCAGCTCCGTCAGCCACGCATAGTAAAGCCGCCGTTGCTCATTCGATAGTAAAGCCGCCGTTGCTCATTCGATAGTAAAGCCGCCGTTGCTCATTCGATAGCAAAGCCGCCGTTGCTCATTCGATAGCAAAGCCGCCGTTGCTCATTCGATAGCAAAGCCGCCGTTGCTCATTCGATAGCAAAGCCGCCGTTGCTCATTCGATAGCAAAGCCGCCGTTGCTCATTCGATAGCAAAGCCGCCGTTGCTCATTCGATAGCAGAGCCGCCGTTGCTCATTCGATAGTAAAGCCGCCGTTGCTCATTCGATAGCAGAGCCGCCGTTGCTCATTCGATAGTAAAGCCGCCGTTGCTCATTCGCTTGGTTTGCATGGGCCGGTCTTTGCCGCCGTTGCTCATTCGATAGCAGAGCCGCCGTTGCTCATTCGCTTGGTTTGCATGGGCCGGTCTTTGCCACTGTTGCGTAGATCCCCTCTGACTGCCTGTTTTCGATTTCTCAGAGTTTGACAGTGGCGCGAAAGTTTGAGATGGCCTCGGCGATGAACGGCGTGCGGTGTGTCCATCGAGGTTTATTCGCGGAGGTACCGCATACCGTCTCATCAGCCAGATCAGGGCGAGTTTATCCGTTGCCGGCAGCCCAAGACTCGGCGCAGGCCCTGGCAACGGCTGCGGGGACGGCGCGGTCGAGGGACCACGGGATGACCTGTTCGGGCGTGGGCTCCGGTATCAGACCCGCCAGGGCCTCGCCGGCGGCCAGCTTCATGCTAGTGGTGATGCGGGACGCCTTAGCGTCCAGAGCGCCCCGGAACACGCCGGGGAAGACCAAGCTGTTGTTAATCTGGTTTGGGAAGTCACTGCGGCCTGTCCCAACCACGACGGCTCCGGCTGCCTCAGCCAAGTCGGGCATTATCTCCGGCACCGGGTTGGCCATGGCGAAGACGATGGCATCCTTGGCCATAGAAGAGACCATTTCAGGCGTGACCATACCGGCCACGGCCAGGCCGATGAATACGTCGGCGCCGCGCAGGGCCTCGGCGATGCCGCCGGTGCGATTCTCCGGATTGGTAGTATCCAGCATTGATGCCTTGATGGGAGTCAGGTCAGTGCGTCCCCGGTGGATGATGCCCACGCTGTCCACCAGCGTGATGTTGGTGGCCCCGTAGTCCAGCAGCAGCTTGGCGGAAGCGATGCCACCGGCCCCGGCGCCGGCGAACACGAAGGAGGAATTTTCAATTTTCCGGCCCGTCACCGCGAGGCTGTTAATAACCGCGGCCAGAACGGCAATGGCGGTGCCATGCTGGTCATCATGAAACACGGGGATACCCAAGTCCTGTAGTGCGGCCTCGATGTCGAAGCACTTGGGGGCGGCGATGTCCTCCAGATTGACTCCGCCCAAGCTGGGAGCGATAGCCCGCACTGTGTTGATGATGGTGTCGCTGTCTTGGGAGGCGACGCAAATGGGGTAGGCGTCCACACCGCCCAGGGCCTTGAACAGGATGGACTTGCCTTCCATCACGGGCATGGCCGCCTCAGCGCCGATGTTGCCCAGGCCCAACACCGCCGAGCCGTCGGTGACCACTGCGATAGTGTTGCCCCGGTTGGTGAGATTGTATGACTCAGCTCGGTCGGCGTGAATCGCCATGCACACCGAGGCCACGCCAGGGGTGTAGGCGATGGACAAGTCTTCCAGCGTTTCCACCGTCATCTTGGAAGTGACGCTGACTTTACCGCGGCTTTCCCGGTGCCGCCGAATGGCCTCTGGTCCGTAATCCGTTGTCATGGTATGCGCTCCTGACGTGGTTAGGTTGAGTTTTGCCGGGGGCGAACGGCTCGGGCGGCAAAATACCTCTAGATAACTAATCCCAAAGCGAATCGCAAGGCCCTTTCAACAGCTTGGAGTTTTTCGTTGCTTAGAGCCGTGATTCTGCTGTCGAGTCTGGATTTTGGGATTGTGGTTATATCATCCAGATTTGCCACGCTCTCCACGGACAACCCGTCATTTGGCCCCAGGTAGACCTCAACAGGAATTCCCCTGATGCGGGTAGTGACCGGGGCTACCGTGACGGATAACCTGACTGCGTATGCCGAGTCGCGCGACAAGAGTACCGCCGGGCGACGGCCTGCGAGGCCGGGAAACTCTGCCCACCACACTTCTCCGCGCCTCAATCTTCACCATCTTGCCGCCACGGGTTGCTGGCAAAGACTTCCAGGGCAGCCGCGCCCAGCCATTCGGATTCTTCGGCGGTCTCGGGTTGCTCCAGATAACCTCGAATGTATTGCTCTTCCAGGCTCCTTTCAGATTCAGTTCTCAGATACTGCTGCACGGCTCTCTTGATAAATTCGCTACGGCTCAAGACTTTGCTGCGGCCTAGCCGCTCCTTCTCCAAGGCCTCTAACACTTCATCCGGGAGGCTGATTGCTATCTTGGCCATATTCTTCCTTCCAGCCCTTGCGAGTCAATCATACCGCGGTATTACACTGGTATGAATCGGAGAATCAGGCACATGCGAACCTCATCCGCTCCCTACCGCGTCACCGCGCCTTCCGACGCCGACGACGCCAGCTTCGCGTACTTTGCCAAGGCCCCGGTGGTGTAGTTGGGCGGCAGGGGCTGCCAGTTGGCGCGGCGGTCGGTCATCTCCTCTTCGGTGAGCTTGACGCTTAGTTGACGGGCCGGGATGTCCAAGGTGACTTCGTCACCCTCCCGCAACAGGGCGATGGGGCCGCCCACCGCGGCCTCGGGAGCCACATGGCCCACCATCGGCCCGTGGCTAGCGCCCGAGAAGCGGCCATCGGTGACCAGCGCCACATCATCACCCAGCCCCTGGCCGACTATGGCGGCGGTTACGGCCAGCATCTCCTGCATACCTGGGCCTCCCTTGGGGCCTTCGTAGCGGATGATTACGATGTCACCGGCCTTGATTTCGCCCCGCTGGATGGCTTGGAAGGCGGCAGGTTCCTGGTCGAAGACCCGGGCCGGGCCGCGATACACCCGCTCCTGATGGCCGGCCACCTTGATGACCGCACCGTCCGGGGCCAGGTTGCCGCGCAGAATGGCGAGGCCCCCGGTGGGGCTGCGCGGCGCATCAACCTGCGTGATTATTGGCTGATCGTCAACCACGGTGATGCCCTCGAGGTTCTCGGCCACGGTCTTGCCCGTGACCGTCATGGCTCCGCCGTGCAGCAGGCCCGCGTTCAGCAGCCGCTTCATCACCAGCGCGATACCGCCATAGCGGGACAGGTCAGCCATCACATAGCGTCCCGCCGGCTTCATATCGGCGATGTAGGGCGTGCCGGCGCTTATGCGCTCGAAGTCTTCGAGAGACAAAGGCACCTCAGCCTCACGGGCCATGGCCATCAGATGCAGGACGATATTGGTGGAGCCGCCCATGGCGACGCCAACGGTTATGGCGTTCTCGAAAGCCTGCTTGGTCATAATGTCGCGCGGGCGAACATCTTCCTCCAGCAACCTTAACAAGGTGCGTCCCGCGTCTCGGGCCTCGCCCAGCTTGCGGGGGTCAATGGCAGGTATGGAGGCGTCGCCGGGGAGCGACATACCCATCACCTCGATAGCGGTAGACATAGTGTTGGCGGTGAACAGACCGGCGCAGGAACCCTCGCCTGGGCAGGCCCGGCACTCCAGGTCGCGCAGCTCCTCGAAGGTGACGTCGCCCTTGGCGTAGCCACCCACGGCCTCGAACACGTCCTGAATGTTCACGTCCCGTCCGTTGTGCTGGCCGGGCATAATGGAGCCGCCATACATAAAGATGCCTGGAACGTTGAGGCGGGCCAGGGCCATCATGCAGCCGGGCATATTCTTGTCGCAGCCGGCGATGGTGATTAAGCCGTCCATCCGCTCACCGAAGGTGACCAGTTCAATGGAGTCGGCGATGACCTCCCTGCTGACCAAGGAGGTTTTCATTCCCTCGGTGCCCATGGATATGCCGTCGCTAACGGTGATGGTGCCAAACTCGAAAGGCACGCCGCCGCCCGCCCGCACACCTTCCTTGGCGCCTTGGGCGAAGCGGCCCAGGTGCACATTGCAGGGGGTGACGTCACTGGCCAGGTTGGCGATGGCGACGAAGGGCTTTTCCATGTCCTCGTGGGTAATGCCCATGGCCATCAGCATGGCGCGGGCCGGCGCCCGCTGCGGGTCGTGGGTGATTTCGGCGCTGCGGTGCTTGGTCTTTGCCGGTTCGCTCATAGTGACCACAGAGACATCTCCGTCAAGGCAAGATAGGGGCCGGGCAACGAGCAGACAATCGCTCCCTGCCGCCAGCGTACATATAGGGGATACTTAATCGCGCAATTATAGGTTGCAGCATCATACGGCACAAGGCGGCGCCGACGCTTGGAGCGCATTCTGCCTCTCGCGCTTATGATGAGGGTAGGATTATTTCGGCAAAGGCGCGAAGGCTTGAGATGAGGGGCATTGCGCCGCTTTTCCTGTCAATCGTTTCCACTTTAGTGGTGATCTCTGCCTGTCAGAGCGCCCCTGGCTGACTGTCTGGCCGTCGGGCTTTGCGCTGCGACAGACGGGCGGCGGTAAGGCCCAGGTGGTTGACCAAGACGGCATGGCAGCGGCCGAGACCGGCGACACAGTGAGACTCAGCGGGCGGGCATCCTGCACAAAGGAGCCTTGGGAGAGGTTGCGGGAGACTATCCTCAAGCCCTGCCAGCTCCCGCACTGGCCCGTTGGAGACGAGGTGTCCGCCGTTACGAGGGACGGCCCACCGTGGTGTCCCTACCGGGATCCACGCTCTATTTCCCGCACGCTCTATTTCCCGCACGCTCTATTTCCCGAGGAGAGACGCGGAAGCGCCCGGCCAGTCAGATGCTGGCCATGCCTCCCGAGGGCCGGGCGCTCACGCTGGTCGAGGACTGCCTGCGGGCCGGGAGTGACGGGCCAGTGATCGTATGGCCTCCGGGTTTCTACCCCGACAAAGAAACCGGGCAGGTGTTAGTGCGCAACGGTGGGGGTCAAGTGGTGGCGATAGCGGGCCGGATGATGAAACTGGATAGCGGCGGCTACTATCTCGATGACCTTCAAGCTCCCTGTCGCGGAATAAGATGGGCAGGCGCTAGGCTTATGGAGATACCGGCAAGGCGCAATCCCTAGTTGACAATCCTACCGGGAGCAGGCGCCCTGCCCGCGGCCACAACTGCCAGCATTGTTAAAACAGTAACAAGGATTCGGAGATTGAGCTTCAATGCTTTGAACATATATCATCCCTGTATGCAACTGATTGCTATCATATTTTGACTAAATTTATCTGTGATAGGCGGCATAATAGACGGAGATATTACGTAATGTCAACTGCGCGTTTAAGGAAAGGCCGTCCCGGACCACGGGTTGCGCCGCTGTCGGATTTCCATTAACCTTTTGGGCAGTTCAAGGCTCGTGTTGAGAACGCAAAAAGAGCAACAATTTCAGATAGCAACACTTCAGATATGGAGGGCCATAATGTTTAACCCCATCGGGTGGTTCAAGCCTGCGGTAGTCAAGGCCCATTGCGACATTCCCTGCGGCATATATGACCCCATTTCGGCGAAAATCGCGGCGCAGACGGTTCAGAAGATGGTGTTGCGCATTGAGACGCTGGGGACGCCGGAAGATGGTGACGCGGCGGCATTCCAGGATTACGCCAATAAGCTGTCCCGCTATATTGCGGTTAAGGAAGACCACGCCGAGAAGTGCAAGGAAGAGCTGCGCATCCTGTGGGCCGACTACGCCTGGCCCGGCACCGACGCCGCCGCGATTGCCGCCAAGTTCAACGCCGCCCTCAAGCTGGCCGGCCAGTGCAAGCAGACCGTCAGCATGGAGAATGCCGAGAACTTGGTGGCCGCCTGCGACGACATCGCCGCCGCGTTCTGGGGCACCAAGAACCAGGAATACAGCGACCCCCTGTCCGTTGCCCGCTACGGCGCGTAGCGCCCAGCAACAAGAGAGTCTCCGACAAGCAGAAGGGGCGCACAGCTATGCGCCCCTTCCGCCGTTCTGGTGGAACCCGCTCGCCTTGGGCCGGTCGCGCCTTGGGCCGGTCGAATGATAAGCGGGTTCCACTTGCTGCCGTCTGCCCGTCCGCCCATACTCCGGCAAGCTCAGCATAAGCGGGTTCCACTTGCTGCCGTCTGCCCGTCCGACCATACTCCGGCAAGCTCAGCATAAGCGAGTTCCATTTGCTGCCGTCCGCCCGTCCGCCCATACTCCGGCAAGCTCAGCATAAGCGGGTTCCACTTGCTGCCGTCTGCCCGTCCGCCCATACTCCGGCAAGCTCAGCATAAGCGGGTTCCACTTGTTGCCGTCCGCCCGTCCGCCCATACTCCGGCAAGCTCAGCATAAGCGGGTTCCACTTGTTGCCGTCCGCCCGTCCGCCCACACTCCGGCAAGCTCCAGCATGAGCGGTTAGCATTTGCGAATCTGCTCTAGCCGGCTTCGAGGGGCGCCGGGCCCTCGGCAACCTTCACCTCGAATTGTTTGGCCCGCTTGGCCTCGGCCTTGGGCAGGGTAATGGTCAGGACGCCGTGTTCGTAGCAGGGTTCCGCCCGGTCTTGGGCCACCGTGTCAGGCAGGCGCAGAGAGCGGTGGAAGGAGCCGCTGCGCCGCTCGCGCATCAGGTAGCTCCCCTGAGCGGTATCGAAGCGGGAGGCGGTCTCGCCGCGGATGGTGAGGACGTTGTCTTCGATGGACACCTGGATGTTCTCCGGGGCCACGCCGGGGAGGGACGCCCGCACGATGAAATCGTCGCCGTCGGCCACCACGTCGAGAGGCGCGGCCCAAGCCTCGAAACCGTCGTTCTCCTCGTGATTGAAGGAGCCGAAGCGCCGCCACATCCGGTCCATGTTCTCCTGCATCTGCCGGAGTTCGCCAAAGGGATTTCTTCGCTGCAATATCATAGATTCACTCCTTAAATTTCGCCAAGATTCTTCGTCCGGTTTGCCGCCCCGGCGGGCGCCGCCTAGAAGTAGCAGCGGACGCCGGGGCTGGGCACGCGGTAGGACAGCGCAGGCCGTGGAACCTTGGCCTTCCGGTCGGCCTCCTCCAGTATCTGGGAAACCTGCTGAGCCACCTTGCCGCTCACCTCGGCGGCGTTGGCTTTCGCCACCGTGGACTGCTTGCTCTGCAACTCTGTCGCTACCATCCCGTTCCTCCTGTTGACTGTATGACAAGACTATATCAGTTGATATAAAGCGTGTCAACTACCTAACCGTATATCATATTACAGTGACTTGTATTGGATAAATTTATGTATATGTCATTGACACATTTCTTCCTGCAGGATATAAAACGGGCAGACCGAAAACGTCCGGCAGAGAAGGCTGATGATGGCGATCCAGCAAACGCAAGGCATTTACCTGATAAGCGTGGTGGCGGAAACGCTGGATATGCACCCGCAGACTTTGCGGAAGTATGAGCGCGCCGGGTTCGTCGCGCCGCTGCGGATAGGCGCTCTGCGAACCTACTCCGACGAGGACGTAGCCCGCCTGCGGCTCATCAAGCACTTCGTTGACGACCTGGGGCTGAATCTGTCGGGCGTGCAACTGGCCCTGAAAATGACCTCGGAGCTGCTGGCCCTGCGGCAAGAGACGGCTCTGGCCGGCGGCCCGGTGGAACGGATAGACGGAATGCTGGCGACCTTGGGCGTCCGCGTGGTGCAGCAGCTCAAACCCAAACCGGGCGGGGAGCCGGGCGACAGTTGGTTCAAGGTCAACCCCGGTGAGTCGGTGGAGTTCGATTCCGGCCCCTCAGGAACGGCCTCAGCCTAACCCTCCCCCGAACCCGCAGGGTAAATGTCAGCGCATTGATACAACCGAATTAACGCAACAGCAACGGCATTGCTGTTGCGTTAATTGCGCGGCCCAAATACGCAATCTATGTAAACAGCCGCACTGCACCCTTGGACGCGGTATAGGTTGCGTTAATTGCGCGGCCCAAATACGCAATCTATAAATGGCGTCATAAATGGCGTATTGCATTATGTCTCAGGCTTTTCAGGCTTGACTCAGCGGGAGACCAAATCTGCCCGCAAAGTCCGCCCCCCGGCCCTTGAGCCGCAGAAATTTACAAGGATTCAGCGCCGGGGCCGTCCCAGCCGCGCAGGCATTAGTTCGTGAACGCAGGCGACACCGCATATCTCCTCACTGTCACCACCCTCATCCTGTTTATAACCGTTCCTGGGCTGGCCTTTTACTACGGCGGCCTGGTGCAGGCCAAGAACGCGCTTTCGGGGCGACGCAGCGCTTCTTCATCGCCGCCGCGGTCGGCCTGCTGTGCGCGGTCGGCCTGCTGTGGATGATAGCGGGCTACAACCTATCCTTCAGCGGGTCTTACTTCGGCTTCATCGGCAACCGCAGACGCACCTCATCGCCCGCCGATCTTCCTTCAGCGGGTCTTACTTCGGCTTCATCGGCAACCTGAATCACGCCTTCCTCTGGAATATCAAAAACAACTGGAGTATCAAAAACAACGACACACATCGGGCAGGCAGCGCCATCCCGGAAATGCTGTTCGTGATGTTCGAGATGGCCTTCGCCATCATCACCACCGGCGTAATAGCCGGCTTGGCCGCCGTTACGCCTGCCGCTGGGTAGGTCAACCCGCTAAGCGCCCTGGGCCTGGGAGGGTCAGGCAAGCGCGGTCTGCTTCTTTACAGTGAACCTGATTAAGATTAAGCTGAACCTCAATAACAACCCAAACGAACAACCCAGACGCGTTTTGGGTTCACGGGCTGGGCGGAATCACCGGCACGCTGCTCGCAGCGTTTCTCGCGGTAGACGCGATGGGCGGCGCGGGCGTATTCGCAGAGAACGGCAGTGCGCTCTCGCCGTTCGGGATACAAGCCATGGCCGCGGCGGCGGGACAATGAACCCACGGCATCACCACATTGCTTTTTCGGAGGATGGGGGACGATGGAAGTCACTATTGAAAGAGACGGGGAGACTCTTATCGCCAAGACCGACGGGCGGGTTGACGGCACCAACGCCACCGAATTTCAGAATACCTTGAAAAAGGTCATCGACCCTGATGCCAAGGCAGTGATTCTCAATTTTGAGCAGCTTTCCTACATCAGCAGCGCCGGCTTGCGGGTCATCCTGCTGACTGCCAAGGAAATGCGCTCGGCCAACGTCAAGTTAGCTGTCTGCTCTCTCTCCAAGCCGGTGCATGACGTGTTCACCATCAGCGGGTTTGACCAGATAATTGACATCCATGAAACCCAAAGCTCTGCCATCTCGGCAGTCTTGAGCTAGACGCAGAGGCCGGGCGGGACAGGGAGAACCCAGGCCGGGAAATATCTGAAATTTGCCGGAATAAAAGAGCCGGATAATGCAAGATGAACTTCGAGAGACATTCAAAATCCTGGTAGTGGATGACGAGCCTGACCTTCAGCCCCTGATACTGCAACGGATGCGGCGCAACATTCGCTCTGGCCGCTACTCCTTCGTTTTCGCCGGCAACGGCGTGGAGGCCCTGGAGCAGCTAAACAACGACCCCGACATAGACATGGTCGTCTCCGACATTAATATGCCGCAGATGGACGGCCTGACCCTGCTGGAGCAGATACCCAAGGTGGACCCCAACGTGCGCTCGGTGATAATTTCGGCCTATGGCGATATGCGGAACATACGCACCGCAATGAACCGCGGGGCCTTCGACTTCGTTACCAAACCGCTGGATTTCGAGGACCTCCAGATAACTATTGACCGCACGCTGACCCACATGGCCGAGTGGAAAGATGCCCTGCAATCGCGCGACAAGCTGGTCGCCTTGCAAAACGAGCTGAACGTCGCCAGCAAGATGCAGCAGAGCATCCTGCCCACCAGTTTCCCAGCCTCGCCCGAGTATGAGGTCTACGGCAACATGAACCCGGCCCGCAATGTGGGCGGCGATTTCTTCGATATCATCAATCTCGAAAACGGTCGGATTGGGCTGGCCGTGGCCGACGTTTCAGACAAGGGCGTTCCGGCGGCCCTTTTCATGATGTCCAGCCGCACCCTGCTCAAAGGCTCGGCCATCGGAATAGAGCCGCCCGGCAAAGTGCTGTCCGAAGTCAACAGCCTGTTGAGCGAAAACAACGAAGCGATGATGTTTGTCACCCTGCTCTACTTGGTCTATGACCCGGCAACAGGCAGCTTGACCTACGCCAACGGCGGCCACTGCAACCCGCTGGTGGTTCACCCAGACGGCAGCTCCGTGGAGTTGCCGCTAACCACCGGCGTCGCCTTGGGCGTAATGCCGGGCCTCGATTATAAAGAAGACAACTTTGTCCTGAACCCAGGAGACACGCTCATTCTCTACACTGACGGAGTTTCTGAGGCTATGAACGCCGCAGGCGAAGAGTTCGGAGTCGAACGGCTGCAACAGCTCTTCGACGGCCAGGCGCCCCCCAGCGCTCGGACGGCTATCGAAACTATCTTGCAAGCAGTCTCCGATTTCGCCGGGGATACGCCACAGTCCGACGACGTCACTTGCCTTGTTCTTCGGCGGACCCCGAGGTAAAGATGAGTGAAACAGTCTCTCTAAAATTTGAGCCAGCCACCAGCCCAGGCCGGGATGGGGTGTTGCAGATAATCACCAGCGCAGTGGAAGAACTGGGCCAGCGGGAAGCCTGGCCCGACAGCCTGACCTTCAAGGTGAACCTGGCGCTGGAAGAGGTTAGCATCAACGTCCTTTCCTATGGCGGGGGAGACGACGGGCCGCATCCTGAAATTGAAATCGTGATTACCTCCCAAGACGACTCCCTGACCATTGAAGTATCGGACGACGGCAAGCCCTTCGACCCCCTCCATGAAGCCCCGGAACCGTCCCTGGACGCCGAAATCTTTGACCGGGCCATCGGCGGCCTCGGCGTCCACCTGGTGCAGACCATGATGGACGACCTTTCCTATCAACACACCGGCGGCAAAAACCGCCTGACCATGGTCGCCAAGAGAGTGTGACCGAGAGGAACGACCAGGTGGATTCCAGCTTTTCCGGAAATCCCCCCGGAAATCCCCGGCCAAGGCGTATGAGGCGCGTTGCTGCTGTCTCCCTGGGGGCCATGGCCGCGGCTGTCGCCCTGGCGGCCATTGCAGTCGCGGTTGCCCTTACCAGTCGCGGATCCCCAGAGACAAACCCTCTTGCTGACGCGCCCACCCCTGCGCCCGGGAGCGGCGCCCCGGTGGTGTCTGCCCAATCCGCCGCAAAGTCCGAAACCACCGGCATTACGCCCGGCGGCATTCTGTTTGGTCAGTCGGCAGCCTTCAGCGGCCCGGCCAGGGAACTGGGAATCAATATGCGCCTGGGCATCGAGGCGGCCTTTGCCGAAGCCAACCGGGCGGGCGGCGTCGACGGGCGGCAACTGTCTCTGGTCACGCTCGATGACGCCTACGAGCCGGAAGCCGCCGCCACCAACACTCGAACCCTCATCCGGAGCGATGGCGTCTTTGCCCTCATCGGCGAGGTCGGCACTCCCACTTCCCGCTCCGCCACCCCCGTGGCCGCCAGGGCCGGCGTTCCCTTCGTCGCCCCCTTCACCGGCGCGGCCTTTCTGCGCGATGTAGATAACTGGAACAACATCATCAACCTCCGAGCCTCCTACAATGACGAAACCGAGGAGATGGTGAAACGTTTCACCGAAGACTTGGGCATCAAACGAATCGGCGTGCTGTATCAGGATGATTCCTTCGGGCGGGCCGGCTACAACGGCGCGCTGGCTGCCCTGGCGCGGCGCGGAATGAAACCGGTGTCTGTCGGCATCTACCCCCGAAACACCACGGCGGTAAAGACGGCCCTGCTCGACCTGAGCAAAGGCCGTCCCGAGGGCATCATTATGGTCGGGGCCTACGACCCCATCGGCGAGTTCATTCTCTGGGCCAACGAGACCAAACTGGTGGATGACGCCAAGTTCATCGCCATTTCCTTCGTCGGCTCCAATGCCCTGGCCGAAAAACTCGGACCAGAGGGCGAGGGCGTCTACGTTACACAAGTTGTTCCATTCCCCACCGGCGCGTCCCTGCCCATCGTTTCCTCCTACCTCAAAGCTCTTTCTGATTTCGATGCAGACGCAGTTCCCGGTTTCGTATCCTTCGAGGGCTACCTCGCGGGCCGCCTGGCTATCGCCGGGGTAGAGAGCTGCGGAAAGGATGTAAGCCGTAGCTGCTTTATGGACAGCCTGTTGCGCAGCGGCAACATAGACATCGGCGGATTCCCGGTGAGTTACTCGAACAATGACAATCAGGGTTCCGATAGGGTGTTTCTCACCGTAATCGGGGCCGACGGTCAGTATCATCCTATACAGAACTTGGGCGATGCCGTCAATTAACGGCATCAAACGCCATCGCGGCATACCCCCCACACAAACATAGCTGCCCATTTGTCCTGAGCTTCGCAGGGGCAACCAATGAACTTACTAAAACGCCTTCTGGCCCTCCGCTTTCGCATCTCAACCCAGCTCTTCACAGCCTTCGGGGTTGCGGTGGCCTTCACTGTGGCCGCCAGCCTCATCGCCTGGTTTAGTCTGGATCGGGTAGGCGAGGCCCAGGCCAAGGTAAACGAAGGCAGCGTGCCGGATCTGGAAGCCGCCTTCGGGGTAGCCGAGTACAGCAGCGAGCTGGGTTCTGCAGCTCCTCGCCTGACCACGACGTCGAATCTTTCGGAAATGGCCGATGTATGGATGGAAATCGCCGCCGCGCAAAATCACTTCGCGGATCGCCTGGCCGCCCTGGAGCAGACCGACCCCGAGCGGGCCGCCCGTATCCGCAGCTACACCAACACTCTGGAAGACAACGTTGAAGCCATCCGCAAAAATATGTACGTGGTTTTTGACCTCACTAAACAGTCTGACGCGCTTCTGGATGAAATGCTCGCGCTGCGCGCCGGGCTGGAGCGGGTACTCATACCGGCTGTTGACGACGAACTGTTTTACATCCTCACCGGGAGGCGCGCGCTAGGGGATTTCGTCGCCCCCTACGCATTCCACTTCTCCGAAGAGCAGTTCGGCGCCTATCGCCATCTAACGGCCCTGCAAGCCGATACCAACATCGCCCTCCAGCAGCTTTCCAGCGTATTCAGCATTTTCGACCCGGCCCTGGTGGAAGCTCAGGCGGAACGGTTCGAGTCCTCCGCCGCCAGCATAGACCGCAATCTGGCGGCGCTGAACAACGCCGAGCTGGAAGCGCGCCTCACGCCGCTTTACGCCGGGCTGAAAGAGTTGGGGCTGGCTGAGGACGGCGTATTTGTCACATTGCGGTCGAAGTTGGAGTTATCCGAAGCGCAAGACGGGTTGCTAGCCCTCAGCCGTGAGCAATCCGCCAGCCTGCTGACCGAAGTGGACGGGCTGGTCAGCGGCGCGGCTCTGTCCACCAAAGAAGCCACTCAGGCATCCTCTCAGGCCATCACCACCGGTCTGTCTCTGTTGCTGGCTATCAGCGGCATCAGCATCGGCGGCGCGCTTCTCATAAGCTGGCTGTTTGTCGGACGAGTGATTCTGCGCCGCATCAATATGCTCTCAGGCCGAATGCGCGAGATGGCCGAGGGCAGTCTGGAAGAAGAAGTGGTGGTGGAAGGGCACGATGAACTGGCGGAAATGGCCTCTGCGCTGGAAGTATTCCGCCACAACTCCCTCGAGGCCCTGCGCCTGAACCTGGTCCAAGAGCTCAACAATGAACTGGCGGGCAAGAACACCGAACTGGAAACGGTACTGACCGAGCTAGAGAGCAAAAACTCGGAACTGGAGGGCGTTCTGGCCGACCTGCAAAAGGCGCAGAATCAAATCATCATGCGCGAAAAGCTGGCCGCTCTGGGCGAAGTCACGGCCGGCGTGGCCCACGAAATCCGCAACCCTCTCAACTTCGTCAAGAACTTCTCCGAGGTCTCCGAGGAACTACTGGCGGAAATACGCGAGGCCATCGAGGAAGGGGGTGAAAGCCCAGACGTTGGGCTGATTACGGATATATCCAACGACCTCACGGAAAACCTGAAGCGCATCCGCCACCACGGCGACCGGGCCAACCGCATCGTTCAAGATATGCTGGCCATGGGGCGCGACTCCGGCAACTGGCAGGACATAGACCTGAACACGCTCCTGGTGGAGCACTCAATGTTGGCCTACCACAGCGCCCGCGCATCCGACAGCGACTTCCAGTTAACGGTGGAGCAGGAACTGGCCCCCGATATGGGCCAAGTTCAGGCCATCCCCCAAGACCTGAGCCGCACCTTCCTCAACATCGTCGGCAACGCCTGCCAGGCCACCGACGAAAAGCGCCGCACTCTGGCCGAACAGGGCATCGGCTTCCAAGTTTACCAGCCTACCGTATGGCTCAGCACCCGCAACCTGGGCGACAACGCGGAGATACGCGTCCGGGACAATGGCACCGGAATGCCCGCAGAGGTGGCGGAAAAGATCTTCAACCCCTTCTTCACCACCAAGCCAGCCAATCAGGGCACCGGCCTCGGCCTTGCCATCACCAGCGATATCATACGGCAACACGGCGGAACCATCCGGGTCGAGTCCGAAGTTGGCGAGTACACCGAGATGATTATCGTCATACCCAAGACCCCGCCCGATGAAATCAAAGAGGCCTACAGCGCGGCAACCGCCACCGCCGATTAGCTTCCCGGCAATCCGCACCGTGTATAATACGAATGAGCGCCTGCCCCAAATGGCGCAATTCCGAGCAAGACGCTGAGAGAGTTTCGTGGAATTCGAAGGCTACGCGCTAGACCCGTCCATCTATGACGAGATGTTTCTGCCAGACGGCCAGCCCCGGCAGCACGCCCAGCGGCTTCACAATGCTTTAAGCCGCCTTTCCGCCGAGGAACTGTCCAGCATTCAGTCTCGCGTCACCCGCACCTTCCACAGAGAGAGCATTTCCTTCACGGTTTACGGGGATGCAGAAGCCGAGGAGCGCATCATTCCGGTAGACGCCATACCCCGAGTGGTCTCTGCCGCCGACTGGCAGGAACTGGAAGCCGGACTGACCCAGCGGATACGCGCCCTAAACTACTTTCTTGAAGACGTATACGGCGAGGCCCGCATCATAGACGACGGCGTCATCCCCGAAGATATGGTGCGGGAATGCCCCCAATATCGAGAGGAAATGCGCGACTTCTCTCAGCCATACGGCGCCTGGGCCGCCGTATGCGGCACCGACGTGGTTCGAACCAACGACGGATTCCGTGTGCTGGAAGACAATCTGCGCGTCCCTTCCGGCGTGTCCTATATGATTGCCAACCGGAAAGCGGCCAAGATTACCCTTCCCCGTCTCTACCGCAGCTCGCGAGTCCAGGAAGTGGAAGGCTATGGCGCGGCCCTTAACGCCACCCTGCAGGAACTGGCCCCCGGCGGCAAGCCCAACCCCACCCTGGCCCTGCTCACCCCCGGCGTTTACAATTCCGCCTTCTACGAGCATATGTTCCTGGCCCGCGAAATCGGCGCCGAACTGGTGGAAGGGCAGGACCTGGTAGTCCGAAACGGCTACGTTTATATGCGTACCACCGACGGCCTGCAACAGGTGGACGTCATATACCGGCGCGTGGACGACGATTTCCTGGATCCTCTGGTGTTTCGGCCCGATTCCCTGCTGGGCGTCCAGGGGCTGATTGACGCAGCTCAGTTGGGCAACGTAACTCTGGCCAATGCCCCCGGCACAGGCGTCGCCGACGACAAGAGCGTCTACGTCTACGTTCCTGATATGATTCGCTACTACTTGAGCGAAGAGCCGCTGCTACAGAACGTGGAAACCTACCTGTGCCGCCGCCCGCAAGACCTGGAATACACGCTGGACAACCTGGCGAACCTGGTGATCAAGCGCGTGGGAGAATCGGGCGGCTACGGCATGATTATCGGCCCCCAGTCCACTCAGGAAGAGCGCGACGAATACGCCAAGGCGCTGCGGGCCGACCCGGCCGGCTTCGTGGCGCAGCCTGTGCTGGCCTTATCGCGCTCGCCCTGCCTCATAGACGAGGTTTTCGAGCCTCGCCACGTAGACCTGCGCCCCTTTGTTCTCACCGGACGGCGCACCCGCATCGTACCGGGCGCCTTCTGTCGCGTGGCCCTGCGCCGCGGCAGCCTGGTAGTCAACTCCAGCCAGGGCGGCGGCGGCAAGGATTTATGGGTGATCGAAGATGCAGCGGCAACGCCCTAACTCTACCGGCAACGGCCTAACTGCTCCCGGCAACGGCCTAACTCATCCCGGCAACGGCCTAACTATCCCGGCAACAGATGGATGACGCTATGACTAACCCTGACCTGGAGGAAGCGGCCGGCCACGCCTCTCATGCCCACGAGTTTCTGGACAGAAGCCGGGAGTATCTGGCTGTCGGCAGCCTGCATCAGGCATCGGAAAAGGGCTGGGGCGCGGCGGCGCACATGGCAAAGGCTGTCGCAGTAGCCCAGAGCTGGGAGTACGCGAATCACTCGCATTTCAGCAACGTCCTGAACGAGGCCAGGCGGTTGACCGGCAACCCCCGCATTCGTGACCTGCGCAGCGTCGCCAACGAACTCCATATCAATTACTACAAGCGCAAAAAGCTGCTGGACGCCGACGCCATCGGCGAGGACATAGAGGCCATCGAAGAACTGCTGGCTTTGCTGGCTCCGCTGACCAACTTGGAACCCTCAGCATAGCGCCTTCCCAACCCTTAATACTGCATCCCCAGAAAATACAGCATCCCCGAAACTTCCCTCCCTTCCGAGGCGCGGAAAAACCGAGGCGAGGGAAACGACAGGAGCGAGCTATGCTTTCCCGCAGCGCGCAGAACCTCTACTGGATAGGCCGCTACCTGGAGCGGGCCAGGCGCCTTTGCAGCTTGCTCCGGCTGCAATCGGAAACGCTGGTGGACCGTCCGGTTCGCGAGATTCATTTCGGCTGGAACCGGATCTACGCCAGCATCGAGCGTGACCCCCCCGGCGGCCGGGTGGAGCTGTTCGGCGATGAAGAGTTCGTCCTCGCCGATTCCTTCGTCCTGGCCGACGACCTGACCTTCGAGCGCTCCAACCCCTGCTCGGTATTGAGCTGCTTCGCCCAAGCCCGCGAAAATGCCCGCCAGCAACGCCACTGCATCAGCCCGGAGGTCTGGACCTGCCTGAACACTGCCTGCCTGAACATTCAGCAGCAGGATCTGGCCGAAATCTGGCGCGTGGAACCACGGAGCTTCTACGCCGCCGCCGAGTCGGAAATCAACACCTTCGCCGGCCTGGCCGAATCCACCATGTACCATGACGAAGGGTGGAACTTCCTGCAATTGGGGCGCAATATCGAACGCGCCCAGTGCGCCTCTGCGCTGATGCTCTCTCAAATTGACATCAGCAACAGCAGTGAAGAAGTTTACGAAACCGACTGGATTTCCCTGCTGCGAGCTTTCCACGCCCTGGAAGCCTATAACCGCGTATACAGCGCCGAGGTGGTGCCAAGCCAAGTGCTGGACCTACTGGTCAGCGACCCGCTGCTGCCCGATTCCCTGTCCCGCTCCATCAACTTGGTGTCCCAAGAAATAGAGGCCGTCGGGCAGGGGCCGCGCCGCCATTCCAGCCGGGCCGTCCATCGTCTCACCGGACGGCTGTCTGCCATAATCAACTACGAATGGCCCGACCGGGAAGACCGGGAAGCGCTGCTCCGGGAATTTGACGAATGCGGCGGCGACCTTCATTACCTGATAACCGCCGCCTACTTCGAGTACCCGGTGCAGGAACCCACCTCCGCGCCCCCTCGAATCCGGTAGCCGCACTCCCCCCAACGTCTCCTTACTCGGCAAAAGAGGGGCAGCAATGACTCCCTCTCTTTTGCAAGGAAAGGGTCAATCCGTAAGCGCAAACCGTGGCCTTTGGAATCAATTTAGATGTCGTCGGCTTTGACCACCGGCAGTTCCTGAACAGCGCAAATGAATCCCCCTTTTGAAAGGGAGAGGGCCAAAAGGCAGCAATAACGGTGTTGACAGCGCTTGGGGTTAACCAGCGCTTGGGGTTGAGCAACGCTTATTCGGGAACACCGCGGCCGCGCCTGACAAGCGGGCGGGCTGATAATTGCCGGGCAGTCCCCTGTGGGAGCGCTTCAGCGTGGCCTGGGAGCGCCTCAGCCCAGCGTTGAAAACGCTTCTCAACGGGGCTATAATCACTGGCGCGCAGGAGCGTAGCTCAGTTTGGCCAGAGCGCTGGTCTCCAAAACCAGTGGTCGCGGGTTCGAATCCTGCCGCTCCTGCCAACTCACCCCGCACGGACGGGGCCTTTTGTCTGTCCTTGGCCTGGCCCAACCCGGCAGGGCCGGTTTGAATCCTGTTCCTTCACCGAATACCCTGTTCCTTCCCCGAATACAATGAATACAATTAGGCCACCCGCCCCACCGTCGGCGTGGCGGCGGAGGACGTTCTTCCCATTGACGGGAATTACGGCTTCAACCCAGCGCTTGCGCCGCTCAAAGAACTGTACTGGACGGGCGAGTGTCCATAATCAACGGCACCGGCTACCCCAACCGCTCCCACTTCCGGGCCATGGACATCTGGCATACCTGCGAGCCGGAGCGGTCGCCACCGAGGGCTGGCCCGGCCGGGTCATCCGCGACCTAGACCCGCAAGCCGGGAACGTGCTGCACCGGCTGATAACCGCCCCTGCTTCGTGCGCCTGGCGCAGAGCCCGCGCCCCCCAAATTTGGCAAGGCGCCCAGTCTTGTTGCCGGGGCGCGCACAGTTGGCGGTGCGCCCAACTACAACTGCCGTAGCCTCGGGTCCAGCCTGTCGCGCAGCCAGTCTCCCAGCAGGTTGAAGCCAAACACCGTCAGCATTATGGCCAGCCCCGGCCACAGAGCCACCCACCAGGCGCGGATGATAACCTCTCGGCCATCCGCCACCATCAGCCCCCAAGCCGGCGTCGGGCGGGAGAGCCCAACGCCCAGGAACGACAGCCCGGCCTCCAGCAGGATGACGAAACCCACCTGCAGCGTCGCCAGCACAATGACGGAGTTGGTGATGTTGGGCAGCACGTGCTTGAGCATTATGCGGATGTCAGATGCTCCGGAAACCCGGGCCCGGGCGATGTAGTCCTGCGTGCGCACCGACAAGGTATCGCCCCGCACTTGGCGGCAGTAGATAGACCAGAGCAGCGCCCCCACCACTATTATCACCGTGCGGAAGCTGGGATCCAACACCGTAGCCAACGTCAAGGCCAGCAACACCGGCGGAATGGACAGCGAGATATCTACCAGCCGCATAATTACGGAGTCAATCAGGCCGCCATAGTATCCGGAGATGATGCCCAGGGTTATGCCTATCGTGCCGGCAATGGCGATGCCGACGCCGGCGATGATGATGGACACCCGGGAGCCGTAGATAATGCGGGTCAATATGTCCCGTCCGGTCAAGTCAGTCCCCAAGATATGATTCCATGCGCCTCCGGCGAACACCGGGGGTTCAAGGCGCCCGCGGATTCCTTGTGGCGAATCCAGCGGGCCGTAGGGGGAGATAACCTCGGCGAAGATGGCCGGTATCACCAGAATCAGCAACAACAGGATTACCGGGAATTTAGGCAACCGCCGCGACAGCGCCAGCAGACGTAATAGTTTTCCAGCAGCTTGCGACGTCCTTTTCAGCGCAGTTTCCGGGGCGGGTTGCAGTTCAAAGACCATTCTTGCAGTCGCTCGGCATCTCTTTATTTCCGCCTAGTTTGAGTAGCGGATGCGCGGGTCCAAGTATGCGTAAAGGACATCCACCACAAAGCTGGAAAAGATGAACATCCCGGAAAAGACCAACACCAGGGCCTGAATCAGCTCGAAATCACGCGAAAGCACCGACTGGAAGGCCAGCAGGCCGGTTCCAGGCCAGTTGAACACCGTCTCCGTGGTCACCGAGCCGGTTAAAGTTACCGCAGCGATAACCCCGAAGTAGGTCAGCGGCGTCAAGGCCGCATTGCGGAGGCAGTGCTTCCATAACACTTTCGTCTCGGAAACGCCCTTAATCCGGGCCAGCTTGACGTATTCGCTGTCGAGAGTTTCCAGCATTGACGACCGCACCAAGCGGGTGATGGCGGCGATTTGGAACGACCCCAGCGTAATCGCTGGCATTATAAAGTGCTTCCAACTGCCCGTGCCGCTGGTGGGCAGCCAGCCGAGCTGGACGGCAAAGATCCACATCATCATCAAGCCCAGCCAGAAGTTAGGCACCGATTGGCCTAGCAGCGCCAACATCTTGGATGAGGAATCAACCGGAGTGTCCCGCCGAACCGCGCTCACCACCCCCAGCGGCAGGCCAATGCCGATCGCTAGGGCCAGCGAAGCCCCGGCCAGGTACAAGGTGGCGGGCAGGCGTTTCATCACCGCAAGGCCCGCGCCCAGCTCCGGGTATTTAATGGAATCGCCCAAGTCCCCCTGCAAGACGTTGCCCATATAGATGGCGTACTGGACTACCAAGGGCTTGTCCAGCCCCAGCCGTTGCTGGAGCCGCTCATAATCTTCCGCTGTGGCGTCCAGCCCCAAGATAATCGTCGAAGGATCGCCGGTGAGCCGGCTCAAACCGAAGACTATGATGGTGACGGCCAAGAGAGCGATGAGTCCCTGACCAAATCTTACGACGATATACCGTTGCATTCCAAGCCCCGGAGAAAACTATTACAGCATTAGCGGGAACTGGGGACAGGCTCCGGTTCCCGCCAAAATTCAGACCCTGGCTGACGTTTCCGTCAGTTCCTTTCTTATTCGCACCGGTCAGTGCCGGTTGGGCAAGCCTTGATGTTGTGAACGTGAGTCGGGTGGGCCGAACCAACGCCGGGATACACCCAGTCCGCGATGAATTCAGGGTTGATGGTCATATCGAAAGTAGTCTGGAACAGCGGCAGGGTCAGGAAGTCGTCGAACATATAGTCGCCTGCCTCCCGGGCGCACTGCTCTCGCTCCTCGATGTCCAGAGACCTTTCGAGACAGTCGTACTTCTCGTTTACGATGTCATCTTCCCATCCGAAGAGGAACCCGTCAGGCTCGGAAGCCCAGAAGATCCGCAGACCCTCCTGGGTGGTCCTGATGGGAGTGTTCCGAAGGATGGTGAACGTTTCATGAATGTCGTGGGCCTGGACTCTATCCAGCCAAGTTCCAAACTCCAGTTCAATAATGTTGGTGTCCACGCCTATGGCCTCCCACATCGTGGAAAGGACCTGAATCAGTTGCGGAATCTCCGGGTTGCCCGGAATCACCGTGGAGATCATATCAATGGAGATGTCGCCTTCTTCGTAGCCCGCCTCGGCCAGCAGTTGAATCGCCCGGTCGGGGTCGTAGCCGTATTTTTCGTCAAACTCGTCCACCCAGCGGTCGCTCCAGCCCTCAGTGAAGGGGGCGTAGACCGGCACGTATACCGAGCTGGCGTTGCCGAAGTAGACTTCTTCGATGATGGCCTGGCGGTCCACCGCGATGTTGAAGGCCTCCCGCACCATCGGGTTGTGCCAAGGTTCCTCGCCGGTGTAATACGGGTTTTTGCCATCCGGCCACGGCTCCAGGTTGCTGTCAATCGTGCTGAGGTAGGTGCCGCCGAAGAAACCGTAGGACTGGTTGTTTTCGTTGTTGGAGGAAACGACCCTCATCCCGCGGGACTTGGCGTCCACTTGCACTTCGCGGGACAGGTCAGCTCCCTGAACCTCACCGGCCAAGAGGGCCGAAAGGCGGGTGAACTGTTCTGCGGCCCAGACCCATTCCAGTTCTTGGAAGTCCGGGTTTTCGCCGGCCCAGTGGTCATAGTCTATCTTCTCGTACCAAACGCTGGAGCCCAGTTTGCGGCCCGCGAACTGATAGGAACCCGTTCCTGCGACCATACCGTCGTAGGCCGAATCCTCGCCCCCGGCCGCATCCCATTGGGCCTTGCTCTGGATAACCAAATCGCCCTGTAACCGGGAGAAAAGCCTTCCTCCGGTCAATTGGGGTTTGTCGAAACTGAAGGAGATATTGTGGTCGTCGTGGATTTCAGTAGTAGCAGTAAGCCAGGTTGCCTTAAAGTTGCTGTTGCTGTCTTCGCGTATTAGCAGCTCATGGGTATGCGCTACGTCGGCCGCGGTGAATTCGCCGTAGCCGAAGTGCCAGGGTATGTCCTCTTCCAACTCGAAAGTCCAAGTGTTAAATCCGGCGTCCACCGTCCAGCTCTTGGCCAAGGCCGGGATGGGTTCGGAAGTAATTTCGTGATTCTCTACCAGAGTCTCGCCGTAAGGGTCGTTCTGCACCAGATTCGACCAAGGCCCGACCCAGATGCGGTTGCTCTCATTGAGAGGCACCGTGTTAGCCATGATGACCCTGGTAATCTTGGCCGTCGCCGCCGGGGCCGGAGCCGCTGTCGGGGCCGGGGCCGCTGTCGGAACCGGCGTCGGGGTGGTCTGCACCTGCGGCCTTGCGCCGGGGGCGCGGGTGGTGGCCAAGGGGGTTGGCGCCGCCCCCTCCGTAGCAGCGGGCATAGCCGTGGCCGTCGGCGCCAGCGAAGGTGAGGTAGCCGTCGGGTCTTCTCCGCCACAAGCAACGATAATCGTCACAAGCAAAACTACATACCACAGCGGATTGAAAATCATATTCCTGATTGAGTCGAATGATTTCATTCTCTATTTCCTCAATATATTAAACAATTCAGCCTGTGTAGGCAGTCACGGGATTCTATGATTGGCGGATGCCATTGTCAAGGAAAACGGCGGGCGGGGGAGGGTTACAAAATCCTTTTCCCGCTTTCAGACACCCCCGCTTTCGCGGGTATGTCGGAAAAAGGGCAACGACGCCGGTATTGCCAGCGCTTGAGGTTAACCAGCGCTTATTCGAGAACACCGCGGCCGCGCATGACAAGCGGGCGGGCTAATAATTGCCGGGCAGTCCCCTGTGGGAGCGCTTCAGCGTGGCCTGGGAGCGCCTCAGCCCGGCGTTGAAAACGCTTCTCAACGGGGCTATAATCACTGGCGCGCAGGAGCGTAGCTCAGTCTGGCCAGAGCGCTGGTCTCCAAAACCAGTGGTCGCGGGTTCGAATCCTGCCGCTCCTGCCAACTCGCCCCGCACGCCCGGGGCCTTTTCGTTTATCCTTGGCCTGGCCCAACCCGGCAGGGCCGGTTTGAATCCTGTTCCTTCACCGAATACAATGAATACAATTAGGCCACCCAATACAATCGAGGAGACCGCAACACCCAGCGCGTAGAGCCAAGCCCGGGAGGGAAGGGCAATGACCAGCATAAACCGCGACCCAGTACTGATTGTGGTGCAGTTGACCGGGGGCAATGACTATATGAACACCATTGTGCCATACGGCGACCCCCTCTACCGGGACAACCGCCCCACCGTCGGCGTGGCGGCGGAGGACGTTCTTCCCATTGACGGGAATTACGGCTTCAACCCGGTGCTTGCGCCGCTCAAAGAACTGTACGACGACGGGCGAGTGTCCATAATCAACGGCATCGGCTACCCCAACCCCAACCGCTCCCACTTCCGGGCCATGGACATCTGGCATACCTGCGAGCCGGAGCGGGTCGCCACCGAGGGCTGGCTCGGCCGGGTCGTCCGCGACCTAGACCCGCAAGCCGAGAACGTGCTCACCGGCGTCAACTTCGGGCGCGGTCTGCCCCGGGCGATGGCTCTGGCCGGAGTGCCCGTGGCATCGGTCGGCTCGCTGGAAACCCACGGGTTCCTCACCGGCATCACCGACGAGGAGCGCCGTTCACGGGCGCTGGACGTCTTCGCCCGGATGTACGCTCCCGCCATCGGCTCCGGCCCAACGCTCGACTACCTGGGGCGCACCGGCGCAGATGCGCTGAAGGGCGCGGACATCCTCAGAACCGCCACCGCCGGCTACTCTTCCACTGTCGAATACGCCGCGACGCCTATCGCCCGCGGGCTGAAAGGCATCGCCCAAACGTATCTGGCAGGCTTGGGAACTCGCGTTTTCTACACCTCCCAAGCGGGATACGACACCCATTCCGGCCAGATGCCGGTGCAGACGCAACTGCTGGGGGAGCTGGCCCATGGAATCAATGACTTCTTCGCCGACCTGCGCGAGCATGATGCGTCGCACGATGCCCTGATGCTGGTGTTTACCGAGTTCGGGCGACGGGTCAAGGACAACGGCTCCGGCACCGACCACGGCTCCGGCGGCGCAGCCTTCGTCATCGGCGACGCCGTGGCGGGAGGGATGCACGGCATCTACCCCTCGCTGAAAGAAGAGACCCTGCTGGACGGCGACCTCCACTTCCAGGTTGATTTCCGCAGCGTATACGCCACCATCGCCGAGAAATGGCTGGGGCTGGACGCCCAGCCCATAGTCGGCGGCAACTTCGAGAAACTAGACTTCATTTAGCTTCTCAAGCATTTAGCTTCTCAAGACAGAGTTCACAGAAAACGCACTGCAAATCCCAATCTCTGGGTACTCTGGGTTCAATTGGAACTGGAGTGACGGCGTGAAAGTTGGCATCGGACTGCCCGGCAACGTTCCGGGCGCTAAGGGCGACTTCATTTTGGAATGGGCCAAGCAGGCTGACGAAGGCCCGTTCTCCAGCATCGGAACCATTGACCGGCTGGTATATGACAACTACGAGCCTCTCGTGATGCTGTCGGCTGCCGCAGGCGTCACCAGCCGGGTGCGGCTGCTGACCGGCGTGCTGCTGGCCCCGCTGCGCAACTCCGGCGTGCTGGCGAAGCAGGCTGCCAGCCTGGACGCCCTGTCCGGCGGGCGGCTCACCCTGGGCGTTGGCGTGGGACGGCGGCCCGACGATTATGCAGCCGCGCCCGCCGAATACCAGCAGCGCGGGCGACAGATGAATCGTACCCTTGCCGCCATGCGCCGCATCTGGGGCGGCGGCGCAGTACGGGAAGGCATAGGGCCGATGGGCCCGGCCCCAGTGCAGCCCGGAGGTCCGGAAGTGCTCATCGGGGCCGGAACGCCCCAGGCACTTCGCCGCGTAGGGCGGTACGCCGACGGATTCATCGCCGCTGCCGCAAACGCCGCCGCGGTACAAGAGTTGTACGCGGTGGCAGTCGAGTCGTGGGAGGCGGAGGGCCGCTCCGGAAAACCGCGCCTGGCCGGAGTTGCGTCATACGCCCTCGGCCCAGGCGCCGACGACAAGGTGGGCGGCTATATCCGCCACTATTACTCTTTCTTGGGGGAGGCCGCAGAGCAGATGGCCCGGAACGCCATTTCATCCCCAGAGGCGGTCAAGGACACCATCAAGGACATGGAAAGCATCGGTATGGACGAGGTCGTCTTCCTGCCCAGTGTGGCCGAAATTGACCAGTTGGAGCGGCTGGCCGATATTATCTAGGGCTTGTCCCGTCCAGAAACGCGGTGCGCTGGTCCTCCCAGGAACAGGAAGCTGGGCGGCTGGCCGATATTATCTGGGGCTTGTCTGCGGCGCGCGGCAGTACACCCCTGAATTAGGTTCAGAAATTGCATCAATTTGACCTAATTTCCAGACAAACTGATACACCACCGGATTTTGCGAGGCATTTCAGAGATGTTTGACGTTGACGAATTTATCGCCACCTGCCGCGGCGCGTTGCAGGAACACACGCCGGAACTAGCGGTGAAGGAGTTGCTGAGTTCCGCCATAGCCCAGACGGGAGAGATTGAGGCTGCTCTGGGAACGCCGGGAGAGGGTGGCATCACCACGCTTCACCGATCCCCGGAGCTGACCATCATCAACGTCATCTGGCCGCCGGGCATGACTATCTATCCCCACGACCATCAGCTATGGGCGGTCATCGGGCTATACGGCGGGCAAGAAGACAACACCTTTTACCGCCGCAACCGGCACGGCGACGGGCTGGAGCGGGCCGGCTTCCGGGAACTGCAATCGCAGGACGCCCTTAACTTGGGCCGCGACGCCATTCACGCCGTTCACAATCCCCGGCGGATGTACACCGGAGCCATCCACATCTACGGCGGCGATTTCTTCGCCCAGCCCCGCAGCGAGTGGGCCGACGAATCATCGCCGGAAGCGCCCTACAGCGTAGAAGGCGCAATGCGAACCTTCGCCGAGGCCAACGAACGCTGGCTGGCCCAGCAAGCGGAGCAGAGCGAGACCCGGTAAGAGAAACTAGGCGGGGTATCCCTCCCCCCGTCTGTCTAGTTATGCGCCCGCAGGATGCCCTCTCCTACCCTTCTGCGGGCGGGGCCGGGCGCGGCTCGCTGAAGTCCCGCCCTTCTTTTTCGGATTCGGCTTTGCGCCGCTCCCAAGCCTCCAGTCTTCTCAGCCAATCCTGCCATGCTTCCCGCTCCAAGACGCGGCCCTCAACGCGACCCTCAACCTGGCCTTTCTCTCTAGCTTCCTTGATTTCTTCCCTTCTCACCCATGCGGCTAACATAGGCGCCCCCTCTACTAATATGAATGTAACTGCAATGGCAACGAAAATCAGGCGTTCCAGCCTATCGCCAATGCTTACGATCGCCTTAATCCATTTCGCATCAGAGAACTCTGCCGCCACCGATAGTATCAGCGCTAATAGGAAGAGGGTGGTGAAAACCAAAAGGAAAGCGCGAACCCGGGTTGCCGGAGGCATATTGTTCTCCACCCTCATGGAATGTTAGCACAGACGTTGTTGCGCTGCTATTTTACTAAAAGCCCAGACGGGCCTCTTTCATGCTGACATAGCGCTGACCGGCGCCGATTACCAAGTGGTCCAGCAGCTCCATTCCCAGCAGCTTGCCGGCGTCCACGAGATCGCGGGTGATGGATGTGTCGGCGGCGCTGGGGGTTGGGTCGCCGGATGGGTGGTTGTGGACGGCAATCAGAGAGGTAGCGTTGCTGCGGATGCCGGGGCGGAACACCTCTACCGGCCGCACCACGGAACTGTTGACGTTGCCGATGTAGATTTCCTCGACATTCATAACCTCGTTGCGGGTGTTGAGCAGCAGGACGCGCAAGTGTTCCTGCTCCAGACTCGACATCTCAGCAGAAAGCAGGTTGACTACATCTTCCGGGCAGTTGATGATCGCCCGCTCTTCCGGTGCCAGCGACACGAAGCGGCGGCCCAGCTCCAGCGCGGCCAGAATCTGACAGGTCTTGGCCTCGCTCAACCCTTTCTCTGCGCATAATTCGGCGTAACTGGCCTTGCCCAACCCCCGCAGCCCGTTGAAGCGGGAAAGCAGCCGGTTAGATTGCGAAATGACGTTTTCGCCTGCCGAGCCGGTGCGCAACAGTATAGCGATAAGCTCGGTGTTGTTCAGGTGGCGCGGGCCGTAGTGGGCCAGACGCTCGCGGGGGCGCTCCTCCGTGGGCATCTCATGCACCGTCGGCTCCCCACCGCTCCGGTGAGTTGCGCCCTTCACCGCCATAGCCATATCACCCCTCCTATGTTTATTTACATAACATAGACGTATTTCAGCCTAACCAGCCGGTCAGGGCAAGGGGCAAGTGTCAGCAAATCAGGGGCGCCGCGATGAAATCTGCCCGTTCTGTCCTAAACCTTCCTGCCGAACCTGCTCTGCCGCAGAACGGCCCTGCAACAAACTCAGGGATTGGGCGGCAGACGGACTCGAAAACAAACAAAACCCGCTCACCCTGAGCTTGTCTCAGGATGAGCGGGTTTCGGCAATCTGAGGAATCAGGGCAAACAGACTTCGGGCGGACTACGGGTACACCCCAGAGATGCCCTAAAACTTGGAGAACTCGCCTTCGTCGCGGGTGATGAACTCCAGAACTGCGGGTTCTCCGGCGGCGGTGGCGGTCAGGCCCCGCTTGATGGCTGGGATGATTTCGTCCGGTTCGGAGACTTTCTCCGCGTAGGCGCCCATAGCGGCGGCAACCTCGGCGAACTGCCCGCCGAGGCTCTTGACCTGGAACTTCTGGATGGCCGTCGGGAAGCGGCTGTCGTCATAGATGGACATATAGGAGTTGTTGTTGACGACGGTCAAGATGGGGATTTTGCAACGCACCGCAGTTTCCACGTCCAGCCCCACAGTGCTGAAAGCCATGTCGCCCATCACGTTGATGACCTGCTTGCCCGGGAAAGCCATCTTGGCGCCCATGGCGAGGCCAAGGCTGTAACCGAGCTGAGTGGACTTGCCCCAGCCGATGAAGCTGCGGGGCTGGCGGGCTTCCCAGAAGGGCGACATATATTCGCGGGCGCTGCCGGACTCGTGGGTGACGATGGTGTTGTCGAGGTCAACAGTGTGCATTAGGTCCCAAACGACGCGATACGGATTCATAGGTTTCTCGCTGGATGTAAGCTTGGGCATCCACTGCGCAAGCCAAGCCTGTTTGACCGCGCGGATGGCACCCTGAAGGGCCTGGTTCGCCGGACGGGGGCCTCCGGCGCGGGCCTGCAGCTCGTCCAGCAATTGACGCAGCACCAGTTTCGCGTCGCCCAGCATCGGGTATTGGCAGCGGTACTCGCGCCCGATGGCGTCCTCGTCATTAGTGAGGTGGATGAAGGTCTTGTTGTCGGCGATAGGAACGGCGAAGAAGCTCTTGGTAAGGCTGGCGCCCACTCCGAACACCGTATCTGCGCTGTGCAGGTATTTGTTGACCATGGCCGTGGTGCTGGGGCCGCCCGCGCCCAAGGCCAGCGGGTGGTTCTCCGGAAAGGCGCTCTTGCCGGGCAGGGTGGTCATCACCGGGGCTTGCAGAAACTCGGCCAGCTCAACCAGCTCATCGGTGGCCTCGGCGTACAGCACACCCTGCCCGGCCTGAATGACGGGGCGCTCGGCAGACAGCAGGGCGGCAGCGGCGCGGCCCACATCCGACGGGTCGGCCTGTTGCAGCACGGACCGGGGCGGCTCGTAGTCGAACAACTCTTCGGGCAGTTCGGCAGCGGCGACATCGGCGGGAATTTCCAGCAGCACCGGGCCTGGGCGTCCGCTGCGCAACTTGGTGAAGGCGCGGCGCATCAGCGAGGGGATCCGCTCCACCATGTTGAATTCTTCCGACCACTTGGTGATGGTCTCATAGCTGCGGGTGGGGTAGAAGTTGGGGTGCACCCCCCGCTTGTCACGGGGCATACCGGCGGGCAGAAGCAGGATGGGGACGGACTCGGAGTAGGCTTGGGCCACGCCGCCGAAGCCATTTTCCGCGCCAGGTCCATTCTGCATCATAAAGACGCCGATGCGCTTGCCGTTGGTCACCCGCGAATAGCCGTCCACCATGTGGACGCCGGTGACTTCCTGCCGGAAAATCAGGGGGCGAATTCCGGCGACGGCGGCGGCCTCCAGCAACGGCTGATACGGCACGCAGCCGATGAATTCCACGCCTTCCATCCGCAGTATATTGGCGATTGCGGTAACTCCGTCCATCTGTCTGCCCCTTCGAGAGTTGTTCTTTGCAGAGTTGTTCCTTGCACTGATACAGATCAAGAGAGCGTCCGTATCCGGCGCCTTGCGCTCATCCCATCATGGGCCGGCGAAATTATGCGCCAGTCAGAATCAGTCTGACCTGTCTGATACTAAAGATGACCGGTTGCTTTCCTCCAGCCACCCCGTGAGCCGTTCGATAAGGGCGAGAAGCTGACGGCGCTCCTCAGCCGCCTGCGCCCTTTCTTCAGTGGCCTGCGCCCGTTCCTCAGCGGTCTGCGTCCGTTCTTCAGCGGCCTGCGCCAGTATCTGGGCCAACTGCCTTTCGGCGGCCTCCCGTGCCTTGCGTTCCCTGGTAATCACGGCGTAGCTCCAGATACCTCCGCCGGTAGAGACGGCTGCGTGAGCGACTGACAGAATGAAGTTCATTGCCGATCGAGACTGGCGCTACAGGCCTCCGGCCTGGCCTGGCGCTAGGAAGCCGACTGGTTGCCGGCATTCAGGCCCTCGGTGAGCTGCTGGATAAGGGCGAGAAGCTGCCGGCGTTCCTCGGCGGCCTGCGCCCGTTCTTCAGCGGCCTGCGCCAGTATCTGGGCCAACTGCCTTTCGGCGGCCTCCCGTGCCTTGCGTTCCCTGGTAATCACGGCGTAGCTCCAGATACCCCCGCCGCCAGCAAAGATGGCGGCGTGAGTGATTATCTTGTTCAGAATTTCGAGATTAACGTACCCAGCAATCTTGGATGGGTTGCATCCGGTGGTTTGGGCTAATTCCGGGGAGCAGGACGCACTCGTAAGATACCAAACCAACCAGGTTACGGCAATGGCGGCAAGGGCGAATAGGATTGGAAGACTAAGTATTTCCCACAGGTCGCGGACAGTGAGACGGCCATCGCCGGGCAGCGGGGGTTCGGACATATCGGCGTTGCTCCAATGTTTTGGCAATCCCGGTTCGAGCGGCGGAGCGCAGGCTATGCGTTCCTAGCCGCCATCCTCCCCGCTGAAGCTCCAAGCGGTGTAGCGTTGGGGGGTGAGCTTGATGACAGGGTTGCCGTCCAACTCCATTTCGCGGTACTGGCGGTACTTGCTGCGGAGCAGGGTTATGGCCTGCTCCGCCTCGTTTTCTGCGCCATCCAGCAGTTGGGCGCGGCAGGCGACCAGGACGTACCTTAGAGACTGCCAGTCTTCGCTGTAGTGGTCCACGATGAGGGCAGCTTGGGGGTTAGCGCGGATGTTGCGGACGCGGCGGAGGCGGGTTAGTTCGGCAGTTTTGGGCTTTTGGTCAAGGACTATGTAGATGCTCTCGCCCTCATATCCCAAGTCAGCGTAGACGAAGCACACCGGGATTGCGTGGGGCAATCCATTGTCGTCTGCCGTGGCGAGCCGGGCGACGCGGGCAACGGTGAGGAAGCGGGCCTGCGATTCAGTCAGTGGCGGCAACTATTGCCTCTCAGCGATTATTCGTTGCGGGGTCCGCCTTCATCTTAACCCTCCCCTTGGCCCTTTCTCACACCCCCCTATCTGGGAAAGGTTGTTGCCTCACCCCGGATAGAGGCGCATCGGGTCATCCAGGAACTCCAGGTTTTCCAGTTCGGTATGGGCGGCGTCGGAAATGGCTGCGTCGCCGTCTCGCACGCAGTCAATCAGGGCCCGGCGAGCGAGTGCGCCGCCTACCTTGCCCAGGGCAGCGATGCAGGCCAGTCTTACCTCCGGGTCATCGTCCTGGAGCAGCTCCACCAGTTGCGGCGCGGCGTTCTGCTCCCCCATCTCGCCGCAGGCGTAAGCTGCCTCGTAGCGCACGGCAGGATCAGGGTTTTCCAGATCCCCAAGCAACGTGGGCAGCCATTCGACTCCGCCGGTTCGTCCCATGGCGTAGATGGAGCTGGAGCGCATATCCTGGTCATCACCGTCATAGGCCCAGCGAATGTAGTCCTGAACTTCCTCTGTGTTGAAGGGCGCAACGGCTTCTAGGCAGCGGCGGCGCACTTCCAAGTCTTCTATTTCGTCTTCCAGAAAGTCCATCAGCACGCGATAGACCAGTTCGCGGTCCTGGGGTTGCAACTTGCCTTCTTGAGCTAGGGCGGGAAACTTGCCCAGGGCCAGGGCGGCGGTAGCCCGCACCTGCGGCCCTCGCTCCGACTGAAGCAACTCCATCAGCTCAAAAATGAGCCAGCGGTCTTCCTGTTCCCACAGGCCCTCCACTCCCAACTGCGCCAGCCGGTCATCGTCATCCTTGAGGCACTGCCGGAATATGGTGGTGAAATCCAGTTCCAGGTTCTCCTCGGCCTGCTCCACCATCATCGAGACAATCTCTCTGCGGCGCTCTTCGTGCAAAGAATCACAGACGGCAACAAATTCCGCCAGCTCGCTGGAAGACGGATCCGACGCCTCATGAAAGGGGGCATCGGCAAGCGGGGCTGACGGGTCAGCGATGATCTCAATTAGCTGCTGGAAAGACATAACTCCGTTAGTGTAGCACGACGCTGCGCGGCTATGGCTGGGGGCAAGGCATCCAGCAAATCAGAGGCGGCAAGACCCGTCTGGCCCAACCGGGCGGTTACGCTGCTTCCAGCGCCAGCGTGCAGACAGACGCCCACGGCGGCGGCGGCGGGAGGGGGCAAACCTTGGGCTAACAGCGAGACGATGACTCCGCTGAGCACGTCGCCGGTGCCTCCGGTGGCGAGGCCGGGGTTGGCAAAGGGGGCGATGCGCACCGGCTCACCGGGGCTGGCAACGACGGTGTGCGCACCCTTGAGCGCCAGGGTTACGCCCCAGCGTTCCGCCCACTCCCGCGCCACGGCCACGCGGTCGGCCTGTATCTCGGCAACCGGCAAGCCCGTGAGGGTGGACATTTCGCCGGGATGCGGCGTTAGCGCCAGCGGGCCATTGGCCTGTCTGCGCCAATCTTCGATGCCGGAAAGGTTGTTCAGCCCGTCGGCGTCAATCAAAATCGGCAGCCCGGCAAATCTGTCCTGAATCTCTTGCAGAAACCGTCGCAGAAACTCGGTGGTTCCTTCCGACCAGCCCATGCCGCAGCCAACCAGCGCCGCCGTAAACCTGCGCTCAGACTCTCTTATGACTGCGGTTGCGGACGGGCGCATACGCCCATGTTCGTCCTCCGGCAACGGCAGGTGGATGACTTCGGCCCCCTTGGCCGCCGCGATGGGATAGACGGACTTGGGGCTGGCCAAAGTGGTCAGCCCGGCCCCAGTGCGAACCGACGCCTGGGACGCGAGCCACGCCGCGCCAACGTAGTGGCGGGAGCCAGCCACCACCAGCGCGTGGCCGTAGGCGCCTTTGTGGGAATCAAGAGGGCGCGGCGGCAGGTGAGCCGCCACCCATTTCGGGGTGAGCATTTCCACGTCTACGGATTGTTCTTCGGGAAGGCCAGCAGGGACGCCGATGTCCAGCACCCGCAGGCGGCCCGTCCGCTCTGCCCCGGGAAACCGCAGCAGGCCAGATTTCGGGTAGCCCAGGGCAAGGGTGACGTCGAAATGGGGGCAAGCCGGATCAACCTCGCCAGTGTCGGCATCGAGGCCAGTGGGCAGGTCGAGGGCCAGCAGCAGCGGCCCTTGGGCCGGTTCAGGGCCGATGGGGATCCGGCGAATGCGTTGCAGCGCGTGCATCGCGTCGCGCACCGGGCCGGACAGTGGACGGGAGCGTCCGGTTCCCAGCACAGCGTCTATAACCAGCCGCGAGCGGCCCAGCAGCCGCATCAGCGCATTGCCGTCAGGGGAGGATATGATATCGACACCGGACTGCCGCGCCAGCTCCAGCTTGGGGTCGGATTCAGGGCGGCGAGTCAGAAGGCAACAGGCAACCTCCGCGCCCCAGCGCCGCAGGCGGCGGGCCGCCACCAACCCGTCGGCGCCGTTGTTGCCAGGGCCAACAAGCACGACGACGCGGACGCCCGCGGCGCCACCCAACTCTTCCCGCGCGGCCTGGGCCACGGCCAGCCCGGCGTTCTCCATCAGCGTGTCAACGCTGACGCCAACCCTCTCCGACGCCTGCTCGATGGCGGCCATCTGCGCGGCGGTAACAACTTTCACGGCGGTCTGGTCAGGAGGCGTTTTGGGAAGAGTCGCCAAATACGGCTTCGGCTACTTCCGGGGATAACGTTACGCCGTGTTTCTCCAATGCCTCCCGTATGCGCTTCTGCTCTTCTTCACGAGCATTTTCGCGTCCCTCTTTGCGTCCCTCTTCATGCGCTTTTTCCATCATTCGCGCCTTCTGAGCTTCTCTGATTACCTTTCCGCGTTCAAACATCTTTCTCCCCCAGTCAAAAAGGGCTGCCAATGGGACTACAAACGACCAATACAGGTCAGGGGAGGATATGATATCGACACCGGACTGCCGCGCCAGCTCCAGCTTGGGGTCGGATTCAGGGCGGCGAGTCAGAAGGCAACAGGCAACCTCCGCGCCCCAGCGCCGCAGGCGGCGGGCCGCCACCAACCCGTCGGCGCCGTTGTTGCCAGGGCCAACAAGCACGACGACGCGGACGCCCGCGGCGCCACCCAACTCTTCCCGCGCGGCCTGCGCCACGGCCAGCCCAGCGTTCTCCATCAGCGTGTCAGCACTGACGCCAACCCTCTCCGACGCCTGCTCGATAGCGGCCATCTGCGCGGCGGTAACAACTTTCACGGCGTCTGGTCAGGAGGCGTTTTGGGAAGAGTCGCCAAATACGGCTTCGGCTACTTCCGGGGATAACGTTACGCCGTGTTTCTCCAATGCCTTCCGTATGCGCTTATGCTCTTCTTCACGAGCATTTTTACGCCCCTCTTCGCGCGCCTTTTCCACCATTCGCGCCTTCTGAGCTTCTCTGATTGCCTTTCCGCGTTCAAACATCTTTCTCCCCCAGTCAATTAGAGCAGCCAGCGGTACTATGAACGCCCAGTAAAGGTCAAAGGCTGCTGTTTTTAGCCATTGGTACACCCAAAAGTCTGACCCGGCGAATAATTGCAGAATCACCAGGCAGACGCCGCCAATCAAGGTGAATCCAGCGGCCTGCACTCCGATGCCACGGTCGGCCAGACCCTCCATCATCTGTGGGGGCTGCGACTCTCTCATTATACTCCCGCGTCTTATATTCCCAAACCTTCAGCCGTATTTTCGCGGCGGGCTACCACAAAAGCCACGGCGTGTTCTTGGGAATCGGACATACTGACGGAGATTTCCAGCACGCCGAGGCGTTCTGCGCGGCTAAGAGCGCGACCGTGGAGACGTATGCTCGGCGCGCCGCCGGGGGCGCGGGTGACCTCAATGTCCTTCCAGCCGAGGCCGCGCGCGCCGGAACCCAGGGCCTTCATCGTGGCCTCCTTGGCGGCGAAACGCGATGCCAGCTTCGCCGGGCGCCCCCGGCAGTATTCCAGCTCGCCGGGGGTATAGATACGGTGCAGGAACCGCTCGCCGTAACGCTCCAGCGTCCGGGCTATCCGGCCAATCTCGATGATGTCAACGCCGGTGGAAAGCATAGGACAACGCCCTCGCCTTAACCCTCTCCCAGAGGGAGAGGGTATCTAACGCCTTCATCCTAACCCCCTTCCCCTTCCTCGTGGGAGGGGGAATTTTAGGCATTCTCTCCCGGCGGCAGAGGGAACTTTGGGGTACCTCACTGTTCCGGAATGTGGCCGGGGATAGCAAGGTGGTCGAGAATCTTGGACACCGAGTAGCTGCGGTTGAGCACGTAGAAGTGTACGCCGGGAACGCCGGCGGCCCAAAGCTCTTCCACCTGCCGCGCCGCGTATTCAACGCCCAGCTCGCGGGCGGCGTCATCGTCTTCGGCCAGCCGGTCCAGTTCCGCGTCCAGGCCGGGCGGAATTTTGGAGCCGCAGAGGGCGGTGAAACGGCGAATCTGCGGCGCGCTGAGCACCGGCAGAATACCCGGAATCACCGGCACGCCGAGGCCCGCGGCATCAGCCCGGCCAGCGAATTCGAAGTAGTCGTTGTTGTCGAAGAAAAGCTGGGTAATCAGGAAGTCGGCTCCGTTGTCCACCTTCAGCTTGGCGTACTCAAGGTCTCGCTCCAGGCTTTCCGCCTCAGCGTGGCCCTCCGGATAGCAGGCGGCCGCGATACCGAATTCGTAGTTGCCGCGGATGTGGCTGACCAGTTCGGAGGCGTGGCTGAACCCGCCCTCGGCGGCGGTGAACTGCTGCTCGCCTTGGGGCGGATCCCCCCGCAGCGCGATGACGTTCTCGATGCCCGCGCCATCCAGTCGTTGCAACACGCCGTCCAGTTCCTCGACGGTCTGGCCGACACAGGTAAGATGGGCCATAACCTCAACGCCCGCCGACTGCTTGGCCTCCACCGTAATCTGCTCGGTGAAGTGGCGGGTCGAGCCGCCCGCGCCGTAGGTGACCGAAATGAAGTCCGGCCCGTAGGCAGCCAGCTCGGCCACTGTGCCCAGCACGCCGGGAATGCCATCGGCAGTCCGCGGCGGGAAGAACTCGAATGATATTGTGCGTCCCTCGTGGAGCATTTCGCGTATTTTCAAAACCTGTCTATTGTTCCTCCGTATCTTTTCACCTTCCCCTCCTTGCCAGGGAGCAGGGAAAACAAGGGCCTTGCCCTCACCTCCTCACACACTCTCTCGGACGGGAAACCTGATAATAACGCCGCTAGAACTGTGGCGTCCGCTTTTCGACGAAGGCCTGGACGCCCTCGGCGGGATGGCCGGAAGTGGCGACGTACTGGGCGAAGGCCATGCCCTCGACGGCCACGCCGTCGCGGACGGTGAGGTCCCGCCCCCGGTGGGTCACCTGCTTGATCCAGCCCAGGCCCGGGCGGCTCTTGCCGCGCAGGGGGGCCACCAGCTTTTCCAGTTCGCCGTCCAGCTCTTCCAGCGGGGCGGAGCGCAGCGCCAATCCCCACTCCACGGCCTGGGGGCCGTTAAGCCAGCGGCCCGTCGTCAGCAGCTCCATCGCCCGCTGCGGGCCAACCAGCCGGGGCAGCCGTATGGTGGACCCGCCGCCGGGCATCAGCCCGAAGTTGACGTGCTGGTCTCCAATTCGGGCCTCGTCCGCCACAAGGGCCATATCGCAGGCCATCATAAGCTCCAGCCCGCCCGCCAGCGCGAACCCGTGCACCACGGCAATCACTGGCACGGGCAGGTCTTCCACTTGGAAAATCACCCTGTTGATTTCAGTGAGGTAATCTCTCAAGGCTTCCGGACTCTGAAAAGCGTCCTGGAAATACTTGAGGTCGGCCCCGGCGCAGAAGCACCGTCCCTCGCCCCGCAGCACCATCGCTTTCACCGAATCGTCCCCGGCCACGTCGGTCAAGGCCGACGACAGGTCGGCCACAAGTTCGCGGCCCAAGGCGTTCATGGCGTCGGGGCGGTTGAGGCGAATGGTGGCGATGCCCTGATCTTTTGACAGCTTGATATTCGCGTATTCCAAAACAACTCCGATGTTTGCTTGATATACCCTATACTATACTCGACTTGACGGCCTTCGCGCTAAAAGGGGGTGTTCTTGAACCGCTGCATTATCAGCGTTCGGGTCCAGCCTCGGGCCTCCCGCAACCAAATACTGGAGTTCCGGAACGGGACTCTGCGGGTGAGCGTCACCGCGCCGCCTCACGACGGGAAGGCCAACGCCGCGCTGTTGCAACTGCTGGCCGACACGCTGGCCGTCGCCAAGTTGAGGCTGCGCATCGTGCGAGGCCACTCTTCCCGCGACAAGCTGGTGGCGGTGGATGGGTTGGCAGCAGGGGAAGTGATTCAGCGGCTGGACGGGTAAGGGGATCCGCCCTTAACATACCTCTTTCTCCACATACTCCTTTCTCTGCGGGAAAGGGAACTTCGGGAAGACTCCTTGATCTATGCGATATATGAGGTATGCGATATATGAACTTCAGTTGGGTGCTGGACAATGAACTGGGCGGCTCGCAGGGGCCGGCCGGAATGCGCGACCTGTTCTACCTGCACCAGCAGGGCGTGCGGGCGATGATTCGTATGGAGGAACGCACCATCCCGGCTGACGGCGGCGGTATGCTGGACATCGTGGATATGTTCGAGCCGGTGCCGGACTTCACGCCGCCCACTCAGGAGCAGATTGCCCGGATGCTGGAGTTCATAGACGCCCAGACCAGCGCGGGGCGTCCGGTGGCGGTCTCCTGCTACGCGGGCATAGGGCGGACGGGAACGGTGCTGGCCTGCTATTTGGTTAGCCAGGGTACAGCGCCCGCCGACGCCGTTAACCAAGTGCGCAGGCTGAGGCCCGGCTCGATACAGACGCCGGAGCAGGAAGCCGCCGTCTACGAATACGCCGGGCGGAACCCCAGTTCAGACGGCAAGGAGTGCCTATAATGGTGCGAATCAGCCAAACTCTGGTAGACGATATGGTGGCCCACGCCCGGGAAGACCTGCCCAACGAGTGTTGCGGCATCTTGGCCGGGCCGGACGGGGAAGTTGTGAAGAGCTACCGAATGACCAACGTGGAGGCCAGTCCTTTTCGCTTCTCGATGGACCCGGGGGAGCTGGTGACGGTGGACTCGGAGGCGGGCGACAACGGCTGGGAGCTCATCGCCATCTACCACTCTCATACCCAGAGCGAAGCCTACCCGTCCGACACCGATGTTCGCATCGCCGGCGGCACCGCAGAGCTGTGGCCCGACACCCGCTACGCGCTGGTGTCGCTGCTGGACGCCGACAACCCGGCGGTACGCATATTCCGCATCGAGCGGGGCCAGGTTACGGAGGAGATGCTGGATGTGGTGTAGGGGCTAATCTGTGTCGACTTCGAAGGCCAGAGACTCAGCGTCTGCGACGTAGCTTATGGTTTCACGAATGCGGCGTTCGATTTCGTCTCGATACTCCAGTATACCGGAATAGAAACAATCTCCGTGCAGGCGCTGCTGGCGCGAGTAGTACCGCCCAACAAGACTGCTCGCCGCTGGTTCTCGCCGGGCCAGCCGGTCCAGGCGGCCAGAGGTTTCCGGTGTTCTCTCCGGTTCTTCACCAGTGCGGGCAAGGATGAGAGCGTTTGTCGAGCGCAGAGTGGCGCACCACGCCTTTTCCGCGGCGTCCCGAACGTCTCCCGCGGCCCAGCGCTCGAGGGCAGCTTCATACATCGAGCGGGCGTCGGCAAATATCTCCCTTACACGATCGGTTGCGGCCATCATTACTTCAGCCCTTCCGTGACTTCAGCCCTTTCGTCGCCTGCGGGTTTGCTTCTGCGGGCTACCCTTCCGTGTCGATCCTCTCCGCGTATTTGCCGTTCAGGGTTGCGCTGTCGTCATCGCCCGTGTCTGCGCTGCCCAGGTAGCCCACGCCTATGGCGGCGGCGAGGTAACCTGCGGCCATGATGGCTAGGCCGGTGCGGGCCAGCATTTGCGGGATACGGTTGCGCGCCAGGATCAGAGTCAGACCGATGAGCATCAGGACAATAGCGACGGCGCCGGCCAGGAAGTGCTCGGATTGCGGGCGGTTGAGCAGGATAGCAACGGTGTCGGAACCAAGACCGGTGCCTTCCACAACCTCACCGCCGCGGTAGAAAATGTCGGCATAGAAAAGGATGGTGACGTTGAAGGCGCAACTCCCGTAAAGTCCGGCGACGCCCAGATCAAAGGCGCCCATCCGGGCTGCCGCGATGGTGGACGATGCCTCGGGCATAGTGGTAACCAGCGACACCAGCAGGATGCCCAGAGTGCCGGAGGAGATGCCGGTAATCTCGGCGATGCTGTCGGTGCTGACGCCGAGGAAGTAGCCGGAAATAATCACGCCCCCCGACACCAGCGCGAACATCAGCCACGCCTTGCCCAAGCTCATCCCGGGGGCTTCTTCTTCGCTGTCGTCTCCGGCAGGCCGGGTCTTATAAACCACATACATTCCGGCCACGAAGACCAAGATGAGGATGACAGAGGTGAGGCCAATCTTGAAGACCGCTGCGTCCAGCTTGATTGCGCCGAACAGCAGGGCCAGCCCGGTCAGCGCGACGGCGGTGACGGCCAAGTATCCCTGCTCGGGGGCCACGCGCTCCAAAAATATCTTGCCGCCGAATACGAGGGCCACCGCAGCGAAAGTGAACATATTGAGCATATTGGCGCCCACCACGTTGCCGAAGGCGAGGCCGGGGTTGGGCGGCGACACCAAGCTGACCGCCGTAATGTTGGTCGCCAGTTCCGGAAGGGACGTAGCCAGGGCGATGAGGATGCTGCCTACGAACAGCCTCCCCCATCCGGTCAGCGTGGCCAGGGCGTCGCCATAAACCGCGAGGCGTATTCCGAAGAAAATGACCGCCCCGGCGCTGCCCAAGAACACCAGGATGGCAATCCACAAGCTGGTAAATTCAATCATCTTTTGCCCTTAGTTAAACGCAGAGAGCGCAGAGCTTTGTTTTTGTAGTCTCTGCGCCTTCGGCGTTTGCGCTATCCCTGCTCGATGGCGGCGATGATGCGGTCGCCCATCTCCATGGTGCCGACGGAGCTGCCGCCGCCCGCGATGTCGGCGGTGCGGAGGCCGCCTTCCAGCGTCTGCTCCACGGCGCGCTCCACGGCGGCAGCCTCCTCGGTGAGGCCCAGCGAGTAGCGGAGCATCATCGCCATGCTGAGGATGGAGCCGATGGGGTTGGCGATGCCCCGCCCGGCGATGTCGGGAGCGGTGCCGTGAATCGGCTCATACATTCCGACGGAGGGCTGCCCGGCCACCGGCACGCCGGCCAGGCTGGCCGAAGGCAACAGGCCCATGGACGCCGCCAGCACCGAGGCTTCGTCGGTGAGTATGTCGCCGAAGGTGTTCTCGGCGACGATCACGTCGAAGCGGGAAGGCTGCGAGATTAGCTGCATAGCGCAGGCGTCCACCAGCACGTGTTCCAGCTCTATGTCAGGGTATTCTTCGCCGAGACGGGTCGCCACGGTGCGCCAAAGGCGGGAGCATTCCAGAACGTTGGCTTTATCAACGGAGGTCAGCTTCTTACGGCGTCCCCGGGCCAGCTCGAAGCCAACACGCAGAACCCGCTCGATTTCGCCCTCGGTGTAGCGCATAGTGTCCTCGGCGATGATCCCGCCGGGGGTCTCGCGGCGGCCGCGCGGCTCGGCGTAATACAAGCCGCCGGTGAGCTCGCGCACCACCACCATATCCACCCCCTCCAGCACAGCGGGCTTCAGGGGGCCGGCATCGGCCAGCCAGGGATAGACCTTGACCGGGCGGATGTTGGCGAAGACGCCCATGTGGGCGCGGATGTCCAGCAACCCCTGCTCCGGGCGCACGGTGGCATTGGGGTCGTCCCACTTGGGGCCGCCCACGGCGCCGAAGAGGACGGCGTCGTTGTCTCCCGACATGGCCCGCACCTCGCCGGTGAAGGGGATGCCGTGCTTGTCTATCGAGACACCGCCGATGTCGCCGTAGGACAGGTTAAAGCTGTGTCCGAAGGCGCGTCCCACGGCCTCCAGCGCGCCCACGGCCTGGGCCGTAACCTCCGGCCCGATGCCGTCGCCGCCCATAACTGCAATGTTGAACTCCAAGGTCAAACCTCCATTGCGTGAAAACCGGCAACAGTATACAGGATACAGGGCCGGGGGTGTGTCGGGTAGGGGCGCGCTGTGAGAAGGGACGGGCAAAACTCGGCTCTGCGATTCTCATTCCACGCGAAGTCCATAATCCGGTTGCGGTAATGCGGTAATATGGAATGTTTATGACGGAAACCGCCAAAACCTGAACAAGGTTGTCTCGCTACGCTCGCAATCACGAGTTTTGCCCCTTCCTATGCGAGCATATTCTCAACTCCATCTCCACCGGTTACGAACACCACGAGGTTTCGCCTCTTCCTATGCGAGCATATTCTCAACTCGCGCCGACATTGCCTGTTGCTTCGTTATTTCCGTTTTGGCAGGAACCCGGAGCGTTAACCAAATACCCGTTTGCCGATACCAGGGTCGTATGAATTCCCGCTTTGGCGGAGATGACACGTGCGGTCGAGAACCGGCGGGGAGCGGCTTGAACACAAATCACGGAACGCTACCCGCCAAACAATGCCAGCCAAATTCGTGCCTTCCAGCCAAATTCGTGCCTCGGCGTCAAATCTGATAGCGTATAATTATCCAGCCTCCGCAGTCGTACAGATGCAAGCCCTGCCAGGACAGCCATGACCAGCAAGCCAAAGCGGCAGCCACCCCCAGAGCGCACGGCTGGCAAGTTCCAGCAACCGCCGCGTACTCCGTTGGCCTGCCCCGGCGGCAAATTCCCCGTGTTTCCGCCCCGAGGCGATATGCAGAACCCCCTCTATCTCCACCTGCCGGGGCATCTGGCGGCGTTGGCTCGCCACTTCGGCGCCTCAGACTCCACCATCGTCTTGGGTGAGGTTCCCGTCGGCTGGAACGTCAGCCGCCGCCGGGGGCTGCGAATCCCCGACCTGCTCATCGCCTTCAACGTGAACCGGGCCAGAATCATCGCGCAGCAGGGCTACTCCATAGACGAGCAGGGCAAGCCGCCGGACTTCGTGCTGGAAGTCGCCTCGCCCTCCACCGCTGAAAATGACTACACCGTCAAGCGCGTGGACTACGCGGCCTTCGGGGTGCCCGAGTACTGGCGCTTCGACCCCACCGGCGGCGGCCTCTACGGTGCCGGACTGGCCGGCGACCGGCTGGCGGACGGGGAGTATCAGCCCATCAGCATCATGCGAGTTGACGAAACCCGCTTCCGGGGCCACAGCGAAACCCTGGGACTGGACGTCTGCTGGGAGGACGGGCAGCTCCGCTGGCGCGACCCGGCGTCGCAGCTCTATCTGCCAACCTTCAACGAGGAAGCCGAAGCCCGCGCCGCCGCCGAGGAGCGGGTGCGCGAGTTGGAGGCCGAAGTCCGTCGCCTGCGCGGGGAGTAACGGCAATGCCCCCGGCGGGAAGCGGCTCGATCACAAGCGCCAGAACACTGCATACCAGAGGGTATTGCGAATACTGGCTCGTACACTCTCTCGTACACTCTATGGAAGTGACAACCCGCCATTCCTGGGCAGTTACAACCCGCCATTCCTGCGAAAGCAGGAATCCAGAACCGGAACAGCGGAATTTCGCAATTTTCTCATACCAACGTCCGCACCCGGACGCCAAATCTGATAGCGTATAATTATCCAGCCTCCGCAATCGTACAGATACAAACCCTGCCAGGACAGCCATGACCAGCAAGCCAAAGCGGCAGCAGACCTCCCGGCCCGGGTACGCGGCTGGCAAGTTCCAGCAACCGCCGCGTACTCCGTTGGAATATCCCGACGGCAAATTCCCCGTGTTTCCGCCACGAGGCGATATGCAGAACCCCCTCTATCTCCACCTGCCGGGGCATCTGGCGGCGTTGGCTCGCCACTTCGGCGCCTCAGACTCCACCATCGTCTTGGGTGAGGTTCCCGTCGGCTGGAACGTCAGCCGCCGCCGGGGGCTGCGAATCCCCGACCTGCTCATCGCCTTCAACGTGAACCGGGCCAGAATCATCGCGCAGCAAGGCTACTCCATAGACGAGCAGGGCAAGCCGCCGGACTTCGTGCTGGAAGTCGCCTCGCCCTCCACCGCCGAAAATGACTACACCATCAAGCGCGTGGACTACGCGGCATTCGGGGTGCCGGAATACTGGCGCTTCGACCCCACCGGCGGCGGCCTCTACGATGCCGGACTGGCCGGCGACCGGCTGGTTGACGGGGAGTATCAGCCCATCAACATCATGCGAGTTGACGAAACCCGCTTCCGGGGCCACAGCGAAACCCTGGGATTGGACGTCTGCTGGGAGGACGGGCAGCTCCGCTGGCGCGACCCGGCGTCGCAGCTCTATCTGCCAACCTTCAACGAAGAAGCCGAAACCCGCGCCGCCGCCGAGAGCGATCGTGACGTGGAACGCGCCTATCGCATCGCCGCCGAGGAGCGGGTGCGCGAGTTGGAGGCCGAAGTCCGTCGCCTGCGCGGAGAGTAACGGCAGCACAGCCTTGTGCCGCCCTAACCTCTGCCGCCCTTGCCCCGCCTACACGGCAGGGGTATCATCCAAATCAAAGCATAGTGGCTAATCAGGCTCTTCGGGCGGGGGCGTTTTGACTTCTTTAGACTTCAGTGAACCCACCCCCGGCAGCGCGCTGGCTGCCTTTGGGGTCAAGCAATTCGTCAGCCGAGTACAGCAGATTGTCGGGCCATCCAATGTGGTGTTTCATCCCGACGACTTGCTGGTGTTCGAGTATGACGGGTCAATTGATCGGGGGATGCCCCGGGCAGTGGCATTCCCGCTGAATACCCAGGAGGTCAGCCAGGTGATGGCGCTGTGTTACGAGGCCGGCGTGCCAGTGGTGGGCCGCGGCTCTGGCACCGGGCTGAGCGGCGGCGCGATTTCGCATCCCGACGGCGTCCAGATAGCCTTCACCCGGATGAACCGTATCCTGGAGGTGGATCAGGAAAACCGCCACGCCGTGGTAGAGCCGGGGGTCATCAACCTGGACCTGGACACGCACGTCCGGCGGTATGGGATGCGCTACGCACCAGACCCGTCGAGCCAGCGGGCATGCAGCTTGGGGGGCAACATCGCAGAGAACGCCGGCGGCCCCCATTGCTTGGCCTACGGCACCACCACCAACCATGTGCTGGGCATGGAAGTGGTGCTGGAGGACGGCGCCGTAACCAACTTGGGCAGCCTGGCCCGCGAAACGCCGGGGTACGACCTCCGGGGAGTGTTCACCGGCTCGGAAGGCACCTTCGGCATCGCCACTCGCATCATGGTGCGGCTGCTGCCGACGCCGGAAGCTGTGAAGACGTACCTAGGCATATTTTCCGACGTGGAATCGGCCTGCACCGCCGTCTCGACAGTCATCGGCCACGGTATCGTCCCCGCCGCCCTGGAGATGATTGACGCCCTCAGCATCCGGGCGGTGCAGAACGTATCGGACGCCGGGTATCCCGACGGCGCCGGGGCAGTGCTGCTGATTGAGCTGGAGGGGTTGTCGGACGAGGTTGACGAAATCGGACTGGAAGTGGAGGCCTCGCTGTGGGACACCGGGGCCACGCAGGTGCGCGCCGCCGCCGAGGCCGCCGAGCGCGAGCAGCTCTGGAAGGGACGCAAGGGCGCGCTGGGCGCGCTGGGCAGCCTGGCGCCCAACTATTACCTGGTGGACGGCGTGGCGCCGAGGACGCAACTGGCGCTCGTGTTGCGGCAGGTGGCCGAGGTGGGCCGCAGGCACGGCATCGAGATCGCCAACGTCTTCCACGCAGGCGACGGCAACCTGCACCCCTGCCTGCTGTTCGACGAGCGGGAGCCGGGGGCGCTGGAGAAAATCACTGCGGCCGGGGCCGAAGTGTTGGAGATCTGCGTCGCCGCCGGCGGAACCCTGACCGGTGAACACGGCGTTGGCCTGGAAAAGAAGGAGCAGATGCCGCTGGTCTACACAAACGAGGACATGGCAGTGATGCGCAAGGTGCGCGACGCCTTCGCCCCGCGCAATAACATCAACCCCGGCAAGATCTTCCCCGACGGCCACCGCCACCGCGCCGGGGCCCACCGCCCCGCTCCGGGGATGTTCGCCTAACCGCCCAAGTCGCGAGAGAGCTGACGCGCGAAACATAGTAAGGATATCCAGGACATGGATAGAATATGACTGACAGCGACTGGCCCTTATTGGAATGGATAATTTACGATACAAAAGTCCAACACAGGCTCGGCGGCTTAGTGGGTATGCACTCCAACGTTCGCCGCTCTCGCGTCCTCAGAGGAGAGAATGTGTTCGACGAAACGCTTGCTGACCTTATACACGATGCTTGTGAACAAGGATTCATCAGCAAACGAGAAGAGTATGAAGTTGCGGATTTCAGAACCAATGTCTTAGGCGGTGAAAGCCGTGAGGACGGATCATACATTTACGCCGTGGTGCGTATTGACCCCACCGCCAAAGAAGACCGCATTAACCGAATTGCCGATCATGCCGAAATTATGCGGCGGGTTACTGGGAAGGAGGTCATCCCGGCAGTCATATACGCCCGTATTGACGAGGCCCAGCGGCAGCTTGCCGCAGAACGGGGAGTAACCTTGATTCACGTCAGCTTCGAGGACGTCAAAATGATAGACGTCTCTCAGATAGAGATATGACCATGACCACCGTCAACGACATCGCCGACATCCTGCGCATCATCCGCGAACAGCCCGAATGGGCCGACGCCCTGCGCGCCGCGCTGCTTAGTCAGGAGCTTCTGGAAATGCCCCAGAAATTGACCCAGTTGACGGCCGCCTTCACGGAATTCATGGAGACCTCCAATAAAAGATTCGCCACGCTGGAAGGCGACGTTGCCGAACTGAAGACGGGACAGGCCCGTTTGGAAGCGGGACAGGCACGGCTCGAAGGCTGGGTAGGGAACCTGCGAGGCAACTCTTACGAACAGAAAGTCGGCAATACCATCTCCAGCATCCTGACTGAACGGATGAACCGCCGTGTCCGGTTTCTCAAGCGGACAACCTGCCCGACGATTCGGAATTCTTCGACCTTTTGTACGATGCTGAAGGTCGAGGTGTCATCAGTCAACAGGAACGCAACGAGGTTGCCCAGGCGGACATCGTTCTCCAAGAACGCGGACGCCCAGACGCCGATACTCTGTTCATAGTAATGGAGGTTTCCCTTACCGTCGCCGACCACGACATTACGCGCGCGGACGAAAGGGCGGCCATCATGGAGCGGATTACTCAGAAAACAACTATCCCCATCGTGGTAGCCGCCCACGTGGACGACGCCCGCCAGCAGCTCGCCCAAGACCGCAACGTAACCCTCATCACCGTCGGCGAATAGGTGCGCAACAAAATCACTTCAGCGCAGACAGTCAACTGGTTCTCCCCATCACCGTCAGCGAGCAGGGGCGCAACAAAATATCATAGAGGTGAATTATGCCTGGCCTTGACCCTTCCCAACTGAAATTTTGCCGTTCCACTGCGAAAAACATCCGCCTGCTCGCCCCGCCGGCTTCGGAAAGACCAACTCGCTGCTGTACCGCTGCCGGGATCTGGCGCAAAGGGCTGAGGGCTACTAAATGAGCCGAAAGCAAACCACGATTTTTAATTGTCACCTTCCCTTTGGCAGCCACTAACGAACTAAAATCGCGGCTGGCGAATGACCCGGACTTTGAATCTGTCAGAGACCAGACTATGGTCAATACCTTGAACGCCTATGGCTGGCGGCAAACCGCAATCAGGTACGCAACCCCAAGCTGCTCAGAACAAATAATGACCGCCATTTCGCTATGCGGAATCAGCTCCGGCCGATTTGGGCTGGCAAAGAGCACATAGCGGCAGTTGTTAACCGGGTTGCCAAAAGAGTCAGGGCTGCCGAGAATGCCAATACCGCAGAAATAGAAATCGTCAGAACTGACGGCATAAACGAGAAACTGGAGCGGGTAACAGAATTTGTAAAATCCACGGAACCCGGCAAAGTGGCGGTGATCGGACGACTCCGCGGCCAATTGATTCCCTTCCAAATTTACTTCGTTTCTGATGGCGCGCCCTTCAAGACCGCCATTGACTTGGAGATTTTCAGTAGCGAGGCGTTTAACAACCTCGTTAAATTGCTGAAAATTTGGGCTGCGTCACAAGAAGTACGAGGGAAAAGAGCGGTAGTAAACGACGTCATACAAATCTGTAATCTCATCAGACGGCGAAAATCTGAGCGCTGAAGACCTGATTGAGCGGATCGAAAATGCTCAGGAAGAGGTTGGAGATTATCAGAATTTCGAAGAGGATATTGACGCCGACACCCCAAACAATGAGGATGTTGACGCCGACACATCAAGCAATACGCAGGAACGCCCGTTGCATCTTATGACCGCCCACCGGGCCAAAGGCAAAGAGTTTGATACAGTCATAATGCTGGACACCGTGCCGGGTCTTTGGCCCCATAAGAGAGCCACTGAACAGAGGGAACTGGAGGCCGAGCGCCGTCTGTTCTACGTGGCCTTCACCCGCGCCCGCAAGAAGGTGGTTATGCTGATTGACAATGACGCCGGCCCCATCAGTCCATTCGTGGAAGAGCTGGGGCTGAGGCAATAGCTCGCCTTTGCTCCAAACGTCTTGAACACCGGAGATTCCATTGACCGCCTCAATACCTGACGGGCTTGGCGCGATTGTCCCCCCGCGGGGACTGCCGCCCAGCGCCCAGTATTCCGAGTACTCCATAGACGGTCTCCTGCCCATGGCCGTGGTGGTTCCCGACGACCGGCAGCAGGTGGCCGAGGTGATGCGCTGGGCGGCGCGGAACGGGGTCCCGGTGTTTCCCCGGGGTGGCGGCACCAAGCTGGCCCTGGGCAATACGCCCGACAGCGTGGGGCTGGCCCTGGACCTCTCGCGTCTCAACCGGGTCATTGACTACCAGCCCGGCGATATGACGGCCACGGTGGAAGCCGGCATCACCCTCGACGCGCTGCAACAGGAGCTGGCGGCGGCCCGTCAGTTCGCGCCGCTGGAGTCGCCCATCCCCAGCCGCGCCACGGTGGGCGGCGCGCTGTCCGCCGCCAGCGTCGGCGTCCTGGCCCACGCCTACGGCCCGCCCCGCGACTGGCTCATCGGCATCGGCGTCGTGGGAGCCGACGGCACGGAGACCAAGGCCGGCGGACGGGTGGTGAAGAACGTCACCGGGTATGACCTGAATAAGCTCTACACCGGCGCGCTGGGAACTTTGGGCGTCATCGTAGAAGCGTCGTTCAAGGTGTCGCCCTTGCAGCCGGAAGAGTGTATGCTGGCCGCCCCCTTCGCCTCGATGGAGGATGCTGTTTCCGCCGGACGGGATCTGCTGAACCATCCGGCGGGGCCGATGAGCTACGTGGCGGTCACCCAAGGATTGGCGCGCCGCCTGGTTTCCAACCCGTCAATTACAGTGGGCGGAGACGCTCCTCTCAGCCAGGCGCTGCGGGAAAGCATGGGCGGGCTGGGGTTGTGTTTCTTCTCCGGGCGTGCCGGAGCCGTTCACCGGCGGGTGGAAGAAACGTCAGCCGCCTTGCTCAAGGCGGGCGCGCGCAGCACAGCCCAGACCGGCAGCGACGTAGCAGCAGCAGCCAGGCAGTGGGCCACCGGCCTGGGCTGGCGGGATGATTTCGCGCCAACCCTGGCTATAAAGCTGTCGGCTCCCCGGCGGATGATACCGTCTCTCACCGCCGCTTGTCTCCGCATCGGTCTGCTAGAGACGCCCGCGGAGGCGCTGGCCGACCCCGGCTTCGGGACGGTGCGCCTGTTCTTCTGGGGCGAATCCGGCGGCGAGGGCGTGTTGGCAACCGTCCGCGAATCCCGCCGCGCCGCGCAAAGCCACGGCGGAACGGCGGTGGTCGAAATCTGCCATCCTTCCGTCAAGACACAACTGGATGTGTGGGGAGAGGAGCCGGCAAGCATGGCGATAATTCGCCGCCTCAAGGAGCAGTTCGACCCCAGTCGGCTGCTTAATCGCGGACGGTTCATCGGGCGGCTGTGAACGGAGCTTATTTCAGCGCAACGGGTTAGTATTTCTGTCATAATCTTTGCGTTCTCTGCTCTGGGGTTCTGGATTGAAAAATACGTGAAGGCTTTGATTGATGACCACGCCCGAACCTGCCGCACCCGAACCCGCGCCGTCAGATGCGCCGCATTCCCATTCGCTGCCCGCGGTATTCGCCGGTTTCACCGCGCCCGACGCGCCGGCGGAAGCCGATATGTACCGCTGCGTTCACTGCGGGCTGTGCCTCAGCTCATGCCCCACTTACGCCGTGACCGGGTTGGAAATGGAATCGCCCCGGGGACGCATCGCGCTCATGAAGGCAGTCAACGAGGGGCGGGTGGAAATCAGCGAGCGCATTGTTTCCCACTGGGAAGCCTGTCTCAACTGCCGCGCCTGCGAAGCGGTATGCCCCTCGGGCGTTCCCTACGGGCGGATGATGGAGCGCACCCGCGCCCAGGTCCGCGCCCGCCGGCGGCAGTCGCCTGGGATGAAGCGAATGAACCGCTGGTTCCTGCGGGGGGCGCTGCCCCGTCCGGCCCTGCTCCGGCTGGGGGCGCATCTGCTCCGCATTTACCAGCGCATCGGGGCGCAAAAGCTGTTGCGCGGCTCCGGGTTGCTGCGCCTGCTGCCCGGCGGGCTGGCGCAACTGGAAGCCCAACTGCCCCGGATGAGCAGACGCTTCTTCGGCCCGTCGCGCCGCTCCCACCGGCCAACCGAAGGCGAACCAACACTGAAAGTAGCCCTGCTTTCCGGCTGCGTGATGCCGCTGATGCAAGGAGCGACGATGGACGCAGCAGTGCGAACCCTAACCCGGAACGGCTGCGAGGTGACAGTGCCGCCCGGGCAGGGCTGCTGCGGCGCCCTGAGCCTGCACGCTGGCGATCTGGAAACCGGGCGGGCTATGGCCCGGCGCAACATAGACGCCTTTCTCGCCAGCGATGCCGACCGTATCGTCACCTGCTCCGCCGGGTGCGGTTCCAGTATGAAGGAATACGCGGAATTGCTGAAGGACGACCCGGAGTATTCGGAGCGGGCGCGGGAGGCCAGCGAAAAGACGCAGGACATCACCGAGTTTTTGCTGGCAATTCCCTTTCGCCGCCCGGCGGCGCGCCTGGAGCGGACAGTCACCTACCAGGACCCATGCCACCTGGCTCATGCGCAACGCATTTCCGCCGCTCCGCGGGCCATACTGCGGGGTATACCCGGCGTCACCCTTCTGGAAATGGAGAACTCATCCATGTGCTGCGGGGGCGCGGGGGTGTACGCGGCGGTGCAGCCCCTGTTTTCAGAACGAATCCTGAGCCGCAAGCTGGACTCCATAAACCACAGCGGGGCGCAGGAAGTCATCACCGCCAACCCCGGCTGTATGCTGCAATTGGAGCAGGGCCTGCGCTCCGCCGGACAGCCTACCCCAGTCCGCCACGTGGTTGACATCCTGGACGAAGCCTACCGGCTGGAAGAGCAGTCGCCGGTTCCCCCCAGCCCAACGCCATAACCGGTAGCGGGGCCGAAGAAGTCATCTTCTTCTGCGCAGCAGATCGGAGCGGTCTGCGGTGATTTGCTCCGCCATTGCCCAGTGCCATCGTCGCTGAGAATCACTGGACCAGAAAGTCAAAACCGCGGCATCCAAGAAGGAAAACCACAAAGAACGCCCCATCAAACCCTGATATTCTTGAAACCAAGGCTCTCCAATCAACAGCGCTGCCGATTCTTTGACTTAAAGAGAGGCCAATAAAAAGCGAGGCGCTCCAAACAGCCCAAGGCCAACCGGAAGCAACTTTGAAGCTCTATCGCTGACCAAATATGCTGGCGAGACCGCCGAGACCGCCGAGGCCAAAGATACAAAAGGCGGCAACTTCAATATCGAAAGCTACCAACAGGGCGAGCAGCCGGGAACATCCCGCTTGAATGGCCCCGGCATTCTGACTTCAATATCGAAAGCTACCAACAGGGCGAGCAGCGCCGCCCCGATGTTCCGCCAAGCAACAATCGGAAGACCTGGCCGTCGGAAGACCTGGCTGGCAAAAATAAACCCGGCCCGCAACATACTGATCGCAATAAGCGTCAGGGCCGGCATATTCTGGCCGGCTTATTCTGAGTGATGCCCGCCTGCAAACACCTCCCAACCCATAGCGGATACGTGGTTGGAGAGCAATCTGGAGAAAAGCGCTCGAATCCGGCAGTTGCTCCCTTCAGATTATCCGAGAGCTTCCGCATCCCGGCGAAGAACAGGCCAAATCATCTCAGGAGTCCAGCAAGGCTTTCTATCATCTTTTCACCGTCGAAAAAAGAGCGGACGCTGCCTGTCAAAATTGGCTAGAGCCTTTTGGCCCGCCGCCAGGCTCGAGCCGTAGGCGACTTCGTAGCCGTTCCCGTTGAGAATTGTCTCCAGCGCCGACAGCAGAGCGAAGACGTTGCGGTCTCTCGCCGAGTCGCCCATCAGCCCGATGCGCCAGGCTTTTCCGCGAAACTCGCCTAGCCCGCCTCCGATTTCTATATCGTAGTCCCTAAGCAGTGAGCCGCGAACCGTTGCGTCGTCTATGCCGTCCGGTATCCGCACGGTGGTCAGCGGGTTGAGGCGGCAGTTCGGGTCGGCCAGCAGCTCCAGCCCCAAGGCTTCCAGCCCGGCGCGGAGGACGGCGGCGGCGCGGGCGTGACGGCTGATGCGGTTTTCGATGCCCTCTTCCATCATCATTCGCAGAGCCTCGCGCAGGGCATAGGTCATAGAGATGGGCGCGGTGTGGTGATAGCTGCGGCTCAGGCCCCAGTAACTTTCCAGATCCTGCAGGTTGAAGTAGAAGCTCTGCACCAGGCTTTCCCGCGTTTTTACCACCTGCATAGCCGCGTCGCTGAGGGTGATGGGGGCGAGGCCCGGAGGGGCGCCCAAGCACTTCTGGGTGCCGCTGTAGCAGACGTCAATGCCCCATTCGTCCACCCGCATATCGTGGCCGCCCAGCGAGGTTACGGCGTCAACGATGGACAGCGCCCCGTGGCGGCGGATGACTTCCAACAACTCCGGCAACGGTGTCAGGACGCCGGTGGAGGTCTCGGCGTGAACCACGCCCACCGCCTTGACCTTTGAGTGACGGGAAAGTTCGTCGTCCAGGGCCTGCGGGTCTACCGGCTGGCCCCAAGGGGAGTCTACTTCGTAGACCCTGGCCCCGCACCGCTCGGCTATATTGCCCAAGCGGATGCCGAAGTATCCGTTGCGGCAAACGACCATAGTGTCGCCCGGCTCCAGGATGTTGGCGCAGGCGGTTTCCATGGCTCCGGTTCCGGTGGCGGACACCGGCATAGTCATCACGTTAGCGGTGCGGTAAACCGCTCGCAGCATATCGCCGATGTCGTTCATCACCTGGAAGAAATCAGGGTCCAGGTGACCAATAACCGGGATGGTCATAGCCTGCAACACGCGGGGGTGAACCGAACTGGGGCCAGGCCCCAGCAACAGCCGCGCTCTGGGTTGCAATTCATCAAGGTATGAAGCGGTCACTTTCGTCCTCCGGAGATTAAAACACCCGTCATCCCACTTCCACGGGAATGCCGGGACAAGCGTTCAGCGTATCCGGATCTGCTTTTTCCGGTTCTAGCCAGTCTGACAGACAGCGCGCCAAGCATACTGTCAGCACTCCGGCCCGGTGAGCGGCTGCAAGATTTCCAGCAACTCCGCTATTATATTCAGGTCTTCACGGATGGCTTCGGCGTTCAAGTGCCTCTTTCGCTTGTAATAGTTCAGATGCAGTTCGTTGGCAACACCACGCAGTTCGTGAATTCGGGGGTTGTTGGCTAACTGTCTGGCCTGGTACATGACCTGGCTGAAATCAGCGTGAGTCCTGTACTCCCAGCCTTGGGCCGACGCAACGGCTTTCGCCATGTGCGCCGCGGCGCCCCAGCCTTTTTCCGATGCTTGATGCAGATTCCCAGCAGCCAGAAAGTCCCAGCTAACCGACAAAAACTCGCGGGCCTGGCTTTCGTAATCAGCTACTTCTTCATAGTTGTCGCCGGGCGTGGTCATACTGATAGTCCGAAAAAGTATTGGGAAAGCTCCGAAGCTCCGCCGCCTTCTCCCGCTGAACGGACGTTTAGACGACTGCCGAGGCCCCGCCATCGAGGTTGACCGCGATGCCGGTCAGGTAGCTGGCCCGCTCCGAGGCGAGGAAGGCGATGACGTCGCCAGCTTCCTCCGGCTCGCCCACGCGGCCCAGCGGAACCGAGCGCCCCGCGGCAAGCTGGTCGTAGAAGGCGTCTACGCTTAGGTTCGGCTCGTTCTGGATGCGGGAGTCAAAGCGGCGCTGGTGCTGGCCGCTCTTGATGAGGCCGATGCACACCGTCGAGACCAGTATGTTGTCCTTCGCCAAGTCTTTGGACAGCCCCTTGGTGATGGCAATGCCGGCGGCGCGGGAGATGGAGGTCGGCATAGACGCCGGGCCCGGCGTGCGCCCGCCGAGGTTGGTGACGTTGATGATGCGTCCACCGCCGACCTTCCGCATTTCCGGTATGGACTCTTGGATCAGCCGCACCGCGCCCCATACCTTCAACTCGAAGTCGAACTCCCAGTCCTCGTGGGAAACTTCCTCGAAGGACTTGGCCATGGATGTGCCGGCGTTGTTGACCAGGATGTCCAGCCGCCCGTACTGGTTCAGGGTGCGCTCGACGATACTGCGGGCGCTGTCGGGGCCGGTGACGTCGGCGGAGATGGGCAGCACCTGGCCCTCGGTGGCCGCCTTGATGTCCTGCGCCGCCTCTTCCAGCACGTCGGGCCGCCGGGCGACGATGACCACCGACGCCCCCTCCTGGGCCATGCTGAGGGCCGCGGCCTTGCCGATGCCGTCGCTCCCGCCGGTGATGATGGCAACCTTATCCCGCAATCCCAAGTCCATAACTCAGCCTCCCACAAGTCTTGTTACGATTAACAATAGTGCGCCAGGAATTATATCATACCGACACCGGTTCCCCCGGGGCTTTTAGTCCCTCTGGTAGGGAAGAGAAACCCGCAACATCAAGGCCCAGATGTCCCGGGATTTTCAGCCCTCCTCTCCCTGGGAGGGAAGAGAAACTGCTGGCGCAAGCGGGAAGCGCCGCCGTGGGTTTCAGCCCTCCTCTCCCTGGGAGGGAAGAGAAACCGATGTAAGGCTTTGGCGGGGCGGGCGTCAAGGCAGGTGCGGGACCACCTTGTCCATCAGCAGGCGCACCGAATTCATTTGCAGCTCATGGGGGATTCTGCGGCCCAGGTTATGCTCGAAAACTATATGGGACAGTTGCAGGGACTCAGTAAGTTGAAGCAGGCGGTCGAGTACGGAATCCGGGGTGCCGAAGACCACTTTGTCCCGCAGCCAATCATCGTAGGTCATGCCGAGGATGTGGTCGGATTCGGCCTGCCAGTTGCCGGTGGTGCCTTCCCGGGAAGCGCTGACGGCGACGCGCTGCCCGATGCCTTGCATCGAGACAAGGGCGCTCTCCCTCGGCTCTTCGTAGGCCTGCCCCTCGGTTTCGGCGAGGTAGACCGGTAGGCGTATCCCTATGCTGCCCTCGCCGGGGTGGCCGGCGTCCTGCCATGCCTTCCGGTAGGCGTTGACGTGTTCCGCCAGATCGTCCAGGGCGAATACCCGCGACGGGTTGACGAACAGCGGGTATCCCATGCGCCCGATGATGGGGAAGGTTTCCGCCGAGGTTACGCCTATCCGAATCGGCGGATGGGGCTTCTGGTAGGGCTTGGGGCGCACCGCCAGGTCGTGGCACTTATAGTGCTCGCCCTCGAAGGAGAACTGCTCGGTGGTCCAGGCTCTGAGGATGATCTCCAGGTATTCCTCAAAGCGGCCCCGGCTCTCGGCGTAAGGAGACAGGAAGGCGTCGTGGTGCTCCGGGAAGGTGCCACGGCCAACCCCGAAGTCCAGCCGCCCTTGGCAGATGTGGTCCAGGGTAGCGATTTCCTCGGCGATGCGGATGGGGTTGCCCAGCGGGAGCAACAGAACGCCCAGCCCGATGCGTATGCGCTCGGTGCGGCTGGCGATGGCCGTGGCCACCATAACGGGAGCGGACAGGACGCTGAAGGGAATGAAGTGATACTCGGCAAGCCATACCGACTCCACTCCCAGCCGCTCGGCCTCTTCCGCAATCTGGAACCCCTGCTGAAAGGCCTGCTGGTCGGTGACTTCGTCAAGGGCCGGGAACTCCAGGAACAGTCCTGTATGCACGATGCCTCCTGTTGCCTGCGGCGGACTGGCAAAGGCCGGACGGGATTCGGTTCAGTGATGTCCGGTAGGGTGCGAATATACCAGATTCGGAGCGGGCGGCGCGGCGGTTTCGCCGGGGACAACCATAAGGGTTGCGCCTGCCCTATGATGCCGGGACTGATGCCTGATGCCGGGACGATTGCGCTGACATTCAAGAACCTGCCCTTAGCTTTGGCGAGTCTCATGCCAAGCGGCCTGCAATCGTCCTGGGGCCAGGTCTTCGTCTAGGGGCTCATTTGAAATTCGTCCCGGTATCGCCCAACGTGGTCTCTGACGGCATACCAGTGCACCGCGCCGGATTCAATCAACGCTTCCACCGCATAGTCGTTCCTGATGCTGGCAATGACCGGCTGGGCCGGCCTCCCGGTAAACCGGGTGATGAGCTCGGCATTGCGGATGGCCCGGTCGGTATCCCTGCTGTCGGCGGTATACGAAACTTCTATCACGATGTAGGACGCGCCGGTTTCATCGGCGCCTTCGATCACCAGGTCGGCGTTGCGGAAGATACGATGTACGTTCCTGGGCAGGCTGTTGCCAGCCATACTCGACAGGTCTTGCATAGTAAGAACGCGAACGAATTCCAGCCCGAAATCGCCGGCTATTCCGGGGGCGTCGGTAAAGGGCTGCCTATTGGCATAGAAGTCTTTGAGTGTGCTCATATCCCCTTCCATTCTGTCGAACCTCGCCGTGGCGTTGCGGTTCCAGACCCTCTGCTCTTCGTTGACGACCCTCTGCTCCTTGACAAAGCCCCTTATTTCAAGACCTTCTGTTCCTCGACGAAGCCCTTGAACCGAACCGGCAGTTGCAGAAGCTCCTCGCCCAGAATGCGGGCCCGCACAGCCTCCCGCCACGACGGGTTGTCGTCCAGGGCTTGGAGAAAGTCGTCAAGAGAGCTGATAGTGGTCATTCCGGCACATCTTTGCGCTGGGTGGCGTGGCTGGGTGACGCGTGATTGTATCGCTGGGTGTCTTGGCGGGCAAACGCCGCCGGCGTTACAGTTCGATGTTCTCCGCTTCGGCTACGATGCCGATGTCCTTGTCGCCGCGGCCGCTGAGGCAGACGAGTATGATGCTGTCCTGGGGCAGTTTGGGGGCCAGCTCTGCGGCGCCGTAGATGGCATGGGCCGACTCGAGGGCCGGGATGATGCCCTCGGTGCGGCAGAGCAGGTGGAAGCCCTCGAGGGCCTGCGGGTCGGTGACCTCGCGGTATTCGGCGCGGCCCGAGTCCTTGAGATAGCTGTGTTCGGGGCCAACGCCGGGGTAGTCCAGCCCCGCCGAGATGCTGTGGGCCGGGCTGACCTGCCCGTATTCGTCCTGCAACAGATAGCTCATAGCGCCGTGCAGCACGCCCGGACGGCCGGCGGTCAGGGTGGCGGAATGCTCGCCGCTATCCAGACCCTTGCCGCCGGCTTCCAGTCCCACCAGCCGCACGTCTTCGTCGGGAACAAAGGCGTGGAAGGCGCCCATGGCGTTGCTGCCCCCGCCGACGCAAGCCATCACATAGCCGGGCAGCCGGCCCTCGGCTTCCAGAATCTGCACGCGGGCTTCGCGTCCGATTACCGCCTGGAAGTCGCGCACCATCACCGGGTAGGGGTGAGGGCCGACCACGCTGCCGATGAGGTAGTGAGTGGTTTCGACGTTGGTCACCCAGTCCCGGATAGCTTCGTTGATCGCGTCCTTGAGCGTGCGGGTTCCCGATTCGACGCTGATAACCTCAGCTTCAAGCAGGCGCATACGGTAGACGTTGAGGGACTGGCGGCGGATGTCTTCTTCGCCCATATAGACGATGCACTGCAACCCCAGCATGGCGCAGGCGGTGGCGGTGGCGACGCCGTGCTGTCCGGCCCCGGTCTCGGCGATGATGCGCCGCTTGCCCATGTGCTGGGCGAGGAGGGCCTGGCCCAGGGCGTTGTTTATCTTGTGGGCGCCAGTGTGGGCCAGGTCTTCCCGCTTCAGGTATATTTTCGCGCCGCCCAGACGCCGCGACAGGTTTTCGGCGTAGTAGAGCGGAGTGGGCCGGCCTGCGTAGGTCGCCAACAGACCGGCCAGCCGAGCCTGAAAATCCTCACTGAACTTTACGCTGTTGTAGGCTTGTTCCAGCTCGGCCACCGCCGCCATCAGCGTTTCGGGAATGAATTTGCCGCCGAAGTCTCCGAAGCGCCCGTGTTCGTCAGGAAAGATTGCCGCCGGTTGAGTTGCCATCGTTCTCCGTCCGGTTTTATAGAGTGTTCGGGGGATGCGCCCCCACCCTAACCCCTCCCTCGTAGGGGGAATGGTTTTATGCTAGGCCGAGCCGGTAAGGGCGGCGTCGGCGTGTCGAGCGTTTTCGACGAAGCGCTGAATCTTGCGCCGGTCCTTCTTGCCGATGGTCTCAACGCCGCTGGATACATCCACGCCCCAGGGTCTGACGATGCTAATGGCGCGGCCCACGTTGGCCGGGGTAAGGCCGCCGGCCAGCAGGAAAGAAACGCCGCGGCGGGACAAGGACGCAGCTACTTCCAAGTTGAAGCTCTGGCCGGTGCCGCCCTGTATGCCCTCCACCAGCCGGTCCAGGGTCACTAGGCAGCCGGACTCAGCGTATTCACGCACCCGCCCGGCCAGTTGCGGCACATCCGTGTATGACGCTGGCGGGGGGCGGTAGGACGCCGGGACGTGGACGACTTTGATGACCTCGCAGTCCACCCCGGCGGCGTATTCCACACTTTCCTTTCCGCAGAGCTGCACTGTGTCCAGCCCGCAGTGGGCAATGGTTTCATTGACCTCTTCCAATGGCTGATCGGCGAACAGGCCAACCATGCGAGGCAAAGCCTGCCCAGAACCGGGCCGAAGGGGGCCATCGAGGGCGCGCACCGCATCAACGATCTCTTTGGCGTCGCCAGGCGTGATGCGGCGGCGGCGCTCGGGCACAAAGACCATACCTATGAAGTCTGCCCCGGCTTCCGCTGCGGCGCAGGCGTCGGAGGGATTGCCAACGCCGCAAATCTTAATCCGTATCATGCGCCGCCTCCGCCCTAACCCTCCCCTTGCGGGGGAGGGGGTTGGGAAGCGGCCCACCGGCCCGACAGCTCACGCACCTTGGCGCCAACGTCGGGGGCGGTGACCAGCGCCTCGCCCACCAGCACTGCGTTGACGCGCACCCGGTTGAGCAGGCGCAGGTCATCGCGGGTGAAGATGCCGCTCTCGCTGACCATCACCTTGCCCCGGGGAATCTGCGGGGCCAGCCGCTGCGTGACCGCCAAGTCGGTGGTGAAGGTGTGCAGGTCGCGGTTGTTGATGCCGATGATTTCCGCGCCGGCTTCCACTGCCGCTTCCAGTTCATTCTCGTCGTGGACTTCGACCAGACACTGCATCCAGAGGGACTGGGCGGTTTCCAGCAGTTCTTTCAGCAACGGCGGCTCCAGAATGGCGACAATGAGCAGGATGCCGTCGGACCCGGCGGCGCGGGCTTCGTAGACTTGGTAGGGGTCAAATATGAAGTCCTTGCGAAGCACCGGGGCGCGTCCCGACGCCCCAGACTGCTTGATGGCGGACAGGTGGGCCAGCTCGCCCTGAAAGCGCGGGTCGGTGAGGCAGGACACCGCCGCCGCGCCGTTAGCGACGTAGGTCCCGGCCAGCCGCACCGGGTCGAAGTCCGGCGACAGCAGCCCGCGAGAGGGCGAGGCTTTCTTCACTTCGGCAATCAGCCGGATACCGCCGCCGATGAGCGCGCCGGACAGGTTCAGCGGCCGCGGCCGGCCGGCTGCGGCCTGCTGCACTTCAGACAGCGGCGCGGCGCGTTTGGCCTCGGCCAGCTCTTCACGCTTGGCGGCTACGATTTTGTCGAGGATGCTGGGCATATCAGGCAATGCGCACCTCTTCATGGAGCAGAACGCTCTTCATAGATCCCACCTCGAACTGGCGGGCCTTCGCAATTTCCAAGCCCGTTGGCAGTTCGTTCCGGTCTTAATATATCGTTACTTCGCGGCTCCGGCGGCAAATGTCCGACGCTAAAGTTGACGGTGCGGGTATCGCTGCCTGGGTGGTATCCGAATCGCAGGCTGGCATCGCCCTTCGGATTGCGCGAATTGCTCCCTGGCGCCGGTGTATACAGTGATTATAACCAATCCCACGGCCCCTTCCTCAAACAAGACCCGCAAAACCGCAAAAGGCATCGCTCATCAAGCAAGACCCGCAAAAGGCATCGCTCATCTATCGGAGATTCAGCAAACATTCGTCCGGCCCGGGCGGGCGCTGCCTGGTATGGGCGCAGCGCAATTTCCCTTGCGAGGGCTTCGTCCACCCTGAAACCCCTCTCTCTTTCCTCCCTGAGTTTATCGAGAGCATGGCCGGTGAATCTTGCGGGACGTCCACGCGCTACGCACTGGCATTGCTCAATTCGACCAGCGCGTCGAGTCTCTGGCGGGCGCCGCCGCGGTCTATGGACTGAGCCGCGGCCTGGATGCCGTTGGGGATGCTGTCGGATGCGCCGGCGGCCAGCAAGACACCGGCGGTGTTGAGCAGCACAGAGTCGCGGATGGGGCCGCCCTCGCCGCCCAAGAGACGGCGCATAATGCCGGCGTTGGCCTCGCGGTCGCCGCCGCGCAGGTCCTCCGCGCTCCAGCGTCCCAGGCCAATGCCGCCGGGGCGGAACGTCCAGCTCTCAACCTGGCCGTCGCGCAGTTCCCAGACCGAGGTGTCGCCATCCAGGGCGATTTCGTCCAGCCCGCCAGCGCCGTGGACGGCCAGAGTGCGCTCGGAGCCGAGCAGTCGCATCACATCAGCAACCTTCTCGCCCAACTCAGGGTAAGCGACGCCGATGAGCTGCCGCTGAGCGGCGGCGGGGTTGGTCAGCGGCCCCAAGATGTTGAAAACGGTGCGGATGCCGATTTCCCGGCGCACCGGCCCGGCGTGGCGCATAGAAGGGTGGAATGCTTGGGCAAACATAAAGCCGATACCCCCCTCGTTGATGCAGCGCTCCACCCCCTCGGGCGGGAGTTCGATGCGGACGCCGAGGGCCTCCAGCACGTCGGCGGCGCCGCAGCTTCCCGAGGCGGCCCGGTTACCGTGTTTAGCGATGCGCGCCCCGGCGCCGGCCGCCACCAGCGCAGCAGCCGTAGAGATGTTGAAAGTGTTGCTCCCATCTCCGCCGGTGCCGACCGAATCAACAACCGTGCCTTCGACGCGCACCTTGAGGGAAAACTCGCGCATAACGGTAGCCATACCCGCGATTTCCCCAGTGGACTCGCCCTTGAGCCGCAGCGCGGTCAGAAAAGCGCCCAGTTGGGCCGGGGCAGCCTCCCCCTGCATAATCTGTCGCATCACCGCCGCGGCTTCGTCCATAGTCAGCGACTGGCCGGAGACGATTACACCTATCGCTTCACGAATTTCCAACTTAAGCTGCTCCTAAGTAAATTGACAGCCATATCCAAACGATGCGTTATTCCAAACGATGCGTTATTAGTGAAAATCCGATTCTCTAATCACTTGGCCGCCGCTCGCTACGGCCAAAATCACGCCTCCGGTTGGCCGTGCTGGGCCACTTTGTCCAAGTAGTTTCGGAGCAGCGCCTTACCGTCCGGCGTCATTATGGACTCGGGGTGGAACTGGATGCCCTCGACCGGGTGTTCCTTATGGCGCAGGCCCATAATGAGGCCGTTTTCGCTGCGGGCGGTGACTTCCAGCGTGTCGGGCACGGTTTCGGGGTAAACCGCCAGCGAGTGGTAGCGGATGGCCTCGAAGGGGTTGGGCAGTCCGTTCAGCACTCCCGCGCCGTTGTGGTGAATCATCGAGGTCTTGCCGTGGCGTATCTCACCGGCGCGGTCAACCCGCGCGCCGTAGACGTAGCCGATACACTGGTGGCCGAGGCAGACGCCCAGCGTCGGCAGCCGCGGCCCGAAGCGGCGGATGACATCGTTGGAGATGCCCGCTTCCATCGGCGTGCCGGGACCGGGCGAGATGACGATGCCTTCGGGGGCCATATCCTCAATTTCGTCGAGGGTAATCTTGTCGTTGCGGTGAGTGTCCACCTCCGCGCCCAGCTCCCGCAGGTACTGATAGAGGTTGTAGGTGAAGCTGTCGTAGTTGTCGATTAGCAGCAGCATGGCGGCTCCTGACCGGTTTCGGCCTATGGTTATATGGCCGGTTATATGGCGGCGATGATTTCACCCGGCCCTACTCCCTCTCCACGAGGGAGCGGAGATTGGGTGGCCGGGCCTACGGGTTTTGCTAGAAAAGCTCGACGAACTCCAGCCAGTTGCCATCGGGGTCGCGGGCGTAACAGGCCTTGCGGCTGAGGTTGCCGTTTTCGTCAAACATCGAGGCGGGCGGGTTGTTGTAGCTCAGGCCCTTCTCGCGCGTGTCCAAGTAGAAACGGTCGAGATTCTCGACGAAGAAAGCTAGGTGGGCTGCGCCGAGGTCGTTCCGCTCGACGCTGTTGGGGCCGCTCTGGGGCGAAAGATACTGGATCAACTCAAGCTGGTGGCCCTGGCCCAGATCCACGAAGCCTCCCCTGATGTGGGCGTTGGGGAACGCCAGCACCTGCTCAACGAATTCGCCCTCCCGCTCGGTGCGCCCGGCGATGCGCATTCCCAGTATTTCAGAGTAGAAGCGAACCGATTCCTCGATGTCCCTGACCACGAATCCGGTGTGGAAGAATGACTTCAGCATAGGTATCCTCCTAAATTTCCTTTGCGGATTCTCTAAGTTTCTATCGTCATTTCCCTTGCGCCGGGGGACCCTCCCTAACCCTGCTATTGCCGGCTAACCCTCTATTGCCGGAAGAGGGGGGGGTAGCCGGGCGGGAAAGAGAATTGCAAAAAGCCCGGTTATTCCTGCATCCACAGGCATCCCCTTTGCCTTGCCGATAATCCCCTCCCATCCTGTGCATCCTGTCTGCCCCTGTAAATACAGGAACGGCTAAAACCGCAGGAACACCTGGCCGTTGATGGCGCTGCCCGTCTGCCCCTGTAAAACAGGAACGCTATTTTGCAATTCTATCGGGAGAGGGGTCTACGTCAGAAGCCGGCTTCGGCCATATCTATGGCGCGCATGAGGGCGTTGGACTTGTGGCGGGTTTCCTGATATTCGTCCTCAGCCACGCTGTCGGCCACGATGCCGCCGCCGGCCTGGACGTACATCACGCCGTCCCCGTCCCCAAGGGGCTTGTAGACGCCGGTGCGCAGGACAAGGGCGGTGTCCATATTGCCGGAGTAGCTGAAGTAGCCGACTGCGCCGCCGTAAGGCCCGCGCCTCTCGCCTTCGATTTCGGCGATTATCTCCATCGCGCGAATCTTGGGCGCGCCGGAGACGGTGCCGGCCGGGAAGCAGGAGCGCAGCGCGTCGTAGGGCGTGAGGTCTTGACGGAGCCGGCCTTCAACGTGGGAAACCAAGTGCATCACGTGGGAGAAGCGCTCAACTTCCATCATCTTGGTGACTTCCACGGTGCCAGGGTCGCTGACCCGCCCGATGTCGTTGCGCCCCAGATCCAGCAGCATCACGTGTTCGGCGCGCTGCTTTTCGCTGCCCTTGAGTTCGGCTTCGTTGGCCGCATCCTCGCCCGGGCTGGAACCGCGGGGCCGGGTGCCGGCGATGGGGTGCGTGGAGGCGACTCCGTTCTCCACCTTGACCACCGACTCGATGGCCGCGCCAACAATCTGGAAGCCGTCCAGGTTCAGGTAATACATATAGGGCGAGGGGTTGACGCTGCGCAGGGCGCGGTAGATCTGGAAGGGATGGGCACCAGTCTGGCGGGAGAAGCGCTGGGAGTTGACCACCTGGATGACGTCCCCGGCGTGAACGTATTCAACGCACTTCTCTATGGCGTCGGCGTAGCCATCTACGCTGTAATTGGATTCGATGGCGCTGGGCGGCATATCCGCTTGCCCCTGCAACTCCCCGGTCAGTGACAGGGGCTGAGACAGCAGGCTGACTACTTCCTCGATCCGGGCTACGGCGTCGGCGTAGGCCCGATCAATGTCGCCGTCGAGCCGGGCGTGGGACACCACTTTGATGTCGTGGCGTAGGTGGTCAAAAATCAGGATAGTGTCGCTGAACATAAATACCGACTCCGGCACGCCCTGGGGGTCGGCCGCTGCGGCCTGCACTCGCGGCTCGAAGTAGCGGATGGCGTCGTAGGCGATGTAGCCCACTGCGCCGCCGTGGAAGCCGGGCAGTCCGTCTACCGGGACGAGCTTGTGCTTCGACATTTCCTCTTCCACCGGAATAAGGGGGTCTATTTCTCCGGCAGGTTCATGGGGGCCGGAGGTAATGACCTTGTAGGGGTTGGCTCCGATGAAGCTGTAGCGGCCGAGGCGCTCGCCGCCCTCCACGCTTTCCAGCAGGTAGGAGTAGGGGCCGCGGGCGACCTTCAGGTAGGCGGATACCGGGGTTTCGAGATCGGCGTGGATCGAGCGGTAGACCGGGGCGAGGTTGCCGTCCTTCGCCATGTTCCTGACTTGGGCCAGAGTGGGGTAGTACATTATCGCGCTCCAAACAAAAAGACCCGTCCTTCGAGGGACGAGTCTGCATCGCGTTGCCACCCTTCATTTTCCGGCGTTGGCTCACCACCTTTTATACGGACGGTGTAGACAGCCGCGGACGGAATCTCAACCGGCGGGGGACTTGGAGTCTAATCAGTCCCGTGCCGCGGGCCTTTAACGGCGCCCTTACCGGCTCGGCCTAGCCCTCCGCGCCCTCTTCAAGTTTTCTCCCCCCAGAGGGTGGGCGCCTTGAAGAAGCGGGTTCGGCCTGCGGCTCCGGGGTCCATTCGGTCTGCTGCGCTGGGCGCCGGCTTTCACCAAACCCGGCTCGCTTGTTGCCCCGCTGGCAGCCTACTAATCCCCTTCACAGCCTTTGCGATATTCGATTGTTGTGCTAAATTTGCGCTATCCAATTGTTATGCTAAGAAGCATAGGGCAGGCACGGCGGCCGTGTCAAGCGGGAGGGTGGGCATCGTTGCAACTTAGGCCGATGCCGCGCCCGGCTACTCGCCAGCAAGGTCGAACTCCCCTGTCCAGAGACGGTACTGCCCGGAGATGAACTGGCCGGTGCTGATTTCGGCGATGCCGTAGGCCGGCAGGCCGCGCATGGCAACGCACAGCCCATCCAACCGAAATCCATGATCGTCGAAGTAGAAATCGAGATGGTAGAAACCGAACTGCCGGTGGTATTCGGGCAGGTCGGTATGATTGGCCGGCACGACGTGCAGGAAGAACGGCGGAGCAATGTCATCGTCGCCGCAATCGTCTCTGGCGTAAATCAGCCGGTTCCTCCCCTCGTCCAGGTACACGTTGAAGATGGAGCGGATGATCGGCTGGGCGTCCTTCGGCAAACCCGCCCGCAAAAGCGCGTCTTCGTCCAGGGGCTTGGCGTCGTCATTTGGATTCCTGGCGATTTTCAATATGACGCCATCTTCCAGCTCCGCCACCGTTTCTATTCCCGGTAACTCCATAACCTTTGCGAGGCCATATTCGTAGTTTGGAGCAGCAATAAATGGTTCGCTAAGCAAGACGAAGTACACATCTTCTCCCTCCGCTTGGGCGGTGTCGAAACGAAGATGCAGCTTATCCGGCTCCATTCTCCCTATTGAACTGATCCTGTCTCTCTTGACGTCTGTTAGTGCGTGTAATACATAACCCTGATTGGTCCAGACGTGGCCGTCGAGCGGGTGGGACCTCAGGTATTGCACCGTCGTCTCGGATTCCTCCCACTCCCGGGACAAATAACCCCTCCCTTCATTCATCCAGAACTTTATGATGAAGTAATTTGCATATCCTTGCTGTGCGAGCCAGAGGGAAAGTCCAATAGCAAGGATGAGCGTTGGCAAACTTAGCGCCATTCTCCCAGTCAAACCGATATTCCATTTTTGCAAGAACGGCAGTGTTGCCAAAGGCTGCTTTCGGGCGGCATATCGAAAGAACTCGTTCAGCACCAGCGCAACCGCAACCAGTAAAGGCGGGTATAGAGGCGACAAATACCTCAAGGGGAGGTCTACGTCGCTAAGCGGGAGAGACACGGCCATGGCCAGCGCGTAGACTGCCACGAAAACGGCGGGGACTGCCCACATCCTCCATTCTACTCCCCAACCGCGGCTCAGGCGCAGGAGCAGATAGCCAACTATGATTGCCAAAGCCAGCAGTATCGCAAGTTTCACTGACAGGGCGGCAATGGTGATGTCTCCGCCAATGGAGATGCCGGATATTTTGGCAATCACCGGGTCCAGGTACTTGAAAACGCCGCTCCCGAACACCCATTTGATAAACTCGGAACCGGCGTTATTCAGACTGGAAAGCAACGAAAAGTCTGTTGGGATAGGTTCTCCAAACGGTGAACCCGAATTCAAGAAGTTTCGCAGCAGCCACGCGCCAATGGGCGTTATTGCAATGGCGGAAAAGGCCGCTGCGTTCCTTATTCTTGCCGGGAAGGTTATGCCCGGCTGGCACAGCAGCAGAAGCAGGGCCGCGGCGACCACGGTCAACCCGATATAGCGGGTCAGGCAGGCCAGGGCCGCGCATACCGCCGCCAGCAGCAGCAGCGACCGTTGGCGAGTATCCAGGAAGCGGTCCAAAGCGAAAAGCGAGAGGACAATGAACAGGATGAACAAGGCTTCCGTCATAACCTTAGCCGAAATATTGGCTAGGGCAAGCGACAAGGCGCAGGCACAACCGGCCCAAGCCACCAGCAGGCGGGAACGGACACGGCTTCTCAGCCACATAGCCGTGACGAAGATGGTCAGTCCGAAGGCGGCGGCGTTGATGTATCCGGCTGCGTGGATGGCATCAACGCCAAAGAGTCTGGTGAAGGCCAGCGCCAACGGAAAGAGAGGGGCGGCAATTTCGTAGTGGCGCCCGCTAAAAGAGACGAACCCGTCCCCATCCAGTAGGCTCTGCGCCACCGACATATAAAGCAGGGCATCCCCAGCACCATGGTTAGCATAGTTAGCTGAACGCAACAGGACGAGGGCCGCGCCCAGCAGTCCCAGGGCGACCAGCAACAGGGTGAAGCGGTCAATCCGGGGCGTCCGCCGCAGGCAGCCCAAGGCAAATCTCTTCATTTGTATGCCGTACGCGCTCACCTGTATACGCTCACCGCGAACCCAGCGCCGCCGCCGTAACAGCCGCGCCTGCCACGACTATCAGGACGCCGGCAGTAGGTGGGGTTCAGCCGCTCGCCCAGAACCGCGGAGCTAACCAGCAGCGAGCCGACAAATCGGGGCCGCGAGCCGCCCGGTAGCGCAGCAGCCGTTCTCTTGAAGAGCAGTCGGCCGCCGGATAGCAGAACGGGCGTTAGCGCCCGGCAGATGTAATCGAAAAAGTTCGTGGGCCTACCCTCCCCTGTTCCGCGCAATCTCCCGCGCTGCCCCCTGCGTTACCAGCAGCGCCATAAAGCACACGGAAAACATCAACTGCATTCCCAGAATGAACATGGTCACGGAGGGGATGGCGATGCGCAGCCGCGCTTCGGCCTCCGGCCCGCCGCTCTGTGCCCAGACGAACAGGCTCCAGACGCAGCCGGCCGTTCCCAGCAGGGCCAGCAGGAAACCAACGGCAAAAACGGCTTCGGAAACGCCCTCCCGGCGAATGATCGCTCGCCAGCGGCCTTCGCCCAGGCCCAGGTTTTCATAGAAGGCGTCCGCCAGCAGGGAAAAGAAAATCAACTGCGCCCCGGAGACGGCAAAAGCGGCCCCGAATATCATGGCGTAAGCGCCCAGCGGCCCGCCCTCCTCGGCGGGATAGATAACCGGCAGGGCCAGCAGCAGCGCCCCGGCGATGGACAGGAGAGCGCCGGGATAGAGAAACAGCCAGCGGGGGGAGAGCAGCAACAGCAGACGCAAATGCCGCCAGCCGTCCCGCCAGATTCGCAGGTGCGAGGAGCGGGCAGGGTCAAGGGCGCGCCGCTGCGTCACCGGCGCCTCAGCGATACGCAGATCCTTGCGTATGGCCTTGACCACCATCTCGCTGGCTAGTTCCATCCCCGGAGATTGCAGCGCCAGGGAACGCACGGCGTCCACGCTGAAACCCCGCAGCCCACAGTGGAAATCGCTTACCGGCGCGCCGGAAAACAGCTTGCCGATGCCCGACAGCAGCGGCGCGCCCACATAGCGGTTCAGAAGCGGCTGGGCCCCGGCCCGGCTCTCCCCGGCAAAGCGGTTCCCCACCACCAGGTCATAGCCGCTTTGCAGTTTTTCCCAAAACGGTTCCAGCGCGTTCAGGTCGTGTTCGCCGTCGCCATCGCCCAAGATAACGTAGCGTCCGCTGGCGGCGGCGATACCGGCGCGGATGGCGTTGCCGTATCCCTGGCGCGGCTCAAAAACGACACGCCCGCCCGCGCCCTTCGCCAGTTCCGGCGAGCGGTCCCGGCTGTCGTTGTCCACCACCAGGACTTCGCCCTGGATAGCGTTTCGTTCCAGAAACCCGAGAGCTTCGCCGACGCACCGGGCAATCGCCCCTTCCTCGTCGCGGCAAAGAATCAGGATTGTCAGGTCAAATTGCGGGGGGGGGGGGGGGGGGGGGGGGGGGGGGGTAAACATAAACTCAGTCATATCGCGGACTTTCTCTACGAGGGCCGACCTCGACAAGCCCCCTCTGCCTACCGGCAAATTATATTAAACTAGGGCAGCCAGAGCAATTCAGCCGATGACCGGTATTCTGTACATTTAATCTCACACCCTGCCATTTTGGAATCCCAACCCGGGCCGTGCGGGCTGGGAGCAGACAACGCCTAGTTCCGCCTGGCAAACAAAGACCCTTCCCGGCGGATGCGGCGCCGCGGGGAGCGGGAGACCTAGATTGAAAGGAACCCCTGCTGCCGCCCTAGCCGGCCAAAACAGGCCAGGCAGGGGCACTCCGAATCAGTAGACAGATGAGACAACCCGTGAATCGCCGCTCCTTCGCGGTCGAATTTCAGCGCAATCCGGTCGAAATCTCCATTCAACTTGCTATTGTATCTGCCGTATATGGCATTCGCGCAAAAGTCTGCGTATTGCAACATTCGAGTATCTTTTGCCGGCGCAAAATACGGAATATCCGTCACATTACGCAACAGACGCCATCTGGTCCCGATTTGCTGCATTCGCCGGGCCAGTAGTGAAATAGTCTTTTCGTAGTTTGAGCTAGACCCGGCAAGGACTACCAACCCTCTTTGTTCTTCGCGGTTTTCTTGGGATGCTACCCTGTTGACTCGACTTAGATACAGGTCGAATCTGTTCGTCAACTCTTCAAAGGCCCGGTCGGATGGGTCTTCCCATCGCAGGGCAGCATAGGTTTTCTCGACTGCGCACCCAAACAAAACCGCCCTGCGGTCCCGAATAATCTCAAATACCTTGTCCTTTATCTCCAAGCGCTGTTGCCGGTCAACCTGGTTCCAAGGGCGAGGTAGAGATGCTGTTGCCGGAGCCCTAAGCTGGCTCACATGGAAAAACACCGGCTCACTCTCATTTGGGAAGTATTCCTGCTGGAGTTTTTCCATATCTTGAGTGAACCAGTAGATTTCCCGCTCAAAAACGGCAAGGCCAGCTAACACAAAGTAGCTGGCCTGTTCATGGGCGCCTGACTCGTCCAAATATAGAATATACATACTAAATGCTGAGCAGTCGACCGGGACAAACCCGTCGGGCTTAGCTAGCAGCCCTGCCTGATGGCGCCGACTGAACTATAGACTAACAAACGGTTTAGCGATTGTCAACAGCCTGAAGGCGCGAAATTCTTTCCAGTCATCTCTCTACACCGTTGGCTCCCCCAGCCCGCCGCGCTCGGCGGGTGCGGCTTCGTCCTCGCCGGGCCAGGGCGGGGTGGTGTGGCAGAGGAAACGCAGCGGCGCGGCGGCGGACGCGGCGAACTGGAAGCGCCAGCCGGGGGGGATGACCAGAGCGTCGCCGGGGGATACAGCCTGCGGGGGCGCGGGCGCGGCGCCCCGGCATTGGTCAGGCTCCGGAGGCGGGCAGCGCCAGACCTGCCCCTCCCCCTCCAGGATGTACCAGATTTCTTCGACAGTGCGGTGGTACACCGGGCGGGAGACCTGGCCGGCCGGAAGCGCCACCTCCACCATGCTGCTCTTGCGGGCGGCGTGGCGCGCGTCGGCCAGCAGGCGTATCTCCGAGCCGTCGGGCGCCGTGGCGTCGGGCTGAGCGGCCCGGCGGTTCAGGGGCGGAATTTGGGGTTCACGGTTCAATACGGCCCTCGCCCTAACTCTTTCTCGATGTCCCAGCCCTTTGCCAGTATCCAGCCCTTTGTCAGTATCCGGCCCTTTGCCAGTCCAGCCCTTTGCCAGTATGGAAAAAGGGAACCGGAATTTGGTCAGGAGGCCGCGGGCTTGCGTCCTTTGCGGTCGAGGAAGTCGCGGAAGCCTTCCTCCACGGTCAGGCCCCGGAAGCGCCCCTGGCGGCCCTCAATTTCGGTCCAGAACTGCTCTTCCAGCGAGTTTCCGGTGTGTTCGATGAGGAGCTGCTTGATGTTGTTAACGCCTTCGGGACGGTTCTTGGCGATGCCGGCGGCCACTTCGATAGTCTTGTCCATTAGCTGTTCCGAAGGCACCAAGTGGTTGAGCAGGCCGATGTGATAAGCCTCGTCGGCGAAGACCTCGCGCCCGCTGTACAGCAGCTCCTTGGCCTTGCCCCAGCCGACCAGGGTGGGCAGGCTCCAAGTGGCGTTAAGCTGGCCGTAGTTGACCGCCAGGAAGCGGAAGCTGCTCTTCTCGCAGCCGATGAGGAAGTCGAGGCTGGTGGCCATAACGGTGCCGCCGCCGTAGCAGAGGCCGTTGACCGCGCCGATAAGCGGCTTGGAGCAGGTAGCCATGCGCCAAGTATAATTGGCGCGTTCCGCGGCGGCCTCGTCGCGTTGCTCTTGGGTGAATTCGCGGTTCTCGTGGATGTCGGCCCCGGCGGAGAAGGCCCGCTCGCCGGCTCCGGTGATGATGACCGCGCCGATGCCGTCGTCGGCTTCGGCCTCGGCCAAGAACTCGTCAACCTCCCGAACCAGCTTCAGGTTGAGGGCATTCAGCACCTCGGGCCGGTTGAGGGTAACGATGGCGACCCGGTCCACCTGGTCCGTGGAGATAACCTCGAAAGCCATAACTGCCAAGACTCCTTTGCCGCGCCGCCGCCAGCGTAGGGGCGCGGCCCGCGTTTTGCGTCTATCGTTTTGTGCCTATCGTTTTGCGTCTATATCGTATGCCCGCGGGCATATCTGCGGCGGGCTTAACTTAATCACAACAGCCAGCGCAATGCAAACGCCGCGCCGGGTGACATTTCCGTATCGCCCCCGCCCTTGACGCCGTGCTAGAATCCGGCTCACTGGCTTTGCGGAGGCGGCGTTATGGCGATGGCCCACACGGCAGTGAACGGCAAGCGAGAAAAGGTCGCCCGCGAATATCTGAGCAAGCTGCTGGAGCGCCACCGTTTGGGCGCGTCGGAGAATGACATTCGCAGCGCCTTCCGCGACTTCCTGATTCGCACCGGCATTGTCGCCGACGAAAGCGAAATTGTCACCGAAACCCGGCCCGCCGCCGACAGCCGCCACAAAGTTGACCTATATCTCCGCAATACTTATGTGGAGTTCAAGCGGAGCATCATAAAATCAGGCGTTATTGACTCGGAGTCCGTAGCCCAACTGGACGGCTATATCCTGGAAAACGCCAGAGCGGGCAACGGCATACAGAACGGTATTTTGACCGACGGGCAGCATTACCTTAAGCGGTCGGTGGGCGATAACCTGCGCCCGGCAGTTGCGGAAAATAATCAACTGATATTTGACCGCCCCGAGCAAGGCAGCCGGCTTTACGAATACTTGTATGACATCATTGACACCCAAGCCGAAAACATCACGCCCTCCCCAGAAACGCTGCTCCGGTATTTCGGGCCAGACAGCGGCGTTTTCAAGACAGCTACTGCCCTGCTTTCTGAAGCCCACCGGAGAAACCGCCAACATCCTACGGTGGCGGTCAAGCGCAAGCTGTGGCGGGAGCTTTTACAGGTCGCCATCGGCCAAAACTCGGTAGACGACTCGGAAGAATCCGACTGGCTTTATGCCCGCCATACCTACCTCACCGCCCTGGTTGGCGTCATCGTTCAGGCCCACTTCGGCATCAACGTCGCCCGCTATGCCGACACCGAACCCGCCAACCTGCTCAACGGCGAAATCCTGCGCCAGCATACCGGGCTGAAGGGCATCACGGAATCGGACCTTTTCACTTGGCCCCTGGAAATCGGGGAACATTCCCATCTCGGCGTCATTGCGCGGCAAGCGGCCAAGTTCAATTGGGAGCATAATTCCGCAGACCTGGCCGCCACGCTATACCAGAACACCATTACTGCCGATGAGCGCAAGCGGATGGGCGAATACTACACCCCCCGCTGGCTGGCCCAAGCCATTACCGAGGAACTGATAACCGACCCGGCTAACAGCAAAGTCCTCGACCCGGCCTGCGGCTCCGGCACTTTCATCGAAGCTGCCGTTCGCCACATCATCGCCCACACCGGCCAGTTGACGCCGGGTGAACAACTGACGAAGCTACAGGAAAATATCGCCGGTATGGACCTTCATCCCGTAGCCGTGCAACTGGCCAAAGCCACTTGGGTCATCGCCTGCCATAAGGTCATAACTGCCGCCCGCAACCAGGGGCAGTCCAGCAACACCATCACGGCCCCGGTGTATCTGGGCGACTCTATGCAGCTCCGCTACGACAACAGCCAACTGGACGGGCAAGGCTACATCACTCTGGACACCGGCGAAAAACCGGCCGGCCAAAGTGTCCCCGTCAGCTTTCAGATACCTCTTTCCCTAGCCCGGCAAACCGAGAAATTCGACAACCTGATGATCGACATCGCCTCCGCCATTGAGCGAGGTAACGACGCCCGCCAGACGCTGGCCAACTACAGCGTAACCGCCCCCGCTGAGCGCGATCCAATGGAAGCCGCCATCGCCAATATGCAGGCCCTGCACCGGGATAACCGCAACCACGTCTGGGCCTACTACCTCCGCAATATGACCCGCCCCGTCGTAATCGCCGAGCAGAAAGTTGACGCCGTCATCGGCAACCCGCCCTGGCTCACCTATGACCAGAGCGCCGACATCATCCGCGAGGAACTGAAATCCCTGAGCCAGAACCGTTACCGGGTTTGGGCCGGCGGCAAGAATGCCCCCCATCAAGACGTAGCCACGCTGTTCTACTTGCGGGCGGCGGAGCTATACCTGAAAGAGCAGGGCAATATCGGGATGGTGCTGCCCCACAGCGTGCTGCGAACCGGCCATCATCTCAAATTCCGCGGCGGCTATTACGAAGCGAAAAGGACGCCGCGCTCCCGGTCTCCGAAACGGGCCATCAGCCTGGATTTCAGCGTCAAGCCGCCGTGGGATTTGGATAATCTGCAACCCAACGATTTTTTCCCATCGCCAGTTGCGTGGTGTTCGCCAAGCTCAACGGCTACTGGGGCGACGCTCAATTACATAAAAAGTCGGCCAAACCCCTGGCCCCCGGTAATGTGGAGCTTTGGAGCGGCCCCACCGATACCCCACAAGTCGCGCGCAGTCTTGCTGCCCTGCTTCATGACGACGGCGAGTTCCTCTCGCCTTATGCCGCTTTCGCTAACCAGGGGCCAACTATAACCGACCGGCGGCTGTTTTTCGTGACAGCCCGCCCCAACGAAAATCCCTACGCCCCGCCCAACACTTTCGTGACTTACCCGCGGACGGGGACGCTGGACAAAAAGACTTATAGCGTTGACGAAATTAAAGGGCAAATAATCGGCGGCGATAATCTGTTCAGCGTGTATTTGGGAGAATCCTTGGCTCCCTACGTAACTCTGCCACCTCTCACCGCCGCCCTGCCGGCGAGCAAGGCAAGTATGACAATGCCGCTGGATGCGGAAAATGGCGAAGTTGACCAGCAAAGGCTGGACGACCGAATGCGGGCCCGTTGGGAAAAGATGGAGCGGCTGTGGGACGCCAACAAGGGCAAAACTGACACCAAATCGCTGACCCAACGCCTGAATTATCACAACATACTCACCAGCCAGCTTGACTACTTACGCGAGCCGGGTGAGCGGCCAATCCGCATCGCCTACACCCAGAGCGGACGGCCCACCGCGGCATTGATTACCGATAACAAAGCCATTTTGGACAGAAAATTGTATCAAGTGACTTGTCGGAATCTGGATGAAGCCTACTATCTGCTGGCAATCATCAACAGCATTGCGCTGGAGCAAGCAGTTAAAGATTTTATGCCCAAAGGCCAGTTCGGGCCGCGAGACTTGGAAAAGCACTTGTGGAAGCTGCCCATCCCGGAGTATGACGGCGGCAACGAAAGGCACGCGGAGTTGTCGCGGCTGGGGCGGACGGCGGCGCGACTGGCCGAGTGCCAGCTTGCCACTCTGACGGCCCGAGATGGCGCGGACAAACTCACCGCCAACCGGGTGCGGGCTGATTTCCGGGACATCTGGCAAACGGAAAGCGCCACCGCCCAAGACATAGAGGCGGCTGTCGGAAAGCTGCTGGCGGCCGGCCAGTCCGCTGAGCCGCCGGAAGATCCCGAAAGCGGCCAGCAAGGGCAAACATCATAACTACCGCAAGGAGACCTGCCATGAAGACCGTTCGCATTTACCAGACCGGCGGGCCGGATGTGCTGAACTACGAGGACGCGCCCGATCCTTCGCCCGGCCCGGGGCAGGCGCTGGTGGAAATCAAGGCCATCGGCGTCAACTATACCGATGTTTCCAGCCGCAAAGGAACCAACCCCCCCGACGCCTTCCCCTGGACCCCGGGCCGCGAGGCCGCCGGGGTGGTGGCGGCCGTCGGCGAGGGCGTGACCGAGGTAGCCGCCGGCGACCGGGTGGCCTACGCTATGCACACCGGCAGCTACTCCCAGTTCCATGCCGTGCCGTCTTGGCTGCTGGTGCGCATCCCCGACGGAATGTCCTTCGCCGACGCCGCGGCCACGATGCTGCAAGGGATGACCGCCCACTTCTTGGTCTACGGCATCGCGCCGCTGAACGCAGGCGACCGGGCGCTGGTTCACGCCGGGGCCGGGGGCATGGGCCTGTGGCTCATCCAACTGCTGAAACGGCTGGGGGTCTGCGTCTTCACCACCGTGTCCACCGAGGAGAAAGGGGATCTGGCGAAAGGCGCCGGCGCCGACCACGTCATCATCTACACGCAACAGGACTTTGAGGCCGCGATACGGGAAGCCACCGGCGGCGAGGGTGTGCGGATGGTGCTGGACGCCGTGGGCGCGACCACTTTCGACAAGGGGCTGCGCATCTTGGGCCGCCGCGGTTATATGGCGCTGTACGGACAAGCCGGCGGCGCAGTGAACGAAGTAGACAGCGCCGCCCTGCGCAACGGCTCCCTGTTCCTCACCCGCCCCAGCCTCGGCGACTACACCGCCACCCGCAAGGAGTTAACGCAGCGCGCCGACGATGTGCTGGGCTGGGTGCAGTCGGGCGAGGTCAAGCTGTATGTCGGGCTGGAGCTGCCGCTGTCCGAAGCCCGCGAAGCGCACCGCCGGCTGGAGGGCCGCGAGACGACCGGGAAGATCTTGCTGACGCCCTAACCTTGCGTCCCAGCGCCTTCCCGTCACATAATCATCAGTAACTTATGGCAGAACAAACGCAGCAGGGTGAACCAGGGGGGTGGAGAAATTTCTTCATCGGAGCCATCCGGGCCAGTGTCACAACCGGAACGGAGCGCGACAGCATCTGGAGCGTTGCCCGCCCCCTAATCCGGCTGTATCTGCTTCTGTTCACTATCCAAAGCGGATGGCTGTTCTGGCGAATCTTCAGAGACACATTGGCGCAACACCCCGGCAGCCGACTGGAACCCATCGTTTTTGAGACGCTGGGAGGCGTCAGCAGCCACGGACTGGGCGCGGCAATGCTCAGCCTGGTAGTAGTAGAAGGAGTGTCAACCCTTATGGTGATGTACAGTCTGGGGATGAGCCTGATCGTCCGCCCCATAATCAGGTGGCACGAACGCCGCGGCGAACGTCGCGGCGAAGAAAGAGGCGAAAAACGAGGCGAGGAACGGGGCGAAAAACGCGGCGAGGAACGGGGCGAACGCCGCGGCGAAGAGCGCGGCGAGGCGCGCGGCCAGATGCGAAGCCATCAGAAATGGCAAGCCTGGTATCAGCGAAGCCTTGACGCCGCCGCCCGGGGCGAACCCTTCGACGAGCCGCCCCCGCCCCCTCCACCGCATCAGCCGGAGGATTAAGGTGATGTACAGTCTGGGGATGAGCCTCATCGTCCGCCCCATAATCAGGTGGCACGAACGCCGCGGCGAACGTCGCGGCGAAGAAAGAGGCGAAAAACGCGGCGAGGAACGGGGCGAGGAACGGGGCGAACGCCGCGGCGAAGAGCGCGGCGAGGCGCGCGGCCAGATGCGAAGCCATCAGAAATGGCAAGCCTGGTATCAGCGAAGCCTTGACGCCGCCGCCCGGGGCGAACCCTTCGACGAGCCGCCCCCGCCCCCTCCGCATCAGCCGGAGGATTAACCGGCAGCCCCGGAGCCGCGTTTACACGCTCCCCCGCTCCCGCTGCACCACCCAGCCACTGTCTATGACCGGCCCGCTGCCGGGCCGAAGGACGATCCGGCGGAGGCTAGTCCATAACTTAGCGGCGCTTTTCCGCATACCGGACAAGCAGGAGCGAAACCTCTGTCCGCTATCCCGGTATCACTACCTGGACATCCTGACCGGCAACGTCAACAGCAGGCAACGTCAACCTATAAGGATGCCGCCCGTGAAACACTGCTCTGACTGTAGCCGTCAAATCGCGGACAACGCCCAATTTTGCTTTTGGTGCCGCAAAAAGCTGGTATCCGATGGCTCCCGGACACCGCTGCCCCCATACCGGGTAGCGAATACCACTGGGTTGAGAACGGCGACTCTGGTAATTGGCTTGATCGCCGCAGCATTGTTGTTCATCGGGGGCTATCTCGGGTCATTGAGCGGCTCTTTGATGGTGGATTTCAGTATGAATTCTCCTTCCCCGGCTACGCTTCTCGAGAGAAAAGCAGGGGAAATGGCTATGGGCCTATCCTTTCTTCTGTTTTTCGGCGCCATATCTGGGATAATCGCCGCTAAGCTATCCCTCGTATTATTAGCCGCAACGACGGCAATGTTAATATGGCTGGTAATTCTTGCTGGTACATCAGATACCCTAATCAGGCTATACTATCTGGTCCTGGCGCTGGTAGCGCTGATAGTATGCTTGATGTTCATTGTCTGCTGGGCGGAACGGCGATGGCGGCCCAAACAGTGTCCTAAGCGTTAGGGGTATTGGCCTGCCCGTATCCCTACTGCGCCACCCAGCCGCCGTCTATGACCAGCTCGCTGCCGGTCACGAAGGATGCCTCGTCCGAGGCCAGGTAGAGGACGCCGTAGGCCACGTCTATGGACTCGCCATAGCGGCCTAGCGGGATGCGCGAGGTCATCAGATCGCGGACGGACGGATCCGCGCGGCGGCCTTCGGTCATCGGCGTCACTATCGGCCCTGGATGCACCGAGTTGCAGCGTATGCCGTCGGCGGCGTACTGGATGGCGGTGGACTTGGTGAGCAACCGCACCGCGCCCTTGGAGGCGATGTACTGGGGGCTGGACTCGGCCATCGCCACGATGCCAAGCTGCGACGAGATGTTGATGATGGAGCCGCCGCCGGCCCGCCGCATAGCGGGTATGGCCTGCTTCGTTCCCAAGAACACGCCTTTGGCGTTGACCGCCATCACGCGGTCCCACTCCTCCGCCGTGGTGTCCTCAATGCCGCCGGAGGCGCTGATGCCAGCGTTGTTGACCAAGATGTCCAGCCTGCCGTAGCGCTCCTCGGCCAACGCCGCGGCCCGCCGCCAGTCATCCTCGCTGGTGACGTCCAGCCGGGCGAACACCGCCGCCCCATCGGGTATTGACTCGGCGGCGGCCCGTCCCTCGGCCTCCAGAACGTCGCCGATGACCACCTTCGCGCCCTCGCCAGCAAACAGAACCGCCTCCGCCGCCCCCATCCCCCGGGCGCCGCCGCTAATCAGCGCAACCTTCCCTTTGAGCCGCATAACCAACCTCCTCAAAGACAGAGTAACAAAGCTCCCTCTACTACCCTCCGATGGCTAGTGAATGGAGCCCGATGGCTAATGAATGGAGCGGAATGCCGCCTTTCCTCAAAGACAGGGTAACAAAGCTCCCTCTACTATCAGAAGAAAGGGCCAAGGCAAGAGCGCCCCGCCCCTACCGCCAGGAGAGGGTTATGGTGAGGCGCCCCCGCTTCTAATACCGAGTCTGCTGCGACATCGGCGAGTAGGTGCCGGGGTGAACGGCGCAGAGGCCGGCGTCCACCGGCAGCACCACGCCGGTAATCCAGCGGGCTTCGTCGCTGGCAAGGAACAGAGCGGCGTAGCCAATGTCCCAGCCGGTGCCTTCCACCTGCATCGGCGCCGAGTTGCGGCGATACTGGCGCAGGTCGTCGTCCATCCGCGGCGCGACCATGGGCGTGTAGACCAGCCCGGGCGCGATGGCGTTGACCCGTATGTTGTCTTGGGCGTGGTCGGCGGCCATGGATATGGTCAGCCCGATGACCCCAGCCTTGGAGGCGGTGTAGGGCGTGCTCATGTGGGCCCGCAGCCCGGCGATGGAAGAAATGTTGATGATGGAGCCGCCGCCGGTCTGCATCATCCGGGGGATGACTGCTTTGGCCGCCAGCACCATCGTTTTCAGGTTGACCGTCATCACCCGGTCCCAATCGGCTTCGCTGACCTCGACCACGGTGCCTCGCTGCGATATGCCGACATTGTTGTCGAGGATGTCCACCCGCCCGTAGCGGTCAACGGCGGCCTGGGCCATGCGCTCGCAGTCATCCAGGCTGGTCATATCACCCTGAAAAACAGACGCCTCACCGCCCTCGGACTTTATGATTTCCAGCGTTTCCAGGGCGCGGACCTCCGCCTGGTCCACCAGCAGCACTCTGGCGCCCTCGCGGGCCATCAGGATAGCCGCCGCCTTGCCATTGCCGATGCCCTGGCCGCTGGAGCCGGCGCCGGTAATAATCGCCACCTTGCCGTCAAGCCTGGGAGCGCGCTCCGCCATTATCGTCAACCTCCTGACATAATCTCGCCGCCGGTAACGCCGGCTTTACCCACCCGGCCCGCCTGCCGTGGGCCCGCAGATGACACAATAGCAGATGGTACAATCAGGGAAAGGATGGCGCATTGTCAAGGGCCAGTATTGCATATACGATTCAGTTCATCATCAGGAGAATTCGCTTGACTCATCTTCCCCTAGGCGAAGCCCCTCTGAGTCGCGCTCATGACCTGACGGCCGTAGACCTGTTCAGCGGAATAGGAGGGTTTCACCTAGCGGCAGTCCAAAACGGAGTAACCGTAACCTTCGCTTCGGAAATCGACGCGGCAGCCGCACGCTGTTACGAAGCCAACCTCGGATTAGCGCCGCACGGCGACCTACGGCAGTGTAAGGGCGACATACCTTCGCATGATATTCTAATGGCTGGCTTCCCTTGCCTGCCATTCAGCATCTGATATGCCTGTGCATCGCCCGCCGCCGCCAGGAGGCCCGCCGTCTGCAGGCAGCGGCGGAAGCGGGCTGGCAGGCCGCGCGGCGTTGGTTCGAGGGGCAATTACTGGGGGATGGCGCAGGCGGCTAGGGCGCCAAGAACCCGCAGACCGCCAGTTGCCTCTTCACCGCTTGGCTCGCTGCCGCCGCACTCCCCGCCACACTATGGCGGCCATACTGCCGAAAACCGACAGGATGATTACCAAGTATACCAACAGCATTACCCACCGAAAGGCTGGATGCCGATCCAAGTCGCCAGCTCCCTCGTACATATCAACCGTTACAAGCGCCACGCAAAAGAAGGCAACCAGACTCAAAAAATAAACAATCCAATTATTCATTCATCCTCTCTCGCGAGCTGCCGCGCTCAAGATTTGGCGCCCTCCATTCTAACGCTGTTAGAACGTGTAATATGACGCTATTCTGATCTGATTCAATGGAGGGATAAGGTTGTACAAAACTATGAAAGCCTTGCGGTTGGTTGCCGGGGTGGGGGTTGTGCTGGCGTCTATGCTAGGATTGCTCGCGGTAGCGTGCGGTGCAAATGGGAGCATAGATGGCATGGACAAGGTGGAGTTTGGACAGGACCAGACAAAGTTCACCATTACGTTCCCTGATCATTGGGATAAGTGGGTGAAGGGGGGTAGTGAGAATGACATTGATCTGGGGAATGCGGAAGAATGGTTCTTCTACGCCATAGACAACATCTACGCCTATGAGACCCCGCCGTCGAACCCAACAGGCATTGATGTGCCAAATCTCACGGCACGCATGGAAATCGTGCCTAGTAATACCGAACTAAATGAAGCCTTCCTCGAAGCACTGGTATCGAAAAGGCTAGGTGACCTTGAGGTGGGTCCGCTAGGCTACCGAAGCACTACCATTACCGGCAAGCCTGCTCAGATGATTGATTGGACGCATACGGACTCCAGAGGAGTCTACTTTTTGGAGCAGGTCCACATTCTAGAAGGTGAGCAACTGTGGACTATAGGTTGTTTCGGAAAAGACCGCAACAGCTCGAACTTCCAGAAATGCGAGGACGCACTCACATCCTTGACAATCAAGTAGACATAATTGCTCGGCGGAGCGGGCCAGTGGGACAGTAAAAGAGGCCGCCCTAAACGCTGCCCCCGCCGTTGACGTCCCGGCTTGCATACCCTAAACTGACCTTGGCATAATCTATTTTGCTGGGGATTGACCCTTGCGGTATTCCCCCTTGAACCGGCAGGCCGCCCTGCCGTCCGGCAGGGAGCCAACGCCATGAATAGAAAGGCGCAGGTACATGGTTGAACCAACTTTTCGCGGCGGCGACGTCGCTTTGTTCATCGACTGGGAAAACTTCAAGATTAGCCTGGCCGCCGGCAACCGAACCCCCAACCTCTCTTCCCTGAAGGAAGAAATTGCCGACCATGGCCGGGTGGTGGTGGCCAAGGCCTACGCCGACTGGGTGACCCGCGCGCCGGAACTGCGCGGCGCCAGCCAGTTCATCAACGACCCCCCCTCCCTCTACGCCGCCGGCATCGAGCCGGTCTTCGTCCCCACCCGCGTTCCGTCCACCCAGGCCTCCTCCGCCAACGGGATGCGCACCTATCGCGTCAAGAACAGCGTCGACGTCAAGATGACCGCCGACTGCATCGAGTGCGCCCACTCCTACTCCAACATCGGCACCTTCGTGCTGGTGTCGGGCGATTCCGACTTCCTTCACGTGGTCAACGCCCTACGCACTATGGGCAAGCGCGTGGTCATCGTCGGAGTATCCTGGAGCACCTCCCGGCGCCTGGCCGACCAAGTAGACTCGCTGTTGCTGTATGACAAAGACGTTGACCCCCTGGCTCCGCAGCCGGCCGTCTTGCCCCAGCACGCGCCGCAACCCGTGGCGGCCCAGAGCGATGCGCCGGAACTGACCGAGGTCATCCGCGCCATCGAGGAAATCATCCGCGATGACCGCGCCGCCGGAGGCAACCCGCTGCTCACCTCCATCAAGCAACGGCTGATGCGCCGGTATTCGGGCTTCGATGAGAAGAAGCTGGGTTTTTCCGGTTTCAAGAAGCTGATGGCCCGCGCCGCTGAGGGCGGCAACATCAAGCTGATTCACGCCGGACTGGTGGACTGGGCCATTATGGCCGACGAGGAAACACCGGAAGGGGCCATCCCAGGAATCGCTGCCGGGGGAATCGCTCCCATGGGCGCTGCCGCGGAAAATCCCATGCCCGCTGCCGCCAAGCCAGGCCGCCGCCGCGGCGGACGTCGGCGCCACCCAACCCAGAACGGCGCCGCCGCCGAAGAGGAAACGGCAGATACCCTGACAGAGGAAGACGCCCAGACCGGTCCGGGGTTCGCTGAGTTGCCCGAGGAAACAGCCGCCACCGATTTCGATGACGCAGCGCCGGAGGCCAACGCTGCGGAAGCCGCGCCGGAAGGGTTTGCCGCCGCTCCCAGCCAAACAGATGCGAACCCGGAAGAAACGCCGGCCGATGCCGAAGCCGCCGGGGATGCCTCGCCTGAGCCGGAGGACCTGTTCGGCAACGACCAGGAACTGGCGGAGGCGGTGCGCGAGGCCCTGGCCGTTATCACCCTGCCCGCCGAGCCGGAAGACGGCCAGAACCCCGAGCGGGTGTCTGACCTCATCATCATGGCCGACCATCTGGAGCATCGCCAGGGCGTGCGCCATGTGGCCTTCAACTTCTTGGTGGCCGAAATCTGCGGCGCGCTGGAACAGGGCCTTGCCGCCGGCAACACGGAAATCGCGCAGCGGTGGAGCGACGCCAGTTCCCGCGACTACGTAGGCAAGATGCTGCGCGGTCTGTCCGACGGCGATTTCTTCCGCCGGGCCACTCACAACTGGCGCGACGAGGCCAGCGGACGCCGACGCCAGCGCAGCACCTTCAACCTGAACCGCGACAACGCTCTGGTCGGCCGTATGCTGATCGCCCGCCTCGGCCCGGCTGCCGATGGCGCGCCGCCCGCGGAATTCGATACGGGAGCGCCTCCCACGGCTTTGGCAGAGACTCCACCCGCGGATTCAGCAGAGACCTCGACAGAGGCTTTGGCAGAGACTCCGCCCGCGGATTCGGCGGAGACCTCGACAGAGACTCCAACAGAGGCGTCGGCAGAGACTCCACCCGCGGATTCAACAGAGACTTCGGCAGAGACTCCGGCTGAATCGGAACAGCCACAGCCGGTTGGCGCCGAAGACACCGCCGTAGCCACGCTCACCGTCGAACTGCCGCTCCTGCCCGCCGAGGACGACCTGGACGAGGTATACGACGAACCGCAGCCCAAGAACGTCCGCCGCCGCCCCTTCACCAGCCGCCTGCTGCGGAGTTGAGGGACGCAACAGCAAAAAATAGGGGCGCACGTCCGTGCGCCCCTATTTTTGTTTCAGCCTGTCTGGGTTCAGCCTGTCTGCTAGAAATCCAGTATCAGCGTTGACCAGCCGAAGTCTCTTGCCCCCAGGCCCTCGGCGGTGTAGGGGTGGTAGTACTCCCGGAAGCCGGACTTCGCGATGCACTCCTTGCTCTTCTCAACCAGCGGCTCGCTCAGTTCCGGGTAGCCGTGGCCGCGCAGCGAGTGGGACAGGAAGTAGTTGGTATTCATCCAGGACGGGCCGCGCCAGATGAAGCCGCCGGGGTTGCCCGGCATAAACTTGGGGTCTGACGCCGGCACCGAGGGCAGCGGGTAGGGCGTCCAGAAGTGTTCCGGCGGGCGCACCCAAGTCTCCACCAGCCGCTCCACGATGGGCCGGGGCAGGTCGGCCATAATCAGCGGCATCAGCGAGCTGATAGTCACCGTCCTCAGCGGCTTCTCGTCCACCCCCGACAGGTCGAAGAAGGCCCCGGCCTCTTCGTCCCAACACTTCTCCACCAGCGCGTTCAGCGTCTTGTCGGCTTCTCGGTTGAACTCGCTGGCCTCCGGCGAGCCATCCCCCGCGCTTTCAGTATGCAGCCGGGCCAAGGCCCGCTGACTGAAGGCGTAGATGGAGTTGACCAACACGTCCTCGACGTGGAATATATCAGCGGCCAGCACGGCATGGTCGTCGTGCCGCAGGGGTTCATAAGCAGCATACACCTTTCGCAGCGCGGCGATGAATCCCCGGTTGCTCAGCTCCTCCAGCCCCAGGATTTCGTCGTACTTGGGCGAGCAGTCGGTGCCGGCCTCCTCGGGCTGGATGACTGCGATTAGCCCGTCGTTGTCCGGGTCGCGGGCCTCGCGCAGGTAGCGGTAGTAGGCGGTGAGGATGGGCAGGGCCTCTTGCAGGAACTCCTCATCTCCGGTCATGCGATAGATTCGGGCCACGGCGTAGGCGATGATCGGCGGCTGGATGGTCGCGCTGAAGTATGGTTCAGTCATGCCCACGATGTTGCGGCTAAGGAAGTCGGGCTGCTTCTCCATCTCCCAGAAGATGATGTGGGGGATGAAGCCGCTGGGCTGCGCCCCGCTCATCAGCGAGCGCATTTCCTTCTTGGCCTGCTCCGGGTCCAGGTGCAGCAGCGCTATGGCGTGGAAGCAGGAGTCCCAGAACCACTGGAAGGGGTAGCCGGTCAGCGAGGGGCAAACGAAGCTGTATTCCTTGCCGTTCCAGCCGGCCACCCCCTGCCGCAGGTTCGACAGCAGGATACGGCGCGCCCCTTCTTCCAGTTCCTCCCGCGTTATGGCGCTTTCCATTGGCAACCTCCTGGGGTCATCGTTCCACTGGCGGCTCCCAGCCTTCAGACAATCAACGGACGTTAGCTGTCCGCGCCGCAGGCAGGCGGCGAGTTTTATCGTCCCGCGAATTTATCGTCCTTTCATAGCCCAAGAGCGAACTTCTTCATAATCTTTCAGTTTACAGGGACGCTTGCTCAGAGTTTAGGCACTCTGCCCCGATATGGCAATTAAGATTTATCGCCCGCTTCCGGCAAACGGGGCAACGGTCTAACCCCCGCCCCGGTAAATCGCCAGATACTTTTCCGCCACCGCCGGCCAAATGAACTCGGCAAGGGCGTAGTCCCGGGCGTCGTCGCCCAACTGTCGGCGGGCCGCGTCGTCATTGACCAGCTCGGTCAAGTGGTCGGCCGCGGCCTGGCGGTCGAAGCGAGGTGTGACCACCGCGCCGCGATTAAGCAGCTCCCGGTTGGAGCCTACATCGTGAGAAAGCACCGGCGCGCCGTAGGCCATCGCCTCGAAGAACACCAGCCCGAAAGCCTCATAGTGGGAGAACAGCGCAAACAAATCGGCCCGGGCGTACCAGCGGGCCAGTTCGCTGTCGGATACTTCGCCGGTTATCAACACCTCGTCCTGCATATCATGCCTGGCGATGTATGCGGCGATGGCCGCAGCCTCGCCTTCGTCCCGCCCCACCAACACCAAGCGGGCCGGTTTATTGAAGCTGTGCCGCGCCTCTCGGTAAACGTCCAAAAGCCACAACTGCCCCTTGTGTCGCCCCAATCGCCCCACGCATAGGATGGTCAGCGGGCCGCTGCTGTGCCCATTGCGGGAAACAGGGAGGCCCGGCGAATGCGGCTCTCCCACATCCGTATGCTCCGGGCCTGTATCCCAGCGGACGGAATTAACTGCGTCCGGGTCGGGTTGGGGCGCGCCCCAGCCGATGACCCTCAGCTTGCGGCGCGGCGCAAGATAGGCGCGGCGCAGCCCTCGCGCTTCCTGCTCTGTGAGAGGCACAATGTCATCCACCGTTCGGCAGAGCAGCGCGTTGATGGGGGCCAGCCACCACCGAGCCGGCGGCAGGGAGTGGAACGACGGCGTGAACACAAACCTGACCTGCCCCCGCCGCTGGCCCAGCCCCATATAAAATCTGGCCCAGTAATGCCCCCAGAACCAGCCGTCGCCCACGAAGTGAATCACGTTGGGCCGGAACTCGTTCAGGTACTGCCTCACCCGCCGCGGCGAGAACCAGACCAGCGGCACCGAATACACCGGCGGCGACCAGCGGGGAAAGCCGGGCAGCCGGTAGACCTCGACGCCATCGGGCAGAGTTTCCCGGTCGGCCCATTCCGGCCGGGCTATGCGTAGGAAAGAATACTTGGTGGTCAGCACGGCCACCGCCTCAACCTGCGGCGACTGCTGTATCTGGTGGGACAGCTCCTCAATGGCGCGCTCGATGCCGCCCAAGTATGGACGGTAGTAGGGGGTCAGATACATCACGCGCAGCGGCGCGCTATCCACTTGCAGTCTCCCCGCTGGCAGCCTCCCAGCCGGCGGCCTCCCCGCTGGCGGTCTCTAATGATTGAGTCCAGATCTCACTGATGCGCGCGACGGGCAAATCAACCATTGCCGGAATCGTCAGGCTATCGCCGCGGTTCTCCCCAGTTCCAGCAGCGGCGCGTTCCCCGACCGGGCCATTTCTTTCAGCGCGGGCAGGTCATCGGGGGCAACCGCCACGACGATGCGCGACTGCCTTTCGCCAAACAGGGCGGCATCCCAGCGCCCGGCAACCTTGAACTCGCCGGTGAATCCCGTTTCGCCCAAGATGCAGCTTTCGGCCAGCGTCACCAGCAGCCCCCCCTCGGAGCAGTCGTGAGCCGAGCGAATCAGGCCCGCAGCGATACCGCCGCGGCATACTTCCTGCACCCGGCGCTCCAGCTCCAGGTCTATGCTGGGCTGCCCGGCGGTCAGGCCGTGCATCCCATAAAGATACTCGCTGCCCGCCAAGTCCGCGGCATAGTCGGCTGGCCCTGCTCCTGTCGTGGGATGAACCGGCGGGCTTGGGGCAATCTCGGGCCCAACGGAACCGGAGTGCGGCCCCAACAGCGCAACTATCAGGCCCTGGCCCGGGAAGCCGGCTCCGACGGCCTTGGCGGCGTCGTCCAGCAACCCCAGCGCCCCGACCACCGGCGTGGGGAGGACGGCCTGCCCCTGCGTTTCGTTGAACAAGCTGACGTTGCCGCTGACCACCGGGGCGTCCAGTATCTCGCTGGCCAAAGCCATGCCGCGTATGCACTCTTCAAGCTGATAGTAGATATCAGGGCGCAGCGGGTTGCCGAAGTTCAGGCAGTCGGTGAGGGCCAGCGGACGCGCCCCGGTGCAAGAGATATTGCGGCAGACCTCGGCCACGGCTATTTGCCCGCCGACATAGGGGTCGAGGTAGCAGTATCGCCCGTTGCCGTCCACCGCCACCGCGATGCCCCTGCCGGCTCCCTTGACCCGCAGCACCGCGGCGTCGCTGCCGCCCGGCCCGGCCACGGTGTTGGTCTGCACCTGGTGGTCGTACTGGCGGTATACAGCGCGCCTGCTAGCGATGTTGGGAGACGCCAGCAGGCGCAGCAGCGTTTCCGCCGGGCCGCACTCGGGCAACGGCGCTTCGCTCAGGGGCAGGTCGCGCCGGGCCAGGTCCTCCTCCGACGGCCGCCCTTCCAGCCGGTAGGCCGGGGCTTCGGACAAGGCCAGGATCGGCAGATGCGCCACCAGCTCCGCTCCGTCGAATATCTGCGCTTCAGGCTCAGCGATAACCTGTCCGATCTCCCGGCACTCCACGTCCCAACGCTCGAACACGCCCTTTATCTGGTCCACGCGCTCTGGCAGAGTCACCAGCAGCATCCGCTCCTGCGATTCCGACAGCATAACCTCATAGGGGCTCATGCCAGCCTCGCGGCGGTGTATCTGAGCTAGGTCTATGCGCACGCCGCGCCCGGCCCGGGCCGCCGATTCTATCGACGCGCTGGTCAGCCCGGCCGCGCCCAGATCCTGAATCGCCAGCACCGCGCCGGTGTCCAGGGCTTCGAGGCAGGCTTCTATAAGCACTTTCTCCAAGAAGGGGTTGCCCACCTGCACCGTGGGCCGCAGCTCCGCCTCTTCCTCAAAAGTGCGCGAGGCCAAGCCCGACGCGCCGTGAATGCCGTCGCGCCCAGTGTCGGCCCCGGCCAGCAGCAGCACGCTGCCGGGCACCCGAGCCGCCGCAGACGCCAGCCGTTCTGTTTCTATCAGCCCAAGGCACATTGCGTTGACCAGCGGGTTGTGGGAATAGGACTGGTCGAAGCAGATTTCGCCGCCCACATCGGGAACGCCGATGCAGTTGCCGTACCACGATATGCCACGCACCACCCCACCGAACAGGTGTCGGTTCCGCGCCATCTCCCTCTCCCTTTGAGGGTTCTTCTTCATCTCCCCCTCTGGGGCAGGGGGGCGCAACGGGCCGAACCGCAAGGAGTTGAGCAAGGCGATAGGCCTGGCGCCCATCGCCAGTATGTCGCGCACGATGCCGCCGACTCCGGTGGCCGCGCCCTGGAATGGCTCGACCGCTGACGGGTGGTTATGCGACTCCACCTTGAACACCACGGCCAGACCGTCGCCGATGTCCACGGCTCCCGCGTTCTCGGCCCCGGTTTCCGACAGCACCGCGGGCGAGGTGTGGCTGAACATCCGCAACAGGGGACGCGAGTGTTTGTAGCCGCAGTGCTCGCTCCACAGCGCGCCGAACATCCCCAACTCCACCGCGTTGGGTTCGCGGCCGATGCGCTCCACGATGAGGTCATACTCGGCTCGGGTAAGGGCGATTTCGTCCAGAACTTCCTGGGAAACGGACATCGTTCACCAGACGGGCTACCTAAGATTACCCACAATACTACCACTTGGGCTACCGTAATGGGGCAGGTTTCAGCACATTCTCAACGTGCGCTGGGGCTGCCGGTTGACCGCGGCGGCAGCGCCGTCATACCCAATACCAACATCCCGGCGCCCCTGTCATTCCCCACATATCAGGCATTCCCGTTTTCCCACAGAATGCCAACCCAGTTGAGAATACCAGTTTCAATGCAATTCCACTTCCAATGCAAGGATGCAGAGATATGCTAGATAAATTTAATCCCCGGCGGCCTCAGCATTGAAAGGGCTGAATGGCGTAACCTGCCCGCCATCCACCCGGAAGTACGCTGCGGATGCCCCGAAGAAGCCGGACACCTGCTCCAAATCGGTGGTGGTTATCATAATCTGCGGGTATTGCGCCGCCTTCTCCAGCACCCGGCAGCGGCGGTGGGCATCCATCTCTGAGAGGGCGTCGTCCAGCAAAAGCAGCGGCCTCGCCCCTCGCACCGCCGACAGCGTTTCCGCTTCGGCCAACCGCAGGGCCAAGGCCAGGGTTCGGGCCTGCCCGCGGGAGGCGAAGGCGCCCATATCCACCCCGTTGAGGATGATATCGAAGTCATCGCGGTGCGGGCCGGCCGAGGTGGCTGCCGTGGCGCGCTCACGGGGGCCGGTCTCCCGCAGCGCCTCTTGGTAACTGTCGGCCATACCGTCGGCGGCGGCCGACAGGGGGACGCTGGGCCGGTAGCGCAGTTCCAGAGTCTCCCCCTCCCAGCCGAGGTCGCGATGGTGACGAATACAGGCAGGGGCAAGGATACCCATTACTTCGTTACGCCGCCAAGTCAGCCAAGCCCCTTCCCGCACCAGTTCGCCGTCCCAGAACTCCATTTCGTCGGGTCTGGCCCGGCCTTCACGCCGCAGCCGCAGGAGGCGGTTACGCTGCTGCAAAACACGCTGATAGCGTTGCAATCCCTGCAAATACAACGGATCGGCCTGCGATATGAGGATGTCGAGGAAGCGGCGGCGGGCCAAGGGCGGCCCCTGCACCAGGCCGATATCCTGCACGCTGAACAGAACAGCATGAACGAGGCCCACCAGCGATCCGGCGGTGCGGCGCATCCGGTTGACCCGAATCTGTTTGTGGACGCGGTAGCCCGGCCCGCTGGCGGCAGTGGAAGGAGAAGCGCGGTAGCCGATGATAACCCGGCTCCGGCCTAAGGCCCCCCCTTCCCCTGATCCAGAGTCAGATGATCGAGAGTCAGATGATGGAGAGTCAGAGCCTGCGTCGAGCTTGCCGGCCGGGTGCGCGCGCTCCTCTGGGCCGTCGTCCTCCACCACCCCGTCCACTAGGGCCAGACCTCCCTGACGGGCAGCCTCGAAATTGACCAGCTCGCGCTCGTTTCCAGCGCGGAATGAGCGGGCGATGGCCAGCAGGTAGACGGCCTCCACCAAGGACGTCTTGCCCTGCGCGTTCTGGCCGAAGTAGACCGAAACCCCCGCCGGTATCCCCAGGTCCAGCTCGACCAGATTGCGGAAGTTGCTCAGGCGAAGATGAGAGAGGCGCACCTGCTGTTCTTCTATTCTTCCCGAAGTTCTTTTTCTTTGAGCTGCCACTTGGTGAGAATGATGCCGGGGCCGAGAATAGCGAGTGCAACCGGGTCTTTTTCTTCCCTGGCCTGTTCTTCTCGCTTCAACAGGGCGGTAAGGAACTCTTCCGCCTCATCATCCGAAAGCTCATCCTTATGCAGCTTGTAGGTCAGCTCATTCCACCGTTCTTGCTTCATCGGATTCCTCGGCGAGTCCAATGCTTCCAAATTCAATACACCAGCTCTGTACAGCTCCCAAAGAACTTCCATTCTGGCATTCGTGGCCTTCATTCGCTCTGCGTCATTGGGTGTCAGCAACGTTTCCACAGCCTTCAGCCGCTCCCGGATGGAAAACAATATGCGCAATATGAAGGTCAGAAACGTTACCGAGGCCCCTGCGAATACGACGATAACGGCAGATGCAATCGTGACCGCGCCTTGCGGAATGTCCAAGAGAATCATTAAGCCGCCCAATACCTATGTGTTTGCGCGCGCCTACTCTCCCTGCAAGCGGCGGATTTCCTGCTCCAGTTCGCCGGCCTGGCCGGTGTCGCCCGCCGACAAGCGGAAGCAACGGTCGAGGTAGAGCTTAGCCAGCTCCGAACTGCGCTCTGAAGTATCCTGGGCCACCGTCAACAGATTGGACACCTGGAACTCCTCGGGCAAGTGGCGGGCCAGCGCGCGTATCTCATCGCCCGCCTCGCCGGCCGCAGCCCGGTCGTCCCCCTCCACGGCGAAGCGCAGTTGCCCCAGCAGCCGGGCCAGCTCGCTCAGCTTGTCGCCTTCGCTCATAAAGCTAAACAGCACATCGCTGACGTTGAACGACGCATCCAACGGCTCTTCCGGCTCCTCGCGCGACGGCTGGTTTTCGGGCAACGCCGCGACATCCCCGGCAGGCGCTGCCGACTTGCCGGCGGCGGTATACAACTCCGCATAGCTGCTCACCGCATCCGACACCGCCTCCATCAGCCTCGGCAGATCGAAGGAGAACATATTGCCGCCATACACCAAGTCATCTCCCCGCTGCTGGCTCAAGCGCTCCAGCGCCCCGTAACCGTCCACCGGCTCCGGCACCGGCGGCATAGCAAAGGCGGACAGGTCGTTGAGCGGCAGCCCGCCGAGGTGCGAGGCCAGGAAGGGCGGCACGTACTTGGTCAGGTCGGCCTTGATCGGCAACGTCACAATGTAGCTGGCATAAACCTTGTCAGGTTCCGTATCCACCTTGAAATAGAGCAGAGCGTGCCCCGACGGGCTTTCGTAGTTTCCCCGGTCAAAGTAAAGGTCCATCGCTGCACCGCCATTCTTGGGCCCCAAAGGGGCCATCTGCGTCAAACATCCAATGCCGCCCATATACGGCGGCCAAAGCGAATTATAGCACCGCGCCGCCCGCAGACGCGCCTTTGCCCGCGCCTTTGCCGGGGAAATGTGTCACCTTCAGCCGTTTGGACCCTTCACAGCCCTGAAGCGCCCCGGCAAGACCGTGCAGTTCGCGCGCTCCCTCAAAATACGCGAAATACGCGCCAGATGCCAAAATTGCAAAAGGCCCGGTTATTCCCATATTCACCAGGTGTCCCCTTTGCCTTGCCGATAATCCCCTTTCATTCTGTGCATCCCGCGGTTTGCGCGTCCCGCTCTGCATCCCGCGGTTTGCGCGTCCCTCTGCGCATCTCGCCCGTCAATGCGCAAACAGGAACGCTATTTTGCAATTCTCTCCACAATTGCGAATACGAATAATAGAATGATGAACAATATAGATAATTGCCTGAATCAGGAATCAAAACTTGCGATTTTCGAAATTCGGCGGTATTTAAGTTGACTGCTTAGAAATAGTCATATAGCATTCCCCAAATTCAACTGGTTGCCGTTGCGCTCCGGCAGCCGGAAGCGGAGGTGTCCGGGCCAATGTTCGGCAAACTGAAGTTTCGTATCGCTTTCACTCTCGGAGTCATCTTGGCCTTGTCCGTGCTGGCGGCCTGCGGCGCCTCGTCCACCGAGGTTCCCGCGGCGACGGATGCCCCGACGCCGCAGCCGACGCCGGCCCCTGTGGCCACCACTGCGCCGCAGCCCACAACCGCACCGGCCAACGGCGCCCCTACTCCCACCCCCTACGCCTACGCGGCCCGGTCAGATCTCCTCACGGAACTGGATGAACGCTACCCCTGGCCCCCCCAGGCTCCCCCGTGGCCCCCGCGCCGGGGCGGGGTAGTGCACCTGACTATGAGTCCCATCCCTGACCTGGACCCGACCAGGGCGCGCAATAACGAAAACCTGGCCCAATATGACGCGCTGCTGGAATGGGAATCTACCTGGTGGTTCCCCGAAGTGCATACAACCCCAACCATCCGGCCCAATATCGCCACTAGCTGGGAAGCCGTTGACCCGAGCACCTGGGATTTCACGATCAACTCCAACGCCCGGTTCCACAACATTGCTCCCATGAACGGCAGGCCGGTCACAGCCGAGGACATCAAGTACTCCTTCGACCTGCTCAGCGTTGTTCCTCAATACACCGCCACTGCATCCGTAGATAGGGTCGAGGTGATTGATGACCGAACGGCCCGCTTCCACCTAAAGCTGCCGCTCGCCAACTTCCCTCCCCTCTACACCAACGGCTCCACCCCGCCGGTCGTCGCCAAGGAGGCCCATGAGTCGGAAGGCGGGCTGCACGAGAACCCGGGTGGCACCGGCGCCTTCCTGCTAAAGGATTTCGCCACCGGCGAGGGCATGTTGTTCGAGGCCACCGACGACTATCACCTGGAAATTCGCGGCGAAAAGCTGCCGTTCCTGGATGCTGTGCGGTATGTGTTTACCCGCGATCCGGCCACTCAGATTGCGCTTTACCGGACAGAGCAGATCGACCTGCTGCGCATCAGCTCCTTCGACCTTCTGGAGCAAGTCCTTGATTCGGTTTCCGACACTCAATTGTACCGGATTCCATCTTTCGGCTGGGGCGACCATGGCGTTTTCCTGAACTTGGAAAAGGCCCCATTCAACGATGTCAACGTCCGGCGGGCCATGTCCATGGCCATCAACCGGGATATTATCGCCAACGTCATCAACGCGGGCGACGCCACCCCCTACGGGCCGATGCCCTGGGCCGTGGGCGGGTTCACCGACATCGCCGATTACAACACCGAGAACTTGGGAGAATGGTATCAGTACAACCCGGAGAGGGCCAAAGAACTGCTGGCCGAAGCCGGATACCCCGATGGGTTTAAGGTGGAAATCGAGTGGGGCGAGCTGTCCGGGTTCACTTTCGGCGATACTGCCGTGCTGCTCGAACAGATGTGGGAAGCAATCGGCCTCGACGCCACCATCAAGCAGAGTGAATACGCCACTTGGTGGGCCAAAACCAAGTGCGGGGAGCCGTTCAATGACAGCCTGATTGGCCTCAGCCCCTACGGCTCCGGCCCCACGGCCTACGACTGGCTGTATCTGCCTTACCATTCCAGCTCCAGCGTCAACTGCCCTCACATTCAGGACGAACACGTTGACACGCTGCTGGACGAATGGGTATCAGCCAGCGAAACCCGGCAAGTGGAGATTCAGTCGGAACTTTGGGACTACCTGACCGATCAGGTCTACCGCCTCACCACCATCGTTCCGCCGCACTACCGGCTGACTCAGGCCTACCTGCACGCCGGCGACAACCCCTACTGCTGGTTCACCGGATACTGCTCCTATGAAGTCAAGTCGGCTTGGCTGACCGGCGGCGCTCCGGAACGCTCCTTTGACAAGTTTGCCGAGTAGCCCCGCCCCTTTGGGCCTAAATCACACCGGCGCACGGACGAATGTCCCGCCGCCATCGAGGGCGAGCCGCCATCGTAGGGCAATAGAATCGAGGGCAAGCCATCGTAGGGCAATAGGGATGTTTAGCCGCGTGCCGCCGAAATAACGGGAGACAACCGCCGAGGCCGGGCAGCTTGACCCGGCCTCGGCGCAACTGGGAAGCTCGAGGGAAAACCTGCAACTCAACCTGCTCAAGTCCTGAAACCTTGGGAACCGAAGGCAGCGAAATATTCAAGAGCGTAGAAAACCTGCAACTCAACCTGCTCAAGTCCTGAAACAGCTATGTGGCAATACATCACACGAAGAATTATTCTCTCTCTCATCGTCCTGTGGCTGGTTCACCTGCTGGTGTTCTCCATGGTGCGCGCCTTCCCTGGCGACGTGGTGATGATGCGTCTGGCCCAAGACGCCACTATGACCAAGGAGACGTATGAGCGGGCGTTGCAGGAGTTGGGGATTGACCGCCCCTTCTTTGTCCAGTACGGGGAAACTATGCGGGATATATTCCGGGGGGATCTGGGCGACTCGCTGTTGAGTGGCAGGCCGGTGATAGACGAGTTGGGCGACCGGGTCTGGCTGACCGTGCACCTCGCTATAATGTCGCTGTTTATCGCCCTGCTCATAGCCATCCCCATCGGGATTATTTCCGCCATCCGGCAGGATACCGCAGCCGACTATGGGGGCAGACTGTTTTCCATCCTGGGGCTGTCGCTCCCCGATTTTTGGACCGGCGTAGTAGCCGTGCTAATCCTTTCCCTCTGGTTCCACTGGCTGCCGCCGCGGGGATTTGAGGAAATCTGGGTCGACCCGGTGAAAGTGTTCCAGCAGCTTGGCATTCCCGCATTGCTAATCGGATTCCGGTTCTCGGCGATCATTATGCGCATGACCCGGTCTTCGATGCTGGAAGTGCTGCGCGAGGACTACATCCGCACAGCCTGGTCCAAGGGCCTGTCCGAGCATCGGGTCATCATCGGCCACGCGCTGAAAAACTCCTTCATTCCGGTAGTTACCCTCATCGGGCAGCAGTTCTCCATCCTGCTGGGGGGGACTGTCATCATCGAAACCATTTTCCTGCTGCCCGGCGTCGGCAATATGACCCTGGACGCGGTAATCTTCCGGGACTATACCCTGGTTCAGGGAGCAGTTATCTTCTTCGGCGGCATAATGGTGCTTATGAACCTCCTGGTAGACATTTCCTACGCCTGGTTTGACCCACGGATACGCTATGGCTAGAGAGCCGGATCCTCTTCAACTGGAAACTGCTGCCTCAAGCCCGAGGGAGGCGGTCTCCCTTGCGCTCAGGAAGCGGATTGCGAGCCTGAAGAAATTCGCCGCCTCCAAGCCGTTGGGAGCCGTGGGTGGCTCCATCGTCGCGCTGATTGTGCTGGCGGCGGTTTTCGCCCCGCTTGTCGCGCCCTATGATCCCTATGCCTCCAACTTGAACGAGAACGGGCTGCCGGTGCGTCTGGAGGGGCCCAGCTTCTCATTTCCGCTAGGCACCGACGCCATAGGGCGGGACGTGCTGAGCCGGATTATTTACGGGGCGCGGGTGTCTCTAATCGTAGGCTTGGGAGCCGTGGCCCTTGGCACTCTGTTCGGGACCTTTGTGGGCTTGGCCTCCGGCTACTTTGCCGGCAAAGTGGACCAAGTGCTGCAACGGATCGTGGATACCCTGATGGCCATACCGGCGATTGTGCTGGCCCTGGCCGTCATTACCATGCTGCAGCCGGGGCTGTTCAACATCATCCTGGTCATCGCCATCGTGATTGCTCCCGGAACGTCCCGCGTGGTGCGCGGCACAGTGCTGACCATAAAAGAGAACGTCTACATCGAAGCCGCCCGCTCCATCGGGGCGACCGGAGACCGGATTGTGCTCCGGCACATACTGCCCAACGTGGTCGCCCCAATCATCGTCATCGCGTCTATCTGGGTTGGCAACGCCATCGTCATCGAAGCTGCTCTCAGCTACCTCGGGCTTGGCACGCCCCCGCCAACCCCCACCTGGGGCGGGATGCTCGCCCTGGAAGGCCGGCGGCACCTCGAGAACGCCCCATGGCTGGCCCTCGCACCGGGAGCGGCAATCAGCATCGCGGTTTTGGCCGTGAATATGCTGGGCGACGCCCTGCGCGACGTGCTGGACCCCCGTCTCAGGAACCGCTAACCGCCTCGCCCCGCCCCGCCCCGCAATGTTCGGAGTCCTGCGCGGTATGCGCCCCTGGCGCTCCCTATCCCCGCGCCTTGGCCCACACGTCTCCCCACGGCACATCCGGCAGGCCGCGGGCGCGGCGAACTTCGTTGATAGTCAGGACGCCGCGGTCGAGAAGCTGCGATTCGCGGGTTGCGCGGGCGTTTTCGTCTTCCGCCAAGGCTTCTATGGCGGTTAGGTCAAACTCCATTTCGAGGCCGTCGTAGCCCAAGAGCGGGAAGAGCTTGCGGGTGACCTGCTCGGCCAGGAAGGTCATCTCCGGCACCATAGTGTTGCGCCAGAAAAAGCGCTCGGCAGCATTGACGTTGGAGAAAGTCGCGCGCTCCAGGTCCGAGAGCAGCGGACGCGGAACGCCATAGGCCCGGCTCACCTCTTCGAGACTCCAGCGCAGACCCTGGATGAAGTCCATCTCGCGGTGACTCAGGCCCAGCGTCTTGATGTCGCGGACGAAGCTGGCGACCGCCGGGCGGCGGGCGTTGGCCGGGCCGCGATAGCGGGCCTCCCAGCGCCGGTAGAAGTCCTCAACTTCTCCGTCGTTCATCTGCTCGTTGGTCAGAAGCACGAAGTCAGGCTGCGCCGAGTTGCGCAGGAAGTTGCGGTTGAAGCGCAGCCCGTCCTTGCCCATGTCCACCGCCAGCCGCGCCGGGGCCACCGGCGAGAGCCCAGCGTATTCCTCCAGCGGGTTGAAGTAGCGGAACCACACCACTTCGTCGGGAGTGAGCGCCACCGGCCGGGTGCGTCCTTGATAGACAAAGCCCCGGATGTACTGGTCTTTGTCTGGCACGATGGACATACGATCGGGGCGCAGAGGCCAAATCTCGCGGTTGCCGCGGGCGTCCCGGTCCAGCATCCAGTAGGCCGCGCCCCAAAGGTTGAGGTAGATTTCGGTGGCCCGCCACAGATCGGACCGGGTGTACCACCGGTTGACCCGCTCCAGCAGTTGCTGCGCCGGATGCTCCGGCCCGACCGGGAGACGCTGGCCGCCGGACTCCGCCGGCGCGCGGCGATACACCACCACAGGTGGGCGAGAAAGGGCATCAGCGCGAGTGCGTATAGCCGCGTAGACCGGCGTTGAGGTGGCGTAGTATTCGCCGTACTCGTTGCGATTCCAGCCCCCTCCAACGCCGGACTGGACCGGGAAGCCGTCCACGTCGGCGGCGGCGGCCCCGCCGGTCTTGACTCGGCCCGGCGGAGTGATTGGGCGGGATAGCCACTTTCGCCACGGAAGCCTGTAGGCCAGTTTTTGCATCATAGCCGCAACCTCGTCTGGAAAAATTCCTTCTTCGCCGGGGGTATCGGGATTTGTCCCTCCCTCCAGCCCTTTCCGTTAGAGAGAGGGAGTAAGCCGCAAGGCCCAGCAACGCCCAGCGCCCCTTCCCTTCACGTCCACAGGCGCAGCCGGTTCGCCGGGGCGCACCAGAATCCAGAAACGCCCGGCGCCCCTTCCGTCACGTCCACAGGCGCAGCCGGTTCGCCGGGGCAAGGAAGGCCAGCATCAGCGCGTCTGCCTTGTCGGGCGATGGAAGGCCGCGCTGTCGCATATCGTCTTTGCTCTCCATCTTAATGCGTCCCTGGCTGTCGTAGCCGTAACGGAGGGCGGCGAGTTCGCCCACTAGCTGGTTGTCGGCCGGGATGCTGATGCGGCCCGAGACGAACCTTTCCCGCAGGGTCCAGTAGCCCTCGGCGCGGAGGTTGACGAAGATGCCATCCTGTCGCGCCTTGTGGGCCACGTTGACGCCGCGCACCGGATGGCCCAGCTCCCGCAGCCGGTCAACAACGCCGGCGCCCACTCCGATTTCATCCACGCAGACCTGCGCCGGGCTGCACTCGCGGATGGCGGCAGACACCCATCCCGTAAGCTGCATAGTATCCATCTGCCGCAGCGCCCGTATGTCCTCAACGCAGTTACCGCGACGCCGCAGAATAACGCTGCGGTCGGCGCCGAAGCGGGCCACGTCCACGGCAAGGATTACCGCGGCGTCCCCAGCGCCCGCGCCGGCGGCATCCGCGTCTGTGCCGGTTTGTCCTGAGCCGGTCGAAGGATGAATGGACCGCCCCTCGGCAGGATCAGGGCCGGCGACAGCGGCTCCGGTTTTTCCGGGCTGCCCCTCGAAGCGCCGCACCGCCGCCTCTATGTCGCTTAGGCTGATCAGGGTATCCTCACCCTGTTCCGGGAACTCGCCCAAGACGCGGGATCGGTAGACCGGGTTTTCCTCGCCCCAGATTTGCTTGCGCTCCTCGATCCAGCGAGGCGTGGTCAGCCCGGGAATCACCACCCGCCCGGCCTGCGCGTTGGGGCTGTCCAAGGCCGATATGGTGATAGTGCGGTATATCTGCCGCTCCTCATAAAAAGCTCGGCGAAAGGCCCCGGTCATCGTCGTGGGATTGCCGATGAGCAACAGCAACGGATCGGCCGAGGTCATCACCGACTCGATGGCTTCGTAGATTTCCTCGCCGACGCCCTCCGCTTCATCTACCACTATAAACACGTTGGGACTGTGAAAGCCCTGAAACTGGTCCGCGCTGTCGGCCGACAGCCCCATAGCGTATCGGTTATCCGACAGCTCCCAGCGGGTGTCCAGCATCTTGCCCCCCAGGGTTCCGGCGGCCGGGCGGTAGAGGCGGCGCAACTGCCGCCAAAGAATGTGGCGCACCTGCCGAAAGGTGGGCGCGGTGCTAAGGGCGATGGCCGCCTCTTGGTGGACGTGCATAAACCAGAGCACGGCCACGGCGGCGCAAAAGCCCTTGCCCAGCCCGTTGCCCGCCTTGACCGCCACCCGGCGATGCTCGGTCAAGGCATTCAGCACTTCTACCTGCCTGCCCCACGGCTCCACGCCAAGCACCTCCCGGGCAAAGGCCACCGGCGAGGGCAGCGCCGCCGGGCCGGCCGCGGTATCCGGAGGCAGCGCGGGGCCGGGGTCTCCCGGCAGCCCGGCCAGGGACTTCCAGCGTAGCCCAAGTCCATAGCCCCCATTTATTCGCTCTGTCCCTGGCGGGCAGACGTCGGCGCGGTCGACGCCAAGCGCGGACTGAACAGATAGCCGCAGTCGCGGCAGCGATAGACGGTGTTGTCCTCCTCCCGTTTCTTGTCGAGGATTAACAGTCTTGGCGATTGGCAGCGTCGGCATTGGTGGTTACTCAACTCTCACTCTTCCACAGCTTACTTTTCTGGGCGGCGCTTCCCCGCGCCGAAAGGCTTGAAACTGATGCTATAAAAGCGTAGAGAGGTGTTATCGGGCTGCGCAAGGGCGGAGTGTCAGCAGTTGGGCCTCTCGCAGGCTTTGTTGCTCCTGATTGCGTATTCCAGCCAAGTCTATTGACATTTTATCGAATATATTTCATCATAAATTCGCTGGTTAAACCATTCACGATGAGCTTGTCAAAGTGCCGGAAGCTCACCGTTCGACAAGCTCGCTACAAGGGGGCTTGGCAATCAGGGAGTGACAACTATAAAGACTCTAAATTTTTCATAGGGTGTTCAAAATACGCTTAAACAGGAGGAGTTAATCATGTCATCCCAAAAAGTCGCCTCAAACTGGCTTGTGGTCACTATCGTTCTCGCACTGGCGGTCGCGGTGGTTATGATGGTCGCCATCGCCACATCTAAGGTTTCATACGCGGAAGAACCTGATATGGCTCCGACCTCAAGGCCCACCGAGTCCACTGGGGAAGTTTTCTATGCGACGCTGGAGTACGCCCAGCAGATTTTGACCGAGGCAGAGTACGCCAGGCTGATGGGGCCGCCCACTGAAGCAGCCAGCTCTCAAGCGGCTACTGGCGCCGAAGCAGCCAGCATTGCGTATGGGCCTTCGCAAGCTGTCGCCGGAGACTGCGTCTATACGACGAATGGCGACAATCCCCACATATCAGAGAATACAATTGATGCCTCGGCGCACGGTTGGTGGGAGGATAATTCTTCACCCCAAATATGTCCGGCCATTGCCCGAGTCCGGGTCCAGCTTCAAGCGATGAAGTGTTATAACGGATTGCTCGGCATGTACTGCTGGTGGAACACGGAGGGTGACAAGACGGAAACTCACCGGGCCGGAGGAGGCTCGGGTCATTGGACCAACGCCCGGACATTCTGCTTCACGAAAGAACCAACCGGTTTTCGGAACGTCGTTGATGTCGACTTTCTTAATATGTCTGACCCACCCAACAAGGCTTACAGGGCCATGCTCCTCCCGTGCCGGCCCCGCCTGAAATAGCGGAGGGAAAGCCGAAAGGCGCCGGGCAAAGCGAAATTCTGTCTGGAGGCTCCGCCGCGATAATCCCAGGGTATTGGCGGAGTTCAGTTGTCATGCCGACAAATCCCTTCGTAACTTACCGTTCCTTCCCGGACCAGGACCATTACCCGTCGACCGTTGTTGTTGAAGCTTTCGGAAGTCTTTCCCGAGACCCCAGCTTGCCGGGCATTATTGACGACGAAGATGAGGACCTATATAGCGTTTTCAGCGCGCGCGGTGAATTGATGCATTGGACCTCCACGTTGCTTCCTCGCCCCCCGCACTCGCTGGTCTGGGAGATGGAGGAGGTAGAACTGACCGCCGGGAGCGAAGGGGATATGATTGGATGGGTGCAGGTCGGGCTGAACGTTGATGACGTCTCGAAATACGAAGGGCCGCCGACGGACCCAAGCCGGATAGGGATATACAAACGCCCTACTGAGATTGCCCTGGCGTTGCCGCCGTTGATCCAGTGCTTTCACGATTCTCTCCGCCGCTTTGGGGCCGTCGAACTGTCGGCGCTCCAAGTGAGGGCAACCTATCTAGCTCCCAGCCCACGTCCTGAAGCTAATGTTTTCAGTATGCAAAATTGGTTCAACACCACCCTGAAAACGCAAGAAAATGCCCTCATCTCCTTTGACCAAAACTTCGCCGGCCTTACCAGCGCCGGGTTGATCCCCATTGGGCCGATAAATCGCCCGTTAGAGTTCGGCTTGGTGGCAGCCGTGCCCGAGGCACACTTGATCAATGTTCCCTTCCCAGAAGTTGCTCCCTTGTACCCCTACCGCTTCTTCCCAGCGCTCTCGGGCCTTTCGGTCAAGTTGCCTGAGTGGACGCCGGACGCTGCGGCGTGGGCCCTGGCATTCGTCACCAACGCGGCATTAGTCCAATTGCCGGATATTACCCACTTCGCCATCCGCATAACACGGATTCCGTGACGGCAAGGGCGGACTGTACTCCGGTTACGCCATGGCCGAGCAGTTTATGACGCATAACACGGGTTCCGTGACGGCAAGGGCGGACTGATACAAGCAAAGCCGGTTCCCGCCAAACCAGCCCCGCCGGGAAATCCGGCGGGGCTGGTTTGGGCCTTTCCTGACCGGGGTTTGCGCTCCCTTGCCCGTGTATGCCCCTTGCCCGTGTATGCCCCTTGCCAATGACGGCCCTTGCTGGCAAACTAGCGGTATGCGTATTGGAGATTTTGAGTTCGACGAGCCGTTGCCGGAGCTGAAAGACCCGCACGTTCTGGCAGTGCTGCGGCCCTGGATTGACGTTGGCCGGGTCGGCACCCTCAGCCTGCGCCGCATCGAGCGGCATCTGGAAGCCAAGGAAGTGGGGCGGCTGGCCCGGCCGGGGCGCTATTACGACTTCACCCGCTACCGGCCCAGGTCGCGGCTGCGCCAGGGCAAACGCGAGTACCGGATACCATCCACCACCGTCAAGGTGGCAGTGCGGGAGAACGGCCCCGACCTGATTACGCTGCACCTGCTGGAGCCCCATGCCTACGGCGAGGATTTCACCGACTCGGTCAACGAGATGCTGGAGCGGCTGGGCGTGAAGCGCTACTCACTGGTGGGCGCGATGTATGACATGGTGCCGCATACCCGTCCGTTGCTGGTCTCCGGCGGCAGCCTTGACCCCGCCAACGAGGACGAGTATCGCTTGGTGAACGTGAAGCCCAGCGACTACGAAGGGCCGACCACCATCACCCACCTGACCTTCCAGCACGCCGAAGCAATGAAACTGGACACACGCATCTTCGTGGTGCATCTGCCCCAGTATTTCCAGGTGGAAGAGGACTTCACCGGCGCGGCGCGGCTGACTGGCATCCTCTGCCAGATTTACGGCCTGCCCAACCGCCTGGAAGACCGGGAGCGAGGCGTTCAGCAGTACGAATCGTTGCAGAACGTCGTGTCGGACACCTCGGAGGTATCCAGGCTGCTCTCGCGGCTGGAGGAGCGCTACGACCAGGAGAACGCGCCGCCGTCCGCCGCCAGCGAGCCCCCGGTCGCTCCGCTGTCGCCGCAAATTGAAGAGTTTCTGCAAGGGCTAGACTTCACCGGCGACCTCGATCCGCTGCCAGACCCGGACGACGACCCCGAAGACGAGTAGACCGGGGCTTTCCAAGCGCTCTCTTTACCGGGATGAACCGGATTTAGATGTAAGGGATTTCCAGATTCCGGCTTTTGCGAGGATGCCGGGAGCGGGAAGGGATTCCGCATTCTCTTCAATTCGCCAATCGCGTTGACGCCGGCGCAACCGTGTGATAGATTGCCTTATGCCCATAGGCAATGGTGGAGCATAATTCACTGGAGGCGTATCAGCATCGCCAGGCAGTATCGGGTCAATGAAAGAATAACCAGCCCTCAAGTCCGGGTCATCGGGGGAGACGGGTCTCAGTTGGGGGTCATGGACACCCGGCGAGCACTCCAGATGGCCCGCGACTCCGAAGTGGATTTGGTGGAAGTCGCGCCCAATTCCGACCCGCCCGTGTGTCGGCTGCTTGATTACGGCAAGCTGCTATACCTCTCCTCCAAGAAGGAAAAGGAATCCAGAAGAGGCCAGAAGAGCACCGAGCAGAAAGAGGTGCGCTTCCGTCCCAACATCGGGACCCACGACCTGGACGCCAAAGTCCGCAAGGTGCGGGAGTTCATAGACGACGGCTCGAAGGTGAAGCTCACCGTCCGGTTCCGCGGGCGTGAGGCGGCCCACCAGCAGTTGGGCCTCTCGGTACTGCGCCGCGTGGCCGATGAGCTTAAAGACGAAGTGCGCTTGGAGCGCCCCCCGGCGATGGAAGGCCGGGCGCTCTCGATGGTGCTGATACCATCGGCGCAGAAGGCCGAAGAACGAAACTTGCAGCGCGCTTCCGACAATAGAACCGCAGACAACAAGACCGACAATAATCCTAACCAGAAAGAAGAACTGGCTGATGCCAAAACTTAAAACACACAAAGGTGCCAAAGCCCGCATACACATAACCGGCTCAGGCAAGATGCTTCGCCGCAAGCGAATGAGCAGCCACCTCCGCAGGAAGAAGCCGACCAAGGTGACCCGCAAGTATTCCGACAAGCTGGAAGTTGCCGCCGCCGATGTGCCGAGGCTGCGGAAGTTGGTCCCCTACGGCTAGAACGCTCGCCGCTTACCCCAAGTTATCGACACCCGCAATTTCACCCTCGCCCCGGCCATCTCCCTCAAAATAGAGGGAAAGTAAAGCCCCGCCGGAGACGGGGGATTATCTTGATGGAGATTTCCCTGTGGCACGAATTAAGCGCGGCGTGACCAAGCATCGCCGACATAAGAAGATACTCAAGGCGGCCAGGGGCTTCCACGCCTCTTCCCACCGCAACTACAAGTGGGCCAAAGAATCGCTGATGCACGCGTGGTCTCACGCCTACCGGCATCGCCGCGAGCGCAAGGGCGAGTTTCGCAGCCTGTGGATTGTCCGCATCGGAGCCGCCTGCCGCGCCGCCGGCCTATCTTACAGCCAGTTCATCCACGGCCTGAAGCTGGCCGACATAGAATTAGACCGCAAGATACTGGCAGACTTGGCAGTGCGCGACGAAACAGCCTTCGCCAAGCTGGTGGAGACCGCCAAAGAGCAGTTAGCCGCCGCCGCCGCCTGATGGAATACTCCAATCATGCCAGGGCCCGGATGCGCTTGTATAATATCAGCGAAGCAGAAGTTGATAACTGCTTGAATAACAAGTCCAACGGTTACTTCGCTGGCTCTGACGTGGTGTGTACGCTTTCAATGAGAATACTGGCATATCTCTCAAAGTCAGAGCGAGAGGAGGCGCAGAACCTCTGATTGTTGACGCATTCAGAGTTGGAGACGCCTAACTACCAAAGGGGGGGTATGTTCAAAATAGAGGCGGACACGAAAGCGGATGCCGTCTATATCCAAATCTTGGATTCCCCTGCCGCATACGCGAAGGAGATTACCGATGACATCATTGTCGATTACACCGAGGACGGCGAAGTAGTCGGCTATGATCTGCAACGATTCAGCCAGATGACAACTGCCCAGTTTCAGGCGGCGGCCAACTTGCAGGCATAACAGGCCACCGTCAGGCCGGGAGCATGAAAAAGGCGCAGCATCCTCTGCGCCTTTTTCTTTTGCTTGCCCCAGTTAGCCTGCTAGACCTCAGCGAACCCGTAGTAGCCGTCCATCAGGCGGGGATGCCGTGAAACCCGGAAAGACCGCTGCTACACCTCAGCGAACCCGTAGTAGGTATCCGCGTGCAGGACTTGGCGCAGGCGCTCTTGGTCTATGGAGATGGGGCGGAGGAGGTTGCTCCAGCGGCCTGTGAGTTCGCGGTGCAGTTCGCTCAAGGGAATGGGGCTGTTGCCCCGGGCCAACAGGGTGCGAAAAATGATTTCCTGGATGGGCATACTGACCCGAATGAAGTTCTCTGTGTCTGCGTGGAACTCCTGGATTTCCCGGATAAGGACCATAGGGTCGAGTCCATTCGCAGGCTGGCCGTGAGAGGGGCAGGCCTCCGTGAGACGGGAGGCGATGAGATGAACCGCCGAGCGGTTCAACTGCGCCAAGCGGGGCAGGCTGATATGGTAGCGTCCGTTGCCCTCCGCTGTTTCTTCCGATCCTCCGGCGGTTTCCGGCCTGACAATGGTCATAGCTCCACCTCTTCGTTCCAGTCCAGCATGAGGATGCGCACCTGCTCGCCAGTCTCTTTGGCCGGCAGGTCTTCGGGGCAGATAGCCAAGCCGTTGGCCCGCGACATCGAGGTCAGTATGTTGGATCCCTGCGGGCCGGTGGGCGTGGCGTAATACACGCCATCCCGCTTCTCCACCTCCACTCGGGCGTAGACCCGGCGTCCGTCGTAATTGCGGATGGGCCCGGTCAAAACGCCGTCCACCGCCGGCCGGGGGCGCACTGGGCGGCCCAGCATAGCGTGAATGGCCGGGCGGGCAAACATCTCGAAGGCCACCATGGCGCTGACCGGGTTGCCCGGCAGCCCCAGCAGCGGCACGTCCTTGGAATGTCCCGCACTGCCGTCGCCGCGCAGATACCCAAAGGCCAGGGGCTTGGCCGGGCGCATCCGCACCGACCAGAAGTTCATGGAACCCCGCTGCTCCAGCACGTCTTTCACGATGTCATAATCGCCCTTGGATACCCCGGCCGAAGTTATCACCAAGTCGGACCCAGCGGTGGCGGCCAGCTTGGCGTGCAGATCGTCCAAGTTGTCGCGGGCAATGCCCAGCAGCCGGGGGACGCCGCCGCAGGCCATCACGGACGCGGCCACGCTGAAGCTGTTGCTGTCATATATCCGGCCGCCGGACAGGGCGGAACCTGCGGTTTCCAGTTCGTCGCCGGTAGCCAGCACCGACACCACCGGGCGGCGGATGACCCAAACCCGGGCCAAGCCCAAGGAGGCGAGAACGCCCACCTCGGCAGCGCGAACCACGGCGCCAGCTTCCAGCACCAACTCTCCTTTGCGAATATCCTCTCCTGCCGGGCGCACGTTGGCCCCCACGGGCATTTCGGAGAAAATCGCCACTTCGTCCAGCGGGCGGCCCTCACGCTTGCGCTGCATTTCGTCGGTTTCCTCGAAAGGGACAACGGTATCCGCGCCATCTGGCACCGGCGCGCCGGTCATTATCCGCATAGAAACCCCGGCCTCGACGGAGCGCTCAGGCATCTGTCCGGCGGCGACGATGCCGACGACGGGCAGGCGGCGCGGCGAGTCCTGCGATGCGCCCATAATGTCTGCGCCGCGCAGGGCGTAGCCGTCCATACCGGAGTTCGCCATAGGAGGCAAGGCCAGCGGGGAGGTGATGTCCTGGGCCAGCGTCTGCCCCAGGGCTTCCAGCAGCGGGACCTCCACTGCTTCCCGCGGCGCGAAGCTGGCCATCACCCGCTCATAAGCCTCCTCCACGCTGAGCATATCCTCTTTGGCATGGCTGTGGCCGTGATGGTGGGGCGCTTCCTCGTGGTGGCCGCGATGGTCATGGCGGCGGTGTTGTGTTGCCATTATGCGCCTCTCGTGTCAGGAATACGCGCCCCCAAGGGCCGCTGGCGGGCGGAGGGGATGGGCCAGTGAGCTTGCCGTGGAGCGCTAGGCGTCTTGTTGTCGCTCGATTTCGGCTTCCAGCAGGCGGATGCGCTCCTCGGCGTCCAAGCGGGCTTGAAGCTCGGCGTTGGCGCGAGACTCGGCGGCGCTGGCGCGAGACTCGGCGGCGCTGGCGCGAGACTCGGCGGCGACGAGATTAGCTTGGTTCTCCTCGGGCGTTGGCAGGAACTCCTTGGTGTAGTGATTCCGGAACCGAACCAAACCCCTGTCCCAGCAAATTTCCAGCTCCAGCATAGGGCTGTATCCCCAGATTAGCCCGTTGGGATCTCTGTTTATTGGCAACGGTTCGTATTGCCCTCCAACCAGGACATCTCCGGCCAGGGCCGCGTCGTGAAAGCGTCCGCCAGTGTAGTCGAACCGCCAGTATTCCAGCACGCCGTAACCCGCGTAGCCATCGCGCTTGATGGTGTAGTCTCGCCGGCCGGTGCTACGGGAGGCCACCTCCAACACGAAATCAGGGGGTTTGCCCACCTCGCTGATTACATAGCCGTTGCGGGCCACGATACCCTCGGGATTGACCCCGAAGGCAATCACGCAGTCAGGAGCAAACACCTCCCTGCTGTCGTATGGTTGGCGCCGCAGGTAGCCCCCACCGGCCATCAGTACGTCACCCCGTTGGGCAAAGTGCAAACGCAATACGCCCCTGAAATCGAATATCCGTTGGTCTTGCAGCATATCAGGTTCACGAGGCGGAGGGTCGGGCAGTGGTTCTAGGTGGGAGTAGTCAGCAATTTGAGGGCGTAGATGAGTAGTCATATTAAAACTCGCGAGCCTAGGGGAAATGTCGCGCCCCTCATATCATATCGTTGCCATTGCAGGTTTCGCAATCGCCAAGCTGCCGAGGCAACGTTCCTTGCCGAAGCCCACCCAGTGCCTCTGCCCAAGACCCAGTGACCTCCTGCCGAATCTCTAGCCCCTCAGAGCAGCCCCTGCTTCCCGCGCCAGGGTGCGGAGGAGTCCGTTCAAGGAGCGGCTCACCTCTTCGCTGGTCAGCGTGCGGTCGGCCGCCTGGAAATGGACGTGGAAGGCCAGCGACTTGGTTCCCGGAGCGAGATTTTCGCCGGAATAGATGTCGAAAAGCTCAGCGCGCTGCACCAGCCGGTGGCGCAAAATCAGCTCAGTAACGCGCCCGGCGGGAACGTCCGCAGGCACTATCAGAGCCAGATCGCGGGTTGCCGCCGGGAAACGGGGCAAGGAAACGAAGTTGCGCTCCGCCCCCGGCAGCGCCGCAAGCAGAGCCGACAGCCGAAGCTCGAACCCGGCCACCTGGTCGAAGTCCAGGCCGAACCGCTCGCGTATCAAGGGGTGAATCTCGCCGACGAAACCCAGCGCTCCCCCAACCTGTTCTTCTTCCGCTAGAAGGGGGAAGGGAAGAAGGGTTTTGACCACAGCGCAACGCCCAGGCTGATAAACAGGATGCTCCCCCGGTTCCCACTCGGCGGATATGCCCAAACGGGCCAACAGCCGCTCCACTATCCCCTTGGCGTCATAGAAGTCCATCCCGCCGCCGGGGGCTGCCAGCCAGGACGCTTCGCTGCGTTGTCCAGCCAGTATCGCCGCCACGATTTCGACCTCTTCGGGCAGGTCTCCGCTGCGGGGAAGAAACACCCGCCCGGCCTCGAAAAGACGGAGAGGGCCGGGGTTCTGGGACTGGTTGGCGGACAGGGTGGCAAGCAGCCCGGCCTGAAGAGTGGGGCGCAGGTACTCGTGGGTGGCGCTCATCGGGTTGGCTAGGCGCACCGGCGGGGCTTTTTCGCTGACCGGCACGGCCCGGGCAATCAGCTCCATGGAAGCCACGGAGTAGTTGATTATCTCCTGCATTCCGTCCGCGGCCAGCAGGTCTCTGATTTTTTCGCGCAGCGCGATGGCCGGCGAAGGGCGATGGAAAGGGATGGGGGCGGACAGCATTACCGTAGGCACGGCGTCATAGCCGATGATGCGCACTACCTCCTCCACCAAGTCGTCCTCGATGTTCACATCGTTGCGCCACCAAGGAATGGCAACATCCAAGGCGGTCTCTTCTGCCTGTCTTTCGGCAAGCTCAGCAACCGGGGGAGCGTTGTCTGAGAGCTGGCCTGTCTGAGTGGTTGCCGTACAGGTAAAACCCAGGGACTCCAGGGCTTTCTGCGCTTCGATTGCAGTTATGTCCATGCCCAAACACTGCCGCAGCCGCCGAATGGTGAGCGTCACGGTCAGCGGGGGGGCCGGTTCAGGGTAGACGTCTATGATGCCGGGGGCGACAGTGCCGCCGGCGACTTCCTGGATCAGGGCAGTGGCGCGGCGCAGGGCCATGGGGGCCAGTTCGGGCCGCAATCCCTTCTCGAAGCGCAGGGTCGCCTCGGTGCGCAGGCCCATTGATATGGCCGTCTCGCGATTGTTGGCGGCATTGAAGTTGGCCGACTCCAGCAACACCGTGGCGGTCTGCCGGCCGATTTCGCTATTCGCGCCTCCGATAACGCCTCCCAGTCCGATAGCGTCATGGGAGTCGGCGATGACCAAGTTCCCGGTGGTCAGCGCGCGCTCGACGCCGTCCAGCGTAGTCAGCTTCTCGCCGGGGCGGGCGCGGCGCACGATGACCGTGGCGTCCTTGACCGCGCCGAGATCGAAGGCGTGAAGGGGCTGGTTATATTCCAGCATCACAAAGTTGGTGACGTCCACCACATTGCTTATGGGCCGCAACCCGGCGCGGGTCAGCCTGTCTTGAAGCCACTGAGGCGAGGGGCCGATGCTAACGCCGTCAATGACCGTCGCGGTGTAGCGGCGGCAAAGGTCTGGGTCGGCAATAGCGATGCTGACTCGATCTCCGGCGGGCGGCCCAGACTCTTCGTATGAAATTTCCGGCTCGGTGACCATGCCTCCGGTCAGAGCGGCCACCTCGTGGGCTACTCCCAGCATGGAAAGGCAGTCCAGGCGGTTGGGGGTCAGCTCCAGGTCAAGGATGGTGTCGCCCATATAGTCCGAAAGAGGTTCGCCCAGCGGCGCATCTTCGGGCAGCACGATGATGCCGGTGTGATCTTCGCCCAGGCCCAGCTCCAGCTCGGAGCAGATCATCCCCTGAGATTCGACGCCGCGGATGCGGGCCGGGGCCAGCGTTTCGTGCTTGCCGCTGTGGGCGTTGTAGAGGTATGCGCCGACGCGGGCGAAGCAAATCTTCTGTCCCTCGGCCACGTTGGGCGCGCCGCAGACGACTTCCATCTCCTCGTCCATTCCATCCGGACGGGGGCCGGTGGTGACAGTGCAGAGGCGGAGGCGGTCGGCGTTGGGGTGGGGCTGGACAGAGGTGACACCGCCAACGTAGACCTCACTCCAGCCGCCGGTTTTCTGCACCTCGCCAACTTCCACGCCGGCCATAGTCAGCCGGTGGGCCAGTTCGTCGGCGGAAATGTCCACCACGTTGACGTATTGCCGGAGCCAGCTAAGGGGAACTTTCATTGCATCCTGACTATCCTCTCCCACCCAAGGAGAGGGTTAGCGTATTGCATTCCGGCCTGCCCCTCTTTCCTGGAGAGAGGGGCGGGGTGAGGGAGTGGAAATCAATGTTCAGAACTGTTTCAGGAACCGCAAGTCGTTGGCGTAGAAATGGCGAATGTCGTCTATGCCGTATTTCAGCATAGCTATGCGCTCCGGCCCCAGCCCAAAGGCGAAGCCGGTGTACTTGTCGGGGTCGTAGCCCACGCCGGCCAGCACCCGGGGATGCACCATGCCGGCGCCCATAATTTCGATCCAACCGCTGTCGCGGCAAATGCGGCAGCCGCCTTCAGTGGCTATTTCTCCTGCTGCCCCTTCGTTCCCGCTCCGGCTCTTCTCCTCAGCGGCCGGGAGAGCAGCGTTACAGGCGAAGCAGTCTATGGACATATCCACGCCCGGCTCAACGAAGGGGAAGTAGTCGCAGCGGAAGCGCACGCGCCGCCCCTCACCGAAGAGACGGCGGGCAAATTCGTAGAGGGTGCCCTTCAGGTTGGCGAAGGTAATGCCTTCGTCCACCGCCAGCCCTTCGACCTGATAGAAGTGCCATTCGTGGGTGGCGTCGGTTGCCTCGTAGCGGTAACACTTTCCCGGCACGATGACCCGCACCGGCGGCGGCTGGCTCTCCATCACCCTAGCCTGCATTGGCGAGGTATGGGTACGCAGCAGCATCGGCTGTTCCCCGGCGTCGTTGGTGTAGTCCACCCAAAGGGTGTTCCACATATCGCGGGCCGGGTGTCCCTTGGGGATGTTGAGCATCTCGAAGTTGTAATGGTCCCACTCGACTTCGGGGCCTTCCACTACGCTAAAGCCCATGCCGGTGAAGGCGGCGCAAATTTCGCGGACTATCTGCGTTGTGGGGTGCAGGCGCCCCTCAGCCGGAGGGCGACCGGGGAGGGTGACGTCGAGGCGGTCTTCGCGGGCGGCTCGAAGCAAAGCGGCAGCGTTAATTTCCTCCGTGCGGCTTTTCAGACCGCTTTCCAGAGACTCCTTAGCCTGGTTGGCCAAGGCGCCTATGCGCCGGCGTTCCTCGATGTCCAGCCCGGCCAGGCCGCGCAACACGGCAGTGAGGCTGCCTCGGCGTCCCAAGTAGGCGATGCGCCACTGCTCCAGGGCGGCCGGGCTGTCCAACTCCAACAGCCCGGCCAGCGCAGTGTTTATCAGGTCTTCGATATTCTGCTGTGTCGGCTGAACCAAGGGATTGCTTTCCTGGGCCTGCTGGGAATCTTGCTATTCGATTATAAGAATCACCCTTAATGCGGTCAAGAAGCAGACGATTTGGATAAGCTCAATACTCCACGGCAACTTTGTCCCGGCAGCTAAGGGCAACCAGGGATTACAGGGACACAAGATTGCAGGGACAGTGGAGTATCCTGAAAATCTCACACCCCCCCAACGGCTGATTCAGACCATTGGCGCAGCAAAGATTTTGCAATCACCCCGATGAGCCGGATAGCGTTCCCTTTCAGATGGTTTATATACGGGAAGAACAGGATAGACCGGGTTTTTGGTGTAAGGGATTCTTGGACTCCGGGTTTCGCCGGAATGCCGGGGCTGAACCGCCTAAATTGAAACGCCGCCGGGTGCTTCGGCATCTTGAAAACGAACTAATGTTCTGTTAATGTGAGTTCAGGCTATACCTGCAATTCAACCCCAGACTGACCCTGCGAGACTCGCATGAACCTTTACCGATTGGGCGTTTGCCTCAAGTGCCACGGCGACCTAGCCTATGACTATGGAGACTGGATCTGTCTCCAGTGCGGCGTTTATTACTACACCGGACTCTACCCGGAGACACAACCCGGCGCAACGGGCGGCGCCGGTCTGCTCATCCTTTGCCCGGCTCAGAACGGGAGCCCGGCTCAGAACGGGGCCGACATTCAGAATTACGAGGACGCGGGCGAACAACTGGCCCCGGCGGCAGACTAGCCTTGGGCGCCGGCAACGCCAGCTGCGATAGCGCCCCTGCCGCCGGATCCCTGATGGCCCTGGCTCCCAGACTGCGGGAAACCGGCTGGGCCATATTCCACGGCTCAACGGTTACCGCCAGTGGGGTCGCCGGTCTGAAGGCGCGCCGCAAGATGGAGCCTTCCAGCCACATCGCCCACCAGTTGGACGCCCTGAGCGCTGTCGCCGTCCGGTGGCAGGCAGTCTGGGCCGCTCGCAGCAGGGCCGACGGCATCAACTGGCAGGCGCCGGGACTGGAGCGGTTGGACGTCGCCCTGCACATCTGGGCCGACCGCCTGGGCATCCCTCTGTCTGGCTACACCACCCAAGAAGTGCGGGCCGCCGTCGCCGGGCAACCCAACGCCTCCAGAGACGCCGTTTGCTACGCCATTATGCGGCTCCTCGGGCTAATTGGGCAAAGCCGCGCCACCGCCGAATGGGAGGCCATCGCCGTCGGATGCTACCACCTGGCGCTGAGAAATGAGAAGCCTAGTAATGTCAGCAAAAGACGTTTGTTGACAGCATCTCCTCATCTTTCTAGGATAAACTTGAATGGAGAACTCCACCAATAAGGCACTGCGCGACCTAGGCGTATTCTACTGCGCGGTATACGTGGTTTCCTTGTCCGTCTGCTCCCTGGCCTGGTGGCTCTACTGGGATGCGTGGCGGCCGGACGGACTAATACCGGATCTGGCGGACGTCACCGCGGTGTCCGCAGGAGCCGCGCTCCTGGCGGCAATTCTCAAGGAGGCTGGATGGAACATGGTATTGGCAGGGATGAAAATAAAGCAATGGAAAGAAGAAGGGCGCGAGGAAGGACGCGAGGAAGGACGCGAAGAAGGACGCGAGGAGGGACGCGAAGAAGGACGCGAGGAGGGGCGCGAGGAGGGACGTAAAGAGGGGCGCGCCGAGGAACGCGAAAGACGGCGCAAGCGGGAAGATGAGGCTCTCGCCCAGTTCGGCGTCGAGGTGAACGGCGTGCTTATGCTCCCCAGAACGCCGGAGGTGGAGCAGTTTCTGAACGGCGAAGCTGAGAAATAGGGGCAGTCCCGGATTCCTGTATAATACCGCCAGACAATCCCCGCCATCCTTCAACAGGCCCAGGAGAGGCGTTATGCCAGTCGTCCAGAGACCCTATGTTCCGCCCGAAGACCAGACACCGCACGAAGAGACCTACGCCCGGCCGGGCGACACTCAATCCAGCGAAGGCAGTTCTTTAGACCCCATTACCTTCTACTCCGACTCGATGCACGTTTTCAGCAGCCTCTACTCGGCTGTGCTGTTCTTCGGGGAGCAGATGGAGGAGCGTGAACCCATTCTGCGCGCTCGAATCAAGGTCAGCCCGCAGATGCTCAAGGCCATCGCCCTGCTTACCTCCAAGCACGTCCGAGAGTATGAGAACGCTGTCGGCCCCATCACCCTCCCAGAACAAGTCTACTCCGCTTGGGAGCTGGATGCCGATGGAGGACATATTCATGGCGGATAAAGCCGGGCCGGATAATAGACCGCCGGAAGCTGCCGGAGCCGAACAGGAGGACCGTATGCTGGCCGAGGACCTTTCGCTGCCGGTGGCCGTGGAGCCGGGCGTAGACTACGCCACGCCGTCCGGCTGGAACTGGCGCGACATCGACTCCAGCCAGCCCAACTCCGCCGTCTTCCATATCAGCCACTCGGAGGTTACGCGGGTACTGGTGGACACCCTGCACACCGAGGACTGCTCGCCGGGCGCCAACTTCGTCATCAAGGAGGAAATCCCCATCGTAGTGCTGGACAGCCTAGACAAATACTGGGCCGGCGAGGCTAAGCGCCGTCTGCCGCTGAACGGCATCCGCGTCCCGGTCGAGGCCGATAGCGTATCTGAGGCCAAGCGCGCCCTAGCCGACGACCTGGGGGCCCAGTTGCGTTTGCTGCTGATGTTGCGCAACTCACGCAAGCACCAGCTCGCCCCGCAGCTTGAAGACAACCTTCAGATGCTCAGCGCCCTGCTGGAGCCGCGGCGGAACCACGCCGACAGAAGCTAATCCAAAGCCAGCCAAGGATGCCCGTTGGCGGCGTGCCTGGAACCGGGCCGGTGGTCGTTCAGGAGCCATCGGGGTCTGATTCCAGGGCACTCCGCCAACGGCGTTGTCGTATCACCCTTTCGGGTTGGCTAGTCCGGTGGGGGGCGGCTGATTCTCTGCCCGCCAGCATCGTTTCATATCGTATCACCCTTCCGGTCGTATCACCCTTCCGGCGCCCTCCTCTTGCCCTATGGTCTATGGATTCCATTCCAAGACAAGACGAATTGGCCGGCTTGCAAGCCCCATTGACCGCCAGGGATTCGTAATGCGACTCCTCAAGGAAACACGGAGAGAGTTCAGACCGTCTCATGTCCTCCGTGCCGTTGCGTGGCGATACGCATTGCCACCCGCGGGAGCCAGTTGCGAGGGCGGTTCGGCAAAGGCTCCCGGACGATCCGGAACCCGGCGCGGCGAAACATTGGTTCAGTGCCAAAGAAGGCGTTGTCGTCTCCGGTGCGTTCTCCGCCCGCTCTGGGGTACGCCTCCACTGTTGGCGCGTCGCATTCCCCCGCGTATTCCACGGCGGCCCGTATCAGGGCTACGGCGATACCACGCCCGCGATGCGTCTTGCGCACGGTGACGCAGGGAATTACCCAGACCGGTTCATCGTCAACCGGCGGCGTGGCGCGGGAACGCGCGATTCGCGTCAGTTCGCTCCTCGGAGCAACCGCAATCCAGCCCACTGGCTCGCCGTCCTCAAAGGCCAGCAGGCCCGGAGACAACTCGCGGCTGGCGAGCTGAGTCATCGCCTCCCGCCGGCGTGGATTCAAAGCGCCTGTGCCATGGCGCTCCCGCATCTGGGCGTCCGTCCAGCGCGGGAACATACACCAGCAGGTGGAGCCCCATGTTCCGCGCAACACTGCTCCCAGCCCGTCCATTAGTTCCGGCGTAAGCTGCTTGATTTCGATTGCCGCATGGTCTGTGCGGGTCAATTGTTGGCCCCCTCTCCAAATAATATGGGGGCGCTCGTCTTTGCGCCCCCATAGCATTATCAGGTGCCGCGGGATCGGTTAGCGGGCCTTCGACTCCGCCTCGAAGCCTGCGTCGCGGTGCGCTCCGTCGCAGAAGGGCTTTTCCGCAGAGAGCCCGCAACGGCAAAGGCTGACCCAACGCCCTTCCGGAATAGTGTAGCTTTCGCCGCTGATGTCTACAATTTCAATCGGCCCAGTAATGCGGTTGGGCCCGTTCTCCCGTATTTCGATCTTCACGTCTGCCACGGTTTCTCCTCCGCCTGTTCCCGTATCTTGTATGTTGTATGTTGTTTGCCGGGGCTGCTGGCTAGTGTAGCAACCGCCCTTGCCATTGTCCAACCTCCTCCCGCTAATTCCGGAAAAGCCCCCCTCTCCCAGGGAGAAGGTAGGGTGAGGGCATCCTCTGACCGGGAGCGGTTGACCGGGAGCGGTTCTCTCTCCCCCGTCCCTATCCTGGTAAAGAGAGGGGAATAGAAAACCCTGACTCTAATCCGCAGGCCTCTGAACCGGTTCACGGCGGGGCGGCGCGGCCGGTTCCGCGCGTTTGCGCTCCCCGCGGATGACGGCCAGGGCCACCCCCAGCAGCAACAGCGCAGACATCAGCGCGAAGGCCCACTTCAGCCCGGCGACAAACGCCCCGGCTACCGCAGGCGAAACCGCGTCCAGGCTCGGCTCCACTCCGTAGGTTCCCATCGTAGCCACCACCACCGTCGTGGCTACGGCGATGCTGGTGACGTTGGCCGAGTTGCGGATTAGCTGGGTCAGCGCCGAGATTACGCCATACTGGTTTCGCTCCACCGCGCTGAGCAGAGAGCTCTGGTTGGGCGAGTTGAACAGGGCCATACCGCAGCTTTGGGCCATTAGCATCAGCACGATGAACAACACGGGCGACGACTCGGTAAGGTTCAAGGCGATGCTGATACTGGCGGCCATGGATAGCGCCAGCCCCGATACCGTCAGCGCGCGCCAGCCGAAACGGTCCGAGAGCCGCCCGCTCACCGGCCCCAGCAGCACCATACACAGCGCGGGCGGTATCAGCAGCAGCCCCACGTCGCGCGGGCTTATCTCCAGCACTCGTTGCAGGTAGAAGGGCATCATAAAGCGCGACGACGACATCCCCATAAACGACAGCCAAGCCGCTGCCGAGCCGATGGCCACCAGCTTGCGCTTGAAGAGCCGCAAGTCCAGCATCGGCCCCCCTTTGTCCAATAACGAGGCCCGCAGCTCCCACCAGACGAACCCAGACAGCAGGGCCAGTGTCGCCGCCGCTCCCAGCAGCACCGCCGGAGAACCCCAGCCCAGCCGGTGACCGTTGCTCGCCACCAGCAGAAAGGACAGCAAGGCCAACGCCGAGAGGCCAGCGCCGGGCCAGTCGAACCGGCCCGTGGCCCGCTCGGCTGCCGCAGCCTCCCGATCCGGCGGAAGCGCCAGCCACGCAACCAGGATGGTCAGGATCCCAATGGGAACGTTGACGAAGAACACCGACTGCCAGCCGAAGGAGGCGACCAGCAGCCCGCCGATGGCCGGCCCGGCGATGGCGCCGCTGCCCACCACGCTCATGTGAGTGCCCAGAGCCTTGCCACGCTCGGCCCCACTGAAGGAGGAGATAACGGTAGCCATCCCGTTTCCTTGAATCATAGCCGACCCGAAGCCCTGAAACGCCTTGGCGGTAATCAGCCAGGGCAGGTTGGCGGCCAGTCCGGCCAGCGCCGACCCTATAACGAAAATAGCCAGCCCGCCGATGTAGACCCATTTGCGCCCGGCGATGTCGCCCAGCCGTCCCATGGGCAGTATGAGGGCGCTGATGACCAGGGCGTTGCCCACCACGACCCACTGCACTGTGGGCAGGTCGGAGCCAAAATACTCCTCTATCTCCGGCAGAGCAACCAGCACCGACCCGCTGTCCACCACCGAAACGAAGGTGCCGATGGCGATGGCCGCAAACACCCACCACTTGCCGGCCCCCCGGATAGCAAGGGGGCCGGTTTTTATGCGGGAAAGCAAGCTGTTCGATTCTCCGCTTGAAGCGTGGAAGTTTGCAAAATACCCCTAATATCAGGACCGGTGGCTCACTGACAGGCTGAGGTTGCAAGTAGAGGAGCTAATCCACTACAATATCAGAAATCAAATAGATAAATCGAATATAAATCATTGGAAAATGTGGCAATGGCATTCCGAGAGATTGAAGATTCAGAGCTTCCCATTCCCCAGCCAGGCAAACGCGACCGTGACTGGCGGGAAAAAATCGCCATCGCCAAACGAGAGCGTGAAGCGGCCCGAAAGGCCCGCGAAGGCAAGCCAATCACATTTCCTCGTCCCACTATTCGGCCACGAAGCGACAGGATCATTGGCAAGTCTCGATACTCTTCCTAACCATCCGCAAAGCCCGGTCTTTCGGGCCGTCAATGCCAACCGGTATGAGCGGCAGTCTATGATTGCGTCGTATGAGCAAAACTTTGACTGCCGCCTAACCGTAATGGTCGGGCATATCTTAGACAATAATGTCACTCTCTTTGAAGATTTAATTTACGATGCCAACCCAAAAGAAGACCTGCATCTTATGCTCGCCTCTCCCGGCGGTGATGGAGAGGCGGCAGTTAGACTCGCGAGGACTATCCAGGCTAGGTGCCGGAAATTTACGGTGATTGTTCCGGATCAGGCCAAAAGCGCTGCGACGCTGCTGGCCTTGGGAGCGCACAGTATCATGATGGCCCCACATAGCGATTTGGGGCCCGTAGACGCCCAAATTTTTACGGGAGAACGGGGGTTTGTAGCTGCTAAGGATATCATCGCCGCAGTGGATAGCGCAGAAGCGAAAGTAGATGCTAATCCTGATACTTACCCTTTTTATGTCTCAATGCTGGCCGAGCTTACGGCTATTATGGTGCAACAGGCCAGAGCGGCTTTATATCGTTCTCAAGACCTGCTGGAAGAGGCTTTGCGGAGTAACCCGGACAGAAGCGATGATCAGGTCACTGCTCTCAGCGGTGCGCTAAAAGAATTGCTGGTCGACCGCCCTCAAACCCACGCCGCCCTGTTTAGCGCAGATGATGGTCTAAAAGCGGGGCTTCCTGTTATCAAGCCGGATCTTGACGGAAACCAATGGCAGTCGCTCTGGCAGCTTTGGACGAATTATTTTCTGATTAGTGATGACACAAAGCTCATTTTTGAAGGGCGCCGAGCCTCGCATATTATTAATTAGCTTACTGGATACCAAGCCGTATAACGGCGAAAGCCTGCCACCCTTGACCTCCGCCGCCCGGTTCCGTTAAATTCCCTGCTAACGACACTGAATTTGGAGCAATGCTATGCCACTGTACGAATACCACTGCCCTAGGTGCAGCCACAAGTTCGAGAAGCTCCAGCCTATGAGCGCCACCGGCGCCGATTGCCCCAACTGTGAACAGCCCGCCAGGCGGGCCATATCGGTGTTCGCCCGGGGCGGAACCGCCGGCGAGGAGCAGTCCTTCAACCCCAGCCCCCTGCCGCCCCTCGGCGGTGGCGGCTGCTGCGCCGGAGGCTGCGGCTGCGGGCATTAGACACCGGATTCCCCTGGCAGTTTCTCTGCGTAAAGAGAGGTGGGAGCCACAAGTTCCCGCCTCTCTGCGTTTCAACGGCCGTCGCCGTAAGTGGCCGGCGGCCCCACCCCGTGGAAGATGGAATACTGGGAAACCGGCACGCTCTCCCCGCCCATGTCGCCCCACAGCAACACAGTGTAGACCCCCGCCCCGTGCCTGGAAAGCAGTCCGCTGACGTCGGCTGTAACGGCAAATTCCGCGCCTTTCACCCGCCATTCCGATGCTGTAATCCAGGGAACGGTAATGTTCCGCTCTTTTCGCGCCTGGCTCGACTCATACGCCTGCTGCCAGAATTCGTGCGCTTCATCGGGCGAGCGCGGCGCCGGAGCATCCGGCGGCGCGTCATAAGGGTCAGGGCAGGGCGCGTAAGTTTTCGTGATTTCGTCCCCGCTCCAGGAATAACTCCCGGACAGCGGATACCTCAGTGCCGCTATCTGTAGACCGGAATCGTAGCAATAAGTCCGAGTCACCTGCCCAATGGTCAGCGAGTGGGGCGGCGGGTCGTAATAAACTTGCGCATTCAGGCCTTTCTCTTCGGAAAAGCGCAGCCCATTTACGCCCCTTCCTGAAAAGGACAGCGTTCCGCCGGTGATTGCCGGCAGCCTGCCGTACTCCACATAGCCGCCTTCGAAGTGCTGAACCACTTGGCAGTTGTATTCATCCCATGCCAGCCCGATATTTACCTTCCTGTGCCATTTGTCAAGGATGTTGCGGCGGTGGCCGGGGCTGTTCATCAATCCGGTCATCGCTTTCCCAATTTCATCTTTAATGCTCTGTATGGCCTGGTATCCGTCAGACGCTTTGGTGCAGTAGCTCAAACCACTACAATTTTCGCTGTTTTCCTGGTAGCCGCCAGCCAGGGAATAGCGCATATAAGGCTTCAGTCCATCCAGCCCCCAATGACCGGAAAAGCAGCCTTTCAGGGCATTTTCGGCGTGCAGTTGGGCGGCTATGTTGTCGCCCAGCGCCACCGGCGGCGCGCCCGCATTGGCCCGCGCCTCATTAATCAGCTCCAGCATATACACCTTGTGGTCATAATGCCGTCGCCGGATCAGTTCCTGCAAATGGTCAGCGTAGCTATAACGCTGCTTGCCCAGTGGCTGCTTCGGCATGCCCGTTGGCATCGGCGCCGGCTCCTGATTTATGGAATTTGCGCGGGCGCAGACATTGGCGGCCCCTGCTCAATTCGCCATAACCGAATTATAATTAGCGGCGCAACTGTTTCCGCCGCCAGGCCAGATACGCGCCCCCCGCCGCGGCCAGCAGCGCGCCCCCGGCCAGGGCCCGCAGGGCCGCCCACATCGTCGCGTCGAACCAGAATCCTTGCGGGAACAGCAATACCAGGTAATCAGTGCGCGGGTCCAGTTGCCAGAAGTCGTTGGCGAAGCTCACCCGGTGGAACAGCAGAAACAGCGCGTCGAATCCCACCGCCGCCGCCAGCCCGAAGGCCGCCAGCAGCCCCACCGTCAGCCCGCCCCCCCACAGCGTCCGGCGGGCCAGTGTTGGCGCATAGGCCCGCCGTTGCAGCCCGAACCCCGCCGCCGTCAGCGCAATCAGGCACGCCGCCGACACCGCGAAGGCCGCGTACACCCCCCACAGCAGCCGCTTCACGTCGGCCATGTGATGAACTTCCTTATCGTTGAACAGCTCCCGCTCGGCGCCGTATATGCGGGTATGAACGCTCAGCGGCTCATCCCCAGAGTTGAAATAGGCCCGGAGCTCCACCGCCGCCTGCCGCAGGTCTTCGGGAGTGATGCCGCTGGCGCGGGCGATGCGGTACTTCTCGAAACCGCCTTCGTAGAGGCCGATGTTGTTGAAGGCCCAAGTAATGCTCCCGGATACCAGGAACACCGGCACGGCGGCAATGAACAACGCGGCGGGCAGCCAGCGCAGACGGCCTGCGAACCGGGCGAGGGGTTTGGCGGGATGTGCCGGCGATTGAAACATAGACGGCAAGAATTATAATCGCCTTATGAATAAATACGAAACGAAAGGTCAAATATCCGATTTTCAGACGCTGGTCGACATCGTGGCCCGGTTGCGCGCCCCCGGCGGCTGCCCCTGGGACCGGGAGCAGACCCACGCATCGCTGAAACGCAACCTGCTGGAGGAAGCCCACGAGGTGCTGGAGGCCATAGACTCGGACAACCCCAGCGCGTTGCCGGAAGAGTTGGGAGACCTGCTCGCGCAGATCGCCTTTCACGCCGACATCGCCCGCGAGGCCGGAAACTTTGATATGAGCGGCGTGGTGGAGCGCATCAACCGCAAGCTCATCCGCCGCCATCCCCACGTGTTCGCCGGCCAAACGGCTCCGGACGCCCGCGAGGTCGAGCGCAACTGGGAGCGCATCAAGGCCGGGGAACGGGCCGCCGCCGGAACCCCCAAGTCCCCGGTGGACGGCATACCCGCCAGCCTGCCCGCTCTGGCCGCGTCTCAACTGATGCAAGACCGCGTGGCACGCTCCGGTTTCGAGTGGAACGACGTCTCCGGCGTGCTGGACAAGGTGGCCGAGGAAATCGAGGAGTTCCGCCAAGCCAGTACGCCCCAAGAGCAGGTACACGAGCTGGGCGATATACTCTTCGCCCTAGTCAACCTGTCCCGCTGGATTGACGCCCACGCCGAGGACGTTTTGCGCCAGGCCAACGCCCGCTTCGCCGCCCGCTACCGGGGTATGGAGCAGTTGGCGACCGAGCGGGGCCTGGACTTCGAGGCTCTGCCGCTAGAAGATAAGGAAGCGCTCTGGCAGGAAGTGAAGCGGCGGCTTAATGGATAGCATCGAGAGACGGGAATATGCCCGGCGCGTAGTCTCCAACCCCACCAGGCATTACATTATTTATCCGCATCCCGACGTGAAGCCGGAGTGGATAGAAAGAACGATAGCCGAACCATACCACCAGGAAAATGACGGAAGGGAGTTATACTATGGGTGGATTAACGAAATGAAGAACTGGCTTCGGGTTGTGGTTGAAAACGGCCAGCTCGTAACCGCCTATCTGGACTGGCGCCTGACTAGGAGATTTGGGAGGCTATCGTGAATAGTGAGAACCTAACTATCAGCTATTTTGACGACACTGATACACTGGTTTTCCACACTGTAGAGTCGTCAGGATGTGGCGAAACAATCGCACCGGATCTATGGGTGATCTACGGCCAGGCCGGGGAAGTGAGCTCAGTTACGATTGATCACGCCGCCAGGATGCTGGGGCCGTATCTATTCCCTGCTGATGTACAGAAGCGGACAGGTAACTGGGATAGCCGGGATCTAAAAATTGTCTATACCCGCGAAACGGACACGCTGGTTCTACAAACCGGCGAGCCGCCCTATGTCTGGAAAACCGTTGCGCCCGGTCTTTGCGTGAACTTCGATACCGAAGGCTGGGCTATGGGCGTCGCGATTGAGCGAGCCGCCGTGCTGCTGCGGCCTTACCTGCTTGCCGAGGGCGCTGGGGCCGGGGTTGCTTAAGCCCCTTCCCCCGGCCAGCCCGCGAGGTAGGCCGGGTCCAGGTAGTAGATTCCGCCGCTGAGTATCCGTTGCAAGCCGCCGGCCAGCCCGGCCATCCCCGTAGCCCCAGCCGACGTCCGGCCCATGAGCCGCTGCGACAAGCTGCGGCGAGGTTGCAGAAACTTGGGGCGCGGGCTCGTTTTCCCGGCCTCGGCGGCAGCGTTCAGGGCGTCGGTGAAGTCGCCGATCCGGTCCACCAATCCGGCCTCTGCCCCCTTCTGTCCCGTCAGAACCTCGCCCGTCGCCAGTTCGCGCACCCTTTCCTCCGGCAGCGAGCGGCCTTTGACCACCACCTGCACGAAGTTGTCGTAGATTTCGTCTATCAGCCCTTGCAGTCGCTCCGACTCCTCGGCGGTCGGGCTGCGCCAGAAGCCGGTCATATCCTTATATTTGCCGCCCTTGAATATGGTGAACTCGATACCGGCCCGGCCCATCAGTTGCTCCAGCGCCGGGCGCAAGTATATGACCCCGATGGAGCCGACCAGGGCAGTGGGCAGGGCGAACACCTGGCTCGCGGCGCAACAGAGATAGTAGCCGCCCGAAGCCCCGATGCCGCGCACGTAGGCCACCACCGGCTTGCTCTCCGCCACCCGCTCGATGCTCCGGTGCAAAGCCTCGGATGCGGCGGCCGAACCTCCGGGCGAGTCTATGTCCAGCAGCAAAGCCTGGTAGGATTTGCTCCGCGCCGCGCTCTCTAGGAGGCGGGCATAAGCGGCGGCCCGAATCTGGGTGCCGATTACGCCGTGCATTTCAACTACCGCGACGCCTGAACCGCGACCAATACCCAACGGCATAGCGCAGTCTCCTGAAGAATTTCCAAATTTCCACGACGGCCTTTATGTCCCATCCGGCCTGAAGATTTCCAAACTTCCAAAATGGGCCTGACCGTCGCCTTGATTGTACTCCATTCCCCGATATTGCACAGGGCCTCCGGTCAACCGGTATGCCAACATCGGGAAGTGGTGGTTCTGTTCTCTCTCTGAGAAAATTGCAAACTCCATTATGCCATTCTAACCTGCGTTCAGCATTCTAACCTGCGTTCAGCATGAAAAACGGCGGACGGACTTGCGCGATTATCCAACTGTCTGTTGCCTCTTGACAGCGATATGTTTTACTGCGAACATTAGTTCGTATAACCATAGCAAGCAGAAGTGACAGGCAAACGAGATATGCTGATTAAACGCTCCCCCGATGCCTACGAAAAGCTCCGGATTCTGGGCGGGATGCCGGCGTCCGACGACATTCTTTCCCCACTCTCCCAAGGCGGGGGCAAGGACGAATTCCGGGCGCCCTACTCCGCCCCCGATAAGAACCCCGTGCCGGGAGTTTACCGGGCCTCTATGCCCAACGGGAAGTTCATCAACCTGATGCGCGTGATGTTCACCGACTTCTGCATGATGGACTGCGCCTATTGCCCCAACAGCGTCTACGTGCCCCGCAAGCGCTACGCCTTCAAGCGGGAGGAGCTGGCCGATACCTTTATGGAGTTGCACCGGCGGCACATGGTCAACGGGCTGTTCCTCAGCTCAGGAATCGCCGGCAGCGGCTCCAGGACCACCGAAAAGCTCATCGAGGTGGTCGACCTGGTACGGCGAAAGCACGGCTTCCGGGGCTACATCCACATGAAGGTGATGCCCGGCGCCGACTACGCCCAAGTGGAGGCGGCCCACCGGCTGGGGACGCGGCTTTCGGTGAACCTGGAAACCCCCCAAGCCGATATGATGCAGCGTATCAGCCCGCACAAGCAATTTCAGGACGGCATTCTGGCGCCAATGCAGTGGATTGACCAGTTGACCAAGGAAAAGACCGGCGGCGCGGTGGGCCAGGCCACCCAGATGGTGGTGGGCGCCGCTGATGAGTCAGACCGTCAGATTTTCCAGCGCATCGCCCAGCTTTATTCCGATTGGAACATGAAGCGGGTCTACTATGCGCCCTTCCGCCCAGCCCAGCACACGCCTATGGAGGAACACCCGCCCGTGCCAAGCATCCGGGGACACCGCCTCTACCAAATGGACTGGCTCAAGCGCGTTTACCAGTTCTCCAATGACGAGATTGGTCTGGCCTTCGATGGGGGCGGCTTTCTGTCGCCGGAGAACGACCCCAAAACGGTCATCGCCGTGGAAAATCTGGATTCCTTCCCCGTTGACGTCAATGCCGCCACTAAGGAGCAGTTGCTGCGGGTGCCGGGCCTGGGCCCGGTCTCTGCCGACCGGATCCTGGAGAACCGCCGAAGGCACAGCATCAACAACTGGCGAGACTTGCAGGGCATGGGGGTAGTGCGCAAGCGGGCCTCGCCCTTCCTGGTGTTCCCCGGCCATCGCCCTCCCCGGGCCAAGCAATTGCGCCTGGATTTGTTCAACGAACCGGCAGGATTCGGCAAGCAGACCCCCAGGAGTGCAGCGCCGGGGCCGGGCCTTGCCGCCACTCCCTCCGCCGGAGCAGCGCCTTGCGGTCAGACCGCTTCCTGTACCGGCTGTCCCATGTACGGTATGCCGGGCCACCCCGGAAGCTAGACTGAGCTTGCTTTTGCCTCCGCCAGCGCGCTCCGCTGATGATGCCGCCAATCACTGACTGAATAACGCGCAGTAGACTGCTATAACGGTATGCCGGGCCACCCCGGAAGCTAAACTGAGCTTGCTTTTGCCTCCGCCAGCGCGCTCCGCTGATGATGCCGCCAATCACTGACTGAATAATGCGCAGCAGACTGCTATAACGGTGCAGACTGCTATAACGGTAACCAACAATATAATGTTAACGAACAGGCCCCGGCATAAACCGGGGCCTGTCGCTCTTTTCGCTCCGGCCTTTTCACTCCAGCGCGGTTTCCAGCCCCAACTGAGCTACGGAGGCGCCGGGCAATACAACAAGCGCGGTTTCCGACCCAATCCATCGCGGTTTCCAGCCCAATCCAGAAGGCGAGCGGTTCCGTTAAACGGCGTTGACGTCTATGGGGCATTCCGGCGCCCCCTGCTCCTGCTTGCGGAAGTGGGGGATAACGTGCTTGCCGAACAGCTCGATGGACTCCATCACCTTCTTGTGAGGGACGCTCTCGGTCGCCATCAGGAATTGCAGTTGGTCAACGCCGGTGGTCTCATGCAGCCTGGCCGCCTTGATGCAGGACTCCGGGTCGCCGGCCACAATGATGCCGCGTTCGGCCATGGTGCCGGCGTCAAATTCTTCCCACACCTTCTGGGCCAGCGCGCTGCCGCCGGACAGGTCCAGGGCCGAGCCGCCATTGCCGCCTTGGGTAGGAACATCAACATAGCGCGAGAAGTTCTGCGTCAGGTGGTCAGGAACGCCGCCCCACTGCTCCAGCAGCCGGGCATAAATATCCTTCTGGTCCTGGACGTAGGGGCGGCCCGGCCCGAAGAAGGTCTTGAGGGACTGCGCCGACAGTTCCTTGGTAGCCGCATCGTCCTCGCCGCACAACCCGAAGCAGGAGGACAGCCACTTGTTGTTGGCGAAGGCGCCCACCGGGTTCGATTCCTTAATGGCCGTCTTGTATTCCCGGATCGAAGGCTCAAGCACCGACGGAGCGTTTACCCCCAGGGCCATGGAGCCGATACCCTTCTGCGCCGCCAACTGGTATGTGGCCGGTTGCAGCGCGGCAACCCAAATGGGCGGGTGCGGCTTCTGGTAAGGCTTGGGCAGCACCTGGCGGGGCGGCACCTTCCAGAACTTGCCGTCCCACTCGAAGTAATCCGACTCCCAGATCTTGGGAATCATCGAGAGGGATTCTTCCCACATCTCCCGCGTGTCCCGGGGATCTATGCCCATCCCCAACTGTTCGTATGGAGCGGAGCGTCCGGTGCCGAACTCGACCCGCCCGTGGGATAGATGATCCACCATCGCCACCCGCTCGGCCACCCGCACCGGATGGTGGTAGGGCAGAATCACCACGCCGAAGCCCAGCCGAATGCGCTTGGTCAACCGTGCCAGCGCCCCGAAAATAACCTCCGGGCAGGGCGATTCGGAGAACGTGGTCAGGAAGTGATGCTCAACGAACCACACGGCGTCGAACCCCATCTCATCTGCCAGAATACACTGCTCGATGGTCTCTTCGATAACTGCATGGTCGTCCAGCATCGGCCGCTGCATCTCGTATGCCAGCGAAAACTCCATCACAAACCTTCTCTAATACAAGCTAATCGTCGCCCGCCATTCTACCGGCGGCAGAGGCGCGGGGCAACCGGGCTGCGCCTTCTCGTTTTCTGCCTTCTCGTTTTCTGCTAATGCCCCCCTTTTCCGGGACCTCACCTTTCTCATTGGGAGAGGGATCTCCCCGAAGAATAGAAAGACCATGGGTTAGTGCGGAGCGGCGTTGACGGCATAAGGCAAAATAAGTATGGTATAGCTAGGCATAGAAACCGAGCAGAGTCACGGCGAAGGAGCGGGAAATGCCCGATTCCGAAGTCAAAATCTTCGACTATGACCAGATTGAAATTGGCGAGGAGCTGGGATCCTACGAATACACCCTGACTCAAGAAATGCTGGACAACTTCCGGGCGTCCATTGACGACCCGGAGGCGGTGTTTCCCACGCTGGCGGTGAAGCACGACGCCACCGCCTTCGCTATGGTCTATGAGGACCACACCGGCGGAGTCAACGCGGGCAACGAGGTTGAGTTCTTCAACCCGCCCATTCCCGGCAAGAAGATTCGCGTCACCGGGCGCATCGCCGACAAGTACCTGCGCCGCGACAAGCCCTATATGGTCATCGAGGCCACCGCCATAGACGAAGACGGGCGGCTGCTGGAAAAGCTCCGCACCTACCAGATGAAAAAGCCGGACGAGGTGGGCAAGAAATGGCATCCGCAAGAATAGAAGACATTAAACCCGGCCAGCAAATTCCCTCGGTTACCAAGAGCGTGACCCAGGACACCATCAACCAGTTCGAGAACTGCGGCATTCTGGACCGCCAGAACATTCACAACAACCCCGAACTCGCCCAGCAGCGCCTCGGCACCACCTACCCCATCGCCTCGGGCCGGATGTCCATCGCCTTCGCCGCCGAGAGCCTTCGCCGCTTCTTCGGGCCGGAGGCCTTCAACCACACCGGCAGCGTCAACCTGAAGTTCCTGCGCCCGGTCAAAGGCGGCGACACCATCACCGTCACCGGCGAAGTGTCGGGCCGGGAACAAGCCGATGACGGCGCCCATCTAACCGTCAACCTGGTCTGCCGGAACCAGAGCGGCGACCGCACCGCCGTCGGCGTGGGCACGGCAGTAGTGAAGTAGGGGGCGCTGCTTCCTATGCTGGGCCAATGCAGCAATCCTACTGGCATTTGACGGGCAACCTGTGGGCATTGGCTTTAAGTACGGCTATCGCCCTGTTCCTGCCCGAATTCGGGCCAAAAGACATTATGAGCGGCGGGGTTGGCGTGGTGATACGCACCACTATGGTTGCCCCCATAGTGTTCTCGTTGCTGTACTTTACCGGGCGGCTGATAACCCATCTGACAAATCGGCTGAAAAAGAGGTGGCGTATGAGCATAATAATGGCAGGCATTGAAAAAGGTATGGAGGACATAGCCAATCGCCGCGCCAAGCAGGCCGCCAAGGAGGCCAAGGCCGCCGCTGAGCTGGCCGCCAAGGAAGCCATTGAGCTGGCCAACAAGGAGGCCAGGGAGGCCATTGAGCAGGCCGTCATAGAAGCTAAGGCCGCCGCAGAGCTGGCTGCCAAGGAAGCCAAGGCCGCCGCAGAGCTGGCTGCCAAAGAAGCCAAGGCCGCCAAGGAGGCCGCCGAGCAGTCTGCCAAGTCCAGAGAGTTGGAGCGGGAGCAATTCCAGCAGTTCATGCGAGTCAAGGGTCTCTCGGAGCATGAGATTGACGACTTCGTCCGCCGGTTAGACCAGCGGGGCTAAACCCAAACCCACGCGAGGACCGCAGCGATATGCCAAGCTCAGAACACGGCAAGGTTGAAGCGGAAATCGTCTACTCATTTAGGCGCTGCGACGCTCAAGTAGCTTAGCATTCCTTTGGATTCCCCTTCCCTCCGTGAGACCGCGATTCCCTGCCCTCAGTAGGGAGGGTTAGGATGGGAGAAGCAGGAGTAGCCAATGGCGACCACCACCGACCGGGTAAGCGAGCTCTTCGCCGACGCAAGAGAGCTATATGGCGACTCTCTGGAAATGCTGGATCAGGGTAGACTCCGTAACGCGGCGGAGAAGGCATGGGGCGCGACCAAGCGGTCAACCGATGCCATGGTTCTGGCCCGGACCGGACAAGAACCGCAATCGGCAGGGCAGGCAAGACGCGCCCTTTTGAGACTGAGCAATGCGGGGGCGGCCTTTGAGGATTTTCAGGGTCAATACAGTACCAGGACGCTACTATTGCATATCAATTGCTTCTACGACGGCAACTGCGAGCCTGAGATTGAAATGACTGCCCTCATCCGCGCCACCAACGCATACATCGAGGATGCCGAAAATTTGGCGGCGGCGCGTTAGCGCATCCCCACAATACAAAGCGAGAGTGATAATATGCCAGGTTCCGAACACGGCAAGGTTGAAGCGGAAATCGTTTACTGCGTTGCTTGAGGCTACTTCCCAGTCGCCACGTGGCTGGCGACGGAATTCTTCAAGTCTGATGCTCCCGGCGACATCGCCCTCAAGATGACCCCCTCAGACCGGGGGCGCCTTGAGGTGTACCTCGACGGCGACAAGATATTCGACCGCAAGACGGACGGCGGCTTTCCCGACCTCGGCAAGGTCAACGAACTCAAAATGACCATCGCCGAGAAACTGTTCGACCTGGAAGACGCCTAAACCGTCCACCCTTCGGCTGTCTACACCACCCGGAAAACTCACCAGGAGTACACCCGTGGCTAACTCGCAGCACGTGACAATGGCGCGGGCCGGGGCCAACGCCATCAATGAATGGCGCAACGCCCACCCGGACGCAGAGCTGGACTTCCGCGGCGCCAACCTGCGCGGCGCCGACCTCGCCCACGCCCGTATCGGCGCCGCCGCCCTCACTGGCGCCAACCTGTCGGGGGCAAACTTGGCCGGCGCAGAACTGGCTCGCGCTTCCCTTACCGGCGTCAACCTGTCGCAGGCCGACCTCTCCGGCGCAGAGCTTTCCTACGCCAGGATGACCGGCGTCAACCTCTCCGCGGCCATCCTGGCCGAGGCCCGCCTGTCCCGCGCCAGCCTCACCGGGGTCAATCTTTCCCAAGCCAACCTGGAAAAAGCCGACTTGGGCCGCGCTTCCCTTACCGGCGCCAACCTGTCCCAGGCCAACCTGACCAACGTCAATATGTTCTGGGCCGACCTCAAGGGCGTGAACCTTACGGACGCAGTGGTCCGCCACTGCCGCATGAACCGCATCACCCTGATCGGCGCCAACCTGCGGCGGGCCGACTTCAGCCAGTCCAATATGATCGAGGCCGACCTGCGCAACGCCAACCTGACCGACGCCCTGTTCGTATCCGCCAATATGAACGGGGCCGACATCTCCCGGTGCAATATGAAGGGCGCCGACTTCACCCGCGCTATGATCCGCGACTCCATGTGGATTGCCACCGATATGCGCGGGGCCAACTTCAGCCAAGCCAGCCTGCACCGCTCCGACTTCGCCATGGCCAAGTGGGACGCCACCACCACCTTCCCAAAGGGCTTCGACCCCAACAACGTCGAATACCTAGACGTGGGCGTCTAGGACAACCGGAAACGGAGGGATTTGCGATGCGAAATGAGTGGGTTGGCGATATCGGTGATTTCGGCAAGTACGGCCTGTTGCGCTGCCTTTGCGGGGTGACTGACCCTCAACCAGACAACCCCCTCCGCTTGGGTGTGGTCTGGTGTCTCAACAAAACGAATACCATGCCCCCAAATTACCAGCATCTCAAGAATTGCGACTCAGAACTATTAGGTAAACTCACAGATATTGTCGCCAAAGATAACCGTACTGTCACCACCATCATGAATGGCGATATCCTTCCATGCAATACACTGTACTATGCTAATCCCTTGCCAAACCCCTGCTATCCAGAAGAACGTAGGGAATGGTTCAAAAAAGCCCAAGCCGAAACTAAGTGTGCTGAAATCGTATACTTTGACCCGGACAATGGCATCGCCCATGATAGCACTAAACGCACTAGTCGTAAGCATATATTCCCAGATGAGCTTAAGCCATTTTACAAACGAGGGCAGAGCCTCATTATCTACCACCATATAGCCCGCGGAGAAACCGCGGCCACGCAAATCAACAATTTATCTTGTCGTCTAATACAGAAGCTACACCCTGCACAACTGTGGGCTTTGCGGTATCACCGTGGCACTGCGCGCGTTTATTTCATAGTCGCGCATCCGGACCATAAAGATCGGATTGCTACGAGGTTGGAAGCCTTTTGCCAGAGCGCGTGGGTAGGTAATGAAGGCCATGAAGGCCATTTCACCATACTAGAGAGTCTGAAATGCCCACCACCCTAATCGCCGGCCCCGCCGCCGCGGGCAAGACCAGCCTCGCCGCCGCCCTGCTGTTGCGCCTGCGCGACGCCGGGCGTTCCGCGGCCTACTGCAAGCCATTCTCGGCAACGCCCGGTGATGACGCCGACCACGCCTTTGCCTCCGGCGTCCTCGCCGGCGCCCTCGGCATCGCCGTCGGCCCGCCGCCGCGACCGCTGTCCGGCAGCGTGGCTGAGGCCGCCGCAGCCATTGCCGAACTGGCCCGTCAGCACGAGACGGTCATCGTCGAAGCCGCCGACGGCGGGGCGGGCGGGCAGACAAAGGCCGGAGAACTGGCCGCCGCCGTTGACGCGCGAGTGCTGGAAGTGCGGCCCTACTCCCCAGAACAGGATTGGGGAGTGGCGGCGGACGAGACTGCTGGGCATTGGGGCAATCGCCTGGCCTCGCTGGTGATCAACGCCGTGCCTCCCTACCGCCTGGACTCGGTGGCGGCGGAAGCGGCGCAGTCGTGGGCCAAAGTAGATGCGCCCGTTATCCCCGAAAGCCGCTTTATGCTCGCCCCCACCGTGGCGCAGATTGCCGAGCATCTGGGCGCCGTCTGGACGCTGGAGCCGGTGAACGCCGACGCTCCGGTGGAGCGTTTCCTCATTGGCGGCAACATTATGGACAACGGCCCCACCTATTACGGACGCTACGCCAACCAGGCCGTCATCACCCGCGCCCAGCGGCCCGACATCCAGTTGGCAAGTATGTTGCCGCAGACCCGCTGCCTAGTGCTAACCGGCCCCGGCGAACCCACCGAGTACGTCAAGGCCGAGGCCCGCGAGCGCGACATCCCCCTGTTGCAAGTGTTTACGCCCACCATCCAAACAGCCGACGCCCTGGATGGCCTGCTCCGCGCCGCCACCTCCCACAGCCTGGTCAAGGTCCGCCGCTACGCCGCCCTGCTGCAACAGCACGCCGGAGCGGAGTGGCTGGCAAACCTTGAACCCGCCCGCTAATCTGCGGCGCTTTTCAGGCCTGCAAACCGCCCCTCCCGTCTTGACGCCCGCCATGAGCCCGGCATACAATGACTTCGCCTGCCCTGATGAGGACGGCAATGTCGCGTTGGAGGCTGATTCACAGCCCCGGAGGGAGTATGCCAATCACCAGAGACGGCGTTGAGCTGACGGTAGAGATTACCGAAAAGGCCGCTGAAAAAATCCGGTACTTTGCCGAAAAAGAGGGGACGGAAAACAGTGTGGGCGTGCGCGTCGCCGTCAAGGGCGGCGGATGCTCCGGCCTCACTTATGACCTGAAGATTACCGGCGAGCACAACGACACCGACAAGGTCGTCGAGCAGTACGGCGTCAAGGTCATCGTAGACAAGAAGAGCTACATCTACCTGGTCGGCACCCAGCTTGATTTCTCCGACGGGCTGAACGGCAAGGGCTTCATCTTTGAAAACCCCAACGCCAAGAAAGCCTGCGGCTGCGGCACTTCATTCAGCGTGTAGCAGAGCAGCGTATAGCCGCGCAACCGCCGGAACAAACTGCCCCGGCCCCATAAGAAGGGCGCATGCGCCGTCTTCTCCCAAGTGCCGTCTTCTCCAGTGAAGGCGGCGCTTATTCGTTAACCCCGGCGACAACACTCCAATGCCCGGAGGTTCCCATGGCTCTGCAACAACCCGCCAGCCAGCCGCAAGCTCCCGCCGAATCCGCCTATGCCCTCACCATACGCCACGCCACCGGCTACGGCTGCCTCAAGGCCACCGGCGACGACGCCCTGGACCTGCTCAACCGGTTATCCACCAACAAGGTAGACCACCTGCAACCCGGCCACTGGGCGCCCACTGTCCTGACCAGCGATCGCGGCCGCATCGTTGACCTGCTATGCGCCGTTCACGCCGGGGAATGCGTTTATCTGCTCACCAGCCCCGGCCAGCAGCAACCGGTCATCGAGTGGCTGGACAAGTACACCATCATGGAAGACTTGGCAGTAACTGACCTTTCTGAAAGCGCTGCCATCATCGCCCTCGCCGGGGATGGGGCTGCCGCCGTGTTGGGCCTGGATGCGGAAGAACCCAGCTACTTGCCGGGCCGGCAATACCCGGCGCCCGCGGTCAGCATCGGCGGCTGGGACGCCATCGCCGTCAGCCGCCCCCTGGGGGAACTGCCTTGCCGCCTGCTGGTAGCCCCCGGCGAAGCTGCGCCGGCCATCGTCGCCGCCTTGGCCCAAGCCGGGGCGGTGGAGGCCAACGCCGAAGAATGGGAGAACCTGCGCATTCACGCCGGAGCGCCGTCCTTCGGCAACGAGATGGGCGAGCCGTACAACCCCTTGGAAGCCGGGCTCATAGGCGCCATAGACTTCACCAAGGGCTGCTACATCGGCCAGGAGGTTATCGCCCGGCTGGACAGCTATCACCGCGTACAGAAGTACCTGGCAGTCCTCCGCTTCTCCCACGGCAGCGAAGCAACTGCCGGGGCCTCGCTGTACCACCAGGGCAGAACGGCGGGAACCGTTACGTCGCTATACCGCACGCCCGGCGGGGAGCTGCGCGGGCTGGGCTACGTGCGCACCGCCGCCGCCGCGCCGGGCCAGACCCTGGAACTGCAAACCCCGGCGTCGGGAACCGCCACAGTGGAAGACACCCCCAAACTGTTCGGCCCCGGGCAAGACTTCAGTTAGGAGAGGGAAATGTCTACAGATAACCAAACCTCATCCGACGCCCGGACCATCAAGACATCGGAGTTCAAGGCCAGGCGCTTCAAGCTGATGGACGATGTGGCTGAAAACGGCATGGACGAAGTTGGCTGAAAACGGCGAAGAAAGCGTCATCACCATGAACGGCAAACCAGTGGCGAAGCTGACGCCCTATCCGAAGATCCCCAACGCACTCTTCGGCATTGACCGGGGCAGGTACGGAATCATCGGCGCCATAGACGGCGCGCTGTCTGACCTGGAATGGAACTCCGAACCCAAGAAAAATCGGGGTTTGCCGTGATGCTGCTAGACACGCAGACAGTCCTGTGGGTGTGCGGCTGGGCGACGCCAAGTTGGGGCCGCAATCCCTACGCCAACGGCGCTCGCGGCAGGCGGCTACTTCCCATCCGATTGCCGTTCCAACTCTGCTATCCTCTGACGCAATTGGGCGTTTTCCCGCTCAGACGCTTCCGCCTGCCGTTCCGCCCGGAGCGCCCTTTCACGGGCTTCCGCAGCTTCCTCCCGAGCTTTCACAGCCCTTTCGCGGGCTTCCGCAGCTTCCTCCCGAGCTTCCGCTGTTCGCCGCTGTTCCGCCTTTTGATCAAAGAGGTTCACCAGCAAATTAACACCTCCCAACAGAGTAACGGTAGCGATGACGCCCGCCTTGTACGGCGCTGACAACACGGCGTCAATACCCATAACCACCGCTCCCACTCCCGCACACCATGTGCGGCTGGGCGACGCCAAGTTGGGGCCGCAATCCCTACGCCAACGGCGCTCGCAGCAGGCAGCTACTTCCCATCCGATTGCCGTTCCAACTCTGCTATCCTCTGACGCAATTGGGCGTTTTCCCGCTCAGACGCTTCCGCCTGCTGTTCCGCCCGGAGCGCCCTTTCCCGGGCTTCCGCAGCCCTTTCGCGGGCTTCCGCAGCTTCCTCCCGAGCTTTCACAGCCCTGTCGCGGGCTTCCGCAGCTTCCTCTCGAGCTTCCGCAGCTCGCCGCTGTTCCGCCTTTTGATCAAAGAGGTTCACCAGCAAATTAACACCTCCCAACAGAGTAACAGTAGTGATGACGCCCGCCTTGTACGGCGCTGACAACACGGCGTCAATACCCATAACCACCGCTCCCACTCCCGCACACCAGAGGATTACGCGCCAATATATCGCAAGCTGTTCTTTCAAGCCGTTATCTTGCGGGCCGACCCCAGATTCCGGCTGACCTATCGCCAATCCTAGTCAAGGACACGGAAATCTCCCCGAATTTCAGTCCATGCCGTTGCAGACCACCCGTATTTCGCCGTGCCTGCGCTCAACGCGGAATAGAGACCAGAACTCGTAGCCCTCGGCCTCCACCGCTTCCCGCCCGCCTTCATCCCGGTCTACCAGAGTCATGGCGTGGGTAACGCGGCAACCGTCTCTCTCGGCCTTGCGGATGCCGTCCAGCAACGACACTCCCGTGGTTACTACATCTTCCAATATGGCAACGGGTTGTTCAGCCGGCGGAAAATGGCCTTCGCCCAAGGCCTCGGTTCCATGCCCCTTGGCTTCCTTGCGGTGGTAAAAGGCGTGTATAGGTTCGCCTTCCCGCAACTCGCTAAACATCGCAACGTGAGACACTATGGGAATCGCGCCATAGGCCACTCCGCCCACATAGCCAATCCCCAGCTCATCCAGCTTTTCCACTATGCGCCGCGCTACGAAAAGCGCCCCCGGCGGGTACAGCGTCAGTTTTTTGGAATCGAAGTAATATTCCGATTTCTTACCCGACGCCAGCGTGAACTCGCCGTAAAGCAACGCCCCGGAATCTTCCAGCAAACGGACGGGGTCAATTCCATCTTGCTCAACAACCCCGGCGAACAAAGCACTGACCATCATGCGCACCTGCTTTCAGTGTTGTGTCAAATCTTAACACACAACAGCCAGGAGTAACACCGAAGCTCTGTAAGGATCGCCTATACCCCCCATCCATATAGCCCGTTGTCTCCGATATACTGCTCCACCCGCTCCGGCAACAGTAGGCTGCCCTTGTCCGCTGCCCTTGTCCAGCGATTGCCTATACCCCCCATCCATATAGCCCGTTGTCGCCGATGTACTGCTCCACCCGCTCCGGCAACAGTCCGCTTACGGACGCGCCTGCTGCGATCCGCCCACGCAGCTCGCTGGCGCTGACATCTATCGCGGCGGAATCCAGGCAGTCCACCCGCCCCGCGGCGTAGGGGTTGCGGGCGTAGAAGCCGGGCCAGTCGAACCCGGTGTATCCGGGGCGGCTCACCGCCAGCAGACGGGCCAGCTCCACCACCCGCTCCGGCTCCACCCACTCGTCGAACCGGGTCAACGCATCCAGCCCCAGGATGAAGCACAGCTCTCCGCCGTTGCCCAGTTTCTTCCGAAGCTCCCGCAGCGTGTCGGCGGTCAGCGTCGGCCCGGGGCGGCGCAGTTCTATGTCTGACACCTCGAACCCCGGAATCCCATCCACGGCCAGGCGCAACATAGCCATCCGCTGCTGGGGAGAGGCCGACGGGTCACCGGACTTCAAGCGCGGCTGACCGGCGGGGATGAAGATGATCCGTTCCAGAGCCGCTTCGTCCATAGCCCGGCCGGCAATCTCCAGATGCCCCCGGTGAACCGGGTCAAAGGTGCCGCCTAGGATGCCTATGCGGCTTAGAACCATTCCACTTCCACTTTGCCGATGCGGATGGTGTCACCAACTTCGATCCCCTCGTCAATAAGCCGTTCCGCCATCCCGCTCCGGCGCATTTCGCGCCACAGTTGCAACAGCACCCGCTGGTCCCGCGTGTCGGCCAGCGCGCTCAGCCGCTCTAGCCGCTCCGACTCGATGACATACACGCCATCCTCAACCCGCACTTCCTCCGGCAAGCGAGATGATCGCTGAGAGTTAGCGGAAGCTATCGGCAAACCGTCGCCGGTTGGTTCTTCCTTGGGCAATTCTTCCAAGATGGTCGTGATTCGGGAAAGCATAAGGTCAATGCCTTCGCCGGTGGCCGCCGATATAAACATCACTTCGCTGGCATCCCCTCCCGCGGAGTCCTCACAATCTTGAACCGCCGCCTTCAGCATAACCTCCAATTCTCGCCGCCGCTCCCGCACTTCGGTTACGTCCAGCTTATTCACCACCACCAGTTGGCGTTTTCCGGCCAGTTCCGGGTTGAAATACAGCAGCTCGTTGTGAACCATACGATAATCGGCCGCCGGATCTTCTGACAGGCCGTCTATCAGGTGGACATACAGCCGGGCGCGTTCGGCATGGCGCAGGAACTGATGCCCCAGGCCCACGCCCTTGTGCGCCCCTTCCAGCAGGCCGGGAATTTCCATCATCACAAAGTCCCGGCTCTTCTTCCCATAACCGGAGCGAACCACGCCCAGTACCGGCTCAACAGTTGTGAAGGGATAGTCGGCCACTTTCGCCTTAGCCGCAGAGCAACGGGAAATCAGCGTAGACTTGCCAGCGTTAGGACGCGCCAGCAGGCCCACGTCGGCCAGCAACTTCAGCTCCAGGAACAGCACCGCCCCCTCGCCCCGCTCGCCCTTTTCGGCCAGCACCGGCTCCTGATTGGTTGAGGTGGCGAAACGCGAGTTGCCCCAACCCCCACGGCCGCCGCGGCTTACCTGATAAGGACTCGAGTTGCGGATGTCCGTCAGGAAATCCCGGGTGCCGTCGCGGTTCAATCGCCAGACCACGGTGCCGATAGGAACCGGAATGAAGGTGTCCTTACCGTTGACTCCCCGCTTGTTCTTGCCTTTGCCGTGTCCGCCGGACTCGCAATAGACCGTGCTGTTGAACTTGATGTGCAACAGGGTATTGTAGGACGAATCGCCCGTCAGGTAAGCATTGCCGCCATCACCACCGTCACCTCCATTGGGGCCACCCTTGGGCCGGTATTTTTCTCTCAGGAAGCTAACGCATCCGTTCCCGCCATTTCCTGCTCTGAGATTCAGCCTTACCGTGTCAATCATAGTTAATCCACGTTCTCTTTATATGGTTATAAAAAATAAATAAGCTATTTTAACTGGTTGTTGTACTATAACAGTATCAGTAAGGGCGTTTATATCGGGGATAACTTGCGCTAAGTCCTTGCTTGAGCCTCATCCTGAACTTGATTTGCCTTGTCTCAGCCTTATTTTAGCACGGTGATATGCGTGGAGTTTGTGGACAACTGGTGTCCCGGGATAGAGATTCCTGCCCCGATGCTGGAAGTTCCCCAGTGTCCGGGCTTTTGCCTTAATCTTGCGCCAACCCTGATTCCTCTCTTATTTGCTTAGGATAAGGCGGTTGCCAACGCTCAGGAAAGGGTTATCCACAGATTTTCAGGTGTCTCTTTGCTATTATGAAGGGGTTGCCGCTGTGCCCCCTAACGTTGTGAGCGGGATTTATGGCAGGACTCCGGTTGCTTTTTGCGGTTATCGCCGCGCTGGGCTTGGCGGCTCTGACCGGTTGCGGCCAGCCTCAACCGGCAACGGAGAGAGCGCAGCCTACTGGGAGCCAATTCGAAGGTGATGAAAATGGAAGCCCTATGACCAACCGGATTGCATTCATAGATAATAGCGGCGAGTTGCGGCTCATCAACCCAGACGGCACTAACGGGCAGCGGCTCACCGGAGACGCGCAGGCCGGGTTGCTGGCTCAGGCTCTGGAGCGCGGCGATTCATACAGTTGGCCCACTTGGGCGCCCGACGGCACAAAGCTGGCGGTATCCCGCGTTTCGCTCACTGGCAGCCCCCCAAGGCTCTCGGTGCAGGTTTTGGATTTGCCCTCCGGGCGGATTCTCCCGGCCTTTGAGAATGAAGTCCCGGCGCTGATGGCCGACGGCGCAGCCCATTATATCTACTGGTCGCCCAATGGCCGCTACCTTACCCTGCTTGCTCCGACCCGTGAGGGCTTGGCTCTGTTGGTGCGCGATTACCAAGGCAACGGCGAAGCGGCCGTTCTGGCGGTCGGCGCGCCGCTATATTACCACTGGTCCCCCGATTCCTCGGTAATAGCGGTGCACCGCGGCGACCGGTTGATGCTGAGCGAACCTTCTCCAGACGGGGCGCAGGCATACATCCAGGTAGAGGCTGTCGGCTTTCGCGCTCCGGGGCTTTCTCCTGATGGCTCGCAGTTGGCCTACGCCGCCACCGAAGGCGAAGTTCACGGCGTGTTCGTCCGCGCCGTCGGGCTGCCCCCGTTCAGTGAAATGCAATCACCGAGGCTCCTGGCGGAAACGCGGTCGTTGGCCGCCTTTGCCTGGGCGCCCGACGGGTCGGCGCTGGCTGTTTCGGAACAGGCCAGCCCCGGTTCCCCGTTGTTTGACCGGCTTTCCCTGATTTCAGCGGACGGCTCCTCTTCCACCCTGCTGCTGGAAGAGCCCCATCTGGCTTTCTTCTGGTCTCCCGCGGGAGACCGGATAGCCTGGATTGGCGTTGACGCATCCACCCGCGAGATGGAGCTGTCGGTTTCCTCCGCCGCAGGGGGCGAGCCGCGCCGTTTGTTCCGCTTTAGCCCCACCGGGGAATTTTTCACCCATTTGAGTTTCTTTGACCAGTATGCCTATTCCCATTCCCTGTGGTCGCCCGATGGTTCTGCGCTAGTGATGGCGGGCAACGAAGGCCAGGAGTCTGGCCGGCGCAATGGCAGCGGCCCATCCGGCGGCCAGATTTACGTTGTTGACGCCGACACCGGGGCAGTGCTGCGAATCGCCTCGGGCAAGACGGCGGTGTGGTCTTGGAACTAAAAGTCTGGGGCTTAAAAGGCGCTGCTAGTATTTATGCCTTCCTTCTTTTAGCCCTGTTGGCCGCCCTGGCGACCGCCTGCTCCCAGCAGCCTTCCAACACTTCCATACCATCTCCGGCGCCATCTCCGACGCCCGTTGACCCCAAGGTGGAGCTTCGGCGCACGGTGGAACGGCTTATTGACCTCGAATCTGTGTCCTTTATCCTGGAACAGACCGTCGGCTCCACCATGCTGGCCCCCGGCATCGAGATGAACCGGGCCTACGGCAATATAATCGTCCCCGACAAGTTTGATGTCACTGTGGAAGCCAAGGCCCTGGGCCTTTACGTAGAACTGGGAATGGCGAGCATTGACGGGGTGACCTATATGACTAATCCCATCACTAGGCGGTGGGCCGAAACACCGCCGGAGTCTATCCCCATCAACCTGCTAACACTGGGCGTCACGCTGGCCGGAATTGTGGAGGTGGTGCAGCATCCCGAGCTGCTGGGCAAGTCCGTTCTGGGAGGCGCAAACGTATACCACATAGGCGGCAGCGTCTTTTCCGAAGACTTGCAGGAACTTGTGCCAAACGCCGGCGCAGACCATCCCGTCGCGCTGGAGATATGGATAGAGCAGGGAAGCGGCATGCTGCGGCAGGCAACAATCAGCGGCCAGGTGACCGATGACGATGTTCCCGGCGCCCTTCGGGTGCTGACTCTGGACAACGTGAATCGGCCCGTAACCATCGAGCGGCCGCCGGGATTCTGAAGCATACTCTCCGTGCCGGACACGCTGGACACGCGCCGCAACCATCGAGCCGCCGCGGGTTAGAGAGAAAACCTTCCCAAAACGCGTGTTCGCCAGGGCGAAACCGCCCTACCCGAGCATTAGAAATAAAAGGCTTCGAGAGGATAAAAACGTGATCCCGGCAGTCAGCGTATATCGCAGCCCCTCTTTCCCTTGCGCGCGCTTGCGGCCTCGCCCTCAACAGTGAGGGCGAGGGAATCTAGCATAAGGAATGGGGAATTCAGGTATGGCGCTTGCTGCTGAGACCGGCTCGCGGGGATTGCGTTCCCCGTGGGCCATCCTGGCCATCACCGGGGCGGGCGCATTCATTGCCGCGCTGGACCAGACCGTGGTGGTCACTGCGCTGCCCAGCGTGATGCTGGACCTGAAAATCCCCATCACCGAGCTGGACAAAGTTTCTTGGATTATCACTTCCTACCTGTTGGGCTACACCGTGGCGATGCCGCTCATTGGGCGTTTGGGAGACGTTTACGGCTACCCCCGGGTCTGCCAGGCCTCTTTGATAGTGTTCTGCGTTGGCACCAGCCTCGTGGCTGTCGCCCCCAACTTCGAGTGGATGATTGGGGCGCGGGTGATTCAGGCCATCGGCGGCGGGGGCACGGTTCCCATCGGCATGGCTGTGGCGACCACGCTGGTCCCGCCGGGGCGGCGGGCGCTGGCCTTGGGCGTCGTCGTCGGAGCAGCGGAGGCGGGTTCCATGCTCGGGCCGGCCTACGGGGGAGCCATCGTCGAGCTCTCCAACTGGCGCTGGATTTTCTGGCTCAACGTCCCGCAGGCCGCCGTGGTGTTCGTCGCCCTGCTGTGGTTGCCCAACCGGCCCAACCGCGAGGCCAAGGTTGATTACCTGGGCGGCGCGCTGCTGATAGCAGCATTATTGTTACTTTCGCTGGCCCTTTCCCGCAAAGATCTTTTCACGTTGGATTCGCCCATCCCCTTCGTGCTGGCCGCTTCTGGCATGGGGCTGGCCGGTGTGCTGGCATTAGTGGAGCGGCGCGTCTGGCAGCCTTTGCTGGCTCACGTGTTTCTCCGCTCGCGAAACTTCATCGTGTCCAACCTCACGCAGGCCTTGGTGGGGGTTTCGCTCATACTGGCGATGGTGACGGTGCCGTTGACCGCCGACACTGTGATGCAGAAGGAGCCGTTCACCGGCGCGATGTGGCTTCTCCGTATGACCGGCGTGATACCGCTGGCGTCGGTGGCCGGCGGCTGGCTGCTATCCCCCGGAGATCGCTTTCCGGGGGGATACCGCTTTCCGGGGTTGGGGGCGCGGACGCTAACAGTTGCCGGGCTGCTGATGGCGGCGGCGGGGCTGTTCCTCTGCTCCCGCTGGGATGTTGGCGTGGACGACCCGGAGCTGACATTGCAACTGCTGCTGACCGGTATGGGCTTCGGGCTGGTCATCGCCCCCATATTGCACCGGGCGCTGTCGGCGGTAGGTGATGACTACCGGGCCACCGGCGCCTCGCTGGTCACCGTGTCGCGGATGCTGGGCATGACCTTGGGCCTGGCCGCGATGTCCGCCTGGGGCGTGGAGTATTTCCAGGTGCTGACCTCCGGCCTGGAGTTCCCCCTCCTCCTGCCCGGTGAATCCGCTGAGGCCCACGCCGCCCGTCTGGAGCAATACGCTGGCGACCTCAACACGGCTGGGCTGACCGTTTTCCGCAATTTCTTCCGCGCCGCCGCCATCATATCGCTGGCCGCGATACCGCTTGCGCTCATCCAGTTCCGGGATGAGCCAGCCGTAATTGTAAAATCTGAATATAGATGCTAGTATGGCATATATTCTGTACTAGCATAGCAATCATCAGATCTAATGTTCGTATTGATAAAGCTTGGCAGGTCTCATTATGAATATGAACGAATATCAGACACTGGCGTCGGCGACGGACCAGATGCCTGGAGAAGGGGGATTCGAAGCGAACCGAAAAGAGATTCTGGTTCCTCTGTTAGGGCTCTCCGGGGAAGTGGGCGAGTTGCTGTCCGAGTACAAGAAGCATCTACGCGATGGGCAAGGCCACGGGCTCTTTGCGGAGCGCATCGCAGAAGAACTGGGAGACATCCTTTGGTATCTGACCAACGTGGCTACAAAGTTCGATTTAGACTTGGATGACGTGGCCTGCCGGAACCTGGAAAAAATAAGCTCCCGCTGGAAGACTGCTGGCTCCAGCTCAGTGCCTTCTATAGGCTACTGTTTTGACGCAAATTACCCGGAAAGCGAAAGATTGCCACGAAGGTTTGTTGTAAACATCAGCGATGACGGGCATGGTATCGTTGACATATTCTGCGACGGTTTGAGGTTGGGTAATCGGCTGAGTGATAATCGCTACTCCGAGGACGGGTATCGGTTCCACGATGTCTTTCACTTCAGCAACGCCGCTGTATTGGGCTGGTCCCCGATAACCCGCTGGATGTTGAGGCGCAAACGCAAGAGTGACCAGCGAACTGATGAGGTAGAAGATGGAGGCCGTGCCATTGCCATTGAGGAAGGAATATCCGCGATGGTGTTCAGCTACGCAGAGCGGCATGACTTCTTGGCCGGTAATCATTGGGTCAGTGCCGAACTGCTCCGTACCATCAAAAGCATGACCGCCCACCTGGAAGTTTCCCATTGCACTATAGGCGATTGGGAAAAGGCCATCCGCACTGGGTTCGATGTCTGGCGCACGGTGCGGGACACCGGGTCCGCCCGCTTGGTGGTGGATCTGGATGGTCAATTAGTCTGCTCCGCGCAATCAAGATAGGAAAATCCCTATCCTGATCAATTGCTGTGTCTCTTGGCGGTTCTCCAAAATACTATTCCTGCTACTGTAACAAACCCCACGATAGCTATGACCGCCACGAAAAAGAGTACCATCATGGCGATCCATCCGGTGTTAGTGACCCAATTTGGTGCCTCTCTAACGTTGAGAATTAGCGTCAGCATTACCCCAAGAATGGTAATGGCGACTAAGAACACGCCAAACATCACGACAGATTGATAGCCTTGGCGAACACCGTCAACGTCTCGGAAAACTTGTGATTTAATTTCCTGAGCGTCAGCTTTGACTTGGATCATATATGTCCAGTCGATATGCTTTTGGTTTGCCAGACTCTTTTTAATCCGCTCCCATGTTGAAGTTTTATAAGAAGCGCTGGCACCCTTGACTTCCGAGAATTCGATATTAAAGACCGCCTCACCGGGGCTAAACTTAACCGTTTCGTTGCCGAAGTTGGCAACTTTTATGTATAGTCTCTCAGAATCGTGATTCCTTCCATAGTATGGGTCAACCTGAATCCCCATCAATCCAGTTAGCCCTTTCGAGGCGTAATCTAGGCGTATTCCAAGTTTTCCCACCAGGTTGCCCGGCATACAAAGCCGCTCAATAGTGGATAGAATGGCAATGGTGCCGGGTTCTATCTCTATGAACGTCGAAGTATAATCGCTACTATCAGGTTCATATATTTTGCCGCCAACAACCATTCCGTCGTTGGCAACGCGCAATGCGTATGACGCTTCTTTGATTGACTCAGGAACCCAAGTGTATGGTCGGAAAATCTCCTCGTTATCCAGCCGTTTCCGAATTTCCTTTTTGCCCAAAATCACCTAATGAATCCTCCAGCATTCAGTTATGCGGAGCAGTATGACATATAATTACTCCCCTTACAAAGTGAACGCTGCCTCCAGCCGTTGGGCCTGCGCCGCCGTCAGGCGCCAGCCAGACGCGCCGCAGTTCTCCTCCGTCCGGGCCACGCTGTTGCTCTTGGGTATGACCACCACCGGCGAGCGGCTCAGGCACCAGTTCAGGGCCGTCTGCGCCGGGGTCTTGCCAACCTCGCGGGCCACCGATTCCAGAGCCTCCCATTCCCGGCCGGCCCGCAGGCGGGGGCGCACCGCCAGCGAGCCGTCGGCCAGCGGGGTGTAGGCCATCACCGTGATGCCGTTTTCTTCGCAGTAGGGAATCAGGTCGCGCTCAATGCCCCGGCGCTTCAGGTTGTACAACACCTGGTTGCATACTATCGGGTACTTGGACATCGCCGCCTGCGCCTCTCGCATCTCCGCCACCGAGAAGTTGCTCACCCCGATGTAGCGCACCATGCCCCGGTCCACCAGCTCCTCCATCGCCCGCATAGTCTCGGCGATAGGAACGCTGCGGCTGGGCCAGTGAATCTGGTACAGGTCTATCACGCCGTCGTCGAGCTGTCTCAGGCTCTTCTCGGCTGCCCGCAGCGCCTGGTCGTACCGCAGGTTGCTGCCCAGCACCTTGGTGGCCACGAACACCCGCTCGCGGATTCCCCGGATCGCCTGCCCCACGGCGTCCTCCGTGCGGTACATCTCGGCGGTGTCTATCAGATTCGCCCCCAGCTCGATGCCCCTCCGCAACGGTTCCGGCCCGCCCCGGTACTTCCACGTTCCCAGCCCGACCTCCGGTATCATCACGCCGGTTGCGCCCAACTCCCGGTATTCCATTCTCTCACTCCAACTCCCCTTTAGTAGGGAAAGGGGGCTTTTTGCCATTTCGCGCTTTCGCAGGATTCCCGGCTATGTTATACCAGTAGGGTCAAAAATAGCGGGCAATGGCCCGGAGGTGTCTAAGTGCAGTTTCAGGACTACGAGAATTTCGTCAACAACAACCATCGCGGGGTTATCACCACCTACCGGCGCAATGGCGCGGGCCACACCAGCATCGTGGTCTGCGGCGCCTACAAGGGCAAGGCCGCCTACGTCATCGTCTACGGCAGCTCCGTCAAAGTCCGCAACCTCCAACGCGACAAGCGCTGCACCGTTATGGCGGTTAGCGAAGACTGGCGGAGCTGCGTCTGCGTCGAGGGCACGGCGATGACCATGGACTTCCGCGATACCGACGCCGAGACCATGCGCGTGGAGCTGCGCGAGGTCTTCCGCGCCTGTAGCGCGCAGGGCGACCACCCCGACTGGGAGGAATACGACGAGGCAATGGTCAGGCAGGACGCCGTAATCGTCCTGGTGGAGCCGGAGCGCATCTACGGGAGAATTCGGGGGTAAGAGAGCCGGGCCCGTCTGTCGGCCGCGGAGCCAACTGCGCTCCGCGGCCTAAACACATCTCAGGGAGCCGCAGGCCGTGCCGCCAAAAGTGAGGGAAGCAATCCGCATCGTGGAGGACGACGGCTGGTATCATTCGTACACTAGAGGCAGTCACCGGAATTTTAAGCATCCGGTTAAGCCCGGCAAAGTTACGATCCCCGGGAAGCTAAGCGACGATCTGCGGCCTATGATATGGAACAATATCCAAAAGCAGGCGGGCCTGAAAGGGAGAGGATGAAGTGAAGTTTCTAGTTGTCTATGAAAAGGCTCCTAACAACTATTGTGCCTTCACTCCTAACTTGCCGGTCATCTGTATGTCCACCGGCGATACCGTTGAGGAAATTCAGCGGAACATCCGCGAGGCGATGGACTTTCATCTGGAATCAATGATATTGGACGGCGACCCGCTTTCCGAACCGTCATTATGGTTCGAGGAAATGGAAATACAGACGCAAGAAGGCAACCTTGCCAAGAAATACACAGTTATTTTCGAGAAATCCTCCATTAACTATGCTGCTTTCGTTCCTGCTCTCCCCAGTTGCGTCTGCGCGGGAGACAGCATCGAGGAAGTGCGCCGGCACATCCGCAAGGCGATCGAGGTTCATCCGGAAGGCCTATCTTGGGAAGGTAAGGTGATTCCCGTATCGGAATCATGGGGTGAAATGGTCGAAGTTACCCTCCCTGTAGCCGCCGAAAGCATCCGCGCAACCGGAGCCTAGCCCGCCGCCAGCGCTGCGTCCGCCAGACACACCAGCTCGCCGCGCTGGTTGGCGCCCCGCACCCGGCACTCCACGATGCCCCGGCCCCCCTCCCGCCGCCGCCCGGTCACCTCGCCTCGGAACGTCACCGTGTCGCCGCTTCGGAAGGGCGTTATAGCCCGCATCAGCAACCGTCCGCCGTGGTAGAAGGCATCCGGCGGGAAGGATAGTTGCAACATCTGGTCGACGTAAGACATAGTCGCCGGGCCGGAGTTGACCGTGCCGCCGAAGATGTTCTGCCGCGCGAACTCCTCGTCGGTATGTATGTTGCTCTCGTTAGGCCGCCCGGCCAGCCGGAAGGCGCTGCGGTTGTTGATGATCTCCTGGCTCTCTGTGATGCTCAGCTCCGCCAGCGCCGTCCCTTCCACCGCCGAATCGAAGTCCAGCAGTTGCCTCGCCGCCGCTGCCCCCGATTCTGCCGCTGTCCCGGGCGATGTTCCCTCTGTCTCCGGGGCAGGGTTAGGTTGGGAGCGCTCTTGCGGGGCCTCCCGCTGCCCCTTGGCGTAGTCGAAGATGCAGGTGTAATCGTACTCCACCGCCGTCTCGCCCCGCTGGTTGACCCCCTCGACGCGAAAGGTGACGAACCGGCTGCCCCGCCGCTCGTACTTCTCCAAAACGGCGCGGGTTCCGGTGATCGTGTCGCCTGCGCAGACAGGCTTATGCCAGCGTATCTCGCTCTTGGCGAAGGGCGTCTGCCGCCGGGCGCTCTTGGACTGCTCCATAGAAATGAACCCGTTGGCCTCGGCGATTTCCTCCCGCAGCAACGGAGCGTACGCCAGCGCCATCGTCGGCATCGCCAGCGTCGCCCCGGGCCTGCGATAAACCGGGTCGCGGTTCAGCGCCGCCTGCGCATACCCGGCAATGTTCTCCCCGGTAATCGTCACCAGCGTTTCCGCGCCTCGCTGCCCCAGCTCCACGGCCTCATAGGTCCAGAGCTTTTCCGCCTGTTCCGCCATTATCGTGTCTCCGCCATTATCGTGTCCCAGTGAGAATATGATAAATGCGGCTGCAATGTCCCCAGCCGCATTTCCTTAGCTCGCCGCGCTGCTACCTTAAACCCGGCCAGTTTTGCGCATCCACCCCGGAAGTGGGAACATTGTCGAAGAACCGTTTAATTAGCCTCGGCGTGTGCGCAGGGCTAGCTGGGTCGAGGTGGCGAGCGGCCGCGTCAACGTAGGGCTGGCTGATTCGTCCGAGATACTGCGATACCCCTTCCGATCGGATAGTTCTCAGGGAGTTTGTGTAGAACGAGAAAATATGATCGGCGCTCAGTTGTACTCCAGCCCCGACCGCCCCGGCAGCCACCAGGGTTGAGACTGCCAGCAGCGAGTGCTTCTGCTCTCTTGCCGCGTCATTCAGTTCCTTAAACAAGTCGGCCAGCCGCTGCGGCCCCGGAATCAGCTCGGCATTCTCCCGAAGCAGGTCCACGGCGTCGCGCATATCCGCTATCGCCGTTGGCGGAGTATCAATAGCGTCCGCCGCCTGGCTGGAGGCCCCGTCTAGGGCGGTAAGCAGGTCATTGACGGTTGAGACGTCGGCGTTTTCCGGCAGCGCCCCCACTCGCTTGAGTTCCCCGGCGAAGGCGTTCAGGTAGACGCGGGTCCCGTTGGTAACGTCGGAAGCTGCTGCCAAGAACCACAAGGGCGAAAAACCCACGGTGAAAACACACCCAAACTCCACAACATTGCCTGCTACCTTGCGCTTGACCAGTTCGGGAGCTGACATCTCCGACGGAAAACGCCCCTCCACTCCGCCAACAAATTCTACTGTGATCCGGAACGGGCGGGCAATCGTGCACTGATACAATTTCGAACCCCGCGCCGGCGGCGGCAAAATGTGGTCGGCCGCCTCAAGCAACAGCCCTCCGCCTCCCGCCGCGGTGGCGCGGATCAGGCGCTCCGGCAGCGAAACCAAGTAACCGGCCAGTGTTCCCCCCCTTCCTCGTGTCCGCTTTGGTTCATCTTCGGGACTTGCGGCATATTCCCTGAGTGAATGCGGCATAACCCCCCAACATTCCTTGAACGAGCTGAGTCTTGAATACGCTGGACCTTGCCTGCATTATACGGTTCACTGTCAACACAAGCCGGGCACGGGCCGATTGACGCCGGTAATGACAATGTTCCAACGTAGTATAATCAACCGTATAACTACTCAACGACGAAGACAAGGGAATACCCGCGAGGAAGCGGTGTTGCCCCTGTCCGCCAGCACGAGCGTACACCCGGACGCATCGCCTCAATCATCGCCGAAGCCAACAAGGAGAGCGACCCTCCTCCTAACCAGAGTGCATAACCTAACCCATTGGTGACTTTGCGTGACCTAACCCATTGGTGACTTTGAGAAATGCAAGTTGGCGCAGTAATGGCAGGCAGCCTATACGCAATTCCCCATTGGAACTATGACGGCGTTCTGCCGCCCAATGACGCGGATAACCCAACCTCGGCAATTCGCTCTCCCTATGCCGTCTCGCTCTTTGAGCTGGTAGACCGTTTCGGAAATACGGAACATTGCCGGGGCCTTTTGCGTGGCTTGTTGAGCTTTCGCGCCGAGTTGCATAAAGCGGGACTGAATCAGGGGTTTCAGTGGATTAACGGGAGTTTTCTGGAAAATGATGAAGCAAGAAACGGTCGACCGCCCAATGATATTGACGTGGTTACATTCTTCTATATCCCCGATGGATATACCGGGGAGACGCTTGCGTATAATATCTCTTCTCTGCTTGACAGTAGCAACTTGAAGAATAACTATGCAGTTGACGCCTATTATGTTCCATTGAATCATACCACCCCAGAAGAGACCGTCAATCAATCTGCATACTGGTACAGCCTCTGGTCACATACTCGCAATGGAGAGTGGAAAGGATACCTGCAAATTGATTTGGCTGGCGATGATGACCAGCAAGCCCGATTACAATTGGACCAACTGGGCAGCTATGAAGGAGGTCAGGTGTGAACGTTCACGATTACCGCTTCCTTTTGTCCGAGCAAGGGACTCTGAAAAAACTGATTAGTGAAACATCTCCTGGCAACGTGATTGGCCGAATGAGCCTGGAGCATCGCCTCAAGCAAGTCCAAGAAGAATTGGAGGCTTATGCAGGATGCTCTCAGCGGATCAAAAAAATGGCGGACAACGGGGCGATGTGCGCCTTGGAGTTTCAAGGTGATGAGTTTCACTTTCACAACACTGACCAAGTGCGACGCAGCGAAAACCGCTTGAGCAACGACAATATACAGGAAGATAGCGTGACTCTTTTCGGGCAATTCCAGGGATTTCTGCCCAACAGCCGACGGGCAGAAGTTCTGGTGGTGGCGGCCGACGGTCCGGACTTTTTGCAGGAATCAGTTGGAACGGTAGTATCCGGTAAGGTCGAACCGGCTGTGAACGACACAGTTAAAATCAATGAAATACTAAACAAAGATGTCACGATTGAAGCTCGAGTCAGGCGTGTCGGGCAAGGACGCCCCCGATACGCCATCACCAATTGTCGACTAGATACATAATTACCCACAACAACGGCCTGTCCCCGCCACTCTCGCTCTGGCGGATATATTGATTTGGCTGCTGGCAACCAAGCTGACAGTCTCCAGCGGACGGCTTCAGGGCGGCATTTCAGGGCTGCCCTTGAATCTCTGCCCCCCCACCCGTCAATTGCCCGCCGCGAACGTATTTGCTACACTAGCGCGGTACGAAAATCGTGCCGCTATGTAAACAGACAGCGCAGGAGAACATCGCGATGATTTACGAAGTCCGCACCTATACGCTCAAACCCGGCAGCGTGTCAACTTTTGAGGAGAACTTCGCCAAGGCCTTGCCCCACCGGCTGAATTATTCCCCCCTGGCCGCCTTCTGGCATACCGAGATCGGCCCCCTGAACCAGGTCATCCACGTCTGGCCCTACGAGAGCCTTGACGAGCGCACCCGCATCCGCGCCGAGGCCGCCCAAGACCCCAACTGGCCGCCCGTCAACGACCCAGATATGTACCTCAAGATGGATTCGGAAATCTTCATCCCCGCTCCCTTTATGCGTCCGCTGGGCGATGACCAGGCGCTGGGCAACATCTACGAGATGCGCTCCTACACCTACAAGACCGGCTCTATGGGCGAGGTGATCAAGCGTTGGGAGGCCGCCGTTCCCCACCGCGAAGAGTACTCCCCTCTGGCCGCCGCCTGGCACACCGAGCTGGGCGGGCTGAACAAGTGGGTCCACATCTGGCCCTACAAGGACTTGGAAGAGCGCAACCGCATCCGCGAAGAAGCGGTGAAGTCCCCACACTGGCCCCCGCCCACCCGCGAGTTCCTGATGAGCCAGGAAAACAAGATAATGGTGCCTGCTCCCTTCTCTCCGACCCACTAGGCTCTCCCACCCTCTAGGCCGGTACGGGCTCCGGTGGCGAGGCACGCCGTTCAACGCAAGGGCGCATAGCCGTGCGCCCTTGCCTACATCGCCCTTGCCTACATTATGAGAATCCCTAGAGAAACCCCATGACCGACCTGGACCAGCAGCTCCGCGACCTCGTAACCGCCAACCGCATCCTCGCCCGCGAGGAAGTGGTGGACGCCTTCGGCCACGTCAGCATCCGCCACCCGGAGCATCCCGGCCGCTACATCCTGTCACAGTCCCGCGCCCCCGAGCTGGTGGATACCGGCGACCTGATGGAGTACACGCTGGAAGGCGAGCCGCTGGATCAGCGGGGCCGCCCCATGTACTCCGAGCGCTCCATCCACGGCGGGCTCTACGAAGCCCGCCCCAACGTGCAGGCCGTGGTGCACAACCACTCCCCAGCGGTGCTGCCCTTCAGCGTCACCGGCGCGCCGCTGCGCCCCATGTTCCACCTCGCCGCCATCATCGGCGAGCGGTTGCCGGTGTGGGACATCCGCGACAACTTCAGCGACACCAGCCTGCTGGTCACCACCATGGAACAGGGCCGCGACCTGGCCGCCGCTCTCGGCCAGGGCCGGGCCGCCCTGATGCGCGGCCACGGCTGCGTGGTCTCTGGCAACACCCTCAAGGAAGCCGTGATGGCCTCGGTGTACTTGCAGGTTAACGCCCGCCTGCTGCTCCAGTCCCTGCCCCTGGGCGAGGTGAAATACCTCTCGCCGGGCGAAATCAAACTGATGTCACAGAGCCAGGTCAGGCCCACCTCCTTGGCCCGCGCTTGGGAATACTGGGCCGTCCGCGCCGGCCGAACGCCGTAGGGTGGATATGCTAAACGATGAACCTGAAATCGTCGAAGAAATCCGGGCGGCCAACCAGCGCTTCTATGACGCCTTCAGCGCACTGAGCATCGAGCGTATGGAAGAGGTCTGGGAAGCGTCCGGCCGCGCCCTCTGCGTACATCCCGGCTGGACCCCGCTGGTGGGCTGGGAACGCATCCGTGAAAGCTGGGAGCGCATCTTCGACAACGCCAACCTGATGCAGTTCTCTGTCCGCTACCTCAACCTCGTGGTCCAGGGCGACTTCGGCTGCGTAACCTGCGTTGAGGGTGTTACCAGTGTGGTGCAGGGCCGCGCCGCCAACTTTGCCACTTGCGCCACCAACATCTTCGCCCGCCAGCCGCTGGATAACGGCGAAAGCGCCTGGAAGATGATTGCCCATCACGCCTCCCCAGGCGGGTAGCACGCCGACGATTTTCGTTAATTTCTCGTCGGAATCCATATTTAATTGCCGATTCCTGATACAATATATTCAGGATATACCCGCATTGGCTCACACACAGAGGCATCGCAATGACTGCCAGTCCCTCCGCTCTGACTAACACCGAGAAAAACCTGTGGAACGCCATCGTCTCCGAGGCCCTGGCTAACCTGAAGTACAACGCCTACGCCCAGCGCGCCATGCAGGAGGGCCACCCCGAAGTCGCCCAGATTTTCCAGGAAGTCGCCGGCGCGGAGACCGTCCACGGCATCAACCACCTGCGCGTCTCCGGCGACCTGGCGACCACCGCCGAGAACCTGCGCGCCATCATCGAGGGCGAGGCCAAGGAAGCCGCCATCATCTACCCCCGCATGATCCGGGAGGCCCTCGCCGAGGGCAACCAGGAAGCCGCCGATTCCTTCACTCTGGCCATGGAGCGGGAGCGCCGCCACCTTGAAGCCTTCACCGAGTCCCTGAATAACCTGGAGGTCAAACTGGCCGTGCAGTCGGGCAGTTCACGCCCGGCAGCCGTCCCCGAAATCCCGGTAATGCCCGCCGGCGTATCTGCGGCGTCGCTCTCCCCCGCGCCCGACGGCTTTTCGGAAGCGGCCGCCGCCGCCGAGCGGGCCTTCGACCGGGAGGTCTACAACACCGCCTCCGCCGAAGTTGACCGGGAACGCTGGCGAGTGGCCCGCCTGGGCCGCCTGCGCGAAGTCGTATTCGGCGCGCAGGACGGCCTGCTCAGCACGGTCGCACTCGTCACCAGCCTCGCCGTTGCCGTGGAAAGCCAGACCACCGTCCTTATTGCCGGCCTGGCCGGGGCGCTGCCCGGCATGATTTCCATGGCCACCGGCGCCCTCCTGGGCTCCCGCGCCGAGCAGGACGTCCAGCGGGCCGAAATCGAGCGCGAAGCCCGCGAGCTGGAAGAGAACCCCGCCGAGGAGCTAGCCGAGCTGGTCGTTCTGTTCCAGCGCGAGGGCAGAACCTACCACGAGGCTCGGCAGATGGCCGACGAAATCTCCCAAGACCGCGACCTCTGGCTGAGGACCCTCGTGGAGAAGGAGCTGGGCATCAGCGCCGAGGACACCTCCAGCCCGGTCAAGGACGCGATGGTCATGGGCGCCGCCTTCATTACTGGCGCCGCCGTCCCTCTCGTCCCCCACTTCTTCCTGACCGGCGGCCCAGCCATCGGCGTATCCGTGGGCGCGACCCTCGCCGGCCTGTTCGCTCTCGGCATACTCAAGGGCCGCCTGGTCCAGCGTTCGCCGCTGCTCCAGGGCCTTGAAATCCTGGGCATTGGCGCCCTGTCCGCAGGCGTAGGCTATGCCTTGGGCGAGCTGATACCGCGCCTGTTCACCTGACGCGGACGTTGGACGTTGGATGTTGAACGTTGAATGTAGGGCGTTGGGCGTTGGGCGTTGGTTGGGCGTTGGGCGTTGAATGTATGCAGAGCGCGCAACAGCGACAGGATGATGATTAGTCCCGATTTCCCAAGCCGAGCTGGCAAGGAGAGAACGGGTTTGATAAAAAAGAACGAGTTTGATCTCGATTTTAATCCCTCGATTTTGATCCAAGGAGAGAATGGGTTTGATATGGCAGGCCCTTAGTCTGGTGGCGTTAGCCATCGCAGCGTATATCGGGCTAAAGTTTCCGGACGTCGATCAGCGTATCGGATTTCTGCTTCACCGCTCGATCATCACCCATGGCCCGTTGCTGCCGCTTTTGGCCTTTGTCATTGCCGAGGCAGACAATCCGGCCCGGCGCAGATTCGGAATAGGAATCTGCGCCGGGTTTGCCGTACACATGGCCTTCGACTTGTTCCCCCTGGCATGGCAGGGATACGCCCTGATTAGCGTCCCGATTTATGGATGGCTGCCGCCCGTCGTTTCATGGATCTGCCTCGCCGCCACAACGCTCATCTGTATGGGCCTCGGGGCCAAGCTGATTCAAGGGCTGGCCGACGGTTTGCTTCTGCTGATTGCGCTGGCCGGAGCGTTCGCCGTCGCCGTTGGCAACGAAAGAGAGTTCTGGTGGCCGACCGCCGTCATTCTGGCCGCCCTGGTCATTGCCTGCTGGATAGTAAAGCCGACGCGTCAGGGAAACCGGCAAGATTCTCAGACCGGCAAGATTCTCAGATAGGAAATAGCCTCGGGTAAGGATTGATTGCGCTTCTTCCTCCAACGTCCGCCGGCTGGCCGCGCTTTTCCCGCCTGTAATCGCGCCTGAATGCCTCAGTGCGCCTGAATCGTCTTTGGATAGCAGTTTGTTGATGCTATTGGCGCAAGTCCCGATGATTTGCCCGCCAAGTCCGCCCTCTATACAGCCACTGTTGGGTTAGGGTCAATCGAAGGCGCAAGTTCGGATGATTTGCCCGCCAGTTCCGCCTGCCGCCCACCCCCGACAACTCTAGCCGCCCCCCTGCAAGCGCCGCAGCTCCTCTTGTAGCCGCCGGATGGTGGCCGCCTGCTCACTGCTCTCGTTCTCCGCCGCAATCCGCATCTCCCGCTCCGCTATCCGCATCTCCCGCTCCGCCCGCGCTTCTGCCTGCGCCTGCATCTTGTCCCTTTCCTGTTCCGCGAACTCGGCGACGAAATCCTCCAGCTCGTGGTCGTAAACCACCAGCCGCTTGTCTTTTACCGCCAGGCTGACCCCCAAGGCCGGGCTGTACCCCATAATGCAGTTTTCCGGGCCGGGAGAGATTGGTATGGGTTGGTACACCCCGTCCACCAGTATTTCCCCCACCAGAGGCACCGCGTACAGAGGGCGCTGGTTGGGATCGACGATATCAGTCGGATCATAGCGCCAGTATTCTGGCACTCCCATATTCGCGTATATATTGCGTTTCGTCGTTTCGTCGTTTCTTGCCGTTGACGGCGACGCCACTTCCAGGACGAAGTCCGGCGGCTTCCCCTCTACCCACGTCCGGTATATGCCCCTGAGCTTTACCGTTGCCGGGTCAACCCCCACCGCAAAGTAATAGTCCGGGGCGACGCGGACGTTCAGATTGCTCCGGTCATAACACACAATAGTATTGCTGCCGTCGAACACGGGCTCCCCCGGATTCCTCGCTTCGGCGCGGCTGTATAGTACAGCCAAAAGACCTTTGAGCACCGGATATTGAAGCATGGCGTCAGGCATCGGGTCCGGATCGAACGGGTCATAATCCAGACTATCGTAATCTATCGGTTCTTCTACCTGCTGGACGGGCTTGGCAGTAGTCATTTACAGTCTCCCGTCGGCTCGCTCTCCTGCTCTACGGTGTATCTACCGGGTCTAGGCATGGGGCCGGCCGCCCAATTATATCATCGGCGTTATCCGCCCAACCCCTCCGCCCGGTCCAGATGCGCCCGCGCCGCGGCCAGAAAGTCGGGCGGGTTGTCGCCCTGCACCAAGTGGCCCGCGTTGGCGATGGTCACCGTCTTGCAGTCCGCTATCTCCCGGCCCATCCGCTGCAGTGTATCGTCGGAGAATATGTCGCTTCGGTCTCCGCGGGTCACCAGCGTCGGGCAGTCTATGAGCCGCCAGCGCTCCCAGAGCTGCTCCGGCTCCCACAGGTTGTCCTGCCGCCCCCGCTCGCGCATCACCCGGTCATACTTCCAGGTCCATTTGCCGTCGGCGCCTTGCCGTATACTGTATTTAAGGGCGCCCAGCACTTGCTCGCGGGTGCGGCCCGTGTATTCTTGGATACGGTCGGCAAACTCTTCCAGCGTGTCCAGGTTGTCTGGCAGCTCGCGGAACTGCTGGATGCGTTGGCGTCCCCGGTTCACCGTCTCCGGCCCGGTGTCCACTACGGTCAGCGAGCGCAGCGCCCCCGGATGCCGCGACGCCCACACGAAGCTGTTGCGTCCACCCATGGAGTGGCCCATCAGGTGAAACTTGCCGCCGTCCAACCCCAAGGCCGGTATCAGGGCCTCCAAGTCCCCCACCATCGCGTCCAGCGAATAGTCGGCGTCCGGCGCCCAATCACTGTCGCCGTGCCCCCGTTGATCCAGCGCCATAACGTGATAGTCAGCCGAGAGTGGCAGGCTGATGAAGTCCCAGCTATGGCCCTGCTGCGACGCGCCGTGAAGCATCAGCACCGTCGGGTTGGCCGGGTTGCCCCACTCCAGGCAGTGAAATCGGAGGCCGTTGGCGTCAACGAACCGATCGGCGGGTTCGTTCTCCTCGACAAACGGCACACCCATGCGCCGTGCCGCTTCGTGCAGCGAAAGTCCCAAGGAATGTGACGCCATTTCGAAACCCTCCACAGCCGTGAATCCGGCGCAATCTGCCAGCTACCCAGCCCAATCTGCCAGCTACAATAATAACCCCGCTGTCAATTTATTCCGTCATCACGCAGGATGATTGCAGGGCCATTCAACCTGAAACAGCCTGCCTGGCAGCAATCGTCATTTCCCTTTAAGTTGTTGGGGTGGTATCATTCATCGTTGCTTGAAAACCATCGGGAGAATGACTCTATATGACAACCAGCACGGTGCAATTGGAGCTTCAGCCCAGGGATCTGCTAGGCAAGAAAGTAGGTCGGCTGCGGAGGGCTGGCATCATTCCGGTACACCTCTACGGCCCCGGCATTGAGTCCCGCGCTTTGCAATGCGCAGCGCGGCAACTGATACCCATATTGGCCGCAGCCGGAGCAAGTTCACCCATTTTGGTGTCCATTGAAGGAGAGCCGGGCAACCGCCTGGCCTTTGCCCGGGAAATTCAGTGGGACCCCACCCGCGACACCGTATTGCACGTGGACCTGCTGGCCGCCGACGCGGCCCGGCTGTCCACGGCCCAGGTGAGCGTGGTACTGACCGGCGAAGCACCCGGGGCCGCCCTCAGTGGCAACAGCGTCACCCAGTTGCTCTTGACCATTGAAGTTTCGGCCTTGCCGCTGGATATGCCGGCTCACGCTGAAGCCGACCTGACCGTTATGACCACCGTGGACAGCGTTCTGCGGGCCGCCGATATAAAACTGCCTGACGGAGCGGCGCTGCTGACCGACCCGGAGGAGATGGTGGCCCGGATAGACGTCCCGCGCGGTGCAGTGGACGCGGAGGCAGGGCAAGCGGCGTCCGAGGCCGGGGACTAGCCTGGCCTCCCGCCCGGCAATCCTTCGACCGGTTAAGCGCCAACGTCTGGCGACCGGTTAAGCGCCAACGTCTGGCCCTGAGCGGATATACCCCATCCCGTTCGTTATGAGTCGTCCGAGGGCATCCTGAGTGCGCGGAAGGACGGGCGCCCATAGCCACAAGGCATCAGAAAATAGGAGAGCGTCGCTATGTACCTAGTATACGTAGGACAGTCAGGCAAGACCGGGGCCAGCGCCGGCGACCCCTCTCAGCCCCACGAGGTGGTGGCCGGGCTGATGCTTCACGAAACTCAGTCTATGGCGGTCAACGGCGAGTTCGACGCCCTGTGCCGCCGTCATTTCGGCGCGCCTCTAGGCGAAGACGGCGCGCCCCGGCAGATCCGCCCGGTGGATCTGTTCCAAGGATTGCGCCACTTCTCCCCGTGGCCGCCAGAGCGTCGCGCCGAGTTGATCCAGGACTGCCTGAACATTCTCATCCGGCGCGAGACCCCGGTAATCAGCGCCTTTCTCAGCAAACGGGACTTGGCCGAGGCCAGGGCCAATGCCTCCACCCCCGCCGCTTTGTTGTGGCGCAACCCCATCGAGCCGGTGATGAGCCGCTTCCTGTTTGCGCTAAGTATGTACCTGGACGAGATGAGTATGGCTACGCTCAATCACGACCAGATAATGTCGGGGCAATTCCCAGTTACCCAGTTCGCTATGGTGGTGGCTCAGGAAGAGGCCAACATAGAGGCTCGCCTCATGGCCGAGTTCCTGCGCTCCGACGAGGGGCTGGACGCAACCGGACTACACGAGAATTTCTGTTACGTCAATGCCGAGGACTCGCCGGGTATGCAGCTCGCCAACCTCTGCGCCTACTTCACCCGCCGCTGGTTGCAAACCCCCGAGAACCCCAACCCCTACTTCGAAACCCTCCGCGACAACAAAGTCATCCAGGTCATCTACCCGGTGTCGCTGTAAGGCCGTCTTTGGCGGGATACTTAACAAACTCTAAAATTGCATCTCTCTAAAATTGTATCTAAAGAAGGGTTCAAATCAGGCGGATCATCTCGCCCCTGCCGCAGCACAGGGTTTGCCAAAACCGCCGTACCATCCCTAAAATTAACCATAAGCTACCGGAAGGGGAGCGTGTTCAGGAAAATCCGCCACCTGTTCATAGAAACCCTGATTTTCCTGTCCCGTCCGCTAGAGGATGACCGGGAAGCTATCTGGAGCGTCCCAAACCCGCTGCGGGCTCTGTATTTTCCGATTTTCGCCATAATCAGCGTCATAATTGCCGTGGACATCGCCGGAGAGGTGAAAACCCTCAACCCCGATGCCTCTTGGATAAAATTAACGCGCCAGGCGGCTACGGAATTCTCGCCTGCCGGTATCGGTGCCGCCATTGCCACCTTGGCCGCGCTGCAAGGAGTCGCCACCATCATGGCTATCTACCAATACATCACTAACCGCTTCACCAAACCGGTAATCGAAAGACACCTGGAAGAAGGCAAAGCCAGAGGCCGGGAAGAGGGCCGGGAAGAAGGCCGGGAAGAAGGTCGGGAAGAGGGCCGGGAAGAAGGCCGGGAAGAAGGCCGGGAAGAGGGCTTGGAAGAGGGCAAAGCCAGAGGCCGGGAAGAAGGCCGGGCCGAGGCTGGCTTGGAATGGCAAGGGTGGAACCGGCGCAGGATGGACGCCGCCGCCAATAACCGGCCTTTCGACGAACCGCCGCCCGGCTCGCAGTGATTACCGCCCTGTAGCCCCAGCAGAACGCTGATTCTATCGCAATGAGTGCGTCCCATTGGCTTAGTTTCTATCCCGCATCACCTTTGCCGGCATCGGTGCCGCCATTGCCACCTTGGCCGCGCTGCAAGGAGTCGCCACCATCATGGCTATCTACCAATACATCACTAACCGCTTCACCAAACCGGTAATCGAAAGACACCTAGAAGAAGGCAAAGCCAGAGGCCGGGAAGAAGGCCGGGAAGAAGGCTTGGAAGAAGGCAAAGCCAGAGGCCGGGAGGAAGGCCGGGCTGAGGCTGGCTTGGAATGGCAAGGATGGAACCGGCGCAGGATGGACGCCGCCGCCAATAACCGGCCTTTCGACGAACCGCCGCCCGGCTCGCAGTGATTGCCGCCCTCTCGCCCCAGCAGAACGCTGATTCTATCGCAATGAGTGCGTCCCATTGGCTTAGTTTCTATCCCGCATCACCTTTACAATTGGCCCTCCCGTTGCTAGAATCAGGCCATGTCGGGAGGGTCGCGTTCTGCGTTGGCTCTCCCATACTGTTTGCCCTTGCCGGAGGGTTCCGCGATGCCTCAGCCCACCTATCTGACCCGTGAGGGTCTGAAAAAGTTGCAGGATGAGTTGACGCAACTGAGCACTGTCCGCAGACGCGAGATCGCCGAGCGGTTTCAGCAGTCCCGCGAGCGCGGCGGCACCGTCAGCAACGCCGAATACGAGGAAGCCAACAACGAGCGCTCTTTCAATGAGGGCCGCATCCAAGCGTTGGAAAATATGATTAACAACGCCGTGATCATTGACGAAGAACATAGCCAGCGGGACGCCGTGGACGTCGGCGCCACAGTCACCGTGAAAAACCAGCAGGGCAGGCCCACCATATACACCATCACCGGCAGCGCCGAGGCCGATCCGGCTCAAGGCAAAATCTCCAACGTCTCCCCTATCGGTAGGAGCCTGTTGGGCAAAAAAGTCGGCGAAATCGCTGAAGTCAGCGCCCCATCGGGCAAAATAAAGCTGGAAATTATCGCCATCGGGTAGGCCTGTTTTATGCCAGACTTGGAAGGGGCCGTTCAGCCTGACGGCAGTTTAACCACCGAGTACATAGCCGGCCGTTTAACCAAGCTCGGCCGCATCCGCGAACGAGGAATTGACCCCTACCCGCCCCGCTACCGGCGCAACCACGACAATGCCGCGGCCGTTGCCCTGTTCGAGGCCGTGGAAGCCGAGTCCCGCCCGGCTGCCGACGCCGAGGGGCTGTCTCTGGCCGGGCGCATCGTCGCACTCAGGAACATGGGCCGCTCCGCCTTCCTCGACCTCCAGGACGCTTCCGGCTCCATCCAGGCCTTGCTGCGAAAGAACAACTTGGGCGACGACTTCGAGTTGTTGCGCGACCTGGACATCGGCGACCACCTGGGAGTGGAAGGCAACCTTATTCGCACCCGCACCGGCGAAGTCACCATAGACGTTGCCCGGGCCACCATCATCGCCAAGGGAATGCGCCCGCTGCCCGAGAAGTATCACGGCCTGCGCGACACCGAGACGCGCTACCGCCAGCGCTACCTCGACCTCATCGCCAACCGCGAGAATATGGACGTCTTTCGCCTGCGCAGCCGGGTCATCGGCGGCATCCGCCGCTTCCTCGACGAGCGAGGCTTCCTGGAGGTGGACACCCCGGTGCTGGTGCCGGTGGCCGCCGGCGCCCACGCCCGCCCCTTCATCACCCACCACAACGCCCTTGACGAGCAGCTATACCTCCGCATCGCCACCGAACTGTACTTGAAGCGGCTCATAGTCGGCGGCTTCGACAAGGTATACGAAATTGGCCGGGTTTTCCGCAACGAGGGCATAGATCAGGACCACAACCCCGAGTTCACATTGCTGGAGAGCTACGAAGCCTACGCCGACTATAACGACGTTATGGAAATGGTGGAGCAGATGATTTCCCGTCTCGCCATAGACGCGACGGGTTCCGCTCAGGTGACCGTCGGCGAACAGGTCATAAACTTCACCCCCCCGTGGCGGCGGGCGTCATTGCGGGAGGAACTGCAACGCCGCGGCGGTATAGATTTGCATGCTTGCCCTCCATCGGAAGAAGGAACCTCGGAACTGCAACGCCGCGCCCGCGCCCTGGGCGTGGATACCGGCATACGCGAAAGCCGAGGCCGCATTATAGACAAGCTACTCTCCGAGCTGGTTGAGCCGCACTTGGCCCAACCCACCTTCCTGCTGGACTACCCCGAGGAAATGTCGCCCCTCGCTAAGGCCAAGCCCGGCGCGCCCGGCTACGTAGAGCGTTTCGAAGCCTTCGCCTGCGGCATGGAAATCGCCAACTCATACACCGAACTCAACGACCCCCAGGTGCAGCGGGAGCGGTTCCAGGGGCAAGAGGAAATTCGGCGGCTGTACCAGGACGAGGAAGTGGACCGGCTGGACGAGGACTTCCTGACGGCAATGGAGTACGGAATGCCCCCCACCGGCGGCCTCGGCATTGGCATAGACCGGCTGGTTATGCTGCTGGCCGGCCAGCGCACCATCCGCGACGTGGTGCTCTTCCCCCAGATGCGACAGTCCAAGCAGGCCCACGTCAACCCTATTAGCGATACTGGCGCCGGTTCTGATGTGGACTCCGGGAAAAGCTAGGCAGACAGACCAACAGCGCGACAGCTAGTCCCGTCCGCGCCCATCGGCATTAGCTGAGGCCCTTCCTGCCTGCCGAAGCGTGTTATCCCTGGGTGGCTCTGCCTTGGCCGGAGCCCGGTCAACTACACCGTGAAGACGGCCTGCCGAAGCGTGTTATCCCTGGGTGGCTCTGCCTTGGCCGGAGCCAGCGAGCGATGACCTGATAATTTGGATTGCTTCCGGCGGAACCTCTATGCCCTGCTCCACTAACTCGCGCTCGATCCTCGTCCGCCCTTCTTCCCGCCCTTCCTTGCGCCATTTATCTATGTCTTTCTGCCGTTGCGCCAGTGCCCAAAACATCCTGCCTGCCCTCTCAATCACCAAGATAACCGCGGCGTAGCAAGCCGCGCCCATCGGCATTAGCTGAGGCCCTTCCTGCCTGCCGAAGCGTTGTTATCCCTGGGTGTCTCTGCCTTGGCCGGAGCCAGCGAGCGATGACCTGATAATTTGGATTGCTTCCGGCGGAACCTCTATCCCTTGCTCTACTAACTCGCGCTCGATCCTCGTCCGTTCATCTTCCCGCCCTTCTTCCCACCCTTCTTCCCGCCCTTCCTTGCGCCATTTATCTATGTCTTTCTGCCGTTGCGCCAGTGCCCAAAACATCCTTCCTGCCCTCTCAATCACCAAGATAACCGCGGCGTAGCAAGCCGCGCCCATCGGCATTAGCTGAGGCCCTTCCTGCCTGCCGAAGCGTTGTTATCCCTGGGTGGCTCTGCCTTGGCGGGAGCCAGCGAGCGATGACCTGATAACTTGGATTGCTTCCGGCGGAACCTCTATCCCTTGCTCCACTAACTCGCGCTCGATCCTCGTCCGTTCATCTTCCCGCCCTTCTTCCCACCCTTCTTCCCGCCCTTCTTCCCGCCCTTCTTCCCGCCCTTCCTTGCGCCATTTATCTATGTCTTTCTGCCGTTGCGCCAGTGCCCAAAACATCCTTCCTGCCCTCTCAATCACCAAGATAACCGCAGCGTAGCAAGCCGCGCCCATCGGCATTAGCTGCCCCGCCAGTCCCAAATTTTCCCGTATGCCCCATTGCCAGGCCCCAACAGCCAGCGAAAGAAGCCACGTCACCAATACCGCGCCGAAGGGAGCAAACGTCAAATGGAGCCTGAGCCATCTTTCTTCCACCAGAGTATTATACTCGCCCTTCCTGGTTTTCGTATTTCTCGCCTAATTCAAAGCGAGAAACTTAGTCCGCTGGTAAGGATTCCCCCACACCCGTACCCTTACACGACCTGTACCCTTACGCCCGTACCCTTACGTATGAGAAGAGAGAACCGGACCCTGCGCGAGTGTGGGTTTGCCATGTAATATAATAACTTGCCGATGCTTCATTAATATGCTATGACACAAGACCAACCAAAGGCTGGAACGAATGATTGCCATTGAACAAGTGCGGCGCGACCCCGATACATTGCGGCGGGCAATGCAGTCCCGCGGCGAACCCGACCCGGTCGACGAACTGCTGAAACTGGACGCCGCCTGGCGGCGCGTCCGCACACAGTCCGACGAAATACGCAACCGGCGCAACCAGGTCAACCGCGAAATCGGACACGCCCGCTCCTCCGGGCTGCCCCCAGCCCCCGAGGTCATCGAGGAGATGCGCACTCTGGGCCGCCAAGTGGACGAACTGGAAGCCAGTGCCCAGACCACCGAGGCCAAGATGCGCGAGCTTCTGTTGAACCTGCCCAACCTCCCGCTCGCCGAGGTTCCCGTAGGCAGCGATTCAGACGGCAACCGCATCTATCGCAAGGAAGGCGAACCCGCCCAACTCGGCTTCGAGGGCCTGCCCCACTGGGAACTGGGCGAGCGCCTGGGCATCATAGACTTTCAGCGCGGCGCAAAACTGTCCGGCAGCCGCTTCTACACCACCAGCGGCCCCGGGGCCAGGCTCGAGCGCGCCCTCATCTCCTGGATGCTCGACCTCCACACCCGCGAACACGGCTACACCGAACTGGCCCTCCCCGCCGTGGTGCGCCGCGAAGTCATGGAAGGCTCCGGCAACCTGCCCAAGTTCGCCGACAATCTCTACCACGACACCGAAGACGACCTCTGGCTCATCCCCACCGCCGAGGTCCCAATCACCAACCTCTACCGCGACGAAATCATCCCCCCCGGCCGCCTGCCGCTCTACTACGTGGCCCAGACGCCCTGTTTCCGGCGCGAGAAGGCTGCCGCCGGCCGCGACACGCGGGGCATCAAGCGGGTGCATCAGTTCAACAAGGTTGAAATGTACCAGTTCGTCGAACCGGAATCCTCCCCCGCAGAACTGGAGCGGCTGTTAAGCCACGCCGAGGAAATCTGCCGCCGCTTGGGTTTCTCCTGGCGTGTGCTAGAGCTTTGCACCGGCGATATGGGCTTCGCCGCCGCCAAGACCTACGACATCGAAGTGTGGGCCTCCGGTAGCCAAGAGTGGCTCGAGGTCAGCTCCTGCTCCAACTGCACTGACTTCCAGTCCCGCCGCTCCAACATCCGCTACCGCCCAGAGCCGGGAGCCCGCCCCCAGTGGCCCCACACCCTAAACGGCTCCGGCCTGGCCCTCCCCCGCGTCATAATCGCCATAATGGAAAACAACCAACAGCCCGACGGCTCCATACTAATACCCGAAGTCCTGCGTCCCTACACCGGTTTCGACCGCATTGCCGCGCCATAACCATCCGTCCGCCGAAGATTAATCGTGGCAACCCTCAAAAACATCCAAACAGCGCGAAACGCCCGCGGCTATCTGCCTGTGGCTTTCTGACCGCGCCTTGCATACGCAAACCTGTGTAGAGTTCGCCGCCGGCGATGACTGCCTGAAGCCTTGCGGGAAGCTGTGGCAAGCCGCGGCCCGCTCCGTAACCTTTGTGGCGCAACAACGCGATGGCGGTATGGCGGCCTGGAATCCCTCTCCGCTGCCAATGGCCGGCTGCCGAAGGAAATGGAGGAACCGTTGCCAATGGCCGGCATTTCTGCCGTGGAAATTTGCCGAGACAACGCTGACTGCGACTTTATTGAAGACAAGACTTTCAGTTTCTGAATAGCCCTTCCCCGTAGTCCATAGCGCCAACCACTCGCCAACCACTAATAGAAACAGCCCCGTTTATACAGCCCCGTTTGTAAGGAGGAATGCAGATGTCCGGTATCTGGCCCGGCGAAACTCAATGCGTGGCTATGCTGGGGTTCGACGTCGACGGCGTGTCATCCTGGCTGAACCGCGATCCCAACTTCGTCAACCACCCCAGCCTGATGTCCATGGCCGAATACGGCCCCGCCGTCGCCACTCCCCGCATCCTGGATCTGCTGGACGCCCACAACGTGCCCGCCAGCTTCTACATCCCCGGCTACGTGGCCGAAACCCACCCGGCCCTGGTTCAGGAAATCGCCGCCCGCGGCCACGAAGTCGCCCACCACGGCTATATGCACGAGCCGCCCTCCACCCTCACCCGCCAGCAGGAAGACGACGTGCTTCGCCGGGGACTGGACATCCTCGGCGGCATCACCGGCGAGCGACCCCTCGGCTACCGCTCCCCTAGCTGGGAACTCAGCGAGCATTCGCTGGACCTTCTGACCGGCCACGGCTTCCTCTACGACAGTAGCCTGATGGGCGACGACGCCCCCTATCTGGAAACCGCTCCCCAGTCCGGCAAGCAACTGGTGGAAATCCCCATCCACTGGCTGCTCGACGACGCCCCCAACTTCGTCTACGCCCCAGTCGCCAACCGCCTGGGGCCGATGCGCAGCCCCGACGAAGTCTACCTGACCTGGGCCGCCGAGTTCGAGGGCCTCTACCGCTACGGCCGCGCCTTCGTCCTCACCATGCACCCCCAATACATCGGCCGCCCAGGCCGCCTGCTGATGCTGGAGCGCCTCATCGAACACATCAAAACCTACCCCAACGTCCGGTTTATGCGCGCCCTCGACGCCGCCCGCCTGTTCGCCCCCCGGTAGTGTGATGGGGCATTTATTCACGAAAACAGACAAAACGTAAATAGAAACCGCCGTTATTTTTAGTTCAAGAATAGCGGCGGGCCCTATTGCCACTTCGTAGACAGTTATTTATACTTAATCTCCAAAAGTAAATAACCATGAACATTATTTTGATTTTGTAATTAGAGATTGACGATGAAACGCGAGTATAACGGGAGTTACGAAGTAACCTGGACGATTGATGAGGCTGTTAGGGCATTCATCCCTGCTCCCTTGCCGCCGGTCCCATTTCTTGACGTAGCATCTTTGTTGCCCATTATTTCCCAAGCGCACCTGGCCTTGGGCAGGCTGGACGGCCTTGCTCCGCAACTGCCGGATACTCCACTGTTTCTTTATTCCTATGTCCGAAAAGAAGCTGTGCTGTCGTCTCAAATTGAAGGCACTCAGTCTTCTCTGTCCGATTTGATGCTATTTGAGATGGAAGACGCGCCTGGCGTGCCTATTGACGACGTTGTGGAGGTCTCCAATTATGTGAGGGCAATGGAGCATGGACTGCGACGGCTTCGAGAGGACTTTCCCCTGTCCAACCGCTTAATTCGCGAGATTCACGCCGAGTTGCTCTCACGCGGTCGCGGCAGTGACAAGTTGCCCGGGGAGTTCCGTCGCTCTCAGAACTGGATTGGCGGCAACCGCCCAGGAAACGCTTACTATGTTCCACCTCCCCACACTGCCGTACAGGATTGTATGGGGGATTTGGAGAAATTCCTCCATGCTGATGACAGTAATCTGCCTCCATTGGTAAAGGCAGGTCTCTGCCACGCGCAATTTGAGAGCATTCACCCTTTTCTTGACGGCAATGGCCGGGTAGGGCGATTGTTGATTGCCTTACTGCTGGTCCACGACGGGGTTCTGCGCGAACCAATGCTTTATCTCAGTCTGTATTTCAAACAAAACCGTCAAACTTACTACGAGCTGTTGAACAGCCTTAGAGATAATGGCGATTGGGAACAGTGGCTCCGGTTTTTTTTGGAGGGAGTGACACAAACCGCAGAGCGAGCGGCTTTCACTGCTCGCCAGTTGCTGGACTTGTTTTACGAAGATGCGTCTCGAATTCAACAACAAGGGCGCATAGCCAGTTCAGCCCTCCGAGTCCACCGGGCGTTACAAGAACGCCCAATTATTTCCCTGCAAGAAGTCGGCAAGCGCACCGGGCTCGCATCCACTGCAACTACCACCGGAATGCGCCTCCTGGAAAGCCTGGGCATTGCCCGCGAGCTTACCGGCCGGGAGCGTGACCGCAGGTATGGCTATCACCAATACATCGAAATCCTCTCCGAAGGCACCGAACCCCTCTAGCCGCCTTGCCAACTCCCCACGCCCCCTTTACCATAACTGCAACCCCTGCGGAACTGCCCACCACCAACCGGCAACTCCCACTGGAGCGCCTGATATGACCGGTACAGCCAAGTTTCACGATATGGGCGGGCGGCCCAACAACGCCCCCATTGACCAGAACCAGCACGTCCTGATGGACTGGGAGCGGCGCATTGACTCCATCCGCGGCGTCCTGGGCGACAAGGGACTCGTCGGCGTGGATGAACTGCGCCGCGCCATCGAGAGCCTGCCCCCGGAACGCTACCAGGCCCTCGGCTACTACGAGCGCTGGGCCGAGGCCGTGGAGATCCTGCTCATCGAGAAAGGCGTCTTGACCTCCGCCGAACTGGACGCCGCTATGTGTCTGAATGCCGAGGCCTTGCCGGAAGGCGCGGGGAGCTGATTATGACTGCATCGGCGCGCAACGGCGACCTGGTAAACAACGGCCCGCGCCAGCGCAAAATCAATGACGGCCCGGCGCAAACCTCCTTCCGCAACGGCGACCTGGTAAAGGTGCGCACCGCCAACCCGCCCACTCACTACCGCACCCCGGTCTACGTCCAGGGCAAGACCGGGCGCGTGGTGGCCCTCTGCGGCATTTACCCCGACCCGGAATCTCTGGCCCACGGCGGCGACGGCTCCCCTCACCAGCCCCTCTACCGCGTCGAATTCCCCCAGACCACCCTCTGGGACGACTACGCCGGCCCTTCCGCCGACCGCCTGCAAGTAGACATCTACGAGCATTGGCTGGAGCGGACAAGCTGAACCCGCGCCAGCCCAAGAACCGCAGCTTTGCTGAAAATACTTAGAGGCATTGGATGTAATTGCGGATGCCTTGCCGCCACGGTCTTAGGGTTGCTTACCCTGATTGCGGCGCTGCTCTGGTACTTGAATAAAACCTTGAACTAGCGGTTAGTCTGCCTGATTGCGGCGTTGCTCTGGTGCTTGAATAGAACCTTGAACTAGCGGTTAGTCTGCCTGATTGCGGCGCTGCTCTGGCACTTGAATAGAACCTTGAACTAGCGGTTAGTCTGCCTGATTGCGGCGCTGCTCTGGCACTTGAATAGAACCTTGAACTAGCGGTTAGTCTGCCTGATTGCGGCGCTGCTCTGGCACTTGAATAGAACCTTGAACTAGCGGTTAGTCTGCCTGATTGCGGCGCTGCTCTGGCACTTGAATAAAACCTTGAACTAGCGGTTAGTCTGCCTGATTGCGGCGCTGCTCTGGTACTTGAATAGAACCTTGAACTAGCGGTTAGTCTGGAGGATATATGAGCGAAATAGACCACGGCGACCATACCCACCCCGGAATGGACACCGAAGAATTAGGCTGGCACGCCCGCCGTGTCCGCGCCTTGGAAACCTTGCTGGCCGAGAAGGGCGTGCTGACCCTGGAAGAAGTGCAACGCAACGTGGACGCCGTGGAGTCCCGCTCCCCCGCCGACGGCGCCCGCGTGGTCGCCCGGGCCTGGGCCGACCCAGAGTACAAAGCCAGGCTGCTCTCCGAGCCGGAGGCGGCCTTGGCCGAGATGGGCTACACGCTCCCCGACCCGACTCCCAAGCTGGGCGTGGTCGAAAACACCGCCGGCGTGCATCATCTGGTAGTCTGCACCCTCTGTTCCTGCTACCCCCGCGCCCTGCTGGGCCGCCCCCCCGACTGGTACAAGAGCTTCGCCTACCGCTCGCGGGCCGTCGTTGACCCGCGCGGCATACTGCGTGAATTCGGCACCGAAATCAGCGATGATACCGAGGTGGTGGTTCTGGACAGCACCGCCGACCTGCGCTACCTGGTGCTGCCGGAGCGTCCGGCGGGAACCGATGGCATGACCCAGCAAGAGCTGGCCGCCCTGATTACCCGCGACTCTATGATCGGCGTCTCCCGAGCCCTCGCCCCGGAGCTGGCCGCCGCCTGAACAATCGCTGGGCGAAAGGGCACAGACAGTAAAGGGCAGGCTCAAAACCTGCCCTTTACTGTCTGCATCCTTTCCCCGGTGTCGGCGGGCAACACGCGGCGTCAGATCGAGCTGCAAAACCTGCCTTTTACTGTCTGTCTGCATCCTTTCCCGGCGCGCCGTAAGGTGATTAGTCGCCGGTTAGCAAGGTGAAAATTACGGTCACCAGCGTGGCTATGACCCCTGCGCCAATACCAAACAGAAGGCGATCAGTCGCCGGTTAGCAGGGTGAAAATTACGGTCACCAGCGTGGCTATGACCCCTGCGCCAATACCAAACAGCATGAATATCACTTTGTCCAGCCGGGAATTGGTTTCGCTTTGCCGGGTGTTGGACTCGGTAATGCGGGTGTTGGTATCGTCCAATCGCCGGTTTGTCTCCGTTTGACCCGCCTCCAATCGCCCCAGACGCTCTTCGGTAGTCATCATAGTCATATCGCCGTCCCTCTTTCCTGCTTGCTTCCCGTCTGGATGATTGGAAGCGTCATCCGGCCTATGGCATAGCCGTCCAGCGTATTACTACACCGGGCGCCTGATGGCTCTGGCGTTCTGGGCGTCATCCGGCCTATGGCCTAGCCGTCCATCGTATCATTACACCGGGCGCCTGACGCGGCTCTGGCGTTCTGAGCGTCATCCGGCCTATGGCATAGCCGTCCATCGTATCATTACACTAGGCGCCTGACGACTCTGGCGGACATGGCGCTATCCGCCCTATGGCATACCGTCCAGCGTATTATTAGGGAAGGCAATGATATATCTAACTCACGTCATCCCTTCGCAGGGCGAACTCCACATTGGTAAGTTCCCATCCGCCCCGGTTGACGTCGTCCTGTTGGCAACGGTCAACTCGATTCTCAAGGCACAACTTCGTTAGGACGCCGTGGACTATGGCATCGTTGATAATCCCGCTATACGCTCCGGGGCGTGGGTTGTCAATTGGATCCTGTTGACGCATTCCACACATCCGCAGCCGTCGTAATGCACCGGGTCAACGAATGCGATGTATCCATACCTTACTCCTTAGCATTTGCCGGTAATCTCTGGCGCCGGGCTACTGAGTTGAGAGATACCCCGGTTTGCCTCCGGTACACAGAAAGGCTAAGGGCAATACGGCAACCCCCCGGTACCTGAGATATGTCCTTGCAAACTGCCTGGCACACACCCGCTCAACCCGCTGCCCTCGAGGTTCAGCGATGTCAGTTTAGCGAGGTTGCCCAACTCTGGTGGAATCGGCCCACTTAATTGGTTAAGTTCGAGGTTCAACAATGTTAGGTTGGCGAGTTTGCCCAACTCTGGTGGAATTGCCCCGCTCAACTGATTGCCTCTGAGGCCCAAGTATGACAGGTTGGCGAGATTGCCCAACTCTGGGGGAATCGGCCCGCTCAACTCGTTGTCCCAGAGGTCCAACCGTGTCAGGTTGGCGAGGTTGCCCAACTCTGGTGGAATCGCCCCGCTCAACTCGTTGTCCCAGAGGTCCAACCATGTCAGGTTGGCGAGGTTGCCCAACTCTGGTGGAATCGCCCCGCTCAACTCGTTGTCCCAGAGGGACAGCTCTGACAGTTTGGCGAGGTTGCCCAACTCTGGTGGAATCGGCCCGCTCAATTGGTTGTGGAAGAGGTCCAGATTTGACAGGTTGGTGAGGTTGCCCAACTCTGGGGGAATCTCCCCGCTCAACTCGTTGTCCCAGAGGTCCAACCATGATAGGTTGGTGAGGTTGCCCAACTCTGGTGGAATCGGCCCGCGCAACTGGTTGCCCCAGAGGGACAGCTCTGACAGTTTGGCGAGGTTGCCCAACTCTGGTGGAATCGGCCCGCTCAACTCGTTGCCGTTGAGTTCTAGGCTAATCACTCGGCTGTCCGCGTCGGTAGTAACGCCGTACCATAGTCCGACAGGAGCAGAACTCAGCCAACCGATATTGTTTTGCCAGCTTTCGCCGCTAGTGGCGAGATAGAAGGACACCAACGCTTTCCTGTCTGTGGTTGCGCTAGTAGAGTTGCAAGCCAGCAGTAAGGACAGCAGAACTGGGGCGAGGATGCAGATTATCAGGAAATACCGGGGATTCAAGGGACGATATTTGAGCATTTCGATCCTCCAGTAGCGTAGATGTGAGGTCTCGGTAGGCAGCGCTTCAGAAAAGCCCGGAATCGCGCAGAATACCAAGTGAGTCACGTATATCATTGCATCGTATCATTACACTGGGCGCCTGACGGCTCTGGCGGACATGGCGCTATCCGCCCTATGGCATAGCCGTTCATCGTATTATTAGGGAAGGCAATGATATACCTAACTCACGTCATCCCTTCGCAGGGCGAACTCCACATTGGTAAGTTCCCATCCGCCCCGGTTGACGTCGTCCTGTTGGCAACGGTCAACTCGATTCTCAAGGCACAACTTCGTTAGGACGCCGTGGACTATGGCATCGTTGATAATCCCGCTATACGCTCCGGGGCGTGGGTTGTCAATTGGATCCTGTTGACGCATTCCACACATCCGCAGCCGTCGTAATGCACCGGGTCAACGAATGCGATGTATCCATACCTTACTCCTTAGTATTTGCCGGTAATCTCGGGCGCCGGACTGCCCCGCTCAACTGGTTGCCGTTGAGGCCCAACCATGTCAGGTTGGCGAGTTTGCCCAACTCTGGTGGAATCTGCCCACTTAATTGGTTAAGTTCGAGGTTCAACAATGTTAGGTTGGCGAGTTTGCCCAACTCTGGTGGAATTGCCCCGCTCAACTGATTGTCGCTGAGGTCCAAGTATGACAGGTTGGCGAGATTGCCCAACTCTGGGGGAATCGGCCCGCTCAACTCGTTTTCCCAGAGGTACAACAATGTTAGGTTGGCGAGTTTGCCCAGCTCTGGTGGAATCTCCCCGCTCAACTCGTTTTCCCAGAGGTCCAGCTCTGTCAGGTTGGCGAGGTTGCCCAGCTCTGGTGGAATCTCCCCGCTCAACTCGTTGAGTCCGAGTTTCAAGTATGATAGGTTGGCGAGATTGCCCAACTCTGGGGGAATCGGCCCGCTCAACTGGTTGTCGCTGAGTCCCAACGATGTCAGGTTGGCGAGATTGCCCAACTCTGGGGGAATCGGCCCGCTCAACTCGTTGAAGCCGAGGTCCAGCTCTGACAGGTTGGCGAGGTTGCCCAGTTCTGGGGGAATCTCCCCGCTCAACTGGTTGAAGCCGAGGTCCAGCTCTGACAGGTTGGCGAGGTTGCCCAACTCTGGGGGAATCGCCCCGCTCAACTCGCTGTGCCTGAGGTCCAGCACTGACAGGTTGGCGAGGTTGCCCAACTCTGGGGGAATTGCCCCGCTCAACTCGTTGTCGCCGAGGTATAGCTCTGACAGGTTGGCGAGGTTGCCCAACTCTGGGGGAATCTCCCCGCGCAACTCGTTGTAGTCGAGGTCCAACCATGTCAGGTTGGCGAGGTTGCCCAACTCTGGTGGAATCGGCCCGCTCAACTCGTTACCGTTGAGTTCTAGGCTAATCACTCGGCTGTCCGCGTCGGTAGTAACGCCGTGCCATAGTCCGACAGGAGCAGAACTCAGCCAACCGATATTGTTTCGCCAGCTTTCGCCGCTAGTGGCGAGATAGAAGGACACCAACGCTTTCCTGTCTGTGGTTGCGCTAGTAGAGTTGCAGGCCAGCAGTAAGGACAGCAGAACCGGGGCGAGGATACAGATTATCAGGAAATATCGGGGATTCAAGGGACGATATTTGAGCATTTCGACTCTCCGTGGCGTAGATATGCGGTCTGGATGGACGGCGCGTCAGAAACAGCACGGAATTGCGGAGAACACCAAGTAAGTCACGTATATCATTACATCGTATTATTACACCGGGCCCCTTATGCGCCTCTGGCGTTCGGGGCGTCATCCGGCCTATAGCATAGCCGCCCATCGCATCATTACACCGGCCGCCTGACGCCTCTGGCGTTCTGAGCGTCATCCGGCCTATGGCATAGCCGTCCACGCATATTACGCCGGGCGCCTGATGCGCCTCTGGCGTTCTGAGCGTCATCCGGCCTATGGCATAGCCGTCCATCGTATTATTACGCCGGGCGCCTTATGCGCCTCTGGCGCTCTGAGCGTCATCCGGCCTATGGCATAGCCGTCCAGCGTATTATTACACCGGGCGCTTGACGACTCTGGCGTTCTGAGCGTCATCCAGCCTATGGCATAGCCGTCCAGCGTATCATTACGTATTGAAATCGGCCAAACCATCTACCAGGGACTCGACATCCGGGACGCCTGCGTCGTCGCCCATGCCCAGCTTGAGCGGGGTAATGGAGACGTAGTTGCCCTTCAGGGCCGTTATGTCGGAGTCGGCGGCTTGGGTCTGATTACCCGGCCGGTTGCGGGCTATCCGGTAGCGCTTCGCGTCGCCGTCGGTTCCTTCCAGACGGACCGACTCGCGGTAGGACAGGCCACCCAGCCGGGTGGCGCGGATCCCCTTCACGAGTTCGGGGGCGACGTTGGGGATGTTCAGGTTGAGGAACAGCGGCTCGCCTTCCCGTTGCCAGAGGCGGCGGGCCAGACGCTCTAGCAGCAGCCCGGCCACGTCATAGCGGGGCGCGGTGACCGAGCCGACGGAAACAGCGATGGTGGAATAGCCGCGATTGAACCCCTGCACCGCCCCTCCCACGGTGCCGGAGACCATCACGTCCCACCCGGTATTGGAGCCGGAGTTGATGCCCGACACCACCAAGTCCACGCCGGAAGTTAGTGTCTCCAGCGCCAGGATACAACAGTCGCCCGGAGTCCCTTCGGCGGCGTAGGCGGTGACGGGATGCAGTTGGCCGGGAGATTCCTGAAATTCTGCGTCGGGAGTCCAGGAAGTTACATTCACCGGCGAGTGCAGGGTCAGCGACGCTCCAACGCCGCTCTGTTCCCGCAGCGGGGCCACCACGATCACTTCGCCAACCCGCCGCAACGCCCGCGCCGCCGCCCACAAGCCAGCCGATTTTATCCCATCGTCGTTGATTACCAGTATTTTCATCAGCCAACTTCAGAGGCCACAAAGAAAACAAAAGATTAAAGAAATAATCCTGAACCCTGTGGCCTCTGTGGTTATTCGTGCCCCGCTAGTGGTGCCCTGCTAGTGATGGGCCAGCCCCACAGCGTGATATAGCGCGTGCTTCAGCTCCACCCCTGCCATATTCCGGCGGTAACCCGCGGAGGCGTACACATCGCCCAGTAGGTCGTCGCCCAAGTCGCCGCTCACCAAGGCCGTGGCCTCGGCGATGGAATCTATAGTGAGCTCCTTCCCGGACAGCGCGGCTTCCACGGCAGGAGAACGGGTCGGACGCGGAGTAAGCCCCCCGACAGCTATCCTCGCGGCAGTGCATCGCGGGGTGTGGTGGTGTCCGTGGTCATGGTTATGGCCGTGGGAATGCCCGTGGCCGTCGCCTTCCAGCGTTACCACGGCCGCTGCGCCCACCACCGCGAAGGACGTGGCCGGGTGGGCCATCTTGGCGTATTCGGCCACCTGATTGGCGGCCAGCGCCGGCGCTTCGATGCTGGTGAGCACCTCGTCGGCCCCCAGCGCAGTGGTGAAGGGCGCGATGAAGAAATCATCGGCTGCTACAGTGCGCGCGCCGGCCGGCCCCTGCAAGTTGAAGCTGGCCCCCATGGCGGTCAGCACCGTGGGCAGGTCGGAAGCCGGGTCGGCGTGGGACACATTGCCGCCGATGGTGCCGCGGTTGCGCACCGCTGGGTCGCCGACGCCCCCGGCGGCCTCGGCCAGGATGCCGCAGTTGGCCTGAACGTCGGCTGAAGTGGATATTTCGTAGTGCGTGGTCAGCGCACCGATGCTGACCACGCCGCCGTTCAGTCTGATTCCCCGCAGCCCCGCGATGCCGCCGATATCCACCACCTGCGAAGGGCGGGCCAGCCTTAGCTTCATCAGCGGGAGCAGGCTGTGGCCGCCGGCGATAATCTTGGCCTCGGGATCCTGTTGCAGGATCTGGATGGTTTCAGCCACCGACCCTGCCTTGCTGTATTCAAATTGGGCTGGATACATCGCTAATCTCCTGGCGTATCCTTTGAATTCTCCAACTCCCCAAGCAACCTGCTGGCGACTGGCTCCGGGATGCCCTGGCGTATTCTTTGGATTCTCTAACTCCCGGCCGAAGCAAGACGCGAGTTACCGGCTATGCTTTGGCGTCCTGAATCGCCTGCCAGACCCGCTCCGGGGTCAGCGGCATATCCAGGCGGGTTACTCCCAAAGGCCTGAGCGCGTCTATCACCGCGTTGTAGATAGTGACCGTCGAGGCGATGGTGCCGGTTTCGCCGATCCCCTTTACCCCCAGCGGGTTGTGGGGTGAAGGAGTCTCCGACGACAGCGTTTCGATGTCTGGCACCATGTGAGCTTTGGGCAAAGCGTAGTCCTGCATCGAGCCGGTCAGCAACTGTCCGTTATCGTCATAGACTACCCCTTCCCACAAAGCCTGTCCGGCTCCCTGCACCACGCCGCCGTGCACTTGGCCCTCGACAATCATCGGGTTGATTTGCGGGCCGCAGTCATCCACCGCCACGTAGCGGCGTAGCTCGATGTGGCCGTTGTCCAGGTCAACATCCACCACCGCGACGTGGGCGCCGAAAGGGTAGACGAAATTGGGCGGGTCATAGAAGGCCGAGGCTTCCAGTCCCGGCTCCATTCCCTCCGGCATATTCCAGGCCACGTTGGCCATCAGCGCGATTTCCTGAATGGATTTGCTTTGGTCAGGCGCGCCGCGCACGAAGAACTGGCCGTCTGCGTACTCAATGTCGGCCTCCGCTGCTTCCAGCAAATGGGCCGCCAGAGCGCGGGCCTTGTCTTTAATTTTGTTCAGCCCCAGCATCAAGGCCCCAGCGCCCACTGCCGTAGTGCGGCTGCCGTAAGTTCCCCAGCCCATCGGCGTGTTGTCGGTGTCGCCGTGGACGATTTCCACGTCCTCCACCGGCACTCCCAGCGTGTCGGAAACCACCTGGGCGAAGGTGGTTTCCTCTCCCTGGCCGTGGGGCGAGACCCCGACGTATGCGTTGACCTTGCCCGAAGGGTGGAAGCGCACCACCGCGCTCTCCCACAGTCCGCCGCCGAAGCCAACGGCCCCGGCCACCTGAGAGGGGCCAAGTCCGCAGATTTCGCAGTAGGTGGATACCCCTATGCCGGTGTAGTGGCCGTGCTCGCGGGAGTGGGCCTGCTCCTCGCGCAGTTTGGCGTAGCCCACGTGGTCGAGGGCCATATCCAGCGCGGCCTCATAGTCGCCGCTGTCATAAGTCAGACCCGCGCAAACGTCGTGGCCATTGTCGAACTTGGGAATCAGGTTGAGCCGCCGAACCTCCGCCGGGTCTTTGCCCACCTCAGCGGCCACCAAATCCACCAGCCGCTCCAGCAGGAAGGTGGCCTCGGGACGGCCCGCCCCGCGGTAGGCGTCCACCGGAGTGGTGTTGGTAAAGACGCCATAAATATCGGCCCGCGTGCCGGTCAGCGCATAAGGGCCGCTGTACATCAGCCCGTGCAGGATGGTCGGCACCCCCGGCGCGGCGGTGGACAGGTAAGCGCCCATACCCGCGTGGACCACTGAGCGGACGCCGGTAATCTTGCCCTCCCGGGTGGCCGCCATCTCGACGCGCTCCACATGGTCGCGCCCGTGAATGGTAGCTAGAAAGTTTTCGGAGCGGGTCTCCGCCCACTTCACCGGTCGGTTCAGCTTCATGGCGCAGAAGGCCGTAATCATTTCGTCGGCGTAGACTGGAATCTTGCTGCCGAAACCACCGCCAACCTCGGTGGCGATCACCCGTATCTTGTGTTCCGGCACGCCCGTGACCAGCGAGCCGAGGAACCGGGCGATGTGAGGGTTCTGGCTGGTGCTCCAGAGAGTCAGTTCTCCCATAGACCCCATCCAGCTCGCCACCGCCGAGCGCGGCTCCATCGCGTTGGGCACCAGACGCTGCTGAATGATGGTGTCGCTGACTGTGACCTCGGCCTCGGCAAAGGCCGCGTCGGGGTCCCCGCCCACCGCCACCCAGTGGAACGCCTGATTGCTGGGGGCGTCCTCGTGAAGCTGCGGCGCGCCTTCTTCCATCGCCGCCGCTGGATTCACCACCGCAGGCAACGGATCGTAGCTGACGCTGATGAGCTCCAGCGCGTCCTCCGCTTGATAGCGGGTTTCCGCCACCACCACGGCCACGGCGTCCCCTTGGTAGCGAACCACGTCTTTAGCGACCGCCGGGTGGGCTACGGCCTTAACGTCGGATTCCGGCGGAATCCAGGCGCAGGGTATCGGGGCCAGCGCGCTCTCGGTGTCCGCGCCGGTGTAAACCGCGATAACCCCGGGCGCGCTGGCCGCGGCCGAGGTGTCAATGCCGGTGATGCGGGCGTGGCCATGAGGGCTGCGCAGGATGGCGGCGTGAACCATTCCCGGCAGTACCACGTCGTCGGTGTAAGTGGAGGCGCCAGTGATGAGACGGGGGTCTTCCCTGCGGCGAATGCCTGAGCCGAAAATTCTGCTAGTCATCGCCTAACCTCCCCCCCTTGTTTGTTCCAGCGTCTCAGCCGCCGCTAATACCGCTTGCACGATGTTGTGGTAGCCGGTGCATCGGCAGATGTTCCCTTCCAGCCCGTCGCGGATTTCCTGCGAAGTGGGGTGGGGGTTGCGCTCCAGCAGCTCCACGGCGGTCATAATCATTCCGGCGGTGCAATAGCCGCACTGCAACCCGTGCTTGTTCCAAAAGGCTTCCTGAACTGCGTGGAGTTCCCCGTCACCGGCCAGCCCCTCGATCGTGGTGATGTCAGCGCCGTCCGCCTGAACCGCCAAGGTGGTGCAGGACTTGACGCTTGAGCCGTTCATCCGAACGACACAGGAGCCGCACTGGCTGGTGTCGCATCCGATCTTGGTTCCGGTCAGCCCCAGGGTTTCGCGCAGGAAATGCACCAAAAGCAGGCGCGGCTCAACGTCTGCCCCCCGGGACTGCCCGTTGACAGTCATCTGAATATTCAATGAAACGCCCTCCAGTCTAGGGTACGAGGGTGGAGTACAGGAGCAGGTATGCGGCTTCGGGCCGAATTGTCCGCAGTATAATGTTGCCGCTAGGCAGCGTCAACGCGAACACCCCTTGCCCCAGAACGATTGCCAACCCCTTATCCGGGCAGGTTCTTGAATATCAGCGCAATCGCCCTGACATCAGGGGCAAAGGCAACCACGAGAGTTGCCCCCCCAGAACGATTGCCAACCCCTATGACGCCCCCTCCCCGCCATAGTTCTTGCCAGAAAAGCATTCCACATCCTGTACATCTATCTCAGCTAAACCATCCCCCGTCCCCCCGTCCCCCCATCCTCTGACACTTCCCCCTTGCCAAGCCCCATGACGCCTCCCTACTATCGTACTATCGTACTATCGTTCTTGTCGGTCAAATCACTCCGCCGCGACCCGAACCAAATCCATACAGCCACTGAGGCAGCGTGATGATTGATGTCCAAAGGCCGCCGCAACTCCCAACCCTCCCGGCCCACTTGCAAGTCCCCTGAATCCGCCCCAAGCCGGGCCGCCCGCCCGCAATTGCCGGAAATGGCCGGAAATGGCCGCAAAAACCAAATAAGCGCCCCCGCCCCATCAAAAAACGGGGCTGGACTCTCCCCCCGCCAGCAGTCAGCCCTTCCCATCGTCGCCGCCTTCCCCACTATAGCCCAGGCGGCCCGGGCCTCCCGCACCGGCGAAAGAACCCTGCGCCGCTGGCTCGAAGACGGCCTCTTTCAGGAAGAACTCGCCCGCCATCGCCAAGAGTATGCCCACGCCGTCCGCCAGGAACTCCAGGGCCTGATGTTGCGCAGCATCACCGTCATATCCCAGGCCATGGAAAACCCGGACGCCGCCATACGCCTCCGCGCCGCCCGCTACGCCCAATCCTACTCAATCCAGCTCTTCTATTCCGAGGAAATCGAGTCCCGCATCGAGACCCTCGAAGATGCCTTCTCTGCCCGCCGAACCACCCGCCCCCCGGTATAAACCCGCATAGGGTAGGGGCAACCCTAATGGCAGCCCCCGCGAAAGACGGCAACCCTAATGTCAGCCCCCCGCGAAAGACGGCAACCCTAATGGCAGCCCCCCGCGAAAGATGTAGGGGCCACCCTTGTGGTTGCCCCCCGCGAAAGATGTAGGGGCCACCCTTGTGGTTGCCCCCCGCGAAAGATGTAGGGGCCACCCTTGTGATTGCCCCGCGACCATTGAACCAAAAACAAAACCGGCTCCCAACTCAACCAACCATGCGAGGCAAAACCATGTCCCTCTACCAGCTCCGCCGCCGCGTCAACGCCCTCTACCGCAAGCTCGCCCCCGAACTCGCCGTCGTCCGGCTCCGCAGCCTCGCCGAGGATTACTGCGATGAGTGGGCCGTAGCCGTGGCCGACGGACAGGAACCGCCGCCCGTATCGCCCGCCGCCTCCCCCGAACCCGACGCCCCCTGCCACCTCGAAGGGAACGGCGGCGGCGTTGCCGCGGAAACGGCAAAACCGAAGACTGGGCGGCAGCCCGAACCCTTCATCCGGCGCATCGCCGCCGCCGGGTTCCACCTCGACACCTTTATGGCCCTCCAAAAATACTTGGAGCGCTGCCGTAGCCAGGGCAAACTCCCCGGCGTCCGCGAAATTATCGATACCCTGCTCCCTTGGGCCCGGCCCGGCGGCTACCTCGAATGCCTTCGCTGGGACGCGCCCGCCCGCGCCTGACGCCCATCACTCTCCCGAAAAGCAATGCCCCTCCCCATACCTCAACGGCGTGATACACTATCCACGGTGAAATAGTTGCGAAGCCCGGAAATAGCCCGGAAATCTGTACTTCCTCCGGCGTTGCGCCCCGTGTCTATGCGCGAAATAGTTGCGAGCCCGGAAATAGTGAAGCCCGGAAATAGAAAGGTCACGCCAATTGGCGGGATAGCCACCCGCGAAATGGCTCGAAGTTGCGAAACCCGGAAATAGAAAGGTCACGCCAATTGACGGGATAGCCACCCGCGAAATGGCTCGAAGTTGCGAAGCCCGGAAATAGAAAGGTCACGCCAATTGACGGGATAGCCACCCGCGAAATGGCTCGAAGTTGCGAAACCCGGAAATAGAAAGGTCACGCCAATTGACGGGATAGCCACCCGCGAAATGGCTCGAAGTTGCGAAGCCCGGAAATAATAAGGTGACGCCAATGTTCCCGAAATCCGTTTTCCCCGACACTGCCGAAATCAACGCCCAGGGGCACCTGACAATTGGCGGGTGCAGCGCTCTGGACTTGGCCGAAGAGTACGGCACCCCGGTCTACGTGCTGGACGAGGCTACCATACGCGCCCGCTGCCGCGCCTTCGTTAGCGAGTTCAGCCGGCGCGCTCCCGGGGCCAAGGTGGCCTACGCCTGCAAGGCCTACATCAATCCCGCCCTCGCCCGTGTGCTGAACGAGGAAGGCCTAGGTTTCGACGTGGTTTCCGGCGGCGAGCTGGCTGCCATCGTCAACGCCATGGGCGACCGGGCCGGCGCGCCGCTGGACGACGTCTACTTCCACGGCAACAACAAGACCCCCCAGGAACTGGAAGAGGCCCTGGCCCAGTCCATCGGCTGGGTTGTGGTGGACAGCTTCCACGAACTGGAACTGCTGGATCACCTCGCCGGTGAAGCGGGCAAGACGCAGGACATCCTGTTGCGGGTTTCGCCGGGCATCGACCCACACACCCACGTCTACACCACCACCGGCATCCTCGATTCCAAGTTCGGCTTCTCCATTCAGACCGGCCACGCCGCCATCGCGGTGCGTCAGGCCCTTGCCGCCAAGAACCTGAACCTGCTCGGGCTGCACTTCCACCTAGGCTCGCCGGTGTTCGATCTGGAACCCTACCGCGTCGCCACCGAGCTGGTGCTGCGCTTCGCCGCCGAGTTCCGTGAAGAGGGGTTGCAAATGCAACGCTTCAGCCCCGGCGGAGGCTTCGCCGTGGCCTACACCCGCGACCAGCAGCCGCCGTCGGTAGCATCCTACGCCGAGACCATCTGCTCGGCTATGACTGCCACCTGCGCCGACCTGGGGATGGAACAGCCGACGCTGGTGGTGGAGCCGGGCCGCTCCATCATCGGCCCCTCCGGAGTCGCCATCTACCGCGTCGGGGCCATCAAAGACATCCCCGGCGTCCGCAAATTCGTCAGCGTTGACGGCGGTATGGGCGACAACATCCGCCCCGCCCTCTACCAGGCCGAATACGAGGTGCTGGTCGCCAACAAGGCCGGACGAGACCTCTCCGAGAAGGTTACCATTGCCGGTAAATACTGCGAGTCCGGCGACCTGCTCGCTTCCGACGTGATGCTTCCGGAAATTGAGTCCGGCGACCTGCTGGCTATCCCTGCGTCCGGGGCCTACTGCCCGTCTATGGCCAGCAACTATAACCTCAACCCCCGCCCGCCTATGGTGCTGGCCGCCGACGGAAGCAGCCGCCTCATCCGCCGCCGCGAGAGCTACCAAGACCTGATGTACTGCGACGTGGAAGAAAGCTACGGTGCTGCTAGTGAACGGCGCTCGCAATATACGGAGGAAGATTTCGATTTATTACTACCAGAGGAATTGGAGTATCCGCAACCAGAAGACGCAGAAATTGCAGCAGTGATGGAAGAATACGGATACAACGCGCGCCTCGAAGAAATCGAACGACAGCACCAAATCGAAGAAGCCCTAGAGATGTTAGACACCTATGGCGAAATGATGATGCCGGACGACTTCCGTGAGGACGTGGAGATAGAATACCCTATAGAACACCCTGATGAATATCCATAATCCAATAATGACGAATGATCCCCCCGAGTCTGAACCCCCAGATCTTTCAGATATGGATTAGGGTATGTGGCGAACCCTCGGACAAGCCCACCTGCTGGCCCGCTTGCAGCCTGCCCTGGAGCAGGGGCGGGCGGCCCACGCTTACCTGCTCACCGGCCCGCCCCGGGTAGGCAAGCTGACCCTGGCGCGGGAGGTGGCTCAGGCCGTCAACTGCCTGGAAGTCTCCAGTTCCCCTTGCGGCCAGTGCGTACAGTGCCAGCGCATCGCCGATGGCCTGCACGCCGACGTGCGGGTGGTGGACATCGAGTTCACCCGCCGTGTGGAGGGGCGGGACAACGTTACCGCGATCACTATCAACGCCATCCGAGAGCTGGAGCGCACTGTCAACCTCAACCCTTTCGAGGGTTCCCGCACCGTGATAATCATTGACGGGGCCGGCTCCATGACCGTTGACGCCGCCAACGCCCTGCTGAAAACGCTGGAAGAGCCGCCCCCGGGCGTGCTGTTCCTGTTGCTCGCCGACGACGAAGACGCTCTGCTGTCCACCATCCGCTCCCGCTGCCAGACCCTCCCGCTGCTCCCTATGCCCCGGCAGGAAATGCTGGACTATCTGACGCAACAACGAGGCGCGTCCGGCGAACTGGTGCCCGAAGCCGAGGCCGATCTGCTCTACCGGCTGTCGCGGGGCTGCCTGGGCTGGGCGCTGCGGGCCCTGAACGACCCGCAGCTATTGGCGCAACGGCAGGCCGACCTGGAGCGGATGCGGGAAGCGGTGGGCGCGGGCCTGGACACCCGCTTCGGCTACGCTAACGAAGTAGCCTCGCTGTTCGGCTCCAACCGTCCGGCGGCGCGGGAACTGCTATCCCTCTGGCTGCGCTGGTGGCGCGACCTGTTGCTGATTAAAGAAGGCGCCGACGAGTATCTGCACAACGCCGACCATTCCGCCGCCCTGCGCGCCCACGCCGCCGCCCTCACCACTCCCCAAATCGCCGCCTTCATCCGCCGCTTGCTCGACACCCTGGCCTCTCTCGACGCCAACGTCAGCCCGCGCCTGGCTATGGAGACCCTGATGCTGAACCTGGAGTGACCGTTGCGCGCTAGTCCGGTTCCCATAAGCCGGGCAACGTCTAAGCCGGGCAACGTCGTGACTAAGCCGATTCAGGCGTGCGTCAATTCTTGCGTTGGTCTCCTGTTGTTCATCAACGAAGACCGGCATCTTGGCAACGCCCCCCCGAATTGCAGAGTTGAACTGCTTCTGTTCTTCACTTCTGTTCTTCAATGGAGGCCGTTATCCGGGCGTTGAACTGCTTCTGTTCTTCAATAAAACCCGAAACCTGAAAACCCGAAACCTGCTCGACGAAGGCGTCGAACCTGGCAGGCAGTTGCAACAGTTCGTCTCCCAGAATCTGGGCGCGGCCCGCGGCCCTCCAATCGGGGTTTTCAGAAAGGGCGCGGAGGAAATCTTCCTGGCTGTTGATGGTGGTCATGGATGCTCATCGGATAATCTTGCGAAACGTTCTCGCAATTGTATCACCACAATAACTTGGCTTTGACAATCGCCCGGCCTTGACGCTGAAATCTCCCATCGCGCCTGCTAACATATACCCGTCATGCTATCCAGCATCTTCGCGGCCGTCAGCCTTGGCCCCCGCCTTGCCCACCGGACGCCCTTCTTCTACGGCTGGGTCATCCTGTTTTCGGCGGCGAGCACTCAGGTGGTGCGGAACTCCGCCGCCAGCCTTACTATCGCGGTCTTCATATTCCCCTTGTCGGAAGAACTGGGGTGGAGCCGCACCCTGATTGCCGGAGCGGCCAGTTTCGGAGGGCTCGCCGCATCCTTCGCTTCGCCGGTGATGGGATGGCTGGTTGACCGCTATGGGGCGCGGCTGGTGCTGTTCTCCAGCGTATTGATCCTGGGGGTGTCCACCATATCGCTGGCCTGGGCGACGGTTCCCGTTGCCTTTTATCTGGCCTATGGGGTGGGGCGGGTCATCTTCTCGAGCCCGGTGCAAATTGGCTCATCGGTGGTAGTCTCGCGGTGGTTCATAAGAATGCGCGGGCGGGCCACCGGCATCCTGTTCTGGTCGCATTCCGTCGGGCTGGTGGCCTTTCCGCTCATCGCCTCGGTGATCATCGGCGCCAGCGGCTGGCGGGACGCCTGGATCGTCCTTGGCCTGTTGGTATGGGCCATCGCGTTGCTGCCCACTGGTCTGCTGCTGGTGCAACAGCCCGAGGACGTGGGCTTGCTACCTGACGGCGACGGGCCGATTCCCGCTGGCGACATCGGCGAAGCGGCAACAAGCCTTACTACCACAGCCGAGGAGTCGGCGTGGACGCTGCGGGAGGCGATGCGCACGCCAGCGCTTTGGATGTTCGCTGCGGCCACAGGCTCGGTGTTCCTGGTGCAGGCTGGGGTTAACACCCACCTGGCTGCATACCTGCGCGATCAGGGGATGAGCGCCGCATTCGCCGGGTTTGGCATCAGCCTCAACGCCGCGTTTCTGGGCTTGGGCAGCCTGTTCTGGGGGTGGATGACCGAGCGTGTCCCGCCGCGTTATGTGATGTCGGCAATAGCCGTAATTGTGGGCGCTTCTTCGGCCCTGTTCATCATCGCCAACTCCACCGCCGAGGTGCTGGCGTATTCCACTCTCTTCGGTTTCGGGGTAGGAGGGCTGTTATCCGTTCCGCCGGTGGCCTACGCCGATTACTACGGGCGGCGCTCGCTGGGCGCCATCCGGGGCGTGACCGAGCCGCTGACCAGCTTCGGCCAAGCTATCGGCGCGGTGTTATCCGGGGCGGTCTTCGACCTGACGGACAGCTACGAGCTGGCCTTCCTGACCTTCGCCATTCTCAGCGGGCTGGCGATGCTGCTGGCGCTGTTCGCCCGCCCGCCGCGGCGGCCCACAGCCCAAAGAGCGTTGCCTTAAAGAGCGTTGCAAGGATGAAGACTCGCAGTACTCGCGTTTCACTCTAACCATCTCCCTGTAAGGGAAATTCTTGGCGAGGGAGAATCTTACTCCAGGTTCCAAGGGATGTAGGGCTTCCAGACTTCCAGTATCGTGCGGTTGTGGAGAATGAGATACGGGTTGGGGTCGGGGGCGCGGGGGGCGGTGCGCAAGTTCATCTTGGCTTCGGACGGAGTGTGGCCGGCTTTGCGAAGATTGCAGCGGCTGCAAGCGGCGACTACGTTCTCCCAAGTGTGGGCGCCGTTCTGACGGCGGGGTATGACGTGGTCCAGAGTCAGATCCTGCGCCTTCTTGCCGCAGTACTGGCAGGTGAAGCGGTCGCGCAGGAATACTTCCTTCTTCGACAGCCTGCGGGGCAGGAAGGGCCGCTTGACCAAGTAGACCAGACGGATGATGGCTGGGGCTTCAATCTTGCCCGAAACGGTATGCAGATTGCCGTCATGCTGCTCCAGCAGTTCCGCCTTCCCCTTGTCCACCATCACGATGGCGCGGCGGACAGAGCAGACGTTGACCGGAACGTAGTTCAGGTTCAGAACCAGCACCGGGGCGCGAATCAGCACCTGCGGGTCGGGCCGCCCATTGCCGCCGTCCTCCGATGGCGCGGCGGCGCCGTTAGCCGGGGCAACTTTGGTCTTCTCAACCACTCTGGCCAATACTTGCGCCTCCCGGTCCAGCTGATTGCAGTATCGCCGTTCTAAAACGCCGGGTTGTACGTCTCTTCCTTCACCAGCCCCTTTCTATAATCAACATTTCCTTAAAGCAACTTTTCCTTGGCCCATTATAGCGCAAATACCGGCGCGCCTTTCCACCCCCGGCACCTGCTAGTCCCAGCCGTTATATTCCGGGGAAATTTCTATGGATGTGATGTATCTGTCAACCCAGCCTATCGGCGCCGAGGCGACTGATGACTCGACGAAGGCCTTTCCGACAGCGAGCATAGGGTACTGCTGCAAATCAATCAGGACGATGGACAGCAACGCCAGTGTACCTCCAAGTAAACGCGGGATGCGCCGCCAACCACAATGAGTAGCGCCAATGGGAAGACAGGAAAAAAACGGTAAGGGCCCCAGCCCACCGTATTACATGACCGCGATGGCAATGTTCAGCCAGGCGGCTCGGCACTGCCGCAGTTCCAGCGTCGTGTACTCGTCGCCTGGAAAGACGTCGCGGGCGCGGGCAGCGCGGCCATAACCGAGTAGAGAAAATTGGGAAACGAAGCCATTTTTTGATTCTCCGGCCGTTTCCGGCCAATTTGCATTTCGGGCGCGGCGGCGGGGTTAAGCCAGCGCGGGCCTGCGGGGTTCGGGTGGACAGGCTGGGCTGGACAGTGATTATGGTAGAGAGGCGCTTCCAGGGTTGGCAAGGGGGAAGTGGCAGGGGTTATTTACATGGATGGCCAGGATGGATAGGGTTTTTAGGTGCGACGGAGAGAGGCCGGAGTAGTTTCGCAATTTTCTCCCGCGTAACAGGGTGGGGTTCCCCAGGATTCCCGATGTTATAATCCGGTGCATGATTCACGACATCTCCATTGACGGGCCTGCGGCGTCGGGCAAGACGGTGGTGGGGCGTCGGCTGGCCCAGGGGCTGGATTGGTGGTTTCTGGACACTGGCGTTATGTACCGCGCTGTCACTTGGCTGGCCTTGGAGCGGGGGGTATCCACCGGGGACGCCGGTGCGCTGGGCCGGCTGGCCGAGTTCGTTCAGGTCAAGCCGGTGTCGAAGGATGGCGATTCTGTAGAGGTGGCCGGCCGCCGTGTCGGGGTAGAACTGCGCGAACCTCGCGTGGATAATAACGTCTCCAACGTATCCCGGCATCCGGCGGTGCGCCGCGCCTTGGTGGTGCAGCAACGGAACTACGCTGCTGCGGTGGCCCGCGGCCTGAACGGGCCGAGCCCGGCTAGCACCGAGAGCGGCATAGTGATGATTGGACGGGACATCGGCACCGTGGTGCTGCCGGACGCCGGGCTGAAGGTGTTTCTGACGGCTTCGGCGGAGGAGCGCGCCCTGCGGCGGCGGCGCGAGATGCGGGAGCGCGGAGAGGAAATCGAGTTGGCGACGGTGTTGAGCGAAATCCAGGCCCGCGACTTTATAGACTCCTCCCGCGATGACTCACCGTTGCGCCCTGCCTCAGACGCTTGGCGATTGGATACCAGCGGCATTACCGTGGACGAAGCAGTGGAAGCCATTCTGCGCCAGGCAGAAGGCCGCTGATGCCCGGCGAAAGTTCCACATTGCTTTACCGTCTAGGCCGGCCCCTGGCGCGTTTCTGTTTTGGCACCTTCGGGCGCATGGAGGTTATTGGCGAGGAAAACGTTCCTCCCCATGGGCCGGTGATACTGGTTTGCAATCACTTGGCTTTCACCGATCCGCCGTTGCTGGTGGCGGCCATTCCCCGGCCTCTCCACTTTATGGGAAAGAAGGAGTTGTTCCGCAATCCGATAGGCAAATTTCTGATGCACGGGTTTCACGTATCCCCCTATGACCGCACGAAGGCCAGCACCGAAACCATGAGGACACTGCTGGGGCTGCTGGACCGGGACCGGGCGGTGGTTGTGTTCCCGGAGGGGACCCGCAGCAAGAGCCATTCGTTGCAGGAATCGCAGATGGGAGTGGTCTACCTGGCCCTCAAGTCGCAGGCGCCCATCCTGCCCGTGGGGGTGACCGGCACTCAAAATATGCAGGCCTGGCGAATGCCTATGCCTTTGTGCCGGCTCACCGCCAGCATCGGCCCGCCCTTCACGCTGCCCATCGTGGAGGGCCGCATACCGCGCCCGGTGATGCAGGGTATGCTGCGGACGGTGATGGAGCGGGTGGCCCTGCAACTGCCCCCGGAGTTTAGAGGCGTCTACAACCCGGTCGGCAATCAGGTCGGCAATGTTGATAAGGAGTGAATAATGCAAGAGGCATCCAAGTTCGGCATCTACCTGAACGACGAGGAAAAGAAGGTGGTTAGGATCAACTCACCCTACTGGTTCCCGGAGGAGCCTGAGTGGGTGTTCCTTACTCCGGAGGTCAACGCCACTCTGTTGAGCATCCGCGACTTGGCCCGCGAGCAGGGGCTGTCCGCCGATGCCGACGCGCTGACATGGGGAACGATTCCGTTGCGGGAAGAGGAGTAGCAAAACCCCATTTGCAGTTCGCAAATGGGGCTTTGCGCAGTCATATATGAGAGTTAAATTCGTTGCGCTGGGCCAGCAAGGTAGCCTAGTCGCCGCCAATGGTCTCCCAAAGACTCCCAAAGGCTGACTGCCGCTACCATCGTTGCTCTTGACCAGTTGCTCTTGACCAGAGGTATGCAACCACGCGACAGTTCACCTTCATGCAATTTCCTGCTCCGTTAGCCTTCGAAGGCGGGCATCACCTCTTCGGCGAAGATGGTGAGCTGATCCTTAAAGACTTCCAGGGGCATACCCATAACGGAGCCGATGTTGACGCGCTCGACGCCTGGGTAGCGCTCTTCGGCCTGCTTCAGGGCCTCGACGGCCGACTCGGCCGGGCCGCAGATCCATCCGCCGCCCTCGACTGCTTCTTCAAGAGTGGGGAGCTTGACGCCGCGGTTGCGGCCACCGGCGGCGACCGAATCTATCTGGTCCTGGCTGAGCGCCATCAAGCCTAGCGGGGCGGCGAACTTCATCGCTTCTTCGAAGTAGGGCTTGGCCTTCTCGATAGCCTTTTCCTTCGACTCGGCGAGGAACATACGGAACCCGAGGGCCGCGCCTTCACCGAGCTGAGTCTCGCGCCCGACGTCCAGTTGGGCCTGCTGGTACATCCGCATCCGCTCGCCCAGGGCCGGCTCCGGGGTGTTGGCGAGCAGGGGCTTGATGCCCATCTTCGCCATGAACTCAACGCCCCGGGGATTGCCGCTGACCAGCGGCTGCCATATTTCCACTGGGCGGTTGATGGGACGCGGCACCAGGGTTAGCTTTTCCAGCTCGTAGCCCCGGTAAGGGACGCGGGCGGGAATCTGGAAGTGCTTGCCCTGGTGGGAGAAGGAGTCTTGGTTAAAGGCCTTGACCATGACCTCGACCTGTTCCTCGAACAGCTCGCGGTTGGCGTCGGAGTCGCGCATGGGCGCGCCAAAGGTCTCGACCTCGCGGGTGTGGTAGCCGCGCCCCACGCCGAAGATGATGCGGCCCTTGCTGAGAATGTCGGCCATGGCGAAGTCTTCAGCCAGGCGCAAGGGGTGCCACATGGGGGTGATGTTGAAGCCGCAGCCGTACTTGAGGGTGGTGGTCTGCGTCGCCAGGTACAACCCCAGCATCAGCAGGTTGGGAATGCCCTCGTACCCTTCCGGCTGGAAGTGATGCTCGGCCATCCAGAACTCGTGGTAGCCGTTGGCCTCGAGGTGCTGGGCGATGTCCAGGGCCCAGTCGTAGGTCTCGGCCAGCTTCTCGTTGGAATACCAGCGGTCGTTGGCCGGCGTTCCGTTGAAGCCCAAGTTGTCGTCGACCACGTGGCCGGCATAGGAAGCGGAGAAGTTCTTAAACATAGCTGCTCTCTCATTTCGAGATTCGGGTGGGGATAAATTATCAGTGAAACAGAATTCCGTTGTACAGGTAGTGTGGGCCGTCGAGATTCGGGTGGGGATAAATTATCAGTGAAACAGAATGGTTAACTGCCCAACACGCTTTGCAGGATTAGCCAGATGGCCAAAGCAACGCCACCTCCAATAATTGCTTAGGTCAGCCGGTCAATGCGCCGGTTAACTTCGGCGAACTGTCGGTCGCTGCGCACTCCCTGGCGGTCAAGCTGCTCTTTGCAGTTTCGCTTGTCCTGCTTCCAGGCGGCCCAAGGTGCGGTACACTTCGGCGACATTCATCACCGAAGGCTGTGCAGGCTGAGGGTTTCGGTCGCTTCAGTGGTCATATAACCATCATCTCTTTAATAGAAGCGTCAGGTGAAATCCAGTTCCCTCGCCATATCGCTGAAACCGATTACCATCCGGCGGATTTCACGGGGGTTAGAATCAATTAGTTTCTTGAGCGCCACTTCTGTAGATGCCGCGGCGTCTCTGCTGGGGAGGACAGCGAACCAAACCAGTTTCGGGTCTTTGTGTGCAGTAGATTGCACCAAACCATCGCGATGCTCTGACAACCGTTCCCGAAGCTCGCGCGTTTGGCCGGCATAAAAGGCCCCGTCGGTGAGCTTCAGAATATAGACGAAAAAGCGTAGGGCGTCCGCGTCCCCGGCTTGCCAGGACGGGGACGTCTCTTTGCGGTATCGCCCTTGATTCTGCCCTTGGGTGGGCGCCTGTTTCCGGTTGTGGAAACAAATCAGGCATGCCCCATATTGGGCGTCTTTATACTTTTCACATCCCGGACATTTGTCAATCAGACCATCACGATGGTCATTGTAGTGTTGCAGACAGAGGGAGTGTCCCTGTCTGACTCTCACGCCGCAGTTCCAGAACTCACATACTCCGGCTTGGCTTGTTGCGGAATTAGTTCTTGCTAGGTGGCGGCGTTGTTGCATAGCTACTCCCGCACCTGGCTGGGGGCCGGGTTGTAGAGTTCCAGGCCGATGGTGGCAGGAAAGACGCGGGCCAGTTCTTCTACAGTCCACTTGCCGTCTTTTTGGATGGTTTTCACCGGATCGGGCTGGTTGAGCAGATTTATCAGGCCCTCGGTCACGTGGAAGACTTGGCCGTTGACGTGCTGGGCCTCGTCTGAGGCCAGCCAGGCAACCATGGGCGCGATATCGTCGGGGCCGCCGCGCAGGGTGACGCTGGCGCCGGTGCTGATGCCGCGGGCGGAGCGCAGTTCGCGGGCCTCGTCGGGGATGCTGGTGGTCATACGGGTGGCGGCGCTGGGCGATATGGAGTTGGCGGTCACGCTATAGCGCCCCATATCGCGGGCCACCACGCGAGTAAAGCCGGCGATGCCGTCCTTGGCCGCGCCGTAGTTGGCCTGGCCGGAGTTGCCGTAGAGCCCTGAGGTGGAGCTGAAGGTGATGATGCGCCCGGAACGTTGTTGCCGGAACAGCACGGCCGCGTTCTTGACCACCGAGAAAGTGCCCTTCATGTGTACGGCGATGACGTCGTCCCATTCCTGTTCCGACATATTGAAGACCATGCGGTCGCGCAGGATGCCGGCCACAGTGACCACGATGTCCAGCTTGCCGAAGCTGTCGAGGGCAGTCTGAACAATCTTTTCGCCGCCCTGCATACTGGCGACGTTTTCGGTGCAGGACACGGCCTCGCCGCCGGCCTCCCGGATTTCGGAGACCACCACGTCGGCCACCGACATATCGGCGCCGGAGCCGTCCACGTTGACGCCCAGGTCGCAGACCACCACTTTGGCGCCTTCCCCGGCCATCAGGCGGGCCACGCCGCGCCCGATGCCGCGCCCGGCCCCGGTTACAATCGCCACCTTGTCATTCAGCAGGTTTGCCATTCCTTAATTCCTTTGTATGTGGATGTCTGATATGAGTGAAAGTTCTGAACTGCAATTATGAGGCTCGCTCCCAGAGCAGGACGACGGTGAGGTCGGCGCGGGCGCCCTTGATGGGCAGGGTGCTGAGTTGGAGCCGCCCGTCGCCGGTAAACTCAAACTTGCGTACCTGACGCTCGCCGATCCAGTTGGGGAAGAAACTTCCTTCCACTTGATGAATCATCAGCCCTTGCTCCTCGTCCACTGTATAGCTGCCGTAGTAGGCCACGTAGCCCTCGAAGGCAGTCCGCACCTCGGCGTCGCTGCCCTTGAGCAGGTTGCCGGAGGCGAAGGCCGAGCGCTCCCGGGCCATTATCTGGCCGGAGAAGCTGCCCTGTCCGTCGTAGGCCAGCATTCCGCCGGGGGCGTCGCCATAGGGATGGGTGACGCGCCCATCCGACCACTGTCCTTCGCAGGCCAAGAGTCGCCAGGTTCCGGTGAACTTGTCTGCAACTGCCAAGCTGCGCCTCTACTCAACCTATCCGGGGAGCCGTTCCAGGACTCTGAACAGCAGGGTAATAATTCCGGCTCCGAGTCCGATACTGACGATAGCGCCGATGGTGAGGGAGGCGATGAACAAGTTGCGGGCATCCTTTCGCGCTGCTTCGATTGATTCCCGCGCCTCTTTGCGGGCTACTTCGTTCGCTTCCCGCGCTTCTCTACGGGTGGCTTCGTTCGCTTCCCGCGCTTCTTGGCGGGTGGCTTCGTTCATCTCCCGCGCTTCTTGGCGGGCGGCTTCAACTACGGTGAGTATATGGTTTAGGCGGGACAGGACTTCCGAAAACTGTTGGGCGTTGAATTCCTGAGCCGCCTCGAGGCGGGTGATGCGCTCTTCCGGTGTTACCATTGGGAACCTCTTTCGGCGTCAATTGCCGTTTATTGCCTCGGTGGGGCAGGCGGAGCCGGGTTGGCGATGCCCCTGGTGAGCACGTCGCGGGCTAGTGGAGCCAGTGTTTCCAGTTCCCAGTGGCCCGACGGTTCGTAGATGGAGCGCTCCGGACGGGGCTGCGACATCAGGGATACGGTGTCGCCGTAGACCAGAAAGGTCTGGCCGTTGACGTTGGCGGCGTAGTCGCTGGCGAGATAACAGATGAAGGGCGCGATGTGAGAGGGGTCAAGCTCGGTCAGCATATCTTCGCCGGGGATGGCGGCGACGCCGCCGCGTGCCCGGATTTCGGAGGCAGCGTCAGGAATGTCGCCAATCATCCGCGTGTTGGCGCGGGGCGCTATGGCGTTGGCTGTGACTCCGTAGCGGCCCATATCCTTGGCGACCACCTTGGTGAAGCCGGCGATGCCCGATTTGGCCGCGCCGTAGTTGGCCTGACCGGAGTTGCCGACCAGCCCGGACTCCGAGGAAAAGGTGATGATGCGTCCGGAACGCTGTTGCCGGAACAAGATGCAGGCGTGCTTCACCACGGTGAAGGTGCCCTTGAGGTGGACAGCTATGACGTCGTCCCATTCCTGCTCGGACATATTGAATATCATCCGGTCTCGGAGGATACCGGCGCAGGTGACCACGATGTCCAGTCGGCCGTAGTTGTCCACGGCGGTCTGGATGATTTTCTCGCCGCCTTCCATGGATGTCACCGACTCCATGCACGGCACGGCCTCGCCGCCGCTGGCGCGGATTTCCCCGGCCACCTGCGCGGCTACCGAGTGGTCCTGCCCGCTGCCGTCCACGTTGACGCCGGGGTCAACGATGACCACCTTCGCGCCTTCCGCGGCCATTTCCAGCGCGACTCCGCGGCCGATGCCGCGCCCAGCTCCGGTTATGACCGCTACCTTGTCCACTAGTGAATCTGCCAACGTTTTCTCCTTACTCTGAATAAAGTCTACGCAATGTTCGGCAACTGGCGCCAAGATTTGGACGCTAACGTATCAAGTCTTTCATTTCTTCCAGGGAACCGACGACCACATTGTCGAATCTGGTAAAGCAATTCAGAATCTGAAACGGTGTGAGGCCCTCTTCAATCAGAAGATGATAATCCGCATATAATGAACCTGTAACGGTCACTGAAAACCGGGCTAACACCTTCCCATCGTTCAGTTTGTTGACTGCATCCAGCCTCTCATTGTGATCCAAGTCATCACGGAATCTGAAACTGCAAATAATTGCGATGATTCCTTGCCTCTCCTGCACTTGAACGATATGTGTAAACCCGGTCCGCCCCCGGACTGCCAAGTCTCCATCTGAGTCAATCTCTGGTCTCATATAGGCCGAATGGAATATGTCGCGCAACTTTGTCAATGGTCAGCTTGCTTTTTACAATCAGGTCGTTAGGGGTGCTGGAATTACTGTTTCCTGCCATTGTCGCTCTCATCTCAGGTTCCGGCTTGATCGACGCCAAAGTTCCTGTCAGCTACGAGGCAGCGCCAGAGCGTTTGCGTTAATAGGCGGGGGCAGCGCGCCGGCTAAACCAGGTTCTTGGGGAGCGAAACCGTGGCCCGGCCGGGGGTGGTGCGCTGGCCCGCTTCGTTTTCCAGCCAGATTTCGCAGTCCACCAAATACTCCCCGCCGTCCTCATATTTGCTGGTCACCACGCCCCGGGCGGTGATGGGACGCCCGGGAATATCCATGCCCCGGTACTGGCAGGACAGGCGGCGCAGGTTGCCGCGTGGGCCCATCCAGTCGGTCACCAGACTGCCGAGGAAGGCGTTCTTCAGCGCGCCGTGGAGGATGATGTCCTCCAACCCGGTGCTCTGGGCGAAGTCCTTGTCATAGTGAATCTGGTAATAGTCGCCGGAAGCCCCGGCGTATTTCACCAACTGCTGGGAGGAAGGGAGCCGCTCCACGGGCGGAATCTCCATACCTTCGTCAACTTCATCCCATACCATCTGTGCGGTCATAGCGGAACCTCCGTGTCAATCTCCGGGCGCGTTTCGAGGGAGCGCTCCCCCTAACCATCTCCCTTGGGGAAGAGAACCCATCAGTAGCGAATGGACGTGTTGGTCTGGGTCGCCACCACTTGACCGAACTGGTTGGTGTAGGTGATGACGATGGTTTGTATCAGCATTAAGCCGATGCTTCCGGTGCGTTCGGTGATGTCTTCGATGCGGGAAATAGCGGTGATGCGGTCTCCGGGGCGAACTGGCTCGAAGTATTCCCAATCGCTTCCGCCGTCCAGCACCCGCTCGAAAGGCACATCGAAGGGCAGATCAGGGCGGGCGGCCACTGCCGAGCGCAGGAACGTGGGCGGAGCGATCAAGCCTCCGTACTGCGAGGCGCGGGCGGCCGCTTCGTCGTTGTACACCGGGTTCTCATCGCCGATGGCCTCAGCGAACTTGATAATGGCGCCTTTCTCCACCTCAAGCGTCCTGGGCTCGCTCCCAGTTCCGATGGCCTGCTGGCGCATTTCCTCGGTCAAAAATGATGGTGTGGCGGACACAAAAACCCCCTGGACGCATTCCTTGTCTTTGGGTTTGGCAAAGGGCCTGCCCTAGCGATGCGCAGGGCGGGTCAACTTTTCCAGCAGTCTTTTAACAATCTGTGAGTCTATCGCCGGGCGCGGGGGGTGTCAAGGTTGAAGGCGGTTATCTTGGAGATGGAGCTGCGTCAAGGCGGACAGACTGCTGAGTTCGGGCGGATGGAGCCGTTCAATGACGAGCTAGCCAAATCGATCCTCGCGACGCGCCGTTTAGCGTTGTCAAGCTCGATCCCGGGGGATGGGGTGATATTGTTATCGGCGACCCAGTTAAGGGAGCCGGCGCCGCGCAGCTCCCCAACCAACGCCTTAAGTGTTTCGCACTCGGCCGCCAGCCGTGGCTTGCCCTTGTCGGCGCAGCCGGTGTTGGCGCAGTTTCATTCGCTTGGGGTATGATACTGCTGGCATCGCAACACTGGCATCGTAGCGCTATCTCGGCGAAGGGAATGCCGCGCATACTTCCGCGAGGCGGAGGCCCGTATATGACGACCCCGAGACCAGTCACCGCCCCGGAGCTGGGGGCGCCGGAAATTATCCGGTTTCCCGACCCGCGTCCGTGCGATTTGGATATGACAACATTCGACTATGTGACTTTCCAGGCCTACCCTGCCGCGTTGGCCGATCACTTGGGCAACTTAGACACAACCGTGATCATAAGCGAGACGGCTGCGGCGTTGCAGCCGACGGCGAGCTACGAAGGGGTACTGTTCCCGGACCTGCTCATATCCTTTAATGCCAACCCAGGGGCGAGGCGCGCGCGAAACGGTTACCTCATTCCGGAGCAGGGCAAGCCGCCGGACTTCGTGCTGGAAGTAGCTTCGGCAAGCACTGCCCGCCGGGACGAGACCGTGAAGCGGGAGGCATACGCGGCGATGGGAGTGAGGGAATACTGGCGGTTTGATCACACAGGGGGGCGTTTTCACCGGGCAGCGCTGGCTGGGGAGGCGCTGGTGGAGGGGGAGTATAAGCCGCTGGCGGTTCACCGGACGGATGAGGGGGATTACTGGGGCCACAGCGAGGAATTGAACTTGGTTCTGTGCTGGGAAGAAGGGCAACTGCGCTTTTGGGATCCGGTGGGGCAACGCTACCTTACCACCGATCTGGAGGAACGCGCCGCCCGCCGCGCCGCCGAGGCCGCCCGGGAAGCCGCTGAGTCCGCCCGCCGCGCCGCCGAGGCTCGCGTCCGCCAACTGGAAGAGGAACTGCGCCGCCGGCCTTAAGGAGTTCCCTCACCCGAACCCTCTTAAAGCTCTTCGGGGATAGAGAGTTAGGATGCGCCGCTCCTACTGCCCCAGCCCGCGCTGCAGGCCACGGAGATAGCCCGCCTGTCCGCCGTGCTGGTTGACCTCCCAGACCAGCATACGGAACATTGTCGCCAGGGTGATTTCATTGCCCTGCCGGTTGGTCATCGTGGCGGTGGTCAGCGAATGGTCGTCATGCTCGCTGAGGAAGGCCAGCAGGTTGTCGCGGGCGGCGGCGGCATACTCCACCAGCAGGGCTTTGTCGGGGCAGCGCCAGTTGTCCAGATCCTCGGCGGTGTAGCCAAACCCCACGTCCATTGCCTCCGGCTGCATTCCCAACCGCTCGGCCCATTCCCGCTCGTACAACTGCGGCTGCCGACGGGCCAGCGACTGCGTCCACATATCCAGCGCCCGCCCGTAGTGCCAGACAACGAACCCTATTGAGTGGCACTGGCGGTTCGGGCGGTACTCGATTTCCTCCTGAGTCAGCCCGTCCAGGTAACGCTCCAGCCACTCCCAATTGACCTGAAAGGATTCCCTGATAAATTCCTGCAATGCCATTGCCGCTGCCTCCGATGGAAATTTCCTGCCGGTATTTTAGCGCACCTGCACCCGCTCGCTCCTGCCAACCTGATTGGGCTGCGCGACGTCAGAGTCAGAGGTATTTTAGCGCACCTCCTCGCGTCTGCTATTGAAATAGCCTGTCTGAACGCTGGGTTACACCGGCGGCTATCGCGAGGAGGGAGCGCATGAAGAGGCGCGCAGGGGCTAGGAGGCGCTTTCCCCTAGCGCCGCCCGTTCCTGCTGCAGCCAGGCGATGGCGGCGTCACGGTCGGCTACTTCCCGCTCTTTGTCGGCGAGTTTTTGTTCCCAGTAACGCCGGTTAATCAAGTCGAAAATCATGTTGGATACTCCCATTAGCGCGATGTATGCGGATATGTTGTTGGCAATCCAAACATCGAGAAATTTCTTGGCTACGGCTATGACGGCGGAGATGGCCGCTGCAAACATGGCGAACCGCCACCATTGGGATAGCCAGTGGAGCATCGCTTTTCCTCATCTCGATTTTACTCCTGCCTGACTGTTTCCGCTATGCTAAAATCAAACTGGATGATTCGTTAAACGGAGGAGCGCTTTGGAGTTTGGTTTTTATCTGCCCAACAGCGGGGAAGGGGCGCAGCCCGACGCCCTGGCCAGCATCGCGCGGCTGGGTGACCGGCTGGGCTTCTATTGCATGGTCGCCCCTGACCATATACTGATGCCCCGCCAAGTCAGCTCGGTCTATCCGTACAGCGTCACCGGCAGCATCCTGGCCGGGGGCAACTCCGGCGCCGGCGAGTGGCCGGAGCAAATTACGACGCTGGCTTACCTCGCCGGAGTTACCGAAAACATCCGGCTGGTCACCAGCGTGATGATTGTGCCCTACCGCAACCCGCTCCTCTGCGCCAAGATGCTGGCGACTCTGGATATGCTGTCCAAGGGCCGGCTCATCGTGGGCGCGGGCGTGGGTTGGATGGAAGAGGAGTTCGAGCTGCTGGATGCGCCGCCTTTCGCCGAGCGAGGCGCGGCCACCGACGAATACCTGCGAGCGTTCATTGAGCTGTGGACTGCCCCCAGCCCCAGCTTCGAGGGTAAGTACGTCCGGTTTTCCGACATCATATTCCTGCCTAAGCCGGCGCAGACCCCCCATCCGCCCATCTGGATTGGCGGGCAAAGCCGTGCCGCCCTGCGCCGTGCCGCCCGTTTGGGCAACGCCTGGCACCCGGTCGGCGCGATTCCCGCCGCGCCGCTGGAGCCGGAGGAACTGGCGGAGAACCTGGTCTACCTTCGCCGTCATGCCGAGCGGGCCGGGCGCGACCCTGCCGAAATTCAGGTTTCGATGAAGGCCCCGCTGTACGACGCGGCCAGCTCGGTTGTTTCCTCGGTTGTTTCCAATGAACGCGAGAGCGGAAGCCGCCGGCGCTTTTCCGGCTCGCCCAGCTCGGTTCTGCAAGACATCCACACCTACGCGGAAGTGGGCGTCACACATTTGATATTCGACTTCCGAAGCTCCCGTCATGCCGAAACCGAGGAACGCATGGCCCGCTTCGCCGAGGAAGTGATGGCGGCGGCGAAATGAGCGCGTCCATACTTCCCTTTCCACCGGAAGAGAAGTCTGGGATGAGTAAGATTTCGCAGGAAAACGCCGCTGCCCCCGGCTTAGATTCCCCGGAGGGAGGGCGTATATGGAGGAGATAACGTTGGAGACTCTGGAAGACCGCTTCAATCGAGGCCAAGAGATGCGCCGACGTATGGCCGGGGGCAATCAAAGCCACTATAGCTTGCCGGGCATAGACCAGCTTGCCCCGGACCTGAAGCGCATCGTTGACGAAGCTCTTTGGGGGTCCGTATGGACCAGGCCGGGGCTGGACACTGAGCGCCGCTGTATGTGCACCGTGGCTGCGCTCACCGCCTTGGGGCAGATGCCGCTGCTGCGCCGCAACATAGAGCGCAGCCTGAACCTGGGAGTGACGCCCGAACAGATAGTGGAAATTTTGACTCAGATGACCTTCTTGGTTGGGATTCCATCGGTGGAAACCGCCATGAAGCTCACCAAGGACATCTTTGAGGAACAGGGCGTCGAGTACACCCCGACGCGGGCCTACGACACCACCCGCACGGTGGAGGAGCTGCACCAGAACGGGCTGCGCATCTATGACGAGCAGATGGGCGAGCCGCCCCTCTATCCGGTGGACGACCCTAATTCCCTGGAAATGGAAGCCCAGAAATTCATCGAAGAGTACCACTGGGGGGCAATTCATGCCCGCCCAGACCTGGACCCCAAGAGCAGGGCGTTGTGCAGCCTTTCCGCCATGATCGTCCAGGGCCAGTATGACCGCCAGATACGCCGGCTGATTGAAGGCGCGTTGCACGTGGGGGCCACGCCCCAGGAAATCATGGAAGTGTGCTTCCAGCTAATCTTCTATGGCAGCTACACCAACTCCCGCACAGCGATGCGAGTCGCGCGCTCGGTGTTTGTGGAGAAGGGGCTTGGCTCCGCCGAACACAACTGAACTGGCAGCATCATTCCTTTCATTTCATCACTTTGGCTCAAGGCCCGGAGGCAGTATGAAAGTTCAACTCAAAGACGGTATAGAACTGTTCTACACGGTGGACGACTTTACCGACCCTTGGGAAGAGCCGGAAACGGTTGTAATGCACCACGGAATGGCGAAAAATCACATAATGTGGTACGGCTGGGTGCCTGCCGTCGCTCGCCACTACCGGGTCATACGCTTCGATATGCGGGGAATGGGCCGGTCTGACCTGCCGCCCGCCGGCTATCCGTGGACGCTGGACAACTTCACCAACGACCTGGAGGAGGTCGTGGACAAGCTGGGGTTGGAGCAGTTTCACCTCATCGGCGAAACGGTGGGCGGCTCCATTTCGATGAACTACTCCACGCGCCATCAGGAGCGGCTGCTCTCGTTGACCGTCTGCACCTCGCCCACCAGCTTTGACTCTCACCATCAGGAGAGCGCCGACCTAATCGCTCGGGAAGGCATCGCTGCATGGGTGGACGACTCTATAGGACGGAGACTGGACCCGGATATAGTTCCTCCGGCCTATATCAAGTGGTACGCGGCCCAGATGAAAGCGACCCCTGCCGAGGTGGTTCACGGCTTTCAGTCCAACGCCGGAGGCGACCTCGGCCCGTTGCTGAAAGACGTGCAAACGCCGGTACTGGCGCTGGCGGCGGCCAGCCTGCGAGAAGAAGTCCTCGGCGATTTTCGCGGGGCCGCCGACCTGTTCCCTAACGGCAAGCGGGTCATATTTCCCGGTATCACCGGCTTCGTGCAGCATATCTTGCCCACCGCCTGCGCCCGGGTCTGGCTCGACTGGGTGCGGTCTCTATAGGCCCTCCCGTTCTGGGGACAGCGGGAGCTAATGCCGGGGGGATTAAAAAACCGAATCCTGCAGCGCAGGCCGGTTTGGGGCCTGTTTTTCCGGCGTTTGATTGCCGGGCGGGACCCGGAAACTGGAGAGCGATGGGTCTGGCTGGACCCGGGATTCGCCCACCACCCGGTAAGGTTCGTGGTGCAGGCCAGCGCAGCCACTGCGGTTATGCTGGTTATACTGATTTTCGTTCACTCGCTGTCCAACGCCGCCATCGCTGCCGGCCTCGCCTCCAGTGTCGTTGGCATCTTCGTCAACCCCTCCAACCGCACGGCCCGCATCCGGGCCGTAGTAGGGGGGCATGGGCTGGCGTTGATACTGGGAACGGCCTTCTCTCTGTTCCTGATACTGGAGCCGGTGGATATTTTTCTCAAGGATGCGGACTATCTGAGAAATCTGTCCTACGCCACCGCCGTCGGCTTGGCCATTCTCTTGATGGCGGTCACCAACGTGGAACACCCGCCCGCCGCCGGCACCGCCCTGGGCATGGCCAGCCGGGAATTCGACGTGTTCGTATTCTTCAGCATCATAGGGGCGGTGATGATGCTGGCCGCAATCAAGCTGGCCCTCCGCCCCTACCTGCGCGACCTGACATGACGGAAGGCTGAATATGGAGGGCTGGATTTAGGGCGTTTTGCGATGGCGAAATCGTACTCGAATCTGGGCGACATCACCGTCTGCGTGTGTCTGGTCAACCTGGATCGGCGGGAAGGCCGTCTGAAAACCGGCTGCGGGCTGCGGGCAAGAGCGGCCCTTGGCGAACCGCAAGCGAATGGACAAGGGCCACAGCCTGACAGACTGCATATCCATGAATACTATGTCTGGAACACTATGACCGGAATACTAGGGCCGATTACGGCATAACCCAAGTCCTGACCAGCCGCCGCCATTTCGAGCAGGAAGGCTATTGCGCGGCGCTGCTGCGACAACAGCCATAACTTTTTAGACAGGAGCCACGCCAATGCCCGAAGCTCTCGCCCGCATTTACGCCCGGTTCGCTGCCGGGCTGGAATACCAGCAGTTGCCCGCGCCGGTGGTGGACAAGCTGAAGGCGTCGCTGCTGCACGCTATGACGGTATCGCTCATCGGGTCGCAGACAGCCCACGGCGAAGCCGCCATCGAGCTGGTGAAGGAAGAGGAAGCCAACCCCAACGGCGCAACGGTACTGGCCGACGGCGTCCGGGCCTCGCGCAGCGGCGCGGCTTTCGCCAACAGCAAGCTGATGCACGCCACCAACCAGACCGATTCCTACCGGATGCTGATTCACCCCGGCCCCTGCATTATCCCGGCGGCCCTGGCTACAGCGGAGCTATCCAGCGCAAGCGGCATGAATTTGCTGACTGCCATGGCCGCCGGCTATGAAGTGGAGGCTCGCATCGCCGGGGACTTTATCCCTGCCACCCAGGCGCGGGGCTTCCGGTGTAGCCCGGTGTATGGCACGCTGGGCGCTGCGGTGACCACCGCCAAGCTGCTGGGGCTGGACGAAGACCAGACGGTGACCGCGCTGGCCCTGGCCTGCACCTTCGCGGGCGGCACTACCGAGGGGCCTCGCGTCAGCGGGCGCGAGATGCTGTATCACGAACCCAATGCCACTCGCAGCGGTATTATGGCCGCCCTGCTGGCCCGCGAGAGCTTGCGCGGCTCCGAGACCTGTCTGGAAGGCGAAGCGGGTTTCTACAACGCCTTCACCGGCAACAACCGGGGTGAGCTTTCCCATACCTTTTCCTTCAATTCTCCCGGCGACGGCGGCCCCGGAACCACCGACTTGGCGAAGACTGTCGAAGGCTTGGGTCAACGTTGGGAATTGCTCCACGTCACGCCCAAGATATACCCCACGGCGGGCTACAACTGTCCGGTCATTGAACTTGCCACCCGGATGCGGGCTGCCCACAGCGTCGCCCCGGAAGACGTGGAGCGCGTCACCGTGGAAATGAACTGGCTGGAAACCACCTACCCTTCGCCTGCCTTTCCCAACAGCGACCGCAGTATGCCCGGTGTGGGCAGCACCCACTATTTCACCGCCTACACTTGGGTTCACGGCCACTACCCGCCCCTGCGCCAGCGCCTCGACCCCGGCATAGACTCCGCCGACCCGGCCGGGCAGGAATCCTCCCGTCAAGTGGCCGCGCTGATGGAGCGCGTCGAGGTAGTGGGCATACGGGAACACGGCCATTTTGCTCCGCGAATCACCGTCCGCACCCGCTCCGGCGATGAGTTCAGAGACCAACTGCGGGGCGACGAACTGGAATGGGACTTCGCCACCGAAACCGCCCGTATCAGCGCGCTGTTCCCGCAAATGGATTGGCCCGCCGCCAAGCTGGACGCGCTGGTTGCCGCGGTTGCAGGCATCGAGAGCGCGCCGGACGTGGCCGCGTTGGTTGCCGCCTGCGTGCCGGGGTAAATTCCCCGCTACCGAGGGAAAGGGTTAGGGGGAGGGAGCGCTCGGTCCGAGATTGATTGCGTGGATTGATTCGAGATTGATTGCGTGGATTGATTATTGAAAAAGAACGCGGAAATATCAGATTGCGGACGATACCGCTATTCTCTTCGTCGGCAGTGGGACAAAAACAAGCCGGCGATAATGTTCATCATGCTCAACCCTTCGACCGCAGATGCCAACCGCGACGACCCGACTATAATGAAGTGCATCCAATTCGCCAGGAATTGGGATTACGGCGAGTTGCTGGTGGGCAACCTGTTCGCGTGGCGCTCGCCCAAGCCGGAAGACTTGCTATCCGCATCCGACCCCGTAGGGCCGCACAACGATGCCGCTCTGCTGGAACTGGCGCAACGGGCCAGTCGCATCGTCGCGGCGTGGGGCAACCGTGGCGAACTTAACGGACGCTCCCAAACTGTGCGTCAAATGTTGTCCCGCCCCCTGTATGCTCTGCATATCACAGGTTCCGGCCAGCCGGGCCATCCGCTATACCTGCCGGAATCTGCCAAACCGTTCCTAATTTAAGATAGAAGCAGGGTCGAAACGCCCTCACCCAAACATCCAACTGCGTCGAGAGCCTCGATAAAATTGGTCTTCTCCCAGAGAGATAGGAAACTTTTTCACTCAATTCCCCATAAGGAGCCAAGCATGGACCTCGGACTGGAAGGCAAAATCGCCATCGTTACCGGCGGGAGCAAAGGCATCGGGCGGGCCACTGCGCTGGCGTTGGCCCAGGAGGGCGTGGACGTCGCCATCTGCGCCCGCGGCGTGGCGGAACTGGAAGACTCCGCCGCCGACATCCGCGCCCGTACCGGACGCCGAGCGCTGGCGGTTCGCGCCGACACCGGAGAGCCGGATGACATCAAAAACCTGGTCGCCGCCACCGTCGCCGAACTGGGCGGCGTGGACATACTGATAAACAACGCGGTCAACTCCACCGCCGCGCCCTTTATGGAGCTGGCGGATGAAGACTGGCTGAATCATATCAACGTCAAGATAATGGGTTACGTCCGCTGCGCCCGCGAGTGCATCCCGTATATGCGGCAGCGCGGCGGCGGGCGCATCATCAATATCGGCGGTATGGCGGCGCGGTACTCCAACCCGCTGACCAACAGCAACGGCGTCACCAACGCCTCGGTATCCAACATGGCGAAGAACCTGGCCGACCAGGTGGCTCAAGACGGCATACTGGTAAACTGCATCCACCCCGGCACCACCCGCACGCCGCGCCAGACTATGATACTGGAGCGGCAGGCCCGCGACGCCGGCATCACGGTGGAGGAAGCAGAGACCCGGGCTGTCGCCAATATCCCCATCGGGCGCATGGTGGAGCCGGAGGACATCGCCGATCTGGTGCTGTTTATGGTGTCCCATCGCGCCGGGGCCATCACCGGCCAGACCATCGCGGTGGAAGGCGGCGCAGTCCGTGCCATCAATTACTGATCGTATTTCAATGTCCAGGCCGCAGAGAGCGCAAAGATCTTTCTTTCGCTTCTTTCCCTATCCTGGCGGAGCAGAGTCAAGGCAGGGGCGTTCCCTCTCTCTGCTCGCTCTGGGTTTAATAATCCTCGCGGCGGCCTGCGGCGGCTCGGAATCCGGCGGAGTCATCGCGCCGCCCACGAGAGAGTTTGGCGGGCCGCAGTTCGCCGCAGTGGTCGTTACCAGCGACCTGGCCGTTGGCCGGGAGCGCATCGCCTTTGGGGTGGTGGCCCGCGATGGGCCGCCGCTAGAGGGAGAGAGCGCCACGGTTCGCACCTACTATCTGCCCCCCAACACCGATAGGCGGGAAGCCCGGCAGACGCTCACGGCCAAGTTTGAGACTTGGCCCTTTTCCGCAGGAATTTTCTCTGCTTATCCAGAGTTTGATATTGCGGGATCTTGGGAGTTGGAGGCGGAATTCATAAGCCTGGACGGGCAAGAGGTGATCGCCAGGTCGGTCTTTGCGGTGAAAGAGGTCAGCGACACCCCGGCCATCGGCGATCTTGCCCCGGCCAGCGTCACGAGCGTCGCGTCCGGTGTGGCTGAAATTTCGCACATCACCACTGCCACGGAACCTGACCCGGCGCTCTACGCCGTTTCGATAGACGAAGCCATTGCAGAAGGAAAACCTCTGGTAGTCTGCTTTTCCACCCCGCGCTATTGCACCACCGGCACTTGCGGCCCTCAATTGGAGCAGCTAAGCAGCCTGCGGAAACGCTACGGCAACCGGGCCAACTTCATCCACGTCGAGGTGTACAAAGACCCTCATTTGATTGAAGATGGGCGGCGTCCGGGCAAGGATGACGCTGTGGATGCGGTGAAGGAGTGGGGTCTGCCCACCGAGCCGTGGACCTTCGTCGTAGGAGCAGACGGCCTGGTGCAGGCCAAATTCGAGGCATTCACTCCGTCAGTCGTCATCGAGGCCGCGCTGCTGGATACTCTCGATTAAACTCAGGGAACGTAAACGCCGGGATTCATTGAACCTGCTTAGAAACGGGGAACTTGCTGAGAAACGAGCTGACTTTTTGCGTCTTCTGTGCCCTTGGCGCCCTTGTCGTTTGTTTGGCAGCTTGCAACGGCGAGCCGGGCGTGGTGCGTGGTACGATAGCGGAGGCCATAGACCGGGATTTGGCCGAGATTGAAACGCTGCGTATCCGCGACAGCGACGGCCGCGTCTGGACCTTCACCACCGAAGGGCCGCTGGAGAAAAACGCCGCGCATCTGCGCTTGCATCAAGTACTGGGCCAAACCATAGAGGTGCGTTACGAGGAACGAGGAGGGCGGTTAATAGCTATCGCGTTGCGGGACTAACCCCCCTGCATCTGGAAGGGCTGAAATCAAGTAATCCGGCGCCCGGTTTGATACGCCGGCGCTCTTGCGCTACACCGTCTTGTTCCTCGCATTCAGCCATTCCTGGCAACCCGGTACAACGAACCGAAGCGTTATAATGGATCGGGTGGAAGGATTGCGCGATAGCTGGCTCCGGCTCCATTTGGCCCTTGCGCCGCTCGGTACGTTGTGTGTGACTTGGTTGTTGGTCTCATCCGCGGGCGCCTGGCAATGGTGGAACAGCCGGGCCGATTTGGAATTGGTGGGGCAGGCAATCCCGTTGGGCGGAGTGGTGTATGGCTCTGCTATCTTTCTGATTGAGAGGACGGTGAGGATGTTTTGGGCATTAGCGCAACGCGAGAAAGACATCGAAAAAGGCCGCGAAAAGGGGCGTGAAGAAGGGCGCGAAGAAGGGCGTGAGGAGGGGCGTGAGGAGCGGGACAAAGAAATCGAGCGGAGTTTGCAAGATTTAGCGAAGCAGGGCGTGGAGATTCCGCCGGAGGTTATCCGGATCATCACCGGGGAATCGCTCGGCAGCCATGGCGGAGCGCCGTTGCGCGGGGCGCCACATCCAGACGCAAATGAATAGGGGTGAGGATGTTTTGGGCATTAGCGCAACGCGAGAAAGACATCGAAAAGGGGCGTGAAGAAGGCCGCGAAGAAGGGCGCGAGGAGCGGGACAAAGAAATTGAGCGGAGTTTACAAGATTTAGCGAAGCAGGGCGTGGAGATTCCGCCGGAGGTTATCCGGGCCATCACCGGGGAATCTCTCGGCAGCCATGGCGGAGCGCCGTGGCGCGGGGCGCCACATCCAGACGGAAATGAACAGCGACCGGAAAACCCTTCGGGCATAATGATATCTGGCGTTGCCACTGTGGCGCGGCTGGGATTCATATAACTTTTAGCTGAACCGAAACACCCGCACCGCCACCAGCGCAGTGGCGACGGCCCAAGCGGCCAGCGCGGCCAGTTGCGGCCAGGTCTCCCAGAGGGGCGAGCTGTTTATTGCCACTTCCCGCAGTGCGTCCAGCATCGGCGTCAGGGGCAGCACTAGCGCGGCATAGGGCAGGAGCCAGGGCAGCGAGGCGGTGGAGAAGAAGGTTCCGGCCAAGAACATCATCGGCAGGGCCACCGCGTTGCCCATCCCCGACGCCGCCGCCGGGCTGCGCGCCCAGGCCGACAGGATGAAGCCGATGTTCAGGAACACTGTTGCCCCCAGCAGAACGATGAGCAACACCCACGCTACCTGAAGCAGAACGGGGCTGCCGTGGATGCTGGCCCCAAACACGAACACCCCCACGGCCAAGATGATGAGGGCCTGCGCCATGGCCAGTAGCAGGTGGGCAATAATCTCGCCGGCAAAGAATTTCCACACCGGCAGAGGCGTTACCAACAGCCGCTTCAGTACTGACTGATTGCGGTAGGCGCTGATTCGCACGGCGATGGATATGATGCTGTTGGTCATAATGCCCAGCCCTAGCAGGCCCAGCAGTACGGTGTCGAAATAGTCCACCTCCGGAGTTTCTATCACTTCCGACGTTACCAGCCGTTCCGGCAGAACCGGTTGGCCGCCGGAGCGCAGCTTGATTACCAGGCTGTGTACTGCGCCTTCGACGAGCTGATTGCGCTCTGGGTTGCGGGTGGCGTAGACCAGTGTCACCCACTCCGCGTCCCCTGTTTGGTTCTCAGCGGCTGGGTTGTCCAGACCTTGTGGGATGAGCAGCAGGTAGCCCAAGTCGCCGTCGGCCAGCCTTTGGCGGGCTTCCGGCAGTGTTCCGGGCGATTTTGTCTCCAGCTCCTCTAATCTCAGAAAGGCCACTTCAGCCAGCCGCTCGCGCAGCAGTTCCGACTTGGGGCCGCCGGAGAAGTCGGCCACCGCAACCCCGGCGGGAGCGACGCCGCGAAAGTCGAACAGCCCGAATACCACCACCAGCAGCAGTGGAAAGGCTAGGGCCCAGAAAAGCCCTTGCCGGTTGCGCGCCATCATCTTCAGGTTTGCTAGGGTAATCGCCAGCAACCGCGCCCTCTGCTTTGACGTAGGCTCAATTTCCTTAGCCCTGCGTCAACTCAATGAAAACGTCTTCCAGAGTTACAGGGGTGATTTCCAACTGTTCCAGAGCAATGCCGCTGCGGGCCACTTCATTTAGCAGTTCCTGGAGCGCAGTAGGATCGTTGTTCATACGTAGCAGGCAGGCGTTTCCATCCTCGCGCTCATTGCCGATGACCGGAGCCGCGGTTTGGGCGTGGCTGCTTATGGCCTCCATTTGCGGCCTAGTGAGCGGCGCGGACGTCACCAGCTTGACAGCGTAGCTGGCTTCGATGCGGCCGGTGAGTTCTCGGGGCGTACCCGAAGCCAGCAGCCGCCCGTGATTGATGATGGCCAATCGGTCACAGTTTTCCTCTGCTTCTTCCATATAGTGTGTGGTGACGATGACCGTTGCGCCGCGCTCCCGCACCAGCCGCACCAGCGCCCACAGGTCGCGGCGGGATATGGGATCAAGACCGGTGGTTGGCTCGTCGAGGATGACCAGCTCCGGGTCGTTGACCAAGCTGGCCGCTAAGGCGAACCGTTGCTGCTCGCCGCCGGAAAGCTGGCGGACGCGGCGGCGGGCCTTGTCTGCCAGCCCCACCAGTTCCAGCAGCTCCGCCGGCGTCAGGCAGCCCCGTCCTGCCAGCAATGGGTAGAAGTTGCCCAGCAGGGAGAGAATTTCTTGGAGGGACAGGTATTCGTAATAAGAAGACGCCTGCAACTGAACGCCGGTGCGGGCTTTGATCTCGCGTTTGTGGGTCGCCCCGTCCAGCCCCAGCACGGTGACGCGCCCGGAATCGGGCCGTTGCAGCCCCTCGATAATTTCCAGAGTGGTAGTCTTGCCCGCGCCATTAGGGCCTAACAACCCGAAAATCTCGCCCCGCTCCACGAAAAAAGAAAGATGGTCAACGGCGGAGACGCCGTCGTACCTCTTAACTAGCTCTTCCACCTCTAGGGCATGAGATTGTAGGGCATGAGGCATAACAGACTACAAGCATATCATATCCGTCCGCCGTTCTTGCGGCTGTGTCGAGGGCATCCCCGTTTCTATGTCTGCGCCGGAGCATTCCAGGTATTCCTGCCGAGGAAATTGCAAATAGCGGTTTACATTCACAGGCAGGATGGACGGAGTAGGCAGGATACACAGGATGAACGGGAATTATCTGCAATGCCGTGTGGGATTCCCGTTTCTGAGGGAATGGCGAGCCTTTTGCATCTTTCTCTCCTTTGAGAAAATTGCGAAACTCAATCTGCCAGTAACCGGCACAGGGATCAGGAGTCAAGTTAATGGCTCCTATAGCGCGCATTGCATTTGTCTTAGCGCAAAATGGCAAATCAATGCGGCCCGGACGGGATTGCTTCACTGGTATATCAAAGTGGAAGAAAAATGCGCCTGTGGCCCGGACGGGATTGCTTCACTGGTATTTGCTTCACTGGTATATCAAAGGCATACTCACCAATCAATTACCGCAAGAAACGATTTCCGCAACTCATAGTCCGTAATCCGTCATTGTTTGTCTGCTTGACCGAGTTTCCTTTCTCTCCCTTTTTCGGCTGGGGTTGACAGACGCTATCGAGTGGGGCATTATGGAGGGGAGGGTAGCTGTTCTCTGCTTTTACGGTCGCTCTCTGCTTATACAATTGAATAGCCCGGTGCTGCGAGTCCCTTTCACAAGGGTTAAACGGGGAAGCTGGTCAAAGTCCAGCGCTGTCCCGCAACGGTAGGTTCCGGTACGTCTAATACTAGACGGAACTGGGACGAGTCCGGTCCACGGCTCTCAGCGATGTTTCGGCCTTCGAGGAAAGGCGCCGGCATAGCTCGGATTTGCGAAATGCGCTCTGCCCGACCTTAGAAGGGGCAGGGCTTTTTTATTGCCCGAAACGGTCCGTCTTGCAGCCTTTGGGAGCGCAGGCCGGGCGGAACGGAGATTTGGGGAAACCCAGCAACAGGAGTAATTTGTGTCCCGATTGAGATACCTTCTGCCTATGATTGTCATTCTCGCCGCAATGTCCGCGTTGATGCTGGCCTGTGGCTCAGAACCTGCGCCCACTCCGGAGACGATAGTAGTGACAGCCACGCCTGGGCCGACAGCCACGCCGCAGCCCCCGGTAGTAGTGACAGCCACGCCTGGGCCGACAGCCACGCCGCAGCCCCCGGTGGTAGTGACAGCCACGCCTGGGCCGACAGCTACGCCGCAGCCTCGCAAGGTGGTAGTCACCGGAACCGGCAGCAAAGCGGTCGAGTTCGACCGTCCCCCGGAGCGAATGGTGGTTTATGATGGCGCGGCAGTGGAAATGCTGTTCGCCATCGGGCAGGGACACCGCATCGTCGGCACCCACAGCTACGTCACCTACCCGCCGGAAACGGAAGCGATTGCTAAAGTGGGCGACGCCTTCAATATGAATATCGAGGCCATCGTCGCTCTGGAGCCGGATCTGGTTTACGTGTTCTATGACCGCTTCAACTCCGACCTGGAGCGGGCCGGGCTGAAAGTGCTGTACATCGAAAGTCTCAGTCACGGCTTCACCGACGTTTCCGGACAGATGCGGATGTGGGGCGCCGTCACCGGCGCGGACGCGGAAGCTAACCGGGCCGCCGACGAGTTCGACGCCCGCGTCGCCGCCGTCCGGGAAAAGATGAAGTCTGTCGAGGAAACCCGGAACATCTACTCCCACGGCTTCCAGTGGTGGACGCCGGGAAGTAAGACGCTGGTCAACGATGTGTTCGAGCTGTTAAAACTGCAAAACGTGGCCGAATTTGAGGGATACCAGCAAATCAGCCCGGAGGCGGTAGCCGCCGCCAACCCGGACATCATTATGGGCGACCCGGACAGCGTAACCGGCGAGGCGGCGCTGGCCGGCCTTTCGGCGGTGAAGGACGGGCGTATCTTTAACCTAAGCCCAGAGAACAGTTTCAGCGTGGCCGGGCCGAGGTTCATGGACGCCGTGGAAGAAATGGCTGCCTGGCTCTACCCAGAGCTGTTCCCGTAGACCTTACAAAGGCGCATATTCATCGCAGAGTGTGCGAGGTATTAACTCATAAGGCGCGGAGGACTTGCTTGTACCGGCGTTCTCCGCATTGCAACAAAAGGGCGCATTGCAACAAAAGGGAAGGTAAAGCCCAGTGGCAGACATACGGCTGAAAGGCAAGGACGCCCCTTCATCCTTGCCAACGGAGGAATCGGCAGGGCCGGCTATCCGCCCGTCCACCGGACGGGTGGCGGCGGGGTTGGTGGGACTGCGCTACCCGTGGTGGCGCATCGCCCTGGCCCTGGTCGCAATGGCTGCTGCCGCCATCTTCGCAGCAACCCAGGGATCTGTGCATATTCCCTTCCTCGCTGTGGTGGAGATTATGGCGGCCCGGTTGCCGGGCATAGAACTGCCGGCGGACATCCCGGCGGCGTGGGACACCATCGTGTGGCAGTTGCGGCTGCCGCGGGTGGCCCAGGCCGCAGTGGTGGGAGCGGCGCTGGCGATGTCGGGAGCGGCATATCAGGGCTTGTTCAAGAACCCGCTGGCCGACCCCTATCTGGTGGGGGTGGCCTCGGGGGCCGGACTGGGCGCGGTGGTGGTGCTTCTGACCGGCGTTCCGCTGTATCTGGCTGGGGTCAGCCTGTTGCCCGTAGCCGCTTTCGCCGGCGGCGCCGGCGCGGTGGCCGTGGCCTACTCCATCGCCCGCAATTCCCGGGGTACGCCCACGACCACGTTGATACTGGCCGGGGTAGCAATCGCGTCGCTGACTGGGGCGGCGTCCAGCTTGCTGATAATGCGTAGCGACCCGGAACTGCGTCCGGTGCTGAGCTGGCTGATGGGCAGTTTCATATCCTCCGAGTGGAAGGAGAGCGCCATCGTCTTGGCCTACGCTGTCCCTGGTATAGCGGCGCTGCTGGGCTTCGGACGGGTTCTGAATGTGCTGCAACTGAGCGAAGACCACGCCGCGATGCTGGGGGTGCCGGTGGAGAAGGTCAAGCTGCTGCTCATCGCCGCGGCCACGCTGATTACGGCGGCGGCGGTGTCTTTCTCCGGCCTCATCGGGTTCGTTGGGCTGGTTGCGCCCCATGCGGTGCGGCTGGTGTGGGGGCCGGACTACCGATTCCTGTTGCCTATGTCGGCCATCGCCGGAGCCACTTTCTTGGTGCTGGCAGACCTGGCGGCCCGAACCATCGTCTCGCCCAGCGAGCTGCCGGTGGGCGTGGTCACCGCCTTCTGTGGCGCGCCATTCTTCCTATACCTGCTGCGCCGCAGGCGCCTGGGGTCTTAGCAGATATGCCTGAGGGCTTAGTAGATATGAGAGAAAGCGTGAACGGACATTCCACCGCCGAACTGCCCCGCAACGGTCATTACGCCGAAGCGAGCGCTGGGCTGGACGCGCTGGGCATCAATGTTGCGGGCGTCTATGCGGCCTACGGTGAGCGGCAGGTGCTGAACGGGCTGGAGCTGAAGGCGATGCAGGGAAAGGTGATGGCGCTGGCCGGGCCCAATGGGGTGGGCAAATCCACGCTGTTGCGAGCGGTCGCCGGGGCTTTGCGTCCCACCCGAGGCGAGATTCGGGTGATGGGGGCCGACATATACGCCATGGGTGGCCGGGAGCGCGCGCGACTGGTGGGCATGGTGCCGCAGAACCCAGAGCTGCCCCGGGGCGTGTCTGCGTTGGAAGTGACGCTGATGGGCCGCAACCCCCACTTGGGCCTGCTGGCGTGGGAGTCGGCGTCCGACGTTGATATTGCCATCGAGTCTCTGCTCCTGACCGGCGCCGAGGAACTGGCGGAGCGTCTGGTGCATCAGCTTTCTGGCGGGGAGCGGCAGCGGGTCGCCATCGCCATGGCCCTGGCGCAGCAGACGCCGGTCATTCTGCTGGACGAGCCGACGGCGAACCTGGACCTAGCCTATCAGCCGGCCATCATGCGCCTGCTGCGGGAACTGGCCGCGGCGGGCAAGACAGTGGTGACGGCGGTGCACGATCTCACTCTGGCCGGGCAGTTTTGCGACAGCGTGGCACTGGTGAGTGGAGGGCGGGTCGCCGCTTCCGGCCCGCCGGAAACCACCCTGACGCCGGAGACCATCCGGCAGGTCTACGGGGCGGAAACGCTGGTTCTGGAACATCCGGAGACGGGAAAGCCCATCGTGGTGTCGCGGTGATGGGCATACAGGCCGCCCGCCGTGGCGCCGTGGTGATTGACATATCAGCCGGATGAGGGAACCGCGGGGGATTTCCCTCATCCATCTTTCCAGCGTCTCTCCTTGCGGGGCCGGCCTGGGTGAAGCTCCTCCCTTCACCAGGCTATTACGCCCCGCAGGCAGAGGCGGCATAATTTACCGTACCAGAAAATGAGGGCCAGAAAATGGAGATTCTCTTTGGGATGCGTCAAGACAGTCTGACGAAAGCCGGAGACCGCCGCTGCTAACGCCGGGGTCGTTCATTGGAAGAGGCATCTATCTCTTTAATGATTTCTGGGGGGAGATTGACGCTTTGCTCAACCAACTCCCTTATCAACTCCTCCCTCCCTTCCTGACGGCCTTCCTGACGCCATTTCTCGATGTCCTTCAATATGTGAGACAGTGTCCAGAACATTCTGCCTATCCCCTCAATCACCAAGATGAGCGAGCCGTATATTGCCGCGCCCAACGGCGCCATTTGGCCCATCTGCTCCATCTCGCTCCGGTTGCTCCACCATTGCCAGCCGTCACCACCGGAAAGCCACAGCAGCCAGGTCGCTGTCAGCGTGCCGATGGGCGCAAGCGCCAAATGGAGTTGGAGCCAGTTCTCGCTGAGCCATTTCACTATATCATTTTACCACTGAGTCAACCTGCCTCCGGTATTTGCTGACAATGCACCGCGGGCTAGTTCGTGGACGGGCGACGCAAGGGAGACTGCCTGCCGCCGTTGAGATTGAGGGTTTCGCCGCCCAAACTGAGAGTTTCCATAACGCAGTCGCCTTGTTGGGGCAGCACGCACCATCGGTTCGGAAGCCCCCAGGTGCGATAGGCATAGTCGCCGGTGCCTCTGAAAAAGCTGATGCGGGAGCTACAGAGGGCGGTACTCGCCGGGGTAGCGGAAATCCGCTTCCAGACAGGCTATTTCATTCTGTTCCAGTATCCCTGCTGAAACTGCCCAGGGTGCTGAAACTGCCCACGGTTCGTGATTCCCTTGTCGTATCCGGCAGAGAGCATATTTCGTCAGCCCTGCCAATGCCATTCCGCGCCCAGCCCCCAAATTTCGTTGAGGTAGTATGAGATACCTACCGAAACGGCCAAGCCGGAGGGGGTTCGCGCTGCGCTCGCAATGGCGAGTTTTGCCCCTCCCTAATCCTGCCGCTCCGACAGCGAATATACGTCTTGACACACCAACAGGTCTCCTAAATAAGGCTGGCATGGGTGAACCACTGCCTTCCGAATCTGCCTGAGCAACAACGCCAATGTTAACGGAACTCCCAGCCCCTTTATATAGCTGTGGTGTGTAGGCGCTTCATTGCCGTTCCGATTGACAATCCTGCTGGGGCGATGATAGATTTTCTGAGGCTGCTTGGGGTTTGGTGCGTTTGACAGGCTAGTAACGTTCTGCCGCAAGATAGCTACTGCGCTTATCGCGAGGGGGCCGGGGCGGGCGCGATTCACCCCCGGTCAGGAGCGTCTGCCGTCGGCTGTCTCATGGGCCTTCGCTGTATCTCTTTTTCTTCTTCACTTCCTGCTGTTGCCCATCTTTTGCCGGGCGGGGAACCGTCATTTCGCCGCCGAAGCGAGGAACGCTTATGGCCGTAGTCGCCAGCGGCAGGTTACGGGCAGGCAGCCTGGGGGCGGACGGCTGGTTCCAGTGGTTGACTTGGGCCACGGCGGCGGCGGTCTACGGTATGCTGGTGCTGGGAGGCGTGGTGCGGGTCACCGGCTCCGGCCTGGGTTGCGGCGACGACTGGCCGCTGTGTGCCGGCCAGTGGCTGCCACCGCTGGAGACCAAGGCCATCATAGAGTACGCTCACCGGGTTGCTGCTTCCTTCCTTGTGGGGCCGCTTATCGTCGCTTCGTTTGCCGGGGCTTGGCTCCGCTACCGGCGGGAGCCGTGGATAATCTGGCCGGCCGCCGCCGCCGTCGTTTTGGTCATTGTGCAAGCCCTGCTGGGTGGGGCCACGGTGATCACCGAGCTGTCGGGGCATATGGTGATGACACATTTGGCGGTGGCCGAATTAACGTTGGCCTGTTGCGTGCTGCTGGTGGTGATGGCCCATCGCGGAGGGATGCGCCGCGGACCTGCGCCGTGGGCCATGGGCCGGGTGCGGCTGTTTCCTGCGCTGTCGTTGGCGGCGGCGGTGGCGCTCTTCGTTCTGCTGATGTCTGGTTCCTATCTTACCAACACCGCCTCGGCCACTTGGGCCTGCAACCAGTGGCCGTTGTGTGTTAACGAATGGGACGGAGTGTTTCCCGGCGGCAAGCTGGCCCTGATTCACATGGCGCACCGCTACGTGGCGCTGATTGCCGGGCTGTTTATAATATACGCCCTGCACTTAGGATTCCGGCCCTCTACGGCAGGCTCAGAACTGCGGCAGCCGCCTGTGATACGATTGCTGGCGGTGATGGCACTGGGCTTGTTTTTCGCTCAAATTCTGGCTGGGGCCGGGGTGATCTGGGCCGGGTTTGGGCAGGATGTGGAGTTGCGGGCGCTACACTTGGCTTTGGCCTCCGGTGTCTGGGGCGTGACCGTTGCCCTGGTCACCTTGACTTTCTCCCGCGAACCTACCGTTTCGGCAATATCAGGATAAGGATGGCTAACCAGGCAGGACATATAGAAATAAAGGAAACCGGGCCGGAGGCCGCCGGACACACCGGCGTGGAATCCGAAAAGAAGGTGAAGAGCGGCCCGTTGGGACTGGTGGCGGACTATATCGCTCTGACCAAGCCGCCCATCATCTCTCTGTTGCTAGTGACGGCCATCGGAGGGATGTTTTTGGCCCAGCGGCAGATCGGGGCCGGGGGCGTACCGGACCTTCTGACGCTGCTGCTGGTGTGCGTTGGCGGTGCGCTGGGGGCCGGAGGCGCCAACGCCATCAACCACTATCTGGACCAAGACATTGACGCGCTGATGACGCGGACGGCGCAGCGGCCCGTGCCCGGGAACCGCGTCCGCCCCTTTATGGCGTTGGCCTTCGGCGTGGGGCTGAACATAGCGGCTTTCGGAGTGCTGTTTTACTGGATAAACTGGCTGGCCGCGGCGCTGACGCTGGCCGCATCACTGTTCTACGTGTTGGTCTACACCGGATGGCTCAAGCGAAGCACGCCGCAGAACATCGTCATCGGCGGAGCGGCGGGCAGCATTCCTCCGACAGTGGGCTGGGTGGCGGTGACCGGCAGCTTCGACTTGCCCGCGCTGTATATGTTCGCCATCGTGTTCTTCTGGACGCCGCCCCACTTCTGGGCGCTCTCGCTGCTGATCCAGCGGGACTACGAGCGGGCCGGAGTGCCGATGCTTCCGGTGGTAGCCGGGCCTCAGAAGACGGTGGAGAACATTTTCGCCTACTCGCTGGTGCTGGTAGCCCTGACGCTTGTGTTCGCGGCCACCGGGGCGGTGGGCGGGGTCTACCTAGTCGCGGCGGCGGTGTTGGGCGCAGTGTTCCTCTGGGCTGCCTGGCGGCTCTGGCGAGGCCAGACCCGCCAGAAGGCACGTAACCTATACCTGTACTCCCTGCTGTATCTAGCGCTACTGTTTGGGGCCATGATGGTCGATGGGGTGTACCGGGTGTTATAGGCTGCTGAACCGCGTCTCTTACTGACCCCGCAGGCGGCGGAGTTGCTCGCGGAGTTCGTGGGCTTCCCGCTTGGCGGCCTCGGCCCGTTCCACGGCGGCGGCGGCTTGCCCTCTGGCGACAGAGGCTTGCTCCCTGGCGGCCTCGGCCCGTTCCGCGGCGGCGGCGGCTTGCTCCACGGCGTCGCGGCGGGAGTTTGTTACCTCTTTGTACGACTCTAGGCGCTGTCCAGTGGCAGGGTCGTGGAGGTACAGCCAGCCATCGCCTTCCTCATGGCGTCCCCAAGATAGGTACAGATCTAGGGTTGGGCTGTAGCCGCGGACGGAGCCGTCGGCTTCCGCTGTGAGTTCGATGCGTTGGTAGCGGCCGTTTACCAGCCTCTCTCCGATTAGGGGTTCCCCGTAGTGGTCGCCGCCAGATGCATCGAACCGCCAGTATTCGCCGATGCCCAGTCTCTCGTAGATTTCCCGCTTTTCGCGCATATCGTTTTCGGCAGTGGATGGCGAGGCCATTTCGAGGGCGAAGTCAGGATATTTGCCGGCTTCCCAGGGCAGGTAGAGCCGCCGGTCGCGGATGGCGGCGACGTCCACGCCGAATGCCACGAAGCAGTCGGGCCCGATGCGGACGTTGAGGTTGCTGTGGTCGTAGCAGATGAAGGCAGTGCTGCTGACAAACACGTCTCTACGGCTAGGAGCGGCGACAAGCCGATCATGGAGCAGATATAGGAATTCCCGCAGGGGCAGTTCTTGATACATGGCGTCGGGTTTAGGCTCCGGAGCGTCGGGGTAGAATTCCAGTCCGACGTAAATGTCGCGGTCTTCGCGCTGGTAGGGAATCATGGCGTATTTGGGCTTGGTGGTCATGGCGATTTCTCCGCAGCGATGCCGCAGAACGGCTTTCGACGTATGGAACGATGGTAACATAGGCAGGCGATTGAGGGCAGGCGCAGGGTCGAGTTTGTGGTTTGAAAAAGGGCGGGCAAGGGACTCGAATTTGATTGACAGCTACAGTTGGCTATGTTAATCTTTCGCCCGGCAAGTGAAAAAAAGCACAAACTTCAATCGGTGAATTACTAGGGAGTCCTTGTATGGGGTTGTTGCCCACCGAAAGGGCAGGTTCCCCGCCGGAACCCATACCTGACGGAAACACCCATCGGCCCGCACCACTCCGAAACCGGCTGCCCAGGCTGGCCCTTCTCGGAGCGGCGGCGGCCCTTTTCCTGCTGTCGGCGGCCTGTAGCCAGGGATTCCAGTCTACTTGGGATCCCATCGGCCCGGTGGCGGACAAGCAGCTTCAGCTTTTCAACGTTCTGCTCTGGACGATGGTCGCCGTCTTTGTCTTGGTTGAGGGCGCGCTTATCTACCTCGTTATTCGTTACCGTCGGCGGCCGGGCCAGCCGCGCCCGCCGCAGATTCACGGCCACACCGCCCTTGAAGTCACCTGGACTATCATCCCCACGGCCCTGATTCTGGGTTTGGGCATCTGGTCGGTCTTTACTTTGTTCGAGCTGGACCAGCCGCCCACCGACCAGGGTGAGATTCTGGAAGTCACAGTCACCGGCCACCAATGGTACTTCGAATTCGAGTACCCTGACGCCGACGGGCAGGGCAAGCTGATCAGCACCGCCAACGAACTGAAAATCCCCGTTGACCGCCCTATTTCGCTGATTTTGGAAAGCGATGACGTGCTGCACAGCTTCTGGGTGCCCAAGCTGGGGGGCAAGGTGGATATGGTGCCGACGCGACAGAATACGCTGTGGCTGATGGCGGACTCGGATATGATTGAGCAGCCGTTGCCGGCCACCTTCTACGGCCAGTGCGCCGAGCTGTGCGGTTTGGCCCACGCCCAGATGCGATTCCGCGTCACCGTGATGACCGAGGATGATTATCAGGCTTGGGTTGTCAACTACGGCCCGCCTCAGGCCCTCACGCCCAAGGCCCAGCAGGGCAAGACGCAGTTCGCCATCCATTGCGCCCTGTGTCATACAGTTGAAGGCCCGGAGATAGAGTCTGTGGCCCAGTCGCGAAAAGACAGTTTCCTTACCGGCGGCGACGCGGTGGCGGTTCCCGGCCCCAACCTGACCGATCTGCGCACCCGCCAAACTTTGGCCTCAGGCATCACTGACCTGTCGGTGGAGAACTTACGGGCCTGGATCAAGAACCCCGACGACATCAAGCCGGGTAACTGGATGTATGACAAGGCAGCCTTCTACGCAGACGGAGGCGACGCCACGCTGACCGACGACCAAATTGATGCCTTAATCGAGTATCTGTTGAATCTGCGATAAACTGAGCTAGGGGAACTGCCTTAGCGCTCGCCCTTTCCCATTAGAGAAAATTGGTAACTTACGAAACCGGTTGCTGGAACGGCAAATTATGGCCACGATAACCGAGGTATTAGCCCGACCGACATACGGAGTCTCCGGCGTTTGGAGCTGGATAACCACGGTTGATCATAAGCGCATCGGCGTGATGTATGGCGTAACCGCTTTCGTATTTATGTTGGTTTCGGGCATCGAAGCCGGCATAATACGAACCCAGCTCGCCACACCCGAAAACGACCTCGTCGGCCCCGGCTTGTTCAACCAAATGTTCACTATGCACGCCACAGTGATGATCTTTATGGTCATCATGCCGATGGGCGTAGCTTTCTTCAACTTTGTAGTGCCTCTGGCCATCGGAGCCCGCGACGTAGCCTTCCCCCGGCTGAATGCGCTGTCTTACTGGATATTCCTGTTTGGCGCCATTCTGATGCACTTCAGCTTCTTTGTTAATCAGGTGCCGGACGCAGGATGGTTTTCCTACGCCCCCTTGACTGAGAGTCCCTTCAGCGAAAATATGGGGCTGGACTTCTGGGCCATCGGATTGTTGGTGCTTGGAACGTCGTCGGTGGCCGGCGGCCTCAACTTCGTGGTGACCATCGTCAACCTGCGGGCGCCCGGTATGTCGCTGATGCGGATGCCGGTGTTCGTGTGGATGACGCTGATAACGTCCATTCTTCTGATCTTGGCTATGCCGGTCATCACGGTGGGCTTGATTGAACTGGTGATGGACCGGAATTTCGGCACACACTTTTTCAACCCCACCGGAGGTGGCGACCCGATTCTCTGGCAGCATCTGTTCTGGGTCTTCGGGCATCCGGAGGTATACATCCTGATCCTGCCGCCAATGGGAATCGTGTCGGAAATCCTGCCGACCTTCTCGAAGAAGCCGCTGTTTGGCTACCCCTTCGTGATATTCTCCGGCATCGTCATCGGTATTATGGGTTGGGCGGTGTGGAGCCACCATATGTTCACCGTGGGGCTGGGCCCCGTCGCCAATTCGGTGTTTACCATCACCACTATGCTCATTGCGGTGCCTACCGGCGTAAAGATATTCAACTGGCTGGGTACGCTGTGGAAGGGCAGCATCGAGTTGACAACGCCGATGTTGTATGCCTTGGGGTTCGTATTCCTGTTCATCATCGGGGGGCTGAGCGGCGTGTCTCACGCGGTGTCGCCGTCGGACTTCCAGCAGCAGGACACTTATTACGTCGTCGCCCATATCCACTATGTACTGTTCGGCGGCTCCATTATGGGCATCTTCGCCGGCATCTACTATTGGTGGCCTAAGCTGACCGGAAAGATTCTGAACGAAACTCTGGGCAAGCTGAATTTCTGGCTGATATTCATCGGCATGAACGTCACCTTCTTCCCGATGCACTTCGTGGGGATGAACGGAATGCCGCGCCGGGTTTACACCTACGCTGAGGAGTTCGGCTGGGGTAGCCTTAATCTGCTGTCCACCGTCGGTTACTTCGTTATTTTCGTCGGTGTCCTGGTGTTCATCTACAACATCTGGCAGAATCGCAGCGCCCGCCGGGTTAGCCATGATCCTTGGGACGCGCCTGGGGTGGAGTGGACCATCGCGTCGCCGCCGCCGTCCTACAACTTCGCCGAAGTGCCTCACATTGTCGGCCGAGATCACTACTGGATACTGAAGGAAGAAGCGCGGGAAGCAGGCGATCCCATTACGGAGCCGGAACCGGCGGTTGACCCCAACACGATACATATGCCTAGCCCGTCCTACTGGCCCATCATCACTGCGGCTGGCGTGGGGCTGATCGGCGGGGGGCTGCTCTCGCACTACGGAGTCAGCTTCTTGGGCGGATTGATAGCTTTCATAGGCGTCATCGGCTGGAGCAACGAGCCGCCAGCGCCCGAGGAAGGGCACTAGGGAGCAGGCCTCACCCCACCCAAAGGAAGGGATTCGGCAGGAGACGAGGACTTTGGCCCACGCACCTGAAACGGCCCATCACGAACCGGCCCACGGCCATGCATCGCATGACGCCGGAGGTCATCACGAACCGGTCGGCCACGATTACACCACCACCGGCCTGAACCACCGGAAAATGCTGATGTGGGTGTTCTTGGGATCGGATTGCCTGTTCTTCGGCTCCCTCATCGCCACCTATATGGTCTATCGGGGGCAGAGCCTGACCGGGCCTTATCCCGCAGACATCATAGACATCCCGGTGACCACCATCAGCACCTTCGTGTTGCTGTGCAGCAGCTTCGCTATGGTGCAAGCGCTGTCGGCTACCAACAACAATGACCAGAGAGGAATCAAAATCTGGTTGTTGGCGACGGCGATTTTGGGAGGCATTTTCATCGGGTTCCAGGTCTACGAGTTCAATCTGTTCATGCATGAAGGGCTAACCCTCGGACAGAATCTGTTCGGCGCTACCTTCTTCACGTTGACCGGATTCCACGGGGCCCACGTGACCTTGGGCATCATCTGGCTGTTGGCGCTGTTCGTCATTTCCTTCAAGGGCCGGTTGCATCCCGGGACTGCCCTGGACGTAGAATTATGCGGGCTGTACTGGCACTTCGTTGACATCGTCTGGATTGTAATCTTTACGCTGCTGTACCTCGTGGGAGGTTTCGACGCCGGCCCAGGGGCAATCAACGGACACTAGGAGAAACCAGAGCAGCGGTTGTCTTTAGCCGCGTCACGCGACATTACGGATTTCCTCCCAATACCGGCTTTGCAATACCTGGAGAGCTTCCCAGATGTCCACAACTCACGAAACTGAACACAGCGGCGGAGGGCATCCATCCCTCAAGCAGTATATCTTTATAGCGATACTGCTATTCGCCATCACCATCGTAGAGTTCGTCATAATCATGGATTTCCCGGGCGAACGGGAAAAGGTGATTAGCGACGCCATAGGTCAGCCGTCCACCACGATCCTGCTGTTCCTGCTATCCGGCATCAAGTTTGCCATCGTCATTCTGTTCTATATGCACCTGAAGTTCGACAACAAGTTCTTCTTCTGGACGTTCATCGTAGGAATGACCTTGGCAGTTATGGTGGGATTGGCCCTCATAGGTCTGTTCACTGCTGTCCAACCTACCTTAGGAGGGGAACCGCGCGCTCCCGCCGTTGCGGTGCCCTGCTACTTCAATCACGACACGATGGAAAACGAGTGCCCCTCACCGACGCCACAACCGGCCCCAACCCAGGCGCCGACGCTGGAGCCGCTGGCAATCACCGCGCCGGTCACCGTTGCCAGCAGCGGAGGTGCCGTAGGCGAGCCGACCGCAGCTAGGGGCGAACAATTGGCGAATGACTACGGTTGCATCGCCTGCCACTCTGCTGACGGAACGGTTCTGGTGGGGCCGTCATGGAAAGGAATCTACGGCAGCCAGGAAGCGCTGGAAGGCGGCGGTTCCGCCACTGTTGACGCCGACTACATTCGGGAGTCCATCAACGACCCCTACGTCAAGCTGGTGGAAGGCTTCGGCGAGCTGATGCCCACAGGGTTGGGAGTGACGGACGCAGAGATAGACTCCATCATCGAGTATATCAAGTCGCTGAAGTAAAGCCCCTCTCCAATTTTGAGAGAGTTAGCGCGAAAGCAGGAAAGCAGAGGCAGGTTAGAGACCCGCCTCTGTTTTCTTTTTCCCATAATCATTGCCGTTCTGGAACAACGGCTTAATAATTAAGGCAGAGCCAAAGGGAGATGAACGATGCTGGACCAGTGGTCCAAAGTTGCGGTCATTGCAGTGGCCATAGTTCTTATCGTGTCCGCCGTTATTGCGCCTAGCGTAGGCGGGATTATCTGGCTGGCGCGGTTGGACTATGACGTTGACCGGGTGCAAACGGACGTGGGACAGTTGCAAACGGACGTGGGACAGTTGCAAACAGACGTTGCACAAATAAGGTCAGACATCGAGCAGCTCCAAGAAGGCCAGCAGATCATGATTGACATTCTGCGAGAGCTGGTGGATGACGTAGCGGAAACCAAAGCCGATCTTACAGGCCACACGCATGATTCTGATGGGCGGGCGCGATTTTCCCTAGATAGATAGGCCAGGTAGATGGGAGGTAGGGAAAGCCATGCAAACCTGTTACGAACCGGGCCGGTAACCCTCCACAAATCCGTCGCGTATGGGAGCGATGATGCCTTCCCCCATCAGGCGGGCGGCGATGGACAGCCCCTGTTGGGCGAACTTCAGGTCCCGCGCCATGATGTCCCAGGGACTAACCTCAGCCATTCTCCGGCGGTATCCGTCCAGAAACTCGTCCATTTCGGCGCGGCTGTCCGCCATTCCGTTCATTATCCGGTACATCGGCAGGGTTCGCGCGAAGTTGTGGACTTCCTCGCGGGTGTAGTCCGGGTGGTGGGATACCAGCAGAGATACGCCAAAGTCTATCAGGGTGCAGCCGCCATCATCGTTGACGATAAGGTGAGAGCGGCCCTCGGGGTCGGCCAGAGTGGCGTCATTGTAGTAGACGCCCGCGTCGTGGAGCCGCCGCAACATTCCGCCCAAGGCCAGGCCAACGGCTCGCATAGCGTTGTCGGTGCGCCGCTCCGAAGGCAGGCCGGTGAAGAAGACGCCTTCGGCAAACCACTCGGTCAGGTAGCCGGACAGCGACGGCAACTGCGCCGGGCCAACATTTACCCGGGCGGCAACGGCGGCTATTTCGTCTTCCCGAGTGTTCTGAAAGGGCTTGATGACTATGGCCTCGCCGCCATTGGACATTGGTTCAGGACGAACGGAATGCAGGATGGCGGCCGGGCCGCGAGTCCGCCCGGTAATCCGCAAGCGGGGGATGTCCCGGCCCTCGGCCCGCCAGCCCATTACCGCCGGAAAGAAGGCGTACTGCGATAGCGCCTCGACCCATGGGTCTGCAGCCAGGCGGCGGAACAGTTCAGTCTCTAGGCCGGCCAGCTTCCAGAAGGGCCGCATCCACTGCGGGGGCGGCGTTTCCATCCCACTCAGGATGTCCGGCAGCGCGGGCGGCGGCGGCGCAATGGCCCGTTGAATTGCGGCTAGTTCACTCTGGGAGTAGATGTTTGGCGTTTCGGCCATAATTAGCTACGGTTCCAGCCGGTGGCGGCCGTCTGAATCCAGCGTCAGGCCGCGGATGCGGACGATGGCATCGAGGTTTATCTTTCCGTAGATGTGGGGGTAAATTTCCCCGGAGCGGCTGGGCTCGCGTTTCACTTCGGCGTCGAGAAGGCCGGTGTCTACGTCGAGGACTTGCAGGCCGGTCACGCCCGGGTACAGGCGCCCGGCTACGCGGAGCGTCTGCGCCTCGTCGGCCGAGCAGTGTATGAACCCCTCCCCGGCCAGGCTAGAGGCCTCGTACTCGCCAGCGGCCTGCGCCGCGGCCCAGGCGCCGGGAGTGGTCAGGTGATATATGACGGTCAAGGCTTCGCTCCGGACTGAGTTTGCGGGCGATGGGACTAACGTATTACCAGTGGCGGCATTGCCATAACATCTTGAGGATGCCAAAGGAATTGTACACTACCTTTCAGCAGTCACCGTGTTGCTGTTAGCGTGTTACTATTAGATAGGCAAACTGAAAGGCAAGAGACGGTATGAAAGGTGACATTCACGACGGGCCGGGGCTGAAATACCTGACGGTAACGCCCGACGATTATGACCCAGAGGCGTCATATCCGCTGGTGATAATGCTTCACGGCTTCGGGGCGAATATGCACGACCTGGCCGGGCTGGCTCCGGCCATCAACCCCGAGGGCTATGTCTATGCCTGTCCCAATGCGCCCATCCCATTCAACTTGGGATTGGGTCACGCCGGGTTTGGGTGGATGACTCCCCGGGGAGGCTCGACGCCGGAGGAAATCACCAACTCCGAGTCGCTCCTGTCCAGTTTCTTTAGCGAGGTGTTGGCGCGGTTCAACGTCGAACCGGGCAACTGTCTGCTGCTGGGCTTCTCGCAGGGCGGGGGAATGACCTACCGCTGTGGGTTGGGCCGGGCCGATACCTTCGCCGGTCTGGCTGCGCTGAGCGCCACGCTGCCGGGGGCTGAAGAGCTGGATCAACGGCTGCCGGAGCAGCGCACGCAGCCAATTTTCGTGGCCCACGGACGATACGACCAGATGATTGCCGAAAGCACCGCCCACGCCGCCAAGGATTACTTGGAAAAGGCAGGCTACTCGCCGGAGTTCCACGTCTACGATATGGGCCACGAAATTAGCAGCGAGGTAATCCGTGACTTGGTGGCCTGGATGAATCAGGTGCTGCCGCCCCGAGGCACCTCCTCACCCTGACCCTCTCCCAATAGGGGAAGGGGTAACTCTGAGAGTAAGTTTCCCCTCTGAGGGAACTCCAGGGCGCCTAACCCTGCTTAGCCGCTGTCTTCCTTCCAGGAGATGAAGCGGTCTACGGAAACGGTTATCAGCGTCAGCCGCTCGTCACCCAGCAGCTCGCCGGCTAATTCTGCGCCGCGCTCCGGCCCTTCATAGAGGACGCAGGTTCGCCGAACCATATCCTCCAGCCCGTCTGACGTGACGTTGGCCGTCCCCTCGATGGTCACGAATTCATAGGGATGATCGGGGGTGCATACGCAAAGGGCAACGGCGGGGTTGCGCCGTATGTTGCGGACTTTGATTGCGCCGGCGTCGGCCATGACCAGCGCGCGCCCGTTATCCCACAGGAACCACACCGGCGCGACGTGAGGCGTACCCGACGCCCGCAACGTCACCAATTGGGCCGTCCGGGGTTGGGACAGGAATGCGTCTATCTCTTCGGCCGTCAGATTTGCCATAATACTCACACCTTACGTCGGGTATGCCTATCTCAAGTATGATAATAATAGCTGAACTTTGCTCAACTATATCATAGGCCCCGCTGAAATTTCCGACATCTGGAATGCCTTTCATGTCTCTTCCGCCTGCCCGGGTTGCCTTCTCTTTTGTGACAGTCCTCTGTGCTCTTGCTATTCTGCTGACCTTGGGCTGCTCGGCCGAGCAGCCCCGGCCCACGCCAACCCCTGTGCCCCCGCCGCCCACGGCGACGCCGGCCCCCACGCCAACCCCTGTGCCCCCGCCGCCCACGCCCGAACCGCTGGTGGTTTTTCCTGCCGACGAAGCGCCCCACGATACGCCCATAGAGTGGTGGTACTTCAACGGGATGCTGCGGGATGACGCGGGGGGCGAATATAGTTATCACTACGTCACGTTCCAATCAGAGGGAGCGCCAGGGGTTACGCCGCATCTGTTGCAGGCAACGCTGGGCGACCACGGACGCGGTGTCCACTATGCGGCGGAAACGGGCATATTGGCCCCGGAGCGGCCCGAAGCCCGGAGCGTGGACGTGGAAACGAGCGGATGGCGTATGTCAGGCAGCTCCGAAGGTTACGAGATGCGCTTCCACTTTGGCGAGGGTGAAGGCGCGGTTGCGCTGGAACTGCGGGCTGCCCCCCGGCGAGAGCCAGTGCTGCACGGCGGCTCCGGACTGGTGCACATGGGCGCCGAGGCGGGCTACACCTACTACTACTCGCGCACGCGCCTGCACGTGACCGGCTGGATTGAGGACGCCGCCGGACGCCGCCCGGTGGTTGGCCCCGGCTGGATGGACCACCAGTGGGGCGATATTACCGATACTCGCATCGGTTGGGACTGGGCCAGCATCCAGTTTGACGACGGCGCGGATCTGATGGTGGCAGTGGTATGGCATACCGACGGACGCCGGCGGCTGTCCGCGCACGGCACCTACCTGGAGCGGGACGGCACGGCAACATACTTTGGGGAGGGCGCCGAGGATGAGTATGATGGGGGGGACGGCGGTCTTTCGTTTACCGCGCAAGGTTTGTGGACCAGCGGCGAGACCGGCATCGAGTATCCTATGGGATGGCAGGTGGAAATCGCCCCGCTAGGGCTGCGCTTGGAGCTGACGCCCTACCTGAAGCAGGCAGAGTCCGCCAGCGGTATTCTCGGCGTGTCCTATTGGGAGGGCGCGGTGTCTGTGGCTGGGCAGCGCGAAGGCCGGCCGGTCGCAGGCTGGGGTTTCGTGGAGCTGGTGGGTTATGACCCAAGGCAACTGGAGGTGACGCTCCCTGAGACTGCGACGCAGCGGTAGGGAGGCGCAGTTGGCGCGTTGGGTTGCAGGTGGTTTATTTACATGGATGAACAGGACAGACAGGATTTTAGGAGTAGGGGATTGCCTGAGTTCGGGGTTTCGCGGGAGCTAAATCGCCTAAATTGCGACGCAGCGGCAGGGGGCGGTTGGTAGCTTCTTTTTGTGGCTAAAACCGAGTATAATCACCCATTATACTGATAGTGAATACCTATGCTTGAATCCCCAGATTTTCTGATTGCCAGTGACCTGCGCAAGTCCTTCGGCGGCTTGCAGGCGGTGGATGGGGTTTCCTTCGGCATCCGCAAGCAGGAGATTTTCGGGTTGCTGGGCCCCAATGGGGCAGGCAAGACAACGACGATACGAATGCTGTCCACCGTGCTGGCCCCGGACGACGGAGACGTGGTCATCGGCGGGCATTCCGTAACCCGAGACAGCGACGCGGTGCGAAAGCTGGTGGGCGTTTGCCCGCAGGAACTAGCGCTTTACCCGGAGCTGTCAGCCGCTGACAATCTGGTGTTCTTCGGACGAATGGCCGGCCTGAGCGGACAGGAGGCCAAGAGCGAGGCCGCGAAACACTTGGAGTCGGTGGGCCTCACCGAGCGCGCCCGCGACAAGGTGGACAAGTTTTCCGGGGGCATGAAGCGTCGCGTCAACTTGGCCGTGTCTCTGATGAGCCGCCCGCAACTGCTCTTTCTCGATGAGCCGACGGTGGGGATAGACCCGCAGTCGCGCAGCCACATCTTTGATACCGTTGAGGGCCTGCGCGACGCCGGAATGACCGTTCTTTACACCACCCACTATATGGAAGAGGCCGACCGCCTCTGCAACCGGCTGGCAATTATGGATAACGGACGCCTTATTCGCTTGGGCACCCCGTACGAGCTGAAAGCGGAGATTGGCGACCCCGATGAAGTAACTCTGGAAACCGTCTTTCTGGAACTCACTGGGCGCAGCCTGCGAGACTAACTGTCTTCACCGCAGCGCAGGTTCAGAGAGAGCGGCTTGGATAAGTAAGAGCGGCTTGGATAAGTAATGATTGCAAACGAGAAGGATTTCACGCCCGCTCCGGCCCTCTCCCTCAAGGGAGAGGGAGCTTTACCCGGAACCCGCTCATAACCATTATGCTTCGGCCCCTCTACATCGCGTTGCTGGAACTCAAGCTGTTCCTGAACAACCGCGGCGAACTGGCTTTCAGCGTGGCCTTGCCCATCCTGCTTTTTGCCTTGATGTATGGCGCGCTGAGCAGTGAGGGCGAGATCTTCACTCCGGCCAGAGTTGTAGACCTGGACGGCGGGATACATGCTCGGGAACTGGTGCAGCGGCTGGATTCGTTGCCCGAGGTGGAAGTAAAGGAGCGCACTGAAGCTGATGCCGACAGCGCGCTGGACCGCTCGGCCATCCTGTTCGCCGTGATCATACCCGCAGGATTCAGCGAGGCGCTGGAGGCGGGAGAGCCTGCGCCGCTGGTTTTCCGGCAGCGAGGCAACGGTGGCGACGCCGGGCAGATTGTGGCCGCCATCGTTCGGGGCGTCGCCCGGGACCTGGCCACCGATGCGCGGGTGCGCCGATATACGCAAGAGGCTTTGGTCAACTCCGGCATATCTCCGGAGCGCATTAACGCAGAAATAGATGCGCAACTGGCGTCGCTCCGCACTTCCCCCCCGGTGGCGGTGGAAGTCCTGCGGCCCAGCGGAGACCCGAAAGCGAAATCGGAGGACAGCCTATTTTCACGTTTGCTGCCTGGGCTGATAGTGATGTTCGTCATGTTCTCTGTGACGCTGGCGGCGCAGTCCCTGGTGGAGGAGCGGCGCGCCGGCACGCTGGAACGGCTGATGACCACGCGGCTGGGCGTCAACCAGCTTTTCTTGGGCAAGTTCCTGTCCGGCTTGGCCCGGTCGCTGTTCCAGACGTTGGTGATGCTGTCTTTGGCCTTCATCGTGTTTCGTCCGGCCGGGCCGGTCGCTTTCCTGGAGCTGGTGGCCTTTGCTCTGCTGGCTGCCGCCGCCTTCACCGGCGTGTCGCTGGTTATCGGAGCGATGGCCCGCACTCGCAACCAGGCCGCATGGGCCGCCGTGTTCTTCACCTTGGTGATGGTGGTATTCGGCGGCACCTTTTTCGAGATTGCCGAAGGCAGCCTGATGGACGCCATATCCAAAGCCACTATCAATGCCTACGCCATAGACGCGATGCAGAACATTATCGGCAAAGGCGAGCATCTGGGACAGCAATGGCTGGAAATGGTGGTGATGGCCGGCGTTGCCGTGGCGGGACTGACCATTGCCCGCCTGCTGTTCAGAGTCACGCCGGAGGGAAGGTAGCCGCCCATGACCACCATCGTCCGGCAAGCCATGTTGCTGGCCTCGAAGGACACGCGCATATTCTTTCGGGACCGTTTTGCGCTGGCCTTTGCCTTCCTGTTGCCCTTCGTTTTCGTCATCGGTTTTTCCCTGGCTCTTCGGGGAGCCGGGCCGGAAAACGCGCCGTTGCAGTTCACCATCGCCACCCAGGAGACGGAGGGCATCAGCGTCCAGGCGGTCGAAACCATAATAGCCGCCGCCGATGGGCGGGCAACGGCGATGGGCTACGAAGAGGCCCTGGCCGCGACTGAAGCGGGCGATATTAACGGTTTCGTAGCCTTCCCGCCGGACTTCACTCAGAGATTTATGTCAGGGGAAAAGGCGTCTCTGGAAGTGATAGCGAGCGACGGCTTGCCGCCCGCCGACGAAGCTGCGCTCCGAGGTTTCGCGCAGGAAATCGCCTCCCGTTTCTCAGAGGCCCAGGCCACGCTGAAGACGGTTATGGCCCTGGGCAGTCCCGGGGAGGCCGCCGCCGCGCTGGAGGAACTGCTTTCCGGCGCAGGCGGCCCGGCCATCGGCGTCCGGGTGGAGCAGGTGGGCGACATCACGCCGTTCAACGCATCCAATTTCACGTTGCCGGGCTACCTGACGATGTTCGTCTTTTTCACCGCCGCCTTGGGCGCAGAGGCCCTGGCGCGCGAGCGGCAGACGCACACGCTGGAGCGGCTGATGGCCAACGGAGTGCGGCGCGAGTCACTGATAGCTGGCAAGTTCCTGGCCGGCGGAATAATCGGCGTGACTCAGGTGGCGGTGATGTGGATTGTGGGGGCGCTGGCTTTCAACATAGATTTGGGCGCGTCCCCGGTTGCAGTGGTGTTGCTGTCGCTGCTGATGGTGGTGGCGTCGGCGGCCTTCGGGGTGTTGCTTGCCAGCTTCGTTCACAACGTGCGGACGGCGTCGGCGGCCGGGGTGCTGACCTCGTTGGTGCTGGCCCCCATTGGCGGGAGCTGGTGGCCGCTGTTCATCACGCCGCCGTTTATGCAGTCGCTGGCGCGGCTGACGCCCCACGGCTGGGCCAACGGCGGGCTGAACAAGCTGATGCTCTTCGGCGCCGAGTTCGCCGACGTGCTGCCGGAGATGGGCGCGTTGGCCGCGTTCGCCGCCGTGTTCCTGGCCGTTGCGCTGTGGCGGTTCCGGCTGGCCCCGGCGGGAAATTAGGGACGCCGCTCCGGAGCAGCGTATAATACTCAGGTATCATCACTCCCCAGAGGGAAGCTTCGTATGACGGCCAAACACGCCATACCTGCCCAGGCGTCGGAACAATTCCCCCAACGCCCTCGCAGGAAAGATATGCAGAACTGGATTCATATCGGCATTCCGGGACACTTGAGTGCCTTGACCCGGCATCTCGGGAAGCGGGAGACCACCATTGCAATTTGCGAGCCGGCATTGGGCTGGAATCTGAGCCAGCGGTCTGGGCTACTCTATCCCGACCTGCTGGTGGCTTTCAACGCAGACCGGAGCCATGCTTTCGCTCACATGGGTTATGCCATGGATGCCCAAGAGACCCCGCCGGATTTTGTGCTGGAAGTGGCTTCTCCTACCACTGCAGGAAATGACTACACCACCAAACGAAGAGGTTACGCCGATTATGGCGTGACCGAATACTGGCGGTTCGACCCTAGCGGGGGCAATCACTACCCAGCCCCTCTGGCCGGAGACAAGCTGGTTGACGGCGAATATCATCCCCTCACCATCACGCAGACGGACGAAAGGAGCTATTGGGGCCATAGCGACGCGCTGTACCTGGATTTGTGCTGGGAAAACGGCCAACTGCGCTGGTATGACCCGGTGGCGCAACGCTACCTGCTTACCCACGATGAAGAAGCCAACGGCCGTATAGCCGCCGAAGCCCAGCGCGACGCCGCCGAGGCCCGCGTCCGTCAATTGGAAGAGGAATTGCGCCGCCGCTCCCCATAACGCCAGAGCGCCGCGACAACCGCTCTGGAAACGAAATTGCCCCTGCCTGGGAGATGTTTCCCGCCACAAGGCGCCGCCCCGGCATATGCGCCAAAGTTGCGGCGGCGGGGTGGGTTGTTTATTATTTCTGCGGCGGATTCTTCCCAAAACCGGCCGCCGGATTTACCGCAATAATCGAGGTTCCATATCTTGAACTCTGCTAACCTTCGCACCCCTTTGCGCACCCCTTTGTACGATGCTCACGCTGCCCTCGGCGCCCGTATGGTGCCTTTCGGCGGGTGGGACATGCCAGTGCAGTATCCGGCGGGCATTATTGCCGAGGTTCGCGCAGTGCGCACCGCCGCTGGGATTTTTGATGTTTCGCACATGGGGCGGTTATACCTGTCGGGGCCGGACGCTGTGGCCCTGCTGGACTGGGCGCTGACCGCCTCTGCCTCCACGCTGGAGATTGGGCGGGGCCGCTATTCCCTGATTTGCAATCAGCGCGGCGGCGTTATTGACGATACGATTTTCTACCGGCTGGACGATGATTTGTTCCTGCTCATCCCCAACGCCGGCAACCGTCTTGCCGTGGTGGAGTGGTTGCAGGGGCTGATTGACCAGCGGTTTCGCGGTTTCTGCCAGATGGTGGACGCCACTGCTAAAACTGCCCTTGTCGCAGTACAAGGGCCGGGAGCGGCGGCCATCGCCGGCGGGCTGTTTGGTGAGCCGGTGTCAGGACTGCGTTCTTTTACCTTCGCTGAAACGGGAATCGGCGGCGCGGCGGCCTTGGCGGCGCGCACCGGCTACACCGGCGAAGACGGCTTCGAGATTCTGCTGGACGCCTCAGCCGCCCCGATGCTGTGGAACTCGCTGTTGGAGGCTGGGGCCATCCCCTGTGGTTTGGGGGCGCGGGATGTGCTTAGAACCGAGGCCGGGCTGCCCTTGCACGGCCACGAACTGGACGAAACCACCACGCCCATCGAGGCCCGGCTGGAGCGGTTTGTGGATTTCGGCAAGGATTTCGTGGGGCGCGAGGCCCTGTTGCAGCAACGGGAAAGAGGAACACGAGTCACTCTGGTGGGACTGCAACTGCCGGGACGGTCGGCGCCCCGCGCTTCTTACGCCCTGTCCGTTCTGGGGCAGCCTGCGGGTCATGTTACCAGCGGGTGCTACTCGCCCACGCTTGACACCAGCTTGGGGATGGGCTACGTTTTCCCAGAATTTTCCCAGCCGGGAACTGCCCTCGAACTAGATAAACGGGGCCTCATCGAAGAGATTACCGTCACCACCCTTCCTCACTACCGGCGCCCCCGCCCAGCTAGATCCCGCCTGCCCGCGTAGGGTTTCTTACTTACGTCCGCTGGCATAAGGAGCAGCCAATCCCTGATGAATCCTAATGACCGCAGTTATACCCAAGAACATGAGTGGATTATTGTTGAGGATGCCGACAGCCGCCGGGCGCTGGTCGGCATCACCCATTTCGCCCAGGACCAATTGGGCGATATTGTCTACTTCGAGTTGCCCAAAGCGGGCGACACCATCTCGCACTTGGGCAAGATGGGCGAGGTGGAATCGGTCAAGGCCGTTTCCGACCTGTTCTCGCCGGTGAGCGGCGAGGTCGTCGAAGTTAACCCCGCTTTGGCCGGCCAGCCGGAGCTTACCAACACCGACCCCTTCGGCGCGGGCTGGCTGTTGCGGGTGACGATGTCCGACCCATCCGAGCTGGACACGCTGATGTCGGCGGAAGGTTACGACGCCTACATTGCCGGGCTGCACTGATGAGCCGCGGCAGCGCCGTCAATGGCGGCTTTAATGCTGGAGAAGAACCGGGGTGGGAGCATTTTCAGTCCCACTACATCCCCAACACGCCGGAAGAGCAGGCCGGAATGCTGGCCTCCCTGGGCCTTTCGTCCATTGACGACCTCTTCGCCGATATACCTTCGGAACACCGCAACCCCCCGCTGCGGCTGCCGGAACCGTTACCGGAGCTGGAGATACAGCGGGAGCTGGGGGCGCTGGCCGGGCGGAACCGGGCGCTGGGCAGCGGGCCGTCGTTTTTGGGGGCGGGATCCTATCACCACTTCATACCCGCCATCGTCAAGGCTCTGGTGACCCGCGGCGAGTTCATCACCGCCTACACCCCCTACCAGGCCGAGGCGAGCCAAGGCACACTACAGGTTATCTACGAGTTCCAGACACTCATCTGCAACCTCTACGGTATGGAAGTCGCCAACGCCGGTATGTACGACGGCGCGACCAGCCTGGCTGAGGCGGCGCTGATGGCCTGCCGCGTCACGCGGCGGGAGCGGGTGGCGGTGCTGGACACCGTGTCGCCCGCATACCGGGCAGTCATCGAAGCCTATTGCCGCCCGCAGGGCATCGAGGTGGCGACGGTCAATGACGCCGCATCGGACGTCAACGATGCTACTGCCTGCTTGGTAACGCAGTATCCCAACTTCTATGGCGGCATCGAAGACTTGGGGGCGCTGGTGGACACGGCCCACGCCGCGGGAGCCTTGGCGGTGGTGTCCTGCGACCCTATCGCCGTGGGTATGTTCCAGCCGCCGGGCCACTACGGCGCCGACATCGTTACCGGCGAGGGGCAGCCGCTGGGTATTCCGCCGAGCTACGGCGGGCCTTACGTGGGCCTGTTCGCCACGAAACAGGAATACATCCGCCAGATGCCCAGCCGCCTGTCGGGCCGCACCTTGGACCGCAACGGCGAGACGGGCTATGTGCTGACGCTGCAAACGCGGGAGCAGCATATCCGGCGCGAGCGGGCTACGTCCAACATCTGCACCAACGAGGCGCTGTACGCGCTGGCCTCGACCATCTATCTGGCGGCCTTGGGCAAATCGGGGCTGCGGCAGGTGGCGGAACTGTGCTACCAGAAGTCGCAGTACGCCGCCTCGCTCATTGGTGAGCTGCCGGGCTATTCCATCGCCAACAGCGGCCCCTTCTTCCGCGAGTTCGTGGCCCAATGTCCGGAGCCGCCCGCCGAAATCAACCGGCGGCTGATGGAGCGCAATATCTTGGGCGGGCTGCCGCTTTCAGATACAGGCGAGGATGGCCGCTACCCCAACGGGATGCTGCTCTGCGTGACCGAGATGAACACCAGAGACGAAATCGAGCAGCTTGCGGCGGCTTTGGCATAGCCGTCATTCCCTAGTTCTTTCCCTACGAATGAGCGTGAGGCAGGCCGTTTCCTGTAAGGTGGCACCGTTGCTACGCCAAGAAGAGAACGGAATTTCGCTGGAGATCTGTCAAATTAGGGGAATCACACCGGGTTTTAACCACGCGGATGAACCGGGGGCGGGAGACAGCAGCTAAAATCCGATGCCTCTCCCTTTTGCTGAGGAATCCAGTCAAGTTTTGCGCAATGGAGGATTTTCATGAACCATCAGGAAGCGACGAGTATTATAGAAGAACTACAGAGATGGGGTTTCCATCCTAATAATTATTGCTACTGTGGCTGCGGCGGCCCTACCGGCAGTTACTTCTGGCCCGGAGATGACTCAATATTTGCCGCAAGATTGTTAAGGTCTCTAGAAGGAAACGAGCAGGTTAGGCAGGCTATCGAGATACTCACAGGGAATAACCCCCCGGAGGCGGCGTAATGCGTCAAGGCGGAAACCGGGACACGGCCAAACTGTTGATGGAGCGCAGCGTGCCGGGGCGCGCCGGATGCGTGCTGCCGGAGTCGGACGTGCCGCTCGCGGCGCTGCCCGACGCGGCGCTGCTGCGCGACGAATTGCCTTTGCCGGAGCTGTCGGAGCCGGAGGTGGTGCAGTATTTCACCGGGCTGAGCCAGCGCAATTTCTCCATAGATACCCACTTTTATCCGCTGGGCAGTTGCACGATGAAGTACAACCCCAAGATAAACGACGAGACCGCTTTTCTTCCCGGATTCGCGGGCATCCACCCGATGCAGCCCGCGGCGCAGTCTCAGGGGGCGCTGGAGCTGCTGCATCGCCTTCAGGAGTTCTTGGGGGAAATAACCGGGCTGCCGGCGGTGAGCCTGGCCACGCTGGCCGGGGCGCATGGCGAGCTGGCCGGGATGCTGATGGTAAAGGCCTATCTGAACGCCATGGGCGAGACCGGGCGCACCAAGGTGGCGATTCCCGACAGCGCCCACGGTACCAATCCGGCGTCGGCGGCCATGGCCGGTTTCGAGGTGGTCGAGCTGGCCTCGGACGGCCAGGGCAACGTGGATCTGGAGGCGCTGCACGAAGTGGCCGGCCCGAACCGCTTGGAATCAAACTTGGCCGGGGTGATGATTACGCTGCCCAGCACCTTGGGGCTGTTCGACGCCAACATCGTTGAGGTCTGCCGCATCGTCCACGAGGCGGGCGGGTTGGTCTACGGCGACGGGGCCAATATGAACGCTCTGCTGGGACGGGTGAAGCTGGGCGAGCTGGGCTTCGATGTATGCCACCTGAACTTGCACAAGACCTTCAGCACGCCCCACGGCGGCGGCGGGCCGGGCGCCGGGCCGGTCTGCGCCACGGAGCGGCTGGCGCCCTACCTGGCCGCGCCGGTGGTGGCGGATTCTGGGGACGGCGGTTATCAGTTGACCGCGCCCGAGGCCAGCATCGGCAAGCTGGCCGGGTTCCACGGCAACTTTGGGGTGCTGGTTCGCGCCTACACCTACATCCGCACGCTGGGCGCGGCGGGCATCCGCTCCATCAGCGGCAACGCGGTGCTGAACGCCAACTATATGATGAACGAGCTGCGCGATGTATACCGTCTGCCCTACGACCGCACCTGTATGCACGAGGCAGTCTTTTCCGCCGACTGGCAGAAGGCGCGGGGCGCGGGCGGGCTGGAAATCGCCAAGCGGCTGCTGGACTATGGCTTCCACGCACCGACGATGTATTTCCCGCTGATTGTGCCGGAGTGCCTGATGATTGAACCCACGGAGTCGGAAACGCAGGAGACGATAGATGAGTTCGTGGCGGCGCTGAAGCAGATCAACGCGGAGATTGACGAGGATTCCGGCTTGGTGCAAAACGCCCCCCACACGACACCGGTGGCCCGGCTGGACGAGGCGCTGGCGGCGCGGCGGCCGAACCTGCGCTGGACGGGGGGCTAGGGGAGGGGGTAGATGCTTACGGATTCTCAGAATAACGGCGGCCTTTGCGATGCGACGATAGAAATTCTGCCTCCGGCAGATGTGTTCGAGACTCTGGCAAAAGTACCGGACGAAGTAAAGGCTACCATACTAGATCCTTGGTACAACCGGGGTGTCGGCGGGGTGGTGGACGATTACGCTACTTGGCTGGAACGCCTAGTCAGTGAAACAGCGCAGGTCTCGGAGCATATTTTCCTGTGGGGGTTCCCTGAAATTGTATGCAGCGTACTCGGACGACTACCAATAGGTTACTCACTGACGGCGTGGCTGACTTGGTACTATAAGAACTGCCCATCTGTGATACGCGGCTGGCGCTCCGCGCAGTTTGCGTGTCTGCACCTATCTCGGGATGGCGCTACGCTATACCCGGAGCATTTCCTGAACGAAGGACAACTCGACAAGCTCAAGAACGGCAAGCTGCGTTATATCCCTGGCCCACCTTCTGTGCTTGAAGTGCCGCTTAACATCGGATTCGTTGGCAAATCAGAGCAAACCGGGCACCCTGCCCAGAAGCCCACAAAGGTTATCGAACCGCTGATTCAGATGACTACAAAACCAGGCGACTTGGTTCTGGACCCTATGTGCGGCTCCGGAACTACCGGGGAAGTGTGCCTTAAGCTGGGGAGGGAAGCCATTTTGTGTGATGAGTCCGCACATTGGCTTGGAGTCGCCAAACAGCGCATAAGCAAGGCGGAGGCCGAGATTGGCGGAGTCGGGCGAAGCGGAGATCAAGGGCCCTTATTTACAGAGGTCAGTTCGAGCCAGGATTGAAGCCTTCTTCCTTGACAATATCGGAAAGGTAGCCACCAGAGAACAGATAATAGAGGTTGCAACAGATCCGCGAACGGGTCTGGCGCCAGAAAACTGGCACCAACGGCTTTCCGAACTCCGAACCGACTATGGCTATACGATACTGTCATGGCGGAATAGAGGGCATCTCAGGGTCAGCGAATACCTGATGCCTACCGCTGAGAGAAGAAACACGGCAGGAAGACGCCTGCGACCTACTCCAGCCACTTGGCAGTCCGTTCTGGAGTCTGGGAATTACAGGTGCGCTTGGGCCTATTCAGAAGATTCTTGCGGACTAAGAAGTGGAGACATTGATCCGGTTGGCGGCGGCACAGTGCGGCTGACACCTGACCACAAAGAGCCTCATTCCGCCAACCCGAATTCCGACCCCGAAGACCCGGACAAGTGGCAACCGCTCTGCGGGCGTCATCAAGTAATCAAGCGTAATTATTGGGACGCCACCAACGGAAAACTGAACGTTTATGCCATCGTCCAAGCGGCTTCAGAAACCGAAAAACGGGCTGTCTACGACTTTCTCAGGCAATACTTCAGCGAAGAGTAACTTGGGTTAAGAACTCGCCTGCCGTTCCTCCTCTAGCGCGGCGTTGAGCAGGGCCTCGTCCACGCGCACTTCCACGCCGGCGCGCTCTTCCTGGAGCAGCATGGCGACGCGGGAGTCGCGGTGGCCCCAGCCGCGGTTCAGGGCCTCGGTCATCTCTTGCAGGGTTAGCTGGGCCAGGCGCATAGGGACGTCGTACTCCCGCCCCACGCCAACGGCCAGGTCTACGTCCTTGCGGGCCAGGCGTAGAGCGAAGTCGGGCGGGTCGAACTTGCCGGGGAGCAGATGCTCGGCCAGCCCCTCGAAGGTTCCGCGGCGGCCCTGGGCTCCCTTGCGCACCGCCTGCCAAAGGGCCAGCGGCTCCACTCCGGCCTTGACCCCCATGGTGAACACCTCGGCCAGCGCCGCCTGCACGATGTAGCCGGTGCAGTTATGCACCAGCTTGGCGATGGCCCCGCAGCCTATGGGGCCGACGTAGTATGCCTTGTCGCCGATGCTGTCGAGCACCGGCTTGCAGCGGTCGAACACGTCCTTGTCGCCGCCGACCCAGATGGCGAGATTGCGGCTGGCCGCGCCGCGGGGGCCGCCGCTGACCGGCGCGTCCAGCACGTGGATACCGCGGGCGGCAGCCTGCTCGTGGATGCGGCGAATCAGCGTAGGGGTGCTGGTGCTCAGGTCGAAGTAGACTTTTCCCTCGCCCATGCCCTCGAGGATGCCGTCCTCCCCCAAGCCTACGGCTTCCACTTCAGTGGGGCCGGGCAGCGAAGTAAAGACGATTTCCGACGCCTCCGCCACCTCGCGGGGCGAGTCGGCCCAGACAGCGCCTGCTTCCAGATGCTGGGTGGCTGACTCGCGCCGGATGTCGTGCACCACCATCTCGTTGCCGCCTTGCAGGCAGTTGTAGGCCATACTGGCCCCCATTGTTCCCAATCCGATGAATCCTACTTTCATATCGCGCCCTCCGTGTTATGGCTCAGGGACGTTTCCGGTTCATCTTCTATCATACCGCAAGGAATGCGCCGCCGGGCCGCCGGAAATGCGCCGCCGGAGGGCAAGCGGAGGACGGGGAAATTCTTCGGGAGCGGGCGGTGGAAAGGTTTCCGGCAAGGCAAAGACCACCGCATCAATCCCTGGGGAACCGGACAGACAGGGACTGACGCGGTGGTCGGAGGAGGACAGGCAGGCCCGTCAGAAGAAGTTGCTTACGTTCTTGGCGAGCAGGACGGTCTGGTCGAGGACTATCTTGCGGTAGGCGACCTTGAGCTGGCCGTCTTCGCGGCGCAGTACGTCCTCACGGCTGCCGACGTAGAAGTCCTGCTCGGTCTCTCCCCGGGTGCGATACATTATGAAGTTGGAGTATACCTTCATCTCGGAATCGCGGGCGCCCGGCTCTACCTCGATGTTGGATACGAAGTGGCGAGTGCGGGACGGCGGGTCCTCGGCCCAGGCCATGCCGGAGTCGAGGCGGTTGATGCGGCGGGTGAGCGAGTCTTTGTCCTCGTCGAGGATTGCCAGTTCGTCCTCCCGGGACAGTTCGCCCTCCTCGTAGCGGGAGCCGTCGAGGATGGAGATGGCTTTGCTGTGTGCCGGGTAGCGGTTGGAGCGCAGGGGCATCCAGTATCGCACGTCGTCGGTGAGCAAGCCCAGCCAGTCGTGGAACTGCCGGGTGTCCAGTATCCTGGCCTCCCGGTACAGGAATTGCTCGACTTCCCGGATGGTGTCGTCACGCATATTTGGCTTCCTCTGTATATTGCTGAGCCGGTAAATCAGCACTGTATGTTGCTGCGCCGTGGGATGCTTTCAGGTCGGCCAGCTATTGGAGTCCATTAGCTCGCTCCAGCCGCCGTAGAAGGCGCGATGATTGTTTTCGCTGAGGCGGTAGTCACTGGCCCAGCCTCTCAGTTCTTCGTCGTAATGGGCGTGGCCGAGGCCCATGCTGATGTTCAACTGGTGTCGGCGGGCGACGACGCCGCGCCCGGCTATGCTGCAACCTTCCCAGTTGTCCATGCCATAAGAAACTCTTGGCCTTTGATTGGGCATTTGTCTGAATCGGGATTCGACGGATTTCAGGATGAGGTCAATTTATTCTGGAAATCCTTTCATCCTGATTCAGACAGTGGAGAGAGGGAATTTCCGCTATAAGTCCGCCCAGCTCTTGGCAGCCATCAGTTGGCTCCATCGCAGGTAGAACTGGCGCTGGTTGCTGTCGCTGTACCGGTAGTCGGCCGCCAGGGCCTCGTAGCCCGCATTGTAGTTCTCGTGGCCGAGGCCCATCTGATAATTGAGCATCTGACGGCGGGCGACCACGCCCCGGCTGGTGACGGTGCATTCCTGCCAGTTGTCCATATCGTCCTGCTCAAAGGTGCCAGAGGGCCCGAACCCCCAGATTGCGCTCAGGCGGACGGCTTCTTTCACCTCGGTCGGCGCGGCTTTGTCGGCGAAGGCCCAAGACCAGATTTCGACGCTGTCCGGCCCCTTGGGGTGCCAGACGCGGAAGGAATGGGAGCTGCCCCGCACAACGGAGAAGTTGGGGAATACGGTGCCTACAATCGGGTTCAGCATCTTGGCGCGAGGGCCGAGGCGGGCCTCCAATTCGGCGCGGGTTTCATCATCGTAGTCCTTGAGAACCTGCAGGGGGGCGCCAGACTGGTCAGCGCCTACGGCGATCATCCCGTGCCCGTTGCCCATAGACACCGGCCCGCCTTTCATCGTTGGCTGGGCGGTGACCCCGACGCTGAAACCGGCGCGGATGGGAGACAGGTGCGACCACTGTACGTGGTAGGCGTCGCCGATGAAGTTCTCGGCGGGCATTTTCCAGTTGCAGGGCACCACCCACTTGTGGATGCCGCCGATGACCTCAACGCCACCCTCGCGCCGGTCGAATAAGGCGTCCAGATACCAGGTCATCGATCCCAGGTAGTCCAACAGCGCCGGAGCGTTAGGGTCAAAGGTGGCGAAGACCAGCCCTTTGTAGCTGTCGAGCTGGGCTACTGGGATGAGGCCCCACTGGGACTGGTCCAGCTCGTTGTAATAGGCGTCTTGCAAGTTGGGAACGGCTTGCAGCTTGCCGTCGGCGCTGAAAGCCCAGCCGTGGTAGGCGCAGATGAACGTCCCGGCGTTGCCGGAGTCGGCGCGGCAGAGGCGGTTGCCGCGGTGTCGGCAGATGTTCAGGAATGCGCCGATCTTGCCGGAGCGGTCGCGGGTGACCAGCACTGGGTCTTCGCCCATATAGGTGGTGAGGAAGTCGCCGGGGTTGGGAATCTGCGTTTCGTGGCAGAGGAAGAGCCAGCAACGGGCGAAAATCTGCTCCAGCTCTTCTTGGTAGATGTCATGTTCGCTAAAGATTTTGGGGCTGATTAGTCCCCGGTCGATGTCAACCAATGAGTTTGCGTTTGCGATAACCATTCCGCCGTCCTCCCTTGTCGCGCGCGTCCGTAATGCGGCAGACCTTTGAGGGGATTGTATTACAACTGAACAAGAAAGATAACCCGGCGGCCTCGCCGGGAATCAGCCCCCGGAGTCTGCCTTCTTTGGGCGGCCTCAACCCGCAGACGTCCGGGAATCCATTCACATTCGTATAACAGATACTAAGAACCTATAAATATCTCAATATCACCCTATAAAGGCTTGACTATATAAAAATTATAGATATACTTAGCTAACTTCAATCTGATTTTCTGATAGTAAGCAGCCTCAAATCCTAACTCAGAAATACGCTATACGCTCGCTGATCTGCTGTTACCCAATTATTCAGTCGATGGTATGCCTAATTTCTACTGAAACAGTCGTATAGCCAGCTTATATCAGATAATAACAATCTAAACCAAGAATAACGATAACCAAGTCATTCATTGCAGGTATAGAGAAGTGCAAAATTCCCATGCCCCCAATACTCCAGAGCGTTCCCGCCGCCGCCGAATTCTCGTCGTCCTGATTACGATTTTGGCCGTCCTGCTGCTAGCTTTGCTGCCATTGCGCCAATTGTACATAGGCGGCAGCATTGCTACTGACATCAGAACCGCCAAGCCAACCCTCACGCCCGAGCCGATGCCTGCACCGAAAGTTGAGCTGATACGGGAAGCCACGGCTGTGCCGACGCCTGCACCGACGCCGACGCCGGTGGTTGAGCAGATACGGGAAGCCACGGTTGCCCCGACGCCGACGCCGGTGGTTGAGCAGATACGGGAAGCCACGGTTGCGCCGACGCCTGCACCGACGCCGGTGGTTGAGCAGATACGGGAAGCCACGGCTGTGCCGACGCCTGCGCCGACGCCGACGCCGGTGGTTGAGCAGATACGGGAAGCCACGGTTGCGCCGACGCCTGCACCGACGCCGACGCCGGTGGTTGACCTGATACGGGAAGCCACGGCTGTGCCGATACCGAGGCCGAAGGCTATGCCGATACCGGGGCCGACGCCTGTTCCGACGCTGACGCCGGCGGTTGAGCCGACACGGGAAGCCACGGCTATGCCGATGCCTGCACCGAAGTCTGAGCCGGAGCCGAAGCCGACGCCTGAGCTGGAACTCAAGTCTGAGCCGAAGCCGATGCCGAAGGTTGAGCCGAAGCCGACGCCTGAGCTGGAACTCAAGTCTGAGCCGAAGCCGATGCCGAAGGTTGAGCCGAAGCCGACGCCTGAGCTGGAACTCAAGTCTGAGCCGAAGCCGGAGCCGACGCCTGAGCTGGAACTCAAGTCTGAGCCGGAGCCGAAGCCGACGCCTGAGCTGGAACTCAAGTCTGAGCCGGAGCCGAAGCCGACGCCTGAGCTGGAACTCAAGTCTGAGCCGAAGCCGGAGCCGACGCCTGAGCTGGAACTCAAGTCTGAGCCGGAGCCGAAGCCGACGCCTGAGCTGGAACTCAAGTCTGAGCCGGAGCCGGAGCCGACGCCTGAGCTGGAACTCAAGTCTGAGCCGGAGCCGAAGCCGACGCCTGAGCTGGAACTCAAGTCTGAGCCGATACGGGAAGCCACGGTTGCGCCGAAGCCGGAGCCGACGCCTGCACCGAAGGTTGAGCCGATACGGGAAGCCACGGTTGCGCCGAAGCCGACGCCTGCGCTGGAACTCAAGTCTGAGCCGAAGCCGGAGCCGACGCCTGCACCGAAGGTTGAGCCGATACGGGAAGCCACGGTTGCGCCGAAGCCGACGCCTGCACCGAAGGTTGAGCCGATGCCTGCGCTGGAACTCAAGTCTGAGCCGGAGCCGACGCCGACGCCTGCGCTGGAACTCAAATCGGAGCAGGGCGAGCAGGACATTCAGGACAATGAGAATCAGGATGATATGGATAACGGGGGAGGGAAGTCTGAGGGTGGCAGCCGGGATCTGAATGATGAGATAGAGTTTGTTCCTGAGAAAAACTCGGAGCAGGAGCAGGGCGAGCAGGACATTCAGGACAATGAGAATCAGGATGATATGGATAACGGGGGAGGGAAGTCTGAGGGTGGCAGCCGGGATCTGAATGATGAGATAGAGTTTGTTCCTGAGAAAAACTCGGAGCAGGAGCAGGGCGAGCAGGACATTCAGGACAATGAGAATCAGGATGATATGGATAACGGGGGAGGGAAGTCTGAAGATGACAGCAGGGATCTGAATGATGAGATAGAGTTTGTTCCTGAGAAGGATTCGGAGCCGGAGCAGGGCGAGCCGGACAATGGGAATCAGGATGATATGGATAACGGGGGAGGGAAGTCTGAGGGTGGCAGCCGGGATCTGAATGACGAGATAGAGTTTGTTCCTGAGAAAAACTCGGAGCAGGAGCAGGACATTCAGGACAATGGGAATCAGGATGATATGGATAACGGGGGAGGGAAGGCTGAGGATGACAGCCGGGATCTGAATGATGAGATAGAGTTGGTTCCCGAGAAGGATTCGGAGCCTGAGCAGGGCGAGCAGGACATTCAGGACAATGGGAATCAGGATGATATGGATAACGGGGGAGGGAAGTCTGAGGATGACAGCCCGGATCTGAATGATGAGATAGAGTTTGTTCCTGAGAAAAACTCGGAGCCTGAGCAGGGCGCGCCGGACATTCAGGACAATGAGAATCAGGATGATATGGATAACGGGGGAGGGAAGTCTGAGGATGACAGCCGGGATCTGAATGATGAGATAGAGTTGGTTCCCGAGAAAAACTCGGAGCAGGAGCAGGGCGAGCCGGACATTCAGGACGATGAGAATCGGGATGATATGGATAACGGGGGAGGGAAGGCTGAGGGTGGCAGCCGGGATCTGAATGATGAGATAGAGTTGGTTCCTGAGAAGGATTCGGAGCCTGAGCAGGGCGCGCCGGACATTCAGGACGATGGGAATCAGGATGATACGGATAACGGGGGAGGGAAGGCTGAGGGTGGCAGCCCGGATCTGAATGATGAGATAGAGTTGGTTCCCGAGAAGGATTCGGAGCCGGAGCAGGGCGCGCCGGACATTCAGGACAATGGGAATCAGGATGATATGGATAACGGCGGGGATGATGGGGATGATGGTAAACGGGAAGGGGACGAAATACAGTTCTTTGAAAATTTAACTTAGGCCCACACCGACTCCTGCGCCCCATGACTGAACGAAAGAACAGTACTTGGAAAAGGAGAAACATAGTCCGGCAAAGAGATGAGAGACATTCGCGCGAAGGCTTGACAGGGGTTAAAATAGTCTTGGGCGGATGCACCCACCCTAACCCTCCCCCGGGGGAGAGGGAAGATTCTGCTATTAGCGCGGGTGGACTATGTTGCTGAGGGACAGGCTGGAAGAGGATATCAGGGATTCTATGCGGCGGCGGGAGCAAGGGCGGGTGGACGCTCTGCGGTTCCTCAAGTTCGCGGTGCAGGCCGTGGAGAAGGAACGCCGGGAATCTCTGGACGATCAGGCGATGATCGAGGTTGTCTCCAAGCAGGTGAACGACCGCCGAGAGAGCGTCAAAGCCTTCCGCGACGGCGGGCGCTTTGAGCTGGCGGACAAGGAAGCCGCCGACCTGTTGGTGCTGGAAGAATACTTGCCGCCCCAACTGAGCGAAGATGAAATCATAGCCCTGATCCGGGAAACAGTCGAGGCGTTGGGCGCCACCGGCCCGCGCGACCGCGGGAAGGTCATGGGCCGCCTGATGCCGCAGGTGCGCGGCAAGGCTGACGGCGCGGAGGTCAACCGCCTCGTGGGCGAGACCCTCGACTCGCTGGGCTGAACTAAAAACTATCCAAATTCCCTCCAGACCGCCCGCTCTTTCCGCATTAGCAGGAAGGACGGGCGGTCTGATATATTTGATAGCTGCGGCGCAGGGGGCCGCCGGATTCCCGCATTGGCGGGAAGGACGGAATGAATAATGAATTGGGAATGGCGGAATAAAAAGTAGGACGTAATGCGTTTCGGAATCTTGCGCTTCCCCGGCACCTGGAGCGATGTTGATTGCCACCGCGCGGTTAATGGCGTTCTGGGGCAGGATGCGGAATACGTTTGGCATAAGGACGATAGCCTGGACGGGTTCGACTGCGTGATCCTGCCCGGCGGCTTCTCCTACGGCGACTACCTGCGCCCCGGGGCCATGGCGCGGCTCTCGCCGGTGATGGACGCGCTTTACGGCTTTAATGAGTCGGGCGGAACGGTCATCGGCATCTGCAACGGCTTTCAGATACTCTGCGAGTCGGGACTGCTTCCAGGAGCGCTGCGGGCCAACCGGCAACTGGAGTACCGCTGCCAGTGGACCGCCCTGCGCGTGGAGCGCGCCGATTCGCGCTTCACTTCCGCCTGCGACGCCGGACAGAGGTTGCAAGTGCCCATTTCCCACGGCGAGGGCAACTACTACGCCGACGCCGAGACGCTGGATATGCTGGAGCGCGAGGGCCGGGTGCTGTTCCGCTACTGCGACGACGCCGGTGACGCCACAGACGCGGCCAACCCCAACGGCTCGGCCAACAACATCGCGGGCATCATCAACAAGGCCGGCAACGTGCTGGGAATGATGCCGCACCCGGAGCGCAGTTGCGAGGAGCTGCTGGGCAGCGCGGACGGAGCGCTGATCTTCCAGTCTATTATTGACAGCGTTGGGCGGACTTAACCCCTTCGATGCTGGCTATTGCCCTCTCTCTGTTGGCGGCCATCGGTCTCGGCGGCGGCGCCGTATCGGCTCGCGGCGCGATGCCCGGCGTTCATCCCTTCACGACTATTGGCGTCTCGCTGGTTATCGGCTTTGTTGGCGTGTTGATAGCGGCCCTGACCTTCGCGTATTCCGATTTCCGTGAGACGCCGCGGGCAGTCTGGCCCTGGATTTTGGCTATTGGGCTGGTGCAGTTCACAGGAGGGCGCTCCCTGGGTTATCTGGCGGTCAACGTCATCGGAGCGTCGCGGACTGCTCTCTTCATATCGGCCCAAGCCCCCTTCGCCGCCTTCTTCGCCATCGCCTTTGCTGGGGAGTCCCTGCACCCGCTGGCTGCCGCAGGGATTGTGGGCGTGGTGGCTGCGCTGCTGCTGTCCAGCGGAGACTCGCTTACGCGGGGCTGGCGTACTGACCGGCGCTACCTCACCGGGTGCCTGACGGCTCTGGGGGCCGGGGCGTCTATGGGCGGCAGCACTGTCTTGGCTAAGCAGACGGTGGCCGTGTTCGGCTCGCCTCTGGTTGTCACGACGCTGAGTATGATCGTGGCGATGCTCATTATCGTGCCAGTCCTGGGCGCGGCATCAATTCGCAATCCTGCTGTGAGGGCCTTCGACTGGAGGTCCATGGGCCTGGTTTCCGTATCCGGCTTGAGCGTAGCAATGTCCATCGTGGCTCAGTTTTTCGCCGTGCAGCGGGCAGACGTGGTGGTTGTCGCGCCCATTTTGGCTACATTCCCGCTCTGGACGCTGCTGCTGTCCCACGTATTCATCGCGCGGCTGGAGGGGATCACCGTGCGGCTCATCATTGGAGCGATGCTCGCCGTGGCCGGAGTGGCGGCTGTCGCGCTGGGAGGCAGGTTGTGACGCCCAATAGCATTCCCCTTCCGAAAGGGCCATAGACACCGTGCGCGATATGGACGAAGGTTGTGATGCCCAATGCGCCTGCGCCCTGCCGCCTGCGCCGCCGGTTATGGGGACAGGATGGCGTTCAGGTTGTGACGCCTAATAGCATTCTCCTTCCGAAAGGGAATGAACCCGCATACCCGGACCCGCATACCCGGAAATGGAGAGCTAATGATCGCCATAGTCCTGTCTCTTGTGGCAGCGGCCAGTCTCGGCGCTGGCGCTGTGTCGGGCCGCGCGAGTATGCAGGGAATGCATCCCATCGCCCTCATCGGCGTCGCCCTCGTGGTAGGGTTCGTTGGCGTGACGGTGGTGGACTTGGCGTTAAACCCCGCCAACCTCTTCAATGTGCCGCGAGAGGCGCTGCCCTGGATTGTGGCTCTGGGAGTGGTGCAGTTCGCCATCGGACGCACCAGCGCCTATACGGGCGTCAACTTCATTGGAGCGTCGCGGACTGCCCTGTTCATGTCGTCAGCGGTTCCCTTTTCCGCTTTGTTCGCTGTTGCCTTCATCGGAGAGTCCCTTAAGCCCCTGGTCGCCGTGGGCACTGTGGGTGTGATTATCGGACTGCTGTTGGCCAGCGGAGACTCGCTCGCCGAGGGGTGGCGGGCCGACCGCCGCTATCTCATCGGATGCCTTACCGGACTAACGGCCGGAGCCGCCACAGCCGGAGGGACGGTGCTGGCCAAACAGGCTGTGGGCATATACAACTCGCCTCTGACGATTACGGCTCTGGGTACGCTGGCGGCTATGTGTATAGTAATACCGTCTGTTAGCTTCATTGCTTCCCGAAATCCAGACATCCGGGCGTTCAACTGGAAATCCATAGGCATTGCCGGCATATCTGGCATGGGTACTACCTTGTACATCATAGCCCAGCTCTTCGCAGTTCGGCAGGCCGACGTGGTGATTGTCGCCCCGATACTGGCCACCTTCCCGCTCTGGACGCTGCTGCTGTCGCACATATTCATCTCCCGGCTGGAAAGGATTACCCTGCGTTTGATTATTGGCGCGATTCTGGCAGTGGCCGGCGTGATTGGGGTGGTGCTGGGCGGGCAGCTATGACCGCCATCGGGCTGTCCTTCCTGGCCATAATGGGCTTTGGCAGCGCCACCATCTTTGCGCGAGTGGGGATGCAACGGGCCGGCCCTCTGCCGGTGACTTTCTATTCCCTGTGCTTCAGCTTCGCCGCGTCTGGGATACTGGCAGTTATATTCGCATTCCCGGACTTCATTACTCTGCCCTTGATAGTGCTGGCCTGGTGCCTGATGCTGGGGGCGTTCAACTTTCTGGGCGGGCGCAACTTGTCATACCTCGCCGTCGGGCGTATCGGGGCAGCCCGGGCCGGGGCCATCGTAGGCACGTCGGCGGTATTCGCCTCCATATTGGCTATCACCATCACCGGAGAGCGGCCCCACTGGCTCGTGCTGGCAGGCACGGCGGTGGTTGTAGCGGGCCTTGCCACGGCGCTGGGCAAGAACGTTATGAACAGCGACGGCGGGCCGGGCGCGGACCGGCGCACTGCCTCTATCGGCTACCTGCTGGCCTTTGGCGCCGCCTGCTGCTACGGCACTACCAACGTGGTGGTTAAGCAACTGACCATTGACTATGCCTCGCCGCTGGTGGTCGCAACCATCAGCCTGTTCTTCGGCGTGCTGCTGGTGGCCCCGGTGGCCGCAAGACAGGCCGCTTCGAGCCTGAAGGAGGTGCGGCAGATGCCGGGGTTTATGGTCTTTGCCGCCCTGTCTGGGCTGGCCGCCGCGGTAGGCGTCAACTGCACCTACTTCGCGTTGCAGCAGGCCCCGGTGGTGGTGGTCGCGCCAATCGTATCGGCAAACCCTCTGTTCACTTTGCTTCTGGCCTCCCTGTTCCTGTCCCGGCAAGAGAACGTGAACCGGTGGCTGGTAATGGGCATCGCAATCACGGTCGCGGGGGTGTCCTTGGTGGTGCTGGGGAGTCAGTTGTGACGGCGAGTAGCCCCTCTCCCCCGCCTATGGCATAATCGTGAAGCGCAATTTGAGACCACGAGGAGGGGCCATGCCCGGACTGATTGAGACCGTCAGGATTAACCACGTGACCACTATGGTGAAAGACACTGCCCGCGCCATGGAGTTTTATAACAACCTGTTGGGCATCAAGCAGATTGAGAGCCAGGTGGACAACCCTGAGATTACCTGGCTGCAACTGGAAAGCGGCATCATGGTGCACCTGATCGAGACACAGGAAGCGCCGGCCAAGCCCGACCGCATCCACCACGCCTTTGAGGTGGAGGATTTCGAGGGAACCCGCGCCACGCTGGAATCCAACGGCTTCGAGATTGAGCGCGAGGGCGTGCGATACGATGGGCAGGCGTTCCTGTTCATCCACGACCCCGACGGCAATCGAGTCGAGTTCTGCACCGCCTCCGGTTACGCCCCGGCTCCGGCGCGGCCGACGAGCTGCTAGGCGGCTATACCAACCCAAGGCAAAGTCCCCTCTCCCAATGAGAAAGAGGGTTAGGGTGAAGGGAAATCCCGGCAAGCGGAACTTGCGGCAGGGCAGGAACTCACCTCACCCCAGACCGCTCCCTCAAGAAGGGAGGGAGTTAACTTTTCGGAGGGCAGCGTGTTCCAGAAAATTCAGCACATTGGCTATCTGACGTCCGACCTCGAGGCTGCCATCGGCTGGTTCCAGCGGTCGTTTGGCGCGGTCAACGCGGGCGGCGGGCCGCTGTCGCCCAGCTACGCCGTGCCCAGCGGCGGGCGCAACGCCTACCTGCGCTTCGGGCAGGCCGAGGCCGAGATAATCGAACCCGACGACAAGTCCGCCGTCGGCAGCAAGGTCCTGGATATGCACCATGTCGGCTATGTGGTGGAAAGCATCGAGCAGGCAGCGGAAGAATTAAGGGCCCGGGGATTTGCTTTTGGCTCCGGCGAGCCTTTCGTCAACGTCTTCGGACACCAGGTCTTTTACCTCGACGCCGAAACGACCAACGGGACGTTGGCGCATCTGACGCAGCTCGCGGCCACGGCATCCGGCCCCGATGGCGCGGGGCTGGAGGTCGAGCGTATCGTCCACGCGGGCTACTTGGTTAAGGACCTGGAAGCCGCCATTGACTGGTACGTGCAGCGTTTCTCCGGCACGCATATTGGTGGCGGCGCATCTCGCCGGGGCGGGCGCAACGCCTTCGTCAACTTCGGGCAAGTGCAAGTGGAGCTGATCGAGCCGGGCGACCCGGCGTCGTTGCCCGGTGATAACCACGTGATGGATCACGTCGGCTACGCGGTGGGCGACATCCCGGCCTGTATGCCGGAGTGCCAGCGCCGGGGGCTGGGGTTCATCGCCGACGCGCCCGCCACCAACTCCATCGGCCAGCAGGTGCTGTACTTCGACACCGACACCAGCCTCGGCTCGCGGATGCACCTGACCCGCCTGCCCGACTAAGGCGGCCCATCCCTGAGCCTGCCCAAGGAATAACATGGCGGCACCGCTCCGCAACATCATACTGGTGGGGTTTATGGCCTCGGGCAAGACCAGCGTGGGCCGGGCGCTGGCCGAATCTTTGTCCGGCGCCGTCTCGCGCCGCTCCGGGGGCTGGGCGCTGGTGGACGCCGACGACGTTATCGTGGCCCGCGCCGGAAAGCCCATTCACCGCATCTTCAGCGAGGACGGCGAACCGGCCTTTCGTGAGTTGGAGCGGGAAGTAATTTCGGCCCTGTGCGCTGGGGAGCGGCAGGTTATAGCGTCCGGCGGCGGGGCCTTCGTTGACCCGCGGAACCGCGATGTTATGCTGTCTGGCGGATTGGTGTGCTACTTGTCGGCCACTCCTGAGACCATCCTGCGGCGGGTGCGGGAAGAGGACGCCGACGGCCCTGTCCGCCCGCTGCTGGCCGTGCCGGACCCCACGGCGCGGATTGCGGAGCTGCTGGGCGAAAGGGCCGCGGCCTACGCGCAGGCCCACTATACCGTTGAGACGGACGGGCTGACGCCGGAGGGGGTGGCGGCGCGGATTACGGGGATTTGTGAATAATGATATATCCTGATAACCCAGAGTGGCTTGCATACTGTTGGTGACCAGCGTCTTGGCTGTCCTGTGAGATCTCTTCGGCTGGTATCACGAGGTGTAAATGTCTTGCGATGTGGCCCAGTATTTGCCTCCGGATGATTCTCCGGATATTGAGGCTGAGCGAATCGTCCATTCGCGCATGAGAATTGCCAGAGATCTCCATCCAGCTAGAGGGGGACGCCCCCGTCGTCGGTTTAGGCCAAAAGAGAATTTTGAATTGCAAATAGAATCAGACGAGGGCGATATGGTAATACTCAGGGCGTACAGGAGAAAGGGAGGCGACTTGATGGCTGAGCTACACCATAAGTCAGTTAAGATGCGCGCCCTGCACACCCATGAAGGTCATCGCAATCCCGGATGCCGTCACCCTTTGCCCAATGGCCATATGCACTACCCTTCCACCAAGCACCCTTTGGTTTACAGGTATAGGTCTTATGCTTACGAGTTGCCCTGCTCGGATGATGAAAATTTAGTTTTATTCATAGACACGTTCTGTGCTTTGCTCGACATACAACTGGGCGCTTTTCAGTTGACATTGGAATCTGCCAGAAGACAGTGAATGGAATGAATGGTCAGTGGCTTGAAGAAAGTATACGGGCAGGGTTATTCGATTGGACTAAGGTGACTCCCATGGATTCCGGGGAATGCCTTGTTCGACTCCCTTTTTGGGATAACGCTGGCGACCCCATAGAGCTTGCTGTGGCAGTTGAAGCGGACCGTGCCACTATTGACGATGCTGGTTCGATTGCTGGACTGTTGTTCTCACTGGGACAAGACGAACAGCGGACACCGGCTTTCAAGCTTCTCGAGGACTTAGGACATACGCACGGCCTTGAGATAGACTTCGGCGAGGGCCTAGTTAAGGTTTCGGTTGCGGAGGGCGATTTGTATGACGGTATCACTGAGATGGCGAAAGTCGTTCTCGCAATGCACACTGTGGCTCCGCATATACGGGTATCTAAACGCCGAGTAGGTTCCCTTGGGCCTCGTCTCAAGTCTAGAATCGCTCGTAAGTACCGCGAGCTAGAGATTCTGGACTTAGTGGAGCGTTCGTACCCGCTTGCCGGAGCTACCGTATCCGACTGGCCTATAGATTTTCATTGGTCCGTTGGTCGCAACGGAAATTCATACGACGTAGATGTTGTTACGGCGGACCTTAATGTCGCTGAGCCGCTTGAAAAGGCTCAGAAGATTGCTGCATTGTCGGTGGATACTCGGGAGCGGCATCAGCCTAGCAATGGATGGTTGCGTGTTGTTATCGAATCTCAAGACGATAATGCCCAAGCCCTTAAGGCCACAGATTTTCTCCGCTTCCACAGCTATGAGCTGCACTATCGTGTCTTCGATTTGCGAAACCAGGATGAAAGGTCTGAATTTTACGACTCGTCGGTAAAGGAACTCAGGACAAACATTCCGGAATCGTGGGCGGAACTTCTATCATCCAACTTCTATCATCCAAGGTAAATTGATGCAAGGTAAATTGATGTCTTCTGCGCCATACCCGGCCAAGCACAACCGATCTGGACAGCCTGTGCTAACAGCGATTCAATAAACGGAGCGAGATAATGCCCGACGCTAATGCTACCGACCCAAACCTTGCCGCTACCGTTCACCACTCCGGCGGCTCCTACCCCGTCGTGGCGGGATGGGACATCCTGGACAGCCTCGGCGAGCGGCTGGCGGACGTGGGCGTCCGGGGCGCGGCCTACATCATCACCGACGACAACGTGATGAACCCCTACGGGCGGCGGGTGCAGCGGGCGTTGCAGGCCGCGGGCATTCCGGCCCACTGCTTTATCATCCCCGCCGGCGAGCCCAGCAAGAGCTTTGAGCTGGCCCAGGCCATCTACCACTGGCTGGCCGAGCGGCGGGCCGAGCGCGGCCATACCATTGTCAGCGTCGGCGGCGGGGTGGCCGGCGATCTGGGCGGGTTCGTGGCCGCCACCTTCCTGCGCGGTATGCCCTTCGTGCAGGTGCCCACCAGCATGGCGGCTATGGTGGACGCCTCCATCGGAGGCAAGGTCGCCATCAATCTGCCCCAGGCCAAGAATCTGGTCGGCGCCTTCTACCAGCCTCGCGGCGTCTTCGCCGATGCCTCGACGCTGGCGACGCTGGGCCAGCGGGAGCTGGCCGAGGGCTGGGCCGAGGCCATCAAGCACGGCTTCATCCTCGACGCCGAGCTGGTGGACGTGTTCGAGGAACATGCCGAGGCGCTGATGAACGTGGAGCCGGAAGCGCCCACCCCGGAACTCTTCACCGGGGTCATCCGCCGCAGCATGGCGATCAAGGCCGAGGTGGTCAGCCAGGATGAGCGCGAAACGCTGGGCATTCGCATCCTGCTGAACTATGGCCATACCATCGGCCACGCCTTGGAGTCGTCCACCGAATACGGGCGCTTCCTGCACGGGGAGGGCGTGTCGGTGGGAATGACCGGCGCGGCCCGCATGGCCTGCGAGATGGGCCTGCTGTCCCCCGCCGTGGCCGACCGTCAGCAGCGGCTGCTGGAGCGTTTCAGCCTGCCCGTCAGCGCCCCCGGCGTCCCGGCCGATGATGTGTTGCGGGCGATGTCACTGGACAAGAAGGTACAGTCGGGAACCAACCGCTGGGTGATGCTGCAAGACGCAGGGCAGGCGGTGGTGCGGCAGGATGTGCCGTGGGAGCTGGTGGAGCGCACGGTGCGAGAGCTGACGGAGTAGGTGTGGGCTATCTGATATTCCGCAACAATTCCTGCCACGCCAGTTTATGCGCCGGTTGTGTAACCCGCTCGTTCAATTCTTCACCTGCCAACGTTAAAAACCGGACGCGGGCAGCTTCCCCAGCGATGGCGAGCAATGCGCGCAACAACGTTTCGATTGAAAACTGATAGACATTGATTCCCAACCCGAACTCCCTTTCCGCCCTTTGGGACATCGAGGGATCACAGACTTGGGGCGATGCTGTGGCGAATAGCAATTCAGTGATTCCGCTGCGTCTGGCTTTCAGAATCGCAACGTCAACATCCCTTAAAGTGACAGTGCGGTCTTTCACTTCCACGGCCAGAACCTGCTCTCCGTTTTGATAGCAGATTACATCTCCCGGACTGGCGCTGGCAGCGTCGGATTCATTTATGCTTTGCCGGTGAACCAGGTCGAAAATGTTAAACCGTTGCCCGATAGCGCGCATCAAAGCGGCAACTACTACTTGAGGACGCTCGCCTCCGCTGGGTTCCTCAAGGTATCGGACCACTACGCTTGACACGGCATCCAGAGATATGCGCTGCGGCACGTCAAACTGAATGGTCAACTGGTTGTACCGCCTAGCTAGAGAAGCCAGACAATGGCGCAATTGAGTCTCGGTATATTCTGGGGTGCTATTTTCCTGCACCAGCACCAATGTGGCAGTCAGCTTGTTCCAAAGCTCCCGGTCGCGTCTTGGCTCATATCCGGCATCCAATCTCGGACGCCGCAACGGATTACTCACATACGGGTCCGGGCTGCTTCCTAGAACTTGCGATGTTTCACTTACCCAAGGCACGACGTTTGCTTGGCAAAAACTCCTGGCGTCCCATCGTCCGGCGGCAACCGCAGAAGCTGCCTCGCCGCGCTGGATGCTCAAGGCGTCTCTCGCGGGATCCGCCAGTTTGCCCAACAATTGGGTCAGGAAGGCGTACCTGATGCTGACTACGCCGCAGGTGATTAGCTCATCTATGCCATCGTCAATTTGCGGGGTTGGGTTAGCCAGAGTATCTCGCCACATCGCCCGGAGTTGATTCAGAGCAGAGGGTTGCTCAGCGGGGCCATTTGCGTCGACAGCATCGGTGTCAGGCATAGGACGTGTAGTTTAGCCAAAGGCATTCTTGCCGTGGCTGGCGTACTGAGTGGCAAGTTTTTACCGGCGCATCCACACGGCGCCAATCGGCATAAAGGGAATCGTACAGGTCGCACTTATACCCTGATATAGCTGCCCGCCCGCTGATTTGGCGTAGCAAGTCGGCTAGTTCCGTATGCTCCGCGTCAGTCATTTCGCCATAGTAGGCGTGTTTGTCTCTACGGGCGTCATGTACATAAGGCGGGTCAAGGTAGAATAGCGTGTCCGGCGTATCGTAGCGTTGAATGACCTCCAGCGCCGGTGCGTTGTCAATTTGCACCCTCATCAGACGGTCGGCAATCTGGGGCAAGTCCTCAATAGCTCCAAGCCAGCGCGACACTGCCCCGGCCATACCGGAGCGGGACGTCAATACGCATTGCGCCCAGCGGCCTTTCGAGGATACTTGGGCTAGGCCGGTTCGGGTTTGCCTTGCTCTGACATAGAACCGCCGCGCCCGCTCCACTTTATCCAAACCGTATTCCGGGACACAGGCTAGTTCCAACTCTTCTCTGGAAAAGGGGGTAAGGGCAATTTTCTGTAACAGGTGTTCCCCTTGTTGGGGATGCCGGAGCGTGGCGAAAAAGTTAACCAGTTCGGAATCGAGGTCATTGTATGTCTCCACAGGTGCCGGTTCACGGTTGATTAGCACTGCTGCAGAACCGCCGAATACATCGCAAAAATGAGCCGCATCACTGGGTAAATGCGGCAGTATAAAATCTAGGTGGCTGAATTTTCCGCCATACCAGCCAAAGGCAATTTTTTTCCGTCCGTTCTTGGACGGCTTGGCAATACGGGGTTGCTGCGCTGATTTTCCGATTGTCATTGGCTCACCATGCCAGGCTGATGATATGATGCAACTGTACCCACTGCATCGTGCGCCGTCAACGATGGGAGCGTCACCAAAATGCCCTTTGATTCTTAGCTTGTTATCTAGCGGCCCTGTCATCTGCCGCACCGCGGCCGCAGCATCAGGGCCAGCAGCAGGAGGCACATCACTCCGCCGCTGCCCAGCAGCACGGCTGAGGCGACGGTGGACAGGACAGACGCCCTGGGGACGGCCTGGGATATTTCCTCCAGGGCCACTGCTACGGCTCCAGTCAGTATCAGGATGCCGTAGAGGAAGCGGATGCGCGACGGCTCCACCCGGCGGGTGGCGGCGGCCCCCACTTGGGCGCCGATGGACGCCGCCGCCAGCATCAGCGCCGCCATCAGCGGGTCCACCCGGTCGGACAAGGCGTAGGCGAAACTGCCCACCGAGCCGGTGATGATTATCTGAAACAGGTCGGTTCCGATGGCTATAATAGTGGGAATGCCCAGCACGTAGATAAGCACCGGCATCAGGATGAACCCGCCGCCGGCCCCCAGCAGCCCGGCGATGAACCCGATGCCGAACCCTATGCCCACCGGCACGAAGATCGAGATTCGGTCTATCCCGGACACTGGCAGGGCTACGTAGGTGGCAATTCCGCGCGCTCCGGGCAGGCCAATCCGGTGCGGCGGAATCCGCAGGGAACGAACCCGCTGCGTAAGCCCGGCGGTGGTCACTTCCTCCTCTCCGGATGTGCGGCGGCGGGTGCGCCAGTAGTCGTATAAGATGAACAACCCCAAAGACGATAGGAAGGCCACGTAGATGTAGCGGATAACCGGCCCGGCCAGCCCGGCGGCTTCCAGCGTCGAGTTGACCCACTCCGCCAGGAATATGGCCGGAATGGTGCCGGCGACCATCAGCGCGCCCAGCTTGAAGTCCACATTGCCCAGGCTGCGGTGCTTGAAGGTATTGATGATGGAGGTGCCCATAACCAGCGTCAGGCCGGTGCCAACGGCGTACACCGGCGGCACTCCGAACACCAGCAGCCCCCCGGTAATCAGAAAGCCGCCGCCCACGCCAAAGAACCCGCCCAAGGTTCCCACAATCAGTCCGAGAAACACCAGCAACGCCGGGTGAATGACAACGTCGGCGTTAGGGAAGTACATTGTTCCCGTTGGACGCCGGTCTGCGGCGTAGCCCCCGCAGCGTTGCCGCCGCGCGGAAGAACATTCCCCAGAAGAGAGTCAGGGTCAGCGCGGAGGCGGCCATTACTGCCAGCACAAACACGGCCCATAGCAGAGGCTGCCCGGAGCTGAGGCTTGTCAGGAATTCGTTCATATCTGTGCTGGGTTATACTGAAATACGACTATGAGATGATAAAGCAAATCCAGCTCATCGGATAGCGGAAATGAACGAGTCTGCCTTCTCTTTCCACTTGGAGCACTCCGACGGGGCAGCCCGCGCCGGGGAAATTCGCACGCCCCACGGGGTTGCGCCGACGCCGCTGTTTATGCCGGTGGCGACGCAGGCGACGGTCAAGGGGCTGACGCCGGAGGAAGTGGCCGAAACCGGTGGACAGGTGGTGTTGAGCAACGCCTATCACCTCTATCTGCGGCCCGGGGTGGGGACGGTCAACTCGCTGGGCGGACTGCACGGGTTTATGCGCTGGCCTGGCCCCATCCTGACCGACAGCGGAGGCTTCCAGGCCTTCAGTATGGGGTCGCTGCGTAAGGTTAATGACGAGGGCATCCGCTTCCGCTCACACTTGGACGGCAGCGAGCATCACTTCACGCCGGAACTGGCGACGCTGAACCAGGTCGGCCTAGGCGCGGATATTATAATGTGCTTCGACCAGTGCATCGCCTACGGCGCGACAGAGGATGAAGTGAGCCGGGCGATGGAGCGGACGCACCGCTGGGCTGCGGAGTGCCACCGGGTGCATCGGGACTCGGGCGCATGGCCGGGGCAGGCTCTGTTTGGAATCGTGCAGGGCGGGACTTTCGCCGGCCTGCGGGACGAGTCGGCCCAGGCCATAACGTCCATTCCCTTCGACGGCTATGCCGTGGGCGGGCTGGCCGTGGGCGAGAACAAGGAGCAGCTATACGGCTTCACCAAGCAGGTGACGGGCCAACTGCCGGAAGACAAGCCGCGCTATCTAATGGGCGTCGGCTCTCCCGAGGACTTGGTGGAGGGTGTTTGGCGGGGAATAGATATGTTCGACTGCGCCCTGCCTACCCGCGTGGCCCGCAACGGGGCGATGTTCACCCCCGAAGGGCGCATAGCCGTCACCAAGCGCCGCTATGCCGGGCAGTCCGGCCCAGTGGATGAGGAATGCGACTGCTACGCCTGCGCCAATTACTCCGCCGCCTACATCCACCACCTGTTCCGCGCCCGCGAGATGCTGGGACTGCGGCTGGCCTCGGCCCATAACTTGCGCTTCGTGCTGCGCCTGATGGAGCGGATGCGCCAGGCCATAGGGGACAATCGCTTCGCCGCCTTCCGCCACGACTTCCTGTCCCGCTACCGCCCCACCAATGAAGCGGCCCGCCAGGAACACAAGCTCCGCTGGCTGCAAGAGCGGGGATAGAAGCTATAAACGCTGGGGACGAGTCTGCCCGCAAATAGCGGGCTATGACCGCTTGTCTTGAGCTTGCCGAAAAGCGGGTAGCCGATAAACAAGGGAAACCCGCTCATCCTCCGACAGGCCTCATCCTCAGACAGGCTCAGAATGAACGGGTTTAGGTTCGGAGCCGTCTGGTGTGCCGGAAACTCCTGCGGCAGACCTTTAATCGCCACCCGCCACGGCCGGGACGATGCTAACCTCGTCTCCGGAATTGGTGGCGGTGTCCAGCCCGTCCAGAAAGCGCACGTCCTCGCCGTTCAGGTAGATGTTGACGAAGTAGCGCAGTTCGCCGTCCTCGTCCAGCAGGCGGTCCTTGAAGCCGGGGTAGGCGCCCTCCAGTTCATCGACCATGGCGCCCAAGTTACCGGACTTCACTTCCACCTTATCCTGCCCGTTGGTCATCCGCCGCAGCGGGGTGGGGATGCGAACCACAATGCTCATCGGGGTACTCCTGCCAGTGAGTTGGGGATATGGGGGCGCGAAATCCGTCAGAACGCCGGTTTCGCAATTTGTACTCAAGCGCTAGATTCAAGAGAATTTTAACTTCCGATAAACCGGGTGGCGTAAACTGATGCCAGCAGTGCGCCGCCAACACCGAGGATAAGGTAAAACAGACGGTCTATCCGGCGGTTCATTTCTCGCAGGCCGGACTGAAGCTCTGCTCTAAGCTCCTGCTGGCCGGACTGAAACTCTGCTCTAAGCTCCTGCTGGCCGGACTGAAACTCCGCTCTAAGCTCATGCAGGCCAGACTGAAACTCCGCTCTAAGCTCCTGTTTCAGTTCCTGCTGGCCTTCTTTCAGTTCCCGTTGGCCCTCGAGCAACGCGGCCGCGGTCCCTTCAAGCCGCCCTATGGCCCGCCATAGTTGAGCGTATTCAGAGAGGGAAGGCTCATCAACCGGCGCCGGAACGGGGTCTGCGCTGGTAGTCATTTCCAAGTACCTGCCATTGCCAAGTTGCTAATTCAGGAAGGCAGCCTCGAAGGATGATATGGTGGGCTTTACCGACAGGGGGTTGACCACTTCGTCTTCCACGGCCTCCTGGGTTTTCAGGCCGTTGCCGGTGATATAGACCACGGTCAGCTCGTCGGGGCCGATGGCGCCTTTTTCCGCCAAGTATGACAAGGCCGACACAGTGACGCCGCCGGCGGTCTCGGTGAAGATGCCCTCGGTTTCGGCTAACAGCCGGATGCCGCTGACGATGCGGTCTTCCGGCACTGCGTAGGCTGAGCCGCCGGAGTTGTTGATGACCCGCAGAGAGTAGATGCCGTCGGCCGGGTTGCCGATGGCCAGCGACTTGGCGAGGCTGTCGGGCCGCACCGGCGTGATGCGCGCTTCGTCGCTGTCCCATGCGCTGACGATAGGCGAGCAACCCTCGGCCTGGGCCATGTGCATACGGGTGGTGACTGCCGGGTGATGCGCGGTGTTCTGGTCAGGGCCGAAGGAACTGGCTTCCACGCCATCGAGTAGCCCCAGGCAAGCCAGCTCGTTGAAGCCCTTCCATATCTTGGTGAACATTGCGCCGGAAGCGGAAGGCACTACCACGTGGTCTGGCAGCCGCCAGCCGAGTTGCTCCGCCACCTCATAGCCGAGGGTTTTGCTGCCCTCGGCATAATAGGGGCGCATATTGATGTTTACGAAGGCCCACCTATAGTCATCGTTGTCAGCCAGCTCGCTGCACAAGCGGTTGACTTGATCGTAGGTGCCGTCTACGGCCACCAGTGTGGGGCCGTAGATAGCGGCGCCGATAATCTTGCCGCGCTCCAGATCGGAAGGGATGAAGACCACGGCGCGCATTCCGGCGCGGGCGGCATGGGCGGCGACGCTACAAGCCAGGTTGCCAGTGGAGGCGCAGGAAATCGTCTCGAAGCCGAATTCTCTCGCCTTGGTGGCGGCAACCGACACCACTCGATCTTTGAAAGAGAACGATGGGTTGACGCTGTCGTTCTTGATGTAGAGGTTGTTGAGGCCCAATCGCTTGCCGAGGTTGTTGGCCTTGAGCAGCGGCGTGTAGCCCGCCATGATGTCGACCGGGTTGTCGCTTTCGGCGGGCAGCAGGTCGCCGTAGCGCCAGATGCTCAACGGCCCGGCTTCGATGCGGTCCCGGCTCACTACCTCGGAGATGGTGGCGTAGTCGTAGACCACTTCCAGCGGGCCGAAGCAGAAATCACAGACGTTTAGGGGATCGGCGGGAGACTCTCTCCCGCACTCGCGGCACTTGAGACCACTAACGAAAGCCACTAACTCGGTTCCTCCGATCCAGAGTGAAGCAACAACCCCGCCCGCCGCGGGCAAGGCAAAAGGCCCGGCGCAAACAGCCCCAAGCTGCCGCCGATGGTAGCAAAGGCCCCCATTATTGTCAACCAGATTACCGCTCTGGAGAAAATTGCGAAACGACGTGGGCGCCCGGTTACAGGCCGGCGGCTCTACAGAAAGCCTCACCCGTTATTCCGGAAGATGCCCGCTCCGGCAGCCGGGGTTCCTGACGGTCAGCTACGGCTACGGCTACGGCCCACTCGCCGCAAAATTCCGCGGCGAGGCGGTGGAGATTATATACGGCTAGTTCGCGGGCGTACTTGCGCTGGAGGGGGTCTATGCACTGGAGGGGGGTTATGCAACTGAAGAGCGGCTGAGGGTGCGCATTTTTGATTCGCCGGTCATTTCCTGCCATATTATCCGTTTGGCCTGACCTGGTCTGGCCTGGGCGGGGCGGCGGCGCAGTTTGGGCGCGACGGTAAGACTGGTTCGACAGTAAACAGGGTGGAGAGTTGTTATCGGGTTGGCAAGGGGGAGGTGTCGGGGGAGCGGTTTATTTACGCGGTTTATTTACATGGATGGACAGAATTTTCAGGTGTGAAGGGAAACTAAGGTAGTTTCGCAATTTTCTCCGTCTTGGGAACCCGTCGAGTACTATGGCGCGGTTGCTATAACGTCAACCGGCAGGCAAGTGAGAAAGGCATAGCTGTGCAAGGTAGTTATCTCGCCGCTGCCTTATATCGTGACGCGGAACTTGGCCGGGCAGACAATCAGTGCGATGGTGAACGCCGCCTTCGATTCGTTCTGGGTTGCAGGTAATCCGCCAACGGGGATTGGCTGTGGAGATTGCGATTGAACAGAGTCCCTTGCTGGGGCGCCGAAAGATTGCGGCCTCTCGCTTGCGCCCGCTTGTATGGCATCGGCCTGTTCCGGCGGCAACCCCGGTTAGGCGGCCTCGTCAGGCGCCGGCGCCCAGCCTCCGCTCCCTACTGGTGGGCCGCCGTCGGACTGGAAAGGTTCATCGGGGTGATTCAGGGAGAAACCGACAGAGGATTCGTCTCCGATTTGGATACCCCCGTCGCCCGTCAGCCATCTCACCTGCCGTCTTTCGGTTCCGTTACGTATTACAAAGTACCGCGGCGCGGCTTTTCGTATGGCTTCCAAGTCCGGCAAAACCGAGGCCACTTCGTCTATGATGTCGGCTATGATGTCGGCGATTTGGGGCAGGTCATCGTAGTTATTGTAAAAGTTCCGGTGTAGCTTGTCCGCGTTGTCAGTCGCCAAAACCAGCCGGGGGTGTCCGAATTCTATCCCCAGATGCCGTCCGCCTGACACCAGCGTATGATGGCCTTCGTGGAGCCATCCTCTCTCCTTGGCAATGGCTTTCACCCCGTGCGCTAAAGCACCCCACGTCTTTTCAGAGGCTTGAATGCGGTCGCCCTTCCGTAATTCGTCGCTGGCTTGTTGGATGAACCGTCGGCTGATGGCCGCGTGTTCGTCAGGCGTTGCGCCCTCTTCTCGAGGGGCGGGCAAGTCAGGCGTCGTCATGGCAAGCCCCTTTTTTGAGCAGGACAGGATTTTCCTGCGGTGTATCTTACGCGGTGTATTTTACTTTGATCCTGCGAAGATTGTACGAAGACGCGGGGGCGGCGTCAAAGCGGTAGTGGCTCAATTCCTGCACAACTCCGGCTCCGGCAACCTGGCCGCGAGGCCCACGGCGCGGAGGCAGACGGCGGTGATGCGTTTCACCAATTGCAGGGAGGGGAGAAGCAGAACTGCCGATAGACGCGCCAAGAGAGGCAGACGGCGGTGATGCGTTTCACCAATTGCAGGAGGTAGTCCGGCTGTCCGGTATTTGAGGCCCAGTCGTTGGGGCCGTTAACGATGCCGCCGGTTTTAGCGGTCTTTACTCTTTACTGCGGTCTTTACTAAAGATATGCCGACGGGCCACTGACCGAGACTTTTGATGATTTCAAGCGCAAAATGTTTGACGGAACAGATACGGATATTGTGCTGCACACCGCGGACATTGTTCGAACCAGGAACGGGTTTGAGCCACTGAAAGACAACGGATTTCGGGCTTACTTTTACACCGACTCCAGCTCCGTCGCTGAATCCGGGGTTGGGCTACCGTTGAATCCGGTGATATAATCGGCGGCGGTTTCCCGGCGGGCGGGTTCGCTATGCAGCCGGGCCGCCTCATTTCGGATTTAGAGGTTTCCAATGGCGCAGATTCGCCATTTCATAGCCTTCCTACAGGAATACTCTATCCCCCTCATCCTCGGCGTCGTCGCCGGGCTGGTGTGGGCCAATGTAGACTTCCCCAGCTATCACGATGTGGTGGAGTTCGACTTCTGGAACTTTGGCAAGGGCCCGTTCCTGGATGACGGCGAACACCACGACCTGAACGACTTCTACATATTCGGCAAACACATAACCGTCCACTTCCTGGTTAACGAAGTGTTTATGGTCTTCTTCTTCGGCATCGCGGCCAAGGAGATTACCGAGTCGATCCTGCCCGGCGGCTCGCTGAACCCCCTGCCCAAGGCCATCAACCCGCTGATGGGAACCTTGGGCGGCGTGTTCGGGCCGGTGGGACTTTTCTTCCTCTTAGCCATAGTGTTCTATGGCGGCAGCGATGATTTCGGCGCCGTCGCTAATGGCTGGGCCATCCCCACCGCTACCGACATCGCGCTCGCTTGGCTGGTCGCCCGGGTGATATTCGGCAACCGGCATCCGGCGGTCAACTTCCTGCTGCTGCTGGCCGTGGCCGACGACGCCATCGGCCTGGTAATCATCGCCGTCTTCTATTCGACGGATGTGCAGCCCCTCTGGCTGCTGCTGACTGCCGGAGGAATGGCTACCGCCTACCTGATCCGGCGCGCGGGTATCACTTGGTGGCCGGTCTACATACTGGTAGCAGGCGGAATGAGCTGGGTGGGACTGGTCAAGGCAGGGGTAGAGCCTGCACTGGCCTTGGTGGTCATCGTTCCGTTCCTGCCCGCGCTCCACGCCGCCGGAGAGTCGGAACACGGCTCGGAACACGGCGATGAAGACGCCGTAGCACACGCCCATTCCGGCGGCGGGCACGGGCACAGAGTTGGCGCGCTGGAGCAATTCGAGCATCAGCTCAAGTTGCCGGTGGACGTGGGGCTGTTCTTCTTTGCATGGGCCAACGCGGGCGTGGCCTTCGGAAACATCAACCAGGTCACTCTGATGATCCTCCTGTCGCTGATTGTGGGCAAGACTTTGGGAGTCTCGCTGTTCTCCTTCGTCGTGTCCAAGCTGGGCTTCCCGCTGCCTGAAGGAATGGGCGTCAGGCACCTGGCGGTGGCGGGCATGATCGCGGGTCTGGGGCTGACGGTGGCCCTGTTCGTCGCCAACAAGGCGTACAACACACCAGAGGGGTTGGCCTTCCTTGACCCGGGCAAAATGGGCGCGGTGTTCAGCGTGGTTGTAGCTGGGCTGGCCTTCGCCTTCGCCCGCGCCATAGGCGTCCGCCGCGACCCGGACTAGAAACCGGATCGACCGCAGAGAGCACAGGGACGCCGGAACCGGCCGGGTTGAGCCCTGTGCTTTCTCTATTTAATTGCTGATTTGGGAGAAGAAAATGATAGGCGTGCTTACTCACCACTGGGCCAAGCCCGACAAGATCGAAGAAGCCAAGGCGTTGCTGGACGGCAACGGACTGGCGCAGAGCAAGGCCCCCGGCTTCGGCAGCCGCCAGACGCTGATCTCGCTGTCCGACCCGGCCAAGATTTCCACGCTGGTGACTTGGGACAGCAATGAAATCTACGACGCCTGGCGGGCCAGCCCTGAGCGCTCCGTCGCCATGTCCGGCGCGGAAGAGCTGTGGGCCCAGCCCTCGCAGTCGGAGCGGTTCGACATGGTGGACTAGGGCGCCAGTTGGTTCGGGGGATGCGACATCCCGCATGGCGCAAAGGCAGTCGTGTTAGAATCGGGCTGTAAGGTTAGATGAGACCGCGCCGCCCAGCGAGCCGAAAGAGAAGACGGCAGTCGGCGCGGGTCTTGCAAGAGGCTCCGAAATGGCTCTCCGCAAGTCTGGGGATAAATACAAGATGCTGCCCTACTGCAAGGGAGGGCCGATTGATTACGCCAACCTTGAGTTTGACGCCAGCAGGAAGGAAGTGCCGCCGGATCACATGGAACAGAACCGTGAAATTCACGAGGTAATGGGCCTGCTCTTCGCCTACTTCACCGACTTTCACCGGCGCCCCGACGTCTTCATAGATACCGACACTAATATCTGCTATGACCCCCGCAACCTGAACGTCCGGGTGGCGCCGGACGTGTACCTGGCTTTCGGCGTAGACGCCGAGGCCATCCGCCCGCGCCAACTTTACCTGCCGTGGGAGGTTGGCAAGGCGCCCGACTGGGTGCTGGAAATCGCCTCGGAAAGCACCAGGCGAGTGGACCTCGTCAGGAAGCCCCCGATCTATGCCCAAATCGGCATCCCGGAATTCTGGCGGTTCGACCCAACCGGAGGCCGGTACTACCGCTTTCAACTGAACGGCCTCAAGCTGGCAGGCGGTGAATATCAGCCCATAGAGTTGACCACCGAACCCGATGGCATACTCAAGGGATACAGCGAAATGCTGGAACTCAGCCTGGCCTGGGATGAAGGCTGGCCCCGCTTCTATGACCCCGCCGCCGGCGTCTACCTGGAAAACTGGCGGCAGGAGCGGGCAGCCCTGCGAGCGGCGCAAGGCTCCCTGCGAGCTGAACGGGAAGCGCGGGCCGCCGACCAGGAACGAATACGCCAATTGGAAGAGGAGTTGCGCCGCCTGCGCCCGGACGGATAGGCGGACAGGAGGAGCGTCGCGTGAGTCGCAGAAGTTTCTGGGCTTGGGGCCTTGAGCGGGACGAACCAACGGAGCAGCAGATACGGGAAGCCGCGGCGCGGTTGTCGCAGCGTTACGGCACGTCGGTGGAGCCGGTGATGCCGCCCCGTCCGGAAGACTTGCGGCTGCGACCGCCGCGCATCATCCCGCCTGCGACCCTCGCCGCTATCTGCGCCGCCGACGGCCACGACCGCGCGGCGCACACCTACGGGCGCAGCTTCCGGGACCGGATTCGCGCCTACAATTTGCAGTTCCCCAACCCGCCCGATGTGGTGGCCCGCCCCACCACCGAGGAGGAAGTGACCGCGGTGCTGGACTGGTGCTCGTCGTCCGGCTACGCCGCCATCCCCTATGGCGGCGGCAGTTCCACGGTGGCCGGGTTCGAGCCGCCCGAAGGCTACGACGGCATCGTCACCATTGACCTGTCGGCGCTGGACAAGGTGCTGGAGGTGGACGATGTTTCCCGCGCGGCGCGAATTCAGGCCGGGGCCTACGGGCCGGGGCTGGAGGCGCAGTTGCGGCCCCATGGCTTTACCCTGCGCCACTACCCGCAGAGCTTCGAGTTTTCCTCGCTGGGCGGCTGGATTGCCACTCGATCCGGCGGCCACTACGCCACCAACCACACCCACATAGACGACTTCGTAGAGTCGGTGCGCATGGTTACGCCGTCGGGCTTGTGGGAGTCGCGGCGGCTGCCGGGCAGCGGGGCCGGCCCCAGCCCCGACCGCATGGTCATCGGCAGCGAGGGCATCCTGGGCGTCATCACCGAGGCGTGGATGCGAATCCAGGCGCGGCCTCAGTACCGGGCCTCAGCCGGCGTGACCTTCCCCGGCTTCATGGCCGCATCCGAAGCCGCCCGGCGTATCGTGCAGGCCAAGCTCTGGCCTGCCAACTGCCGCCTGCTCGACCCGGGCGAAGCCCAGGCCGCTGCGGGGATGGACGGCTCCCGCGCCCTGCTGATTCTCGGTTTCGAGTCCAGCGAGCTGCCACAGGACGAGAATATACGGCAGGCCGTCGCCATCGCCCTCGACGCCGGGGGCGCCATAGACGAGGCCGGCATCCGCATATCGTCGCCCGATACTCGCGCTGCCGACGCATCCGATGGCGAAACCGGACGCCAGGGCGCAGTAGGGGCCTGGCGCAACGCCTTCCTCGGAGCGCCCTACCAGCGCAACATCACCACCGGCCTCGGCTTGGTGGCTGAGACGCTGGAGACGGCCATCACTTGGGAGCGCTGGCCCGCGATGGACAAAATGGTGCGCGGCGCGTTGCAGGAAACCCTGAACCGCGTCTGCGGCGGCGGGTCGGTGTCCTGCCGCTTCACCCACGTTTACCCCGACGGCCCGGCGCCCTACTACACCTGGGAGGGAATGGGACGGCGCGGCGCTGAACTGGAGATGTATGAGGAGATCAAGGCCGCTGCGTCGGACGCTATTATGGCCGTCGGCGGCACCATCACTCACCACCACGCCGTGGGCCGCCTGCATCGTCCGTGGTACGACCAGCAGCGCCCTGAACCCTTCGCTCAAGCTCTTCGCGCCGCCAAGCGGGCGCTAGACCCCAACGGCGTCCTGAACCCGGGGCTGCTGGTGGACGCATAGCCGCTGCATAGCCTTTGTGATAGGGTTGGCACCGGGGACGCTCCAGTCAGTTTGTCGCCTTACTCTGCGGCCTCTGCAAAACGGGAATAATGATAGCTAATGAAAGGTTCTGTTCCTGGATGAATCCTGCGACCACAATTTGCCGGTGATTGACCCCTAGTATCCCATATTCGTATTGGGCGGGGTCATAATGGACCAAGATTATGCCGATGGTCTGTTGACTGAAGCCTTCAACCGATTCAAGTATGAACTGTTTGGACAAAGGGACATCTTGTTACATACAGCGGATATTAACCGGAACAAAAACGGATTTGAGCTGTTAAATAACCCTCAATTGCGTAGGGATTTCTACCAAAAACTAAATTCCCTCGTAAAAGAACTGGATTTTACGGTGGTAGCATGCGCCATCCGCAAAAATGACCATTTCCGCCATTACGGGGCAGCCGCCATTGACCTCTACCTATTGGGCGTCATTTCTTGGGCAAACCAGACAAGAATGACTGGCTAATCATCGAAGAAAAACTTCGGCGCGGCCCCGGTGGAGAAGTCGAAGGTTACGGGCTAGTCTCGCTGCCAAAATAAAAAGGCGGCTCCCGCTACGCAGTGGCCGCCCCTCGGCTCTCCTTCTAAATCGGAGTTTGTTCTCGCTGATGTGAGAGGGAGGTCAGCCCCCAGCCGCATACATGGGAACAGCGGCGGCTTACCCTATCTGTGCGGAGAATCACTCTCTTTGGAAGGAATGAACCAGCCCCCGCTGCGCAGTAGCTAGTCCACTGAGTTACTCTATGAGGGAATTGCTTGCCTGTCAATTCCCTAACTATCGCCTTTGTTCGGAACAAGTCCCCGAATTTCGGCTTTCGCGGCAATGACAGACAGCCACGAGCGGGATTCATAAGCCTGCGAATACCCCCTTTTGGGGGAAGCTATAGAGTTGCGGAAAGGGAAAAACTATGCTGCAAACCCAGTTTACCAACTTGCTTGGCCTTGATTATCCGGTAATGTCTGCGCCGATGAGCAACCACAGCGGCGGGCAGTTGGCGGCGGCGGTCTCTCTGGCGGGGGGCTTGGGCTGTTTCGGCGGCACCAACGATTTCGGTACAGAGTGGATGCGTCAGCAGATAGCCCACATCCGCGCGCAGACTGACCGCCCCTTCGGAGCCGGATTCATAACCCAGCTAATCGAGTTCAATACGGCCAACTTTGAGATTGCCCTTGAGGAGCGGGTTCCGGTCATCATTTTCTCCTTCGCCGACCCCAGCCCCTGGTTGGGGCGAGCCAAGGAAGCCAGGGCTTTGACTATATGCCAGGTGCAGTCCCTGGAGTTGGCGCGGCTGGCGGTGGATGCCGGGGCCGATGTGTTGCTGGCGCAAGGCAATGAGGCCGGCGGCCACACCGGCGAGACAAACCTGCTTCCCTTGCTGGTTGACTTGGTGGAGCGTTACCCCCATACGCCGGTGCTGGCCGCCGGGGGCATCACTTCCGGGCGCGCGTTGGCCGGGGTGTTAGCCTCCGGAGCGGAAGGCGCCTCCCTGGGCACAGCGATGCTTGCCACCCCGGAAGCGGTGGAAGTTCCTCAAGCCTTCAAGGAGCAAGTCCTGCTGTCCGACGGACAGGACACCGCCTTTACCCGGCTCTACGACCTGCTGGGCTCCAGGCCCTGGCCCGAGGGGATAGCCGGACGGGTGTACCGCAACCGGCTGGTGCAGGAGTGGGACGGCAGAGACGCGGAAATCCTGGCCCGCCGCGAAGAGCTGGCTTCTGACGCAGCCGAAGCCCGCGCCCGTCACGATACGGAGTTATCGGCAGTCTATATGGGCCAGGGAGCGGGCCACATCAACGGCATCCGGCCCGCCGGGGACGTGGTGCGGGACATCTGCGAGGGGGCGGAGGGCATTCTGCGGGGCCTGCCGGATAGATTCCAACCCTCGGGCTGACAGTCTGCCCCGGCGCGGCGCCCTGGTATTCTCAACGGGAGCCGGGATTGCCGTTATCGCTGCTCTCGTCCCGTCATCCCGCGGCCTCCGTTGTTTCCCAGAAAGCGGGAATCCTGCGAGTCCGGCTCAGCCTGGCTCCCCACGGCAGGGGGGATTCCCGCGAAAAGGGGGAACCGGCGTTTATAGACGACGCCGGAGCGTGTTGAGAATACCCGCGCCGTAACATCCGCGCCAAGAAAATTGCGAAACTGCCCCGGCCTCTCTCCCTCACGCCTGAAAATCCGGTCCATCCTGTTATCTGTGTAAATAACCTCTGACACCGCCCCCTTGCCAACCCCGAAAGCGCCTCCCTACCATTATTACTGTCTGGCCCAACCCGCCCCAGGATCCCCGTGGCCGCGCCCCGGCCCCGGCAATGATCAAAGACGAACATCGCAAAACTGGCCGAAAATGCCCGGAGAAACAAAATTACGCCTCTAACCCAATCTCAGGAAGTAACCAGCGAAGATCGCAAAAATGGACGGAAATGGCCGGAAAAAACAAAATCCCGCCCTAACCCAATCTCAGGAAGCGCCGCCGCCAACACCGCAAAAGGCCGCAAAAGGCCGGTTATGGCCGGAAAAAACAAATCTTGCCCCTAACCCAATCTCAGGAAGTGCCGCAATGTCCCTCTCCCAGCTCCGCCGCCGCGTCAACGCCCTCTGCCGCAAACTCGCCCCCGAACTCGAAGTAGTCCGCCTCCGCCGCCTTGCCGAAGAATATTGCGAAGAGTGGGACGTGGCCCTTGCCAACCACCAGGAACCCCCGCCCTTCGACCCGGTAACGGACGGCCCCAAACACCTCGCCCAGCGCATCGCCGAAACCGGCGTCCGGCTCAATACCTATATGAACCTGCGCCGGCACCTTCGCAACTGCCGCGAGCGGGGCCAAACCCCCGGCGTCCGCGAATTCCTCCGCGCCCTGCTCCCCTGGGCCGAACCCGGCGGCTACCTCGAAATGCTCCGCTGGGACGCCCCCGGCCGGTAACACCCCTTGCCGCCGGAGCCCACGCCTTCAGAAATAAAAGAGACAGGCCGGAGTAGTTTCGCAATTTTCTCCGCGCCGTAACATCCGCGCCGTAACATCCGCGCCGTAACATCATTGAAACATCTGAATTGCGGGGGTAGAATGGGCCTTTCCCTGCGTATTCGGTCGTGTAACGGTTTGTGATGTTCAATTTTGGATTGAAGCCCGAGGGTCTGGTTATCGGTGACCGGCGTATTCACTACGCTTGGGTCATCGTTGGCGTCGCCACGGTGATGTGGATGACCAGTTCCAGTATGCGCTTCGCCGTGGCGATCTTAGTGCCGGAATTCGAGAAACTTTTCGGCTGGAGCATCGGCTTCATCACCTTGGGGTTCACCATCCAGTGGCTGATGTCTGCGACACTCAGCCCGATCTGTGGCTGGTTGGGCGACCGTTACGGCGTGCGACGGGTGATGTGGGGCGGCGGGGTCCTTTTCATGTTCGGGATGGTGATGACCGGCATCATGACCGAACTGTGGGAATACTACCTGTACTTCGGTTTGGTGCTGGCGGCCGGCATGGCTTCCTTCCAGGTCACGCTGGTTTCCGGGGTCACCCTGTGGTTCCGCAAGAACCTGGGGCTGGCAATGGGCATTCTACAGGCGCTCCAGGGCCTGGGCACCGGGCTGGCTATCCTGATGGTGTACCTCCTGTTCGACCGGTACGGGTTGCAGGTCACTTTCTGGATTCCCGGCATCGCCGGCGGCATCATACTTCTTACTTTGACCAAGTGGTTCTACAACGAACCGGCCGACCGCGGCATCACCCAATGGGGAGCGCCCGAGGGCGAGCCGGTTCGCAGCTTGCAGAACAACGCGGTAGCCAAGCTGCGAACTGATGTCTTCCTGAAGCAGGTACAGCGCACCTTTGCTTTCTGGAATTTGGCTACGATTCATGGTCTGGGTTGCGCCGGCCACAATGTCATTCTGATTCTGCTGGTTGCCATAGCCATTGAGGACGGCATTTCCGACGGCACGGCAGCCATGGTCTACCTGTCCCTCACCGTGGTCAGCACCGCTACCCGCTTCGCCACCCCCGTGCTGGCGGACCTCATCGGCAGCAAGCGGGTGATGGGCGTCTGTTTCGCCCTGCAAACATTCCCCATCTTGATACTGCTCGTGGCCGGTGACAGCGTCGCCCTCTACTTCCTGTTCGCCGTGCTGTTCGGTATCGGGATGGGCGGCGAGATGACCGCTTTTCCCATCATCAACCGCCAGTATTACGCCGATGCGCCCACCGGCACGGCCTATGGGTGGCAGATGATGGGCGCGGGCCTTGGCATGGCCTTGGGCCCGGTGGCGGCAGGCTTCCTCCGCGACATCACCGGCGCCTACCTCTGGCCCCTCTGGCTGTCCTTCGGTCTCAGCGTCTTGGCAGTCGTCGCTATAATGTTCCTACCCAACACCAAGCGGCTTCAGTTGCCGGACTGGGAGGAAGCGTTGCCGCCGGAAGCTCGCGGCAACGCCGCTCGGCCGGAGATTGCTCCCGAGGCCGCACCGGCTCATCCGCCGTCGGCTGAACCGGCGGGCGCCACCGGCGACGGAGACTAGCCGCTGGACTCGCCAATGCCAGATGCACAGCCGCAGGACGATGAAGATTCATCGTCCTGCTTGACTATTTCCGCCACGGAGCTGGGCAGATACGCCAGCTTCTGGTTCTGCCCCCGCTGCGCATGGATACGGATGCGCGTGAAGCCGCTTCCCTGGCAAGACTTCCCCGGAATCTTCAGCAGCATTGACCGCTACACCAAGCAGGTTGTGGTCAATCACTTGCGCCGCGAGGGGCGCCTGCCGACTTGGCTGGCCGAAGTGGGCGGCGCTGTCCAACATATTGACCCGCCCCACTGGTCCAAGTTCAGGGCCACCGATGACGCGACGGGCGTCACGCTTCGCGGCGAGGCCGACGCCCTGTTCCGGTTGGGCGACGGCTCCTGCGCCATCGTGGACTACAAGACCTCCCGTCACAACCCGGACAACCGAAGCCGGCACCGCGTCTACCGTGCGCAGCTCAACGCCTACGCCTGGATCGCGCAACGCCTCGACTTTCCGACAGTGTCGAAACTGGCCCTTGCCTACATGGAACCCGCGATAGACTCTGAAGCGTTGGATACAGACGGCCCGGTCTACGCCGAAGGCTTCGCCCTCGGCTTCCGTTCCAGGGTGGTCGAAGTGGAGCTAAATCCCCAACGCCTGATACCGCCGCTGCTGCGTCACGCCGCCCGCATCCACGCGCTGCCCGCGCCGCCCGAAGCCCGAAACGGCTGCCGGGACTGCGCCGCGCTGGAGGGACTGCTGGCGGCGCTGACCCCATAGCAGCCGGGCCATAGCGGTATAATACAATCAAATGTATCCGTTTAGAGACAGGGGAGCGTATGGCGATTGCCACGACTGCCAAAACAAAACTGCTGACCGCCGAGGATCTGCTGAGGCTGAGCAGTCAGGGGGTTAAAGGTGAACTCATCCGGGGAGTGCTGTGTGAAACCGTGTCAGTTGGAAAAGTGCATACATTCGTTGCGGGAAACCTAATAACTGCGTTCAGCATCTATGTAAAACCCCGCCGCTTGGGCCGGGTAGGTGGCACCGACGGAGGCGTCCTGATACAGCGCGACCCGGATACCATCCGCGAGCCGGACGTTTTCTACATATCAGCAGAGCGGCTGCCTCTCGACGACCAGTCCGACGGCTACTTGGAAGTGGCGCCGGAGCTGGTGGTGGAAATCGTATCTCCATCCGACCAGCAGAGGGAAGTCAACGACAAAACCCTGATGTGGCTGGCCCTTGGCGTGCTGATGGTTGTGGAAGTCTACCCGGGGGAGCGGGCCGTGATGGTGCACCGCCCCGGCGTCCCGGCAACTACTTTGACCGGAGATGAAGTGCTGGACGGCGGCGATGTGCTGCCTGGCTTCAGCCTGCCGCTGAGGGAGATTTTCGACGCTTAATTTCCTCCTGGCACTCTTCTCGTCCGCAGTAGTAGAATCAACTGCATCCATTGAAATGCTAGGCGAGTGAAACGCCAGGTGGAGCGTATGGCGACTGCCACGACTGCCAAAACAAAACTGCTGACCGCTGAGGATCTGTTGCGGCTGAGCAGTCAGGGGGTTAAAGGTGAACTCATCCGGGGAGTGCTGTGTGAAACCGTGTCAGTTGGAGAAGAGCATGGCCGCATTGCCGGGCTGTTTATCACTTTTGTCAATATCCATATAAGACCGCGGCGATTAGGCCGTGTCGGTGGAACTGACGTCGGTGTTTTGATACAGAAGAACCCGGACACTGTGCGCGAGCCGGATGTTTACTATGTATCGGCGGAAAAACTTCCCCTCGATGTGAGAATTCAGGGCTACCTGGAAGTTATACCGGAGCTGGTGGTGGAAATCGTATCTCCATCCGACCAGCAGAGGGAAGTCAACGACAAAACCCTGATGTGGCTGGCTCTTGGCGTGCTGATGGTTGTGGAAGTCTACCCGGGGGAGCGGGCCGTGATGGTGCACCGCCCCGGCGTCCCGGCAACTACTTTGACCGGAGATGAAGCGCTGGACGGCGGCGATGTGCTGCCTGGCTTCAGCCTGCCGCTGAGCGAGATTTTCGACGTTTAATTTCCTCCTGGCACTCTCCGCGTCCGCAGTAGTAGAATCAAATGCATCCATTGAAATGCTAGGCGAGTGAAACGCTAGGTGGAGCGTATGGCGACTGCCACGACTGCCAAAACAAAACTGCTGACCGCCGAGGATCTGTTGCGGCTGAGCAGTCAGGGGGTTAAAGGTGAACTCATCCGGGGAGTGCTGTGTGAAACCGTGTCAGTTGGAAAGATACACGGACGGATTGCGATGAGCTTTGGGGGAGCGTTGGTGGCCTATGTCAGACCGCGACGCTTGGGCGCCGTGATAGGAAGTGACGCCGGCGTTATCGTACAGCGGAACCCGGACACAGTGAGAGAACCAGATATTGCTTACATTTCGGCAGAAAGGCTGCCCCTCGACGACCAGTCCGACGGCTACTTGGAAGTGGCGCCGGAGCTGGTGGTGGAAATCGTATCTCCATCCGATCAGCAGAGGGAAGTCAACGACAAAACCCTGATGTGGCTGGCTCTTGGCGTGCTGATGGTTGTGGAAGTCTACCCGGGGGAGCGGGCCGTGATGGTGCACCGCCCCGGCGTCCCGGCAACTACTTTGACCGGAGATGAAGTGCTGGACGGCGGCGATGTGCTGCCTGGCTTCAGCCTGCCGCTGAGCGAGATTTTCGACGCTTAGTGAGCTCAGCAGGCGTCGCCTTCGTAGATGCCCCCGGCAACCTGCAATTCCCGGATATAGCAGATGATTTTCTCCACATCTTCGTCCAGTACGCTTGGTTGAGGCGGCATGTGACCAAATTCCCAGTGATGGGAAGGGACCCCGTTCTTCACGGCATTGCGGAAGGATATATCAGGGTGGTGACCGGGTTCATAGATGGGGTGTACCAGGGGCGGCCCGGCCTGCGTTCCGGTCCCTTCTGCCCCGTGGCATACCGCGCAGGTCTTGTTGAACAGCGCTTCGCCTTCCTGAGCGACTGAGGGCTGTTGCCCAGGCGCAGGCGATTCTCCTGAGCAGGCCATCATAAGAGCCGCCAACGCTAAGGCTATCATCAATATTGGAATGAAGATTGGAATGCAATCGAGTCTGAACTTCCTGTTGAGCATAGTTTCTTGACGCCCTTCCTTACCTTACGTACTGGACCCTACGTACTGGCTCGTCCCCGTCGCAGGGCCCGGCCCGGCAGGGCGCCGGTGTTCTGGTCGCCCTCTATCACCACTTGGCCGTTGACGATTACGTAGTCTATGCCGAGGGGGTACTGCTTGGGGTTCTCCTTGGTGGCGAGGGCCTTGACGGTGTTGGGGTTGAAGACCACTATGTCGGCCTTGAATCCGTCGCGCAGGATGCCCCGGTCGGGCAGGCCCAAGCGCTGGGCTGGGAAGGACGTCATCTTGCGGACGGCTTCGGGCAGCTTCAGGTGTTGCTCAGCCCGCACAAATTCGGCCAGCACGATGGGGAAGCAGCCGTAGCTGCGCGGGTTGGGATACTCCCCAAACAGGATGGCGTCGCTGGCGATCATCCCCGCCGGGTGCGATACGAAGGCGTAGAGCGTCTGGGCGTTGGTGCCTAGCCCGACGGTGGAAATGCCCAGGTTCTCCTCCAGCAGCAGGTCAAACAGCGCGTCTTCCGGCTCTTGGCCGCGCATTTCGGCGATGTCGGTGATTAGCCGGCCATCGTACTGCTTGTTCTGCGGCTGAGTGAAATTGGTCAGCCAGTTATTTTCCAGTCGCTCGCGGGATAGTTCACGCTTCATCCGCTGGCGGTCATCTTGGTCGCGCAGGGCGTCCATCAGCCGCTCCGGGCCGCCGTCCTTGGCCCAGTGGGGCAGGCCGATAGTGATCGTGGTGCCGGAGTAGGGGTAGGTGTAGCAGTCGAAGGTGACGTCCATACCTTCGTCGCGAGCCTTCTCCACCAGCCCCAGGTAGTCAAGATGGCTGCCGACGCCGGACGCGCTCTGGCGGTAGTGAGTCAGGTGTACCGGGCAGTTGCCCAGCCGCCCGATTTCCAGCGCTTCCTGCCACGGAGCGAGAAGCCCCTGGGAGCGCAGGCTGGCGCGGGTGTGGGTGTGGTAGTGGCCGCCCATCCGGGCCGCGACTTCGGCCAGCGCGCCCAGCTCTTCGGTGGAAGCGTAGGAGCCGGGCGGATAGTCCAAGCCCGTTGACAGCCCCCAAGCGCCTTCCTCCATCGCTTCGCGGGCCACGGCCTTCATATCCTCCATCTCGGCGGGGGTGGCCGGACGGTCGCTCCAGCCGACGCTCCAGATGCGGGCGGGTGAGTTGCCCAATATGTAGGCCATGTTGATGGCGACGGAGTTGTCGTACTTGTCCAGCAGCTCCGCCACGGTCAGCCAGTCGGCGGGCAAGGGCGGGTAGCCGTTCAGCCCGGAGTCCAGCCAGATGTAGCGTTCCAGCTCCTCGCGGCTCTTAAAGGGGGCGTGGGAGATGCCGTCTATTCCCACCAGCTCCGTGGTGACGCCCTGCCGCACCTTGGGGTCATGGTGCGGCTCGCCGAGGATGGTCAGCCCGGCGTGGGAGTGCAGGTCAACAAAGCCGGGGCAGACCACGCAGCCGGCGGCGTCAATAACTCGCGCCGCCGTCAGCTCGGACAAGTCGCCGCGATGTATGCTGACCCGGTCGCCCTGCACGGCCACGGCGGCAAAGAATCCGGGGCTGCCGGTGCCGTCAATGATAAGGCCGTTGGCAATGAGCAGGTCGAGCATGGCAAACCTCCGCGGGCGTTAGGGCGGGCTAATCTTGCCTGTGGGAGAGCAACCTAATTCCATCCATGGGGAAATCGCTCAGATTGTTGGTAATCAGCGTTGCATCATTGGCTATGGCGACTGCGGCGGTCAGAGTGTCCTGTGTTGAAAGCGAAATGCCATGCCTCGCGAACTGGTAGCGGTATCGGCCTGCTTCAACGGCCATTTCCGGGGTGATGTCAAAGTAATCCAGCCGCTCAAACAACCTGTCAGCTTCGCCTTTAATGTGAGGATGCACGCCTGCGTAAACCTCGGCTACACCAATAGCGCAGACTGCCAACTGATGACCATTTCCCCAAAGCCCGTCTATCAGATCAATCGCTTCCCGTCTATGGCGCAAGTAATCTATTGGCGCAGTGCTGTCGAGGAGATATTTCTCCACTGCAACTTTTCTCCAAAGACTGGTCAAATACGCCGACGTATCTCTGGTCAAGTCATTTTTCCGACGGCAACATTTGCGCCTCTATACTACCGTTACAACCCTGATTCTCCCCCCCAGAGTTTCCTGGAACGTTCGTTGTCCAAGCGGCGCGACTCCCGCACCCAAGCATAGGCTTTTTCGGAGGTGGACCAATCGGCCCCCTCTTCACCCGGGGCGATCCCGCCATATTCTTCCATGACTTTTCTGATATTCTTCCGCTCGCGCATCCATGACTTGATAGCATCCTTTATGAATTGGTCGCGCTCCAGCTCTCCGACCAATTCAGTTACTTCACGCACCAAGTCTTCAGGCAAATTTACGAGTATTTCCTTCATACGGTTGCCTCGTTGCAGTTTATCACTGAAACAATTATACCCTCTCCCGCAATGCCTGCAGCACCTTTTCCGCCGTTAGAGGCAGGCTGGTTACGGGGACGCCGATGGCGTCGGTTACGGCGTTGGCGATGGCGGCGGCTACCGGGATGTTGGCGCTCTCGCCGATGCCCTTGCTGCGGTAGGGGGCGGGGCCGTTATTGCCCTCGACCAGCACAGTGACCAGCTCAGGTATGTCGGCGCTGGTGGGTATCTTATAGTCGCCGAAGCTGAGTGTGGATATGTGGCCGTCCTCGGTTTGCAGTTCCTCCATCAGCGCGTAGCCGAGGCCCTGGATGACGCCGCCTTCCACTTGGCCCTGGTGCATCAGCGGATTTAAGATGGCCCCCACGTCGTGGGCAGTCACGAAGCGGTTGACGGTTATGGCGCCGGTTTCCGGGTCAACCTCCACCTCGGCGGCCTGGGCGCAGAAGGATGTGACGCTGGGCGGCTCCGACGCGAATTCGTACTCCGCGACGATGGCGCCGTCATCGGCATGGGCTACGACCTCGCCGATGTTGATGGTGCGGTAGTAGGCCGGGCGCAACGGCGACGGGCCGACCACCACCCGACCGCTTTGGAGGGTGACGTCTTCCTCCGGCGAGTCCAGCAGCGGCGCCGCGGCGCGTATGATCCGGCGGCGCAGTTCACGGGCCGCGCCCACCACAGCCTGCCCGGCGGTGTAGGTCACCCGCGTTCCGCCGGAGCCGGAGCTGAAGGGCATTTCCGAGGTGTCCAGCAGCTCGATATCCACTTCGTCCACCGGCAGCGACAGTTCCTGAGCCACCATCTGCCGCAGCACGGTGTGGGAGCCGGTGCCGGTGTCCCAGAAGGCCATGTGCAGCGTGGGGCGGCCCGACGCGCCGATGCTCACTTTCGCTGCAAAGCGTCCCACGCCCTGCGACAGGTCGGTGATGGCCAGCCCGCGCCCGGTCAGCATTCCCGGTTTGGCAGGCTTGGAGGCGTCCCTTCCCACCGCATCGGCGGCGCGGCGCAGCGTCTCTTCTGCCCGGATGTCCCGCCAGACGTGGCCCACCGGCGACGAGTCGCCGTCCCGCAGCAGGTTCATCTGCCGGAACCGGCGGGGGGCGATGCCCATCTCGCGGGCGATAAGGTCGGTGTGGGACTCGACGGCGAAGACCACCTGCGGCTTGGCCGGGCTTCTCATGTGGCCCTTGGGGACGTTGTTGGTGTAGACCATATAGCTGTCTATGCGGGCGTGGGGGATGCGGTAGACGCCGCAGAGATGGTCGGCGCCGCGCAGGTACACCGTCGGCTTGAATGCGCCGTAGGCCCCGCTGTCGAACACCACCCGCGCCTGCCGCGCCACCAGCGTTCCGTCGCGCTTCACGCCGCTCTTGATGGTCATCACCGCTGGGTGGCGCGGGTTGGCCGCCATCAGTTCCTGGATGTAGTCCATCACCATCTTGACCGGACGCCCGGAGTGCAGCGACAAGTAGTAGCACAGCGGAACGTCCATAAAGGAGCCTTTGCCGCCGAAGTCGCCGCCGATGCTGCACGGATGCAGCACGATGCGCTCCTCGGCCATTCCCCATACGGCGGCCAACTGCTCGCGGAGGGCGTAGGGGTCTTTGTTGTTGACCCACGCCTGTACCCGTCCCCCACTTTCCGGCGCCTCGGCGCTGACCACGCAGGCGTGAGGTTCAATGTAGGCCTGGTGCATCAATTGAGCGTTGAAGGTATGCTCAAACACCAAATCGGCCTCGGCAAGCCCCTGCTCCACGTCGCCCTGCCCCCAGGTTATGTGGGCGAACACGTTGTTGATGTCCGACTCCGGCTGTGGCAGACCTTTGTAGCCCGACATTGCCGGGTGCAGTACGGGAGCGTCCGATGCCATCGCCTCGTGGGCATCAAAGACCGGGGGCAACTCTTCGTATTCTACGTCAATAAGCAGCAAGGCTTCCTCGACGGCCTCTTGGGTTTCGGCGGCCACGGCGGCCACCTTCTCGCCGACGAAGCGCACCGCGTCGCGGGCCAGCACGGGCATATCGCGCAGGCGGCGGCCTACCAGCGCATCGGGCAGGTCGGCGGCGGTTATCACCGCGTGGACGCCGGGCACGGCCTTCGCCTGCTCCGTGTCAATGCTGACGATGCGGGCGTGAGGGAACGGCGAGCGCAGCGCCTTGCCCCACAACATCCCCGGCAGCGTAACGTCGGCGGCATAGACGGACTTCCCGGTAACTTTGTCCGGCCCCTCGCCGCGAACGACGGACTGACCGATGGCACCGTAGACTACCATAAATTCCCTCTTACTCTGGTTCTGTCCAAGATGTAGAATGGAAGTGTGTGACTATGAGGTGTTAAGTCAATTCCATTACCGCGAACACAACTCATCGAGTCCACCGGAGCTGTTGGGCAGGAGCAGTGAGCGTGACCCCCCAAAACAATCCATGGATAAATATCATTCATTCTGGACATATTCTGGACATTCTCGCCCAGATGCCCAGCGAGTCGGTCCATTGTATCATCACAAGTCCACCCTACTATTCACAACGGGATTATTGCGTTCCAGAGCAAATCGGAAACGAAAAGTCTCCAATGGAGTACGTTCAGAGCCTTCAGAAGGCGTTTTCTGAATGCAGACGTGTGCTCAAAGAGGACGGCACGTTATGGCTGAACATGGGCGACAAGTACCAGAACGGCGAATTGCTCGGATTACCTTGGCGGGTAGCCTTGGCGCTTAAAGATGATGGTTGGATACTCAGGTCGGATATCATCTGGCGTAAGCCTAACGCCATGCCGTCGTCGGTAAAGAACCGGCCAACCATCGACCATGAGTACGTTTTCCTATTCGTCAAGAATCAAAATTACTATTATGATGTTGATGCAACCAGAGAACCGCACGTCACTTTTACACTGGAGAGCCGAATGAAAGGGGGGCGCAATCACTTCGGCAAACGTAACGGAACCCCTGAAAACGGTAAAAATGAAGGCAACTCAAACCTGCACGATGGACGGTGGGATCAAGCCTTTCATCCCAAGGGCAGGAACCGCCGCACGGTATGGGAAATACCGCTTTCCAAGTATCGCGGCGTTCACTTTGCCGTCTTTCCCGAGAAGCTGGTTGAACTCTGCATCTTAGCCGGATGCCCCGAAAACGGTGTTGTTTTAGACCCCTTTATAGGCAGTGGAACAACTGGCGTGGTCGCTCAACGACTTGGTAGAGATTACGTAGGCATCGATATTAACCCGGAATACTGCGAAATGGCTAGAAGTAGGCTGGGACAAGCGGCCTTGATTTAACCGCCGCTAATGTTTTCCAGCAAGGGTAATAACTCTTCCTCCAGTTTTTGTGCCAAAAGCGGCTCAATGGAAGCGACTTGATTGGGATTGGCTTGAATGTATATGTAGAGTTCGGATTGTAATTCATCCAAGTCGCCCATCCATGATTCCGCGATAATTATGGGAACGCATACGTAGCCCTTGTCGGCGGCGACCATGATTGACTTGTAAATGTCTCTGGTAAACAGCAGCGAATGTCCTCCGCCCATGGTTTCGCGAGTTTTTACTGGAACAAGAAGCGTCCCCGCAGTTCCTGTAACCTGAATATCATATGTCTCGTCTTCGATTTTAACTTGAGTGTCGCTCACTTGAAGGGGCAGTTCCTGCGCACGTATCAAATTTTCCATGTTTCGCCTTACCAATCCTTCAAACAAAGTTCCTTTCAAGGCTCGTCGACTCCCCTCAAGCCTTGCCAGCATAACTTCCGAAATAGCGGGCCATTCCCAACTATCGGGCTGTGGAAACAGTGGTGCCACAAACCTTCTGATTTCGTTGAGCAGGTACGTCTGCCTTTCAACAGGTGTATTTCCCGGCACTGATCTCAGTAACGGTTGAAGTCGTTGCGTTGCTGCGTCGCGGAGTAGCCAAGCCAAAAAGAACCACTTGGCCCTTGAATTGGAATACGGACGGAGTAAGCCATCATATAACCTGACGTCGGTGCGTCGGTTAAGATAGCGGCTTATTGTGTTCGCCGCTCGCTCATCCGACTGTTCCTGAATAAATTCTAGAACAGAGCTATATCCTTCTTGTACAAGAAAGCGGACGAAGTCTTGGTAAAAGCGTCGGTTTTCCTCGACTATCGCGACTAACTCCCTGAGCCGTAAGTTATGAAGACAGATTCATTAACGCTTGTCAAGAAGACGATTCCCACAATGTTATTTATGATTCTGGAGCGCTGATGCTGCTTCCGAAAGATATTCAGGTCACAAGTTAGTACAAGCGAGTCCGTTATCTGCCCTGCTTTTGGCAACCAAACCACATCCGCATCTCCGAGCCAGCCCAGGTTGTGAAATGAACGGGCATCATAGTCTTGCTGGCGCAGTGCGTCCGGGACTTGAGGACTAATGCTTTCATCTAAAATCAGGATCAACAGCTTTCTTTGATGCCTGACTTAATGACAAACCGCAAGGCCCCCTCGACGTCCATGTTGTCGAGCTGGAAATCGCGGGCCAGAGAATTTACTGACTCTCCGCCTGCAAAGTAGTCGGTGATGTCCACCACCCTCAGCCTTCTCCCTTTGATTGTCGGCTGACCGCCCGCTCGTTGAGGGTCCAGTGCCACCGCGCCGTCTTTGCCCAATGGGCACCAGCGAGAAGCAAATTCGTTCTCGTAATCCAGTTGCCCCAGCGTTTTGACTGCGGGAGCCGGTAACCGTTCTTTATGCGTCAGCAAATTCTGGTGGGCAAACGGGAACTGCGTTCCCCACTCGGCAGCAAGATGGTCGTGGTACTCTCGCACTTCCCGGTATCCTCTTCCTTGTCCTGCTCTTATCTTGCCGGCAATCAGAATCTCCACCAGCTCGAGAAAGGAAAGCCGGGTCCGATTGGTCCAGGGGCGCCCCATTCCGTCCTTCCAAGGCGGTTTCAAGTCAGCGATGTAGCAGGAATAGCCTTGTAACCACTTCTTTATGGCATTGACGGAAACGCCCGTCAGTTGGTGTGTCTCGCCAATGTCGTAAGCTCCTTGGGTTCGCCATAAACCCAAGTCCTCTATTGTGTCCCGCATAGCTGCCTCGAATCTGCCCTCTCCTAGGATGGGAGAGGGCGTTGTTCCTTGTCCCGTGCCTTCAGCGTTAATATGCCGCCGCCCCTAGTAGTACACCGCGGTGCCGGTGCCGCCGCCGGCGGCTATGACCTCGCCGGTGACCGCCCAGGCCTTGTCGGAGGCTAGGTAGCAGGTCAGGTAGCCGATTTCCGAGGCGTCCACCATCCGGCAGATGGCGTTGCCGCGCGGCGAATCGGGGGAGAAGTCGTGCGCCTCCGCCTCTTCGACGCTGACGCCCAACTGCGCGGCGCGGGCCTCCAGCAGCCCCGGCGTGCGCTCAGTGCGGGTAGTGCCGGGGTGGATGCAGTTGACCGTGATTCCGAAACGCCCCACTTGGTTGGACAGCGTCTTGGTCAGGTGCACCATGGAGACGTTGCGGGCGCCGCCGCTGAGATTGCCGGCGGTGCGCCCGTTGCCCCCGCTGATGTTGACGATGCGGCCCCAGCCCTGTTCCTTCAGGAAGGGGAGGGCCGCCCGTGAGCAGCGCAGGGCGCCGACGTACTTGACATCGAAGTCGTTGAGCAGAGCGTCGTCGTCCACCGTGTCAATGGGGCCGATGGCGTTGGGTGAACCGCCGGGCAGTGACGCGCTGTTGACTAGGATGTGCAGTCCGCCCAATCGCTCGGCGGCCTCGGCCATCACCCGGTCAACCTGGTCGCGCTGCGTGGCGTCCATTGCCATGGGGATGACGTTTCGCCCGGTAGCCTCGGCAATTTCTTGGGCCGCTTCCTCCAGCGCAGACATAGTGCGCGACGCGATGACCACGTCGCAGCCCTCCCGCGCCAGCTCCAGCGCGATGGCCTTGCCGATGCCGCGGCTGGCGCCGCCCACGAATGCCTTTTTGCCCGCAAGTCCGAAGTCCATCTTGTTGCTCCTTTTCGCTGCTGATTTAACTCTATGTCGGCAACCCGGCTAAGCCTCGCCCAGGGCGGCCTCCAGCCAGTCCTCGGCGATGAGTTCAGTTATGCCGCCGGCCAGGGTCACGTAGTATACGTTGGGGATGCCGGGTTCCAGCTCCAGCTTGGTGCCCGACCAATCGTCGGTCATCTGCGGCGCGATGGTGCCCAGCGTGCCTCGGGCGCTCTCCGACGGTTGCCGGTGCTTACCGCCGCGCCTGCGGATTCGCACCTCCTGTTCAACGTGAAAACGGTAAGGCAGTGTCATAGGCGTAAGGCTCCTGAAAGCGTTGACAGAGACATTATAAGGGAAATCCCCAAAGCGGAATGCGGAAAAGCAATTTCCAGACCCTTGCCAAGGGTACATACTAAAAGTCCGGTTGCTGCCACCCCGGACGGCGGTAAAATTTCCCGGCCTTTGCCAAGGGCATACCAAAAGGGGTATCCCAAGGCGCGATTAGTAGCTGATAATTTGCCATAGCGCCCCGCCCAGCATAGCGGTTCCCACAGCCAGCAGGAAGTAACCGTAATTCAGCCTCTCCGCCAAGCGGAGCAGCGTCCGTATGGTCAGCAACCCCACTGCAAAAGCGACCGCCAGCGCCGCCACGGACTCCGGCGATACCCGGACGCCGGAGCTGAGCCCCGCATACAACGCCCCGCCCAGACCGGCGGGAATGCTCATCAGAAAGCTGAGGGTTAGAGCGTCGCGGCCCTGAAACTTCCGGCCCAGCAGCGCGGCCAGGGTCAGCCCGGAGCGGCTCAAGCCGGGGATGACCGACAGCGCCTGGGCCAAGCCGGTCAGCAGGGCATCCGGCCGTCCGGCGGATGCCATATCCCGGTGGCCGCTGCGCGGACGCATCAGTTGAGCGGCGGCGGTGACTAGCATGGCGGCCCCAATCAGCGCCATTACCGGCGGCCCGGCCAGGTTATCCCCTTCTGTTGTAACCAGCAGCAACAGGGGCAGCCCGATAATTCCGCTGACCAGGGTAGCTAATAAGAGAAAAACGGTAGCCGGAGCCAGCCGCCGGGGCGCGGACAAAGAGGCCACAGCGTTCCTGAACACCGCCATCGCCTCAACCCGGAGGGCGACCAGCGCGGCGGGCACCGTCCCGGCGTGGAGCCACAGGGCATATTCCACGCCCTCGCCTAGGCTCCGCCCATACACCAGACTGTAAACCGCCGCCACCATGCCTTCGGAGCTAACCGGCAGCCATTCCACAACCCCTTGCAACAACCCCAGAAGCAGCGCGGCGGCCCAATCGTTTTCGATTGCGTTCAATTTTCAGCAAGCAAGATAATTTCCGGTATCTCTAACGGGACAGGACTTGGCCTTAACCGCGTAAGTCCTGATCTATAGTGTACTCTGGGTTGGAGGATAAGCTAGTCGTTGAACCCCGACTCCCGCCGCCATTGCAGGTAGTCGGCTATGCCGGCGCGCAGGTCGTACTGCGGCTGCCATCCGATGTCTTGCCGGAGCCGGTGGGCGGACAGCGGCCCCCGCGACGGTACGGACGCGCGGGCCCGGTCTGCCGCGCCGTCATCTACGACCGGGGCGGCGCTGCCTGGGGCCAGCTCGGCCAGGGCGTCCAGGATTTCCCGGTAGGTTATCCAGACGCCGGTGGTCAGGTTGTACCGGTCGTGGGGCAGTTCGGGGGCGTCGAGAATCGCCTGCAACCCGCGGGCGGTATCCACGACGTAAGTGTAGTCGCGCCCGTCGTCCGGGGCGAAGGAGTCGCCCTGCGCCTGGAGCGGCTCGCCCCGCGTCACTTGTCCCGTCCACTGGTACAAGGCCGACATCACGGCGCGGTGTCCGGTGACCCGCTCCATGGGGCCGTAGGGGGTGCTGAGGCGCACGCTGACCGCGGAAAATCCGTACAGCTCGCCGTAACGCCGCGTAATCAGCTCGCCGGTGTACTTGGTGATTCCGTACATAGAATCGGGCGCGGCGGGCAGATCCTCGCTGTAGGTCTGGTCGGTTCCGGCCGCCAAGCCGTAGGCCGCGCCGGAGCTGACGTAGACGAACCGGCGCACCGGCGCAATTCGCGCCAGTTCCAGCACGTTGACCAGCCCCCCGATATTGATGCCTATGACGTCGCGCGCCCGCTCGACCTCCAGGTCGCGCTGGTTCACCGTGTAGGTGGCGGCGTGGATGACGCCGTCTATGCCGTGTTCATCCGCCAACCTTGCTACTGCTTCCGCATCCCGAATATCGCCCTGGACGAACTCGATTTGCCCAGCCCATTCTGCGATGAACTGGCGCGTCAGCCCGTCCGCAGGGGCGACATCGTAGCTGACCACTTTATGCCCGGCCCGCGCCAGTTCTCGAACGATGTTTGCTCCGACAAACCCGGTTCCCCCGGTGACTAGCGTAGCCATAATCTTGCCCTCAAATCCGAATACCCGGCCACAGGCCGCTACCTGCCGATGGGCTACTATCCGATTGTAGCACCATAGCGGCTGCGGGCTGCACCCGCTATCATCAAAAGGCGAGAGATGTGGAAACGGCGAGAGATGTGGAAAAGGCGAGGGATGTGGAAACGGCGAGAGATGTAGCCCGAAGAAACGGGACGGCCCGGTGAGTATTCTCAATATGCGCGGTGGCGCCAAACGCCGCTATTGCCGCGAAGTCGAGAATGGCGGGACAAAGGGGAGCGATGGCGGTATTGCCGGCGCATATTGAGAATACCGCCTATTCCGGCGACTTGACAGCCGCTATCAGACGGGCCTACGATTTAGGCAGAGCCTTGGAGCCGCGACGTTTGCGGCGGTGTCCGGCCCTCGTGGGGACATAGCTCAATTGGGAGAGCGCGGCGTTCGCAATGCCGAGGTTGGGGGTTCGACCCCCCCTGTCTCCACCAATCTACACAAAAGCAAGCGTTTTTGCGCTGAAGTTAAAGCCGGGCTATCCGGGCTACCATGGAAGGCGTTGCCGGTATTGCGAATATGAGATGCCCTCAATGCCAGCGCTAACAACTCCCCCCCCCCCCCCCCCCCCCCCCCGACAAAAGGGCTGGAAAGCGAAGTTGGCGTCCTCAGCTACTGTCTTCTGTGCCTTAACGTATTTTTCTTCGGCTATCTCGCCGTTGTTGCACCGTCGCTCTACGATGCGCTGGCCCGGGAAGATAACTGGGTAGAGAATCTCAGTGCGGTCTGGTTTCTACTGGCGGGCATCCTGCTATGGATCATGGGCCTGACAGATCGCAATTTCTTCCGGGGCTGGGTCTATATTCTGGGCGGTGTTGCGTTGGTGTTCGCCGCCGGCGAAGAAATCAGTTGGGGGCAGCGCATATTCGGCTTGGCGACCCCCGACTTTTTGATTGGCCTGAACTCCCAGGACGAATTGAATGTTCACAATATCAGTACGAGAGCATTTGGGAATATCTACAGCTACGGGGCGCTGCTGCTGTGTATGGTAACCGGAGCCGCTTCCCTCTGCCGGAAAGACCGCCTCTTCGGGATTCCGTTGCCGTCAATCCTGCTGATGCTGGGCTTTATACTGATGCTGTCCCAGCGACAAGGAAGCCTGAAGAGTATCCAGTGGTTTTCTTTTTATAACGAACAATTCCTGGTTCTGTTTTTGTTCATCTACGCGTTAGTTTCCCGGCAAGCCAAATTGGGCGTTGCCACCGCTTCAGCCATGGCGCTCATTCTGGTTCTCGCGTATGTGAACGATAATAGCATTGCCCGTAGCGACAGTATCTATGAAGTGCGCGAGTATTTACTTGGCATCGTCTGCCTTTTTTATGCTTGTGAATTATTACTGACTCGGGAACCGGCGCGGCGGAAGATAGTCGCGCCATTTAGCACCCTGAAACTAACAAACGGCCTGAAACTAACGGGCAAGGAGATTCCTGTCTTGCTGACGGTATGCTCTTTGGTAATTGTGAGCAGTATCGGGTTGGCGTTTTTTAACTACTTCAGCGTCAGAACCAACGATGCCATCATTGCGGAGGACCACCGGTCTATCATGTCCGGCGAGCTGGGCGAGCCGGCCATACGCTCCAGCTTTGACGTCTATCTCACTGAGAACCGGCTAATCTACTTCAGGGAGCAATGCGCCCCAGACGACACGAAGGAGGCATTCTTTCTGCACATCGTTCCGGCCGACGCGAACGACCTGCCCAACAGTCGCAGAGAGGCCGGTTTTAACAACCATGACTTTTACTTTGACAGGCACAGAAGAACCGCACGCCTTGACGGGAGCTGTCTGGTGTCCAATCCGCTCCCGGATTACGGCATCGCCAGTATTCGCACCGGCCAGTACATCTCCAGCTCAGGCGAAATTTGGTCGGGGAGCATCGTCCTGAACCCCGACGCAGCTCAGTAAGTCGTATCCCGAAAGCCGGCCGCCCAGCGCGGCGCGTTCTTGCCGGGTAAGAGGAGCTGCCACGCTGCGGTGGTGGCACGCAGGTAGCTCCGTAGTAATGCCCGGCGGTGTCTGGCCCTCGTGGGGACATAGCTCAATTGGGAGAGCGCGGCGTTCGCAATGCCGCGGTTGGGGGTTCGACCCCCCTGTCTCCACCAAGCTCTCTTTCCCTGACAGCAACCGGCCGGGCGGTGCTGTGGGTTAGCTGGCAGCGACGCTTTCCACGAAACCCAGCGTTCTGGCGGCCAGCGCGTCGGGGATTTCCACCTTCATATTGTGTCCAACGCCTTCATAGACTTCCAGCACGGCTTGCGGTATACGGCTCGCCATCATTTCCTGCACGCTCAGAGGCGTGATGTCGTCTTGGAGCGCGGCCAGTATCAGGGTGGGGACAGATATATCCGGCAACAGGGGAGTCAGGTCCTCCGCCAGGAGGCAGCGCTGTAAGGCCAGCACCACCGGAGTTGGGGTCTTGGCCCCTTCGCCAGCGTACCATTCCACCACGCGACGGTCGGTTTTCGGCCCGAACCGCTTCCCGGTATCAGCCAGCAGCCAGGCTCGCGTCCCCTCTTCTTCCAGAATGCGCCGCCACGTTCCCGCGTCCATACCGGCCCCCATCTGCGCCAGCCTGGGCGTGGAGGCCACCAGCGTCAGGCTGTGCAGCCGGTCTGGGAAGTCGTGGGCGAAGCGCAGGCTGATGATGCCGCCGGCCGATGCGCCTACCAGGTGGGTCTTATCGATGTTCAGCCCGTCCAGCACTCGGGCGATGTCGGCGGCCAGCTCCGGCAGGGAAAACTGCAAGTTTGCCGGGAGCGGCGTGCCGGCGTGTCCTCTCATATCGAAGCGCACTACCCGGCGACGGCGCGCCAGCGTTGGCGTCCAGGCCCGCCAGCGGTGCAGGTTGCCCCCGGCGGCGTGATGCAACAGCACGGGGGCCGGCGCGAGCCAAGGGTCTGAGAAGTCGTCCACGTGGTAGTGGAACGGGCCGCCGTTTACGTCGAGAATCGGCATCCGGTCACCGCCTACCCAATGAACCGGCCGGTTATTTTCTGGTGTCCGGCGTTTTCCGTATACGGTTCCTCTCGATAAAGGGCCAGGTCTTTCAGCACCGGGATGTCCTGGATGGAGAACAGCACGGCCTCTTTGCCGGAGTCGTTGGCGTGCTCGTGCCAGGCCCAGGGCGGCGCCACGAAGAAGTCGCCCTCGCTCCAGTCGAACCGCTGCCCGTCTATGACGCTGTAACCCTCGCCCTTATATACCTGGTACACGGCGCAACTGGTCTGGCGGTGCGCCTGAGTGCGGATGCCGGGCCGTATCATTTGCGCCCAGCAGGTCATGGAGCGCAGCACCGGGCCGCCGGTGGTGGGATCGCTGAACTCCATCGCCACGTCGTCGAAGGGGCTGGCGTCCACCTCGGCCAGACGTTGCAGGGCCTCCCAGGTTTTGTCCCACTTGTAGTGCCACAGCGGTGAGTAGGGGGTGTTGCCGCTTTCCCATGCGGGACGCAGCGCGCCGGAGGCGAACTTCCGCTCCGACTCGGCCACGCCGGCAATTGGCTGCTGGTCTTCGGGATAGGGCTCATAGAAATTGGCCCGAAGATACCGCACCAGCGGAACATCCAGCCCGTCCAGCCAGATCATCGGTTCCGCGCCCTCGTTGTTGTGGTCATGCCAGGTCCACGAGGGGGTGAGGATAAGGTCGCCCGGCTCCATGTAGCACTTGTCGCCCTCAACGGTGGTATAAGCGCCTTGGCCTTTCAGCACCCAGCGGATGGCCGTGGGCGTGTGGCGGTGGGCCGGCGCGTTTTCGCCGGGCAAGAGGAGCTGCAACGCTGCGGTGATGGTGTGGGTGGTGCCGCGGTCAATGCCCGGCGTCGCCAGCCGCAGAGTGCGCCGCTCCACGTCGCGGTCCGGCGTCACCAGCTCGCCGCTCTTCATTACCAGCGGCTCCACCTGCGACCAGCGCCAGAGGTAGGGTTCGATTTCCGGCATTGGCGGCCCCTCTCCCTGCATCCAGCCCGGCTTGATGCGGATGCTCTCGGCAGTATCGTAATACTCCTGGGCCTCATCCACCGTGACTTTTTTCGGTACTGCCATCATGCTGCCTCCACTGTCGGATTCGGTTGAGCGTTTCAGGGGATTGTAGCCCTTTTTCACAGGAAAACACACTCAGGACAGCGGCAAGCCAAGGCCTTTCAGTTCTCCCTCATACTTAGAGGGAGAGGGCCGTAGTGACGCCGCCGACTCGTTACAGGACGCCTCTGGATTAGCAAGAACAATGCTGTGATTATATTCACTATATTGACAATTTTTATCATGTAATGAAATACTTACTCTAAGTTCGCTGAGCGGACAAACAGGAGAGTGGAATGTCATGAAGCACAAACTCACATACGCGGTGGCGATCCTGGTTCTGATGTTGCTGGTTCCAGGGGCGGTGTTTGCAACAGGCGGAGGCGGAGACGAAAACGGCAACCTGGGGGTAGATCCTCCGGACGAAGCCGAGGTTTTCATTGTGACTGACGGGAAGGAAGCTGCTATCGGCGTAGGATCTGTCCTTGCCCAAGCGACATTTCGAGTCTCGAAGTGTGTTGTCGATGCACCAATCACGGTTGGTGCGCGAGTAGCAAACGGAAGCGCTAGGCCAGCCATCATTTGGGTATTCGATGAAGAATGCCGGGTTGTCGTTCAAGAAATTCGAGGTTCAGTAGATGATAACGGTTCAGTTGAAGGAGGACAGTCTGAATCGCCTACGTCCTCTACTGGCGCACCGCTTCGCCAGCGTTCGCAAGGCGCCAGTCCAGCGAGTTCTATAGAAACCAGAACAGGCTGGGTCAGTTACTACATCGGCGAACAGTTTGATCTGCCCGCTACTCAGGTCTACGCAGAGATGAGGCACGAGGATTATGGAGACTCGGTAGGAGGTGGTGATGCTCCTTACTCCCGTTGCTGGGCCTCATCATTTCCCAAATGGACGTTGGAGGATTGCTCCCCCGCCTACTATCCGAATGGCCCTGATTACGTCTGGATCGAAGTCACGGGCGAGTTCAGCCACACGCTCAATATAGACTACACTCAGTACGCGCAATGGTACGGCACGTCGAACAGTTACTCATACACTTGCACATTGACTGAAGGATCTCTGCCCCCGCTCTGGGAAGGATTCTGCTACGGCGGGGTCATCGAGTAGCTATGGCCAAGATGTCAGGCATTGGAGAGTGGCTGCTCTTGCTTGGCGGCACCTTGGCCGTTTCAGCAAGCGTCACTCTCCTAGTTTGGCTGGCAATCCGGTCTCTGGACTCGATAAACTGGCTTAATGCGCTCACGATTGGTCTGGGGTTGATAGGAGGGACAATTACTCTGGTCTATCCAGACCGTCTTCGTGTGCTGGTCGCAGCAAACTTTATCCTTTGGCTCGCGGCGGCTCCGGCGGTGTTTGGAGCCGCATGGCTACTGTATTTTCCTCCCATAGCGCTTGTGGCTGTCGGAACAGCTTGGAAAATGCTCCATAGGTATTTCGTTGATAGACGATTGCCCGGATCGTCCAAATGGCCGTAGGCTGTACTGGCTGGATTCGGGAAGAGTCACATCAGCCCCAAGGGATGGTAAACGCAGATTGCTCCTTGAGAGATAACCTGCCGCCGAGATAGCCTGCTGGCGAGAGGCCCTACCGGCCCACTTGCCGGCCCTACCGTCCTACCGGCCCACCGGCCCACCGGCCTTCCTTGATGAAGTCGGCGGCCCGCTCAGCCATCATTATGACGGTGGCGTTGGTGTTGGCCCGCACAATGTCCGGCATCACCGAGGCGTCAACTACTCGCAGCCCTTCCAGGCCGTGGACGCGGCAATACTGGTCTACCACCGCCGCCGGATCGGATGCCGGGCCCATTTTGCAGGTGACCGACTGATGGCCTGCAATGCCCGCGTTCTGTTGCAGCCAGGCATCCAGCGCGTCGTCGCTGGACAGATCGGCGTCGGTGGGCGAGAGCCGTTCCGCCAGCAGCCCATCGAAGGCCGGATGCTCGAAAATCTTGACCGTCCGCCGAATTGCGTCCCGATACCGTTCTGTGTCCCTAGGGTCGGTGAGAAACCGGAAGTCGAGATGCGGCTGCTCCGCTGCGTCGGCGGACGCGAGGGTCAGGAGGCCCTCGCTGTATGGGTATTCGATGCGGCAGCCGAAGCGAATGTTTGGCGGGGCCGCGCTTTCCGGGTAGGATGTGGTGGGCTGGACCTGGATGTCGTTGCGCTGGGAAGAACCCGCGGCGGTGAACCGCAGTCCGACTTGGTTCCGGGGCGCATCCGGCGCAAGATGATGATCGGGATGAGAACGAAACACGATGGACACCGATGGGTGGTTCTTCATACTGCGGCCCACCCCGGGCAGGTCGCAGACAGGGCTGATGCCCAGCGGGCGCAGCTCTTCGGCCGGCCCGACGCCTGACAGCAACAGCAGGTGCGGCGAGTGAATTGCCCCGGCGCTGAGGATGATTTCCGCGCCCTCGACCACGAAAGTTTCACCGCCGCTGTCAACCTCAACCCCAACCGCTCTCGGTGAGCCGGCAGAACCGCCGCCGAACACGATGCGGCGCGCCAGCGCGTTGGGCCGAACGGTGAGGTTCAGGCGATGGCGGCAGGCGTCCAGGTAGGTGATGGAGGTGCTCATCCGCACGCCGCCGGGGTTGTTCAGGGGCATCTGTCCGACGCCGGTGGCCTCGGGGTGGTTCATATCCGAGTCATTCGGGAAGCCGGCGTCCAGGCAGGCTTGGTGGAACGCCTCCTGCAAGGGCAGCCAGTTCCCCCGGGGGTGCCGCCATACCGGAATCGGGCCGCTGGAGCCGTGAAAGTCGTCGTGGATGTCGGCGTCGCTTTCCAGCTTGCGGAAGTAGGGCAGCGTTTTCAGGTAGCTCCACTCGTCGTTGCCCGCGGCGGCCCAGGCGTCGAAGTCCTCGGGCATTCCCCGCAACACTATCTGGTGGTTGATGGCGCTGCTGCCGCCGGTGACCCGCCCCCGCGCTACGGGGAGCGGGCGCGGCTGTTGGGGCGTGGATTGGCCGGCCAGCGACCAGTTATGGGCCGCGCCTTCTTCCGACGCCGCTTGATTCATATCGTACTTCAGTTCGTCCGGCAGATGCTCCGGGTAGTCCGGCCCGGCCTCCAGCAACAGCACGGAGCGGCCGGAATCCTCCGACAGCCGGTTGGCCAGGACGCAGCCGGCGGATCCGGCCCCTACGATGATGACGTCGTATTTCATATAGTTGCGGCCTCCGGCATTAGGTCTCGATGCGGTACACCTGAACCGCCGTGTCGTGGAGCATAGCGGCCCGCTCGCTGGCGCTGTAATCTTGCGAGAGGCGCTTGAAGGCGTTGTACATAATGTTGTAGGAAAACGACACCTTATCCGGCGGGAAGTTGCTCTCGAACATACAGCGATCCGGCCCGAACTGCTCGATGGCGTAGTTCATCCAAGGCGCCATCGCTTCTGCCAGCTCTTCGGAGCCGATGGGTATGGTTCGCCTGTTCCAGTCGTAGCCCCAGCGGGGCATCCCCATACCGCCCAGCTTGCAGGTGACGTTGGGGTTCTGGGCCACGGCGGCAATGCCTTCCCGCCAAGCCGGGATAATCTCGCCGTCCTTTCCAGCGTAAATCCCCGTCCGGCTGACGCCGCCCAAGTGGTTCAGGATGATTGGTACTTCCGGCACTGCGCGGGCGAAGTCGGCCAGCTCGTTGAGCTGCGGGAAGGACAGCATCACGTCCAGCGACAGCCCCATGCGGGCCAGCGCCCGTGCGCCGGCCCGGAAGGAGTCGTTGGCCATGATGCCCGGCGTTTCCCGGTCATCAATATCCGGGGCCGGGCTCCAGGTGACGTTGTGGCGGATGCCCCTGAAGCGGTTGGGGCTGGCTGCTTGCAGGGCCTCCAGCACCCGGACTACGCCGTCGCCCAATTTCAGGTCGGCCGCGCCGATGATGGCCGCTGCGGCCCTGGCCTCGCCATAGACGCCGCTGGCGCTGGCCGCCGCCAGCCCCTGCACGAACTCCACCTCGCCCACCGGCCTTAGTTCCTCCGGCCCCGAGGCACGGTACATCGAGCGGGCTTCCAGAAAGACGGTGGAGCGGACGTTGTGGCCGGAGTCCAAGTCGGCCATCAACTCGTGGAGCAGGTATCGCTGGTAAGGGATGCTCTGCAGCCTCCCGTCCCAGAAGTGGTGATGCGGATCGCACAGCGGAATTTCCGGTTCGATGGGTTCTTCCTGGGTGAGGGCCAGCCAGTCGTTGTTTCCAAACGGCATATCAATACCTCCTGCGCCGGGCAGACGCACGCCAATAATAACACTTCGGATGACCGGATTCGGGGAAGCTCGCGGCATCGAATAGGGAAGTCCGCGGCGTCACCTGCGGCATTAAACCCGGACTCGGGGAAACTCGCGGCATCGAATAGGGAAGTCCGCGGCGTCACCTGCGGCATTAAACCCGGACTCGGGGAAACTCGCGGCATCGAATAGGGAAGTCCGCGGCGTCACCTGCGGCATTAAACCCGGACTCGGGGAAACTCGCGGCATCGAATAGGGAAGTCCGCGGCGTCACCTGCGGCATTAAACCCGGACTCGGGGAAACTCGCGGCATCGAATAGGGAAGTCCGCGGCGTCACCTGCGGCATTAAACCCGGACTCGGGGAAACTCGCGGCATCGAATAGGGAAGTCCGCGGCGTCACCTGCGGCATTAAACCCGGACTCGGGGAAGCTTGCGGCGTCGAAGCGGGAAGCCCGCGGCGTCACCTGGGAGATTAAAGTGGGAAGCCCGCAGAATCAAAAGGGCAATCACACCCCAACGGAAGGTGTATCATCGGGCGTTATGAGCGGTATCAGTAACTGGGCAGCCTCCCTGCGCATCAGGGATTTCCGCCTGCTGTGGGCGTCTACGCTTCTCTACTCCCTGGCAACGGGGATGGAGCAGGTGTCGGTCGGCTGGCTCATCTTCGAGCTGACCGGCTCGGAGCTGATGGTGGGGGTGGGAGCCGCGGCCCGTATGTTGCCCTTCTTCCTGCTGGGACTGTTGTCCGGGGCCATTGCCGACAGATGGGATCGGCGCGCGCTGTTGCGGATTGGCACGCTGGGGGCGTCCGCCGTTGCCTTGGTGATGGCCCTGTTGTTGCTGGGCGGTATGGAGAACGTCTGGGCAGTCATCGCGCTGGTGGCTGCTCTGGGCTGCGCCTTTGCCTTCGTTCTTACTATCCGGCAGACCTTCACCTATGACATCGTGGGCCCGGAATATGCCTTGAACGGTTTGGCCCTGGGGGCTATGGCTATGCAGGGCGGCGGCATCATCGGCTCTCTGGCATCCGGCGCGGTGATCGAAGTTGCGGGACCTGGCTGGCAGTTCGCGGCGGCGGCAGTCTGCTACCTATTGTCCGCGGCGGCGACTTTGTCCATAAGCGGCCCGAACCGCTCGTTGCAGCCGGTTGCCGCATCGTTGCTGCGAAACCTGACGGGCTACGTCAGGCTGTTGCGGAATTACCGCTTGCTGCTGGCGCTCATGTTGCTGACGGCGGCCACCGAGATACTCGGCTTTACGCACATGACCCTGCTGCCGGTGTTTGCCAAGGAGTCGCTTCAGGTTGGCCCCACCGGGCTGGGCGTGATGACCGCAGCCCGACAGGGCGGGGGATTGCTGGGACTGTGGGCGCTGGCCGGACTAGGGGGAGTCGGGAAGAAGGGGTTGATGATGTTTGCCACTGCCGCGGGTTTCGGCGCGGGGCTAATGGCGTTTTCGCTGTCGGGCAACATCTACTCATTCATCGGGGTGTTGCTGTTCGTCAACGCCTGCGCCATGGCCGTTGACACCCTATACAAGACACTGATGCAGGAGCTGGTATCCGATGAAGAGCGAGGGCGGGCCATGGGATCCTGGGTGCTTAGCATCGGGTTCGCCCCGATAGGCCACGTGGGGGTAGGCGCGCTGGCCGGGGTCGTGGGTGCGCCGAGGGCTTTGCTCATCAATGGCGCGGCGCTGGCCGCCATCAGCCTCGTCTCAGCCATCGCCCTGCCGCGCATAAGGCGTTTGGACTAAGCGCAGACCGTCTTGCGGTTCATTTGATACCCCTTTCCCTCTGGGGTAGAGTCGGGGGATTCCATCTGCTGCCCACAGGATTCGCTCCCATGGCAGCCCACCACCGGAAGGGGGCAGGGAGAACTAAATAGCCCTAGCGTCGGCGGAGAAAATTGCGAAACTATTCTGACCTCCCTCTCACACCTGAAAACCCTGTCCATCCGTGTAAATAAACCACGCTACTGACACCTCTCCCTTGCCAACCCCGATAACAACTCCCTACCATACTTTACCACTGAACCAATTTCGCCATAGCGCCATAACCGCGCCGCCGGCCCGTCCAGGCCAAACGGACAACATGACCGGAAATGGCCGGAGAATCAAAAATGTGCACCGCCCTCGAACCCGGCGGCCCTCTCGAAATACTTTGTTGGGACGCCCCCGCCGGCCTGTAACCGGGTAACGGCATCGTTTCGCAATTTTCTCAGCGGCGCGTTGCCCCTTGACACGTCACCGGCCTTTTGGGATGCTGTAAACTGTAGGCGCAGACGGGGGCAATCGCTTGGCTGGAATTTGGGGCGGTTGCTCCTTCCGCAATCCTGCCCGCAGACACCGCATTACGCCCCTGTAGCTCAGAGGATAGAGCGGCGGCGTCCTAAGTCGCGCGTCGGGGGTTCGAGTCCCTCCAGGGGTACCATTTCCGGCAAGGCGGCGGTTCCGGCAGCAGTCATGGTAGAACCATCTGTCAACAGCATAAACAAAAATTAACTCAAACGGACATACAGGATATTGTCATAGCAATTCATCGATCCTGCATATACTGTTTGTCTATGTAAAATCCCGTTAGAAGATCGTTATGCGAGGGGCCTGCTCCCGCTGCCAGCGGGCGATGTCCTTGGCGAAGTAGCTGATGATGATGTCGGCGCCGGCGCGCTTGATGCCGGTGAGCAGCTCGGTGGTTATCGGGCGCTCGTCAACCCAGCCCTGCTGGGCGGCGGCCTTGACCATCGAGTATTCGCCGCTGACGTTGTAGGCGGCCAGCGGGTGATTGAAGCGCTCGCGGGCCTCGCGGATGATGTCCATATAAGCCATAGCCGGCTTGACCATCACGATGTCTGCGCCCTCGGCGATGTCGCTCTCGATTTCGCGCATGGCCATGCGGGCGTTGGCCGGGTCCATCTGGTAGGTCTTGCGGTCGCCGAATTGGGGCGTGGAGCCGGCGGCCACCCGGAAGGGGCCGTAGAAAGCGGAGGCGTACTTGGCCGCGTAGCCCATTATCGGCGTGCCGTCGTAACCGTTGGCGTTCAGGGCTTGGCGGATGGCCCACACCTGCCCGTCCATCATTGCCGACGGCGCGGGCAGATCGGCTCCGGCCTGCACGTGGGACAGCGCCGTCCGGGCCAGCAGCTCCAGGGTGGCGTCGTTGTCCACCCGTCCGTTGTCTATGACGCCGCAATGCCCGTGGTCGGTGTACTCGCACATACACACGTCGGTCGACACCAGCATTTCCGGGTAGTCGCGCTTGATGGCGCGCACCGCTTCCTGAACAATGCCTTCAGGGTCGTAGCCCTCCAGCCCCAGCGGGTCTTTCTCGGCGGGCAGGCCGAAGAGCAGCACGCCCCCGATGCCCAGTTCCGCCGCTTCGCCCACTTCCTCCGACATTACGTCCAAGGACACTTGGCAGCAGCCTGGCATCGGCTCGATAGGTTCGCGCACGCCGTGGCCGTGCATCACGAACATAGGGTAGATGAACTCTTTGGGGGAGAGACGGGTCTCCCGCGCCAAGTTTCGCAGGGAATCGGAGCCGCGCAGTCGGCGGAGCCGGGTTTCGGGGTATGCGTTATAGCCGGTCATGGCGGCGTTCTCCCTTCGGTCAGAATCAGAATTTACTGGATTAGAGAATTTTCAGGATTAGCTGAATTGGCGCTGGAAAAGTAGTTGACCAAAGCGGCGGCCAGCCCGTCAACGGTATGCTCTCCGGCTTCGATGTCCACCCGCAGGCCCAGTTCGCGGGCGGTGGCGGCGGTGACCGGGCCGATGCAGGCAATCAGGCTGCCGGACAAGGCTTCCCGCCCGCCGTCCAGTCCACTGTTGCCGTCCAGCAGGGACAGCAGGTTGCGGACGGTGGACGAGCTGGTGAAGGTAACTATGTCTATGCCTTTGGCGAAGGCGTCTTTGGCGCGTTGCGGGGCGTCTGGGAATGAGATGGTGCGGTAGGCGGTGACCCGCTCTACCTTTGCGCCGAGGCGCGACAGCCCGTCGGCCAGCTCATCTCGGCCTATGTCGGCGGCAGGCAGCAATATGGATACGCCGCGCCAATCGCAGGTCGCCAGTTCTTCCAGCGCTGCCGCCGATACGGAGCGCGACGGCGTAAAGTCAGGGCGGATGCCGCGTCGCTCCAGCGCGGCTGCGGTGGCCGGGCCAATGGCCCCTACGCGGGCTGCACCGAAGGCGCGGGCGTCCCGGGGCGGGCGGGAGACAGACGATGATTCCAGCCGGGCAAACACCGCGTCCACGGCGTTGGCGCTGGCGAATATGACCCAGCCGAAAGAGGAAAGGCGGCTCGCGGCGTCGTCCAGCGGCGCGAAGTCCTCCGGTGGTGCGATGGCGATGGCTGGCAGTTCCACCGGGATTGCCCCAGCGTCTTCCAGCAACTCGCACATCCGTGACGCTTGGGTGCGAGAGCGGGTGACCAAGACACGCTTGCCAAAGAGCGGACGGTTGTCGAACCAGGCCAGTTCCTCGCGCAGACTCACAACTTGGCCGATTACGGCGACCACAGGGGCGGACAGCCCGGCGGCGCGGCCCTTGTCGGCGGCGTCGGTCAGCGTTCCGGTCACGGTTTTCTGCCTGCTCCAGGTGCCCCACTGCACTAGAGCCACCGGCGTGTCGGGGGGCAGCCCAGCCCGTTGCAGCGCCCCCAGTATATTTTCGATGGAGGCCCAGCCCATCAGGGTCATTAGCGTGCCGCCCTGGGAGGTCAGCGAGCGGGCCAACTCATCCCAGCGCACTCCGGAACCCCCATCGGGCGATTCAGGCTTGGCCGGGTCTTCGCTGCCGCTGACCACGGTGAATCCGGCGGCGATGCCGCGGTGGGTCACCGGGATGCCAGCATAGGCGGGAGCGGCTATGGCCGATGAGACGCCCGGCACTACCTCGAAAGGTATGCCGCAACGGGCCAGGGCCAGGGCTTCCTCGCCGCCGCGCCCGAAGACGAAAGGGTCGCCGCCTTTGAGCCGCGCCACGCGCAGCCCGGCCCGCGCCCGCTCCACCAGCAGCGCGTTGATGCTGTCCTGCATTAATTCCTGCCGTCCCCGCGCCTTGCCCGCGAATACCCGCTCGGCGGACGGCGGGGCATAGTCCAGCAGTGACGGATGCGCCAGCCGGTCGTAGACGACGACGTCCGCCCGCTCCAACGCCTCGCGGCCCTTGACCGTGATGAGCCCAGGGTCGCCGGGCCCGGCGCCGATTAGGTAAACTTTGCCGACCTTAGAGTTCATTTAAGACTGTTCCCGCCAAAATCTCTGCCGGTGAGTTCCGCGACGCGCTGGAATATGCGCTGAACGTCGCGCCGGACTTGGCTGTGGAGTTCATTATGGCCGCCCAGTGGCTCGTTCGATTCGCAGTATCTTTCGGAGCCGCCATATTCGTCGAGTTGTCTCAGCGGGAATTCCAGCGGCGGCGCAAACCTGCTGTCTGCTTGGCGCATATCCCGTTCTATGGCGAGCAGGTCGTGGAGACGGCGGTATCGGTGGCCGCCGGCGGAAATCAGGGCCTTCATTGCGTGTTCCCTTCATTGCGTGTTCCAGAGTTTGCTGGGCTTGCTGCCCAACGATAATGTCTATCTCTTGGTCTTCGATAGAGCGGCGCATTGAACGCAGATGCGCCCTGGCATGGCGGCATCGCTGGTTGGTCAACGCCCGTTCGCTGGAACGGTCTCCATCCTCGAGACTGGCAGATTCGCCCTCCATATTTATCCCTTCTTCTGCCGCTACTGCCGTTACGTGGTTGTGGCTGCGCCGCCTCCGGTCGAATTCCCTAGGCGAGAACCAGATTAGGGTAACGCCGACAGGACTTCCGTACAGGACTGCTGCTCCCGTTTCGCCCAGCACGGCTTGGCCGACAGCCAGCGCTCTGGTGTCGTGCTTGACGGCTGCGGTTGTCATTACAGATTCTCCGTGGCCGGCGGGCCTTGGGGTTGGCGGGCGTCCTGGAGCAGGTCGGCGCCGCCGCGCTCGGCTACGGCGAGGTAGGCGTCGCCGGCCAGTTGCCGGGGGTCGTGTTTCAGGCCGTCCACCTTGGCGGTGAAAACGCGGGAGCCTTCGGGGTTGCTGAGGAAGACGGTCATCAGCAGCTCGTGGCCCATGCAGCGAGCGTAGGCGCCCACGGGGATTGAGCATCCGCCGCCCAAGGTTTCGAGGAAGGCCCGCTCGGCGGTCACTTCGTAGCGGGTGGCGGGGTGTTCTATGGACTTGAGGATATCCAGCATCCGCCGGTCGTCGGCCCGCACTTCCACGGCGAGCGCACCCTGCCCCGGTGGCGGGACGAAGCGTTGCGGCGACAGGTAAGCGGCCACTCGATTCTCCATACCCAGGCGAGCCAGCCCGGCGGCGGCCAGCACCGCGCCGTCGGCCTCCTCCCCTTCGGCTTTGCGCAGGCGGGTCTCGACGTTGCCGCGGATCGGCACTACCTCGACATCGGGGACGTAGCGGCGCAGTTGGGCGGCGCGGCGCGGACTGCTGGTGCCGATGCGCGCGCCCTGGGGCAGCTCTTCCGGCGGGCATTTCCAGCGGTTTACCAGAACGTCCCGAGGGTCTTTGCGCTCCAAGATTGCGCCCAGCGCGAGGCCGGCGGGCAATTTGGTCGGCATATCCTTCAGGCTGTGCACTGCCATGTCCAAGTCGCCGGACAGGAGCTGCTCTTCCAACTCGCTAACGAAGACGCCCAAGCCCATGCCCGCCAGGGGAGCGGTCTGGTTGGCGTCGCCGCTGGTGCGGACAACGACTACCTCGAACTCCAGGCCCTGGTGGTGGGCCTTGATCTGAGCGATGGCCTCGTCATCCTGGATCAGCGCCAGGGTGCTGCCCCGGCTGCCGACACGGATGGGGCGGTTGAAACTCATGGCTGCTTCCCCAAGGATCGGGGGGCCGAGGGACGATCAGACTTGCCCGGTGTGTCCTGAGCTTGTCGAAGGATGGCACAGCCCGCCGGAAGGCATTGGGTGGGGTCGTCGCACAAGCTCCGGCTCCCGCTTTCATCGGGAAACCGGCCCAACAGCCCGGACAGCAGCATTTCGGCGGCCTCTTCCATCCGTCCGTCTTGCGCCATTGCCAGTAGCTCAGGAGTGATGCAGCACTGCCAGCGCTGGGGGTCTATGCTGGACAGCAGCCCCAGATCCCGGAGGCGGGCGCGGGCGGCAGCCATTGCGCCGGACAGGTCGGCCCAGGCCAGGTCATCGGAGTTTTGCAACGACTCGCGGAGCTTGCGGGCAAGGGCCGGAGACACCCCGCCGGTGGAGATAGCCAGCGTCACCGGGCCGCGTTGGACGATGGAAGGGGCTATGAAGCTACAGTTGGGCGGATCGTCCACGGCGTTGAGCATGACGCCCCGTTCTTCCGCCTCTTCGAAGATGCTCCGGTTCACCTCGCGGATGTTGGTGGCGGCGATGGCGATGAATGCGCCATCCAGATCGCCGGAGCAGTATTCCCGCTGCTCCCAACACACGGCTCCGGCGGCGGCAAACTGCCGGATACCGGGCGTGGCGTCGGGGCTGACGACGCAAATTTCCGCGCCGGAGTCCAGAAGCCGGCCTATCTTGCCCTCGGCTACGGTTCCGCCGCCGATGATGACGCAGCGACGGCCTCGCAGGTTCAGGTAGACGGGGTAGTAAGCAGTCATGCAATCGTCCGTTTTTGGCGCAATGACGCAGCGGTTATGCCTGTTTATAAACCCATTGCGTCTCTGTCTCTGGGGCATTGCGTCAAGAAATCAGTCCGCAGTGGCGAGAGCGCCGGGGGCCTCGGACTCCAGGTATTCGTCATAGTCGGGGACGAAGTATCGCACCCGTGTCTTCTTGTATTCCCGCGTGCTGTACAAGGCCAGCCGGTCGGTGATGCCGGTAGCCTCGCTGATTTCGCGGCTGTATTCCTCGCAGCCCTCCGGAGTGGTGGCGTGAACCATGGTGAAATGCGTGTAGGGCCAGTCGGGGAAGGTGGGCCGCTCGTAGCAGTGGGTGACCGCCTTGTGGCCCGCCATAATCAGGCCCACTTCCTCGGAGCGTTCCGGCGGCACGTTCCAGACGATCATGGCGTTGGAGCGGAAACCGGAGCGGCGGTGGTGCAGCACTGCGCTGTAGCGGCGCATAATTCGGCGCTCCTGGAAGTTCCCGGCCAAGGCGAACAGCTCGGCGGTGGTGATGCCCAGGTTTTCCGCGATGGGGTCGAAGGGGCGGGATACCAGCGGCAAATCTTCCTGCATCCCGCGGATGGCGTCCTTCTCCCACTCGGTGACTGGCTGGGGCGTGTTCCAACTGTCCGCCTCGGCCTTGTCGAACCCGTCTGGGCTGAAGTTGTAGGACGAACCCTGTTGCTTCACCATGTCGAAGTTGACGCCGATCTTGAAGAAGCGGATGGTGGGCATAATGCGAGATTCCAGCGCGCCGGTCTTGCAGCCCATGTGGTTGGCCGTGGCCTCCAGGTCGTGTTCCGGCGGCACGGCCAGGGTGAACCACAGGTTGTAATAGGAGCCTTCCCGGGCGTAGTTGTGGCTGACGCCGGGATGCCGGTTGATTTCCATGGCAGCCCGGTGCAGGGCGTCCGGCTCGTAGGCCATGGCTACCAGGGTGGTCTTGTAGCCCAGCCGCCGGGTATCGAAGATGGCGCTTATCTGGCGCAGGACGTTCTGCCGCTTCAGCTCGGCGAGCCGGGCCAGCGCGTCCTCCTCGGAGATTTCCAGTTGCGCGGCCAAGGCCAGGTAAGGCTGCTCCACCATCGGGAAGGGAGCTTGAATCAGGTTAAGCAGCTTGCGGTCAATTATATCCATAGTCATTCCCTCAGCCTGTTGTCCGTCCCTCTCTATTTCCGGCCCTATCAATAATAGAGGGGGCGACCCTTATTAGAGAGGGCAACCCTTTATTTAGAAGCGGCTGACTTGGCGGCTCGCTGGTAGGAACTGCATAGCCCGGCCAGCACCCGGTCGGAGGTTTCCAGGATGCGCGACCACGATGCGGCGGGCGCGCTGTCCAGCACCATGACGCGAAAGAAGATGAACGCCTCCACGGTGTCGGTGAGAGCGACGTTCCGTTCCAACATTTCCGAGCCGTATTCCTGTCCTAGCATACGGGCCTCGTCCAGCAATTCCTGTCGTCGGCGTCGAGGCCCCGGCTCCTGCAACAGCAGAGAAAGCAGGCGACGCCCGAACAGCCGCATCCGGTCGTGTCCTTCCGGCTCCACGGCCTGGAACCATGGTTGGTGGGTAACGCTGTCCTGGCTCAGCCTGCGCCGGATTCGACGCAGGGCCGGCCCTTCTCCCGAATCCTCGCGGGCGGTGTACCCGGATGGACGGGCCGCTTGGGTTAGCGACTCCACGTCTTGGCGCAGGAAGCGGCGGTGTCCTCCCGGCGTGCGGTATACCCGCAGATGACCGGCGTCGGCCCATTGCCGCAGAGTCGTGTCGCTGACGTCCAGCAGGCGGCAGGCGTCCCGCAACGAGAGCCACTCGCCATCGTTTGGAGAATGACTGTCTGAGGAACGGATATTGACCAATCGGCCCTGCCTTCTCATAAAGCTATAAAAATCTGAAAAAATCCCAACCACACTCTCCCTGTGGCGACAGAAAGCCTAGCACACCCGCTGCCCGCTGGTCAAACGGGCGAAACGGCAAAGGAAAAGGCCCCATCCGCGCGTGGGGCCTCATCATTCGGAGCGGAGGAACCGACGCGCTATCTGGGGTTATGCGGGGATATCGTCGTAGTAGTGTTCTTGGGAGATGACGCGGTTGCGCTGGAGCGTCTCGATTTCGGCTGGGCCGTAGTTCAGGAGCTGGGACAGGACTTCCTCATTGTGTTCTCCGACCTGGGGAGTCGGGCCGATATTGACCGGGGTGCGGGAGAAGTGCCAGTAGTCGCCGGAGACGGCGATCTCCCCGGCGAGAAAGTCAGGGACCTCGACCATGGCCCGGCGCTCCCAGGGGTGGGGGTCTTGGGCGGCCTGGGGGATGGTGTTCACTGGGGCGGCGACGACGTCGTGCTGGGTGAAGTGGGAGATGGCCTGCTCCATGGTCTTGTCCGCGAGGAGTTCGTGAACGGCATCGTTGACCAGGGCGGCGTTATTGAGGCGCTGGTGGCGGGTATCGAAGCGCGGGTCTTCGAGCCACTGGGGTTTTGCGAGGGCGTTGCAGACGCGGCCCCAGTGGTGCTGGTCGCCGGCGGAGATGAGGACCCAGCCCTCTTTGCAGGGGTAGATGCCGGAGGGAGGGGCGGTGGAGTCGCCGCGTTTGGGGGGGATATGGGTGCCGTGGAAGGCGGTGATGGGGATTTCGGTCATGGAGTAGCCGGTGTCGGCGAGGCAGAGGTCCATGCTCTGGCCGAGGCCGGAGTATTGGCGCTCGTGGAGTGCGGAGAGGGCGCCGATGGCGGCGTGGAGGGCGGTGATGCGGTCGATGATGGGGACGCCGGTGCGGATGGGGGGCATGCCTTCCTCGCCGGTGAGCATGGTGATGCCGGACATAGTCTGGCCGATGGGGTCGTAGCCGATGTTGTCGCGGTAGGGGCCGAACTGGCCGTAGGCGGAGACGTTGACCATGATGATGCGGGGGTTGAGGGCCTGGAGGGAATCGTAGCCGAAGCCCATGTTTTCGATGGTGCCTGGGCGGAAGTTTTGAACCAGGATATCGGAGACTTTGACGAGTTCGCGGAGGACGTCCTTGCCCGGTTCCTTGCGTAGGTCGATGGAGAGGGACTTTTTGCCGGAGTTGTACTGGACCCAGTAGGAGGACTGCTTATTGACCCAGGGGCCGTGGTATCGGGTTTCCTCGCCGCCGAGGCGTTCGACTTTGATGACTTCGGCGCCCATGCGGGCGAGGACCTGGGCGCAGCGCGGGCCGGCCTGGTGTCGGCCGAGGTCAATGACGCGGACGTTTTGGAGGGGATGGTTGAGAGTGGACATAGGGAACTCCTCAGTCTGGGCTGGGGGAAGCCGCAGGGGTTGGGGTGTGCTGCGGCTGCTTTGGGGCATTCTACGGCCCCCGCGCTGTTTACGGCAAGGCAGTAGTCCCACATCCTTGGAACGGGGGTAAGCGGAAACTGTTGACCTGCTAGGCTGAGCCGATAGGGCCTATCCACGGCGCGGCCAGCGATTCGGGGGCCGGCCGGAAGAGCCAGACTTCAGTTTGGGCGGGCAGGTTATCCGGGGAGAAGTCGGCCTGGTGGGAGTCGAGGCGGCGCACCGCAGGCTGGCGCTCCAGCCAGCGTTCCGGCGGCAGCAGCTCGCATTCGGCGGAAGTGATGCCGGGGATGGCGTAGTGCATCGGGATGACCACGCGGGGTTGCAGCCGGTTTATCAGCCCGTCCACCTCGTGGTAGGTCAGCAGGTGGATGGAGTCGTCCACGGTTACCAGCAGCACGTCTATGCCGCCCACGGCGCGGGCCACCTCCGGCGGCCAGTCGGCGCGGTTGTCTCCGATGTGCAGGAAGCTCACGCCGCCCGATTCCAGCCGGAACATCACGTTGGGGAAGTCGCTGAGGCGGGACGGGCCGGAGTGGAAATCCCCGATGCCGCGAACTTGCAGGCCGGCGGCGCTGAACTCCCCCGGCATCCGCAGCAGGGAGGCGGCCTCCGGCAGCCGGCCGGCGGCGTCGTGGTCGAAGTGGGCGTGGCTAATCAGCCCCAGGTCGCAGTGGATACGGGGGAACTGCCGGGTGAACCAGTAGCGGCCGGCCTGGTTGCGGTAAGGGTCGGCCATCACGGTTATTCCGCCGGGCGTCTGCCAGCGGAAGGCGCAGTGGCCGTAGTAGGTTAGCTTCACTTTTCACTCTCACTCTCTTTCCGTAGAGCTGCGAGTCTGTGACCGGGGCGACGGCATCGTTTGGCAATTTTCTAGGATGAGGGAATGCGACTATGATGCCGGAACTCTGAGCGAAAGGGAAGGGCGGCAATGGGGAAGGTTCAGCGGCAGCTCGGCCCGGTCTGCGCATCCCGGAGCTGGGCGGCTCCGGGATGCGCAGTCAACGCTCTCGCCGCGCTTACTGGGCGGTGGCTTTGCCGAAGTTGTTGTCCCCGAAGCTGTAGCCTGTCTGGTCGTGGCGGGTGGGATCGGGGCTGATGAAGCAGTTGTTGTTGATAGCCCGCACCCGGTACAGGTAGGTCGTGTCGCCGGCCAGCCCGGACGCCGGGTCCAGGTAACTCAGCGCCGTAGGGGGCGTATCGCCCAGCGTGGTGTGTATCTCGCGGTACTTGTGATGGGAGCCGGCCAAGTGATTTCCGTTTTCCAAAGCCGTCTCGGCAGGCAGCCGCTCGCCGTCTTCGCGCCGCAGGATGACATAGCCTTTGACGGTTGCGCCGCCGCTGCCGGCGTTGGTGGGCGCCTGCCAGGTCACCGTTATGCCGGATGAGCCGGCCGTCGCGCCGTTAGCCTTGCCGTTGTTGCTGCCGGCAGAATCTGAGCCGTCGCCCATCTGCGGTGTTGCCGGGGCCGCTGTCGGGGCCGCTGGGTCCGACTGCGCCGTGCTGTGCGTTTGCACGGTGGCCCGTCCGAAGTTCTTCGGGTCCGGCCAGCCCCTGCCGTCGTCCCCGGCGTACCAGTCGGGGCCAACCTGGCAATCCGTATTGACCACCTTTACCCGGTACATGTAGTCCTTCCCGGACTCCGCGGAGCTAAGGGGGTCAACGTAGCCGGTGGCCGTGGGATCGGTATCGCCCAGGGTGTCGTGAATCTCCACGTAGGCGGTAATGCCCGCCTCCCGGCGCAGTATCCGGTAGCCCTTGACGTTCCCGCCGTTGGTCGGCGCCCGCCAGTTCAGGGTTACCCCGTCGTCGCCCGCGACGGCCGCGCCTGTTATACCGCCCCAGTCCGGTTCGTAGTCGTCGTCGGCGCCCATTCTGACGAGATGGGTTGGTGCGGGGCGGGTAACATCCACATAGTAGTTCTTGGTGGTGGCGCCGTCCTCGGAGGTTACGGTGATGGTGATGGTGTTAATGCCAACGATAAGATTCTGAGGAGGACTGGCATTGCCGCTGGCGACGGTGGCGCCGCCCACGGTGATGCTCGCTTTGGGGTCGTTAGCGGTGGGGGTTACGGTAATGCTGGACACGTTGTCGGCAACCGTGACCCTATAGAGTCGTGAGATTCGGGCGAAGGCCGAATCCAGCGTGCCAGGGGAGGTGCCCAGGCTTTTCAGGTAGGCGTCGCTGGATTGCGCCTGGGCGGTGGGGCCCGGTGCGAGGAACAGGGCCAAGGCCCCGATGAGGATGAGGAGGGCTGCGCTTCTGCCGGATAGAGTTGGGCGCCAGCGGGCCGCGCGGCGAGAGATGTTTCCGCTTCCCGCAAATTCTTGGGGGGGGGGGGGGGGGGGGGGGGGGGGGGGGGGTAACAGATTGAGGCGCGAGAATGGCGTCTTCACGATTATGTTCAACTCCTGGCAGTTTGGTGGGGATCCTGAACCGGTTGGGCTGGGTACAAGCCTTTGCCAATTGCCGGCAATTGGCTGCTAGGGCGCCGGGCGCCTGTAATCAAGGCGCCAAAATTGGTGGAAGAATTGTACAACCAGCCCCGTCATTTGTCATTCCGGAACTCGGCCGCCGCGCCGGAAACGCAAAATGACCGGGGAATCAAAAAAGCGCCCGCTCAGCCAACTCCGCCGCTCCGTAGAGTTGCGAGGCTGTAACCGGGGCGACGGCATCGTTTGGCAATTTTCTAAGACGAGGGAATGCAGCTATGATGCCGGAACTCTGAGCGAAAGGGAATGGAACTATGATGTCGGAACTCTGAGCGAAAGGGAATGCAGCTATGATGCCGGAACTCTGAGCGAAAGAGAAGGGTGGCAATGGGGAAGGCTCAGCGGCAGCTCGGCCCGGTCTGCGCATCCCGGGGCTGGACGGCCCCGGGATGCGCAGTCAACGCTCTCGCCGCGCTTACTGGGCGGTGGCTTTGCCGAAGTTGTTGTCGTCGAAGCTGTAGCCCGTCTGGTCGTGGCGGGTGGGGTCGGGGCTGATGTAGCAGTTGTTGTTGATTGCCCGCACCCGGTACAGGTAGGTTTTGCCCGAAACGACAGTGCTGTCGGTGTAGGTGGTGGCTGTGGGGGTGGTATCGCCCAGCGTGGTGTGTATCTCCCTGTACCTGTGCTCGGAGCCGGCCAGATGCCTGCTCGGAGCCGTCTCGCTGTCCTGCCGATTTCCGGCCTCGCGCCGCAGGATGACATAGCCCTTGATGGTTGCGCCGCTGCCGGCGTTGGTGGGCGCCTGCCAAGTTACCGTTATGCCGGATGATCTAGCTACTGCGCCGTTAACTTTGCCGTTGTTGCTGCCGGCAGAATCTGAGCCGTTGCCCATCTGCGGTGTTGCCGGGGCCGCTGCCGGGGCCGCCGGGGCCGCCAACGGCGTGCTGTGCGTTTGCACGGTGGCCCGTCCGAAGTTCTTCGGGTCCGGCCAGCCGTAACCGTCCCCGGCGTACCAGTCGGGGCCAACCTGGCACTGCGTACCGACCGCCTTGACCCGGTACAGGTAGGTCTTGCCCGACTCCGCCGAGCTAAGCGGGTCAACGTAGGTAGTGGCCGTCGGATCGGTATCGCCCAGGGTGTCGTGAATCTCCACATAGGAGCTGATGCCAGCCTCCCGCCGCAGTATCCGGTAGCCCTCGACGGTCCCTCCGGTGGCCGGCGCCCGCCAGTTCAAGGTTACCCCGCCGCTGCCGGCCGTAGCTGCGCCTTTTATGCCTCCCCATTCCGGTTCGTAGTCGTCGTCGGCGCCCATTTTGACAACGCCCATTTTGACAACGCCCCTTCTGGCGACGTCCCTTCTGGTGACGGGGTCGGCTACATCGGTCACCGTGATGGTTACATCGATTCTGTCCCAGCTGCCAGTAGAGATGTCCAGTCCGTCGCTGACCATTACCTTCACTTCGTAGGCGTTGTTGGTGTCCGCATCCACCGGGTCTTCGTAGTCCAGGATGCCGGTATTTTTCAACTGCCCGGTGGCGCTGTCGATGGTGAAGTGGGCCGCGTCAGTCCCGCTCAGGGTGTAGGTCAGTGGCTGGGCGTTGGGCGCCAGCAGGTTGTCCGGGTCAGTGCCGGTAACCGGAGCGCCGACGTTCCTACCCGGAGGTCCCTCTGTCGTAGATCTCTGCCCGGTTTCGGTCGATGGAAACTCCGGCGGCCCGCACCAATCGTTATAGTTCCAGACTCCTTCCGCGCCGCTCAGTCGCACCTTGCCGGGGGTCAGTCCCGTTGGGATGACCACCGGTGAGTCCATGGGGTTGCCATGGAGCCATATCTCGGTCAAGACGCTGTCGATGAGGGCAAATCGGTTCGGAATCACTCCGGTTAACTCGTTGCATTGGAGATGGAGTCTCTTGAGATTCTCTAGATAGCTCAGTCCTACAGGTATCGTGCCGCCCAGCCGGTTGCGGTCGAGATAGAGTTCCTCGAGTTCTGTCAGGCCGCCCATTCCTGGAGGTATCACGCCGTTCAGCCGGTTGTCATGGAGCCGGAGTTCCTTGAGTTCTGTCATGCCGCCCAGTTCGGACGGTATCGGGCCAGTCAGCCCGTTGCTGTCAAGATAGAGGTACTGGAGGTTCCTCATGCCGGCCAGTTCGGACGGTATCGGGCCAGTCAGCCCGTTGTAGTCAAGCCGGAGTTCCAGGAGGTTCTTCAGGTCGCCCAGTTCGGGCGGGATGCTGCCACTCAGCCAGTTGTCGTAAAGCTCGAGGTAGCGGAGTTCCGTCAGGTCGCCCAGTTCGGGGGGGATGCTGCCGCCCAGATTCATTGAACTAAGGTCGATCCATTGAACGCGACCGTCCGAAACCGCGATGCCATACCAAGAGGCGATGCTAACATTGGGCGCCCAGTTGAGTTCCGTGCCTGAGCCTACCAAGGTGTCCTTCAACGCCAACAGTATCTCGCAATCCGTAAGCAGATACGGCTGTGATGAAGGTTGGATACCGGGATTTGCGCTACAGATGCTGGCGGTGGCGCGGCGCGTAACCTTCACGGTGTAGGTCTCGGTGGTAGAGCCGTCCTCGGCGGTTACCACGATGTCAATGTCGGTATCGCCGCCGGCGCTGAGCGCCTTCGCGCCGCTGGCTTCGCCGCTGTTGACCGTCGTCCCTTCCACGGCGATGGTCGCGTTGGAGTCTTTCGCAGTGGGGGTTACGGTAACGCTGGACACGCTGTGGGCAACCAACGCCGTATAGGCCTCAGTGTTGGAGTCGAAGGACGGATTCAGTGTCCCTGCAGAGATGCTCAGGGATCTCAGGTTGGCATCGGCGGAGGGAGCGGCGCGGGGAAACCACACCACGTAGGTTTTAGTGGTGGCGCCGTCCTCGGCGGTTACGCCGATGTTGATGTAGTTATTTTTGCCGACGGTGAGCGTCTGCGCGACGCTGGCAACGCCGCTGCTGACCGTCTGCCCAGCGCTGGCGTCGCGGCTGTCGACCGTCGTCAAGTCCACGACGATGGTCGCTCCGGCGTGCTTGGCGGTGGGGGTTACGGTAACGCTGGTCACGCTGTGGGCAACCTCTGCCGTATAGGCCTTAGTGTTTGAGTCGAAGGTCGGATAAAGCGTCCCTTCGGAGATGCTCAGTCCGTTCAGGGTGGCATCGGTCGAGTCGGAGGCGGGGGCGCGGGTAACTACCACGGTGTAGGTCTTGGTGGTAGTGCCGTCCTCGGCGGTTACTATGATTTCGATGGTGTTCGAGCCGACGCTGACCGCCTGATCGTAGCTGCCGCTGTTGAAGGCGATGGTCGCTCCGGCTTGGTTGACGGCGGGGATTACTCTAACGTTGGACACGCTGTTGGCAACCGATGCCGTATAGTCCTCAGTGTTGGAGTCGAAGGACGGAGTCAGCTTCAGCGTCTTCGTGCCATCGGAGATGACCAGTCTGCTCAGGGTGGCATCGGTTAAGGACGAGGCGGCGCGCGTAACCTTCACGGTGTAGGTCTCGGTGGTGGCGCCGTCCTCGGCGGTTACGGTGATGATGATGCTGTTAAGGCCAGCACCGAGATTCTGCGCAGTGCTGGCAGCGCCGCTGTTGACCGCCGTCCCGGCCACGGTGATGGTCGCGTTGGAGTCGTTGGCGGTGGGGGTTACGGTGATGCTGGACACGCTGTTGGCGACCGATGCCGTGTAGGTTGTCCTGGAGGAGGCGAAGGTCGGACTGAGCGTCCCCGGAGAGATGCTCAGTCCGTTCAGGGTGGCATCGGTCGAGGCTCCGCCGCGGGCGCGGGTAACATTCACGGTGTAGGTCTCGGTGGTGACGCCATCCTCGGCGGTTACTATGATTTCGATGGCGTTCGCGCCGACGCCGAGATGATATTCATCACTGGCATCGCCGCTGGTAACCGCCTTATCGTCCACGGTGATGGTCGCTTCGGCGTGGCTGACGGTGGGGGTTACCCTAAAGCGGCGCAAGAGGTGGACAACCTTCACCGTATATTCGGTGGTGCCGGGGGCGAAGGCCGGAGTCAGTGTGCCATCGGAGATGACCAGTCTGCTCAGGGTGGCATCGTTGGAGCCGGGGCCGGCGCGCGTAATCCTCACCACGTAGGTCTTGGTTTCGACGCCGTTCGCGGCGGTTACGAGGATGCGGAAGGTGTTAAGGCCAACGACGAGATTCTGCGCAGCGCTGGCATCGCCGCTGGTAATCGTCGCCACGCCCATGGTGATGGTCGCTCCGCCGTGGTTGGCGGTGGGGGTTAGGGTAACGCTTGTGATGTTGTTGGGAACCACCGCCGTATAGCTGCCGGTGCCGGGGGTGAATGTCGGAGTCAGAGCGCCTGCAGAGATGGTCAGTCCGCTTAGAGTGGCATCAGGGGAGGGGAGGCGTCTAAACTGCACATAGTAGACTTTGGTGGTAACGCGGTCAGGGGCGGTTACGACGATGCGGATGGTGGTGTAGCCGACCTTGACCGCCTGCGGAGCGCTGGCATCGCCGCTTTTGACCGCCGTCCCGCCCACGGCGATGATCGCGTTGGAGTGGTTGGCGGTGGGGGTTACAGTAACGGTGGTCACGCTGTTGGCAACCACCGTCGTATAGCCCTCGGTGCCGGAGTCGAAGAACGGATTCAGCCTCCCTGGAGAGATGGTCAGGGCTCTCAGGGTGGCATCGTTGGAGGCGAGGCGCGTAACGGTTACGGTGTAGATCTGCCGGGTAGAGCCGTCCTCTGCGGTTACACTGAGGCGGACGTTGGTATCGCCAACGATGAGATTCGTCGCAGGACTGGGCGCGCCGCTGTTGACAACGGGGGCGTTGCCCCTTCCTATTAAAAATCTGATGGTCGCACTGGAGTCGTTGGCGGTGGGGGTTACGCGAACGCTTGTGACACTGTGGGCAACCTGCGCGGTATAGGCCAAGGTGCCGGGGGCGAAGGTTGGACGAAGCGTGCCTGAGGAGATGGTCAGGTTGCTCAGGGTGGCGTCGGTGGAGGCTTGTGCCTGGGCGGTGGGGCCCGACGCCAGGAACAGGGACAAGGCGGCGATGAGGATGAGGAGGGCCGCGCTTCTGCCGGATAGAGTTGGGCGCCAGCGGGCCGCGCGGCGAGAGATGTTTCCGCTTCCCGCGAATTCTTGGGGGGGGGGGGGGGGGGGTAACAGATTGAGGCGCGAGAATGGCGTCTTCACGATTATGTTCAACTCCTGGCAGTTTGGTGGGGGTACTGAACCGGTTGGGCTGGGTACAAGCCTTTGCCAATTGCCGGCAATTGGCTGCTAGGGCGCCGGGCGCCTGTAATCAAGGCGCCAAAATTGGTGGAAGAATTGTACAACCAGCCCCGTCATTTGTCATTCCGGAACTCCGCCGCCGCGCCGGAAACGCAAAATGACTGGGGAATCAAAAAGGCGCCCACTCAGCCAACTCCGCCGCTCCGTAGAGCTGCGAGTCTGTAACTGGGGCGACGGCATCGTTTGGCAATTTTCCAAGATGAGGGAATGCAACTATGATGCCGGAACTCTGAGCGAAAGGGAAGGGGGCAATGGGGAAGGTTCAGCGGCAGCTCTGCGCTGTCCGCGCATCCCGGAGCTGGACGGCCCCGGGATGCGCAGTCAACGCTCTCGCATCCCGGGGCTGGACGGCCCGGGGAGCGCAGTCAACGCTCTCGCATCCCGGAGCCGGGCGGCTCCGGGATGCGCAGTCAACGCTCTCGCATCCCGGAGCTGGACGGCCCCGGGAGCGCAGTCAAAAGCTCTCGCACCCCGGAGCTGGACGGCCCCGGGATGCGCAGTCAACGCTCTCGCATCCCGGGGCTGGGCGGCCCGGGGAGCGCAGTAAAAGCTCTCGCATCCCGGGGCTGGGCGGCCCCGGGATGCGCAGTCAACGCTCTCGCCGCCCTTACTGGGCGGTGGCTTTGCCGAAGTTGTTGTCGTTGAAGCTGTAGCCGGTCTGGTCGTGGCGGGTGGGGTCGGGGCTGATGAAGCAGTTGTTGTTGACCGCCCGCACCCGGTACAGGTAGGTCTTGCCCGAAACGACAGCGGTGTCGGTGTAGGTGGTGGCCGTAGGGCTAACGCCAAGATAGGTGTTGTGTATTTTCCTGTACTTGTGCTCGGAGCCGGCTAGGTGTTTGTTAGCTATGAGAGCCGTCTCGTTCGACAGCCGCTCGCCGTCCTCCCGCCGCAGGATGAGGTAGTAAAGGACGGTTGCGCTGCCGCTGCCGGCGTTGGTGGGCGCCTGCCAGGTTACCGTTATGCCGGATGAGCCGGCCGTCGCGCCGTTAACTTTGCCGTTGTTGCTGCCGGCAGCGTCTGAGCCGTTGCCCATCTGCGGCGCCACCGGGGCCACGGCGGGGGCCGCCGGAACCGACAGCGGCGTGCTGTGCGTTTGCACGGCGGCCCGTCCGAAGTTCTCCCGGTCGGGCCAGCCGCTGCCGTCCCCGGCGTACCAGTCGGGGCCAACCATGCACTGCGTGTTGACCGCCTTTACCCGGTACAGGTAGTCCTTGCCCGACTCCGCGGAGCTATGGGGGTCAACGTAGGTGGTGGCCGTGGGGTTGTTGCCGGTCGTGGTGTCGTGAATCTCCACGTAGGCGGTAAAGCCCGCCTCCCGCCGCAGTATCCGGTAGCCCTTGACGGGTGCTCCGGTGGTCGGCGCCTGCCAGGTCAGGGTTACCCCGTCGTCGCCCGCGACGGCAGCGCCTTCTACGCCGCCCCAGTCAGGAAGGTATACCTTGGCGGCGCGCCCAACGGTTACGGTGTAGGTTTTGGTGTTGCCGGCCTCGGCGGTTACTGTGATGACGATGGCGTTGTCGCCGACGTCGAGATCCTGCGCGTCGCTGGCCGCGCCGCTGGCGACGGTGTCGCTGCCCGTGCCCATGGTGATGGTCGCTCCGGAGTGGCTGGCGGTGGGGGTTACGGTAATGCTGGACACGTTGTAAGGAACCTGCGCCGTGTAGGTTATCACGGAGGGGGCGAAGGTCTCACGCAGCGTCCCCGGAGAGATGGTCAGTCCGCTGAGGGTGGCGTCGGTGGAGGCGGGGGCGGCGGCGCGCGTAACCTTAACGGTTACAGGGATGGTGGCCGAGCCGCCATTGGCGTTTGCGGCTACTCCATCACTGGCGGTTACCGTTACTTCGTAGTCGTTGTCCGTGTCGTCGTCGGCGGGGTTGGCGTAGTCCAAGGCGGCGCTGCCGACACTCAGCTGCCCGGTGGCGCTGTCGATGGTGAAGTGGGAGGCGTCTGTGCCGCCCAGGGTGTAGGTCAGCGTCTGGGTGTTCGGTATCGGCCGGTTGTCCGGGTCGGTGGCAGCCACCGGCGCTCCGATGTCCTGCCCCGATGCCGTCCCATCAACCAGCGTCCGCGTGGCGCTGCTGTCGGCAAACGCCGGCGGCCCGCACCAGACGGCTGCCGTCCAGCTTCCCTTAGCGCCGCTCAGCCGCACCTTGCCGGCGGTCAGTCCCGATGGGATGGCCACTGAGTCCAAGGGGTTGCCTTGAAGCCACAGCCCCTCACTCAATTTGCTGTTAAGGGCGACCAGCTCTGCCGGAATCCCTCCGGTTAACCTGTTGCAATGGAGCCAAAGACGATCGAGGCTCGTCAAGCTGCCCAGTTCGGGGGGGATGCTGCCGGTCAGTTGGTTCGTGTAGAGGAAGAGTTCCGTGAGGTTCGTCAGTCTGCCCAGTTGGGACGGTATCTTGCCGGTCAGTTGGTTGTTGCTGAGGTAGAGGAACGTGAGGCCCGACAGGACGCCCAGTTGGGACGGTATCTCGCCGGTCAACCGGTTGTTGCGGAGCGAGAGGTCCGTGAGGTTCGACAGGACGCCCAGTTGGGACGGTATCTCGTCGGTCAGTTGGTTGTTGTTGAGGAAGAGTTCCGTGAGGTGGGTCAGTCTGCCCAGTTCGGTCGGTATCTTGCCGGTCAGTCGGTTGCTGTTGAGCGAGAGGTCCGTGAGGTTCGACAGGCTGCCCAGTTCGGGGGGGATGACGCCAGCCAGTCCTTTATAAGAAAGGATTATCTTGTCAACGCGATTGCCCGAAATCGTGATGCCCTCCCAATTTCTAATGTCAGTGTTGGCTGCCCAGTCGAGTTCCGTACCCGAGCCGACCAGGGCGGCCTTCAAGCCCAGCAGCGTGGCGCAGTCGGCGAGCAGCCGCGTTTGCGCGGCCTGGATACCGGTACTGGCGCCGCAGCCGCCATCGGGGCGCGTAACCGTCACGGTGTAGGTTTTGGGGGAGCCGTCGGCGGCGGTTATCACGATCTCAATGGCGTTGGCGCCTGTGTTGAGCAGCAGCAGAGGGCTGGCTGCGGCGCTGTCCACTGTGATAGCTGCGGATAATACCGGCGTGTTAACCGTGATGGTGGCGCCGGAGTCGCTGACGGTGGGGGTTACTGTCAGCCAGGGGACGGCGCTATCTACGGATGCGGTATATGCGATGGCGCTTGAGGAGAAGGTCGGAGTCAGGGTCAGCGGTTGTCCGTCCACATGGAGGGTGAGGGCGCTCAGGTTGGCGTCGTTGGAGGCTTGCGCTTGGGCGTGGGGGGGGGGGGGGGGGGGGGGGGGGCGACGCCAGGAACAGGGCCAAGGCCCCGATGAGGATGAGGAGGGCCGCGCTTCTGCCGGACAGCGTTGGGCGCCAGCGGGCCGCGCGGCGAGATATGTTTCCGCTTCCCGCAAATTCTTGGGGGGGGGGGGGGGGGGGGGGGGGGGGGGGGGGTAACAGATTGAGGCGCGAGAATGGCGTCTTCACGATTATGTTCAACTCCTAGCAGTTTGGTGGGGGTACTGAACCGGTTGGGCTGGGTACAAGCCTTTGCCAATTGCCAGCAATTGGCTGCTAGGGCGCCGGGCGCCTGTAATCAAGGCGCCAAAATTGGTGGAGGAATTGTACAATCTGCCCCGTCATTTGTCATCCCGGGAAAAAATTGCGAAACTACTCCGGCCTGTCTCTTAGATTTCTGAAGGCGTCCGCTCCGGGGGCAGGGGTTGTTACCGGCCGGGGGCGTCCCAGCGGAGTATTTCGAGGTAGCCGCCGGGTTCGGCCCAAGGGAGCAGGGCGCGCAGAAATTCGCGGACGCCGGGGGTTTGGCCCCGCTCGCGGCAGTTGCGAAGGTACCGGCGCAGGTTCATATAGGTGTTGAGGCGGACGCCGGTCTCGGCGATGCGCTGGGCCAGGTGCTTGGGGCCGTCCGTTACCGGGTCGAAGGGCGGGGGTTCTTGGTGGTTGGCAAGGGCGGCGTCCCACTCTTCGCAGTAGTCTTCGGCGAGGCGGTGGAGGCGGGCTACTTCGAGTTCGGGGGCGAACTTGCGGCAGAGGGCGTTGACGCGGCGGCGGAGTTGGGAGAGGGACATTGCGGCACTTCCTGAGATTGGGTTAGGGGCGGGATTTTTGTTTTTGCGGCCATTTTCGGCCATACCCGGCCATTTGCGGTAACGCTTCCTGAGATTGGGTTAGGGCGGGATTTTGGTTTTTGCCGGCCATTTTTGCGGTGTTGGCGACGGCGCTTCCTGAGATTGGGTTAGGAGCGGGGTTTTGTTTTTTGCGGCCAGTTTTGCGGTGTTGGCGGCGGCACTTCCTGAGATTGGGTTAGGGCGGGATTTTGTTTTTTGCGGCCAGTTTTGCGGTGTTGGCGGCGGCACTTCCTGAGATTGGGTTAGGGCGGGATTTTGTTTTTTGCGGCCATTTGCGGCCATACCCGGCCAGTTTTGCGATGTTGGCGGCGGCGCTTCCTGAGATTGGGTTAGGGGCGGGATTTGTTTTTCCCGGCCAGTTTTGCGATGTTGGCGGCGGCGCTTCCTGAGATTGGGTTAGGGCGGGATTTTGTTTTTTGCGGTGTTCGTCTTTGATTATCGCCGGGCCGGGGCGCGGCCACGGGGAGCCTGGGGCGAGTTGGGCCGGACAGTTATAATGGTAGGGAGTTGTTATCAGGGTTGGCAAGGGGGAGGTGTCAGGGGTTATTTACGCAGATGGGCAGGATTTTCAGGAGTGAGGCCGGGCCGGTTTCGCAATTTTCTTATTCCGGCGGAGCGAAGAATTCAGGACGATCGCAAAGTCGCTCTGGGAACCTTCTTGGCGACATTCAAGGGCCTGTCCTTTAGCATTGGCGAGGGTCATGCCAAGGGTCTTTTAACGCTGCTATGGCGCCGTATAAGGGTTTGGCAAATCGCATGGGGGCCGCCACAAGGGTTGCCGCTGTCCCTGATGCGGGGCGCTTCAGAATAAAGGGGAAATAGGCTGCCTTTGACACCGCGGTTGCCGCTGCCCCTGATGTGCGGGGCGCTTCAGAAGAGGAAGTTGAAAGGCCCAGCCAAGAAGCGCCAGAGGAATTCCCATTTTCCTAGGGGGAAGGCGCCGTCCTCTGTGAAGAAGTACATCAAAGTGAACAAGAGCCATATTCCCGATACGGGGATTCCAAAGCAACCGGAATTGCGGCTGGCGCTTCCCCGGTTACTGGGTCTCGAATCGTTCATCACTTTCCTCCGGGTTGTGATTCCCGCGCCCGGCGGCGCAATTTCGTTCTGGCGGGAAGGGTCTCGAATCGTTCATCCGTTTCCTCCGGGTTGTGATTCCCGCCTTCGGGCTGCTGGTCTCTATTCCCGCAGGAGTTGGCGGGCGATGGTCTGGCGCTGGATTTCTGATGTGCCTTCGTAGATGGTCAGGGCGCGGACTTCGCGGTAGAGGCGCTCGACGCGGTTGCCCTTCTCCAAGCCTGCGCCGCCGTGAATCTGCACCGCCTCGTTGACGATGCGGGATGCGGCTTCGGTGGCGAACAGCTTGGCGAAGGAGGCTTCCTTGATGATGGTTTCCTGGCCGGAGTCTTTGAGCCAAGCGGCGCGGTGAGCCAGCAGACGGGCGGCGTCCAGCGAGACGGCCATATCGGCCAGCTTGAATTGGGTGGCCTGAAAATCGCTGAGCTGCTGTCCGAACAGGGTGCGGTTGCGGGCGTAGTCGAGGGCGGACTCGTAGGCGGCGAGACCCATGCCGATGGCGGCGGCGGCCACAGTGGTGCGGAAGGTGTCCAGGGTGCCGAGGGCCAGCCGCAGCCCTTGGCCGCGCTGTCCGATGAGGTTGCCTTGGGGAATGCGGCAGTTGTCGAACACCGGCTCCCCGACGGGATGGGGGGCCAGCAAGTCCAGCCGCCGGGAGTCGTCGAAGCCGGGGGCGCCGCGCTCCACGATGAAGGCGGACAGGCTGCGGCTGCCCTGGCCCGGGTCCGTCTTGGCGAAGACGGTGTAGGTGGAGGCGTCACCGGCTTGGCTGATGAACTTCTTGCGTCCGTTCAGGGTCCAATCGTCGCCGTCGGGTTCCGCCGAGGTAGTCATACTCAGCACGTCGGAGCCGGCTTGGGGTTCGGTGAGGGCGAAGGCGGCGATGGACTCGCCGCGGGCGATGGGAGGGAGGTAGCGGGCCTTCTGCTCGCGGGTTCCGCCGAGGGTGATGGGGTAGCTGCCCAAACCCTGCATAATAAAGTTGGTGTCGGCCTGCGCCGATACGCGGGCCAGCTCCTCGCGGATGATGCACAGGTTGACGACTCGCACGCCGAAGCCGCCGTAATCCTCGGGCACGGTGTAGCGCAACAGTTCCGACGAGGCCAGAATTTCCATCAGCCCCGGATGCACCCGCCCCGACTCGTCGGCCTCCGCCGCGATGGGCGAGATGCGCTCCTCGGCCAAGCGGCGCGCGCTGTCCTTGAGGGCCTGCTGCTCAGGGGTGAAGGCGAAGTCCATGGTTGCTCCTTAGGCTAATTGCGAGCAAGAGTCGTGGCCGGAGAATCTCCGGGGCCTGACAAATGTTTGGGCGGCTATGCCCTGAATTTCGTTATGCCCCGGATTGCCTCAGCCGGATTGCCTCAGCCGGGTTGCCCCGGATTAAATGTCTGCGCTTTCCCTAATACGGTTGCATCAATATGGCTGCATCGCCGATAGTTTACAACCCCAGCCTGCGCACCAGTTCCTCGGCTGTCACTATGGCGCCGGTGAGGCCGCGGCCGTTCTGGGTGGCTAGGTAGACGGCGGCTTTGGTCATATCTTCCGGGGTGGCCCAGGTGGAGAAGTCGGCGTCGGGGCGCTGGGCGCGAAAGCCCTCGGTGGCTACCGGACGCAGGGGCTTTAGGGCGTTCACCGCAATGTTGTGCGGGCCCAGCTCGGCGGCCAATCCCCAAGTGAGCCGCTCGAGGGCCGCCTTGGATGCGCCATAGGCTTGGCCGATGAGGGCGATGCCGGCGGAGTGGTCTTCGCCGAGGGTAGAGGAGAATATGTTGGCGGCGGCGTGGGACGATACGTTGATGATGCTGCCGCCGCCCTGCTCAATCATAATCGGCGCGACGGACTGGCAGGCGATGAATGGGGCGCGCAGGTTGATGTCCATATTCAGGTCCCACTCCCGCAGGGTCATTTGCAGGAAAGGCGAATAGCCGCCGATGCCCGCGTTGTTGACCAGGGCGTCCACCGCGCCGAATTTGTCCAGCGTGCGGTGTACCATCTCGCGGATGCTTTCTTCCTCGCGGACGTTGCAGGCCACGGCCAATGCCCGGCCGCCGGCGGTTTCGATCTCGGCCACGGTGTCATGGATGGTGCCGGGCAAGGCGGCCCGCGGCTCGGCGGTGCGGGCCGCGACCACTACCGAGGCCCCGGCTCGCGCCAGCCCCAAGGCCATGGCCTTGCCGATGCCCCGGCTGGCGCCGGTAACGATGGCTACTTTGCCCGGTAACAAGTCTTCAGTCATTCATCACCCTTCGCGCCCTGTTTCCGGCGGGATTCTGGCAGATAGCGGAATTTTGGCGGATAGCGGAATTTTGGCAGATAGGGAAGGCGAGGTAAAGCCTCCGGCTTGACAAACCAGGCCCGTCATTTGATTATCAAGGGCGATTATCGAAGACGATTATCGAGAACGCATTGGTATACTGAACAGGCTTGCAGGAGGGGATATGACCACGCTCATTTTGGGCGGAACCGGGTTCATCGGGCGGCGCGCCGTGCCCCGGCTGGCCGAGCGCGGCGAGCGGGTGGCGGTGATGGACATCAACCCCAACGCGGTATCTTTCGAAGAGTATGGGGATCTGGTGACGGTGATGCGGGGCGACATAATGGAGTTCGAGGACGTGGTCAAGGCGGTGCTGGTCTCGAAACCCGACCGCATTATGAACTTGGCCTACCTGCTGGGGAGCGGGGACGACACGCCCCACTTTACCATGAAGCTCAACGTGCTGGGTATGGATAACTGCTTTGAGGCGGCCCGGGTCTGTGGGGTGAACCGGGTGGTCTACGCGAGCTCGGTGGCGGTCAGCGGGCAGCAGAGCGCCTTCGGCGACCGGCTGGTCAACGAGGACGACCCGATGCACGGCGTCAGCCAGTATGCGATGCACAAGCGGTTCAACGAATTTCAGGCTCAGCAGTTCAATAGCGTTTACGGTATGAACATCACCGGCATCCGCCCGGCCAACGTCACCGGGCCAGACAAGACGCGCGGCTCTACCGACCACGTGCAGTGCGTGACCCGGCCCGCCGCCGGGGAGCCGGTGCGCTTCCCCAAGAGCGGGTTTATGCGCCTGCCGGTTCACGTGGAGGACGTGGCTGAGGCTTTCGTGCGGGTGACGCTGTCGGACTCCTGCCATCATCCGGTCTACAACACCGGCGGCGCGCCCATCAGCATGGGCGACTTGGCGGACATCGTGCGGGGTTTCCTGCCGGACGCCGATATATCCTTCGACGCCGAAGGGGGGCGCGAGGAGTCGGGCAACTACTTGGTGGACAACAGTCGGCTGCTGGGCGAGTTCGAGCTGGAGTACCCGCCGCTGGGCGCTCGGGTGCGCGACATAATCAACGAGATTCGCCGCGATAACGGCCAGCCGCCGGTTTAATTAAGCGCAAAGACGCAAAGGCCCAGGGACGCATAATTTATGGTTCCAGTCATTTTCGGGCGGGATGCCGTCTTTCTGGCGCTTTTTGTTGCGCTCGCGCTGGCGGCCGGGATACACACAGGAACAGCCTCGGCCAACGGGTCGGTGCGGCTGGTGGTGATAGATGAGGCGGCCGGCCCCTACCTGTTGCGGGTGGGAGTGTTGCCGGGAGACCCGACGCTGGGGCCTTTGCACGTCAGCATACTAATTCAGGATGCTGCCGGGGAGGTGGCGGTGGACGGCGCCTCGGTGCAAGCCACGGCGACCGGCCCGGGCTCCGCGACGCAGACACGGGCGGAGAACTCGCCCGAGAGTCAGAGTCCGCAGCTCTACGAGGGGAACCTGTACCTGGACGCTCTGGGCGACTGGACGTTGACGCTAGACATAGACAGTTCGCTGGGGCCGGCCAGCCACACCTTTGGCATCCGCGCTACGGCGGAAGGCGGCATTAACCTGATGTGGGTCATCGCCGTCGTGGTGGTCGCGCTGATTGTCGGCTCGCTGGTACTGTCGCAGTTGCAACGGCGGAGGCGGTTGGGCCGTGGGAGGCGGCTGGGCCGTGGGAGGCAGTCATAGCCCGCGGGGGGTCTGCTTTGCCTGCCGAGTCCATGCAGACGCCGCTGTCCAAACCAAGCTCAGCCTTTATCTCTGCCGATGAGCAGACCTGCCCCTCTCCCCGGCGGATGCGCTCTGCCGGTTTGTGGGCCAGGCAGGAGTCTGCAATGTCTGGCATAACCTGCTCTATAATATCGCGCAGAAAATCTTCCTTGCCGCACCCGGCCTGGGCCACCAAGTAATCAAGGCGTTCTTCAATTTCGGGAGGCGACTGTTCGGGAGGCGACTGAATGGGAATAAGAATAGCGCATATTCCTCCGCGGTTGCGTGGAGTTGGGCCTTATTACTGCCGCTGCGTGTGATGGCTTATTATTAAGGAAAGGCCCCGGCGAGTCCGCCGGGGCCTTTTGTGTTTCGGGATTGGTAGCGGGGGTTGGACTCGAACCAACGACCTTCGGGTTATGAGCCCGACGAGCTGCCACTGCTCCACCCCGCGATGTGGTTATAGAGAAGACGATCGATCTGAGGAAATGTCTGTGTTCCTGCGCTTTGTTGGTTAAGGTTTGAAGCTCATTGCGTAGGTCAAGCCTCTCGACTGGTTAGTACCGGTTTGCTGAAGTTGTTACCAACCTTACACATCCGGCCTATCAAGCAGATAGTCTCTCTGCAGTCTTACCCCCTAACTTAATAGGGGAGGGAGGCCTCATCTTGGGGGTAGCTTCGCGCTTAGATGCCTTCAGCGCTTATCAATGCCAGACATGGCTACCCGGCGCTGCTCCTGGCGGAACAACCGGAACACCATAGGTCTGTCCCTTCCGGTCCTCTCGTACTAGGAAGAGGTTCCCTCAAGCCTCCTGCGCCCACGGCGGATAGAGACCGAACTGTCTCACGACGTTCTGAACCCAACTCACGTACCCCTTTAACCGGCGAACAGCCGGACCCTTGGGACCGCCTTCAGCCCCAGGATGGGACGAGCCGACATCGAGGTGCCAAACCTCGCCGTCGATGTGAACTCTTGGGCGAGATAAGCCTGTTATCCCCGGGGTAGCTTTTATCCGATAAGCCACGGCCCTTCCACACGGTGCCGTAGGATCACTTTGCCCGACTTTCGTCCCTGCTCGACTTGTAGGTCTCGCAGTCAAGCCCCCTTATGCCAATGCGTTCTGTGGACGATTTCCATCCGTCCTGAGGGGACCTTTGGGCGCCTCCGTTACTTTTTAGGAGGCAACCGCCCCAGTTAAACTGCCCACCAGGCACTGTCCCCGCTCACGCAGGTTAGAACCAAAAACTGACAAGGGTGGTATTTCAACGATGGCTCCACCCCGACTGGCGTCGGGGCTTCTCAGCCTCCCACCTATCCTACACATGACAGCTCCCAGCCCAATACCAGGCTACAGTAAAGCTCCACGGGGTCTTTTTGTCCTGCCGCGGGTCGCCCGCGTCTTCACGGGCACCGTAATTTCACCGAGCCCTCCGTCGAGACAATGGCCAAGTCGTTCAACCATTCATGCGGGTCGGAACTTACCCGACAAGGGACTTCGCTACCTTAGGACCGTTAGAGTTACGGCCGCCGTTCACCGGGGCTTCAGTTCGCAGCTTGCACCGCTCCCCTTAACCTTCCGGCACTGGGCAGGCGTCAGCCTGTATACGTAGGGTTTCCCCTTAGCACAGACCTGTGTTTTTGTTAAACAGTCGCCCGGCCTTCTTATCTGCGCCCCCAAGACGCTCCACCGGCTTGCGGCTTCACCCCCCAGGGGGCCCTTTCTCCCAAAGTTACAGGGCTCTTTTGTCTAGTTCCTTAACGGAGGTTATCTCGAACGCCTCGGGACTTTTATCCCAGCCCACCAGTGGCGGTTTGCGGTACGGTCGCCACAGTTCCATAACCACGAAGCTTTTCTGGTCGGTATGGCTTCAACAGGATTTCGCAACCCGTAGGTCCGATTTCCTCAACCCTCAGCTTAGCGCCGGAGTGGATTTGCCTGCCCCGGCTCGCCTACGGAAAAGGACACACCATGTCCAATGGGCATGCCCTGCCTAGCCTCCCGCATCCCTCCTTGGTTTTAAATCGAAAAAATGGCGGTGCAGGAATATTAACCTGCTGTCCATCGCCTTCGGCGCTTGCCTACGGCTTAGGACCGACTAACCCTACGCCGATGAACGTTGCGTAGGAAACCTTGGGCTTTCGGCGTCAGGGATTTTCACCCTGATTTACGCTACTCATTCCGGGATTCTCACTTCCCCGCGCTCCAGCAAACCTCACGGCTCACCTTCATCGCCCGAGGAACGCTCCCCTACCACGCCCAGGCGGTATTCAGAGACTCCGGCCCAGCTTTCGCAGGCGCGCCGGGGGCGTCCGCCGTCCCGAAGGATGGTTTCCGCCTTTGGCTAGCCCTTGTTGGCTGGACTATTGTCCTTGCACCTGAACATCCACGGCTTCGGCGACAGACTTAAGCCCCGTTACATTTTCGGCGCCGGACCCCTCGACCAGTGAGCTATTACGCACTCTTTAAAGGGTGGCTGCTTCTAAGCCAACCTCCTGGTTGTCTGGGGAACCCAACTTCCTTTCCCACTTAGTCTGTTCTTGGGGGCCTTAGCCGGTGGTCTGGGCTGTTTCCCTTTCGACAATCGCACTTATCTGTGACTGTCTCACTCCCGGGCAACGGATAAACGGCATTGGTGGTTTGGTTGGGTTTGGTAAGCTCACGCCCCCTAGCCCATCCAGTGCCCTACCTCCGTCCACCTTACCCGAGGCTGCACCTAAATGCATTTCGGGGAGAACCAGCTATATCCGGGTTCGATTGGCATTTCACCTCTACCCACAGCTCATCCCAAGCTTTTGTACTAGCCACGAGTTCGGTCCTCCAGTCCGTTTTATCGAACCTTCAACCTGGCCATGGGTAGCTCACCCGGTTTCGGGTCTAATACATGGAACTAGTCGCCCTATTCAGACTCGCTTTCGCTACGGCTCCGGAACTACAGTTCCTTAACCTCGCTCCACACATTAAGTCCCCGGATCATTCTTCAATAGGCACGCCGCTACCCCGGCGAACCGGGGCTACGACCTTCTGTAGGCTTATGGTTTCAGATCTATTTCACTCCCCGCTAGGGGTTCTTTTCACCTTTCCCTCACGGTACTGGTACGCTATCGGTGACCAAGGGTATTTAGCCTTGGAGGGTGGTCCCCCCAGATTCCCACAAGGTTTCCCGTGCCCCGTGGTACTCAGGAAATTCGCCAGAAGTCCGGTCTCTTTCGCCTACGGGGCTGTCACCCTCTGTGGCGGTCCTTCCCAGGTTCCTTTGGCTAGAGACTGGATTTGTAACTCCTTCAGACCTGATGAGGCGGTCCTAGGCGACTCCTACAACCCCGATGCGGCACAGGCCCTCACGCCGTTAGGCCGCACTGGTTTAGGCTCTTCCCCGTTCGTTCGCCACTACTTAGGGAATCTCGGTTGATTTATTTTCCTCGGGGTACTTAGATGTTTCAGTTCCCCCACTTACCTCCCGATAAATCGGGTTGGCCGACTCAACACCGGCCAAGGTTTCCCCATTCGGGTATCCCCGGCTATGCCCGCTAGACGGCTCACCGAGGCTTAACGCAGCCTTGCCGCGCCCTTCATCGGCCCTTGGTCCCAAGGCATCCACCATAAGCCCTTAATAACTTGACCCACGCAAGGAACTTCAAACCTTCCGGGGCGCCTGCCCCGGACTGCGACTCCGGGGATCTTCCCCGAAGCCTGCTGCGTCCGCCACGCTACGGTAACGCGCGGACACGCATTAAAGTATGCAGGATTCTCAGATCACGTATTCTCTTGTTAAGGTGCGGGCAAGAAAAAGCGGGCCGGGGGTCTCCCGAACCGCTGTTCAGGTATCCCTTTCCGAGGTTGCCTATTTCAGGAGGTTTTCCTCATCAACTGAACGCCTCTCGTCTTGCTTGCCCAGATTATAGACACTCCGGCTAATCCCGTCAAGGGGCAATTTGGCTCAATTCCCGAATTGCCGCCAAATTTCGTCTGAACTGTGATTTTTGTGATTTGGGGATTGCCATGATTAGGGAATGCCGGGGGTGCATCAGAACACCCGAAAGGCCGGTTCCTGGCCCAGCAGAATCTGCCCGCCGTCCGCCATGGTCGTCTGTTTCCCGATTTAGTGTTGCTCCTGAAGCAGGCGGGCTAGTTCTTTGGGAGTGGTCAGCGCCGAACTCCGGTCCAGAGAACCTCTGATCTTCTCCAGAAATTTCCTGGATTGCAGGAGGTCAACCCCGTACCCTTTTGAGACCGCTAGCAGGTCAGTTGCCCTCTCATTGCAAATGAAGCCGAGCTGCGACTGCATGGGGTCTATGAATTGCCCCTTGAATGTGTCTTTCAGCTCTTCGTGGGCTAGTTCGTGGCTCAATAGACCGCGCAACTCAGAATCATTGGCTTTCCGCCAGTCGGACTTGACTAGTATCCAATGCGAACTGCCGATGATGTATCCCAGCGCTTCCCAGCCGCTCAACGACTTCAGCCAAGATTCCTGCGGGTCGCCTTGTTCTTTTTGTATTTCCTGTAGTCGGAGTAATGATTTCTTGGAGTCTTCTACCCATGTGATATGAACAGGACGGACTAACGCAGGATACTGGGAGAGCATCGGGGAGGCTATTTTGAGGAATCGTTCATCGTCAGCGGTCAAGGACTGTGCGTTCACTGGTACCATCCACTGTCTCTTGCGCTCTTGAAGTTTGGCTAATTCGCCGCGTGCAAATACGCCAATGTGTCCGGGTTCGTTGACAAACTGCTGATAGATGGCGCTGGCTTCGTCAAATCGGCGAATCATCTGGCAGGCATTGGCGAGGTCGAACTTGAGGATTGTCGCATCCTCATTTTCGCAAAGGGCGGATTCGATAGCCGCACGATAATAAAGTTCCGCCTCCGGGTGAAAACCAGCGATGAAGTGCTTTTTCCCTTGGGCGTGCAGGGCAGAAGCGTTTTGTAGTTGACTGGTCATTGTCGTGTTCCTCTTGTTGGCCGCCAAACTGCTCTGAGAGCCAGAGAATTTTGGGAGTCGAATACTTCAGAACACCCGAAAGGCCGGTTCCTGGCCCAGCAGAATCTGCCCGCCGTCCGCCATGGTGGTCTGGCGCACGAAGGCGTGGGCCGCGACGGCGTGGGCGTCGCGGAAGAAGCGGTCTATGGGCGAGGAGTTGTAGATGGAGCTGGCCCCGGCGGCCAAGTGGACCCGGTTCACGCACTCCACCGACGCCTGCACGGCATGGGTGCAGGCCAGGCGCATCGCCGCCCGCAGCTCCCTGGGCAGTTCCTCCCCGGCCAAAATAGTCTCCCAAGCCCGGGCCGCCGTGTCGTACAGGTAGGCGCGGGCGGAGCTGACCGTCGCTTCGGCCATTCCCAGATCGGCTTGCTTGTCGAAGGCGCTGGCCACGGGGCGCTGGTTGCGACGGTCAATCTTGCCGCCGAACAGCTCCACCAGCGCGTCCACCGCGCCCCGAGCCGCGCCCAGGGCCACCGCCGAGAGCATTGGTACGTTGAAGGCAGGATAGACGTACCGTTTGTCGGGAAGGATGGCCTCCTCCAGCAATGAGTGTTTCTTTACGTAGTTGTCGGCTACGAATACGTCCTGCATGGTGTAGTCGGTGCTGCCCGTTCCTCGCAGGCCGGAGGTGTACCAGGTATCGAGGATGACGCACTCAGAGGCAGGCAGGTGAAATACCCGCCACTCCGGCGCTCCGTTGGCGTCGCGGATGGGACCGCTCTCGTCGTGGAGCCAGGCGGCAGTCGGCATCCAGGTGGCGTGATGGCAGCCGCTGGCGAAGGGCCACTGTCCGCTGAGCCGCCAGCCGCCTTCCCCTCGCTCGGCCCGCCCGTGGGGCACAAGGGTGCCGGCGATAACCGTCGGCTGGATTTCACCGGGAGATACTTCGGCGAAAATCTCCCGGCGCACTTCCTCGGGTGCTATCCGCGCCGTCCAGAATGATGCGGTGGCAAGGATCATGGTCACCCAACCCACTGACGGGCTGGCCGTGGACAGGGTCTCGATGACTCTGGCGGCAGTCACCGGGTCGGCGTCCATCCCGCCGTGCTCCCGCCCGGTCAGCAGGTGGAAGAAACCGGCATCGGCCAGCCGCTGCGCCAGCCAGTCGGGGACGCGGCGCGCATCGTCCACCTCATTGGCGGCGGCGCGGATTTCCGGAAGCAAGGCTTCGGCGGCAGCCAGCAGGCTGTGAGAGGATCCGGTGATTGCCCGTTCTTTGACTGTGCTCATCTCAGCCTCCGCGGGTTTATTCCGGTCAAGGCGCCTTCCGGCGGTTCTACGGCCCTTCCTCAGGTTTCCGGGGCGATTCCCGGCGGCGCAGTTGTTCCTCCAGCTCCTGCGCCCTGGCCTGCGCCGCGGCCAGCTCGGCCTGCGACTCCAGATAGGCGGAGTAGGACTGAGTCTGATTCAGCAGATAGCGGCGTTCCGCGGGGTCGTAGAACAGCAGCATATTTCGGTTATAGCAGATGCACAGGCCGAGAGCTTCGCTATAGCCCCGGATTTCGCCGTCCGGCTCGATGGTCAGTTCGATAGGCCGGTAGATTCCGTTGACCAGCCGGTCGCCGGCCAGGGGCTGGCCGTAGTGTTCCCCGCCGCTGGGGTCGAAGCGCCAGTACTCCGGGATGCCGATTCTTTGATAGATGTCCGGCTTGGTTCTGATGTCGTTCTGCGCCGTGCTGGGTGAGGCTACTTCCATTACGAAGTCCGGCGGCTTGCCCATCTCGTGCACTACGTAGGCGTTCCGCTCCCGGAGGTATTGCAGGTTTACACCGAAGGCGATGGTGCAGTCGGAGGCGACCCGCACGTTCAGGTCGTCGGGGTCGTAGCAGATAAAGCCGACACTGCTGATGAATACGCCGTTGGAGTCGGGCGCCGGAAACTCGGGGCGCAACCCGGTAAAACGCGCCAGCAGGGGGTAAACGATTTCTCTGATATAGGGTTCCTGAAACATACTATCCGGGGGATGCTCCGGCTCGAATGGGAGGAATAAGCCTTCGGGTCGCAATTTTGCCGCATTGCCCGGATGCCGGTTTCCGGTAGGGCGCAGGGGGGGCATAACTAAGCTCCCGCCGGAGGGCCGCCGTTTTTCTTGAGTTTGCCTAAGGGCGGCCCTCCGGTTTTCCGGTGGATGTTCATTTTCGGACGTTAATTTTGCTGGACGATCCCGAGGTCTCGCACGCCGGGCGGGATAGCTGCCTACCGCCCCTTGAAGACGGCCGGGCGCTTCTCCAGGAACGCTTGCACCGCTTCTTTGTGGTCTTCGGTCTTGCGGGCTTGAGCTTGTGCGACGTGGGCCAGATCGAGGCTTTCCTCGAAGTCCATGTCCATGCTGCGGTGCACCAAGTACTTGATTAAGGCAAGCGACTGGGTCGGCCCCTGAGCCAGTCGGGTCGCCAGGGCCATGGCCGATTCCATCAAGCTACCGTCGGAAACCACTTTGCTGGCGATGCCCAGCCGGTAGGCTTCGTTGCCGTCTATGCGGTCGCCGGTGTATTGCAGCAGCAGGGTATTGCTCATGCCGATGAGGCGGGGCAGTTGCCAGCAGGAGCCGTCGCCCGGTATCAGCCCCATGCGAGAGAAGGCTTCGGAGAAGATGGCGCCTTCACCGGCGATGCGGATGTCGCAGGCCAGAGCAAGGCCCATTCCGACGCCCATGGCATGGCCGTTGACCGCGGCGATGGAGGGCTTTTGCAGCTTGTGGATGCGCAGCGGCACCAAGGGCGCGCCCCCGGCGTACTCCACGCGGTCGTCGCGGTTGGCGAAGCGGGACTCCATCTTGCCCCAGGGCAGGGGTTCCGGCTCAGCTCCGGCCTCTTCCTGCTCCTCGATGCGCCGGTTGAAGTTGCGCACGTTGGCGCCGGAACAGAAGGAGGGCGCCGTGCCGGTGACCAGCAGCACTCGGCACTCCGGGTCGTCCTCGAACCGGTTTAGCTCGGTCTGTATCTCCGCCGACATCTCCGGCCCCAGCGCGTTGCGTGTGGGCGGATCGTGCATGGTCAGCACCAGCACGCCATCGCGGTTTTCCGTCTTGATGAACTCGTAGGTCATCTGCCATCACTCCATAGGCTTGGGTATTTCGATTCCTGAACCGGTATGGGCCGCCGTTCCGGGCCGCTGCTCCACGCAGTAGCGCGTCTGCGCCTCAACCCATATAATCGTTACCGGAAAGCGGAACACGCCGCGAGGCAGCCGCACATTTTAGGTTAGCATACGCACCAAGACCCAAACAACACAGCCGCGGCCCGGCGCAAAGCAGCCGGCGCACGCGGGAGGAGCGTCGTCATGCAGCAGGGAAGCATTACCAACCTTCATATCGCGCGCGTCAAGGAAACACCGTCGGACCCGGTGCAGGAGGCCGCCGCCATCTCCGGCATGGGGCTGGAGGGTGACCGCAGTTGCCGCAAGGGCAATATGCGCCAGGTGCTCATTATGGACAACGAAACCCTGAGCGGGTTTGGCCTGGCCCCCGGCCAGATTAAGGAGAACATTACTGTCAGCGGCCTCGACCTCTCCCAGACCCAGGCAGGTAATGTGGTCTTCATCGGCGATGAGGTGACCATGGAAATCGTCGGCGAGTGTGAACCCTGCCACAAGATGGATGCCATCCGCCAGGGCCTGCAAGCCGAACTGGATCACCGCCGGGGGATGCTCTGCACGGTAATCAACGGCGGGCCGATCAAGGTCGGCGACAGCATCCGCGTCGAGCCGTAGCCGACAGGCCGGCTGTGGAGCGCCAACAAGGAAAGCAGCCTGAAATCCCTCACATTTCAGGCGGAATTAGAACGGGACCAGGCGTGAAATTAGAACCGGGCCAGGGCTGGATAAAGAAGGGTGGCATATCTTCTTCCCTGATTGGGAGAGGGTTTGACATCCCTATTTACGGGCTCGTTTCCGGCAAGGCTATTGGGTTGGCCGGCGGGGCTGCCGCGCCGGCCCGCAAAGAAATCAGCGGAGCCTACAACTATGACCAACCGGTACTGGGACAGAGAGAGGGGCGGTTTCCTGCAAGCAGAAACCGCCGACAGCATTTTCACCGGAGCGATGGCCCGGCTCTATGGATGGATTGCCCTGGGCGTGGTTACTACCGGGGCAGTTGCCTGGATCAGCCATCAGGCCGGCATCCTGGAGAGCATCCTCGATAACTTCGGACTGGTTGGATACCTGGTGGTGCTGGGCGTCTGGCTGGCCTGCATCTTTGGCCTGAGTTTCGCCGCCAGCCGCGTTTCCCCGGCAGTGGCCGGCGGCCTATACCTCGGCTTCACCGCGATCACCGGCCTGATGATTTCCTATATCTTCTGGGCCTATACCGGCGACACTATCATCCTGGCCTTTGCGTTGACCACCGGCGTGTTTGCGGTGATGAGCGCCATCGGCTACACCACCAAGCGCGACCTATCCGGCTTGGGGACGATGTGCTTCATCGGGCTTATCGGAGTGATCATCGCCGGAGTGGTCAATATATTCATTGGCTCCGGTATGCTGTCGTGGATTGTCACGCTGGTGGCGTTGCCCATATTCTTGGGCCTAACGGTCTACGAGACCAAGCAGGTTAAGGAACTGGCGCAAGAAGCGGCAGCGCGCGGCGACGAACGGGCGGCCAGCCAGGTCGCTATAATGGGCGCGGTGGGCCTGTACGTAACTTTTCTCAACCTGTTCCTGATACTGTTGCGGATTATGGACTTGTTCAACAGCGATTAGGACTCGACTCGCGCCGCAGCCCGCGCCGAATAACGCGAAAAGGCCCCGGATATTCGTCCGGGGCTTTTCTTTCCTGACTTGGGGGTAGGGAGAGGCGTCCGGTACGCCTTGGGTGCGCCACACGCCGGGGGCTGGGCGGGAGGCCGGGCTATTGGCCGGTTTGGAGGGAGCGGATTTGTTCGCGGAGGCGGCGGTTTTCTTCTTCGGCATCGTACAGGGCGGCTTCCGCTTTCAGGCGGGCGGCTTCGCTCTCCCCCGGCGTAAGGAGCCACTGGCCGGCGGCGGGGTCGTACAGACGCAGGTTCAGGCCCGGACGGACGCAGAGGTCCAGCCCGAGGACGGCGCTGTGTCCCCACAATACGCCGGCGTCGTCTCTTTGGAGGGGGAGCGGCCGGTATTCCCCGTCTTCCAGCCGCTCTCCCGCCAGTTCCGGGATGAAAAATTCGCCCTTGGGGTCAAAGCGCCAGTATTCGGTTATTCCCATTTCGGCGTAGATATTGCGTTTGCCGGTGGCGTCCCACTCCCAAGTTCCCGGGGAGGCTACCTCCAGCACGAAGTCCGGGGGTTTGCCTTCGCGCCAGATCAGCCAGGAATCGCGGCGGTGGTTGCCCCTTGCCCCAAACACCACATAAACGTCCGGGGCCGCTCTGGAGGTATTGTCGTTCATGTGGTAGTAGACCAGCATATCGCCGGCTACGTAGACATCGGTGCGTCCGCTGAAACGGTGACGCAGAGCGGCCACAGTGTCGGTCAGGGCAATATATTGCCAATCGTTTTCAGACATAGGTTCGCCGTCGGAGGATGGGTACACAATGCTCAGGTCTTCTTCCCCATCCTCGTAGGGCGGGCCTTTGGCGGCCGGCCGGGTTTGGGGTGTGGTCATAGGCTCTGCGCTCCCGCCTTATGAGTAGCCGGGAAGGGATTAGCGCGCTGAGGCCACGAGGGTGCTGCGCACCAGCTCGGCGACGTTGGTGACCTCTGGGATGTCGGCCCATGCCTGGGCGGCTCGGTTGACGCCCTCGTCGTTAAGCACCAGGGCTACGTTTTCCTCGAACTTGGCCTTGATGTTGTCGAAACCCCACGGGTTCTTCTGGCTGCCGAGGGTGCCGGCGCGGGAGGTGGCGTGTTCCAGCACCCGGCCGTCCTTGAGCGTGATTTTCACTTGGAGGCCGTCCTCTGAGTTGGTCAGCAGCTCTTCGGACTTCGCCATGACGCGGGTGCGCACCTTATCCATGACCTCGCCCATAGTCGGGTCATCAATCTTTTCTTGGGTGAAGGTGTCTATCTTGACCTCGCCGTCCACCAGGGCGGCGGCGACGTTGTACTTGGCGCTGAACTTGCCCTTGAGGTCGTCGTCCGGTTCCTGATAGAGCATTACCACCGAGAAGTAGGACTGGTCAATCTCGGCGTTGGCGACGTCGTCCACGGTGAAATCGTTGTCGCGCATCAGGCTAAACAGGCTGTCCAGCATGGCGTGATTGCCGCCGCAGCAGGGATACTTCTTGATAATCAGCGCGTCCTGGGTGCGGAAGGGGCGGCCCAGGTTCTCGGCCATTTCGTCCAGGTCATAGATTCCCGGCCCCAGGACGGTGTTGGCGAAGCCGAAGGGGTGCTCCACCACCTGGTCGCCGGCGGTCAGCCCGGCTTGGGCCAACTGGACGGCGGTGACGCCGTCGCGTCCGGTCAGGCCGGCGTGCAGGGGCTTGGTCATCGTGCCGAAGTTGTGAATCAGGCCCGAGGCCATAGAGCCGGCGATGCCCAGGGCGGTGACCGTCTGCTGCTTGTCCAGCTTCAGCAGTTTGGCGCAGGCGGCGGCGCAGGCCAGCCGTCCGATGACGGCGGTGCTGTGGAAGCCCCGATCCATCTGCTTGTACTTGGTGGTGTGCTGCAACGCCAGCCCCACTTCGCAGCCGATGACGTAGGCTTCCAGCAGATCGCGCCCGGTGGCGCCGGTATGCTCGCCGATGGCGAGGAGCGCCGGAAATATGGCGACGGTGGGGTGGCCGAAGCCGCCGAAGTCGTCGTAATCCAGGGCATGGCCCATAGTGCCGTTGGCCAGCGCCGCGTTGGCGAGGGTGGTTTGCTCGCCGCCCGACAGGACGGTGGCCTCGCCCACGGCGCCCTGGTCAGCAACGTATTTCTGGATAATCTGGCCCACGGGCTGCGCCGACCCAGCCAGAATCACGCCGAGCAGGTCGAAGCAGGACTCGTTGGCGACGCGAATGGCGTCGGGGGGAATATCCTCGTAGTTGGTGTTGATAACCCATTGCGCGATGGTTTCGGTAGCGCCCATTGTGGTTTCCTCCCTAGCAAATTGAAGCGGCGGAACGCCGCAGTTTGAGGGTCATTATATCCGGTTGGCAAACCGGGGCAAGGGGCGTTGCCGAAGGGTTACGCTCCCTTGCGGGTAGGAGTTTTTGCATACGAGTGGGGGTTTTGCGGGGTTTGCATGGATGAACAGGAGGGGCAGGATTTGTAGATGTAAGGGATTCTTGGATTCCGGGTTTTACGGATTCCGGGTTTTTCGGGAAACTAGATTACCGGCAATTGCAACGCTGCCCCGGTCGAGGGCAGGCCGCAGGGCCTCCCCGCTGGTTCAGATACCCAGCCGCTCGTACAGTTCCGGGTTGGCGCAGTGGATGAGGCGCTGGCCGTTGAGTCCGTTGATGAGGTTCTGGGCGGCCATGATGCTCATAGCGCGGCGGGACAGCACCGAGGCGCTGCCGATGTGGGGGGTGATGGTCACATTGTCCATAAACAGTAGCGGGTGGTCGTCGGGGATGGGTTCCGGGTCCACCACGTCCAGACCCGCACCGCCGATCCAACCCTCGCGCAGGGCCTGGCACAGAGCGTTGGTGTCTACCACCGGCCCGCGGGAAATGTTGACCAGGATGGCTGTGGGCTTCATCTTGCGCAGCGCGGCGGCGTTGATCAGGTGGCGAGTTTCCGGGGTCAGCGGACAGTGCAGCGACACGTAGTCGGACTCGGCCAGCAACGTATCCAGGGGGGCGTAGGTCAGGGCGTCGGCCCGCGCGGACTGAGCGCCTAACATCGCCTCTGCTTCGGGCCGACGGTTGCGGGAGTGGTACAGAACGCGCATATCGAAGCCCTGAGCGCGGCGAGCCACCTCCAGCCCAATCTGGCCGAGGCCGACGATGCCCAGCGTGCTGCCCTGCACCTCGCTGCCCAGCCAGTAGTTGGGGTGAAAGGCCAGCTCCCAGTGGTTGCCCCGCACCCACTTGTCGCTTTCCACCACGCGCCGGGCAGCGGACAGCAGCAGGGCAAAGGCATGATCGGCGACGGCTTTGGACAGGATGCCCGGCGTGCTGCCCAGCAGGATGCCTCGCCGGGTGCATTCCGGGATATCCACGTTGTCCAGCCCGGCGGCGAGTTGGCTGATGACCCGCAGATTGGGCGCGGCGTCCAGCAGGGCGCCGTCTACCCGGTCCATGATGTTGATCAGCACCCCCTCGGCGTTGGTCAGCCTGTCCCGCAACTCTTCCTTTGTGGGCGGCGCATCGTCGGGCCATACCTCCACTTCGGAGGCCTCGTCAATCAGGGCAAGGGCGTCGGGGTGCATCATACGGCTGACAAAGGCCCGCGGCTGACTCATAGTTAATCCCTCATCAGATTGGGCGCGCGAATGCTTGGCCGGGCAATTGTAGCGAATGAGGCTAGACTGTGCCAGAATTGGGCATGATTTAGGGGGCGTTTCCTTTTGGTTGGTTTATTTACTTTGGGGTGGTTTATTTACTTGGGGTGGTTTATTTACGTGGGTTGGTTTATTTACAGAGATGGACAGGATTCTTGGATTCCGGGTTTCGCGGGAATGCCGGGAACCAAGCCGCCTGAATTGCACGCTGCCGTATGCTTAGCATCAGGTAAATCAGGTAAATCAGGTAAATCAGGTGAATCAGGTGAATCAGGATTTTCTCATCCGTTGAATACTTTATCTTGATTCAGACAAAGAACCGGCCTGCGGTATCAGGAGCCGGAGGCATCAGGAGGATGATATGGCTTTGTTTCTGAATGAACAGGAAGTGGCGGGCTTGCTCCCTATGGGCGAGTGTATCGAGGCCCTGGACCGGGCTTTCGCCCAAGCCGGGGCCGGGCAGGTGGACAACAAGGCTCGGTCGCGCATTCGGATGCCCGGCGGCTTCTTTCACTTCATGGCGGCATCGTTATCAGACGGCGGCGAGCAGGGGATGTTCGGCTATAAGGCCTATCCGTCCTTCGCTGGGCCGGGCGGAGCCAAGATGATGGTGATGCTCTATGACTATCAGTCCGGGCAACTGCTGGCCTGTATGGAAGCGGGACGGCTGGGTCAGATTCGCACCGGCGCGGCCAGCGGACTGGCGACCCGGTATATGGCCCGCGAGAACGCAGCTACGGTGGCGGTCATCGGCTCCGGGTTCCAGGCAAGGACTCAACTGGAGGCAGTCTGCGCCGTGCGGGAAATCAAGCAGGCGCGGGTTTTCAGCCGACGGCAGGAACGCCGGGAGGATTTCGCCAAACGCAGCAGCGAAAGGCTGGGTGTGGACGTTCAGGCGGCGGACAACGCTCAGGAATGCGTCGAAGGGGCCGATATTGTCATCGCCATTACCTCGGCCCGGGAGCCGGTGATTCTCGGAGAGTGGCTGGCGCCGGGCGCCCACGTCAACGCGGCCGGGGGCAACCACTGGCAGCGGCGCGAAATTGACGAAGCTGCCGTGCTGCGCTCGGAGTTAATCGTGGTGGACGACTTGGATCAGGCCAAGATTGAGTGCGGCGATCTGATGTGGCCGGAGGCCCGCGGCAGCTTCCGCTGGAGCATGGCGCGCGAACTTCGCGATGTGGTGGCAGGCCGTATTCCGGGCCGCGTATCGCCCGACGGCGTAACTTTGTTCGAGTCCATGGGCGTGGCGCTGGAGGACATCGCCGCAGCCGAGCTGGTGTACCGCAAAGCCCGGGAGCAGGGCTTGGGGTCGGAACTGCCTTTTTAACCGGCAATTGCCCCCATCAGGCTCCCGGAAGCGTCCGCGCGTTGCGTCCGGATGTGTATTTGGGGGGCAGGGTCTGCGCTGCTGCCTTTCCGCAGGCCCCGGCGCCCATTGCCGATTACCAAGTCTATATCTTAAGGAGACGCGATGAGGGTTTCGGCTGAACCGGCAGGGGCAGCCCGGAAGTTTTGCGGTACGCTGCCCCGTGCCGTTTTGTCCGGCATAGATGCTATTTATGTGGCCGACATAATCTAGCCAGCATAGATGCTGTTTATGCGGCCGAAACGCTCGCTAATAGCGTCAAGGGGCAGGTATTCTCACGCGGCGGCAATATGGTCACCACATCCCGGAGCCGTTGACGCCGGTGATAGGCTTGGGCATAGTATTCTCATCTCACCGCGCGCCGGTAATGCGCCAATACGGCGCCACTATCCTTTGTCCCGGCATTAGCGCATTCACGCGTCCCGGCATTAGCGTATTCACGGTCGCGACTGCCTTTTGTCCCTTCACTTCTGAGAGTGCGGGAATAGCGAAGCAAAAAGCAATATCGGCGTGTGGCGAGAAGGGCTGATTCGGCCTGTGTTTAGTCTCAGCTCTGCGGTATAATCCAAGCTATGCGTGTGTTCCGATTTTTGGCGCAGGGCTTCTATGCGTTGGCCTTGCTGGTCAGTAGCTTCTATTTCCAGTGGGGCCTGATCTATGCGCGATGGGGGCAGACCAACCGCGCCCTGTGGTATTTCAGCCGGGCCATTCGGATGAACCGAAAGGGAGATAGGGCTTATTTTCACCGGGGGCTGCTCTTCTCCGCCGTGGGCCTGCCGGAGCGGGCCATCAGCGACTTCAGCTCCGCAATTGAGAACAACTCCCGGAACGTAAATGCCCGCATCTACCGCAGTATGATGTATGCGATGACTGGGAGAGAAGAACAGGCCCGAAGCGATCTGGAGTATGCCGTCGCCTTGGGGGCCGACCGGGAGGAGTTGGAACAGCAGATGTATGACACCAAGGCCAGGGTTGACTGGTAGGCGTCAATTCGCCCAAGAGGGTCAATTCGCCCAAGAGGAAGGAAGTTGGCGGACGTTGGCAGCATACTGAAACGCTTATTGCCGGGGGCGATGGGCAAGCCGGATGCCGAGCGCTGGTACGACCACGGCGTGCGGCAACAGCGGCGCGGAAACGCGGAAGAAGCGGTGCGCGCCTACACTGAGGCGCTTAGCCTGAACCCGGAGCTTGGCCCGGCCTACAGCAACCGCAGCGCCGCCTACCTCAACCTGGGGCAGCCGGAGCTGGCCATCCCCGACGCCGACGAAGCCATCAAACGCGCGCCCCGGGTGGCGGTGGCCTACAGCATTCGCGGCAACGCGCATCACGCCCTGGAGCAGTATGACCAAGCCGTCCGCGACCACTCCCGGGCCATTCGCATCAACCCTCGCTTCGCTGCGGCGTACAGCGACCGGGGGGCGTCCCACCGGGCCGCCGGGCGGCTCGCCGCGGCCATAGACGACTTCAGCCAGGCCATCCGGCTGGAAAAGCGTTTCCCGGTGCCGTACAACAACCGGGCCGACGCCTACATCGCCACCGGCGCGCTGGACTTGGCCGTCAAAGACCTGAACGAGGCCGTAAAGCTGGAGCCAACTTTTGCCGTGGCCTATGTCAACCGCGCCACCGCCCGCGCTATAATGGGGCAGAGCGACCAAGCCCAGCGCGACATCAACATCGCGGTTGGCCTGGGCCTGGACCGGCAGGCGCTGGAAGAGATGATCAGGGAGGTCCGCCCCCAGCGAGGACGGCGGCGCTCCCGCTCCTGAACTCGCTAAAGGCGCAGGAACGGGTTCTGTGCTGCTAACGATTTCAAGCAGTTTAGCGCTTACGCAGTTGAAGGCAGGCGCTTCCTCCTCTTGTCCTGCCTTTCCGTACCAGTTAAACCGTACCAGTTAAACCGTACCAGTTAAACCGTACCAGTTAAACCGTACCAGTTAAACCGTACCAGTTAAACCGTACCAGTTAAACCGTACCAGTTAAACCGTACCAGTTAAACCGTACCAGTTAAACCGTACCAGTTAAACCGTCGCCAAATATGTTGTTAACAGGGATGGACAGGAAACACAGGACTAGATGAGAGGGGCGGATTTCGTATGAAATCGCATTCAATTGCGTAAGCCATCTAGTTTCCGGGTTTAGAGACGGCAGGCGCGCCTAGCCCGGCAACAGGCCCTCGCCGACGAACAGTTCCTCGGCTTCCCGTAGGGTGAGGTCTGGTTCGGGCAGTATCAGGTCGGACTCCACCAGCTCATCCACCGGCACCGGCTCGCCGTGATCCCGCACCAGATCCAGCATCCGCTTCAGCAGGCGCTCGTAGTCGGCCTGATTCTCGGCTTCGACCGCCTCGACCAGCTCGTTGTCAACGTCGTTGAGCTGGTCTATGAAAGAGCCGGGGAGGTTGTACTGCCCCTCGGAACTGATGCGGACGATCATTGCAGTATCTCACGCTGTTCAGTTGCCCGCCCTGCGCCGGCACGCCGCGCTTTCAGCGCAGCCAGCTCGCTCTCGGCGCTGCTGCTGGCCGCGACCTTATCCAGCTCCCGGGTGATGTCGTCCTTGCCGCCTCCGGCCACATCATCCAGCACCCCGGCGTTGACCAGCTCGTCTATGGCCCCGGCCCGGGCGCGCATATTGTCGGTCTTCTGCTCTGCCCGCTGAACGGCCAGGCCCACGTCGCCCATTTCTTCGGAAATGCCGGAAAGGGCGGAGCCGATGCGCACCTGGGCTTGGGCCGCGGTGTACTGGGCCTTGATGACTTCCTTTTTGCTGCGGAAGGCCGCCACTTTGGCTGAGAGCCGCTGCTCGGCCTGAGTCAGCTTTTCCTGTTCCAGTTCCATGCCGGCGATTTGCTCGTCCAGCCCTTCCAGCTCCGTTACTGCGGTGTGCTTGCGCTCCAAGGCCAGCAGGGCCAGGTCTTCGCGGCCGGCGTCCAGGGCCTGCTCGGACTGCCGCTCCAGGCGGGTTATGTTCTCCCGCACTTTGTCGGCCTGTTGCTGAATCTGCCGCTTGGCCGCCACCATCTCGACCACGCCGCGCTTCACGTTACGCAGCATCTCAAGCTGTCTCTCGTAGGAATAGTCCAGCGTTTCCTTGGGGTCTTCCGCATTGTCCAAAATGCGGTTCATCTTTGACTTAACTATGGTAGACATCCGCGAGAGCATCCCCATGATGCGCCTCCCTAAGAACAAACTTGGCTAACGGGCTTTGACCTGACGGAGCGGATCAGAAGTGTTCTATGCTGCGATCCTTTCCTCTGAACAGATTCACTGCGCCAATAATGATGCCGATGATGCCGATGAAAATCAAGACAATTCCCCCCACACGGAGCAGCCAGTCGAACCATCCGGCCACCATGGCGAGTCCCAGAAGCAACAGAATTGCCCCGACCAACAGCAATAACCCGGAGTTCATCATCAGCTCCTTGGCATTCAGCGCTGAATTCTTTCTACCCCAGCATAACCCGTCCCGGCGCATTCCTGCAACCGCGCCGAGACCCAAGGTGGAGTTCCTTTGCAGGCGGTTCCTCTGATTATGGACGGGATTTTTAGATGCAAGGGATTCTTGGATTCCGGAGAAAATTGCGAAACTACTCCGGTCTGTGTCCTTTATTTCTGAAGGCGTGGGCTCCGGCGGCCGGGGAGTTAGCGGCCGGGGGCATCCCAGCGGAGTATTTCGAGGTAGCCGCCGGGTTCGGCCCAGGGGAGCAGGGCGCGGAGGAATTCGCGGACGCCGGGGATTAGGCCCCGCTCGCGGCAGCCTCGGAGGTACCGGCGCAGGTTCATATAGGTGTTGAGCCGGACGCCGGTTTCGGCAATGCGCTGGGCCAGGTGTTTGGGGCCGTCCGTTACCGGGTCGAAGGGCGGGGGTTCTTCGTGGTTGGCAACGGCCACGTCCCACTCTTCGCAGTAGTCTTCGGCGAGGCGGTGGAGGCGGGCTACTTCGAGTTCGGGGGCGAACTTGCGGTAGAGGGCGTTGACGCGGCGGCGGAGTTGGGAGAGGGACATAGTGTTACTTCCTGAGATTGGGTTAGGGGCAAGATTTCGTTTTTCCCGGCCATTTCCGGCAATAACCGGCCATTTTGTGATGTTGGCGGCGGCGCTTCCTGAGATTGGGTTAGGGGCGTAATTTGGTTTTGCGGCCATATTCGGGCAGTTTTGCGATGTTCGCTGCTGGTCGGGAAAGGGCAGTGCAGGCAGCGCCCGAGGGGATTCTGGGCGGGTTGGGCCGGACAGTAATACCGGACAGTAATATTATGGTAGGGAGTTGTTATCAGGGTTTGCAAGGGGGAGGTGTCAGGGGTTATTTACATAGATGGGCAGGATTTTAGGCGTGAGGGAGAGAGGCCGGGCCGGTTTCGCAATTTTCTTGGATGCCGGGTTGCGCCGGAGCGCCGGGAACCGAATTGCCTGAATTGCAAGTTTGCCTCCAGAGCCGCGCGGATTGACCGGCATAGCCGGGCTGAGTACACTCAACCGGTGGCCGCAGAGGGCCGCCGGAGTGCAAAGTATGCTACGATCGCTGTTTGGCCGGGGAAAGAAGCGGCGGGATCCCGCCGGGCCGCCGCCGGACGAGAGCATCCGGGCGGCGCGGGCCGGCGATGTGCTGATGTTCGCCGGAATGTCGCTGGAACACGAATACCGGCACTTCTACGTCGAGCGCATCCACCGCTACGTCAGCCCCTCCGACACTTGGTACGAGTTGCTGTGCGCGGACGGCGACACTCGCCTCTGGATTGACTGGAGCGACGGCGCAGACTTGTTCGTTACCATGACTTCCGATGATGGGCCAACGGGCCTGGGTTCCACCGGTCTCAGCGAAGACGACCTCATCCAGCTTGATGAAGAGCATTCCATAGACAACTACGTTGAAATCGAAGGGGACACTTATCACTACCGCACCAGTTCCGAAGTCACTTTCTACCGCGATTGCCGGGGGGCGGGGGAAAGTTTCTACCATTGGGACTTCATCAACGAAGAAGGCGACCACACTTTGTCCATCACCAAGCGGGAAGGCCGGCCCTTCGAGGCAGTGTTCAGCGAGGTAATCTCGCCGGACAGCGTGACCCTCTACAAGGGCAGCCGCCCCGGCTCCTGACGCCCCATAGCCTAAGACCGGAGCAGCCGATGATTGAGTCGTTTATAGACACGCTGCAAGCCTTCCCGCGCGGGCTGGTGTTCGTTGCCGAGGGGCTGATTGTGCTGGCGCTGGCCAAGCTGACGCGGGACTTGGTGACTCGCCACAGCATTGATGAGGAAGTTACCGAAAGGGCTAACTTGGCCGTGGCCCTGCGGCTGAGCGGCTACTTCATCGCCGTAATTCTGATTTTCCTAGGCGTTCTGTACCAGCCGCTCACCGGCGGTGGATGGGCTTCGTCTGCCGATTTATACGCGGCGGACGGGTTCGGGTTCAACCGGGATTTGGGCGAGGAAACGCTGCGGGTGTTCCTGTATTCGCTGGGTGGAATCGCGGCTCTGAACTTGGTGCGGGTGTTGTTCGACCGGCTGATTCTCTACAAGTTCCAGTTGGAAAAGGAAGTGGTGGAAGACCGGAACGTTGGCGCCGGGGCCGCCGAGTTTGGGATGTACGTCGCCACCGGCCTGCTGATTGCCGGAGCGGTGGCCGGCGATACCTCCGGCGGCGAAGGCGAGGCGGCGCTGGTGACGCTGGCCTTCTTCGGCATGGGGCTGGTTCTGCTGATAGCTTTTGCCTTGTTCTACGAATTCACCACGCCCTTTGATATCCACGACGAGATTGAACGCGATAACCCGGCGGTGGGAATTGCCTTGGGCGGCAACCTGATAGGCATAGGGTTGGTGACCTTCAAGGCCACCTTCGGGGACTTTACAGGTTGGGGTGAAAGCATAGCGGCTTTCCTGGTCTTCGGAGTGTTGGGGTTCGCGCTGCTCTACGTGATGCGGGCGCTGGTAGACTTGGTGCTGCTGCCTACGGTGCGAATCTCCCAAGCGCTTGCCAATGGGCGCAACGTGGGCGTCGCCTTTGTCGAAAGCGCGGCGGTGATAAGCTCGGCGATGGTCCTGTTTATGGCGATATAGCCAAGCGCCGGGGCGCCGGCAAACAGGTTTGTCCGGCGCGCTCCCGCCATTCCTGTGAAAGCGGGAATGCGGGAATGACGGGGAAGAATCGTCAGCGCTTATTCACTATTCACGCGCCGGTTTGCTCTTCCTCTTCGCCACCGGCCCGCCGCAGAATCTCCCGTTCCGCTGCCTGTCGGAGGGCCTGCTCCTGTTGCTCTTCCAGCCAGGAAAGGCCGCTTTCAATGACCAGGTCCATCGCTTCGGGAGTTGCCCCGTCGCGGTTCACCACCGGCTCCAATATGCCTTCGTAGAACTCCTCGCCCTCGATGGCCTCTTGCCAGTCGCGCAGGCGGTGGTCTAGCACGCCGTCATACAGCCGCAGCAGGAACACGGCGCGAATGGGGTTGATCCCCTGAGCCAGAAACGCCTCCACCCGCAGGTCTGCGCCGCGTCCGGCGCCGAACTCCGCCATCTCCAGGTCCATGTCAACCACGGTGTCCTTGTAGTGGTCGTAGTGATCAATGAGGAACTCGGTCTCATCCAGCAGCTCTCCGATGAAGCGGCGTCCCAACGGGGTGATGGCATAGGGGGTTGCGTCACCGGAAGACTCTTCTTTTGACATAGACCGGGGCGCCATAGACCGGGGCGGCGCAGGCTGGGGCGCCATAGACTGGGGCGGTGCGTCAATCAAGCCCTGCGATTGCAGGGAGGCCAAGGCGTCCCGCAGCCCCGGGGCAGTTGCGGGCGAGGAGCCGGGATACAGCAGGACTTCGTGCTTGTCCAGGAAATAGATGGCGGTGAGGAGGCGCATCCAGCCCAGCAGTTCCTCGCGGCTGGCCCATAGTCCATGCCGCACCGCGTATTCCAGGGCGCAGTATTGCTGTTCCAGGCGCAGGGCCAGCCGCGGAGATTCTTGGGCCGGGGGAACTAGCTGCGAGACAGGGGCCGACAGAGGAACTACTGTCCCGTCTGCGGGCGTGACGCGCAGGGCGCAGCGCCAGTCGCGCCATTCCTCGCAGGCGGCCAGGAACACGGCGTATATGCCAGGCAGGTCGGGGTTGGCGCGGTAATTACAGGTGCCGGGGCCGAACTGCGACGCTATTGCCTGCTGCTCCTCGGGGGATGCGGGAAAGGCCCGGTCGAGCAGCGCGGACAGCGAAAGTTGGCGGCACTCCGGCGGCATCTCCAGCCGGATGAAGTCTTCCGGGGACATCCCGCTCAGGGACGCTTGCAGCGTGAAGGGGCCGTCTTTCAGCATTGGCGGATGTCTAGAACTTCCGCCGAACCCGCATGGCGCCGCCGCCGCCAAAGCCGCCGGAACTGCGCGAAGAAGATGACCGCACGGAGCTGGAGCGGGTGACGGTGTTGCTGGTCTTGAAAGCTCCGCTGGACCGCTGGGTTGACTGGTAGCTGGTGCGGTTGGAGCTTACGTTGCTGCGGGACTGCTGGTAGTTCGACCCGGCGAAGGACGACTGCTTGGTGTTGTAGCTGGCGTTGCGACTCGTCTGGCCGCCGTAGGCCGAGGAGTTGCGGTAGGAGGTGCGCTGGTTGCGCATCTCCGGCCCGCGGGTGGGCGGCGTGTAGTAGTAATAGCCGAAGCGGGGAGTCATGGCCGAAATCAGCAGATAGGTGAAGAGAAAGTCGCCGGCCCCGAAGTGGCTGTGGTAGTAGCTGTTGGCATGGTAGCCGCGCATATCGTATTCGTTGTCGGAACCTTTCACGATGGAAAAGAGCTGGTCGTCCTTGGCGTCGTCAATGGTGTTGTCGCCGTCCAGGTCTTCCCATCCTTCCAGGGTCAGGGTAGACCCGTCCTGCTTGGCGCGAATCAGCACCAGGCCGTCGCCTTCATAGATTTCGTTGACCCGCTTCTCGAATTCGGTGGCGCTGTCGGAGTTCTTGAAGGCTTCCTGCACGTCGTCCAGGTTGATGCGGCCGGCGGCGCCGTCGGTGGCGGCCCAGTCTTCATAGGAAGGTTCACCGCCACAGGCCGCAATTAGCGGAGCGGCGGCGATGATGCCGCCCAACGAAAGCGCTGTGCCAAGCCTGAATTTTCGCCAAGTCATCTCACTTCCCCTTTGGTGGGGTCTTGCCATTGTAACCGCCGGGCTATGTTGCCGCCATTCCCATATCTCGCGGGAATGAGGGGGAGAATGAAAAGTCTCTGCCGCGTGAGCCGCTCCCCAACCATCTTCCCCGGGGAGGGAGCTTTGTTGCGCGTGAGCCGCCCTTACACCGAGCGGGAGGGCAATTCTTGGGACAGCAGCAGTTCGGTTTCCCGGCTGACGGCGATGGGCGGCGCCTCCGGCGGGGCGGACGGCGGGAAGGCAATCAGCCGGGACAAAAACTCGGCGTCCACCAGTTCCCAGTATTCGCGCCAGGCTTCGTTGCTGCGGCGGATGTATTGGGCCACCGCAGACTTGTGGCCCAGGGTGCTCAACAACTGAGAGGCCATTGAGTCACGCAGCCCGGCGATGTGGCCGGGCCAGAGCTCGCCGCACACTTGCAGCCAGAGCAGACGGGCCAGCCGCGGGAAAGCGCGCTGACCTGTCCGGTTCGTTTGCTGTTCCAGGCGGGCCACGAACAGCGCCGACAGTTCTGCGGGAAGCAGGGTCAAGTCTGCGCCATACAGGGCTGAGCAGTCCACGCCATAGTCCAGCCGCGCCTCTTCCGCCAGCAGCGTGAACCGTTGGCGGTAGGCGCCGTCTGCATCTGGGTCCAAGCGCTGCGCCGCCAACCGTAAGGCCACTCGCTGCGCCGTTTCCCGGCACAGGTCCATTATAGGCGCATAATCGCGCTCTGCGGCGAAAATGATTTTCTGGCGGAGCCGGCAGTAGAGATTGGTCTGGCGGTCGAACTCTGCGGCATAGTCCTGCATCAAGCTGCGCTGGGCCTCACTCTCCCGGTCGGCGGCAGCTTGCAGCCTTTCGATGCGTCGCGCCACCTCCCGCCCGGTGTAGCAGACGCGCCCGGCGGTATCGGTCTGCCGGCTGGCCGACAGCTTCAGAATCCCTTCGGCGTCCAGATGTATCAGCCGGTCCTCCAATGACAGGAAGGTCTGCGCGAGACCGAACTCGCCTTGCCGCCCGCTCCTGCCGAGAAGCTGCAACTCGACGCGCCGGGAATCGTAGACTTCGGAGCCGATGACACACAGCCCCAAGGCAAATTCCAGCCGTTGGATTTCGCTGCCTTGACTGAGGCGGCGCAGAGTAATGCGCAATGCGCCATCAGGCGCGTCTGCTGTGTGGAAAGGGCCGGCCCGCTCCAGTTCGTCTCGCAATACGCTGACTTGACCGGGTGAGGGGCAGTGTACCTCAACCACGCCCGCTTCTCCGGTCAGCAGCCGGTGAATCTCGTCGGCGCAGCGTTGGGCGAGGCGGTGGTTCAGTCTGGGTTCAAGGATGATGTCGGTTCCCCGTCCGGCCATGGGGGTGGAGATGGTGACCGCTCCGAACCGGCCAGCGTCGCTCACTATCCGCGCTTCGGCGTGGGTGGTCACTGCGTTGAGCAGTTGGTGGGGAATTTCCCGCTGGGCCAGCTCGCGGCTCAACTCTTCCGACTGCTCCACCGTCCGGGCGGCGGCCAATACTGGTTGCCCCATCCGGTGGCGGGAAGCCACTTCATCCACCACCGCCGCAATTTTGTCCTGGTGGGTCAGGAATACCTTGGGCGGGCAGTTGACGCGCATCGGTGGGTTGACGGGCGGAATTGAGGCCACCTCCAGCCCGTATTTGCGGCGGAACTCTCCGGCGGCGAGCGCAGCGGTGCCGGTAATGCCGCAAACCCGCCAGTAGCGGCTGACGAACCCGGCAACGGAAATCCAGGCCAGCGTCTCGGACTCCGGGCGGACGGTCACGCCCTCTTTGGCCTCCACCGCCGCCTGAAGGCCGTGCTGATAGATATTATCCGGCTTGGGCCTGCCGGTGTGTTGGTCAATCAGCGTCACGCCGTCGCCGTCAACCAGATAGTCCACGCCGCGCTTGAGCAGCAGATGGGCGCGCAAGGATTGGAGTATTTGGTTGCCCAGACCATAGCGGCGCGACAGGCTTCGGGCCACACGCCCGGCCCGTCTCCGGCTTTCCGCAAGGGGCAGGCTGCGCTCCGGCGGGGGAGAGCATTCATCTGTTGTGGAACGGGCTGTTGTGGAACGAGCTGTTGTGGAACGGGCGGTTGTGGAATGGGCTGTTGTGGAATGGGCTGTTGTGGAATGGGCGGTTGTGGAACGGGCTGTTGTGGAACGGGCTGTTGTGGAATGGGCTGTTGTGGAATGGGCTGTTGTGGAATGGGCTGTTGTGGAACGGGCTGTTGTGGAACGGGCTGTTGTGGAACGGGCTGTTGTGGAACGGGGGCCATCACCGTCATAGAACAGCCCTAGCTGTTGCTCCAGGTAGTCCCGCCCTTTTTCGGTCAGGGTAACGAAACGGCTGCCGGGGTGGACGGCGTAATACAGCCCGGAAGTCACTTCTGGGCTGTGGTCTTCCACCAGCGCCCAGGCCCGTTTCAGGTTGCGGGGGTGGGCGGCCCCGGGCGCGGCAACGCCATGCGATGGCCGTTGCAGCGCGGGGTGTCCTTCTGAGCCGGACAAAGGCTCGGCCAGCAGCAGAAGGGCCAGCGCCTGTATTTGGGCGCCGGCCTTTGCGCCCGGCGAGTCTAGTCCGGCGGCGAGTTCACGGACAACCTGGCGCTGCCGGCGTATCATTTGCGCCACAGCCCGGTCGGCGCGAATAGCAGCGCGGCTGCTGCCCGCGGGATTGCCGGAAATTATCATCGGGGTAAAGGCTTCATCTATCAGGGCATGATCGGCTTCGTCAACGATGGCGACGGCTCCGGACAAGCCGGATTCACGCTGTACTCGCTGAGCGGGATCCGACTTCAGGTTGTCGCGCAGGAAGTCGAAACCCAACTCGCGCATCGCGCTGTAGACGATTGCCCGACGGTAGATGTGCCTGCGCTCCCCTTCCTCCGTGTGTTGTAGCACCGCACCCACGCTGAGACCGAGGGACTCGTAGACCGGCCCCAACAGCTTGGCGTCGCGGTCGGCCAGATAGTCGTTGGCAGTGACGACCTGCACCGGACGGCCCATAAGGGCGTGCAGAGCGGCTGGGAAAGCAGCGGCCACCGTCTTGCCCTCCCCGGCATCCATCTGCGCGACCCTGCCCCGGAACAGGTGAATCCCGGCCAGCAGTTGCTCATCGGTGGGCCGGAACCGCATCCGGCCCGCTGCGTCCTGCCGCCGCGCCGCCTGGTAGAACCCGGCAGGCAGCGAAATTTCCCCTTGGCGGCGGTGCGCCCGCTGCCGGGCCACCTCTGCGGCTGCTTGGGTGATGGCCTCGGTGTTGGCTCCACCGGCTTCTCGGCACATTGAGCCGGGGGAGGATTCAGCGTCGAACAGACGCCACACGCCCAGACGCCGGTCTATCGCCTCCGCAACGATGGCGAAGCATTCGGGCAGCAGGTTGTCCGGCGTCGCTTCTGATGCCCGGGATTGCAGGCGCGTGAAGGCATGCCTCAACTCTGCGTCTGAATGCGACGCGAAGTCATGGCCCTGTATGCGGGCCAGCAGAGCGGCGGGGGTTTGTTGCCGGGGCTTCATAGGCATAGGGCAAGTTTATAGCGTGGCTTGACAGCGGAACAGGGATGCGGCAGATTTGGCAGCGTTCCCGGTTAGGCGGTTTCTTTATACGGATGGGCCGGATTTTAGCAGATTTCATCCACATCTTAACCCTCTCCCGCATAGGGTACAGAGGTAAAGAACTTGATGCAGCGGAATTTCGCCATCGCCCTTCGCCATCGCCTTCTGGGGAGCGGGGTCTCAGGGCTGCAGCTTGACTATGACCAGCCCGGATTGGTGGCCGGGGCCGTCGCACTCGTCGAGGCGGGCCAGCAGGCGCTCGCGGGCCAGCAGAATGCGGCGGCCGACCTCCGGCTCGGCCTCCACGAAGGCGCGGCCCAGCGGCGTATCCAGCGTCCACTCTCCGGTGATTGAGTGTTCCAACCGCCCTCGTCGGCAGATTTTCAGAAACTCGTCGCGGTCGCTCGCATACTCCCGCTCGCTGCGGTAGGAGATGGGCGCGACGTAGAAGCTGTCCGACAGATAAAGGCCCAGTTCGTTGTCGAACACCTGCATCAGGTCGGAAAAGGGTATCCAGCCTTCCAGCGCGAAAAACAGGTTTTCCGGGATGTCCTGCGGGGTTTCGTGGTAGTAGAACTGCTCTTCCGACTCCACCATCCTGACCGGCAGAGGAGCCTTGTCCCGGCAGCGCAGCAAGCGGTCGGCGTCGGTGTTCTGCAAGAACAGGAACGGGACGTTACCGTTGGTGGCGTCCACCAGCACTCGCGCGCCGCCGCTCTTGCCGGGGGCCAGGCGGTAGAGCAGCGCGGTGTGCTGCCAGTAGCGCATATATCGCTTGGAGAGGCTGAAATCGAAGGTGCGCAGCAGCTCCCGGAGCTTCTCCTCGGGAAATGGGCCGTCGGCGTCCTGCCCGGCCAGAACGTACTCCGACTCGAAGCCGTAGTGGTCGGTGAGGAATTTGAGGGCCTGCACCTTCTCCGAGCAGATGGCCCCGCCGCCGTCCAGTATGTTGTCTATGGTTTCGTCGCCCGACTTGTAGACCAGCCCCCGCCCGATGAAGCGGGAGTAGTTCTCGAACTGGCTTTTCCAGAGGCGCCGGGACAGGGATTCGAGGAACTTTAGTTTCTGCTCCCCCGATTGCAGCGCCAGGATGTCGTCGGCCCGGTCCACGCCGTAGTCGGCGACAAGGGTGTCGCGGACGAAGGCGGCATAGCGCTGCGGGGCGCGCTGCCACTTGCGGGCATGGAAGCCGCGCCAGTTGCGGTCATAATCGCAGGCGATGCGGTCTATGCCGATGTCCAGCAACGCGATTTCCTGCCCCGCCGTCTGCGCCCGGTGGACAGCGGGCGAGTCGCCCGGCCCGATGGGTCTCCCGCCGTCGGTGAAGGCGACGCCGGAAAACATATCCATCAGCCGCCCGGAGTTGTCGCTGGCATATACCAAGTCGCCCAGCGCATAGAGGGTTTCGGCGGACGAAGCGGTTATCCGCGACTCCCGCAGCAGCCGTTCAATGGGCGGCCCCTTGACGTAGCGAGACATCAGTTCACCTAACGGCAGGCCAGCGTCCTCAGGCTCAAGGCGCAGAGAGCACTGCCGCGTGGACAGGGTGTCCTTGAGCTGGAGTATGTGGGGGATGGAGGACTCTATATCCGGCAAAGTTTCGCCTTTACCCTCGCCTTGAACTTTCCCTCTGAACTTTCCCCAGGGAAGAGCTGGGGAAGGGATTTTTGATCTCCGCTAAAAGCAAGTCTTCGGCGCTAAAAGCAAGTCTTCGGCCACGATGGATTTTCAGGAGAAAAGGGATTTGTTCGCGTCTTGCGAGACAGCCAAGCCCCAGCGGGCGGCGTATTCGGCGTAGGATGGGCCGCCTTTCAGCTCCAGTTTGCCCCTCGCGTCCAGTGCGTAGACCGAAGGCAGTGCGACGCCGTTGAAGGTGTGAGCTTTGACCAGCGTATATGAGCCGGAGTTGCTGAACACCACCTTGTCGCCCACTTTTAGCGATTTGGTGAAACGGTAACTCCCGAACAGGTCGCCGGCCAGGCAGGTGCAGCCGGCCAGCGTGTACTCGTGGGGGGCATCATCCCCGCTCTCATCAGAGACCGCGCCCACCACGTCGGGCTGGAAGCCATACTCGAACACCTCCGGCATATGGTTGACTGTCGTGTCCAGCAGAGCCACCGTTGCGCCGCCGCTCTGGAACAGGTCCAGCACTGAGGAGACGAAGTACCCGGCCGCGCGTATCAGCCCGGAACCGGGCTCCAGAAAGACTTGCAGTCCGAACTCCAGGCGCAGGGAATCTACGACACGGCAGAGGTCGTCCAGGTTGTCGCAGGGTTTGCCGTCCTCCTCGAACAGGTAGCCGCCGCCCAGGTTGAGCCATTCCACCTGCCGCAGCAGGCCGGGGATGTGGGATTGCAGCCGCTCCACCGTGGCCCGCAGCTCTCCGAAGTCCGGCGAGTCGCAATTGGAGTGAAACAGCAGCCCGCGCACCCCGGCCAGACGGTCCGGCTCCTCGCGCAGCGCGTCGGTGAGGCCGTCCAGCGGAACGCCCAGCTTGGACTGCGGACGGCAGGGGTCGTAGCGGCAGTCGTCGGCAAAGGAAAGCTGCGGATTCACCCGCAGCCCGCAGTTGGCCTGCCCCTTGAGCTTCCCTGAGTACATATCCCAATGGCTCAGCGAATTGAAGGATACGTAGTCGCACAACGAGCCGATTTCGCCGGTTTCGCTTCCCCGGAGCCCAGGCGTAGTTATATGCACCGACGCCTCGCCGCTCCCGCAACTGTCCCCGTAGCCGTCAATGACGCTCCGGGCCAGCCGCGCCTCGTACAGCGAGCTCACCGCGAAGCCGTCCAGCCGCGGCGTCATCACCCGCAGGGCCGGAGCGAAGGAGAAGGACTTGATGGCGAATAGCAGGCGGCATCGTCCATCTTTCCTTAACGGCGCGGCGTAGCCCAATAGTCGGTGAATGGCGCTTTCGTCATAGACAAAAGCCGGAGTATCCACCCGGTCGAACATTGCGGCATCCATATCGCAATTCTAGCATAGCTCCCCGGCATTCCCGCTTTCGGGGGAACCGATGTTCCCGTGCCTGTGCAGGGTCGCGGACGCAAGATGCCTGGCCTCCCGCTTTCGGGGGAACCCAGGGCAGGGCGGGGGTGACGGGTGGTGGGTGATTACAGGCGAGGGAGAGAATTCTGCTCCACCGGCACCGGCGCCAGAGGGCGGCGCACCGAAGCGGGGTTGATGCCCGCTTTCAGCGCTGACATAACGCCCGCAGCCTCCCAGTAGTTGGCGACGCGATGGAACTGCCCCTGTCGCCACGGCAGGGACGACAGGCCGTTGCGCATCAGGTTGGCGTTCTCGGCAACTTCGATGACCGGGATGCCCTGCTCCAGCGCCGCCAGCGTCGGCAGGCCGAGGCAGCCCTCGGGCAGCACCAGGCAGGAAACGTCGCGGGCGGTCAATACGTGCGGTTCCCGCATGGCGTCGCGGCCTGTGACTATCCGGGGGCTTTTCTGTAACCCCTTGAGCACCGACTGGAAGAATGTCATGGATACGGCCTCGGCCGCCATCCGTGGGTCAACCACGCCGACGTCCAGATCCAGCGCTTCTTGGGATTCCAGCATCGGCGAGTGGGCCGACGGCACGTCGTATCGGCTGGATATGGCATGAGTCAGCATTGCCTCCACGCCTCCCCACGGGTTGATCATACTGCCGTTGCTGCTGAAATAGTCGGCGTGGTGCTGGAAGGGGACGGAGATTACTGATGAGAGGGCCACAGCATCGTATTCACCCCGCCGCGAGTCCAGCACGGTAAAGAGACGGCCGATGTCCTCGACCCGTCCGGCGGCGCGGGTGGAGCCGGTGTAGGCCGAGCGCATCACCAGAGGCGGCTCCAGCGCGACGATACCGGAGCAGAGCAGGCCATAAGACGCATAGGCCGCGTTGACGGAGTTGACCGCCAGATCAGTAAAGAGTGGGTTTGGGTGGGAGTCCACCACAGCCAGCACCCGGTTGGCTCGCACCGGCTGCAGCCCGGCGGTTCCCATCAGCAGACGGCAGACCACGCTGCCCTCAACATACAAGGCGTTGGCGGGCATTTCGTTGATGTCCGAAGCGTTGACCACGTTGGGGTGGGTTATCAGCGTATCGCAGACCGAACCCAGCAACCGGGCCACTGGGGTAGCATCGCCGGCGTGTCCGCCGATGACTGCGCCGATGCCGGTCGGCACCAGCAGCACAGCGTTGAACTGCCCGGCGTTCTCCAAGAGCCGGGGCCGAAACTCGGTTATGCTGTTCTGGGGGGCGCGGTTGCCGGTGACTGCCGGGCAGTCGTTGTTCGCCAGCACGGTGACCTCGCAGCAGTAGCCCTGCCCGTGCGTTTCCGTTACCACCAGCCGCAGGGGAGAATGGCCCTCGGGCAGCCTCTTTCCCGCCTGATGCGTCAGCCATTCCAGCAGCCCCATGCTGACCGGAGCGATTGGTATCTCCAGTTCCATTTCCGTCAGATACAACAGGCCCGCCTCTTTCCGGGTAAAATATGGTCGCTAGGCTGCATACTAGCGGGGAAATCACCGTTATGCGAATGGGTTAGGGCAAGCTCGCCGCATCCGGAGACTGAACTTAATGCCCTGAAATTGATGCGTTGATATAATACACAAGTGTTCAGCCGGTTAAAGAGCTGGTTAGCCAGCGGATGGCGCCGCAGGTGGCGGCGGGCGCACTTGGCCTTTTCCCCGATCGGCGTGCTGATATCGACAGCGCTGCTGTCGCGCTACGCTGGAGTGTGGAGCTGGAACGACCGGGAAAGCCTCGGCTTTTTCGCTGACCTGATTCCTTTGGGAGTCGTGGTCTATGCTGCGGCAGTCTTAGCAATGGAGTGGGTGATTAGAATGGTTTTTTGGGCTCTAGCGCAACGAGAGAAAGACATAGAAAAGCGGCGCGCGGAAGGCCGGGCAAGAGGGCGAGAAGAAGGCAGGGAGGAAGGCCGGGAAATGGGACGGGAAATAGGCCGGAGGGAAGAGCAGGAGCGAATCTTGCTCAGCTTGCTGGAGCGCGGCATTCAAGTTCCTCCCGGTATTATTTCCGGTGAGCCGGTAGGACGGGATGCGGTGCTGCTGGAAAACGGAGACGTGTATGCCAGCCAATCCCTAAGCGCCTATATTGGCCGGATTAACCCCGCCGGGCGCGCCTTTCTCGCGCAGCAGGGCGCACCGCCGGAGCTTCCCGGGGTTTGGTGTCGCCGGGGCTGGCGCGTTCAGCTAGACAGGCACTTTGAAGAGCTTATCCCTGGGGGACGTATTCAGGGGTTGAGCCTCGATGCCACGCCTGGGGCATGGCTTGTATCCCTTTCCTAACTCATCTGGCCCTAACTCATCTGGCCCTGACTCATCTGGCCCTGACTCATCTGGCCCTGACTCATCTGGCTATGAACTGCGATTTGGGCCTTATCGCCATCTGCCGGTACAGCCGGCATTCCAGGCCAGCCGCCGGAGAGCCGGGAGCCGTATGCGCCTCTCATTTATAAATGCCGGGAACGTAAACTATGCCCCCAGAGCCTTGTCATATAGCGATGTTAATAGATGGCGATAACGCTCAGCCGTCGCTAATTGAAAACATATTGGCGGAGACGGCCAAGTATGGAATCGTCACTACCCGCCGAATCTATGGCGACTGGACAACGCCGAATATGTCGGGGTGGAAGGATTTTCTCCATTCCCATGCGATGCAGCCGGTGCAACAGTTTCGCTACACCACCGGCAAGAACGCCACCGACAGCGCACTGATTATCGAAGCAATGGATTTGCTTCACGCCGGAACCGTTGGCGGATTTTGCATTGTTTCCAGTGACAGCGACTATACCCGCCTGGCTATGAGAATCCGGGAGCAAGGCCTGTTCGTGATGGGCGCCGGCCGTGCGGATACCCCCAAGTCATTCGTCAATGCCTGTAAGGTTTTTGTCCGCGCGGAAATCCCGTCTGCTAAAGCGGCGCGCAAGGCCGTGGGGGAAAACGAGTCTGTCGCAGCAACCTCTGCCGGTAAAAAAAGCAAAGAGACTTCTCCAAAAACTAAACAGCCGCTCCGTTCCGCCTGGCATGAAATCGTCAAGAACGCTATCGAGAAAGCGGCGGCGAGCGATGGCTGGGCAGATATGGCCGCCGTCGGAAGTCATATTCGCCAATTGGACTCTGGTTTTAAATCGAGTAATTACGGGTGCAGCAAGCTGTCGGGTCTGATTCAATCCAGCCCGAATTTGTTTGAGACCAGGAAAGATAATGGCGCTATCAAAGTGCGGCTAAAATCCTGACCTAATCTTGCCATGCGCAGGAATTATCCAGGTGTAGTAGAATCGGAATCGCGCAAATCCGCCCGGTCTCTGTTCCCAAATTCCGGCGAAGGCGAATTGATTGTTATGCCTGAACATCGCTTGCTGGCCTGTTTCGCGCACCCGGACGATGAGGCGTTCCCGGTCGGCGGGGCGCTGGCGGCGCACACGCGGCGAGGGGTGGATGTGCGGCTGGTTACCACCACCCTGGGCGAGGAGGGCGAGATCCGGCAGGAGGGGGCGGCCACACGGGAGACCCTGGGGCGGATTCGCCGGGTGGAGCTCTCCTGCGCCGTGCGCGCCCTGCGGCTGGGCAGCAATGAGGTGTGGGACTACCGCGATTCCGGGATGCAGGGCTGGGAGGCGAACCGGCACCCCAGGGCGTTCATCAACGCCAGCGCCGCCGAAGTGGTGGAGCGCCTGGTATTGGAGATGCGTTGCTTCCGGCCCCAAGTGGCGCTGACCTTCGGCCCGGACGGGTTGTACGGCCACCCCGACCACATCGCCATCTCGCAGCATACTACCGAGGCGTTCCGGCTGGCCGGCGACCCCAGCGCCTTCCCGAATCAATTGTCGAACGGGCTGGAGCCATACCGTCCGCAACGCTTATTCTACAGCGTGCGCCCCCGCGGATTCCGCCGCCAGTGGGCCGAGGCCCTGCGCGGCGAGGGAATCAACTGGCCTATGCCCAGCCCGGAGCAGGAACTTCAGGGCGTCCCGGAGGACGAGGTTCACTTGGAGCTGGACGTTTCCGGGGAGGGCGATATGGAGGCCAAGATAGCCTGCATCCTCTGCCATCGCACCCAAGTCGCCCCAGACTGGCCCTACCACCGCGTTCCGCGCCAGGTCACCGCTCGCATCCTGGGCCGCGAGTTCTACGTTCGCGCCCACCCGCCGGTGGCCGAGGGCGAGGCCGTCACCGGCGACTTCTTTGAGGGTCTAACGCCGGATTAGCGTTTCTACCCCGGATTGGCGTTTCTACCCCGGATTGGCGTTTCAACAAAGATGAACAGGATTTGCAGGATTGGGAATCAAATCCAAACATCCTGTTTATCCTGTACATCCATGTTGAATTAAGCTTGTTGAATTAAGCCGGGCTGAGTTAAGCCAGCGTTACCTTCTCCTCGCCGGGCGCGGGACGCTGGATGATCTCGACGCTGACCTCGTCGGGAGCGACGATGAAGGCCACGGCGGAACCGGAGGGCATAACCCACGGATCGCAGTTGAAGAGGACGTTGTTGGACTTCAGCGTGGCCGCCAATGTCATGATGTCGTCGGTCTGAAAGCCCAGATGGTCCAGGCCGTAGCGCGGCTCGGTGGAGCCGGCCACCGGGTCTTCGCCCTGCGCCCTGCCGGAGATGGTCATCAGGTAGGTTCCGTTGAGCGACAGCTCGATGGATTTGGTGTTGGACAGCGGACGCTCCGCCACAATCTCGGCCCCGAAGTTGTCGCAATAGAACTTGGCTGCGTCATCCGGGTCGGCGCTGCGGAAATGCAGGTGATTGTAAAAGACGTTCATAGACTCCCTCCATTGATTTCAGATATTTCAGTAGTTTACCGCAAAAGGGCGGACAGGGAAATTGACCAGGGATTATACGCTGGGGCATCGGGCGCGCCAAGAAAATAATAGCAAACCAGCGGCCTTGACGCGCCCGGCGTCTAATAAAAGTTAGTTCAGGAAGTCGGCCGTCCATTGGTTGTAGCTGTCGCGGCGAGTGAACTGGGCCATCTGCTCGTCGGTGGCGAGGCTGGGGCGCAGGTCGGCGGGCGGCACGCCGTCGCGCAGGGCCTTGAGGGTGTCGTAGACCGCCTTGACCGCCGCCGAGAAGGGCAGATGCCCCTGCAAGGCCACCTTCACGCCGTTGGCGCCCAGCCATTCCTTGTCCTGCAGCTCGCCGGTGGTTCCGCCCAGCAGCAGCGGCACGGAAAGCTCGGCGGCCACCTCCGCCACCTGATCGCGGGTGGAGGCTCCGGCCAGAAAGATGGCGTCCACCCCGGCCTGCTGGTAGGCTTTGGCCCGCCGGATAGTGTCCTCCACGCCGGTTATGCCCAGGGCGCTGGTGCGTCCGGCGATGGTCAGGGCCGGGTCGGTGCGGCCCGTCAACGCCGCCTTCATCTTGCCCACGCCCTCCTCGAGGGACAGCAACTGCGCTCCACCCGCGCCGAAGCTGCGGGGCAGCACAGTGTCCTCGATGGTCAGGGCCGAGACGCCGGCGGTCTCCAGCTCCTCCACCGTGCGCATCACGTTGAGCGCGTTGCCGTAGCCGTGGTCGGCGTCCACCATCAGCGAGAGGTCGCCGGCGCGGCAGATGCGGTGTATCTGCTGGGCGAACTCGGTCAGCGTCAGCACCACGATGTCCGGCGCGCCCAGCACGGTGAAGGAGGCGATGGACCCGGCAAACATCCCCACCTCGAAGCCCAAATCCTCGGCAATCCGCGCCGAAATCGGGTCGAACACCGACCCCGGATGCACGCACTGGTCCCCGGCCAGAATCCCGCGGTATCTCGCCCGCCGCGTCGTGAAGTCCATTTCGCTACCCCCTGTCGTCAGTTTTCAGTCGTATAATGCGGAAAGAGCCGGGGCAATTCTAGCACGGGGGCGGCGCGATGGCGGAACGGACGATAGTAGGGGTGGATTTTAGTGGAGCGGGTGAAGATAACGTCGTTGGGAAAACTTGGGTTACAGAAGCACGATTCGATACCGATATAGGAAGGTTAGAAATTGAAGGTTGTCAGCGTTTCAGTCGCGTCACCCTAGCCCAGCACTTAGGTCAGGAGGATTACGCAGTAGCGGCGATGGATTTCCCTTTTGGCGTACCGACTGCATTCGCAATATATTGGGCACCAAATGCCCTCGAGATGCCTGACTTGTGGCAAGTTGCATACGAGCTTGGTGACCGGAGGCGCTTTAGAGAGATAGTAGACGAATTTGCGCCGGCAGTGGCGGATGAATTTTTGCGCGTCGGCGATTTACACGTGCCGGGATGCTACTCATGTCTACACCGGGTCAGTCCCAATATGGTTCCAATGACATTTGAAGGAATGAAGTTACTGCACAATCTTTGGGAAAATGGCGGATTTCACGTCCCTCCGCTCCTTGAGCCAGAGGATCTGGCACGAGTGCTGCTGGAGGTGATGCCCGGTGCGGCACTTGCCTCTTGGGACCTACCGCATAGGGGGTACAAGAATGGCCGAAATGCCCAGGAATTACGCACACAAATTCTGGATGGGCTTTCTGAAGCCTCCGGTATCGAATTGATCAATCTGGAGGACTTTCGCGATCTTTGCATGGACAACGATGATGCATTGGATTCCATTGTGGCCGCGGTAGTAGCGGCCTTGTGGGCAATGAATAATGGCGATAACGCCTTTATAAGACCGAGCGCGAACCATATAGTCCAAGAGGCGCTTCAAGATTATGAGGGAGCTCGTCAAATTTCTGCTGGCATCAACCATTTGACGGAAGTACAAGCCGCCAGGCTAGAGGGCTGGATTTACGCGCCAATGCCCCCAGCAAATTAACCTCGGCGTCAAATCTCCTGACACGTGCCGGTTGCCACGCGCCGCCCCGACGTTTAAGCTACACCGCAGGCAACTCACAGCAGAGAGTAGCAAACACTGTATGGTAGCGACTGATCGTGTATCCGCCATTTTCGCCGACGCCCGCGGCGTTCACGCTGAGGCGCTGCGGCTGTTGGCGGGGGGCGACATCCGCGATGCGGCGGAGAAGGCGTGGTGCGCCACCAAGCGGGCGACCGACGCGCTGATTCTGGCGCGCACGGGCGCGGAGCCGGAAATATCTTCCGATACAACCAGAGGGCTTGTTAGGCTGGAAGCAGAAGACAGGTCAATCAGCTCTTTGGTCGGGCGCTATTTTTCCCGACAGGGCCGACTGCATGGTGCCTGTTTTTACTTGGGAGAGTGTGAGCCGCCCGACGAGGTGGAGCGGCGCATTCGGCAAACCGTCAACTACATCAACGACGCCGAAAATCTGGCAGGAGTGCGCTAAAGCGATGGTAGCCACCGGCGGCGTATCCGCCATCTTCGCCGACGCCCGCGGCGTTCACTCCGACGCGCTCCGGCTGTTGGCGGAGGGCGACATCCGCGACGCCGCGGAAAAGGCGTGGTGCGCCACCAAGCGCGCCACCGACGCCCTGATCTTGGCCCGGACGGGCGCGGAGCCGGAATTATCCTCAGACACTTCTATCGGTCTGGCTATGCTGTCTGAAGCAGATAACGCCGTCAGCCCTTTAGTCGGACGCTATTATTCAAGGCAAGGCCAACTGCATGGAACCTGTTTTTACTTGGGCGTATGCCGGCCAGTCGCCGAGGTGGAGCGGCGCATACGCGAAACCGCCGATTACATCCAGGACGCCGAAAATCTGGCAGGAGTGCGCTAAAGCGATGGTAGCTACCGGCCATGTATCCGCCATTTTCGCTGACGCCCGCGGCGTTCATGCTGAGGCGCTGCGGCTGTTGGCGGCGGGCGACATCCGCGACGCCGCCGAGAAGGCGTGGTGCGCCACCAAGCGGGCGACCGACGCGCTGATTCTGGCGCGCACGGGTGTGGAGCCGGAAATATCTTCCGATACCACCCGGGAGGTGGCGAGGCTGGCTACAGAAGACGATGCTGTCCGCCCCCTGCGCAGACGGTATTTCTCCAAGCAAAGCGAACTGCATGGGGCCTGCTTTTACCTAGGCGTCTGCGAGCCGGCCGACGAGGTGGAGCGGCGCATTCGAGAAACGGCCGAGTACGTTCAAGATGCGGAAAGGCTGGCCGGTTAAATACAAGCCCTCAACTCCCACTGGCAGGGAGAGGAGACTAATCGTAAAGGAGCTGAATATGGGCATCTATCGCCTCTACACCGGAGACGACGGGCAGAGCCACATCGAGGCGCTTGACCTGGCCGCCCGCACCGACATCACCCAAAACCTGGCCGTATCCACCATCACCTTCAGCGAGCGGGATTCGGGATACTTCATAGACTGGCACCCGGCGCCGCGCCGCCAGTATGTCATCTGCATCGAAGGCGGCATAGAGATTGGTCTGGGCGATGGCTCGCTGCACCAGTTCGGCCCCGGCGACGCGCGGCTGGTGGAAGACACTACCGGCCAAGGCCACACCACCCGCGGCATCGGCGACGGCAAGTGCATAACCGCCACCGTCCCGCTGGCTTAGAAATTCGCTGGCTTGGAAATTCTTGTGGACGCGCTGGATATGCGGAATTTCGCCTCGGTCATCCCATTCTGTATATCCTGTCCATCTATGCCAGTTTAATGCCCGGTTAGTTTAAGGAGGTTGTTATGAACATAGTTCGCGTTTATTCGGGGGACGACGGCGAGTCCCACTTCCAGGTGGTGACGCCGGAGGAGTTCGCCGAGATAGCTAAGCGCAAGGGCAGCGGCGACGTGCAATTGAACACCCGCCCGTCTCCCTCGTTCTCCGACTACCACACCGCGCCGCGCCGTCAGTACGTGGTGGGGCTGAGCGGGCAATCGGAGTTCGAGTGCGCCGATGGAACCAAGTACCGGATGGGGCCTGGGGATGTCCTCATCGCCGAAGACCTTACCGGCCACGGCCACATCGCTCGCGGCCTTGGCGACGAACCCCGCGTACTGCTGGCCGTGCCGCTGTCTGATTAGATTAGGAGAGACGAAATGAAAATTGTTCGCGTTTTCGCCGGAGACGACGGCGAGTCTCACTTCGAAGAAGTATCTATCGAGGAAATGCAGGGCATTGTGAACCGGGTTGGCCCCGGCGACATCAACATCAACCGGCGGGAGGCCCCCAACTTCTCTGACTACCACATCGCCCCGAGGCGACAGTACGTGGTCAACCTGGAAGGCACCGCCGAGTTTGAGTGCGCCGATGGCTCCAAGGCGCAACTCGAGCCGGGCGACATTCTGGTAGCGGAAGACCTCTCCGGCCACGGCCACATCGCCCGCTCTCCCTTCGCCGGTATGCGCACCTCTTTAGCTATCCCGCTGGCTGAACCGGAGTAGCGGTTTTAATCAGGACGTTTTATAACAGTTCCTCTTCCTTACGGGGGAAGGTTAGGGTGGGGGCGTCCCTCTTTCGCCGGAATAACGGAGCTGGACGAGAGAGAAGTCGCTCACCCGCCGCCCCGTAGCAGCGCGGCCAGGCGCAACAATCCCTGTTGCCTCCGAGCGTTGCTGACCTGGGAATGCCACGCCTCCGGGAGCAGTTGTTCCGTCATCTCCCGCATCACCTCGTTGCCCGGCAGCTTGGGGAAACGACGGTAGAGAACCAGGTATGCGGACTCCGCGCCGCCGCCATCAACGGCGTGAAGCAACGGCAGGACGGCGTTGACCGCTAGGTCGCGGGCCCGGCCTTTGCCGATGGAAGCCGGACCGCAACGATGCCCGGCCACAGTCAGGGCTGTGGTGAGTTGCGACGGCGACCCGGAAGCATCGGACAGTCCGGCCAAGAGTCCCCGCTCTAGAAATCGCGCCGCCAATTCCGCCGCGCCTTCGATTCGCGCCGCAGGCTGGTTGGCTGGGCGAACGCGGAACAGGCTCCACTCCTTCCGTTCCATGGCCGGACCGAGTCCGGGCGGCAGGCGTAACGGGGCGGCGGGGGCGCCGTCGGCCAGTCCCGAGACGGCCAGCAGCCAATGGAACAGAGCTATGGGGCGCTGCTCCGCCAGAACCGGCAATGCTGCGCGCCGTAGCGCGGCGATGGGCGCCGCCTGCGCCAGTTTGACGAAGGGCTGTTGGTTATGCCGGTAGCCCAGACCTTCCAGCAGTGCCTCATACAGCGTGTGTTCCGGCCCTTGCTCTGCGGCAAACCGCCCCAGCAAGGCCGCCTTGCGGCGAAATCGGTCATCCCCGGCCTGATCCAGCAGGCTGCCTGCTTCCGCCGCGCTGCCGGGGCGCGGGTAGCCGCGACGGGCCAACAACCCCCATAGGCCGGACGCTACCTGAGTATCTTCGAGGTCGGCAGACTTTGCGCCCTTCGCTTTGTCCAGCAGACCAGACAGGGAGAGAACCGGCGCGGACGTTCCGCTTTCCAGCGCGGTTTCCGGGCTGTCCACTTCCAGAGCGGCGTGAAGGGCCACGCCGTTATAGTTGGGGTCGGCGCCGTGGCCGTGAGCGTCCCAGTCGCGTTGCCGCAGGTGAATTTCAACGTCGCCGCGCACTAGACCCACGCCCTCGACATCCAGCAGCGCGTCTCGGAAGTCAGGCCCGGCGGAAGTTCCCGCGCGGCCGGGGTACAGCACGCGGACGCGGGTTCCCGAGCTAGTGCGAAACTCGTCCTGCCGGGTGGCGCGGCGTTTCCACAGCTTCCATAGCAACCGCTCCGGTATCGCGGGCCGCTTATTTTCCGGCGACTCGCCGATGCCACGAAAGGCCGTCGCCGTCCCCCCACTGCCATAGGTCACGCTCATCCTGCCTCGCTTCGATGATTCTCTCCCAGAGGGGGAGGGTCAAGGTGAGGAACCGACGCGCTATCTGGGGTTATGCGGGGATATCGTCGTAGTAGTGTTCTTGGGAGATGACGCGGTTGCGCTGGAGGGTCTCGATTTCCGCTGGGGCGTAGTTGAGGATTTGGGAGAGGACTTCTTCGTTGTGTTCCCCGACTTGGGGGGTAGAGCCGATGTTGACGGGGGTGCGGGAGAAGTGCCAGAAGTCGCCGGAGACGGCGATTTCCCCGGCGAGGAAGTCAGGGACTTCGACCATGGCCCGCCGTTCCCAGGGGTGGGGGTCTTGGGCGGCCTGGGGGATGGTGTTAACGGGGGCGGCGACGACGTCGTGCTGGGTGAAGTGGGAGATGGCCTGCTCCATGGTTTTGTCGGCCAGGAGTTCTTGAACGGCCTGGTTGACGAGGGAGGCGTTATTGAGGCGCTGGTGGCGGGTGTCGAAGCGTGGGTCTTCGAGCCACTGGGGTTTTGAGAGGGCGTTGCAGACGCGGCCCCAGTGGTGCTGGTCGCCGGCGGAGATGAGGACCCAGCCCTCTTTGCAGGGGTAGATGCCGGAGGGAGGGGCGGTGGAGTCGCCGCGTTTAGGGGGGATATTGGTGCCGTGGAAGGCGGTGATGGGGATTTCGGTCATGGAGTAGCCGGTGTCGGCGAGGCAGAGGTCCATGCTCTGGCCGAGGCCGGAGGATTGGCGTTCGTGGAGAGCGGAGAGGGCGCCGATGGCGGCGTGGAGGGCGGTGATGCGGTCGATGATGGGGACGCCGGTGCGGATGGGAGGCATGCCTTCTTCGCCGGTGAGCATGGAGATGCCGGACATAGTTTGGCCGATGGGGTCGTAGCCGATGTTGTCGCGGTAGGGGCCGAACTGGCCGTAGGCGGAGACGTTGACCATGATGATGCGGGGGTTGAGGTTATGGAGGGAATCGTAGCCGAAGCCCATGTTTTCGATGGTGCCTGGGCGGAAGTTTTGAATCAGAATATCGGAGACTTTGACGAGTTCGCGGAGGACGTCCTTGCCTTGTTCTGTGCGGAGGTCGATGGAGAGGGATTTTTTGCCGGAGTTGTACTGGACCCAGTAGGAGGACTGCTTGTTGACCCAGGGGCCGTGGTATCGGGTTTCCTCGCCGCCGAGGCGTTCGACTTTGATGACTTCGGCGCCCATGCGGGCGAGGACCTGGGCGCAGCGTGGGCCGGCCTGGTGGCGGCCGAGGTCGATGACGCGGACGTTTTGGAGGGGATGGTTGAGAGTGGTCATGGGGAACTCCTCAGTCTGGGGTGGGGGATGCCGCAGGGGGCGTGGTGTGCTGCGGCTGCTTTGGGGCATTCTACGGCCCCCGCGCTGTTTACGGCAAGGCTGAGCGCCCGCCCCTCTGTGGGGGAGAGTAGGGCAGGCATATTCCAAACACGCATTGGAATTTATGGCTGGTGTTCGCAGGGGGGCGTGCGCTCCTATTGGCAAGGCAGGGAAAATATAGACGCAATTCGTAACACTTTTGTAAGGTTTAGGGATATATTATGAGTTCTTGATCACTATATCGTTGCTGACAGACGGTAATAGGAGAATTGACTATGTTCAAGTTGCGAGGCTGCCCCAAGTGCCACGGAGACCTCTGCACCGGCGAGGACATCTACGGCGTATATCTGTCCTGCATCCAGTGCGGCCGGTATTTCGCTTTTGCCGAAGCGTCTGGCCGGGTCGTCCGTCCGATTCCCGACGCTCAGCCCGCCGGACCACCGGAGCTGGCGGAACTGGATCTCGCTGCCTAGCGTCGCCGTGCTTCAATTTGGTTGATTTCTGAAATTATTTCGGAAATCAACCAAAGACTGTTGACTGTTGGCACACTAGGGGGTAGCTTTTGATGGACGGGAATCAAGCCTTTTTCTTGGCTCCCGGTTCAGCATTATTTTCTTTTCCAACGTGGGTATGAGGAGGCGGAGAAATGGTTTTGGAACAAACGCAAGGGGTGGTGGCGGTGCAGGATGCGCCGGCCTGTCGGCATCACTGGGTCATAGAGCCGGCCAACGGGCGCTACAGTACGGGTGAATGCCGGAACTGCCGCGAGGTCCGCACTTTCGAGAACTCCATCTACAGAGGGGGCGAGGAGGACGAGGATTAGAGACGGCATCAGCGTGTTTAACCCGCAGGGGCAGGTTTCCCGACCTGCCCCTGCGGGCGTTTGACGGAATCCCTAAAGGATGGCGACCGGGTTGACTGGGGAGCCGGTGCCGCCGACCACTCGCAGAGGGTTGACGGTGAGCATAAACTCGTAGCGGCCTTCCTCGCCGCAGGCTTCAGCCAGCGGCTGGAGCAGCGCGTTGTCCAGCAGTCCGATGCCGTAGGCGAATATGGAGCCGTGCACCGCCCAGCTCAGCTCGTAGCCGTTGGGCGTATGGTCCATCATATCCCACCCCAGCAGGCAGATGTCGGACTCGCGGATGAACTTCAGGCAGCTCATGTGCAGGCCGGGGCGCTCCAGCGGGTTGCTGCCCCAGATTGGGTTGCCGTCGGCGTTCCATGCCTCGCGCCCGCCGTAGACCAGCAGCGCGTCGCCGGGCCGCATCTCGACGCCTTGCTCTTGGGCGATGTCTTCCAGCTCCCAGCCGTGGATGGGGGTGTCCATGGTGGCGTAGGGAGTCCCCCGATGCTTGGGGACGTCCAGCAGCACGCCCCGGGTGATGAGGCCCTCCTTCCAGTGATGCACCGCTCCCCACTGGGCCCCGTCCATAGTTATCTGCTCTTCTGGGTTGCGTCCGTTCCACATCCCGTTCTCGTCCCACACGTGGCACAGGGCGTCGAGATGGGTGGTAGCGGTGCCGTGGTAGGAGATGCCGTAGTAGTCGGCGGAAAATCCGGCGGTGGGGCTTCGGTAGACTTTCTTCATATAGTGAATGGCGGGAGTAGGGTTATTGGGCGCGGGAATGGACGGGAACTCGCGGCTGAGGGACACGGCTCGCCCCGACTTAACCAGCCCGGCGGCCTCGATGCGCTTCTCCGGCGTAATCATATTGACCGCGCCAATCTGGTCGTTGTCGCCCCAGCGGCCCCAATTGCGGTCGTCCTTCAGGTAGGCCAGCACTTCTTCTTTGGTGGGGATACTGCGTTCCATCGGGAACCTCCTGATTTGACGTTGATGGTCTCGTTGCAGGCGAGGGGAACTGGATGATGTTTACTTTCCGGGAAGCTCTCCTCATCCCAAGCCTCCCCCTCTGACGGAGAGGGCCTGGTTAGCTTTTCGTGGCGGACTCGGCCAGGCAGTTGAAGAAGCGGTCCATCATGGTGCGGGAGACGTTTTCCATCATCCGTTGCCCCACGCGGGCCAGCAGACCGCCGGCCTGCCCGTCGCCGTCTACGGTGACAGTGGTGACGCCTTCGAGGGTGGTCAGCGTTATATTCGCTTCGCCGTTGACGAACCCCGGCGTTCCGCTGGCCGAGACGATCAGCCGGTAGGATTGGTAAGGGTTCCAGTCTTTGATGCTGACCTTGGCGCTGAAGTTTCCGCGCACCGGCCCCATCTGCGCGCTGATGGACGCTTCATAGTTGCCGCCGCCCACGTCATCCAGCCGCTGGCAGCCGGGGATGCAGCCGCGCAAGGATTCGGGTTCGGTGAGCGCGCCCCACACGGTCTCTTGCGGGGCATTGATCTCGTAGCTGCCGGTAAGTTTCACAATTACGGTTCCTTAAGTTTTGAGATAGATACGATGCCCATTTAATCTAGCCGGTTTTGCGGTTTAGAGCGGGATATTTCGGAGTGCCCCAATCAGCATCAGGGTTTTGGAACATAATCTCGAGGAATGTGGGGAGGAGCAGGTACATCACAGCCGCGCTCCATTCCACTTGACGCCGGTTCAAGCTGCCATTATATGTAGCTGCGCCGTGTACTAGCTGGTTGCGCAGCACATAGAGTCTGCTAAATATTTCTTCCAGGATGGGCAGAATATCCCTGTTCACTTGCGATCTCAACACCTTCTCTTTACTTTTTTCCAAACTCTTCCGCCAGGGAGCCGACTCAGAACTGTCCTGCTGGGACCTCCAGAACGGGGCAAAAATGTACTTATTGCCCAATATTTCATGAATCTGCTGCCATCTTACGTCGTTGTCGAAAAGGTCCCGTTCTATGGACTTATCTTTGTCCAATTCCCTGAGCAGAGCAAAGTACTTCCTTATAGATTCCAGCTCAAAGGTCTCCCTAGGCTCAGGCGTATCTACCGAGTATGCCGCATTGAACGCGATCCAGCAAAAAACAAAGGCTTCGTCGAAGCGTTGTTCAGCAATTTCCTGCTCAGCCTGCTCTAGCCAACTGGTGCAGCGCCTCCATCGCAGGCCCAAGTCTCCGTACCCCACTGCCTCCCGCAGTTTAATCAACCGGGACATCGTTGGCGAGGGTTCCCGTTCTTTGTGCTGCCCGCGCCCGGTACGGCGCTGGGCCGGGTGCTGCAATCTTTCTCCGGCGCCGCCGACAGAGCTTGCGGCAGGCTGCTCAAGCTCGCCGAAATCGAAGGCGAGCTGCCCTTGACTCTGGGCTTTTCCTCTTCGACTCTTTGCCAACAGGCTCCCTCAAACCGGGACGTCTTTGACTGCCAAGATCCGGCTGATAGCGCAGTGGCGTCAGGACATTCGTACTTGCCGCTCAACCCTCAAGTCGGCCAAAATTTACGCAAACTCGCCTACAGCCGGTCATCGGCCAGCAGCAACAGCTCCAGCAGCGCCTGTGTTCCATTGGCGCAGTCTTCGGGCGAGGAGTATTCCTGAATGGCGTGGCTGATGCCCTCAACGCTGGGGACGAAGAGCATGGCCATAGGGGCGATGGCGGCGATGGCCTGGGCGTCGTGGCCCGCGCCGCTGGGGACGCGCTGCCACGCGAAGCCTGCCCGCCCGGCGGCCTCGCCCACCCAATCCTGCATCCCTGAAGCGATGGGCACCGGGTCGGTGAAGCGGTGGCGGTTGATGGTGATTTCCACGCCGTTTTCCTGCTCCGTTTGCCGGGTCAGCCGGGTCAGCTCCCGCTCGGCGGCTTCCAACGCAGACATTTCCAAGTCGCGGAACTCTGCGCCTACGGTGGCGTGGCCGGGGACAACGTTGACGGCGTTGGGCGTGATGTCCAGCGCGCCGGTGGTGGCGACGCGGCAGATTTCGTCCTCGGCGGCCATCTTTTGTATCTGCACCACCAATTTGGAGGCAGCGACCAGGGCGTCGCGCCTCTCGCTCATCGGCGTGGTGCCGGCGTGGTTGGACATACCGGCGATTTCCAGTTCGAAGACAGCGCGCCCGGTGATGCCGGTGACCACGCCGATGGGCGTGCCGGAGCGGTATAGGTAAGGCCCCTGCTCAATGTGCAGCTCGAAATAAGCCGCCAGCTCTCCCTGACTGCGGGCCGCCTCGCCCACCCGTGACAGGTCGCCGCCGATGTCGGCCATGCGCTCGGCCAGCGATACGCCCTCGGCGTCCACCGCGGCCAGATCTTCCGGCTCCAACATCCCGGCCATGGCGCGGCTGCCGATGAGCCAGCGGTGGAAGCGGGTGCCTTCCTCGTTGGTGAACACTATAGTCTCGACGGGATGACGGGTTACGTGGCCGTTTTCCGCTAGTGTCCTGACCACCTCGATGGCCCCCATCACGCCCAGCGCGCCGTCGTATTTGCCGCCCAGCGGAACGGTGTCGGTATGGGAGCCGAGGGCGATGGCGGGCCGGGAGGCGTCAACTCCGGCGCGACGCCCGATGATGTTGCCAGCAGTGTCTATGCGCGTCTCCAATCCCGCCTCGCGCATCAGGCCGATGGTGTACTCGCGGCTGGCTACGTCGGCAGGCGAAAAGGCCAGCCGCTCCATACCTTCCGGCGTCTCCCCGAACTTGCCCAGCTTGTCGAGGGTGCGGTTGAGGCGGTCTGCGTTGATGGCGAAACCGGGCATAATGGCGTTTCTCCGTTCTCAGGATGCAGCGCTGAGGGCAAGAACCGGGGTAGCGGAGCAGAAGCGAGGGCGGCGCTGGGATATGAAACTGCGCGCTCATATATCCCCCCGGTTGGTTCTGTCGGGGCAGTTTCGCGCAATTCCCCAAAATCCGAAGGGATTTGAGTTGGCAGACCTAGCCCTGGATTGGCGTTTGAATATGCCTGACCATCCCCATCTTCCCAAAGCGAATATGCTTGCAGCGTTGGGCCTTATGAATCCTTTTCTTTAATATATTAGAATCTTGAATGTGTCAATTATCCCATAAGTCTACCCCAAGCCTTTTTACTCTCTCTTTCACCTCCGCTTCCCGTCATTCCTGCGAAAACTGGAATTGGGAAGCCCGGCTAAAACCTGCTTCACCACGTCGAAGGGCATCTGGATTAGCACTCGCGGAAAAGACGGGACGGGGCAGACAGAACAAATGGGCGGCTACTATGCCCGCCCATCAAATTCCATAAGCCGGCGCCACCCCTACTTGAACTTAGGAATCACCTTCTCGGTGAGACAGCGCATGGTGGTCATCACCACGTCGCGAGGGACTGAGGATGTCCAGTTAACCTCGAACATAATTTCGTCGGTGCTGAAGTTGTCTCTCAGCATCTCTATCTTGTCGCAGACCTCCTCCGGGGTGCCGAACAGGTTGACCTCCGCGGTGGCCTCGGGGCTGGCCGTGCCTGCGTCGGTGCTGCCGATGGCGATTCGGCCGGAGTAGTAGCGGCGCGCCAGATTCATCAGGTTCTCGGTTTGCCGGTCGGCCTCCTCCTTGGTGTCGGCCACCAGAGTGGGGATTCGCACCACGGTGGTGGGGTCTCCGGGGTGGCCCGCGTCTATCCAGGCCTTGCGGTAGGCTTGCACGTCTTCCTTCAGCACTGCCGAGCCACGGGGGTTGTGGGGGGAGCTGCCGGCGCCGATGGCTATGCGGTATCCTTGCTCGCCCATAGGCACGAAGCTCTCTTGGCTGTCCACAGGCAGCAGCATGGGCGGGTAGGGCTTCTGGTAGGGCTTGGGGATGGCGAGGTATGACTCGTAGAAGGCCGGGTAGCTGTAATACTTGCCCTCGAACCCGGAGAAATGCTCTTCAGTCCAGAGCTGCTTCATAACCTCCAAGTACTCGAAGAACTGCTCGCGGCGGGCGGCGGAGCCGCGGGTGCGCCCGCCCGCGCCGTAGATGAAGCGGCCCCGGCTGACCTGGTCAACGATGGCGACCTGCTCGGCGGTCTGGATGGGGTCTTCCATCAGCAGGTTGTCGAAGCCGTACCGCTCGTGGGGCAAGGCTGCCGGGGACAGCGTTTCGTCGGGCTGCTTCATCACCGGGCGATGAATCGACGAGCCAATCTTGACGCGCTCGGTGCGCTCGGCGATGACGGCGGCCAGCATCAGCACCTGAGGGTCCATGCTGGCCTGCTTGGAGAAGTGACCGCCGCCCAGCCAGATGTAGTCCCAGCCCATCTCTTCCACGGCGTCAATCTCTTCGTAGTTCTTGATGTAGGCGTCTTCTTCAAGGAGCTTGCCGCCTTGATAGCCGGGGTGCCACGGCACCATGTCGCCTTCGTACAGGGCGTTCCAAGTGTTGAATAGTCCGAAGTCCATTTCGCCCTCCCTATTTTGGCGTTACATCTTTTGACATTACATCCATATACGCATATATACGTTCACGGCATCATTTATACGTTCACGGCTATACGTTTATACGTTCACGGCTATACGTTCACGGCGTCATTACGCTGCGCCCCATCTGGCGTTGGCGGCAAACAGCGTTAACGCTGGCGGGGGCCATCTAAAGTCTCTGAGGTTTAATGTTTAGCGCGCCGTTCCCGCAAAAGCGGAATTGCTGTAATAGTAATAAGGGGGCCGTGAAGGGTTAAACTGCGTTCTGCGCTTGAATCTTCTCCCGGAGCCGCCACCGCGGGCCAGAGCGGAAAGTTACCCGGTAAACAGTTTGACCAAAACAGTAATTAAGCCGCCGGTAAGCGCAGCTCCGATACCTAACAGGGCGAGAAACAACCGGTCTATTCGCGCTTCCATCCGGTCCATTCGTGTTTCCATCCGGTCCATTCGTGTTTCCATCCGGTCCATTCGCGCATCGCTCTGTTCTGCGTGGCTCTCCAGGCGGCCCAAGCTGCGGGCGATGTCCCAGAGGGTAATTCCCGGCAGTCCGTCAGTTTCGTGAGTCGCCATTTCTGCTCCTCCCGCGCGCAGCCCCGGTTAGCGCGGCGGCTGGGGCTGCTGCCCTTCAATAAAAGTGTTGCGGAAGCGGTAGAGGGTGAACTCCGGCTCCACCGGGGCGACGGGGAGATAACCGGCTTCTTCAATCTTGGCGACGATGAAGTGGGGGCCGTCGGTGGCGAGGGCGGCGGACAGCGCGCCTTCCAGTTCCTCTAGGTCGCTGACGGTGGTGGAGTTGGAGATGCCGCAAGACAAGGCCACTTGCTCGAGGTTGGTGCCGGTGCCCGTATGGCTCATCTGGTGGCCGGTCTGCCCCCATTCTTCGTTGTCATACACCACTACGATGAGGTTCTTGGGTTTCTCGCGGGCGATGGACGCCAGCGTTCCGAGGTTCATCAGCAGTGAGCCGTCGCCGTCTAGCGAGATAATCTGCTCATCGGTGGCCAAGGCCATGCCCAGAGCGATGGAGGAACAGAGGCCCATATTGCCGTAGGTGTAGAAGTTGCGGTCGCGGTGTCCGGCGTGCCACAACTCGTCGGAGGTGGGGCCGAGGTTTCCTACGATGGGGCGGTCTCCGGCCAGGCGGAGCGCCAGTTGAGTCGCGTCGAACCTAAGCAAATTTTCCTCCGTGCAACCTCTGGGTCAGGCAGATGGCCACAGGCTGGCGGTTGGCGTAGCACAGCTTCATGGCGCCGTTCAGGAGGTTATCCATCCGGTAGTCGTCGTCAATGGTGTAGCTGACTACGCCGAACAGGTCGAGGATCGGCGTCGTTGTCCGGCCCATGGGGACTTGCGAGATGTTGAATTCTCCGGTGCCGCCCCGCATATTGATGAAGAAAGGTATGGGAGTGCGAGCGGGTATGCACAGGCTGGCCAAGGCGTTGATGCTGTTGCCGAAGCCGCTGGTTTGCATAAACACCGCGGCGTTCCGCCCGGCGGCGTAGGAGCCGACGGCGATGCCGACCGCCTCCTCTTCCCGCGTTGCCGATACCAGGTGGAAGAAGGGGTCTTGGTCAATGATTCTGGTCACCCGGTGTATGGAGGAGTCCGGCACATAGGCGATGAGGGAAGTGTCCCAATCCTTCAGCGCCTGCACGATCAGGTGGGCCCAATTCTCGGAGGCCGGTATGTTAGCGTTCACGGTCATATCCCGTTGCGTATATGTCTGTACCGGCCCAAGGCGGGTACAGCCCGGCCCAGGCCAAGCTGCGAATCAACATACCAGCGGCGCAGGGGAATGTCAAAAGCGGACGGGGTTGACGTTAGTCAGGGGCTGACGATGACGCGCCGCCCGTGGTCGAGGATGACTTCATAGCGGCTGAGGATGCGTATACCAACAATGAATTCAGTGCCTAGAGCGGTTATCTCGGCGGTGACAGGTTCCAAATCGCCCAACCGGACGATGCCCCTGAAGGTGTCCGACTCAACTACGGTTCCGTCTGGAAAGACAAACCGGGCCGAGTCATCAGGTTGCAGCCCTTTCACTCGGGACTCTGGAATCACAACTTCTCAATGCTGCTAGACCACCTGTATTCGGTTACGCCGATTTGCTTTCACTTGGGAATCTGGAATCACAACTTCTCCAGCGAACCCGGTGTCCAGCGAACCCGGTGTCCAGCGAACCCGGTGTCCAGCGCGGCATTCCCTAGAAAGGCCATATCTCCCAATTCCACTATGAACGGCAGGAACGTATGAACGGCAGGAACGGAAACCTGAAATTAGGCATGGTCAATTCGCCGAACCAGTGAGCTTGGCCCCTTCTGACGGCCTGCGGCTCCATCTCGGAATGCAGGCAGATGTCTGTCATCATCTCGGAAAGCAGGCAGACGCCTGTCATTTGCCGGGCATCCGGCAACCCCATCTTGAAGACATAAACTCCCTGGCCCAACTCTGCGTTAGCCCGTTCCTTCAGGGTTTCGCAGCCGTCAGCCAAGATAGTCCGCCCATCCGGGTGAACGGCTAGAAATTTCCCCCAATGCTCCGTTTCCAGCGGCTTGCCGTACCGCTCATAGAACTGGCTGGCTTCAGGCCTGTCCATACTGCACCGCTTTCTGTATTTTCCACTTCCAGTATACCCCCAAGCCAAGCGGCGCGGGGTATGCTAGAATACTGTCTATGGAGCAGCAGCAAGAAAACCCGATTCATTGGGACCAGCACTCATCCCGGTGGAACATTACGCTCATCTTCGCCTTGGTGGTGGCGGTGTTGGGCATCATGACCGGCTATATCCTGACGGCCTTGGGCTTGGCTATGGCAGTGTATAGCTGGCTTACCACGCCCCGACAGTACCTGCTTTACCGCGACCGCATGATGATAGTCTATGGAATGCCCCGGACACGGGTCATATCCTTTGCTGAAATCTCCCATGTGGAAGTCTTGGCGTTGCCCTTTGGCGAGCGGTTGCGGCTTCGTTTTGTGGATGGTAAGCGGATGATGCTGGCGATGCGCGACCCGAGCGCCTTCCTCGGCCATCTGGAAGATACCCTGATCCGCTACCACAAGGAGCAGACCGGCCAGGGATACGTCGAAAGTTATGGCTCTGCTCTGGCTTCGCCTGGGGAAGCTGGTTGGGACGGGGAAGCCGGTTGGGAAACAGAAGAAGAGTTGGCGGAAGCTGAAACCAGCAGGGCCGAAAAGGAAGATTCGCCGGGGGAGACTGGCCCCTACGCAGGACGGGTGGAGGAGGCAGCCAGCGCTTCCGGCAGCTATACCGAATTCGGCGAGGCAGCGTCTGAAAGCAATCCCGCCCCGGTTGACGACAGGCCCAGCGCTTCCGGCAGCTACACCGAATCCGGCGAGGCAGTGCCTGAAAGCAATCCCGCCCCGGTTGACGACAGGCCCAGCGCTTCCGGCAGCTACACCGAAGCGCCCGCGCCCGGCTACTCTGGCGAAGACCGCCCGGCCGCCGGCGCCGAAGTTGACTTGGACACGGGCCGCTCCGGTGAATCAGAAGAGCAGGAGCGCCCCCCCAGCCCGTACTAGCGCCTAGCCGCCGGCCGCCGCGCTATATACCGGTCCAGCCAGTAACCGGGGTGCTGGCTATCGTGGGAGACGGCAATAATCCCAGCCCTGCTCTCGACTCCCGGTTGTCTAATTCCGTAGAAAACGAAAGCCTCCAGATAATCGTCTTCAGCTCCGGGACGGATTTCGTAACTCACTGAGAAGCTCCCGCGCTTTTCTCTGGACTTCCTCCCGAGGTATGGACTTCACCTTCCCTCATCGGATTACCGCACCCGTCACTATATCTCGATGCGCCACGCTTTCCTCCATTCCCTGCCGGTTATTTTCCCCGGAAAGGCATCGTCCGTGGAGTCCCTTAACTTGTTCATCAGTTTGTCCCGTTCCTTGACCTTCCTCTAAGGTTACGATGCCGCTGCAACCTTGACTTGTTCACCAGTTTGTCCCGTTCCTTGACGGGGAGAGAGCGCGGCCTGCATCAATACGAAATCAGTTTGGGAGCAGTGCCTCCCCTGCTATTTTCAGCGCTTCTTCCCGACGGGCAGCCGACAGATATTCACCGCGTTCGACTTCCTCATCGGAAAGACCCTTCACGGTATCAAGCAGAAGGAACCCTAATTCGGCCCGTTCATCGAAATCTAAAGCTAAGGCTGCCTGCTGAATTGAATCGTAATCCATAGTTTATCCTTGCATTGGCCGGATTCATCTAATACGCAGAGGGGCGCACATCGTGCGCCCCTCTGCGTATTAGATAGATGACCCCAAGCCGCCCTTAACGGTAGGCGGCGAGGCTCTGCGCCGGGTCGTAAACTGGGCGGACCAGCTCGAAGGTGTCGGCGGTATGGCAATACATACTTCCGGCCAGTCGGCCCGTGGGTTTCATCAGGTGGTGGTTGATGCGATGTCCGTTGATGATGTCGTCGCGGACGTGCATCAGCACGATGGTGCCGATGACCAGGCCGTGGCCGCCGGCGCCTTCGCCCAGATTGATGACCTGATTGAGACGGCACTCCATGTTGACCGGAGACTCGGCCACCCTCGGCGGCTTCACTATGTCGGAAGGGATGGAGGTCAGGCCGGCAATCTCGAACTCGTCCACATCTTCGGGATATTCCGCAGCGGTGCGGTTCATGGCCTCGGCGATGTCGTCCACCACAATGTTGACCACGAACTCGCCGGTTTCTTCCACGTTGCGCAACGTGTCCTTGCTCTTGCGCTCCACGTGGCGCGACGACGAAAAGACCACAGTCGGCGGGTCGTAGGCCACAGCATTGAAGAAGGAATAGGGAGCCAGATTGTCCACGCCGTCGGGCGACTGGGTGGAGACGAAGGCGATGGGCCGCGGCACCACGACGCCGGTCAGAACACGGTAGAAATTCTCGAAGGTTTTTGGGTCAATTTTCAAGGTGATACCTCAACTTGCGGAATGACGGTACGGGGCTGCCGCGCCGATTATAGCCGCAACGCCCCAGCGAGGCTACCGGGGCTTGGCAACAGTTGCGCCGGGCTACCCTGGAGCGGCCCGGCGCAATACCGGCACAGTTTCCTTTGACGCGAAGCAATGGCCGGGTCGAGCAGCGAATGACGCGAAGCAGTGGCCGGGTGAGCAGCGAATGACGCGAAGCAGTGGCCGGGTGAGCAGCGGCGACAGGAGAAACGGTTCAGAGCCTTGCGCCGCAGGTGGTGCAGAACTGCGCCTCCGCCTGCTGTTCCGCTCCGCACTGGGTGCAGTATATCCGCCCGCCGGGTTCGGTGGAGGAGCCCAGCGCGTAACCGCCGACGTCCGTCGGCGGGGAGTAGGGGTTGCTTGGGTCTTGGTAGTAGCCGCCCATGTCTTGCTGAGGTTGCAGCGGGTTGGGGCCGTAGCGGTTGGGGCCGCTTGTTCCGGGCATAATAGCCCAGATTAGCAGCACTATCCATCCGATAACCGGGAGCAGCATGAGCAGCAGCCACCAGGCGGTGCGGTTAATGTCGTGGAGCCGGCGCGCCCATACCGCAAGAGACGGCAGGAGAATGGCCAGCCCATAAATCTCCCCGACAAAGGGAATTAAATTCAGGACGGCTTGCGAGATTGCCGAAAACAGCAAGAACCACCAGAATTCCGACCGCTGGGCCCGGCCGCGGAAGTTGATGTAGTTCCGAAACACCGATTGGATTGATTGGATCGGGTTCAAGACAGCGTACCTCTTTCCTTGTGCCGGGCGCATTGGCGCCCGGCGATTATGCCCTTATGATACTACCACGGCAGCTTTCCAAATCAATCTGAAAATCAGAGAGCCGCGCCGCAAAGAGTGCAAAACCGCGCTTCCGGCTTCGACTGCATCCCGCATTCGGAGCAGAACTTTTTTCCTTCCTCCCCCTGCTTAGACGTGGAATCCGGCAAGGCGGCTCTATAGGAGGGAGCCGGATAACTTCCAGCCGAAGGCTGTGGGGAGTATGGGCGACCGGGATCCGGGTGATGAGCGTAGCCATCCATAACCTGTTGCGGTTGCAGCGGGTTGGGGCCGAAACGGTTAGTGTATGGACTACTGGATTCTATCAGGAACACTAGCAATATCAGGTATCCCAGACCTAGCCCCGACATTAACGCCATCATTGATACTGCCAGCAATAATACGAATACAAACCAATCCATACTGTCCCAAAAGTATGCGACGAAGGCTATAGCCCCAGCTATTGCGGCCAGCCCCAGACCTATAGGCAACAAAATCCACCACCCTTTCCGGTTGGTGTCATGCAGCCGCCGCGCCGTTACCGACAGGAATGGCAACAGGAGAGCCAAGACGATTATCCCTCCCAATAAAGGGCCCAAAAAGGGCACCGATACCGTCGCCAATCCTACAACTGCGATAAACAGGGAGAACCACCAAAATTCCGACCGCTGCGCCCGCCCATTGAAGTCTAGGTACTTTTGGAGACACGTTCTGACTGATTCTATGGGACTCACGATGTTTTCCTCACCGCCCGATGTTGATTCAGCGTCGTTGTCCCGAGACCTTATGATACTATCACAGCAGCTTTCCAAATCAATCTGATAATCGGGGAATTTATGAAAATCGGCGTTAACACGGTGCTGAATAGCAACTCGATGGACGTGGCGGAAATCGCGCGGAAAGCGGAGGAACTCGGCTTCGATTCCTTCTGGCTGCCGGAGCATCCCGTCATTCCGGTGCACACCACGTCGCGGTACGGCGGCACTCCCGACGGCTCGATACCGCCCTTTATGGCAGATATGGGAGACCCGTTCATCGGACTGGCCATGGCCTCGGCCACTACCACGCGCATTATGCTGGGAACGGCGGTCTGCCTGGTTCCGGAACACAGCCCGCTGGTGCAGGCCAAGCAGATTGCGGCCCTAGACCACCATTCCGGAGGGCGGTTCATCTTCGGTGTCGGCACGGGCTGGCTGCGAGAGGAAACGGAAATCATGGGCGGCGATTTCGACCATCGCTGGACGCAGACCCGCGAGGCCCTCGAGGTTATGAAGGCCCTGTGGACGCAGGACGAGGCGGAGTATCACGGGCGCTACTTCGACTTTCCGGCAATCAAGGTGTTCCCCAAGCCGGCGCAGAAGCCGCACCCGCCCGTGTTCCTGGGCGGCGCGGCCCGCAACGTTCTCCGCCGGGTGGTGACCCATGGCGATGGCTGGATGCCGGTGCGCGCTACGCCGGAGGACGTCCGCGCCGCCCGCGCCACGCTGGACGAGCTGGCCGAGTCTGCCGGGCGGGATCCGAAGAGCATCGAAATCTGCATCTCCGGCGCGGCCGACCGGGAGGATATCCAGCGGATGGAAGAGGCGGGCGCCACCATGGCCACCGTCCGCCTGGCCAGCAGCGCTCCCGGCGAAGCCCTGCCCGCGCTGGAGCGGCTGGCGGAGGAAACGCTGGGCTAGGGGGAATACGGGCGGCCATATTTGCAGGAATATAATGCCCGTATGTACTCACTCATAGAATTCGAGGGACCCGGCGGGGTGTCTCCAGTCAACGATTTCCGGGCATCGGTTCGACGAAGCGGTGACTTGCAAGGGTTGCATCGCATGGACGATGCTATTAAACGCTTGAGAACTGTTGGCTTGGGTCTGCTTAACACCGCGATGATGGACAATATCGAGGATGGCATATACGAAATTCGGGCTCGGCATTATCGAGTGTTTTGCTACTATGACCGCAGCCGGAACACTTTCGCGTTGCTTAACGGATTTCGCAAACAGACTGAGCGCACGCCTTTAAGGGAGATAGAAAGGGCAAGATATTGGGTTGCGGAATATCTAAGGATGGGAGGCGGGTAACTATGCCTTACAGAGATTTCATCGCGCATCTGGCTGAAGAGCTTGAGGATGACGAAGAACGTATGGGGTACGGCGAGGCATCCGCCCAAACGGGATTCGCCATCGCGTTGACCTTCGCCCGGCAGGAGCGGGGTATGACGCAGCAGGAGTTGGCTGACCTGCTGGGCGTTAGCAAGAAATACGTTGTCCGGCTGGAGAGCGGCGAGGCCAATCCGACCATCGCCAAGGCCGGACGCATCTTTGCCGCTCTGTGGCTTACTCCAATAGACAAGCCCTTTCCTCTGCTTAAGGGCTACGGCCCCTACGAAACTCCCCGCGATGCCGCGACCGGGACTGCGGCGGCAGAGCATCCCGCACGGGAGGCGGCGCAGGCGGGGAACTGACGGCAGGCATTGGCGCATACAGGCATTGGCGCATATATGGATGCTAACCGCCAACGTGCTAACCGCCAACGTAGGGAATGGAAGTATGCTGATTTCGGAAGTGCGGGAGGAGCAGAACCAAGAAAGCCAAAAACAGTCAGCCAAACTTGTGCCCAGCAGTCCCCGAGTCTGAGATCGCCACCCAGTCATCGCCCGCGTTAAAGCGGCGCTGGGAATTACGTGGCACGCGGTCAGACACCCCTTGACTGCCGGTGTAATCAACCTTGATACCGGAGAAGTCAAACCTGTCCGTGACTGAATCAAAGACCAGGCCATTCTCCCGGCTGTTTGTCGCCATTGTGATATTCTTGATGTTCATAACGTTTTGACTATGACAACAGCCGTTATTTTATCAGTATTAGCAGATAGCACGCTGTTGATACAGGCGGCAGACGGCTCCACAGTTGAGCGCCTCACTCACACCGGAGCTGCAATAGAGAAGCTGTGGCAGGGATTTTTCAGCTAGTTGAGCGGACTCATCGGACTGTTTGGCGGTAAAGTTTTGTAGACGCATAGCAAGGCCGGTCAAATCCCGCAGCGAGGAACTGTAAATGCGAATAGATGTTCACACCCACATCTGGCCCGACCGCATCGCCCCGGCGGTGCTGGAAAATATGGTTGGAACCTTTGGCTATCCGGCGGTGGGCATCAATACTGTGGACGGCATCAAGACGCACATGAGGGCGTCTGGGGTGGACAAGGCGGTAGTCTTGGGCGTGGTGGAACGCCTTGACCACCTGCCGGGGGCGAACGACTGGCTCATCAGCATCCAGGACGATGTGCTGGTTCCCTTTGGAGCGATGCACCCGGATCTGGAAGACAAGGCGGGCGAGGTGCAGCGGATGCGGGCGGCGGGAATCAAAGGCTTCAAGCTGCACCCGATGGTCAACGGCTACTACCCCGACGACCCGCGGATGTTCCCGTTCTACGAGGAAATGGGCGAGGATATGGTGGTGGCAATCCACTCGGGCCGCTGGGCGCACACCCAGCCGGGAGACACCGTCTGGGCCGAGCCGTCCCGCATTATGAACGTTGTCCGGCAGTTTCCCAAGCTGAAGCTGATTGCCCTGCACTTGGGCGGGTTCTATATGATGGACGAGGCGGAGCGGGAACTCATCGGCCGCGACAACGTACTGATAGATACCACTTGGCCGCCGGCGCTGAAGGAGCTGGGCAGCGAGACTCTGGCGGGCATCGTGAGCCGTCACGGGGCGGAAAAGGTCTGCTTCGGCACCGATTTCCCGCTGGCCGATATGGCGCAGGACGCCAAGTTCATCGAGTCGCTTCCCCTGCCCGGTGCGGCCAAGGAGCAGATGCTGGGCGAGAACGCCCGCGAGCTCATCGGGCTGTAACTTTCCGCACACACGACTACGGAATTGAGTGAGTATGGCTGATACTATTACACCTGAAGAGCGCTCCCGCGTGATGTCCCTCGTCCGAGGTCGCAATACGGGCCCGGAGTTGTATGTGAGGCGAAGCTGCCCCGCCCCATACCAGGTAGAATAGAGGGCAGGGGCAGCATTGTCAAAATGGGCATTCCGTCGGCTGTGCGGCCTACCGCCCTTCCTTGATGAACTCTGCTATGCGCTCGCCGATGGTCATAGTGGTGACGTTGGTGTTGGCGCGGATGCAGTTGGGCATTATGGAGGCGTCTACGACACGGATGTTCTCCATGCCGTGAATCCTGCCGTACTGGTCAACGACGGCCATGGGGTCGCTGGCCGGGCCCATCTTGCAGGTGCAGGAGATGTGCTGGCCGGTGGTGGCCTCCCGCATCATGTAAACGTCGAGGGCCTCGTCGGTAGCCAGCTCTTGGTCGGTGGGTTCGACGCGCTCTTCGACGATGTCGCGGAACGATTCATGCTCACCCAAGCGGGCGCACAGCCGCACGGCGTCGCGCAGTCGGCGGCGGTCTTCGGGGTTTTCCATATAGTTGTAGTTGAGGAAGGGCTGCTCGTCTGGGTCGTCGGAGGTCAGCCGGAGCTGCCCGGCGCTCAGTTCCAGGTCCAGCACGCTGAGCATACGGATGCCCATTGCATCCATGCGCTCGCCGCCGCGGTCTACCCGCTCGGTGGCGTAGGACTGCATGAAAATCATCATATCGTTGCGCAAATCCGAACCTTCCGCCGTCCAGCGCAGGGTCATCTGAACGCGGGGGGCGAAGCCGTCCAGCGGATAGCCGGGCTTGGTGCGGAATGTAGTGTAGATCATAGGATGGTCGCGCAGGTTCTGCCCCACTCCGGGCAGGTCGTGGATCAGGGGGATGCCCATCTCGTTCAGGTGGGCCGCCGGGCCGACGCCCGACAATAGCAGGATGTGGGGCGATCCGATGGCCCCGGAAGACAAGATTATTTGCTCGCCCTCGGCGGTGAACCGCTCGCCGCCGCTCTCGACCTCGACGCCCACGGCCTTCGGTTTTTGTCCTGGCTCCGCCGGGGAGTCGAACAGCACGCGGCGGGTGACGCAGTTGGGGCGGATGGTAAGGTTGAGCCGGTGGCGGGCCGGGTCGAGGTAGCCTAATGCAGTGCTCCAGCGGATACCGTTGGGGTTGTTGAAAGGCACTGGGCCGACGCCGCTGGCCTCTGGGTGATTGTGGTCGGGGGTGTCGGCAAACCCGGCATCGCGGCAGGCTTGGTAGAAGGCGGCCTGGTCGGGCAACAGCTCATCACGCTTGAAGCGGCGCGCGATGATGGGGCCGTCGGAGTTGTGGAAGTCGTCGCCGGGGAAGTCGGTATCGGTCTCTATGCGCCGCAGGAAGGGCAGCAGCTTGATGAAGCTCCATTCGTCGTTGCCCATTTCGGCCCAGGAGTCGTAGTCTTGGGGCACGCCGCGCAGGAACACTTGCCCGTTGATGGCGCTGGAGCCGCCGGTCACCTTGCCGCGGGGCACCATCATCGGCGGGGCAGTATCCGTCGGTTTGCCCCAGAACTGCCAGTTGTGGTCGCTGGTCATAACGTCGGTGGCGGTGGCGTAGCCGAACTTGACCTCATCGGGCAGTTGCTCGAACTCGGGGTAGTCGCCGCCGGCCTCCAGCAGCAGCACTGACACGGACGGGTCTTCGCTGAGCCGCGAGGCGACGATGGAGCCGGCCGACCCGGCGCCCACCACGATGTAGTCGTACTTCATAGCCGTTCTCCTTGCGAGTGGGGCGGATTTGCCGCGATAATAGTGCGCGGAGGCAGGAGCGTCAACAGGGAAGAGGCGAGTTGACGGCCTTCCTGCCAAGTGTCAAGATTGGCTCTGAAATCTGCCGGATGGGAATCTTCGTTGATGATTCAATAATGTCCGCTGAACCGGCCAGGCAAGGGGCAAACAATAGTGCGGCGGCGGGTTATATGTTCGCCGCAATTCTATTTTTCTCCTTTATACCACTGGTGATTGTTTGGAGCGGGGCTGTGGAAAGCCCCTTTCTTTTTAATGCCGGGTGGCGGTTTGGGTTTGCTCTGGGCACCCTGGCGGTGGTCTTCGGAATCTTCAGGAAGTTGCTGTTCCGCCGGGAGACACTAAAGTTGATGGCGCGTCCAGCCATTGGCTGGGCGCTTTTCTGGGTGGCCGTCGGGAATTTCGACACGGCCATATTCACTTGGGCGGCCAGATATGTAGACGTTCCCATTGCTACGATTTTATTCGCCACCTGGCCTACCTTCCTCTCGTTTGCTAATTGGGTGATTAGCCCGCAGGTCGGGGTCATCTTGCGGGCCTCTCTATTCCTGCTGGTGTCTTTGTCCGGCTTTCTTTTTGTTGGAGCTAGTCATACCGGGGATTTTGGACGCTTTGACACGCCCCTGGGGCTGTTGCTGGCGGTGCTGGCGGCAGTTGCCGCAGCGGTCGGCAGCATTGCCATAGAAAGATTTTCTTCCGGTTGGGACAGAAATTCCTCCGGTTGGGACAGAAATTCCGGCGCCAAGCTGCCTCCTGAAACCGAAACCCCCGTCGGCGCTGCGACTCCGGGTCTGATGGGAACACTCTTGGGTTGGGGCGTCGGCAGCGCTTTTACTGCGGCGTTGAGCGCCGGTATCGGTGTTGCTGTTAACGAACCGCCGGCTATGGAAATATTGGGAACCGGTTTCATTGCCGGGCTGCTGCTGCTGACTCCGGGCAGTATTTTGGTTACCAAGTTTTACCTAACGGCCAACAACCCTAATATCAACGCGCTATCCCTTGTTATTCCAATGTTAAGCCTTGTATGGCTTTTCTCCTTTACTGAATCCGGTGTAGCGCGGTTAGACTATTTTGTCATTGGCGCCGCAGCGATAATCACCGCCAACGTGCTGGCTGAGTTTGAGTCCGAAATCCGGTGGGGCTTCAAGGTACTGATTCTCTCGCTGGGTATTGGCGGGATTGTAGTGTATTTCCGCGATGACTTCTTTGCCTACTTGGGTGTCGAGCATTGGCAGTGGACCGCCAGCGGTTATTTTGGGTCTCTGGCGCTGTCGGCAACGGTGTTTACGCTGTTGTTGGCTTTCCGAGTGGGCCGGCTGGTCGCCCGCAGTGGGGAAGAGGAGAGACTCGTCTTCAGGACTTTCCGCATTGTGGAGATGCTGGTTCAGGGCAAGTTAATCAGCGGCCAGACGCTCGGCTGCATCCTGCGCATCGACGCGCCCCGGAATCCCAATGACCTAAAGGCCGCCTATATCGAAGCGCGGGGCTACCTCACCGAAGCCCGCACCCATGTCTCTTCTATGAGCGTCGCTGAACTGCAACTGCTGAGCGAAGCCGAAAGCAATCTGGATTCACTGGTTCGCTCCAAGCAGTTGGGCATGGTGCTGGCCGAAAAGTTCGCTCTGTTCGTTTTTGCAGTGATTACTGTATTCTTGGCTTTGCTTTCGATCCCGGACAACGTAGAAGGCTGGACCCGGTGGCTGGTGGACTTGTTCGCCATGCTAATTTCCGCAGTCATTATCTTCCTTTTCGTCAATGTCCTGGACTTGCAGGGCGAGCGCGATGAACCCAAGCTGGAGCCGGGCCCGGAGTCTGGCGGCTATGCCGTGCGGATCTCTGACACCGACCAGGGGCTATCTGACCAATGGATGTCCGTAGTGGCCGGCCTCACAATTTTCATGATCTTCATCATCCTGCTGTCTTACAAATGGCTGGACTGGTTCTCTTGGGTGGGCTGATGCGTCCCTAATCCGGTTTGCCTGCCCATCCCAAATTGACAAGCCGGGCGGCGCCGGTAGAATTTATCCGCGGCGCTTTTAGCCGCCACACATACCCGCTACATATATTAGGGAGAACAAGAAAGTATGATTAAGCACTTTGGCAGCCTTTACGCCGGCCATGTGGACCTGGGCGACTTGGGACTCGATGCCACCCCGGTCAACGAGCGCCGGTTCGATAACGACCATCTCATCACCATCTTCGACCGCTGCGAGCAAATGGCTAAGCTGATGGACCGGCTGGGCTACCACAGCTTTTGGGGCGCCGAGCATCACTTTCAGCACGAAGGCAACGAGGTCATCCCCAACCTGTTGATGCTGTTTGTGCACTTGGCGAAGCTGACCAAGCAGTTGAAATTCGGCTGCGGCTTCAATGTCAACCCCATGTGGCACCCCCTGCGCCTGGCGGAGGACTACGCCACCGCCGACATCCTGACCGATGGCCGGGTTATCTTCGGCGTGGGCCGGGGTTACCACTCGCGGGAGGTGGACACCTTCGGCGTCCCCAGCACCAACACCGATAACGACGCCAACCGCGAAATGTTCGAGGAACAGGTGGAAATCATAATGAAGGCGTTCCATGAAGACTCCTTCTCCTACCAGGGCAAGCATTATCAGCTTCCGCCGGAAGTGCCTTACCGGGGCTACGCGCTGAAAGAGCTGACCCTGGTGCCGCGCCCGCGCTACCAGCCGGTGGAGACCTGGCAGCCGATGGTGTCCAGCAGCCAGCGGGCCATGGACTTTATGGCGAAGCACGACATCCAGGGCATCATCGGCGGCGGCGCAGTCACCGGCGGCGCTTCCGATGATGTCATTATGCGCTGGACGGAGACGGTGAACCGCCACGGTCACAACGTGGAGCCGGGCGGACGGCTAACTGTCGGGCTGCCCACTTTCATCGCCGACACCGAGCAGGAAGCCATCGAGCAGGGTCGCAAGTATCTGGAAGAGGATATTAAGATGTTTGCGCCCCTGGGCTTCTTCCGCGCCCTTTCCGAGCCGCAGATAGAGGCCCTGGGCGACCCGCGCCGCGCCCGCGGGGCCGGCCTGCCGACGATGGAGGACATAATCGAACAAGGGGCTTGGCTGGTCGGCACCGCCGGCCAGGTCACCGAAAAGATAATGGCAATCCAAGACAAATATCCCGGCCTGGAGTATATGCACGTGGGTTGCAACCGTATGGGAGCGCCGCTGGAAGTGATGCTGGAGCAGCTCCAACGCTTTGGCGAAGAAGTCATGCCCCACTTCAACGTGGAAGAAAAGCCGCTGGCGTAACCGGAGCGAGCGCAGGGACTATGGGCATACATGGTGCGCCAATGGCAAATCGAAATCTGAAAATCACATTGCAGCCGGGCGTGTTGCGTTGGGCGAGGCAACGGGCGGGCCTGAGCGAGAACGAACTCGCCAAAAAAATGCAGGTCAAGCCGGAGCGCGTCCTGGAATGGGAGCGCTCCGGCGAAATCAGCATAGCGCAGGCCTGCAAGCTGGCCCGGCATACCCACACGCCGGAGGGGTATCTGTATCTGGACCAACCGGCGGATGACAGTCTGCCGATAGCGGATTTTCGCACCGTTGGCGACCGCCCGCTGGCCCGGCCCAGCCCTAATCTGCTGGATACGGTTTACCAAATGCAGCGGCGTCAGGATTGGATGCGGGAAGAGCTGCTGATTGACGAGGCCGACCGGCTGGAATTCGTCGGCGCATTTAAGGACAGCACAGATTTTGAAGATGTAGCCGACGGTATGCGGGAAGCGCTGGCGCTTAAACCGGGTTGGGCTTCCGAAAATCCCACGTGGGGCGCCGCCCTGCGATTCCTCAGAAACTGCATAGAAGAATCGGGCGTATTGATATTCGTTAATGGAATTGTGGGAAATAACACCCACCGGAAGCTGGATCCGGACGAATTCCGGGGTTTCGCCCTAATTGACGATTACGCCCCGCTGATTTTCATCAATAACTCCGATTACACCTCGGCCCAGATGTTTACGGTGGCCCACGAATTGGCCCATATCTTCGCAGGTTCTGAGGGCGTGTCTAACTTTGAAAAGCTGTTGCCTTTCAACCATGCAGAAGAAAGGTTTTGCAACAGCGTTGCCGCCGAATTTCTCGTTCCCCGCGCAGACTTGGAAGAGATGTGGAAAACCATAGAAAAAAACGAAGAGCCATATCAGAAAATTGCGCGGAAGTTTAAGGTCAGCTTAATAGTTGCAGCGCGCCGGGCATTGGATCTTGGCCTAATAGACCAAGAACAGTATTTTGAGTTTTACGGCAAGTATCTTGCCGGTGAACGCCTCAAAAAAGACGGAAGCGCTGGGGGAGGCGATTTCTGGAACAATCAAAATATGCGGTTGGGCCGACGGTTCGGTTCGGCCGTGGCTCGCGCCGTGAAAGAAGGACGTCTGTTGCATCGGGAGGCGTACAGCCTCACTGGTTTGAAAGGGGACAGTTTTGAAAATATGCCGGGGAAGATGAGGATCCGGTTGTGATTGCTCAGCCTCAACAATTGTTCGTGCCGGACGCCAATGTATTTATAACGGCACACCGCAATTATTATGGGTTGAGCTTATGCCCCGGTTTCTGGGATTGTCTAATCCATTACTTTAATAGTGGGCGGATTTTGAGCATAGATCGGGTGCGCGAAGAGCTAGTTGGATGAAGAGCTGGTTGAATACAGAGACGCGCTATCAGAATGGGTGCAAAACGCGCCAATAAACTTCTTTGCATCGTCTCTGGGAAATCCAGTAAGTGGCGCCTACCGGGAAGTGATGAGTTGGGTTTACGCCAACGGCCAGTTTTCACGGCAAGCTAAAAACGATTTTCCCGAGGCGCTGACGGCTGGCTGGTAGCTTACGCCAGGGTGCATAACGGAATACTGGTTACTCTTGAGACATACCGTCAGGATGCCAGGAGAAGAGTCCCGTTGCCCAATGTCTGCGCCCATTTCGGCGTTGTCTGCATGGACACTTTCGAGATGCTGCGTGAGCTTGACGCCCGCTTTGACTGGCGCCCTTGATGTTGACACCCCGCCCCCGCGGTGGCTATATTCCCCTCAACATCATTGAGCAAGGAGACTGGAAGCTATGATGCAGCAGACTGGGCGAGTCCGGGTTGAGGCGGGCAACGTTACCTTCGTTGTCCAGCACGAGCTTTGGGATGGCAACATTCAGGATCACTCCGATCAGGGCGTGGTCATCTTGGTCGAGGCCGGTGAGGCGACTGCGCTGCGGTTCAACTGCTTCGACCGCGAGCGGAGCTATATCTATGGGCCTGACGGCAAGAACGTCAAGTTTCGCATGGACGAAACCGTGGACGGCAACCCCATCGGCTGGTCGGTGAAGACTCTCCGCAACAGCATCGGCATCATGCTGACCGAGGCCGGATACGCCGAGGCCGCCGGAGCAGTGGACCTGGCCGCCGTGAACAACGCGCTGGACGAAGTTGAAAGTGTCGCAAGGGCCAAGTTTATGGCCGAGCGCAACACCGTCAAGCACAACCGGGGAACCGACGTCTTTGAGGCGGGCAACATCCGCTTCGGCTTGGAAAACCGTCGGCTGGGCTCCGGCGACGGCGGGGTGGCTATTCACGTCCTCAGCGATCTGGCTGGCAACACGGGCCGGGTGTTTACGGAGGAGACCGAGCTGCTGGCCTTCGACTGCTTCTGGGACGGCCCGCACTACCATTATGGCCCGCGCAACAAGAATCATCGTATCTACTGGGACAAGACCCTGGTTCCCGACCCCTTGGGTTGGTGCCTGGACCAGTTCAAGAACAAGAATCTGAAGGTGATGCTGGAGCGCGCCGGTTATCCCGGTGTGGCCGCCGACCTGGACGAGGATCTCATCGCGTCGGTTATACCCGCAGTGGAAGCGCGCGCCCGCGAGATGGAGGCCGGCGGCATTCCCGCCGAGGTCACCCCGAACCTGGTGCAGTAAGCCGGGCCGCTCAACCGCGGCAAAGACGCCATTTCTGGCCGCCGCAGGCATGCCTGCGGCGGTTTTTATTGCCCCACCGGCGAAATGCGTCACGGCGTATTTCGCGCATATAATCGTATGGCCTTTTTCTGAATTAAAGGTTGACACGATTTATAGGTTAATGTAAATTGCCTCACAGCCACTGGGCGAGCGGAACCAGGACGGAGGCCGGTACTGTGTACGTCTGCGTGTGTAAGGGAGTGAGCCTTTCCGAAGCCGTTGAGTCGGCCAAGAAACGCGGTTGCTCCCCGGTTGCTCTCACAGAGACTTGGGGCTTCGACGACGGAGACGCCTGCGGCCGCTGCCTGAACAACATCGAGCGCATCTCCGGCCTGGTGGAACTGAAGCTGGAAGAGTTGCTGGTCAAATCGGGATAATCTGACCGGCCAGTGATATAATGAGCACAGGCGCATTTTGAGCCGCCGCCGGCGCAGGGCTTGGCCCGCGCTCCGGCGGCGGCTCATTTTCCGCCTGTTATTTCCCCGCTTGTCAAGGAGGGTTGGCGATGAAAGCGAAAGAAGGCGTTGTGGAACGCCTCAATAACATTCTCACCATCGAACTTACTGCCATCAACCAGTATTTCGTTCACTCCGAAATGGCTAACAATTGGGGTTTCCGCCGCATCGGCTCTATGTTCCGAACCAACAGCCTGTCGGAAATGGAGGACGCCCAGCATCTTATACGCCACATTCTCTACCTGGAAGGGCTGCCCAACCTGCAACGGCTGGGCCAGGTGATGGTGGGAGAGTCGGTCAAGGAAGACCTGGAGCTGAACCTGCAAGCCGAAAAGAACGCGGTGGAAACGCTTACCGAAGCCATCACGCACTGCGCTACGGTAGGCGACTACACCACCCGCAGCATTTTGGAAGAGATGATACGCGAAGAAGAAGAGCACGTTGACACTCTGGAGACCCAACTGGAGCTAATCAGCCAGATAGGGCTGGAGCTGTATCTGAATCAGCAGATTCACGACAGCGGCTAACCCGCCAGAGAGTTCGAGTAATGTCGAAGCCGGGCCTGCATACGTGCAGGCCCGGCTTCTCTTTTCAGGTAATCTATGAGAATCTGCATCGTTTTGTCTGTACTATAAAAATCGTGCATACATCATAAATTCTGCGCGCCCGACAGTTTCGGAGTCCCTTCCATTGGAGTCTGTTCTCAGGGATAAGGGCTGTGCCCGGTATCGTTCCGTTTGGCGGATCTGCTACCGGCCAAGTAATGGGAGCTTGGTGAACCTGGAACTGCCGTCTTTACCCACAAGGGACCGGAAACTTGGAGGATATTTCCCATTTGGACTGCGATCCAAACTGCTTAAACTTAAAATCCGGGCCTCGTGGGTAGCCTCTACCTCGCCATTTGGACTGCGATCCAAACTGCTTAAACTTAAAAAGGAACGATGCGGTTCAGCCCTCAAAAAGTGAAAGGCCACCGCCCATGAGCGGTGGCCTTTCTTGGGTTCTGTGTTACTGGTCGGGGCGGCCAGATTTGAACTGGCGACCCCCTACACCCCATGCAGGTGCCCTACCAGGCTGGGCCACGCCCCGACTCTATTACTATTATAGAACGACTGCGCCTCTAACCGCAACTCTGCTGCGCCTCGATTATTCTCAACAGGCGCTGATATTGCCAGCGCCTGTTGAGAATACCTTGTCTTGCATTAATCCTCTCCTAATAGGGGAGGGGATTTTATCGGGATTACGCCGGCTCCAGGGTTTGGCTCGACTCGCTGTTGGCGATGATGTCGGGCCAGTCCCAGCGCATAGGGAGCATCTCGACTTTGCGCCAGGTTTCCGACTGATCCTGGTAGTGGGCGCTGCCCGGATGGCCGGAACTGCCGAGCGGCACGACCCAAAGCGAGTTGTCCCAATTGGCCGTGTCGTAGGCGTAGCGGGCCACCGAGAGGCTGGTGACCGTGGCGAAAGCGGCTGGCGAGTAGCCGCCCTGTAGCGGTGTGTCGCCGTCGCCGCTGTGGGGGATGGCGAGGGGGTCAAGCAGGCCGTTCAGCTCCGGGTGGGCGGCGGAGAGGGTGTGGCGCGGCACGGCGCGGTGGATGCGGTTCCAGGCCCATCCGTCGGGGTTGCCGCCCAAACGCTCTTGAAGATTGGCGACGCCCCGGGCCAGGGCGCGAGAAATGGCGGCGGGCCAGGTGTCGCCATCGGAGAGCAGCGAGCGGTCGTCTTGGCGCAGCATCTCCACTATTCGGGCCTTGAAGCGGTTGCCGAAGGAGCCGAGACCCCGATCTGCGGGATGCCAGGCGGCTTCGGCCAGCTCCGGCGTGAGGTTGCGCTCCAGCAGTTCCTTGAGCAGCGCGTCGCGCATAGCCGAGTAAATGGCTGGTTCGACGCGGTGGGCATCCATCGAACCATCCCAAGCCAGCAGGCGCTCGCGGGCTATGGCCGACAGCGCGTCCTGCGGCTCGACGCCGGGCAGCACGGCGAGGTATGCCAATGCGGGCTGCGACACCCGCTGCGAGTGAACCTTGGCCATATCGGGCGCGGCGGGCCGGGTCAGAGACTTCAGGCCCTGGGTGACGCTCTTGACGCGAAACTCCGGGGTGAAGTCCACGGCTATGTAGTAGGGATAATCGCTGCTCACGGGCCTGTTGTTGGCGGTGGCGATGTAGCCCTCGGCCGGGTTGATGGACTTGGGCAGCTCCTCGAAAGGAATGTCGCCCCGCCATTCGTGATCCCCGCTCCAGCCCGGCACAGGCAGCCAGCCATTCACCCGTGTGCGGATGGGGATGCGGCCGCGGCACAGGTAGCCGATGTTGCTGTCTACGTCGGCCATCAGGAAGTTGTTGCAGGGGTCAACCCAGCCGCGCTGCGACTCGGCCAGCTCCTCGACGTTACGGGCGCGAAGCATTCGCCACAGGATGGCTGTCCAGTCTGACGCCGACTCAGTGGCGGTGTATTTCAAGGCCAGCCCGGAGCCCTGCTCCACGCTGCCCGATATGACGGGGCCGTGGTTGGTAACCACTACGCTGAAGGACTCTTCGCGGCCGCTGCTGCTGCGGACAGTTTCGCCGCAGACTTCCGCGTTGCGCCATTCGCCCTGGTGGAGATACTGTGGGGTTTCGCCGTCGCGCAGTTGCTCGATGTACAGGTCCTGATAATCAGCGGCGGTGTGGGTGACGCTCCAGCAGACCCACGGGTTGTGGCCGAAGTGAGGGAAGGCCGGAACGCCGGGGAAGGACAGGCCGATGACGTCGAACTCGGGGCAGGCGATGCGATTTTGGTAGTAGGCGTTGGGAGTATCCAGCCCGCGGTGGGAGTCTCCGGCCAGCAAGGGCTTGCCGGTGGCGGTGGAGTCGCCGGAGACCACCCAGCTATTGCTGCCTGCGTCCATCTCGGACAGGTGATTAAGGGCGGCGGCGCCCTCGGACAGTTCTTTCAAGCCCGTGTCCAGCGCGCCTCCGGCAGCCGTTCCGGGAGGTAGTATCAGCAGGTGGCCTGGTTCGTAGCCGGGGAAGAGTTCGCCGGCCTTTTTCGCTCCCATGTCGCGAACCATCCTGGCCCGCCATATCTTGGACTCGAAGACGCCCATCAGGATGTGGCGCACCTTGTAGACGACCAAGCTGTGCCAGGGCTGCCACGGCTCAGGCTCGATCCCTGCGATGGCGTACTCGGCGGGCCGCGGGCCGGGGCCTTCGATGAAAGCGTTGACACCGGCGGCGTAGGCCTCGAAGACCATACGGGTGTGCGAGTCCATAACGGCATAGTCAGCCTTGGCGCTGGCGGTCAGGCGGAAGCGGCGCATCAGCTTGTCTTGTTCCAGTGCGCTGTCGCCGACAGCCTCGGCCCAGCGCCCGCCGCCCCGTAGCCGGTCGTATTCCATGTGCCACAGCCGGTCTTGGGCGGTGACGAAGCCTTGAGCAAAGAAGGCGTCTGCCTCGTTTTCTGCGCGGACGTAGGGAATGCCCAGCCCATCGCGGCAGACTTCAACCCTGCCGCTCAATCCCTTAAGCCGCAGCGTTCCCGAAAGCTGGGGAATCGCCGCCGCCAAACACTGGTTCACTTCGACTCCTTGCAGTTCGCCGAGGGCGCCGCCAATCTTGCTTATGCCAACCATCCACTCATCTCCGCCAGTGATTTTCAGAATGATAACACGGGGGTTGCGCTAGCGCGGCGGCGGCCATAGAGTCGGGCAGTCAGGATTGCCGGAGGCGCCGGATCTCCGCTTCGAGTTCACGGACTCGGGACTCAGCGGCGATGCGGCCTTCCCGTTCGGCGATGCGGCCTTCCGCTACTTCGTCTTGGGTTTCCAGATAGCGTTGCGTTACCGGGTCCCACCAACGCAGTTGTCCATCTTCCCAGCAGAGATATAGGTTCAGGACATCGCTGTGACCCCAAAGGCGAGTCTCGTCTGTCCGGACAATTTCAATGGGCCGGTACGCGCCATCCACCAGCCGGTCTCCGGCCAGAGGCGCTTCGTGATGCCGGCCCCCGGACGAATCGAACCGCCAGTATTCGGGCACTCCGAAGGCCGCGTAGTCGGCCCGCTTATCCGTGTAGTCTTCCTTTCCGGTGGTTGGGGAGGCAACTTCCAGCACAAAGTCCGGCGGTTTGCCTTGGTCACGGATGGAGTAACCCATTTGTTCGACCGCAACAGACCGATCAGCATTGAAGGCGATCAACAGGTCGGGGATCCGATGACCGTGCCGCTGGCTGGGATTCCATCGCAGTGGAGCCTCGCACAGGACGACTGTGGAATTGGATAAGCCAAAGCGCCGATCCAGGGACCCGGGGTGCCCAGGCCGGTTGAGGTGGAAGAAATTCTGCATATCGTCCCTGGGCGGAAACTCCGGGAATTTGTCCTTCGTCCCGGCGGACGTCTTTTGCCTCACTAGCTTGCCGGTCATGGAGCTCCTCGCGCTGCGGGTGTGAGAGAAATACGCAGCTATTATACGGCGTTGGGGGCTACCGGAGGCATCCGGCGCCGAGGCTGTTTTGGCAGTAGATGCCTGGCCTTGTATTTTACGGGCTTTTGCGCTCCGCATTTCCCAATTCGACATTTCCTGCATATAATTAGTTCCTGTAAATGATTAATTAATGTAATCCGGGGGACGGGCCGCTGACTTTACAGTGTCTCTCCCGCCGAATTAGGGGTTTCCAGTGGCGATACTGAACATCCGGCTGGCGCCTGACCCGATTCTCTTCAGGAAGGCTCGCAAAGTAGCCAAGATCACCGCCCAGCACAAGAAGCTGGTCCAGGATATGGTTGAAACCATGACCGAACATAGCGGCGTGGGGCTGGCGGCAAACCAGGTGGGCGTGCTGGAACGCATCTGCGTAGTCCAGACGCCCGAAATGGAAGAGGCGATGATCCTGGTGAACCCGGAGATAGTCAAGAAGGAAGGTCAGCGGGAAGTCGAAGAAGGCTGCCTCAGCGTACCCGGCTACCGCGGCATGGTAATCCGGTCGGAGAAGGTGCAGGCTCGCGCCCTTGACCTTAATTCCAAACGCTTCAAGGTGGATGCGGAAAACGACCTGCTGGCTCAGGCCCTGGAGCACGAGATAGACCACCTCAACGGCATAATGTATATGGACCACTTAGTGGCCCACACGTCGCTGTACAAGATGCAAGATGCTGAGGAAGGGGAGTCAGCCCCGGAAGAACAATCCCCCCAACATGAGCATAACCACGCGGAGCATTATCACCCAGCCCCCGCTTTCGACGCCCTGCATCGCCGGCTGCACGCGATGAACCTGGACGAAGGGCGCGTTACCGAGAGAGGCGGGCCCGCGGCCTCATAGCGACATCCTTCCTCGCTCGGGATGAAGGCGCATTACCGCCCTCTGGCAATAATTCCCCCCTTATTCATTTCCGGCAGGTTTATGGAATCCTTAATTGACCGGCTGACCTATTTCTTTGCCGCCCGCAATCTGGACGTCTACATAGTGGGCGGAGCAGTGCGCGATCGGCTGTTGGGGCGTCCGCTGGAAAGGGACGTTGACCTTGCGGTGGCCGGAGACGCCGTAGCCGTCGCGCAGGAACTGGCTGCTGAGATGGAAGGCTCGCTGGCGCCCCTGAGCGTGCCGCGCGGGATGATGCGAGTGACGCTCGCCAATCGTGACGGACATAGCCAACAGCCCGGGCGGGACATTGACCTCTCCGGCTTCTCCGAGAGCATCGAAAAGGACTTGGCGAGGCGCGATTTTTCTGTCAACGCCATGGCCGTGGCCTTGCCGCAGTGGGGCGGAAGGAATTTCGGGGAAGTGGTGATTGACCCGCACGGCGGGCGCGGCGACCTCATGCGAAAGACCCTGCGCGCGCTGCACCCCGGCGTGTTCAAGGACGACCCAGGCCGCTTGCTGCGGGCGGTGCGCCTGGCTGGGGAACTGGGGCTGCGCATTGAGCCGGATACAGTGCGGCTGCTGGCCGCCAACTCCCACCTGCTGCCGCAGGTGGCGCCCGACCGGGTGCGCGACGAATTCCTGCGGTTGCTGGCCCTCAATGGCGCCAGGGGCCGCATCGAGACGCTGGATTACTTGGGAATGTTGCAACACATTATCCCTGAACTGATGGCGTCCAAGGGCGTCGAGCAGCCGCGAATGCACTACTGGGATGTGTGGGGGCACTCTTTGCATACCGTTGAGGCCGCGGAGGGAGTGACCGGGGGGCACCAGAATTCGCCGGTGTTCTCCTGCGTGCCGTGGACGCCGGAGAGCGAGGCCTATTTCGCGGAGACGGCGAGTGACGGCCACACTCGCCGCACCGTGCTGAAACTGGCAGCCCTGTTCCATGACATAGCCAAGCCTCAGACCAAGACGCTGGAACCGGATGGAAGAACCCGCTTTTTCGGCCATTCGGAGCAGGGCGCGATAATCGCCGAAAACCGGCTACGGAGTCTGCGGCTCAGTTCCCGAGGGGTGTCCATCGTGTCCCGGATGGTGGAGCATCACCTGCGCCCAACAGGAATGTCCCCGGCATCCCATGAAAACCGGGTAGAATGGCCCACCAACCGGGCCATCTACCGCTACTTCCGGGACGTTGATGACGTGGCTCTGGATACGCTCTACCTGTGCATGGCCGATTATTTGGGCGCAAAAGGTCCGGAATTGGCTTACCCGCAGTGGCTGGATCATGCTAAAATGATTGGTCACGTGCTTTATGTCGGCTCGCAGAAGCCGGTGTCTGGATCCACGCCGCGCCTCGTCAGCGGACACGACTTGATGTCCCGCTTCGGGTTGCCTCCTGGCCCGCACATCGGCTCCCTGCTGGCGGCAATTGAAGAGGCGCGCGCGACAGGCGAAATTGAAACACAGGAGCAAGCCCTGGAATTGGCTGCTTTGACACTGAAGAACCGGGAAACTCCCGGCTTGGATATCCTCGACGGTTACCGGGGCGCCCCCTCTTTATTTCCCCACACCACGGGGGGAAAGCGAGTGGGGGCCGTTTAAGTTATGCGTTCCCGAAGCGTCCGTCTTACATTGGTTATCATTCTCATCCTAGGCATTGCGTTAGCGGCTCTGGGCTTCCGGGCCATCAACATTGATATCCCCGGTCTGCCTGCCCTCGATCGAGAAGGGGCCGGGCCTTTGGGCCTGAAGCTGGGCCTCGACCTCAGCGGCGGCGGGCATCTGGTCTACCAGGCTGACACCGGCTCCCGCTTTGACGTGACCCTGCTGGAGCCTGCCAGTCTGGATGACATAGCTGCATCTCTCGAAGGTTTCCGCTTCGCCCCGGTATCTGGAGAAGGCGAGGATCTGGCGCTGGAGGATTACCAGGTATTTCCGCGAGACGTAGCCTTCGTGCAGCGGGAAATCCCGCCTACCCCTGTTCCCGAGAAACCGGAAGCCGCAGAAGGCGAAGAACCGGAAGATGGGGAAGGCGAAGAAGAGGAAGCGCCGCCTGAACCGGAATTTATAACGGTTCCGGTGGCCAGCATTTTCCAGATACGCACTCCGCTGCTGGCCGCCGACGACCCGCGCCGTAGCGGGCTGCGCGACGCCATTAATGAATCTCTGGGACAGGTCAGCACCTTCCAGGTCTCCGACATCGGGCAACCCTCTGTTGACCAGATGGAAGGTGTGCTGGAAAACATCACCCGCCGGGTCAACCGCTTCGGGACCGAAGAGCCGATTATCCAGATATTCGGCGACGACCGAATAATCATCCAGCTTCCCGGGGCCAGCGGCTCCACCACCGATCTGGCCTTCATAGACCCGGTGGACGCCGACGCTCAGGCTGGCTTGTTCGACGCCCTGAGCAGCGCGGGATATCAGGACGCGAAAATCGAGCGCGTGGACGAGCGCTCTTTCCGCATACTCTCCGGCACCGTGAATTCGGAGACCGAAGCTGCGGCCCGCGATGCCGTATCCGAGGTCATCGCGCCCGTACAGCTCCTCGCTGTAAACAGCGCTATTGACGAGGCCAAGGCCCTCATCGGCCAGACCGCGCTGTTGGAGTTCAAGGAACGCACTTGCGGCTCCCTTGACCCGTTCACTGCTGCTTGCCTTGACCCCACCGACGCCGACCTGGGGCTGACCGGCGACGACCTGAATCGGGCCGAGGCTGCCGCCGACCCGGTGGGCGTGGGCTGGGTGGTCAACCTACAGTTCGACGGACGCGGCTCGGACATTTTCTCTGATCTCACCCGCCGCATTGCCGGGGTGGAGACCAAACGCATCGCGATGTTCATGGATGACCAAGAAATCATCGCGCCGATCTCCCGCGCCTGGATCCGCGACGGCAACACCCAGATCAGCGGCGACTTCACCCGTGAGGAAGCCCGAACCCTGGCGATTCAGTTGGAATCCGGCCGCTTGCAAGTGCCGCTGAAGCTGATCCAGGAGAGCGACGTTGGCCCCGTGCTGGGGCGCGAGTCGCTACAAAACAGCCTGCGGGCCGGGTTGGTCGGCTTGGGGCTGGTTCTACTCTTCATGATTGCCTACTACCGTCTGGCCGGGGTGGTTGCCGCCTTCGCTCTGGCGTTCTACGCCGTCATAGTGCTGGCGGTGTTCAAGCTGATTCCCATCACGCTGGAGCTGGCCCACATCGGAGGTTTCATCCTTTCCGTCGGTATGGCGGTGGACGCCAACATACTGATATTTGAGCGAATGAAAGAGGAAGTGCGCATCGGCCGGACGCTGGCCTCATCCATGGAAGTGGGATTCAGCCGGGCATGGCCGGCCATCCGCGATTCCAACGTCTCGACGATGATTACCTGCCTGGTGCTGCTGTGGTTCGGAGACCGGTTGGGCGGCGGACTGGTTACCGGCGTTGCCATCAGCCTGTTTATCGGCGTTGCCGCCAGTATGTTCACCGCCGTGGTGGTGAGCCGTAACCTGTTGCAACTGCTGGCCTTCGTGGGGCTGGGACGGCGGATTAACCTGTTCACCCCAGAGCCGGTTTCCCGTAGCGCGGGGCCGGGGGCAACCCAAAGCGCGGGAAGGGGACGGTAGTCATGGACGTAGTTGGGAAGAGGGCTTGGTACTTCCTGTTCTCTGCGCTGATCATCATACCGGGCATCGCCTCGATGTTGCTTCCGCCCGGCTGGGTTACGCTGGAATCTGGTCTGCGCCCCGGCATTGATTTCACCAGCGGGTCGGTGCTCAACGTCACTTTCAGCCGAGATGTGGACGAAGCCGACATCCAGGAGCGGATGACTGCGTTGGGCCACCCCGAGGCGCTGGTGCAGCAGGTGGGGGCTAACAACTACTTCATACGCACCGACGTGCTGGCGGAAGCCGAAAGCGGCGAACTGTCGGAGCGCGAAATAATCGAGCGAGATCTAGAAGAAAGCCTCGGGCTGGATCGGGAACGGGTGGAGTTCGAGAGTGTGTCGCCCATAGTGGCGTCGGAAACTGTCCGCATCGCCTTCTATGCCCTGGCCGCGGCGTCGGTGTTTATCCTGCTCTATGTCTGGTACGCCTTCCGCCGGGTGCCGAAGGCTTATCGCTACGGCGTGAGCGCCGTGCTGGCCCTGATTCACGACGTGCTGATTATCCTCGGCGTGTTCTCCATTTTGGGCCGGGTTATCGGGTTCGAGGTCAACTCGATGTTCATTGTCGGCCTGCTAATCGTCGCCGGTTACAGCGTCAATGACACTATCGTAGTCTTCGATCGCATCCGCGAAAACGTGGTGCGCCACCCTGACCGCGACCTGGGCGGGCTGGTGAACCTGAGCATCATGGAGAGCATGGGCCGCTCGCTGAACACTAGCTTGACCACGCTGTTCGTGCTGATAGCTATGCTGCTGATTGGCGGCCCCAGCATCCGCGAGTTGCTGTTGTGCTTGGCCATCGGCGCAGTGGCCGGAACCTACAGCAGCATCTTCATAGCCAGCCAGTTCCTGGTGATGTGGGACCGGGGCGAAATCCGCCGCTTTGGACGCTCCGCCGCCACCGCTACGTCGTCGCTGCTCAGCCTCCTCGGCAAGTAGCCGTCGCGATTTCCATGTCGGTTAAGCTGGTATAATGAGCATAGCCGGGCATGGATGATTACCGCGAGACTATCTGGGGAATCCGCCCCAAAGACCGGGGATGGTTTCAGCTTTTTACCCTAGCCGGCGGAACAGCCGGGTCCATCATATTGACATTGCTGGAGCTTGATTCTCTGCCTGGCGCAGCCTCTACCAGCGAGGCAGCCAGAAACATCATCGTGGGAATCGGCGCCAGCTTCGTAGCATCGGGCTTCATTGCTTGGGGACTGATGCAGATTAAGGAGATACCAATGTTGATTGCTGATTGGCTCAGAGGCGTAAACGAAAGGCGCAGGGAAAGGTGGGTGGAGCTGGGCCGGCAGCTAGGCCGGGAGGAAGGCCGGGAGGAAGCCCTCCGGGAAATTTACGGACCGGGCTATTCGGATTCCCAAGAAGGGAACCGCCCGCAACCACCGGATGCCGACAACGCCAATGACGCGGATGGCGACAATGCCAATAGTCGGCCAGGGCAATAACCGGCCGGGCTAGAGATTGGGCGCCAAGGCAATCCGCCCCAGCACCCCCCGCTGCGACAGCAAATCAAAGACCCGCCCGGCCTCCTCCAGCGGCGTAACCTCTTGCAGCGCCGGCGTCAGCTTTCCTTCGCCCGCAAGCGTGATGGCGCGTTCCAATGTGCCGCGGGAAACGCCGGAAACGCCGGTGATTTGGGCGTCTCGGAAGATGATTTCCGGGATGACGCCCCGTAGACCGTTCTCGCTGCCGACATCCCCCAGCAACGCCAGTCGCCCGTATTGGGCCATGCTGCGCACCGATGAGCGGAGAGTTACTGCGCCCACGGTGTCTATCACGGCATCGGCTCCTTCGTCGGCAGTTAGCGCCATCACTATCTCGGAAAAGTCCAGTTCGCCTGCCTCTATCACCTCATCGGCTCCGTAATCCGTGAGGGCCTGGGCCTTGTGGGGCGACGAAGTGACCGCCAGCGTCCGCGCGCCCATAGCAACGGCGAGTTGCACTGCGTGGACACCCAGGCCCCCGCCCGCGCCGGTGACCACCACTGTCTCTTCCTCCGATACTTCAATCGCGGACAGCGCTTGAAGCGCCACCCCGGCCGGGCAGGCCAGCAGCGCCGCCGCCGTTAGCTCCAGCGCATCGGGAAGCAGGGCGAGGCTATGTTGCGAGATTGCCACATACTCGGCAAACCCGCCGTTGCGCCCGTGACCGATGCCCTCGCCGTTGCGGCAGCGATGCTCTCTTCCGGCCCGGCAGCGGTCGCAGCGGCCGCAGGCGTTGGTCAGCAGCGACACCACCCGATCGCCGGGGCGAACGCGGCTCACGCCGTCGCCCACTTCTGCCACCACACCGGCGAACTCGTGTCCCAGCACCACGCCTGCACCCACGCCGCGCCGCAACATTCCGGCCATCACCAGCCGGTCGTGGTGGCAGAACCCGCAAGCCGCCACCTGCACCAGCGCCTCTTCGGGTCCCGGCTGCGGGATGGGCAGATCAGCCACCGACAGATGCGGGGATGTTCCCGGGCTTTCCAATATCAGTGCGCGCATTGCTCGCCATTGTACACGTATAACGGCAGAGTACACGGGTTAAGAAAATTGCGAAACCGACCCGGCCTCTCTCCCTCACGCCTGAAAATACGGTCCATCCTGTTATCTATGTAAATAACCCCTGACACCGCCCCCTTGCCAACCCCGAAAGCGCCTCCCTACCATTATTACTGTCTGGCCCAACTCGCCCCAGGATCCCCGGGGCCGCACCCCGGCCCCGGGGATGATCAAAGACGAACACCGCCGCAAATGGCCGGAAAACCAAAATCCCGCCCTAACTCAATCTCAGGAAGCGCCGCCGCCAACGCCGCAAAAGGCCGCAAAAGGCCGCAAATGGCCGGGAAAAACAAAAATCTTGCCCCTAACCCAATCTCAGGAAGTGCCGCAATGTCCCTCTCCCAACTCCGCCGCCGCGTCAACGCCCTCTGCCGCAAGCTCGCCCCCGAACTCGAAGTAGCCCGCCTCCGCCGCCTTGCCGAAGAATATTGCGAAGAGTGGGACGCCGCCGTTGCCAGCCACCAGGAACCCCCGCCCTTCGACCCGGTAACGGACGGCCCCAAACACCTCGCCCAGCGCATCGCCGAAACCGGCGTCCGGCTCAATACCTATATGAACCTGCGCCGGCACCTTCGCAACTGCCGCGAGCGGGGCCAAACCCCCGGCGTCCGCGAATTTCTCCGCGCCCTGCTCCCCTGGGCCGAACCCGGCGGCTACCTCGAAATACTCCGCTGGGACGCCCCAGGCAGGTAACACCCCCCTGCCGCCGGAGCCGGCGCCTTCAGAAATAAAGGAGACAGGCAAGTTGACCAGATTATCCGGAAAGAGTTAAAAGCGAAAAAGTTTCCACGGGAGAAACTAGGAGGAGCGGTTCAGGAAGTTAATAGTCTTCGAGGCGCTTGCCTTGTGCAAGGGCTTTTGTTGGCAAAGGATCTCGATGGGATGTACAAGCCGAAAATTACAGAGACGCATCCCAAGGTGTTGCTCTATTTGCTAAAGGCTTTGGAACAGGATGAAGAAATAAATAAATTGATTAGAGGACTAGGAGAGCATGAGCGCGACGCGGTTATTTCCGCATTTGCGGCTTGGGCAATGCTCAAAAAACTTGAGGGATGGCGAGACCTCTGTCAAGACGAAAATTCTCCGGTTCAACCGTTTGATACGCCCGTAAACTACTGGATGCCAATTCCGACAAGTGTCCTAGCATAGAGAAAATTGCGAAAGCTGAAGATGTATTTGTCTGGTTGCAAGCTCAAGGTACTGGAATGGGAATCTGTCATTCCTGTGCTCTAAGCGCAAAAAGGGGGCGTCCCGGCGGGCGGAAGGCGTTCAGTGCGGAAGGCGTTCCGGTAAGGTAATATGGGAAGCTGGTTTCTCAGAATAAGGGAGCGCGGCGACGGTAATGGCGGAAATGACCTACCGGGAGTTCGTGCGCCAGGTGCGCCGGGCCTACGCCCGGTTGCCTGAGGGCGTGCTGAGGCGGCTGGAGAACGTGGATATCGTGGTCGAGGAGTGGCCCGGGCCCGGCGAGGCGGATCTGTTGGAAGAACACGACACCCTCTTTGGTCTGTATCAGGGTTGGCCTCTCACCGAGCGCGAAGGCATCGGCCCGCCGCTTCCCGACCGTATCGTCATTTACCGCCAGCCCATACTGCGCGCCTGCGAGACCCGCGCCGACGCCGCCCGTGAAATCCGCGTGACGCTGTGGCACGAGATAGGCCACTACCTCGGAATGAGCGAGGCAGACCTGCACCGTCTGGGCTACGGGTGACGAAGACCTGGTTGAGCCTTTGGGAAACACTTTCCAAGCCGGCGGCCTGGCTATTCGGCACGGCCTTGGGCGTGGGGTTGTTTCCGGTGGCCCCGGCGACACTGGCCAGTCTGATGGCGGTGGCGGTCTACTACTTTCTGCCTATGAGTGGCGATTCACCGGCGTTCTTCGCTCTGATAGCCGTGTCGTTGGCGATAGGCCCCTGGGCTTGCAACAGCCTGACCAGCCCCGAAGACCCCGATCCCAAGCGGGCGGTGTGGGACGAGGTGGCCGGTATGTGGCTCACTTGCCTACTGCTCCCCAAGACGTTGCCTTGGTTGGCCGCCGCCTTCGTGATGTTCCGGGTGCTGGACATCCTCAAGCCCTGGCCTATCCGCCGCTTCGAGCGGCTGCCCGGCGGCTGGGGCATCATGGCCGACGACGTGGCCGCCGGACTGCTGGGCGCCGCAGCCCTGAACTTGGCGCACCGGCTGGCGTGGTAGAGAAAATCAGCGAGCGCGGAAATTCAGTTCTTGAATCAAGGTAAAGACATTGATAGAGCGGATATTGAAATGCTGGCACACATCCGGGACGTGTCTGTTAGCTCTTTTTCTAGCAGGTTTTGAAACTTCATTGCTAACTATACTACCCGTTTATGAGCTTGGATGAGGGCATAGGCGATAAGGAATGGATCTTTCCCGGTTTCCTCGATCTCATCATCGGTCAAGTCAGGCGCGTAGCCTTTCGTTATGACCCGGCTGACCATCGGAGGCGATGCAATCTCTTGAAGCAGCATATCGGCGGAGTTTTCTTTTAGCCAATTGGATACTGCATCGGTTCCTTCCGAGACTTCTTCGCAGATTTCTCTAGGGATTTTGATCTGCCCGCTTTGGGCCAAAGCAATCAGCCATTCCCAAACCTGAGGAACTCTGTCCATAGGATAATAATACCGGATGGCGTCTATGGGGACGTCAGCGTCTAGCAAGTACAGCAATGGGAAAACCCTAAGCCGAGATGTTGTTTGCGAGAATAGCCTGAACCTGCGCAGGTCGCACTCCCAGAATTCTGGCGGCTCTGGAAGTAGATAATTCTCCGCCGGACATCATTCGCCGCACCAGGGAAGTAAGTCCTCTGCCTAGCCGGTGTCGGCGCACCGCATAATAATTAGGGCCGCCCTCTTGATACCGCTGTTGCTCGCGTTGGGCGGCCCGTTGTTGAAGCCACCCCTCTCGAAATTTCCTGGAAAGCTCTTGATATTGGGCTGGTCCAATAACACCGGCGAAATATGCCCGGTAGGCTACCATTGCGAGGCTTAGATGGCCCTTGTTGGCGAATTCACTGATTCTTTCTGCGATGGCGTCTATCCCTTCTGCGTCCTGAAAGTCAAGCCCTGCGGTTTCTTGCTTCGGCAGCAGAAACTCACTGGCCACGGCGTCGCAGAACCTTTCGGTTTCGTTTTCAGTCCACCGCCCGCTGACCCCGGTTTGGCCTAAAATCAGATGCACTATCTCATGGAGCAGGGTGAAGCTCCACGCGGCGCGGGCGTCACGGTCGTTGATTACAATGAAAGGCGCGATGTCATCGGCAATGGAGAATCCCCGGAAAACATCCAACTCTAGGGCAGTGTGATAGCTGCCCAAGTCGCCTTTGAGCAACACGAAAACCCCCTCTCTTTCGGCTCTGTCTCGCAGAAAACTGAAGGCGGCGTTAGCATCTCGCTGGGATCGGTAATCTGGCAACTTGACGTTAAGCAGCGTCCGCAAAGAACCCAGGACGGCAGGCTGTCTGTCGGCAATGGCGTGGGAGCCTATGAAAGGCAATGGCGCCGCCTCATCCTCGTCCTCCAGCACAGCCCGAACCATACTTTGCCGCGCCCGCATTTCCCGGATAAGCGCATCGAGGAGCGCGGCGTCAGCCGTTGGAACTTCCCTTGCCAGAGTGCGAAAATCCGCGCCCCGGTCACCCTTCGCCGGCGGTTTCGGCAGGTAAAACGTAAGCAATGGCCGGCGGTACTGGTTTGCCATCCTTAACAGCAGCGGGCGAGAGGGGTCTTCCGCACCCGATTCATATCCGGCCAACCGGTCGAGGGCGGACGCCTTCTTCGTGTCGCGGATGGACAGCTTTTTAACTGCTGATTCCGGGGACAGCCCGGCGGTCTCCCGCGCCCAAACCAGTATGTCAGGATTGACTTTAGGCATAGCCGACAAAATATAGCAAAGTAGCATATAGGGGGCGCCGACAAATTCCGCTGCGCCTCAGTTTGCCCAGTTTTCTGAAGGCGTGCTATACTTTATGCAGTTATGCAATTTGCAGTTTGGCAGGGCGGACCGAGGCCGGCCGCCTATCTCTGGCATGGCCAGTAAGGGATTAGAGGGGTATTGGATGGTTGAGTCCGAGGAACAGTTGATACAGGAAGTGGCGGAAAGCCCCCCAGCGGAAGCGCCCGCGCCCGGAATAGAGGCGGCGCCCGCGCCGGAACCGGTTGCTGCTGCGGCGCCTGTGGCGGAGCCCCCTGCCGCTCCGTCGGCAGCGCCTGCTCCGGCCGCTGCTGCGGTGGCAGTGGCGGAGCCGCCTGCCGCTCCGTCCGCGGGGGAACGTCCGCCCCGCCCTGTGCCGGAACGCCCCCCACAGCCCACGGGCCGGGAGCCCATAAATATGAAGGCGCTGCTGGAGGCGGGGGTCCATTTCGGGCATCAGACCCGCCGCTGGAACCCTACCATGAAGCGCTACATCTTTACCCAGCGCAACGGCATTCACATCATTGACCTGCAACAGACGCTGGGCATGATTAACGACGCGTACAAGAACATGGTGGAACTGGTCGCCAACGGCGGCAAAGTTCTGTTTGTTGGCACCAAGCGGCAGGCCCAAGAAGTGATTCAGGGCGAGGCCGACCGTTGCGGAATGTGGTACGTCAATCAGCGCTGGTTGGGCGGCACCCTTACCAACTTCCAGACCATCCGCACCCGAATTAACTATATGCTGGAGTTGCAACAGAAGCGCGACCAAGGTTACTTCCGCCTGTTGCCCAAGAAAGAGGGCGTCAAAATGCGGGACACCCTCAACCGGCTGGAAAAGTATTTCACCGGCATGAGGGATATGACCACCCTACCCAAAGCCATATTCGTTATCGACATCGGGCGGGAGAATATCTGCGTCGCCGAGGCGCGGCGGCTGGGCATCCAAGTGTTCGCCATTGTGGATTCCGACTGCAACCCCGACCTGGTAGACCATATCGTCCCCGGCAATGACGACGCGGTGCGCTCCATTCGGCTGGTGACCAACCGGATGGCCTCGGCGGTGCTGGAGGGCCTGGCGCAGCGGGAAGCGGCGCTCCAGGCCGAGATGGATGAGATGCAGTCGCTGTCCGGCGAGGAACCGGAAGCTCTGTCGGAACGCGAGGACGCGGCCCTGACCGACGCGGTTACGCTGGACCTGGACACCTTGGCCGAATTGGCAGCCGGCATGGGCGCCCGCGTAGCCAGCGAGTAGTCTGCCGGAAAGGAGATATGACAACGCCTCTTCCTGAATATAATCCCGAAGGGATCAATGTCGAAGAACACGCGCAAATCAGCCGGCGGTTTTTGGAACACGCCCGAATCCAGTTGGCGGAAGGCGACCGGCTACAGGCCGCAGAAAAGGTCTGGGGCGCCGCCGCCCACGCTCTGAAAGCCGTCGGCAAACAACGGGGCTGGAAGTGCGACAAACACTCGAGTATCTTCGACATCGGCGAACATCTGGGAAGAGAGTTCGACAGAGAAGAACTGCTTGACCGTTACATGGCCCGGGCCGATTATGTGCACCGGAACTTCTATGAAAATGACCGCAGCATCGGCAGTATCCGCCTGGCCCTTGCCGATGTCGAAAAGCTGGCGGACGAACTGGAAACTATCAGAAACTCGCCACCCCGTCCCTATACGGTCAGGGATAGCGATGACCGCATCCGGCTGGGGCGTCTGCTGGGATTGCGCCGTAGTGAGCGGCCTCCCATAGGCGACCGTTCTCCAGCAGGATACAGCCAAACACACCAGACGTAAGGAGTAGACAGTTGGTCACCACGGCACTGATTCGCACCCTGCGCGACCAGACCGGCGCAGGGATTATGGATTGCAAACAGGCCCTGGAAGGGGCGGGCGGCGACCTGAACAAGGCTGCGGAGGCGCTGCGGGCCAAGGGTTTGGCCGGCGTCGCCAAGCGGGTTGGCCGCGCCACCAATGAAGGGGTCATCGAAGCCTATGTGCATACCGGCGGGCGTGTCGGCGCGATAGTGGAACTGGGTTGCGAGAGTGACTTCGTGGCGCGCACCGATGAGTTCAAGCAGATGGCTCACGATATCGCCATGCAAGTCGCGGCTATGTCGCCGGCATACCTTTCCGGCGAGGACATCGAAGAGGGAGATGGGCGCCCTGCGGCTCAGGTTGCGTTGCTGTCCCAGCCGTTCATCAAGAACGGTTCTTCGTCGGTGGGCGACCTGGTGCAGGAACTGGCGGCCCGGATGGGCGAGAACGTGCGAGTGATTCGATTCCAGCGTCTGGCGGTGGGCGAGTAGGGCGCATCGCTGCGCGTTCCTGCAATTGGATTATGGGAGACCCTCCCCAACAGATAGCCCGGCGCCCTTTGTATCGCCGGGCTTTGCTCAAAATGAGCGGCGAGTCCCTCAGGGGCGCGTCCGGTTCGGGCATAGACGCCGATGCCGTCCAGTACTTGGCCGGCCAGGTTGCCGATGCTCTCTCCCTCGGCGTGGAGTTGGCAATAGTCATCGGCGGCGGCAATATCTGGAGAGGTGAAGCTGCCGAGAAGCGTGGAATGGAGCGGGCCACCGCCGACTACGCCGGTATGCTGGCTACCGTCATCAATGCCCTTGCCTTGCAGGACGCTCTGGAGAAAAAGGGAATAGACACCCGAACCCAAAGCGCGCTCCCGATGCAGGCAGTGGCCGAACCCTATATACGCCGCCGCGCCGTCCGGCACCTGGAAAAAGGGCGCGTGGTGATTTTCGCGGCCGGTACTGGCAACCCTTATATGTCCACTGACACCGCTTCAGCGTTGCGAGCGTTGGAAATAGAGGCCGAAATCTTGCTGATGGCAAAGTTCAACGTTGATGGCGTGTATGACTCCGACCCCCGCAATAATCCGGAGGCCGTCAGGTTCGACACTCTGGACTATACCGAAGCGCTAGAGCGGGAATTGGCTGTGATGGATTCCACGGCCTTGACTCTGTGCCGAGAAAATAAATTGCCCATCGTTGTCTTTGATATGTTCAAGCCGGGCAACGTGGGATGTATACTTTCCGGTGATAAAATTGGAACGGTCATAGGCGGGAGGGACTGATTATGCCAGGGAAGGACGGTGAGACAGAATTAACGGCTGAGAGTGTGTTGAGCGACGTTGAATACCGGATGGACCGCACTCTGGATGCTTTCAGGCGAGACTTGGCCCAGCTTCGAACCGGACGGGCCACTCCTTCGCTGATTGAGGATTTGTCAATTGACTACTACGGTTCGCCCACTCCTCTGAAGCAAATCGCCTCGATTTCGGCTCCCGATGCCCGCGCCATTATGGTGCAGCCATGGGACAAGGGAGCGATACGAGAAATCGAAAGAAGCCTGCAACGCTCCGAAATGGGCTTTAACCCGTCCAACGACGGCAGCGTCATCACCGTGCCGATTCCGCCGTTGACCAACGAGCGGAGGCAGGAGATGGTGAAGCTGCTCCGCAAGAAGGCGGAGGACGGCAAAGTGTCGGTGCGCAATGTGCGGCGCGACGGGCTGGAAACCCTGCGAAAGATGGAGCGGGACAAGGCCATATCCCAAGACCATAACCGCCGTGCCCAAGACCAGCTTCAGAAAGTCACCGACGGCCATACCAAGCTGATAGACGATACCTCGTCCGCCAAAGAGGCGGAGATTCTCCAGGTCTAGCCTGTTCCAGTGGCTGTTGTATCAGGGCCACAGCATAGAGGGCCTGCCTCTTTTTCCAAGGCAGGTTCAGACCCCCGCCACGTCGCCTTCATCATGGACGGCAACGGCCGTTGGGCTGTTGAACGCGGCCTGCCGCGACTGGAGGGCCATCGCAGGGGCGTCGATCGTATCCGCGTGGCGCTGGAAACCTTGCGCGCTCTCGGAGTCGAGTACGTTACCGTCTACGCCTTTTCCACCGAAAACTGGGGCCGTCCCCAGAACGAGGTGGAGGGGTTGATGGACATTTTCTCCTCTGCCGTCGAAGAGCAGACCCGTGAACTGCACGAGGGCAACGTCCGCATAGTCCATCTGGGCAAGACTGCCAACCTTGCCCCTGAATTGTGCAAGGCCGTCGAGAACGCGCAGAGGCTTACCGCGTCCAACACCGGAGTTACCCTCAACGTGGCCTTCGATTATGGAGGACGCGACGAGATATTGCAGGCAGTCCGGCGCATCATTAGGGACTGTCTCGACCCGGACGAGCTGACTGAAGATACTTTCCACCGCTACCTGTTCACCGCCCATAGTCCCGACCCAGACCTGGTTATTCGCACCGGCGGCGAGCAGCGCATCAGCAACTTCCTGCTGTGGCAGTCGGCCTACAGCGAGTATTACCACACCCCCACCCTGTGGCCCGACCTTCAGCCCACCGAACTCGAGCAGGCAGTGGAAGCCTATCGCGCCCGCCAGCGCCGTTACGGCAAGGTGGCCGGGCCCGGCCCCTAGCCTTGTGCCTGCGGCTGATTACGGGAGTGCCCGCCGCCGCTGTGGTGGTGGGCGCAATCTGGCTGGGGGATCCTTGGCTGACCCTGCTGGCCCTGCTCGGCGGCGGACTGGCCGTCCGCGAGTTCTACCGCTTGACTCCCCCCAGAGTGGGCCGGATGCCCGCCGCCTTGGGCGTGACTGCGGTGGCGGCGCTGTTGCTGGCCGCAGCGGTAGCGGACAATTCAGACTTCCACATCGCCGCCGGGCTTGTCTTGGCGGCGTGGGTCTTTGCCGCCCTCCTGTGGTTCATAGCCTGCTACAAAAGAGAAAGCCTTGCGCGGGATGATTCGTCCGCCGAGGAAGAATTGAAATCCAACAGGGAGCCGGAGGAAGGTTTCCCGATGGATGACGATTCACGCTTCAATGAACCTAGGACGGATGAAGAGCCGGATGAGTTCCAGCCGGGCGGGTATCTGGCCGAGCTCGAGCCGGCGGAAGACGCCGGGTGGGGCGAGCGTCCGTGGTTCGCCTTCCTGTTCCTGCTGCTGGGGCCGGTGTATGTAGGATTCCTGCTGGGCCACGGTCTGGTCATCGTGGACCTGGCGGGCGATGACGGCTACCTGGGGCGGGCCTGGCTGCTGTTCACTCTGCTGGTGGTCTTCGCCTGCGACACCGGGGCCTTCGCCGTGGGGCGTCTGGCGGGGCGCCACCGAATGTCCCCCGGCATCAGCCCTAACAAGACTTGGGAGGGAGCAGCCGGGGGATTCGCTGCCTCCATTGGGGCCGCGATGGTGGTGGGGGTGGCCTTCGACCTGACCGTTCCGCTCTGGCAGCAGGCTCTGATTGGGGCCGCAGCCAGCTTGGCGGCCCAATCTGGAGACCTGTTTGAGTCGGCTCTAAAACGCGCGGCCAGGGCGAAGGATTCTGGTAGTATAATGCCCGGGCACGGCGGCATTCTGGACCGGATGGACAGCATACTATTTGCCCTGCCCGCCGTTTACTATATGTTATTGGCAGCGGGGTTGCGGATATGAGAAAGATAGTAGTTCTCGGCTCCACCGGCTCCATCGGACGCCAGACGCTGGACATCGTTCGGGCCTTTCCTGATGAATTCGAAGTGGTGGGACTGTCGGCCGGCAGCAACACTGAACTGTTACGGCGTCAGGTGGAGGAATTCAGCCCAAGTCACGTCTGGAGCGCCGCCGCCGGCCCTGACAATTTTCCGCTGATAAAAAACGGTGGCGCATCCTTCACCCCCATGGAGCAGATGGTTGCTCTGAACCGGGTGGATCAAGTGATGGTCGCCCTTATGGGCAGCGTCGGCCTGACTCCGACCCTGACTGCGCTGGCGGCTGGCAAGTCGGTGGCCTTGTCCAACAAGGAACCCATCGTGATGGCCGGCAAGCTAATTAAGGGCTATGAATCCCGCTACGGAGGCCGGGTGCTGCCGGTGGACAGCGAACCCAGCGCCATTTGGCAGTGCCTCCAGGGGGAGCCGCTCAATGAAAAGGGGGAATGGGAAATACAGCGGCTGCTGATTACTGCGTCCGGCGGCCCCTTCCGCACCACTCCGCTGGAAGATATGGAGAATGTTACTCCGGAGCAGGCATTGCGCCACCCCACTTGGCGGATGGGGCAGAAGATAACCATAGATTCGGCCACGCTGATGAATAAGGCCTTCGAGGTCATAGAGTCCCGCTGGCTGTTCGGCGTGCCCTGGGAGCGCATCGAGGTGGTGGTGCATCCGCAGAGCACGATACACTCAATGGTGGAGTTCGCCGATGGTTCGGTCAAGGCGCAGATGGGGCCACCCGATATGCGGCTGCCCATTCAGTATGCCCTGTTCTACCCGCAACGGCTGCCCAACTCGATGATTCCGCGCCTAGACACCACCGTTTCCCAGTCACTCACCTTCGACCCGCTGGAGCCGGCCCGCTATCCTTGCTTCTCGCTGGCAATCGAAGCCGGCAAGCGGGGCGGGACTTATCCCGCCGTCCTCAGCGCCGCCGATGAAGTGGCGGTGCAGGCATTCCTAGACGGCAAGATCAGCTATGGCGGTATCCACCGGCTGGTGGAGCGGATTCTTGCGGAACACGACCCACTGCCCGGAGAGGACGTGGGCGAAGTGCTGGATGCTGATGTCTGGGCCTCGGCCCGCGCCGCTGAGCTGGCCGGGGGATAATACAGCTCCGGCTTATGTTCACAATGAGCGCTGGGGGAATGACGGATAAGTATGGCGACGGAATTGACGGTGATAGATTTGGAAACCGCCAACTCGGACTCCAGTTCCATTTGCTAAATAGGTATTGTCCATTACCATGATGACTAGCTTGACAGGGAATGGAGGTCTTACATTAACCCGAGGGACGACTTCAACCCGATAAATGTCAGCATACACGGCATCACCCCAAGGAAGGTGCGCAGTTGTCCCCAACTGCCGGAAGCAGCTCAACAACTAGCAGAGATGCTGGACGGCAGAATCGTGGTCAGCCATACTCATTTTGACCGGGTGGCTCTTGATAAAGCGTTTGAGAAGCATGGCATTCCCCGGCTGAATTGCCAATGGCTGGATTCCGCTATGATCGCCAGGCGGGATTGCGGGAGGATGGTGGCTATGGTCTAGCCAATCTGTGCCGGATATTGGGGTATTGCTATCAGCATCACGATGCCCTGGGTGACTCCAAAGCGGCGGGTGTGGTGGCGCTCGCCGCCATCGAACAAACGGAAGTGAGCTTGAATCGGTGGTTGCAACAGGTGAAACGCCCAGTAAAAGAGGGGCCTCAGATTCCCATTCACGCCCGGCCTCATTCCATAGGCAAAACCGGCGTAAAATCAGGCATTAAGCGCGTTGCGGCAGTCAACCAAAATGCCTGAGAGCGGAAATCTATGCAAAAACCGGCCATCTGCAATATCTGAATCTCTACTAGACAGATATTGGGAACCCCTCGTTAGGAGCTTGGCGCGGCAGCAATGACGGATACCGCAGAATTCACGGCGATAGACTTGGAAACCGCCAACCCTGACGCTTTTTCCATCTGTCAGATAGGCATTGCCCATTACCTTGATGGCGAGTTGGCCGGGGAATGGATGTCCTACATAGACCCGCAGGCCAACTTCAATCCCGACAACATTGCTGTCCATGGCATCACCGCAGCGGTGGTGCGCGGCTGGCCTAAGCTGCCCGAAGTGGCCGGGCGTCTTCACGAAATGCTAAACGGCAGGATTGTGGTCAGCCACAGCCAGTTTGACCGGGTAGCCTTGGAGCAGGCTTTCGACCGCCACAAAATTCCCCGCCTAAACTGCGTGTGGCTGGACTCCACGCTGGTGGCGCGCCGGGCATGGGAAGGCTTTTCCAAGCGGGGTTTCGGGCTGGAGAACCTGTGCCGTATCTTGGGATACCGGTACCAGCGGCACGATGCGCTGGGCGACGCCAAAGCTGCGGGGGTAGTGGTGCTGGCGGCCATCGAGCAGACCGGCATCGGGCTGAACCGCTGGCTGCGTCAGGTGGAGCTGCCCATAGACGAAGGCCCCTGCCTGCCCATCCGGGCGTTAACTGCCCTTCCAGCCGACGAGGATGCGGAGCCGAGACGGACAGCCCGCCCGGCGAACCGCCTCTTCAGCCCGGAAGTTCTGCGCCTGCTGTCGGAGGGCGATACCGGAAACTGAATGACGCTTGCCGCCGGATGCCGCGCTGGGATCTGAATTTCTTTTCCGGCGCCTGACAGTTTTGATTTCGGGTTTTCGTCCTCATCCCAACATTGCTGGGAAGTCCATGCTGGGAGTCCGGTTAGGGAAGAGAGACATGCCGGGAAGCTATGCGATGTGGTTTCGCGCCACTTTGAGGTAGTCCAGCGCGAGGCGAGGGAGCAGGAAGCGGCGGCGGACGCTGGCCCGGCCTGCTGCGCCTATGATGGCGGCCAGGTCGCTGTTCTGGAGCAAGGTCACTATGCGCCGGGCGCACTCTTGAGGAGAGGAAACCAGGTAGCCGTTGGCGCCGTCGTCAATCTGGATTCGGATGCCGCCTGCGTTGCCGCCAATCATCGGCTTGCCTTTCCACATCCCCTCGGTGACCGTCAGCCCGAACCCTTCGCGGGTGGACTTCTGCACCAGGACTGACGAAGCCATCTGGAGGGCGTTGACCGCCTGGTCGTTGCCGATGGGAATTGAGCTGGGGTCATGGAAGAGGTGTATGTCCGAGTCGCCTGCCGCGTGAGACATAACACTACCGAGAATCTCCCCGGCTTCCGGGTCGTCGCTGGCTTGGGAGAGGCCGAGCAAGGCCAATTGAAGACCCGGAACCGACTCGCGAGCCAGCCGGTAAGCGTCTATGACCCCCCACGGGTCTTTCCACACATCGAAGCGGGATACCTGGGTGATGAGCGGGCGGTTGCGGTCTATTCCCATAGAAGCGACGATGTTCCACGCTTCCTGTTGGTCTACCGGGTTGTTCTTTTCGGCCAGGGGGTCTATGGCCGGCGGGGCGATGTAGACCGGCTTGTCGGACACCTGTTTTACTGGGACGTATTGTTGCAGCGAGAAAATCAGGTGATGATAGTCTTGGAGCATCGGCAGCAGGGAGTCCAGAGCCGACTGATTGGGGTGGGTGAGGTCTATGTGGCAAATCCAGAGCCAAGCGGCAGAGCCGCCGCAGGGATTGTCCCGGCGCAGCATCTCGGCCATCGGCAGTAACTGCGGGTCATGCATAAACCATACATCAGCAGACAGTTGGTCTCGCCGCATGGCCTGCGCCACCCGCCACAGGTTCCCATGATATATTTCGAGGTCCCTTTCGTTGAGGCAGCCTTCGGCCCCCTGCAACAGGTTGTGAATCTTCTTGGTAACCTGGAAGAACTCGGCTTCCGCCGGGTCTATGACGATGCGTTCCGTGGCAATGCCCAAGGCATTGAACAAGGGAACCATAGACTGAAGAATCTCGGCCACCCCGCCGCCGATGGCAGTGGCGTTTAGGTGCAGTACGCGTGCGCCCCGCAGTTCGGCAGCCACGGAGAGCAGCTCGTCGGCGAGGTCGGAGTCCATGTACGGGCGGTAGGCGTCCAAGGAAACAGGTGGGTGGTCGAGCTTCAGATACATTCTTTCGGTTCCTGGCGAGAATCGGTTCCTGGCGAGGATAGGGGACAGTCTACTCCTCTGGAGAAAAATAGTTGTTACTCGACTGTTACCGATTTCGCCAGATTCCGGGGCTGATCCACGTCACAGCCGCGCATCAGGGCGATGTGGTAGGACAGGAGTTGCAGCGGCACTGTGGTCAGGGTTGGCAGCAACAGATCCGGGGCTTCGGGTATGAACAGTGGATAGTCCACTTCCGCCGCCGCCTCGTCGTCGCCTCGGGTCAATACCGCCGCCACAACCCCGCGTCGCGCCTTTACCTCCTTAATGTTGCTCAGCGTCTTGTCGCGGAGGGCGTCGGTGGGGGCCAGGGCAACGGTGCACATTTCGGAGTCTATAAGAGCGATGGGGCCGTGCTTCATCTCGCCCGCCGGGTAGCCCTCGGCGTGGATGTAGCTGATTTCCTTGAGCTTCAGGGCGCCCTCGGAGGCGATGGCGGCGTTGGCCCCCCGCCCCAGAAACAGGAAGTTGCCGTAATGCCCGATCTGGTGGGCAAGTTCGCGGTAGCTGTCGGCCTCGGCCAGCAGCTCGCCGATGAGTCCGGGGCCGCGGGCCAGTTGGTCCACCAGATGGCGCACAGCTTCGCTGTTGAGGCGGCCGCGGGCGTGGCCCAAGTATATGGACAGCAGGTTCAGGATGGTGAGCGAGGCGATGAAGGTCTTGCTGCTGGCTACGCCCACCTCCAGCCCGGCCCCCATATAGAGCGCGCCGTCAGCGATGCGGGCGGCCTGGCTTTCCTCTGCGTTGCAGATGGTGACCAGCGTTGCGCCCTTCTCGCGGGCCAGGTGCATGGCCGCTACGGTATCGGCGGTTTCGCCCGACTGCCCTACGGACACCACCAGCGTGCGCGGACCGATTATCGGGTCGCGATAGCGAAACTCTGAGGCGCTCTCGGCCTCAGCAGGGATGCCGGCCAGCCGCTCGATGTAGTGGCGCCCCACCTGCGCCGCGTGGAGGCTAGTGCCGCAGCCGATGATCACCACACGCTCCAACTGCCGGATGTCCTTTGGCCCTAACGGGAAGCCAGGCAATTCCACGCGTCCATTGGCGAAGTTGGCCCGGTCGCGCAGGGCGGCAGTCATAGCCTGGGGCTGATCCATAATCTCCTTGAGCATAAAGTGGCGATAGCCGCCCTTGTCCACCAGCACATCCTCGCGGGAGACGTGGCGGGGTTGCTTGGCGATAGGGTTGCCGGCCAAGTCAAAGTACTGCACTCCGCCGCGGCTCACCACGGCCATCTCCCCGCTTTCCAGGAAGCTCACCGGCGGCGCTCCGGAGCCGCGATCCAGCAGCGGCAACAGAGCGGGCAGGTCGCTGGCGACAATGCCCTGCCCGTTGTGATGGGCGATCACGATGCCTCCGGCGTATCCCAGCCGCAAGGCGCAGATGGGGCCGTCTTCTCCTTGAAGCGTGGCGGTTATTGCTGAGGAACCTTGCACCATCCGCCCGGCGCGCAGGAAGGCTTCCTCGAAGCTGAGGCCCAGAGACAGCCCTTCCTCCACCAAGTGTGACAACACCTCAGTGTCGGTCTCCGACCGGAAGACGTGGCCGGAGGCGGTCAAGCGTCGTTTCAGTTCCTGGTAGTTCTCGACGATGCCGTTGTGCACCAGCGCCACGCGGCGGCTGCAATCGGTGTGCGGGTGGGCGTTGATGTGAGACGGAACGCCATGGGTGGCCCAGCGGGTATGGCCCAGCCCCCGCGAGCCGCGGGGGGTGGAGCCGACGATCGCGGCATCCAGCCCGCTGACCTTGCCGACCGTCTTTCGCAAGTGGAGTGCCCCAGCCTGGTCCACAACAGCGATGCCGGCGCTGTCATAGCCCCGGTATTCCAGCCACCTTAAACCTTCGTAAATGATGGGCCAGGCTTCATTCTGCCCAATGTATCCAACAATGCCGCACACAACAACCCCTCAATGTTCAAAGATGAGAGTCATTCGATAAGTTATCACCGGGAGAAGGAGCAGCCGGGCGTTTCGCCGCATCACAACACGCGCCACCGTTATTATCCAGCCCCACGCTATCAGGAAACAGGTATGGACGCAACGCTTTCGCGGCGTTTCTAAGCACAACCCCGGTCACTTCTTCATCGCGGCTCCACTCAATCATAAGCCACTTTGCTATTGTTTCGCCTTCAGCCGGAGACACACCTGCGCCCAACCGGAGAGTATCCGAATCTGGGAAATACTGTATTACCAGTTCGGGGTCTTTCATTTTGGAATCCCCCACCATTTCATTGAACGCCGGTCTATGTACGCAGTTAGAAGCCGATTGTTTGAGACTATGACTCGAAGCCATTTCTTTATTTCAGGAAGATAACTAAAGTATAAATCATCTCCGTCATATTCTATATGATCCGGTTGGGCTATTGCTCTGATTATCCATTCCTGTTTCACGTCAGGATGTGGTTGGGTCTAATAGTGTTCCATAGAATTGGCTACGACACTTCTGGCATATTGCCATCTATTAGCTATCATTATATTAATATTAAACTCCTATGTGAGAGATTATTTATTGGTATAAGCCATATATCGGTGGTCATTATACTGGTCTTAGCCCCGCGCCGCCAGTTCACGGGCGAGGTTCCGGGTGAACTCTTCAATGGCGGACTGTACCTTGCGGTGGATTGCCGGCTGGCCCAGCTTGCCCAAGCGCCCAAGTGGGAGAATTTGCCCGCCGAGCAGGACGACTGAAAAAACATCCACAGGCGTTTCACCCGTTGGGCCAAGTCTGGAGCACCGGAAGATTTTCTTCCAAGTTCTGCTAAAAGACCAAGATAACATATACGCAATGATTGATTCCACCCTTGCGCGGTTGCACCGGCAGCTAATCCGCGGCAAAAAGGGAGCCAAGTGAAGCCCTGGGCGTTCCATAGCTGCCCGTTACGCCCTTATGTCGCCAAGGGGTCCAGAGCAAGGCAGGGGTAATTGTCCTAGAGATTGCCTGCTGGAATGCTCAAAGAGGGCGCTGGAGTGTTGCAAGGGCCAAGATTCGCTAGGTGGTTGATGCTCAAGGCCCGCGGGTGCGCTCCATTCTCACTGGTGAGCAAAGGCCGGATCTCCTCAGCCGCGCTTTCGCGAAGCTCATTATCCTGGTGTAAACCACTGGGCTGGATGTTGAGGCTTCAAGCCCGGCAGAAGGGCGAGCCGCGAATGTTAGGAACGCTTTATGCCCGCGGCGGAGCGCAGGCCCAGGTATTCTGCCACAACGCCGCTTAGCGCCCGCTGGTGCGCAGACTACCGCATACGCTAAGGGTATGAGCGAGTATCTGAGCGAAAGCGATTGGACAGAGCGGAGGGCGTTTGCCAGGTTCTTCGTTATGAGTATGTGGTCAGACCCAGCGACGCCGGAGCGCGGCACACCATCACTAGGGAGGAGGAAAGCCGAACAATGTAGTAGCCATTGAAGCTGCAATGGGGCCACCGGCTTTCGCCGGCGGAAACCGGCAAGTTGCGGGCGACCGAATCAACTATCTGCTGGTGGCCCCATTTGCTTGCCGCGAAGGGAGCCGACGGTGCGGATGGCTGCAATGGGGCCACCAGCTTTCGCCGGTGGAAACCCGGAGCGGACGGCCCTGCGGCTCGCTCCCGCCGCCATGCTTCAATGGGGCCACCGGCTTTCGCCGGTGGAAACCGCGCGCCCGTAGATGTAATCCGACGGAGTGTCGGTGCTTCAATGGGGCCACCGGCTTTCGCCGGTGGAAACGGAGTTGCGTGCAGGTTAGGCGGCCGGCAGGGGTAAAGCTTCAATGGGGCCACCGGCTTTCGCCGGTGGAAACTTCGAGCCGCTGCGCGAAGATTTGCTGAATCTCAGGCTTCAATGGGGCCACCGGCTTTCGCCGGTGGAAACCAACACGTCCGCGATTGCCCGGCTTCCGGTTGACCCGGCTTCAATGGGGCCACCGGCTTTCGCCGGTGGAAACAGGGCCTGCGATTGCCACGTTGGGCAAGGGTGGCCTGGCTTCAATGGGGCCACCGGCTTTCGCCGGTGGAAACTCGGTGGCGGCGGGCTGCGTCGCAGCCTCCGCGAGGCTTCAATGGGGCCACCGGCTTTCGCCGGTGGAAACTCCCCGCCGAGGTCAAGGACTTGAAGGCAACCATAGTGCTTCAATGGGGCCACCGGCTTTCGCCGGTGGAAACTCATTGCCACCATCACTACCCCTCTCTCTCATACCTGGCTTCAATGGGGCCACCGGCTTTCGCCGGTGGAAACAGTCCCACTGCGGGCGTCCGCCGCTCCAACAGCAAGCTTCAATGGGGCCACCGGCTTTCGCCGGTGGAAACAGTCCCACTGCGGGCGTCCGCCGCTCCAACAGCAAGCTTCAATGGGGCCACTGGCTTTCGCCGGTGGAAACTGCGCAAGGGGTGGACGGGCAAGACCTGGATTGACAGGCTTCAATGGGGCCACCGGCTTTCGCCGGTGGAAACGAGAAAATGTTCCGGCAAATCGACATTCACACTCCGGCTTCAATGGGGCCACCGGCTTTCGCCGGTGGAAACCACCTCCCACGTCACCGACTGCCGCATAATCCCCTCGTGCTTCAATGGGGCCACCGGCTTTCGCCGGTGGAAACGGGCTGACCATATCGGAGCTAATCCGCCGCTCGGTGCTTCAATGGGGCCACCGGCTTTCGCCGGTGGAAACACGAATGCCCAGTTCGTGGCGCACTGCCCTGATTCGCGCTTCAATGGGGCCACCGGCTTTCGCCGGTGGAAACCCCCACTGCCTGCGCTACGCCATTCGCCGGATGTGCGGCTTCAATGGGGCCACCGGCTTTCGCCGGTGGAAACGAGGACGGCGTGCGGATCTATGAGCACGTGGACGCCGCTTCAATGGGGCCACCGGCTTTCGCCGGTGGAAACTCGAGATGGCGGTTCCTATCCAGCCGCGCTTGCAGAGCTTCAATGGGGCCACCGGCTTTCGCCGGTGGAAACCAGGTTCGTCTCTACGAATTTCCAAGATTGCTTCAGTGCTTCAATGGGGCCACCGGCTTTCGCCGGTGGAAACTAGCGGAACAGCGTAGGTCGGCAAGACCGGATTCGGCTTCAATGGGGCCACCGGCTTTCGCCGGTGGAAACTCAGGCTATGCTACTGTTAAGGTGCTTGTGATAGCTGCTTCAATGGGGCCACCGGCTTTCGCCGGTGGAAACGCTGCCTACAGGCGTTAGGCGAGTTTTCACGGATTTCTGCTTCAATGGGGCCACCGGCTTTCGCCGGTGGAAACTTGCCGTACTTGCCGACGCTGGCAATCTCAGCGTCCGCTTCAATGGGGCCACCGGCTTTCGCCGGTGGAAACGCCAGCGCGTCTCCGCAGATTACCCAGCAGTCGTCGAAGCTTCAATGGGGCCACCGGCTTTCGCCGGTGGAAACTTGCCGTACTTGCCGACGCTGGCAATCTCAGCGTCCGCTTCAATGGGGCCACCGGCTTTCGCCGGTGGAAACGCCAGCGCGTCTCCGCAGATTACCCAGCAGTCGTCGAAGCTTCAATGGGGCCACCGGCTTTCGCCGGTGGAAACAGCGTCACCCGATTGTCGTCGGTCGAAAATCTGTGGCTTCAATGGGGCCACCGGCTTTCGCCGGTGGAAACCCGAGCAACCCCGCCAGCAGTGAGTCCGCCCGCCCCAGGCTTCAATGGGGCCACCGGCTTTCGCCGGTGGAAACCAGCACAGTAGGCTTGCGGCGTCTCACTTCTGTCCAGGCTTCAATGGGGCCACCGGCTTTCGCCGGTGGAAACCCCTCGGCTACCCGCACTGGATAGCCGTTACGGACGCGCTTCAATGGGGCCACCGGCTTTCGCCGGTGGAAACGAGAAGGCCCCGGTCATCGTGGCAACCTGTGGCAACGGCTTCAATGGGGCCACCGGCTTTCGCCGGTGGAAACCTGAACAAATCTCTCCAAATCCTCAGAGAGATCGTACGCTTCAATGGGGCCACCGGCTTTCGCCGGTGGAAACCTGCCGAATCGAGGCAGGGGCAAACCGGCCCAAGACCGGCTTCAATGGGGCCACCGGCTTTCGCCGGTGGAAACCTGACGCACATCAGACAGGATTCTTCGCGGGGCTAGACGCTTCAATGGGGCCACCGGCTTTCGCCGGTGGAAACGGGTGGAAACAAGCAGGGCAAAGAGACCGGGTGATAGCTTCAATGGGGCCACCGGCTTTCGCCGGTGGAAACCATACATCCGAGATATGAGTGCCATCTGCGACTGGAGCTTCAATGGGGCCACCGGCTTTCGCCGGTGGAAACGCCGCAAAGCATACTGAGTTGGGCAGAATCCAAGAAAGCTTCAATGGGGCCACCGGCTTTCGCCGGTGGAAACCGAAATACGCAAGCAAACTGATGCTAGTGCGTGGTTATGCTTCAATGGGGCCACCGGCTTTCGCCGGTGGAAACGGATTGGTGAGCATCCGATTACCATTCCTGACTGGCGCTTCAATGGGGCCACCGGCTTTCGCCGGTGGAAACGTCGTCCATTGCGACGTTGCGAAGTTGTGTGTTATCCGCTTCAATGGGGCCACCGGCTTTCGCCGGTGGAAACCCGCTTGACCGCGAAAATCTGCCGGGCGAAGGGGTGCTTCAATGGGGCCACCGGCTTTCGCCGGTGGAAACCTGAAATTCGCCGGTATCAGCCAACCCTTGCGTCCGGCGCTTCAATGGGGCCACCGGCTTTCGCCGGTGGAAACTGGTGCCAAAGCACGCAAGTTTCAATTCCGGCTTAATGCTTCAATGGGGCCACCGGCTTTCGCCGGTGGAAACCCGGCGGACTGGCCGGAAATCGAGGGGGAGTTGAGGCTTCAATGGGGCCACCGGCTTTCGCCGGTGGAAACAAGGCGAGGCTGTCTCCTTTGCTGTGCCAGCCGCATGCTTCAATGGGGCCACCGGCTTTCGCCGGTGGAAACATGGGAAGAGGACGTGGCGGGGCGAGTGAAGGTCAAGCTTCAATGGGGCCACCGGCTTTCGCCGGTGGAAACTTCCCGCCTTTCGGTGGCGTCCCACCGCTTCACTGCGCTTCAATGGGGCCACCGGCTTTCGCCGGTGGAAACCTGCAAACGGAAATGTCTCTGGGACAGGCGGGAAGTGGCTTCAATGGGGCCACCGGCTTTCGCCGGTGGAAACCTGCCCCAGACGGGCCGGGCGGCCCCGGCGTGCTGCCGCTTCAATGGGGCCACCGGCTTTCGCCGGTGGAAACTATCTGGCGCACGGCGCATAGCGAGAGACCAAGTGTCGCTTCAATGGGGCCACCGGCTTTCGCCGGTGGAAACGGTACAGCATCGCGATTAGCGATTATGAACGGCTGCGGGCTTCAATGGGGCCACCGGCTTTCGCCGGTGGAAACCGAATTCCCGCACCATGGCATCTATACTGGCCCTTACGCTTCAATGGGGCCACCGGCTTTCGCCGGTGGAAACCGGCGGCGCAGGGAATGAGGGAGGGGATAGAGGGCCTGCTTCAATGGGGCCACCGGCTTTCGCCGGTGGAAACAGCGAAATCTTGAGAGCTATCACGACAGCGAAACAGTGCTTCAATGGGGCCACCGGCTTTCGCCGGTGGAAACCTCAGACGTGTTCAATTTCCTGCCTCCTTTCGCTGGGCTTCAATGGGGCCACCGGCTTTCGCCGGTGGAAACCTGGGATGCTGGGCGTGTTGCTCCGGCGTGAGCCGGTGCTTCAATGGGGCCACCGGCTTTCGCCGGTGGAAACGCCAACCCACGAAGGCGGACGTGGTGATAGGCGGGCGCTTCAATGGGGCCACCGGCTTTCGCCGGTGGAAACTGGGCAGGCAGTCGCGCATTTCGGCTCAGCGAGTCGTGGCTTCAATGGGGCCACCGGCTTTCGCCGGTGGAAACGACCGGCAAACGCCCGAATCGCAAGGCTATGACCGCGCTTCAATGGGGCCACCGGCTTTCGCCGGTGGAAACTTCGACGATTCCGGGCAAGCCGGTGTGGATGCTGAGGCTTCAATGGGGCCACCGGCTTTCGCCGGTGGAAACCTGGATATTCCCGATTGGGAAGCGTGGCGGTTGGCGTGCTTCAATGGGGCCACCGGCTTTCGCCGGTGGAAACGAGAAGGAGTCGACAAAACAATCAACAAAATATGGGCTTCAATGGGGCCACCGGCTTTCGCCGGTGGAAACTCGAATACGGTCGGCTGCCGCGCAGCAACGTCTCGGAGCTTCAATGGGGCCACCGGCTTTCGCCGGTGGAAACCCGCGATTAAATCCCAGCCCACGCCCAGCGCGGGGTGCTTCAATGGGGCCACCGGCTTTCGCCGGTGGAAACTCCGATGAAGCGGTAGCTGCAGCGTTAGCTCTGACCGGGCTTCAATGGGGCCACCGGCTTTCGCCGGTGGAAACCTCCAGCAGATGCCCACGTCCTGATTCGCACTCCAGGGCTTCAATGGGGCCACCGGCTTTCGCCGGTGGAAACTCCTGAAATTACTCGATGGTGGCGGGGGCGGCGGCGCTTCAATGGGGCCACCGGCTTTCGCCGGTGGAAACGTGCCAGGCGTTAGCTCGGCTCCGGTTGACCTTACCTTGCTTCAATGGGGCCACCGGCTTTCGCCGGTGGAAACGCGTACTCTCCGACAGCCATTTGCAACGCGCCCAGGCTTCAATGGGGCCACCGGCTTTCGCCGGTGGAAACACGGCGAATCCACCGAGGCGCCGGTAGAGAGGCGGGAGCTTCAATGGGGCCACCGGCTTTCGCCGGTGGAAACCGCGGGGCAATGGCGCACATCGAGGAAATTGGGCTGCTTCAATGGGGCCACCGGCTTTCGCCGGTGGAAACCGTATCACTACTGGGGCAGTATGGGCGAGGTATGGCCCGCTTCAATGGGGCCACCGGCTTTCGCCGGTGGAAACCAGCTATTCCGGCGCGGGATTTTCGCCGTTCCTGGCCTGGCTTCAATGGGGCCACCGGCTTTCGCCGGTGGAAACGGGATGGCGCCGACAGTTCGGGACGGGCCTGTCTCAAGCTTCAATGGGGCCACCGGCTTTCGCCGGTGGAAACCGCTGAATCGAATGGCGAATCCCCGCACAAGGCGCAGGCTTCAATGGGGCCACCGGCTTTCGCCGGTGGAAACGCGGCGGACGGGGATGTGCGCGCCGCTCAATGGATGCGCTTCAATGGGGCCACCGGCTTTCGCCGGTGGAAACGTTATGGCTGTGATTGGGCCGGGGCCAGACGAACCCGCTTCAATGGGGCCACCGGCTTTCGCCGGTGGAAACTCGGCTATCACCGCCGCTCACAAGGCGCAGGACTGGCTTCAATGGGGCCACCGGCTTTCGCCGGTGGAAACTCGTGGCAGCGGATGTCAGCGGTCAGCGTGTAGGCGCTTCAATGGGGCCACCGGCTTTCGCCGGTGGAAACGCGAGACCGCGAGACGGCCCGGCGCCGGAGCAACGAGGGCTTCAATGGGGCCACCGGCTTTCGCCGGTGGAAACCGTGTAATGCTGGCTTTCGATTCAGACGCATTTTTAGCTTCAATGGGGCCACCGGCTTTCGCCGGTGGAAACACGGCAAGGGCGAGCCGCGCACAGAGAAGCTGTGGCTGCTTCAATGGGGCCACCGGCTTTCGCCGGTGGAAACTCTGGATCTCAATGAGCTGCTGTCCGTGCGGGCGGAGCTTCAATGGGGCCACCGGCTTTCGCCGGTGGAAACCAGCAGGGTTAGACCGGCGGAATCACTGTAACACTGGCTTCAATGGGGCCACCGGCTTTCGCCGGTGGAAACGACATAGCCCACGAGATGTACGGCTGCCCCGTCCGAGCTTCAATGGGGCCACCGGCTTTCGCCGGTGGAAACGCCAAATCTACTATGCTGTATATTAGACATATCAAATGCTTCAATGGGGCCACCGGCTTTCGCCGGTGGAAACGTAGCGCAGGCAGTGAGGGCATTCGTGCGCCTGCGCTGGCTTCAATGGGGCCACCGGCTTTCGCCGGTGGAAACCACGCGGATAAATACCACCAGCTCGTTGCCGACAACGAGCTTCAATGGGGCCACCGGCTTTCGCCGGTGGAAACCACGGCCAGGCAGCAGGAATTTCCCGCAGGCCGCGCCGCTTCAATGGGGCCACCGGCTTTCGCCGGTGGAAACCCCCGGTGTCCGTTTCCGCGACGCCGTGGAGCCAGAGGCTTCAATGGGGCCACCGGCTTTCGCCGGTGGAAACGCGTGGGACTCCAAATGGATTCCGGCTAATGTAATGCTTCAATGGGGCCACCGGCTTTCGCCGGTGGAAACCAATCATCCGGTCGACGCCGCCGGTTCCAGCCCCAGAGCTTCAATGGGGCCACCGGCTTTCGCCGGTGGAAACCCAAATATGTGGGTAGCGGTCTGGCTCGTCGGCAAGGGCTTCAATGGGGCCACCGGCTTTCGCCGGTGGAAACGCAGTCAATTATGGCAGACAGGATGGGGTGGTGATGGGCTTCAATGGGGCCACCGGCTTTCGCCGGTGGAAACGTCATTCTGAAACGTAACGTCTCGGTAGGAATTGCTGCTTCAATGGGGCCACCGGCTTTCGCCGGTGGAAACCCGCGAAAATTCGCGTAGCTTAAATCGCAGCCAGACGCTTCAATGGGGCCACCGGCTTTCGCCGGTGGAAACCGTCAATATAATCCGACGGAGTGTCGGTGAGCGAAACGCTTCAATGGGGCCACCGGCTTTCGCCGGTGGAAACCGCGCACAGCAATCGTCCCCTCAACCAGCACACGCACGCTTCAATGGGGCCACCGGCTTTCGCCGGTGGAAACGCTGCCTGACCTGGCCGACGGCAGCGGAATTGTGGGGCTTCAATGGGGCCACCGGCTTTCGCCGGTGGAAACCTGGTGGTCTGTAACACTTGCGGCGCGGGGGTTGGCGCTTCAATGGGGCCACCGGCTTTCGCCGGTGGAAACCAGGAAATACAGCAGCCGCGCGCCGAGCAGTCCCGGCTTCAATGGGGCCACCGGCTTTCGCCGGTGGAAACCAGCGTAAGGTCAGCGGCGTCAATGGCGTCGGCCCCGCTTCAATGGGGCCACCGGCTTTCGCCGGTGGAAACCCCCGCCGCGTCAATGGGTAGACGTGGGGGCAGCGAAGCTTCAATGGGGCCACCGGCTTTCGCCGGTGGAAACTTCGTCTAGTGCCTTTGTCAGTAGAGCCATTATTTGGATGCTTCAATGGGGCCACCGGCTTTCGCCGGTGGAAACTCGGATGCAGAGTAGTGCCGATATTCGGGCAAATCGTGCTTCAATGGGGCCACCGGCTTTCGCCGGTGGAAACGAAAATCGCAACAGGCGGGTACGTCCCTACTCGATGGCTTCAATGGGGCCACCGGCTTTCGCCGGTGGAAACCTGGACGGCGCGGTCTATGTCAAAATTCTGCCACGCTGCTTCAATGGGGCCACCGGCTTTCGCCGGTGGAAACATGGCGCCGCCCCTAGCCCACGCAAGCGGCCTGCAGGGCTTCAATGGGGCCACCGGCTTTCGCCGGTGGAAACCCGCCTCATCCTCCCAACCGGCGTAGACTACCGTCCCGCTTCAATGGGGCCACCGGCTTTCGCCGGTGGAAACGCCATCAGCAGGGGGTAGCCGCACTCCACGATTTGCAGCTTCAATGGGGCCACCGGCTTTCGCCGGTGGAAACCAGATTCAGGGAGACCTAGGCATCTATCTGCCGGTCTCTGCTTCAATGGGGCCACCGGCTTTCGCCGGTGGAAACTGTGCGGGCGTGGCATAGTCCTGCGCGTCCGTGCCTGCGGGCTTCAATGGGGCCACCGGCTTTCGCCGGTGGAAACCACGGCTACGCCCGGACTCCCTTTCGGCTCCAGCGTGCTTCAATGGGGCCACCGGCTTTCGCCGGTGGAAACGAAAGGGCATCACGTTGCCGCCCGCGCCCGATTCCTGGCTTCAATGGGGCCACCGGCTTTCGCCGGTGGAAACTTGGTTCCCGCAGAACACGATATGGCTGTTTCGATGGCTTCAATGGGGCCACCGGCTTTCGCCGGTGGAAACGGGCGGGTCAGCGGCCTGCGGCCCGCCCGAATTGGCGCTTCAATGGGGCCACCGGCTTTCGCCGGTGGAAACACGCACAGCGGCAGCTCTTGGCTTTGCACGTTTGCGCTTCAATGGGGCCACCGGCTTTCGCCGGTGGAAACTAGCTGAGGCCGACAGGAAGACACTGTACAGGCATGCTTCAATGGGGCCACCGGCTTTCGCCGGTGGAAACCTGATGCTGAAATCGTCCGTCCGTGTGTAGGCTTGCCGCTTCAATGGGGCCACCGGCTTTCGCCGGTGGAAACGTCATAGCAGTCTGCGGAATTCGTCGCCGAGTTGAAGCTTCAATGGGGCCACCGGCTTTCGCCGGTGGAAACCTCGCGATTGCCGCCAACAAATACGCGGCGGCTGGGCTTCAATGGGGCCACCGGCTTTCGCCGGTGGAAACGAGAGAGATGATTGAGACTATCGTGGTTACCCGGCAGCTTCAATGGGGCCACCGGCTTTCGCCGGTGGAAACGTACTGGCCTAGCCTTGACCGACGAGGAATTTCAGGAGCTTCAATGGGGCCACCGGCTTTCGCCGGTGGAAACCGTGTAGCGTCGGCCGAATCCACGTTCAGCGTGTCCCCAGGCTTCAATGGGGCCACCGGCTTTCGCCGGTGGAAACCGGACGGCTCCGATGGCGGGAAAGGAGACAAGGGTGAGCTTCAATGGGGCCACCGGCTTTCGCCGGTGGAAACCGCACAAGTCCATCAGCGAAATCTAAAATACTTAGCCAGCTTCAATGGGGCCACCGGCTTTCGCCGGTGGAAACCCGCGAATGCTCTCTTCTGTGGCGGTGGACATCCCCCGGCTTCAATGGGGCCACCGGCTTTCGCCGGTGGAAACTTTCATACTCACTCCTGATAATGATTATTCCCCAGCGCTTCAATGGGGCCACCGGCTTTCGCCGGTGGAAACACGCATCCCATGATATTTATTTAGGCGAGGGTAATTGGCTTCAATGGGGCCACCGGCTTTCGCCGGTGGAAACACGGAGAGACCCAGCAATTCAAGGCCTACCCGCTGAGCTTCAATGGGGCCACCGGCTTTCGCCGGTGGAAACGCGCAATGGATTTCTCGGAGTGAACTCGAAAGCCTTGGCTTCAATGGGGCCACCGGCTTTCGCCGGTGGAAACCTGTTCGTCGGGAATGAGCCAGACGCGGTATCGGTGCTTCAATGGGGCCACCGGCTTTCGCCGGTGGAAACCATTGCGCCAAATGACATTGCCAGGTTTTGGAATAACTGCTTCAATGGGGCCACCGGCTTTCGCCGGTGGAAACTCGGGGCCGGTGGCTACTCTAGTTATTTTTTGGATTGCTTCAATGGGGCCACCGGCTTTCGCCGGTGGAAACGATCTAACAGGCACCGATCTAAGAGGAGCCAATTTAGCTTCAATGGGGCCACCGGCTTTCGCCGGTGGAAACAAGGCAATCCGCCTCTTTACCCCCCCCTCGAACCCGCTTCAATGGGGCCACCGGCTTTCGCCGGTGGAAACACGAACTGAGTTTGACGCTTCCCTTTCGGCATACGCGCTTCAATGGGGCCACCGGCTTTCGCCGGTGGAAACTGGCTACGGAGGCGAATGGTCTCATTTGGGCTGGAGAGCTTCAATGGGGCCACCGGCTTTCGCCGGTGGAAACCACATCACATACCTCGCCCACGCCGCAATCGCAGTCGCTTCAATGGGGCCACCGGCTTTCGCCGGTGGAAACTCAGCAAGCGGGATGCCATACCCTACACCCGCGAGCAGCTTCAATGGGGCCACCGGCTTTCGCCGGTGGAAACCTCGATCCAACAGGGTTATAGCGTGGGTAACAAGAGCTTCAATGGGGCCACCGGCTTTCGCCGGTGGAAACCTCATTAGTTGCGGCGATTCGGCTCCTGTGGTATAAGCTTCAATGGGGCCACCGGCTTTCGCCGGTGGAAACCATACACACATCCTCATTATTATACCACAGGAGCCGCTTCAATGGGGCCACCGGCTTTCGCCGGTGGAAACTAAAAACCGGCGCAATCACCGCCTTCGGGCTACAAGGCTTCAATGGGGCCACCGGCTTTCGCCGGTGGAAACGTCGCTCTCCAGCTAAAACTGGCAGTCCAAGTTTGTGGCTTCAATGGGGCCACCGGCTTTCGCCGGTGGAAACTGGGCAATTTCTTGACTAAGGATAGCTTGCCTCTGTGCTTCAATGGGGCCACCGGCTTTCGCCGGTGGAAACCTATGTGTGCGCCCTTTGGCAAGGTCTCCCAATCAAGCTTCAATGGGGCCACCGGCTTTCGCCGGTGGAAACTCTGTCTGGTAGTCCGGGGGTCGAGTGTTTTTCCAGTGCTTCAATGGGGCCACCGGCTTTCGCCGGTGGAAACATCCCCGACCACGCCGTCTTTCGCCCCCGCAAGGTGCTTCAATGCTTACACCGGGCAAGGTGGGGCCACCGGCTTTCGCCGGTGGAAACCGCTATTTGTGTCTGGACTCGTACCGCGGGTAATGTGCAAGCCCAGTTTTCGCCGTGCATATTCCGAAATCCGTATTCGCTTTTCGCGGTACCACGCACATTTTCAATTTCACTCTGGCGCAATTGCGAGAGGTGCAAGGGGAGGCCCTCACTACTGGGCCTCTCGCAAGGCGCCTTTGCGCCTTTTGCTTGTTACACTATCACCACTGCCCTGCGGGGCAGTTCGCGGGCATTGCCCAAGACGGTATAACTCTCGCTTCCCCGTCCTTCCGGAGGACCCATATCCACAATCAACACCCGGTCCTCTTTCAGATTCAGGATTTCCGTCAGGGCTTCCTCCAATAATACCCTTTCCTTCGGAGACAGGTCGCAGATGAACACAGAGTATTGCGCCGAATCTCCAAATCCGTTCATCTTCTTGAAGGTACGGGCCAAACGCTTTGGGTCGGTGACATCGTAACATACGAGAAACCGGTTGCGCATAGTTACCTCGTTCTGAATACCGGATATGCCGGAAGTTCACCCAAGAGATGCCGGGACAGCAGCCGGGCTTGTATTTCCAGGATGCGGCGGTAGCTGACGGCGTATCCGAAGAGAGGGTGTGTAACTAGCGTGTCCATCCGGCGCTCCCAGGCTTCTATGACTTTGCGCCGGCCGTTCTGGTTGAGCGCTACCGCGTCTCCCCGGGCAATAAAGTGCTCTGGCCCCAGTTCTCCGTTGTTGATGAGGGTCAGGCATACTGAGTCTGCAATCAGAGGACGAAATTCCTCCACTAAGTCTAGGGCAAGGGCGGGTTTGCCGTACTTGGGCTGGTGGTAGAAGCCGAGGTAAGGATCAAAGCCCACTGTGAAGGCTGTGACCGTCGCCTGCTTAATCAGCATGGCGTATAGGAAGGAGAGGACCGCATTCACCGGGTCCCGAGGAGGGCGCCGGTTCCGCCCGTGGAAATCGAAGCCTAGAGACTCGGTCTTGATCATGCCTTGGAATTCCGAGAAGTAGGTTCGAGCCGCGGCTCCTTCAATGCCCAGCAGGGTGTCTGAGGAAGAGGCCGACTGCGCCCGGCCTGCCAGCCGGTCCAACTCTGCCAGAATGGCGGTTGGCGCCTGTTGGTGGTTTCGCCGCATCAGGGTGCGGCAGTTCTTTATTTTTCCGAAGACCATCTGGCGGGCGATGGGCAGGGCAGTTTCCGGGGTCATCGCTGACAGGTATTGCCGACAGCGCAGTTCCACGTTCTTGTGGCTCATTCCGGTGGTGATGCCGCTGAACCATCCGCCGTAGGTGAAGTAGCAGATTGGGATGTTCCGGTCGCACAGCTCCCTAAGCGCCTGGGTAGTGACTTGGACGTTGCCGAAAAGGGCCAGGTGGGAAACTTCCATCAGGCGGATCTTTTGCAGGGATTGGCCCTTCTGTTTCACTTCCAACTGGTCGCCGGATTTGCCGACCAACGCTCCTTGGGTTTGGACGTAAACGGGAACGGCGTCGTCCTTGGCGGGGGCCATGCGCCGAACGTCCTCCTGCTTGATGGCCTGCTGTTTCGCGGAGATGAAGTTCACTTCGTCGGGGAGGCAGATTCCCACCAAGGAACACCTGGGGCATTTGGGGCTGTCAACCAAGGGTTCGGGAATTTGCCCCGATGCCGCCATGTTTCTGATTCCCGTTAGCAATTCCATCGTCCGGGAGATGAGGGCGTCATCTAGCGGGACTTTTACCCGCTGGCGGGACTCCACAAAGTAGAGCATTCCTTCGTTGCAGGTGTAACCGTTGGCGCGGAGCACCAGCCCCTGGATGCAGACCTGTACCCGTTCCGGCTCCCAGGCGCCCTCTGGCACATCGGGGGCTTTACCGTGCTTGTAGTCCACCGGGGTTACCACGTTGCCCTGGCCTTCGAGCAGGTCTATTTGGGCAATGGCGCCCAAGGTGGCGTCAGAGAGCATAACGGAACGGGCGTGAATGGTCTCCGGCGCGGCGTCTTCACCGGGTGGGCCGTCGCTGGCAAGCGGTGTTGGCAGCGTTCCTGACGGGCGGTCCACCCGGCGGTGCTGAAAACGGCCTTCGATGGTGTCCACGCTGTCTTCGAACTCGCCTTGCACCCACTCCAGGTAGGCCAGCCGGGGGCAATAGGCGTACTCGTTGACCATCCGGGCGGGGACCAGGTCGGGGATTTCATAGATGGGGTTTGCAGTAGTTGTCATGGAGATACTCTATGGGAAGGGTTGCGTTCAGTGAAAAGGCAGCGCAGGCGTTATGTTAACATAACGCCTGCGCTATAAGAACATTCGCTATGCCTCGAATAGACCAGCGGGAGTAAAATAGCGGTAGCCGTTGGGAGGCTGGGCAGCGGTTATTTGCTGTGATTCGGATGTGCCCGCAGTGGCCGACGGCTTGGCTTGCTAATTGTGGGGCAGTTTCAGTTGGAGTTGCGGCCAACGAGGGACATCGGTCATTGTAAAGTCACAGGCTTTCAGCGCGGCATCCCGGAACTTGGTGAACTCTTTCTTGGGGAAGGGCCTTACGCCGTGGGCCAGCAGCGACTTGTTTCGCAGCTCCAAGAACGGGAAGAGCCGTCTGCCCACTTTGGCTTTTTCGCGCAGGTATGGGCAGCCGCTGAAATCCAGGCTGCGGTATAGCCGTTGGAGTGTCAAATTATACTCGCGGTCTTGGTTGGGTTTGCCGAGGTAATTGACCGCCTGTTCGCGTTGGGATTCGGGGATGGCATTCAGGGGCAGCCGGCCCAATTCGCCCCCGAAGGCTTGCTTGACCAGTTGCTGGCCGCGCAATTCAATGGCGCGGTAGAGGCGGCCCACCGCGTCGTCGTGGCGGCCTTGGGCCTTGCGCCGTTCGGCATTGGCGAAGAGTTCCAACAGCGTCTCATCTCCTGGCGTCGCCCGGTCGTCTTTCACCTCATCTCGCAGCCTTTGCCAACGCGAATAATGCTCGTCAATTTTGGCAAAGGAGCCGGTATCCAGGGCCAACGCGAGTTCCTCCTGGCAAGCCTCGAATTGCGTGACCGCCATTGGGAAGTCGAACCGGTCGGACGAGGCCAGGGCTTTGGACAAGTTTGCAAAAGCTGACAACCGCTTTTTGTAAGAATCCTTACACTTGTCGGCGGCTTCCTCGAGGACTATGGCAGCAATATCGGAGTGAAACTTATCCAGCAGCCGGTTGGCCCGCTCCAGGTCGCGCACGGCGTAGGTGTCCCATGGGTTCAGGCTAGTAACGACGTATTCTGTGCCGTTACGCACCACTCCCACGCCGTCTTTGTCACGCTGGCTGCCGCCAATATAAGTGAATTCACGGAACTGCTCGACGCCAGCTAGGGCGAGGGCGGCGGACAGCACTTTGGTGCCGCCGGTGATGTCTGCCGTCACTTCCAGAGCATCCAACCTATGTTCGGCGAGCCAGTCTTCTGTACCCTGCCTAATCTCGCCGTAACTGACTCCGAAATCCTGCGGGTCGGATACTTCCAGATAGTCGCACTGCGCCGGAGACGGTTCGCTGGCCGCCGCGGCCAGTTCGGCCGTTTCCCGCGAATTTGCGGATACGACAAACAGCACAAAGTCTGGCTGACTCTGTTGGATGGTTATCATTATCGGGTCAGCGGTGCCGCCGACGGTGACGACAAGCCCTCGCATGGTCATCATTCAGGCTCCCTTTTCCAAACTTATTCAGTGAGTTCGTCCGCCGCTCCGCTGACAACTCGCATGGTCATCATTCAGCTTCGCTTTTCCAAACCATTGGGACAGCCAGCGCGAAGGCGGCCTGCACCGGGCGGACACCGCGCTGGGCAAGGCGTTCCCGTCCGTCGTCGCTGAGCAGCCGGCCGGGGGCGATAGCGCTGCCGTAGAACGGGTTCGGAGGGCCGCTAGTGCGGAAGCAGGCGCCGGGCTCCAGCATTACCTGGGGCCGCTTGTGAATGGCGTCGCTGTGAAACTCCGGCGCCAGCTTGCCGTATTTGACGAAGCTCCGCCAATATCCATCCGCCGGGTCGCTGGCCGCAGGCTGGAAAGTGGAAAGAGACACAAACCCGCTGGCATTGGGAACATCGTCCAGCTCTGGACAAGGCTCCGGGCCACCCTCCAGATTAAATCCGCCGTGGCCGGTGGAAGCCCGCGCTCCGTATCCGGCCCGCCCCAGCATTTCCAGAGCCTTGGTGAGTATGTCCAGGTCGCCCTCGATGGCGCGGGCGTAAATCGTCAGGCTTGCATCCGGAACGTTGAGATCCGAGTACGAAACCGAGAAGAGTTCTCCGCCTTCCCCCGATGTGGTGTTGGTATTCCGGGAGATGGAGTTGCGCATACGGACGTGATTGTGGATGTCCACTTTGGGAACGTCTTCCAGCATTGGCTTCTGCCCCAGTTGCGCTTCCCTGAAACCGGACCGAGAAAGCCAGCGGAGATTTTTGATTTCCTTGAACTTCTCCCGGGGCCATCCCCACATTGGCAAGGCAAGGTTGGCAGGGGCGGGCAGGGAGTCGCCCGGGAAGGCGTCGGAGACGACGAAAGGCGGCTGACCGGCTTCCCACCGGTCCAGGAAATCGCGGCGCAGAGCCTCCGGCCCGTGCGACCTGGCCCACGCTACCGCCAGAGCGCCGAGGATGGAATCGGCCTGCCAGGGAGTGGTCCAGACTCCCAGCGGCCGGAGCTTCAGCCGGAACAGTGTGTCCATGACTTGCCGTCCAGTTGGAAGTTGTGGAAGCTGACTGCGCCCGACCCGCGGCTGACGCCTCCACCCAGCCCGGTCATCTGCACCAGCCGCAGGCATTCAGCGACCACGGCCTGAAGCGCCGAGCCGCCGCGGTGTTCCTTGTAGCTGAAATCGGCATCGTTGTCGAAGACCTGCAAGACGATGCGCATCGAAAATTCGCTGCCTTCGACGACCCGCTCGTTGGATCGAGGATGCTCGGCGCCGCCCCTGAGCCGGTTGACCACGTTTTCGTTTTTATTTTCGATTCGTCCGCCGCTGCTGAGAGGGCCATCGCGGACGATGATACGGGAGGGGCCCAGTTGGCTTTGAGTGTTCATGTGCGCTCCGAACAGGCGGCATACCGGGCAATCATTACTGGCGCAACCGCAGGGGGCAGTACCGTTAGAATCTCCTTGCCGTCCGAACCGTCCCAATTGCTTCTCTAGTTCGCTGCGCATTTTGCCCTTTAGCGACGAGCCGGGGATATATGGTTTGCTGGTGGCCGGGTTCTTGATAACCGGGTTGTCCGACCCGCCGATGGTCAACTCGTCTTGCGAGCCGCCGATGTGGAGTCCGCTCTCGCAACGGGCCGTGAAGCTGATGGTGTGAATGCCGGTGCGCTGCATCGTTCAACTCCCTAACTAGCTCTCATATACTTGGCGCCAAAGCCTACCAGCGCCTCAAAATGAGGCACGAATCCGTCCAGAAATGCGGTGCGAGGGTCTTCCCAGGAAGTGACCTTCTTCACGTTCTCGTCGATGAACTGCCGGAAATCCTCGGGTATCTTCCCGCTGGACCTGGCATATTGGGCGTGGGCGCTGAGAGACACGAAATCCGCAGCGACCTGCGGCCAATTCTCGCCGTCCGCTTTCAGCCTGCGCTCTATCTCGCGGCAGTGGCTGAAGAATCGGCGAATCTGGCCGGTGGTCAAAGCCGGTCTGCTATTCTGGTGGGTGAGATGTTGCGCCAGCCCGTCAACTTTGCTCTTGGCGACGAAATCGGTCAGCAAGTAAATTTTCCCCTGCTCGTCTGCCTCGAAATACGAATCCGGGAACTGCCCTTGGTAACGGTAGTTGCTTGTCTGCTGCTGCGGAGCATTCTGTCTTCCAACTGCTTGTCCGCCGGAGCTTTGCGGCTGGCTAAAACAGTTGTCGCAGCGTCTGTGGTGAGGTTGACGCGGCTGGAACATATTGCCGCAATTGTCGCATCTGCGACTCTGGGGGCTTGTCTGGGAGGCCATTTGATTCCTCCTTTCCGGTTCGTCAGGCACATTCATTCCGGCCCTCAGGAATGCTTCTCGCATACTCATTTTGCCTCCTTACCGACGCCTCGTCGCCAGCAAAGCGTACCTGAGACTTGCGGCGGCTTCGGCGGCGCGCTGTTTGTCGCTTTCCAGATAATGCATCGTTCTGGCGGCCCAGCCGTGAAATTCGGTGCTGCGCTTGCTTTTAGGGACGTTGCGGTTGACCTGGTATGACCACCGGGCTGCCCTAGTTGGTTCATCGCTCTCGGTCAGGAGCAACAGCCGGTGAAGCAGCGACCGGGATACCAGACTTTCATTAGTCCAATGGGCCAATCTCTTGCCGTCTCCTACTACTTCCTTATGACTGTCCCACGTCCATACGGCATTCAGAGCGGCGCAACTGTTCTTGCCCTTCCGCCCTTTGGCCTGTTCCAGCAAATCCTCCCCTCTTTCAACCGAGTGGCGGATAGGCACGCGATAGGAACTCAGGGCAATCCCGGCGCTCAGGGTTAGGGGTTCATATTGGCGTCCGGGGCCAGACTCGAACTCTTTGGCAAGGGCGCCGGCGAAGTCGAGTATGACATTCCAAGGCCCGACCAGCAGCAGGTCATCACCCCCGGCGTAAACGGTATAAATCAGGGGCCAAGACTCCTTCAGCATATCCTGAACCTTTTCCACGAAGAAGGTATGCAGGCTTTGGCTGAAAGAACGCAGCCGTTCATAAGGCACACCCGCCGGAGAGTCTTGGTTGGCAATCTGCCCAACTTTCGCGCCCATGTCGTCCACGTCGGCCTTCAGTATGGCGAGGCGCTTATCGCCCTCGGCCTTCTCAGACATCTCCTCGAAGGTCAAAGTTCCCCGGCCATCTGGTCCGGGCGGTATCCAGCGGCCTACGCGGAAGGAATCAGGCGTCTGGGTCCTTACCGGCTCGAACTCGACTCCCAGCGCCCGCGCCCGCCCTGGCCCGGCGGGCCGTCGCATCCACTGCCAATCAGTGAGACGCTCACCCAGTTGGCGGGCCTTCAAGCAGTTTTCGCAGTGGAGAGCATTCTCGTCCTCATCCTCTATCCATTCTTGCCCGGGGGACTGTCCGCAGACATCACACGGCTCTTTCAGCGGCGGCAGGCTAAGGCTGCCTGCGTCCCACGATTCGCTGGTTTGCAGGATTGAGTACCCCGGACGGCGCTTCCGGTATTCCATGCGAGCGCGGGCGCCTAATGGCGTAGTATCCCAACCCATGGAGACTTGCAACTCGCCTCCGGCCTCCTCCCACAGCTTCCGTTGCAACTCAGCCGAGATCTCCTCCAAGACATCCTCTAACCTCGCTGGGGCCGTCTCAGGCGGCAAACGCACGAGGAAACCACCGCCGCCTGAGACAAGAACGTCGTCGGCTGTTGCGCCCAAGCGGTCAATTATTGTCGCGAGCGCGGCGTGTTCATAGAGTTCCACCAGAAAAGAACGGGCCCGCAAACGCTTCGCTTGGGCCTTGCCTGCGCTCTTAACTGCCAGCACGTAACGTTGGATGCCAGAGAAGTCGCAAGCCAGATAGGCTGCTTCGCTCATATCTTAATCGTCCGCCGGGATGAAGATTCCCAAGCCTTGGTGGCAGGCAAATCCCAGAGCTACCGGCCCGGCAATGGGGTAGTCGAACTCTATCTCGAAGTTGAATCCCCCACCGCCGTTGGAGCCGCCGCCTTGTTTGTGCCTGAAGAAATCGAAAGGCCGAAATCCGCTGGATCGCCCCTCAAGCATGGGCGCGATGGGCTCTCGCGGATCGCAGACTTCTGCGCTTACCAGACTGGGGCCGCTCGGCCAGCGCAAGGAAATTTCCCGCTTAATCTGTTCCTCGGGGCTGTCTATTATCGCCCTTTGACCCTTCGCATCCTTTGCCCCTCGGAACTTGACGTGGCGCGTCAGCACATAAGGCGTCAGCGACCGCCAGCGCCTGGAAGGGCCGAACAACGAGGAAACCCCTCGAAGTCACCAACCTCGCCATGGGACTGGTAGAACAACTGAATCGGCTCCCGCGGGCCGCCGGGGTTGAGGGTATTCACCGACAAGACCGCCTGAAATTCTCTTTTGGCAAGTCCTCCCGGCGCCCAGACTGTGAGATGGTCTATGCGTCCATCCCCGTCTTCATCAGTGGGGAGATAGAAGGAGTGGCAATGTCCTTCCAGGGGTTTTCCCGCGGCATCCTTGCCAGACAGAACTGGGGATGTTGCCCTATTATTCTGCCGGCCATACCAGGACATGGCACACTTGCGGGCCAATTCTCCCCAGCGAAGAGTATCGAAAGCCATGGGCAACACCTTGCCAGCGAGGGCAAAACGTATAATATGCGCCCTCTCCCCGCGGTAGGGCAGTTGCGGCGCGTGGCGGCGGAACTCTGTGAAGCAGTTCCGCTTGCGAAGGTAAGCCCACCACTCAGCGCCTTCGGGGTCTATGCGCCCGCTGCGCCGGATGTCGGAGGTTTCTACCTCCAAGTCTTTCAACCTGATTGGGCTGCGCGACGTCAGAGTCCGAACAATCTCCCAATCGCCTGCGGGAAGCGAGCCGGTTTCCATGGGAAATGAGTTGGGGTCTCCGGGGAAATCCGGGACAACCCCGGCCTCCACCCATGACTCGGCCCGGCCCAGGTAAGGCATATTGCGAAGGATGCTGTCCAAGTCATCGCGCTGCTGCGGGGTCAGTTCCGTGGCCGGCCACAGAGCGTACAGCGGGTCTTTGGGTTTGATGGCTATGAACGAGTCTATGACCAGCGTGGTCCGTTCTCGGGATCCCTCGTTATAGGGCATATAGTGGCGGGTATGTCCCGTCGAGACAGCAGGCAGCTTGAATTTCGGACGCTCCGCAGCCAGCGCTTCTAGCGCTGGCACGACACGGTCGGGTGGCAGGTCAGGCCTTGTGCGTCTCCACGCAGCGACAATACCCCGGAGTATCCGCCATGGTGAGGGCGGCCACTCCAACACGCCCTCGTTGACATGCCGGCCCCACTGGGTGGCGTGGTAACGGTTGGCGGTGAACTCGAACTTGATAGCGAGCATAGGCCCTCCTTCCCTTATGTTGGCGGCGAGTCTTAGCTTCTTTGGAAGGTGAGCTGGGTAACGGGCGGATCTGCGAACAAGCCCTCGGTGGCGCAGGTTTGGATTAAAGACGGGAGATCCGCCTCCAGTTCCAGCGTGGGCGGCACGGTGAACCCGTTCCGGGGCCGGGTGACATCCAGTTCCCCGATCACGTCGAGATCGCAGGCGGTGCGCAGCCGCAGGCCGGTATCCAGGAATTTACGCGTCTTCCACAGCGCAAGGGTGACCAGGAATCTCTCGGCATTCTCTCCCAGGCCGTAAGCCCGGATTTGGGCCAGGTCCAGGTTGAAATAGGCGGTGATACGCTCGGCGGTGTACTCGGTGCGGTGGAACGGAACGTTGCCAAATCCTCTACTTGTATCTCCGCTCGGGTCCACTGGGTCGTTCTTGACTCCCCCGCTATCCGCCGGAGCCACTCCATTGGCTTCTATGAATGCGGAAAGCGCTCTCGGCATTCGATATCTGCCTCCTGCCAAATCTCTCTTGGCCAAGAAAACTCCATGCACCAGCGAGTTCGTGTCGATCTCCGCCAGAACACGAGCCAGCTCGTGAAGGTCTACTTGACCTCTCTCCCGGTTCGCCAACCGCGACTTTAGGAGATCCAAAACAGTTGTGTCGTCGCTCTCGAGTATGTACGGAGAGTTAAGCCTGTGGGGTTCGATTATCGAGTTTGTTGACTGGCCGTCGTTCCATAGGATGATGTGGATATACGGCATACCTCTCAGCACTGGAGCAATCTGGTCCGTTTCCTTGTCCCAGCAAACCGATTCAAGTCGGTTAGCCATAGACTGGGCCGACTCGACCAGCACCATTTGCGTGGAGTTGCCGTTCTCACTAGGGGCGTCGTATACCGCGGCCCCCAAGTCTGGGAATCCGGTGGGCTGGAATCGGGTGCCCTGTATGGGTTCCAAGCGCGCTTCCATGAGGATACGGGGATGGTCATTCAGTTGTTCCATTTGGACAGGCATCGCAAAAAATCCTCCGGTAATCACTTTGGGGTTATGAGTCCGAAGATAGTTCCGCTAACTGCAATTCCGCCTCGGTGTCCGAGGGTGGGCGTAGAGCGCGTTGTGCGAAGGCTTGGTGACTGCCCCCGTCCAGCGGGAAGAGCAGCGCGGCGGCCAGGCGGCGGCCCTGTTCTGAACGGTCGGCAATACCGGGGGTGTTGGAGACCGGTTGCAGCCCCGACGCCCGGAGGCGACGGTATGCGACATGATAGGCATCCTTAACCCGGCCCGCTCGCAGCAGGGCAAGCATCTGCGGCTCCATCCTGATGTCCCTGGCTTCTCCAAACTTCGGGCAATTGAACCTTTCGGTCAACAGCGTCAACTTCATTGCCGTGTAGGCTGTCGGCAAGTCCAATGGCGTGTGCTGCTGGAAGGATTCTCCTGTTTCCGGCCGCCGTCGGTGGCGCACAAAAGACAATGGCAGAACCAGGTCGGCGATGCGTTGTGTATCTACCCTTCCGTTCAGGAACGCTGTGATGTCATTCAGCCGCGCTGAGTAAACCGAATCCAAGGGCGGGTAATTCAGGTTGTTCATTCGGCCTTCGATGCAGCGACGCTCCAACACCGCCAGCATATTAGAAAGGGTGTCTCCGGCAGTCCAGACAAAGGACGTGCTGCCTTCTTTCCACTCGGTCCGCTGGCGCTGGGGCGATTCTACCGGCTCGAGATTCTCCCGGATTGGCCCGACCAGAGGCTTTATATCCTTCTCGACAGGAAGAATAGATGACAAGGCGCGGGCTAACCGGAACTCGGCGGTTTGGTCGTCGGCATAGCGGAGCCAGTCTCGGGAGAGGTTGTTGAGCGGGGGCGTTGGGTATGCCCCTTTCCGCAGGGAAGAAGTGGACAGCCAACGCTCCGCATGGCCTAGGGCGATTAGCACGTTCTGCAAGTCGCGCGGCTGCCCCCGTTGGCAGAACTCGATGATGGCTTGGTCTATCTGTCTTAACGCCGTGCCGAGGCTGGCCGGAGCGTTCCTGCCGGTTGCTTGCCGCCGGAGGTTGTCCAACCACACATCCAGGTCGAAGAGGACGTTGGCCCGCTGGGCTGTACCTTGGTCTTCTCGAACATAGAAACGGCCCAAGGGAGCGGCCAAGTACGCCAACCCGTTTCGCGCCAAGAACCCGTACCGCTGGAATTGGGCGATGCCGCGCTCGGTGCCCAACCCGGCGACGGCCCTGGCGAAATTTGCGCCGCTGGAAACTTGCCGCTTGCCAAGCTGCGCGCGCCCTTCGGACATTAGGCGGTTCAATTCAAGCAGGTTTGTGGGTTGGCTCCAAAGAGGCGCCCAAAACTCCGCCCTCGCCGAGTTTCCATACTCGGAGTCTACGGATGTTCCATATCCGGCAGCAGAGTTGTCCACGGTGAATGGAAACACTGCTTTTGACGATGCTTGCGGCGACAGCCGGCGAGCGGCCGCGCCTGCGAACAGCAGAGCGCCCTCAAACAGGAGCACGTACTCCCAGGGGTTGGTCAAGGCATCGCCGTCAAACCCGACCGAGGAGTTAGCGCCTCCAACACTTCCGGGATTGTAGAAACCGCTGGATCGTCTCAAAAGATCGGGCGAACCTTCGTTGAACAAGGCGGCAACAAGTTGATTCACGGTTATGGCCGCTCCGTTACGTTTCGCATCAAGATTGAAGGCCAATACCACGTTCTTCATGAAGTTATTGCTGAAATCCAGCCGGCCATCGTTCCCTCCTGTACCAAGCAAGGGCGGAAACTTAGATCCGTCGGAAGTAAGGATATATGCTGAATCGAGCCAGTCCAGCGCGTCGTCCGGGAACCATGTCCTGCACTGGGCGAGCACCCACTCCTTTTTGTTTGACCCTTGCCGGGCCAAAATCTGCCTGCTTGTTGAAATCACTTCGTTCCATAGCTGGAATCTGGGCGAATCGAGTTTGAAGATGGTGTCCATAGCCTCGGAGTTGTCCTTGGGGTGGAACCCGCTACCGCCGTTCCAGGGCGATACTATGGGCGTGGGCCGGTACTCGTTCAGGAAGAAACTTGCCAGCGAGTCCCGATCCAAGGATGATCTCAGGAAAAAGCTGTCGTTCCGCCACCAGGCGCGGGCGTCTTTGTCCTTTTGTTCGGCCACCAGGCGAAAGATGCCCAAAGCCTTCAGGTAGGCCATCAGAGGCTCCGGGGCGCATCCTTTCAGTTCGAGTTCGTAGGGTGATTGGTTCATAGCTTGCCCTCCTGCTCTTCCTTACTGGCGCGCATATCAGCGGCGCGGACTATGGCCTCCAGGAAGGCGAGGCGGAAGGGGCCGAGCCAATCCAGCAGGGCCGTGCTGCGGTCCAGCCAGGAGCGGCGGCCTTGCTCATCCAGCCCGATTTGGGCGATGGCAAGGTCTAGGCGGGTTTCTTCTATTTTCAGTCCCTCGCCAAGATCAACTGGAGGCAGCGTTTCAGGGTTGGCAATTTTGTACCCCAACAGATAGTCTGGGTCCGGGTTGCCGTTTCCGTTCCTCCTGCGCGGGCCGGGCAGCGACCTTATGCTGAGCCTTACCTTGCCGTGATGCGCGGCGGCCAAGTAGGCGGCTAGGTCGCGGCTCCGTTCGTCCAAGCTGCCTGCGTGCTCCAGGACGGCCAGGGCGCTGCCAAGCTCGTGGCGGAAGTGTCTGCGTTCGTTTTTCCGGCTGTTGCTGCTCTTCGCCAGTGGGCAAGCATCCGCAGGCAGTTCGCCGCCTTTCGGCACATCCTGCATCATTCGCTGGAATACCGGGTGCGCCTTGCCTGCGTCGTGATAAAGGGCAGCCACTTTCACAGCGTCGTAGATAGCCGGTTCAGTCGGCCATCCAGCTAGTTCGTTCAGGATTGCCTCTACCGCGTCTTCCACGTGGCGGCAGTGGTCGGACAGTATCACCGGCCTCCCCAGGGAAGTGGAACCGGGGTCGGAACTCTGCCCATCCTCTATCTCAAAGAGCTCTGCATTCCTTGGAACAGGCTCTACCGGTGGAACAGGCTCTACCGGACTCATTACAGTCGGGGACCAACCGACATCCGGCAAATACCCCCCCTGAGCAGCATCCAACATAAGGGACATACCCGGATAAATCTCCCGTGCCTGCACCTCTCGCCATCGGTCATCTAGAAAATCCCAGACCCACGCTTTGCGCCTCGCGTCTTCCAAGTAATTCCTGATGCCTTTGGGTCTGCCCGATTGACCACCAATAGGCACGCTCACAGTCTCGGAATGGCGAGGTTTCGGTTCGCTGTCGAGAGGTTGTCCTTCTGAGGGAACGTTGCGCCAGAAAACCGAAACGTCCCGCTCGTCCGTTCCCCGGACATACTGCGACACGTCAAGGTAGCTGCCGGACAGGTCTGGAGTGGTGTCGAACAGCCCCATCACATCGCGTCGGCGAATGACGGTGAGGTGATCCAGTTCCTCGATACCGTCCGCCAGCGCTTCCAGAGCGGAAGGGCCGGCGGACTTGCCTTCCAGCGCCTTCATCCGTTCGCGGGCGGGAGCTACGTCTTCGGGGGCGTATGGCGCCGTGTCCTGACTGCGCTCTCCCATATCCACCCAGAAGATTTCGCCCGGTTCATCCTGGCCTGTGCGGTTACAGCGTCCGAACCGTTGCACCATCGAAGGCCAGGGAGCCAGTTCGGTAATCAGCGTCTGCGCTGAAATGTCCACCCCGGCTTCGACGGCCTGGGTAGCTACCACAACTATACCGGGGCCTGACGTGTCTAGGGCCGCCGTAATCGCTTTCTGTTTCTGCTCTCTATCAGACGCCCGGAAGCGCGAATGCACCAGCGCCGTTTCCGCGTCCAGCGTTATCTGCCGGGGGTTATTCAGCGTCCGGTACACTTCTTGGGCGCGCTCCACGGTGTTCAGTATTACCAGCGTCAACGTGCCGGTCTTGTGTTTCTCTTTGATGAACCCGGCTATGTCGCGAACATAGCCGCTGCCGGAGATGCCCGCCGCTTCTGTTACGGTTTTACGCGCATGATGGCGCTTCTCCAAATTGGGATTGGCCATATCGTCCGGGCCAAGCTCCAGGACTTGAGGGTCTGAAGGCGCGGGATGGTCTACAGTCGCGAGCCATTCGGGCCGGACGGTGGCGGACATCCACATACTCTGCGTTGGGCCGAAAGTCTCCAGCTTGCGGCGCAGCCCGGCCAACTGGGTGGATGTAGGCAGCCCGTTGGCCATAAGCTGGACCTCATCCATCACCCAGAGACAGTCGTTGTTCAACAGGCCATACTCCACCGGCCACATGTTGGTGCTGTTGCCGTACCCCCGGTTGAGGGCGCGGGATAGCAGCATATCTTGGGTGCCGACGATGATGAATGGCTTTTCAGGCTCCAAGTACCATTTGTTCCGAGGCTCCCCGCCCATAATGGTGACCAGGCCAACCGAGCCGGTCATATCCAGGTTGGTGAGCCACCCTTCAATTCGCTCCACCGTTTGCTCCACCAAAGTCCGCATGGGCAGGCAGTAGACCAGACGGCGCGGGGCGGATTCCCGCACGTTCTGACTTGAATGCTCGAAGCGCCGGTACAGCCATGCCAGAACTGCGGCCTCGGTTTTACCTGCCCCCGTTGGGATTCTCAAGAGGGTTGGCAGGTCGGGAGATTCCGCCACGCGAACTTGATAAGCGTATGGAGGCCAGCCGGTTGCCAGGTTAAAGAACTCTGGGAGTGTCATAAGTTCTCCAAACTTGAGATTAACGGCTATGGTATTATGCTTGCCCCTGTAATGAGGCGAGTTGAATGAGGCTGGTTAGCATAGGCAATCAGACTGTCGAGGCCGACATCCGGCCTGTATGGACTGCCCGCAAAATGGTCTCGCGAATTTCTGAGGTCGAGATCTGGCTAGTCCCGGTTGCTTCATCTGTAATTCTCTTGATGGTTGCTTAGAGGAAATTGAGTTTATGAAATCATAATAATAAAGAAACCCCGGGAATGTCAAGCATCCGTTGCGTACTAGGGGTACTAGCTTTCCCTTGGCGTCAGTTCAAGGCCCCCTTGAAGCATAAATTGAATTTCCTCTTGGGAACCCTTGCAAAAAATTTCCACCGCCGGAAGGCGGTGGCCCCATTGTTCCCTGCTTCCGCTCTCCTCGCACGCAACCTGCATAGCGCGGGATAATATCATGACAATGGCGTCGTGTTATCATCTGATACGCTCATAAGCGTATTATGTGCGCAGAAGGCGGAGGTTCTTGATTTGTCCGGTTTGGTGGGCCCGGCTGGGATCGAACCAACGACCAGCCGGTTATGAGCCGGCTGCTCTACCACTGAGCTACGGGCCCTCGTAACTAGCTTATGCCCCGCCCTTTCGCAGTGTCAAGAAACACCCGTAACACCACCCGGTATATCGGCGTAAAGAACCACCTGGCGCAGCCCGCCGCCGCGTATGCCGAGCAGTGGCCGGACACTAATGGCGAAGCCGGCGCGGAACCCATTGGCCGACACCGCGTAGACTGCGTTTCCTGAGTGCGCTTAGCGAAGTTTGACAGCAGTGCCATAGGCTAGGATTTCGGACATACCGCTGCTAATGGCGCTAGTGGTGTAGCGCACGTTGACCACGGCATCAGCGTTGAGACTTTTGGCTTCGCTGATCATCAGCTGCGTTGCTTCCGCGCGGGCCTCGGAAAGCATTTCGGTATAACTGCCCACCCTGCCGCCGACAACGCTGCGTAGACCGGCTTGAATATCGCGGCCAATGTGCTTGGCTTGCACTATATTCCCAGTGACGAGTCCCAGAATCTCGGCGACTTCACGCCCAGGCACATTCTCGGTGGTGCTGACTATCATAACTGTACTCCTTCGGGAATCTGTCCCTTGCAACCGGCGATCTTCTTGACGGTGATGCCGAACTCCCCCCAGCTCCAGGACCACCTTCGGGAATCTGCCCCTTGCAACCGGCGATCTTTCCTGGCGGCGCCAGCAGAGGGACTTACTTTAACCCCAACCGCTCGCGGTAATCGGGATCCCAGGCGGCGATGGATCCCCGCTCCAATGCCTCCGGTTGCGGCGTCACCGGCGACGGCTCTCCGGTGGTCGGCGCCGTGGCGATGACCACGTCCTCCACCAGTTGCCGGTACTGCTCCTCCGGCACGCCCAGCAGTTCCTTCAGCGTCGGCTCATTGTGCTGTCCGAAGGCCGGGGATGGGCCCTGTATCCGCAGCGGACTCTTGGAGAACTTGTACGGGCGGCTCAGAAACATACGCTCGCCCAGCTTGCGTTCCGGCGGGTACTGCACCCGCTCCAGGAAATTACGGCTTCGGTAGTGCGGGTCATAGTGTATATCCCGGCCGGTCAGCACCGGCCCCGACGGGATGCCCTCGCCCTGTAGCGCGTGCATCGCGTCGTAGCGGTCGCGGGTCGAGGTCCAGGCCGCGATGATTTCGTCCAGCATGTCGTGGTTGTCTCGCCGTCCTCTCAATGTACTGAAGCGGGCGTCCGGCGCCAATTCCGGCTGCCCCATCACCCGGCAGAGGGCCTTCCATTGGTCGTCGTCGCCCACCGACAGAGTTATCCACTGGTCTTCGCCTGCCGCTGGGTAGCACCCCTGCGGCGCCCGCCAAGGGTGCCGGTTGCCGATGCGCGCGCCCTCACACCCGTTGGCGGTGGCGTCCAGAATGTACTCCGAAAGGAACATCACCCCGGCTTGGTACATACCCATGTCCACCCACTGCCCCAGCCCGGTTTGGCTCCGGTAGCGCAGCGCGGCCCCGATGGCGAACAGAGCCGTCCACGTCGACAGGAAGTCCACGAACGACGCCCCAGCCTTGGCCGGCCCTTCGCCGGCGTACCCGGTGACCCAGCAGTGTCCGTGGGTCGCCTCCTGCGTGGTGGCCTGCGCCGGATACCCCGAATACGGCCCGTCGCCGTGCCCGTATCCCGTGTTCGACACTAGGATGACGTCGGGCCGCAGCTTGCGCATATTGGGGTAGTCCAGTCCCCAGCTTCGCATCACCCGCGGCGTGAAGTTCTCCATCACCACATCGCTGACCATCACCAGCTCGCGGAATAGCTCTCGTCCTCGCTCGCCGGTCATATCCAGCGTAATGGACTGCTTCCCCCGGTGAATCAGGTTGTAGGTCGAAGGGCGGTTCCACCAGTCCTCCCCCAGGTCGTTCTCGGCGAACACACCCGAGTACCCGCCCGTCCGCGTAACGTCCGGCCGTCCTGGCCCCTCAACCTTGATGACCTCAGCGCCCATATCCGCCAGCAACCCCCCGGCATAAGGCAGGGCGAACACGTAGGTAGAATCCAGCACCCGTATCCCTGCAAGGGGCAACCTGGCGCCTTCCCTATGGGGGGGAGCCTGTCCTTCGGTTCCTTTCCTCTCAGAGGGAGAGTCAGGGTGGTGGGGATGGTCTGAAGCAGTCATTCAGATAGCGTCCGTCTGCCGAAGTGTGACCAATTCCTGTGGAGTCAGTCCCAGCCCATCCACGTATATCTCGTGGTTGTGCTGCCCCAGCGTAGGGGCGGGCATGGTGTACTGGTACGGGGTCAGCGACATATTGAACAGCGCGGCGGGCGCCTTGATCTTGCCAATCACCGGATGGTCAACCTCGCGGTAGAAACCCCGGGATTCGAGCTGCGGGCATTCGGCCAGTTCCGGCGGCGTCTGCACCAGCCCGAAGAGCATCCGCGCGCGCGCGGCCTCGGTGAACAGATCCCACTTCCCTCGCTCGCTGATGGACTCCAGCACGATGCGGTCCAGCTCTTCGCCGTTGCGGTTGCGCTCCGCCGTGTCGGTGAACCGCTCCTCGTGCAGTCTTGGATCTCCGAAGAAGTTGGCGATGGTCTCCCAAGTCGCCCCGCCGCCGGTCTGCACGATAATCCAGCCGTCCTCGCAGGCCATCGGATGCCCGAAGTTGCTGCCCGACGCCCGACGCCGCGGCTGCGTCGCCCCGATGAATGGATACATCGTTTGCGTAGCCATCATAGTAGAGGCCACGCACTCGGTGACCGACACGTCAATGTGCTGCCCCTCGCCGGTGTTGCCCTGCATAAACAGAGCCATAGCGGTGGCGGCTGCGCCGTTCAGCCCGCCCTCATACTGGCCCTGGAAGCCGCCGTGCTTCAGCGGTTCCCGGTCTTGCAGCCCGCTGATGCTCATAATCAGCCCCATAGCATAGCTGACAATCTCTTCCCCGGAATACTGGCTGTATGGCCCGGTCTGCCCGAAGGGCGTTATCGAAGTCAGCACCAGCCGAGGGTTGATAGTCTCCAGAGCCTTATACCCCAGCCCCAGATCAGCTAAATACCCCGGCCGGTAGCTCTCTACCACCACGTCCACGTGGGGAATCAGCTCCCGGAACAGCTCCTGCCCCGCCGTCGTATTGAGGTTCAGGGTCGCGCCCTTCTTGTTCAGGTTCATTACGAGGAAAAACAGGCTCTTCTCCGGGTGCGGGTCGTCGCTGAAAAAGGGCGGCATCCGGCGCAGCGCGGCCCCGCCGGGCGGCTCCAGCTTCAGCACCTCGGCGCCGTAGTCGGCCAGCAGGCGGGCGCAGAAAGCCCCGGCGATGTCCTCGCTCAGGTCCAGCACTTTCACCCCGTCCAGCGGCCCGTGGGCCATCGGCTCCGGGAATGTGGCGTCATCAGTCAAGACAAGCATCCCAATCGGAGTATCAGCAAACCGGTTTGAGCGAAGCGCGAACCGGTATCAGACGCTTGCCGTAAGAGTCAACGGCCAACCTGACTCCCTCCAAAGTGTAGGAACCAAGCAAAGGAGAGTCGGTTTCGTCGCCAAAAATGACAATCGTAATAACTTCTTTGCCCTCTACCCTGGCCCTCGCGTCTCCCAACAGCCTCTCGATGACCCTCCCATCGGCCAGTTCGAACTCAACTGTCTCAGTGGGCTCGATCCCCAAGCGACGCAGAGTAGAGGCCGGTAACGAACTGTAAGTCGCCCCTGTGTCAACTAATCCTTCAACCCGCTCGAATCGGTCTCCGCTCAGGTTTCCAATCTCAAACGGCCAAGGGAACAACCCCACGATAACCCCCCTATGCCCGGTTCGGCGCCAGTTTAACACAAGCGCGATTGCGTTTACGCTATAGCGGCAGGGAGACCACTTGCCGGATCTGGGAGCTGCGGGTAACGGCTTCGGTGAACTCCATATAGTGAACGCCCACGTCGAAGGGAGTGCGGGTGATGCGCTCCTGCCCCCGGATGGCGTTGCAGAACTCTTCCTCAACGCGCCAGTAGGCTTGGCCTTCGGGAGGATTGGGAATTTCGGCCATGGCGCTGTCGCCGCGCTGCCCGCCATAAACGTTGAGGGTCGAATCCACGCGCAGGGTGCCTTCGCTGCCGTAAATCCAGACTTCATTGCCGGGTCCGAAGCCGGTCACCGCGCTGAACCGCATATTGGCCTGGGCCCCGCTGGCGAGGTCGGCCAGGATGTCTACATGGTCAGGGATGGTCACCGGCGCCATCCGGCCATCTTCGTCGCGGCGCTGTTTTACGTTGACCCCGGCGTTGGCCATGACCCTTGTCGCTGGGCCAACCCATCGGATCATCGCCTCGTACCAGATGCCCATGTTGAGGATGTTGTAGCCGCTGAGGTCGCGGTCGTTGCGCCAGTGCATTGGCCCGCCGATGTCGGCGAATCCCGGCGTCAGCGACTGCACCGACACCGCCAGCACGTCGCCCACATATCCCTGGGCAATCTGCTGCGCCAGCAGATGGTCTACCTTGAAAGTCAGGGGCGAGGGGACAATCTGGGCGACCAGTCCCGGATGCGCCCGCGACGCCGCCAGCATCTCCCGCGCCTCTGCTGCCGAAGCGGCCATTCGCGCCTCCGTCAGCACGTGCTTGCCCGCCTCCAGCGCGGCGATGGTCAGTGTGCGGTGCATATAAGGCCAGGTGCCGATGCAGACGGCGTTGATGGACTCGTCCTCTAGCAGTTCCTGCCAATTGTCGTAGACGGTGGGGATGTTGAACTGGTCGGCCACCACGCGCCCCGATTCCCGGGAGCGGTTGGCGACCGCCACAATCTCCACGCCGCCAACCTGGTGGAAGCCGGGAATGTGCCGGTCGCGGGTGTTGCGCCCCGCGCCGATGAGTCCGATTCGGATGCCTTCGTCAGCCATTGTCACTCCTCCATTTCCATTCGTTAGTGCGCTGCTATCAGACAGACGCCTAAGAGCAGCAGCGCATCGGCCATTTATAACATTGACCTGTCGGGACTTGATATCTCCCCAGGCCAATAAAACGTTCCCATTTTGCTATCCTTCCCTCAGACGCTTCATCTTGCCCGTCCGGGGAATCAGCCGCTCCTCCACCGGGCCCCCTCAGGATTAGAAACTCTTGCAGCGCATTGGCGCTCGGCAATGGCTCGGCACTGTCATTGCGGAATATGACGCGGATGGAACTTTCGCCGCATCCGCAGGATTCTAGCTGGAATCAGACGTTGGCGCAGCGGGTCAACCGCCAGACGCACGCCTTCCAAAGCATGAGCGCCCATCAGTGGCGCAACATTTTCAGGGCCGAATGTAAGCCAGGTAAACGTATCGCGCCCGTCAATTCGCACCTTGACTTCCGCTACGGAGTCTTCCACCACCCTCCCGTCGGCGAGCTCAGCTTCCACCGCGCCGGTGGGGGAAATACCCAAGCGTTGCAACACAGAGCCAGGAACTTGGGAGTAGGATGCTCCAGTATCAACCAATGCGTCCAAAATCTCGAATCTGTCTCCGCTGGCGCTAAAAAGCTGCATAGGCCAATAAAACGTTCCCATTTTGCTATCCTTCCCTCAGACGCTTCATCTTGCCCGTCCGGGGAATCAGCCGCTCCTCCACCGGGTCCACCAGGAGCAGAAACTCTTGCAGCGCATTGGCGCCGATCAGGGCCTCTGCGTCATCCCGTCCGAACGCCACGCTCGAGGCTCTCTCCCGGTTACTAATCGTCATCCAAGCCACGCCTACATCAAACTCAATGATGCTGCCGTCCGCCTGCTCGAACTCCACTCGCTCCAAACGCCAAATTCCGAGGCGCTCCAGCATACTTTGAGGGAACACCGAGTACGAGGCCCCGGTGTCTACCATTGCCGACACCACCTCCATGCGCTGCCTGTCCACGCTCCAGAGACCGACGTCCCAGTAAAATTCTCCCACGGCTTGCTCCTTAGCTATGCCTTGTCAACGCCTTGCTTGTAAGGCGTGGGTAGAGAGGGTCATTACAGCGGCAGAGCAACGGCCTGGCCCGTTTGGGCGCTGTGGGTCACGGCTTCGGTGAACTCCATATACTGGACTCCGATGTCGAAGGGAGTGTGAGTCACGGCTTCCTTGCCGCGGATGGCATTGATGAACTCTTCCTCAACCCGCCACTTGCCGCGCTTCTCCGGGGCGATGGGGATCTCGGAGAGGGCCTCGTCGCCGCGCTTGCCTGCCAGAACCTTGTTGAAGGGCGGGCCCTGCAAGCTGATGGTGCCGTCGGTTCCGAAAATCCAGAAGTCGGTGCCGGTCTGCAGGCCGGTGACCGTGCTCCAGCTAAAATCGGCGGCGGCCCCGCAGCCCATCTCGGCCAGCACGTTTACGTGGTCAGGCACGGTCACCGCCTGCATCACACCGTTCTCGTCGCGGCGGCGGTTGGCGAAGGTGCGGGTCATAGCCGACACTTTGGTGGCCGGGCCGACGTATCGCATAACGGTCTCGTACCAGATTCCCATGCCCAGGATGTTGTAGCCGCTGAGGGTGCGGTCCTGCCGCCAGTGCAGTGGCGATTCGGCATCTATGAACGTGTCGGCGCGGTTGCTGCGCCCGTGGTAGTCGCAGACCCGCAGTCGCACCGCCAAGATATCACCCAAGTAACCGTTGCCTACGCACTCAATGACCGTGTTGTCCACCTCCAGCGTCTGTGGGGCCGGAACAATCTGCGTTACCAGGCCGGGGTGCAGGCGGCTGGCGTCCAGCATCTCGTGGGCCTCGTCGGCATTCATTGCCATGCGGGCCTCGGTCAGCACGTGCTTGCCGGCGTCCAGGGACGCCAGCGCCAGGTTGCGGTGCATATAGGGCCAGGTGCCGATGCAGACGGCGTCTATGCCGTCGTCGTCCAGCAGGTCAACCCAGTTGTCGTATACCTGGGGAATCTCGTACTCGCCGGCGATGCGCTCGCCAGACTCGCGGCTGCGGTTGGCTACGGCCACGATTTCGACGTCGCGCTGCTCCCTAAACCCCGGTATGTGGCGCAGCCGGGTGTTGGCTCCGGCCCCAATCAGGCCGATGCGGATGATTCCGTTCTGCATCAGAATAGCTCCTTGTCGTATGGTATGAGGGTGTATGGCGCAGGCCAATTCTATCACGGGGAATAGAGTGCAGAGAGACTAGGGAGATTGCCTTATAATACTCTGAGTCCTCTATGGGTTTGTGGCTAATATGGAACTGCTGGATACGGTAGCCGCCCCTTTTCAGGCGTTTCTGAACGCGTTGTTTTCGGCGCGGGTGCGAGTGGAGGGCGAGAGTATGACACCGACTCTGACCGACGGAGAGTCGGTGCTGATGGTGCGCCCGGTATTCCCGTGGAACCGGCTGCAGCGGGGCGACGTGGTGGTGCTGAACCCGCCGGGTTCACCGAATCCCGGCGACTGGTTCATCAAGCGAGTGGCCGGTATGCCCGGCGAGGAGATTGTGTTGCGCGGCGGGCGAGTGTATGTGGATGACCTGCTGCTGCCCATGCCATCCATACCGGCCGGCCCGAGCGCCGGCGCCCGCCGCGAGTGGTGGAACGGCCCCGACGAATACTTTGTCCTCGGCGACAACCCGGCCGACAGCCGCGACAGCCGCGTCTTCGGCCCCGTTCCCGCCGGGCGCATCATCGGCCGCGTCTGGCTCCGCTGCTGGCCGCCAAAGGCGTGGGGAAGGGTGCGCTAGGCCGCAAAATATGGTAATCTAGACAGTCGCATTAAGTTGCTTTTTGTAGACGGGAAGGGATGGCTGATTCATATATTCAACAGGGGATGTTTGTTGTCTACAAGCATTTGGGCGAATCGGGTGTCGGTAAGGTCCAGGCAGGCGGCGACAGCCCGCTAGTCGAATTCTGGAGCGGTAAGGTCGAAAGAAAAGAAGCATCTGACCTGGAGATCGTTGCTGACAGTGAGCCGGTATTCTGGCTGTGGGACACCCCCCAAGAACTGGCGCCGTGGGCAAGGGAGAAGCCACTAAAGCTGGTGGCATTGTCTCTGTCCATCGACAGAGGCAGGAGCAAGGTCAACGGCAAGGGCAGCCCCAACAGCATTAAGGAAATGCTGGATGGCCGGGTGCCTTTGAGCGCGGACTGGAAAGGGTGGTGGGGAAAACGCGCCAAATCCCTCAGCGCTTTATCAGCCCTGCCGAAACCTGAACATTTCACCAGAAGCGCTAAAGGCAATGTATACACATTGCTTTGTGACGTGGCGGAAACGCCGGATGATGTTTCCGCCCCGGCCACGCTGTCAGACTGGAAGCAGTGGCTATTGCGCGATATGAAGCTGCCGACCTTTGGCAAGAATCCCAGCGAAGTATTGTGTGACTCACTGGCGGAATGGCCCGAAGACACTATCGAGCAGGCGCTGAAGCGAGTTCTATGGGGCGCGGAGCTGCTGTTGGGTTCCCCCTCCAAACCCTCGGCAGCGGCTGCGCTGGCGTGGATGGATGCTGTGGGCAGCGCGGTCTTGCGGTGGCGGGAATGCGCGCTTCAATCCAATGCCCCGGAAATGGAGCAGCGCAGCGGCGATATACTGGCGCGCTTGGCCCAGCATATCCAAGTAAAAGAAAAGAGAAGAGAATCGACGCTGTTTAGAGCAGGGATTCTGTCTGAGGCTCCAGACCGGGAACGCCTGCTGGAGCGGCAGCGGCAGGAGCAGGAACGCCAGGGCGCGGACTATGAGAACCGGCTGGATCGGCAACGGCAGGAACAGGAACGCCAGCGGGCGGACTACGAGGCCCGTCTGGAGCGCGAGCGGCGGGAGCAGGAACGCCAGCAGGCGGCACACGCCGCCGAGTTGGAAGGGTTGCGGCAGTCCTACGAGGATTCGCTGGAGCGCGAGCGGCGGGAGCAGGAGCGGTTGCGGTTGCAGGTGCGGGACTTTGGTGCTGAACTAGCCGCAAATCGGCAAGAGTCGCGGCTAGAAATCCGCCAAGATATGTTGTTAGCAGTTGGCGAAGTTTTGCAGATGGTGGCGCGCCAGCAAGGAAGCAGCATTGAAGAACTCGCCGGAAACGTGAAAGCCGGCTTGACCCTCGCTCTTCGGGCGGGCGGGGCCGACCTGCTGGACACCGCGCCTGAAGGCAAGGTTATTGCTCCCGGCGTCATAGTGCGCGGCGGTGTCCACGGCGACCGGGTGCTGCTCAAGACCCAAGTTAAACACGAGGCGGGTTAATGGAAACTATTGTAGGCATTGACTTCGGTACTACCAACGTCCGTATATCCACTTGGAACCCGGATGACCCGGACGCAGGGCTGCCTCAACCCCGCTTAATCGGAAGAGGCGATACTGTCGCAATGCCGGTAGTGATAGCGCTACAACGGCAGCCGGGCGGTTCGGTTTCAATGGTGCTGGGCGAGGATGCGGATGTGCTGGAAGATGGGCCGGACACGGTGGTTATCCACAGCATTAAACGGTGGGCTTTGTCTGGCGATTCCTACGTTAAGTGGCGAATGGAGACCAGCAGTACCGTATGGCCAACCTGGTGGAACCCCGATCTGAGCTGCGTTGAGGTGTGGGGGCAGCAGTTTCAGGTCAGGGAACTAATGGCTGCTGTTCTAAAAGAATCAGTCGAGCGAGCCGGACTTTCCTCCGAATTTGAGTGGCGGGCCGGTTGCCCGGTTCACGCAGGGTATGAATACCGGAAAACCCTTAGCGAAGTTCTGATTCAGCTAGCCGGAAAAGGCAACATGAATTGGGTTGTGGATGAGCCGGCCCTGTTCTTGGCCGCGGTGCAGCGCAACATTGCCCCAGACTCCGCGTTAAAACTCCCGGGTTCGTATATGGTGTACGACTTGGGAGGCGGCTCTTTCGACTGCACGCTGGTCGAAGTGCGCGACGACGGCGAGATGATTCTCTATGGCGCAGACGGGCATCCTTTACTGGGCGGCGCAAACATAGATCAAGTCCTTTCCGGTAAGTTGTCATACGAAGGCCCGGCCAACTTGCTGCGGCTGGCGAAAGAGCAAGTCTCCCAGGATAGCCCGGAAGCCCAGCTTAGCGGCAATCTTAGCCTAAAGTGGGACGATGTGGAGTCTGCACTGAAGGAAGAAAGGTTTATTCAGCGGTCTCTTATCGCGCTGCGAGACGCTTATATCAGTGCCAAGTCGGTAGTCTGGCGGCGTAGCGCAGCCGGTGACATCTCCGATTACACTGTGATGGAACAAGACAGCGCCACCGGAAAAGTGAGTTTCACCTGGCAGCTTGGGTATGATGACCTGAAAGATGACCTGGATGGCATTATCCTCTTTGGAGGCCCCACAAGGTCGCCGTTTTTTGTGGAAAATCTGCGACGCCGGTTCGGAGACGGCAAGGTAATTTTAGCCGGAGACTTAATTGCAGGCGTGGAAGCCCCGGAGATAACCGGGGTGAGTATGGGAGCCTGCTACTACTCCAGCGGGGATCACTTTCACGAAGTGCCGAGCCGCCTGCCTTACCGGGTAACTCTTGAAAACCGGCAAACCGGCGATCGAGTAGAATACCAACCCTACCAGCATTTCAAAGACAGCTTCCAGCCGGCCGAAGAGCATACTTCCCCGGAATTGCGGCAAAACCAAGATAACCCGCAAGAATACGAGTTGACTATAACCGACCCGGACGGCGTATTGCTGGAGCGAGGACCCGTAGACGGATACCTGGAGCAGGAAAATCGCCAGCCCGCCACCAGCCTGCGGTTGGTGATTGACCGCTTGGGGCCGGTGTATGTAGAAAAAAAGGCAGAGGGGGCCGGCCTGCCCTGGACCAGGAAAGTCATGGTTGTCGAAAACCCGCCTTGGCAGACAAGAGAACAGCGGGAGATGCTGGAGGCATTAAGGGAAAGGGAACGCCAGCGGGAGGAAACAAGGGGGAGCGAGACTCAAGGCATCCTCGATCGCCCAACCCATTTTGACGTCAATTAGCCAAGTACAAGGGGCGGCCCCCGGCGCGGCCGCCCTCTCGTGTCTACACCCGCCACATATCGCCGGTTTGGAATATCAGGTCCACTTGGCGAACCTCGTCCGGGGGCCAGCCTACCATTTTCATCCAGTCCTCGAAGTGGGACTGTTCCACGGCTTCGCACTCGGTGAAGAGCTTGCCGCTGGACGTGTCGGCGTAGACCTTCAGTATCGTGGTGCGGCGGTCGGGGCGCCACTTGCTGACGCCGCCGGTGTAGGCCCCCAACTTGTTGCGGAGTTCGTCTTCGGTTAGTCCCGATATGGTGTGCGTGGCTAGAAACCTGGCCATGCCGGCGTCACCTCGCGTGGAGTTTTGCGTTAGTCTTGGGGCGGGACGAAGGGGTAGGGGATGGGCGGGCCGTCACGCAGGGGCAGGGCCACTGTGGCGGAGCCGGGCATACTCTCGACGCCGTCCTGCGTCGTCATGCCGATTTCCAGGTCAATCAGGCCCATACCGCCCTTTTCTTCCTTGCCGGTGACCGTCCCCCACATAATCAGCACGTCGCCCGGCACCAGCATAGCCCGGTGCTCAAACCGCGCCTTCCACGGCCAGCCGCCGGGCAGCGTCCAGTCTTTCAGATACTGTGGCGCCACGCTCTGTTTCCACGAGCCATGCACCAGCAGGCTGGGGTTCCTGTCGTGGTTCAGCCCGAAATCCAAATCGTAGTGAATCCGGTGGAAATTCTCAATGGCCGCGCTCCACCGGAACAGATGAGTGGGCGTGGGGGCGTAGATATACTTGGGCAATTCGTCGCCCACCGCCACATCCTCGAAGTATGTCTGCTTCTTGTGGCGCAACTGCTCGCCGGTGGGCCGCTCGTTATGCTGAAGAATTTGCTCCGGCGGCATTTGCAGCAGTTCTTCCAATTTTACGCTCATTTTCGTTCTCTCGTAGGCGCTTCGTCCCTCTTCCGCGCTTTCATCATCGGGATGGTCCAGCCCTAATCCTCCAGGGGAAGAAACAAGAAGTTCTAGCGCCGGATGGACGACTGGCGGGTGATACAGAGGAGGTCACTGCCCTGGTTGGTGAAGCTGGTTTCGACGGTGATGATGAGGAAGGCCCGCCCGTCGCGCCCGGAGCGCTCGCGGATGTCCGAGTAACGGTTCTGGAAGTAGATCTTGTCGCCGATGTTTGGGTATTTGTAGATCTCGATTTCGTTGCCGGCGTTCAGCACTCGTACCAGGTTGGTGGGCACCGGAGGCAACGCGCCGGGGCGCTCGACGCTGCCGATGCCGTCGGACTCCGGGTTTTCGTTGAAGGCTCGGGTGATGGGGTCTTCCTGCTCGGGCCGGTGGCGGCTCACCATGTAGCTGACCATAATGGGTGGGGCGATGATGCCGCCGAAGCGGGTGCCTTCGGCAAATTCCTTGTCCCAATAGCGAGGATCCGGGTCCATCACCGCCTGGGTGAAGCGGCGCAGGTATTCCTCGTCCACGTGGCCCCAGGATTCGACCACCTCGCCGGACACGCCGATCATCGCGCGGACTTCCGGCGTGAGCGCCGACTCGGTGTCGTGCTGGGCCTGCTGAGTCATAGCCATTTCCTCCATCGGAGCAACGGGCGCCCTTCGCTGTCATTCCTGATAAAGCGGGAATCAGGGCCAGCAGAGGGCGTTTGCGAGTACGGGGAAAGCCTACCCTAGCCCCGGCGGATTCGTCAACCTGGATCCGGCAATAAGCTCAGGACCGGCGTGCGGTGATTCCGAGTTGAGCAGGAGTCTGCTGTTAGGATAATATGGCGGGCGGCGACGGTCGAGACCCGGAATGAGGTGGATGAACAGAGTGGCGATAGTCCTGTTTCTGCTGATGTTGCTGGCTATGCTGGGCGGTTGTGACGGCCCCCAGGCCGACGCGCCGGATGAGGCGTTGGTGCGCATTGGCGGTGGGGCAGTATATGCCGTTGACATGGCAGTGAAGCCCGAAGACCGGCGGCAGGGGCTGTCAGGGCGCGAGACGATGGCCCAAGGATCCGGTATGCTTTTCGTGTTTGAGGAAGAGGAGCCGCTTCACTTCTGGATGAAGGATATGCGCTTCCCTCTGGACATCATCTGGATTGACGGTCAATGCCGGCTGATTGGCGTGTCGGCGGATGTGCCGATACCGCCGCCCAACGCTGAAAACGCGGATATACCCCGAGCGCAGTCGTCATTGCCCGCTCGCTATGTGCTGGAGCTGAACGCCGGCGAGGGGGCGCGGGCCGGGCTATCGCCGGGCGACCGGGTGGAGTTCCTGGGAGCCATCGAAGGGCAGTACGGCTGTTAACCAGGCGTTGTTAACCAGGCGGGGACGCCCCAAACCTGCCCGTCCCCTTGACCTAACCATCCACCGAGTGGAAGGGAATTATCTGAAGAAGGTGTTCAGTTTGATGGATATTCTGGTATCCGGTTCGATAGCCTATGACCGCATTATGAACTTTGGCGGCCGCTTCAGCGACCATTTCCTGCCAGACCAACTGGAAGACATTAATGTCAGCTTCCTGGTTGACGGCCTCAGCGAGAACTTTGGCGGCACCGCTGGCAACATCGCCTATTCGCTGGCGTTGCAGGGGGAACATCCCCGAATCGTTGCCACCATCGGCAGCGACTATCACCGTTATTTCGAGTGGCTGGCAGCCTGCGGCATAGGCGCTGGCGATATCCGCGTAGTGGCCGGAGAGTTCACCGCCGGGGCCTACATCACCACCGACCTGGACGCCAACCAGATTACCGGCTTCAACCCCGGAGCGATGAAACATCAAGCCGAATTCAGCTATGAAGGCATAGATCCTTCTGCGGTCATCGCCATCGTCGCGCCAGGCAACATCGCGGATATGATAGAGTTCACCGCCAAGCATCACGAACTGGGCATATACAGCATTTTTGACCCGGGACAGTCACTGCCTTTGTGGGACGCTCAGGCTCTGGCGGGCTGTATCGAACAGTCCAATATGCTCATCTGCAACGAGTACGAACTGGGCATGATTTCCAACAGCACCGGGCTTTCGCGGCAGCAAATGGCGGGCATGGTGCAGCATCTGGTGGTCACGCGGGGCGATCAGGGCGCAGAAGTGGATTCCAATGGCGCAACGGAAACGGTGCCGACGGCGCCCACCGGAGCCGCCATAGACCCCACCGGGGCGGGCGACGCCTTTCGGGGCGGGCTGATCAAGGGGCTGGCCCACGGCGCGGGCATCAAGCGCGCCGTGCAGATGGGGGCAGTCTGCGGCTACTACGCCGTCCAGGTGAACGGCACCCAGACCTACCGGTATTCGCAGGCGGAGTATGACGCCAAGTTGCGGGAGTGCTTCGGAGAATAGAGAGTGCGGCAATCCGGCCTTCGCCCCCGGCTCAACCCTCATCCCAGCACAGTCCGGTCTTGCCCTCAGTCCCCTCCCCACCAATATGGGGGAGGGGACTGAAATTGTTGTTAGCAGGCTATACCTGCAACTGTAGCCTAGACCTCCAATGGGGTATCGTCGCGGTTGGCCCACTCCCCCATAGAGGCGTCGTAGTTCTTGGTCTGGGTGTAGCCCACGAGTTGCAGAACGAACACGCCGTGCGCCGCACGGATGCCGCCCTGTCAATAGGTGTAGACGTTCTTGTCGGGGGTGATGCCATGTTCGGCGAGAAGCTGACGAATCTCGTTGGCGGGCCTGAAGCGGTGGGTTTGGCGGTCCATGACATTGAACCATTCCAAGTGAACCGCGCCGGGGATGTGCCCGGCCCGCTTGTTGCCGCGAGTCTCGCTGCCGTCCCACTCGCCGTCGCTGCGGACGTCCCAGACCACGGAACTGTCGAGGTTGCAAGCTTCCTTCAGTTCGTCCGCCATTACCAGCAGCGACTCGTCGCGGTTGGGCGTGAAGGTCACAGCTTGGGCCGGGGCGGGACGTTCCAGTCCGACGCCCTCGCTTACGTCAGAGGCGGCGGCAATCCAGCCGCGCCAGCCGCCGTTGAGCACCTTGACGTTACCGTGACCATAGGTGTTCAGGGCCCACCATAGCCGGGCGGCGTAGAGGCTCTGAGAGTTGTCGTAGCTGATTACCAGGGTGTCGTCGCCGATGCCAAGACGCTGGCACATAGCCTGGAACTGCTCCGGGTTCATCAGGTGCACCCGCCCGGTTTCCGGATCTTTCTCGAAGTTGTCCGGCACCACCACGGAGCCGGGGATGTGGCCGCGGTTGTAGGCCGCGTCAACGTCGCAGTCCACGACCACCACGTTGGCGTCGTTGATGTGGGCGGCAAGCCATTCCGGTTCCACTAAGTACTCGGGGTGAGAATAATCCTCGTGGGGCATCGTTCCCTCCTCGTCCGCCGTTGCTGGGATAACGCGCAACGGCAAGCGGCGTTACGGCAATCGTTTCAAGACAGGGATTGTAGGCTACCGGCGCGAACAGGGTCAACGCGGGCGGGCGCGGCGAGAAAATTGGGAAACTACGCCGGCTTCTCCTCAGCTAGCAGCAGGGGGTTTTAGTTTCCGGCCTTTTCCGGCCATTTTTATCTGAACTCTGAACATGGATATACCAGATTATGGGATTTACAGGATTGGACAGAACGTTTTTTTATGGGCCCCATTCTCTCCTATTTTCTGTCACTCAGGACTGACGCTGCTCTGTCGGCCGGGTTGTGAGCGGCCCCGGCAAGAATGATGATAGAGAGGGGTTCTAAGGCTTGGCAAAGGGTAAGTGTCAGCAGAACGCAGGCTGGGCGGACAGTCTTGGTGGGCGACGCCGGTTTCTTCCGGTATTCTCAAGTGTATGTTGGCATTGCTGATTGAATCGCCAGGCATCACCCGTCATTCCCGCGAGGGTGGGAATGACGGGTTTTTGACATTGCCAAGGCATATTGAGAATGCCACTACGCGGTCGCCTTGCCGCTCCCCAACCCGAAAGCTAGAATGTAGCGAAAGGCGTCGGCCCGCCCCAGCCCAAAGACTGGGGCGGGCTGAATTATCTTGCGCCGGGGTCTTGTTGCCCCCCGGAGTATTATTGTCCTTATGGAGTTCGGGCTTTTCATGCTGGCCGAGCGGCCTGAACCCAACCCCGTCCACTACTTCGGCACCATTATGTCTTCCGGCAAGCCGGAACAGGACAAAGCAATGCGCTCGCCTGAATGCCGTTTGAAGCGGGGAGGCCGTCCCCCTTCAATATGGTTCAACCCAATGGTTCAACCCAGCAATAAGAGCGGTTCAACCAATACCCAGATACGCGGAGATAGATAACGCTCTGCCTTCCAGGAATTGCCGCAAATTGTCAATCCCCGAAATACTCAGAGAAAACAGGCAGTAAAGGAGCCGCAACATGGTGCAGCAAGGACAGATTGACCACCTGCTCCAGGAAACCGGGGAGATTCAGCCGCCGGACTTTCTGGCGCGGCAGGCTTATCTGCAAGACTACGAAGGCGCATACCGGGACTCGATGGACTCGGCGGAAGGGTTCTGGGAAGGCGTGGCCTCGGAACTGGAATGGACGCGGCGCTGGGACAGCGTGTTCCAGTGGGACTACCCCACTTTCCGCTGGTTCTTGGGGGCGCGGTGCAACATCACACAGAACGCCCTGGACCGTCACCTGAGCAACGGCAACCGCAACAAGGCGGCCTTCATCTGGCTAGGCGAAGACGGGACGGAGCGCGTCTTCACCTACGGGCGGCTGGCGCAACTGGTGAATCGCTTCGCCAACGGGCTGCGCTCGCTGGGAGTCGGCAAGGGGGACCGGGTGATTATCTATATGCCGCTGACTCCCGAGGGGGCCATCGCCATGCTGGGCTGCGCCCGGATCGGCGCCGTCCACAGCGTGGTTTACGCCGGTTTCAGCTCCGGCTCGCTGCGCGACCGCATCCTTGACGCTCAGGCCAAGGTGGTCATCACCGCCGACGTGGGCTACCGGCGCGGTAACGAGGTGGATCTGCTGGGCATCACCGAGCGGGCGGTTGAGGGTCTGGACGTGGTGGAGAAAGTCATCGTTTGTCGACGCAAAACCGAAACAGGAGGGCCGTCGCTGGGTGAGCGGGAAGTGGACTTCAGCCAACTGATGAGCAGCAGCTCCGTTGACTGCCCCGCTGAGGAAATGGACTCGGAGGACCCGCTGTACATCCTCTACACCAGCGGCACCACGGGCAGGCCCAAGGGCGTACAGCACGTGCATGGCGGCTATATGGTGGGGACGTACTATCACTTCAAGAACTTCTGGGACGTTAAGAACGACGACGTATTCTGGTGCACCTCGGATATTGGCTGGGTGGTGGGCCACAGCTATATCGTGTATGCGCCGCTGGTGGCCGGGGCGACCACGGTGTTTCGGGAGGGGGCGGTGGACTACCCGCATCCCGGGGTGTTCTATGAGACCATCGAAAAGTACGGGGTCAACGTAATTTTCACCGCGCCCACGGCGTTGCGGATGCTGATGCGCTACGGCGAGGATTACCCGAAGCAGTACGACCTGCGGACCCTGCGGTTCCTGACCTGCGCGGGCGAACCGCTGAACCCGGAGGCGCTGCGGTGGAGTTACGAACACATCTGCGGCAGCGGGCAGTGGGGGCATATCGTGGATAACTGGTGGCAGACGGAGACGGGCGGCCCCTGCCTCGGCACCACGGCGACTATGCCGGTCAAACCGGGCCGAGTGGGACGCCCGCTGCCCGGCGCGGAGATGGACATCGTTGACCGGGAAGGCCAGCCCATCACTGAGCCGGACAAGGGAGGGCTGCTGGTCATCAAGCGCCCCTTCCCCCACTTCTTCCGCACGGTGTTCGGCGATCCTGACCGCTACGCCCGCGACTGGAATACCATCCCCGGCGTGTACTTCACCGGAGACGTGGCGTTGCGTGACGCCGACGGCTACTACATGGTGGTGGGGCGGGCCGACGATGTGCTGAACGTGGCGGGGCACCGCATCGGCTCGGCGGAGGTGGAGAGCGCGCTGGTGTCGCACCCGGCGGTGGCAGAGGCGGCGGTCATCGGCAAGCCCGACGAACTGCGCGGCGAGAGCATCAAGGGCTTCGTGACGCTGCGCGTGGGCAACGCCCCGTCGGAGGATATGGCGAGGGCGCTGAAGCTGCACGTGCGCAACGAGCTGGGGCCGATCGCCGTGCCTGCGGAGATTGATTTCACCCCGACGCTGCCGAAGACTCGCAGCGGCAAGATAATGCGCCGCCTGCTGAAGGCGCAGGAGCTGGGGCTGGATCCGGGGGACATAACGACGCTGGAGGAGTAAGGGCTTATTGGCAGTCGCGCCGCCACGATGAAAACAGCAGAGAATGAATGGGCGGAAATTCACCCGGCGGGCGCGGCGCCAGGCTAGGCGCAACGGGCCGGAGTTTTATTTCGACGAGTTGCGCGGCAAGGGCAAGGGTTGCTGCTTTTGGGAGGGCGCACTACTTTCGTGCCGAGCAGGGAAATTGCCACGGGTACTCTGATGAACATATACAGACAACCGGACATAGGCCGGGAGGCAATTCTGAACCATGAAATTCGCGTATCCTTGCGTATTGAAGCCTGAGGAAGACGAAGCGTATAAAGCCGGTTCAACGTGTCGTTCCCTGACATTCGCAGCGCGACTGACTTGCGGGCGCGCACTGAGTTGACCTGCGAGCGCGACTGACCTGCAGGCGCGACTGAAAGGAAGCCCTCGATATGGCCGGGGACTGTCTGCTGGCGGCATTGTGCGCTTACACGGATTGCCGCGAAGACCTCCCCGCCCCAGTCTGGTGCGCGAGGGCCAGGAATTGATTGCCGCGCCAGCGCTGTCTGCGGCGAAGCTGGCGCTTACTCGGCGATGCGGCGGCAGGGCATCAGCAAGGCGGCGCTCGCCGGGATCTGGGCATCAGCGAGTCGGCAGTGGGCAAGCTGCTGATTCCCGGCCGCTACTCCCACATAAAGCAGGCGGCCAAAGCGCTGGACGCAATGGGCTGCCGCTTGGTGGTGGAAGACTTGGCGGCATAGGGCGGCGGGATGGGTAGGCTGCGGGCAAACTCAGGTAATTCGATGCGAGGAACGCAATGACCGAACAAATCGCACGCCCCAATTTTAGCGATGGCGCTTATCTCAGCCGGAAAGAAAAAGACAGGCTGCGCAAGAAATACCCCGCAGAATATCAGGGAGTTTCCCTGCGCCGGTTCACTGTTGATGAGTATATGAACATGGCCGAGGCAGGCATATTAACACCGGAAGACCGGGTAGAACTCATTGACGGGATGATAGTGGAAATGGCGCCCATCGGCAGGCCCCACGAGCGCAGAGTTAATCGCATCGCCAAAACAATGGTAAAGAAAGTCCCCGACGAAATCGAGGTATGTATCCAGGGCACGGTTCACTTAAACATCAGTATGGCGCCGGAACCTGATGTTGCGCTGCTTTCCCCCGAAGCCTCGCTCGATGGGGAAAACATCCCTCGATCTGAAGGCATTTTGCTGATAATTGAAGTGGCGGATTTCAGTTTGCGGTATGACCGCGGCATCAAGGCGCAACGCTACGCCCAAAACGGTATTCCGGAACTATGGATTTTTGTTCTGGCCGATGACGAAATCGAAGTCTGCCGCCAGCCCACGTCCCAAGGCTACGCCGAGGCGCAGCGCTACCGGCGGGGCGACGCGCTGACTGTCCAGGCCCTGCCCGAGGTGCGGTTTGCGGTGGACGAATTGCTGCAATAGGCCGAAATTTCGGCAACAGGGGCGAAAACGATGGTGGCGTCAGTCATCCTGACGATGCGCTGTGCATCGTTGTTGACGCAAGCAACAGTAATTGGTATGCTTAAAGCTATCCGATGTGAAGGCATTGGAGATGAGGTTTATACCACAGGAGCCGAATCGCCGCAACTAGCAGCGTGGCCACTGACGGTAGTATGGCTAGGATTCTATCCATACACACATCCTCATTATTATCACTTTAGCGGCACGGTAGCTTACATCAATTGAGCTATCGGAGAACCACCACATAGAGCGACTGTTTTGTGAGGTGGCTATACGTGGGCGGGGAGACCGGCCGCAGTTAATTCATCCGCCCACGTGAGAAACTGCTTATGTCTGAATCAGCGACTTGGTATGTCCGAAAACCGTATCCCCATTTTGATCTACCTTTGAGCGAAAAGTCTGCGGTGGCCTATGTCTGCGATCCAGATAAAGTAGTCCAGCATGCCTTTCATCCTTTCATCACATACAAACTACTTACCCCTCGATTCCGCAAAGACCCTCAAACTAAGAAGGTTGTCAGAGACCCTTTAACCGGCTATCCTATCAACAAACCTAAAGAACGGTTAATTGCATACCCTTCCCATAGAGATGGATACATTTTTTCTTACTACAAGTCTTTGCTTGCGCCCTTATATGAGCAATGGCTTAAAACCGAAGGGCTTAATGAATCAGTTACTGCATTTCGCAGTATCGGAGAAAATAATGTAACCCTCGCAAAGAAGGCTTTTGACTTTATAAAATCTAACCCTGTATGTCAAATAATAGCCGTAGATGTTGAAGGTTTTTTCGACAATATAGATCATCAAGAATTAAAAAAAATATGGGCAAGATTCTTACATAAATCACAACTTCCCGATGATCACTACGCCGTGTACAAAGGAATCACTAGATATGGCGTTGTTGAAAAACATGAAGTCTATGGCTTGTTTGGAGTCAGCGCTTCCGGTAGGCTGAAGGAGCGTAATGCTCCTGTCCGGATATGTACGCCGCAGCAGTTCAGAGAGAAAGTTATCCCTCGCAAGTTGGTGCAACCTGCCCTTGGCAGAGCTAAGGGTATCGGCATTCCGCAGGGTTCATCATTAAGCCCGTTGCTGTCCAATATCTATATGGCTGACTTGGATTCGGCTATGCATAGCTGGATTACGTCGCTCGGCGGCCGTTACTGGAGATATTGTGACGACATTCTCATAGTTACACCGGATAGCCAAGGTATTGACATTTTGGCCTGCTTTGACGAACACCTGAATCGACTCAAGCTAAGTCGTAATAAAGAGAAAACTCAAATTCAGAACAGCGACGAGTTACCTCATAAGCCACTTCAATATTTAGGGTTTCTCTTCAATGGCAACAAAATAACGATCCGTCCGTCTTCCATCCATCGCTATCACCGCAAACTCAAAAAGGCTGTTCAAGCCGCCCGATTCCATCAAAAAAGAGAAAGTCTGAAGAAATTGCATGAAGCACCTTTTAGAAAGCAAGCACTTTATAATATGTACTCGGAATTGCCGTTGCGAGGCAAAAAAATAAAACTCCTGCAAGGAAGAAAGAAATACCAAGGCAACTTTACCCATTATATGGACAGGTCTGCTAAAATAATGAAGTCTCCCGCAATTAAGAGACAGCGCAAGAAGGTGCTGAAGTTGCTCCGGCTACGACTTGCCCGGAGATTCTGAACAATTCCTCTACATCTGTAGAGGAAATCTGATCATCTGGACCTGTCCCATATCTGGTGCAGTCGTAAGGCGGCCTACGGACTTTTTAAGGAGAGAACACCCCCATGAAGGTCTACTACTTCAGCGAGTTTCCCTACCACGAATACCCCGACGAAGAGAGCGAAAAGTATCCGTCTATACGGCTTACTTTTCCCAACAGCTTCTTTGATCCCGGGACGGCGAACCGGCTGTTCAAGCGGTATTTTGACGAGTGCCAGTATGTGGACGAGCTGGGCTACGACGGCATTATGGTCAACGAGCATCACAGCACGCCGTCGTGCATGAACGCTTCGTGCAACCTGACGGCCGCGGTGCTGGCCCGCACTACGCAGAACGCCAAGATTCTGTTGCTGGGCAACATACTGCCGATCCACGAGAACCCGGTGCGGCTGGCCGAAGAAATCGCCATGATTGACGTTATATCAGGCGGGAGGGTTATCTCTGGGATGGTTCGCGGCACCGGCGTGGAGACCGTTTCGACCAACGTCAACCCGGTGGAGAACCGGGAGCGGTTCGAGGAATGCCACGACCTGCTGATAAAGACGTGGACGACGCCGGGCCCCTTCCGCTGGGAGGGCAAGCACTACAATTTCCGGGCGGTCAACCCGTGGATTATGCCCGTTCAGCAGCCGCATCCGCCGGTGTGGGTGCCCGGCACGGCCAGCCCGGAAACCGCCGAGTGGGCTGGCCGCCACGGCTATACCTACGTGGCTTTCCTGACCGCGCTGGACGTTACCGAGGAACTGTTTAATGTGTACCGCAATGCCGCTGCCGAAGGAGGCCGGGAGGCGGTTCCCGACAACTTCGGCTACCTGCTGTGTTGCTATGTGGCGGAAACCCAGGAGAAGGCCGAGGAAGAAGCCAAGCACTTCATCTGGCGTATGGGGCCCACCACCCGCGCGCCCCGGGAGTATATGAACCCGGTGGGCTATCGCACGCAGGCCGGAGCCGCGGTTGCCGCACGCCGTCAGTCCAAGCCTCTGGCAACCCAGAGCTTCGAGGAACTGAACGAAAACTACCACATCGTCTGCGGCACGCCGGACACCGTTCTGGAAAAGCTGGAGTACCTGCACCAGCGGCTGGGCATGGAGCATCTGATAATGTACGGTCAGGAATCCAAGATGTCCCACGAAGCCACCATGTCCAACATCGGACTGTTCGGCAAGGAGATATTGCCGGTCATCAAGACTTGGTAACAGCTTTTCCGGTAGCTCTTCCCGCACTTCTAGCCCTCTCCCCCATGGGAGAGGGAATTTTCTTTATGGTCAGGCCTTTGCCAGCCAATGGAATCTTGAAACCGTTAGTTGATTCTTGCTTGAGAGAGAAGACTTTCTCCTGCTGCTGGGGAAATTTCCGATTAAGGCAGTCATAACATATACTTGATATAGAATACTGACCAGACTGGCTTGTGGACTTTTCGAAATGACTACGCTGACGCCAGACCGCTCCCGCCGGACGCCGGGGGAGCCGCCCGCTGCCGGCCCGGCGCCCGACGCCGGGCGGCCCCTTGTGCCGCGGGTGGTGCGGCTCTTCCGCCCGTACCGGGTTCAGGTGGCTATCGTGGTGTGCTTCATTCTGGTCACTTCCACCTTGGGCGTGGTCAACCCGATGCTGATTCAGGTGGTGTTCGACGATGGGCTGGGAGTGGCGTCGGACAGCGGCCCCAACATCAACCTGCTGTGGATTCTGGGGGGCGTGATGGTCGCTATTGCTGCGGCCAATGCGGGCATGGGGGTCTTTCAGACCTATATGACCAACAAGGTCGGGCAGTATGTGATGCGCGACCTGCGAGACGCCGTGTACGTTCACTTGCAGGGGATGTCGCTGCGGTTTTTCACTGCAACCCGCACCGGCGAGATTCAGTCCCGGGTTTCCAACGACGTGGGCGGCATTCAGTCGGTGGTGACCACCACCCTGAGCGACACCATCGCCAACATCGCCATTCTGGCCAGCACCCTGGGCGCTATGGTTATCCTGTCGTGGCAGTTGACTTTAGTTGCCATCGCCACTGTGCCTATCTACTTCTTTATGGCCCAGTGGGTGGGCCGGAAGCGGCGGGAAATCACTTCCGCGACTCAGAAGTCTATGGCCGAGATGACGGTTATCACCCAGGAAACGCTGTCGGTATCGGGAATTATGCTGGCGAAGCTCTTCGGGCGGCAGCGCGAGGAGATGGCGAATTTCCGGCGCCACAATCAGGAACTGTCCGACCTGACCGTGCGCCAGCAGATGATTGGACACGCTTTTTTCGCGGTGGTGATGGCTTTCCTTTCGGTCAGTCCGGTGGCTATTTACCTGCTGGCGGGATACATGATGTCGGGGGGCGGCCCGGCGGTGATTTCCCCCGGCACTGTCATCGCCTTCACCGTTCTGCAAAACCGCTTGTACTTCCCGGTGGGGCGTCTGTTGCAGGTGTCGGTGGAATTGCAGTCATCGCTGGCGATGTTTGAGCGCATCTTTGGCTACCTGGACATGAAACAGGAAAT